>CAVTUG010000012.1:0-478376 GCA_963737865.1 uncultured Actinomycetota bacterium | reverse complement strand
GATCCGATCCTCGATGCCTCCATTTCAGGATCGGGAACTTCGCCAAGGGCATCGAGGGTGTGCCCTGTATCCTGACCAACCCGCTTGGGTCCCGATGCCCACCGAATGTTCCGAAACCGCGCCGATAACCCCTTTGCCGGAGACTCGCGAATACGCCGGGAAGCTCGCTCAGCGAGACCTTTTCGTGATTGATGTGACCGGTGATATGTCCCACGAGTGCAGTGGCGCAACCTACGCTGGCCCAGGCTTCAGCAATTCATGCCCGCCGGTGACGATCTAGGGTAACTAGCACGTCAGGAGCATCGCCGGATCGCGTTTCCATGATCACCTGCATTGGCAGGGCGAGTCTTGCGGAGTTGTTGATCATGTGCGCAGGATTGCTGTCGTGCACGCGGCACCTGCACGTGCGCCGGAAGGGCGCTGGGCGGCGCAGGGGAGCGTTTTTTCCTCAAGACTGGATAAATTTGACCTGCCGAAAGTGTACTAGTGCTATAAAACAGAGCACTAGTTGACGTAACTATCAAATTTGGTCTTGCCTGGGTCAAACTCTAACATTAGGCTCCGCGATTAAAGCCGCGTAGGTGGCTTGGTTAAGTTGACTGATACTCAGTCAGGAAGGATCGACATGCGGAAGCACATCGCCAGGACGCTCTTAGTCGCTGGGACGGTCGTCGGCGCGCTTGGTCTCGCGGTCCCTGCCGCCATGGCAGCAGGCACCTGGACCGTCACCGGCGGCGCGAACTTCACCTCAGCACAGTCGACTGGTACCACCTTCACCCTCAGCGACTCCACTTCGGGCCTGAGCTTCACCTGCACCGTTGGCGCCGGCGCGGAACGGTGACGGACCAGGTCAGCGGCACGAACACCGCGATCGGCCAGATCACCTCATCGAGCTTCGGCAGCGCCGCGCACAAGTGCAATGGCCCGCTGGGCAGCACTGGGACCGACGCTCGAAGGTGGCACGATCTCAACTCTCAACGCCGTCTCGTTCGCAGGTGGCGTGACCACCGGCACGATCACGGGCGTGGACCACATACTGACCATCAGCAGCTTCCTGGGTACCTGCACCGCCGAGGTCAAGGGAACTGCGGGCGCCAAGTACACCAACTCCAGCAAACTGCTCCAGTTCGTCACGACTGGCGACAGCCTGACTGTCACCTCGACGTCGGGTTCCTGCGCCGGCATCATCAAGGTCGGCGACGTAGTGACCTTCGCCAGCGGCACTGGCGGCGAGACCGTCACCGGTTCCCCGACCGCC
The DNA here is from genome assembly GCA_963737865.1 of uncultured Actinomycetota bacterium. Classification (GTDB taxonomy): domain Bacteria; phylum Actinomycetota; class Actinomycetes; order Streptosporangiales; family Streptosporangiaceae; genus Chersky-822. Next base: position 477,118 of record CAVTUG010000012.1, on the reverse strand, counting down.
GTGATCTCCGTCAGCCAGCCGTAAGCCAGGCAAGGCTTCCGACCTCTCGCTAAGTGCAAGTGCTCCCCGGCGCCGATTAGGTGGCGCCGGGGAGCACTTTCGAGGTACGCGACTGACCGTTACTAGCCGAAGTTGATCTTGTTTCGGACCCAGCCACCCCCAGCAAACTCACAACGACCGCGCCCCAGCACCAGCGAACTCACAACGACGGGATCGGGCCCGGGGTGGCCGATGCCCCCAGCACCAGCGAACTCACAACGACGGGGTCGGGCCCGGGGTGGCCGACGCCCGCAGCACCAGCGAACTCACAACGACGGGGTCGAGCCCGGGGTGCCGCAGTGGGGGCGCCGCAGTCGGGAGGGGCGGCGGGGGTGGGCGGTGGCCGGAGGGGTTTCCTGAGGTTGCGCGGAGCCTTGTCACTCTGCGGAGGCTAGTTCGCACATGGAACTGAGTCCTCACCGCAAAGTGAAAGGGCTTCGCGCAAAGAGCGGTCAAGTCTCCGGGATCATGAAAGATCGCGGGCCGGTCGGCCTGCCGTTTGCTGGCAGAGGCCGACCGGCCCAGGTCTCAGGGGTTTATCAGTGATCTTGATCAGGTGATCTTGATGCTGAGTTTCTGAACCGCGCTCTTGCCGACACCGTTGGACGCGGTGATCTGGATCGTGAAGGTGTGACCCTTGGTCGTCGCCGCCGGGGTGCCTGCGATGATGCCCGTACCGGCCGCACCGGCCTTGAACGTCAAGCCCTTCGGCAGCTTGCCGGTGATCTTGAGCACCGGGCTCGGGAATCCGGTGGACTTGACCGTGAATGAGCCGTGCTTGCCGTGCTTGAAGGTCGCCTTAGCGGCCGAGGTGAGCTTTGGTGCCTTGCCCGGCGCGAGCTTCAGCGTGAAGATGCCGACGACCGGTGAGTTGGAGACGCTGGTCAGCTTGTTGGTCAGCTCGACGCCAAACTGGACTGGGGACTTGGTGCCCTTGGGCACGGTGCCGGACAGCACGCCGGTCTTGGACAGCGTCAGGCCCTTAGGCAAGTTCAGTCCGGTGAACGACGGTGCCGGGGTTCCGGTCGCCTTGAGTTGCTGACTGTTCTTGACGCCTATGGCGAACGTCGTCGAAGTAGTGCGAAGCACCGGGTCAGATCCGACGTTGACGGTGAGCGTCTGATGCCCGGCGGCGCCGACCCCGTTGGAGGCCGAGACGGTGGCCTTGAATGCACCGAACTTCGACTTCGTCGTGAGCTTGGCGGTCAGGACGCCGGTCCGCTTGCCGACACTCAGGAAACTCGGCGCACCGCTCAGCGTAAAGGTGGCCGGCGGGAATGCCGTGGTCGTCAGATCAAAGATCTGCTGGCTAGCGTTGTTGGTCGCGAACCAGATCGTACTGGGCGAGGTGAACTTGGGCGCTGTGGGCAGCAGCGGGAATACGTTGTTGAACGTGCCCTGAGAAGGCACATTGTCGGTCGCCCAGACCTGACCATTGGTCGGATCGGTCGCGATGCCGACGATCGGGTCGGGCGCTGGCGTGACGCCTCCGATCGACGACGGCGGACTGGTCTTCTCAGTGATGCCGAACACCGATCCGAAGCCGACGCCGGCCCAGGCCACGCCGGTCTTGGGGTCCACGGTGATCGACTCGGGATTGGCGGGGAGCTTGATCGTGTGGACGGTGCCGAGGCTTGTTTCGCTGAACTCCGACACCGACGAGTCTGAGTTCCCTACCCACACTGTCTTCGCCGTGGAGTCAATTGCGATGGTGCCTGGATTGTTGCCGACGGAGATCGGCGACCCGATCGGCGCGCCGCCTGATTCGCTGTACTTGAGCACCGAGTTGCCTGCGGCGTTGACGATCCATAGCGTCCCTGTTGCTGGGTCCACGGCGATTCCGGTCGCGGCTGTCCCGGCGGATCCCGTGATCAGGTTGACTGGCGGCGCCAGGTTGCCGTCGATGAACTCGAAGACGTCGCCCCCTTCGTCGAGCAAGAAGACCTTGCCGGTGCTGGAATCGATCGCCAGGCCGGTCAGCGCACTGCTGGCGGCAACGGTGATCCCGGCTGCGGAGTTGTCCGACTCCTTGATGACGGTCGCTGTATGCGTCGTGCCATTGCTGCTGTTGCCGATGGTCCAGACCATGCCTAGACCAGAGTCGGCGGCGATCCCGACGACACCTGAGAGCACCTTGATCGTGGTGTCCTTATGGCCGTTCTCGGCGATCCGGTCGACGATATCGTCCGGCTGGCCTATGTCGTTTTCGGCGACCCAGAACGTCTTGGTAGTCGGGTCGGATGCGATGCCGACCGGCTGGCCCGCCACCTTGAGACTGGGGCTGGCAGGTGAAGCGTGGCGTGCTGGTGCCGCGAGTGCTGGCATCGCCGTCGCGGAAGCGGATAGCCCGCCGATCACGCACCCTGCCCCGGCAACCAACGCCGCCGCTCGTGGGATTTTTTGTAGCTTTTCGCGCATGTGCAGCTCCCGAAGCTGGATCGAAGGACCGGTTACCGGCCTTTTGGGCATCGAACAGCCATCGAACTCTTGGACGCCTTTATCAAGCGATGACAAACAAACGGTCCTGAACGCCGATGACATTGTGGCTGCGATATCAGGCAGTACAGCCCGATAACAGTCGATAGTTTCTAGCTACTTGCCAGTAACTGTCAAGGCATAAGACCTGATCAGCCCTACATGTGACTTATAGCCGCGGGTTCGGCGGATTGACGTCAAATAATGTCCCGGTCGCTCGCAGCAAGTCGAGCCCGCCGTCGCGGAGCTCTTCTCGGCGCGGCACTCGGGCTTTCACCACCCGCGCGAAAGCCCCGGACTGGCGCGAGCTCGGCTCGCCTGGGCGTCGTTGTGAGCTTGCTGGTGCTGGGGCACCGTCGTTGTGAGTTTGCTGGGCCTGGGGCAGAGGGGTCGGTGCTGGGCTGGCGCGGTCGTTGTGAGTTTGCTGGGCCTGGGGCAGGGGGGTCGGGGCTGGGCTGGCCGGCGGGGAGCTTTGCCGGCGCGGTTAGCGGCTGGTAAAGCTCCCCGGGCCGGGAGTGGGCCGGTTGAGCTAGGTGATCTTGATGGTCAGGGTCTGGGTGGCCTTCTTGCCGACGCCGTTAGCGGCCGTGATGGTGACCTTCGTGGTGTGGCCCGCGTCGGCCGCCGCTGGGGTGCCCGATACAGTCGCGGTGCCGTTCTTGGCGGCGTGGAATGACAGGCCCTTCGGCAGCTTGCCCTTCTCCGTCAGTGTCGGCGTCGGGGAACCCGCCGCCTTGATCGTGAAGCTCGCGTGCGCGCCGTGCTTGAAGCTCGCTGATGACTTCGTCGTGATCCGGGCGGCCTTGGCCGGCACCACCTTGAGCACGAAGGTCGTGACGACCGGGTCGTCGAAAGCCTGGGTCACCGCGTTGCTCGTCTCGATGACGAAGGTGACCGGCGACTTGGTGCCCTTCTTGATCGTGCCGGACAGCACGCCGCTCTTGCTGAGGTTGAGCCCAGGCGGCATGTGCCAGCCCTTCGAACGTCGCGGCTGGCGTGGCCCTGGCCTTGATCCGGAAGCTGCTGCGGACGCCGATCGGGAACGTCGCCGACGAGGAGATGCCGCTCGGCGTGATGCCGACGTGCAGCGTGAACTTCTGGCTGGCGGCCGCCCCGATGCCATTCGACGCCTTGACGGTGAACTTGAAGACGCCCAGCTTGGACTTCGCGGTCAGCGCGCCGGACAAGATGCCGGTCGCCGCGCCGATCTTCACGAAGCGAGGCGCGCCGACGAGGGCGTACCGGGCGGGCGGGAAGCCCGCCGACTGCACCGGGAACGCCGCTTCGAGCGGGACGTTGGCCGAGAACCAGGTCGAAGCCGGTGAGGTGATCCTCACCGCCGTTCGCACAAAGGGGATCACGTTGTCGACGCCGCTCTGCGCCTCGGTCGCCCAGAGCTGGCCTGATGCCGGGTCGGTCGCCAGGCCGTTCACCGAGTCGTCGACCGAGCGGCTGCCGATCGACGACGGCGTCGCCGTCTTGTCGCTGAAGCCGGTGATCGAACCCGTCAGCGTCCCGACCCACACCAGCTTGTTCTTCGGATCGGCGGTGATCGCGAACGCGGCGCTGTCCACCGCGAGCCTGCGGACCTTGCCCGGGCTGGCCTCGGCGAACTCGGACACGGTGCCGTCGGTGTTGGCCACCCAGACCGTCTTGGCCGCGGTGTCTACTACGACGGATCCTGGACCGCCGCCCACGGATACCGGCGAGCCGAGCGAGGCCCCGGTCGTCTCCTTGAACCTGAGCACCGTGTCGCCCTGGGCGTTGACGACCCACAGCGTGCCGGTGCCGGGGTCGACCGCGATTCCGGTCGCGACGTTCAGCGTTCCGTGCACTAGCTGGACCGGAGCGCTGGTCGGATGAGCTTCGTCGATCGTGTAGACGTCGCCGGCCTCGTCGAGCATGAAGACCGTCCCGGTGCTCTGGTCGATAGCCAGGGCTTCGAGGAACGAGCCGACCGTGACCGGCATCGACGTCGCGACGTTGCTGGATTCCGTGATGAACGTCAGCGTGTGTGAACTGCCGCCGCTGCCGTTGCTGAGCACCCAGACGAGACCGTGGGCCGGGTCGGCCGCGATGGCGGAGACGTTGGAGGCGACGGAGATCCTGGTGACCGTGTGGCTGGTCTCGCCGATCCGGTCGACGCTGTCTTGGGCCGCCGGCGAGTCACTCTCAGCCACCCAGAAGGTCTTGGTGGTCGGATCGGCCGCGATGCCGATTGGCTGGCCGACGACCTTCACCCCCGCGACGGCCGGAGCGGCGACGGTGGCTGGAGCGGCGACGGTGGCTGGAGCGGCGAGCGCGGGCGCCGCCGACCCGGCTAGCCCGCTGATCGCACCTCCCGCTACCGCGAGCACCACTGCGGCGACTCGCCGACGAGATCTTTGTTGCCATTCGCGCATGCGACGCTCCCCAAGCTGGTCAGGTCAGCAGATAACAGTCGATAGTTTCTCGCTACCTGCTAGGAGCGCCGCAAGAGAGGCCGGCTGAAAGGCCGGCCTAGCCGCTACATCCTGTTGCCTGGTACGTGCGCGGCCGGCTCGGCGAGGACCTGCTGGGCCGGCGGTTCGAGCACGAACCAGTAGAACCCGTGCCCGGGCAGCGTCAGCAGGTAGCTGAGCTCGCCAATCGGAGGAAAGGCGACCCCGCCCATGCATTCGACCGGCGAGTAGCCGTTGAACTGGCTCAGATCGAGCTCTACCGGCTGCGGGAACTTGGACAGGTTGTTGACGCACAGAATCGACGGGGCGCCCGGGTCGTCGGCCTGGTCGGCGTCGTAGGCCCGCACGAAGGCCAGCACGCTCGGGTTGGAACTGCTCAGCTCCATGCACTGCCCGAGCCCGAAGACCGGGTGGCGCTTGCGGATCTCGATCATCCGCCTGGTCCAGTGCAGCAGCGAGCCCGTGTTGCGCTCCTGGGCTTCGACGTTGAGCGCCTGGTAGCCGTAGATCGGGTCGGTGTTCGGCTGCAGGTACAGGCGCTGCGGGTCGCACAGCGAGAAGCCGCCGTTGCGGTCGGGCGTCCACTGCATCGGGGTGCGGACGCCGTCGCGGTCACCGAGCCAGATGTTGTCGCCCATGCCGATCTCGTCGCCGTAGTACATGACCGGCGACCCCGGCAGGGACAGCAGCAGCGCCGTGAAGAGCTCGAGCTGGTTCCGGTCGTTGTCGAGCAGCGGCGCGAGCCGGCGCCTGATCCCGATGTTGGCCTTCATCCTCGGGTCCTTGGCGTATTCGGCGTACATGTAGTCGCGCTCGTCGTCGGTGACCATCTCCAGGGTCAGCTCGTCGTGGTTGCGCAGGAAGATGCCCCACTGGCAGCCGGAAGGTATCTGCGGCGTCTGGGCCAGGATCTCGGAGATCGGATAGCGCTGCTCGCGACGCACCGCCATGAAAATTCTGGGCATCAGGGGGAAATGGAACGCCATGTGGCACTCGTCGCCCCCGACGCTTGCGTCGCCGAAGTACTCCACGACGTCGGCGGGCCACTGGTTGGCCTCGGCGAGGAGAACCCGGTCTGGGTACAGGCGGTCAATTTCGGCCCGGACGCGCCGCAGATACTCGTGCGTCTCCTTCAGGTTCTCGCAGTTGGTGCCCTCGCGCTCGTAGAGGTAGGGCACCGCGTCCAGCCGGAAGCCGTCGATCCCCAGGTCCAGCCAGAACCGCAGGACCTCGATCATCGCCTCCTGGACGTTCGGGTTCTCGTAGTTGAGGTCAGGCTGGTGCGAGAAGAACCGGTGCCAGAAGTACTGGCCGCGCACCGGGTCGTAGGTCCAGTTCGACTGCTCGGTGTCGACGAAGATGATCCGCGCCTCGGTGTACCGGTCGTCGCTTTCTGACCACACGTAGAAGTCGCCGAACGGTCCCTCGGGATCGTTGCGGGACGCCTGGAACCAGGGATGCTGGTCGCTCGTGTGGTTCATCACCAGGTCGGCGATGACCCGGATGCCCCGGGCGTGCGCGGCCTCGACGAGCTCGACGAAGTCGCCGATGGTGCCGAACTCAGGCAGGATCGCCATGAAGTCCGCGATGTCGTAGCCGCCGTCGCGCAGTGGGGAGGCGTAGATCGGGAGCAGCCAGATGCAGTCGATGCCCAGCCACTCCAGGTAGTCCAGCCGGGAGGTCAGCCCTCGGATATCTCCGGTGCCGTCGCCATTGGAGTCGTGAAAACCCCTGACCAGCACCTCGTAGAAGACCGCGTGCCTGAACCACTGCGGGTCACGGGGCTTGTCAAAGGAGAACGAATTCGGCACCGGCTCGTTGGGCGCGGCCGAGGTGCCTCTGAACGTGCTTACCTGGGCGCCCGGCGTGATGGGGATCCCCTGCATTGCGGTCTGCTGACTGACGTCCGCGGACCGCATAGCCGGTGCTTGCCAACCCGACGCTGGCTCTTGCGGTGTCGCCACTGCGTTTCTCCTGAACTATGACGTGCCAAGCTGAACTAATGCGCTGGCTGACTGCGACGCAGGGCGGACGGGGCCCGCTGGCGGGCTAAGCTCGCGCTTACCCAGGTTCGGGGGACTGTCCGCTGCATAGTTATCGCCGTATTGTGCCCAATGCTCCGTCGGTCGCGCTCACTAGGCCGGCTTGTCCGCGTTGCCTGGCTGGTCGGCCGAGATCGTGAAGACGTGCGCGGGGGCGCTGGCCGGGTCCAGGCGAACGTAGTTGGCCTCGCTCCAACGGTATGACATGCCGGTTAGTTCATCGGTGACGGTGAAGCCCGCACGGACGTCGAGGCCGAGGGCGTCGCCGTCGAGCCAGACCGTGGCGTCGCGGGTCCAGTGGGGGTCGAGGTTGACCACCACCAAGACAATGTCGCCTCCGTGTTTGTCGCCTCCGGGCGCGCCGTCCGACGACGGGCCCGCGGTCTTGGAAAAGCACAGAATCTCAGGCTGGTCGGCGAAGTGAAAGCGCAGGCTGCGCAGCTGCCACAAGGCCGGATGCGCCCGCCTGATCGCGTTGAGCTTGCCGATGACCGAGGTGATCCCTGTGCTCCTGGCGCTCGCTGCCGTCCAGTCCCGTGGCTTGTACTGGTACTTCTCCGAATCCAGATACTCCTCACTACCCGGCCGCAGCGGAGTATTCTCGCCCAGCTCGAATCCCGCGTAGACCCCCCAGGACGGCGACAGCATCGCGGCGAGCACCGCGCGCACCTTGAACGCGGCCGGACCCGCGTGCTGCAGGTATCCGCACAGAATGTCGGGGGTGTTGACGAAGAAGTTCGGCCGCATGTAGGCCGATGCCGGGCCGGCCAGCTCGGTGAGGTACTCGGTCAGCTCGGCGGCGGTCTCCCGCCAGGTGAAGTACGTGTACGACTGGTGGAAGCCGATCTCCGCGAGCGCCCGCATCATCGTCGGCCTGGTGAACGCCTCGGCAAGGAAGAGCACCTCAGGGTCGGTCGCCGCGACCTCAGCGAGCAGCCGTTCCCAGAACGGAAGCGGCTTGGTGTGCGGATTGTCGACCCGGAAAATGGTCACGCCGTGGCTGATCCAGTACCGCACGATCCGCAGGATCTCCGCGTAGATCCCCTCGGGGTCGTTGTCGAAGTTGAGCGGGAAGATGTCCTGGTACTTCTTCGGCGGATTCTCGGCATAGGCGATGGAGCCGTCGGCGCGGGTGGTGAACCACTCTGGATGCTTGCTCGCCCACGGATGGTCAGGCGAGGCCTGCAGCGCCAGGTCGATGGCCACCTCGAGGCCCAGCGGCCCGCCCGGGCGACGAAGTCGTCGAAGTTCGAGATCGTGCCGAGGTCGGGGTGGATCGCGTCGTGGCCACCTTCCGGCGAGCCGATCGCCCACGGTGAGCCGGGGTCGGCCGGACCGGCGACCAGGGCGTTGTTCTTGCCCTTGCGGGCGGTCGTCCCGATCGGGTGGATGGGCGGCAGGTAGACGACGTCGAATCCCATCGCGGCGATCGCGTCCAGGCGACGGGCCGCCGTGGCGAAGGTGCCGGACACTGGCTCGTGCTGGCCGAGCGGGTCGACCTTCGCCCCTTCCGACCTCGGGAAGAACTCGTACCACGCGCTGTAGAGCGCCCGCCGCCGGTGCACGACCAGCGGGCACCACCGGGAGCTCGTGAGCAGTTCCCTGACTGGGAATTCCGCGAGCGCGTCGGTCGCCTGCCGCGCGAACGCGATCCCGAGCCTTTCCAGCGGCGGCTGGTCGGCGTCGCGCAGCGCCGCCGCGACCGACTCGAGCAGCTTGCGGGCGACGGCCGCCTTCTCCTTGGCAGTGCTGTCCCTGGTGGGGCCATCCGCGCCGGCCCGGCCCTGTGCCGACCTGGCCAGGGCGGCGGCGCGGTCGAAGAGCAGCGCTCCCTGCGCCAGCATCAGGTCCACGTCCTGGCCGATCGGCACCTTGATCGCGCAGTCGTGCCGCCAGTGCGCGACCGGATCGCCCCACGCCTGGACCCGGAAATGCCAGAGCCCCTCGTCACTGGGTGTGACCTGCGCACCGTAGCGATCGGTGCCTGGGGTGAGTTCGCGCATGATCGTCGGCGGCGATTTCACGCCGGACGGGTCCCGGAGCACGACGCCCGCTCCGAGCAGTTCGTGACCCTCGCGGAAGACGAGCGCGGAGACCTGGAGAGTTTCCCCGACGGTCGCTTTCGCCGGGCGACGCCCGCAATCGACCTGAGGCTGGACATCGAGTATCGGGATCCTGCCTATCACCTCGGAAAGCTACCCTGAGCTTCTTCGCCGCATGCACGCGGGGCAGCGTTTGTCGCGGAAATACCTGCCGATGCCGGCGCCTTCGCTACCGCCGGGGCTGGCGATTGATCGGCAGTGTGACCAAGGCCATGTTCGCCGCGCTGGGGTTGATGATGCCCGTGGTCCAATCACGCATTAGTGTCACTCTGCGTGAGAGCAATCCGCCGACTGACAATCCATCCCGCCCTGCCCGCGCCACTGACCCCGCTGCGCACCCTGATGCTCAACTTGCGCTGGTCCTGGCACGCGCCGACGAGGGCGCTGTTCGCCGAGATCGACCAGGCGGCGTGGGATGCCAGCGGGCACGACCCGGTCGCGCTGCTCGCACTCGTCTCGCCTCAGCGGCTCAGTGCACTGGCGGGCGATCAGGATTTCCTGCGGCGTCTCGTGGCCGCTGTGGACGAGCTCGACGGCTATCTCACGGGACCTCGCTGGTATCAGACGTCGGGCCAGCTCGCCGCCGGACCAGCCGCCATCGCTTATTTCTCCCCCGAATACGGGATCACCGCAGCGCTGCCGCAGTATTCAGGCGGCCTCGGCATCCTCGCCGGTGACCACCTGAAGTCGGCGAGCGATCTCGGCGTGCCGCTGATCGGCGTCGGCCTGCTGTACCGGCACGGCTACTTCACCCAGTCGCTGTCGGCCGAGGGCTGGCAGGCCGAGCGGTATCCGGCGTCTGATCCGGCCGGCCTGCCGATCAGCCTGCTGCGCGACGACGCCGGGTCGCCGGCCCGGGTGACGGTCGGGCTGCCCGACGGCGAGCAGATGTTCGCGCACATCTGGGTCGCCGAGGTGGGCCGGGTGCCGCTGCTGCTGCTCGACACGTACGTGGAGGACAACGACCAGCTCCAGCGGGAGGTGACCGACCGTCTGTACGGCGGGGGGAGCGACCACCGGTTCCGCCAGGAGCTGCTGCTCGGGATCGGCGGCGTCCGGGCCGTGCGGCTGTACTGCGACATCAGCGGGCATCCGCAGCCCGAGGTCTTCCACACCAACGAGGGCCACGCGGGATTCCTCGGCGTCGAGCGGATCAGGGAGTACCTGGCCGCAGGCGTGTCCTTCGACCAGGCGGTCGAGCTGACCAGGGCGGGGACCGTCTTCACCACGCACACTCCGGTGCCGGCCGGCATCGACCGGTTCGACGGCGAGCTGATCCGGTCCGAGTTCGGGGACACGGGCGGCGAAGCGGGACTGCCGGTCGAGCGAGTGCTCGAATTCGGCGCCGAGACCTACGACGGCGGCGACCCCGCCATGTTCAACATGGCCGTGATGGGAATGCGGCTGGCCCAGCGGGTCAACGGCGTCAGCAAGCTGCACGGCCAGGTCAGCCGGGAGATGTTCACCGGCCTGTGGCCAGGGTTCGACACCGCCGAGGTGCCGATCGGGTCGATCACCAACGGCGTGCACAGCCCGAGCTGGGTCGCTACCGAGATCTTGAACATCGCCCAGCAGGGTCACAGCGCCGGATCGGCCGACTGGCTCGCCGACGACGAGACCGCCTGGGACGCCGTGGCCGCCGACCCGGTGCGGATCTTCGAGATCAGGCGGATGCTGCGGGCCAGGCTGGTGCGGCACGCCCGGAACCGGCTGCGCGCCTCCTGGCGGCAGCGCGGCGCGTCGGACGCCGAGCTGGCGTGGATCAGCGGAGCGCTGGACGAGAACATCCTGACGATCGGGTTCGCCCGCCGGGTGCCCTCCTACAAGCGGCTCACGATGATGCTGCACGACCCCGAGCGGCTGACCGGGCTGCTGCTCGACCCCGACCGGCCGCTGCAGATCGTGATCGCTGGCAAGGCGCACCCGGCCGACGACAGCGGCAAGGCGCTGATCCAGCAGATGGTGCGGTTCGCCGACGACCCGGCGGTGCGGCACCGGATCGTGTTCCTGCCCGACTACGACATGGCGCTCGGGCGCATCCTGGTCCAGGGCTGCGACGTCTGGCTCAACAACCCGCTGCGGCCGCTCGAAGCCTGCGGCACCTCCGGCATGAAGGCGGCGCTCAACGGGGCGCTGAACGTGTCGATACTCGACGGCTGGTGGGACGAGTGGTTCGACGGCCAGAACGGGTGGCCGATTCCGTCCGCCGACTCGGTCACCGACCAGGGCCGCCGCGATGCCGTCGAGGCCGCCGCGCTGTACGACCTGCTCGGCCAGTCGGTCGCGCCGATGTTCTACGAGACCGGCACCGACGGCCTGCCGCGCCGCTGGCTCGAGATGGTGGCGCACACGCTGCGCGGGCTCGGCCCGAAGACCCAGGCCACCAGGATGGTCAGGCAGTACACCACCGACCTCTACCTGCCCGCCGCGCGGGCGTCCCGGGCGCTGGTCGGCGGCGAAGCCGGAGCGTCTGATTTCGCCGGAGCGGTCGCTTTGACGGCGTGGAAGGAACGCGTACGGGCGGCCTGGCCTTCGGTCCAGATCGAGCTCGTGGAGACCGACGACGGCGAGCCGTCGCCCGGGGCGAAGCTGGCCGTTCGGGCGGGAGTGACGCTCGGCGACCTCACCCCGGACGACGTCAGCGTCGAGGTCGTCTACGGCCGGGCCGGCGGTGACGATGAGATCATCGATCCGGTGCGCTCGGAGCTGGCGCTTGAGGCGCAGCCTGAGCCGGAATCAGTGGCCTGGTATCGCGGTGAGGCCATTCTCGGACAGCCGGGTCCGTTTGGCTACACGGTGCGGGTTCTGCCCCGGCATCCGCTGATTGCCGATGCCGCTGAGCTCGGCCTAGTCAGGCTGCCGCTGGTGCCGGCGGATTGGTGAGCGGCGACCTCCGCTGAGGTTAACTGTCGACAATGCTGGTTGTGCTGGGCGGCGCCGGAAAGGCGTAATACCAGGTCAGAGGCTCTGTTAATGGGACTAGACTGACCGGTTTCCTGGCACTCATAGTGAGCATCGGGTTACTGTTTGGCGTAAAATCAGCCCGGCTCCATTCACGCCCTTCTAGCAATGACATCAGGCCTCCCCGGTGAAATTTGTTGTCTTGCCGGTTAGAACGCCAGCAAAGACCCGAGACTTGTGACATCCTGTGATTCAACGACTTCAAGGAGTAGTGCCTACCGTGGTCACTCTCGGTCACGGAGTCATTACTTAAGTAGCAACGAGAGGATCTGCGAAGTGAGAACTCAGATCAAGCCGGACAACAGGCTGCTCACCCCTGCGGAGGTCGCGGCCATGCTGAGGGTGGACCCGAAGACGGTGACCCGGTGGGCACGGGGCGGCAAGCTTTCCTCGATTCGCACCCCCGGCGGCCACCGCCGGTACAGCGAGTCCGAGGTGCGCGGATTCCTGAACAGCTGGCAGGGAATCAACTTGCCCCGCGCAGTTGGCGAGTGACCTAGCGCTGACAGTCGACATTGGACTCCTAGTCCGCGCTGTCGCGAAGGCAGGGCCTGCCCGGTGGAGCGCCGGGCAGGCCCTTCTTTAGTTTTCGGCCTGCCGGGTTTTCGGCCTGCGGGGTTTCTGGCCTGCGGGGTTTCTGGCCTGCGGAGTTTTCGGCCTGCGGGGGTCCTGGCCTGCGGGGCGTCCCAGCCTGGCGGGCGTTCCCCGCCTGCGGGGCGTTCCCGGCCCGGCGGGCTTGGCTATGATCGCCGGGGCGCGGGCGCGCTCGTTTCCGGCTTTCCGGCGGAGGTTCGGCATGGGTGAGTTCGTGCGGGTGGAAGTCGACGAGGGGATCGCGACGATCCGGCTCGACCGGCCTCCGATGAACGCGATCAACGCGCAGCTACGGGCCGAGCTCGCGCAAGCCGCCCGTGAAGTCGACGGCGACCAGCAGGTCAGGGCCGTGGTCGTCTACGGCGGGGAGAAGGTCTTCGCCGCCGGCGCCGACATCAAGGAGATGGCGGAGGCCAGTTACGCGGAGATGACGGTGGTCGCCGGGGAACTGGGGGATGCGCTGACTGCCATCGCGAAGATCGGCAAGCCGGTCGCGGCCGCCATCACCGGCTACGCTCTCGGGGGCGGGCTCGAACTCGCGCTGTGCGCGGACTTCCGGGTCGCCGGAGAGCGCGCGAGGGTGGGCCAGCCGGAGATCCAGCTCGGGGTGATCCCGGGCGCGGGGGGCACCCAGCGGCTGCCGAGGCTGGTCGGCCCGGCGCGGGCCAAGGACATCGTCTACACCGGCCGGTTCGTGGACGCGGCCGAGGCGCTGGCGATCGGCCTGGTAGACACGGTGGTGCCGGATGCGGAGGTGTACCAGGCGGCGGTAGAACTGGTCCGCAGGTACGCGAAGGGACCCTCGCTGGCGCTGCGGGCGGCCAAGCAGGCCATCGATGACGGGCTCGACGTCGACCTGGACACCGGGCTGGAGATCGAGCGGCTGCATTTCGCTGGGCTGTTCGCCACCGAGGACCAGCGCACGGGCATGCGCAGTTTCGTGGAGAATGGGCCAGGTAAGGCGACGTTCGCCGGACGGTAGCGGCGAGCTGATCTGGCTGGGCTTGCACCTGACGGTTCACTGGGTGGTGTTCACTGGGCGGTGTTCACTGGGATGGGACGATGACAGACGGTAGCGACGCGCAGGCACCCGACGGGCTGTCACTGGAACTGGTGATGGCCGCACTCCGGGCTGACTCCTCGGACATCGCGATCTACGCCAAGGTGCTCACCGAGTCGCTTGGCGACTCCCTGCCGCCTGGCTGCGTCACCGTCGAGCGGAACCGGTCGATGTCGGACCGGGCGCGCAACCGTCCGGGGACGGTGACGAAGATCTCGGTGCGGCTCGGCGAGAAAAACCTGACGCTGGCGACTCAGCGCGGCGCGCCCGTTGCTGAGGTCTGTCATGAGGTGCGGGGGATCGTGCTGTCCCGCAATCAGGTGCCGATCGCCGACTGGATGACCGAGCTGGCCAAGGGCCTCGTGGCCCACGCCGAGCAGAACGCGCAGGCCGCGACCGCCTTGCGCAAGCTCGTCGCCGGCGCATAACCCAACGACACCCTGGTTCGACCCGCCTGGGCACCCCCTTAGCCACCCCGCCGGACACCGCTGCCGTCCGCCCGGCACCCCGGCCACTCCACCGGGCACCCCCTGCCGTCCGCTGGACATCCGCTGGCGTCCGCCGGACACCCGCTGCCGTCCGCCGGGCGCCCCCTTGCACCCCCCTGCCGTCTGCCGGGCGCCCTCTTTGCCGCCGCGCCGGGCACCCCCGGCACCACGGCCACCCCGCCGGGCACCCCTGCCACCGCGCCGGGCACCCCGGCCACCCGCCGGGCACCCCTGCCACCCGCCGGGCACCCCTGCCACCCGCCGGGCACCCCTGCCACCGCGCCGGGCACCCCTGCCACTCCGCAACAGCAGCAAGGTCCTACATCCTGTTGTTCGGGGCCGGTGTCGGACGACAGCATGGTCCTACTTACTGCTGTCCTGATGACAGTAAGTAGGACCATGCTGCTGTTGATTTGATCCAGATCCGGGTGCGTGGCCCTAGTTGTCGCTGTCGCTGTCGCTGTCGCTCCGGACGATGCTCGTGCAGCGGTCGTCGCGGAATCGTGCGCCGAGTTGGAGTTGGCGACGCGGCAGCGCCTCCGCGCAAGACGGGCAGTGGTGTCCTTAAGCGGCGAGCCGTGAGGGAGCAGGACTCGAACGGTTCGTCGGCCGGAAGCGGACCGCAGCCCGGCAACCTCGCGACCACAGGGCCAGTGGCCAACTCTCAACCCCGACTTGAGGCCCAGCAAACTAACAACCACCGCGCCCCAGCCCCAGCAGACTCACAACGACGGGGCGGACCAGGCTCGGCCCTTGGAGCCAACCCCAGCAGACTCACATCGCCGGGGCGGGCTGGGCGGCGGGGCGGGACTCCAGCGCCAGCAGACTCACAACGACGGGGCGGACCAGGCTCGGGCCTTGGAGCCAACCCCAGCAGACTCACATCGCCGGGGCGGGCTGGGCGGCGGGGCGGGACTCCAGCGCCGGCAGGCTCACGGCGGGCCGGGGCGGGGCGGGGCTCCAGGGGCGGGCGGGACTCTTGCGCTAGCTGATACTTTTGGCGGTCCCTTGGTTTGGCCTGTGACGAGCCATGCGTGCGTCTCGCGTCGGTAGAGGTTGCGGAACCATATCGCATCGCCAGGAGCGCGGGCTCGATGGTGAACCGTAAGCTTGACGGCATGAGGGTCCAGGACCGCACGCCGGAGCGACTCGGGCCATACCGTCTCATCAGGCGGCTTGGCCAGGGCGGCATGGGTGTGGTGTACCTGGCTAGCGACGATTCCGGGCAGCAGGTAGCGGTCAAGGCGCTGCATCCTGGCATGG
Source organism: uncultured Actinomycetota bacterium (assembly GCA_963737865.1). Classification (GTDB taxonomy): domain Bacteria; phylum Actinomycetota; class Actinomycetes; order Streptosporangiales; family Streptosporangiaceae; genus Chersky-822. The sequence goes on along the minus strand of CAVTUG010000012.1, from coordinate 461,653 downwards.
CCCAGGAGGAGAACGCCAGGCGCCGGGCTCGCCCGTGAGGTCGAGACGATGCACCGGGTGCAGAGCCAGTATGTGGCCCAGGTGCTCGGCGCCGACCTGGACGGCGATCCGCCCTATATCGTCACCAGATACGTGCCTGGACTGACCCTGGACGCGGTCATCTCGGCGGGCGGGGCGATGACTGGTCAGGCCCTGGGGCGGCTCTGTTACGGGCTTGGCCAGGCGCTTTCCGCCGTGCACGCCGCAGGCGTGGTGCACCGCGACCTGAAGCCGGGCAACGTGATGATCGCCGACGGCGAGCCGGTCGTCATCGACTTCGGCATCGCCCAGCTCGCCGAGACCACCCGGCTGACGCTGACCGGCATGTTCATGGGCACGCCCGGCTACCTCGCCCCCGAGGTGATCGAGGGCAAGGACAGCGGCCCGGCCTCGGACGTCCACTCGTGGGGCGCGACCGTAGCCTTCGCGGCGACCGGCCGTCCGCCGTTCGGCACCGGCACTTTCGAGGCGATCTTCTTCCGCATCATGCACAGCCAGCCTGACCTGGACACGCTGCCGGCCGCGCTGGCGCCGATGGTGCGGCGCGCGCTGGCCCGCGACCCGGCGAGCCGGCCGTCGGCGGCCGAGCTGGTGCAGTGGGCGAGCAGTCTCGACGCGGCTGGCCTGGTGCCGAGCCCGTCCGGCTACAACGGGACGCTGGCGATCGGCTCGGGCGCGGGGCCGGCGACGATGGCCGACCAGGCCGGCCCGGCCGCCTGGCCCGGGCACACCCGGCCGCTGGTCAACCTCGCGGCCGAGGACGTACGCGACCTTCTGCCGCCGGTCAGCTACGGCGCGGCCGCAGGTACTCCTGACCCGTCCACCAGGGACCACGTGGTCGGTCCCTACGGCGTCGGCCCGATGGCCGCAGGCGGCCAGCCTGGTCAGTTCGGCCAGCCTGGTCAGTTTGGCCAGCCGGGGCCGGGCGCTGAACTGGTGGCAGCTGGCGGCTACGCCCCGGTTGGCGGGCAGCTGGCGTCGGCCGGGTCGTTCGCTGGCGCGGCCGGCGGAGCCGGAGCCGGGTCACTCGGCGGGGCGGCACCTTTCCCGGGCGCGGGCAATGCGCCGGCAGCTCGCTCAGTGGCCGCCATCTCGGCGTGGAGCCCGCTGGTCATCGCCTCGGTCGGGATCGTGGCGGCGGTGAGCGTCATGGCGCCGATCGTCGGGACCGCGATCGGGCTGGCCTTGCTCGTGACGCTGCGAGCGGCGGCGACGACGGCTCGTCAGGTGTCGCGGCGGGCAGGCGGCGACGGGACGGGCTCGAACATGTCCTTCGCGGCACTCGTACTGTTCCCGGTGTCGGTGCTGCGGGCACTGATCGGCCTGGTGCTGCTCGCCCCGGTGGCGCTGCTCGGCTGCTGCATCGCCATCGCTGCGACGATCATCGCCGTGCCAGTACATCCGCTGCCGCAGGCGCTTGCCTTCGCGGCGGGGGCGCTGATCCTCGTCGTCGGCCTGGGTCCGGGATCGTCAGGCAGCCGGTCGGTGCTCGCCGGGGTGTACAGCGCGGTGGTCCGCACGCCCGCCACCCTGGCCGTGGCGTACCTGGGCGTGCTCAGCATCTGCACCTGGGCCGGGATCACCGCCTGGTACCAGTCACCGGCTGCGGCCTACTGGCCCGTGGTCGGCCTGCACGCTCAGCTCGAGCACCTGCCGACGCTGCGGAACGTGCTGACCGACGTCCGGCAGAGCCTGCTCAGGCTGGCCCACCAGATCGGCCTGTAACCCCGCGGGTACCGACGCTGCGCAACGGTCTTGATGGTGGCGCGGTCTCGGCAGGCAAGGTGCCAGCCCGGGGGGACGATCCCCCGGCACCACTCGCCGCAGCAGCAGCCCGGGGTGGCGATCCGGAGCTTCCCGCAGCGGCAGCCCGGGGGGCGGAACCCCCCGCAGCCGTCCGGGGTGGCGACCCGCCGGAACTTCCCGCCGACGGCCAGGTCGGTTGGGGCATGGTACGCAAGAGCTGGTCATCAGGCATCTGCGGCTTCGCCAGCCCGAGTGCGACCACCTCGTTCGCCAGCCGGATGCGCCGATTCAGCCCCTCAGAGATCCGGAGCTTGGAGTAGAGCCGCAGCAGGTGCTGCTTGACGGCCGCCTCGGTGACCACGAGGTCGGCGGCGATCTCGCGGGCGGTCGCCGGGGTGACGAACGCGTCGTCGCACATCGCCGGGCGGCAGAGCGACGCGATCACGTCAAGCTCGCGCCTGGTGAGCTCAGGCACGGCCGATCGCGGCAGTTCGGCCTCGGTGATCTCGTCCGCGAGCAGGCCGCCCATCCGGCACCTGGCCGAGCCGAAGGCAAGGGCGTCGCCATCGGAAAGCAGCCGGCGGGCGACGAGCCGGCCGTTGACCCTGGTGCCGTTGCGCGATAATCCGAGGTCGCACACGTAGACGTAAGGACCGCGCCGGACGAGTTCGGCATGCAGGACCGACACGCTAGGGTCGGCCAGCCTGACGTCCACGTAGCTGCCGCGCCCTATCGTCGTCACGCCCGGCTGGAGCGGGACAGCGGCTCCCGTGGTCGCTATCTGGATGTGAGGGCCTTCCATGGCACAGCCTTCCGCCGCCGGAGGCAGGCGCTCCGCTTCACGATCACTACCCTGCACACCCGAGATCCAATCCGGGCAACTCGGACGGGGAGCCCCGTCCCTGCGTCGCTATCGGATAGGACGGGAAAGTACACTTTCGAGCGGGCCACCTGCCGGGGCGACAACCGGGACCGTCTGGAGGGTAGGTAGTGGCGCAGCACCACTGTTTCCGTAGGGACTGTGTCCGCATGCCTGTGCGCGGCCTGGCCGCGCGAGGCCGGATATGAGGCATGCCGCTCCAGGCCCGCCTCGGACCCAGCCAGGTCGCCGGGAGGGCGGCAGGCGGCGTGCGGCGGCGCAGCAGCCCGTCCGATGGGAGCAACTGCCTTACGGGCTGGTCGTGGTGGGTGCCGTGGCCGGGCTGGTGACGATACGGCTAGGCACGCACGATCTCAAGAGCGGTACGTTGGTACTGGCGGGAGTTCTGCTCATAGCTGCCCTCGCGAGGCTAGTCCTGCCCGACCGGCGAGCAGGCATGTTGTCGACGAGGCGCCGGCTGCTGGACGTAGCGATCTTCGCCGCATTCGGTATCGGCCTGCTTGTCGCTGGACTGGGAGTGCAGGCACCAGTGGGCTAGGCCCGGCTATCCGAGAGCGGGGCTAGAACGTCGTGAAGGGATTTATTGGCATGTCCAAGATCAAGGTGGCCAACCCCGTAGTAGAGCTCGACGGGGACGAGATGACTCGCATCATCTGGCAGTTCATCAAGGATGAGCTGATCCTGCCGTACCTGGAGATCGAGCTTGACTATTACGACCTGTCGATTCAGAACCGCGACGCCACCGACGATCAGGTGACCATCGACGCGGCCAACGCGATCAAGCGACTGGGCGTCGGGGTCAAGTGCGCGACGATCACCCCGGACGAGGCCCGGGTGGAGGAGTTCGGCCTCAAGAAGATGTGGCGCTCTCCCAACGGCACGATCAGGAACATCCTCGGTGGCGTGGTCTTCCGCGAGCCCATCGTGATCGAGAGCATCCCCCGCTTCGTTCCCGGCTGGACCAAGCCGATCGTGATCGGCCGCCACGCCCACGGCGACCAGTACCGGGCGTCGGACTTCGTGGTCCCCGGCCCCGGCACCGTGACGATCACCTACCAGCCCGCCGATGCGGCCGCCCAGATGATCTCGATGGAGGTCGCGCAGTTCGAAGGCGGCGGCGTCGCCATGGGCATGTACAACTTCGACGACTCGATCCGCGACTTCGCCCGGGCGACGATGCGTTACGCGATCGACCGCGAGTACCCGCTCTACCTCTCCACGAAGAATACGATCCTCAAGGCTTATGACGGCCGCTTCAAGGACATCTTCGCCGAGGTCTTCGAGGCCGAGTTCAAGGCCGAGTTCGACGCCGCCAATCTCACCTATGAGCACCGGCTCATTGACGATATGGTGGCGCAGGTGATCAAGGGCGATGGCGGCATCGTCTGGGCCTGCAAGAACTACGACGGCGACGTCGAATCCGACATCGTCGCGCAGGGGTTCGGCTCACTTGGGCTGATGACCAGCGTGCTCATGACTCCCGATGGCTCGTGCATCGAGGCCGAAGCCGCGCACGGCACGGTGACCAGGCATTACCGTCAGCATCAGGCGGGCAGGCCGACGTCCACCAACCCGATCGCGTCGATCTTCGCCTGGACCAGGGGCCTGGCCTACCGAGGCAAGCTGGACAACACGCCCGAGGTCACCGAGTTCGCCGACAGGCTGGAGCGAGTGTGCATCGAGACCGTCGTGAGCGGCCTCATGACCAAGGACCTCGCGCTGCTGATCGGTGCGGACGCACCATACCTGACCACCGAAGAGTTCCTCGGCGCGCTGCACAAGAACCTGCAGGCCGCCGTCGCGTAAGGGAGATGACCTCATGGCTCGCTCAGGCAAAGTAACCGTGGTCGGCGCCGGGTTCTACGGCTCCACGACCGCGCAGCGACTTGCCGAGTACGACATCTTCGATGAGGTCGTGCTGACCGACATCGTCGAGGGCAAACCAGAAGGCATCGCGCTGGACATCAGCCAGGCGCGGCCGATCGAGGGCTTCGAGACCACCGTCACCGGCCAGAGCACCGGGCAGGCCGGCGAGGGGTACGAAGCCATCGCGGGATCGAACATCGTGGTCGTCACGGCCGGCCTGCCGCGCAAGCCTGGCATGAGCCGGATGGACCTGATCGGGGTCAACGCCAAGATCGTCCGCAGCGTGGTCGAGCAGGTCGCCAAGCACGCGCCCGACGCGGTGCTGATCGTCGTGTCGAACCCGCTCGACGAGATGACCGCGCTGGCCGCCAAGGTCTCGCAGTTCCCGCACGCTCGGGTGATCGGCCAGGCCGGCATGCTCGACACCGCGCGGTTCAGCTACTTCGTCGCCGAGCGGCTCGACGTGCCAGTCGGTTCCGTCACGACGCTGACACTCGGCTCGCACGGCGACACGATGGTGCCGGTGTCCTCGGCCTGCAAGGTCAACGACACCCCGCTCGTCGACCTGCTCAGTGCCGACGAGATCGAGGCGCTCGTAGACCGGACCAGGAACGGCGGCGCGGAGATCGTCAACCTGCTCAAGACCGGGTCGGCCTACTACGCCCCGTCTGCGGCGGCGGCGCGGATGGCCAGGGCGGTCGCCCTGGACGCCGGCGAGGTCATGCCGGTCTGCACCTGGGTGGACGGCGAGTACGGCATCTCCGGCGTCTACCTGGGTGTCGAGGCTGAGATGGGCGCGGGCGGCGTGCGGCGAGTAGTAGAGCGCGAGCTCAGCGACTCCGAGCTGGCTGGCTTGCGCCAGGCCGCCGAGGCCGTCAGGTCCAAGCAAGCGGACGTCGCCAGCTTGTAGCAGCTACGCCCGCCGCTCCGGCGGGCGCACCTGGGGAGCCCCGGTGCTGTTGTCACCGCACCAGGGCTCCCCAGGTGCACCGCAGCAGAAGCCTGCGGACGTCCGGGCTCAGCCCTCGGCGGCGGCCGCGACCAGCCTGCGCACGGCCAGCTCGGCGTAGAGCGTCGTGCCGTCCGTGATGATCGCGTCGTCGAAGACGGCCTCGGCCGAGTGGTTGTAGGCCGCCTTGGTCGGGTCGTTGCCCGCCGGGCAGGAGCCGACCATCGTGAACGTGCCCGGTACCTGCTGGAGCACGTACGAGAAGTCCTCAGAGCCGGTGAGCGGGTGCGGCGCCGTCACGAACCGGTGGTCGCCGAAGACCTGGCCGACGGTCGCCCGGGTGAATTCGAACTCGGTCGCGCTATTGGACGTCACCGGGTAGCCGGGCACGAACTCGGCGTCGGCGGTCAGCCCGTGGGCGACCGCGATCTCCCTCGCGAGCTGCACCGCTGCGGTGCTGATCAGGTCCCTGCTCTGGGTCGAGAACGTCCGCACCGTCGCGACGAACTTCGCGTCGTCGGGGATCACGTTGTCGGTGGTCCCGGCGTGGAACGTCCCCACCGTCACCACGACCGGGTCGAAGACGTCGAACCGCCTGGTCACCATGGCCTGTAGCGCCATGACGATCTCGCACGCCACCGGGACCGGGTCAGAGGCGTGCTGCGGCTGGGCGCCGTGCCCGCCCCGGCCCCGCACCGTCACGTGCAAGGTGTCGGCTGCGGCCATCGCCGGCCCCGCCTTGCTGGCCGAGACTCCGAGCGGCAGCAGGCCCGAGGCGACGTGCAGCGCGAAGGCGGCGACGGGACGCTCGCCGGCGGCGTCGAGCACCCCCTCGTCGATCATCAGGCGCGCACCACCTGCGCCTTCCTCGCCGGGCTGGAACATGAAGATGACATTGCCTGGCAGCTCGGCCTGGCGGGCGCAGAGCACCCGGGCCGCGCCGGCGAGCATCGCCGTGTGCAGGTCGTGCCCGCAGGCATGCATGGCGCCGTCGATGGCCGACGCATAGGACAGCCCGGTGCGCTCGGTGACCGGCAGGGCGTCCATGTCACCGCGCAGCAGGACGGTCTTGCCAGGACGGCCACCGCGCAGAACGGCCGTCACCGAGGACAGCGCCTGCCCGGTCGTGACCTCGAGCGGCAGCCCGTCGAGTGCGGCGAGCACCTTGGCCTGGGTCCTGGGCAGGTCAAGGCCGATTTCGGGCTCGGTGTGAATAGCGTGCCGCAGCTCGGCGATGTCGCCGCTGATCTCCGCTGCTGCCTCGCCGATCCCGACTGTCACCCCGTCCGTCCCGGTCGCCATGAGCTACCTCCAGCTAAGCCGTACCGCTTGTCACCTTTGTCGCTAGCAGCATCGCACAAGTGGCTCTTCCCGGACCACCACGCCAGAAGGGGCGGTTTTGACACATCTGAGGCGCGTGACAAGCTTCGCCGGGTTCACTGCCCGCAGCGGGACTGCTTAGACTGTTCGCACACCACGCAACCGCGAGGTGCGTGCCGTGGCCGGCAAGCTCGCGACCAGGGCGGGCTCGACAATCAAGCTAGCGGCTGGCTAGGGCTAACCGCCGAAATCAGGGACTGCGACGTGAGTAGCGTCGGCTGGGACATCATCATCGTCCTCGCCATCATCCTCGTCGGCGGTTTTTTCGCTGCCGCCGAAATGGCACTGGTATCGCTGCGCGAGGGGCAGGTCAAGTCTCTGTCCAAGCGCGGCAAGCGCGGTCAGCGCGCGGCCAGGCTCGCCCACGACCCCAACCGGTTCCTGTCCGCCGTCCAGATCGGCGTGACGGTGGCGACGCTGCTGTCCGGCGCGTTCGGCGCCGCGACGCTGGCCGCCGACCTCGACCACATCCTGTCCAAGCACGTCTCGCCGCACCTCGCCTCGGTGCTGTCGTTCCTGATCGTGACACTGGCCATCGCGTTCTTCTCGCTGGTCCTCGGTGAGCTAGCGCCCAAGCGGATCGCCCTGCAGCGCCAGATCCCGATCTCGCTGTTCGCCGCGCCGGTCCTGGACTGGCTGGCTGCGGCAGCCCGCCCGGTGGTCTGGCTGCTCAGCTTCTGCGTCAACCTCGTCGTGCGGCTGCTCGGCGGCGACCCGAACGTCGGTCGCGGGGTGATGAGCAGCGACGAGCTGCGCGATCTGGTCACCGCGCACCAGACGCTGTCGGCGGACGAGCGGCACATCGTCAGCGAGGTCTTCGACGCGGGCAAGCGGCAGCTCCGTGAGGTGCTCGTGCCGCGCACCGAGGTCGAATTCCTGCCTGCTTCCATGCCGCTGGCGCAGGCGATCACACTCGCGGCGCGGGCGACCCACTCCAGGTTCCCGGTCTTCGAGGACTCCTACGACGACGTCATCGGCTTCGTGCACGCCCGCGACCTGCTCGACCCGGCGAGGAACGGCTCGGCCCGGGTCGGTGACATCGCACGCCAGGTCAAGATGCTGCCGACCAGCAAGACCATCATGTCCGCGCTCTCGGAGATGCGAGCAGACCGGTCGCACCTGGCCATTGTGGTCGACGAGTACGGCGGGACCGCAGGCATCGTGACACTCGAAGACCTGGTCGAGGAGCTGATCGGCGACATCCAGGACGAGTACGACGTCGAGGGCAACCCGTCCCGCCGGCTGCGCACCGGCGAGATCGAGGTTGACGGCCTGATGAACCTGGACGACTTCGCCGAGCAGACCGGAATCGAGCTGCCCGACGGGCCGTACGAGACGGTGGCCGGCTTTTTGCTCGCCGCGCTCGGTCACCTGCCGCAGACCGGCGAGTCGGCCGAGCTGAACGGCAGCAGGCTCACCGTCACCGAGCTCGACGGCCGGCGGATCGCCCGGGTCAAGGTCAGCGTGATCACCATGGGCAAGCCGCAGCCGGGGACAGGATCGACGGCGACGTCCGCTCAGCCCGCCGCACCTCCGTCGCCCCCGGCGAACTCCGAGATAGCTGAGCCGCGCGCCGCCGGCGCCCGGCAGCCTGCCAAGTAGGCTGGCTCGGTGGCGAACAACAACCCCGACGGTCCGGTGCTGGTGCTCGACTTCGGCGCGCAGTACGCCCAGCTCATCGCGCGCCGGGTGCGGGAATGCCAGGTCTATTCCGAGATCATCCCCGCGACGACACCAGTCGCCGACATTGTGGAACGCAAACCATCCGCCGTGATCTTGTCCGGCGGGCCGGCGTCCGTCTACGCCCCAGGAGCGCCGCCCGCACCAGCCGGGCTGTTCGAGGCCGGGATCCCGGTACTCGGCATCTGCTACGGCTTCCAGCTGATGATGCGCGATCTAGGCGGCGAGGTCGCCAGGACGGGCGCTGGCGAGTACGGCGCCGCCACCTTGCGGCGAAGGACGGACCTGGCCGGGGACAAGGCGACCGCTGACGCGGCGATGACCCGTGACCTGCCCGCTGACCAGCAGGTCTGGATGTCGCACGGCGACACGTGCACGGTCGCGCCGCCAGGGTTCACCGTGCTCGCAAGCACGGCGGGGACGCCGGTCGCCATGGCGGCCGACCACGGTCGCGGCCTGTTCGGCCTGCAGTTCCACCCCGAGGTCGCGCACACCGAGCACGGCCTGGTGATGCTCAGGCGGTTTCTCGACGTGGCCGGGTGCCGCGCGGACTGGACGACCGCGAGCATCATCGACGAGCAGGTCGAGCGGATCAGGACCCAGGTTGGCGACGGGCATGCCATCTGCGGCCTGTCCGGCGGTGTCGACTCGGCCGTGGCCGCCGCGCTAGTCCAGCGCGCGATCGGCGCCAGGCTCCGATGTGTCTTCGTCGACCACGGGCTGCTCAGGCAGGGCGAGGTCGAGCAGGTGGAGCGGGACTTCGTGAACGCGACCGGGGTCGACCTCGTCGTGGTCGACGCCCAGGCCGACTTCGCCGCCGCGCTCAGCGGCGTCACGGACCCTGAGCGCAAGCGCAAGATCATCGGCCGGGAGTTCATCAGGGCGTTCGAGCACGCGGCCCGGCGGATCGCGGCCGAGGCTGGTCACACCGGGGCGGCCGCGACGAGCGAGTTTCTCGTGCAGGGGACGCTGTATCCGGACGTGGTCGAGTCGGGTGGCGGCACCGGCACGGCGAACATCAAGTCACATCACAACGTCGGCGGGCTGCCGGCCGACCTGGGGTTCGCTCTCGTCGAGCCGCTGAAGACGCTGTTCAAGGACGAGGTCAGGGCAGTGGGGGCCGACCTCGGCCTGCCGCCGCAGATCGTCTGGCGGCAGCCGTTCCCCGGTCCCGGCCTGGCCATCAGGATCGTGGGCGAGGTGACGCCTGAGCGACTGCGGATCGTCAGGGCGGCCGACGCGATCGCCAGGGCCGAGCTGACCGAGGCCGGACTCGACCGGCAGATCTGGCAGTGCCCCGTGGTGCTGCTCGCCGACGTGCGGTCCGTCGGGGTGCAAGGCGACGGCCGCACCTACGGCTACCCGATCGTGCTCAGGCCGGTCACCAGCGAGGACGCCATGACCGCCGACTGGGCCCGGGTTCCCGATGCCGTGCTGGCCCGGATCTCGACCCGGATCACCAACGAGGTGGCCGAGGTCAACCGGGTTGTGCTGGACATCACGAGCAAGCCGCCAGGCACCATCGAGTGGGAGTAGCCGGTCAGGTCAGCCCAGCTCGAGTCGCGGGCAGCGCCGTGTAGGACTCGGAGGCGAGGATCTCCCTGAGCCGGTCGAGCGCGTCCCACACGTCGGTGAATCGCGTGGTGATCGCGCCTGGCCCGAGCCTCAGCCGGTCGGGCGTGCGGAAGTCGCCGATCACGCCTGCCGCGATGAGCGCCTGGCTGATCCGCCAGGCCTCCGGATGCGCCAGCGTGACGTGGTTGCCGCGACGAGCGTCCGCGCGCGGCGACGCCAGCGTGCAGCCGTAGGGTGTCAGCCATTCGTCGGCCAGGTGGATCAGGTACCCGGTGAGCGCGACGGCCTTGTCGCGCAGCCGCTCGATCCCTGCCTCGGCCAGCACCTTGACGCCCTCGTGGACGGCCACGGTGCCCAGGATCTGCGGCGTGCCGGTGGCGAACCGCTCGATGCCGGGCAGGGGCTCGTAGGCCGGGCCCATGGCGAACTGGTCGCTCTGGCCAAACCAGCCCCAGATCGGCTGCTCAAGGGTGGCCTGAAGCTGCTCGCGCACGTAGAGGAAGGCAGGTGCGCCAGGACCTGCGTTCAGGTACTTGTACGTGCACCCGATCGCGAGGTCGACGCCGCCCGCGTCGAGCCCGATCGGCACCGCGCCCGCCGAGTGACACAGATCCCAGAGCATCAGCGCCCCGGACTCGTGAACCAGCTCGGTGATCGCCGCCATGTCGGCGAGCGTCCCGCTCCGGTAGGCCACGTGCGAGAGACTGACCAGCGCGACGTCCGAGCCAAGCGCCGCGCGCAGGGCCTCCTCGCTCAGGCCGGCGTCCAGGTCGGCGTGGATCATGCGCAGCTCGGAGCCGGGCCGTGCCGCGAGGCCCTGGAGCACGTACCGGTCGGTGGGGAAGTTGTCGTCGTCGGTGACCAGGACCGTGCGCCCAGGCCGGGCCGCCATGGCCGCGCTGGCCAGCTTGTAGAGGTTGACCGTCGTGGAGTCGCTGACGAGCACCTGGCCTGGCCCCGCGCCGAGCAGCGTGCGGCCAAGCAGGTCACCGACCTCGCGGGGCAGCCCCACCCAGTGCCCCCACGATCTGACCATGCCCTGGCCCCAGTCGCTGGCGACCACCTCGGCGATCCGGGCCTGGGTCGCCTTCGGCAGCGGGCCGAGCGAGTTGCCGTCGAGGTAGATCAGTGGCTCGGGCGGCAGCACGAACTGCTCGCGCAGCCCGGCGAGCGGATCAGCCGCGTCGAGCCGCTCGGCATGCGTCCTGGTCAGCGGCAAGGCGGTAGTCACCCCCAAACCCTAGCCCGGCTGCGGCTTGACTCGCCCGGACCGGTGCTCGGCGGGGCCGTGGCCCGCATTGGTGCTGCCTTTTACTTGCTGCGGCGGCGCATTTTGCGGCGCAGGCCGAAGAACAGCACGACACTGACGCCCGCTATGACCGGAAGCGACCGCTTGAGCACCGGTACCCCAGCCACCTTGATCAAGTTGAGCGAGTCGGCCTCGATGTGAGCCGCGCTCTGCTCGTCGGCCTTGCCGGGCGGGCCGGTCGTCGCGCCGGTGCGCGAGCCGTTGCCGGCCGACTTAGCTGTCATCGACGGCGCGGCGCCGTTCGCGGCGGCGGAACTGGCACCGCTCGGACCGGATCCGCTGCCCGCCGAAGTCGGCGACGGCGCCGCCGGGCTCGCGCTGACCCCGCTGAGCGCCTCGGCGTCGAGGGTCAGGCCGTGCTCGGCCAGCCTGGCCTTGATGTCGTCGACCGAGGCGGGACCAATGCCGTCGATCGCGAGCAGGTCGTGCTCGGTCTTGCCGGCCAGCTGCGTGATGGTCGTAATGCCGTCGCGGTTCAGGCTCGCCACGGCCCTGGCCGGCAGGTGGAGATCGTCGAGCGAGGTCTCGCTGGCACTGGCCGGGGCAGGGGCGTCGGCCAGTGCCGGGGTAGCTTCCGCAGGCTCGTCGAGCTGCCCGAGCAGGGTGGCGAGGTTGGTCGCGAAGATATTCAGCAGCTTGCCGCCGACCTCGTTCATCACGCCCCGGCCGAACTGGGCCGGCTTGCCGGTCACGTTCAGCGTGGTGAGCACGGTCACGCGGGTTTCGTGCCCACGATCTTCGAGTACGGAGCGAACCGAGGCCGAGGCGGTACCCGCGCCCCTGGTCTCCTTGCCGGAAGCGTCGAGCCGGACGACGCCGGCCGCCTCGTCGCGCTCGACGATCTTGGCCGTGCCGGCGTAGGTCATGCTGATCGGCCCGACCTTGACCTTGATCCTGCCTCGAATTTCATCGCCGTCGACCGAGTCCAGGGTGGCACCCGGCATGCAGGGCGCCACCCTCTCGACGTCGAGCAGCACATCCCAGGCCCGTTCCCTAGGGACCGGGACAGTGAATGAGTGCTCCAGTTCCATGTCCTATGCTCCCGCTGTTTAACAAACACCCAGCAGGGCGTGTTGCGGACTAGTCCGCGGCACGCACTGCAGCCGCCAATGCTCGGCCGGTCAGCACCCGAGCCAGGTGGCGCCGGTAGTCGGGCGCACCATGCAGGTCTGCCGGTGGTTCGGTCCCATCGGCCGCGCTGGCCGCGGCCGCGCTCAGCGCAGCCCGGCTTGCCTCCGCTCCTGCGGCGGCAGCTTCAGCAGCACTGGCCCTGACGGGAACTGCCCCCATGTTGGTCAGTCCAATCCTGGCCTGTGCCACGTGACCGTTCGATCGCCGTGCCAAAGCGGCCACTCCGACGATCGCCCATGCCTGTGCGGTTCGGTGGAACTTCTCGTAACGATAGCCCCACTCTGGCCCGAGCTTGCTCACCTGGACCCCTGTCAGCAGTTCTCCTGGCCCCAGAGCCGTCGTCAGGTAGTCAAGGAAAAAGTCCGATGCCGGGATTTCCCGGCTGCCGTTCGGCCCGGTCGCGACCAGCGTCGCGTCCATTGCGAGCATGACGGCCGGCAGATCGCCGGCCGGATCACCATGGGCCAATGACCCGCCGATGGTGCCGCGATGACGTACGGCGGGGTCGGCGACCATGCCCGCCGCTTCGGCGAGCAGCCCGGCGTACTGCGCGACCAGCGGGTCGCGGGTCAGTTCGTAGTGGGTCGTCCTGGCCCCGATGAGCAGCGAGTCGCCCTGGTCGGTGACGCCGCGCAGCTCGTCGAGCCCGGCGACGTCGACCAGCAGCGAGGGGTAGGCGAGCCGCAGCCGCAGCAGCGGCATGAGGCTCTGGCCGCCGGCGATGACCTTGGCGTCCTCGCCGCCGCCGTCGAGCGCGGCGATCGCCTCGCCGATGGTGTTCGGCCTGGTGTACTCGAACTTGGCGGGGATCATGCCGCACCTCCACGGTTTTGGCTAGCACTGCTCACAGCGCCGGAGGCGCGGGCCTTCTCCAGCGCGCGCCAGACCCGCTCCGGCGAGCACGGCATCTGGACGTCCCTGATACCGAACGGACGCAGCGCGTCGACCACCGCGTTGACCACGGCTGGAGTCGAGGCGATCGTGCCGGCCTCGCCGACGCCCTTGACGCCCAGCCTGTTGTCGGCCGGGCTCGTCGTCCGGTCGGTGACGTAAGAAGGCAGGTCGGCTGCCGACGGGATCAGGTAGTCGGCCAGCGTCGTGGTCAGCAGGTTGCCCGCGTCGTCGTAGACGGCTTCTTCGTAGAGCGCCTGTCCGATGCCCTGGGCGATGCCGCCGTGCACCTGGCCGTCCACGATCAGCGGGTTGACCACCACGCCGATGTCGTCGACCGCCACGTAGGAACGGATCTTGACCATGCCGGTCTCGGTGTCGACCTCGACCGCGCACAGGTGCGTGCCGTGCGGGAAGGAGAAGTTCTCCGGGTCGTAGGTCGAGTCCGAGTCGAGCGAGGGCTCGACGCCGGCGGGCAGGTTGTGCGCGGCGAACGTGGCCAGCGCGACCTCTTGGATGGAGACCTCCGCGCCGCCGCCAGCCCCGTGCTGACCAACACTGAACTTGCCGTTGGCGAAGTCGACCGCCTCGGGCGGGGCCTCCAGCATCGAGGAGGCGATCACCTTGGCCTTGGCGATCACCTTGTCGCAGGCGCCGACCACGGCCATGCCGCCGACGGCCAGCGACCGCGAGCCGTAGGTGTCCATGCCCTTGTGCGAGATCGCCGTGTCCCCGTGCAGGACCCGGATGTCCTCGAACGGCACGCCGAGCTGGTCGGCCACGATCTGGCTCCAGGCCGTCTCGTGACCCTGGCCGTGGGCGCTTGACCCGGTGACGACCTCGACCTTGCCGGTCGGCAGCATCCGGATCGAGGCGTGCTCCCAGCCGCCGGCGCCGTAGGAGAGACTGCCCAGAACCCTTGACGGGGCCAGGCCGCACATCTCGGTGAACGTGGACACACCTACGCCTAGACGGATTGGGTCGCCCTGGGCGATGCGTTCAACCTGCTCGGCTTTAAGGGCGTCGTAGTCGAAGAGTTCCTTGGCGCGGGCGGTCGCCGCCTCGTAGTTCCCCGAGTCGTAGGTGAGGCCGCAGATCGTCGTGTACGGGAATTCCTCGTGCTTGATCCAGTTGCGCTCGCGGACCTCGATGGGGTCGATGCCAAGTTCGGCCGCGAGCTCGTCCATGATCCGCTCGATGGCGAAGGTGGCCTCCGGCCGTCCCGCGCCTCGGTAGGCGTCGGTGGGCATCTTCGTGGTGAAGACGCCGGTGCAGCGGAACGAGTACGCGTCCATCTTGTAGATGGCCGGGAACATGAACGCGCCGAGCAGCGGGACGCCCGGGGTTACCAGCATCAGGTAGGCGCCCATGTCGGCAAGCAAATCGACGGAAAGGCCCCTGATCCGGCCGTCGCTGTCGGCAGCCAGCCTGATCCGCTGCCACTGGTCGCGGCCGTGGTGGACGGTCATGTTGCCTTCACTGCGGGACTCGGTCCACTTGACCGGCTTGCCGAGCTTGCGCGAGATCAGCACCGCGAGCACCTCTTCGGCGGTGACCTGAAGCTTGGAGCCGAAGCCGCCGCCGACGTCCGGGGCGATCACCCGGATGTCCTGCTCGGGAATGCCGAAGAAGGCCGCGATGGCGAACCTGAGCACGTGCGGGATCTGGGTGGCCGACCATAGCGTGACCAGGTCGCCGTCCCAGGCCGAGAGGACGGAGCGTGGCTCCATCGCGCAGGGGATGAGGCGCTGCTGGCGATAGTCGCGCTCGATGACGATCGGGGCACCCTGGAAGGCGGCGTCGACGTCGCCATTGGCGAAAACCCACTCGTAGCTCTTGTTGCCGGCCTCGTGGACCTTGGGCGAGTCCTCGCGGAGGGCTTCGCGCATGTCGAGAACTGGCTCGAGCGGGTCGTAGCTGACGTCGACCAGGGCGAGCGCGTCGGCGGCGATGTAACGGTCCCGCGCGATGACCGCCACGACCGCTTCGCCGACGTAGCGGACCTCGTCGACGGCGAGCGGCGGGTGGTTGGGGATCACGATGTCCTCGGTCACGGGCCAGGCGCACGGCAGGCTGCCCTGCTCGTCGGCGAGGTCGGCTCCCGAGAAGGCTCTGATGACGCCTGGGAGTTTCAGCGCTGCGCTGGTGTCGACGCCGGTGATCTTCGCGTGGGCGAACGGGCTGCGGACGAACGCCAGGTGCAGCATGCCAGGCAGCGTGAGGTTGTCGGTCCAGTTGGTCTGCCCGGTGAGCAGCCTGGCGTCTTCCTTGCGCCGGCGGGCGCGGCCGACTTCGGTTGTTCGTTCTTCCGTCGCGGTCATTGCCCGGCTCCTGCCTGCGAGGCGCGCCTGACGGCGCGGACGATGTGCTCATAGCCCGTGCAGCGGCACAGGTTGCCTTCAAGCCCGTCCCTGATCTCCTGGTCGGTGGGGCTCGGGTTGTCCTTGAGCAGGTCGACCGAGGCCATGATCATCCCCGGGGTGCAGTAGCCGCACTGGAGGGCGTGCTCCTCTTTGAACGCCGTCTGCAGCGGGTGCCACTCGCCGTTCGCCAGCCCCTCGATCGTCGTGATCTCGGCGCCGTCGGCCTGGACGGCCAGGACTGAGCAGCTCTTGACGGAGACACCGTCCATCGTCACGGTGCATGCGCCGCAGTTGGAGGTGTCGCACCCGATGGGCGTACCGGTCTTCCCTAGGACTTCCCTGAGGTAGTGCACGAGCAGCAATCTGGGCTCTACCTGGTCGACGTAACTGACGCCGTCGACCGTCGTCTTGATCTCGGTCATTTGTGGGCTCCTCCGAAGACGGCTGATACGCCTGATCACAACCTATTCCTGACCAGCCACCCGACACCAGTCCCCCCGCCCGCGCCCCCGGCCTAGGCCCGCGCCCCCGGCCCGCGACAGCAGTAAAGCGGGCCACGGTCGCCGGGACGGGCTGTTTCAACGACACCATGGTCCTACTTCCTGTCATCAGGACGACAGTAAGGAGGACCATGGTGCTGTCGCCCGGCGGGGCGGAACAGCAGTAAGGCGGACCTTGCTGCTGTTGTCGGTGCCAGTGTTCCGGCGGTGGGGTAGTGGCGGGCGCGGCTTTAGCTCGGTGCGGGGATGCTCGGTGCGGGGCTTAGCCGAAGCGGCCGTTGACGTAGTCGAAGGTTCTCGGGTCGACCGGGGCGTTGAACATCTGGTCGGTCGGGCCGACTTCGACGATGTGGCCCGGGGTCTTGTCGGTCGCGAGGAAGAACGCGCAGTTCTGCGAGACGCGGGCGGCCTGCTGCATGTTGTGGGTCACGATCACGATCGTGACCTGGCTCTGCAACTCGGCGATGGTTTCCTCGACCCGCCTGGTCGACGTCGGGTCGAGAGCCGAGCACGGCTCGTCCATGAGCAGGACGGCCGGGCTGACCGCGAGCGACCTGGCGATGCACAGGCGCTGCTGCTGACCTCCGGATAGCGAGCCGCCTGGGGTCTTGAGCCGGTTCTTCACCTCGTCCCACAGGCCGCCCCGGCGCAGGCTGGTCTCGACGATGTCGTCTTTGTTGCTCACCCTGATGCCGGCCAGCTTGAGCCCGCTGGCGACATTGTCGTAGATGGACATCGCAGGGAACGGGTTCGGCTTCTGGAACACCATGCCGATCCGCTTCCTGACCTCGGTGGGCCGGTTCTGCGGGTCGTAGATGTCCACGCCGTCGAGCAGCACCTGGCCGCCCAGCGCGGCGCTCTTGATCATCTCGTGCATCCGGTTGAGTATCCGCAGGAACGTCGACTTGCCGCAGCCCGAAGGGCCGATCAAGGCGGTGACCGTGCCCGGCTCCATGACCAGCGACACCTGCTCGAGCACTTTGCGGCTGCCGAACCAGGCGGAGATCGACTTGGCTTCGAGCTTGGACAGCGGCGCCAAGCTCGCGAACTGCGCGGGCTGCGCCAGCTGGCCCAGCTGGCCCGGCTGGCCCGGCCGGGTGAAGTCGACCAGCGTGTGGTCCGTCTGCAGTTGCTCGCTCATTGCGTCGGTCCGCTTCAGTAGACGTTGGGTAGAACGGCCGCGAAATTCTGGTAGATGTTCCACACGACGAGGATCACGACGGGGGCCACGCTCAGGTACGTAGGCCACGGCGCCCACCGGGCGGCAGCGAAGGTGCCCAGTGCGGACACGCCAGCGAGCGCGAGCGCCCAGAGCAGGAGGATGACCAGCGCGCCGTTGTCTCCGGCAAGGGCGACCTCGTCGGTGTAGATGGGCGGCAGGTTCCCCGGCTGTGGCTGCACCGCCGAGATCAGGTCGGCGTCGACGTAGGTGTAGTACGTGGGCACGTAGGGCGAGCCGGCGGTCAGCAGGATCAGCTTGTCGGGCGCGGGGTCGGCGACCAGGTGGCTGCTGTCGCCGAACGCGGCGACCCGGTAGGTAGCGGCGCCCAGGCTGGTGATCGCCTTGAACTCGTCGCCGACGTGCAATTGGCCCAGGTGGGAGAACGGCGCGCCGAACGTCGTGAGCTTGCCGTAGATCACCGAGGTGCCGCCCTGGCCTGGCATCGGGGTGTTGCGGACGAGGCCCGGGCCGAGCATGAGGTTTTCCGGGGTGGTCCCCTCGACGACGACCAGGTTGCGGACGCCGAGCGTCGGGAAGTCGAGGATCGCGACCGGGGCACCTGGGATGGTCGGGCCGGTGGGGGCGATGGCCTGGCCTAGCTCGTTCCGTAGCTGGGCGTAGAGGGTGCTCTGGTGGCGTTGCTCCTGCACGGCGGAGAAGCCGTAGAGGTAGGCGGCGAAACCGAGCAGGAACACCGAGAGCAGCAGCAGGCTGACGCCGGTCATCCGCAGGTACTGGCTGCGCGGCGGCTGGGGCTGCTGCGCCCGTACCGGCGTCGGTGCCGTTTCCCGGGCCGGCTCCGGGATCGGAGCGTGGGAATTCCCGACGGTGGCGGTCTGAATCCCGGGGTCAGGGCTCACTGGAATCCGGTGGTTCGCTGCGGCCGTGATGCCTGCTTCCTGCGGCGGCGCAGCGAGGCGCCGAGCACGGGTGGCAGCACGATGGCGGTCAGGATCGCGATCGCGGTGAGCAAGCTGAGCACCCCGGGGTTCGCGCTCTGGCTCGAGACGTTCACCACGGTGCCCGCGACGGTGGTGCCGGTCGGGCCCGTCGTCCCGGTCGACGAGACGCCGGTATCGGTGCCGGTCGTGCCCGTCGTCCCGGTGTCGCCGTTGCCCGGATCGGCAGGCGTCGACGCGCCCGGCGACGCTGGCGCCGAGGCTGACGTCGAGGGTGCCGGCGTGCCGCCGGTCCCCGAACCAGGGGTCGTCGCTTTCCCGTCGACTACGACGCAGTTCAGCGGCTCGCCGGCCTTGCTGCACGGGGACGGCTGCGGCGCGTCCTTGAGCAGCGTGAGGACGCCATTGGTGAACGTCGGGTTGTCGCAGCCGCTCAGCGACGGCAGCTTAGGTCCGACAACGTGCCCAGGGATGTGGTCGGCCTGCAAGAGCCCGCCCTTGACCAGGTTCAGCGGCAGCGGAGAGTAGCCGAGCTGGGCGAGATCCTGCTGGCCCGCGCACAGGAAGTAGTTGATGAAGGTGCTGAGCGTCGCGCCCTTGTCATTGTTGAATCGGCCCGGCGTCGGCGTATTCTGCCGGGGCACGATCAGGTAGCTGTAGCTGGACAGCGGGTAGGACCTGGGGTCCTGGAACGTGTACACGCTGTCGAGATCCTGCTGCAGGAAGTCCGGGCTCTTGGAATCCTCGTTGATCTTCGCCTGGGTGAGCGCGACGGCCACGTTGGAGGCGGTCGGCAGGACGTAGTAGCCGGCCGGGTTCAGCACCTGCACGACTGGATAGTGCGAGTTGATCGCGTAGGCGTACTCGTCGTAGCCGATCGCGCCCGTTGGCATAGCTCGCGGTGATGTAGTCCGCGACGGCCGTCGATCCGTTCTCGCCCTTGGCATTCCAGCCCGGACCGTTGGTGGGATAGAACTCGGTCTCCGGGCAGGTGCCGGTGACCCGCCCGCTGGTGACCTTGGTGCAGAACGCGTTCCACTGGGCGGGAAAGACGTGCGCCATCCACCGGGTAAAGAAGAAGGTCGCTCCTGAGCCGTCCGTCCTGACCACAGGGGTGATCGGGATGTTCGGCAGTTGCTGGCCGTAGTCGTGGGTGATCCGCTTGTCATCCCAGTTGGTGATCGCTCCGGTGAAGATCTCCATGAGCGTCTCACCGGACAGCCGCAGGTTCGTGACCTGCTGCCCGCCGACCACCAGGTGGTACATGAAGGCGGTGCCGCCGGCGGTGTCCGGCACGTAGGAGTAGCCGTAGTGCGAGATCTCCGGCGGCGTCTGGGCCAGCTTGTCGCCACCACTGCGGAACGGCGGGTCCGTGCCGGCGAAGTCGTCGAGTCCCTGGATGAACTGCTGCCGCCCGGTTGCCGAGCCGATCGGGGTGTAGTTGATCGTGATGCCGTTGTTCGCGAGCGTGCTCGTCCACTCGTCGATCGCGAGCGCGGCCCAGGACGAGCCGGAACCGTTGATCTGGGCGAAGCTCGCGGCCGGGGACGCCGCCCGGGCGTGGCTCGCCGGCGCCGCGAGCGCGGCGCCGACGCCGGCGCCAGCGCCAAGGCAGGCCGCTGACACCCCCAGCGCAAGCGTCGCCGCGGCGAGTACCGCTCGCGGGAGTCTGGACACGTTAGCTCCCATCCTCATCGCGTCGTCGTGGAGAACTCCCGGACCCGGACCCGGGCCCGCCTCGGCCAAGCCGAGCCCGACCGATCCGGGCGAGGAAGTCAGGCCCCATCGCCACCGCGCCGATCGACGCGCCGAGCAGGGCCGCGAGGCCCGCGGCGATGAGCACGACCGGCAGCGCGTACCTGGTCATGCCGGCGGTCGGCGGTCGGCTCAGCGCCACGATCGAGATGCTCGGGGTCGCGACGGGAGTCGGCGTCGGGCTCACGCTCGGGAATGGGCTCGAGACCGTCGGCGTCGGCACGGGCGGTGGCTCGATCGGCGCGGTGTCCGTCGGCGTCGGCTCTGGCGTGTCGGTCGGGGTCGGGCTCGCTTGCGCCGAGCCGCTCTGGTCGGCCACCTCGGTCGCCACCTGCTCGGCCTGTGCGCGCAGGCTGGAGGGCAGCGGCAGGTAGCCGAAGGGCAGCTTGCCGGGCTCCTCGCCCTTCGTCTGGCCGGGGCCGACGACATAGTCGAGCCACTTGGCGATCTTGGCTGCGGTGTCGGAGGACACCCCGCTGGTCGGGACCAGCGCGTAGACGACCATCGTGAGCGGATAGGCCTTCGGGTTCTTGCTGTCCAGGTCGACCTGCTGGGTGATGCCATTCTTCGCGGTGACCATCGACTTGAGCGCGGCTGCCATCGTCGCGTCGGTCGGGGCGACGAAGTGGCCAGAGGCATTCTCGAGCTTCGCGCTCGGGAAGAGGAAGGTCGCGGCGTCGGCCTCGTCGGTAATGCCGAAGAGCGAGCGCTGGCCGATGGGCTCGCCGGCGAGCGGGTTGAAGCACTGCTGCTTCGGCGGGCAGCCGAGCGTGACCGGCTGGAAGCCGTTGTTGCCCGGCGGCTGGCCCTCCAGGAGGGCGGAGGTCACCAGGTTGAGCGTCGCCACCGGCGTATACGCGGCCTGCAGCAGGAAGGACGAGTCCCGGCTGGTGAACGTCTCGGTCGGGTACTTGACGCCACGGTAGTGCTTGTTGACGTGCATGCCCCCGGGCGCCACCTTGTTGTGGATGAATCCCTCGGCGGTCCGATTCGCCGCGATCCAGCGGGTCACCTCGTAGGTCAGGTCGGTGTCACCGCCCATGACGATCGGGACGCCGGCCAGGCCCTCGGCGATGGCGCCGACCGGCTCGAGCACCTTCGGGTTGAGGTGCCTGAACTCCTTGTCCTGGAACAGGTCGGGCGGGTTGCCGGTCACGGCCTTGTCGCAGGGAGCAGTCGTATTCGGGGTGCATTCCAGGAAGTAGTCGGTATACGAGGTCGTGAGCAGCTTCGCGACCAGCCGCTGGTCAAGCTCCACGTTGGTGTAGGGCTTGCCCGTGTTGGGATCGTCGAACAAGTAGGCCAGTGCCGTCGCCGTCACCGCCACCGGAGCGTAGGTGTAGGTCCGGTCGCCAGAGACCACGGACGGAGCCGGATTCGTGGTGAGCGCGACATCGGCAAGGTTGTCCTGGACGGTCTCCCTGATGGCAGCAGGCTCGCCGACGTTCGGGTTCCACGACACGGCGAGCGGGTCGTCGTGCTGCCGGCACAGGCCGGTGTCCCACTGGGCCATCGCGTCTTGCATCAGCGGCGATCCGGCGATCCGCAGGTCGGGATTGCGGATCTGGGCGCAGGGCTTGACCGCACCGAAAGTCAGGGGAATGACTACCCGCTTGGCCCAGGCGCATTTTTCCGACGGGCCGCCGAACGTCGTGATGCCCAGGGCCTGCTGCGAGTCGTCAGTGTGGTTGCCGCAGTTGCTTTCCTCGCCACCCTGGGAAGGGACGATCACTATCGAGCAGCGGTGGGTCGGGTCGCAGCCGAGCTTGGAGTTCTGCAGGCTGTTCTGGATCTGGAAGTCGGCGAACCCGGTGCCCTTCTGAGAGGTCGTCGAGTAAATGGCGTTGCTATTGGATCCGAACTGCTCCTGGTAGTTCGCTGCCTGCCAGCATTGCGTCACCTTGGTCGGATGGGTGCCCTTGCATTCGACGATCTCGACTGGATAGAGGGTGAACTGGTACTGGTAGTACGGCGTCCCGCCCTGCAGATTGGTCGGCGTGAACCCGCTCCAGGTGACCCGCACGGCCTGATTGGTGAGCTTGCGAGTGACGGAGACGGTGACCTTGCTCGGCTTGGTGAAGTTCCGGGCCGCGCCCTTGACGTTGATCGATCGCGGATTCAGCATGTGCGGCCCGGTGACGGTCACCGCAGTGCTCTTGCGGGCGGACTTGTGCTGGTGCGCGGCGGCGAAGGAGGGCGCCGCCGACGGCAGGAGTACCAGGCCGACGGCGACTAGCAGGGCGCCGGTCGCCGCGACGGCGGGACGACGGTTCATGTGAGTTGAGCCTCCTTGCTCAGCCTGCGCTGCTGGCGCTTGCTCAGCTGACCCGGCGCGGATCCGCCGATTATGCGCGCGATAGTGAACAGCACAAGTACCAAGATAACCAGCACGAAAGCGGCGCCAAAGCCCCGCTCGAAGTCAGCCTTGACGCCGCCTTCGATGTGCACGTAATTCCAGATATAGAGCGGCAGATTGATCTGCGGTCCGGTGAGCGGAGTGGGATTGAGGTCCTTAGTAAAACCGGCGGTAAACAGCACGGGCGCTGTCTCGCCGATACCACGGGCCATCGCCAGCACAACGGCCGTCACGAGGCCGGCCCGAGCGGTCGGGAGCACGACGTTCCAGACGGTGCGCCACTGGCTCGATCCCAGCGCGTAGGACGCCTCCCGCAGCGTGCCGGGCACCAGGCGGATCACGACCTCGGATGCCCGGGCGATGATCGGGATCATGTTGACGCTGATGGCGATCGCCGCCATGATGCCGCTCTGGTTGAACCCGAGCGACAAGATAAAGAGGCTGTAGACGAACATGCCTGCGATGAGGTCGGGCAGCGCGGTCATCGCCTCGACGATCGTGCGCACCGGCTTGGCCAGCGGCCCGCCGACCTCGGCGAGAAAGAGCGCGGCGGCGATGCCGAGCGGCAGCGAGATCACCGTCGCCAGGCCGAGCTGCTCGACGGATCCCACCATCGCGTGCAGCACGCCGCCGTCGGCCAGCGGGCTGAGCGGGCCGGAGAACTGCATGGTCGAAGTGATGAAGCTCAGGTGCCTGACCGCCTGCCAGCCCTGGGTCAGCGAATAGCTGGCCGTGGCCACGACGATCACGATGGCCAGCGCGCCGGCGGTCGCGAAGGCCACGGTGGTGACCCTGCTGGCGGCCTCGAGCCGGTCCCACTGCATGACCGCGAGCGCCCCGTACAGCACCAGGAAGAGGATGTACCAGGTCAGCCAGAATCCGAGCGCGCCGCTGAACGGCAGGACCTGCTCGTAGAGCAGCCAGTCGAGGCACAGAGCGCCGGTCGCAGCGCCCACGGTGGTCGCTGTGCCCTCGGCCGAGACCGACCTGACCCGCATCGGGATGTCGGCCATGGTCGGCATCGTCAGCGCCATGTCGGGTTCCTGTTCGCTTCCTTAGTCGGCCGCCGTGGCGGCGCCTGACCTTGATCGGCTGATGACGATGGAGGCGAGGCTGTTGATCACCAGCGTCATCGCGAAGAGCACGAGACCCGCCGCGAACAGGTAGGGAATTCCGTTGCTTCCGAAGTCGAAGACGTGCGTGGCGATCTCGTCGGTGATCGAATTGCCGCCGGATTCGAGTATGTGGAAGTTAAAGCCGGCGTTCGGCACGAGGATGAACGACACCGCGACCGTCTCGCCGAGAGCGCGCCCCATGCCGAGCATGCTCGCGCCGATGATGCCGGCCCGGCCGAACGGCAGCACCACCGTGCGCACCATGCCCCAGCGGGTCGCCCCGAGTGCGTAGGCGGCCTCCCGCTCGCCCTGCGGGGCCTGCGAGAAGACCTGGCGCGACAGGGAGATGATGATGGGCATCACCATCATCGCGACCACGATGCCCGCGATGAACATCGAGCCGACGAAGTTCTGGGGCGTGAACGGCAGCTGGAACGAGAAGATCGGGATCCAGCTGAGGTGCTGGGCCAGCCAGCTCTCCGTGCCGAGAATCCTCGGCATAAGAAAGAGAAAGCCCCAGAGCGCGAACACGATGCTCGGGATCGCCGCGAGCAGGTCGACGATGGAGATGAGCAGGCGCTGCCACGCGGCCGGCGCGTACTCCGCGATATAGATGGCCGCCGCAAGACCGGCCGGCACCGCGATGGCGAGGGCGATCAAGGCGATGGCGATACTGTCGGGAAGCAGGGCGGCGACGCCGAACTGCTTGGACCCGTAGAGCAGCGTGGACGTGGTCAGCAGCCTGAACCCCTCGGCCTTGATCGCCGGAAGGGCCTGCAGGATGAGGAAAAGCAAGATGGCGCCGGTGATCCCGAGCACGGTGATCCCGGCCCCGCGCAGCACGCTACGGAAGATCAGGTCGGGACCTGAGGGGCGGTTGACGATCGCCCTCGGCACATCGTCGTGCCGCTCAGGCACGGTGGGTGTGCGCGTGACAGCGGCGGACATCGTGGCTTGCCTCCGATCCCCCTTGCACAGCACCGTGAGGTGCCACGACGAAATGCTCCGACATTCAACTGTGCGGGACAATCATGTCCGGCCAGGATCTAGAAGGTTAATGACGGGTTAAAAACCCTACTGAGTTGAGAGACAACCTAGGCCCCGCTGCCAGAAAGGCCAGCGGGGCCAGGAGGCCATCGGTCAGTGCGTGTCGCCGCAGGCGGTGAAGCTGTGACCGGTCGCGGTTCCATGGCTGAAGACCCTGAAGCCGTAGTTGGCCAGGTCGGTCTTGGCCGTCTTGTTGGTGCACAGCCACCCGTGCGGGCCGAAGAACTGCCGCAGGTACGACGCGACGCCATTCGAGCTGCCCGCTGCCGTCGAGAACGACACGACCGCGTACTGGGTGATGTCGAACAGCGCGGTGAAGCCGGCGTTGAGAGTCGGGACCTTGGCGCCGCCAGGCTTCGGCAGCGGGAATGGCGTCGCCGGGGCGGTGCCATTGATCTTGTTCAGCACTAGCGTGCCGTGCGCGTCGCAGCCGAACTGGTCCTGGCCCTTCTTCGGCACGCACACCAGGCCCTTGCTGGAGCCGGAGGTCTCGATCTTGCAGAAGGCCAGCAGGCACTTGGCCGAGTGGTAGGTCTGGGAGAGGTACTTGGCGACCGAATACGGCACGATGACGTCGGGCTTGTCCTTGTTGAGCTGGACGTTGACCCCCTCGTTCTGCTGAAGCGTGCCTTCGGGGTCCTTCTTGGTGGACACGTCGCTGACGCAGCCGCCAGGAATACCGGAGGTGATGCCGACCGCGGTGAGGAAAGACGTCCTGATCCCCGATCCGGTCTCCGGGATGAACGCGTGGATCGGCGCGTTCTTGCCGCCGACCTTGCTCCAGTTGGTGACCTGGCAGGTGTAGATCTCGAAGAGCTGGTGAGTCGTCAGGTTCTTCGGTGCCGCGCTGTTGGGCTGGGTCGCATAGGTGATCGCGTCGCCGGCGAGCGCGATGAACGCGACGCCGCCTTTGCCGTAAAGCGGATCGGACGCCGAGCGGTCCCGGGCTGACCTGGCGAAGTCGATACAGAAGGTGGTCCGCTTGCTCGGACCTGTTCCGACGGTGCCGTCCTTCGCGTTCTCAGCCGTCAGAGCCGCGATGCCCGCTGACGCGCCATCTGGGCGAGCGATCGAAGAACAGTCCTTCTTGAGCACGATCGGGTCCTGGATCGCCTGGGTGGTCGGGTTGGTGGCATCCCAGCTGTACAGGAACGGGTTGGAAGAGCTGTCTGGGTGGTGCGCTATTACCTGGCTCGCGTTGTAGTCGACACTGAGCTGATCGAAGAGTGACTCGGTCGTGTCGGCTCCGACGCCGACGAGATCGAAGTTGTGCACCGTGGCGTGCGGCGCAGGGTCGGCCATCGCCGGGGTCAAGGCCGTCGCTGCCACGGTGACCGCTGCTGCGGCTCCGGCTAGCAACATGAGGGGCGTGCGCATCTGACTGCTCCTCCAACATGGGGCTTGTCATCAAACTAGGACGCGGGGTCAGCACACCCTAGCATTCCTATAGTGTTAGATGACAATACTCTGAGGCGCACTAAAATAGGACGTGGGGCGCCAGGCGGTCACCTGGCACCCCACGTCCGTCAGATGGAGCGGGCGGCTGACTCCTTAGTGGGTGTCACCGCACTTGTTGATGGCCCGGCCGCCGCCGGCGCCGTCGCCGAAGACGACGAAGCCGTAGTTGGCCAGGTCGGCCTTCGCGGTCTTGCTGGTGCAGGCGAAGCCCTTCGGGCCGAAGATCGGCAGCAGGTATGGCGGGATGTGGTTGACGTTGCCCTTGGCCTTGGACCACGGCAGCACGATGAAGAGGCTGCGGGTGAACAGCGGGGTGAAGCCGGCGTTCACGACGGGGGCCTTGGCGCCGCCGGGCTTCGGCAGCGGGAACGGCGTGGTCGGCGCGGTGCCGTTGATCTTGTTCAGGATCATCGTGCCGTGCGTGTCACAGCTGAAGGTGTCCTGGCCCTTGGCCGGCAGGCAGACCTTGCCCTTGTTGGCGCCGGAGGTGACCGGGGTGCAGAAGTGGGTCAGGCACTTCGCCGAGTGGAACACCTGGGCGAGGTACTTGCCGATCGAGTACGGGAAGATGACGTTGGCCTTGTCGGTGTTCAGGCCGGTGTTGACGCCCTCGTTCTCCTCGAGCGGCCATTGGCGTTGGCCTTCGTCGCCTCGTCGCTCACGCACGCGCCGGGGATGCCGGAGGTGATGCCGATCGCGGTCAGGAAGAACGAGCGGGTGCCCGAGCCGTTCTGCGGGATGAACGCCTTGATCGTGCCCGACTTGCCGCCGACCTTGCTCCAGTTGGTGACCGTGCAGGTGTAGATCTCGAACAGCTGGTGCGTGGTCAGGGTCTTCGGTGCGTTGCTGCCCGGCTGGGTGGCGTAAGTGACAGCGTCGCCGCCGAGCGCGTCGAACGCGATGCCGCCAGAGCCGTACTGCGGGTCGGTGGTCGCGCGGTCACGGGAGGACCGGGCGAAGTCCATGCAGAAGGCCTGGTGCTTGCTGTTGCCGGTGCCGACCATGCCGCCGTCCTTGGCGTTCTGCGTGGTCAGCGCGGCGATGCCGGCACCCGAGCCGTCCGGTCGTGGGAGCTTCGTGCAGTTCTGCTTCAGCGTGATGTTGTCACCGATCGCGCCGGTCGACGGGTTGGTGGCGTCCCAGCTGTACAGGAACGGGTTGGTCGCGCTGTCCTTGTGCTTCGCGGCGACCTGGGCTGCGTTGTAGTCGACGCTGAACTGGTCGAGTACCGCCTGGATGGTGTCAGAGCCGACGCCGACGACGTCGAAGTTGTGCACGGTGGTGTGAGCTGGCGGGTCGGCCATGGCCGGGCCACTGGCCAGGACCATCGCCGTGACCGATGCCGCGGTCGCGGCGCCAGCCATCAGCTTGATGAACGTGCGCATGGTTACTGCCCCTCCTGCGTACGAGAACTAGCGCGCCAGCGAAAGGCCCGCTTCAGCCGCCCCATTTGGGCCAACGGCCATAGCCTCGCGACCGGGCAGCTTCGCGACAAGGGAACAGGTTCGGGCAGGTATCTAATATTTTGGTGAACACGATTCAACTCAGCAGTGAATTCGCAGGCAGGGGCCTCAAGCGGAATTTATCTGAGTGTTACTCGTAAGCCGGGCCAGGTAGACATTAACCGGCTAGCTGATTGCGATTTGAATTCCGTTCATTCCGCCGTCGGCGCCAGTTCCGAGAATTCACCGCATTGAGCTAACCCGTGGCCAGCACCTGGAAAGCCTCGGCCAGCCGCCCCTCAGGCAGGCCGGCCGTCTGCGCGGCCCGGCTCAGCCACTCGCGCAGGAACTTCTCGAGGTCGTCACCCCGGTCGCCGGTCTGGCTCTCGTGCGCGCGCAGCGCCGCCACCTTGTTGCTGAAGGTGTCGGTGATATCGACATAGTGCGCCGCCTGCGGGCTGGCCATCAGCCACACCTCTCGCGCCGTCCAGGGCTGTAGTCCCTCGTCGGCGAGCAGTTCGGGAAACGCGAACTGATTGCGGGCATCGGGGTAGACGGCGTCGAGTGCCGCGCTGCCCACGGCCCGGTGGTCAGGGTGGCTGGCTCCGATCCTGGCGTAGTTGCGGTCGGGCGACGGGCTCAGCACACGGTCGGGCCGCACCTGGCGGATGACCCTGGACAGGTCCTTGCGCAAGGCCAGGGTCGCCTCGACGCGCCCGTCGGAATACCCGAGGAACCGCAGGTCAGTGACGCCGACGCACTTGGCCGCAGCGGTCTGCTCGGCCCGGCGCAGCACGGCCATGTCCGTACGGCTGACCGAGGGGTCGCTGCCGCCTGCGTCGCCGTCGGTCACGATGCAGTACACGACCTCGGTCCCCGCCTCGGTCCATCTGGCGATGGTGCCGGCCGCGCCGAAATCGACGTCGTCGGGGTGCGCGGTGATAACCAGGACGCGACTTACCTCAGCATCTTCAAGCACAAGATCGATCGTAGGCCACGGCCTAGTCGAGCGCCGACATGACGTGCTTGACCCTCGTGTAGTCTTCGAACCCGTACATCGACAGGTCCTTGCCGTAGCCGGAGTGCTTGAAGCCGCCGTGCGGCATCTCGGCGACCAGCGGGATGTGGGTGTTGATCCACACGCAGCCGAAGTCGAGCTGGCGCGCCATCCGCATCGCCCGGCCGTGGTTCGAGGTCCACACCGAAGACGCCAGCCCGTATTCGGTGCCGTTCGCCCAGGCCAGCGCTTGCGCCTCGTCGCTGAACTTCTGCACCGTGATGACCGGCCCGAAGACCTCGTTCTGGATGATCTCGTCGTCCTGCCGCAGGCCGGAGACCACGCTCGGCTCGAAGAAGTAGCCCCGCGACCCGGTCTGCTTGCCGCCCGTCCTGACCAGGGCGTGGTCAGGGAGCCGTGAGATGAAGCCGGACACCCGCTCGAGCTGGTTCGCGTTGTTCAGCGGTCCGAAGTCCGCCTCGATGTCCGGTCCGCCGACAGTCTGTCCCTTGGCCTGCTCGACCAGCGCCGCTACGAAGTCGTCGTGCACGTCTGGCCCGGCCATCACCCGCGTCGCCGCCGTACAATCCTGACCGGCGTTGAAATATCCTGCGATCGCAATCGCCTCCGCTGCCTTAGCCGGGTCGGCGTCATCGAAGACGATCACCGGGGCCTTGCCGCCCAGCTCCAGGTGCACCCGCTTGAGCCCGGCAGCCGCCTGCGCGGCGACCTCCCTGCCCGCCCGGACGCTCCCGGTAATGGAGACCATCTGCGGGGCCGGGTGGGACACGAGCAGCCGCCCGGTATCGCGATCCCCGGTGATCACGTTGAACACCCCGGCCGGCAGATGCTCGCTCAGCAGCTCAGCCATCATCAGCGTGGTGACGGGCGTGGTGTCCGACGGCTTCAGCACCACGGTGTTGCCCGCCGCGATCGCCGGCGCCCACTTCCAGACGGCCATCATCATCGGGTAGTTCCACGGCGTGACCTGAGCGACCACTCCGACGGGCTCGCGCCTGATCATGGAGGTGAAGCCGGACATGTACTCACCGGCCGAGCGGCCTTCGAGCATCCGGGCGGCCGCGGCGAAGAACCTGATCTGGTCCACCATCGGCGGGATCTCTTCCGACGCGGTGAGGCCGAGCGGCTTGCCGGTGTTCTCGGACTCGGCGGCGACGAACTCGTCGGCCTTGGCCTCCAGGGAGTCGGCGATCCGCAGCAACGCCAGGCTGCGCTCGGCCGGGGTGGCGTCCCGCCAGGTCGAGGCCGCCTCAGAGGCAGCGCGGAACGCGGCGTCCACGTCCGCCTGGCTGGAGACCGGCGCGGTGGCGAAGGCTTCGCCAGTGGCCGGGTTGATCAGCTCAGCGCGCGTGTCGCTGGCGGGCTCGGTCCACTGACCGCCGATGAAGTTACGCAGCTCTTTCATGGATGCCTCCTTCGGTATTTGACGGTTAGGCGGTCGGAGTGCGCTCGTCGCAGGCCCACGGCGAGCCATAGTCGGTCAGCAGGTCGAGGAACGGCTGGGCGGGCAGCGCCTCGGGACCGAGTACGCCGGTGCCCGACCAGGCGCCCGAGTCCATGCAGCTCCAGGGCGACCACGGGATTGACCGCCGTCTGCCAGACGACGGCCTGCGAACCGTATTCGGCCATCGACCAGGCGTTGTCCACGACGTGGTAGAGGTAAACCTCGCGGGGGTTGCCGTCCTTGCCGGTGCCGGTGACCCAGGTGCCCGCGCACGTCAGGCCGGACATCTTGTCGCCGAGCTGCGCCGGGTCGGGCAGGCAGGCGGCGACGACATCGCGGGGGGAGACCTGGTTTCCCCCGACGGCGACCGGCGTCGTG
The DNA here is from genome assembly GCA_963737865.1 of uncultured Actinomycetota bacterium. Lineage (GTDB taxonomy): Bacteria > Actinomycetota > Actinomycetes > Streptosporangiales > Streptosporangiaceae > Chersky-822. Next base: position 431,210 of record CAVTUG010000012.1, on the reverse strand, counting down.
GCGTCCAGGCCGAGCTTGTGCAGCGTCCTGAGTACGCCGATGAACTCTTCCCCTAGGCCGTACTTGAAGGTGACGCGCGTTGCTTTCACCCATCTGGGAATGAGGAGCACTTCCTCGTGCTCTACGTTGACGCACTCGACCGGCCCGATGCCGGCGGGGAAGGTGAAGGTCTCGGGCTCGCTGAATGGCTCGGTGGTGAACCAGCCCTTGTCTGCTTCCCAGATCACCGGCGGATTGAGGCACTCCTCGATCGTGGTCCAGATGGAGAAGGTCGGCGCGAAGTCGTACCCGGCCACCACCAGGTTCGCGCCGTCGCGCACCCCGATCTCGTCGATCTCGCCGAACATCGTGTCCGACGCGTGGCGGGCGAAGACGTCGGAAAGACCCGGCTCGACCCCGATCCCGACCAGCGCTAGCTTGCCGCGCTCGGTCCAGGCCTTGGCCAGTTCAAACTGTTCATCGCCGAGCTTGACACCAGTAAGGCTGTAAGGAGCATCCTGGTGTGGATGGGACAAGGACATCGCCATGTCGAGATAATTCGTATCTGTACGCAATGCGGCCCGATACAGCGGCATGACAAAACGAGGATCGGTGGCGTTCATCAGCACGTCAGCCGAGTGCGTGGTGAGCAGTTCGGCGACCGCGTCCTCGTCGCGTGCGTCCAGTCGCACGGCGGTGTACCTGTCGCTTGCCGCCGCTGCGCGTTGCGCTCTGCCCAGGTCGTAGTCGGCGACGATCAGTTCGGCGAACGGCCGCCTGGCAGCGATGCGAGCGAAGGCGGTGCCAACCCCGCCGGCTCCGACAAGGAGTATTCGCATACGGGTGATCCTAGTCCCAGACGGGTAGCTACCAACGAGACCGGTCGTGTTTCCCGCATTTTGCCACTGAAACCGTTGCGTAGGTGCACAATGCATGCAGTATCGGGTGGTGCGGGGACTGCTCGCACCGCTGCCGCCAAGGAGGCATAAAAATATGGCCACCGTCAGCAACACCACGGGGCCGGCAGAACAGTCCCTGGACAAGGGCCTGAAGTCGGGAGCGCTTGGGCTCATCTCCACGACTGTGATCGCGACCGCCTCGGTCGCGCCCGCCTATAGCATCGCGGCGACGCTCGTCTTCGTCGTGCTGGCCGTGGGCTTGCAGTCTCCGGCAGTTGCCGTGCTCGCGTTCATCCCCATGCTCTTCTGCTCTATCGGCTACTCCGAGATGAACAAGGCCGACCCGGACTGCGGCACCACGTTCACGTGGGCGTCACGCGCGTTCGGGCCGAAGACCGGCTGGGCCGGCGGCTGGGCCATTGTGGCCGCCGACGTGCTGGTCATGGCCAGCCTGGCTCAGGTCGCCAGCCAGTACTGCTTCTTCCTGTTCGGCGCCGACGGCATCGGCGGCAACCCGACGAGCGGCTGGGTGCTGCTCGGCGGGGTCATCTGGATCATCTTGATGACATTCATCTGCTACGTCGGCATCGAGATCTCGGCGAACTTCCAGAAGATCCTCTTGTCGATCGAGCTGATCATGCTTGTCGTGCTGTCGGTGACCGCGCTGGTCAAGGTGTCCAATGGCAGCGCGCCGGCCGGGCATCTGTCGCCCAGCATCTCGTGGCTCAATCCGTTCCACATCGGCAGCTTCAGCGCTCTGGCCAGCGGCGTCATCTTGATGGTCTTTATCTACTGGGGCTGGGACACCGCCGTCGCGGTCAACGAGGAGACCAAGGACAAGACTCGCACGCCTGGTCTGGCGGCCATCTTCTCCACGCTGATCCTGCTGTGCACCTATGCGCTGGTGATCTTCTCCATGCAGGCGTTCGCCGGCGTCAAGACCCACGGCAACGGCCTGGGAAACATCGCCAATGCCGGTGACGTCCTGACAGTCCAGGGCAGCGCGGTCTTCGGCTCGCATGGCTTCGGCACGGTCTTGTCGAAACTGCTGATCCTCATGGTGCTGTCGTCGGCGGCCGCGTCAACGCAGACGACGATCTTGCCGACGGCCAGGACCACGCTGTCCATGGCGGCTTATCAGGCGCTTCCGAAGGCGTTCGCGAAGATCCACCCTCGGTTCCTCACGCCGACGGTGTCCACGATCGTGATGGGCCTGATCTCGATCGTGGTTTACGCGATCTTCAACTACTCGTCGAATGGCATCGGGGTCATCGCCGACGCGGTGATCGCGATCGGCCTGTACATCGCGTTCTACTACGGGCTGACGGGGTTCGCCTGCGTCTGGTATTACCGGCGCAACCTCACGAGCAGCGTGCGCAATCTGTTCATGCAGGGCATCATTCCGCTGCTTGGCGGGCTGATCCTGTGGTTCCTTGGCGGCTGGAGCGTGTGGCTCGACTACGACGTGGCCACGGACAACGACTACACGCTGTTCCGAGTGCCGTTCATCCACTGGGAGATCGGCGGCGCCTTCGTGATCGCGGTCGTGACTGCCTTGATCGGCGTGGTGATCTTCGTGTACTGCCGGTTCACCGCCCCGGCATTCTTCAGGAAGCAGACGCTCACCCGGTCGACCCCCACCCTGGTGCCAGACAGCGACTAGGGGCTCAACCAGGCTCGGGTAACCGTTACTGCCGGGTCCGGCACTACGCCGGACCCGGCAGTGTCCTTTTGGTCCGCCCGCGCCCGCCCGGTCCCGCCCCGCGCCCGCCCGCCTCGCGCCCGCCCCCGCGCCCGCCCGCCCGGTCCCGCGAACAGCAGTAATCCGGGCCACGACCCCGGAACTGGCCGGATTCGACGACAGCATGGTGCTACTTACCGTCGTCCAGATAGCAGTAAGTAGCACCATAGTGCTGTTAAATCCGGCTCAGCGACAGCAGTAGGTAGGGCCTTACTGCTGTCGGTGGTTGGCTCTATCAGCGGGTGTCGCCCCAGCTCTGGTCCCAACGCACAAACCGGTCCCCGCTCGAGTTCGCGAGAGTTCGTCGGCGTTCTGTTTCGTCACAGGTCGCGCGGCGAGCTGTTCGGATTAGTCGGCGGCTTATTCGGCGCGCCGTTTCCCACCGGTCGGTAATGGCCAGGAATGGTGGTTATCCACAGGCCAGGATTCTGGCACGCAAGAGCTGCCTTAAATCTGGCAACGTGGCGGTTATGAAGTTAAGGAGGCACGATGGTTGCCATGCCAGCCGAACGGACGGGGTTGCCGGAAGACCGGCCGCTCATCGTCGAGGACCTCGACCTGCTGCCGGACGACGGCCGCAGGTACGAACTTGATGACGGGGTGCTCGTCGTGTCCCCGTCGCCGGCCTTTGGCCATCAAGTCGTCGTCGATCGCCTCAGCATGATCCTGAAGGAGGCCTGCCCGAAAGACCTCTTCGTCTTGCCTGGTCTCGGCGTCGAGCTGACTCCCAGCCAGTATCGGATCCCAGACCTGGTGGTGTTCCGAACCAGCGCGGTCGGCTTCTACGACAAGTCGATCACCATTCCGCCGGTGCTGGCAGTAGAGGTGGCGTCGCCATCTACTGCGCTGTATGACCGGAATCGGAAAAAGGACGTGTATGCCAGCTACGGCATAGCGTCGTACTGGATCGTGCGTCCAGATCTGCGGAACCCCGGGATCACTGCGCTGGCGTTGAGGAGAGGCGTCTACCGTGAGATCGCAGAGGTGAGCGGCGATGACATCTTCCGGGCCATGCGGCCATTTCCATGCGAGGTTGTCCCGTCCGAGTTGGTGGTCGGCCCCTGGCTAAGCTAGCTGGCCCTGGCTCAGCTGGCCCAGGCTCAGCTGGTGCGCCAGAGTCAGCCTGGTCCTGATATAGCCGCCCCTGCCGGAGCGAGACCTCGAAAGCATGTCGGTAGAGCGCACTAGGGTAGGCGGGTGACGACGATGGCGGCTGACTTCCTGCTCGACGGACTAAACCCGCAACAGCGGGCGGCTGTGCTGCACGAGGGCGGCCCGCTCCTGATCGTGGCGGGAGCCGGGTCAGGCAAGACCCGCGTGCTCACCCACCGGATCGCCTACCTAGTCGCCGAGCGCCAGGTCGCGCCGTCCGAGATTCTGGCCATCACCTTCACGAACAAGGCGGCCGGCGAGATGGCCGCCCGCGCCCAGTCGCTGACCGGGGCGCAGTCGCGTGGCATGTGGCTGCTGACCTTCCACTCGTCCTGCGTGAGGATCCTGCGCCGCGAGGGTCACCGGTTCGGCTACCCGTCCTCGTTCACGATCTACGACTCCGCCGACTCCGAGCGGCTGATGGGCCTGGTCTGCCGCGAACTTGAGCTGGACCCGAAGTACCACCCGCCGAAAGCCATGGCTCACCGGGTCTCCGCGCTCAAGAACGAGCTGATCGACTACGAGTCGACGTCGGCCAGCGCGAACGGCTACCGGGACAAGGCGCTGGCCGAGGCGTACGGCGAGTACCAGCGACGGCTGGTCGCGGCGGGCGCGATGGACTTCGACGACCTGATCATGGTCACGGTCAACCTGCTGCAGGCGTTCCCGGACATGGCGACCTACTACCGGCGCAAGTTCCGTCACGTGCTGGTCGACGAGTACCAGGACACGAACCATGCCCAGTACATCCTGATCAGGGAACTCGTCGGCGGTGCGCAGGCGAGTCACCTGGGTGGCGACGACTTCCTCCCGCCAGGGGAGCTGTGCGTGGTCGGCGACGCCGACCAGTCGATCTACGCCTTCCGGGGCGCGACCATCCGAAACATCACCGAGTTCGAGCGCGATTTCCCGGGCGCGCGGGTCATCCTGCTTGAGCAGAACTACCGGTCTACGCAAAATATCCTGGCCGCCGCCAACGCGGTCGTCGCGCGCAACTCAGGCCGCCTGCCTAAAAATCTCTGGTCTGACGCTGGCGACGGTCCGCCCATCGTCGGCTACGTGGCGGACAGCGAGCACGACGAGGCCGCGTTCGTCACCGAAGAGGTCGACAACCTGACCGATGCCGGGCACGCCGTCCCCGGTGACGTCGCCGTGTTCTACCGGACCAACGCCCAGTCCCGGGTCTTTGAAGAGGTGTTCATCCGGGCCGGCCTGCCGTACAAGGTGGTGGGCGGCGTGCGGTTCTACGAGCGGCGCGAGGTCCGTGACCTGCTCGCGTACCTGCGGCTGATCGCCAACCCGCAAGACGAGATCTCCTTGCGCCGCGTGATCAACGTGCCACGTCGCGGGATCGGTGACCGGGCGCTGGAGTACGTCGCGTCGCTGGCAGCACGGGAGCGAATTAGTTTCGCCGAAGCCTTGTCCAGACCAGCAGATGTCCCGAGTCTGCCGACGAGGTCGGCCAAGGCCATCGAGGGCTTCAACGAGATGATTGCCGAGTTCAGGGCGGCGGCCGAGGAAGGCGCGCCGGTGGGCGACATCGCGGAGGCCATCCTGGATCGGACCGGCTACATCGGCGATCTCGAGGCGTCGAGCGACCTGCAGGACGCGGGCCGTGCGGAGAACGTCAACGAGCTGGTCTCCGTGGCCCGCGAGTACGACAAGAACCTCGGCGGTGGCCTCGCCGCCTTCCTTGAGCAGGTCTCGCTCGTGGCCGACGCCGACGAGATCCCCGAAGGGGTCGAGCACGGCGGCATGGTCACGCTGATGACGCTGCACACCGCGAAGGGGCTTGAGTTCCCCGTCGTGTTCCTGACCGGCATGGAGGAGAACGTCTTCCCCCATGAGCGCTCGATCAACGACGACCGCGAGCTGGAGGAGGAGCGTCGCCTCGCCTACGTCGGCATCACCAGGGCGAGGCAGCGGCTGTACCTGACCCGGGCCGTGGCCCGGGCGTGGTGGGGCCTGCCCGCGTACCACAAGCAGTCCAGGTTCCTGACCGAGATCCCGGCCGAGCTGATCGACTGGCGCCGGGACGCCTCGGCCGCGATGTCGATGATGTCGCCCGCATCCGAGCGGCTGTCACGGCGACCGGGCGTCAACGCGGTGGGCAACCGCCCGGTGCCGTCGCTCTCGACCGGCGACCTGGTCAACCACGACAGCTACGGCCTCGGCCGGGTGCTGTCGGTCGAGGGCCGGGGCGACGACCCCGAGGCCAAGGTCGACTTCGGCGAGGAGTACGGCATCAAGCACCTGCTCCTGCGCTACGCCCCAGTCGAGAAGCTCTAGATGGTGCGCAGCGCAGCGCAGCCAACCTCACTCAACTGAGCCAGCCGCGCTTGGCAGCCTCGGCGCCGGCTTGGAACCGGCTTGTCGCGGCGAGTTGTTTCATCAGGCCTGCCATATGGCGCCTCGCGGTACGGAGCGAGATTCCCATATGCCTCGCAACGGTCTCGTCGGTCGCTCCGGCTGCTAGCAGTTTCAAAAGCTGCCGCTGCGTTTCGAGCAGTTCTTGCGTGTCGTCATCTGGATCTTGGGCAATGCTCGACGCCAATGGAATCGCGTCAGCCCATGCCAGGTCAAACAGCATACTCAGTATTGCGACAATCTCGCGTTTATCGGTCCACGGGACCTCGCGTCCCTGGTCGGCTGGCGCGATGGGGACGATCGCAGTCTGGCGATCACTAATTATCATCTCCGGTAGCCAGGTCGTCGCGGTCCGGATCGCGGCTCCATAGAGATCGAGTACGCACGTATACTCCGCAATCTTCGCTTGCGAGGATCTAATACCGCCTGGGCAGATGATCCTTATCGAAACCCCGGGCTGTAAATGAGAAAGAAGGGGCGACATTAATCCAGGCTCAAAGATATTCAAAGCAGGGCGTACCATCAACCATTCTTGAGTCGTTTGCGCTGCTAGAACCAAATTCCCCGAGAGATCGTTCTCGATGAGTCAGAACCTTCCGAACTGGATGCTTGGCGAGATGTGACGAGTTCGGCATTTCTCTCTCTAGCTAACCTTCAGTGACGTCTTGACAGCACTCCGACATCGGTGACAGCCTCCCGCGCAGGCCTAGACCGTGCAGATTCTGAGCGTATAGCAAAGTAAAGTTTCTGATAAGGCCCAAATGGGCGTATCTCGCAGGATGAACGGCAGGTTCCTGCCATCCCTTTTCACCGCTTTTGACACCTACCTGCCAACGGTGCGTCTTGATGACGGTCGGCCGCAGCGTGAGTCTGACCTTCGGGCCGCGCAGTAGCTGACGAATCCTTGCCACCACCCTGCGCGTGCTGCTCGCTGTCGTCTGGCATAAGCACGTGTGGGTGTACCTGCCGAACAAGGGCTAACGGCGATCAGGTTTGTCCGCGCTGCGAGGTCCGCTGATATATCGGATTGTGGTATAACGGGGAACGATATATGTCGTTCCTTCGCTGGAGGTGGGCTGGATGCCGACGGAAGAGGGGTCGCGGGTCATGCGGTCCCGGCGGAACGGCCTAGGCGACTCGGATCGCGCATTTCGGCGCGCTGTAGTTTGCGGGTTTGTTGCGCCTTTGCTGCTGCTTACGTTCGGCTACCTGTTCATCGCGAAAGGTGTCGAGCCGACATGCCTTCGTCATTCTGGTGATCTCGGTGCTTGTGATCCGCTCCACGATGCCAACTTGGTGAACGCTGTGGGCCAGGTGGCAATAATTGCATGGGTAGCCATAGCTGTCATTGTCAGCAGGAAAGCTAAACCCACGATAACGTGCTATACGGCTATGGCGTGCTCGATAGCCTGGGCAGGCTTGACGTGTGGGTTTTTCGCGGCTCAGTGGCTGTCGCCTAACCCCGGGGCCTTCTTCGGCGCTTAGGTGCCCGGGCCTGCCCGCTGACTAGGCAGATAGAGAGTCCGCTCCCTGAACCGACCAGGGGTACTCGCCGAACTGCCGCGTTGCCCCGTGCCAGTACAGTGCGATAGAGAATTCAGAGGAGGGCGTGGCCACATGAGCAACATCCGGGTCATCATCGCCAAGCCTGGCCTGGACGGGCACGACCGGGGCGCCAAGGTGGTCGCCCGGGCGCTCAGGGACGCCGGGGTAGAGGTCATCTACACTGGACTGCACCAGACGCCCGAGCAGATTGTCGCAGCAGCCCTGCAGGAGGACGCCGACGCGATCGGCCTGTCGATCCTGTCTGGCGCCCACATGACCCAGTTCGCAAAGGTCATGGACCTGCTCAAGGCTCGGAATGCCACCGACATCACGGTCTTCGGCGGCGGCATTATCCCCGACGCTGACATCGCCGAGCTTCAGGACATGGGCGTAGCCAAGATCTTTACCCCAGGTGCGCCGACTCAGGCGATCGTGGACTGGGTGCGCTCGAACCTGGGCGTGCAGGCCGAGAGCCGGACGGGCTGATCCGTTGTCCTGAGCTTGTCTGTCAGCTCAGCCACCCGCGGCCCGGCGGCTTCGACTCCTGCCTGGATACGGCTGATTGCGGCTAGTCGGCTCATGGGAGCTGCCATATGCCGTCGTGTCGTTCGCAGCGAGATTTTTATGTGCCTGGCTGCTGTCTCGTCGGTGGCTCCGGCGGCCAGTACTGCGATACCGGACCACGGTCCGACGGCCTGGTTGAAGACCGTCGGCTGCCGCTGGCAGTTTACTGCCATCCGATATGTAGTTTTTGGCAGCTTGCTGCCACTCTGTCTCTCTTGATCTCGCGCTACCGGTGACGGAGCCTCTGGTTGCGGATTGCGTGCGGCTGGTCTACGCCGCGCATGCCTGCTGTCTGCCGTGCCGAGGGTTAGGGATTGCTATGGGCTTGTGGCTGGCAAGGTCTGGGTGGCGTCGCGGTGGAGGTCGCTGGTCAGCGCGAGGGTCGCGGTCGAGCCGCCGAGCACCTCAGCTTGCGGCGGTCCTGACTGCCCTGACCTTGGGTGCTGGCTCGCAGCTAGTGCCAGTTGCCGCCGTCGTGGGCGGGGCTGCGGCGATAAGCGCAGTCAGTGCGGCGGTGTCGTCGGTGCCGGCCAGGGCTTCGACGCCTTGCCTGAATGGCGCGCTGGTGTTTCCGATGAGCGTGAATGGCGGCTCGTCTTCGGCTGAAGCGACGGAGGCGGCTGCGCTCGGGTGCACGGTGACGATGTTCTCGGCGACAGCGGTCAGCGGCATGACGTCGGCGCAGATGGTGACCTACTTCGGCGGGTTCAGCGTGATCGTCATCGGGGATCCGTCGACATCGTCGGTGTGCTCGTCGACGGTGCCGTCTGATGCCTCGACATTTGCGGCGGACTGGGGTCCGGCGGTCAACGGGCAGGTGGTGATCCTGGGGACGGCGCCCAAGCTGGCAGGCAGCGCGGGTACGGCGCTGATGGACGATGGACTGACGTGGGCGGTGCCGGACGTTACCGGCACGACGGGCCTGTATGTGTCGCTGAACTGTGACTACGCGTCGGATCCGGCGAATACGCCGGTGTCGTTGCTGGCGGGGGTGGCTGGGGGGAATTTCGCGGTGACGGGCCGGAGCGCGAGTTGCCCGTCGAATTCGGGGACGGTGAACGCGGCGCAGGCGCTCGAGGATTCGCCGTTTGCGGGGCTGGTGGGCTCGGCGATCGGGCCGTGGTCGTCGCCCGCGTGCGCGATGGAGGAGACGTTCAACTCCTGGTCGGGTGGCGTGAGCGGCCTGGCTTATGACAAGGGAGTTACCCCGGCTTCGTTCACGGCCTGGGATACGAGTACGGGTCAGCCGTACATCCTGACTGGCGATGTGACGCCGGCGACTCTTGCGCAGTCGCCGTCGACGGGCGGCCAGGTGCCACTGGGAGCTGATTTCGGGGAAGACAATCCGGCGGCCCCTGGGGTGTCGCATGACACGGCCGCAGACCCGGTGGACACGGAGAACGGCGACTTCACCCAGTCGAATGCCGACCTGTCGATCCCGACCTTTGGCCCCTCGCTTGATTTCACCCGTTCCTATGACGCGATGCAGGCCCAGGAGCAGACGGTGGCGGGCGCGCCCGCGGTGGCTGGGGCGCCTGGCTCGATGGGTTACGGGTGGACCGACAACTGGGACAGCTCGCTGACGACTGGCGAGCCGGTTCCTGGTGATCTCTACGCGGTCGGCGGGGCGCGGTCCAACAACGGAACCGGCCAGGTTCCCACATCGGCGCCGATCCAGGCGCCAGGTTCGATTCTGGTGAAGAGCGGTAACACCTATATCGCCGATTCCTCTCAGAACCGGATTCTTGAGATCCCGAGCACATCAGGGACGCAGTTCGGGATCTCGATGACGGCAGGCGATACGTACGTAATCGCAGGCAGCCCGGTCGGGTCGACTGGATGCAGCGTCAATGGGACACCGGCGGCTAGCTCGCTGCTCAGCGACCCGGAAGGGATCGCGGTCGACGGGTCGGGGAACCTGTATATCGCTGATACCGACAACAACCGGGTAGTGGAGATCCCGGTCGCCTCGGGCCAGAATCGCGGGTTCGGGACGCTGACGGTTGATGACCTTTACACGATCGCGGGCCACGGGACCTGCGCGATGGGGCACGGCGGCAACGGCGGGATCGCGGATGACGCGTTCCTCGACGCGCCGTCCGGGGTGTCGACCGGCCACCTGAACTCTGACATCTACATCGCCGACACTGACAACAGCCGGATTCAGGAAGTCCCGGCCGCGAGCGGCACGCAGTGGGGCCAGTCGATGACGGGCTTCGACATTTACACGGTCGCCGGGAGCGCGGCGGGCACGTTCGGCATCTCCCCGGATGGCACGGCCGCGACCTCGGCGCTGATGAACGAGCCGGGTGGCTTGTCGTTCAACTCGTTCGGCAGCATGTTCATCGCGGACTCTGACAACAACCGGATCGTCGAGGTCCCGATCACGACGGGAAGTGACGGCACCGCTGATGACATGTATACGGTGGCGGGCAGCTCGGTCGGCAGTTCGGGGCATTCGCCGAACGGGACCGCAGCGGCCAGCGCCCTGCTGAACGACCCGAACTTTCTGCAGGTGAACAACGGCGGCCAGCTGTACATCACCGACGAGGGCGATCACCGGATCGAGGAGGTCGCCAAGACGCTGCACACCGAGTGGACGATCTCGATGAGCCCGGGCGATATCTACACAATTGCCGGGACGGGGAGTGCGGGGTTGTCCGGTGACGGGGGCGCGGCGGTATCAGCGAAGCTGAGTAGCCCGGAGGCGGCCGTGCTCGACGCGTCGCTGAACCTGTTCGTCGCTGACTCGGGGAACAACCGGGTCCGGGAGGTCAGCGCGTCGACTGCTGACATCTCGGAGTACGCCGGGGATGGCCAGTCCCTGGCCATCGAGGGAGACGGCGGGCCCGCTACGGCGGCCGGCCTGAATGGTCCCTTCGGCGTCGCCGCTGATGCCAGTGGCGATCTCTTCGTTGCTGACTCCGGCAACAACCGGGTGCAGGAGATCGCCGCGTCGACCCATAGCCAGTTCGGCATCTCGATGACGGCCGATGATGTGTACACGGTAGCTGGCCTGGCCAACGGCGGCGCTGGCTTGTCCGGCGACTTCGGGCCGGCGACGTCGGCGGAGCTCGACAATCCGCTCTTCGTGGCTCTGGACTCGGCCGGGGACCTTTACATCGACGATTCAGGGAACAACCGGATTCAGGAAGTCGCGGCGGTCACGGCCGGCGGCAAGACAGCCAACGACATCTATACGGTGGCCGGCAGCGCGACGGGTGCCGCCGGGATTGCCGGAGACGGCGGCGTCGCGACCTCAGCGCTGCTCAGCGCTCCTTCGGGCATCGCGCTCGACGGCCAGGGCAACCTCTTCATCGCTGACAACACCAACAACCGGGTTCAGGAAGTCCCGGCTGTGACCGGCGGCGGCAAGACGGCCGGTGACATGTACACGGTGGCTGGCAGTTCCACCGGCGTCAGCGGCAGCACCGGAAACGGCGGCCCGGCTGCCTCCGCCAAGCTGCAGAACCCTGATGGTGTCACCTTCGACGCGGCCGGAGACCTGTACATCGCGGACTCGGCGAACGAGAGGGTACAGGAGGTCCCCGCATCCACCGGCACCCAGTGGGGCCAGGCGATGACCGCCGGCGACATGTACACCATCGCGGGCACCAACGGTGTCATCGGCACCTCGGGTGACAGCGGCCCGGCGGCGCAAGCCCAGCTCAGCTTCCCCGCCACGCTCGCGATCGACAACTCTGGCAACCTCTACATCGCCGACTCGTTCAACGCCCGGGTTCAGGAGATCGCCGCTGCCAACGGCACCCAGTGGGGCCAGCCGATGACCGCCGGCGACATCTACACCGTGATCGGAAGCGCGACCGGAGTTGCCGGCCCGGTCGGGCTGGGCGGTCCGTCGACCGCCGCGAAACTGGACTTCGACTACAACGTCGCGGTCGACCCGTGGGGCGACGTGTTCGTCACTGACAACGACAACGACAATGTCGACGAGGCCGTCGCCACCGTCGGATCCCCGTTCGGAATCAGCCCCGCAGGCAACGGCGTCACGGTCAACCAGGCTGACGGATCCGAGACTACGTTCTACCCCAAGAACGGCAGCCTCTGCACCGCGCCATACCAGCCGCCGGCTCGACCGGCTACTGCACCCTGCCGGAGAACATGACCGCGACGCTCGCTTTCTCCTCGGGCGCCTACACCTACTCACCTGACCCAGGTGACTCCTTCACCTACAGCTCCAGCGGCGCACTCACCAGCGAGACCGACGCCGCAGGCGAGACGCTGAACATCACCTACGCCAGCCCGGCACCGGGAACGGGGAACTGTCCCGCCACGGCGAGCTGGTGTCAGACCATCACCTCAGCCTCGGGCCGCGCGCTGACGCTCGGCTACAACTCGTCAAACCTGGTCACCACCGTCACGGACCCGATGGCCAGGCGGTGGACCTACGCCTACACCGGCAGTGACCTGACCTTGGCCACCGACCCGATGGGCAACAAGACCAGCTACACCTACGGCGCCGGATCGACCGGCAACCCGCAGCTTGCCAACGACCTGCTCACCATCACCGGCCCGAACGCCCAGCCAGGCGGCCCGGACGCCGGCGACAGCACCGTCAACGTCTACGACTCCTTCGGCCGGGTGACCAGCCAGACCGACCCGATGGGCAACGTCACTTCCTTCAACTATTGCGTCAGCGTGAGCCGCGGCGACTGCATGAACACGGCCACCGGCACCGGCATGACCACGGTCACAGACCCCGATGGCAACACCACCATCGACAGCTATTCTCTTGGCTCGCAGACAGGCGAGGCTGACCTCACGGGCGGGACTACCGTGACCTCAGCCCAGGCATTCGCTCCCGACCAGTCTGGCAGCGACGCAAGCGCCGGAACTCAGCTTGACACCGCTGACGTCGACAGCAACGGCAACGTCACCATGACCACGTATGGTGTCAATGGCAATCCGATAGCAACAGTAAGTCCTGACGGTGTTGGCTCGCAGACGGCGACAACAACCGACGCATTCACAGCGCTCGCCGATACGAATTGCTCGTCAACGGCCGAAGCGTCCGCAACCTGCACGGGAAGCCCGGGACCGTCGGCGGTAGCACCGGGAGGGGTCATCACACCCCCGACTTCCATCCCGCCGCAAGGTCTGACCTGGACGCTCTATGACACAGACGGCAACGAACTCTACTCCACTACGGGGGTCTACGAGCCAGGCGTAACTACTGCGGCTTATTCGCAGAATGATTACAGCCTCTATGCCGGTAATAGCGTGACATTGGGCGCCAACCATATCACTTGCGGTGCCACGCCTCCGTCAGCCTCGCTGCCCTGCGCGACGATTGACGCCGATGGTGTCGTGACTCAGCTCGCCTACAACGCCCAAGGCGCCCTCACGTCGAGTTCTACGCCGGACGGCAACGGTGCCGAGTTGGCCATCACCAGCTATGGCTACGACAGCGACGGGGAGCAGACTTCTGAGTCAGCTCCGGACGGGAACCTCACCGGTGCCAACTCCGGGAACTTCACCACAGTTACGGCGTTCAACAGCGACGGCCAGCCAACGTCGGTCAGCCAGGGAGATGGCACCGGGCACACAGTCACGCCGCGAGTGACGCAATACGGCTACGACGGCGACAATAACCGGACCTCAGTTGAGGACGCTCGTGGTTTTACGACGATGACAGGCTTTAACGCCGACGACGAAGCGACGCTTGTTACAGACCCAGACAGCAATGCCACCTTGACTTGCTACGATCCGGCCGGAGATATCGTCCAGACGGTGCCGCCCGCCGGGGTCGTCGCCAATGGCCTGAATCCCGGATCGTGTCCAACGACTTATCCCGCTGGTTACAGCACTCGGCTGGCAGCGGATGCCACGGTGGATACCTACGACACTGACGGCAATCTTACCCAGGAGACCACGCCGGCCCCGGCAGGCCAGACCGGATTCGAGACTACTTCCTACACCTATGACGGCAACGGGAATGTGGCGACGACCACAGAACCGGCAACTTCGAATGGCGGCTCACCCCAGGTCACAGTAGACACCTACAACGACGCTGATGAGCTGGTAAGTGAGACGACAGGTTTCGGGTCCTTGGCCGCTTCCACGGTCAGTTACTGTTTCGATCCGAATGGTGATACCAGTTCAGTGGTCTCTGCAGACGGGAACGCCACTGGAGTTGCAGGATGCGAGACTTCGGCGCCGTGGGTGGTGTCTGCGACGTCTCATCCTACGCAGGCCGCGCACCAGACGTCGTATGGCTACGACTCCGTGGGTGAGCTGGTCTCGACAACTGCCCCTGCCACTACCGCAGCGCCGACTGGCGCCACGACCACAGCCTCGTACGACCCTGCAGGAAATCGGCTGACCTCCACCGATCCGAACGGCGTCACCACGACAATGACGTATACGCCGACGGACCAGGTCGCGACCGTCAGCTATTCCGGCTCGTCAGCTCATTCGGTCGGCAATACCTTTGACGCCGACGGCAACCTGACCGCGATGACTGACGGGGCCGGATCGTCAAGCTACAGCTACGATTCGTTCGACGAACTTACGTCGGATACAAATGGGGCTTCCCAAACCGTAGGTTATAGTTATGACCCTAATGGGCAAATATCCTCCATTGCCTATCCGCTGCCTGTTGCCGCGACGTGGGCGACAACGAACTCGGTTACCTACGGCTACGATCACGCCAGTCAATTGACGTCGGTGACGGACTTCAACGGCAATCAGATCTCCATCTCTAACACCGCAGACGGATTGCCGACATCCGCAACGCTTGGTACGACTGGCGACACAATCGCTACAACTTATGACAACACCGACACCCCGTCGCTGATAAAGCTCAAGAACAGCTCCACAACACTGCAGTCCTTTACCTATTCCGACGCCCCCTCTGGCGACATCTTGAGCGAAACCGATACGCCATCGTCTTCTCGAAGCCCGGTTAGCTATACCTACGACGCTCAGGGCCGACTCACGTCGATGACTCCGGGTACCGGATCGCTCGTCAGCTATGCTGTCGATGCCTCGGGTAACCTGACCACATTGCCGAATGGTGCAACCGCCGGTTACGACAACGCCGGCGAACTTACGTCGTCAAGTTTGTCAGGGACCTCTACGAGTTACACCTACGACGCAGACGGAGAACGGCTCACCTCGGTCCAGGGCGCGACGACATTGTCGTCTGGGACCTGGAACGGCGCCGAGCAACTCGCCAGCTACGATGACGGCGCCGCGAACATGACGGCCGCGGTCTATGACGGCAATAGCATGCGCGCGTCAACTACGATCACGCCGGCCGGCGGGTCGGCTATCACCCAGCACTATGTGTGGGGCGGCGACAGTTTGCTAATGGACGGCTCTAATGCCTACGTATACACGGGGCAAGACGCGCCGGGGGAGCAGGTGAGCCTTTCCGCTGGGACCGTCACCTATCTCAATGCGGACCTAATCAGGTCGATTCGCGGCACGGTTAATTCATCAGGCACGCTGACAGGGACGATGAGCTATGACGCCTGGGGCAACCCGACTACCGCTGGCGGGCTTACCGCGACGACCCCGTTCGGATTCGCCGGCGGTTACACCGACCCCGACGGCCTGATTTACCTCATCAACCGCTATTATGACCCCGCCACTGGTCAGTTCACCTCAGTTGATCCGGACGTGGATCAGACCGAACAGCCCTACGCCTACGCCGACACAGATCCGGTCGACCAGTCCGATCCCGATGGCCTTTACGCCGAACTGTATCGCCAGAAGTGCGGCGGACACGTCTGTGCCAACATTGTTAAGCGCTGTGGCAGCGATAACAAGTGCGGCCTCTACTACGGGTTCAAGCTTCAGCCTAAGTGGAAAAAAGAGAAGGAAAAGGAAGTCGGTATTCTCCTGGAACTCTTCGTGAATAGTGCGCTGGTACTTCCCGGTCCGGGGCCGCATTACCCAGTTATTGGTCCCTGGACAGGCAGCCACGTGTGGTACCGCAGATGGGGTTTCGCCAAGGGCCATGACTGGGGGTATTACTGCGGAGGAGGATTCGGCTGTAAGCACATGGCACCCGACGACCTAATATCCCTAGGTATCTCGGGTTATGTGGGTCGCTACAAACATGAACATACTTTCGGCGTAGAGTTTCAGTGGCCTGGCAGAGGGAAGAGGCGCCCGTGGCATAATAGCTACATACGCCCAAAGCTATAGTTATCGAACCCCCGGCCGCCGCCAAAGGTCCTGCGGCGGCCGGGGGTTCGAACGTTAAGTCCGCATCGAGGCGGGATTGACGAGACCGGCGCTGTCTGCAAGGTACAAGCGGGACCGGCTGACCGGCCAGGTGTTACCTGCCCGCTAAGCTCACCTCTGGCGGGCACGCCGCTTTGACGGCACCGCGCCTACCCCCTCGCGACCGCGAGTCTCACCGCGCAGACGGCGAGCGCTGCAGACCGCGAGTACATCAGACCAGTCAGGAACGGACGCGGACGTGGATCTGTTCGAGCATGAAGCAAAAGAGCTGTTCGCCGAGTATGGCGTGCCGGTGCAGGCCGGCAAGGTCGCCTACACGGCCGACGAGGCCAGGGCCATCGCGGAGGAGTTCGCCGCCCAAGGTCACCCGATGGTGGTCGTCAAGGCCCAGGTCAAGGTCGGCGGCCGGGGCAAGGCCGGTGGCGTCAAGCTAGCCAAGAACGCCGATGAAGCCTTCGAGAAGGCCAGCGCCATCCTCGGCATGGACATCAAGGGCCACACGGTCCACAAGGTCCTCATCGCCGAGGCCTATGACATCGCGCAGGAGTACTACCTTTCCTTCCTGGTCGACCGGGCCGGACGGCAGTTCATGTCGATCTGCTCCGTCGAAGGCGGCGTCGAGATCGAGGAAGTCGCCCACACCAACCCCGACGCGGTCGCGCGGATCGGGATCGACCCGCTCAAGGGCGTCGACCGGGCCACGGCGCAGGAGATCATCGAGGCCGGCCGCATCCCGCAGGAGGCGGTCGAGGGCGCGGTCGAACTCGCGCAGCGGCTCTGGGCCGTCTTCACCGACGAGGACGCGACGCTCGTCGAGGTCAACCCGATGGCCCTGACCACCGACGGCCGGGTCGCCGCCCTCGACGGCAAGGTGAGCCTGGACGACAACGCCGCCTTCCGCCAGGAGCACGCGCGCTTCGCCGACCCCACCGCGACCGACCCGATCGAGGCGCGGGCCAAGGAGAAGCACCTCAACTACGTCAAGCTCGAGGGGCAGGTCGGCATCATCGGCAACGGCGCCGGCCTGGTCATGTCGACGCTCGACGTCGTCGCCTACGCGGGCGAGGAATTCGGCGGCGTCCGGCCGGCGAACTTCCTGGACATCGGTGGTGGCGCTTCGGCTGAGGTGATGACCAACGGGTTGGAAATAGTCTTGTCCGATCCTTCGGTCCGATCCGTCTTGGTGAACGTGTTCGGCGGCATTACCTCCTGCGATGCCGTGGCGAACGGCATCGTCACCGCGATCGGCATGCTGAGCGAGCGCGGTGAGCCGGTCGACCGGCCGATCGTGGTCCGGCTCGACGGCAACAAGGCGGCCGAAGGACGGCAGATCCTGATCGACGCCAGCATCGACGTAGTCGAGCAGGTAGGAACGATGGACGACGCGGCCAGGCGGGCCGCCGAGCTGGCCAGCCTGGCCGCGACTGGAGCATGAGATGGCGATCTTCCTGACCAGCGAGAGCAAGGTCATCGTCCAGGGCATCACCGGCTCTGAGGGCCGCAAGCACGGTGCCCGGATGATCGCGGCTGGCACCAAGGTGGTCGGCGGCACCAACCCGCGCAAGGCTGGCCAGAACGTCGACCTCGGCGGCACGAGCGCCCCGGTGTTCGCGACCGTTGGCGAGGCGATGGCGCAGACCGGAGCCGACGTCTCGGTCGTGTTCGTGCCGCCCGCAGGCACCAAGGACGCCGTGATCGAGGCCGTCGACGCGGCGATCCCGCTGGTCATCGTGATCACCGAGGGCGTCCCGGTGCACGACAGCGCCGCGTTCTGGGCTTACGCGACCGAGCGGGGCAGCACCACTCGGATCGTGGGGCCGAACTGCCCGGGCATCGCCTCGCCCGGCAAGTCCAACGCCGGCATCATCCCGGCCGACATCACCACGCAGGGACGAATCGGCCTGGTCTCCAAGTCGGGCACGCTGACTTATCAAATGATGTACGAGCTGAGGGATATTGGTTTCTCCACTGCTGTAGGGATCGGCGGGGACCCCATCATCGGGACGACGCACATCGACTGCCTCAAGGCGTTCCAGGACGACGACGAGACCGACGCGATCGTGATGATCGGCGAGATCGGCGGCGACGCCGAAGAGCGGGCCGCCGCCTTTATCGAGGCCAACGTCACCAAGCCGGTCGTGGCCTACGTGGCCGGGTTCACCGCGCCCGAGGGCAAGACGATGGGCCACGCCGGCGCCATCATCTCGGGCTCGGCGGGCACCGCGCAGGCTAAGAAGGAAGCCCTGGAGAAGGTCGGCGTCAAGGTGGGCCGGACCCCGAGCGGCACCGCCCAGCTCGTCAGGGAACTCATGCGCGGCTAGTGGCTGCGGCGCGCCTCCACCCGCCGTCGCGCTGACGTTGCCAATGTGGAGTCTTGTGACGACTTCCGCCGTTCGCCCGAGGCGGGGCGACCCCGATCAGCCGGATTCGGTGACGGGAGCCCGGCCTGCGCTGGGCAGCTCGCTGGTCTTCGCCGGTGTGCGCGCCGCCGGCGGAGCCGCTGGTGCCGGGCTGGCGGCGATGACGATCCTCGCCGTGGTCGGCTGGATCGCCTCACCGCATCCCGGGCTCGGGCTAGTGGGTGTCCTGCGCACGGCGGGCGTGCTCTGGCTGGTCGGCCACCACGTCGCCGTCCAGGTCCAGGGCGCGGGCCGGATCGGGATGCTGCCGCTCGGACTGGTCCTGCTGCCGGGAACGCTGCTGTGGTGGGCCGGCCGCGCGGTCATTCGAGGCTGGGTAGCGGTCCACGGCCGGTCGGTGAGCAGCGCGCGGCTCGTCGTGAGCGTCGCGCTTGCGGTCGCCCTTCCGTACTCGGTCATCGCCGGGGTACTCGCAGTCGTCAGCCGGTCCGACCTGGCGACGGCGTCGGTGCCGCAGGCGGTGCTCGGCGGGTTCGCCATCGCGTTCGCCGCCTCCTGGTTCGGCGCGGCCCGCGCGCTGGCATCGTGGCGGCGCCTCGGCCAGCTGATGTCGGCTCGGTCGCGCTCGATCCTGCTCGGTGCGGCCGGATCGCTGACGACGCTCGCCGCCGCCGGCATGCTCACGGTCGCGGTCGCGCTGGCTAACCATCTGCATCAGTTCAGCGGGGTCTACGGACTGCTCGGCCCCGGGCTGGTCGGGACCGGGCTGCTGCTGCTCGCCCAGCTCGCTTACCTGCCCAATGCCGTGCTCTGGGCGATCGCCTACATGCTCGGGCCGGGCTTCGCTGTCGGCTCGGGCACGATCGTCTCGCCCACTGGCTCGGTGCTGGGGCCGATGCCGGCCTTCCCGCTGCTCGCCGCCCTGCCGAGCGGGCCGCACGGGTCGGTGTCCGGATTCCTGGCCGCCATCTTGCTCGTGTTCCCGTACCTCGCTGGCGCGATCGGCGGGCTGCTGATCGTCAGGCACGTGCCGCACGCCAGCATCGACACGGCCGCGATCAGGGGATTCTGCGGCGGTGCCTGCTGTGGCATCGTGCTCGGCGTGCTCGCCGCGTTCGCTGGCGGTCCGCTGGGCAACGGCCGGCTGTCGGACGTCGGCCCCTCGGCGTGGCAAGTCGGCCTGGTCGGCGCCCTGGAACTCGGGATCTCCGCCGCGATCTGCGCGGGTGCGGCGAGCTGGTGGCGTGGCCGCGCGACGGCTCAGCGCGGTTCTGAGCCGCTCGGCGGGGAGCGCGACATGGGGGTCACCGGCACCGGTCCGGTGCCTGCCCCGGCGGCGACCGTGTCGGTTCCTGACCTGGCCGCCGGGGCCGAAGAGGGCGGGCACGTCATCTATCTGGATCGGTGGGCCGAGGGCCAGAGGTCGACGGGCAGGTCCAGGCCCCCGAGCGGTCCGTCGGCACTGCCTTAAGCCGGCACTGCCTTAAGCCGGCACTGCCTTAAGCTGGCACTGCCTTAAGCCGGCACTGCCTTAAATTCGGGTCCGGCCGTCAGGGCCGTGCACCTGCCTAGCGGTGGCGGCGGACTTGCTGAGGTGGATCGACTTGTAGAACTTGCTCATGCAAGCTTGCTGCTGGCTGGAGTTCTGCGCCTGCTGCAGGCAGTTGACGTAGTCGTTCACCTGGGTCGGGAATGCCAGATAGGTGATCAGGATCGGCGTAGAGATCAGTGCGGCCAGGGCGCCGAGCACGATGCCGGCAACCGCGAACCGTGGCCGGTAGGTGCCCGTCCTGCGGGCCTTCACCAGCGCGGTGATCCCGATCACGCTGCCGGCGATCCCGATCGCCGCGCTGAACAGCAGCACGTAGACGCCCTTGCGCAGGTCGGTGCCGATCCCGAGCAGCGCGACCAGGCTGAGCGCCCCGAACACCGCCGACGCGATCGCCCGCTGTTTCAGCTCCCGCCCGGGCGGCTTAAGCTGCGCCGGCCTGCGCGGTGGCTGCCGCGGGGCCACCTGATCGGGCCGCCAGGCCAGGTTCGCGCCCTGGAACTGTCCCGGAGTGCCGCCGCCCTGGACCGGCCCTAGGCCAAACTGCTGCGGCTGGTCAGGCCGGGGCCGTTCGTCGCGCTGCGCCTGGTCAGACTGGGGCTGGTCAGATTGGGGCTGGCCTGGCTCGGATGCGAAGAACGGCCGGGGTCGCCCGTCAGGCAGCAACGGCTTCGAGGCATCGCCCACCGGACTGTCATGCTCGTTCGCGCCGCCGGATGCAGGCTGATCTGGTGATCCGGGAGCGGATTGCGGGCTGAACTCGGCAGGCAGTGCCGTTCCTCCGGTCCTCGAGAGCTCGTGAACTGCGCTGGTCCTATTTCATCACCAATGCACAAGCGGTCTGGACGCAGTACCACGACCGCCCGGCCCGGCAAGGGTACCGCTACTGCGGGCTGGCCGGACCGGGCGGCGGCTGAGCTACTGGTGCGCCGACAACGTGAGCGTGATGGACGGCGTGTGCGTGCCCTTCGGCAGCTTGCTAGTAAAGATGACGGTAAGCCGGCTGAAGAACTTGCGGCCGGCGTGGTTCGGCCACGGCATGCGCCTTCCACGCGACGACGAGCACCGGGAACTTCAGCAGCTTGCCCTGCGCGCAACTCGGGTTGCAGCTGTTGATGTCAAAGGTGCCGCTGCCGAACGCGTTGGCGGCCCAGTTCGTCCACGTGAGCTTAGACAAGAACTCCTGCGACGCCATGCAGCCGGGCTCGAAGAGCTTGGGCTTCACGACCCCGGAGTTGCAGTTGACGAGCACAACCTGGCTGCTGGCGGCGCTGACCGGGGCTGCGGGCTTGGCCGATGCCGGGCCGGCGACCAGGAAGACGGTCGACGCCGTGCCGGCCAGTACCACCAAGCTTGCCGCGATGAATGACCGTGCGCGGGTGAGTCGCATTGAAAGCTCCCTTCGGGCGGATAGTCCGTCTACTATGACGCCGCACCCAGCGAAACGGACAGACCCAGTTCGGCGCGGTCCGGGGCGGGGCTGAGGCAGCGCGGCCGGGGCGGGCTGCGAGACTTGAGGCATGTCAGATCCGGCGAGCAAGATCGCCATTTCCCGGGCGATCGTCAGCGTGCACGACAAGAGCGGCATCGAGGAACTCGCGGCCACGCTGCACAGTTTCGGCGTGGAGATCGTCTCGACGGGAAGCACGGCGGCGGCCATCGCGGCGGCTGGGATTCCGGTCACGCCGGTCGAGTCCGTGACCGGCTTCCCCGAGTGCCTGGGCGGCCGGGTCAAGACCCTGCACCCCGAGATCCACGGCGGCCTGCTCGCCGACGTCGGTGACCCCGGCCACGTCGCGCAGCTCGACGAGCTGGGGATCGCCCCGTTTCAGCTCCTGATCTCCAGCCTGTACCCGTTCGAGCAGACGATCGCCTCGGGCGCGACCGACGCCGAGTCCATTGAGCAGATCGACATCGGCGGCCCTGCGATGACCGGGCGGCCGCGAAGAACCACGCCAGCGTCGCGGTCGTCACCAGCCCGCTCGACTACGCCGAGGTCGGGCAGGCCCTGGCCGCAGGCGGGTTCACGCTCGACCAGCGGCGCCGGCTCGCCGCCCAGGCGTTCGCCAGGACCGCGAGCTACGACGCGGCCGTAGCCTCGTGGTTCGCCTCGCGCTACGCCCCCGACGAGACGGCCGCCGAGACCGGCTGGCCCGATGCGGTAGCCACCACCTGGAGCCGTCGTCAGGTCCTGCGCTACGGCGAGAACCCGCACCAGCGCGCGGCGCTCTACGCGCCAGCGGGGACGCGGTCGGATGCGAGCCGCGGTGTCGCCGACGCCGAGCAGCTGCACGGCAAGCCGATGTCGTACAACAACTACGTCGACGCCGACGCGGCCTGGCGGCACGCGCGAGCGAGTTCAGCGATCCGTGCGTCGCGATCATGAAGCACGCCAACCCGTGCGGCATCGCCGTCGCCAGCGGCATCGCCGACGCGCACCGCAAGGCCCACGCCTGCGACCCGGTCTCGGCCTACGGCGGCGTCATCGCCGCGAACCGGACGGTGACCGCCGAACTCGCCGCCCAGATCGCCGAGATCTTCACCGAAGTGGTGATCGCGCCCGACTTCGAGCCTGCCGCCCTGGACACCCTGCGCGCGAAAAAGAACCAGCGCCTGCTCCGCTGCGCCGCTACCAGCCCCGAACGCCGCCCCGGGCCTCGAATGGCGGCAGGTCGGCGGCGGCCTGCTGATGCAGACCGCCGATGCCGTCGCCGAGCCGGGCGACCGGGCCGAAGGCTGGCAGCTGGCGGCCGGCCCGCCCGCCAGCCCGGAGACCCTGGCCGACCTGGAATTCGCCTGGCGGGCCTGCCGCAGCGTGAAGTCGAACGCCATCTTGCTAGCGGCGGGCCGAGCCAGCGTCGGCGTCGGCATGGGGCAGGTCAACCGGGTCGACTCGGCTCGCCTCGCGGTCACCAGGGCGGGCGAGCGGGCGGCGGGCTCGGTTGGCGCCAGCGACGCGTTCTTCCCGTTCGCCGACGGCCTGCTCGTGCTGACCGAGGCTGGCGTCCGTGCCATCGTCGAGCCGGGCGGGTCGGTCCGCGACGCCGAGGTCATCGAGGCCGCGGCGAAGGCCGGAGTCAGCCTGTACTTCACCGGCGTCAGGCACTTCTGGCACTGAGCGGACGGCACTGAGCGGATGGCACTGAGCGGAGCTCCGCCTGACCGCGCGACAGCAGAAATCCGGGCCACGCGCCGCCCGCGACCCGATTTCTACGACACCATGGTCCTACTTGCTGCTGTCCTGATGACAGTAAGTAGGACCATGGTGCTGTCGAATTTCGCCCCTCAACAGCAGTAAGTAGGGTTTTGCTGTCGCTGGCCGCCAGCACTGGGCCGCCAGCACCGGCGGCGCCGAGCGGGTGAGGAAGGCCGCCGGCGACAATAGCCCGGTGAGTGCGATCATTCTGGACGGAAGGGCCACGGCCTCGGACGTACGCGCCGAGCTCGTCGGACGGGTTACCGCTCTGGCGCTGCGCGGTATCGTGCCTGGTCTCGGCACGGTTCTGGTCGGCGACGACCCCGGCAGCTCGGTCTACGTGGCCGGCAAGCACAAGGACAGCGCGCAGATCGGCATCACGAGCATCCGCCGTGACCTGCCGGCGACCGCTAGCCAGCGCGAGGTCGAGGACGTCGTGGCCGAGCTGAACGCCGACAAGGCGTGCACGGGCTTCATCGTCCAGCTGCCGCTGCCCGCCGGGCTGAACACCCAGGCGGTACTCGAGCTGGTCGACCCCGCCAAGGACGCCGACGGCCTGCATCCGACGAACCTCGGCCGCCTGGTACTCGGTGAGCCCGCCCCGCTCCCATGCACCCCGCTCGGCATCATCGAGCTGCTGCGCCGGTACGGAGTGCCCATCGCCGGCGCGAACGTCACCGTGATCGGCCGGGGGGTCACCGTCGGCAGGCCGCTCGGGCTGCTGCTCACCAGGCGCAGCGAGAATGCCACTGTGACGCTCTGTCACACCGGCACCAAAGACCTGAAAAGCCACACGGTGAACGCGGACATCGTCGTGGTCGCTGCCGGCCAGCCGGGTCTGCTCACCCCCGACATGATCAGGCCAGGTGCGGCGGTGCTCGACGTCGGGATCACCCGCACCTCGGACGGGCTGGTCGGCGACGTGCACCCGGACGTGGCGGAGGTCGCAGGTCACCTGGCCCGTGTCCCTGGTGGGGTCGGGCCGATGACCAGGGCGATGCTGCTCGCCAACGTAGTCGCCCTCGCGGAGCGCAGATAGGCCGGAGAGTCCGGCTGACCTGCTCGGGTACCCCGCAGCAACCAAATAAGCTACTTGTGAGTAACATAGCTCCTGAGTACGCTGCGAGGACCCGCGCTGCACCTCGCCGGCGTCGTTTGGCAGGCTTGCACTTGCCGCGAGCGAGCTGACCGTTTTAATGATCGGTCGTCTAGTTCGGTGGTGAGCCAGGGTAATGAAGTACGCGGGATGGCAGCAATCAGGGAGGTCGGCCGCCGGTCATGAACATCGTCGTCTGCGTGAAGCAGGTTCCCGACACGTGGTCGGAACGCACACTTAAGGTCCTGGACTCGACGCTCGACCGGGATGCCGCCGACGCCATCATCAACGAGCTCGACGAGTTCGCCATCGAGGAAGGGCTGCGCCTGGTCGAGGAGCACGGCGGCGAGGTGACCATCTTCTCGATGGGTCCCCAGCGCGCGACCGAGTCGATCCGCAAGGCCCTGTCGATGGGCGCCGACCAGGCCATCCACCTGGTCGACGACGCGCTCGCCGGATCAGATGCGCTCGGCACCTCGGCCGCGATGGCCGGCGTGCTCCGCAACCTGCCCTTCGACCTGGTCATCCTGGGCTGCGAGTCCACTGACGCGAGGACCGGCGTGCTGGCCGCGATGCTCGCCGAGCGGCTCGGCGTGCCGCAGCTGTCCTACGCGAGCAAGGTCGAGATCGACGGCTCGAAGATCACGATCAACCGGCTGGCCGACTACGGCTTCGACCGGGTCGAGGCGACGCTGCCCGCCGTGGTCAGCGTGGTCGAGAAGATCAACGAGCCCCGGTATCCGTCCTTCAAGGGGATCATGGCCGCGAAGAAGAAGCCGGTGCAGACGCTGAGCGTCGCCGACACGGGCGTGGACGCGAGCGAGGTCGGCCTGGCGAATGCGGCGACGCAGGTGCTGACCTTCGCCAAGCGGCCGTCGCGCCAGGCGGGCACGGTCGTCTCCGACGAGGGCGACGGCGGCAGCAAGGCTGCGGAGTTCCTGGTGAGCAGGAAGTTCATCTGAAGCTGACCGAGTGGCGTTGATTCACACAGAGAGCGCAGAGGCTGAAGGGCTTCCGAGATATGGCTGAGATCCTGGTACTCGCCGAGCACGACGGCGAGGCTGTCAAGAAGGTCACGTTCGAGCTGGTGACGCTGGCCCGCAAGTTCGGCGAGCCTGCCGTGGTGTGGACCGGAGCCGGAGCGCAGGCCGCGCAGGGCAGGCTGGCCGAGTACGGTGCGGACAAGGTCTACGTGGCCGAGAGTGCCGAGTACGACGAGTACGTCGTCGCGCCCAAGGCCGAGCTGCTCGCCGAGCTGGTGCGGCAGAAGTCACCCGCAGCGGTGCTGCTGCCCAGCACCGCCGAGGGCAAGGAGATCGGCGGCCGGCTCGCGGTCAGGATCGGCTCGGGCATCCTGACCGATGTCGTCGGCCTGACCGACGACCTCACGGCCGAGCAGCTGATCTTCGGCGGCGCGATCAACGTCAGCGCGAAGGTCAGGACCGGCACGCCGATCATTGCCGTCCGCCCGAACGCGATCGTGCCCGAGGCCGCGCAGGGTCCGGCGACCATCGAGCCGGTGAGCGTGCCGATCAGCGACCAGGCGAAGCAGGCGAAGGTGCTTGAGCGGGTCGTCCAGGAGCGCGGCGCCCGGCCCGAGCTCACCGAGGCGTCCATCGTGGTCTCCGGCGGTCGCGGGGTCGGCTCGGCCGACAACATGGCCCTGATCGAAAAGCTCGCCGACTCGCTCGGCGCGGCGGTCGGCGCCTCGCGCGCGGTCACCGACGCAGGCTGGTACCCGCACCAGTTCCAGGTCGGTCAGACCGGTAAGACGGTGTCGCCGCAGCTCTACCTGGCGATCGGCATCTCGGGCGCCATTCAGCACCGAGCCGGGATGCAGACGTCCAAGACGATCATGGTCGTCAACAAGGACCCGGAAGCGCCGATCTTCGAGCTAGCGGACTACGGCGTGGTCGGCGACCTCTTCAAGGTGGTTCCCCAGCTTGTCGAGGAGATCGACAAGCGCAAGAACTGAGGGGAACCGACCTTGGCGAGGTCGCGATGCGGAGCGGATCAGGCCGGCGAGGGCTGATCCGAGATGCGGAAGACCAGGTCACCCTCGGGGTCCATCTGCGCGTCGAGGGCCTTGTCGGACAGGATCTCGGCCGCCTCGGCCTCCAGGAAGACCCGCGCGCCCTCGCTTTCGACGACCTGGTCACCAGCGCCCGGGCCTTCGGTCAGGGCAAGCTGGAACGACGCGGTGCCGTCGCCTTGCCTCATGATGCGCAGGCCAGCCTCGTCGGGCAGGTCCGGCTGTGCGGTCAGGCTACGGATCGCCGAGGTGGCGCTGTCGGTGAGCGTGAGCATGGTGGCTCCTCCCTGCAGCGGTCAGGCAACGGCATTCGCCCTACCCGCTCCGGACGAGGCAAACCCGCTCAGCCCGAACTCTTGGCCAGCGCCTTAATCAGCCTGAACCTTCGTCGTCGCCCTCGAGCAGCGCCGGCGCGCGGCGCAGCGCTTCCGGCCGCAGCGCGCCAAGGACGAGCGCGTAGGCCACTCCGACCGCGACCAGCCCGAGGGTGAGCCACGGCAGGATGTTGTACGGGCTCGGCTGGCCGGGCCGCAGGTCACCCCAGACCGGGATCGCCAGCACGGCGATGCCGACGACCGGGACGACGACCCAGAGCCAGAAGTTCTTGGCGACGCCCTGGGACCGGAATTTCGCCCACTCCACGATCAGCGCGAGGTTGGCCATCAGGTACATGATGATCAGCCCGAGGATCCCGTAGGTGCCGAGGAATCCCGACGCCGTGCCAGGGTCGGTGAAGGCCGTGGACACGATTCCAATACCGATGCTCGGGGCGACGAACGCGATCGCGGCGACGGCCGGCGTACGGAACTTCGGGTTGACCGAGGCCAGCGCCGCGCTCCACAGCCCGCCTCGGGCTCCGGCGAAGATGACCCGGGAGGTCTGCGTGTTCGCCGCGACGTACGAGCTGGTGACGCTGGACAGGAAGATCCAGGTGATCAGCGGGGCGACGAACGGTATGAACGCCTTCGCGGCGGTGTGGAAGGGGTTGCCGTCGGCAGCGAGCGCGCCCGCGTGCCCGACCCCGAACGCGGTCACGAGCGCGTAGGAGCCGAGGACGTAGATCACGCCGCTGATCAGGACGGCCCCGATCACGGCAATGGGCACCGACCGCCTCGGATTGCGGGTCTCCTCGGCCAGCGGCGCGGCTGCCTCGAAACCGCCGAAGGCGAGCACCGCCAGGCTGAAGGCGAGCAGCACGTCGCTGGAGTGCCCGCCTGGCCAGGTGAACGGGGTGGCTGACAGGCCGCTGGCGCCGCCACGGAACAAGATGGTCAGGCTCATCGCGAGCAGCAGCACGACCTCGAAGACGTAGAGCGCGACGGTGATCCGGACGCCGAACTTGAGCCCGACGATCACCGGAGCGACGACCAGCGCGCCGTAGACGATCGTCGTGAGCTGGGTGATCCCCCAGATCTGGGGGTCGCCGAAGACGTTCTGCACAATGTAGCTGCCGACGAAGATGTAGATGCCGCCGAAGGCGATGATGTAGCCGAGAATCGTGATCACGCCGATCGCCACGGCCACCCGGGTGCCGATCGCCTTGGTGATGTAGGTGATGAACGACCCGGCGCTCGGGTACACGCTGGCGAACTGGGCGAGGCTGCTGGCCGTCGCCACCATCCCCACCATGCTGATCAGGAAGATCAGCGGCGCCGAAGCGCCGGCCAGGGCGACCATGACCCCGGTGGTGAAGAAGAGGTTGAAGGCGGGGGCGATCTGCGCGACCCCCGGCATGATCACGCCGAACAGGCCGAGCTGGCCTCGGGCGAGAGTGGTGCTCGAGCTTGAGCCGGTGACTTGCGCGGTCATGGCTAGCCTTTCCCGTGCCGTCGTACGAAGTCGAGGAAGGTGGCGTTGAATTCGGCCGGGAACTCCCACAGGCAGGCGTGGCCGCCCCGGGTAGTGGCC
Organism: uncultured Actinomycetota bacterium; assembly: GCA_963737865.1. Taxonomy (GTDB): domain Bacteria; phylum Actinomycetota; class Actinomycetes; order Streptosporangiales; family Streptosporangiaceae; genus Chersky-822. The sequence continues at coordinate 402,608 of CAVTUG010000012.1, read as the reverse complement.
CATTCGGAGCCGTCTATCGCCTCGTGGATCCGCCGCGACAGCGCGACGGGAATGAGGATGTCCTCCTCGCCGGCCAGGACCAGCGAGGGAACCGTGATCGATGCGAGCCGGCTGGTGGTGTCGTGGTCCTGGATCACCGCGAGCTGAGCCAGGTAGGCGTGGACCGGCTGATCCAGGTAGCGCATGGCGGTCTCGAACTCGGCCAGCTCCTCGCCCCGCTGCTCGAAGAACGGGACGGTGAACGCCCACAGGGTGACGTCCCGCATCACGAACGGGACGCCCATGACCTGGGCGGCGTCCGCCCACATGGCGAACATCGCTGAGCAGAACGGCCCGGGTGCCGCGTAGGTGCACCCGAAGGTCACCGACCGCAGGTCACCGGCGTAAGCAAGCGCGTACTCCTGGACGATCATCCCGCCCATAGAGACGCCCATCAGGTGAAAGTCGGTCACGCCGAGCGAGTCGACGAGCGCCTTGGCGTCGTCGGCGAGCATCCGGCTCGAGTACGGCCCGACCGGCTTCGAGCTGGCGCCGATGCCCCGGTTGTCGAACCGCAGCACCCGGTACCCGGCGGCGAGGAAGTCGTCGACCTGGAAACCCCACGACTCCAGATCGTCGGCGAGCCCGTTGACCAGCACGATGGTCTCTTCGCCGTCGCCTTCTAGCTTGTAGTTCAGTTCCACCCCGTTGACCGTGGCCCTGGCCATTCGGATCTCCTCCCGTCGGTAACCGACAGATAGGTCGTTGTCGGTCACACAGGCATCTTGGTGGACAAGTAGGAGACCGTCAACAGCCTGCGCATCAGCGGGATGGCATCGGAGGCTCGCGGTGTTGTGTCAGCGGTAACTTGACGGGCCGATCCGGGGCCCCAGTGTGCCCGTTAGGCTGGTAAGACCATGGCGAACATCGATTCCGTCGCGCACGGCCGAGTCAGCGCCGTCTACCTGGACCACGCCGCTACTACGCCGATGCTGCCCGAGGCCATCGACGCGATGATGGCCGAGCTCGCGCAGACCGGGAACCCGTCCTCGCTGCACAACGCCGGCCGCCGGGCCAGGCGGATGATCGAGGAGTCGCGCGAGCAGATCGCGCTCACCTACGGCGCCCGGCCGAGCGAGGTCATCTTCACCAGCGGCGGCACCGAGGCCGACAACCTGGCCGTCAAGGGCATCTACTGGGCGCGGCGCGACCAGCGGCGCACGAGAATCCTGGCCGCCGCGACCGAGCACCACGCGGTGCTCGACTGCGTTCGCTGGCTTGGCGAGCACGAGGGTGCCGACGTCGAGTGGCTCGGCGTGGACAGCTTCGGCACGGTCAGCCCGCAGGCGCTGCGCGAGGCGATCGAAGCCAACCCCGACGACGTCGCGCTGGTCAGCGTCATGTGGGCGAACAACGAGGTGGGCACGGTCCAGCCGATCGCCGAGCTGGCCAAGGTGGCCGCCGAGTACCAGATCCCGTTCCACAGCGACGCCGTGCAGGCGGCCGGGCAGCTTCCGGTCAGCCTCGCCGACAGCGGCGCGACCGCGCTGACGATCACCGCACACAAGATCGGCGGACCGGTCGGCACCGGTGCGCTGCTGCTGGCCAGGGGCCAGGACCCGGTGCCGGTGCTGCACGGCGGGGGCCAGGAACGCGACGTGCGGTCGGGCACCCTGGACACGGCGGCGATCGCCGGGTTCGCCGCTGCGGCGCAGTGGGCCGGCCGCTGCCAGGCCGAGCACGCCGAGCGGATCGGCAAGCTGCGGGACAGCCTGGTCGACGTCGTGCGCGCGATCGTGCCCGACGCGGTGCTCAATGGCCCCGAGCCAGGGCCGGACCGGCTGGCCGGCAACGCGCACTTCTCGTTTCCCGGCTGCGAGGGCGACGCGCTGCTGATGCTGCTCGACGCCAAGGGCATCGCCTGCTCGACCGGCTCGGCGTGCACGGCCGGGATCGCGCAGCCCAGCCACGTACTGCTCGCGATGGGCGCTGACCGGGCAAGGGCCAAGAGCTCGCTGCGGTTCTCCTTCGGGCACACCAGCACGGCGAGCGACACCGAAGCGCTCGGCGCGGTGATTTCCGAGGTCGTCGAGCGGGCCAGGCGGGCCGGCCGATGAGCGAATTGCGCGTGCTCGCCGCCATGTCCGGCGGAGTCGACTCGGCCGTCGCCGCCGCCCGGGCCGCGGCCGCCGGCCACGACGTGACCGGGGTGCACCTGGCGCTGTCAGCCAACCCAAGCTCGTACCGGACGGGTGCCCGGGGCTGCTGCACGCTGGAAGACGCGCGGGACGCCCGGAGGGCGGCCGATGTGATCGGCATACCTTTCTACGTCTGGGATCTTGCCGAGCGATTCGCCGAAGACGTCGTGGACGATTTCGTGGCCGAGTACGAGCGCGGCAATACTCCCAATCCATGCCTGCGCTGCAACGAGAAGATCAAGTTCGCGGCGGTGCTCGACCGGGCGGTCGCGCTCGGCTTCGACGCGGTGTGCACCGGGCACCACGCCAAGATCGAGCACACTCCGGCCGGCCCGCGCCTGCGGCGCAGCGTCGATGCGGGCAAGGACCAGTCGTACGTGCTCGCGGTGCTGACGAGCGACCAGCTGAGCCGGGCTATGTTCCCGCTGGGGGACAGCACCAAGGACCAGGTGCGGGCCGAGGCGGCGCAGCGCGGGCTTGCCGTCGCCGACAAGCCGGACAGCCACGACGTGTGCTTCATCGCGGACGGCGATACCCGAGGGTTCCTGCGGCGCAAGCTGGGCGCGAGGCCGGGCTCGATCGTCGACGCCGACGGCCAGGTGGTCGGCAGCCACGACGGCAGCTACGGCTTCACGGTCGGTCAGCGGCGCGGGCTGCACATCGGCGTTCCGGCGCCGGACGGTAAGCCGAGGTACGTGCTCGACATCGAGCCGGTGTCGGGGACGGTGCGCGTCGGCCCGGCGCAGGCGCTCGACGTCGCCGAGATCACCGCGTCCAGGCCGGTGTGGACGGGCGGCCGGCGCCCTGACGAGCCGTTCGATGCGCGGGTGCAGTTGCGGGCGCACGGCGAGACCTACCCGGTGACCTGTTACCCGGCGCAGGAGTCGGTCGTGCTCAGGCTGCACGCGCCGGCAAGGGGAGTGGCCAGGGGACAGGCCGCGGTGCTCTACGACGGTGACGTGGTGCTGGGTTCGGCGACGATCGCCGCGACCGTCTCGTCGGCCGCGCCCGTCGCCTAGGCGCCAGCGCGGGACCTTGCTGGTCGTGCTGGCTGTCGCGACTGGTCACTAGGATGTCGCTGGTGAATGCTGACGCCCCGTTTCCCTGGCCAGCCGGGAGTGCTACCGGCGTGGGGTCCATGCCAGGCACCGACCCCCGCGAGGCGATGACGGTCGTCATCGGCGAGCTGCCCGAACTGCCGCACCTGGTCGAGTTGCCGGCCCGAGGGCCTGGTGCCGACCTGATCGGCCGGACCGCCAACCTGCTGGTCGACCTGCCGGTGGAGACCACCGCGCGGGGGTGGCGGTTCGCCGACCGGCCAGGCCGCGACCAGAGCCGCGCCGCCAGCATGCTGTCGGCCGACCTCGACGCGATGGAAGAGGTCGCGGACGGCTACGCGGGTCCCTTCAAGATCCAGGCCTGCGGGCCGTGGACGCTGGCGGCCGCGCTCGAGCTGAATCGCAGCATCGAGCCCGCGCTCTCCGACGAAGGTGCCGTCGCCGACCTAGTCGGCTCGCTGGCCGAGGGCCTCGCCGCGCACGTCGCCGCCGTCCGCCGCCGGCTGCCGCGCGCGACCATCTGCGTCCAGCTGGACGAGCCCGCCCTGCCCGGGGTGCTCGCCGGGGCCGTGCCCACCGCGAGCGGCCTGAACCGGGTGGCGGAGGTGGACGAGTCCGTGGCCGCCGACCGCCTGCGCACGGTGCTCGCTGCCGTCGCCGCGCCGACGATCGTGCACTGCTGCGCTTCGCGCATTCCGTTCCGATGCATCACCGGTTCTGGTGCCACTGCGGCATCGTTCGACCTGAGCCAGTTCCGGCGTGCCGATGAGGACGACTTCGGGGAAGCGGTCGAGGCGGGCCTGGCGATGTTCGCCGGGGCCGTCTCCGCGACGCCCACCGAGACGGTCGTCCGCGCTGCCGGTGTTCGCCAGCCCAGCGACGGGCGGGCCGAGGCGTCGGCCGTCATCGACCTCTGGCTGCGGATCGGGCTGCCAGCCACGAAGCTGACCGAGCAGGTCGTGCTCACCCCCGCCTGCGGCCTGGCTGGCGCCTCACCCAGCTACGCGCGGACCGCGCTGACCCGCTGCCGGGATGCGGCGGCACTGATCCCTGAGCTGATCGAGGAGGGCGTCCGGTGAGTGAGCCAGCCGATGCTGAAGGTCTAGCGGCCGCTCTCGCGCAGGGCGAGCCCGCCAAGGTCGCGCAGGCCGACGACGCGGCCAAGCATCGGCACGCCGACCTCGCCGAGCAGGTCGCCGACCACAATCACCGCTACCACGTGCTCGATTCGCCCGTGGTCTCCGACGCCGAGTACGACGTGCTCGTGCGTGAGCTGCGCGCGCTGGAGGAGACCTACCCGGAGCTGCGGACGCCGGACTCGCCGACGCAGCAGGTCGGCGGCGAGGTCATCGCCGCCGGATTCGCGCCGGTCACCCACCTGGAGCGACTGTTCAGCCTGGACAACGCGTTTTCCGCCGAGGAACTCGACGGCTGGTACGCCCGGGCCGAGCGGCTGGGCGGAGGCGGGCCGTTCCTGTGCGAGCTGAAGATCGACGGGCTGGCCGTGGACCTCGTCTACCGGGACGGCGTGCTGGCGCGCGCCGCGACCCGGGGCGACGGCGTCACCGGCGAGGACGTGACCGCCAATGTCAAGACGATCGCCGCCGCTCCGGCCAAGCTGTCGGGGTCGGGCTGGCCGGCGACGCTCGAGGTGCGAGGGGAAGTGTTCCTGCCGGTCGCGGCTTTTCACGAGCTGAACGAGCGGCAGGCCGAAGCGGGCAAGCCGCCGTACGTGAATCCGCGCAACACCGCGGCCGGGTCGCTGCGGCAGAAGGACCCGGCGGTGACCGCGACCAGGCCGCTCGACCTCATCTTGCACGGCGTGGGCGCGATCGAGGGCGAGCGGACCGAGCGGCCGGCGAGCCAGTCGGCCTGGTACGACCAGCTGCGGGCCTGGGGCCTGCCGGTGAGCTCGCTGTACCGGGTGGTGCCCGACCTGGCGGGGGTCCGCGAGTACATCGCGCACTACGCCGAGCACCGGCACGACCCCTCGTACGAGATCGACGGCGTCGTGGTGAAGGTCGACCAGATTGCCATGCAGGCCACGCTCGGCTTCACCAGCCGGGCGCCGCGCTGGGCGATCGCGTACAAGTACCCCCCGGAAGAGGTGACGACCAGGCTGCTCGACATCAGGGTCAACGTCGGGCGGACTGGCCGGGTGACGCCGTTCGCGGTCATGACCCCGGTCAAGGTCAGCGGGTCCACCGTCGAGCGTGCCACCTTGCACAACCAGGACGAGGTCGTCCGCAAGGGCGTCCTGATCGGCGACACCGTCGTGCTGCGCAAGGCCGGCGACGTGATCCCTGAGGTCGTGGGGCCGGTGCTGGAGCTGCGGGACGGGTCAGAGCACGCCTTTGAGTTCCCGGTGGACTGTCCGAGCTGCGGCACGACGCTGGCCAGGGAGGCCGCCGAGGTTGACTGGCGCTGTCCCAATACCCGGTCATGCCCGGCTCAGCTGCGCGAGCGACTTTTCCATATTGCCAGCCGGGGTGCTTTCGACATCGAGGTGCTCGGCTACGAGGCGTCGTCCGCGCTGCTCGACGCCGGCCTGGTGACCGACGAGGGCGAGCTGTTCGGCCTGACCGCCGACGATCTGGCCCGGTGCCCGTTCTTCGTGACGATCGGCGGAGCGCTGACGGCGAACGCGACGAGCCTGCTGCGCAACCTGGACGAGGCGCGCGGCCGGCCGCTGTGGCGAGTGCTGGTCGCGCTGTCCATAAGGCACGTGGGCCCGACCGCCGCCCGGGCGCTGGCGGCCGCCTTCGGGTCGATCGACGCGATCGCCGCCGCGCCGGCGGAAACCCTCACGCTGGTCGACGACGTCGGCCCGACGATTGCCGGATCGATCATCGACTGGTTCGGCGTGGACTGGCACCGGGCCATCGTCGAGAAATGGCGGGCGGCCGGGGTGCAGCTCGCCGATCCGGATTTCACCGGAACCGGCCCGGTGCCCGGCGATAGTTCTGGCGGTGCCTCCGGACCGCTCGCCGGCGTGACCGTCGTGCTCACCGGCACCCTGCCCGAACTGACGAGGGACGAGGCCGCCGAAGCCATTACCAGCAAGGGCGGCAAGGTGTCGGGCTCGGTGTCGAAGAAGACGAGCTTCCTGGTTGCCGGGGAGAATCCTGGATCGAAGCTCGACAAGGCCGATTCACTAGGCGTGCCCGTGCTTGACGAGGCAGGATTGCGCGTGCTGCTCGCGGAAGGACCCGAGGCCGCTGCGGCTGCTGCGGCAGCCGCGGCGCAGGGCTAACCGCGAGTCGCGCGAGCGTACCGGGCTGCAGACACCGGAGACTCAAGTACAAGATCACAGTAAGTAGCCGGTTAACTACGACAAGGCGGCTAGTAACAGATAGTATGCGTTTGGCTGCGTCAAGTGTAATTCTCCGGTAGCCTGACCAGCAGTGAATCACGTACCGGCTCCCCCCGGTTACTCCGGCGGCTCGTGAGGACACCATGAAAGACGCACACGACTCGCGGAACGTTGTCCCGCGTTTCGGTTCCCCGCTATGGCTTTACATGACGGTGGTATCGGTTGCCGGTATTGGCGTGCTCGGCTACGCGATATTCCACGTGCACCATGTGATCGACCAGCTGCGGGAGCCGATGTTCTGGGTTGTCGCCGGCATGATCCTGGCCGGCGAGATCTGGCGGATCGCGACGCCTGGGCGACCCAACGGTGACTCGGCGGCCGCTTCCCGGTCCATTACCCTCGCCGTGCTGCTGTTCTGGGGGTTCCCGATCGCGGTGATGCTCAGGGCGGCGGCGGTAATCGTCGGCGGAGTCGCGCAGCGGCACACCCCGAACCGGATGATCTTCAACACCGCGCAGCTCAGCCTGAGCCTGGGCGCCGCCCAGCTCGTGCTGCTCGCCTTCGGCGACAACCCGAGCGTCGGCAATCCGTGGCAGCCGTCGGACGCGCACGCCGGCGTCCTGCTGCTCGCGGCGGTGGCTTACTTCCTGATCAACTTCTCGATGGTCGCGATCGTCCAGTCGCTGCGCACCCGGTCGCTGGTCAAGTCGGTGATCCGGGCGAACCTGCGGTACCAGATCGCCGCCTCAGCCGTGCTGTTCGCCACCGCGCCGCTCGTCACGATCGCGATGGAGACCCGCTCGTCGGTGCTCGTCGCCTTGTTCGCGTTCCCGCTCGCCACGATCTACCTGAGCGCGGCGATGTCCGTGCAGCGTGAGCACCAGGCCAACCACGACGAGCTCACCGGGCTGGTCAACCGCAAGCTACTCGCCAAGCGTGGCGCGGAGATGCTGTCCAAGGCCGCCGCGACCGGCGGGAGCGTGGGCTTCCTGCTCGTTGACCTGGACCGCTCGACGGGCCTGAAGCAGGTCAACGACACCCTCGGGCACGCGGTGGGCGACCGGCTGCTGCAGATCGTGGCGCACCGGCTGTCGGTCAGCGTCCGCCCCGGCGACCTCGTGGCCAGGCTCGGCGGCGACGAGTTCGCCGTGCTCCTTCCCTCGGTCAAAGATCCAGGGGCCGCCCGGGAGGTGGCATCGCGGCTGCGTGCGGCGCTGGCCGAGCCGGTCCGGCTGGAGACGATCATCTTCGAGATCCAGGCCAGCGTGGGGATCGCGATCTCGCCCGACGACGCCGAGACCTTCGACCAGCTGATGCAGCGTTCTGACGTCGCGATGTACGTCGCCAAGGAGCGAGGCAGCGGCATCGAGCGCTACGACGCCGAGTACGACCGCAACTCCGCCGACCGGCTGTCGATGCTCGGTGATCTGCGCGGGACGATCCAGCGGCACGAGATCGAGCTGTATTACCAGCCCAAGATCCGGCTGTCCGACGGGCACGTGATCGGGATGGAGGCACTGGCCCGCTGGCCGCATCCGCGCCGGGGCGTGCTGGCCGCCGCCGACTTCGTGAGCCTCGCCGAGCAGTCGCACCTGATGAGCGAGCTGACCGAGCAGGTCGTCGACAAGGCCCTCGCCCAGGCGGCGAAATGGTGGCAGGACGACCAGCCGATCCAGGTCTGCGTCAACCTTCCGGCGCGAGATCTGCTCGGCGGCCGGCTGGTCGACCTCATCCGGCAGACGCTCCGCCGCTACGGGCTGCCGCCTGAGTCCCTGCGGCTCGATATCGACGAGCAGGTGCTCGCGGGCAAGGCGGCCCAGGCCGCCACCACGATCCAGGCGCTCTCCGAGCTCGGCGTCGGCGTGAGCCTGGACGATTTCGGCACGGGCTATTCCTCGCTGGCGCAGCTCACCAAGCTCGGGGTCACCGAGGTGAAGCTGGACCCGTCCCTGATCAACGGCCTGCCGGATTCCAGCGACCACAGCATCACGGTCAAGTCGCTGGTACGGCTCGCGGCCTCGCTCGGCATCCGCTCGATCGGCGAGGGCGTCGAGTCCGACGGTGCCGCGACCGCGCTGCGGATGCTCGGCTGCGACGGCGCCCAGGGCTGGCACTTCGCCAGGCCGCTCAACGCGCGCATGGCCACGGAATGGCTCTCAGAGCACTACGTGCACGACGAGACCACGCCGAGCTACGACCCGGACCGGCTAGCGGAGCACAACACGCTGCGTGACGACACCCGCTCGGTATCGGGCCAAGAGGCTCAGGAGGTGGGTGAGGTCAGCGGAGAGTCCCCGGCGGCGGCAAGCCAGCTCGCCGCCGCCGCCTCCGTCGGCCCGCCAGTAATCCCGGTCCGCCGGGCCCGCGCCAGCTAGGCCCACCCCCGCCCGCAACAGCAGTAAGGCCCGCCCTTCTGCTGTTGCGGGGCGGCGCTTGACGACACCATGGTCCTACTTACTGTCATCGGGACAGCAGTAAGTAGGACCATGGTGCTGCTGAAACAGCCCGCCCAACGACAGCAAGTAGGGTCATGCCGTCGTTGCGGGGTTCGGGGCGGGGCTCGGGCCGGGGGTGCGGGCCGCCGCCGGTGGTCAGGTGGTGCCGGGGGTGCCAGTCGGCGCGGGCCGGGGCGGGGGGCTTATTTCGGTTCGGCGGGTTTGCTGGGCGGGCCTAGGATGGCGGCTGTGTCCATTACCCGAGACGAGGTCGCGCATCTCGCCAAGTTGTCCAGGCTGGCGCTGACCGACGACGAGCTTGATCATTTTGCCGGGCAGCTCGATGTGATCATCGGCGCCGTGGCCAGGGTGCAGGAAGTCGCCGCGGCCGGGATTCCGCCGACGACGCATGCGGCCGAGCTAGTCAACGTGTTCCGCGACGACGTAGTCGCCGCGCCGCTGCGGGCCGCCCAGGTGCTTTCCCAGGCGCCCGCCGCCGAGCACGACCGGTTCCGCGTTCCTCGCATCCTGGCGGAGGACTGAGCCGTGGCTGCAAGCTACTGACCTGATCAAGCTGACCGCCGCGCAGATGGCCGCCGCCGTCGCCTCCGGCGAGATCTCCGCCGTCGAGCTGACCCAGGCGCACCTGGACCGGATCGCCAGGACCGACGGTGCAGTCAGCGCCTTCCTGCACGTCGCGCAGGACTCCGCGCTCGCCGCCGCTCGCGCTGTCGACGACAAGCGCGCGGCCGGGCAGCCGCTCGGCCCGCTGGCCGGCGTGCCGCTGGTGCTCAAGGACGTCTTCACCACCACGGACATGCCGACTACCTGCGGGTCGAAGATCCTGGACGGCTGGCAGCCGCCCTACGACTCCACGGTCACCAGACGGCTCAGAGCCGCCGGGATCGTGATCCTCGGCAAGTCGAACATGGACGAGTTCGCGATGGGCTCATCCACCGAGAACTCCGCGTTCGGCCCCTCGCACAATCCGTGGGACCTAGCCCGGGTACCGGGCGGCTCGTCAGGCGGCTCGGCGGCCGCCGTGGCCGCCTACCAGGCACCGCTCGGCATCGGCACCGACACCGGCGGCTCGATCCGCCAGCCGGCCGCGGTCTGCGGCCTGGTCGGCGGCAAGCCGACCTACGGCGGCAACTCCAGCTACGGCGTGGTCGCCTTCGCCTCCTCGCTCGACACCCCGGGCCCGCTGGCCAGGACGGTGCTCGACGCCGCCCTGCTGCACGAGGCGATGTCGGGCCACGACCCGGCCGACTCGACCTCCCTGGACGCCCCGGTCCCGCCCGTGGTCGCGGCCGCCCGGACACGCCGACGTCGCCGGGCTCAGATCGGAGTGGTCTCCGAGCTGAGCGGCGAAGGCTACGAGAGCGGCGTGCTGGCCAGGTTCAACGAGACCGTCGAGCTGCTCGAGTCGCTCGGCGCCAAGATCACCGAGGTGTCCTGCCCGCACTTCAGCTACGCGCTGCCCGCCTACTACCTGATCGCGCCGAGCGAGTGCTCGTCCAACCTGGCCAGGTTCGACGCGATGCGGTACGGCCTGCGGATCGGCGACGACGGCGAGGCCAGCGCGGAGGACGTGATGAGCCTGACCCGGGCGGCCGGGTTCGGCGCCGAGGTCAAGCGCCGGATCATGCTCGGCACCTACGCGCTGTCCAGCGGCTACTACGACGCCTACTACGGCAAGGCCCAGCAGGTGCGCACGCTGATCGTCAGGGACTTCGACCAGGCCGCTTCGAGCAGGTCGACGTCCTGGTGTCGCCGACCACGCCGACCACGGCGTTCCCGATCGGCGAGCGCGCCGATGACCCGATGGCCATGTACCTGGCCGACCTGTGCACGATCCCGAGCAACCTGGCCGGCAACGCGGCGACTCTCCGTGCCGTGCGGGCTCGCCCCGGAGAACGGCCTGCCGGTCGGCTTCCAGATCATGGCGCCCGTGCTGGCCGATGACCGCTCTACCGGGTCGCCGCGGCGGTCGAAGCCGCGCTCGACCAGCGGCGCGGCCATCCGCTGCTGACCCACGCCCGCGGCCTGGATCAGCATGCCGACGCGACCGCAGACAGGACGGTAAGGACGATGACGACCACAGCCACCAAGCCGGTGCCCGTTCGACCAGGCGCTCAGCAAGTACGAGCCGGTGATCGGGCTCGAGACCCACGTCGAGCTGGGCACGGTCACCAAGATGTTCTGCGGCACCCCGGTCACCTTCGGCGCCGAGCCGAACTCGGCGGTCTGCCCGGTCTGCCTCGGCCTGCCGGGTTCGCTGCCGGTCATCAACAAGACGGCGATCGAGTACACGATCAAGATCGGCCTGGCGCTGAACTGCTCGATCGCGACCTGGTGCCGGTTCGCCAGGAAGAACTACTTCTATCCCGACATGCCGAAGAACTTCCAGATCTCGCAGTACGACGAGCCGCTGTGCACCGACGGCTGGCTCAAGGTCGAGGTCGACGGCCAGGAGTTCACCGTCGGGATCGAGCGGGTGCACCTGGAAGAGGACACCGGCAAGTCGCTGCACGTCGGCGGCGCCACCGGGCGGATCCACGGCGCCGACTACTCACTCGTCGACTACAACCGGGCCGGCATCCCGCTGGTCGAGATCGTCACCAAGCCGATCCCGGGCACCGGAGCGCTGGCGCCAGCCGTGGCCAAGGCTTACGTCACCGAGCTGCGCGACCTGCTGCGCTCGCTGGACGTCTCCGACGTGCGGATGGAGCAGGGCTCGATGCGCTGCGACGTCAACACCTCGATCGCGCCGATCGGCGCGCCGGACTGGGGCACCAGGACCGAGACCAAGAACGTCAACTCGCTGCGCTCGGTCGAGCGGCCGTCAGGTCCGAGATCGAACGGCAGGCCGGCGTGCTCGACGCCGGCGGCCGGATGGTCCAGGAGACCAGGCACTTCCACGAGGACACCGGCGCGACCACCTCGGCCGCAGCAAGGAAGAGGCCCAGGACTACCGCTACTTCCCCGAGCCTGACCTGGTCCCGATGGCGCCCGCTCCCGAGTGGGTCGAGGAGATCAAGGCCGTCGCTGCCCGAGCTGCCCGCCGCTCGCCGGGTCAGGCTGCAGGCCGCAGTGGGAGCTGTCCGACCTCGACATGACCGCGATCAGCGCAACGCCGACGCGCTCGACCTGGTCGCCGAGACCGTCGCCGCCGGCGCGCGGCCGAGCCAGGCCCGCAACTGGTGGCTCGAGGAACTGTCCCGGCGCGCCAACGACGCCGGCGTCGAGCTGGCCGCCCTCGGATCAGCCCGGCCCAGGTCGCCAGGATCATCGCCCTAGTCGACCAGCGGCGAGCTGAACAACAAGCTGGCCAGGCAGGTCGTCGACGGCGTGCTCGCCGGCGAGGGCACCCCGGACGAGGTCGTCGCCGCCCGCAGCCTGGCTGTCGTGACCGACACCAGCGTGCTCGCGGCAGCCGTCGACGAGGCCATCGCCGCGCATCCCGACATCGCCGCCAAGATCGCCGACGGCAAGGTCGCCGCGGCCGGCGCGCTGGTCGGCGCGGTGATGAAGGCGACCAAGGGCCAGGCCGACGCCGCAGCGGTGCGCGAGCTGATCCTGCAGCGCTGCCCGCCTGCTGCACGCCACCGCCCTCGCACGCCATAGCGCACGGGCTGAGTCATGCTGGTCTGTGTTCCGCTGCAGCCGTTGCCTCGCGCGCTCGACGGCATCGGCGGATCACGGTGGAGGTCGTCGACCCCGACGATCGGCGCCGACCTGGCCGTCGTCGGCGGCCGAGGTCGAGCCTTCTACGTGCCGCCGCTGTTCCCGCGCGCGCCGGCGATCGCCGCGCTCGCCGCGATGCCCAGCCTGCGGGTGGTGCAGACGCTGACCGCCGGGATCGACCTGCTGCGCCCGCACCTGCCGCCGGGCGCGGTGCTGTGCAACGCGCACGGCCTGCACGACACCAGCACCGCTGAGTGGGTGGTGACGGCCATGCTCGCCACGTGTCCGCAAGATTCCGTTTTTTAGCGCTGAACAAACATGGCAGGCCGCTGGTCGCCCGCTTTCGCCAGCTCGCTCGCCGGGCAGAGTGTCCTGATCGTCGGCTACGGCTCGATCGGCCGGCGGTCGAACGCCGGCTGGCCGGATTCGACGTCGACATCGTCAAGGTGGCCAGGACGGCCAGGGACGGACGTCTACCCGGCGAGCGAACTGCCCGCGCTGCTGCCGCCGGCCGACGTGGTCGTCCTGCTCGCGCCGGTGACCGCGCAGACCGTCGGCATGGTCGACGCCCGGTTCCTGGCGGCGATGAAAGACGGGGCGCTGCTGGTCAACGGTGCGCGCGGGACGCTGGTGCAGACCGATGACCTGTGCGACGAACTGGCCAGCGGAAGGCTCTTCGCGGCGCTCGACGTGACCGACCCGGAGCCGCTGCCGGCCGGCCACCGGCTCTGGACTATGGAGAACGCGCTGATTACCCCGCATGCCGCCGCCACGACCTGGCTGTCGGCGACGACGGTGCTCGGATTCCTTCGCGAGCAGGTGCTGCGCTATCTCGGGGACGACTCCTCTCCTAAACGTCATCACGGGCGATTACTGAGCGTTCGCTCAGCAGTTTGTGGTCGCACCTACGTCTTTCCTCAATCGAAGCGTGACCTGCTGCACGTAGAGTCATCCTGGTTGCTCAGCGCGTATGAGAATCGGTGGACCGCGACGGTGCCGACTACCGGGTGTTATAGCTGGGCCTTACCCAGGTCAGCGAGCCGGTGCCGACGCGCACCGGGCCGGAAGGTACCGCCTGACCACAACGAGATCCGGGGACAGGTGGGAGGTCGCAGTGCGGGCGCGAGCATCCGGGGGCGGTGAATGAGTTCAGTCACGCTGACGTGGTCCGCAGCCTGGATTCTGATGGCCGCCGCTGCCGGCGTACGCCTAATCCGGCTGGCCAGCAGCGCTAAGCCATTCGTTCAAAATGGCTATCGATGGCTTGCCGCAGCGGCATTGTGCCTTGGCCTTGGCGGCACTATTCAGCAGATACTCGACGGACTCGCCAATGGCCCGCAGCCATTGTGGATCGCCGACCTGGTCAGTTTCGCGGCGCTCCCCGCGCTGGTCATCGGCCTGGCGACGATCATCGCTGGCCGGCCAGGCGGCGACGACGGCTCGACCGAGCCGAGCCGCTGGCGGCCGTATCAGACCGCGTCCGGGCCCAGGCCAAGCGTGGGCGGTGCGCTCGACGGCGGCCTGCTGGCCGTGTCGCTGCTGGCCATCGGCATGGTCGTGCTCTTCGGACCGGACTACGTCAGCGCCGGGATCAGCCCGGGAGCGTTCGCGCTCGATCTCGTCCAGCCGGTGGTCGACCTGGCGACGCTCGGCCTGATCCTGCCGCTCGTCCCGAGGAATCCCCGGCTGGTGGCCGCGCCCGCGCTCGCCCTCGCCGCCGTAACTCTCGGGGACGCGCTGGCTGTCTCCGCGCGGGCGGCCGACAGCAGCCCTGGCGTCGGCTCGCAGCTGGCGCTGGTGATCGGCCTCGCGCTGCTGGCGTGCACGCCGTCGATCGCCTCCGACGACAACGCCGGGAACCGGGTCGCCGTGCTGGATGCGTCCGAGCCTGGCTCGGCCTGGCGGTCACAGCTGTGGCGGACCTGGGTGCGGCTCGCCGGCCCCGCTACCGCCGTGCTCGCGGCGCTGGTGATCTGCGGGTACGCGGTGTTCGGCCAGATCAGCGCGCTCCCGGCGGTGACGGCGGTCGCCACGGTCGTGGTGATCTTGCTGGTGGTCAAGCTCGCCTGGTTCGCCAGCCGGACGCTGAGCGTGTCCGAGTCGGCGCAGGCCTCCGACGGGGTCTTCCGTGCCCTGGCCGACTCGACTAGCGACACGGTGCTGATCTGCGACCTGTCCGGCACGATCGAGTACATCAGTCACGGCGGCGAGTTCGGGTACTCGCGCGGCGCGGTCCCTGGCATGCGGCTGGCCGACATCGTGCATCCCGAGGACTTCAGGGCAGGCGTCAGGGCCGTCATGGCGACGATGCGCGGCACCTCGGGTACGGCGACGTTCAGCGGGCGGGTCAGGAGCGCTGACGGGTCGTGGCGCCAGGTCTCGGCGGCGCTGTCGCGCTACGACCAGCCTGGCGGGTCAGCCAGGCTGCTGATCGCGTGTCACGACGACAGCGTGGTCGTGGGGCTGCGGCGCGAGGTCGCCCAGCTGACGTTCAACGACGGGCTCACCGGCCTGCCGAACCGCGCGTACCTGGAGGACCGGGTCAAGGATCTCGCCGTGGTCGGCGCCAGGGCGGGCGGGGCGGCGGCGATCATGGTCGCGCTCGACGCTGGAGCTACCCACGACCTCAGCGGTCAGCCGGCCGAGAACCTCGTGCTGGCTCAGGTCGGCCGGCGGCTGCGGGCGGTCGCCCCGCCCCGCGCGGTCGTCGGGCGCTGGAGCAGCACCGAGTTCGCCGTCCTGGTCGAGGATGGCGTCGAGCCGGAAGCGGCCGACCTCGGGCAGGTGGTCGAGCTGGCCGAGCGGCTCGCCGGCTCGATCACGGCGGAGCCGTTCAGCGCAATGGCGAGCGAGCTGCCGCTGACGGCGCGGGCCGGGGTCGCGATCAGCCTGGCGGGCGGCTGCGATCAGCTGCTGTGGCACGCGCACCAGGCGCTGCGCGACGCGGCGATCGCGGACGACGGCCAGGTGCACGTCTTCAGCCCCGACCTGGAGGCGCGGGCGCGGCGCCGGGCGAAGCTCGGCGCGGCTCTGACCCAGGCGCTGAACGAGCACCAGCTGACGATCGACTACCAGCCCGTCGTCGACCTGCGGGCCGACCGGGTGACCTATGCGGAAGCGCGGCCCGCCTGGTACCTGCCCGCCGAGCTGCAGGGCCGGTCCGGCGATGCCGACGCCGACCTCGGTGAGCTGCTGCGCGCCGCCGACGACATCGGCCTGTCCGGACGGCTCGGCGAGTGGATGCTGCGCACGGCCTGCGGCCAGGTGGCCGCCTGGCGGGCAGGTGGCTCCGAGGTCGGGCTCGCGATCAGCTGCTCAGCGCGGCAGGTCGGGACGCCGGGCTTCGCCGAGGTGGTGCTCGCGGCGCTGGCCGAGGCGGAGCTGCCAGCGCAGGCGCTGACCCTGCAGGTGGCCGAGCCGGTGCTGGCGGAGGCCGCGAGCGGTGTCGCCGCCGAGCTGGCCGGACTGCGGGCCAGCGGGGTCAGGCTCGCGATCGACCGGTTCGGCACCGGGGGTGCTTCGCTCAGCTACCTGCGTCAGCTGACGGTGGACACGATCAGGATCGATCGCTCGTTCATCGCTGGGCTGGGAGCTGATCCGAGCCTGACGCTGCTGACGTCCGCGATCGTCGGCCTGGGCCGCGATCTGGGCATCGAGGTGGTGGCCTGCGGGGTCGACCGGCGCGAGCAGGCCGAACTGCTGGTGAAGCTCGGCTGCGACCTAGGCCAGGGGGACTGGCTGGCCCGGCGGCTGCCTGAGCAGCTGCCAGCGCGGGCCGTTAATCCTGATCAGGCTGGTGACCCGGCCTGCAGCCCGGCGAGCTGACCGCTAAGATTCCCGCCATGGGCCATACTTCGCGAATCGCGGCGACCGCCGTCGACGGCGTGCGCCCTGGCAGGTTCGCGGTGAGTCCTGGCAGGTTCGCGGCTGCTCTCGCTCAGCGAGTATCCGGGTAGGCGTCGCGTTTCGGGACAGACCGGTAGCGACGTCGAGGCGGCTGCCGGAAGGTCCCTGCTAACCCGGATGGCCAGTCGCCCCAATTAGTGGTCAAGATAGAAAGCGCGGGCCGTCAGCAGGGACGGCGCCGCTGCGGGCTATCGCAATGGGGCGCGGGCCGCATGAAGGAGGAGCTGCGATGAGTGGCAGGGTGGACCCAGAGATCACCTTCGAAGTGCTGGAATCCAGCAAGCGCGTACCCGAAGCGGTGCGCACCGCCATGCTTGAGTCACCGGGCTTTGGCCAGGTATTTACCGACCACATGATCTCGCTGCACTGGACCGCTGAGCGTAGCTGGCACGACGGCCGGCTCCAGCCTTACGGCCCGCTCATGCTCGATCCCGCGACCTCGGTGCTGCACTACTCGCAGGAGATCTTCGAGGGCATGAAGGCCTATCGTCAGGAATCCGGCCCGATCGTGATGTTCAGGCCGTATATGAACGCGGCCCGATTCCGCCGGTCAGCCGAGCGGATGGCGATGCCAGAGCTCCCCGAGGACGCGTTCGTGCAGGCCATCGAGTTGCTGGTGACGCACGACAAGGACTGGGTGCCGGCCAGCACCGCACAGAGCCTGTACCTGCGGCCGTTCATGATTTCCACCTACGTCGGCCTCGGGGTCGGCCGGCCAGCCAGCGCGTATCAGTTCATGGTGATCGCCTCGCCGTCGGGCGGGGTGTTCCCGAGCCGGTCTACCGGTACCTCGCAGGCCGCAGGCGTGGCCGCCGCGACCGGGCCTCGGGCCGTCTCGGTCTGGCTGGCCGAGTACTACACCAGGGCCGCCCGAGGCGGCACCGGTGAGGCCAAGACAGGCGGCAACTACGCGGCGGCGTTCGCCGGCCAGCAGCAGGCGCTGGACGAGGGCTGCGATCAGGTGGTGTGGCTCGACGCCGTGGAGCACCGCTGGGTGGAAGAGATGGGCGGGATGAATCTCTTCTTCGTCTACGGCAAGGGCGCGGGCGCTCGCCTGGTGACGCCGCCGCTCAGCGGCTCCCTGCTCCCGGGGGTCACCAGGGACTCGCTGCTGACCCTGGGGCCAGATCTCGGGATCCCTGCGACCGAGGCCGCGATCTCGGTGGACCAGTGGCGGGCCGACTGCCTGTCGGGCGAGATCAGCGAGGTCTTCGCCTGCGGAACCGCAGCGGTGATCACGCCGGTCGGCGCGGTCAAGGGCGAGCGTTCCAGCTGGCAGATCGGTGACGGCCAGCCCGGGCCGGTGACCCTGCGGATGCGGGAGGAACTGCTCGGCATCCAGTTCGGCCGGCTGCCCGACTCGCACGGCTGGGTCCACAAGATCGTCTGACGAGCTTGGTTCTTCCGCACCTGGGGATCCCCGGTGTCGCTGTAGCAGCACCAGGGGTCCCCAGGTGCGATGTGGTGACGGCGCGGTGGCCTCGGGCTCAGTCGTCGAGCCCCATCCTGGCGTGCAGGTCGGTGATGGCCGCGACCAGCAGGTCGAGGCCGAACTCGAACTCGGCGTCGAAGTCGCGGCTGACGAGCTGGCCGACCAGGCTGGTCAGCAACGGGAAGGCGCTGGGATCGACCGGGGTCAGGGCCGCGTCGCGCTCGTCGGGGTTGCTGACATCGGGAGTGACGCCGACCTCGCGGAGCATGGCTCCGGTGATGTAGGCGATGAAGGCCCGGACGATGGCGAGAGCCATCGTGGCGTCGAAGCCGGCCGCCATCAGCGTCTGGAGCGCGGCCTCGAACGGCAAGATGGCCACCGGTGAGTTGCTCGGCCGGCTGACGACGATCATGGTGCAGCGCGGATAGGCCCTGGCGATCTCGTGCAGCCCCCTGGACAGCGTCTTGACCTGGTCCTGCCAGGTGGCGTCGGGTTCGACCTTGACCCTGATGCCTGCGAGCACGTATTCGGCGACCCCGTCGAGCAGCGCCTCCTTGCTCGGGACGTGGTTGTACAGCGACATGACCGCGCAGCCCAGCTCAGAGGCGATCTTGCGCATCGAGATCGCCGTCACGCCGTCACGCTCGATCACGTCCACCGCTGCGGCGATGATGCGGTCCCGTGTCAGCGGCTGCATAGGGCCAAATTACTCGCGCCCGGAGTCGGGTTGCTCAAGCCGGCGGTTCGACGCGGCGGCTGATCACCGAGCTTTAGGGTGGACTGATGGACGACAAACAGATTCTTGGTCATATCGACGAGCTGATCGCCACCGAGCATGCGCTGCGGGCCAAGCTCGCCGCAGGGGAGCTCAACTCGACCGAGGAGCACGCTGCGCTCAAGTCCGCCGAAGAGGCCCTTGACCAGTGCTGGGACCTGCTGCGCCAGCGCCGGGCCCGGCGTGAATTCGGCGAGAACCCCGACCAGGCGGAGTCTCGCCCGACCAGCGAGGTCGAAGGCTACTGGCAGTAGCCCGGGTCAAGCGCGGCCGATCGGTACGCTGCCACCATGCGGATCGCGAGATTTTCCCACAACGGCGAGGTTAGCTTCGGCCGCGTGCTCGGAGCCGACGCGGCCCCAGGCGAGGCGGCGGCTGGCACGGCCGGAGCGGCCAACGGCAACGGTAACGGCAACGGCGCACGGTGCTGCGAGTGCGCCGCCGGGCAGCGACGCGGATCAGCTGATCATCGCGCAGCTCGACGGCCACCCGATCAGCACGGGCGAGGTCAAGCTCACCGGTGCCTACCACCGCGCTCGCCGAGGTGCGGCTGCTGCCGCCCATCGTGCCGACCAAGGTGATCTGCATCGGCAAGAACTACGCCGACCACGTCGAGGAGATGGGCGGCGAGAAGCCGCGCCGAGCCGATCATCTTCCTCAAGCCGTCTACGGCCGTCTGCGGGCCGTACGACCCCATCCAGCGCCCATGGGGATCTCCGAGCGCGTCGACTACGAGGGCGAGCTGGCCGTCGTGATCGGCCGTCTGGGACGCGACGTCCCCGCTGACCGCGCGAGCGAGGTGATCTTCGGCTACACGATCGCCAACGACGTGACCGCCCGTGACCTCCAGGCCAGAGACGGCCAGTGGACCAGGGCCAAGGGCTTCGACACGTTCTGCCCGCTTGGACCCTGGATCGAGACCGAGCTCGACCCCGCCGACCTGGAGCTGACCACGAGGCTGAACGACGAGGTCAAGCAGCATTCCAGGACCTCGCTGCTGCTGCACCACGTCCCGGCCCTGATCGAGTTCGTCAGCCAGGTCATGACCCTGATCCCAGGCGACGTCCTGCTGACCGGCACCCCGGCCGGCATCGGCCCGATGAGCAAGGGCGACGAGGTCTCCGTCACATCGAGGGCATCGGCACGCTCAGCAATCCGGTAACCGACCGCAGCTAATCGCGCCGGCGCGCCCGTCGGCCCAATCCGGGTTGGAGGTCGCGCCCTGCTTCGGCTATGCTGCACAGGCGCGATCGAGTCCGGCAGGGCTCGTTGCGGTGGGGTATGGGGTAATTGGCAGCCCGACGGGTTCTGGCCCCGTTAGTCTAGGTTCGAGTCCTGGTACCCCAGCGACGTCCGTTCGAGTGTGATCGCCAGCGATGGTGGGTGTACTCGAAATGTGAGGTCCCGGGTGCGCTAGCCTGGCACCCGGAAGTTGCAAGGAAGCTGTGCCTGGCCCCGTCGTCTAGTGGCCCAGGACGCCGCCCTCTCAAGGCGGTAGCGCCGGTTCAAATCCGGTCGGGGCTACGTTAGGTTGAGACAGGTCAAGGGCCTGATTGCCGGATGCGGCGGTCAGGCCCTTGGTCTTTGCCATTGGCTTGTCATTGGGTTCTGACGTTATGGCCGCAACAGCACCAAGGTCCTCCCTGCTGCTGTAAACCGCCACGAAACGTGGACAGCATGGTCCTACTTACGGTCGTCTGGATAGCACTATGTAGGACCATGCTGCCGTCAGATTTCGGGCTCCGACTCGCAGCTCTGGATGACGGGGTACGTACCGCGTCGCACATTGCCGTCTGGCGGGTCTCGCAAGTGCGCCCGAGCCCATGCGATCGGCTGGCCCGATCCTGCTGTGGCCGCGTGTACCGCGCGCTCGTATGATCGCAACTATGTCGATTTAGAGTGGGAATAAGTTGCGATCCAAGCAACTTGGTAGCAGTGTTAGAAGCCGATGAGGGAGACGTCGTGGCAGAAGGATTGACTGGGCTGGCCAGGCTTGGCCTTCCAGAGACTCCTGGGGATCCTGCGGAGCTAGTGCAGCATGCCGCGCAGGTAGGAGCGCGGGTCGCGGCTGCACGAAAGAGCCTGGGCATGACCGGAACTGAGCTGGGCGAAAAAGTAGGGCTCCGCAAGGATCAGATCTCGAAGATCGAGTCGGGTCGCCGCCGACTCGATATTTCCGAGCTGCCGCTCGTAGCCGCCGCGCTAGGAGTCACAGTGCGGTCACTTCTCGGGCAAGCTGATCGTCCGGCGCTCGCCATCGCTGCCCGGCTGGCATCTGACGCGGGCGCTGATGCGGTACATGCGGTGCGGCGACGAGCCCGTCAGTTGTTTGAGATTGACGATCTGCTGACACAAGTCACTGGCATGCCGGCTGCTCAGGCTAGTTCTCCGGGCCATCGGCTGGTCGAGCAGGCGCAGGACAGGTTCGGCGAGTTGCCTACGTCAAAAAGAGAAGCACAGCGACAGGGATGCGATCTAGCTGAGCTGGCCCGCCGGGAACTCGACCTGGGCAGCGATGCGCTGGGTGACATCGCAGGGCTAATCGAGCAGCATTTTGCCGTTGACGTGGCGTTGTCCCCATTGGGGACGGATGTCGATGGACTGTGCGTTCACAGCGGCGCAGGGGCGCTCATTCTGGCTAACTCTGACTCATCTGACGGCCGGGTTCGTTTTACCCTCGCGCATGAGCTGGGTCATCACCTCTTGGGTGATCCACGTGAAATTATCGAGGAAGCCGAGGGTGACATGTTCGCTGACACAGCCGTCGAGCGGCGGGCAAGTGCGTTCGCTGGTCACTTTCTGATGCCGGAAGGAGGTGTTCGGTCGGTATTGCTGTGGCTTGGCGAGGAGCCCGGTAGGGTCAGCGAACGAGCCGTAATTGCATTGATGGAGCATTTTGGTGTGTCGTTGGCGGCGCTGGTTTATCAGCTCAATATCGTCGGATTGCTGACCTATGACGACGGACAGCAGTTGCGTAGCCGTGGCGTGGCTAACCTGGTCGAGCGGCACCGCGATGTTGCCCCGTCACGAGCTGCGACTAATGTCGGGCACATTCACCGCCCCCCAGAGCGACTTACCAGGCGAGCGTTCAGCGCTGCCCGCGAGCAGCGCCTAGGTCTATCGGTCCTGGCCTCGCTGCTTGAACGCGATGACGACGAGCGCCTATGGCGGGAGGTCATGGCAGATCACATACAGGCCACAGCGAGCACCGATATTGTCCTATGACCTCCGAAATGCTCACGCAAACCCCAGAAGCCAAGCGGCAAGCCTGGTTTATTGACACTAGTGCCCTGGTGACGCTGGCCGTGCATCTGCCGCTCCAGCAAACGGTAGTTACGAGTGTTGTCGCCACACTACTTAGTACTAGTTAAGGCCGTGGTTACTGAACTAGAGGAGTTGTCCAAGACTTCAAATTCCACCGCCACGTGGGCAGGCACGGCCTTGAGTCAGATGGACTGGCTCGGTGGAGCGCTGGAACTAGATGACCCCACCGGGGTGAGGCTGGCTGTTCAGCTACAAGAGGAAATCGCCGGTGGCAGGCCCTTGATGCTGTGTGACGATTACGATGCGCGCGTCGCGGCGAAGAATCACAATGTCGAGCCGTTCAGCGTGCACAAGCTTATGCATGTGATGATCAGACAGCGCAAGATAACCGCGCTCGAAGCGGTCGCTTTCGCCGATGCGCTGCACGTGGCGGGACGACATAGCGACTACACAGCACAGGAGCTTGCCTCGGGCCGGCTAGGTCGGGTCGGGCGACCATGACGAGGTAACGTGGCAAGCTTACGGTCGTCTGGATAGCACTATGTAGGACCATGCTGCCGTCAGATTTCGGGCTCCGACTCGCAACTCTGGATGACCGAGGCGAGGAATTCCCTGACCGCCCGCTTGGATCTGAGCAAGTGAAGGGTCGCATGCTGACCGTGCCGCGAAATGATCTCGTGTTCGCGCTCCGGCTCTGACCGGCGGTTCCGCCAGATGGTGACGGCCAGGCGCCACTCATCGCGCAACCGCTGCCAGGCCGAATAGTCGCATCCTTCGGGCAGCTCGCCTGGCATCCGGAAGCCGCGCAGGAACGCGCGTCCTGCGCACAGCCACCAGGGCAGCTCGAGAAACACCACGGTATCCGCGCGCTCAAGCCGCAGATCGAGTGTCTCGTGGTAGTTGCCGTCAGCGATCCACGCGTTGCCGGCGAGCACGCCGCATTGCTTCTCGCGCCACTCTGTCTCCGACGGTGCAACCCAGCCGGGCTTCCAGAAGTGCAGGTCAAGATGAATGACGGGCAGGCTGGTCCTGGCAGCGAGCGCGAGCGAGAACGTGCTCTTCCCGGACCCGGCCAGCCCGGTGACGATCACGCGGCGTCCTAGCACCGGCGGGGCTTCACTCATCACAGTCACCGCCGGACGACAATAGGCTGGCGTCCGGTGCGAGCCTCTAGTTCGGGGATTGCCTGGATGATCGCCAGCATCGACGTTCCCGCCAGGTCTACGGCTGGGATTGCCGACGGGTCATCGGACACCGAATAGCCGGTCACCAGACGCGCTGCCATGGTGCGGGCGGCGTCCAGCCATCCAGGATCTCGCGACCTCGCCCGGGATCAAGTGCCAAGTCCAGCGCGACGAAAAGCGGCTTTGCGAGCAGCCACGGCTCGCTTGCCTGTGACCACACCCGGGCCATGCCACTAGTCGGATCGACTCTCTGCGCGCAGACCATCGCTACTGGCGCGGCGCGAATGCTGGCTCGCCGATGGGCAGCATCTGCTGCCACTCCCAGTAGCCGTGTGGCCCGCCGTACGGTGTCAGGGTCCGGCACGTAGAAATCGGGCGGAAAATCCGACTTCGCCGCAACCGGAGCCCCGTAGATCGATGCCGCGAGGGTTCCTGTCAGCGCCCAGCCAGGTTGCGACTCCCCAACATCAGAACCCAGCCGAAGTGCCGCATTCACCGATCCATCTCCGAGTCGCGGGTGTTCGGCGAGATGCACTTCGTCGGACTTCCAGGCGCTTGCCGCCTCCCAGAACAGATCTGGGATAGCGGCCCCACCTTCCCGGGTTACCAGCCGCTGTTCGCGGAACGCGCCAAGCACCTCGGAAACAGTGCTCGGTGACCTGCTAAGACGGCGGGCAAGATCTCGTACGCCGTGCCCAGCGGCCGGATCCAGCAGGAGCGTGCAGGCCACTTCGAGGCCAACCGCACCGGACAGCGGATCGCCACGCCTGGTGCGTGCCGTAATGGGCGGCACTTCGGCGTCGATGAAGACCCCGTGCCCGGCTATGTGCAGGTGGCCACGCAAGTCCAGCCAGCCCCACCCGCGACGATTCAGCTCAGCACGCGCCGCTGCAGAGATCCGGTCGGCGACAAGCACCTGCAACGCATCGGTCCGTGACCCTCGCCCCCCGCTCGGCACTGGTTCCGGCATTCGCGTGGGAATTGGCGAGGGCGCGTGCTTAACCTGAACCAGTACGTGATGCCCACCAGCATCAAGCAGAACCAGGTCTGGTTCGCCGGCCAGGCCAGTGCTCAGTACCGGCAGGCCAATGCCCTGCACCAGTTCGGCGAAGGTACGTGCTGCCGCCGACGAATCCAGGTCCATCAGTACAGGATAGACCGCGTTCGGTGTTCGGTACGGACCGAACACCGAACACTTTCGGATTACAGTGCTTTACCCAACTGGTCGGATCACGCTGATCGGAGGATCGTCAAGCCGACTGACGCGGTGATCAGGCTCGCGGCCACCTGTGTGTGCGGCTCTGACCTGTAGCCCTGGCGCGGTATCGACCCGGTGACGTGGCCCTCGCCGATCGGCACGAGCACGTCGGCGTGGAGAGACCCGAGCGCGGCGACGATGGTGTCGTCCGCATCAAGGAACTGACCGGCGGCATCAGCAGCTCTTAGTGTTCGCCGAGATGATGTTGGCGAAGTAGTTCTTGGCAACGTAACTTCCTGAGGCATCGTGGTAATAGACCGCCATGCCTCGCGAAGTGGCGCGCGATGAGGTGGTCGCTACTATGCCGAGCACCATGTTGAACTTTCCGCCTGGCGCTAGCCGGAAGCCGTGGACGGGCTGGCGATGCTGCCATTCTGGCGGCATGCCCGGGTATTTCGGTGGCCAGTTGCCAGGCGCGCCAACAAGCAGGTCTCCGGGCACGGCGTAGGAGCCGATCAGACGCTCGTGATGTGGATGCAGTAGGACGACACGGTCCAGGGTCAGGACGGAGCTGCCAAAGTTGGTGAATAGCTGATCGCCAAAGGTCTGGGGTCGGCCTCCGGGTACGCACTGTGAGCCGTTGGGGATTGTGCCGTGCCTGCTGCTGCTACTGCTGAGCGGGCCGTCAGCGGACCGACTACCGCCGCTATCGCACCCCGCCAGAGCCGATGCCAGTGCTACCACAGCCACTAGCACCAAAGGCGATTGCTTCACGCGCATAACTCTGGGCACCTGATTCGGGGAGTCAGGACTCTGGACGGCAGCTGCGTTCACTGTGTACCCATTAGGTAGCGGAGAACGGCGGCCCGGACTGGGAGGCATGTGGTGGCGCAGGCAGACGGTACGACAGAGGCGGCCACCCAGGCAGCCACCCGGGCGCCGCATGTTTCCGTGGCCGAGCAGGCGGCGCTGACGTCGGGCCGTGACCTGTGGCACACCAAGGCACTGGGCGGCCGCCCGGCGATCATGCTGACCGACGGTCCGCACGGGGTGCGCAAGCAGGCCGACGGCGGGGGCGAGGTCAACCTCCTTGCGAGCGAGCCCGCTACCTGCTTCCCGCCCGCGGTCGCGCTCGGCTCGTCGTGGGACCCGGAGCTGACCCGCCGCGTCGGGGCGGCGATTGGGGCCGAGGCCAGGGCGATGGGCGTCGCCGTGGTGCTCGGACCCGGCGTGAACCTCAAGCGCAGCCCGCTCGGCGGCCGCAATTTCGAGTACTACTCAGAAGACCCGCACCTGACCGGCGTCCTCGCTACCGAATGGGTGCGCGGCCTGCAGAGCGAGGGTGCCGGGGCTTCGCTGAAGCACTTCGCGGTCAACAGCCAGGAGACCGACCGGATGCGGATCAGCGCCGACGTGGACGAGCGGACGCTGCGCGAGCTGTACCTGCGGGCGTTCCACCGGGTGGTGCGTGAGGCTCAGCCGTGGACCGTCATGTGTGCCTACAACAAGGTCAACGGCGTCTACGCGGCCGAGCATCACTGGCTGCTCACCGAGCTGCTGCGCGTTGAATGGGGTTTTTCCGGACTCGTCGTCTCCGACTGGCAGGCCGTGACCGACCGAGTCGCCTCGGTGCTGGCGGGGCTTGACCTGGCCATGCCAGGACCCGACGGCGACGACTACCTGGCCCGGGCGGCGCAGGACGACGAAGCGGTCGCGGCCGCGCTCGGCGTCGCCGCGGGCCGGGTGCTGGCGCTGGCCGACCGGGCCGGGGCGGCGGCTAGTCCGGATGCGACCTACGACCCGGCGGCGCACCACGCGCTGGCGAGGGAAGCGGCCGGGCGCGGCCTGGTGCTGCTGAAGAACGAGGGCGGACTGCTGCCGCTGCCCCGCGACGGGGTGTCGATCGCCGTGATCGGCGAGCAGGCGAGGACCCCGCGTTATCAGGGCGGCGGCAGTTCGCTCATGAACCCGACCAGGCTCGACGACGCCCTGACCGAGATCACGGCGCTGACCTCGGCGACGGTCGGCTTCGCTGCCGGGTACGGCGCAGGTTCCGATCCCGGCTAACCGCAGAGCAGGCGGCCGAGCTCGCGCGGGACAGCGACGTTGCCGTGGTCTTCGTCGGCACCGAGCAGGACACCGAGGGCGCTGACCGCACCTGCCTCGAGCTGCCCGCCGCGCACCTCGCCCTGGTCGAGCGGGTCATCGCGGCGAACCCGAAGACCGTCGTGGTGCTCTCGAACGGCGGGGTCGTGGCCACCTCCCCGTGGGACCGGGCCGTGCCAGCCCTGGTCGAGGGCTGGCTGCTCGGTCAGGCGGGCGGCGGCGCGATCGCCGACGTGCTGTTCGGCGTCGTGAACCCTTCGGGGCGGCTGGCCGAGACGATCCCGCTGCGGCTGGCCGATCATCCGTCCTACCTGGACTTTCCCGGCGAGGCCGGCCACGTCCACTACGGCGAGGGCATCCACGTCGGCTACCGGGGGTTCGACGCCCGCCAGCAGGAGGTCGCCTATCCGTTCGGGTTCGGCCTGTCCTACACCACCTTCAGTTACGGGCAGGCCGTCGCGTCGGTGACTGACGACGGCGTCGAGGTCCGGGTGCCGGTGACCAACACGGGCGACCGCGATGGCCGCGAGGTTGCCCAGGTGTACGTGAGCGTTCCCCGCTCGGCTGTCCGCCGCTCGCCGAGAGAACTGCGCGGCTTCGCGAACGTGGCCGTCGCGGCCGGGGCGACGCGAGATGCCGTGATCCGTATCCCGCGCGCGGACCTGGCCTACTGGGACGTGCGGCTGGGCCGGTGGGGGGTCGAAGGCGGGGACTACGTGCTGAGCGTCGGCGCCTCCTCCCGCGACGTGCGTACCAGCGTCACCGTCGCCGTGCCGGGCGACGACCTGCGCCCGCCGCTCACGGCCGATTCGGCGCTCGGCGAGTGGCTGAGCGACCCGGCGGCCTCCGCCGCGCTCCTGGCGGCGGTGACCTCGGCGGCCGGGGGCGAGCGCCTGTCCGGAGTGCTCGCCAACGAGCAGCTGCTGCGCTTCCTGCGCAGCCTGCCGTTGCGGCGGCTGGCCGCCTTTCCCGGCAGCCCGCTCACGGCCGAGCTGATCAGCGAGCTCACCGCCGAATTCGCTCAGTCGCGCTCTGGAAGCTGACTATCCTGGCTCGGGGCGTGGCCCAGTTCCTGCACGTCTCGCACTTTGCCTGCCAGATTCTGCGAGCATGTCCGGGTAGTCGAGTTAGGCGGCGGACCCTCGGAGCGAGCGGGAGTCATGGCAGGCAAGCTCAGCAAGGCGGACTGGTGGCTGATCGGCGTGAGCGCCGTGCTGACCGCCGCGAGCGCGATCACCAGGTTTGTCCCGTCCGGGTCAGTGCTGCCCTTCGTCGTCTCGGCTCTGGCGCTGGCCTCGCTGGCCGCTGTGGTCGGACGCGCGGTCGACGGCCTGGGCGACAAGCTCGGTTCGGGCGCGACCGGGGTCGTGCAGTCCGCCCTGGGCAATATCCCCGAGCTGCTGTTCGGCATCTTCGCGCTGCGCAAAGGGCTGGTGACGGTCGTCGAGGCCTCGCTGGTCGGCTCGATCCTGTCGAACGTGCTGCTGATGCTGGGACTGGCGTTCATCGTGGGCGGACTGCGGCACGGTACCCAGCGCTTCTCGGCCGAAGGTCCGCGCATGGTCTCGCTGCTGCTGGTGCTGTCGGTGGCGGTGCTGATCATCCCGACGCTCACGGGCAGTCTCAGCCTGCCCGCAGCCGCGCACGAGCACGTGCTGTCCGATGTCGCGGCGGTCGTGCTGCTGGTCATCTTCGTCCTGTCGATCCCGGCCGCACTGCGGCGCGCTGCCGGCCGAGCCAGCAGCGTCGCCGTCCGGAACTGCGGACCGGGGGGAGGGGACAGCCCCCTGGCCGCTGTGGCTCGCCATCGGGCTGCTGGCCGTCGCCGGCATCGGCGCTGCGCTGGTGTCGGACTGGTTCGCCGACGCGCTGACGCCGGCGCTGTCCGCCCTGCACATCTCGCAGGCGTTCGCCGGCCTGGTGATCGTCGCGATCGCGGGGAACGCGGTCGAGAACGTCGTCGGCATCCAGCTCGCCGCCAGGAACCGGATGGACTACGCCATGTCGGTCATGCTGCAGAGCCCGGTCCAGATCGCGCTCGGCGTCGCGCCGATCCTGGTGCTGCTCTCTGGGTGATCGGCGGCGCCCAGCTGACGCTGGTGTTCCCGCCGCTGATGGTGGTGTCCTTGGCGCTCACCGCATTCGTCACGCTCCTGGTGGTCAACGACGGGCTCTCGACCTGGCTGGAAGGCACCTGCCTGGTCGGCCTGTACGCGGTGATCTCCGCTGCCTTCTGGTGGGGCTGAGGCTGCCCGGGTGCTGCTGGCCCAAGTGAGTTAACAGGCGCTGTACGAGAGCGCGGATTTCGTCCCCTGCGGCCCGTACGCCGACTACGGCCCGAGTCTGCACAACCTGTTCATGACGCTGGAGCTCAGATCGAGCGCGTCTGGATGGGCGGGTGGCTCGGCGAATTCGTTCAATCCTAAAGAATTTATGTTTTGCCGTTGTAAGTCGCCTAGATGTTGTGCGGGAGGACGCGTTACGCAGGTATTACGCGGGGCTCGTTGGCTAGGGGCAGGAAATGCAAATCCACGGAGCTGACAATGAAGATCGATTCACTTTCCGCCGCTGCCGGACTCCTCGCCGCAGCGGTGCTATGCCTGACTGGCTGCGGCGGTTCGGGAACCACCACCGCGACCTCTGGCGGGGGTCCGGGCTCAGGCGGCGGAGTCCCAGCCGGCACCAGCGCGCCTGCCGCACCGGCGCCGGGCGGTGGCAAGAGCGTCGACGTCTGCTCGGCGCTTCCGCTGGCGGCGGCCGCGCAGATTACTGGCACTAAGTTCGCTAAGACTAAGACCAACAACGTGGAAGGGGTCGTCTTCGGCTGCGAGTACTCCGGGCCGGGCGGCTCGCTGCTGCAGATCTCGGTGGAGACCCAGAATGGTCCGCTGGCCTTCGACGCCGACGTGAAAGCCCTGAAAACGGTCGGCTTTGCTCCGACCAAGGTCACGGGGGTTGGCGACGAGGCATTCTCAGAACCCAGCCCCAAGACCGCGGGGGCGCAGGGAGCGGCGGGCTTCGCCAGCTACGGTGCCGTCTTCGGCGAGACCTACATCAAGATCGGCGGCCTCACCTACGTCGACGCGAACGAGGGCAAGCAGATAGTCGAGGAACTCCACAGCAAGATCTGACCAGCCGCCAGCCAAGGCAACCGCGATCCGGGGTGCCCCAAGGAGAAAGGGCACCCCGGACGCGTCGGGCCGCTAGGTCAGCACCGGCCCGGCTAGAGTTGCGGTCCCGGGCCGCTGGACGGCGGCGCCGGGCACGCAGGTGGTGGCGGAGATGGCAGCGGCTTGAGGTGGTTGAAGAAACCACCCGTGCCCGCCTTGGTGAGCGCGTCCTGGGCGACGAGGGTCGGCGCCGTCTTCACGGCGCAGTCGAGTACCGGCACTCCAGCCTGGATCTGGTACACGCTGCCGGTGTCGAAGCTCTCGATGAGCGTGCCGCTGGCGGGCAGCATGCTCAGGTGGAGCCAGTCACCGCCAGACCCGGCGCCGTCGATGGCCGTCTCGTCGACGATCACGCTCGGACGGGCACCTCCGATGTCTTCGATGTCGGGTACGTAGATCGGCGCACCGCCTGCCATCACGAAATAGGTCAGGTTGGTGCTGTTGCCTGCCAGCAGGGACAGGAGCGTGTTGTCGTCGGGATGGAAGCTGAGGTGGTTGAAGAAGCCGCCTGAGCCGGCCTTCTCCAGCGCGTCCTCGTCCACGAAGACGGCCGGAGGCGGCGAGCCGCCGAGGGCGACGGTGCTCTTGTCGATGTTCTTCAGGCTGCTCACCCGGACCGGGCGCCCCGCCAGCGACCACGAAGACGTGACCGGTGCCGAAGCTCTCCAGGATCGTGCCGTCAGCGGGCCGGAACCGCAGGTGGCTGAAGATCCCGCCCGAACCAGCCTGGTCGATCGCGTTCTCGTCCACCGAGACCGCTGGCCTGGCCCCGCCGATGTCCTCGAAGTTGTCCACGAAGGTCGGCGCGCCGCCGGCGACCACGAACACGTTCGTGCCGTTGCCGAGCATGATCGTTCCGTCGGCCGGATACTGGCGCACGTGGTTGTACGGAGCCGCCTGACCCCGCATTGTCCAGCGCCGTCTCGTCCACATCCAGCGTCAGGGTGCCGTCAGGCGGTGTGGTCAGGCGCGGAGCCACCCAGATGCGTCCAGTCGGTGATCGGGATGGGTGCACCGCCGTCGAACACGTAGTCAGAGACGGCGGCCGCCCCGGCACCCTGCCCGGTCACAAGCGTGCCGTCGGCCGGGAACTGCCGCACGTGGTTGAACGCGCCGCCGGTGCCCGCGTTGTCCAGCGCCGTCTGGTCGATCGACGGGATCGGCGCCGAAGGCGGTCCGCCCAGATGGCTGAAGTCCGAAACGGCGATGGCGCGCCGCCAGCGAACTCGTAGGCATTAGTGGTGGTAGTCCCGGGCACGGTAGCGGTCACGAAAGTGCCGTCAGCCGGGAACTGATTTATATGGTTGAAAGGACCTCCGGAGCCGGCGTTGTCGATTGCCGTCTGGTCGATCTCCGGCAGGAGGGACGGCTCCCCGGTGACGTGGCCCGAGTTGGTGACGACGATGGGCGCGCCGCCCGCGAACTCGTAGACCGTGCCGCTGGCATTCTTGACGAAGGTTCCGTCGGCCGGGAGCTGGGCCTGGTTATCGAACTGGCCGGCGGAAATGGTGCCGATGATCGGCGTCCCGCCCACGTGGGCCGCGTTGGTGACCGGTACCGGGGCGCCGCCGACCATCTCGTAGACGGTGCCGTCCCCGCCGGCGACCTTCACGAACGAGCCGTCGGCGATCGGGTACCCGGCCAGTGACTCGTCGGGCACGGTGATCGCCGGGAGCATGGCGATCGTGGGCTGCAGCGGGATCAGCGCCGCGCTCTCGGGCGTTTCCTTCTCTACCGCGAAGATCACGCCGGTGGCCGCGTCCTTGAGCAGAGTGCCGTTCGCCGGCGGGGTCTCGAGCTGAGTCGCGACCTGAATCGACGGCTCCAGCGTGATGAAGTTGCTCTTGTAGGTCGACGCGCTCAGCTCGGCTTGCGACGCGAACGGGAACAGCGTCCCTCCGGCCGCGACGTAGATGGCGTCACCGGTCCGGTCGCCGACGAGCGTGCCGCTGGCCGGCGTGGTCGGCGTGGCACCGGCGAGCGGGAAGAAGTCGCTCGCATGTAGGCGTCAGCCAGGTGCAGGTGCCCGATCGCGTTCGGGTGCGCCGCGCCCTTCTTGTTGAAGCTGGACAAGGCGCTGCCGACGCTGTTGACGCCCGGGGGGTTGTCGCACATCGTCGCGCCCTGAAGTGCCGTGGTGAAGTCGATGTAGTTCACGCCGGCTGCCGCTGCGGCCTGCCTGATGGCGTTGTTGAACTCGATGACGTCGTTGTTGGTGTTGACCTGGTCCGTGCGCGTGATCCCGGTCTGGGAGAAGCCGCAGGCAGGAGTCGGCCCTTGAGGGAAAAACATGGGATAGCCGACGACGTCGACGGTCGGGCCGGCCGCGCCGGTATCGACGGACTCATACAGCGAGGTCAGCCTTGGAATCAGCGCGCTGATCGTCGGCGCCAGCTCCTGCGGGGTGGGGATGCAGAACTGGCCATGACCGTTGGTGGTGCGCCGGTCGTCCGGCTGCCGGTTGAGCGGGTTGTGCCAGGCGCACGTGAGATCAGGGCCGAAGCTCAGGTCGTTGCCGCCAGCTGAGATCTCGACCCTGGCGGTGTCGGCGCCTATGCCCGCCGACGGTTCGGTGCCGGAGTTGAAGTTGACCAGGCCGGCCTGCCTTCGCGTTGTTGATCTGGCTCTGGATCTGATTGATGACGGCGCCTGTGCACGCCCAGTTCTCGAACGGCCTGGTGGAGTTGGAACCGAAGAATTCGCCGGCCAGGTTCGCCTCGTTGCCGGTGCCGTAGACGATATTCGGCCACGCGTTGGGGGAGACGTCACAGGTCGTGCCCGCGCCGGACGGCGTGCCGCTCTGGAAATCCCCGGCGCCTTCGCCCGAGATGAACGAGTCGCCGATCGCCACGTCGGTCGCGCCGAACTGAGTCGCCGGGGCCGGTGGCGGCGTCATGGGCGGGCAGCCGTCGTTGTAGAGCGGGTCCATGTCGGGGAAGGGGTCTTCGGGCAGCGAGATACTGGTGAAGTTGTCCTGGTTGAAGAACAGGCTGGGTCCGTCGTTCTCCGGAGAGCAGGTGTCCGGGTCGATCGGCTCCTCGCCAATCGGGTTCGGGCAGACCCCGTTCGTCAGGCAGTCGTCCGGCGGCGGGTCGTCCGGCGCGGGTGCCTTGACGGTGCACACGAGCGTCCCGTCCGGGTCGATGGTGATCTCGCACTGCTTCGCCGGGGGGTTCTGGTCGTCGTCGCAGCTTGCCTCGGAGCAGTCGTCGCCGGGGTCGGGGTCGCCTAGGTCGTCGATCTGGCCGCACGACTCCCAGAGGCAGTCGGGGGTGTCGCCGAGCGAGCCGCCACTCGGGTCGCCAGGACAGTCGAACCCGACATCGCACTCCTCGATGTCCCAGGCATGGGCCGGCATGGCCCTGACCGTCATGGTCACCAGGCCGCCGCCGGTCAGCAGCAGCACGGCGGCCAGCAACCCGATCCACCGGCGAGCGTCACCGAGGTGTCGAAGGGCATTCATGTCGGCCTGCCAGAGCGGACGGTCCGCTCGGCGGGCAATGACAGTGCATCAGGCATGGAAAGTCTGAGTCCTCTCGCTGGGTGGGCGACCGCCCTGCGGGCTGATCTGGTGAAACCCCAGGTGTCCGGCGCCTGCACGGTGCAGTCTTGCCTCGATACTCCGGCAGCTGGCAGGCTCACGTCATGCCCCTACTTCTGGGGACATAGGTGGTGAAGGGCGCCCGCAGGCCTGGCGGCGCCCCGCCGTAGACGACGGGGGATGGCTTGCGAGCGGTGGTCTACTCGGAGTACGGGACGATGCCGGTGCTGACCGAAGCGCCCGACCCGGCCTGCCCGGCCGACGGCGTGGTCCTGGCGGTGGGCGCGACGGCGTGTGCCGCTCGGACTGGCACGCCTGGCAGGGGCACGACCCGGTCCAGCTGCCGCACATTCCCGGTCACGAGCTCGCGGGCACCGTCGTCGAGGTGGGCCCGCAGGTCAAAGGCTGGCGGGCCGGGGACCGGGTGACGGTGCCGTTCGTCTGCGGCTGCGGAGCCGTGCGAGTACTGCCTGGCAGGGGACGCGCAGGTCTGCCCGCAGCAGACCCAGCCAGGGTTCACCGGGCCGGGCTCGTTCGCCGACCTGGTGGCGATCAGGGCTGCGGACACGAACCTGGTCGCGCTGCCGGACGCGGTCGGCTTCGTCACCGCGGCCGGCCTGGGCTGCCGCTTCGCCACCGCGTTCCGTGCCCTCACCGTGCACGGCCGGGTCGAGGCAGGGTGACTGGGTAGCCGTGCACGGCTGCGGCGGCGTCGGGCTGTCGGCCGTCATGATCGCGGTGGCGCTCGGCGGCCGGGTGATCGCGGTCGACGTCGCCGCGACCGCTCTGGACTTGGCGCAGGCGAGCTCGGCGCCGAGTACACCATCGACGCCAGCCAGATCAAGGATCCCGCCGCCGCGATCACGGAGATCACCGGCGGCGGTGCCCGGATCTCGATGGACGCGCTGGGCTCGGCCACCACGGCGGTGAGTTCGGTGCGCTGCCTGCGCCGCCGGGGCCGTCACCTCCAGGTCGGGCTGCTGCTGGCGGAGCACGCCAGCCCGCCGCTTCCGATGGACCTCGTCATCGCGCGTGAACTGGAGATCCTCGGCTCCCATGGCATGGCCGCCTCCAGCTATCCGGCGATGCTCGCCCTGATCGCTGACGGGACGCTGCGGCCTGAATTGCTGGTCGGGCGGAGGATCGGCCTGGACGAGGCCCCGGCCGCTCTCGCCAGCCTGGACAGCGAGTTGTCGGCCGCAGGCATGACCGTCATCGAGGTGGCGAGGTGCTGATCAGGGAGGCAGTTCCATGAGTGACCCAGCTGAGCCTGGCGGCATTAGGGTCTTCCTGCTCGACGACCACGAGGTCGTCCGGCGGGGCGTTCGCGAGCTGCTCGAGGCCGAGAGCCGACATCACGGTGGTCGGCGAGGCGGGCACCGCCGCGTCGGCGCCTGGCGCCGCATCCCGGCGCTGCGGCCCGACGTGGCGATCCTCGACGTCCGGCTCCCTGACGGCGACGGCGTCAGCGTGTGCCGCGACATCCGGTCGCGCGTGCCCGAGGTGGCCTGCCTGATGCTGACGTCGTTCGGCGACGACGAGGCGCTGTTCGACGCGATCATGGCCGGTGCCGCCGGCTACGTGCTCAAGCAGATCAGGGGCATCGACCTGGTCGGCGCCGTCCGTACGGTCGCCTCGGGGCCTGCTTGCTCGACCCGGAGGCCGCGAGCCGGGTCATGCGCCGGATGCGCGATCAGGCCGCCCGCGCCGACCCGCTGGCGCGGGCTCACCGCGCAGGAGCGCCAGATCCTCGGATCTCATCGGCGAGGGCCTGACGAACCGCCAGATCGGCGAGCGGATGTTCCTGGCGGAGAAGACCGTCAAGAACTACGTCTCGGCCCTGTTCGCCAAGCTCGGCATGGAGCGCCGCACCCAGGCAGCTGCTTATGCCGCCCGCCTCCGAGGCGAGGGCGACCATGGCCGCTAGCGTGAGGGAGACGACATGGCATCACTTCCGGACCGGCCCAACCTGGCCAGCGAGTACGAGCAGCTGGCGATGGAATTCTGCGTCGCCAGCATCGGCGACTGGACCGGCCGCGCGGCGCGAATGCTCGAATCGCGGCCCGAGCTCGCGACGGTCAGCTTCTGGACCGAGCTCGTGCTCGGCGACGTCACGGCGGTCGAACGGGAACTAGCCGCAGACCCCAGCCTGGCCACCCGGCCGGAGGCGGTCACCGGCTGGACTCCGCTGCACGTTGCCTGCGCCTCACGCTGGCATCAGCTCGATCCGGCGCGTGCCGACGGGCTCGTGCGCGTCGCCAGCCTGCTGATCGAGGCAGGCGCCGACGTGGAGGTGAAAGCCGGGACGAGATCCGACGGCGGCTGGACGCCGCTGCGGTGTGCCGTCGCAGGAGCGGCGAACCCCGAGATCGCCGAGTTGCTGCTGCGCAACGGCGCTGTGCCCGACGACCACGACCTCTACCTGGCCGGGTTCGGCAACGACGATCATCGGTGCCTGGAACTCCTGCTCAGGCATGCGCCGAACGTACGCGAGCTCGCGAGGATGGCGCTGTCGGCGCCGATCAGCAACGACGACCTCGACGGCGTGCGGCTGCTGCTGGACGCGGGCGCCGATCCGCGCCGGTATTTGTCCGACGAGGAGGATCCCGAACCCAGGTCCGCCCTGCACGGCGCGATCCGCTGCCGCTGCAGCCTCGACCTCATCGAGCTGCTGCTGGTCCACGGTGCCGACGTCGAGCTGCCCGGCTCGGATGGCCGGTCGCCCTATGCGCTGGCCGTCGGCTTCGGCCGCCGGGACGTAGCCGAGTTGCTGCGCCGCCACGGTGCAAGAGACGACGCCTCTGAGGCCGACCGGTTCCTGTCCGCCTGCCTGCTCGCTGACCGGGCGGCCGCTACTCAGGCGCTCGACGTCAGCCCTGACCTGGTGGCTGGGCTCGACGAGGCGCAGCGGACCGCCGCGCTGATCCAGGCGGCTGAGGTCGGCAACACGGCGGCAGTATGCCTGATGCTGGACGTCGGGTTCCCCGTCGACGGCAAGGGCGGCAACGACGGCTGCACGGCGCTGCATGCGGCCGCCTACGCCGGCAGTGCGGACGTCGCCCGGCTGCTGGTCGAGCGGGGCGCCGAACTTGAGTCGCGGGACGAGCGCTGGGAGAGCACGCCGGTGGCCTGGGCGGTGATTGGCAGCGGGGCGCAGCCCAGCGACAACGCCGTGCCAGACTGGCTCGCCACGATCCGGTCCCTGATCGATGCTGGCGCCTCGCTGAGCGAGATCACCCTGAGCGCTGACGATCCGAAGCCGCCGAGCCCGGCCATCGCCGAGCTTCTCGCCGCTCACGGTGTCCGCTGATGGGGCCAGCTGCTGACGTGGGCGTGACCCGATGCGATAGCCGGAGGTGAGTCCGATTCCCGAGAGCGAATTCGACCTGGTGGTGCGGGGCGGCACGGTCGTGACCGCAGGCAGTTCGGCGCAGTGCGACGTGGGGGTCAGCGGCGGCACGATCGCTGCGCTCGGCACCGGCCTGCGCGGGCGCAGCGATCTGGATGCGCTCGGGCGCGCTGGTGCTGCCCGGCGGCATCGACATGCACGTCCATCTTTCGGTGCCCGCGCCACCCGACCCTGTCGAGCCGATCTGGGTAGACGACTTCACCAGCGGCTCGGCAGCGGCCATCGCCGGGGGGATCACGACGATCGGAAACATGTCGTTCCCGGCCGAGGGTGAGTCGCTGCGCCAGGCAGTGGCGCGTGACCTGGCGAACGCGCGAAGCGACGGCGATGGTGGACTTCGTGATCCACCAGGTCATGTTCGGGCAGACACCGACGCCCTGGCCGAGATCCCGCTCCTCGCGGAGGACGGGCACATGAGCCTGAAGCTGTTCATGACCCCGGCCGACTTCGACGAGCACGCGGACGTGATGATCGACGCCGTGGTCACGGCCGGCCAGCACGGCATGCTGACGCTGATCCACTGCGAGGACGGTGCGCTGCTCAGGCACGCGGCCGACGAACTGCTCGCCGCCGGCCGTGGCAGCCTGGCCGACTGGGCCGCGAGCCGCCCGGTCGCCGCCGAGCGCGCGGCGGTCGAGCGCGCCGTCGCCATCGCGAAGCTGACCGGCTCTCCGGTCTATATCGTCCACCTGTCGTCGCAAGCCGCCCTGGCCGCCGCGAGGGCAGGCCGGGCGCGCGGCGTGCCGGTCCACGTCGAGGCCCGGCCGCTCTACCTGTACCTGACCAGCGAAGTGCTCGCCGGGCCGCAGGGCGGCAAGTACATCGGGGCTCCGCCGTTGCGCGAACCAGCGGACGTCGCCGCGCTGTGGGCCGGGCTCGCCGACGGATCGGTCGACACCGTCGGCAGCGACCACGCGCCCTGGACGCTGGAGCAGAAGATCGACAGCTCCCTGGACGTCAATACGGCCCGCCAGGGCGTGCCTGACCTCGAGACGATGCTGCCGATGCTGTTCTCAGCCGGGGTGCGCACCGGCCGGATCTCGCTGGCCCGGTTCGTGGAACTGACGTCGACCAACCCGGCGAGGCTGTTCGGCCTCTACCCGCGCAAGGGCACGATCGCCGTCGGCAGCGACGCCGACCTGCTCATCCTCGACCCTGAGCGCACGCGGGTAGTCGACGGCGCGACCATGCGATCGCGAGCGGGTTACTCCACCTACGACGGTTTCGAGGTGACCGGCTGGCCCAGGTACACGGTGAGCCGAGGCGACGTCGTCCTGGAAGACGGCCAGATCGTCGCCGAGCCAGGCCGCGGCACCTGGCTCCGCCGAGCCCCGACCGCCGCTCCTTAGCCCGTACCGCCCCTTAGCCCCCGAAGCTCTACGAGGAGTGCGGGGTAAAGGAGGTCTGGCAGCTGCCTGAACGATGTGGCCATCTGACGGTGACGTCCACGACTACCCGGAATCCAGCCGTGGCGCCAGAGATGTAATAGGGAATGCCGGCCCGGCCGCGACGATTGGTCCGACCGTGGTGCTCCGTATTGGTTGTCTTGTAATGCGCGACGGTAGTGACCTTGGCCTTCGCGACCGAGCGCACCCGGACAGTGATCGTCGTGAAGTCGGCCGGACGGCTCGTGCTCATGCTGGCGTGGCACGGCAGCGGCCGCGACCGCTGCACCGACGCCGAGGCCGGGGTCAGGGCTGCCGCGAAGACCGAACTGAATGCGAATACCGATGCACCGACAATGGCGACTACTGGCCTGATTGTACGCATTTTACTCCAATAAGAGTCCGTCCGCTTTCAAGTAGGCTCCCATGTTCTTCCTCCGTCAGCAGTAAAACGGGCCACGCGCCGTTCTGCGAGCCGATTCCTTGGACAGCATGTGCCTACTTACTGCTGTCCTGACGACGGTAAGTAGGACCATGCTGCTGTTGAAATCCGCCCGCTAACAGGGTGGTGTTACCACGGCTCAAGTGGCCATCGCCTGGGTACAGGGCCAGCAGGACCGGCTGGGCATTCCGGTCGCACCGATTCCAGGCACCAAGCGGGTGACATGGCTTGAGCAGAACGTGGCTGCCGGCGACCTCACGCTCACGGCGGACGAGCTTGCGGTCCTCGATCCGCTGGGCGGCCAGGTGGCGGGCGCCCGCTACCGAGGCTCGCCGTCGCGGCCACCGCGCCTGGGCGGTCGTGGTGAGCACGGTTTCGCGTGAGTCGTGGCCGGAGCAGATGGCGGAGCTGATCACGCCGCTTCGGGTACGACCCGGCAGCACGGTGGACATCGCCGACTTCGATCCTGGATACAAGGCTGGATTCCTGCGCAAGAAGGACGGCAAGGAACTGCTGCGGCACGGGGTCGAGTTGCTGGCCGAGTACCAGTCGAAGCTGGCGGCCCAGGAGACCTACGGGGTGCTGGTGATCCTGCAGGCCCTGGATGCGGCCGGCAAGGACGGCACGATCCGGCACGTGATGAGCGGCGTCAACCCGCAGGGCGTCTCGGTGCACAGCTTCAAGGTGCCGTCGGTGGCCGAACTGAGCCAGGACTACCTGTGGCGCTACGCCCAGCGGGTGCCCGCCCGGGGCGAGATCGGGATCTTCAACCGGTCGCATTACGAGGAGGTGCTGGTAGTCCGGGTCCATCCGGAGAACCTGGACCGCCAGCGGCTTCCGCTTGAATCGCGGGGTGATGGGATCTGGCATCGCCGGTACCGGGAGATCAACGACTGGGAGCGGTATCTGTCCGACAATGGGTTCCGCGTGGTGAAACTGCTGCTCAACCTGTCCAAGGAGGAACAGCGGACCCGCTTCTTGAAGCGCCTCGACGTGCCGGACAAGAACTGGAAGTTCTCCGCCGCCGACGTGCGTGAGCGGCAGTACTGGGACCAGTACCAGGTGGCGTTCTCCGAGATGCTGAGTCAGACCAGTACGCACTGGGCGCCGTGGTACGTGATCCCGGCCGACCACAAGTGGCTCGCCAGGCTCTGCGCGTCGGCGATCATCGCGCACACGCTGATCGACCTCGACCCGCAGTATCCGAAGGTTGGCAAGCGGGCGCGGAAGGATCTGGCGGAGGCCAGGAAACTGCTCGAAACGCAAGCGCCGCACGGCGCAGCGGCCGATCCGTTCGAGGCGGGCTAAGCGGGCTAAGCGGGGCTAGGCGAGCCCGGCTAGGCGGGCAGGGGCGGACGCGCGGGGCAACTGGGCGAAATATCGCGTATTGTTCATTTGTGACAGTTAATGACCTCTCGGTGCAGCGGCTGGCACCGCCCGACCCAGCCAAGGCCCTGCTCGTCGTGCCGGCACCCGAGGTAGGTCGCGGAGCCTGGGCGGGCTCGCCGAGCGCAGTGCTCGCCGACGGCGAGATCGTCATCGCCTACCGGCTGCGAACGCCCGCCCGGCGCGGCTACGCCGTCGAAGTCGCCAGATCGGCTGACGGCGTCACCTTCGAACGGCTCGCCGTGGTCACCCAGGATCAGCTCGGCACCGAGTCACTGGAGCGGCCAGCGCTTGCTATCACCCCGGAGGGCCGCTGGCGGCTGTACCTGAGCTGCGCGACGCACGGCACGAAGCACTGGCGGGTCGAGGTCATCGAAGCGGGCGCCCCCGACGCCTTCGACGCCCGCGACAGCCAGGTGATCCTGCCGGGCGACGCGGCGAACGCCGTCAAGGACCCCGTGATCGTGCGGCGCGCGGACGGCTGGCATCTGTGGGCGTCCGTGCACCCGCTGACCGATCCCGAGCACACGGACCGGATGACGACGGAGTACGCGACCAGCTCAGACGGGCTCGACTGGGCCTGGCAGGGGACGGCGCTCTTGCCGAGGCCCGGCGAGTGGGACGCTCGGGGGGTCCGGGTCGCGTCGGTGCGGTTCACCGCGCAGGGCGTCGCGGCGTACTACGACGGCCGGGCTACCGCTGCGGAGAACTGCGAGGAACGGACGGGAGTCGCCATCGGCGTGGCGCCCGGCGCCCTCCAGGCCATAGGCGACGCGCCGGTGGCGCAGTCGCCGCATCCTGGCCTTGGCCTGCGGTACGCAACCGAGGTCGATCTAGGCGACGGCCGGGAACGGCTCTACTACGAGCTCACCAACTCCAGCGGCTCGCACGACCTGGTCACCGAGTTGCGGCTGAGGTAGGGCTGTTCGGCTGCGGGGCTTAGTACGCACGCGGGCGGCCGTTGCGGGCCTGCCGCTGGCCGTCAGGTCGCGCCCCGACTAGCCCGCCCGATTCGCCGCGCGGCAGCAGCCAGTCGCTGAAGTCCAAGTCGGTGACCGTCTCGAGCAGCCTGATGTCAGCTTCGAACCTCGGCAGCAGGATCTTGCGCTGCTCCCAGGTGAGCGGCCGCCTCGGTGCCGCGTCCTGCTGGAGCAGATGCTCAAGCTTGTCGTTCAGGCTCGCGCCGAGGTGGCCTGGAAGCAGCGTCGAGCCGGTGGCCGTCGCTCGCCTGGCCGCCGCAACCGCACGATACCTGGCCGACGGATTCGGGTGCGCGGTGACGTTCTCCCTGGGCAGCTCGGCCAGCAGGCCGGTCGCCACCCCCAGGAACGCGCATACCGTGTCCAGCGTGCTCACCGGATCGGAGATCAGCGCTCGGTACCGAAAAATCAACACCTGCTCAGTTGGAAATTTACCGTAGAGCCGCACGAGCTGTTCGCCATACTTGCCGAGTTCGGTGTACCGCCAGAAGTCCGCCCAGCCCTCGGCCGCCCTCTTCTCCTCGCGATCGCACGCCTCGATGAAGTCCGCGCAGGGGTCGAGCCCGGCTGACCACATGTGGGCCCAGTTCGAGTGGGCGCGTTCCACCGGGTCGCGGAGCACGATGATGAGCCTGGCGTCGGGAACCAGCGTCCTGATCCGGCGCTGAGCGTCGTTGTTGTGCAGATAGAACGGTGTCGACTCGCCCTTGAGCGTGCCCTCTGGCGCGCGCGCGAAGAGCGACTCGTAGTCCGAGCGGCGCCAGACGTGCTCACGGTAGGTCTTCGCGTCGCCCGGGCCGCCTTCCGCCGCCGGCGGGCCGTCGGTGAGGAAAAACTTCGGCTCCTTGACGGGGGATAGCGAGAGCTCGGGATGCCTGGCCAGAGCTGAGTGCAAGGCAGTAGTCCCGGCCTTCGGCACCCCTGCGATGAAGAAGTCTGGCAGAGCCACGGAGTCCCCACCCCTCCTGTGTTCTCCCTGTTCGATGCGCTCTGTCCGGCAGAAAGAAGCTCGGGTTTCCGACTGGTTTACTAGAAAATGCCCTCCACCATGCGTGAGCAGTACCCGCTAGCCGCTGGTCTAGCCGCCCTCAGAACGCGACGCAGATCACATCCCCGATCCGGCGCGGCGGCCGAGCGCCGGCGCGGTGGCGCGGCGCGGCGGGGCGGTCGAGCGGTGCGGCGGCTGGGCGGGTGCGGCGGCGCAGCGATGGCAACGGACGAGGGCAACGGACGAGGGCAACGGACGAGGGCAACAGCAGCATGGTCCTACTTACTGTCATCAGGACAGCGGTAAGTAGGACCTTGGTGCTGTCGGATCCTGGCCGCTGACAGCAGTAAGTAGGGACATGCTGCTGATGGGCCAGTGCGGCAGGTGCGTCCGGCGGCAGACCGACCATCGTGAGCGGCGAGTTGGGGGTGAGCATGCTTGTGATCGGTCCTCCGGCGCGCGCCGCATCGCTTCGTCCGGCACCTGGGGCTCCCCGGTGCTGCCCTGACGACAGCAGGGATCCCCAGGTGCGGGTGATGCTAGTCCGGGCGCGTCTTTGGTGCTGGAATTACGCCGAACTCGGGCCAGACAGCACCGGCCGGGATCGCGCCGCACCGGGCGAGAGCGCGCCGCACCGGCACCACTCCGGCCGGGACCGCGCTGCCGGGGCCGGATCGCGCTGCCGGGGCCGGATCGCGCTGCCGGGGCCGGACCGTGCGGTCGGAGCCGGGCTTGCGGCAGCTCTGGGGGTCGCCCGGGTCTCCGGTCCGGTTCGGGCGGCGCTTCGCTAATGGCGTGGTTGTCAGTGGCTTGTTATTAAATGGCTGCGTGACGACCATTGTCGGTGGCGATTTCAGCGAGACGGATCTGCTGACCGCAGCCGGGCAGCGCTCCTTTGAGCGCGGCCTCGGATATCTCGATGCCGTCGAGGATCTCGTGGTTCTCGGCGACCAGGTTTCGGCAACCGTGCAGGGTACCGAGTCCTACATCGTGATCTTGCGGCTCGGCGGCGCAGCCAAGGTGCGCGGCCTGTGCGACTGCCCGTACGGTCAGGAGGGCTTCTTCTGCAAGCACTGCGTCGCGGTCGGCCTGGTCTACCTCGGTCGCGCGTCAGGACCGGACGACGCGGAACCCCAGTCCGAGGAACGACCTGACCAGCCGAAGCCGGTCAACACCAGCCTGCATTCCTGGCTGACCTCGCTCAGCCAGCAGCAGCTCGTGCTGCTCGTCCTGGATCAGCTGGTCACGGACCCGGACTGGCGTCATCGACTTGAGCTGCGGGCAGCCATCGCCGCCGACGACGTCGACGAGGTGGCCAGCCGGCTGTACTCGCTGCTCGACGCCAGCGATTTCGGGTCCTACGGCTATGTGGACGAGGGTGAATCCCAGCGGTACGCCCAGCGCGTCGCGGCCGTCGTCGGGCTGGTCAGCGACCTCGTGGCGGCGGGAGACGCGGCAATGGCGCAGGCTATCGCCGAAAGTGCCATTGACTTGCTCTCCGACGTCTGCCGCACCGCAGCCGATCCGGCCGGGGCGATCTGGGCGGCGGCGGCCGATCTGATGGACGCTCATCTCGCGGCCTGCTTCGCGGCTCGCCCCGAACCCTCCGAGCTGGCCGACTACGTGGCTGGCCGGCTGCTCGCTTACGACATGCCGATGCTGGCCGACGCGCAGTACCGGGAGCTGCTCGGCGAGGCCGGGATGTCGCGCGTGCGTGAGCTGCTCGACGCGAAGCTGGCGCAGGACCCGGACAACTGGTTCGCCCGGGAAGCGCGAGAGCGGGTCCTGCACATGATCGGCGACACCGATGCCCTGGTCGAGCACCTGTCGGCTGACCTGCCAGACACCGGTCTCGGACATCTCAAGATCGCGGCCGAGCTCGATGCGGTCGGCCGCGTCGACGAAGCACTGACGTGGGCGCGGGACGGACTCCGGGTGAGCGGCTACCGGGAGCCACGGATCGCCGAGTTCGTCGTGCTCCGGCTGCTGGGACAGGGGCGGGTCGATGAGGCGCTGAGCGTTCGCCGCGATGTGTTTGCCGCCAGGCGCGATCACGCGGGGTTTCAGCAGCTGCGCGCCGTGGCTGAGCGCGCTGGCGAGTGGCCTGAGCTTCGGGCCTGGGCGCTCGAACTGCTGCGAGCCGACGCCGAGGCGCTGAGGTCACGCCAGCGTGGCCTCGTGCACGCACAGCCGCCGTCGGCGCTGGTGGACGTGCTGATCGGCGAGGGTGACATCGAGGCCGCCTGGCAGGCGGCTTCCGGGGTCGCCAGCGAGGCTCAGTGGCTCAGGCTGGCCGACCTGCGGGCCGACCAGCATCCGGGCGACGCGCTGGCTGTCTACCTGCGGCAACTCGACCAGCTCAAGAGCGAGACCGGCGACCGGGCCTACGAGCGGATCGCCAGGCTGCTCACGAGTGCCCAGGCCTGCCATCGCCGGCTTGGGACCGAGCAGGCATTCAAGACCTACCTGCG
Source organism: uncultured Actinomycetota bacterium (assembly GCA_963737865.1). GTDB lineage: Bacteria > Actinomycetota > Actinomycetes > Streptosporangiales > Streptosporangiaceae > Chersky-822. The sequence goes on along the minus strand of CAVTUG010000012.1, from coordinate 358,301 downwards.
GGCCTTCCGTGCCGAGCACAAGCGCAGGCGCAAGCTGCTGAGCATCCTGGACGCCCACCAGCTGTGAGTACCGCTGAATGCGTCGATCAGCCCCGCCAGCTAGTCCGTTGCCTAGTCCCGCGGCTAGTCCCGGCGGACCAGGAGGTCGGCCCGCAGCGGAGGGGCTGCGAGCGGCGGACCGGCATAGCCGCCGACCTCGCCGTACCGCCCGGCCCGCCAGTCCTCGGCCGCCGCCGCAATCTCCTGTGGAGTCCGCGCGACGAAGTTCCACCACATCAGCAGCCGCTCTCCGAGCGGAACGCCGCCGAGCAGCAACAACACCGACTCCTCCGGTGCGGCGACCGGCACCGATTCGCGCCCCGTCGGCAGGTAAAGCAGTGCTCCCGGACGGAGGTCAGACCCCGCCACCACGGCAGCGCCGCTCATCACGAACACCACGTGCTCGAACCGGGGATCGACCGCTACCTCAGTATCCACCTGCCGCCGGGCCGTGAGCTGCGCCCCGACCAGCTCGGAGAACGTCGTCGCCGGCGACCTGAGCCCGGACCCAGCTGACCCGGACCCAGCTGACCCGGACCTGGCCGACCCGGAATCAGCCCCGGCCAGCTCACCCATGAACACCGTCGCCACCAAGCCGCCCGCCTCACCCGACGGAAGCTCCGGGTAGTGCTCGAACCCCGGCTCGGTCTGCCGCGACAGCTCAGGCAAGGCGACCCACAGCTGGACGCCGTGCAGTTGCGGATCATGCTCTGCCGGTGATTCCTCGGCGTGGGCGATTCCGCGCCCGGCGGTCATCAGGTTGAGTTGCCCGGGCCTGATCATCTGCTCGGAGCCGAGACTGTCGCGATGCAGCACGTTCCCCGCGAGCAGCCAGGTCACGGTCTGCAGCCCGATGTGCGGATGCGGCGGCACGGCCATGCCGGTCACCCCGTCGACTGACATCGGCCCGTAGTGGTCGACGAAGCACCACGCACCGACGCTCCGCCGTCGGCGGAGCGGCAGCAGCCGCCGGACCGTCACTTCACCGACGTGCGCCGGCCGGGCCTCGGTCAATTCCAACCCATCAGCCAGAACGGGTCGTCCCTCAGCCTCAAGATCCCGATCAAGAGTGCTCATCAGCGCCGGACTCCAACCCCGAGACATCGATGCGAGCGTCGTCCTGCCGAGTATCCATGCCCGGCCCACGGAACTCCGCACAGCACCATGGTCCTACCTGCTGCTGTTCCGGAGAGTTTTTCAACAGCACCATGGTCCTACCTACTGCTGTCGGGACGACAGTAAGTAGGACCATGGTGCTGACACTCCCCAGCCCGCAGCAACAGTAAGTAGGCACATACCGCTGTAAACCCGAGCCCGCCGGATCTGGCCCCCAGCGGAAGCATCGCCGACCGGGCGCGGTTTCGGGGAGTACGGGCTAGCCGACCAGCGTCTTGACCGAGCCGGTCAGCTGCGCCAGGCCCTTCTTGGCGTCCGCGAAGAACATCGACGTCTTCGGGTTGGCGTACAGCTCGTTGTCGATGCCGGCGTAGCCGTGCCCCATGGAGCGCTTGATCACGATGATCGACTTGGCGGCGTCGACGTCCAGGATGGGCATGCCCGAGATCGCGGTGCCTGGCCGGCGGGCGGCCGGATTGGTGACGTCGTTGGCGCCGATCACCAGGGCCACGTCGGTCCGCGCGAACTCCGGGTTGATCTCTTCCATCTCCTTGAGCAGCGGATACGGCACGTTCGCCTCGGCGAGCAGCACGTTCATGTGACCCGGCATCCGCCCGGCCACCGGGTGGATCGCGTAGCTCACGTCCACGCCGCGCGACTCGAGCAGGTCGGCCAGCGCGGCCACCTCGTGCTGCGCCTGGGCGGCGGCGAGGCCGTAGCCAGGCACGATGATCACCTTGGAGGCATAGGCGAGCTGGATCGCGGCGTCGTCGGCGGCGATCGCCTGGACGCCAGCGCCAGTCCCGCCGGCGACCGCAGCCACCGCGTCGCCTGAGCCGAAGCCGCCGAGCATGATGTTGGGGATGGAGCGGTTCATCGCGTCGGCCATGAGCTTGGTCAGGATGCCGCCCGAGGCCCCGACCAGGGCGCCGGCGATGATCAGCGCCGTGTTGTTGATCACGAAGCCCGCCATCGCCACGGCCGTTCCGGTGAACGCGTTCAGCAGCGAGATCACGACCGGCATGTCAGCGCCGCCGATCGGCATCACCATCGACACCCCGAAGATCAGTGCGGCGGCGATGACGATCCCCAGCAGGGCCAGGCTCGGCGAGGCGATCAGGTAGGCGCCGACGCCGACCGAGACCAGGGCGAGCAGCAGGTTGACGATCCGCGCGCCAGGGAAGGTCACCGGGGCCGAGGTGATCAGGCCCTGCAGCTTGCCGGCCGCGATGATCGAGCCGGAGAACGTCACCGATCCGATGATGACGTCCAGCAATGTGGTGACCGACGTCGCGGCGGCGACATGCGAGCCCAGTTCCATGTAGTCGCGGATCGCTACGAGCGCGGCCGCGCCACCGCCCACCGCGTTGAACACGCTCACGAGCTGCGGCATCGCCGTCATCTTGACGGTACGCGCCGTGTACAGGCCGAGACCGCCGCCGACGAGGATGCCGGCCGCGATCACGATCCAGCCGGTGGCGGTGATCACGCCCAGGTGCACGACCAGAACGCCGGTCGCCACGATCGCGGCGACCATGCCAGCGACCGAGACCTGGTTGCCGCGCCGCGCCGTCGCCGGGTTGTTCATCAGGTGCAGGCCGAGCACGAAGCAGGACGCGGCGGCCAGGTAGATCAGCTGGATGACGGTGTTGAACGTGCCGCTCATGCCGCACCGCCGCTCTTGGCCGCGCCGTTGCTGGCACCGACCTTAGCGGCACCGGCCTTAGCGGTACCGGCCTTAGGAGTACTGCCGTTCGAGCTGGCCTCGACGGCACCGACCGGGCTCGCACCAGCCACCGCCGGGGTTGTCCTTCGCTTGAACATCTTCAGCATCCGGCCGGTGACGACGTAGCCGCCGACCACGTTCATCGCCGCGAAGGCGACCGCGACGAAGGCCAGGATGTACCCGACGACGTTATGCGCGGTGGCGGCGATCACGATGCCGCCGGCCAGCACGATCCCGTGGATGGAGTTCGCCGCCGACATCAGCGGCGTGTGCAGCGTGGCCGGCACTTTGCTGATGACCTCGAAGCCCACCCACAGGCTCAGGACGAAGATGATGAAGTCCGTAAGGAGCATGAACGGTTACCTCCAGGTCACTCGGCCGGCGACGTTGCCGTGCCGTTACCCTCCGCCGCAGCGGCCGCTGGCGCCGGAGCAGGTTCCGGAGCCTTCGTCAGCGCGGGGTGGATCACCTTGCCGTCGTGCGCGACCACCACGCCGGCGACAAGCTCGTCGTCAAGGTCCACGGCCAGGGCGCCGTCCTTGATCAGGTAGGTCAGCAGCGAGCTGACATTCCTGGCGTACATCGCGGACGAGGCCGCGGCCATCGTCGACGGAAGATTCTCGGCGCCGACGATCGTCACGCCGTTGTCGGTCACGACCGTCTCGCCGGGCACCGAGCCCTCGACGTTGCCGCCGAGCGCGCTCGATCCCATGTCGACGAGCACCGAGCCGGACGCCATCGCCTTGATGGCCGCGTCGGTGACCAGCATCGGTGGTCGCCTGCCTGGTACCTGCGCGGTCGTGATCACGACGTCGTGCCTGGCGATGTGGTCAGTCAGCTCCGCCTGCTGGGCGGCCCGCTCGGAGTCGCTCAGCGCCCTGGCGTAGCCGCCCGTGCCGCTCGCCGACCCGACCGACGTCAGCTCGATGAACGTGCCGCCCAGCGACTCGACCTCCATCCGGGTCTCTGGCCGCACGTCGTAGGCGCTGACGACGGCGCCCAGCCGACGGGCCGTGCCAATGGCCTGCAGGCCGGCGACGCCCGTGCCGAGCACCAGAACCTTGGCAGGCCGCGCGGTCCCGGCGGCAGTGATCAGCAAGGGGAAGAAGCGCCCGTAAGCGGTCGCGCCCAGCAGCGCCGCCTTGTACCCGGCAATGTTCGCCTGCGACGTGAGCGCGTCCATCGGCTGGGCCCGCGACAGCGTGCGCGGGATGAGGTCCAGGCTGACCACGGTCGCGCCGGTCTCCGCCATCCGCGACACCAGCTCAGGATCGGCCAGCGGCGCGAACAGCCCGAGCACCGCCTGCCCTGCGCGCCATCGGCCGAGCTGCGCGGCGTCCGGGCGGCCCACCATCAGGACCGCGTCGGCTCCCGTCAGCTGGTCGGCGTCGACGACGCTCGCACCGGCGTCGGAGAACGCTTCGTCAGGAAGAAGGCTGCCTGTCCGGCACCCCTTTCCACCAGAATCTCGTGACCAGCTGCTGTCAGCTTCGAGATAGCTTCAGGAACGAGCGCAACCCGGCGCTCGGATGGCCCGGTCTCTTTGACCACGGCAACCTTCATCGGGGGCGACCTCACTCCGGCGACTCATGCGACGGGGAAGTCGGCCTGCCTTCGGTTCAATCCCGGGCCTGCCGGCGACAGCTTCCCAAGTATGGACCATACAGCCTGTCGCTCAGTCGTCAGCGACCGCCGGCCGGTACGGGGAAGCCGCCGGGTCCCGGGCCGATGTCCTGCGACACAGGACAGACCTGGGAGAGTGGAGCGCGTGAGGGAATCACAGCCAGCCGACCCCGACCAGCCTGACGCTCAGCCGGCGCAGCCGACTGCGGATATCAGCTCCGGGGACGCGCTCGCGGCTCGCCTGCGGGCCGCTCAGCAGGCGCTCATCGCGCTCGATATCGATTCCGAGACGCGAAAGCGGCTGAATATTCGGTTCATGTCAATATGTACCTCGCTGAAAGTGCCCGGAGCGAACGTCGACCGAGGTATGCAGCGCCTTGACCAGCTCCTGACCGATGCCGCGATCGCCCAGCGTGACCTGGGTAAAGAGGTTTGACCAAATCAGCACGCGGGTACGCGTTGGCCGGTAAGAAACACAGGTATAGCGGGCCAGTTTCGCGGGGCATGCCGACGCACTTCGAGATCAGAGAAGGCCGGATAACCAACGAGACCAGCAGGCGTTTGCGCACGGATTCGAAATTCGCATGACGACTGGTCCCCTTTTATTACTGAATGGCACCTACTTTCAGTAACGACACGCCTCGCTTATTGCGGAGATGATTGTGCGGCGACGTTGCATCGCCTAATTTCAGGCAGGTCAGAGGTCGCGGAGCCAGGGCAGTCAAGAAAGTCCGGGCCCGCGGACTTCCCGTTGGGGGACCCGCAGGAGTGAGGAAATGAACAAGCGTGACCTGATCGATGCGATTTCGGGCAGGTTGGGGGACAAGAAGACCGCAACTGAGGCCGTTAACGCACTTCTCGACACCATCCAGCACGCGGTCGCCAAGGGCGACAAGGTAGCGATCACTGGATTCGGCGTCTTCGAAAAGACCGACCGGCCCGCCCGAACCGCGCGGAACCCAGCCACCGGCGCGTCCATCAAGGTTCCCAAGTCCTCGGTACCTAAGTTCCGGGCAGGCGCCGACTTCAAGGCCCTGGTGAACGGCGACAAGAAGAAGGCCGCCGCAGGCCGGAAGTAGGTAACAAGCGGGCGCGCCCAAGCGGTCGCGTGCGGCACGACCTTCGGCGGGCGGCCACCAGGTCGCCCGCCGCTGTGCTGCCAGCGCAGGCCGGGGCCGGCGGGCCAGTGCCGTCGCCAGAAGTCGGTCGATCACCTGTGGGAACGCCAGCCCGCTCGCTTCCCACATCTTCTGGAAATACGACGTCGGGGACATTCCGGGGAACGTATTGATCTCGTTGATCATGATCTGGCCATCGGGCAGGTAGAAAAAGTCGATTCGCGCCAGACCTTCGGCCGAAACCGCGTCGAAAGCCGTTGCTGCCAACTGCCGAATGCGCTCGATGTCGGCGGACGGTATCGGCGCCGGAATGAGCATCCCGCTCGACGCGTCGAGATACTTGGCCTCGAAGTCGTAGAACTCCTCGCCGCCGTCAAGCCGCAATTCACCGGGCAGGCTCGTGTCCGGCGGCGCGCCGTCGAGTCCCTGCAGCACGGCAACCTCGATCTCCCGCGCGACCACTGCGGCCTCCACCAGCACCTTGGGGTCGAACTGCCGCGCCAGCGCGATCGCCTCGGCCAGTTCAGCCTGGTCAGCGGCCTTGGTCGTGCCCAGGCTCGACCCGCCTCTGGCCGGCTTGACGAACAGCGGCCAGCCGAGCGTCTCGAGCTCCCCGGCCACGCGCAGCTGAGCGGCGGTCGGCTCCGCGCTGGCTGGCCAGTCCCGATCGCGGACGACCACGTGCGGCCCGACCGGCAGCCCTCGGGCAGCGAAGATCAGCTTCATGTACTCCTTGTCCATGCTGACCGCGCTGGCGAGCACCCCGGCGCCCACATACGGCACTCCGGCCAGTTCGAGCAGGCCCTGAATGGTGCCGTCCTCGCCGAACGGGCCGTGCAGCACCGGCAGCACGACGTCGACCTCGCCCAGGGCGTGCGGGATGTGCCCGGGCGCGCTCGCCACGATCGCCGTATCACCCTGGTAGGCCCACGGGACGACGTGCGCGTCGGGCTTGGCGACCGCTTCGACGCTGGGGAGTTCGCCGCTGGTGATCGCGAGCTTGTCCGGCTCGTCGCTGACCTCGAGCCACGCGCCTTCGCGAGTGATGCCGATGGCGATGACGTCGTATCGGTCCCGGTCTATCGTGCGCAGGACATTTCCAGCGCCTAGGCAGGAAATCGCGTGCTCAGGCCCCCTGCCGCCGAACACGACCGCGACCTTGACCTTCCGCTGACCCTCCACAGATCCTCCCGCGCTCCCCGTGTCGCCCTGCCTGATCGGAATATGCAGATTGTCCTTGATGCCGGATTAAATTCCTATAGTGAACTAATCCCAGCCCGCGACTCGCCCGGTCTAGGTTGCTCGCCGTCGCGGCTCCGCTCTGCTTACCTTCTCCCGAGCGAGTCAAGCGCCGCCATAGCGTCGGCCAGAAGATCCTCACCGTCTTCGAGCCCGACCGAGAACCGCACCGAGCCTGGATCGATGCCCGCAGCAGCCAGCGCTCCGGCGTCCATCTGGCGGTGCGTCGTGGAAGCGACGTGGCTGACCTTGGTATGCGTGCCGCCGAGCGACGCCGCCTGCTGGGCCAGCCTGAGCCGGTCCGCGAACGCCATCCCAGCCTCGACGCCACCATACGGCGCGACGGTCACGATCGCACCGAACCTGGTCCCCTCCGGTCCGGCGTCGAACTGCCTGCGTGCGAGCTCATGCCCGCCATGTCCGGACAGTCCCGGATAGTAGACCGTGCTGACGGCCGGATGCCTGGCCAGGCTCGCCGCGAGCACCTGCGCGGTCGCGCACTGCCGCCGCACTCGCAGCGGCAGCGTCTCCAGGCCCCGGCGCAGCAGATAGGCCTCGTCGGGCGCCAGCGACCCGCCGGTGTCGATCCGGAGCTGGCGCAACTGCCTGATCAGCTCGGGATGACCGGTCACGACACCGCCGGTGGCGTCGGAGTGCCCGCCGAAGTACTTCGTGGCCGAATGCAGCACGAGGTCAGCGCCGTGCTCCAGCGGCCGGCAGATGACCGGCGGGGCCAAGGTGGAGTCGACCACGAGCATCGCTCCGGCACTGTGCGCGAGCCCGGCCAGTGCGCGCAGATCGGCGACGGCGACCGTCGGGTTTGCCAGGGTCTCCGCGTAGAGGATCGAAGCCCCAGGCCGCAAGGCGGCCTGGACCTGGTCGAGGTCGGTCAGGTCCACGAAGTCCGTGCGGACGCCGAACCTCGACGCGACGCTGCGCAGGAAGCTGTACGTGCCGCCGTAGGTCGCGGTCGGCGCGACGACGTGCGCTCCGGCCTTGGTGAAAGCCCAGAAGACGCTCGAGATCGCGGCCATGCCCGACGCGAACGCCTGCGCGACCACCTCGTAGCGGAGGTTGACCCCTTCCAGGGCGGCGACGGCGGTGCAGAGCGCCTCGACGGTCGGATTGTCGATCCGGCTATAAGTGAACCCGGGCGCGGTGTCGCCAAGGACAGCGGCGTACTCGACCCCAGAGGTGAACGCGAACGTCGACGTCCGGTAGATCGGCGTCGCGATCGGCCGCTGGGCGGGTACGGGCGGGAGCGGCAAGTGCACCGAGCGGGTGTTCTCACCTGGGCGACGCTGGCCGTCGGGCTGCGACTGATCACCAGACCACGGCTGGTCGATGCGCGGCTGGTCGACGTGGGATTGGTCGATGCGCGGCTGGTCGATGCGGGGTTGGTCGATGCGCGGCGGCTCGATCGCGAGCGGACGACTCGCCTCGCGCGGCGGCCCGCCAGCGAGTGCCTGCTGCCCGGGAAATGGCGGCCCAGAGAGTGGCGGCCCAGAGAGTGGCGGCCCAGCGAGTGGCGGCCCGTGGGGCGGTGGCCCAGCGAGTGGCGGCCCAGGGGGCGATTGGCGGGCAAAGCCCCACGGCACGATCGGCGAACCAGGAAGTGCTGTTGTCGGGGGTACTCCCGGAGGCACGGGTGCTCCCGGCGGCATCAGAGCTGCGGACGGCGGCAGGCCGGAAGGCGGCACGAGCGACCTCTCCGGCGGCCAGGCACCCGGTGGCGTCGCCGACCCTGGTGCGAACGAACTCGTCGCACCCGGATATCCCGGCACGGCCGGAGGCGGCGCGACGCCGCCCGGCATCCCGGGCCTCGGCGCACTGGACGACGCCGAACCCGGCGGCAGCGCGCCAGGTGGCATCTCCGGCGGCATCGACCCCGGCGGCATCGACCCCGGCGGCATCGACCCCGGCGGTGGCTGGGCGGCGAACTGAGGGTTGGTCGTCAGATACGGATCGGTAGCGAGCCGAGGATCGGTCGACAGGCGTGGATCGGTAAGCCGAGGATCGTTCATCAGTCTGGGATCGCTTGCTGTCCTGCCGTCTGGGGCGAGCCTGGGGTCGGGGGCGCGATTCTCACCGGAAAGTGCCGGCCGTCGCGGATCTGAGTACCTGGGCACTAGCCGTTGCTGGCTGTCGGGCTGGCTGCCAACCGAATCGGCCGCCGGCTCACCGTATCCGTAGCCGCCCCAGCCAGGCAGATCGGCCGGGGAATCAGCCGCAGGGGGAATCGGAGGACGATGCCGGCGAGGTGCCGGATCGGTAAAACCGAACCTCGGGCTCTCTCGCGGCCTGCCCGGTGGCGGCCCCTCTGGCGGCTGCCCATATCTCGGGCTAGCGGGCGGCCAGTCAGTATTCGACTGTCCTGGTCCCGGTTCGCCCAGTCTCGACTCGCCCGATCTCAACTGTCCTGGTCCTGGTTCGCCCAGTCTCGACTCGCCCGGCCTCGACTGACCCGGCCCCGGTTCGCCTAGCCCGAATTCGCCCGGCCTCGACTGACCCGGCCACGATTCACCCCGCCGAGGCTCGCGCAGTCTCGGATCGCCTGGACCTGGACCCTCTGGTCCCGGCGGTCGCCGCCGAAATGTCCCCGAGTCGGCGAAGCTCGCATCACGAGACCTCGAACTGCCAGCGCTCCCGGGACCGCCGAAGCGGGACTCGCCGTAACGGGCATCGATTGGATCGCGGTCGCCGTACCTGGGATCGGCGAAGGCCGGGTCGACGGAGGGCCGGCTTCGAGCGCCCTGCGCGCCGAACATCGAATCGTCCGGTTCGTCGCCCCACCTGAGCTCGGCTCGCCCCGCTGCGGGTCGAGCCGCCGATGACCGGCTGGCTGGCGACGCTGGCCGCTCGGGTGCCTGGTCGTCTGGCCTCGGGCTGTCATAGTCGGGGTCGGCTGGCCACGGCACGCCCACGGTTGGCGGGGCTCCGCGTACCACCCGGCCACCCGCTCGGGGCTGGTCCCGAGGTCGAGGTTCGTCGTCGTAGCCCCGGCCCGGTCTGGGCGGGGGCCACTTGTCAGACGCCATAGCGCTCCGGTTTGGCCGACCGGCTGGCTAGCATGATCGCCGCCTCACCGATATCCAGGCCCTCGTAGACGACGCTGGCCACGACCTCGGTGATCGGCATTTCGACGCCGTGCGCCACCGCCAGTTCGAGCACCGACTTCGACGACTTGACGCCTTCGACCACCTGCTTGGTACTGGCCACGATCTCTTCGAGTGGGATGCCGCGACCGAGCTTCTCGCCGAAGGTCCGGTTGCGTGACAGCGGCGACGAGCAGGTGGCGACCAGGTCTCCCATGCCCGCCAGGCCAGCGAAGGTGTGCTGGTCTGCGCCTAGCGCCGTCCCCAGTCTGGCGATCTCGGCGAGCCCTCTGGTGATCAGCATCGCTCTGGTGTTGTCACCGAGGCCCATGCCGACCGCGATGCCGACGGCCAGGGCGATCACGTTCTTGACCGCCCCACCGAGTTCGCAGCCGATGACGTCCGGGTTGGTGTACGGGCGGAAGTAGCCGGTGTGGCACGCCTTCTGCAGGTTCTCCACCGTCTGCTGATCAGAACATGCGACGACGGTGGCGGCGTACTGGCGCTGGACGATCTCGTGCGCCAGGTTGGGCCCGCTGATCACCGCGACCTGCTCGGCCGGCAGCGCGGTGACCTCGGCGATGACCTCTGTCATTCGCTTGCCGGTGTCGAGCTCGATGCCTTTCATGAGGCTGACGAGGATCGCACCGGGCGGGATCAATGGTGCCCAGCCAGCTAGTTTCTCTCTCAGCATCTGCGAGGGCACGGACAAGAAGATGACGTCGGCGCCCGCCAGCGCCTCGGCCGGATCGGCGGTGGCCCGCAGCGCGTCTGAGAGCACGACTTCTGGCAGGTAGTCGCGGTTGCACCTGGTGGTGGTGATCAGGTCGGCGACTTCAGAACGCCGGCACCAGAGCACAGTCGGCGTGCCCGCGTCGCAGAGCACCTGGGCGAACGTTGTTCCCCAGTTGCCTGCGCCCATCACGGCTGCGGTCACGAGCCAGGGACCTCGGTGGCGGACTCGTCGTCGCCAGCATCCTCGGCGGGTTGCTCGCCCGCGAGCTCACGCAAATCGGCGCGGGCCTTACGACGGGCGACCGCTGGGTGGTACGGCTTGTCGGGTGGCTCTTCCCCGCGCAGCTTGCCGAGCAGGGCCGTCACTTCAGCCATGATCTTGTCGGTCGCGGCCCGCATGGTCTTGCTGTCGATGGGCAGCCCGGCGAATTCCGACAGGTCAACTGGCGGTCCGGCAAGAATGCGCACCGTCTTACGCGGGATGACACGCGGTCGGAAACTCCCGTACGGCAGCACATCCTGAGCACCCCAGTGCGCGACCGGGATGACGGCCGCTCCGGTCGCCAGCGCCAGCCTCGCCACGCCCGTCTTGGCTACCATGGGCCATGAATCGGGATCCCGGGTGACGGTCGACTCGGGGTAAAAGATCACGCACGCGCCGTCTCTGACCCCTTGCTCGGCGTCCCGCAGGACGAGCGCCGCGTCGGCCTGTCCTCGGTAGACCGGAAGCTGGCCGAGCCTGACCAGGATCGGGCCGAGTACCTTGATCTTGAACAGGCCGGACTTGGCCAGGAAGGTCGGGTACCGGCCGGCCTGGTCGCAGAAGAGCGAGACCGCGAGTACGTCGGCATAGGAGAGGTGGTTGGCAGCGACGATCGTGCCCCCGGAGGCCGGGATGTTTTCCTGGCCCTGCCAGTCGTGCTTCATTAGGGCACGGATGGTAGGCCGCAGGATGACCTTGGATATCCCGCGCCAGGCGTTCGAGTAACTGCCGTCCGCACGTCTGCTCATCGATGCACTCTCCCGCACCCCATGGTGCCAGTCTTCCCGTTACCGCGACCGCAAGTCGAGCCAAGATCGGATGCTATGGCCGTCGATAACCCGCTGATCTGGTCAGTGGTAATCCCCGTCAAGGTACTCGCCCTGGCCAAGTCCCGGCTGGCTGGCCTGGCCGACGACGACCGGCGAGCGCTGGCCCTGGCGATGGCCGTCGACACGACCGCAGCGGCCGTCGCCAGTCCGGTCGTCGGGGCGGTCGTCGTGGTGAGCGACGACCCTGTCGTCGCGGACGAGGTTGCGAGGCTGGGCGCGACGGCTATAGCCGACAGTCCTGGTGCCGGCCTGAACAGCGCCCTCGTGGCCGGGGCCGAGCACGCGCGAACGCGCTGGCCGGCGCAGGGGATCGCGGGTCTCCTGGCTGACCTGCCCGCGTTGCGGAGCGACGAGCTGACGGTGGCCCTGCGCGCGGCCTGCACCGCTCCGAATGCGTACGTCCCCGATGCGGCGGGCATCGGCACGACCTTGTACACGGCGAGGCCGGGAACTAGCTTCGAGCCCCGCTTCGGTGCCCGCTCGCGAGAACGCCACCGGCAGGCAGGCGCCGCCGAGCTGAATCCGCCCGGGATCGCCAGCCTGAGGCAAGACGTCGATACACTGGCCGATCTCCGCCGCGCGGTTGAGATCGGGCTGGCCGGCGTTCAGCGGCGCTGACGCTGCAACTGGCCGACTGAGCAATGCGGAGAAGTCGCCGACGCCGCTGCAAGATCGGCCAGGAGCAGCGGGCGCCGGCTGTAGTCAGATGTGGACTATCGGGCAGGTGAGAGTCCTCGTGATGCCGGGCACACCCTGAATCTGGGCTACGACCAGACGCCCTAGGTCATCGACGTTGTCCGCCTCGGCGCGCACGATGACGTCGTAGGGGCCGGTGACATCGTCCGCCTGAGTGACGCCAGTGATCTGCCCGATCGCAGTCGCCACCTCGGCCGCCTTGCCGACCTCAGTCTGGACAAGGATGTAAGCCTGGACCATATAGGCCTCCCGCTCATGAGTGTGATCGACACGCTACCGCAAGCGATGAGCCTAGGACTTAACGGGCTTTCGATCTTTAACGCGCGGTGTTTTCGCGCGGTCCTGATATATAGCTGGGAGGCCGCCACCTAGCCACCGCGACCTGGGAGGCCGCTATCACCATCGACGAACTCGGCGAGTTCGGCCTTATCGACGCCATCACCGAGGCGATGGCCGGCGCCGGAGGAACCGGCGGTGAGTACGTACTGGTCGGCGCCGGCGACGACGCGGCTGTGCTGCGCTCGCCGGACGGGCGGATGGTCGCCACGACCGACCTGATGCTCGAAGGGCGGCATTTCCGCACCGAATGGTCGTCGGCGGCGGACATTGGCCACAAGGCAGCGGCCAGGAACCTCGCCGACGTCGCGGCCATGGGAGCGGCGCCTACTACGCTGCTCGTCGCTTTCGCCGGCCCTGGCCACCTCCCGGTCGAATGGGTGACCGACCTGGCGGCCGGCATCGCCAGGGAGTGCGCCAGCGTCGGTGCGGTCGTCGCCGGAGGCGACACGAGCAGCGCCGACAAGGTGCTTATCGCGATCACCGCGCTCGGAGACCTGGCCGGCCGCCACCGGTCACGAGAGGCGGCGCGCGACCGGGCGACGTGGTGGCCGTAGCCGGGCGGCTGGGCAGCGCCGCCGCAGGTTTCAGCCTCCTCGCGGCCGGCGTCGAGGTGCCGGGCCCGCCGTCGCCGCTGACCGGACTGGTCCAGGCGCACCGGCGGCCCGCGCCGCCTTATGCGGCCGGTGTGCAGGCCGCCATGCTCGGCGCGACGTCGATGATTGATGTCAGCGACGGCCTGGTCGCTGATCTTGGCCACGTCGCGGCGGCGAGCGGGGTGCTGATAGACCTCAGCTCACGTCGGCTCAGCGACGAAGTGCTTGCCGACCTCGGCGCACTGCGCCACGCCGCTGAAGTGCTGGCCGCGCCTGACTGGCTGCCCTGGGTGCTCACCGGCGGGGACGATCACGCGCTTGTCGCGACATTTCCCGCATCCGTGCGCTTGCCCGTGCCGTGGACGATCGTGGGGACCGTGGCATCAGGCCGTGGCATGACGGTTGATCAGCAAAAGTGGACTGACCGGGGCGGTTGGGAACATTTCCGAGCCTAATCACTCTCGGTAAACGATCGAATTCTCAATGTTAAGCGCGCCCTATGGTGATCGCTTGGTATAACGACTCTGATGCCGGATCACCGAACGCCAAGTCGTCCTCGACATAGGACGCGACAACTGGGAAACTGGCCCGGTTGCCGCGTCCTGATCGCCGTTAGCTTCACGCGGACTTTCCGAACCGTATGTACCAATGCGCGACGGACTACCGGGCACCCCAGCTGTCTCCGCGTAGTACGCGCGGCGTTCCTGGCGCCGTGGTTCGCGGTCAGTCTCGGAGTCGTCGCCGCAGCCACCGTGTCGAGCGCCTCGCCGGCGACCACGCTGACCTTCCCATCGACCCGTGCGGGGGGATGCGCCGTGGCTGGCTGCAGCAATAGCAGGCCCGACCAGGGCAAGGGTGAACGACCAAACTCGGCCGCGCCGCCAGGGGGCTGGCCGAGAAAGCTGCCAGCTCCAGCGCCGAGCCTTCGGCGCAGCCCGATGGCAAGACCCCGGACCGCGCCCCGGGCGGATGGCGCCCGAATTCAGTACGGATTGCTTCGAGAAGCACACCATCGATTTATGGCAATGATTCTCATCACGGCTCATACCCGGCTCGGAAAGTGGACGATCAGGATGCGCCTGGCTGGCACACAGGTTAGCGCCGTGATGTGGGCCAAATGGTCTTTCGCCAAAAGTGGTGCAATTGTCATCGACGGTCGTCCGTCTCCGTGGCCACGGTCGGCACCAGACGAGGCGAGAATCGTCATCTCCGGTACTGGCCGGCCAGGTCCGCCCTCGGGTTGTGTCTACAACGGCCTGAGTTGTACCTTCGCGCCGCTCACCGGGGGCTGACTCGTCCGTAGCCCAGCCCTATTAGCCTTGCGGGTATGAACGCAACTCCGCCCCGGGTACTGGCCATCGCCGGATCAGACTCAGGCGGTGGCGCCGGGATCCAGGCCGATCTGAAAACCATGCTCGCCCTCGGCGTCCACGGCATGACCGTGATCAGCGCGGTCACCGCGCAGAACTCGATCGGTGTCCAGGGCTACTGGGAACTGCCGCTGCAGGCCGTGCAGGCCCAGCTGGACTCGATCCTGGGCGACATCGGAGTCCAGGCCGTCAAGACCGGCATGCTAGCCTCCGCCGAGGTCGTGCACGTCGTAGCCAGCACGCTGGCAACGATCAGTGCCCCTGTCGTTGTCGACCCCGTCGCCATTTCCAAGCACGGCGACAGCCTGCTGTCGCCCGGCACGCTGGACGCGGTCAAGACGGAACTGCTGCCGCTAGCCACGATCGTGACCCCGAACCTGTCTGAAGCCGAGCTGATGTGCGGCCGGCCGATCGACGACGAAGCCGGCATGCTGGACGCCGCCCGGCAGATCGCCGAACTCGGCCCCGCCTGGGTGCTGGTCAAGGGCGGCCACCTAGCTGGCAGCCCGGTGGACGTGCTCTACGGCGCCAGCGAAGGCGGCTCGGTAGCCCGCTACCCGGGCCGCCGGATCCCGAGCCCTCACACGCACGGCACCGGTTGCACCCTAGCCTCGGCCATCGCCTCATACCTGGCCATAGGCGCGGCAATGCCGCAGGCGGTCGAATCGGCCAAGGAATACGTGACCGGCGCGATCGATGCCGGATTCCCCCTAGGCTCAGGCATCGGCCCAGTAGACCACGCCTGGAAAATCCGCCACCCAGTCACCGGCTAGCCCCCTCAGCCCCCAGCCCCTCTGCCGCTCACCCCCCTGTGCCGCTCAGCCCGCTGTGCCGCTCAGCCCCTTCTGCCGCTCTGCCCCCTGTGCCCTTCAGCGCCCCTCTGCCCCCTCAGCCGCAGCCCGGCTTGAGGCAGCTCAGTGCTGCGCGATCGGCCCGCCCCAGGACCCGCGCGCCCGTTCGCTCCCAGACCTGTTCGCCCCAGACCTGTTCGCCCCCAGGGGCGAACAGCAGTAAGTCCCTACTTGCTGCTGTAACCACCCGGTCTGCAACAGCAGCATGGTCCTACTTACTGTCGTCCTGACAGCACTAAGTAGGACCATGCTGCTGTCGAAACAGTCCCCCCAACGACAGCAAGTAGGGACATGCTGCTGTCGCGGGGTCGCGGGGTCGCGGGGTCGCGGGGTCGCGGGGTCGCGGGGTCGCGGGGTCGCGGGGTCGCGGGGTCGCGGGGTCGCGGGGTCGCGGGGTCGCGGGGTCGCGGGGTCGCGGGGTCGCGGGGTCGCGGGGTCGCGGGGTCGCGGGGTCGCGGGGTCGCGGGGTCGCGGGGTCGCGGGGTCGCGGGGTCGCGGGGTCGCGGGGTCGCTTTGGGTGCTGGTGCGGGCTAGCGCGCGGTCGGAGGGCGCTCGGGAATGTTTGCCGTCGCACTGGGCACGAGAATGTTGTCGACGTTTAATGGTCGACTTGCTGCACGTGTGCGCCTGCCGGTAGCCAGGGACGTTCAGCTAGCCGACCTGGGGCTGGAGCAGGATTGCTGAGAGCGCTCGCTGGTCCGGTAGCCCGGGCCCAGCGAGCGCACTAGTCAGCGGGTGACCTTACCTGCCTTGATGCAGGAGGTGCAGACATTCAGCCGCTTGGGTGTGCCCCCGACCATGGCGCGGACGCGCTGAATGTTCGGGTTCCAGCGGCGCGGGGTGCGGCGGTGCGAGTGCGACACGTTGTTGCCGAAGCCCGGCCCCTTGCCGCATACGTCGCAGACGGAAGCCACGGGATCGCTCCAGGTGAATAGTCAGATGGTCAAAGAGTCAGTAGCGCCGACTCAGTCGCCAAAGGATATCTGACGTCGCGCCCGGGCGCGACTCAGCACCGTTAGCTAGCCTGGCTGGTGGCTGTCAGACCGGAGGACGATGCTTGGTACAGACCGTCAGCGTGACAGGCCAGTCGCAGACGAGGGTCGCCAACGTCAATGTCGCGAACAGAGAGGTGACGCGGAGCCTATGGCCAAGCTGACCGACGGGCTGCGCCCGGTGGTGGGCGATCGAGCTGCGAAGCGGCTCGCCACGCTCGGTCCGACGGGCTTGCGGACGGTCGGGGATCTGCTGACCTATTACCCGCGCCGGTATGAGACCCGAGGTCAGCTCACCGACCTGGCCTCGCTGCACGACGGGGAGCACGTCACCGTGCAGGCAGTGATCGCTTCGACTTCCGTCCGTCCGATGCGGAACCGGGGAGGGTCCATCTTCGAAGCCGTCGTGACCGACGGCAGCGGGAAGCTCACGCTCACGTTTTTCGGGCGGGGCCGTCAGGACTGGCGCGAGCGTGAGCTCGCGGCGGGGCGCAGCGGCCTGTTTTCCGGGCAGGTGTCGAGCTTTCGCGGCAAGCGGCAGTTGTCCCACCCCGAATTCGAGATGCTGAAGTCAGAGGATGCCAGCGGCGCGCGGGCAGCCGAGTTCGCCTCCGAGCTGATCCCGATCTACCCGGCCAGTAAGGACATCTCGTCCTGGCAGATCGCCGACTCGATACGGCTGGCGCTCGCGGCCGCCGACATCGACGAAGACCCGCTGCCGCAGGAGCTCAGGGCCCGCCATCGGCTGTACGGCTACGAGCGCGCGCTGCGCGCCATCCACCAGCCGGTGGACCACGGTGACCGGGCTCGGGCGACCAAACGGCTTAAGTGGGACGAAGCCTTCATGCTCCAGGTCGTCCTCGCGCAGCGGCGGGTCGCTTCGGCGGAATACGTGGCGTTGCCGAGGCCGGCGCTCTCCGACGGGCTGCTCACCGAGTTCGACCAGCGGCTGCCCTTCGAGCTGACGGCAGGACAGTGTGCCGCGAGCGAGGTGATCGCCAGCGACCTCGCGAGCGAGCACCCCATGCACCGGCTGCTGCAAGGAGAGGTCGGTTCAGGCAAGACCATCGTCGCGCTGAGGGCCATGCTGCAGGTGGTCGACGCCGCTGGCCAGGCGGCTCTGCTGGCGCCGACCGAAGTGCTGGCCCAGCAGCATCACCGTTCAATCACCCAGATGCTCGGCCCGCTCGCGATGGCCGGCCAGCTTGGGGGCGCCGACCACGCGACGGCCGTCACGCTGGTGACCGGCTCGCAGGGCAGCGCCGCCCGCAGGCGAGCGCTGCTCGAAGCGGCGTCTGGGTCTGCCGGGATCGTCATCGGCACGCACGCCTTGCTCGAAGACCAGGTTCAGTTCGCCGATCTCGGCCTGGTCGTCATCGACGAGCAGCACCGATTTGGGGTCGAGCAGCGTGAGGCGCTGCGGGCCAAGGCGGTCAGCGGGCGGCCGCACGTGCTGGTCATGACCGCAACTCCGATCCCCCGTACGGTCGCGATCACGGTGTTCGGAGATCTCGAGGTGAGCGAGCTGCGCGAGCTCCCGGCTGGGCGTTCACCGATCGCGACCCATGTCGTCCCGGTTGACGAGAAGCCCCACTACCTGGCGCGGACCTGGGAGCGGGTGAAGGAGGAGGTCGCGGCGGGCCGGCAGGTCTACGTCGTCTGCCCGAGGATCGGCGGCGGCGGCGCCGACGACGCGGACCGCCCGGCGAGCGCGCCGTCCTCAGCCAGCGCGACGCCGTCAGCCAGCGCGGGATCTTCCGCCAGCGTGGATTCTTCGGCCAGCGCGGATTCTTTGGCTAGCGCGGGCTCTTCGGCCAGCGTCGCCGACACGCTCGACGACGCTTTCGGCGAAGGCGACACAGACGCTGGCGGTCCACCCGACTCGGCCGAGCCAGTCACCACCTCGCGCGGGAGCGGGCACGGGACCGGCGACCCCAGCCACGGGGCCGGCGACCCCAGCCACGGGGCCGGCGACCGACCCACCGCCGGCAGCAGCACCAGTCGCAAGAGCGGCAGCGGCGGCCGGGGCTCGGATGGCATCGCCGACGACGGCGGCTTCGACTTCGCGGAGCTCGGCTACGCCGACGACCCGGCGGATTCCGAGGTTGAACGCCGGCCTGCGATCGCGGTCACCGAGATGGCGGCCGAGCTCGCGGCCGGGCCGCTCGCTGACCTCCGGCTGGCCGTCCTGCACGGCCGGCTGGCTCCCGACGACAAGGACAAGATCATGCTGGCCTTTGCCGACGGCCAGATCGACGTGCTCGTCACCACAACCGTCGTGGAGGTCGGCGTCGACGTGCCCAACGCCACGGCGATGGTGATCATGGACGCCGACCGGTTCGGCGTCTCGCAGCTGCACCAGCTGCGCGGCCGGGTCGGCCGGGGCGGCCACCCTGGCCTGTGCCTGCTCGTCACCGCCGCCCCGCCGGGCCCGGCCCGGGATCGGCTCGACGCTGTGGCCAGCACGAACGACGGATTCGAGCTGTCCAGACTCGACCTGCGGCAGCGCAAGGAGGGTGACGTGCTCGGCTCGGCGCAGGCTGGACGGCAGTCTCACCTGAAGCTGCTCACGCTGCTAGACGACGAGGACCTGATCGTCGAGGCAAGGCGCGAGGCGACCGAGCTCGTAGGCGCTGACCCGGCGCTTGCGGGCCAGCCGGCCCTTGCCGCCGCCATCAGCGTGATGCTGGACGTCGAGCGGGCCGAGTTCCTTGAAAAAGCCTGACGAGGGCGCGGCAGCGACGGGATCCGGTAGAGCATGACCAGGGTCATCGCGGGCGAGGCCGGAGGACGCAGGCTTTTCGTCCCGCCCGGACGGTCGACTAGGCCGACGAGCGACCGGACGCGGGAGGGGTTGTTTTCATCGCTCATCGCGATCTTCGGGACATTGGCTGAGCTCGCAGTACTCGACCTGTATGCGGGATCGGGCGCGCTCGGGCTTGAAGCGCTGTCCAGGGGAGCGGCCGACGTCGTGCTCGTCGAGTCCGACCCCGGGGCGGTGCAGGTCATCAAGCGCAACATCGACGTGGTCGGCCTGCCTGGAGTCCGGCTGGCCCAGGACCGGGTCGAGCGGTTCCTGCGACGCGGGCCAGGCGCTGCGGCCAGACGTGATCTGGTATTCGCCGACCCGCCATATTCAGTAAGTGGGAACGAGGTCTTCGCGGCTCTGACGTCGCTTCTCAGCGAGGCATGGCTGGCGCCAGACGCGGTGGTCGTTGTCGAGCGGGATGCCAGATCCACGGAGTTGCGCTGGCCTGAGGGATACTCGCAGGACCGGTCCCGCCGCTACGGCGAGACCACCCTCTGGTACGGTCGCGCCTGCGGCGAGGCACCTGCCGCCGGAGCTTCAACAACGGGAGCGTGAGTCCGCGTGCTTCGCGTGGTCTGCCCTGGGTCATTTGACCCGGTTACCAATGGCCATCTGGATATCATCAGCCGCGCTGCGAAGTTGTATGACGAGGTCGTCGTCGCCGTGCTGCGCAATACGAATAAGTCGTCGCTCTTCACTGCGGACGAGCGGGTCGAGATGCTGCGCGAAGTGACGAAGGATCTCGCCAACGTCAAGGTTGCCAAGTTCAGCGGCCTGACCGTGGATTTCTGCCGGGCTAACGACGTCGGCGCGATCGTCAAGGGCCTGCGCGCGGTCAGCGATTTCGACTACGAGATGCAGATGGCCCAGATGAACTACAACCAGGCCGGAGTGGAGACCCTCTTCATGACGACGAATCCGCTCTACGCGTTCCTGTCGTCCAGTCTGGTGAAGGAGTTCGCCAGATTCGGCGGTGACGTTACCGGGCTGGCGCCAGAGCCCGTCCTGCGGCGGCTGACCGAGCGGCTCGTCGCCGAGTAGCGCGGTCAAGACCAGCGGGTGCCCGGGCAAGTTGGGGATTGGGCGGCTGGCCAGGTAAGCTAGCCGCCCAGCATCAATCGACTCTGCGCTAGCCATGCCACACGCGAAACTCAAGAGATCACACAAGCTCGACCCGCACGATCCTCTCGTCTTCGACGTCAGGACACTTGGGTCAGCTTCCGCGCGTCTCGAGCAGCGCGTCGTGCCGGCTCCCGGCGACCTGGGAGCCGGCCTTGTGCATGTGCCAGCGGGCGCCGATCTGGAGCTAGCCGTTCAGCTTGAGGAAGTGACCGAGGGTGTCCTGGTCACAGCCACAGCCAAGGCGCCGCTCGCTGGCGAGTGCGCTCGCTGTCTGGACGAGTTCACCTCTAACATCGAGGTGAGCTTCCAGGAGCTGTTCGCCGCCTCGGCACAGGAGTCGGGTGACGACGGCTACGTGCTCGAAGGCGATCTGCTTGACCTTGAGCCTGCGCTCAGGGACGCGGTCGTCCTAGAGTTGCCGCTGTCACCGTTGTGTGCCGACGATTGTGCTGGGTTGTGCAGTATCTGCGGCATCCGGCTCGCCGACGCTGAGCCGGACCACGGACACGAGAGCGACGGCGGTGTCTGGGCAGTGCTGAAGAACTTGTTTCCGGCCGACGGGGCTGGGGCAACCGAAACAGGGACGAACGATCCCGCCGGTCATAAGGAGCAGTGAAGTGGCAGTACCGAAGCGCAGGATGTCGCGCAGCAACACCAGGTCGCGGCGCGCTCAGTGGAAGACGTCTGCTCCTACCTTGGTGGCATGCCCGCAGTGCCACGAGCGGAAGCTGCCCCACACGGCGTGCCCGACGTGCGGAACGTACAACCGGCGTCAGGTCGTGAACCCCTCCTGAGGTTGCCGGTCGCGGAATACCCGTGATCGCGGGAAGGAGGAACGGTGAGCATCCCAGCTGACGGCCGGGCACAGGACGCTGATACCGCGGCCCTACTCCGCGAATTGCAGGTTCAGGTCAGCGACGAGTTGCTCGACCGCGCGCTGACGCACCGATCCTTCGCGTATGAGAACGGCGGGCTGCCGACGAACGAGCGGCTGGAGTTCCTCGGCGACTCGGTGCTGGGCCTCATCGTCACGGACACGCTGTTCCACCGTCATCCTGACCTTCCCGAAGGAAATCTCGCCAAGCTCCGGGCGGCGGTCGTCAACAGCCGTGCGCTGGCTGGGGTCGGGCGCACGCTCGGTCTTGGCAGCTACGTCCGGCTCGGCAAGGGCGAGGAAGCGACCGGCGGCCGCGACAAGTCCTCGATCCTCGCCGACACCCTGGAGGCGGTCATCGGTGCCGTCTACCTCGAAGGTGGCCTGGGCGAGGCGGACGCCTTGGTGCACCGCCTCTTCGACCCGGTGATCGCCAAGTCGGCGGGGCTCGGTGCTGGCCTTGACTGGAAGACCTCGTTGCAAGAGCTGACCGCGGCCGAGGAACTCGGCGGTCCCGAGTACCTGGTCGACGAGAGCGGACCAGATCACCAGAAGTCGTTCAGGGCCGTCGCCCGCATCGGCGGTCAGGTTTACGGCGAGGGCGAAGGTCGCTCTAAGAAGGAAGCGGAGCAGCAGGCCGCCGAACTTGCCTGGACGGCCATCAGCAAAGGCTTGGGGGCCGGGGGCCGCCGTCTCGGCGAAGGCGACGCTGCGGTGCGTAACGGCCGGGCTAGCGACGTCGGTGGTAGTGGCGAGGTCGGCTCCGGCGGCGAGGTCGGCTCTGGCGGCGAGCGAACGGCTGAGCTAGCCGATTCGGACGGGGTCGCCGGCAGCAACCAGCACCGGGCACAGTGAGAATGCCGAGCGGACGACCGTGCCAGAACTGCCAGAGGTGGAGAGTGTCAGGACCGGCTTGCAGTCCTATGTCAGCGGCCGGACCATCGCCCAGGTCCAGGTATTTCACCCCAGGGCCGCCCGGCGCCATCTAGCCGGGCCGGAGGACTTCGCGGCCGCGCTGACCGGCGGACGGGTTGGCGAGGTTCGCCGACGCGGCAAGTACCTGTGGCTCACCGTCTGTGACGACGCCTTGCTCGCCCATCTGGGCATGAGCGGGCAATTGCTCGTCGGCGACCCACTCGCGCCCTTCGGGTCGCATCTGCGGGCCAGGTTCGAGTTCTCCGACGGCGGCATGGACCTGCGATTTGTCGACCAGCGCACGTTCGGGCATCTGTCGTTCGCGCCGGGCGGTGCCGAACTGCCCGCCGCGATCGCGCACATCGCGCCTGACCCGCTGGAGCCGGCCTTCGACGACGAGCGGTTCGCGGCGAAGCTACGGACACGGCACACCGGCATCAAGCGCGCTCTCCTTGACCAGTCGCTGATCAGCGGCGTCGGCAACATCTACGCCGACGAATCGTTGTGGCGAGCGGGCCTGCACTGGGCCAGGCCCACCGAGATGCTGCGGCGCGGCGACGTCAGCCGCCTGATGACTGCGGTCAGAGAGGTCTTCGCGGAGGCGATCAGCGCCGGTGGTACCTCGTTCGACAGCTTGTACGTGCGGGTCAACGGCGAGAGTGGCTACTTCGATCGGTCCCTGGCGGTGTACGGGAGGGAAGGCGAACCCTGTCCGCGCTGCGGTACGCCCGTGATCCGGGAGAAGTTCATGAACCGGTCGTCGTATAGCTGCCCCCGATGTCAGCGCCGACCACGGCAGGGACGCTGGTGAGCGGCCTCGACCCCGGCGTCGGCCCAGGCTCCGGCTCCGGCCCGGGCTCCGGCTCCGGCCCAGGCCGAGGTTCCGGTTCCGGCCCGGGTTCCGGTTCCGGCCCGGGTTCCGGTTCCGGCTCCGGCTCCGGCCGAGGTTCCGGTTCCGGCTACGGTGGTCCTGGTCCAGGGGATGCCAGCGCCGAGGGCCTGGACCCGGAGTACCTGCAATTCGCGAACTTCAGTCTCGACGACTGGCCTGAGCTTGGGCTGCCGGACGACAGCCCGCAGCCCGAGGTCAGGCAGCCTGAGCCGGACCCCGGATCAGGCAGCCAGCTCGGTCAGAGTGCTCGGCTGACGGCCTGGATCCGAGGGCGGGTCCAGGGCGTCGGGTTCCGCTGGTGGGTCCGGCGCAATGCCCTGGAACTCGGCCTGCGCGGTTTCGCGGAGAATCTGGTCGACGGCCGGGTCAAGGTCGTCGCCGAGGGCGATCGCGACGGACTCGGCGAACTGCTCTCCAGGCTCGAAGGTCCGGGCACGCCGGGCCACGTCGCCCAGGTGACCCACCGCTGGGACGAGCAGCGCGGCGGCCTCACCGGCTTCATAGAGCGCTAGCCCCGATTTCCCGCCCCCGTCGAGAGCGGCGCAGCCCGCTCGGGCGCGCTGCGTCCGGATCTCCCGCCCCCGCCAGGAGCGGCGCAGCCCGCTCGGGCGCGCTGCGTTGTGAGTTTGCTGGTGCTGGGGCACGGTCGTTGTGAGTTTGCTGGGGGTCGGCCCGGAGTGGGGGCGCGGCGGGGCACGGTCGTTGTGAGCTTGCTGGGGGTCGGTCCATGGGCCGGGGGCCAGTCCGGGGGTTGGTGCGGGGTGGGGGCGGGCTCGGCGGAGCGCGGTTCGCGGCCATTGGTATTAAACGACCCGGGTTGGGCCTCGTTCGGCCAGCTCTTAGCGATCATCGCGGGTTTAACGGGTCCTGAACTGCGGAAACGTCAACTTGACCGGATGGCACTTCAGATGGGACCATAGAACAGTTACCTGCGCGCAGCCTGACGCATTTTCTGCGATTCCACGTGCGCGCCCACTCTGGTCACTCAGTGTGGAGGACCTCAAGCAATGGCGAAGGCTCTGCTTGGCCATGTTGGCGGGCCGGATCCCCGCATGGCATCGGAAGTACGCCGACTGCAGCGGCGAGTACGTGATCTTGAAGCCGAGCTTGCTCGGCTCCAGGAAGTAAACGACGTGCTCGCGGCGGGAGTCGGTCATGACATGTTGCTCGAAGACCGTGAACCTGCCCTGACGTAGTTCCACTTACGTTAGAGGCTCGTCGCGTCTGACCGAATCCGGGGAACGGATAGCTCGTTAAAGGGCTGTTCCGTTGTGTTTGGCTACCCCGTGACTGGGTTAACCAGTCACGGGATCCCAACGGGGATCAGCCGCCGGATCGCGTTGGCATTGACCTGGCTGGTCAGCTAGCAGCATCTCATGACAGTTGGCACTGCCGTCAATAGCCGGCTGGCGTTGAACTGCGCTCGCATATCGGGCGAAGGTCGCGCCGCCGGCCAAATCGGCATGCCCGTTGGCGTCGGCCGGCTCGTTCAACTGGACCCGTTCTGTGCGGCTGGACCCGCCTGTGCGGCTGGACCCGCCTGGCGCAGCAGTAAGGGCCTCTTGGTGTTGTTCCGGGTCGCTGCCCGCCAGCAGCTGGTGCTACTTACTGCTGGCCCCACAGCATCAAGTAGCACCATGCTGCTGTTGGCTTCAGTTGCGGGCCGGGGTGTGGCCCTGGTTGTGCTGTTGGCTTCGGTCGCGGGCCGGGGTGTGGCCCTGGTTGCTGCTGTGGCTTCAGTCCCGGGCTGGGGTGTGGGCCTGGTTGTGCTGTTGGGTTTGGTCGGGGGGTGGGGTGTGGGCCTGGTTGCTGCTGTTCAGTTCGGGGCGGCCGGGCGCAGTGTGGGCCTGGTTGCTGCCGCTGCCTAGCCGCTACCTATTGGTGCCCTTCGGGCGAGATGCCCGCGCGCCCCGCTCAAGGGTCCGGCAAATGTGATGCACCTGGTCAGATCGGTCAGGCGATTGGCTGGGCGAGCCGATTAGCCGCGATCTGCAGGGTAGGGTGCGGTGAAACCTGGCGCGAGCTGATGAGGAGAAGCAGGCGGTGTACCTGAAGACCCTCACCCTGCGCGGGTTCAAATCCTTCGCTTCGGCGACCACGCTGCGCTTCGAACCTGGGATCACCTGTGTCGTCGGGCCGAACGGGTCCGGCAAGTCCAACGTCGTCGACGCGTTCACCTGGGTCATGGGTCAGCAGGGCGTCAAGCAGCTGCGCGGCGGCAAGATGGAGGACGTCGTCTTCGCCGGCACCGCTGCGCGACCCGCGCTCGGGCGGGCCGAGGTCACGCTGACCATCGACAATAGCGACGGCGCGCTGCCGATCGACTACTCCGAGGTCACGATCAGCCGCCTGCTGTTCCGCAGCGGGCAGAGCGAATATGCGATCAACGGCAGCTCCTGTCGGCTCCTGGACGTGCAGGAACTCCTGTCGGACACCGGTCTCGGCCGCGAGATGCACGTCATCGTCGGCCAGGGTCACCTCGACGACATCCTCAACGCCGGCCCCGAGGCCCGGCGAGCGCTGATCGAGGAAGCGGCCGGAGTGCTCAAGCACCGCCGCCGCAAGGAAAAGGCGCTGCGCAAGCTCGACGCCATGCAGGCCAACCTCACCCGCCTGGTCGACCTGACCACCGAGCTCGGCCGCCAGCTCAAGCCGCTTGGCCGCCAGGCTCAGCTGGCCAGGCGAGCCGCCGTCATCCAGGCCGATCTGCGCGACGCAAGGCTGCGACTGCTCGCCGACGACTACATCACGCTGTCCTCCAACCTGGCCCGCGACGAGGCCGACGAGTCCGCCGCCGTGGCGCTGCGGGCCGAGCTCGAGTCCACGCTCGGCGCCGCGCGAGCGGCCGAGGAAGAGCTCGAGGCGGCCGAGCAGCAGCATGCCCCGCGACTCGCGGTCGCCCAGGAGACGTATTTCGCGCTCGGCGGCCTCGCCGAACGCACCCGCGCGGTCGCCGAACTGGCTGCCGAGCGCTACAAGCACCTGTCCGAGCCGACGGAGCCAGCCCGGCCAGGCCGTGACCCCGACGAGCTCGACGCCGAGGCCGCAGTCCTCCGCACCCAGGAAAGCGAGCTGGGCCGCAGGCTCGCGGACGCTCGCGAGCAGCTCTCGGTCGCGGTGTCGGCGAAGAACGCCGCCGAGGCCGTGCTCGCCGAGACCGAGCGCAGGATCGCCGCCGACGCCAGGGAAGCCGCCGCCCGCGCCGAACGCGTCGCCCGGCTACGCGGCCAGGCCGGAGCGGCTCGCAGCAAGCTGACCGCTGCGCAGGAGGAGGCCGGGCGGCTGGCCGCAGCGCTGAGCGCCGCCCAGACTCGCGCCGAGCAAGCCGAGCAGCAGTACACCGAGCTTCAGGATCACTACGGCGGACGCGACGAGGACCGGGCCGCGCTGACCGCCGAGATCGAGCAGGCGACCGCCCAGCTGACTGCCGCCTCGGCGAACGTCGCCCGGCTGCGCAAGGCCGAGCACAAGAGCAGCGACGAGCGGGCCGGCCTCCGAGCGCGGGCGACCGCTCTGGGCGAGGCCGTCCGTCGCGGCGCCGACGCGTCGGCGGTGCTGCTGGGTGGAAGCGAGGCGTTCCCCGGGGTGCTCGGGCCGCTGGCCGAGCTGATCACCGTGGCCGACGGCGCGACCGAAGCGATCGCCGCCGCGTTCGGCGCCTCCGCCAGCGCGATCGCCGTCCGCGACGTCGAGGCTGCCGCCGACATCCTCATCAAGCTGCGGGAACAGGACGCTGGGCGGGCCGAGCTGGTGATTGCCGATGGCGGCGACGGGAGTTCCCCGGGCGGCGCTGGTGAACGGCACGGGAGCGGCTTCGGCGACGGCCCTGGGTCCCTGGCGGCGGGGCAGACCGGCGTTGCCGGGGGCGAGTGGGATGGGCGATCCGTTCAGCGTGCTGCTGATCTTGTGAAGGCTCCTGGGGAGCTGACGGCCGCTCTGGACCGGCTGCTCGCCGGGGTCATGGTCGCTCCCGATCTTGCCGCCGGGCTCGAGCTTGTGCTGGCGGACCCGGCCGTGGCCGTGGTCACCGCCGCTGGCGATTTGCTCGGGGCGCACTGGGCGCGCGGCGGGTCGGCGAGCGGGCAGAGCTTGCTCGGGCTGCGGGCGGCGGCACAGCAAGCGGCCGAACAGCTCGCCGAAGCCGAGGTCGCCGCCCAGCGAGCCGAGCGCGAGCTGGCCGAGGCGATCGACTACGAGGAAAGCGCCCGCGAAGCGCTGGCCCAGGCCCAGTCCGGGATGTCCGAGGTCGACGCGGCGGCGGCCGAGATCTCTGGTCGGCTCGGCTCCCTCGCCGGGGCCGCCAAGGCCGCGCAGGACGAGGCTGGCCGGCTGGAGGCGGCGATCGGGGCGGCGGAGCGTTCGGCGGAGAAGAGCCGTACGCAGCTTGAGGAGATCGAGGCCGCGATCGCCTCGGAGACCGGCCGGCGCCGGTCCGGCCGACGAACGGCTGAGCCCTCGGAGCGCAGCCGAGAAAATTCTTCCGGTGTGAACGAGATGCTCGGCGCCGCCGGTCGCTCGGATCAGGCGGGCCTGCCGGGCGAGGATGCCGGGGACGCGCGCCGGGGCCGGTCGCGCGACGGGAACCGCCCAGCGCCAGGGCTGCCTCCGCAGCGGCCAAGCAGGACCTGGCCGACAACGCTTCGGCAGCCAGGAACGCCGAGATGGAGGCCAGGCTCGAAGTACGCACCGTCGAAGAGCGGCTGCGCGCGATCAGCGGCCGGGCGGACACCCTCGCGCAAACAGCGATCGCCGAGCGACAGGCAGTCGCCCGAGCGGCCGAACGCGCCAAGCGCCGCCTGCTCCAGGCCGGGGTAGCGGAGGCCGTCGCGATGGGCGCCCGCTACGCGCTGTCCGCGATCGAGCGGTCGTGGCGGCAGGCCGACGGGCAGCGGCAGCAGGCCGAGGTCGACCACCAGCGGCGGGACGAGGAACTCAAGACGGTCAGGAACCGGATCAGGGAAGCCTCGGCGCAGCTCGACAAGGTCGTCAACGCCGCGCACGGCGCCGAGGTGTCGCGGGCGAGCCGGCGGATGAAGCTCGAGCAGGTCGAGACGCGGGCGATCGAGGAATTCGCGGTCGAGCTCGAGACTTTGGTGGCGGAGTACGGGCCTGAGGTGCTGGTGCCGCCTTCCGAGGAGGACAAGCCGGCCGTCCCTTACAGCCGGGACGTGCAGCAGAAGCGGGCCGACACGGCTCAGCGGCAACTCGACCAGCTTGGCAAGGTGAACCCGCTGGCGCTGGAGGAGTTCGCCGCCCTGGAAGAGCGGCACGCGTTCCTGCAGACCCAGCTCGAGGACCTGCGTAAGACCAGGCGTGACCTGCTCGTCGTCGTCAAGGAAGTCGACGACCGGGTCCAGCAGGTCTTCGCCGACGCCTTCGCCGACACCGCGCGGGAGTTCGAGGGGATCTTCGGGCGGGTGTTCCCCGGCGGGGAAGGGCGGCTCATCCTTACCGAGCCCAACGACATGCTGGCGACCGGGATCGAGTTCGAGGCGAGGCCGCCGGGTAAGAAGGTCAAGCGGCTGTCACTGCTGTCCGGCGGGGAGCGGTCGCTGACGGCGATCGCGTTCCTGGTGTCGATCTTCAAGGCCAGGCCGTCGCCGTTCTACGTGATGGACGAGGTCGAGGCGGCGCTGGACGACACCAACGTGCAGCGGCTGCTCGACATCTTCGAGGAGCTGAGGGCGAGTTCGCAGCTCATCATCGTGACGCACCAGAAGCGGACGATGGAGATCGCGGACTCGCTGTACGGGGTGAGCATGCGGGCCGACGGGGTGTCGGCGGTGATCAGTCAGCGGCTCAGGGAGCCCGAGCCGGCCTGACGGCTTGCTTGCCTGAGGCCGGCCTCGGTCGGTCTGAGGTCGGTCTAGGCCGGCCTGGGCGGCCGAGGCTGGTGCCGTCCTGGCTGATGCGCGCGGGCTCGCGCAAGCCCGGCTGGCTCAGCTGGTCTCGCGCTTCTGTCAGACTGGGGCCGTCATGATTACGTTGTACATCATTCTGGGGATCGTCGTCGTCGCGCTGATCGCGGGCGGCGGCGCACTGCTCGCTCCGCGCCGGCGGCGCGGTCTGAAGGCTGGCGGTGCGGGGACTCGACGGGTCCGGCGGGTCTGCCGGGTCTGGCGGGTCCGGCGGGTCTGGCGGGACCGGGACGCTCGCTCCGCCTGGTGCGCATGGGGCGACGGCCGATGCCGGCGTGGCGGCTCCGCCGCAGCCGCTTGAGCCAACTGCTGCGCCTGCTGGTCCTGGCGCTCCGGCCGTTCCCGCTGTCGAGAAGCCGCCGCCGTCTGCTGGCCGGATGGTCAGACTGCGCGGGCGGCTCGCTCGCTCGCAGGGCGCGTTCGGGTCGGCGCTGCTCAGCTTGCTGTCGTCGGGCAAGCTCGACGACGACACCTGGGACGAGATCGAAGAGATCCTGATCACCGCCGACATGGGCGCCGGGCCTGCGGCCCAGCTCGTCGGGCAGCTGCGCACCGAGGTCAAGGTGGCCGGCGCCCGCGACGTCGCGTCGGTCAAGGCCATGCTGCGCTCTGACCTGCTCGAACAGGTCAATCCTGAGCTTGACCGCACGCTGGCGACCAAGCCGCACGGCGACCGGCCAGCCGTCCTGCTCGTCGTCGGCGTCAACGGCACCGGCAAGACGACGACCTGCGGCAAGCTGGCGCGGGTGCTGATCGGGGACGGGCAGACCGTGCTGCTTGGCGCGGCCGACACGTTCCGCGCGGCGGCCGCCGACCAGCTCGAGACCTGGGGTTCCCGGGTCGGGGCCAAGACAGTGCGCTCAGACCGGGAGGGCGCTGACCCGGCGAGCGTGGCGTTCGAGGCGGTGGGCGCGGGGATCGCCGACGGCGTCGACACGGTCATCGTGGACACCGCTGGCCGCCTGCACACCAAGACCGGCCTGATGGACGAGCTTGGCAAGATCAAGCGAGTCATCGGAAAGCACGGTCCGGTGGACGAGGTGCTGCTGGTGCTCGACGCGACCACCGGGCAGAACGGCTTGCGTCAGGCCCGCGTGTTCGCCGAGGTGGTCGACATCACGGGGATTGTGCTGACCAAGCTGGACGGCACGGCCAAGGGCGGCATCGTGATCGCCGTGCAGCGTGAGCTCGGGGTGCCCGTGAAGCTAGTGGGTCTTGGCGAAGGGCCGGACGATCTGGCGCCGTTCGAGCCGGAGGCGTTCGTGGACGCGCTGCTCGGGTAGCCGGACGCGGAGATCCTGCGAGAAGGAGTTCATTTCAGGTGTTCGAGACACTTTCTGACCGGCTGACTCAGGTCTTCTCTGGTTTGCGTGGGCGGGGGCGGCTCTCACCCGCCGACATCGATGCCACGACCCGCGAGATCAGGATCGCGCTGCTCGAAGCCGACGTCGCGCTGCCGGTGGTCCGTACGTTCATCGCGAACGTCAAGGAGCGCGCGCTCGGCACCGACGTCCTGGAGGCGCTGAACCCCGCGCAGCAGGTCATCAAGATTGTCAACGAAGAGCTGATCGAGATCCTGGGCGGTGAGGCCAGGCGAATCCAGTTCGCCAAGGTGTCGCCGACGGTGATCATGCTCGCCGGCCTGCAGGGCTCAGGTAAGACCACGCTGGCGGCCAAGCTGGCGCTGTGGCTGCGCGCCCAGGGCAACACGCCGATGCTGGTCGCCGCTGACTTGCAGCGGCCCAACGCGGTGCAGCAGTTGCAGGTGCTCGGCGAGCGTTCTTCCGTGCCGGTGTACGCGCCGTCGCCGGGCAACGGGGTCGGCGATCCGATCGTCGTGGCCAGGGATTCCATCGAAGAAGCGCGGCGGCGGCTGCACAACGTCGTGATCATCGACACGGCTGGTCGGCTCGGCGTGGACGCCGAGCTGATGGCGCAGGCCGCCTCGATCAGGGACGCGGTCGACCCGGACGAGATCTTGTTCGTGGTCGACGCGATGATCGGCCAGGATGCCGTGACGACGGCGCAGGCGTTCCTCGACGGGGTCGGGTTCGACGGGGTCGTGCTGACCAAGCTGGACGGCGACGCCCGAGGTGGTGCCGCCCTGTCGATCGCGCAGGTGACCGGCCGGCCGATCATGTTCGCGTCGTCGGGCGAGAAGCTCGAGGATTTCGACCTCTTCCATCCCGACCGGATGGCGTCCCGGATCCTGGACCTAGGCGACATCCTGACGCTGATCGAGCAGGCCCAGCGGACCTTCGACGAGAAGCAGGCCGCCGAGATGGCCGGCAAGCTGGTCTCGGCCGAGGGGTTCACGCTCGAGGACTTCGTCGAGCAGCTGGCGATGGTGCGCAAGCTAGGGCCGATCGGCAACCTGCTCGGCATGCTGCCCGGGGCGGCGCAGAACCGTGACCTGCTCAGCCAGGTCAGCGACAAGGACCTGGACCGGGCGGCCGCGATCGTCAACTCGATGACGCCGGCCGAGCGCAAGAACCCCAAGATCCTGAACGGATCCCGGCGACTGCGGATCGCGAACGGTTCCGGGGTGACCGTGGGCGAGGTCAACTCGCTGGTGGTCAGATTCCTCGAAGGCCAGAAGATGATGAAGCAGATGATGGGCGGGATGCGTGGCATGCCAGGGATGCCAGGGATGCCAGGGATGCCCGGTGGCCGGCGTGGCGGGCAGAAGTCCAAGGCCAAAAAGAAGGGCAAGGGCGGCGGCCGTCCTGCGGGCGCGCGCCCCGGCTCGCGCCAGGGCCAGCCCGCTGGCGGGCTGGCGGAGCTGGCCGGGCTCGCTGGTGCTGGTGCTGGTGCTGGGTCCGGGTCCGGGCCTGGTGGGGCCGATCCTTCGGGGCTCGACCTGTCCAAGGTGGACCTGGCAGCCCTGCAGCGTGGCGGCCTGAACCTGCCGCCTGGCCTGCGCCGGCCTGGCTCGGGGCAAGCAGCCCCCGGCGGCCAGCCAGACGACGACGCAAAGCTCCCCCCCGGCCTGCGCGGCCGCAACAAAAAGAGCTAACCCCCCAACCCCCCAGCCCCCCGCCCCCCTCTCCGCACCGCACCGCTGCACGCCGCACCGCCGCACGCCGCACCGGCGTACCGCCCGCGCCGCGCTGCGGCGTCCCGCACCGCGCAGCCTCGCACTCCCGCGCCGCCGCATAGCGCCGCGCTCCGCGCCGCCGCGCTCCGCGCAGCGCCGCACCGCCCCACCGCCGCTCCGCACGGCCGCGCGCCGCACCGTATCGCCGCGCTTCGCGGCTCGCGCCGCCTCGCCGCAGCCGCACCGCGCCTCGCGCTCCTCGCCGCCTCGCACGCCGCGTCGCCGCGCGCCGCACCGCAAGCCCGGCCGGTCCGCGGCCGTGCCGACGTGCGCGGCACGGCCGCTCCCCGCTCCGGACGGCCGCAAGCGCACTTCCGCATCCTCTGTCGCCACGATCCGCAACCGTCACGCTCCGCACAGCCACGCTCCGCACCCCGGGCCGCCGTGCGCCACACGGCCGCACTCGGCAGGGCTGACTCTGCACCGCCGATCCGCATGTCCGGCGCTCGTCACCGGGCCGCCTTCCCCCGCCACAGCAGTAAGTCCCTACTTGCTGCTGTTCGAGCAGCTAGATCAACGACAGTATGGTCCTACTTACTGCTGTCCTGATGACACTAAGTAGGACCAAGGTGCTGTTCAGTTCGGGCCTTGGCCGGGGTATGGCCCTGGTTGCTGCTGTTGCCCAGTGCCCGCCAGCCAATCTGGGCACGCCCCACTGCCACGCCGCCCGCGTCCCGCCCCGCGCGCCCGCGCCTCGCCCGGGCCAGTGCCGCGTCTGGCGCCCGGCCTGTGCCCGCGTCCGCGTCTGGCGCCCGGCCTGTGCCCGCGTCCGCGTCTGCTCGCCCTCGGCTCGCCTTGCGGGCGAGAGCGGTGCGCGCATCGGTGTTGTTCTCGTGGGAGCGGACCGCGCGGATTCATGTCGCCGTGGCTGGGAGGACTGGGCGCAAGTTGTCTGCGGAGTCTGGCAGAATGTGAGCGCAACCATCGGCTCCGCGAGGCCCTCTCTAACTCGTTGCCGCCGTAACGAACGCGATGGCAGGTCTGGTCCTCACTCCGGACGCTGGCCGTTAGCACCTAATCCGCTGGGAGAAGACCACAGCCGTGGCTGTAAAGATCAAGCTAAAGCGCATGGGAAAGATCCGGGAGCCCTACTACCGGATCATCGTTGCCGATGCCCGCACGAAGCGGGACGGCAGGGCGATCGAAGAGATCGGCAAGTACCACCCGAAGGCGGACCCCTCGTTCATCGAGGTCAACTCGGATCGGGCGCAGCACTGGCTGTCTGTCGGCGCCCAGCCGACTGACCCGGTACGGAGGATCCTTGAGGTGACTGGAGACTGGCAGCGCTTCAAGGGCCTGCCAGGAGCAGAGGGCACGCTGAAGACAGCGGCCGAGCGCACCAGCAAGAAGGACGTCTTTGCTGCCGCTCTGGCCGAGACGCTGGCCGACAGCGCTGCCGCACCCAAGGGCGGCCGGGGCAAGGCGGGCGCCGCGAGGTCGGGTGACGCTAAGGCCGGCGACGGCAAGGCCGGCGACGCTAAGGCCGGTGA
The DNA here is from genome assembly GCA_963737865.1 of uncultured Actinomycetota bacterium. Taxonomy (GTDB): domain Bacteria; phylum Actinomycetota; class Actinomycetes; order Streptosporangiales; family Streptosporangiaceae; genus Chersky-822. Next base: position 324,560 of record CAVTUG010000012.1, on the reverse strand, counting down.
CGGCAAGGCCGACAGGGGCAGGTCCGCGAAGCCCAAGGGCGCCAAGAGCGCTGACGGCGCGGCCGAGGCAAGCGCGGCCGAAGGCGGCGAGGCCAAGGCGGATGCTGCCAAGGCGGATGCTGCCAAGGCGGATGCTGCCAAGGCGGATGCTGCCAAGGCGGATGCTGCCAAGGCGGATGCTGCCAAGGCCGAGGTTAAGGCCGAGAACGGCGGGACCAAGGCTGAGGCCGAGACCAAGGCTGAGGCCGAGACCAAGGCTGAGGCTGACACCGAAGCCAAGGCCGAGACCGAGGTTAAGGCCGAGAACGGCGAGACCAAGGCTGAGGCCGACACCGAGGCCCAGGCCGAGACCAAGGCTGAGGCCGACACTGAGGCCCGGGCCGAAACCAAGGCTGAGACGAAGGCCGAGGCCGCCGAGGAGGCGACTGCGGGCGCTGAGACTGAGAGCGCGGCCGCGGAGCCAGGCAGCGGAGATTGAGGTGCTCGAAGAGGCCCTCGAACATCTCGTGAGGGGCATCGTCGATTATCCCGACGACGTCCGGGTCTCTAGTCGCAACCTGCGCAGGGGCCGGGTATTGCAAGTCCGTGTTCATCCCGATGACCTCGGCAAGGTGATCGGGCGCGGCGGGCGGACCGCGAGAGCGCTGCGTACGGTGCTCGGCTCACTGGCCGGCGACTCGTACGTGCGCGTCGATCTGCTCGACGCCGACGAGGCCCGCTGAGCGCGGTGCGGCTTGTCGTTGGCCGGGTCGGACGTCCTCATGGCCTGCGTGGTGAGGTCACCATCGAGGTGCGGACCGATGACCCGGCCGAGCGGTTCGCACCTGGATCGGCGCTGGCAACCGATCCAGGTTCGCGTGGCCCGCTGGTGGTCTCGTCCGCTAGGTGGCATTCGGGCACGATGCTCATCTTGTTCGACGGCGTCGAAGATCGTGAAGGTGCCGAGGAACTACGAGGCACGCTGCTGGAGATCGACTCGGCCGACCTGAGGCCGCTCGCCGATCCCGAGGAGTTCTACGATCACGACCTGATCGGGCTGCGGGTCGTGACGGTGGCTGGCGAGCACGTTGGCGCGGTTGCCGATGTGCTCCATCACGGACAGGACCTGCTCGTCGTCAACGGTGCCGGGGCGAGGACGGGTGCGGAGATCCTGGTCCCGTTCGTGGCCGCTATCGTCACCGAGGTGGACGTCGCTGGCGGTCAGCTGACCGTCGATGCTCCCGTCGGCCTGCTCGATCCAGAAACGGCGATATAGCGGCGGTTGCCGCTGGAGTCCGTGATGCGAATCGACATTATTAGCATATTCCCGGAATATTTTGCTCCACTCGAGGTGTCGCTGATCGGCAAGGCCGTGCAGCGCGGTGACATCGCCGTCGCAGTGCATGACCTGCGCGCGTGGGCGCACGATCAGCACCGAACGGTGGACGACACGCCCTTCGGCGGCGGTCCGGGAATGGTGATGAAACCCGAGCCGTGGGGCGAGGCGCTCGATGCCGTCATCGAGCAGGCGGGCGATCCCTCCCAGCTGCAGCTCATCGTGCCGACTCCGGCTGGAGCGCTCTTCACCCAGCGGATTGCCGCTGAGCTGGCCGATGCCGGGCACCTGATGTTCGCCTGCGGCCGGTACGAAGGCATCGACGACCGGGTCGTGGAGTACGCCCGCAGCAAGCTGACCGTCAGGGAACTGTCGATTGGTGACTACGTGCTGGCCGGCGGCGAGCCGGCCGTGCTGGTGATGATCGAGGCGATCTGCAGGCTGATCCCGGGCGTGCTCGGTAACGCCCAGTCCGCGCCCGACGACTCGTTCGGCGCCGGAGACGGGCCGATGTGCGGCCTTGTCGAAGGCCCCGCTTACACGAGGCCGCGCAGCTGGCGTGACCTCGACGTACCGGAGGTACTGCTGTCCGGCGATCACGGGGCCATCGCGCGGTGGCGGCGCGACCAGTCGCTCGCTCGCACCGTCAGGAACAGGCCCGACCTGGCGGCCCAGGTCGCTCGCGGTACGCTCGACGCCCGAGATCGGCAGGTACTTTCCGACGCTGGTTTCGCGGTAAGCGGTCAGGATGTGGCACACTAAAAGCCGCTGCCTCGACACGGCTGGTGTGTCGCGTGGGCAGCAGTCGTATGCCTTCGCGTGCGACCAGACCACTTCAGCGCGTTCGCAGGCGTGCGCGTGATGACAATGAGGACGACAAGCGATGCACACCGCGATAGCCGAGCTTGAGCAAGCTCAGATCCGCTCGGACATCCCGGCCTTCCGGCCAGGCGACACCCTGAAGGTGCATGTGAGGGTGACCGAGGGCAACAGGTCAAGGATCCAGATCTTCCAGGGCATCGTCATCCGCCGTCAGGGTGGTGGCGCCCGCGAGACCTTCACGGTCAGGAAGATCAGCTACGGCGTCGGTGTCGAGCGGACTTTTCCTGTGCACACGCCGGCCATCGAGCAGATCGAGGTCGTGACCCGGGGTCAGGTACGGCGCGCCAAGCTCTACTACCTGCGGTCGCTCCGCGGCAAGGCCGCCAGGATCAAGGAGCGCCGGGATCCGGTCCGCTAGGACGGGCCGTCACCAGTTGCCGGATGGGTTCGCGGCGTGGCCGGATTCGGTCGGCGTGCGGGGTAGGCTGCATCGCGCGGTCGGAGCGCACCCGATGCTGCGGCCGTTGATGATGTCTCCTGTGTCTTACGTGGGCTTATCCTGCCCGGCCGCCGCTAGGCCGCTGGACCGGTCGGTTGGCCGTTAGGCTGGATGGTGATGATGAACGACGACCAGGGCATGCACGAGGACGTGCTGACCGGGCTTGGCGACGCTACGCAGAGGCCGAAGTCGGGCGACTCTGGTTCGTCGGGCAGCGCGGGAAGCACGGTCGACCCTCCGGTCACCGACGACGACGAGGCTGACGACGAGCTCGAAGAGCGGCCGCGCGGCCGGTGGTCGTTCCTGACCGAGATGGTCGTGCTCTTCGCTGTTGCCCTGACGATCGCCCTGCTGATCAAGACCTTCGTGGTGCAGCCGTTCTACATTCCGTCCGGGTCGATGGAAGACACCTTGCTCGTCGGCGACAAGGTTCTGGTGAACAAGCTGGTGTACCACCTGCGCCCGATCGCGCGCGGCGACGTCGTCGTCTTCAACGGATCCGGCTCGTGGGATGCGCCCGTGCCAGCTTCCGCTGCGAGCCACAACCCGGTCGCGCGGGTGTACGACGACACCATTGGCGCGCTGATCCACTCGATCGCAGGGCTCTTCGGCACCGCGCCGGATCAGACCGACTACATCAAGCGGGTCATCGGCATCCCCGGTGATCACGTGGTGTGCTGTAACTCCAACGGCCAGATGACCGTCAACGGGGTCGCGCTTTCGGAGAAGTCCTACCTCTTCCCGGGCGCTGAGCCGTCGCAGCAGTCATTCCACACAGTCATACCGCCCGGCCGGCTCTGGGTCATGGGCGACAACAGAAGCGAGTCAGCTGACTCACGGCTGCACGACTGCGCGTATTCCGATCCCGAAGTCGAGTGCGTTCCCTACGACCGGGACGGCACCATTCCCGAAAACAAGGTCATCGGCCGGGCGTTCATGATCGTCTGGCCGCTGAAGCGGATCAGGACCCTGCCTATCCCCTCGACCTTCGACCAGGCCAAGCTGGCATCGGCCGCCGGGCACACTGGGCCGGCCACGAGCCAGGCGGCGCCTGCGATCCTGACCCCGCAAGGCGCGGTGCCGCTGAAGCCCTCGGCTCCATACCTGCCGCTCGGAGCTGGCTTCGCTGCCGCCGTGCCGCTGACTCTGGTCGAGCGTCGCCTCCGGCTGCGGGCTGGCCGCCGCAGGAAGACCGTGGCTGCCCGTGAGCGCAGCGAGTCCCGGCAGGGTTGACTTCGTGCGGGCATCGGCAGCGCGCGCGGCGGATGGTCGGACAGCGGCAGGACGATCAGCCTCCAGAGCTTCGAAACCGGCTTCCCGCCGGGGCCAGTCGCGCCCGAGGCGGACGTCCTCCGCGCGTTCAGCACCCGCGCCCGCGCTTCCGCAGGTCCTGCGGCCGGTCGGATACACCCCTCGGCGAGGTAACGGGCTGCCTGGGTATGAACGCGTCCTTGTCCGTGCTGGACTTGGCCCGGTCGCCGGCGTCGACGAGGCGGGCCGGGGTGCGTGTGCCGGGCCGCTGGTGGTCGCCGCTGTCGCCCTCGACCGGCTTGACGGCGGCCGGTGGGCCGACATCGCCGACTCCAAGTCGCTGACGGCCAGGGCGCGCGAGGCGGCCTACCGCCAGATCGTGCGGTCGGCGCTGGCCTGGCACGCGGTCGTGATCGAGCCCGCCGACATCGACCGGCTCGGCTTGCACGTCTGCAATGTGGCCGGCATGCGCCGGGCACTGGCCGGCCTTACGGCGAGTCCTGGCTACGTGCTCACGGACGGCTTCGCCGTTCCCGGGCTGGCGGTGCCGGCGCTGGCGATGTGGAAGGGCGATCAGGTAGCCGTCTGCGTCGCGGCGGCGTCGATCGTCGCCAAGGTGACCAGGGACAGGATCATGTCGGGGCTGCACGCTCAGTACCCGGAGTACGGGTTCACCCGGCACAAGGGGTACTCGACGCCGAGCCACATGTCGGCCCTCGACACCCACGGCCCCAGCCCGGTACACCGCCGGTCATTCGTGAACATCTCGAGCCGGCTGGGCGGATCTGTACTCGACATGCTCGAGGACCCGGAGCTAGACGATGCGGCGCTGAAAGAAGCCGCGCTTTCTGAGGCTGGGCTGGACGACACCGCGCTCGAAGTTGCTGGCGGTCTGGACTCCGGGCAGGTTGGTCCTATCGTTGAGTTGATCGCGGGTTCGCGGGCCGCCGAGCCCGCAGACCTGGCTGACATGCGCTCCAGGGCGCCCGCCTCATCGGAGGGGAGAACATGAGCGCGGAGGACCTTGAGAAGTACGAGACCGAGATGGAGCTCCAGCTCTATCGCGAGTACCGCGACGTCGTCGGTCTGTTCTCGCACGTGGTAGAGACCGAGCGCAGGTTCTACCTGACCAACGACGTCGACCTCAAGGTCCGCACGGCCGACAACGGCGAGGTGTTCTTCGACGTCACCATGCAAGATGCCTGGGTCTGGGACATGTATCGTCCGGCGAGGTTCGTGAAGAATGTCAGGGTCGTCACGTTCAAGGACGTGAACATCGAGGAGCTGGCCAAGAGCGACCTCCAGCTCCCTGAGGAGACCTGATCAGCCCCGGTCAGCGCTGTCTGCGGCTGATCGAGACGCCGATGCCGTTGATTTGCGGGGCCTTGCCATGGTATGCGCCGATCCGGACGGCGGTGATTCCGGCGTCTACGACCTCGGTTCCCTGGATGCTGCCCTTCATGATGCATGCCTCCTGCAGCATCCCCGGACTCTTGAGCTGGACCGCCGCCGTCTCGAACGCCTGCACGAACCCGATGGCGCCGCCGCCGCCCCTGGCGAATAGCGCTCCGTTGTCTGCCCTCTGAATCTGGCAGAACCCGCCTACATCGCCGGGGGTGACGGCGATCAACGCTGAAGCTGACACGTAGTAGCTGCCAGCAGGCAGCTTTCCGGTGCTGACCACCGAGGTGACGACATCACCGCTCAGAGGAATGTCTGCTCCTGGATGAATGAACCCGTCCCCGCCGGTCGCGCTCGCAGCGGAGGCATTCAGCCCGCCGACGAACTGCGCATTCAGGTTCGCGACCGCCGCCTGCTGGCTCACCGACAGCGGTGCCGTGTTTTTCGGCGCGACGAGAGCCAGTGGCGTACCGCGTGAGTTGGTCAGCGTTGCCGTTCCAAATTCTGAATTTGACCTGCCAAGCACGAATGCGGACGAGGCCGCGTCAGCGACGCCGACCCCGCCGAAAATCACGGCCAGGGTGAGCCCGAGAGCCGCTGCGGGGCTGAGGGCACTGACCGCGCCCGCGACATACCGCCCTAGGCCCAGCGCGCCGTTCACCGAGCCTCCTTCGCGTGGGCCACGCCCGGCTTGAAGCCCGGTTTGCCGTGCGAGGACAGGATCCGGATCGCAGTGATCGCCGCGTCCTGGACCGTGGTCTGGTCACCGGACCCCTGGACCTCGCAGAACTCGTTCAATGTCTGGTTGCTTGACAAGGAGACGGCTGCGGTCTCGGCGATGGTGATGAGCGGGCCGCCGTTCGCGCCGCCCTCCTGAACCTCGTTCGTGACGGTCTTGTTGGGTCATCGAGCGCGTCACCCGCAGCACCGAATGGGTCGCAGTCCTGTGCGAGGACGGACGGCACAAGTTCGTATGGGCACATGACCTCACGACGTTCCGCTTCAACCTTGAGGCAGCCGAGCGCGGACCTGACCGCACCAGATGAGCGACGACACCCTAATCAACCGCAACAGCATCAGGCACGCCTATGAGCAGGCAGCCGACGTCATCGCCGCCCGCATCGCAGCAGGCACCTACATTGCCAAGCTGCCCAAAGAGCGCGACCTAGCCGAAGAATTCGGCGTCTCCTACGTCACGCTGCGGCACGCGATGGCGATCCTGCGCGAGCGCGGGCTGATCGTGAGCATCCACGGGCGGGGAACGTACGTCGCCGCATACTTCCGAAACGATCACTAAGCCAGTCGGAAATTCAAACTGACCCACTACCGGCTATCGGGTTACCACCGCCGATGGCAGGCGCGCTGACCAGGAGATCCACGGCTGGCGCGTTATCCACAGGGTGTCTCTGGTGGCCAATTTGGGGTGGTCTTCGCTGTCCACCGGCAGGCATTCTCGGCTCGTGCGCCTCCTCTTGGGTCCGGCAATGTCGGACGTGGAGGTGGTGCCATGCATCGCAAGGACATACTCGGCAGGCACGGTGAGCAGCTTGCGGCCGAGTACCTCGAACGGGCTGGGTTCCGCGTGCTTGAGCGGAACTACCGGTGCTCGGACGGCGAGCTCGACATCGTGGCCGCTGAGCGGCGGATACTCGTAGCCTGCGAGGTCAAGACCAGATCGGGTCTTCAGTATGGCTGGCCGATCGAGGCGATCACCGGCGACAAGGTCAGGCGCTTGCGGCACCTCGCCGTCCGATGGGTGATGTCGCACGGGGTGTTCTTCGATGAGCTGCGCATCGACGCCGTGGGCGTGCTGCGGTCTCCGGCTGGTGAGTTCACGATCGAGCATGTGCGCGGGGTGGGGTAGTGACACTTGCCCGCGCCCACGCCATCGCGCTCGTCGGTGTCCAGGGCCACCCAGTCGAGATCGAGGCGGACATCGAGAATGGCCTGGTCACCCTGCTGCTGGTCGGGCTGCCGGATACTGCGCTCAGGGAGGCCCGCGATCGGATCAGGTCGGCAATCGTCAACAGCGGCGAGACCTGGCCGAATCGCCGGATTACCGTGGGGCTGTCGCCGGCCAGCTTGCCGAAGCGCGGTTCAGGCTTCGATCTGAGCATCTCGCTCGCCATCCTGGCGGCGTCTGAGGCGGTTCCTGCCTGCAACCTCTCCGGGGTCGTCTGCCTTGGCGAGCTTGGCCTTGACGGGCGAATCCGGCCAGTGCCCGGCGTTCTGCCCGCTGCCGCTGCGGCGGCCGCCGCCGGTTTCGACACGATCGTCGTCGCCACGGAGAATGCGGCCGAGGCGGCCCTGGTCTCTGATCTCAGGGTGGCCGCAGCGCCGAGGCTGGCCGCTGTCACCGCGTGGCTGAGGGGAGGCAAGCAGCCGGATGACCCGGTCGTCACCGTGCTCGAGCTTGGCCGCGACCCAGGAGATCCGCTAGCTCAGGGCATTGTTGCTGGGGCGGTGTCCTCGGCGCTGCCCGGTACGGTGCCGGCCAGCAGGCCGGTTCCGCTGACCTCGGGCGGTGGCGAGGTCGGCACCAAGGACCTCGCTGACCTGGTCGGGCAGCCGGTCGCGCGGCGAGCTGCGGAGATCTGCGCGGCTGGCGGGCACCACCTGATGCTGCTCGGCCCGCCTGGAGTAGGCAAGACGATGCTTGCCGAGCGAATCCCGACGGTCCTGCCGAAGCTCGAGCCAGCGGCGGCGCTGGAGGTCAGCGCCATCCATTCGGTGGCCGGGACGTTGCCCGCTGGTCGGCCGCTGATGACGGATCCTCCGTTCTGCGCGCCTCATCACACGGCGACACGGGCGGCGATCGTGGGCGGTGGCAGCGGCATCGTGCGACCGGGTGCCGCGTCCCTAGCGCATCACGGAATTCTCTTTCTGGATGAGGCGCCAGAATTTGCGCGGGATGTGCTCGACGGCCTGCGGCAGCCGCTTGAGTCGGGTGAGGTGGTGATCGCTAGGGCGGCGGTGACAGCGCGATTCCCTGCGCGGTTCACGCTGATCCTTGCGGCCAACCCGTGCCCGTGCGCGAGCGCCCGAGTAGCTGGGAGCGCGTGTTCCTGCACTCCCATGGTCAGACGGCGGTACATGTCGCGGCTGTCGGGTCCGTTGCTCGACCGAGTCGATGCGAAGATCGAGTTCCTCCCGGTGAGCCGGGCTGAGCTGCTGAACGACCGGGCGTTCGCCGAGTCGAGCGCGACTGTGGCCGAACGGGTCAGGCTGGCCAGGGAGCGGACAGCCGCCCGCCTCGACGGGACGCCGTGGCGCCTCAACGCTCAGATACCGGGCAGCGAGCTGAGACGCCGCTTCGCCCCGGCCGCCGGCGCGCTCGCGCCGCTGGAACGCGCGATGGACCTCGGCAAGGTTAGTGCCCGGGGCGCGGACCGGGTGATCAGGCTGTCGTGGACGCTCGCCGATCTCGCGGGCCTGGCTCGGCCTGGCATGGCGGAGATTGGCTACGCGCTTGGCCTGTGGTCAGGGACACCGCAATGACCCCGGCGGCAGAGGAGAAGCAGGCCAGAGTCGGCCTGAGCTTCCTGGCCGAGCCTGGCGACCAGGTACTCGGAGCCCTGCTGCGCATGGTTGACGCCGCCGTGGTACTCCGGGCTCTTGCGACGCCTGGCGACCCGCTTCGGGAGCTGCCTGAGGTATGTAGGGAAGTGGCCGGTGTCGGCCGTGCGCTCGCGCGGTGGCGGGGCCGCCTTTGCGACGTCGGCGGGGTCCCGACCGCTGAGCGGATCCGTCTCTGGGAGGACCAGGGGTACCGGCTGGTCTGCCCGGGGGAGCCGGAGTGGCCAACTCAGGTGGAGGATCTGCGGGACGCGCGGCCGCTCGTGCTGTGGGTCCGAGGGGCTATGGACCTGCGCCATGCTTGCCTGCGCTCGGTGGCGGTCGTCGGCTCGCGGGCCGTGTCCGCCTACGGCGCGCATATCGCGACCGAGCTAGCGGCCGATCTCGCGGGCTGCGGCGTGACCGTCGTCTCAGGCGGTGCCTACGGAATCGACGCGTGCGCGCACCGGGGGGCCCTCGCCGTCAGCGGCCGCACCGTAGCTGTGCTCGCGAGCGGGCTGACGTTCGGCTACCCCAAAGGGCACTACGAGCTGTTCGAAGCGATCGCTCAGTCGGGGGTGGTGGTGAGCGAGCATCCTCCCGACCGTGCTCCGACCAAGCCGGGCTTTCTGGTGCGCAACCGCCTGATCGCCGCCTTGACCAGGGGCACGGTGATTGTCGAGGCGGCGCTGCGCAGCGGCGCGCTCAACACGGCTAAGCACACGAGGGAACTGAACCGCCCTGTGATGGCCGTGCCGGGCCCGGTGACCTCCGCTCAGTCGGCAGGCTGTCACCAGCTGATCAGGGATTGGGGCGCCATCTGCGTGACCAGCGGCCGAGAGGCGGAGGAGGTGATTCATCAGCTCGGAGATGACGAGTCACTCGGCGACGGCACCGCCATGCCCAGCGATCAGCTCGACCCGGTGACGGCGTCAGTCCTCCAGCAGCTGAGCAGCCGGGCCGGACGCGGTCCTGCGACGGTCGCGACGCTGGCAGGTGTGGACCTGGATACCGCGCTGCGATGCCTGGGCTTGCTGGCGGCGGCAGGTCACGCTGAGCGGTGCGACAAGGGATGGCGCCTGCGGGCCAAGGGTTCTGGCAGGGCGGCCAGCTAAGCGGACTTGCGGGGCTGGCTGGGTTTGGGCTGGCCGGGTTGGGCTGGCTGGCCGGGTTGGGCTGGCTGGTCGCCTAGGGCACTGCGGCGGGATGGGCGGAGAGTCCGTGCTGCGGCGTGGTGTGGTGGCCGGGTTTGTTCTGGTCGCGCACACTGGTGGGGTGCAGACGGCGGGCCAGGCAGGCAGCGAAGAATTGCCAGACGGGCTGCGGGGTGCTCTGGGTGCCTTCGAGCGGCACCTGGCGGCCGAGAGGGGGCTGTCCGCGCACACGGTGCGGGCCTACGTCGGTGACGTCACGCAACTGCTCGACCACCTTGTCCGCTGTGGCATCAGCGAGATCGCCGAACTCGACATCGCGGCGCTGAGAGCGTGGCTTGCGACCCAGCATGGTGCCGGTCAGGCCCGGGCGTCGATCGCTAGGCGTGCCGCCGCCGCGCGGGCGTTTACCGCATTCGCTCATGATCGCGGATTCCTGCCGGCCGATCCTGGGCGGCAGCTTGGCGTGCCGAAGACCAAGCGGGGGCTGCCGGAGATCCTCGCCCACGACGAGATCCTGGCGGTGCTCGAACGCCGACGAGCCGACGTGGATGCCAGCGCGGCGGGCGCGCCTCAGCCGTCGAGCGCGGCTGGCGCGCCTCAGCCGTCGAGTGCGGCCGGTGCGGCTGAGGGGTCTCGGCCGTCGAGTGCGGCTGCTGGTGGCTCGACTCAGACGCCGGACCCGGCTCGGCGAGCGATCGAGCTTCGGGATAGCGCGATTATGGAGTTGCTCTACGCGACCGGGATCAGGGTCAGCGAGCTCTGCGGCCTGGACATCGACGATATCGATGAGGCTCGGCGCACGATCCGGGTGCTCGGCAAGGGAGCGAAGGAGCGGGTCGTGCCGGTGGGCATCCCGGCTGAGCGAGCGGTCAACGACTGGCGCCACACTGGCCGTCGGCTCCTTGCGACTGCTTATTCAGGGCCGGCCTTGTACCTCGGCGCGAAAGGCGGCCGGATCGACCCGCGTACCGTGCGCCGGGTCGTGCACCAGCGGATCGCCGCAGCGGGCTCGGTACCCGACATGGGCCCGCACGGCTTGCGGCACACCGCCGCCACGCATCTGCTCGATGGTGGCGCCGACCTTCGGAGCGTGCAGGAGTTGCTCGGCCATTCCTCGCTGGCGACGACCCAGATCTACACCCATGTGTCAGTCGAGCGACTCATCGCCGCGTATCGGCAGGCCCATCCCCGCGCCTGATCACCTTGCCGGGCCGGGCGTCGACGGGCGGGATCGTTGAGCAGCAGGTCGTGAGCAGTAGACAGGGCCACGATCGGCGGAAGGCCGCCGACTTGACAGCAGCATGGTCCTACTTGCTGTCGTCGGGATAGCAGTATGTAGGACCATGCTGCTGTTGGATCAGGGCTTCCAACAGCAGTAAGGCGGGACATACTGCTGTCCCTCCCTGGGCCGACCGGAACAGGCGAGACAGAGCAGGTGAGACAGAGGAAGGCCGGGCGTCGAGCGCGGCAGGACCGGGTGGCGGCAGGGCCAGGTGGCGGGGCGGCAGGGCCGGGTGGCGGCAGGGCCAGGGGGCGGCAGGGCCAGGTGGCGGCAGGGCCGGGTGGGGCAAGGGCGGGTGCGGCAGGAGCGGGTGCGGCGGGGCTGGGTGGGGCAGGGGCGGGTGCGGTGCGAGGGTGGCTGGGGTGGTGCTGTCTGGTAAGTCAAGGCACGGTAGATGCGGCTAGATGTAGACTTCTCTATAGGCCATGGACCGCTCGTGATTCGCGGGCGCGCTCCGAGGCTAATTCGCGCGTCCGCAAGCCGCTCGGGCTCAGCTTTGAGTCCACGCCGGGACGCACCTCATCGGTCCGCGACCTAGTTCGCGGCGAGGCGCGTACGGACGCTAGGGCTAACCGACTCGCGCCCACGCCTGATGGCGGGCGCACGACAGGAAGGACACCGGCATGGCTCCGGTCGTCACCATGCGGCAGCTGCTGGAAAGCGGCGTCCACTTCGGGCACCAGACGCGGCGCTGGAACCCGAAGATGAAGCGGTTCATCTTCACCGAGCGCAACGGCATCTACATCATCGACCTGCAGCAGTCGCTGCAGTTCATCGACCGCGCTTACGAGTTCATCAAGGAGACCGTCGCGCACGGCGGCTCCGTGCTCTACGTCGGCACCAAGAAGCAGGCCCAGGAGGCCATCGCCGAGCAGGCGCGCCGGGTCGGCATGCCGTTCGTGAACCAGCGCTGGCTCGGCGGAATGCTGACCAACTTCTCCACCGTCTACAAGCGCCTCCAGCGTCTCAAGGAGCTCGAGGAGCTCGACTTCGACGACGTGGCCGGCTCCAACATGACCAAGAAGGAACTGCTCCAGCTGCGTCGTGAGCGCGACAAGCTCGAGCGCTCGCTCGGCGGTATCAGGGACATGTCCCGGGTGCCGAGCGCGATCTGGGTCGTGGACACCAAGAAAGAGCACATCGCGATCAGCGAGGCCCGCAAGCTGGGCATTCCGGTTATCGCGATCCTCGACACGAACTGCGACCCCGACGAGGTCAACTACCCGATCCCGGGCAACGACGACGCGATCCGCAGCGTCGCGCTGCTGACCAGGGTGATCGCCGACGCCGTCGCCGACGGCCTGATCGCTAGGGCGGGTCGCGCGGCGGGCGAAGAGAAGCCGCAGGGTGACGGGCAGCTCGGCGCCGAGGAACCGCTCGCCGAGTGGGAGCGTGAGCTGCTCGAAGGCAAGTCCGTCAACGGTGGCCCCGCCGCAAAGACCGCCGACGCCACGGCTACCGCAGCAGCGGACGCCCCGGCGACGGCCACCGCAGCAGCGGACGCTCCGGCCACCGCAGCAGCTGCCGACGCTCCGACTGCCGACGCCACTGCTGCCGCAACAGCAGAGCCCGCCACGGCAGAGCCCGCCACAGCAGAGCCCGCCACAGCAGACGCTGCCGCCGCCGCCGGTACCAGCGCCGCGAACGGCACGGCCACCGCCGCCGCCGAGGCCGCGACCGCTGACGCCTCGACGGGCGCAACGGGCGTGCACGCCGCCGCTGCTGCGGACGCCGACGCCAAGGAGGCCGCGGCCGAGGCAGGCACCGAACTCGACCCTGCGGCGGCCGCGAACGGCGACGCCGCCGAGAGCTGAGAACCCGAGAGCTGAGGCACCCGGAAGCTGAGCGCCTGAGAGCTGAGAAACTGGTCGACCTGACCGCTGAGCGCCGACCCGGTTCGGCCCGGCCCGGCTAACTGACCAGTACGAACGACAGAACTGCGAGAGATGAGGACATGGCGAACTACACCGCCGCAGATGTAAAGCGGCTCCGCGACCTGACCGGGGCCGGCATGCTCGACTGCAAGAACGCCCTGGTCGAGGCTGACGGAGATGTGGAGGCCGCAGTCGAGGCCCTGCGCATCAAGGGCGCCAAGGACGTCGGCAAGCGGGCCGGCCGGACGGCGGCCAACGGCCTGGTGACGGCCGCGATGAACGGCACGTCGGCCGGGGTCCTGGTCGAGCTGAACTGCGAGACCGACTTCGTGGCGAAGACCGACATGTTCCAGCAGGTGGCCGCGGACATCGCGGCTGCCGCGCTGGCTTCAGACGTCACTGACCGGCTCGCCGTGCTCGGTCTGGTGGTCCGTGACAACCAGACCGCCGCCGAGCTGATCGAAGAGGCGAGCGCCTCGCTCAAGGAGAAGCTGGAGCTTGGCCGGTTCACCGCCTACCGCAACGGCCACGTCGTCAGCTACCTGCACAAGTCCGACCCCGGCCTGCCGCCTACCCTGGGCGTGCTCGTCGATATCGACCGCGATGGCGCGGAGGTCGCGCTCGACGTCGCCCACCAGATCGCCGCGATGCGCCCGCAGTACGTCACCAGGGAGGACGTCCCCGAGGACCTCGTCGCCAACGAGCGGCGCATCGCCGAGCAGGTGACCAGGGACGAGGGTAAGCCCGAGCAAGCTATCCCGAAGATTGTCGAGGGCCGGCTGAACGCGTTCTTCAAGGACGTCGTGCTCGTCGAGCAGCCCACAGTCAGGGACCAGAAGAAGACCGTCAAGCAGCTCCTGGCTGGATCGGGTGCCACCGTGCGTGGCTTTGCCCGGTTCCAGATAGGGCAGGCTAGTTGAGTCGAGGCCGTCGGCCAGCGCGGACGTCCACACATCAGGCAGACCAGCCACATCAGGCGAGGGGAGCCCGCTTTGCCAGATAGCACCTACCCGGGGGACGGTGCTGTGGCGGGAGACGTCAGCACGGCTGCCGGACCTGAGCACGCCGTCCAGGCCGACGAGGTCGGCCTGGACGACCGGCTCGACACCGGCGAGGACCGGGACCAGGACCGGGACGACCAGCGGCCGTTCTGGCACCGGGTCGTGCTCAAGCTCTCCGGCGAGGCGTTCGCGGGCGGAGCCGGGCTCGGCATCGACCCTGACATCGTCTCCCAGATGGCTCGCGAGATCCGGGACACCTTGCGGCTCGGCGTGCAGGTCGCAGTCGTTGTCGGCGGCGGCAACATGTTCCGGGGCGCGGCCCTGTCGCACCGGGGCATCGACCGGGCAAGAGCGGACTACATGGGCATGCTCGGCACCGTGATCAACTGCCTTGCCCTGCAGGACGTGCTCGAGAAGCTGGGCGTCGAGACGCGCGTGCAGACGGCCATCACCATGGGCCAGGTCGCCGAGCCCTACATCCCGAGGCGCGCTATCAGGCACCTGGAGAAGGGCCGGGTCGTCATCTTCGGCGCCGGCCTCGGCGCTCCTTTCTTCTCGACCGACACCTGCGCCGCCCAGCGAGCCCTGGAGATCGGCGCCGAGGCGGTCCTGAAAGGTACGCAGGTAGAGGGCGTTTACGACGCCGACCCGCGCAAGACACCGGACGCCAGCCTCTTCCACTGGCTCGACTACAGCGACGTGCTGCGCCGCGAGCTGAAGTTCATGGACGCGACGGCGGTTAGCCTGTGTATGGACAACGACCTCCCGATCGTCGTCTTTGACTTGATGAACGAGGGCAATGTAGTTCGTGCGGTGCGCGGCGAGCGGATCGGCACGCTAATAGGCAGGAACGGCTACGGCCGGAAAAGGCACTGAGGGCAAGGCAACTGAGGAGCCGCAATGATTGACGACACTCTTCTCGAAGCCGAAGAGAAGATGGAGAAGGCGGTCGCGGTCGCCAAGGAGGACTTCGCGAGCATCAGGACCGGGCGCGCGCACCCGTCGATGTTCAACCGGATCACCGTGGAGTACTACGGAACCCAGACCCCGGTGAACCAGCTCGCCTCGTTCCACATGCCCGAGCCCAGGATGGTCATACTCCAGCCATTCGACAAGGGGTCCTTGCAGGCAATTGACAGGGCGATCCGTAACAGCGATCTCGGGGTCAATCCCAACAACGACGGCGTGATTATCCGGGTCGTCTTCCCTGAGCTGTCCGAGGAACGCCGCAAGGAATACATCAAGGTCGCCCGTCACAAGGCCGAGGACAGCCGGGTCTCGATCAGGAACATCAGGCGGCATGCCAAGGACGCGATCGACAAGCTGGTCAAGGGCGGCGAGGCGGGCGAAGACGACGGACGCCGGGCCGAAGCCGAGCTCGACAAGGTCACCCACACTTACGTGGCGCAGGTCGACGAACTGCTCAAGCACAAGGAAACGGAGCTGTTGGAGGTCTAGCGCCGCTCACGGTATAACTTTGCCTCTCAAAGAGGATCATGTCGCCTCTCGGTTAGCACCGAGCGGCTGGCGCAGGATCGTGCGGTCGCCGGGTCGAGCAAGGCTCGTGATCCTGGCACAAGGCCGAGGGGAAGGCAAAGCTACGTGAGCGAGCGTAAGACGATCGAGACCGGCCGAATCTGCCGGCTGCCCTGGCGGTCGGGCTCGGCTTGGGCGGGATCGTCATCGTCACGCTCTTGTACCTCAAGATCGCGTTCCTGATCTTCGTCGCGCTGATGGTCGGCGGCGCGCTCTGGGAACTCACCCATGTGCTCCGCAGCCGGCAGATCATCCTGCCCGCGATCCCGATCGCCGTCGGCGGCGCCGCGATGTACGCGCTGGCCTACTGGCAAGGCGCGCTGTGGGCGCAGGGTGCCCTCGGGCTGACCTTCATCCTCGTGCTCGCCTGGCGGCTGCCCGCAGGCGCGGACGGCTACGTGCGCGACGTCACCTCGGGCATCTTCGCCCTGATTTACCTGTGGGGCATGGGGTCTTCCTGTCGCTGATGCTCAGGCAGCCGGACGGCGCGCACCGGGCGCTGGTCTTCCTGATTCTGGCCGTCTGCAGTGACACGGGCGCGTACTTCGCGGGCATCCTGTTCGGCCGTCACCTGATGGCGCCCAGGATCAGTCCCAAGAAAACCTGGGAAGGCATTGGCCGGCTCGGTGATCGCCTGCCTCGCCGCCGGCTCGCTCGGGATGGTCTACCTGCTCGACAGCAAGCTCTGGTACGGCCTCGTGCTCGGAGCCGCTGCCGCTGCGGCGGCGGCGTTCGGCGACCTCGTCGAGTCGATCATCAAGCGCGACCTGGACACCAAGGACATGTCCTCGATCCTGCCCGGCCACGGCGGCGTGCTCGACCGCATCGACGCCATGCTGATCGTCGCGCCGGTCGCCTGGCTGCTGATGACGATCTTCCTGCAGGGCGGTCACTGGGGGCCACGGCCCGCCGACCCGCCCGCGCTCACGCTGGTGACGCGGATGGTCATGAGCCGAAGAGAATTATTTCACTATGAACGAATTCTCTCGGGTCGGTGTCGAACGTCAGCCGGCCTAGCTGACGACCCAGCTGCGGGATTGGGATGCGAGCTGATTCACCAGGCTAGAAGAGCCGCGACCCTGCGCGAGCAGCCTTTCCCGGTTGGTGATGGGGATCAGCCACAGCCACTTGACCTGCTCGCCCGCCACGGTGAACCCCGACAGGTCCGGAACCTCGGGCCCCAGCAGCAGGGCGGGATTGTCGAGGAAGAGTACGGCCTCGTTCCCGTGGCCGAGCGGGAACGATGACGGCTCGTGATACCAGTGGATGGTCTGACCGCTGCCGAGCCAGGTGATCTCGCGCCAGGGCTGCTGGGCTAGCCACAGGAAGATCCTGGCGGCCTCGTTGCTCGGCAGTGTCGTGGCGACCGCCAGCTCGATCCTGGATTTCGCGGCGGCCCCGTGGCCGGTCTGCTCGACCACGGGCATCCGCTGGCAGCTCATGCCGACCGTGGTGAGAACCGTGTAGGCGCGGCGGCCGGCCGGCGGGCGCTCGGAGACGCCGACGAGCGGCGGCTTGTTGCCCGAGACATCCCAGTAGCGGGCGCCAGGCCCGAGCCGGTCGAGCAGGTGGCCGAGCATGCCCTGCTGGAACTGAGCCCAGGCCTGCGGGTCGAGACGCCAGCGCCAGAAGTCCGAGGCCTCGGACACACGCGGGCCGAGTCCTTCCGTAGCGTCCTCGAGCGACCAGCCGAACGGGGTCTGCCCGATCACGTCCCGGCTATAGCCAGGCATGCCCTTGGACATGTCCGACCAGCCAGGGATGACGGCCAGCAGTTCGCTGCCCTCGAAGATCGCTACGCCGTCGCCCTCTTCGAACCACACCGCGCGGAGCGAGCCCTGGCTCAGCGGCGGCCGGCCGTCGGGGTGCTTGGTGTAGCCGTCGGGCATCTCCGGCGCGTGGCCGGCGTCCAGCAAGGTCACGTCGATGTCGGCGGGGGCCTTGCGATGGTTGGCCAGCCAGGTCGCCGCGATGGGGTTCGACCGGTCGTGCATGTAGGCGGCCGTCGTCCAGCCGTCGTATTCGACCATCACCCGCCGGCTGCCGTACGGGCTCTCGCTATCGAGCAACACGATCGGCCGCCCTGGTTCGGCGGATATCCTGGACTGGCCGGCTCGAGAGCGCGTGTTCTGCATAGCACTGAAATCTATCGACATTCCGCAGATCACGTGGCAACTGCCGCGGATACTGTGAGGGGTTTGGTTGGAGCTAGCGGAGGTGCGGCCTGCGCGTCCGGTCAGGATGCGCCCAATTCGGCACCTATCCGATTTGAGCCCCGCAGAGCGACGCGCGGCGGTGGCCGAACTTGGCCTTCCCGGTTTTCGGGCCGACCAGCTTTCCCGGCACTATTTCGGCCGGTTGACCGATTCGCCGGAGGCGATGACCGACCTGCCGGTCGCGGTGCGCTCGGAGCTCGCGACGGCGTTGCTGCCTCGGCTGCTTGAGGTCACCAGGGAGCTGACCTGCGACCAGGGGATGACCTGCAAAACGCTGTGGCGGGCCGCTGACGGAGCATTTGTCGAGTCCGTACTGATGCGCTATCCGTCGCGCGTGACGATCTGCGTTTCGTCGCAGGCGGGCTGCGGGATGGCGTGCCCATTCTGCGCCACTGGCCAGGCGGGCCTGACTCGCAATCTTTCCGCTGGCGAGATCGTCACCCAGATCTTCAACGGTGCCCGCACGCTGGCTTCTGGTGCAATGGCTGGAGGCGTGGGGCGGATCTCGAACGTGGTGTTCATGGGGATGGGCGAGCCGCTGGCGAACTACAACGCCGTGGTGACCGCCGTGCGCCGGATCAGCGACCCGGTTCCTTCCGGGTTCGGGATCTCGCAGCGTGCCATCACGGTGTCGACGGTGGGGCTGGTTCCCGCGATACGGCGGCTGGCTTCGGAAGGGCTGACGTCGCGGCTGGCCGTCTCCTTGCACGCGCCCGACGATTCGTTGCGGGACGAGCTTGTGCCGGTAAACCAGCGGTTTCCGGTCGCGTCGGTGCTGGACGCCGCCTGGGAGTACGCGGCCGCGAGCGGGCGGCGGGTGTCGATCGAGTACGCGATGATTCGCGACGTGAACGACCAGGCGTGGCGTGCTTCGCTGCTGGCGGATCTGCTGGCTGGGCGGCTCGCGCACGTGAACCTGATCCCGCTGAACCCGACCCCGGGGTCGCGCTGGACGGCGTCTGATCCGGCGGTGGCTGGTGAGTTCGAGGAACGGCTCGTTCAGCGTGGGATTCCGGTGACGGTGCGGGACACTCGCGGCCGGGAGATCGACGGGGCGTGCGGACAGCTGGCCGCCGCAACGCCGCGACTGCCGTAACCCGCCGTTGCTGTCGTTGCTGTCGTTGCTGTCGTTGCTGCCGTGACCACCGCGACTGCCGTGACGGGCTGGGTGGCGGGCCGTTGCGGGCGTGCTCGGCGTGCCGAACCGGGTCTTGGCCGCACCTGGGGAGCCCCGGTGCTGTCGTAGCAACACCGGGGCTCCCCAGGTGCGGCGCGATCTTGCTGGTCCGTGCCCGTCTGCGGCGCGGCTGGCGATACTGTGGCGGCGATGTCTGGAATGCCCTCATTGATCAGGTGGCGACGGCTAGTCGTCTCCACGATCGCGCACGGCGTGTGGCGCTGGTTCAAGGACGCGGGGACGATCAATGCGGATACCGCTGTTGGGCGCAGGTTCGCCGCCTTCGGGTTCGGCTCGATGATCGCATTCCCCTGCGGATCGGTGTACGGGGAGCCGTGGATCGAGATCGGCTCAGGCACCATGGTCGCCGAGCTGGCGTCCATCTGCGCCGGGATAATGCCGGGCCACGACCTCGGGCCAGAGCCGGTGCTCAAGATCGGCGACCGGTGCGTGATCGGGCGGGGCAGCCACATCGTGGCCCACAGCTCGATCGAGATCGGGGACGACGTCTACACGGGGCCATACGTCTACATCACCGACCAGAACCACAGCTACACCGACCCCGAGCTGCCCATCGGCCGTCAGTGGCCGGTAAACGCCGCCGTCACCATCGGCGCAGGCACCTGGCTCGGCACCGGCGTCGTCGTCCTGCCCGGATCGGTGATCGGCCGCAACGTAGTTGTCGCCGCCGGCTCAGTCGTCCGGGGTGAGATCCCCGACCGCTGCGTCGTCGCCGGCGTGCCAGCCCGGGTAATCAAGAGCTTCGCCCCCGAATCCGGCTGGACAAGACCAGCGCCGCACGTCCCGACCGCGACAGTCCAGCCACCACCCGAGCCCCCCGCACCCGAGCAGCCCCCCGCACCCGAGACCGGTAAGCCCGAGGCTGGTGTGCCCGAGGCTGGTGCGGCCGAGGCCCCCGCGCCTGAGGCTGGTGCGGCTGAGGCCCCCGCGCCCGAGAGCGGCGCGGCCGAGGCTGGTGCGCCTCAACATGCAGAGCCTGACGGTCGGATTTTCGTGGAACCGGTGCTCGATGCTCTCGTGTCCGGCGGTGCCACGCTTGACGGCGCGGTTCTCGAAGACTCGACGTTCGGGGGGCTGGTAACGGACGGGGGAGCTCGCCCGCGAACAGCTCGCGGGCGAAGCACAGCACTAATCCGGGCCACGCGGGCGCACCCCGGCCCGTTCGTACAGCAGCATGGTCCTACTTACTGTCATCAGGACAGCAGTAGGTAGGACCATGCTGCTGTTGTTTTAGTGCCGGTAACAGCAGCATGTAGGGACATACTGCTGTCGGCGTGACAGCGGCCTCGGGAGCGGTGCGATAGCTGGGGTCTCAGAGTGGTGCTGGGCGGTGCGGGCTCGGAGCTGGGCGGGTGCGGCGCGGGCTTGGAGCTGAGTGCGGGTTTCGGGCTGGGCGGGTGCGGTGCTGGGCTGGGCTGGGCGCGCGGTGCTGGGCGGTGCTGGGCGCGCGGTGCTGGGCGGTGCTGGGCGTGCGGTGCTGGGCTGGGCTGGGCGTGCGGTGCGGTGCTGGGCGGGCCTGGGCTGGGCGGGGGTGCGGTGTGGGGGTGTGGGGTTGGGTGGGTTACTTGTCGGGGTTGTGGGGTGGGGGTGGGGGCTGGTCTTGGCGGGGGGTTCGGCGGAGTGTTGTTCGGCGGTGGGCTCCCTGTGCGGGGATGGAACGCGCGCCGCCGCTCGTCTGGGGCACGAAGGTCTCGCCGTGCAGGGCGCGTTCGATGAGGTCGGCGGCCTGGGCGGCGGCGGCGAGCCGGCTGCCTTCGTTGCGGTATGCGGTGAGGACCGCTTCGATGGCGCCCGGCGGCAGGTGCGGACCTAGCTCGGTGCGGGCGGTACGGTAGCCGCTGCGCGCGCCGTCGACGCATGCTCCGAGGTGGTGCCTGGCTAGCGTGGCGAGCGCGATCGGGTGGCGCTTGAGCACGCCGTGCAACAGGTAGTCAGCTGGGACTACGTCGAGTAGCCAGGCGATGGCGGAACGTTCGAACTCTTCGCTGCCAGGCGGGTGGACGCCCGCTGGCCAGCCTGGCGGTACATAGACTGTCACGCCCTAATCATAAGCTCTATTCGAATATACGTTCTAGTCTGTTCCAGCCCTGGCTAGCCAGGGCTGGAACCGGCAGCCGCGCTAGCTGGCAGTGGCAAGCACGGCTGCCGGGGCATGGGCGGAGCGGCCGAGAGCCTGGGCAACTCGGGCGGCCCACGGCCTCAGCACTCCGTCGAGCCCGCCGAGCTCGGATTCGAGTACGGCCAGTCCCGGGGTCGGGACGGTCGCGCCGAGCTCCACGAGCAGCGGCCGTAGGTGGACGTCTACGGCGAGTGCGTGCTGCGGTGCGTTCATCACGAGCAATGGCAGGGCGCAGGTGCCTTCGAGTCCCCGGTACGGCAGTTTGTCGAGGAACACCTTGAGCAATCCCGTGTACGTGCCCTTGAACGTCGGGCTGGCGACCAGCAGCAAGTCGGCGTCGAGCACGAGCTCGGCCGCGTCCTCGACCGCCGCCGACGGCTCGGGCAGCAGCAGCCGCCGGGCCAGGACGGACAGGTCGACGAGCTGGTAACCGGTCGCCAGTCCTGTTGTCGCGGCGACGGCCTCGGCCGCCGCACTCGCCACCATGAGCGTGCGCGAGCAGGGCTTCGGATTTCCCACTAGGGCAACGAAACGCATGAGCACTCCTGGGGGTCGAGGTACGAGACGCGGGAGCCGGGCTAGGCGCTGGCGAGCAGGCCGCTGAGGTCGTCGGGCGCCCGGACGTGGCCGCGCCGGCGAAGCTCGGGCAGCACGCCTTCGCCGAACCAGTACGCCTCTTCCAGATGCGGATAGCCGGAGAAGATGAACTCCTCGATGCCGAGCGCGGCGTACTCCTCGATCCGGTCGGCTACCTCGCTGTGACTGCCTACCAGGGCGGTGCCGGCGCCCCGCGCACCAGGCCGACGCCGGCCCACAGGTTGGGGTAAATCTCCAGGTCCGCTGCCGAGCCGCCGTCCCGGTAGGCCGAGTGCAGGGCGACCATGCGTTCCTGGCCGACGGACGCGGAGCTGGTGAGCACCTTCTGAGCACTGTTGATCTCGGTCATGCTGAGGTCGGCCAGCAGCCGGTTCGCCTCGGCCCACGCCTGCTTGGAGCTGTCCCGGCTGATCGTGTGCAGCCGGATGCCGAACCGCAGCGTACGACCAGCGTCGTGCGCGAGCTCGCGCATCCAGGCGATCTTCCGCGCTACCTGGGGCGGGGGTTCGCCCCAGGTCAGGTAGACGTCGACGTACCTGGCGGCGACCGGTCCAGCGGCGGCGGACGAGCCGCCGAAGTAGACGTCGGGCACCGGCTCGGGCGGGCTCAGCACGGTCGCCCCCGTGACCTGGTAGTGCTCGCCATCGAAGTCGTACGGCGTGCCGCTCCAGGCGCCGCGCACGACGTCCAGGAACTCGCCGGTCCTGGCGTACCGCTGGTCGTGGGTCAGCCGGTCGCCGAACCGGCGCTGCTCGGCGTCGTCGCCGCCGGTCACCACGTTGAGCAGCAGCCGGCCGCGCGAGATCCGCTGGTACGTCGCTGCCATCTGAGCCGCCAGCGTGGGCGAGCTGAGGCCGGGCCGGAACGCGACCAGGAACTTCAGCCGCTGCGTCTGGCTGATCAGCGCGGACGTCACCAGCCACGCGTCCTCGCACCACGTACCCGTCGGCGTCAGGACGCCAGTGAAGCCGACCTGCTCGGCGGCCCGGGCGACCTGAGCGAGGTAGTCGATGTCAGGCGGCCTGGTAACGGCGCGAGCGTCACGGGGAGCATCGCTCCGGCCTGGTCCAGCGGCGGGGTTCGGGGGGTCGTCCCGCCGGACACAGTGCCGCCGCCGACGATGCCGCGTCCATCGCCTGAGGTGGGCAGGAACCAGTGGAAGACCAAGCTCATGACGTGCCTTTCAGGAGATCGTTGTACGAGGTGACGGCGAAGTCGGAGAAGTCGATCCGGCCCGGGATGAGGCAGGCACTGGTGAAGGCATTCGCTACGGATTGCTCTGAGCTGAGCACGGCCGGCGTGATCGGCACTGGTGTCGTCAGCGAGTCCCGCACGGCGGCGGTCATCACGCCAGAGGGCAGCCCGGACGCCTTGGCCCACGTCGCGGCCCAGGTCGGCTCGTGACTCGCCGCCCAGCGGTACGCCTGGTCAACGAGCTTCAGGTAGTCCCGGATCGCGAGCGAGGTCGACGGGCTGGCCAGCGCGGTCCGCGAGGCGACGACGAAGGAATAGGTCGGGCTGAGCCCTGTCCCGGTCGCGAGCACCCGCGCGTGGTCCTGCGCGATCGTCTGCTCGATGAACGGCGACCAGATGTCCCACGCGTCGACCTGGTGCGCGGAGAAAGGCGGCCTGCGCCTCCGGCGGCTGCAGGTAGTCCGCCGTGACGTCGTGGATCGTCAGCCCGGCCTTGCGCAAGATGGCGATCAGGTGGTAGTGCGATGCGCTGCCCTCAGTCACCGCGATCCGCTTGCCCCGGAGCTGGGCCAGCGTGTGGATGGGCGAGTTCGCCGGTACCAGGATGGCGACGCCGTGCGGGTTCGCCTGCAGCGCGCTGACGACCGCGATCTTGCTGCCGCCGGCGGCGGCGAAGATCGGAGGCGCGTCGCCTACCGCGCCGACGTCGATCGAGCCGGCGCTCATGGCCTGCAGCATCGGCGGGCCGGAGGTGAAGTCCGACCAGTCGACCTTGAACGGCAGCTTGCCGATCAGCCCGGCGGCGGTGAGCAGCGCCTGGGCGCCGGCCCCGGCCTGATCGCCGACGTGCAGGGTGACGTCGGCGAGGCTCGCCGGGGCAGAGCCTGCGTTGTGAGCCTGAGCGGCTGGGGACGGCTGCGTTCCAGCTGATGGGGTTGCTCCTGCCGGCGAGCACGCCGCGGCGGCAGTTCCGGCGAGCAGCACGCCGGCGGCAAGCATGGTGACCTGGCGGCGGGCGGGCGCCCTGGCCGGGATTCTCATCGGGTTCCTTCCGTCAGGGCGCCGAGTTCGGCGAGGAGAACAGTGCGCAGTGCGGTGAGTTCGGGTGTCGACCGGTCGCGCGGCCGGGGCTCGCTGAGCTGCGAGCTGTGGCTGATCCGCCCGGCTCGCAGGATGAGCACCCGGTCGGCGAGCGCCAGCGCCTCGTCGACGTCGTGGGTGACCAGCAGCACGGCGGGCCGATGCCGTTCCCACAGGCTGAGCACGAGCCGGTGCATCGTGATCCTGGTGAGGGCGTCGAGGGCGCTGAAGGGTTCGTCCAGGAGCAGCAGTCGTGGCTCGCGCACCAGAGCCCGCGCCAGTGAGGCCCGCTGTGCCTCGCCGCCGGACAGCGTGAGCGGCCAGGCGTTCGCCCGCTCGGTGAGACCGACCTCGGCCAGCGCGGTGGCGGCGTCGTAGCGGGGCTGCTCGGTGCGCAGGCCGAGGCAGAGGTTCTGCCAGAGCCGCTTCCAGGGGACCAGTCGCGGTTCCTGGAAGGAGATCGACACCGGGCCCTGCACGGCCAGCTCACCCTGAACGTCGTTGTCCAGGCCGGCCAGGGCGCGCAGCAGCGTGGACTTGCCTGATCCGCTCCGGCCGAGCAGGGCGACGAACTCGCCGCTGGCGATCTCGAGGTCGAGGTCGTCGAGCACCGACTCGCCGTTGAAGGCCCTGGTCAGGCCCCGGGTCTGGACGACTGGGGCCGCCAGTGCAGCGGCAGGTGCCCCTAGGCCGCCGCGAAGCTCGTGCGCCACCGCAGTGCCCTCCTTTCGAGCAGCCGCACCAGCGCGTCGGTCAGCAGGCCGAGTCCGCAGTACACGAGCAGCGCGACGATGATCACGTCGTTCCGCAGGAACTGGGTCGCCTGGCTGATCATGAAGCCCAGCCCGGCGTTGGCGTTGACCTGCTCGGCGACGACCAGGGCGAGCCAGGCCACGCCCAGGCTCTGCCGGAGCCCGACGAGCAGTTGCGGCAGTGCGCCCGGCAGCACGATCTGGCTGATCAGCTCGGTTTTGCGCAGATGCAAGACCTGGCCAAGCTCGGCCAGCTTGGCGTCGACTGACCGGATTCCGGCGAAGGTGTTGAGATACAGCGGGATGGCGGCACCGATGGCGATCAGCAAGATCTTCGGCGCTTCTCCAATACCGAACCAGACGATGAAAACTGGAATGAGCCCGAACAAGGGCAGTGTCCTGAGCATCTGCATGAGGGGGTCGACCGCGTTCTCGCCGAAGCGGCTGAGGCCGGCGACGATGGCGAGCGCGATGCCGACGGCTGCTCCGAGGCCGAACCCGACGGCGACTCGCTCCAGCGAGACGGCGAGTGCTCCTTGCAGCGTGCCGTAGGCCGGACGAGCCGCTGGTGACCAGCGAGAGTGCGGTAGACCAGACCTGAGTGGGCGGCGGCAGTTTCTGGGCCGAGATGAGGCCCGACTGGCTCGCTAGCTGCCAGACCGCGAGCACGGCCAGGGGGCTGATGAGCCGCAGCAGGCCTCGGGGTGAGGCGGGGCGGCTCTTGCCCTTTCGGGTGCGGGTGCGGGTGCTTGGGCCGGTGCTGCCGGTGCTGCCGGTGGTGCTGTTGCTTCTGGTGGTGCTGGTGGTGGCGGCGGTCGGTGGCCGGCTGAGCATCGTGGCGGTCGAGGTGGCTGGCGGCTGGGTGACTGACTCGTGAGTGGGCGACTCGTCTGCGGCCGTCGCGGAAGCGATGGCGCTGCGGTCGAGGGCAGCTGGGAGGGGGCTATGACCAGGCACGTTTCGATGCTCATCGATAAAACCTAGTAAGTCAAGCGGAAAACTAGATTAATCCCGTGCGGGTGGATCAGGCCCCGTGTGCGCGGCGGGCGGTGACTTGCGGCGAGATGGGGTACGGCGTGCGGGGCGGCGGGCTTGGCCTGGGTGAGCGGTTGGGGCGAGTAAACTCAAGTTGCCGCTTCAGGCGATTTCCCAGCTCTCGACCGGAGTTTCACGCATGCCCGCCAGCCAAGCCGATCTCGTGACCGAGATCGCTACCCGTGACGACCTGCGCAACGTTGCCATCGT
The DNA here is from genome assembly GCA_963737865.1 of uncultured Actinomycetota bacterium. Lineage (GTDB taxonomy): Bacteria > Actinomycetota > Actinomycetes > Streptosporangiales > Streptosporangiaceae > Chersky-822. Next base: position 298,469 of record CAVTUG010000012.1, on the reverse strand, counting down.
GGCGCACGTTGACCACGGCAAGACCACGCTGGTGGACGCGATGCTGTGGCAGTCGGGAGCGTTCCGGGCGAACGCTCAGATCGCGGATCGAGTGATGGACTCCGGTGACCTGGAACGCGAAAAGGGCATCACGATCCTCGCCAAAAATACCGCCGTCACCCACGGTGGGCTGACGATCAACATCATCGACACCCCGGGTCACGCCGACTTCGGCGGCGAGGTCGAGCGCGGGCTGTCGATGGTCGACGGCGTGCTGCTGCTCGTGGATGCCAGCGAGGGACCGCTCCCGCAGACGAGGTTCGTCCTGCGCAAGGCGCTCGAATCCAAGCTGCCGGTGATCTTGGTCATCAACAAGGTGGACCGGCCAGACGCCCGCATCGCCGAGGTGGTCGACGCCTGCTACGAGCTGTTCCTGGACCTGGACGCGACCGAGGACCAGATCGAGTTCCCGATCGTGTACGCCTCGGCGCGGGCTGGCCGGGCCTCGCTGACGCGGCCGGAAGACGGCACTCTTCCGGATTCGACCGACCTGGAGCCGCTGTTCGACGTGATCGGCAAGCACGTGCCTGCGCCTTCGTACGACCCGCACGCGCCGCTCCGCGCGCACGTGACCAACCTCGACGCGTCCGCTTACCTGGGCCGGATCGCGCTCTGCCGGGTGATCTCCGGTCAGATCTCGCGCGGTCAGCAGGCGGCATGGTGCCGTAGCGACGGCTCGATCGAGCGGGTAAAGATCTCCGAGCTATTCAGGACCGAAGCCCTCGAGCGAGTGCCAGCGGCCAGCGCGAGGGCCGGGGACATCATCGCGGTCGCCGGTATCGGGGAGATCATGATCGGCGAGACGCTGGCCGATCCCGACGACCCGCGACCGCTGCCGCTGATTACCGTGGACGAGCCCGCGATTTCCATGACCATCGGGGTCAACACCTCGCCTCTGGTCGGCAAGGGCGGGCCGGCGGAGGCGACCAGGAGAGGCCCGGGCGGGCGCCACGGCACGAAGGTCACCGCGCGCATGGTCAAGGACCGGCTCGATGCCGAACTCGTCGGCAACGTGTCGATCCGGGTCCTGCCGACCGAGCGCCCCGATACCTGGGAGGTCCAGGGCAGGGGCGAGCTGGCGCTGGCCGTGCTGGTCGAGCTGATGCGGCGCGAGAGTTACGAGCTGACCGTAGGCCGGCCGACGGTGGTGACCCGCGAGATCGACGGCAAGCTGCACGAGCCGGTCGAGCGGATGACCATCGACGTGCCCGAGGAGTACCTGGGCGTGGTCACGACCTTGATGGCGCTGCGCAAGGGCCGTCTCGAGCAGATGACGAACCACGGAACCGGCTGGATCAGGCTGGACTTCATCGTGCCGTCGCGCGGGCTGATCGGCTTCCGCACCCAGTTCCTCACCGATACGAGGGGTACGGGCATCGCGCATCACGTGTTCGAGCGTTACGAGCCGTGGGCGGGGTCGATGCGCAGCCGGGCGTCCGGCTCGCTGGTCGCCGACCGGACCGGCAACTCGACCGCGTACGCGATGTTCTCGCTTCAGGAGCGCGGCACGCTGTTCGTCGAGCCGGGCACCGAGGTCTACGAGGGCATGATCGTCGGCGAGAACTCCCGGTCCGACGACATGGACGTGAACATCGCGCGCGAGCGCAAGCTCACCAACGTGCGGCAGTCCACGGCTGAGGAGCTTGAGCGGCTGATTCCGCCTCGGCTGCTGAGCCTGGAGCAGGCGCTGGAGTTCTGCGCCGACGACGAGTGCGTCGAGGTGACCCCGACCGTCGTGCGGCTGCGCAAGACCGTGCTCGACGCGAAGGAGCGCGGCCGGATGCGGGCCAGGAGCAGCCGGGACTAGCTTTCGCTTCCGGCCTCGCCCTCGGCTTCGGCTTCGGCTTCGGCCTCGGCGAGCGAAGCGCCGCACCTTTCGACCAGCGCGGAGATCGCCGCGAGGTGCATGCACTCGGCATCCAGCGGCTGGTAGGCGGGTGCCGGTCGCCAGCCGCCGGTGATCGCCGCATCGATGAACCCGCTCGCGTACCTCACCAGCGCGGTCAGCATCTCTGCCGGCGGTATGTCGCCGGGCCCGACGATCGGGATCATCGCTGCGGACACCGCCGCCATGTGCTGATCAAGCCCCGGGTCAGCCGCTCGGCCCAGCCTCAGCAGACTCGCCTGACCCAGCTGGCCAGCCAGGTACAGCGCAACTTCGGATGTGCTCACGTCGTTCTTCCGATCCCGCATAGCACCGCCACCAGTTAACCCGTGTGTGTCATATATCCGGTATATCGGGCAAGTCTAACGTGGTGACCTGAGTGACTCGGGCAACCTCGACATCCAAATCCCAGCCGAGCGCCCCCCGCGCCGCCCCCGCGCCGCGCCCGCGCGCCGCCTCCGCCTGGCCCCCGCCCCGCGCGCCGCACAGCGCCCACGCGCCGTCCCGCGCTGCGCCCACCCGGCCCCCGCGCGCCGCGCCGCACCCGCGCGTCGCCTCGGCCCGCGCCGCGCCGCGTGCCGCCGCCGCGTGCCGCCGTCAGTGGTCCCGGCGGCGGTGTCGGGTGGTTCGCGGGCCTGGGTGGCGGTGTCGCGGGGGTTCAACGACAGCATGACCCTACTTGCTGCTGTTCCGGGCCGGTGTTCGACGACAGCATGGTCCTACCTACTGTCGTCCTGAGAGCAGTAAGTAGGACCATGCTGTCGTTCAAATCCGGGTCTGAGGTGAGCGTGGCCCTAGTTGCTGCTGTCCGTGACCCAGGGGCGGCGCGATCTGAGTGGCGGGGCTGGTCTGAGTGTCTTGGGTGACTGAGGTGTCCCGGGGTGTCCAGGGTGCCCGAGCGGCAGCTGTGGCTAAAGAAGAGATGGGATGACGGCCGGGGCGGATCGCGGCGGAACCGGGGGGCTAGGACCCGCAGGTGGCTAAGGCCGGGTAGGGCTGGGACCCGAGGTGACCTGGAACCCGAGGTGGGCTGGAGCCCGCAGGTGGCTGGGACCCGAGGTGGGCTGGAGCCCGCAGGTGGCTGGGACCCGGGGTGGGCTGGAGCCCGCAGGTGGCTGGGACCCGGGGTGGGCTGGGAACCGGGGGGTGAGGACCGGCAGGTGGTTAGGGCCGAGGTGGGCTGGGACTGGGGTGGGCTGGGAACTGGGGCTATCTGAAGGGGAGGATTATCAGGCTTAGGGTGCCGAAGGCTACGCAGTAGATGGCGAAGGGGGTCAGGGTCCTGGTGCGGAAGTACTTCATCAGGAAGCGGACCGAGACGTACGCGCCGATGCCGGAGACGATGCTGCCGGCGAGGATCTGCGGCCGGATGCCGTTGCCGAGGTGGCCGAGCAGGTCGGGGACCTTGAGGACGCCGGCGGCCAGGATCACGGGGGTGGCCAGCAGGAACGCGAACCGGGCGGCGTCTTCCCTGGACAGGCCCCTGAACATGCCGGCGGTCATCGCGACGCCGTCGCGGCTGATGCCTGCGAGCAGCGCGAGGATCTGGGCCGAGCCGATGATGACTGCCTCGCCGAAACCGAAGGCCGTGATGCGGCGGTCGGCCTGGATGGCCGTCACGACTTCCTCCTGGCGGGCCGCCCGGTGGCCAGAGGCGTGCGCCCCGGCCATGCCGCTCGCTCCGACCAGCTCGGGCTCGCGCTCACGGTCGGCCGCGCGCTCACGGTCGGCCGCTACCTGAGCGTCGGCCTCGCGCGACTTGCGGGTGCGGAATCGCTCGGCGCAGTACATGATCACGCCATTGAGGATCAGGAATGCTGCGGCACGCCACGCGACTCCGAAGATGACGCGGAAGGTGTGCTCGAAGATGACTCCCGCCAGCCCGACCGGAATGGTGGCGAAGATGATCATCCAGGCGAGCTTCTGGTCTGGGGTCTCGATTTCCATGCGGCGGATCGAGCTGAAGAAGCCGGTGATGATCCTGACCCAGTCGCGCCAGAAGTAGGCGGTGAGCCCGATGGCCGTCGCGACGTGCAGGCCGACGATGAAGGCCAGGTAGGGCGACTCGGCCTGGCTGACGCTGAGGTCCTTGGCCCAGCTGCCCCCGATGAGCGCAGGGAGCAGCACGTTGTGGCCGAGGCTGGACACCGGGAACAGCTCGGTGACGCCCTGGATGAGGCCGACGATGATGGCCTCGGCGTAGGTCAGGTGTGACATGACAGCCTCTCGCTCAGCGCGGCCCGCCGCAGCATCCGCGCGAGCCAAGGATATTCACGCACGTCGGCTCACGCGGGCAACTCGCGGTACCGACCCGAATCGGGCGCCACGTCCGCGAACGCGCTGGCCTTCGATGGGCTTACACCGTCACCGGCCGACGCTCAATAATACGAGTGCGGGTCGCTGCGAGTTCCGGCGCGGACCCCTAAGCCGTGGCCGGATCATGGCCACAACGAACGTCAGGGATCACCATGAGGATTTCCAGAAGACCTGTTCACGCGGCCTTTGCGATTGGCTTGCTTGGGACGTTATTCGGTGCCGGGTTATCGTCGGCCCACGCCGGCCAGACCAAGGCCGCGCTGCCGCCACCGGCGAAGACCTGGAAGGTCGCCGGAGGCTGGGGTCGGCCGTCGGGGTTGAGCAATGTGCAGAGCATTTCGAGCACCGGCAAGAGCGACGCTTTCGCCGTCGGGGCGACCTGCGGTCACCCTTGCGGGACCCCCGACCTCGCCGTCCGGCGCTGGAACGGCAAGAGCTGGGTCACGATCAAGCCACCGAGCGGGCTGACCGGCGGGTCGTCCGAGGTTCTCGCGATCGCGGCGGCTAGCTCGGCGACCAGCGCCTGGGTGTTCGCCACCGTCGTCGGCGTCTCCATCCACACCGATGCGCTCCGCTGGAACGGCAAGCACTGGGCTACGACGAAGCTAGCGCCGTTCTCGGTAATGGCGACGGCCGCGACGTTCGGCCCCAAGAACGCCTGGGCCTTCGGCACGGCCACCATCTCAGGCAAGCCCTACAACCTCCGCTACAACGGGACCAAGTGGCAAAGGACGCGCCCTCCTGGCGATCCGCAGGCACTCAGCGCCCTGTCGGCGACCGACATGTGGGCGATCGGCCCGACTATCAAGTCGGCCACGATGCCGCCGAGCGCGCAGCACCTGATCGCCATGAACTGGACCGGCAGCAAGTGGCGCACGGTCCGGCTCCCGCACGTCACCAAGCCGTCCGCGGACTACGTCACGGTCGGTACCGTGACAGCGCTCGGGCCGCACAGCGTCTGGGAGAGCTACGGCCTGGGCAACGCCGGCACCTGCTGCACCTTCGGCGGCCTCGAGCACTGGGACGGCGCGAAATGGCACGCCGCCAAGGTCCCGTTCCCGGTCGGCCAGGTGCTCAGCATGGCGGCCGACGGGCACGGCGGCATCTGGCTCACTGTGCGGACCGACGGCACTCCGCCCTATGCCTTCTACCATCGGGACGGCAGCGGCCACTGGACCCGCCAGTTTCCGCCGAGTTTCGTCAACGTGACGATCGTGCCAGCGGCGCTGTCCTGGGTTCCCGGCACGACCAGCCTGTGGTCAGGCGGCACCGGCGACGTGGCCGGCAAGGGCATCGAGGCCGTCATCTTGCGATCGTGACAACCAACGGCGTGGGGCCGGACTCGCGAGAGACGCGAGCCCGGCCCCAGCGGGCGGCTAGCTGATCTGGCTGATGGGTTCCTGGCCCTGGTAGAGCGCCTGGACGGCAGGCGGGCTCAGCGCGTAGCTGAACAGCTGCACATCGCTGACCTTGCCAGGGAAGAAGTCGTCGAACGTGCTGCTGAACAGGTCGCGTCCGATGATGGTGGAGCCGGTGGCGGCAAAGGGGGTGGTGTCGGTGGCGGTGCCTTCACCGGCACGGTCGGCCACGAGACGGAAAGTCCGTTCAAGATCAACATGGGCAAGAGCGGCGACGTCGAGAGCTGCGACGTGCAACTGCCCGACGACGCCTCAGTGTCCGTCCCGACCAAGCAGCTCTTCGACGACTTCGACAGCGGCAAGGTCAACGACAAGTGCAGCGAGTGCAGCGTGTCGACGCCGCCGCTGGAGATGGACATCGGCGGCTTCCACTGCTCGGCCAGCCTGTCCGCGAACGGCGCCGGCGAGCTGAGCCTTGACGTCTCCTGGGAAGGCGAGCACAACGGCTTCACCGGCGGCGGTGACCTGGAGGTCGGCCTGCAGTTCCACTGGCCTGGCCGGGCGATGGCGTTCGTCCTGGCGAACCCGCCGCCCTTCGAGGCGACGATCCAGGCCCCGCCGGTCAAGGCGGTCATGCACCCGGCCGGGGACCTGGTCATCTCGCGCGGGATGACCGAGCAGCAGCACTTCGCCGAGTGGGAGAAGCAGTTCCAGGACCAATAGACGCCGTCGACCAACGCGAACGAGCCCGAGCCCTGCAACCTCTCCATCGTCACCCCGCTGCACCCCGCCCAGCGGTTGGCGCTGCAGTTGGGTCAGCCGTTGGCCCAGCGGCCAGGCGCTGCATGGCCCGCACCCGAGCGTCGTGCTCACCGCAGCGGCCTGTGGTCCAGAGGAGTTCGGCGGTGGCGGAGGCGACGACGACGGCGACGGCTTCGGGGAGCTGCCCTTCGACTTCTAGAGGCGGCGGGCCTGCCGGCCTGACAGCAGCAAGGTCCTACTTGCTGCTGTGGGCCCGCTGACTCGACAGCAGCATGGTCCTACTTGCTGCTGTGGGGACGACAGTAGGTAGGACCATGCTGCTGTTGTATCTGGGCTTCTAACAGCAGTAAGGCGGGACATACTGCTGTCCCGGCTTGGGCCGGACGCTCCTAGCGGGCACCGAGCTTGTCGGCTTCCTTGCGAGCGGCGCGGGCGTCCTTGGAGCGGCTTTGGGCGTCGAGCAGCGATGCCAGATTGCGCAGTGACCTGGCTAGGTTGGCCCGATGCTGCTCGGGGTTGGCTGCGGCGAGCCGTCGCCTGATCGCGACGGCGTCCTGGGTGGCGGTCAGCGCCGGGGCGGTCTGGTGCAACTCGACCAGGCGAGCCGAGAGCAAGTTCAGCGACAGTGCCAGGTCGGCGAGGTGCTTGCCGGGGCTGACCGCCTCGAGTTGCTGGTAGCTGGCGACGGCTTCGGTGTGCAGGTCGAGCGATTCCTCGCCTCGGCCCAGCTTGGCGGTCTTGATCGCGAGGCTGTTGAGCGCTCTCGCCAGGTGGGGCAGATGCTCCTGCGGGCTCGCTGCCGCGAGCTTGCGCCGCACCGAGACCAGTTCGGCGCTTGCAGCGGCGGCCTCGTCCGCCCGGTCGTTCTCGTCGTATCTGGCGGCGAGCTTGGTCAGCGAGTTCAGCAGATCCGAGGTGTAGTCCTCGGGTTGCTCGGCCGCTAGTTCGCGGCGGATCGCCACGACCTCCTGCTCGGTTGTCACCGCCTCGTCCTGCTGGTCCTGCTCGGCGTATCTGACCGCCAGGTTGCTCAGCGAGCGAGCCAGGTCGGCTTGCTGCCGGGTCGCCCCGCCAGCGGCGAGGGCACGGCGGAGGTCCACGGCCTCGCGGGAGACCGCGAGCGCCTCGTCGGCCTGGCCGGCGAGCGCGTACCAGATCCCGGCCGTGGACAGGGAGGCGGCCAGCCCCGGCCGGAACCGGGCAGGGTTCTCGGCGGCCAGTTCCCGGTAGAGTTCGGCGGCCTCGCGGACCGCTTTGATGGCGTCGTCGTGGCGATCGAGTCCGAAGTACTGAGTGCCGAGGTTGTTCAGCGACGCCGCCAGCGCGGGCCGGGACCGGTCGGGGGAGGTCTGTGCGAGTTCCCGGCGCAGCGCCACGGCTTCCTCGGTCGCAGTGAGGGCGTCGGCCTGGCGGCTGGCCAGCCAGTACCTGGCCCCGAGGTTGTTCAGCCAGTAGGCGCGCAGGGCCGGAGTGCTGTCGTCGACGAGCTGATCGCAGATCTGGGCGCAGACCGCCGCTCCCGCAGCGGCCCAGCCCGCCGAGGGGTAGGGCAGCGAGTTGAGGATTACCGCCAGGGCGTCCGCTGACCCGCGCAGGCTCTCCACCTTGGCGGACGCGAAGCGCAGCACCGAGTCGGGCAGCTGGGCCGGGTTGGTGCTGGCCCTGGCCAGCAGCGGGATCGCGACAGCTGCCTGGGCCGCGTCCAGTTCGGTCAGGCAGGTGCTGGCCAGCTCCGGTGACTGCGCCAGTTCGGTAGCGACGTGCAGTTCGGCCAGGCGCTTAGGGGTGAGCGCGGACGGCTCGCCGGTTCCTGATGGCATGATCTCGTGCAGCCAGTCAGCGACGGGGCCGGTCAGCGCCTTCGCTACGGTCCGCACGACGGTCTGGGTACCCTCGGGCGCCGCCGGGCCGACCAGGCATTGGGCCGCGACGACCTGGCGGAGCGCGCGTTCGAGCTCGCCAGCCGGCCGGCCGCCGATGCCACGCTCGCGGGCCGCTGCGTACCAGAACCGCTGCTCGTACCCGAGCAGCTCCGCTAGGGCGCTCTCAGCCCCGGAGGCCGGACCGAGCACGCCGACGAGGGCCGCAGCGTGCGTGTCGAGCATCGACTGCTCGTCGCCGTGGCCCGTGAGCCGCGCGGACGACGTCGGCGCGGCCAGGCCCAGCGCGCCGGCGAACGCGCTGGCGGCGGTCGCGGCCAGGTCGGCGTCGATCACGAGCGGATCCACCTGCCAGCCAAGCTCCACGATCCCCGATCGCGCGGCGCTGACGGCAGCTTCGAGTGCCTCGCTGGCCAGCTCAAGCTGGTCGAGCCAGCTCCCGGCGTGCGCGCCAACGAGCAGAACCCGCGAGCCAGCGCGGTCACTCAGCAACTCACCGAGCCCGACCCGGGTATCAGCGTCATCCACGATCAGCAGCACCCTGTCACCGGCCGACCCGTCACCGGCCGACTTGTTGCTGGTCGGCTTGTTGCGGGCCGACCCGTCGCTGGGCGGTGGTGCGGCGAGGCCGGCCCACTCGACTCGCCAGCCGAGTGCCCGCAGGCGCCGCGCGAACTCGACGGCGAGCCGCGTCTTGCCGACTCCCGAACCGCCGGTCACCAGCCGCAACGCGCCCGGCTGGCTGGCCTCGGCCCAGTCGGCCAGCGCCGCCAGCTCACCGGCGCGGCCCGCGAATCCGACCAGCTCGCGGTGCGGATCTAGCAGCCCGGCGACGCTCTCGCTCGGCGACTCGGCGTTCCATTTACGCATAAAGCAATATTGGCACAACTCCTACCCCGCCCCCGATAACACCCTTTAATGGACGCGCGATCGCGGGGTGGGCCGTCCCGCGCCGTGATCGCGGGGTGCGCCCCGGCCGACAGCAGCATGACCCTACATACTGCTGTTCCAGCCCCGAAATGATGAGCAGCATGGTCCTACTTACCGTCATCCTGACGACAGTAAGTAGGACCATGCTGCTGTTCGACTGAGGGCGGACCTACCGGCGGACCCTGCTGCCGGGCTGCGGCGCGCGGTCAGGCATCGGGGTTGCCGGGGACCTTCGGGGTGTCCTTGGGCTGCCTGCGGGTGATCTTGTTGCCTAGCCACACCAGCGGGTCGTACTTGCGGCCGACGACGCGCTCCTTGAGCGGGATCAGCGCGTTGTCGGTGATGTGGATGCCCTCGGGGCAGACTTCGGTGCAGCACTTGGTGATGTTGCACATGCCGAGGCCGAACTCGTCTTGGGCGATCTGGCGGCGGTCGGCGGTGTCGGCCGGGTGCATTTCCAGTTCGGCGATCCGCATCAGGAAACGAGGACCCGCGTACGAAGGCTGGTTTTCCGGGTGGTCACGGATCACGTGGCAGACGTCCTGGCACAGATAGCACTCGATGCACTTGCGGAATTCCTGCGACCGCTCGACGTCGACCTGCTGCATGCGGAACTCGCCGAGCCCGACCGAGGGGTCAGGGGTGAACGACGGGATCTGCCTGGCCTTCTCGTAGTTGAACGAGACGTCGGTGACCAGGTCGCGGATGACAGGGAAGGTCCGCATGGGCGTCACGGTGATCGGCTCGCCCGGCTCGAAGGTGGACATCCGGGTCATGCAGGCGAGCCTCGGCCGGCCGTTGACCTCCACGGAGCACGACCCGCACTTGCCGGCCTTGCAGTTCCACCGGACGGCGAGGTCACCGGCCTGGGTGGCCTGCAGCCGGTGCAGGATGTCGAGCACGACCTCGCCGTCGTTGACCTCGACCTCGTAGTCGACCAGCTCACCGGAGCCCGCGTCGCCGCGCCAGACTTTCAGCGTGACCTTGGTACCCATTTACGACTCCTCGCCAGCAGAGGCCTCAGAAACGACAGGGAGCTCGTCCTCGGTCATGTACTTCTTCAGCTCGCTGCGCTCGAACAGCGCGAGCAAGTCCTCGCGCATCGGGATCATCGCCTGCTTGACCAGCGTGATCTTGTCGTCGCCATCGAGGGTGCAGATCAGGTTTACCTTGCGCCACTCGGGGCTCATCTCGGGGTGATCATCGCGGGTGTGACCGCCCCGGCTCTCGGTGCGCTCCAGCGCGGCCAGTGCCACGCACTCCGCGATCAGCATGATGTTGCGCAGGTCGAGCGCAAGGTGCCAGCCCGGGTTGTAGGCGGTGCCGCCTTCGGCCCTGACCACGGCCGCCCGCTCGCGAAGCTTGCCGAGCTCGGCCAGCGCGCTGGTGATCTCGGCCTCGTTCCTGATGATGCCGACCAGGTTGAACATCGTCTCCTGGACCTCGGCGTGCACCGTGTACGGGTTCTCCCCGACGGTCCGCTCGAACGGTCCGAGCGCCTCGACCTGCGCGGCGGCGATCTCGCCCTCGCTCGGTGTCGGCCGCTTCTCGCCTAGGTCCTTCAGGTACTCGGCCGCGCCCTGCCCGGCCCGCCGGCCGAAGACCAGCAGGTCGGACAGCGAGTTACCGCCGAGCCGGTTGGAGCCGTGCATGCCGCCTGAGACCTCGCCAGCGGCGAACAGCCCAGGCACGGAGGATTCGCCCGTATCGGGATCGACCTCGACGCCGCCCATCACGTAGTGCTGAGCCGGGCCGACCTCCATCGGCTCCTTGGTGATGTCGACGTCGGCGAGCTCCTTGTACTGGTGATACATCGACGGCAGCCGGCGCAGGATCTCCTCGGCGGGCAGCCGGGAGGCGATGTCCAGGAACACGCCGCCGTGCGGTGACCCCCGGCCGGCCTTGACCTCGGCGTTGTTCGCACGGGCCACCTCGTCCCGTGGCAGCAGCTCCGGCGGCCGCCGGTTGTGGTCAGGGTCTGCGTACCAGCGGTCGGCCTCTTCTTCGGTCTCGGCGTACTTGTCGCGGAACACGTCGGGGACGTACTTGAACATGTACCGCTCGCCGAGCGAGTTCTTCAGCACCCCGCCGTCGCCGCGCACCGACTCGGTGACCAGCAGGCCGCGCACTGACAGCGGCCACACCATGTGGGTCGGGTGGAACTGCACGAACTCCATGTTGAGCAGCTTCGCCCCGGCCAGCAGCGCCAGCGCGTGCCCGTCGCCGGTGTACTCCCAGGAGTTCGACGTCACCTTGAACGTCTTGCCGATGCCGCCGGTCGCGAGGATGATCGCCGGGGCCTCGAATACGACGAACTTGCCGCTCTCGCGGATGTAGCCGAAGGCGCCGGCGATCCGCTCGCCATCCTTGATCAGCCTGGTAATCGTCGTCTCGGCGTAGACCTTGAGCATTGCCTCAGCGTCGCCGTGCTCGACGGCGTCCTGCTGCTGCATCGCCACGACCCGCTGCTGGAGCGTGCGGATCATCTCCAGGCCGGTGCGGTCACCGATGTGCGCCAGCCTCGGGTACTCGTGCCCTCCGAAGTTGCGCTGGCTGATCTTGCCGTCCTTGGTGCGGTCGAACAGCGCGCCCCAGGCCTCGAGCTCGTAGACCCGGTCGGGCGCTTCCTTGGCGTGCAGCTCAGCCATCCGCCAGTTGTTCAGGAACTTGCCGCCGCGCATGGTGTCGCGGAAGTGCACCATCCAGTTGTCGTTCGGGTTCATGTTGCCCATGGCAGCGGCGCAGCCGCCTTCGGCCATCACCGTATGGGCCTTGCCGAACAGCGACTTGGAGATGACCGCCGTCTTGAGCCCGGCCTGCCTGGCCGCGATCGCCGCCCGCAGGCCCGAGCCGCCGGCGCCGATCACCACTACGTCGTAGGGAAGTCGCTCGATGTCAGTCATGACTGGTACGACACCTTCTAGAAGAACCTCGGGTCAGCGAACACTCCGCTGGCGACGAGCCGGATGTACAGGTCGGTGAAGCACACGAAGCCCAGCGAGATCCAGGCGAGCTGCATGTGCTTACCGTTCAGCCGGGACACCAGAGTCCAGGCTTTGTAGCGCACCGGGTGCTTGGAGAAGTGCTTCAGCCGCCCGCCAGTGACGTGCCGGCACGCGTGGCAGGACAGTGAGTACAGCCACAGCAGCGCGGCGTTGATGATCAGCACCAGGGTGCCAAGCCCGGCGTGCCCCCAGGCGCCCGCGTGATTCCTGAACGCGAACACCGCGTCGAGGGACAGGATCACGTTGAACAGCAGTGCGATGTAGAAAAAGTAGCGGTGCACGTTCTGCAGCACGAGCGGGAACCGGCTCTCCCCGGTGTACTTCCCGTGCGGCTCCCGTACCCCGCAGGCCGTCGGCGACTGCCAGAAGGCCCGGTAGTAGGCCTTGCGGTAGTAGTAGCAGGTGAACCGGAAGCCCATCGGCGCCCAGATGATGAGGATGGCCGGGGTCAGCCCGCCGACCCACGGAACCCACGAGAAACCGGAGCCGGGCGTGCAGGTCGTCGCCAGGCACGGCGAGTCCAGCGGCGAGATATACGGCTTCCAGAAGTAGTTATGCGGCAACAGCGCCGCCACGGTCAGGTAGACCACAGCAAGGCCGAGGAAGATCCCGTTGACCAGCGGCGAGCGCCACCAATCATCCTTGCGCAGCGTCTTGGCTGCGATCTGCGCCCTGGTCCTGGTCGGCGCCTGCGTTACCTGCGTCATTTGCCGTCTCCGCATTGAAACGAAAGGCTGATCGTCTAGCGCCGCCGCAGCGGGCACGAAATGCCGCGCGGCAGCGCCCAGGCGCTCGGCCGTGATCCGGTGGCGCCGCTAGCTGTCCTGGCGTTGCCCACTGAACCTTATTCCAACGGTAATCTGCGCGCCGACCTGGGTAACACATCGGCGGATGTGATGCTCGCAACACCGGCCAGTGGCCGCGACCCGCGCGAACCTCGCTGTCAGGACTTGGGCGGCAGTACCCTGGTTGCCCAGTACGCGGCGAACTGGTCGTGGTTGTGCCTGGTCACCAGCACCAGGAGGGCGAGGCTTCTGGCGCTCGCGCTGGCGTACACCTTCCAGGCCGTGGTAGTGCCGGCGGGCAGCGGCACTCGCCGCACTGGCCCGAAGCCGCTTCCCGACGGGCCTGACCTTCGCACGAACAGTGCTGGCTTCGATCCGTCGCCCTCGATCCACGCCACCCACAGCCTGCCGCTGGGGTCAGCGGCGATCGCCGACTCGGCGAGCTGATCGTCCAGGGTGAACCGAGCCAGCGTGACCGGTGCCGACCCGCCCACCCCGATCACCTGAAGCCTGCTGAAGAACGGGTAGCCGGCCCCGTACGCCGCGAACACGCCCGATCGCCCGGGGCGGGCGGTGAGCGCCACCCGTTCGGCGGTCGGGACCGTGTTGCCCTTGGCCCGCGACCCGGGCAGCAGCCTGGCAGGCCCGGCTGGGGCGCCGCTGGCCCGCAGCGGCCTGACGAAGACGCCCTCGTCATGCGAGACCAGCGACATGTACCCCACCCAGGTCAGGTGGCTTGAGCTATCCGTCGCGAGCGCGGCGTTGTAGAAGCAGCACTTGCCTGACTGGTCGATCTCGACCGGCTTGTGCCCGACGTGGTCGACCACCAGCGAGTCAGTGGCGTACGACGCGACGAACAGCTTGCCGTCGCTGCCAGCGGTGGCGGCGGCCGGGCTGGCCTGCGGGCTGTTGCGCAGCCCGGGCAGCTCGGCGGCGGCGGACCAGTGGCCACCCGAGCGCGGCCTGGTGGCGACGATCGTCCCCTCGAACTGGTCGCCGGAATCACGCGTGCCGTTCCACACCACGGCGAGGCCAGATGGAGTCGAGGCGGCCGCCGGGCTGTCTACGCTGAACCAGTTCCGGACCACGGTGACCGGCGCCCGAACCGCGCCCGAGCTAGCTATCGCGGTGTCCAGGACGCTGTAATGCGGGCTTGTACCCTTGTGCCACAGCACGTGCAGCACACCGTCGCTGCCCCTGACCAGGCCGACCTCGGGGATGATCGGCACGTTGGCCAGCGGCTGCGTGACCTGCACCCAGTGGCCAGGGCTGACCTTGGCGGCCGGCCTCGCCGCCGACCGGGCGACGGCGACGGCGGCCCCGGCGGGCGCGAGCACTCCGCTCAGGCTGGCCAGGGCGACGACAGCGCCGATGCGCGCCGATCGGGGGAATCGATGCATGGGCAACCTCACCTCGGCGCTCCGGCGTACTTGGCAGCATCGTCAGCCGGCGCGGTGACGTCCAGCGCCTGCCTGAGGAAGTCGACCTGGAGCAGCAGCAGGTTCTCGGCGACTTCTTCCTGCGTGGCCATGTGGGTCACCCCGGTCAGCGGCAGCACGAAGTGCGGCCGACCGGCCGCGAGCAGCGCCGACGACAGTCGCAGGCTGTGCGCGACGACCACGTTGTCGTCGGCGAGCCCGTGGATGATCATCAGCGGCCGGGTGAGCTTCGAGGCGTCCCCGGTCAGCGAGGTGCGGTCGTAGACCTCCGGCACGACGTTCGGGTCGCCGAGGTAACGCTCGGTGTAGTGAGTGTCGTACAGCCGCCACTCGGTGACCGGCGCCCCGGCGATCCCGGCGTGGAACACGTCCGGCCGGCGCAGCACGGCCAGCGCCGACAGGTACCCGCCGAACGACCAGCCTCGGATGCCGACCTTGGTCAGGTCCAGGTCGGCGAGTCCCTGGCTCTCACTCAACTCGGCGACGCCGGCCAGGGCGTCGGCCTGGTCCTGCAAGGCGAAGGTCGCGAGGTCACCGGCGACGGTCCGGTCCCAGGCCGGGCCACGGCCAGGGGTACCGCGCCCGTCGGCCACGATCACGGCGAAGCCCTGGTCGGCGAACCACTGCGAGGTCAGGTACGAGTCCGCGCTGGCGAGCACACGCTGGGCGTGCGGGCCGCCGTAGGGGTCCATCAGCACCGGCAGCGGCCCCGGGCCGGCCGAGCCCCGCTCGTACCAGGACGGCAGCACCAGGGCGGCCCGCAGGTCGAGTTCGCCCACGGTGAGCAGGGCGACGCGGGGGTGGTCGATCAGAGGGCGTTCGGCGGCGGAGGCGACCGAGGCGACCGAGGTGAGTCCCGCCCGGCCGAGCTCTCGCCCGGCTGTGCGAGCCAGTCAAGTCCGCGCAGCACCGTGGTCACCAGGCCAGGGTCGGCCATGGACCGATGCGTCACCACCGTCGTGCCGCCGGCCCGCGCGCCGCTGTGCAGGCCGGCCGGGAGGCAGCCGTCGTCGTACTCCGAGATCCGGGCGAGTCCGTCGGGACCGTAGGTCCAGAGGCTGACCTCGGTCGGCTCGCCGTCGGAGGCGGCGAAGAGAATGGTGGTCCCGTCGACGGCGAGCACTTCCCGCAGCTGCAGAGACGGCGGTGTCACCGGAGCGGCGCTGCGGTCGGTGAGCTCGCCGGGCGTGGCCACGAGCAGTCGCCTGGTGTCGTCCGACATCTCCGTCCACACGATCCGGCCGTCGGACGTCCGGGACGGCACGCCAGGGACGATGTCCAGCCAGGAAGCGTCGGTGTCTTCCCGCAGGATCTGCGTTCCTCCTGATTGGGGGTTGACTGTCAGCAGTCGCAGGAGGCGCTGATCGCGGGACTGCACGACGACCAGCGGGGTCTCGGCGTCCCAGTCGGCCGTGACCAGGTAAGGGCAGGCGTCGCTGTCCCAGGTCACCGGCACGGGCGCGGCGCCGTCCAGCGGCGCGATGAGCAGCGACACCGCAGCGTTGGGGGTGCCGGCCGACGGGTACCTGACGGTGGTCGCGGGTCGGCTCGGGTTGGCCGGGTCGGCGATGTGCCAGCGCTGAACGGGCTTGTTGTCGGCCCGGGCGACCAGCACGGCCGCGCCGTCGGGGGACCACCAGTAGCCGCGATAGCGGCCCATTTCCTCGGCGGCGACGAACTCGGACAGCCCGTAGGTGACATCGGTGCCGTCTTCGCCGGTGTCCGGGCCGATCAGCGCCGTGTCCACGCCCGTCTGGGGGTCCGCGACCCGCAGCGCACCCTCGCAGACGTAGGCGACTCGCGCGCCCGACGGGTCTGGCCGGGGATCGATGGCCGGTGACTGCGTTTTGAGCTTCTTCGCGCCGCCGGCGCTGCCGGAACCGGTCAGCTGGGTCGTGTAGACCTGGCCGGCCACGGCGAACGCGGCCAGGGTGAACGCGCTGTCCGTCGCGAACGCCACGACCCCCACGGCGGCCTCGCGCGAGCGCTCGCGGCGAGCACGCTCCTCCTCGGGTTCCTCGGCCGAGTCGCCGAAGGTCGCCGGGTCCACCACCAGCCGCTCAGTCGGCTCGCTGCCAGGCTCGACGTCGAGCACCCACAGGCAGGTGACCGGATCGGTGCCGGTCTTGCTGCGCAGGAACGCGATCTTGGTGCCGTCGGGACTGAGCTGGAAGGAACGTGGTGCGCCGAGTGAGAATCGCTTGGTCCTGGCCTGCTGACGGGGGAAAGTGTCGCTCATGACGTAGATCCTGCCAGCATGCGTTGTCGGCGGTATTAGCTATCCTCGCCGCATGGACACCCTCCCTTCGGACAGGCGACTGCTGCTCGTGCACGCCCACCCCGACGACGAGTCGATCGGGACCGGCGCGACGATGGCCAAGTACGCGGCGGAGGGCGCCGGCGTGACGCTGGTCACGTGCACGCTGGGCGAGCTTGGCGAGATCATCCCGCCTGAGCTGGCCGATCTCGCCTGGGACAAGCAGAACAAGCTCGGCGAGTACCGGATCGGCGAGCTGGACGCCGCCTGCGCCGCCTTGGGGGTCACCGACCACCGGTTCCTCGGCGGGCCTGGGCGCTGGCACGACTCGGGCATGATGGGCACCCCGTCCAACGACTGGGACGGCGTGTTCTGGAAGGCCGACGTGGACGAGGCCGCCAGGGTGCTCCTGGAGATCATCCGCGAGGTCCGGCCTCAGGTGCTGGTGACGTACGACTCGAATGGATTCTACGGGCATCCCGACCACATTCAGGCGCATCGAGTCGCGTGGCGGGCGTTCGAGCTGGCCGACGGGCTGGTCAGCAAGTTTTACGCGACTGCCATCCCGAAGTCGGTGCTCTTCGAGAGCATAAAAGCCATGCGCGCTGAACGGGATGCGGCAGGTTCGGCAGGGCCGGATCAGGCCGGCGAGGGCTCGGGGTCTGCGTTCGAGGCCGTGGAATCGGTGGACGACCTGCCGTTCGGCGTGTCTGACGATCAGGTGACGACGGCGATCGACGCGGTGGCGTACCTGGACGCCAAGCTGGCAGCCATGCGGGCGCATGCGAGCCAGATCGCGGTGGACAGCCCGTTCTTCGCGCTGTCCGATGGGGTCGGGCGGCAGGCGTTCGGCACCGAGCACTACACGCTGCTGGCTGGGCCGCGCGGGCCTGGCGGGTCTGGCGGCGGTGTGCATGGGTGGGAGAGCGATCTGTTCTCTGGTCTTTCGGCCTAGCGGCTGAACTAGCCTTTCTTAGGTGAGTCGTATCGTGCCGAACACTCCGGTCGACCGGGCGGGGGTCAGCGGGCCCGCCGGCGGGCGCCCGCCTGCGGCCAGCGGTCGCGAGGCTGGGCTGCGGGTGCTCACGTACGTGCTGCTCGTGCTCTTCGGAGCCGCGCAGGGACTGCTCGGGACCTTCTTCTACGGCGTCGGCCCTGACCCGGTCGCTGCCGTGCTGTTCGCCCTGGCGATCCTTGCGACGTGCCTGCTCGGGGGGTGGGGTCTGCGGGCGGCCGTGGGCGGGCTCGCTCCGGCGGCTGGATGGCTGCTGCTGGTGTTCATCCTGGCGAGCGGGACTTCTGGCGGGAGCGTGCTGATCACCGCCTCGGCTGCGGGCGAGTGGTTCCTGTTCGGCGGCGCTGCCTGCGCCACAGCCGGCGTGATCGCCGCCTTCACCCTGTGGTCCCGCGCAGGCCTAGCCCGCTCCCGCGACCGACCCTAACCCCGGCCCCCCGCCTCCGCCCCGCGCGCCCGCGCTCCCCTCTTCCCGCGCCCGCGCGCCCCGCGCTGCTTATGGTCGCTGGTCTCCTCGGCCAATAGCAGCATGTCCCTCCTTGCTGCTGTTACCGGAGCGGAAACGTGGACACCATGGTCCTACTTACTGCTGTCACGACGACAGTAAGTAGGACCATGGTGCTGTTGAAAGACCGGTCTGGACAGCAGCAAGTCGGGACATAGTGCTGTTGTTCGGGGCGGTCGCTCACAACCGGCTCGGGGTTGACGGATCTGGAGACGTGCTCTGGGTCAGCGCAGGGAGAGTTGCTCGGCTAGGTGCTCCGTAAGCCGCTCGACGGCGGTGCGCAGGCGACGGAAGTAAGCGGCGCGGCTGAGCAGGAGCTTGCTGGCTGCTTCCTCGTGGCTGCGCATCGGCTCCAGGTAGCCGGCGATCAGGACGCTGCGCAGTAGCTTCTCGGTTTCGCTGTCGCCGAACGCTTCCTGGGCTGCTTCGTTGATGAGCCGTCGCACCGACTCGGCGCGCTCCGCGACGGTGTCACCCACGGCGAGCGGGTTCCTGGCCAGGTCGCGGGGGACCCGGAAGTTCTTGAGCGCTTCCCTGACCGTCTGCAGGTCCACGACAGCCTGCGGGCCTGCGACCGGCGGCTGGTTCGGTGCCTGCTGGTTCGGTGCCTGCTGGTTCGACGGCGGCTGGTTTGGTGCCTGCTGGTGTGCCGGCGGCTGGTTCGGCGGCTGCTGGTTCGGCTGGGCGCTTGAGCCCGCCGATACAGAGGCGTCAGGTCTGGTCGGTGCCGCGTACGGCGGCTGGAGCTCTGCCGCAGGGATGAACCGGGGCTCACGCAGCCTGGGCGGCGGCGTCTGCGCGCCCTGGAGGTCCTGGCCGGCCGCTGCTCCGGGCGCGACCGTCCCGGCCGCTGCGCCGGGCCAGACGGCGCCGGCCGCCGTGGCGGGGATGGTGGTCGCGGTCTCCTCGATGCGCAAGGCCGGACCGGGTGTCAGGGGCGGCTGCTGTGCCGCCGCCGGAGGGACCGCCGCCGGAGGGACCGGCGCCTGATAGACCGGCGCCGTGGGGCGCAGGACGGGCTCGTTGTCTGGCTTGGGCAGTCCGATCTCGGCGTAGACCTGCGACCGGATAAAGGCCGTGATCCCGCCCGGGCCGTAGTCCAGCCGGTGGCACTCGACCATCATCCCGCCGATCTCGACGTCCAGCTCGGTGAGGTGGTCCGCGCCGAGCGCCTGGGCGAACGCGAGGGCGCCCGGGTAGCTGGCGTCGATCGGCAGGTAAGCGAAGCGCGGGTTGACGGCGCCGCAGCGAAGCACTCCAGCCACGCCGAGCATCGCCTGCACCTTGCCCTGGCCGGTGAGGTCGACGGCGGCGTGCCACAGTACAGACTCGCCCTGATCCCGGTGCTCGCGGGCATGCGCGAGCCAGGGGCCGATCAGCGGGTCGGACCACGAGAACCCGGGTGCGGTCGCCAGGCTCATGCAGGCCATGTAGCCGCAGATGTTGTCCTTGACGTCGCGAACGACCGCGACCCGGTCGGCCGCATCGGTGAAGAACCGGCTGGTCAGGTGCCACCAGTCGCTGTTCTGGCTGACCTTAAGCTCGCCTTCGAGGCGCGCGACGTCGTAGTCCCTGGCCGAGTCGATCCGGAAGCCGACGTCGCCCTCCCAGCCGAAACCCCACTTCAGCAGCGGATCCTCGACCAGGTGCGCCATGTCGATGATCAGCAGCGGCTGGTCGTTGTTGGCGCGTACGTAGAGGTAGTCGATGATCCGGCGGCGCAGGAAGCGCTCAAGTTCCTGATTGCGCAGTTTCAGGTCCGCGAGCAGCGCCTTGCGTACCAGCTCGTGCAGGGTCACGCCGTCGCCGAGCGGTTCGGCCACCGTCAGCTCGCAGAGCTGGGCGTAGGCGGACTCGCCCTCGCCGCGCGGCAGCACCGCGCTGAGCAGCTCCGGGGTCGTGGTCCTGGCGATCGCGGCGATGCACAGCGCCGACATCCGGACGTCGCGCAGCTCGGAATGGGCCAGCCGGTGGATCAGCGACCTCAGCACCTCGGGTCGCTGCAGGTCAGTCTCGGGATTCCAGTCCGCGTCGGCGCTCGCGGTCTCGGCCGCCAGGGACAGCGCCAGCGGGGAACCGCCGGCCCAGCCGACGATCGTCGCTACCCGCTCGTCGCTCAGCCCGTGGGCCGCGAGCAGCCGCAGAGCATCGGCCTGGCCGAGCCCTTGCAGCTCGAGCCGTGCGCACAGGGCTTCCCAGCCTCCGGAGAACCAGCCAGGGTCGGGCTCGCCCCGGCCGGCGATGAGGACCAGCGCGCGGTCAGGCAGGGTCGGCACCAGGTCGCGCCGCAGGTAGCCGTCGAGCGCCGAGATCCGCTCGTAGGAGTCGAGCAAGATCAGCGGACCGCCGCCCCGGACGCCCTTGCGCATCTTGGCGGCCCGCCGCACCACGGCTTCGAGCACGCCAGACGCTGGCCCGAAGCTCGCGGCCGTCGACCGAGACGACCTCCCAGCCGATCGCCCGCGCCCGGCGCGCGGCGGCTCGAAGCAGGGCGCTCTTGCCGATGCCGCCTGGACCGCAGATATGCACCACGCTGGCCGGCGGATCAGGCTCCATGCAGCGGTCGAGGAATGCCAGTTCAGTCTCACGGCCGGCGAACCGTCCGCGGTCGCGGTCTTCGAGCCGGGCGGCGAGCGTCCGGCGGGGGAGTTCATATGCCACCTGGCCACCCCCGCCCCGGGCACGTCCGTCAGTACTTGAGGCAGCTCCGCTGAGTGAGCTGCGGCATGCTCAGCGTACCAAAACGAGACTCAACTGATATTGCGCTCCATGATGCCCTCCCGCATGGTGAAGCACGGTATGCCGATTAGTTCGGCTCGCTGTGCAGGCAGACACCACCGTACTGAGCAGGGATAGGCAGGAGACAGCAGTAATGGGAATGATGAAGCGGATGAAGGACATGCGGGACATGGTGAACGCCGCTCCCGACATGGTGGCCCAGGCCCAGCAGCTTGGCGCCCAGGCTCAGCAGATGGCTGCGGCGCAGCAGGCTGCGGTGCAGGCGCAGATGGCGCAGACCCAGATGGGCGGCGGGTTCGCCGCGCCGGGCGCCGCTCCGACCGGCCCCGACTTCGACCCGATCGCTGGCGTGTCGCTTGAGCAGTTCGCCGCGATCAGCAAGGGCGTCGCCGCGTTCAACTACGACCAGGCCAAGCTTCCCGAGATCGCCGAGTCCAAGGGCGTCCCGGCGGCCCACTGGGAGGAAGCCTCGCGCGGCTGGAACGACCGCATCAAGGCCAACCCCGCAGTTGCCCAGCGGTTCAACCTTCTGTACCGGGCGGCCTGACATGGGAGTCTTCAAGAGCATGCGCGACCTGCAGAAGCAGGCGCGGGACATCGAGCGCAACATGCCGCCGGCGGCGGACCGCATGGCAGCAGCGCAGGCCAAGATGGCTAACGCCGCTCAGATGATGGCGAATCAGACCGCTGCAGCCAATGCCGCTGCCTCGGCCGCGCAGGGGCTGGCCGACGGCACCGCCGTTACTCGCACGGTGGTCATCAACTCGATGCAGCAGGTCGGCATGATCAACTTCGACCTGATGGTGCAGTTCGACATCACGGTGATGCAGGACGGCATGCCGCCGTACCCGGCCACCACCCAGCAGACCGTCAGCCAGATGCAGATCGGCGCGATCCGGCCAGGCATGACCGTGGATGCCGCTGTGGACCCGTCCAACCCTTCCGCGATCTGGCTGAACCTCGCCACCGCCCGATGACGGCTCGGCGCCGCCCTGGTGCCGCGCCGCTCGGCGCTCGGCCGTTAGTCCCCGCTCACACCTGGGGAGCCCTGGTGTCAATCCGGCAGCACCAGGGATCCCCGGGTGCGCCGGGCCGTTAGCTCAGCCCAGGTGCTCGGGGACCTCGGCGAGCGCCGCACGCAGCTCCTCGCCCAGGGCCTTCGCCTGAGGGTCGAGCCGGGTACTGGCGGCGACGCCGCGACCGAGCAGGCCGACGATCACGAAGTTGATCGCGAGCAGGTTCGGCATCCGGTAGCGCTCGATCGGCCGCCCGGCTAGCGCCGGCAGGAGCTGGGCCAGCCGTTCGACCGTCAGGTACTGATCCAGCCACTCGAACTCGGCCAGGCTCCGCACCCACACCCCTAGGTTCGCGTTGCCTCCCTTGTCCCCGGACCGGGCTCCCACGAGCGTCCCGAGCGGCACCCTTCGCGAGTTCTGACCGGCTGGGACGGGAGCGGCCGGTGGGGTCCGCGTGACCTGTGAGCTCGACACGGAAGCTGGAACCGCAGGGGCGGCCGGGCCTGTGGGCTCGATCCGGGCCGGGCCTGTCCAGACGACTTGCCCGTCGATCACGACCTGGGTGCGCACCAGGTCGGCCGGCACCAGCGTGGGCCAGTACACCCCGTAGGCCGACGCGTCCCCCGGCGGGGTCAGCGCGTAGAACCCCGGATAACTCGCCAGCCCGGTCTCGACTACCGCAGCGGAGAACGCCCGCCCCGCCTTCGCCTTGTCCCCGTCAAGCACCGAGATCCGCAGCAACGCCGGATCCCCGGCTACCAGATCCACGTCGACCGCGCCGAAACTCTCCCTGCCGCCCTCGATCCTCGCCCAGATCGCCTCCTGCGCCAGCTCCGCCTTGGCGGCGATGTCGAGCCCCTCGAGCACCAGCACCATCGAGTTGCGATAGCCGCCGGTGTAGTTCAGCGCGACCTTGAGGTCGGCCGGCGGAGGTGACCCTCGCGTGCCCCGCAGCAGCACCCGGTCCGGCCCGACCTGGGAAAGTTCGATCGTCTGGAACGCGGTGCTGACCTCCGGATTGAGGTATCTAGGCGAGCCAATTTCATAGAGCAGCTGTGCGGTGACCGTGCCCACGCTGACTAGGCCGCCGGTACCTGGATGTTTCGTGATGACGGCCGAGCCGTCGGCCGCCAGCTCGGCCAGCGGAAAGCCGGCGTGCGCCAGGTCGGGCACCTCCGCGAAGAACGAGTAGTTGC
The DNA here is from genome assembly GCA_963737865.1 of uncultured Actinomycetota bacterium. Lineage (GTDB taxonomy): Bacteria > Actinomycetota > Actinomycetes > Streptosporangiales > Streptosporangiaceae > Chersky-822. The sequence continues at coordinate 275,342 of CAVTUG010000012.1, read as the reverse complement.
CCCCCGTCGCCTGGCACCCGCACTCGATCACGTGGCCGGCCGCGACGGCGCCGGCGAGCGCGTCCAGGTCGTCGCCGGTCCAGCCGAACCGCCACATGCCCGGACCCACGACCAGCGCCGCGTCGGTTACCCGCCCGGTGATGACGATGTCCGCGCCGGCGTCGAGCGCCCGTGCGATCGGCAGTCCGCCGAGGTAGGCGTGCGCGGTCAGCGGGGTGACGCCGGCGTCGGCGAGGCGCTCGCCGGTATCGAGGTTGGCCAGCGGCAAACCCTCGGCGAGCAGGCCGGGCAGCCGTGGCAGCAGGTCGTCGCCGGTCACGTGGGCGATGACCGGCCGCACGCCAGCGCGCCGCGCGAGTTCGGCGGCAGCGGCGGCGCAGCCCGCCGGGTCGAGCCCGCCAGCGTTGGCGACGATCTTGATGCCTCGTTCGACGCAGGTCGGCAGTACCTGCTCGAGCTGGGTCAGGAACGTCCGCGCGTAACCAGGCCGACCGCCGAGCACGGCCTTGCCGAGCAGCAGCATGGTCAGCTCGGCCAGCCAGTCGCCGGTGAGGACGTCGATCGGCCCGCCTTCGACCATCTCCCGGGCCGCCGACAGCCGGTCGCCGTAGAAGCCGCTGCAGTTGGCGATCCGCAGGACAGCTGGTTGGGGCGGAACCGGTGGTCGCGATGCGGGCATGGTCAGGTCTCGGGCTCGACGGCAACCACCCAGGACGGGTCGCGCTTCTCGGCGAAGGCGGTCATTCCCTCCCTGGCCTCGGCCGAGGCGAAGTACCTGGCCGACAGCTCGCCCATCTTGGCCAGTCCCTGGGCGACGTTGTCGGCGAGCACGTCGCGCAGGACGTCCTTGGTCCCGGCCAGCGCGCCCGGCGCGGCCCGCAGCAGCAGCCCGGCGTACCGGCCGGTCTCGGTGTCCAGATCCTCGGCCGCGACCGCCCTGGTCAGCAGCCCGAAGTCGACGGCGCGCAGCGCGTGGAAGACCTCGCCGGTCAGGAAGTACTCGGCGGCCGCCCTGGACGGCATCCGGCGCAGGCACGGCACCGAGATCACGGCGGGCACGACGCCGATCCGCACCTCGGAGAACGCGAACGTGGCCTGCTCGGCCGCGACGGCGATGTCGCACGCCGCGATCAGTCCGATGCCGCCCGCCCGCGCCGCGCCGTTGACCCGGCAGATGACCGGCTTGGTGCTGTCCCAGAGCTTGCTGATCACGCCGGCCATGAGTGGTGCCGCCGCAGTCGGGCTGGCGCGCGTCTCGGTCAGGTCGGCGCCCGCGCAGAACACCCGACCAGCGCCGGTCAGCACCACGACCCGCACGTCGGCGTCGGCCATCGCGCCGTCCAGCGCCGCCGAGAGCTGAGTCAGCAGCCGGGTGGACAGCGCGTTGGCGTTGCGCGGCGAGTCGAGCGTGATCGTCCGCACGCTGCTCACGGTCTGCGTGCGGACCAGGTCGCCCTGTTCGGCGTCGGTCACTGTCACTCCCTGTCGCCGGCCTGGACGATCGCCAGGACGTCGCCGGCGTTGACCTGAGCTCCCTGGCTGACTCTGCAGCTCGGCGAGCACGCCGGCCGTCGGAGCCGTGATCTGATGCTCCATCTTCATCGCCTCAAGTACCAGCACGACCTGCCCGGCGGTCACCGTCGCGCCGGCGCTGCGCGACCACCTTGGTCACGCTGCCTGGCATCGGGGCGACCAGCGACCCGGACTCGGCGGCGCGCTCGGGCGCCGGGAGCCGGTCGTGCAGCGTGAGCTGGACCGAGCCGGCGGTCGAGCTGACCCAGACGTCGTTCCCCGCGCGGATCACGGTGCAGCGGTGACGTACGCCCGCGAGGTCGAGGTGGACCTGATCAGCCTCGGCGGAGATCACCGTGGCCGAGGGCGCGTCGTCGGCGTCGCCCCCGAGCGGGATCACCGGGCCAAGGGCGTGTCGGCGGTGTCGCCCTCGACGACGATGCCGGAGCGGGTCCATCGGTAGGCGACGTCGATCGGGCCGTGCGGGCCGGTGAACGACGTCCGCTGCGGCTGGCTCGGCACGTTCCGCCAGCCGCCAGGGACAGCGGCCGCGATCGGGGCGTCCCGCCGGTTCGCCGCCGCGATGGCGGCGGCCGCTGCGGCGGCGGCGATCCGGCAGGTGCGCTCGCCGGGGACGAGGGCGGCGTAGTCGTAGCCGTCGAGCAGCGAGGTGTCGGCGCCGCCCGCCGAGGAACTCCGGGTGGCGAAGGACGCTGACGAGCAGATCCCGGTTGGTGGCCGGTCCCGCGATCGTGGCGGCGGCGAGCGCGGTCGCCAGTCGCCTGGCGGCGGCCGGCCGGTCGGGGGCCCAGGTGATGACCTTCGCGAGCATGGCGTCGTAGTGGGGACTGACCTCGCTGCCCGGGGTCACGCCGGCGTCCAGGCGGAGCACCGGCCCGTGGCCCAGGCCGGTCGGCCGCCGGAATTCGCAGTCCGTTCCTGGCACGGTGAAGGCGTGCACCCGGCCGGCCGATGGCCGGTAGCCCTGTGCCGGGTCCTCGGCGTACAGGCGAGCCTGCATCGCGTGGCCGACGGCTGGCGGCGGCTCGGCGGGCAGCGGCTGGCCTTCGGCGATCGCGAGCTGCCAGGCCACCAGGTCGATGTCGTGCACGAGTTCGGTCACCGGGTGCTCGACCTGCAGCCTGGTGTTGAACTCCAGGAAGTAGAACTCCTCCGCCCGGCTCGAATCCGGCCGGTTCGACCCCGCCAGGTTCGATCCCGCACCGGCGACGAGGAACTCGACCGTGCCCGCGTTCACGTAGCCGACGGCCTTCGCGAGCGTCGCGGCTGCCTCGAGCAGCCTGGCCCGCAACGCCGGTCCGACGGCCGGAGCCGGGGTCTCCTCGATCACCTTGGCGTAGCGGCGCTGGGTGGAGCAGTCGCGTTCGGTCAGAGCCCAGACTGTGCCGTGGCTGTCGGCCAGCACCTGCACTTCGATATGCCTGGCCCCGGCGAGCAGCGGCTCGCAGAACACCGTCCCGTCGCCGAAGGCCGCCTGGGCCTCCCGCTTCGCCGACTCGATCGCGTCGTCAAGCTCGGCGGCGCTGTGCACCGCGCGCATGCCGCGTCCGCCGCCTCCCGCCGAGGCCTTCACCAGGACGGGGAACTCGGTGACTGACCCGGGGTCCAGTTCGCTGAGAACGGGGAGCCCGGCGTCTACACTGCGTTCCCGCGCTTGGATTTTCAACGCCATCGCGGACATGGCGGCCGGTGGCGGACCGATCCAGAGCAAGCCGGCGTCGAGCACCTGCTGGGCGAACTTCGGGTCCTCGGACAGGAAGCCGTAGCCGGGGTGGACAGCGTCCGCGTCGGAGGCGAGCGCGGCGGCGATGATCGCGCCGGCGTTCAGGTAGGTCTGCGCCGAGGTCCGGCCCGGGAGCCTGACGGCCAGGTCGGCCTCGGCGACATGCGGTGACCCGGCGTCGGCGTCGGAGAACACCGCGACGGTCGTGATGCCCGCGTCGCGGCAGGTGCGAAAGACCCGCCGGGCGATCTCGCCCCGGTTGGCGACGAGCAGCCGCTTGATGTGGGTCATGGCCTGAAGATCCCGAATCGAGGTCCGCCCGCAGGCGTTGCCGGGGGCTCAGCCGGGCCGCCACCGCGGATCGCGGCCAGGCACATGCCGAGCACAGCGCGGGTATCGCGCGGGTCGATCACGCCGTCGTCGTAGATCCGCCCCGACAGGACGAACGGCTTCGACTCCGACTCGATCTGCGCTTCGACCATCGCCCGCATGGCGGCGTCCGCCTCGGCGTCGAACGGCTCGCCCCTCGCGGCGGCCGACTGGCGGCTGACGATCGACAGCACGCCGGCGAGCTGAGCCGGACCCATCACGGCGGACTTGGCGCTCGGCCAGCTGAAGAGAAATCGCGGGTCGTAGGCGCGGCCGCACATGCCGTAGTTCCCCGCGCCGTAGGAGGCGCCGAGGACGATGGTCAGGTGCGGTACGCCGCTGTTGGACACCGCGTTGATCATCATCGCGCCGTGCTTGATGATGCCCTGCTGCTCGTAGCTGGCGCCGACCATGTAGCCGGTCGTGTTCTGCAGGAACAGCAGCGGCGTGCCGAGCTGGTTGGCGAGCTGGATGAACTGGGCGGCCTTCTGCGACTCGGCGCTGAACAAGATGCCGCGCGCGTTGGCGAGGATCCCGATGGGGTGCCCGTGCATCGTGGCCCAGCCCGTGACCAGGCTCGGCCCGTACAGCGGCTTGAACTCGTCGAACTCCGACCCGTCGACAATCCTCGCGACGACCTCGCGCGGGTCGAACGGGACCTTGAGGTCCTCGGGGACGATCCCGAGCAGCTCGTCTTCGTCGTAGCGCGGCGCGACTGGCGGTCGTGCGCCAGGTTCCGGGCGGTCGTTCCAGTGCAGTCGCGCGACGATGGACCGGCCGATGCGCAGCGCGTCGCGCTCATCCTCGGCCAGGAAGTCAGCCAGCCCGGACTGCCGCGCGTGCATGCTCGCGCCGCCCAGCGACTCGTCGTCCGACTCTTCGCCGGTCGCCATCTTGACCAGCGGCGGCCCGGCGAGGAACACCTTGGACCGCCCGTCGATCATCACCACGTAATCGCTCAGGCCCGGCACGTAGGCCCCGCCGGCGGTCGAGTTGCCGAAGACGATGGCGATCGTCGGGATGCCGGCTGCCGACATCCGGGTCAGGTCGCGGAAGATCTGGCCGCCTGGGATGAAGATCTCTTTCTGAGTCGGCAGGTCGGCACCGCCGGACTCGACGAGATTGACGAGCGGCAGCCTGTTTTCGATGGCAATCTGCATCGCTCTCAGCGACTTGCGCAGCGACCAGGGGTTGGTCGAGCCGCCGCGCACGGTCGGGTCGCTGGCGCTGATCACGCAGGCGGTGCCCTCGATGATGCCGATCGCGCTGACTCCGCTGCCGCCGACCGGAAAGCCGGTGCCGTAGCCGGCGAGGGCCGAGAGCTCGAGTAGCGGCGAGTCGGGGTCGACGAGGAGCTCAACCCGCTCGCGAACGGTCAGCTTGCCGCGATCTCGGTGCCGCTGTACGTACTTGGGGCCGCCGCCCGCCAGCGCCTTGGCGTGCTCTTCCTCAAGCTCCGCGAGCTTTGCCAGCATCGTCGCCCGCCGCGCCTGATACTCCGCACCGCCGGCATCCAGCCCACTGCCGAGAACCGTCACACCCGGAACCCTAAACGCCGAGCGCTGGCCCGCACTAGCCTCCGTCCCAAAGGCGTATCGCCTGGCTGACCGCTGCCTCGTCAAAAGGTCCGAACTCTGCCTCCCGTTCGTGTACTGCCGTTATCAGTTCTTCCGGTAGGGAGAGGCGGACGCGCGTGCAGGTGCATTTAGACATGTACAACTGAGACGCGTTCCCTTCTGGGCCTGTCTGGCTCTTCAGTGAGCAGGATCATGTCCTTGGCGTCACTAGTAAGTACTACGACCGGCCTAGGCTGAGTAAGCGCAATGGACGCTACCAGCGCGTCGAGCGCACATCGATGTCCGGATAGACCGGTCCTCCCAAGAAGTTCACCGGCCGCCCGAGCAGTAACCCCGTCGATTTCGATGACCTGCACTTTGCGCAAGACGCGGTGAATTACGACGTCTCGTGAGCCTCCTCTGAGAACTTCGGTCAGCGTTGTAGCTGCGGTGACAACCCGAGCCTCGCGCGCATACGCTTCCCTCGTACGAGACAGCGCAACCGGGTGTCCTTTCGACAGTTTGACAAGGCCATCGGAATCCAATACCAGTGTTCCGCCTATTCCTCCTCGTAGTCTGGCCACTCACGCCTCGCTTCCTCGAGAAGTTCCGGTGGGACGGGGCCATGGATCGCCTCAAGCTCATCGAGAAGTTCGCCAAGCAATTCGTGCCTGAGCTCGCGGCCGACAACGTCGGCGACGTAGCGGCTGAAGCCGCCGGGCCCGGTGCGGGCTCTGACCGCTTCGGCGAGTTCTTCGGGCATGGAGACGCTTACCTTGCGTACTCGGCTGGTGTGGAGGCGGCCGGTTTCCTCGATGAGGACGCCTGCTGGGAGCACGGACATGATGCACTTCACCACCTGATCGCGGGGGATCGAACCGAGGGCCTGGCGGAGAGCCTGCTCGAGCGCGCTCAGTTCCGGCGCGACCTCACCCTGATCGCCAGGTCCGACATTTTTGGCAGCCACAAAAAGATGCTACCAGCGGTAGCAAGCTGATTGTTCCTGTGCGTGCAGCGACCAGAACAGCAGCATGGTCCTACTTGCTGGCATCAGGACAGCGGTAAGTAGGACCATGGTGCTGTTGGGCCAGCCCGGGATTACCTGATGACTGACTCGAACTTGTCGAGGGCCAGGTCTAGGTCGTCCTGGCTGATCATCAGCGGCGGCGCGAGCCTGATCGTGGTGGTGTGGGTGTCCTTGGCGAGTACTCCGGCGGCCATGAGCCGCTCGGAGACCTCACGGCCGCCGAGTTCGGTGAACTCGACGCCTGCCCACAGGCCCTTGCCCCGGACCTCGCGGACGACGCTCGCCGGGAGGGCGGTGAGCCGGTCGTGCATATGGGTGCCGAGCTTGGCCGATCGTTCCTGGAACTCCCCTGTATTCAGCATCGCGATCACCTCGCGGGCGACGGCGCAGGCCAGCGGGTTGCCGCCGAAGGTCGAGCCGTGCTGGCCGGGCTTGAACACGCCGAGCACCGCCGACGACGAGATCACGGCCGAGATCGGGACGATGCCTCCGCCGAGCGCCTTGCCGAGGATGTACAGGTCAGGCACGACGTCCTCGTGCTCGCAGGCGAACGTGGTTCCGGTCCGGCCGAGACCGGACTGGATCTCGTCGGCGATCATCAGCGCCCCGTACTCGGTGCACAGCTCGCGTACCCTGCGCAGGAAACCCGCAGGCGGCACGACTACGCCGGCCTCGCCCTGGATGGGCTCGACCAGCACGCCGACGACGCGGTCGTCCATCGCGGCGGCCAGTGCGTCGGCGTCGCCGTAGGGCACGACGCGGAAGCCCGGGGTGTACGGGCCGTAGGAGTCGCGTGCGTCCGGATCGGTGGAGAAGCTGACGATCGTGACGGTGCGGCCGTGGAAGTTGCCGTCGAAGGCGATGATCACAGCCTCGTCGGCCGGGACGCCCTTGACCTCGTAACCCCACTTACGGGCCGTCTTGATGGCGGTCTCGACGCCTTCGGCGCCGGTATTCATCGGCAGGACCATGTCCATTCCGGCCAGGGCGGCCAGCTCGGCACAGAACGGTCCGAACTGGTCGTGCTCGAAGGCACGGCTGACCAGCGTGACCCGCTCGAGCTGGCGCAGCGCGGCGCTGACCAGGCGGGGATGCCGGTGGCCGAAGTTCAGCGCGGAGTAGGCGGCGAGCAGGTCCAGGTAGCGCCGGCCCTCGACGTCGGTGACCCAGGCGCCCTCGCCGGAGGCGATGACGACGGGGAGCGGGTGGTAGTTGTGCGCGCTGTGCGCGGCGGCCTGAGCGCTGAGCTGCGCCGATGTCAGGTGAGTAGTCGACATGGATGCCTCCCGGCTACCTGAGTTCCAGCGTGCAGCACTTAGGTCCGCCGCCCGACTTCTTGAATTCCGACAGATCGACCGGCACGACGTTGAAGCCGGCCGCCGTCACCTGCTCGGCCAGATCACGCGCCTGGACTGGCAGCACCACGTTCTGGCCGTCGCTCAGCCCGTTCAGGCCCAGCGCCTCGGCGTCCTTGTCCTTGGCCTCGATCAGCTCGCCGAAGTGCGCGGCGAGCGCGGCCTGGCTGGCCTCGTCGAAGGCGGACGGGTAGTAGGCGGCGGTGTTCTCGTCGAGTACCACCAGGGCGGTATCGAGGTGGTAGTACCGGGGGTCGACCAGCTTCAGGCTGATCACCGGCAGCCCGAACAGCGCCTCGACCTCGTCCTTGGCCTCAGGGTCGGTGCGAAAGCCGTGCCCGGCGAGGATCGCCCGGATCGCATAGACGATGTCGCCTTCGCCCTCGTTGACGCACACCGGCTCGGTGACCTTGTAGCCGCGTTCCCTGAACCAGTCCAGGTACGCAGCGCCTTCGTCGCGCCGCTGCGGGTACTTGAACTTAGCGCCGAGCACCTTGCCGTCGATCACCGTCGCGCCGTTGGCAGCGAACACCATGTCTACCAGGCCAGGCTCCGGGGTGATGGTGTGCACCGTGTGGCCGAGACCCTCGTACGCGGCCTTCAGCTGACGCCACTGCCCGGCGGCCAGAGTGAGGTCGATCGGCTCGTCGGGATGCATCCACGGGTTGATCGCATACTCCACCGTGAAGTACTCAGGCGGGCACATCAGATACGTTCTGGCGTGCGTCGACTCGCGGCGCTGCGTGTCGATCGGCGTCATCGAACCTCCTGGGAGCGGTTCAGACAAGCCTAGAATCGCGCGGGCGCAATGGACCCGCCTGGCTCATGCGCAACAGCGGTGTTTCGTTGCATAGTTATGCCCGCTCGCGGCGATTTCTTGCGTGGAGAGGGCGAAAACTAGCGCAGCTCGGACAATCGCCCGACCGCCGCGCTGATGCGCTCGTCGGTCGCCGTCAGCGCGACCCTGACGTGCCGGTTGCCGGCGCTGCCGTAGAAGGCGCCGGGGGAGACCAGGACCCCGATCTCGGCGAGCACCCGGACCGATTCCCAGCAGTCCAGCCCCGGCCGCGTCGCCCAGAGGTACAAGCCAGCTTCGGAGTGGCTCACCACCCAGCCGGCCCGCTCCAGCGCTGGCCGCAGCAGCGCCCGGCGCCGTGCGTACCTGGCGTGCTGCGCGTCCGCGTGATGGTCGTCGGTGAGCGCGGCGGTCATGGCCGCCTGGACCGGAGCCGGGACGATCATGCCGGCGTGCTTGCGTACCTCGAGAAGCCCAGCTATCAGCTGGGGATCGCCAGCCACGAAGCCGGCCCGGTAGCCGGCCAGGTTGGACCGCTTCGACAGTGAATAAACCCCGAGCACCCCGTCGTGGGACGGCCCGCACGCCTCCGGGTGCAGCAACGACGACGCCGTCGCGTCGAACGACAGGTCGAGGTAGCACTCGTCGCTGGCGATCACCGCGCCATGGCCGCGAGCCCAGCTGACCAGTTCGCCAAGCCGCGCCGGGGGCAGCACTCGCCCGCTCGGGTTGGACGGCGAGTTCACCCAGGTCAGCCTGACCCGCGCGGACTCGCTGGGCAGGCAAGCACCCGAGCCAAGCGCCTCGGGCTGATCGGTCGCGACGGACTGCGCGCCCGCGAGCCGCGCGCCGACGTCGTAGGTCGGATAGGCCAGCTCGGGGAACGTCACGACGTCGCCAGGCCCGCAGCCGAGCAGGGTCGGCAGCCAGGCGATGACTTCCTTGGTGCCGATCACCGGGAGCACCGCATCGGGGCTGACCTGGACGCCGTGCCGACGCGCGAGCCAGCCGGCGGCGGCCTCGCGCAGTGCGGCCGTCCCCTTGGTCTGGGGATATCCGGGGGAGTCGGACGCCTCGGCCAGCGCCGCGCGGACCACGTCGGGGACTGGGTCGACGGGCGTGCCGACCGACAAGTCGACGATGCCGCCGGGATGCCTGGCCGCGACGGCCGCGCTGGGCGCCAGGGTGTCCCAGGGAAAATCAGGCAGGCAGGCGGCTAGCGAGCGTGCCCGCACTGCGGCGATGCCAGTCAGTGCTCGGTTTCCTGCGGTGGCAAAGCTGCGACGAGAGGGTGGTCCTTGCCAATTTTGCCCGTCTTCGAGGCGCCGCCCGGCGAGCCGAGGTCCTCGAAGAAGTCGACGTTGACCTTGTAGTAGTCCTTCCACTGCGTAGGCACGTCGTCCTCGTAGTAGATGGCCTCAACTGGGCAAACCGGTTCGCATGCACCGCAGTCGACGCACTCGTCAGGATGGATGTAGAGCATGCGCTCGCCCTCGTAGATGCAATCGACGGGGCATTCTTCGATGCACGCCCGGTCGAGCAGGTCGACGCATGGCAGGGCGATGATGTAAGTCACTCCGAACTCCTCTTACAACCGCGGTCGGGTACCAGTTCGGCACCGGACTCAGTATCGCGGATGGGACAACGATCGTGAAGCCGACCCGGCGGTTATAGCGGTACCGGGCGGTACCGCAGGGTATCAGCCGAACGCGACCGTCAGCCGGGTCCTCGGCCAATGGCGGCTAGGCCGGTCCTTGCGCCAGCCGCGCTGGCCGTGGGCGGCCGTCCACTGGTACCCGGCGTACCGCACGGTACTGATGTGATAGCTGGCCGCGTGCGTCACCAGCCAGAATGCTACGCCCCAGCCGGCCGTGTGCGACGACACAGGGATAGCCATCACGGGATCGCCGACGTACCTGACCCGCGCCCCGCCGAACGCCGCGACCAGGTCCCGGTCGGCGCCGGCGAGGTCGCTGTGCCCGCTGATCCCGCTGCCGTACCAGCAGTAGACCGACCGCCCCTGGTGGCCGGCGAAACCGTCAGCCATCGCGGCGCCCTCGTCCGCGTACTGCCCGTACGCCGACCCGTCGGCGCTGCGCTGCACGTCCTGAGCCGCCTTGGAGACCGGCAGCTTCAGGTAGCCGGGGATCTTGGCGAGCGCGGCGAAGAACTGCGTGGTCGCGTAGATGGGGTTGAGGAGTTCCTGCCTGGTGCCCCAGCCCTGCGACGGCCGCTGCTGGAATACCCCGACCGAGTCCCGGTCCCCGTACGGCAGGTTCTCCAGGTCAGACTCCTGCAGGGCGGTCGCGTAGGCGATCGTCACCGCGCGGGTCGGCAGCGCGCGGACGTGGGCGACGCCGGCGATGGTCGAGGCGATGCCCGCCTGGCCTGCGCTGAGCGGCACGTCGAAGTCGGTCGCCTTGACCAGGCATCCGGTCCCGATCTGGGGCGGTTCCGGCAGGTGCTTGGAATTGCTCAGCGCGAGGGCGGCCACGATCAGCCCGACGACTATGACGGCCCCGGCCCCGGCCTGGCCAGAACGTTTCGCTGCTCCCACGCATCAGAAGGTACCTGTTTCCTACCGATCGGCAGGCTATCCGCTCACCACGGGCAGGCTGACCACGGGGCTGGGAGCCAGCATCGAGTCCGGGCAGTCGCTAGGCTCCCTGGCCATGGAAACAGGATCCGTTGTCAGCAAGCTGCCAGCTCAGGTCGACGAGCTCTGGGAGCGCCGGGCCGAGCTGACGCCGCAGGACACCGACGTCAGGAAGCTCGTCACCGCCGCTGTCGACCTGGTCGACTCGGGCGAGGCCCGGGTGGCGTGGGTGGACGAGCAGACCGACCAGGTGCTGGTCGACGAGCGCGCGAAGCGGGCGATCCTGCTGGCGTTCCGGGTCCTGCCGATGGAGCGGTCGCAGGTCGGCGACTTCCGCTACCACGATCGGGTTCCGCTGACCTCGCACCTTGAAGGTGTCCGGGCGGTCGCGGGCGCGATCGTGCGGTGGGGTGCCTATGTGGCGCCCGGTGCCGTGCTCATGCCTTCCTTTGTGAATATTGGCGCCTACGTAGACTCTGGCACGATGGTGGATACCTGGGCCACGGTCGGGTCAGGTGCCCAGATCGGGAAGAACGTTCACCTTTCTGGCGGGGTGGGGATCGGCGGAGTCCTCGAGCCGCCCAACGCGGTGCCAGTAGTGATCGAGGACGAAGCCATGGTGGGATCGCGTTCCATGGTGGTGATGGGGGCCAGAGTTCGCACCGGAGCAGTTCTCGGCGCGGGTACAGTGCTGACGCCCACGACCCACGTCATCGACGTGGAGACCGGTGAGGAACTACCGATGGGCGAAGCGCCCGCCTGGTCCGTCTGCGTCAGCGGAATCAGGAACCGGGAGTACCCAGGCGGCACCTTCGGGATGCAATGCGTCCTGGTTCTCAAGCGGCTGCCCGCCGGGGAACGACACGACAAATCCAAGCTCAACGACGTACTTCGGGATCACGGAGTCGATGCCTGACCACGTCCGGCGAGTGCGGGCATCGGCTCGGACGTGGCACGATTCACAGTGTGTACCTGGTGCTCTTGCTTGCCGCCGCCGCGATCATCGCCGGCGTGGTGGTTGTGGCGATGGGACGGGGCGGCGAGCTGGCCCTCGTACCGCGCGACCTGCCCCTGACCGCGACCGAGTTGCGCACGCCCGCCGACGTGGCGCTGGTCAGGCTGCCGCTCGCGCCGCTCGGCTTCCAGGTGCAGGCCACCACCGAGGCCCTCGCCTGCGCGGCGCGCCTGCTCGCCGAGCGCGAGGCCGAGCTCAGCGCGCTTCGAGGCGAGCTGCGGCAGTTCAGGCCGGACGACTTCAGGCCGGACGACTTCAGGCCAGACGACCACAGGCCAGATGACCACAGGCCGGACGACGACGAGGAAGGCCCGAGCGAGATCGACGCGGACGAGATCGACGAATTCCACCCGGCCAACCTCGACCAGCAGCAGGGGCTATGAGCGAGCCGGGCGGGGCGGTACCCGGGCCGGACGGGCAGCTGCGCTGCCCGTGGTGCCTGGGCACATCGGACTACCTGGCCTACCACGACGACGAGTGGGGCCAGCCGGTCAGGGACGACATCGGAATGTTCGAGCGGCTGTGCCTGGAGGGCTTCCAGTCGGGGCTGTCCTGGCTGACGATCCTGCGCAAGCGGGAGAACTTCCGGGCCGCGTTCAGCGGCTTCGACCCCGACGTGGTTGCCGGGTTCGGCTCCGACGACGTCGCCCGGCTGCTCGCCGACGCGGGGATCGTGCGCAACCGGGCCAAGATCGAGGCGGCGATCAGCAACGCGCGGGCGGCGCTTGAGCTGCCGACGGGACTGGCGGCCACGATCTGGAGCTACGCGGACGAGGCTGCTGCGGCACCGAGGACCACGGCGGAGATTCCGTCCTGGACGCCGGCGTCGAAGGCGCTGTCGGTGCACTTGCGGCGGCACGGCTTCCGCTTCACGGGTCCGGTCACCGCGTACGCCGCGATGCAGGCCTGCGGGATCGTCAACGACCACCTCGCTGAGTGCTTCAGGCGAGGCTGACGTGCGCCTTGGTCGCCTCGCTCACCTGCTGCGGTGCTCGCGGCCGACAAAGGCTGCGGTGCTATTTCTCGCAGACTCGTTGCACGCAATGCTAATTGACTCGTAATCTGTGCATACCAGCTGCGATGTGGGAGGGCGGGGCCAGAATGTCTCTGTCACCCGCTGAGCGTGACCCCGGTCCGGGGCGCGGTGCCGCATCAGGGCAACCCCGCGCAGCGGGGCAATCTCGCGAAGGCTGGCTGGCCGCTCCGCTCGCCGAGGGACCGTCGCTGCCGATGACCGGCAGGCTGGCGCGTGCGCATTCGGTAGCCGGCACCGTACTCGACGGCCGAACTCCGAAGGTGGGCCTTGCTCAGGCGGGCGTCCGCGCTGGCGGGTGCTTCGTCCGTCCCCTGCCGCTCGACGGCACCTGCGCGAGTGCGGCCCGGAGCTTCTTCCGTGAGTCGGTGGCCGGGGCTGGGCTGCCAGGTGACCTGATCCACGACGGCGTCACGATGGCCAGCGAGCTCGCCGCCAACACTCTCAACGCACACGGCAACATCGAATATGGCGGCCACGGGCACCGCCCGGTCAGTGGCATACCGGAATTTTGGCTTTATCTAAGATCTTGCTCAATTGGTCCAATTGGCCGGGAAATTGTCTGCAAGATCTTCGACTCCGAGCCTGGCTGGGACGCTGGCGAGCCGGTCCCGATCGGGGCGGCCGTGCCCGCCGGACCTGACTCGGTCCGTGGCCGGGGACTGCAGATGGTCGCCGGGCTCTCGGCTGGGATGTGGGGCCACCATCTGACCCGGGGCCGGCTCGGAGTGTGGAAGGTACCGGGCAAGGCGGTCTGGTTCGCGCTCAGAGTCCCGGCGACGAGCGAGCTTTCCCGCAGCGACCGGATGGCGCCACGTGGCTGCGAGGCGATCGAGGAGCTGGCTGCGGCCCTGACCGATCGCGGGCTTGGGACCGGGCTGGTCCCGGTCACCGAGCCTGGGGGCGATCTGGCCGTGCTCTCGGTGAGCCACAATCTCACCGTCTGGTGCCAGGGCCAGACGATCTGGTGGCAGGAGCCTGACGGGGCCTACGACCGGCTGTCCGTCACCGACCTGGTCGAAGCTACCGAGCGGATCGTGGCCGCGCATGAGGACCTCGTCACCGTGCGCCCTTCAGCCGAGTCGGGTCACGCTTAAGCCAGCTCGTCGAGGTGGTTGCGCCGCCCGTTCCCGGCGGCGAGCGTCCGGTCGACGAACCGGGCCGAGGCAGGCAGCAGCCGCTCAGCTTCGCGGTGGAACAGCTCGGCGGCCCGAGTGCCTGGCCAGCCCGCCGGCAGCAAGTCGTCCGGCAGTCCAGGGTCGATGAAGAGAAACTTGCGCCATTCGTGCACCAGTTCGCTGCGCACGGCGAAGACCGCCGAGTCTGGCTGGCCGTTGCTCGCCTTGGCGATTATCTCGCCGGCGAGCGCGATCCACCGTTCGTATGCGAGCGCCAGGCCCTCTAGGTCCCAGACCCTGGCGGCCAGGTCCCGCGAGTCGCCGTCGTAGCTCGAATGGAAGCCTTCAGCCGTGACCTGCTCCGCCGCGATCACCGGATCGAGCTCGTTCGCCGGCCGGGGACTGATCCAGGTCGAGCCGTCCAGGCCCGCGTAGCCGAGGTAGCCGAGCGCTGACCGCAGGCGTTCACGCTTAGCTCGATCGGGCACCCGGTCGATGATCACCACGTGCCAGCGACCGTCCCAGGATGGAGTGTCGAGTCGGTAGACCCGGTCGGCCGCCTGCGTGAGCCTGCGCACGGCGCGGGGCGTGAGCTGGTAACCGGCGCCGCCGGGCAGCCTGACTGGCGTGAGCCAGTCCTGCCTGGCCATTCGGGAGACCGCGGTGCGTACTGCTGGAGGCGAGATCGCCATCGGTGCGAGCAGTCTGACCAGCGCGGCGACCGGTGCTTGCCCGCCCCTCGGGAGCAGGTGATCGCCGTAGAGATCGAAGAGGGCCGATCGCGCGTTCACGGTACCCAAGTCTGCCTGGCGAACCGCCAGTGATCGACGGAACGCTGATCGATGCCACCAAGGCCAAGGAACTGACCGATAATAGAGGTACTGATTGATGTCGATGTGGCTTGACGTACTGGGTGACAGGTTACGACCGGCTGTGGCGGCGCGGCTGCTCGACTCGCTACCCGGATCGATGACGTGACGGAAAGAGATGGGGAGGCAGGATGGCGGCGATGAAGCCGCGGACTGGTGACGGTCCGCTCGAAGTCACCAAGGAAGGCCGAGGGATCGTGATGCGCGTGCCACTCGAAGGAGGCGGACGGCTGGTTGTCGAGTTGACCCCGGACGAGGCCAAGGCGCTGAGCAGCGCGCTTGAATCAGCGGTCGGCTGAGGATCGTTAACGCAGATGCCCCTCACTGGTGATGTTTTCGTACTCCGCAGGGACGAGTTCGCCTCGCCCGGCGGTTTCTTGCGTGCGGTTGGCCAAGGTAGCGCCGAGCCGGCCGATCTGCTAGCGGTAGCTGTCGGCGCGGACGGAGCGGTCGTCGGCGACGAAGTCCTTGACGGACTGCTGGGAGTACCGGCCGCCGAGATCGTGGCGTCGGCTCAGCTCACCGGCAAGGCTGGTCAGACCACCACCGCCGTGGTCCGTGCGGGCGGCGCCCTGGTCAGGGTGGTGTTCCTCGGGGTCGCCGATCGTTCGCCGGCTGCGCTGCGCAAATCGGGCGGAGAGCTTGGCCGGCTGATGCGCGCTGGCGAACTGGCGGTCGCCGATGTGCTCGACGGTCTCGACGCGGACCAGGTCGAGGCGTTTGCCGAGGGCGTGCTGCTCGGGTCGTACCGGTTCTCCGAGAGGTCGGCCGACCTCGGGGCAGCCCGCAAGCGATTCACGGTGCGGCTCGCCGCGCAGGCCGAGCGTCCCGACGTGCAGGCGGCCGTCGACCGTGCGACCGTGGTTGCGGCTGCGGTGGCGCTGACCAGGGACCTCGCCAACACCCCGTCGCTGCGCAAGACCCCGGCGTGGCTGGCGGAGGCGGCGGCCGACGTGGCGGCAAGCGCTGGGCTGTCGGTCACGATCCGGACCGAGCAGGACCTGGTCCGAGAGGGCTTCGGAGGCATCCTCGCCGTCGGCGCCGGGTCGGCCAGGCCGCCTGCACTCATCGAGCTTCGCTACGCACCGGCTGACGCCCGGCAGCATGTCGTGCTCGTCGGCAAGGGCATCACCTTCGACAGTGGCGGACTGTCGCTGAAGCCGAATGACGGCATGAAGATGATGAAAACCGACATGGCCGGCGGTGCCGCCGTGATCGCGGTCATGTCGGCGCTCGCCAGGCTGGCGGTGCCGCTGCGGGTCACCGGCCTGGTGGCCGCCGCCGAGAACCTGCCGTCCGGCTCGGCGTACCGGCCGAGTGACGTGATCACCCATTTCGGCGGCAAGACCGTCGAGGTGCTGAACACCGACGCCGAAGGCAGGCTGGTGCTCGCCGATGCCATGGCCTACGCGGTCGCCGAGCTAGCGCCGGACCGGATCGTAGACGTGGCGACGCTCACCGGCGCCGCCCGGATCGCACTCGGCGGCAGCCGGGCGGCGCTCTACTCGACCGACGACGGGCTCGCGAGCGAGTTGCTGGCCGCTGGCGAATCCAGCGGCGACCGGCTGTGGCGGATGCCGCTCCCCGACGAGTACCTCAAATTGCTCGACTCGCCAGTCGCCGAGTTGTCCAACGTCTCGACCGGTGACGGCGAGGGCCGGCTCGATCGTCGCTGCGCTGTTCCTGCGCGAGTTCGCCGGCGGCCGGCCGTGGGCGCACCTGGACATCGCGGGCGCGGCTCGCAGTGGCTCCGACGACGGCGAGATCTCCGCTGGTGCGACCGGGTTCGGGACCAGGCTCTTGCTGAACTGGCTCGCTGGCTGGGCTGGCTAGCCGGGTCGCTTGACGGCGGTCAGCAGGCCGCAGCCGATCGGCAAGAGCAGCGGGACTAGGTCGGTATCCGCGCCGACCTGGTCCCGCAACTCGTCAATGGCTGTGGTGTCCGGGTCACGATGCGCGACGTTGCCGGCCTGGTCGGGCCACAGCGCGTTGTCGAACGCCATGATCCCGCCCGGCCGGAGCAGGCGGAGCGCGGCGGTGAGGTACTCGGGGTACTCGCGCTTGTCGGCATCGCAGAACACCAGGTCGTAGGCGCCGTCGGCGAGCCTGGGCAGCACTTCGAGCGCCCGGCCGGTGATCAGCCGGTACCGGCTCGAGGCAAATCCGGCGGCGGTGAAGGCGGTCCGCGCCTGCGAGTGGTGCTGCGGCTCGGAGTCCACGCTCGTGAGGACCGAACCCGCCCGCATCCCCCTCAGCAGCCAGATTCCCGAGGTGCCGTAGCCGGTGCCGATCTCCACCGCAGCCCGCGCTCCGATCGCCGAAGCGAGGAACCGCAGCGCCGCCCCAGTCGCCGCCGAGACAGGAACGGCCCCGCCCATGCGCTCGGCATTACTGCGCGCAAGCAGCAGCGGCTCGTCCTCCGGCACGAAATCGTCGAGGATTTCGGTGACGTCTGCGCGGGAGATGGCAACCTCCGTTGAAGCTAAGTGAATGTCCTCGCGCCGCAGCCTAGCGTCCGTCAGCGCGAGCCGGGAACAGGCCGGGCTGCCCGCACGTTGACCGTGTGCGGCCAGGAAATGGCGAAGGGGAGACCAATGCAGACTGAGTCGGTTGACAAGGCCGGTTCGGCGGATGGGCAGGCCACCCCGTGGACACCGCCTACCTGGGAGGAGGTCGTCCGTGAGCACTCGGCCCGGGTCTACCGGCTCGCTTACCGGCTGACTGGCAACAGCCACGACGCCGAGGACCTGACCCAGGAGGTCTTCGTCCGGGTCTTCCGGTCGCTGCCGACCTACACTCCAGGCACCTTTGAAGGGTGGCTGCACCGGATTACGACCAATCTCTTCCTGGACATGACCCGGCGGCGGCAGCGCATCAGGTTCGAGGGACTGGGCGAAGAGACCGCGGCGAAGCTGCGGGGCGCCGAGCCGACGCCCTCGCAGGCATTCGACGACCGGCACTTCGATGTCGACATTTCCGCTGCGCTCGCCGACCTGCCTCCTGAGTACCGCGCCGCGGTCGTGCTGTGCGACATCGAGGGGCTCACCTACGAGGAGATCGCCGACGTGCTCGGGGTTAAGCTCGGCACCGTGCGCTCGCGGATTCATCGCGGCCGCGCCCAGCTGCGGGCGGCGCTCGAGCACCGCCTGCCCAGGCGCCGCTCACCAAAGGCGGGCACTGGCCAGGTAGCCAGTACGCCGGCTGGCACGTCGGCCAGCACCACGCTGTCTGTCGTCGTGCCTGACCCAGCTTTGGTCGGCAAGGTGAGCCAGGCATGACTCACCTCGGCAGATGGCTGTCCGCTCAGGTCGACGGCGAGCTAGACGGCATCGAGCGCGACCGGGTGCTCAATCATCTGGCGGGCTGCGACGCCTGCCGCGAGGAAGCCGTCGCGCTCCGCGTCCTGAAGCGGCGCATGGTGGCGCTCGGCGAGGCGGGCGCCGACTCGGCGATCGCCGGCGCTGATCGAGCGGGCGCGATCCGAGCAGGATCTCATCGCCGTGACGACGGGTGAGCTGGACTGGCCGCCGCGTTCGCGCTCGATGGGCCTCACCGCCCGCCAGCCGTGGGTGTCCTGGCGGGTCGCCACCGGCTCAGCCTCGACCGCGCTCGCCGCCATCGGGGTGCTGGCCTTCATGCTCGGCGGCGCGCCCACCGGCCGTCCGGTGCCGAAGGTGTCCCCGGCGGTCGACGCGTACTGGATGCAGCACAACAACGACACGGGCCAGCGGTGGATCACTGGCGCCCAGGCGCATCGGCCTTCGTCGCCTGCCGCTTTCATGCCGGGCGTGGCGGCGCACGGTCTCGCGGCCCCCGGCAGTGCCGTTCCTGGCAGTGCCGTTCCTGCCAGTGCCGCTGCTGGCAGTGCGGTGCCCGGATCCGCGACCCCCGGCGGCACGGCGACCGGCCAGGCGCCGTCGGGCGGCACCCGGCCAGCCAGCCTGCCCGCCACTGTCCCCGCCGCGCTCCGCCTAGACTCGCCGTAATCTCATGCTCTGGTTCTACTGGCGTCGGGTCCGGTTCGGGGTGCTGGTCACCACCGTCGCTCTTGCTGCAGCCGCGGCGCTGTTCGTGATCGCCGGATCATCGAGCCCGAACTCGACCCGCAGCCAGGTGAAGAAGGCCACTGCCGCCACGCGCTCGGGCGCTCAGTTCAGGCAGCATCAATCGATGCCGGTCAGCATGGGCAGCGTCCGCCGTGGCCAGGAGCTGATGTCCGCAGCGGTCGCGGCCTGCCGTTCCGTATCGTATGCGGGCGCTCAGCTGGTCGCCTGGTGGGGCGGCGGTGGGTCGACGGCCTATCTGATCGACGTCTGGCACCGATCGGGTCAGCCCGAGGTCGCCGACGCGGCCGGACGCTCGGACTCCGACGGGGCGCCAGGGTCGATCACCCGTCCCGGCGTCGCCGCCTCCGACCATGCGGCCGCCGGGGTGCTCAGCGTGTCCTCGTGGATGCTGCGGCTGCTGCGAGCCAACTACCAGATCGAGTACACAGGCGCGGGCGCGGCCGACGGCCGGACCGCGCAGATCGTGTCAGTTCGCCGCCGGGACGGCAGCCTGGCGGCCCGGTACTGGCTGGACCGGATGACCGGACTGCCGCTGCGCCGGGAATTGTTCGACACCAGCGGACGGCTGGTCAACGAGGGCGTTTTCCTCGACCTGAGCTTCGGTGCCAAAACCGTCAGCCCGCAGCCTGCTCCGGTGGTCAGTGCCTGGCGCACGAAACCGGCCCGGCCGGACCTGAACGGGCTGCGCAGGCAAGGCTGGTCGATCCCGGGAACGCTGGCCGGCGACCTGGTGCTAGTCGGGGTCAGCCGCTCGGCGGCCAGCTCGGGCGCGGTCGTGGACGCCTCGTATTCGGACGGCCTGTCCGTGGTCTCGGTGTTCATGCAGCGTGGCGAGCTGGCAGTCGCGCTGCCTGGCTGGCAGCAAGCCAGCGTACTGGGCCGGGCGGTGTTCTCGAGCGAGCCCGATCAGCGCAGCCTGGCCTGGTCAGCCGATGACGTCGTGTACACGGTGATCTCCGATGCGCCGCAGCGAACCGTGGATCTAGTGGTAACTCAGCTGCCGCACGACCGCGCGACCGGGTTCTGGCAGCGGGTCGGTCGCGGGCTGCACCGGATCGGATCCTGGTTCGACCCGTTCGGGTGAGGGCGAGCCGCTGCCCAGGGCTGGTCGCCACACCGGATTGTCCGGGCGGGGTTGTGCCTAACGCGCGCAGTGCGGTTACTCTGGAAGTCGCGGACCTGTACCGGCGAGGTCACTAGCCTAGGAGCGCGAGGCCAGCGTGTTCGACTTGTCCATCTTCAAGCTCCTGATTCTCGGAGTTCTCGGTCTGATGATCTTCGGGCCCGAGCAGTTGCCGAAGATGGCGGCTCAGGCGGGCAAGGCGCTGCGCGACCTGCGGAGACTCGCCGAATCGGCCAAGTCAGACCTCACCGAGAGCCTCGGCCCCGAGTTCCGCGACTTCGACTTCAACGACCTCAATCCCAAGAGCTTCGTGCGCAAGCACCTGCTCGAGGACTTCGACGACGACGACTTCCGCTGGGCTGGCCCCAGCGGCGGGGCGGCCGATGGCATCGACGGCAGCTTCGACCACGACCGGACCTCGCCGTTGCTCGTCCGCGACTCGCCGCCGTTCGACACCGACGCCACCTGACCGGCAGCCCGTCACCGAATTCACTCGCGCACCCGACCCGCGCGCCCAGACCTGCGTGCCCAGCCTGCGTAGACCGGCGTGAGGCCAAGCTGTCGTCCCGCAAGGCTCCTGGTCTTGCCGGCCAGCTGACGGGCGATGGCGTTCAGCTCGACGGCCGCCGGAGCGCTCGGCTCGGCCAGCACGAGCGGCGTGCCTTCGTCGCCGGCCTCGCGGAGCCGCAGGTCGATCGGAATCTCGCCGAGCACCGGGACGGGTGCGCCAGTCAGTCGCGACAGCGCCTGCGCCACGGCCAGTCCGCCGCCTTTGCCGAACACCTCGATCCGCTCGTCGCAATGCGGGCAGGGCAGGTAGGCCATGTTCTCGATGACGCCCACGACCCGCTGATGGAGCTGAGTCGCCAGCGAGCCAGCCCGCTCGGCTACCTCGGAGGCCGCTAGCTGCGGCGTCGTCACGACGATCAGCTCAGCGCCCGGCACCAGGTGACCGGCCGAGATAGCCACGTCGCCGGTCCCAGGCGGCAGGTCGAGCAGTAGCACGTCGAGGTCGCCCCAGTACACGTCGGCCAGGAACTGCTGCAGCAGCCGGTGCAGGATCGGCCCGCGCAGCGGTAGCGGCTCGTTGCCCTTCTTGAGCATGCCGCTGGAGATAGCCTTCACTCCGTGTGCGACCGGCGGCATGATCATCTGCTCGACCTGCGTCGGGCGGCCCGTGACGCCCAGCATTCTCGGTATCGAATGACCGTAGATGTCCGCGTCGAGCAATCCGACCTTCTGCCCGGCGGCGGCGAGAGCCACGGCCAGGTTCACCGTGACCGACGATTTGCCGACCCCGCCCTTGCCGCTGGCGATCGCGTAGACCTTGGTCAGCGACCCCGGACTGGCGAACGGGATCTCCCGCTCCGGCTTGCCGCCTCGCAGCATGCCCTGCAGGTCCCGGCGTTGCTCCTCGCTCATCACGTCGAGCTCGACCCGAACGCTCCGAACTCCGGCCAGCTTGCCGACGGCGCCCTGTACCTCGCGGGTGATGGTGTCGCGCATCGGGCAGCCTGACACGGTCAGGTAGACCTCGACCAGCACCGTCCCGTCTGCCGCGACTTCGACGTTCTTGACCATGCCGAGTTCGGTGATCGGCCGGCGGATCTCCGGGTCGAGCACGCCGGCCAGTGTCTGCGTGACCTGGGCTACGGTCAGGGTTCCTGACCCGGTACCGCCCGGCTGGCCGTCGGCGGGCTGCCCTGGCAGCGAAGTGGTGGACATGAGCCCATGCTAGAAGCACCCGCAGACCCAGTCGAACGGCCGGCATAGGATCATCGATTCCATGACGAGCGCCCAGGGTCGGCAAACACCGGCAGCGATGCGTCCTAGAAGGTCGTGCCTTACCGTGCCAGGCAGCAGTGAGCGGTTCCTGGCAAAGGCCCGTGGCCTGCCCGCTGACGAGATCATTCTCGACCTCGAAGACGCCGTGGCACCCGCTGCCAAGGACCAGGCGCGCCGCTACGTCATCGAGGCGCTGGTTGCCGGTGACTGGGCGGCGAGCCTGCGCGCGGTCAGGGTCAACGACGCTGCCACTGGCTGGGCCTATCGCGACGTCGTGGACGTCGTGGAGCAGGCCGGAGACCGGCTTGACTCGATCGTGCTGCCCAAGGTGCGCAGCCCTGCGCACATCGCCTGGCTCGATCTGCTGCTCGGCCAGCTTGAGCAGGCCACGGGCCTGCCGCCGGGCCAGCATCAAGATCGAGGCGCAGATCGAGGACGCGGCCGGCCTTGCCGCCGTCGATGACATCGCGCGAGCGTCGAGCAGGCTCGCGGCGCTGGTTTTCGGCCCAGCCGACTTCATGGCCAGCGTCGGCATGCGCTCGCTGGCCGTCGGCGCCCAGCCGGAGGGCTACGGCGGCGACGCCTTCCACTATCCGCTGCTGCGGATCCTGGTCGCGGCGCGGGCCGCCGGGCTGCAGGCAATCGACGGTCCCTATGCGGCGATCACCGACCTCGACGGGCTCAAGGCCGTCTCGGCGAGCGTCGCCGCGCTCGGCTACGACGGCAAGTGGGTCGTGCACCCCGACCAGATCGAGCCCGTCAACTCGGCGTTCGCGCCCGACCAGGACAGCTACGACCGCGCGGAGCTGATCCTCGACGCCTATGCGCGTGCCACCGACGACGAGCACCGGGGTGCGGTGCTGCTAGGTGAGGAAATGATCGACGAGGCGTCCAGGAAGCTTGCGATGGTGGCGGCCGCCCGGGGCCGGGCCGCTGGCCTGAGTCGCACACACCCCGTACCGTAACGGTGACTGTGCGTTTACGAATCCCGCGCGCAGAGCATCGTAGTGTGAGTGAAGCGGTGGCGATCGGCTGAGGGATACGGGCGTGACTACTGTGGGCCTGACCTGCCCTAGATGCGGCTCGGACGCGATGCCGCCCAGCGCCTGGTCCAGTAGCTGGCGGTGCACCGCGCACGGTGAGATCTATCCGCTCCGCCAGGTCCAGAGCCTGTCGCCAGAAGGACTCGCCGGGCTCCTGCGCCATGCGGCCGTTCCCGTCATGCTGCCGTGGCCACTGCCCGGCGGCTGGCTGGTCACCGGCTTCGCCGCCGTCGGTGACGAGCGGAGCGGCATGCGGGCCTGCGCGGTGGCGCTGTCCGGGCCGAATCCGGTCGGCGGCCCCGGCGAGATGCTGCTGATCTGCGAAGAGCTTGGCGTCGGCCTGGGCGCTTACTGCGCGGGCCTGACTGGCCCGGATCCGGGTGACGGGTTCCCCGACAGCTCGCCGCACGCCCAGGTCGAGTTCGGCAACCACGAGTTCCCGCTGTGGAACATCGACACGCCGGGCCGGGCCGCGTTCGTCGGCGAGCTGATGGGCGGCTGGCTGTGGGTGCTGCTGTGGCCGGACACCGCCGGCACGCTCCTAGTGGAGTCGATGCGGCTGCTTGACCTGCGGGACCGTGGCCGGGTGCTGGACCTGCCGTTCGGCGCCCGCTCGCCCCGGCTACCCGGCTAATTCAGCGCGCCGCGCGGACGGCTAGAGTCAGCGCGTGCGTGCCGACCTGCATAGCCATAGCTCAGCCTCCGACGGCACGAGACCGCCAGCCGAGGTCGTACGCCGGGCCGCTGCCGCTGGTCTCGACGCGATCGCGCTGACTGACCACGACACGGTGGCCGGCCTGGACGCGGCGGCACGCGCGCTGCCCCCAGGGCTCTTGCTCGTCCCCGGCATGGAGCTGTCCTGCCGGCGCGACGGGCACAGCGTCCACATGCTGGCGTATCTCTTCGACCCCGACTACCCGGAACTGGCCCGCCAGTGCGAGGCGATTCGGCAGAGCCGGATCGCCCGGGCCAGGGACATGGTCGCCAGGCTCACGGCGCTCGGCGTCGGCGTCACCTGGGACCAGGTCGCGCAGATCGCCGGGGACGGCGTCGTCGGCCGCCCGCACATCGCCCGGGCCATGATGGCAGCCGGCGCGATCGACTCGGTGGAAGAGGCTTTTACCCCGGAGTGGATCGGCACCGGAGGACGGGCGCACGTGCGCCGGTACGCGCTCGATCCGGTCGACGCGATCCGGATCGTGCGGGAGGCGGGCGGCGTCTGCGTGCTCGCCCACCCGCTAGCGGAGACTCGCGGCTGGCTGATACCGGAAAGCCTGATCGCGGAGCTGGCGGCCGCTGGACTGGCCGGTGTAGAAGTGGCGCATCCAAGTCATGATTCTGCTGAACGGCAAGTACTCGCCGATCTGGCCGCCAATCTGAATCTGGTGGCAGCAGGCGGCAGCGACGACCACGGCGAGCTGACCGACGACCGGATCGGCTCCGAGTACGTCGGCGCCGAATCGTTCGAGCGCCTCGTCGAGGCGGCCCACGGCGCACCGGTGATCAGGGGATGACCGGCATCCTGCCGGACTTCAAGTTCTTCTGGGAGGCGTTCGTCACGCTGGTCGTGATCACCGACCCGCCTGGCGTGGTGCCGGTCTTCCTCGGCATGACGGCTGGCAGGCCCGCGCCGGAACGGAACCGGCTCGCGTGGCAGGCCGCGGTCGTCGCGCTCGGCGTCATCGTGGCGTTCGCGGCGTTCGGCCGGTCGATCCTCGCCTACCTCGGTGTGGAGTTGCCGTCGCTGCAGGCCGCAGGCGGTCTCCTGCTGCTGCTCGTCGCGCTCGAGCTGCTGACCGGCAAGGCGGCCGAGCCCGCCGAGCTCGAGAACACCCGGGCGAACGTCGCCTTCGTGCCGCTCGGCACCCCGCTGCTCGCCGGCCCAGGTGCCATCGTGGCAACAATGCTCTTCGTCCAGCGGATCGACTCGATCGGCTCCGGCATCGCGTTCGCCGCCGCCATCGCCTCCGCCGTCGTCCTGCTCTGGCTATCCATGCGGTTCTCCGGGGTGGTGCTGGCAGTGCTCAAGAGCTCCGGCGTAGAGCTGCTGACCCGGATCGCCGGCCTCCTGCTGTCCGCGATCGCCGTCCAGCTGATCGTCGACGCCGTCCGCGCCCTAATCCGCACCGGCCTCCACTAACCAACCCAGTAGCCCCGCCCTCCGCGCTCTCCCGGCCCGCCCCGCGCTCTCCCAGCCCGCCCCGCGCTCTCGGCCCCCGCCCTGATTCCCGCCGCCCCGCCCCGCACCCCAGCCCCGCGGCCCGGTCCGCCCCGCGCCCCAGCCCCGCGTCCCAGCCCTGCGCCCCGGTCCGCCCCGCGCCCGCCCCGCGCCCGCGCTGGGACAGCAGCATGGTCCTACTTGCTGTCGTTGGGAGGGGTGTTTCGACAGCAGCATGGTCCTACTTGGTGTCGTGCTGATGACAGTAGGTAGGACCATGCTGCTGTTGCGGAGGGGGCTGGGACAGCAGCAGGGAGGGACATGCTGCTGTTGCGGTTGCTGCGGCTGTCGCTGCTGGTTGGCGATCTGGGACATATCCGCTAAGCAGGTTAAAGTAGCCGACGTACGAAGAAACTGGGGTTCATCGTCACCTGGCCGACGCGAGGCGGTATCAAGATGTCACCGATCATTCACTTTGCGTGGCGTTAGGCCGAATACCAGCGAAGTAGGCTCTTATTTGCCTGGTCCGGTGAATGTTCTGAGCGCGTCCATGACTATCGTGTCTTAGGTTGCGTAGCACGAAAAGTGCGCTTCTTATCCCCGAACCGTGGCGTCGTAGCGCCCACCTTGGTCGGAAGGGTCACGATGCTCGCTGACGTCGCCAATGCGGCTGTCGCCTTGCGGTATTCCTCAGTCCTTTCCTGGTGGACTGACCTGCATCATTATGTGCCCATCGGCGTGGTCGGGCTGCTCTCCTGGTCGATTTGGGTGACCAGGTTCTCGCTGTCGCGGGTCTACCGGCCGGTCGAGCCTGGCTACGAGGCGACCGCGTCGCTGGTCGTGCCCGCCTTCCGCGAGGATCCCGAGATCCTCGGCCGCTGCCTGGAGTCCTGGCTCGGTGAGGATCTCAGCGAGGTGATCATCGTCCCAGACGTCGGTGACCGGGAAGTCATCGCCATGCTGAAGGCGCGCGCGATCGCCGAGCCCCGGCTCACCGTGATCCCGTTCGTGCACACGGGCAAGCGCTCCGCGCTCGGAGTCGGCATCAGGGCCGCGACCTCGCAGATCCTGGTGCTGTCCGACTCGGACACCAACTGGGCGCCCGGGCTGCTGCGCGAGTTGCTGGCGCCGTTCGGCGATCCCAAGGTCGGCGGCGTCGGGTCCAGGCAGAACGCGTACTCACCGGGCCGCAGCGTCTGGCGCCGGGTCGCCGACTGGATCATCGACGTCCGCTATCTCGACTACGTGCGGGCGCAGTCTCGGTCGGGTGCCGTCGCGTGCCTGTCCGGGCGGACCGTGGCCTACCGGCGCAGCATCGTCATGCCGGTGCTCGAGCACCTGGTGGACGAGTTCTTCCTCGGCAGGCGCTGTGATTCGGGTGACGACGGCCGGCTGACCTGGCTGGTGCTCGCGTCCGGCTACAAGACCGTCTACCAGTCGACCGCGCGGGCGTACTCGATGTTTCCCGATACCTGCCGCGTGTTCCTCAAGCAGCGGCTGCGCTGGAGCCGGAACTCCTACCGCACCTACTGCACCGCTATCTGGAAGGGCTGGCTGTGGCGGCAGCCGTTCATCTGCCAGCTCAGCGTGCTCCAGATCATGCTGACCCCGCTCACGATGGGTTTCGCCGTGGTCTACCTGGTCGCCTGGGTGCTGCATCCGCAGGCCATCGTGGCGGCGGCGGCGGTGGGCTGGCTGCTCGCCGGGCGGTGCCTGCGCGGGATCTCGCACCTGCGGCAGCGACCGGGGGATATCTGGCTGCTGCCGCTCGTCGCCGTCATGACGATCGTGATCGCGCTGCCGGTCAAGGCCTACGCGTTCCTCACCATGAACGTGCACGGCTGGCTCACCCGCAGCGCTGACCAGACCAGCCTTGGCGGCGAGGCGCAATCCGCCGCGTCGCTTCGCTAGGGGGACCTCATGTCGGCACGTCATCAGTCGCGCGCCCCGAGAGGCGTCAGGCGGCAGACCGTCCTTGTGGTGCTGGTCGCCCTGTGCGTGTTCGCGCTGCTCGCCGCCCTGCCGGTGATCTTGTCGGCGCTGCACGTGCACATCAGGCCGGTCGCGGCTAAGTCCAAGCACGGCGTGACCTTGCTGCACGCCCCGCACGCGCTGCCCTCGGTCAAGCTGCCACCAGTGGCGCGGCCGATCGACCCGAGCCAGCCGGCCGCCTCGCCGCCGGCCGGCAGCCCGGTCAGGGAAGCGGCGCTGGTCAGCTCGGAAGACGCCAGGATCCGGGTGCTCCTGCACGCGTCCGCTCGGATTTTCCAGCCCGAGGTGCTGCCCGTCAGGGGCTCGCTGCCGACGCTGGTGCTGCCTGCGGGACCGCATCCTTACACGGCGGCCAACCTCGCCCAGTACGGCGCGCTGGTCATGCTCAAGCATCACGCCGCGCTGCTCATCGACAACGTCTTCGTGTCGGCCAACGCGACGCTCGAACTGGCGTCCTCCCGCCTGCACGTGCTGTACATGGACAGCACGACCAGCGGGTTCACCTCGATCGTGTCCTGGGGCGGCAAGCTGGTGTTCGGGGGCACGCGCGCGAAGCCGATGACGATCGTGGGCTGGGACCGAATCGCGAAGAAGCCTGCCGACGACAGGGGATTCGGCCGTTCCTACATCCGCGAGGTCGGCGGGAAGATGACGCTCACCGATGTGCGCGTGTCGTCGCTAGGGTTCTGGAGCGGTCGCACCGGCGGGGTGGCGTGGACCGGCGTGAACGGCCAGCCGAGCACCGGCGGCGCCACCAGCTCGACCTTCACCAGCCAGACCTACGGCGCCTTCGTCGACCGGGGCCAGAATCTCCGGTTCGACTCCGACCTGTTCGAGTTCAACGAGCTAGACGGCCTGCACATCCACCGCTACTCGATCGGCACGACGGTGACGGCAAGCTCGGCGTCGCGCAACGGCGGCAACGGCTTCCTCGTCGGCCGGGCCACCCAGCGGACGCTGCTGCGGGCCGACGTCGCCGAGAACAACGAGGACAACGGGTTCGTGATCGACGGCCGGCCGCTGGTCAGCGGTGCGTCCGCGTCGGGCAGCGCGGAGTCGCCTGGATCGGGCGCCAAGATCACGGGCAGCGCGGCGCTGCGCAACCAGCGCACCGGCATCCTGGTCGAAGGCGGTAACGGGACGGTGCTCACCTCGGACGAGGTCTGCACGCACGACACCGGCATCGCGGCCAGGCTCGGCGCCAGGAACGTCGTGGTGACCGGCAACGACGTCCGCTGCTCTCCGAGGTCGGGCCTGTCGGTCGGGCCGAACGCGCCCGGTGCGACCTTGTCGGGCAATACCGTGTCCGATGCCAGGATCGCGGTCCTGATCAGGAACTCGGGCCGGATCGAAGTCGACAACAACGTGCTCACCAGGGCGACTGTCTTCGGCATCACCGCCCGGGGGACGAGCTCGGTTGTCACCGGGGCCGGCAATGTCATCTCGGGCAGCGGGTTCCGAGCGGTCGACGCCCGGGCCGACGCGCGCACCCCGAACCTCGCGGGAACGAACGACAGCGGCTGGCAGCACCACGCCCACATCACGGTGATTTCCTACCTAGCGTTTCATCCGCTCGCCGCGCTGTGGCTCAGCATCGTCGCTCTAGTCCTGCTGTGCTACCTGTGGTCGCGCCGCAAGCGGCTGCCGTCGCATCCTTACCCGCACAGCACGCACTGGCGACCCGAACTGGCCCAGATCGGCGCTCAGCCGCCGGCGCAGAGCAGGCCAGCCCCGGCCACCAGCGTGAACGGTGATCATGCGCTGATGGGCGGCGCTGGCCACGCCGAGCCGGCCAGCCCGCGCGGGCAGGTCATGGACTGACATGGGGCGCAGCGCAAGATCTGGCGCTCCGGTAGCGGTCGTGGCCCTGGTGCCGCTCGCCATACTCGCCAGCGGATGCGGTTCGGCCGGGTCGGGCCATCGACCGGTCGGGCCTGGGTTGCCGCCAGTGACTGGCTCGGCGTCGGCAGTGCCGTCGCCTGGGCTCTCGCCGGGGCCGTCGCCGGGCGGCGACGATGCCAGCTTCGAGGTGCCGGGCACGCGGACCGGCTGCCCGCGACACTCGACGACCGTGTCGACCGCCACCGAGCTGACCAGCGCGCTCTCGGCCGCCAGGCCCGGCCAGACGATCACGCTGGCCCCCGGGACGTACGAGGGCAATTTCGTGGCTTCCCGCTCTGGGACTGCGGCGGCGCCCATCACGCTGTGCGGATCCCGGGGGGCGGTGCTGGACGGCCCGACCACCAGCCACGGCTACGACTTCTACCTTGACCGAGCTTCGTGGTGGCGGCTCGAGGGGTTCACGGTGCGCGGCGGGCAGAAGGGCATCGTCGCCGACCACGCCGATCACGACCTGCTCTACGGGCTGTACGTGAGCGGCACCGGCGACGAGGCGATCCACCTGCGCTCCTTCAGCTCACGCGACACGATCAGCCACAGCGTGGTCAGGCGGTCGGGGCTGGAGGTCCAGTTCTTCGGCGAAGGCGTGTACGTCGGCTCGGCGCACAGCAACTGGTGCCGGTACACCGCGTGCAAGCCGGACGCGAGCGACGACGACCAGATCATCGACAACGACATCGCGGACACGACCGCCGAGAATATCGACATCAAAGAGGGCACGACCGGCGGGCTGATCGCCGGAAACCATTTCGACGGTTCTGGAATGGTCGCTGACGCGGCCAGCTCCTGGGTCAATGTCAAAGGCAACGACTGGACGATAAAAGACAACACAGGTGTCAATAGCGTCGACGACGGCTTCGCCGTGCACCAGGTCTATCCAGGGTGGGGGATAGGCAATACCTTCGTCGGCAACCGTGCGGACGTCAACGGCCCTGGATACGGCATCTACATCCAGAGTCATCACCTCGACACCTCGCTGGCCTGCGACAACGTGGCGACTCACGCTGCCGCCGGCCAATCGAACTTGCCATGCTCGCCCACTGGTTGATCCCCGAACTTGACCTGCGGACATTATGGAGCCAGCGATGGAGTCAGCGAGCCAATATGGGCAGGCACCGGCAGTGCGGTCTGCGCGCCTGACCGTGATAGGGACCGGATATCTCGGACTCACGCACGCTGTTTGCATGGCAGAGATTGGCCACGAGGTGCTGGCGATTGATGTGGACGCGGCCAGGATCGCGATGGCGGCCGCTGGTGAGGCACCCTTTTACGAGCCGGGACTCGAGCCATTGCTGCGCAAGCACGTCGAGTCCGGCCTGCTGCGCTTCAGCACCTCGTCAGCCGAGGCGGCGGCGTTCGGCGAGGTGCATTTCCTGTGCGTCGGGACGCCCGAGGCGGCCGGCGGTGATGCCGACCTCAGCTACGTTCGTGCGGCCTGCGACGAACTGGCCTCGCACCTGTCCGGTCCGTGCCTGGTGGTCGGCAAGTCGACCGTCCCGCCTGGCACCGCCCGGGTGCTCCTTTCGAGGATGAGGTCGGCCGCGCCCGCCGGTGATCAGGTCGACCTCGCGTGGAATCCGGAATTCCTGCGCGAGGGCTTCGCCGTGCAGGACAGCCTGCGGCCTGACCGGCTGGTCTTCGGCGTCACCTCGGCGCGGTCCTGCGACCAGCTCCGAGAGGTCTTCGAGCCGCTGCTCGCGGCGGGGGTGCCGAGCTTGTTCATGGACCTGGAGACAGCCGAGTTGGTCAAGACCTCGGCCAACGCCTTCCTCGCGACCAAGATCTCGTTCATCAACGCGATGGCGGAGGTGTGCGAGGCGGTCGGCGCCGATGTCACGTCGCTGGCCGAGGCGCTGGGCTACGACGAGCGGATCGGCCGGCGCTTTCTGTCGCCCGGTCTCGGGTTCGGTGGCGGCTGCCTCCCCAAGGACGTCCGGGCCTTCCGGGCGACGGCGCGGCAGCTCGGGGTGCCCTCGGTCGCTGACCTGCTGGACAGCGTGGACACGATCAACGCCGGTCGCCGGGCCAGAGTGACCGACCTGACCAGGCAGGTGGTCGGCGGCTCGCTTGCGGGCAAGCGGGTCGCCGCGCTCGGGGTGTCGTTCAAGCCGAACACCGACGACATCAGGGACTCGCCCAGCCTGGACGTATGCGAGCGGCTGGCCAGCGAAGGAGCGGTCGTGTCGGTGCACGATCCGGTGGCGCTGCCCAACGCTGCCCGGGCCTACCCTGACCTGCGTTGCGCCGCGACCGTGTGCGACGCCGCCGAAGGCGCCGACGTCGTCCTGCACCTCACCGAGTGGTCTGACTACCGAGGCGTCGACCCGGAGAAGCTAGGCGCGGTCGTCAGTCAGCGGATCCTGATCGACGCCCGGTGCGCGCTCGACGCGGAGTCGTGGCGAGCTGCGGGCTGGGACGTCAACGTCCTGGGGCGA
Organism: uncultured Actinomycetota bacterium; assembly: GCA_963737865.1. Lineage (GTDB taxonomy): Bacteria > Actinomycetota > Actinomycetes > Streptosporangiales > Streptosporangiaceae > Chersky-822. The sequence goes on along the minus strand of CAVTUG010000012.1, from coordinate 243,850 downwards.
CCGCGATGATCCTGACAATGAGCGCGAGGGCGGCGATGAGTGATGGCTAGAGCTGGCGTGGCGAGAGGGCTAGTCGTCGCCGTCGGGTGTGCGCTGACCGCGGTTGCCTGCTCGGCACCGTCGCACCACGTACGGCCGGCGCCGAGCGCGCCGGTCGTCCCTGGTTCGGTGCAGACCGGGCCGGATCTCGCGGGCGTCCAGCTTCCGAACTTCATCATGCCCGTGATCAGTGGCGGCGTCTCGGTGCCCAGGCGTGCGCTCACTCCGGGCGCGGTCACGACCACGAACACCAACACGGTCTGCAATCTGCCGCCGGCGGCCAGCGTTCACCCGATTCCGATTTCCGTCGAAGACGAAGTTTTCCAGGAATACGGCTACTCAGACCCGGCCGTGCAGAATAGGTACATTCTGAATCGGCTGGTGCCGCTTTCGCTCGGCGGAACGACCACGGCGGCGAATATCTGGCCGGCGGCGGTCAAGGGCACCGGCTTCTTCGAGAAGGTCCAGCTCGACCACATCCTGAAGGGCCTGGTCTGCCGCAGGTTCCTGACCCTGCGCCAGGCCCAGCGTGCGCTGGAGAAGAACTGGTACGCGGCGTGGCTGAAGTACGTCGTGGCGACCGGCCACCTGTAGCCGGCAGGTCCGTTAGGCGGCCGGCCCTGCGCGGGAGTTCGGCGCGGTCGGCGGCATTGCGACTGATGTGCGCAATCTGGCTCTACGATGGGAGCCGATAAAGTCGGCTGGCCGACCACGGGTTCGTCGGCAAGCCGGCGGTTTCTGGCATTCGGCCACAGCAGGCATCAGGAAGGCAGGCTGGCATGCAGGCGCGGATCGATCGGGTGACCGGCACCGTTAATACGTGGATCGTGGGCGACGACGACGAGGTCATCGTCATCGATCCCGGAGAGGCAGCCACGGCCGTGCTCGACGCGGTCGGCGACCGGGAAGTCGCGGCGGTGATCTGCACCCACGGCCACCCCCACCACGTGGCCGCCGCCCTAGAGGTCGCCAAGCGGGACGAAGCACCGGTGGCCCTGCACCCCGGCGACAAGCTGCCGTGGCGCGACGCGCACGGCCAGGCCCAGCCCGACATCGATATGGAGGACGGCGGCGTGTTCGAAGTCGCCGACGTCTCGCTCGAGGTCATGTTCACCCCAGGGCACTCGTCCGGATCGGTGAGCTTGTACTGCGAGGAACTTGAGGCACTCTTCACCGGTGACGCCGTCAGCTTGGACGGCCCGGTGCCGCACGAAGGGTATTTCACCGATTTCTCACGTCAGCTCAGCTCTATCGGCGCCTCGGTGCTCACCCTGGACAGCCATACCAAGATCTTTCCTGGCCACGGCGACGAGACCACCGTCGCGGTCCTCGAGCGAAAGTTCGACTCCTGGGTGTCGGCCGGACCGGACGGCCTGATCGACGATGCCGAGGGCGAGGCGGCCGAGGATGACGCGGCCGAGTAGCTCAGATGGGTGAGCAACTCGGCTTCGACGGGATGCCGCGCCGGCTGTATCCGTGCACCCCGAGCAGACTGCGGACCTGGCTCGACTGCCCGCGCCGGTACCGGATGACGTACCTGGATCGGCCGTCGCCGCCCAAAGGACCGCCCTGGGCCCATAACAGCTTCGGGGCGAGCGTGCACAACGCCCTCGCCGGCTGGTGGCGCTTGCCGCTCAGGGAGCGGACAGTGCCGGCCGCTGGCCGGCTGCTCGAGCGGGGCTGGCTCGCCGACGGCTACGCCGACGGCGACCAGTCCGACCGGCACCTGCGCCGGGCCAGGGCCATGGTCGACCGGTACGTGGCCCTGCTCGACCCGGAAGTAGAGCCCGCCGGTGTCGAGCGCGTCGTGGCAATGAAAACCGACCTGATCGCGGTCTCAGGCCGGATCGACCGCCTAGACGACCGACGCCGCCAGCCCGACCCTGACCCGGACGTCGAGGACCCGGCCGAATCTGGATCCAGCCGCCACCGTGAGCCCGTACCTCGAAGCGAACGCGATCTTGAGCCGGGGTCGAGTCCCGAACCCGCAGCCGAGCCTCCGCTCCGGCGCGATCTGGTGGTTGTCGACTACAAGACCGGCCGGAATCCGCTCGACGTCGGCGACGTGCGGTCCTCGCTGGCGCTGGCGCTGTACGCGCTGGCGGCGGGCCGGGTGCTGCGGCGCCGCTGCGCCAAGGTCGAACTGCACCATCTGCCGACCGGGCAGGTCGTCGGCTGGGAGCACACCCGCGAATCGTTCGACCGGCACCTCGGCCGGGCCGAGGACATCGCCGGCGAATGCGGGCAGGCCGACGAGAAGTTCAGGTCGCACGACGATCCGCAGCGCGGCGACGAGGTCTTTCCTCCTCAGCCGGGAGTCTGGTGCGGCTGGTGTGACTACCGGGCCCAGTGCCCAGAAGGCCGCCAGGCCGGCCCAGCGCGCCGCCCCTGGGATGGCCTCGACGAAGAAGCTAGCTAAAGCCCGGCGATCAGGCAGTGCCGAGGTTTCCGCCCCTCGCTAGCGAGCTTCGCAGACCGGGCATATCGCTCTGCTCGCCGACCTAACGCACTCAACAGTCGGTCGTTGCCGCCCTTTCGCGCGGATCCGCTCGGCTCGGGCCGGGGTCGCACCTCAGCAGGTGCCTACCTGCTGCTGTCCAGGACCGCTACGCGACAGCAGCATGGTCTTACTTACTGTCATCAGGACGACAGCAGGTAGGACCTTGCTGCTGTTGATCTGGTGCCGTTAACAGCAGCAAGTAGGGACATACTGCTGTTCGAGCCTGCTCCTTACGGCCCTGCTCCTTACCGCAGCGTGGCCCAGGCGGCCGATGCTGCCGCGACCACACCGGGGGTCCCCAGGTGCGGCTATCACCACACCGGGGGTCCCCAGGTGCGCCGAGGCCGGGAGTTCTCGTGCTTAGACTGACTCGGCGTGGTTCCAGAACGCTGTGAGCATGGCCGCTGTCGTCTCCGGTGCCTCGACCGCCGGGGAGTGGGCGGCACCCGGGATGCAGACCCGTTGTGCACCGAGTCGCTTGGCCATCAGGTCTTGGATGACGGGCGGCCAGGCATCGTCGTTCTCGCCGTAACTCACCAGGACGGGGAACCTCGCTGAGCTTGCCAGCTCGGGGGTCAGGTCAGGGCAGTTCAGCAGATGCTCGGCCATCACAGCCAGGCCGAGCGGGCAACTGCGGACCGCCCGTTTCCTGAGGAATTCGACAATGTCGGGCGGCGTGCCTTCGGCCTCGGCTTGGGGTCTGAGCTGGGTATCCCAGAGGTAGGCGATCATCGGGCCGAGCTGCGCGACGTCGTCGCCAGCCGGGCGGAGGAAGTCGAGCAGGTCGCGCAGTACCTGAGCCCTCATCCCGTTGATCGTGCCCGGGCCAGAGCCCAGCAGGGTGAGCGACAGGTAGCTAGCCGGGGCCGCCAGGGCGGCCTGACGGGCGACGATGCCGCCGAAGGAGTGGCCGAGCAGGTGCACTCGGCCTGAGTCGCCTGCGATCGTCGCGGCGACCGCGCCGAGGTCGGAGGCGAGTTGATCAAGCTGATAGCCGGTCCGGTCGGCCGCCGCTTCGGATTCGTACTGACCGCGCATATCCATGGCGATCACCGTGCGGCCCGGGGCGGCCAACGACTCGAGCACCGAGAGGAAGTCCTCCTTGCTGCCCGTGTAACCGGGCACGAGCAACGCCGGCTGCCGCTCATCGGCGGCTCCGGCGGGCTCGGCGCACAGAGCCGCGAACGGGCCACGTGCGGTGCGGATGGACTTCTGCCTGATGCGGTGGGACATCTGCAGAGATCGGGGAGTGCTCACGGCTTGGCAGCCTACCCAGCAAGACGCGCTAGCAACGCACTAGTTGTCGCGGCAATAGGCCACGATCTGCGCGATTCGCCCGGATGAGACACACCGACAAACCCGGCGGTCACTGGGTGGTGGCTGCTAAGTCGCCGGAGATGTCCCGCATTTCGGTGCGGCTGGCTGGCCGGGTCGAGCCGTGCTGAGGTTCGGCGTGAGCGGCAGCCGGTCCGCGCGAGGCGGCATGCGACCTGCGGCGGCGCTTGCGGGGCGCTCCCGGCGCTGTGCTGGTCGCCACGGGGTGGTCGGCGTCGGTGCCTGCCGCCGGGGCGCTGTCCGCGCCGCCGGCCTCGGACTGCACCGGGGCGCCGCCTCTGGTGCGCCGCCGGGGTCGCCTCGTGGTTCCGCCTGAGCCGCCGCCCTGGTCGGCGCGAGTGCCGCCATCGGCCCGCACCCCCGCCGAGCCCGAACCCGATTCGGAGTCCGAGCCACTGCGGCCACGGCCGGACTTGTGCCGCTGGCTGGTTTTCGGCGAGCGCTTCTTGCCGGTCTCGCCGATGTCCTCGAGGTCCTCGGCTTCCAGCCCCGCGCGGCCGCGCTGCACGTTGGGCAGGGCGCCGGTCACCTCAGCCGGAATCGTCAGCGAGCGTAAACAGGTGCTCGGACGTCGAGTACGTCTCGAGCGGCTCTGGGTGACCGAGATTCAGCGCGGCGTCGATGAGCTTCCAGCGCTGCAGGTCCTGCCAGTCGACGAAGGTGACGGCAACTCCCGTACGGCCGGCCCGGCCCGTGCGGCCGATCCGGTGCAGGTACGCCTTCTCGTCTTCCGGGCACTCGTAGTTGACGACGTGGGTGACATCGTCGACGTCGAGGCCGCGCGCCGCCACGTCGGTCGCGACGAGCACGTCGATCTTGCCGCCTCGGAACGCCCGCAGTGCCCGCTCGCGCTGGCTCTGACCAAGATCGCCGTGCACGGCCGCGGCGGCGAAGCCGCGTGCGGTCAGGTCGGCGGTGACCTGGTCACAGGCGCGGCGGGTCCGGCAGAAGACGATCGTCAGTCCCCGGCTGCTGGCCTGCAGCACCCGCGCCAGTACCTCGAGCTTGTCAAGGTGGTGGGCGCGGAACACGTGCTGGTCGGTCGTCGGCACGTGCGCTGGCTCGTCGCGGCCCTCGGCCCTGATGTGCGTCGGCCGGTACAGGTGGCGCTTGGCTAGCGTGACGACCTCGGATGGCATCGTCGCCGAGAACAGCATCGTCTGCCGGTCGGTCGGCGTCAGCCGCAAGATGGCTTCGACGTCGGGCAGGAAGCCCAGGTCGAGCATCCGGTCCGCCTCGTCGAGCACCATGATGTCGACGCCGGAGAGGTCAAGTTGTCCCTGCCTGGACAGGTCGAGCAGGCGACCAGGCGTGCCCACCACGATGTCCACCGTGGCGAGCGCCTCGATCTGCGGCTCGTAGGCACGGCCGCCGTACAAGGTCACGACGTTGATGTCGCTCTGCGCAGCGGCGCTGCGCAGGTCGTCGGCGACCTGGATCGCGAGTTCCCTGGTGGGGACGACAACCAGCCCGCGCGGTGCGGACGCCTTGCGGAGGCCGCCGGACAAGATGTGCTCCAGCATCGGCACGCCGAAGGCGAAGGTCTTGCCGGTACCGGTCCTCGCCTGCCCGATCACATCGTGCCCGTCGAGCGCGATCGGGAGGGTGAGCGCCTGAATCGGAAAAGCCTTCGTGATGCCGGCCGTACGAAGCGCGTTGCAGATGGACTCGGCGATGCCGAATTCGTCGAATGCCGGGGCGAGCGCGGCGACCTGGGCTTCAGTACCCGGCTCCACCTCAAGCTCGACCGTCGCTACCGCGACCGGCTCACCGTCCTGGGCGAGAAGTTGCGTATTCGCAGGCTCAGAAACGAGGATGAAATCGTCGAGCGACTCGTTCATCGTCTGGTGGTTTTCTGTCTTTGTATTCAAGTCTTGCGTAGTCAGGGCTTCCGCCTCCATCGATGTCCTGCGGTCCGCCTGCCGCTTGGGGCGGCCAGTCTGGTTACCGCAGGATGCGGCTGACTCACCGTGAGCGGGAATGCTCGTCATGGAGCAGGCTGGGCAACTCGCAGTAAGTGCAATCTGCCGGCCACGCTTAGTCACATGTCGAGCGTCGCTCGGACAAGTCGGGCACAGCGTCGTAGCCAGGACATACTCCGACTGCCACCGCGCCACTGCACCTTGCAACACATCCTGGGGGTGGTCGCATTCCAAGGTTAAGCCACCACTCAGTGTAGCAACCAGACTCCGGCGCTGGCCAAGGCCGGCGGCCGGAGAGTGGTGTGTCGCGCGGCGGCTGGCGACACGGGGATACGCTGCCGATGTGACGGAGCACGCCCCGCAAGCCGAGGGACAAACCGAGGGAGTCGTCGACTTGCTCGGGCTGCTTGCCTACGCCTCGCTCGTGGCCTTCTTCAGGCTGGCTGACGACGCCTCGCTGGCGCTGTCGCTGCCGGACAAGGCCGATCTGGGGGAAATGGCGGTCGCGCAATTTGGTCATTTCCAATTGCTTCGGCAGCGAATCAGCGACCTTGGCGCCGATCCGCAGCTGGCTATGGAGCCATTCGTGGAGCCGATCGACGCGTTCCACGCTAGGACAGCGCCGTCGGACTGGCTCGAAAGCCTGGTCAAGGCCTATGTGGGTGACGGAATCGCCGCGGACTTCTACCGCGTGGTCGCCCAGTTGCTCGATCCGCCGACCCGGTCGCTCGTGCTGCAGGTGCTCGCGGACGGCGGTCACGCTCAGTTCGTGATCGCCAAGGTGCGCGAGGCGATCAGGGCCGATCCGGCGGTGGCCGGCCGGCTCGCCTTGTGGGCAAGGCGGCTGCTCGGCGAGGCGCTCGGGCAGGCGCAGCGAGTCGCGTTCGAACGCGAGCCGCTGGCGCGACTGCTAGGCGGCGGCACGTCTGCGCAGCTTGGTGAGATCGGGCGGATGTTCGCGGCACTGACCGACGCGCATGCCGAGCGAATGGCCGCGCTCGGGCTGGGGGAATCGGCCTGATTCGGCTGCGGACGAACGGCTGCTGTCTAGTGGCCGCCGAAGCCGACCTGGCGCTGCTCGGCGACGCTGAGCTCGACGTAGGCGATCTTGGCGGCGGGCACGAGCACTGACCTGCCCTTGCTGTCGTTGAGCGCGAACACCCGTCCGTCCGCCAGGGCATCGGCCAGAGCCTGCTCGATTTCCTCGGCGGTCATCGAGGTCTCGACCACAAGCTCGCGCGGCGCCATTTGTATGCCCAGCTTGACTTCCACGGCCATCCTCCGCTCAACGCGATCCTGCGGTTACGGCCCGCAGCCACTGCCCGTCAGGCTAACCGGAGCGGGGCGATGAGAGAGCCGCGCCGACTACGCCTGAAGCGAAAGCCGCCCGGGCCGCGCTGGCTGCCGACCGCTAGTCGTGGGTGCCGTCGGTGGCGAGCGGCCAGCCGCTGATGCCGCGCCAGGCGAGCCGCGCGAGCAGGTCCTCGGCCTTCTCCTGGCCGATCGTGCGGTCGGTGCTCAGCCAATACCTGGCGCTGACCTGCGCCATTCCGACCAGGGCCATACCGAGCAGATCGGCCTCGTGATCGGAGACGCCGGCGTCTTCCCTGATGAACTCGGCGACCATCTCGCCGCACTCGGAGATGGCGCGCTCCAGCCGGGCGCGCACCGCGGGCTCGTTGCTCAGGTCCGACTCGAATACCAGTCGGAACGCCTCCCCAGCGCCGCTGACGTAGTCGAAGAAGGCTCGGAAGGTGGCCGGTACCCGCTCGCGGTTGTCCTTGGTGGAGGCCAGCGCTGCCGACACGGCACCGACGAGTTCGGCGACGCTCTCGTCGAGCAGGGCTAGGTAGAGCTCGAGCTTGCCAGGGAAGTGCTGGTACAGCACCGGCTTGCTGACCCCGGCCCGCTCGGCGATCTCGTCCATCGCGGCGGCGTGGTACCCCTGCGCCACGAAGACCTCGCGCGCGGCTCCGAGCAGTTGCTTGCGCCGCGCCGGGCGTGGCAGCCGGGTACTCGTCGACGTGGCCTGGTCGGCCTGATTGGCGCGGCCGGCCTGACTGACTGGACGGCCTCGGCTCGCGCGCGAGGTGGCAACCACTGGTCTCTCCGAGTGCTGATCGGACTGGGCTCATCGGTCGGATGGATCTCGATCCTCATACTACGGCTGGCCTAGCGGTAATCCTCATCGTCAAGATCGACTTCCTGGGCCTGGTCGGCCGCGTCCGCCGCGTCGGCCTCCAGCGGCAGCTCGCCCTGCGGCTGGGTCTGGTCGGACTCGTCCGGCTCCGGCGTGGCGGGCTGGTGCTGCTCGATGACGTCGGCGCGTGGTTCCTCGTGGTCGCTGCTGGTCATCGCTGAACCCTTCCTGTAGTCAGTGGGGTTGGCGCGTACTCGCGGTAGCAGGTGAGCTATCTGACACCTTCGAACATATTGCCGAATCGCTACAGTGGGGCAACGCTTGTGGTATCAGCACTCGATCGATCTGGGTAAGGACAAGCCATGCGCAGCATGTGGAAAGGCGCGATCTCCTTCGGCCTGGTCATGATCCCCGTGCGACTCTACGCCGCGACCGAGCAGAAGGACATCTCGTTCCGTCAGGTGCACAGGGAAGACGGCGGGAGGATCAGATTCCGCCGTTTCTGTTCGATTGACGACGAAGAGATCCCTTATGAGGACATCGCCAAGGGCTATGAACTGCCGACCGGCGAGATGGTGGTCCTGAGCGACGAGGACATGGCCGACCTGCCGCTGCCGACGACGAAGGCGATCGAGGTGCTGCAGTTCGCTCCGGCTGTTCAGGTGGATCCGATGTTGTTCAACCGGAGCTATTACGTCGAGCCCGAGACGGCGGGCGCGCGGGCCTATGCGCTGCTGCGCAACGCGCTCGAGCAGTCAGGGCGGGTGGCGATCGCGCAGGTGGCGCTGCGGCAGCGGGAATCGCTCGCGACGCTGCGGGTCAGGGACGGGGTGCTGATCCTCGAGACGCTGCTGTGGCCGGACGAGATCCGGCCGCCGGAGTTCCCGTTCCTGGAGCAGGACATCGAGGTCAGGCCGCAGGAGCTGACCATGGCGTCGTCGCTCATCGACTCGATGACGGCGGACTTCGACGCCGACTCCTTCCACGACAACTACCGCGAGGCACTGATCGAGCTCGTGGAGGCCAAGGTCGAGGGGCGCGAACTGTTGCAGCCAGGCACCCTGGAGATCGCCGCGAGTCCGGCGGCCAGCCTCACCGACGCGCTCAAGGCCAGCCTCGAAGCGCAGCGCAAGTCCGTCGGCGGCCAGGCGGACAAGAAGGCGATCGAGGCAGCCGAGGACGACGGCAGCTCGGGCGGCTCGGGCGGCTCGGGCGGGTCGGCTGGCTCGGGCGACTCGGCTGGCTCGGGCGGATCGAAGCCTCGCTCAAGCCGGTCGAGCAGCAGCAGTGGCAGATCCGGCACCGCCAAGTCGAGCGGCAGCAAGCCCAGCACGAGCAAGCCCAGCACGAGCAAGGCCAAAAAGGCCAGCTGAGCCCACATCGGCGCCGCCCTAAGTCCCCGGCCGAGACAGGGCAGCTCTCAGCGGGCCAGGACCGCCCTGTAGGTCGCTTCCAACGACACCATGGTCCGTACTTACTGTCATCAGGACAGCAGTAAGTAGGACCATGGTGCTGTCGAACACCCGCCCGGAACAGCAGTAAGTAGCACCATGCTGCTGTGCGGCCACCACGGCATGACCCGAGTCGGGCCAGGCCACGCTAACTAACACTGGGCAAATTACCCGATAACAGACATAAATCCAACAGCCAAGCCGAGCGATCACGAGAAGCACCGGAAACCGGCAAGCTCCGCGACTACCTGAGCCAACCACCTCAGCCCGTGACCACAGAACGGAAGCTCATCCGAGCGCCGACCCACCGGAACCAAGGCCGCATACCCGTCGCCGACCCAGAACGCGACAGTTGTCGAACACCGGCGCGCAAACCCGCGCCTAGCCGGAGCCACGCTGGCGACTACGGGGGTCGACCGTGACTCTGCACTTCGTGGGTACTTTTTCGCACATACAGCTGAAAAGTACCCACGAAGTGGAAACTACCCACGCAAAGCGCGGTGAAGTCTCCGCGATCAGGGCCGGGGCGGGGCTTGACGGGCTGGTAGCTGGGGCATTGGGAGGAACGGGCGGCCGCGCCCCTCGCCTCGGCCCGGAACCGGGCTGGCCCGGAACCCGGGCTGGCCCGGGCACCCGGGCTGGCCCGGCACCCCGGGCTGGGCCTTGGTTGGTGGATGTAACTCGGGCGACACGGAGGGATTAGATCCCGTAATCGCCTAATGCTACGAACGGTACTAAATAAGGAGAATTGTTCGAATCGGGCGACATGCCATGAAGCGAGTGCAATGCTAGCCGCATGCTGATCGCGGCTGCTCGGATGATCACGGCCAGCGGTACGTATCCCGGCGCGAACGCGGTCCTAGCGCCTGGCTACCTTAGCTGCGCAGACGGCAAGATCGTAGCGGTCAGCGCCGGATTGCCACCCGCGAGACCCGACGTCCAGCTCAGCGAGGGCTTCCTGCTGCCAGGTTTCGTGGACCTGCAGGTCAACGGCTACTTCGGCGTCGAGCTGGCCAGCGCCGAGATCTCCGGATTCGAGACCGTCGCTAGCCGACTGCCACAGACGGGCACGACGTCCTTTCTGCCCACGTTTATTACCGGCCCGATCGAGAAAATGGCCGCTTCGCTCCGGCGGGCGGCTGCGTCACACGGCGAGCTGACCGCCAACGAGCGAAATGCCCGGATCCTCGGCATCCATCTGGAGGGGCCGTTCATCTCGGCCAGGCGAGCCGGCGCGCACAATCCGGCCTGGATCGTCGATCCCACCCCCGCTGCGCTGTCGACCCTGCTCGACGCCGGCTCGGGCCTGGTCAAGCTAGTCACCATGGCGCCGGAACTCGACGGCGCGATCGGCGCGATCAAGCAACTGGCCGACGCCGGGGTGCGGGTCAGCGTCGGGCACTCCGACGCGACGGCGCACCAGGTCAGCGCCGCCGCCAGGAGCGGCGCGACGATGGTGACCCACCTGTTCAACGCGCAGCGGCCGCTGCACCACCGCGAACCCGGGGTCGTCGGGCAGGCACTGGCCGACAACCGGCTTACCAGCAGCTTGATCGCAGACCTGCACCACGTGAGCGGGCAGGTCGTGGCGATCGCGTTCGCTGCCGCGCCCGGGCGGATCTGCCTGGTCACCGACGCCGCCGCGTGTGCGGGCATGCCGCCAGGTCGCTACGAGCTGGGCGGCGAGCCGATCGAGCTGCCCGTGGGCGACGGTGCGCCTCCGGTGCGGGCCGACGGCACGCTGGCGGGTTCGGCGCTGCGGATGGACTCGGCGGTCGCGAACATGGTCGCCACGGGTGTCGGCCTCGCCGACGCGGTCACCGCGGCGACCAGGATCCCCGCCGACCTGATCGGGCGCAAGGATCTGGGCCGGATCGCCATCGGGGCCGCCGCCGACCTGACCTGGGTCAGCGACGACCTGAGGACCATGGCGACCTGGATCGGCGGCCGCCAGGTCTACGGACCGCACCTCGCCTAGCAGCGCCCCGCCGACTCGACCGTTACGCTGAACACTGCCATAGCAGGCACATCAGGGCACATCAGGGCCTGAGCCACGAGCGAGATCGGGGACAGCGTGGAGGCGGCGACTGTGACACACATGCGAGCCGAGATCGCGGCGCAGCCGGCCGCGCTGGCCGCCACGATCCAGGCGCTGCTCCCGCGTACCGCCGAGATCGCGGCGCTGGCCGACGGAGCCCGCCAGGTGCTCTTCTTCGCCAGGGGCACCTCGGACAACGCCGCCGTGTACGGGAGTTATCTGATCCAGACGGCGGCCGGCCGGCTGGCCAGCCTGGGTTCGCCGTCGGTGGCGACCACCTACCACAGCCGCGTCGACCTGGCCGGCACGCTCGCGGTCGCGCTCTCCCAGTCCGGTCGAACTCAGGAAATCGTGGAGACACTCGGCTGGGCCCGCGACTGCGGCGCGCGCACCGTGGCGATCACGAACTCGGCCGACACCCCGCTCGCCGAACTCGCCGATCTCGCGCTGATCACCGAGGCCGGGATCGAGCGCGCCGTCCCGGCCACCAAGACGTTCACCTGCCAGCTCGCCGCCCTGGCTGTCCTGTCGATCGGCCTGGGCGGCAAGCTCGACGTCGCCGAGCTGCACCGACTGCCAGAGGCGATCGACCACCTGCTCGATCGCCTGACCGCGCCGGGCAACGGCATAGACGAAATCGTCGATGACCTCGCCGGAGTCGACGGCCTCGTTGTCTCCGCGCGCGGCCTGGCCTACTCGGCGGCGCTCGAACTCGCGCTCAAGATCAAGGAAGCCTGCTACCTGCACGCGATGGGCATCTCCTACGCCGACCTGCAGCACGGGCCGATCGCCGTCGTGGACGCCGCCACCCCGGCGATCGTCATGGCAGCGGACGGCGGCCCGACCCTGGACGCCGCCATCGGCCTGGCCCGCCGGGCGACCAGCGCGGGCGCGAAGGCGTACGCGATCGGAGGAGGCGCCGCGCTGGCGGAAGTGGCCAGCCGGGCGCTGCCCGGCCCGGACCTGCCCGAGTGGCTAGCCCCCATCGGCCTCATCGTCCCCGGCCAGCTGCTCACCGAGGCCCTGTCGAGACGCCTGGGCATAGACCCCGATAACCCGCGCGGCCTGTCGAAGGTAACCCAGACGGCCTAGCCGCCGAGGGGCGGGTGCGCCTTCGGGCAGCGGCGCTCAGGGGCTGACGCGGTGGACCTTGTGCTGGGCGGCTTGGGCGCGGGGGCGAAGAACCATGAGGTCCACGTTGAAATGGGCCGGCCGCGTCACCGCCCACGCCACCGCGTCGGCGATGTCGTCGGCGGTCAGCGGCTCGGCCACCCCCGCGTACACGGCTGCGGCCTTGGCGGAGTCGCCACGGAATCGGTTCAGCGCGAACTCTTCGGTCCTGACCATGCCGGGCGCGATCTCGATCACCCGAACCGGCTCGCCGCACAGCTCGAGACGCAACGTCCCCGCGATCGCGTGCGTCCCGTGCTTGGCGGCGACGTAACCGCCGCCACCCTCGTAGGCGGTCAGTCCGGCCGTGGACGACATCAGCACGATCGTCCCGTCGCCGCTCGCGATCAGCTTGGGCAGCAGCGCCTGCACCACATGCAGCGTGCCCATCACGTTGTTCTGGTACATGGTCAGCCAGTCGTCCGGGTCAGCCTGCGCGACAGTCTCGCCGCCGAGCGCACCGCCCGCGTTGGCGACTAGCACGTCACACGCCGAAAGCTCGGCAGCGAACGCGTCCACGGCAGGCCGGTCGGTCACGTCGAGCACCCGTAGCTCGGCGTCACCCCCGGCCTCGGCGATCCGCTCGGCCACCTGAAGCAGCCGGTCTGGTCGCCGCGCCGCCAGGATCACCCGGAAGCCAGAAGCAGCGAGCCGCTCCGCCGTCGCCGCCCCGATTCCGATGCTTGCCCCGGTGACCACTGCTGTTCGCATGGCTCGCATTCTGTCATTCACGCCGCGTCACCTAGCATCAGGTCCGTGACGGAACTAGCTCGCATTCGCGGTGTCATCTTCGACTGGGGCGGCGTGATCACGACGCCGATCGCCGACACCGTACTGGCCTGGCTCGCCAGCGAAGGGATCAGCCGCGACAGCTACACGGCCGCGATGCGCCCCTGGGTACGCCAGGCTTACGGCCCCGAGCAGGCCGAGTCCCCGATCCACGCGCTCGAGCGAGGCGAGATGAGCGACGCCGTCTTCGAGCAGACCCTGGCGGCCGCGCTGGTCGACCTCGACGGCGGGCCGGTCCCTGCGCCCGGACTGCTGAAGCGCATGTTCGGCGCCTCCCAGATTCAGCCAGAGATGCTCGCCCTCATCGCTGAACTCCGTCAGCGCGGCCTGCGCACCGGCTTGCTCTCCAACTCCTGGGGCAGCCGCGACAGCTATCCCTACGACATGCTCGACGAGCTTTTCGACGACGCGGTGATCTCCGGCGAGGTAGGAATGCGCAAGCCGGAGGAACGCATCTTTCACCTCGCAGCGCAGCGTCTAGGCGTAGCACCCGCCGAGGCGATCTTTGTCGACGACGTCGAGGGGAACATAGTCGCGGCAAAGGCGCTGGGCTTCGGCGTGGTGCACCATAGCGATCCGGCCAGCACGAGGGCGCTGCTTGTCGAGTTGCTCGGGGGAACCGCCGCGGCCTGAGTACGGCCGAGACTAGGCTCCACGGCTATGCCCCCCGCGCGCTCCGCGCCCTCCGCGTCCCCCGCGTACCCAAAGCCGTCGAGCCCTGGCCGGTCGGCGAACATGAAAGCCAACCGGCGGGTCGACACCAAGCCTGAACTAGCGCTGCGACGCGCGCTGCACTCACTCGGTTACCGCTACCGCAAGGACCTGCGCCTGGATCTGCCTGACGGGGTCCGGGTGCGGCCCGACATCGTGTTCACCGCCCGCCGGGTCGCGGTGTTCGTGGACGGCTGCTTCTGGCACTGCTGCCCCCAGCACGGCACCCAGCCGGCGTCGAACACCTGGTACTGGGAACCAAAGCTCCGCCGCAACGTCGAACGCGACCGCGCCGCCGACACCGCCCTGGACGCCGCCGGCTGGACAGTAGTCCGCCTCTGGGAACACGAAGCCCTAGATGAAGCGGTCGCCGCCGTGATCGGAGTCGTCCCCAAGCCGCGAAGTGCCGGTCCCCCCGTGGTTCAGTCGGCGGATTCGGCGGTCACGGATTGCTGATCGCTGGCAGACTCGTGAGACCCACTTTTCTGCTAGTCGAGGTCTTATGCGCGTCTACCTGCCGAGCACACTGGCGGACCTGGCGTCGGCGCTGGTGGCCGGCGAGGTCGGTCCCGCCCCGGTGCTCGGTTATGCGGTGACGCCGGCGCTGCGCGAGTGGTACTCAAGCGGCGACCTCGAAGAACTCGAGTACGTCGCGATGATGGAGGCGGCCAGGGGCTCGCTGCGGCTGCTGCACGAGCAGACGACCGTGGCCAGGCGGCGGATCGTGCTCGCGGCTGAGCTTCCCGAGTCCGACGTGCTGGTCAAGAACGGTATCGACAAGCCCGGCCGGGTCGAGGTCATGCTGCCGGTCCAGCTGGCCGACGTCGTCTCCGGCCACGTGGACGACCAGCTCGCCGTCGCCGACATCGAGGCGGCGGCCGCCGCCCTGCCCGCAGCCGATGCCGGCGACTCGGATGCCAAGTTCGTCGTAGACGGCGCAGAAGGGCATGAACTGCTCTGGTACGCCACTCAGGAGCTGATGTATCTCATCGGCTAGCGTGGGATGTCGGCTTCGTGGTAAAGGCCAATGAAGGTCAGCGAGAGCCAGCGACAGGAGCAAGCCGTGTTCGATGCCGTCACCCACGTTCCGGTTCCCGCCAACGAGCCGGTCAAGACCTACGCCCCCGGCAGCGGCGAACGAGCCGTACTTGAGACCAAGCTCAAGGACCTGGCCAGGGAGCCAGTCGATCTCACCATGACCGTCGGCGGCGTGCAGCGGATGGGCGGCGGTGACTGGATCGACGTCGTTCAGCCGCACAACCACGCGCACAAGCTAGGCAAGCTCGGCGAGGCCACCGACGAGGACGTAGCGGCCGCGATCGAGGCCGCGAACCTGGCGGCGCCCGGCTGGCGGGAGCTGTCCTTTGACGACCGGGCCGCGATCTTCCTGCGCGCCGCCGACCTGCTCGCCGGCCCCTGGCGCGCGACGATCAACGCCTCGACCATGCTCGGCCAGTCCAAGTCCGTCTACCAGGCCGAGATCGACGCCGCCTGCGAGCTGATCGACTTCTGGCGCTTCAACGTGGCCTTCGCCCGCCGGCTGCTCGCCGAGCAGCCGACGTCGTCCCCTGGCACCTGGAACCGCCTGGAGTACCGCCCGCTCGAAGGCTTCGTGCTGGCGATCACTCCGTTCAACTTCACCTCGATCGCGGCGAACCTGCCGACAGCACCCGCGCTGCTCGGCAATGTCGCGATCTGGAAGCCGTCGCCGACGCAGGCGTTCTCGGCGCACTTCCTGATGCGGCTGCTCGAAGCGGCTGGCCTCCCGCCTGGTGTCATCAATCTGGTGACGGGCTCGGGCCAGGCGATCTCGCGAGTCGCGGTGCCGCACCCGGACCTGGCTGGCATCCACTTCACGGGTTCCACCACGACTTTCCAGAAGCTGTGGCAGGCGGTCGGCGAGAACATCTCTGGCTACCGTGCCTACCCGAGGCTGGTCGGCGAGACCGGCGGCAAGGACTTCGTCATCGCCCACCCGAGCGCCGACACCGGCGTCTTGTCCACCGCGCTGCTGCGCGGCGCGTACGAGTACCAGGGCCAGAAGTGCTCGGCCGCGTCCCGTGCCTACATACCGCGCAGCGTCTGGGAGACGATGAAGGACGACTTCGTCGCCGAGGTCGAGTCGATCACGATGGGCGATGTCACCAGCGACCTGTCGCTGTTCATGGGCGCGGTCATCGACGACCGGGCGTTCGCCAAGCACGTGGCCGCGATCGAGCGGGCGAAGAGCCGCCCGTCGGTCAACGTCCTGGCAGGCGGCACGACGGACGACTCGGCCGGCTACTTCGTGCGGCCGACCCTGTTGGAGTGCTCGGACCCGACCGACGAGGTTTTCACCACCGAGTACTTCGGCCCGATCCTCGCCGTGCACGTCTTCGACGACGGCAACTACGAGGCCGTCGTGGACCAGGCGGCGGGCGTCGCCGCGTACGCGCTGACCGGGTCGATCATCGCGACCGACCGGGCGGCGATCGCCTCGGCGACCGAGAAGCTGCGGTTCTCGGCCGGCAACTTCTACATCAACGACAAGCCGACCGGCGCCGTCGTCGGTCAGCAGCCGTTCGGCGGCGCGAGGGCCAGCGGTACCAATGACAAGGCAGGGTCGCTGTTCAACCTGACTCGCTGGGTCAACGCCAGGACGATCAAGGAGATGTTCGCGCCACCAACCGACTATCGCTATCCACATATGGGATAACTGGGTGAAACCCGTCGTCCTGGTCGGAGGCTCGCCATCCATCGCCTGATCATGTGGAACATCGACCTGACGCTCGTCGACGTCGCCAGGGTTTCCCGCGACGCCTACGCCGAGGCGTTCCAGCGGGCGACGGGCCGACCGCCTGGTGGCGCTACCGCAGCTCGCCGGCGCGAGCGACTCGGAGATCTTCTTCGAGTCACTCGCGCTGAACGAGGCGGCGTCGCCGGCCCCGGTCGGGACGACGAGAGTGACCTGCTCGCCCGGTACAACGCCGAGCTGGCGGTGGCGTTCGGCGCGCGCTGCGAGCTGCTGCCGACCCGCGGCCGGGTGCTGCCGGGGCCCCGGGAGGCGCTGGCGGCCGTGGCGCAGCTGCCGGGGGTGATCCAGACCGTGCTCACGGGCACGATCAAGCAGAACGCCGGGCACAAGCTGCGGGCGTTCGGCCTGGAGAGCTACCTCGATCCGGATATCGGCGGGTTCGGCTCCGACGTCTACCCCAAGGGCACCCAGATCATCCGCTCGCTGGACCTAGTCGACGAGAAGTACGGCCTGCGGCTGGCCCCTGCCGACGTGGTCTACCTCGGCGACTCGATCAAGGACGTCGCCGCCGCGAAGATCGCCCGGGTGCGCTGCGTCGGCATCGCCAGCGGCCGGTCGACCTCGGCCGAGCTCCGGGACGCGGGCGCCGACCCGGTGCTCGACGACCTCGCCGACACCGCCAGGGTCGTCGCCGCCGTGAGCAGGTGACGTGAGCGGGGTCGCCGCTCGACCATCTACGGCGTGCTCGCGCTGACGTTCATGATGGCCATGTACGCGCTGGAAGGCCGCCATCGGCGCTTCGTGCTCGCGTTCGCCTGCGGCTGTCTGCTCGCGAGCAGTTACGGCTTCCTGTCCGGCGCGTGGCCGTTCGGCGCCGTCGAAGCGATCTGGGCCCTCGTCGCGCTGCGCCGATTTCAGCGGGGCCGGCTTGAGCAGGACGACCGCAAGAGCGGCTAGCCGGGCACCGCCGTGGTTTCGTACTGGTATAAACGGTCAAGTCAACGACGACGAATCAGCACGTGGGGCGGGGGACCGTCATGCAGCAGGGGCCCGTCGAGCAGCAGGGGCACAGTTCGGCGTTCGGGCGCGGTTACGGCGCGACGCTGTCTACTCCCTCGACCAGCGCGATGCAGCGCGCCAGGATCACCGACTACGCTCGCTGGCTGGCAGCGCACCGGGGTCCATCGACCGACGGCTACCGCGAACTGTGGCAGTGGTCCGTCGACCACCCGGCCGACTTCTGGACGTCGATCTGGGACTACTTCGACGTGCTCGGCCAGCGCGCCGGGGGGCCGGTCATCGCCGGCGACCAGCTGCCGGAGATCAGCTGGTTTTCCGGCACCACGCTGAATTACTCGCGCAACGCACTCAGGACCGCCGCCACCGACCCGGACCGGACGGCTCTGATCTACCGGTCAGAGGCCGGTCACAGCGGCAGCCTGCGCTACGGCGAACTCGACGCCCAGGTCGCCGTCGTACGCGCGGCCCTGGTCAGTCTGGGCGTCGAGCGCGGCGACCGGGTCGCCGCCTACCTGCCCAACTCGCCCCAGGCCCTGATCGGGCTGCTCGCCACGGCGAGCCTCGGCGCGATCTGGACGTCCTGCTCGCCGGACTTCGGCGCCCCGGCGGTCGTGGACCGGTTCGCCCAGGTGACGCCGAAGGTGTTCATCGCCGTGGACGGCTACGTCTACAACGGCAAGCCGTATGACCGGCGACCTGAGGTCGTCGCTATCGCCTCGGAGCTGCCTGGCCTTGCCGCGATGATCACGGTGGACTACCTCGGGACTGGCTGGGGGAGCGACGGGCCTGCGCCGCCAGTCCGGGCACTGGCCTGGGAGACGGTCATCGAATCGCCGGGCGAAGGGCAGCCGGGTCGCCGCACCGAGTTCGCAGCCGTACCTTTCAACCATCCGCTGTGGGTGCTGTACTCCTCCGGCACGACCGGGCTTCCCAAGCCGATCGTGCACGGCCACGGCGGCATCGTGCTCGAGCACCTCAAGGCGCTCGGGCTGCACCAGGACATCGGCCGTGACGACGTGTTCTTCTGGTACACGACCACCGGCTGGATGATGTGGAACTACCTGTGCGGGGCTTTGCTGGCCGGGGCGACGGCGGTCGCCTACGACGGCGCTGCGACCTATCCGGGCACCGACGAGCTGTGGCGGCTGGCGGCCGAGACCGGCGTGACGTACCTCGGCACCGGTGCGCCGTACCTGATCGCCTCGATGAAGGCCGGCCTGCGGCAGGCCGAGGCCCACGACCTGTCGCGGCTGCGGGGCGTCGGCTCCACCGGCTCGCCGCTCCCGCCCGAAAGCTTCGACTGGGTCTACGACGCGGTCGCCGGTGACGGCCGCGCCCATCGCGACCAGGACTTCGTGCTCGGGTCGTTCTCGGGCGGCACCGACCTGTGCACCGGGTTCGTCGGCCCCAATCCGCTGCTGCCGGTGCGCAGCGGGATCATCGCCGGGTGCTGCCTGGGGGCCAAGGTAGAGGCGTTCGACGGGGCCGGTCGCCCGGTCATCGGAGAGGTCGGCGAGCTGGTGCTCACGGTCCCGATGCCGTCCATGCCGGTCGGCTTCTGGGGCGATGCGTCCGGTGAACGCTACCGGTCCAGCTACTACGCCGATTATCCGGGCGTGTGGCGGCACGGGGACTGGATCATGTTCCTGCCCGACGGCGGGTGCGTCATCTACGGCCGCTCGGACGCGACGCTGAATCGTGGCGGCGTGCGGATGGGGACCAGCGAGTTCTACCGGGTGGTCGAGGAACTGCCCGAGGTGGCCGACAGCCTGGTCATCGATACCGGCACCCTCGGGACCGAAGGCCGGCTGATCCTGTACGTCGTGCTCGCCCCGGGCGCGACGCATGGACGACGAGCTGACCTCCCGGATCAAGTCCGTGCTCAGGTCGGCGCTGTCGCCACGGCACGTGCCCGACGAAATCCACGAGGTGCCCGGGGTGCCGAGAACCCTGTCGGGCAAGAAGCTGGAGATCCCGGTGCGCAAGATCCTCACTGGTACCGCGCTCAGCGAGGCGGCCGATCCGGCCTCGCTCGCCAACCCCGAGGTGCTCGCCTACTACGCTCCCGCCGCAGCGGCTGAGTCATGACCGAGCGCGCGGGTCGTAACTTCGGCGAAGAGGGCGGCCGCCTCACCTACGGGGCCTACCTGAAGCTCCCGGAACTGCTCGCCCAGCAGGTGCCGCTCGTCGAACCCCCCGCGCACGACGAACTGCTCTTCATCACCGTCCACCAGGTCTACGAGCTGTGGTTCAAGCAGCTGCTGCACGAGCTTGCGGCGGCCAGGGACGCGATGGCCCTTGACCAGACGTGGCTGGCCGGGCATCTGCTGCGGCGCGCCCACGTCGTCGAACGGCTGCTCGTCAGCCAGATCGACGTGCTGGAGACGATGACCCCGCAGGACTTCCTCGAGTTCCGCGCGGCGCTGGCGCCGGCCAGCGGCATCCAGTCGGTCCAGTTCAGAGAGCTTGAATTCCTCTCGGGCGTGAAGGACGAGAGCTTCGTCGCCCGGTTCCGGGGACTGACCGACGACGAGCGTAAACGGCTCGCGCTTCGGCTCGCCGAGCCCTCGCTGTGGGACGCCTACCTGGCACTTCTAGGACATCGTGGGCTTGATGTGACTAGTGATGCGCAAGTGTGCCAGTCTTTGCTCGTTGTCGCTTTCGACCGAGCCGCCCACGATGATCTCTGGCAGCTCGCTGAGTGCCTGCTGACGCACGACGAGCTCTGCGCGTTGTGGCGTGCCAGGCACGTGCAGATGGTCGAGCGGCAGATCGGAACAAAATCTGGAACAGGCGGCTCGACGGGCGCTCCGTATTTGCATCGTCGTGTGCCATTGCGCTACTACCCCTGTCTTTGGGAACTTCGAGACAAGCTTTGATCCGCTAGGGAGTAAGTCAGATGTCCGAGCACCAGGGTGCCGCCAAGCAGACGGTGCTTGCCGAGGCGGCGACCGAGCTGAGTGCCGCAAACATCAACGCGGCCAACATCGGGGACCAGCTCAACTACGTGCGCAGCTATTACCGCCACGTGGACGCGTCAGATGTGATCGATGCCGGTGCCAAGCGGACCGCCGTCGTGGCCGCCAAGCACGCCGACCTGGCCGCCAACCGCCCGCAGGGCCGGGCGCTGGTGCGGGTCAGGTCGGGCGCTGAGGACTCGCTGCTGCCCAGCCGCGACGTGATCGACGTGGTCACCGACGACATGCCGTTCCTGGTCGACACGATCACGATGACGCTGGCCGGGCACGGCGTCGCGCCCGAACTGGTCGTGCATCCGCAGCTGATGGTCAGGCGGGACGTGTCCGGCAAGCTGCACGAGGTGCAGAAGGCGATCGAGGGGCCGCGCCGGATCGACAAGCATAAGGTGCTGCAGGCCCATGGCGATCCTGACCAGCTCCCCGAGTCGTGGTCGCACATCGAGGTCGCCCGGCTGTCGGCCGACAAGGCCGAGGCGATCGCCGCCGCGCTCGATCGCGGGCTGGCCGACGTGCGGATGGCCGTCGAGGACTACCCGAAGATGCGCGCCATGGCGGAGCGGCTAGCCGACCAGCTGGCTCCGGCTCTGGCTCCGGCTCCCGCTTCGGGCTCGGGCTCGGAGACGGGCGGCGAGGGCGAGGCTGCGGAGTCGATCGCCGAGGTCGAGCAGTTCCTGCGCTGGCTAGTCGACGCTCACTTCACCTTCCTGGGCTACCGCGAATACGACCTGGTCGAGGAAGGCGACGGGCTCGCCCTGCGCGGGATCCCCGGCACTGGGCTCGGCATCTTGCGGCACGACAAGACCAAGTCGAGCCGGCTGCCGTCCAAGGCGCGGGACCGTGCGACCGACCCGACGTACCGGCTGATCATGACCAAGGCGAACACCCGGGCGACCGTGCACCGGTCGAGCTACCTGGACTACATCGGGATCAAGCGGCTGTCGCCGTCCGGTGAGGTGATCGGGGAGTGCCGCTTCCTCGGGCTGTACACGCACATGGCCTACACCGAGAGCATCACCAGGATCCCGGTGCTGCGCCGCAAGCTGGCCGAGGTCTTCGAGGCGAGCGGGATCTCGGCGGAGAGCCACGACGGCCGCGACGTCGCCGACTTCATGGAGGTCTACCCGCGCGAGGAGCTCTTCCAGACCAGCGTGGCCGAGCTCGCCGAGGTCGCCGCTGAGGTGCTCAGGCTGCGCGAGCGCATGCAGACCAGGCTCTTCCTGCGCAAGGACGTCTACGGCAAGTACGTCTCGTGCCTGATCTACCTGTCGCGGGACCGGTACAACACCAAGGTCAGGCTGGCGCTGCAGGCGCTGCTCGGCCGGGCGCTCGGCGGCTCGCAGGTCGACTACAGCGCGGTCGTGGACGAGACGCCGATTACCAGGCTGCACATCGTGGTCAGGGCCGAGCCGGGCCAGAAGCTGATCGACGCCGACGTGAGCGCGCTTGAGACCCAGGTCGCCGCGGCTGTCCGGTCCTGGGATGACGACCTGGTCCAGGAGGCGGTCAGCCAGCTCGGCGAGGGTCCGGGACGGGCGCTGCTCGCCGAGTTCGGCGACGGCATCTCCGAGACCTACAAGGCCGACGTGCCGGCCAAGGCCGCCGTTTCCGACCTGGCCAAGATTCTGCAGATGCGCGACACCGGCGAGGACATCTCGTTCGAGATGTGGGAGTCGGCCGGCTACGTCGGCGGAATCCCGGTGGAGTACGAGGACGACGGGCAGGACAAGCGCGGCGTCTGGCGGCTGACGATCCACCGCAACGGTCCGCCGATCACGCTGACCGACGTGCTCCCGAGGCTGCAGCACATGGGCGTCGAGGTCGTGGACGAGCACCCGTACCGGTTCGGCGACCACGGCGTGCCGTTCTGGATCTACGATTTCGGGCTGCGCAGGGATGCCTCGTCGGCGGCGGCCGGCGCCGGAACCGGCAGGAGGGCGAGCCCGACCTGACCGCGATCGCGGGCCAGATCGAGGGCGCACTCGCCGCGCTGTGGAGCGGCGGGATCGAAGACGACGACTTCAACGCCCTGGTGCTCGATGCCGGGCTCACCTGGCGACAGGTGGTCGTGCTCCGTGCCTACGCCCGGTACCTGCGCCAGGCGGGCACGACGTTCAGCCAGGACTACATCTCGCACGTGCTGCGCCACAACCCGGTGATCGCCCGGCAGCTGGTCAGGCTGTTCGAGTCCCGGTTCGATCCGGACCGGCAGGCGGGGGAGATCGAGCGGAGCGAGGCGCTGATCGAGGAGATCACCGGCGAGCTCGACGAGGTGGCCAGCCTGGACGAAGACCGCATCCTGCGGGCCTACCTCGGCCTGATCCTGGCGACCCAGCGGACCAACTACTTCTGCGGCAAGCCTGGGACGGGCGAGCACCAGGCGTACGTCGTGTTCAAACTGGATGACGAGCTGGTCCCGGACCTGCCAGCGCCGCGACCCAAGCACGAGATGTTCGTGTACTCGCCGAAGTTCGAGGGCGTGCACCTGCGGTTCGCGGGAGTCGCGCGCGGTGGCCTGCGCTGGTCTGACCGGCGCGAGGACTTCCGTACCGAGGTGCTCGGCCTGGCCAAGGCCCAGGAGGTCAAGAACTCGGTGATCGTGCCGTCCGGCGCGAAGGGCGGCTTCGTCTGCAAGCAGCTGCCGGACCCGTCCGACCGCGAAGCGTACGCCGCCGAGGTCAGGGCCTGTTACCAGATGTTCGTCACCTCCATGCTGGAGGTCACCGACAACCTGCGCTCAGGCGAGGTCATCCCGCCCGAGCGGGTGGTCAGGCGAGACAGCGACGACCCGTACCTGGTGGTGGCGGCCGACAAGGGCACGGCCACGTTCTCCGACACGGCCAACGAGATCTCGCTGCGGCGCGGCTTCTGGCTGGGCGATGCGTTCGCCTCCGGCGGGTCGGCCGGCTATGACCACAAGAAGATGGGGATCACCTCGCGCGGCGCGTGGGAGTCGGTCAAGTTCCACTTCGCGACGCTGGGCATGGACATCGCGACGACCGACTTCACGGCGGTCGGGATCGGCGACATGTCCGGCGACGTGTTCGGCAACGGCATGCTGCTGTCGCCGCACCTCAAGCTGGTCGCCGCCTTTGACCACCGGCACATCTTCATCGACCCCGACCCTGACCCGGCCAGGAGCTACGCCGAGCGGCGGCGGCTCTTCGACCTGCCCCGGTCGTCCTGGGCCGACTACGACACCCGCCTGATCTCGGCTGGCGGCGGAGTGTGGCCTCGGTCGGCGAAGTCTGTTCAGATCACGCCGCAGGCGGCCGCGGTGCTGGGGCTCGAAGCCGGGGTGACCGCGCTGTCGCCCGACCAGCTCATCTCGGCGATCCTGGTCGCGCCGGTCGACCTGCTGTGGAACGGCGGCATCGGCACCTACGTCAAGGCGAGCGGCCAGTCGCACGCCGATGTCGGTGACCGGTCCAACGACGCGGTGCGCGTCGACGCGTCCGCGCTGGCGGTCAAGGTGATCGGCGAGGGCGGGAACCTGGGCATGACCCAGGAGGCCAGGATCGAGTACGCGCTGGCCGGCGGCCTGGTCAACACCGACTTCATCGACAACTCGGCCGGGGTGGATACCTCTGACCACGAGGTCAACATCAAGATCCTGCTGGACGAGGTGGTGCGCGACGGCGAGCTGACCACCCCAGGCCGGGACGAGCTGATGGTCACGATGACCGACGAGGTCGGTCACCTGGTGCTCGCTCACAACTACCACCAGAACCGGGCGCTGGCCGCCGCCAAGGCGCAGGCGTCGCAGATGCTGCACGTGCACGCCCGGTACATCAGGAAGCTGGAGCGGGAGGGGCGGATCAAGCGCCGCCTGGACGTGCTGCCCGCCGAGAAGGACATCGCCGAGCGCCGGTCGGCCAGGACCGGCCTGACGCTGCCCGAGTTTTCGGTGCTGCTCGCGCACACCAAGATCGCGGCCGCTCAGGAGGTCCTCGCCTCCGAGGTACCCGACGACCATTACCTGCGGCACGTGCTGACGGACTACTTCCCCGTCGCGCTGCATCACCAGTACGCCGACCGGATGCTGGCGCACCGGCTACACCGCGAGATCATCACGACCTCGGTGGTCAACGACATGGTCGACCGGGCCGGGATCACGTTCGCGTTCCGGCTGAACGAGGAGACCGGTGCCTCGGTGCCTGACATCACCGAGGCGTGGCTGGTCGCCAGGCACGTGTTCGACATGGAGCGGTTCTGGGGGCAGGTCAAGGATCTCGACGGCAAGGTCGACAGCTCGGCGCAGATCCTGGCGATGCTCGAAGGGCGCAAGCTGACCGAGCGGGCGACCAGGTGGCTGCTGCACTTCCGGCGGCCGCCGTTCGATATCCAGGCGACGATCGACTACTTCGCCAGCGGCGTCATCGCCGTCGCTGGCAGCTTCCCGAAGCTGCTGGTCGGCCTGGACCTGGACGGCTTCGAAGAGCGCCGGACTAGTTTCGCCAGCCTCGGGTTCCCAGGCGACCTCGCGCTCTGGATCGCGGCCATGGTCCCGGCCTACTCGGCCTTCGACATCGTCGAGATCGCCTCGCAGCTGGGCCGCGGGATCGACGAGACCGCCGAGGTCTACTTCGACCTGGCCGACCGGCTCCAGATCAGCAGGCTCAGGGACCGGATCACCGCGCTGCCGCGCGAAGACCGGTGGAACACCATGGCCCGAGGGGCGCTGCGCGACGACCTCTACACGGCCCACGCGGCGCTGGCCAAGGACGTGCTCACGGTCACCGCGCCGGGCACGCCCGAGCACCGGCTCGGCGCCTGGGAGGCGAGGAACGAAGCAGCGGTCGCCCGGGCGAGCCAGACGCTGGCTGAGATCTGGGAGAGCGACTCGTTCACCGTCGCGACGCTGTCGGTGGCTGTCCGGGCGATCAGGACACTCGTCTCGACCAGCACTCTGCCGGCCCAGTGACGGGCGGAATCCGGTCGCGACCAGCGCTTTGTCGGCCGAGGTGCGGCTGAGGCGCGGCGGGGGCGCAGCCGAGTCGCGGCTGAGGCGCAGCGGAGGTAAGGGCTAAATCCTGCTAAAAGGTAATAAGCTGTCTTGCAAGTTTGCCGCCGCGAGAGGTGCGGAAACCAGAACTGGGGGCAGGTTCGCGTAGGCTTCCGGCATGGCAATCGACCCTGCTGGCGAGATATCGGACCTAACGTCCAAACTGGTCAGTATTGAGGCTGTCCTGGATCCGGACACCATGCGCAAGGAAGCCGACGAACTACGCGAGCGTTCGGTTGACCCGGCACTGTGGGAGGACCAGGAGAACGCGCAGCAAGTCACGCGCCGCCTCTCCTACCTGGACGCCGAGCTGAGCAGGCTGGCCAGCCTCCGGAGCAGGCTGGACGACCTCACGGTGATGTTCGAGCTGCTCGAGAGCGAGAACGACGAGGCAAGCAAGGCCGAGGCGCTCGCGGAACTGACCGCGATCAGGACACAGATCGACCAGCTCGAGATCAGGACGCTGCTGTCGGGCGAGTACGACTCCCGCGACGCCCTGATCTCGATCACCGCCCAGGCCGGCGGCGCGGACGCGGCCGACTGGGCCGAGGGGCTCCAGCGCATCTACCTGCGCTGGGCCGAGCGGCACGGCTTCTCGACCGAGGTCTACGACACGTCCTACGCCGAAGAGGCGGGGATCAAGTCCACGACCTTCGCCGTCAAGGCCCCGTACGCCTACGGCACCCTGCGCGGCGAGCATGGCACCCACCGGATGGTGCGGATCTCCAAGTACGACAACCAGGGCCGCAGGCAGACCTCCTTCGCCGGCGTGGACGTCATTCCCGTGGTCCAGCAAGCCGACCACATCGACATCCCTGACGACGAGACCCGGATCGACGTCTACCGGTCCAGCGGACCAGGCGGTCAGGGCGTCAACACCACGGACTCCGCCGTCCGGATCACGCACCTGCCGACCGGCATCGTCGTCACCTGCCAGAACGAGCGCAGCCAGATCCAGAACAGGGCCAGCGCGATGGCGGTGCTCCAGGCCAAGCTGCTGGAGCGCAAGCGCGAAGAGCAGGCAGCGAAGATGAACGAACTCCGCGGCGACGGCGGCCGCAGCTGGGGCACCCAGATCCGCAACTACGTCCTGCACCCGTACCAGAACATCAAAGACCTGCGCACGGGCCACGAGACCGGCAACACCGCCGCCGTCATGGACGGCGAGATCGACGAGTTCATCGAAGCCGAGATCCGCTGGCTCCGAACCCAGGGCCTGTAACCCCGGACTTCCAGAGCCCCCCGAGCGACCCCACTAGCTAACCCCGCACCCCGCGCGCCCGCCGCCCTGCGCGCCCGCACCCCGCGCGCCCGCACGCTGCTGGCCCCGCACCCCCGGCACGCTCGCACCCCGCACGCCCGCACCCGGCACGTTCGCACCCCGCACGCCCGCCCCCGCACCCCGCACGTTGCTGGCCCCGCACCCCCGGCAGGCTCGGCCCCGGCAGCCTCGCACCCGCGCTGATAGCCCGGTACCCCGCTGCGCCTGTTGATGCACACCCCGCACGCCGCAACAGCAGCATGTCCCTACTTGCTGTTGTTGGGAGGGGTGTTTCAACAGCACCATGGTCCTACTTGCTGCTGTCTCGACGACAGTAAGTAGGACCATGGTGCTGTTGCGACGCGGGCCGGAACAGCAGCAGGGAGTTACATGCTGCTGTTGCGACGCGGGCCGGAACAGCAGCAGGGAGGTACATGCTGCTGCTGCGGATCCTGCCTTTGGGGCGGTGGCCGTCTCCGGGCGCTGCTTGTCGCGTGCGCTGGCTGTTGCGGGCGCTGCTGCTCGGGCCGGTGGGACGCTGCCTGGCCTCAGTGGGTGAGGTGCTGGACGGCGACGATGACGGCGATTGCTAGGAGTAGCAGCGCGAGTGCGTACGGCACGCTGACTCCATGGCCGTGTCGGTGAACGTCTGCCTTGGCCGCGCGGCAGATTGAGCAGCGGCCTTCGACGACGGGCCCTGCGCAGTACGCGCAAATCAGGTGTTCGCAGCTCATCTGTCTGCCTCCCTGGACGAGCCGACCGCCCTCTTCGACAATGTTGGACGTTCCAGCCCAGTTTCCCCCTTAGACTATCCCGTGATCAAACCGGGGCTGCGTCGCTCCCGGTACGTGTCATTATCGAGCGCTACGGCGGACCTGTGATCCACTTCGAAAACGTCACCAAGACGTACCCGAATCAGAACCGTCCAGCCCTGGAGAGCGTCAACCTTGACGTCGAGAAGGGCGAGTTTGTCTTTCTTGTCGGCCCCTCCGGGTCGGGCAAGTCGACGTTTCTGCGGCTGATCCTTCGGGAGGAGCGGCCGTCCGAAGGGCGGATCTTCGTCGCAGGCCGCGACCTCGCCAGGCTGACCAACTGGAAGGTGCCCCAGCTGCGGCGGCGGATCGGCTGCGTCTTCCAGGACTTCAGGCTGCTGCCGGCCAAGAGCGTCTACCAGAACATCGCCTTCGCGCTTGAAGTCATCGGCAAGCCGCGCCGGTTCATCCGCAAGGTCGTGCCCGAGGTCATCGACCTCGTCGGGCTCGAAGGGAAGGGCGACCGGATGCCCGACGAACTGTCTGGTGGCGAGCAGCAGCGCGTCGCTATGGCCAGGGCGTTCGTCAACCGGCCAATGATCTTGCTGGCCGACGAGCCGACCGGCAACATCGACCCAGCTACGTCGATCGGCATTATGAAGGTGCTCGACCGGATCAACAGAACCGGCACCACGGTCGTGATGGCCACGCACGATGCCGCGATCGTCGACTCCATGCGTAAGCGCGTCATCGAGCTTGAGTACGGCAAGGTCGTGCGAGATCAGTCGCGCGGCGTCTATGGCCAGGCTTACTAGCCACGCCCGCTAGCCGTCGGTAACCGACCGACAAGACAAACCGAAGGATCAGCTACATGCGTGCGCACTTTGTATTTGGTGAGGTATGGGTTGGCCTCCGGCGCAACCTCACCATGACGGTGGCGCTGATCGTCGTGGTGGCGATCAGCCTGTCGCTGCTTGGCACTGGCCTGCTGTTCGTCAAGCAGGTCAATCACACTCGGACGCTGTGGCAAAGCCGGCTCCAGCTCTCGGTCTACCTGTGCTCGGCGGTGAACCCCGACACCAATTGCGCGAAAAACGGTCCGGTGACGGCAGGCGAGCGCAGCCAGATCGAGCACACTCTGCACAGCCTGCCGCAGGTGGTCAGCTTCACCTTCCAGACGCAAGCGGAGGCTTACGCGCAGGCCAAGCGGCTCTTTGCGAACGAGCCCGTGATGCTGAACTTCGTCCAGCCGGGCGACCTGCCCGCATCGTTCCAGGTCAAGATGAAGAATGCGCAGACCGACGCTGGTCCGGTCACCCAGGCGCTGCTCGGCCGCCCCGGAGTCGACTCGGTGGGCGACGACGCCGCGATCTTGACGAAGTTCTATCAGCTGCTTAACGGCGCGAGGAACGCGGTGATCGTCGTCGCGATCATCCTGATCATCGCGGCTATCCTGCTGGTAGCCAACACGATCAGGCTGTCGGCGTTCAACCGGCGCAGGGAGACCGCGATCATGCGGCTGGTCGGCGCGTCCAATTTCTACGTGCAACTACCGTTCCTGGTCGAGGGAATGATCGCCGGTCTCTTCGGCTGGCTGATCGCTGTGGGGTTGCTAGCCGCTGCTCGCGCTGGACTTGACGGCCTGCAGCAGTACTTCCCGTTCCCCGTCCAGCTCTCGACTACGGACCTGATCGAAATCGTGCTGGTCACGATGCTGATCGGGCTCGCGCTGTGCGGGTCGACATCGTTCCTCACGCTCAGGCGTTATCTGCGCGTCTAAGGGAATCAGATTCATGGTGGCGCCAGAGCAAGGCAAGAAGATCGTTGCGAGCAACCGGCGGGCCAGATACGACTACGAGGTCCTCGACGTGGTCGAGGCTGGCCTGATGCTAACTGGAACGGAGGTCAAGTCGCTGCGCGCAGGCCGGGCTTCGCTGACCGACGGCTTCGCCATGATCAACGATGGCGAAATGTGGCTGCACAACGTGCACATTCCCGAGTACACGCTCGGCACGTGGACCAACCACGAGCCGCGCCGGATCAGGAAGCTGCTGCTGCACCGCAAGCAGATCGACAAGCTCGCGCGTGAGACGGCTGAGGGTGGTTTGACACTGGTTCCGCTCTCGCTGTACTTCAGCGACGGAAAGGCGAAGATTGAACTCGCCCTTGCCCGCGGTCGGCGCACATACGACAAGCGGCACGTTCTGGCTCGAAGAGACGCCGAGCGCGAGGTTGAGCGTGCCATGCGGCGGCGCAGGTAGCACAATGGCATGTGATGGCCGGTATGGCTAGACGCGGCGCCCATTCAGCGCGGCACCGGGCTGGACGATCCAAGCCCGATGCCGCAAGTCCGGAGTCGCCGCAATCAGAGGCGGGCGGGCCTGGCAGTGCCGAGCCCGGAGTTTTCGGACCCGTCGTTGGCGAGTACGGGCAGGGTCCATCGCCCGTGATGCGAGTCGGACCTGACCTTTTCAGACCTGATCCTGCGAGGTCACCGGTCGCCGACCCCGATGGTCCGCTCCCCGAACTGCCGCGTCGGAACGGGCAGTTCCCGCCAGGCAATCAGTACCCGGCAGGCAATGGAGCCGTCGGCAACGGCTCGGGTAACAACGGAACTGGCGGCAACGGGTGGGCAACTCCGCAGAACGCCGCGAGCCAGCCGCCGGTCAGTTACCCGCCGCCACCGGGTGGACTCCAGCCGCCCACTTACCCGAACGCGACTGGTTACCAAGACCTGCCGCAGCACCCGTCTATACCCAACTACGCAGCGGCATCGACGAACCCGCCGGACGTGGCAGGAACCCCAGCCTTCCCGCCTTCCCCGAGCTATCCGGTGCCTGACCCACAGCATCCCGGGCAGCCGCAGTATCCCGGGCCGCAGTATCCCGAGCGGCAAGGCCCCGAGCAGCATCAAGCACCAGCCAGACTGGACTTCTCGCCGACAGCGGACGACACAGCCTTCCCGCCTCCGCCGGGCTATCCGCCGGCTGGTTCGGAGCAGCGACCGGGATCGCCGGGCCCGGACTTCGCGGGTGCTCCCGATGCAGCCGGGATGCCGGGCTATCCGCCTGCACCGGATTATCCGGCTGCTATGCCGGGCTTCCCAGAGCAGCCAGGTCCGGCGACCTTGGACTTCGGCGCGGTGCTGGACGCGGCAGGGGCACCGGGCTATCCGCCGACGCCAAGTTATCCGGGGTCGGATCGCAGTTACCCCGAGCCGCCTGCTGGTCCGCCGGCGCTCGACTTCTCCGGGGTATCGGATCTCGCCGGAGCGACCGACCTGCCGGGCGCACCGGGTTACCCGGCCGGAGCGGCTGACCTGCCGGGCGTGGCAGGTTACCCGGACTACCCTGAGCGGCCGGGTGACCGGTTCGCGCCGGGGACGCCGGGATTTGCCGCTGGGATGGCGCCGGAACCGGACTATCCACTGCCGCAGCGTGACCGGTTCGCGCCGGGATTCGCCGAGTCGGCTGAGCGCGCTGCGGCACAGGACGGTCCTGGCGCGCCGATGGACCAGACCACGCCGGGAGTGCCGATACCCGGCGGACCTTTGCCGGACTATCGAATGCCGGGTTATCCGGTCTCGGGCTATCCTCCGCAGGACCCGCGCGCCTCGGATTACTCAGCGTCTGGCTACCCCGGACCCGACTACCCCGGACCCGAGTACTCCGGACCCGAGCACCGTGCGTCGCGGCCTTCGCCGACGGGGTCGGTTCCTGGGTGGTCGGCCGAAGCGACAGGCGCCTTCACCGGCGGCGCGGCGCAGTCTCCGGTCAGCCAGCCGCCGGTCAGCCAGCCGGCATCGACCAGCCGGCATCGACCAGCCGGCATTCGATCATCCTGGGTTTGATCGGGCCGGGTTTGATCGGGCCGGGTTTGATCGGGCCGGGTTTGATCGGGCCGGGCTTGGTCAGCCAGTCCTTGACGAGACGGTGCCTGGCCGGCAGGCGATGCCGCCTGCTGGTGCTGGTGCTGGTGCTGGTGCTGGTGCTGGTGCTGGTGCTGGTGCTGGTGCTGGTGCTGGTGCTGGTGCGCCGATGCTTTATCACGTGCCGGGCGCGCAGCACGGACCCGGCCAGTCTGAGTCCGGCGGTTACCGTACGCCTGGTCAGGCGCTGGGGGATCAGCCGGTCCTGATGCAGCCGCCGCCGGTCCAGGCCCCACCGTTGCCGGGTCTGCCGGGTCTGCCGGGTCTGCCGGGTCAGCCGGAGCAGGCCGTCCAGCAAGCGCCGCCCGCTAGCCAGCCGCCATCTACCCGTGCGTCGAAACCGGGCGGCGGTAAGAGCAAGAGCGGCGGCCGGTCCAGGCGCAAGCAGATTCGGGCTGTCGCCATGCTGAGTGTGCTCGTCCTCGTGGTCGTCGCGGGGGTCACCGGCATCCAGTCCGGCGGTCCGTCGGTGACAGCCACGGTCAAGAACTTCCTGCTCGACTGGGAGCAGCAGCAGTACACGTCGGCGGCTGACCTCACCACCGGCCACCCTGCGGTTGTTGCGAGCGGGCTGGCATCGGTTTACCGCCAGCTTGGTGCCGAAGACCTCGGACTGGCGATCGGCCAGATCAGCGTGCACGGCGACGACGCACGGGCGTCGTTCCGCGCATCGTTCAACCTGGGTCGCGGCGGCTTGTCGTGGAACTACACCGGCAACTTCGCCTTGCACCGAGGCTCGTCGGGCTGGCGCGTGGTGTGGGAGCCGTCGGTAATCGTGCCGGGTCTCCGCACCGGCAACAGGCTGGCGGTACTCACGACCATGCCGCACCGGGCGGTGCTCCTAGACGCACACGGTCGTTCGCTAATCACTCGTTCCACCGTCTGGCGAATTGGCGTTGTCCCGGACAAGGTCAAGCGTCCGTTGCGGACCGCGGCGAAGCTGGCCAGGGTTACCGGTCTGGCGCAGTCGGGAGCCGACCAGATGGCGGGCCAGATCGAGGCCTGGCCGCCCAAGAAGTTCCTCGAACTGATCCAGCTCAGCCCGCTGATGTACCGGCAGTTGCACAAGGCACTGCGCGGCGTCCCCGACTTGCAGCGCAGGCCGCGCGTCGAGCGGCTGTTTACCAGCACGGCCCCGGTGCTGACCGGGCAGGTAGCGACCGAGACCGCGAAGATCCTGGTCGAGGACGGCCAGCCGTATCGGCCGGGGACGACGGTGGGGCTGACCGGCTTGCAGCAGGCGTTCCAGACCAAACTGGCGGGGAAGCCGACGACCGAGGTCGTGGTGCAGAACGCTGCGGGCAAGCAACTCAAGGTGCTGCACCGATGGATGGGCAGTGCGGGATCGAACATCAAGACCACTATCAGCGGGGCGGTGCAGGAGGCAGCGCAGCAAGCCGTGGCCGGAGTCGGCCTGTCCGCCGCGATCGTGGCGGTTCGCGCCGGCGGCGGGCAGATCATCGGGGTCTCCCGGCATACCGCGCACGGCGTTCCGACGGTCAACCCGCTCGACGGGCAGTACGAGCCAGGGCAGTCCTTCACAATCGTCTCGGCGGCTGCGCTACTTGCGGCTGAGCCTAAATTCAGCGAGAAGACGCAGGTCAGCTGCATTCCGAGGAATCCAGTCGGTGGTCAGGTTTTCGCGAACATCCCGGCCGAGCCCAACCTCGGCAGGCAGCCCACGTTCAAGGAAGTGTTCGCGCACGCCTGCAGCACCGGGTTCGCGGCGCTGTCCAACGTCCTGAACTCAGCGGAGCTGACCGGGACCGCGCAGCTGCTCGGCATCGGCGGGACTCCGTGGACGCTGCCGCTGCCCGCCTACCCCGGATCGATGAGCAGCCCGAAGGGGAACCTTGGTGCGCTCGCTCTCGACACGGTCGGTGACGGGACTGTCCGGGTCAGCCCGCTCGACATGGCGCTGGTGGCTGGGGCGGTGGACTCGGGTTCGTGGCGGGCGCCGATCGTCGTGAACGGGGCGAAGGAGCAGCAGCAGACGCGGGCGCAGCTCAGTCATCGCGTGGCCCGGCAGTTGCGCGACCTGATGCGAGCGACCGTCAAGACCGGTGCCGCCAAGGCGGCGGACCGGCATGGGATCGAGCTCTACGGGCAGGTTGGCTCAGCGCCGCTGGCTGGGCACAAGCATCTGCGGGCAATCTGGTTCGTCGGGTTCCGTGGAAGCGTTGCGTTCTCGGTGCTGGTGTTCTCGCGATCGGCTTCGTTCGCCCCTGCGGTACAGATCGCCAGCAAGTTCGCCGCGAGCTCTGTTCCGAGCGGGTCGTAGTCGCCCGGTTTCGCTGAGAGGGACTCCTAACAAGCTCGTTATAGAAATTCGTCACTGTGAGCAACCAAACAGAGACTCTCCGGCGTCTTACTTAGTGACCGCTGGTGTGCCGCTCGGGGGGTTGCGGCCCAGTAGTCGTGATGAGAACCGGGCCTCATCTCGGGGGAGGCCCGGGCCATTGGCACCGGCCCCGACCCTGCCGGTCGAGCCCCCGCGGGCGCATCTTCGGCCACCGCCAGCGCCCGCGGGTCTCTCATGCTGTCTTCAGGCGGACGCTAGCTCCGAGGTTCTCGGTTTGCCGTAGCCCTGCAGGCGACCGTACGATCAAGGGAAACTGCATAGGGGGTGACTGGCTTCGACTCCGGATGTGGAGCCAGGGGAAGCGAGCCGAGGGTTGCGGTGGTATCTCGTTAATCCTGTTGCCGCAAAGAACAAGTGCCAATAACAGCGCACTGAGCTTTCGCTCTCGCTGCCTAAGCTAGCTCCGAGACCGTTAGCCTGGGAGCTCCTCCGGCCCGGGAGCTAGCGTCATCTAGGAGGATCAACCGCCAGTCCGGTCGCGGGACTAGGCGGGAAAACAAACAGCGACTGGGCCTGCGGCGGCTTGTCCGTGCGACCGCTGGGGCCGAGAAAACACAGCAGACTGCGCTCGGAGAAGCCCTGGTGGGGCACCGAAGGACGCGGGTTCGATTCCCGCCACCTCCACTGACCCTGTGACCTGCGCGTATGTCGGCCCCAGCGTTGTCATCGTGCGAATCGGGGTTCCCGGGCTTGGCTATACGGCGGACCTCAGCGAGCCGTACACCCGGCATCTCGGCGGAAAAGTCCGCGAGTTTGCGGTTCCACTTGTTAGCCGTGCAGACCAGGGTCACGTACTGGCTCGATCCCGGTCGCCGCGTCATCTTGCTGACCGTTTTCCGCAAGACCCGCGACGCTGAGATAGGCGAGGTAGCACGGGCGCTGCAAGCGCAGAAGCGATGCGAGGCCGAGCATGGCCTTGCCCATGAGACGTTCGACCGCGAGGTGCAGCCATGAGCGCCAGTCACGATTCCTTCGAAGACCTTGCCGCGCCCGCCGCAGCAGCGACGGGTACCGTCAGGGCTACGCCGAGGCTCAGCGGGCGTTCCTCATCGGCTGCGCGATCCGCGAGCGCCGCCAGGCGCTCGGCCTGTCCCAGACCGAGCTGGCGCGCCGGGCCGCGATGACCCAGCCGCCCTGTCCCGCCTGGTGGCAGGAGGCGTGATACCTACGATTCCGCTGCTCGATATGACGCTCGCAGCGCTGGCAGAGCGGGTCATCTGTACGCCTTGGATGTACGTGATCTGGTGAAACGTACCGAGAGCGGGTTGCCTTCGATCAAGATCATCCGGTTCGGATGGTGGGACCTTAGGCCCACTCCGATGTGACGTCTCAGGACATCGGAATGACCCCGAACCCACGACTTAGGGTTCGGGGTACAGCGACCAGTTGAACGCCTTGTCCGGGCCAACCGCCAGCCCGGCCACGCCGGTCAGGATCGCCGGGGTGCTCTGATAGTGCAGGAACTGCGGTGACCCGAGCCCGAGGTAGGGGTACCACGAGGTCAGCGGGTCGTGCCCAGTTCGCAACCGCTCGACCGCGATTCGCACCATCTAGTCGTGCAGCGCGCTGTCATCCCGATACCGCACCGGCAGCACCGTGGCGCGAACTTCCCATAGGCTCCACGTCACGGTCGCGATGACGGCGGCCCACGACCACCACCTGGGAGCCGCGCCGGTGCGCTGCTCGGTTCGCGAGTTCCGAGCAAGGGTTCCGGCGCGGCTCTGACAGTGCTCATCTGGCTAGCGCCAATGGCTTCCGTCCCAGTGAGTGAACAAGGTGGATTCGTAGTCGGTCGTTCCCACCGCCCAGATGTCGCTGCCATCGCCGTTGATGACGGCCACACCTAGCAGCGCGTTCAGGTAGCCGCTGGGCGGGTCGGGGGTCGGGATCACGGTCCAACTGCTTCCATCC
Source organism: uncultured Actinomycetota bacterium (assembly GCA_963737865.1). Classification (GTDB taxonomy): domain Bacteria; phylum Actinomycetota; class Actinomycetes; order Streptosporangiales; family Streptosporangiaceae; genus Chersky-822. Next base: position 207,807 of record CAVTUG010000012.1, on the reverse strand, counting down.
CAGTGCATGGCCAAGGTCTCGCAGTGCCCGCCGCCAGTGCACGTGGACTTGGTGCCCACCGCCCAGACGTCGTTCGTCGATGCTGCCGACACCTCCTGCAATCCGGCATCGCCGGTGGGATCTGGGCTGGACACGACCGTCCAGTTGCTGCCATCCCAGTGCATGGTCAGCGACGCCGAGTGGCCGTCAGTGGTCTCCGTGACGCCGACCGCCCAGGCGTCGTTGGTCGAGATGGCGGTCACGCCGTACAAATAGTTAAAGGACCCGTCCGGGTCAGGGCTGGGCACCCGCGTCCAGGTGCTGCCGTCCCAGTGGTAGATCAAGGTAGCCTGCCCGCTGCCTTCGCCAAACGATCCTGTATAGCCGACCGCCCAGGCGTCGTCAGCGGAGGTCGCCGCTACTGCTGTGAACTCGCCACCGTCTAGCGGATCTGCGAACGTCTGCTCAGACCAGGTGCTGCCGTTCCAGCGCTCGATCAGCGGTTCGGTCGACTCGGCCGGCGTGCCATTACCTGGACCGATGATGCCGACTGCCCAGGCGTTGCTGGCGGACGTCGCGGCCACGCCGCTGAAAAGCCCGCTTCCGGGCGTCGGCGTGGTGACCTGGGTCCAGCTCGTGCCATCCCAGTGCTCGGCCAGGGTGTGCGATTCGTCGAACCAGCTAGTGCCACCGACCGCCCATGCGTCGGTTGAGGTGCGGGCGGATACGGCGCGGAAATATCCGACGGGCTCGGTAAACGACGTTGCCCACGAACTGCCATTCCAGTGCATGATGAGCGACGACTCGGCTCCAGGCCGACTGCCCAGACGTCGTCGGCCGAGGAGCCAGACACTCCGTACAGGCGGTTAGGGACCGTTGCGTACGGGGAAGTGCAGCCCGTGCCAGAGCCGCCGGACCCAGAGCCGCCGGACCCAGAGCTGCCGGACCCAGAGCTGCCGCCGCAGCAGCCGTCAGACCCCGAACCGCAGTTGTAGCTGCTGAAGGCCGCCGACGACGCTTCAGTTCCGGCGAAAATTGCCGCAGCCAGGGCCGTAGGCAGCACCAAAGCTGCCAGTAAGCCTCGTTTCATTGTCCTTACCTCCCTGAATGTGACCTCAGGTACGAATCGCAATAACGATTGCCTGGGGTGCCTGATATTACGACGCGCGGCATAGTCCAGCGGTTGACGGTTGGCCGGAACCTTTTACGGCGTCCAGCTTGCTTGCAGCTAATTCCAGGTTTCTATTGATAAGTTCATTAGCTGCCTGCGGATCTCCGTGTTGACGCCGTTCTTAGGTCTGCTGTTAGCGGGCAGGACGTTGAGCCAGTCTCCACGAGTCGCATGCGTCTGCCGACCGAGCCCACAGGACCCTACGGCGCGTCGCTGGCACTCGAGTTTGCGTTCAGGCGCTCGCCCTTCCGGGCATCGGTTCCGCGAGCTGGTCTCACGGCCCTGAGCTGCGAACATTCGCAACGATGGTGCCATGGAGCTGTTGCCGAAGTTGGCGTCGTCCGCTGCCCGGTCGTCATGATTGCGGAGCCCTGACGTCGTTTGCATGGAGCCTTTTCACTCTGGGGGTACTTTCCAGCTATATATGCGAAAACGAACCCACGAAGTGCAAAGTCACCACGCAAACTCAGGAAAACCCTCCGCGATCACTGCGACCCGTAATCCGCCACTATCGAACACGGTCACCTCCCATCCGGCGGAAGAATCTGCTGCGTTTCACCAGGGGACGAACCCGGATCCCCGCTGGGTTGTGCAAAAGGGACGAACCGGCAATCCTGACTGGATTTGCCCGGCAGACGAGCCGGGTCCCGCTGGGGACGAATCCCGGTCCACCCCAGGCGAGTGCCGCGTCGGTCCTCGGCCCGGAGGCCTCGCTGATCGCAGCAACTGCCTTACTGCTGTCAGACCCGGGCTGGGAACAGCGGCAGGGAGGTACATGCTGCTGAGCCACTCCCACGTGGCGGTGCCAGCGGCCCTCGTATCCTTGCCGTTTGATTCAGGTTGTTTGCGAAACTGTAGGGCCTCTGTCTCCCCTCAGCCGTGAAATGATGATCGATCATGCTGCTGACCATCACGACTACTTCTGGGTCGACCCGGAGCCGCAGGTCGCACCTGGCCCGCTACCGACCTGGGGTTCCTGCTGCATAAGAATCCCGGTCGGATGCAGTCGTTCCAGGTGTCCGTCGGCGAGGCGCACGTTTTCTATCCGGAGGCGACCGAAGACCGGTGCACGGCCGCTCTGCTGCTCGAGGTTGATCCGGTGGGGCTGGTGCGGGGGCGGCACGGACCCAAGGTCGACGGGTTCACTCTCGGTCAGTATGTGAACGATCGCCCCTACGCGGCATCGAGCATGCTCGCGGTCGCGCTCGCGCGGGTGTTCAAGACCGCGATGGCCGGCCGGTGCGACGCCCGGCCCGGAACTCGCCGCCAGCCCGCTCAAGCTTCAGATCCACGTGCCGGCGCTGCCCTGCCGTGGCGGCTGCGAGCTGCGCGAGCAGGCTGTTCGAGCCGCTCGGCTGGCAGGTGGACGGCGAAGCCGATCGCGCTGGACGAGACCTTCCCCCAGTGGGGCGAGTCGCGCTATCTCGACCTGCGGCTGAGCGGTGAACTCCGGCTCGCCGACGCGCTCAACCACCTCTACGTCATGCTGCCGGTGCTGGACGACAGCAAGCACTACTGGGTGAGCCCCGAGGAAGTCGACAAGCTGATCAGGGCGGGCGGCGGCTGGCTGGCCAGCCATCCGAGCAAGACCCTGATCACCCGCCGCTATCTCGCGCACCGAGCCGGGCTGTACAAGTCGGCCCTGGCCAGGCTCGCCGAGGTCGACGACGCGGCCCCCGAGTCGTTCGACAACGCGATCGCCGACCCGGGGCAGGAGAGCGAGACCCAGCAGGCCGTGCAGGTCAGGCAGGTCTCGCTCGCCGAAGAGCGCCGGACCACGGTGCTGACGATCCTGCGCGACTCGGGGGCCAAGCGGGTCGCCGACCTGGGCTGCGGCGAAGGTGCGCTGACCGGGATGCTGCTCGCCGATCCTTCGTTCACCGAGGTGATCGCGGCCGACGTGTCCTCGCGAGCGCTGGAAGCGGCCGAGCGCAGGCTGCGCCTTGACCGGATGCCGGAGCGGCTGCGCGGCCGGCTCAAGCTCATCCAGTCGTCCCTCACCTACCGCGACGAACGCCTCGCCGGCCTCGACGCCGCCGTGCTCGCGGAGGTGATCGAGCACGTCGACGAACCCCGGCTCGGAGCGCTGGAGCGGGCCGTCTTCACCGACGCCGCGCCGGCTCTGGTGATCGTCACCACGCCGAACGCCGACTACAACGTGCGCTATCGAGTTCGTGGGCCACGGGCACCTGCGGCACCATGACCACCGGTTCGAGTGGACGCGGACGCAGTTCGCCGCCTGGGCGCAGCGGGTCGCCGCCGAGCGCGGCTACGACGTCACCTTCCAGCCGGTCGGCGCCGAAGACCCCGAGGTCGGCCCCCCGACCCAGCTCGCGCGTCTTCACCCGCCTGGCGGCGCCGCCGGATGACCGACGCCAGCGAGACGCAGACCGACCGGCACCGTCATCGACGTGCCCGAGCTGAGCCTGGTCGTGCTGATCGGCCCGAGCGGCGCGGGCAAGTCGACCTTCGCCCGCAGGCACTTCAAGCCCGACCGAGGTGATCTCCAGCGACTTCTGCCGGGGCCTGGTGGCCGACGACGAGAACGACCAGGGGCCAGCAAGGACGCCTTCGACGTGCTCCACTACATCGCGGGCAAGCGACTCGCCGCCGGCCGCCTGACCGTGATCGACGCGACGAACGTCCAGCCCGAGAGCCGCAAGCACCTGATCAGCCTCGCCAGAGAGCACGACGTCCTGCCTGCCGCGATCGTGCTCGACCTGCCCGAGCGAGTCTGCGTCGCGAGGAACGCCGGCCGCCCGGACCGTGCGTTCGGCCCGCACGTGATCACCCGCCAGCGTGACCAGCTCCGGCGCGGGCTGCGCGGCCTGGCGAAGGAAGGCTTCCGCCGCGTCCACGTGCTGCGCACCGAAGAGGCCGTCGATACCGCCCAGGTCGTCCGCACCAAGCTCTTCAGCGACCAGAGGCAGCGGCCCGGCCCGTTCGACGTCATCGGCGACGTGCACGGCTGCCGGGCCGAGCTCGAAGAGCTGCTCACCGACCTCGGCTACCAGCTACGCCACGACGACCAGCAGCGCGCAGCCGGCGCCAGCCACCCGCAGGGCCGCACCGTCGTCTTCGTCGGCGACCTGGTGGACCGTGGCCCCGACACCCCGGGCGTGCTGCGGCTGGCCATGGGCATGGTCAGCGACGGCGACGCGCTCTGCGTGCCCGGCAACCACGAGAACAAGCTGCTGCGCGCCCTGCGCGGCCGTAAGGTGCAGGTCAGCCACGGCCTCGCCGAGTCGCTGGAGCAGCTGGGCGGCGAGCCGGAGGACTTCCGCGCCGAGGTCGAGTCGTTCCTGGACGGACTGATCTCCCACTACGTCCTCGACCAGGGCAAGCTCGTGGTCTGCCACGCGGGGCTGACCGAGCGGCTGCAGGGCCGCGCGTCGGCCCGCGTCCGCGTCGTTTTGCCTCTACGGCGAGACGACCGGCGAAACTGACGAGTTCGGCCTGCCGGTCCGCTATCCGTGGGCCAACGATTATCGCGGCCGCGCCATGGTGCTCTACGGCCACACTCCTGTTCCGACAACCGAATGGGTGAACGGTACGCTGTGCCTGGACACCGGCTGCGTATTCGGAGGTCGCCTTTCCGCACTCCGATATCCCGAGCGCGAGCTGGTCTCGGTGCCGGCGAGCCGGGTCTACTACGAGCCGGCCAAACCCTTCCCGGCGAACCCCGACGCGGTCGGCGGAGCTGACCAGCAGGCTCAGCCAGCCGCGCCCGGTCGCCGCGATCCCGATGTGCTCGACCTCACGGACGTCACCGGCAAGCGCACCGTGGAAACCGCCTACCACGGCCGGATCACCGTCAAGGAGGAAAACGCGGCCGCCGCGCTTGAGGTGATGAGCCGGTTCGCGCTCGACCCGCGCTGGCTGCTCTACCTGCCGCCGACGATGAGCCCGGTAGCGACCTCGCAGCTGCCCGGACTGCTGGAACACCCGGACCAGGCGTTCGAGGCGTACCGCGCCGAAGGGGTCGACCAGGTGGTGTGCGAGGAAAAGCACATGGGCTCGCGGGCCGTCGCGCTCGTCTGCGCCGACCAGGGCGCCGCTGCGGCTCGGTTCGGTGCCCCGGGCGGCGCCGGCGGTGCGGTATGGACGAGGACCGGGCGGTCATTCTTCAACGCCAAAATCACCGAGGAACTGCTCGGGCGACTGCGGTCGGCGACGGCATCAGCCGGCCTGTTCGATGAACTCGGCACCAGCTGGGTGCTCTTCGACGCCGAGCTGATGCCGTGGAGCGCGAAGGCTGAGGACTTGCTGCGCTCGCAGTACGCGGCGGTCGGGGCGGCCGCCGGGCGGGCGCTCCCGGCCGCGCTCGGGGCGCTCGAGCAGGCTGCGGCGAGCGGGCTCGACGTCGCCGGGCTGCTGGACCGGACCCGGTCGCGTGCGGTCAACGCCGAGGCGTTCCGCGCCGCTTACCGGCGCTACTGCTGGCCGACCTCTGGGCTGGACGGGGTCAGGTTCGCGCCGTTCAGCCTGCTGGCCAGTGAGGGTGCCAGCCACGCCGACCGGCCGCACGACTGGCACCTGGCCGTGGCCGACCGGCTCGTGGCCGCCGACCCGGAGCTCGTCGCACCGACTCGCCGGGTCTACGCCGACACCACCGATCCCGATTCGGTCAGCGCGGCGACCGCCTGGTGGCAGGACCTGACGGCGGCGGGCGGCGAGGGCATGGTGGTCAAGCCGGCCGCTGGCCTGGTCCGTGGCAAGCGGGGGCTCGTGCAGCCGGGCCTGAAGGTGCGCGGTCCTGAGTACCTGCGGATCATCTACGGGCCTGACTACACCGAGCAGGCGAACCTCGACCGGCTGCGCCAGCGCGGGCTCGGGCACAAGCGCTCGCTCGCCGGCCGCGAGTACGCGCTCGGCCTGGAAGCGCTCGACCGGGTCGCCAGCGGCGAGCCGCTGTGGCGGGTGCACGAGTGCGTCTTCGCGGTGCTCGCGCTCGAATCGGAGCCCGTCGACCCGCGTCTTTGAGCCCGCTAGCGGCCCAGGTAGGCGCGCTTGAGGTCCTCGCTTTGCAGCAGTTCGGCGGCGGCGCCGGAGAGCACGATCTCGCCGGTGGACAGGACGTAGCCGCGGTCGGCGATCGACAGCGCCATGGTGGCGTTCTGCTCGACCATCAGCACGGCCACCCCTGACAGGTGCACTTCCTTGATGATCTGGAAGTTCTGCTGCACGAGCGCGGGCGACAGGCCCATCGACGGCTCGTCCATCAGCAGCAGCCGCGGCCGCGACATCAGCGCCCGGCCCATGGCCACCATCTGCTGCTCGCCGCCGGACAGCGTGCCGGCCAGCTGGCTACGTCGCTCGAGCAGGCGCGGGAACAGCGCGTGGATCCGGTCGAAGTCGTCGTCGAGCTTGTCGCGCCCGCGCAGCACCGCCCCGAGCTCGAGGTTCTCCCTGACGCGTCAGCTGCCCGAAGAGCCTGCGGTTCTCCGGCACGATCGCGATGCCCTTGGCGATCCGCTGCGGGACCGGCCACCTGCTGACGTCCTCGCCGTCGAGCAGCACCTTCCCTGATCGGGGCTGCACGATGCCCAGGATGGTCTTCAGCGTGGTCGACTTCCCCGACGCGTTGCCGCCGAGCAGGCAGACCAGCTCGCCGTTGCCGACCTGCGAGGTTGACGCCCTCGAGTATCCGCATCTGCTCGTAGTAGGTGGTGACGTTCGTCCAGGCTTCAGCAGCGCGGCTCATTGCCGCCTCCGCGCCAGGGCTTCCGGGTCGCGGCCCATGTAGGCCTCGACCACCGCGGGGTCGTCTGGCGACGTGGTCGAATCCGCCTTCGGCGATCTTGACTCCGTGGTCGAGCGCGATGACCCGGTCCGAGCAGCCGGACACGACGTGCATGTCGTGCTCGATCACGCAGATCGCGACGCCGAGCTCGTCCCGCAGCCGGCGATCAGCTCGGTGACCTCGTGGGTCTCGGTCGGATTCATGCCAGCGGCGGGCTCGTCGAGCAGCAGCAGCTGCGGGCCGGTCGCGAGCGCGCGGGCGATCTCCAGGCGCCGGCGGTTGGCGTAGGACAGCGAGTACGCGGGCTGGTCCCAGCGATAGCCGGCCAGGCGCTGGCCGAAGAACGACAGCACCTCCTCGGCCAGCTCCCGCACCTGGCGCTCCTCGCGCCTGGCCCTGGGCAGCCGCAGGATCGACTCGACCGGGGTTCGCCCTCGTGCTGCCGTAGGTCGCGGCCATCACGTTCTCGATCACCGACATGTTGAGGAACAGCCGCAGGCTCTGGAAGGTGCGGGCGATCCCCAGCTGGGCGATCCGGTGCGGCGCCAGCCCGGCGATCGACTGCCCAGGAACCGGACGTCGCCGGAAGTCGGCTGGTAGACGCCGGTGATCACGTTGAAGACCGTCGTCTTGCCGGCGCCGTTGGGGCCGATGAGGCTGACGATCTCGCGCTCGCCGACCTGCAGGTCGAGCCCGGACAGGGCCTGGAGCCCGCCGAAGGCCAGCGAGAGCTGCTCCAGCGTGAGCAGCGGCGGAGCGGTGCAGCTGTGGCTCATGCGGCGGCTGCTCGGCGGGGTGGCTGATCGGTCATGTCGGCGTCTCCACCCGGCGCGCGCCCAGCAGGCCCTGCGGCCTGGCGTTCATCATCACGATCAGGATCGCGCCGATCATGAGCTGCCTGGTAATCGAGGGCTCGGCGGCCAGCCTGGTCTCCCAGACGAACGACGCCAGGTAGATGGTCGGCACCAGCAGGATCGTCCGCCACCGGCCCTTGACCTGGACGAGCGCGATCAGCAGTGCAGATGAATACGACGAACCCGAGTTCCCCGGGACGACGGGGCTGGCGGGCACGACGACCCAGTCGTGCAGGGCGCTGGCGATCCAGCCGCCCGACGCGGGCTGGCCAGCGACCGCGCTCGCGGAGATGGCGCCGACGATGGCGTGCGACCGCGAACCCGAGCGCGGCGGTCGCCGCGACCACGATGCCCAGGCGCCGCCAGGGGCGCAGCTTGACCACCAGGGTCAGCAGGATCAGGCCGTAGAAGAGGATAGCCGGAGTCGCTCGGGCTGCGCAGCAGCCCGTCGTAGATGACCATGACGACGAGGGCGCCGGTGGCCGCGCCTCGCGATGCTGCCGGCGCCGCCCAGGATCAGCCCGGCGTAGACGATGATCAGGATCGGCGTGTCGAAGTCGGTGGGGAACACGCTGATCTGCTGAGCGGCGAAGATCGTCCCGGCCAGCGCGGCGACCATCGCGCCGAACGCGAACGCCATCAGCTTCACCCGGTTGACCGGGATCGTCATGGCCGCCGCGGCGAGCGGGTCCTCGCTGACGGCCCGCCACGCCCTGCCCGTCCGCGACGTGTCGAGCAGCCGCAGCACGGCCATGACCAGGACCAGCAGGATCACGAGCAGGTAGTAGTAGCCCTGGTTGGTGGTGAGCTGGTGCCGAACGAGTTGATCGGGTCGATGCCGACGATCCCGTTAGGGCCGCCGAGCTTGCCCGGGCGCCACGTTGTTGGTGAACTCGACGAACGCCTCGCCGAAGAACAGGGTGATGATCGCGAGGTAGTCGCCGAACAGCCGTCGCGACGGCCAGCCGACGATCAGGCCGAGCAGCGCCGCCGCCGATCATCACGATCGGCAGGGACGAGTATCGCGGGCAGGTGGATGCCGTTGCTGCCGATCTGGCTCGAGGACAGCAGCGCGAAGCCGTAGGCGCCGAAGCCGAAGAACGCGACGTAGCCGAGGTCCAGCAGCCCGGCCCAGCCGACGACGATGTTCAGGCCCGACCGCGAGCAGCGCGATCACCAGCGCGTCGATGCCGACCTGGAGCTGGAAGCCGCCGAGGCCGACGAGCGGGAGGATCAGCGCGGCGACGCAGGCCGCCGCGAGCCTTGGCCACCAGCCGACCCGCTCGCTTGCCTGCTGCGCTTAGCCGAGCCAGCCCGGCAGGTACTCGCGCCTGCCCTGCGATCTGGCGACCCACTCGTCCGCGCCGACCTGCAGGTCCGCTGGCCGCTGCCGGGGGAGGCGAACTCGAGGCTCATGGCGCCCTCATACCTTCTGCAGCTGGACCCGGCCGAGCAGCCCGCTCGGCCTGACCAGCATGACGGCGATCAGCAGCACGAAGACCAGGAGATTGGTGAAGGTCGAGGAGATGTAGCCGGTGATGAAGGACTCGGCGATGCCGATCAGCAGGCCGCCGAGCATCGCGCCGGGCAGCGAGCCGATGCCGCCGACCACGGCGGCCGTGAACGCCTTGAGGCCGACCAGGAAGCCGATCGTGTTCGTCACCTGGTTGAACAGCAGGCCGGCCATCACGCCGGCGACGCCGGCGAGCGCCGAGCCGAGGAAGAACGTCGCGGCGATCGTGAAGTTCACGTTGATCCCGAGCATCTCGGCCGCCTCGCGTGTCGGCGGCGACTGCTCGCATCTGCTTGCCGAGCCTGGTGCGCGCGACCAGCAGCCGCAGGCCGATCATCAGCGCCAGGCCGAGCACGATGACCAGGATCTGCACCGCGTCGATGCTGACCCGGCCGATGCTGAAGCCGGAGGAGAACGAGATGAATTCCGAGGTGTTGTAGACCCTGAACTGGCCGCCGAACAGGAGCAGGGCCGCGTTCTCCAGGAAGAAGGAGATGCCGATGGCGGTGATCAGCGGCGCGATCCTGCGGTGCGTGCCGCAGCGGCCGGTACGCGAACCGCTCGATCGCCACGCCGAGGCCACCGGACAAGAGCGCGGCCAGCACGAACATGATCACCAGGAGCAGGGGCACGGGGATCGAGAGGGCGCTCGGCCCGCCGAACCACTGGATCACGAAGTAGCCGACGAACGCCCCGACCATGTACAGGTCGCCGTGCGCGAAGTTCAGCAGCTTCAGCACGCCGTACACCATCGAGAACCCGAGGGCGACCAGGGAGTAGAGCGCCCCGACGGTGATGCCGTTCACCAGTTCCTGGAAAAAGAAGCCCATAAGGCGAATGTCCCGTCCATCACGGCCGCAGCCCGAAGGCGCGCCGACCAGCTAGGTCGGCGCGCCCGGGCCGCTAGCGCAAGTCAGCCGATCAGCCTGGGATCAGCTGGTACTTGCCGGTCGAGTCGATCTTGAAGAGGAAGAACTTGCCGTTGGTCAGGTCGCCGTTGGCTGTCGAAGCTGATCGACTGCCCGAGGATCGAGGTCGGCTCGTTCGTCTTCTTGATCGCGGCCAGCACGTTCGAACGGCTCGGCGTCTGGCCGGCCTTGCAGACCGAGGCGATCGCCTCGTCGATCACGTGGGTCGCGGCGAAGACCGGCGGTCCGAAGGTGCCGAAGGATCCGTACTTCGCCTTCGCGGCCGCCGCGATCGACGCATCAGCAGGGATGGCCGTGATGTCGGGGCCGAAGGACGACACGTAGGATCCGGCGATCGTGAACGTGCCCGGCGAGAACAGGCCGTCCGTACCGAAGATGACCGCCTTCTTGTGCTGCTGAGCCAGGTCCCGGCCGAACTGCTGGGCGTTGGCCGCCACCTGCCAGGGCAGCACGATGACCGACGTGCTCGAGGTCACCTTGGCGACCAGCGAGGAGAAGTCGGTGAGCTTCTGCGAGACGGACTCGTGATCGACCTTGACCCCCGCCGCCTTGAAGACCGGAAGCATCGCGGCGACGAGACCGGTCGAGTAGGCCTCCTGGTCGTCGACGATCATCAGCGACTTCGGGTGCAGGGTGTTGACGATGTAGTTGGCGTCCTGCGGTCCCTGCACGCTGTCCTTCGACACCACGCGGAAGAAGGTCGGGTACTTACCCGTCGTCAGCGCGGCCGCCGTCGCCGATCCGGTGATGAACGGCGATCCCGGCCCTGGCGAACAGCGGGCCGACGGCCTCGACCTCCTGGCTGCCGGCCGGGCCGGCCACAGCCACGATCTTGGAGTTTGACACGAACTGCTGGGTGACGGTCGTCGCCTGCGACGGGTCGAGCTGCGTGTCGCCCTGCACCAGCGTGATCTTCGTCTTGTTGGCCTTGTTGTCCTGGGCCAGGGCAAGCTCGGCGAAGTGCAGCTGCTCCTGGCCGAGCACGGCGACCGGGCCGGTGATCGGCGCCTCGATGCCGATCGAGGCCACGCAGCTCTTGGTGCCGCCTGCGGCGGTCGTCCCGCCGCTGCTGCTGCTGCTGCCGCAGCCGGCAGCGGCTAGCGTGCCAAGCGCCGCCACCGCGATGATCGTGCGTCCTTTCATGGGCGCTCCTCCGATTCCGGGAAGGTAGTTTCGGGCTGAGAGCGGTTCCCATCCCCCGGGCTTCGCGTTTCGTCCGCTGATCAAATCATCGCCGTGCATGGCGGTACAAGGGGTGCAATTCGGGATTGGGTAACAGTTATGAGTCGGTTGGTGGCTCAGAGGCAGGTAGGATGCTTCGCATCCAAGCCCGATCTCGTCTGAATCGCCCCAATCGTCTGAATCGGAGTATCGTGATGAAAGCTGATGCAAGCGTTCAGGAGGGTTACGTCCCGTTCGCCGGTTACCGGACCTGGTATCAGATCACCGGAACGGGTGAGGACCCGGGCAAGTACCCGCTGCTCTGCCTGCACGGCGGACCGGGCGCGAGCTGGAACCACATGGCGCCGTACCGCGACTTGGCCGTGGGCCGCCGGGTGATCTGCTACGACCAGGTCGGCTGCGGCAACTCGGCGATCGCTGAGGAACACGACCCGGCGATGTTCACCACGCAGCTCTTCGTCGACGAGGTCAATGCCGTCAGGGACGCCCTCGGCCTGGCGCAGTGCCATGTCATCGGGCACTCCTGGGGCGGCATGCTCGGCATGGCCTACGCCATCACCAGGCCGGCCGGGCTGGTCAGCCTGATCGTGGAGTCGTCACCGGCGTCGGTGCCGTTCTGGCTGTCCGAACTCGACCGGCTGCGCGCTGACCTGCCGGCCGACGTCGAGGAAACGCTGCGCCGGCACGAGGCGGCGGGGACGTACGAGAGCGAGGAGTACCAGCAGGCGATGGTCGTCTTCTATGACCGGCACGTCTGCCGGGCCAAGCCCTACGCGGGCTGGGTGCAGGCCACGTTCGATGCGATCGAGGCCAGCCCCGAGGTCTACTTCACGATGAACGGACCGAGCGAGTTCCATGTCATCGGCCCGCTGAAGGACTTCGATATCGTCTCGGACCTGAGCCAGGTCGAGGTGCCGACGCTGCTCTTCTGCGGCGAGCACGACGAGGTGACCCCGGCGACAGTGCGTCAGGCTCACGAGGCGATCGCGGGCTCGCAGTTCCGCGTGCTGGGCGGCTGCTCGCACATGAGCCAGGCGGAGCGTCCGGATCTGGTTCTCGGACTGGTGGACGGCTGGCTCGCCGGGGTGGAATCCTCAAGGGCATAACGCATTGGGTCCCGATGTTGTGTGCGGTGGCGAGAGCACGTGACCCGGGCTTCACCTCGCCCCTTGGCTACGGCAAGCCATTCCTATCCGGAGGTAGACCTACGTGACCGTGCACGACATTGACCTGCAGACTCTCGCCGGAGCAGCCGGCCAGGCTCGGCGACTACGCCGGCAAGACGATCCTCGTGGTGAACGTGGCTTCCAAGTGCGGCCTGACCCCGCAGTACGAGGGCTGCAGCGGCTGCATGACCGGTTCGCCGAGCAGGGCTTCACCGTCGCCGGCTTCCCGTGCAACCAGTTCGGCGAGCAGGAGCCAGGTACCGCCGACGAGATCACCGAGTTCTGCTCGGTCAACTACGGCGTCTCGTTCCCGATGTTCGCCAAGATCGACGTGAACGGCGACAGACCGGACCCCCTCTACACCGAGCTGACCGCCGTTGCCGACAGCGAAGGCAACGCCGGGGACATCCAGTGGAACTTCGAGAAGTTCCTGGTCGGCAAGGACGGCAAGGTTATCGCCCGGTTCCGCCCGCTGACCGATCCCGAGGCCCCCGAGATCGTCGAGGCGATCGAGGCCAGCCTGGCCGGCGAGGAGAGCTTGGCGCAACGATGGCCGAAGCCTGAACGACTAGTGCGTAGGAGGTTTTCCGCGTGCTGGAGGGTTCTCGTGCGGCTGGCTGGAGGGTTTCCGGGTTCCTGCAGGAGCCGTTCCGCATCGGGGAAACTTGACCGCGCTATACGACGGCAAGTCTCCTGCACGCGAAATCTCTCCCGCACCCGCCCGGAAACCCTCGCGCACGCGACGACCTGCCCGCAGCAACCGAAAATAGCTTGAACATGTCGCGTGACGAGCAGTGTGGCGCTGGGGAGCCTGATCGGTCCCACGCTGTCTTTGTCGCGACCTTTCCCATGCCGGCCGGGCTGACCTTCGACTGGCATACCCATGACGATCACCAGCTGGCCTGGGCGGCGGCTGGCGTGGCTGATCGTGCGTACCGGCGTGGCCACCTGGACGCTGCCGCCGTCGCGGGCGCTGTGGATACCGGCCGGGCTGCGGCATGAGACGTTGTCGGCTGGTTCTGCCACGATGCGGGCCCTGTATATAAGGCCAGGGCTGTGCCCGATCAGCTGGCCGGACTTCACGCCCGTGGCGGCCAGCCCGCTGCTCGCCGAACTGATCAGCTATCTCGCTGACCCCGATCTTGACGAAGGACGTCGACAGCACGCCGAGACGATGATCGTCGATTTGCTCCAGCCGGTGCCGATGACTGCGATCGAGGTGCGGATGCCGGTCGATGACCGGGCCGGGCAGGTCGCCCGGGCACTGGTCGACGATCCGGCCGATGGCCGGTCACTGGCCCAGTGGGGTCTCGTGGTCGGCGCTAGCGAGCGAACCCTAGCCCGGGGCTTCATCGCAGGCACCGGGTTGTCCTTCGGGCGGTGGCGGACGCTGCTGCGGGTCCAGTCGGGGATCTCGGCGCTGGCGACCGGCGAGCCGGTGGCAAATGTGTCGCGACGGGTGGGTTATGAGTCGCCGAGCGCGTTCGTGGCGGCGTTCCGCCGGGAGATCGGGATGACCCCAGCCAGGTATTTCGGCGGGTCGCCGCATCGGCCGGACTAGGCTCCGGATGTCCGTCCTGCGATACAAGGTGGCCGCTTAGGCCGTTGGAGCCGGACCGGCGCCTCCGTAGCGTCGGACTCATGAACTCCAATCACGCGAAACTATGCCCAAGCCCGGAGTGGGCGGAGTGGCTGCAGCGGGACGTGCTGCCGTCGCTAGCGGACCAGGTTGATCTCGGTGCCCACATGCTGGAGATCGGGCCTGGCCCCGGCGCTGCCACCGACTGGCTGCGGCACAAGGTCAGCCGCCTGACGGTACTCGAAGTCGACCCGGAGGCGGCGGCGAAGCTGTCCGTCAGCTATGCCGGCACCAATGTCGAAGTAACGGTCGGCGACGCAACTCACTCCGGCTATCCCGAAGGGGTATTCGACTCGATCGGGTCGTTCACGATGCTGCACCACGTGCCGACGGCGGCGTTGCAGAACAAGATCCTGGCTGAGGCGTTCCGGATGCTGAAGCCCGGCGGGGTCTTGATCGCCTCGGACAGCCTGGCCAGCAACGACCTGCATCACTTCCATGTCGATGACACCTACAATCCGATCGAGCCAGCCTCCGCCCTGGTCCGCCTGCAGGTGGTCGGCTTCGACAAGGTCACGGTCATCGTCGACGACGTGCTGAAGCTCATCGCCCGCAAGCCGATCGATGGCGGGACCGGCGACGGCGAATGCGGACAGAGCGCATGACCGCCACCACGAGCCTGCGGACCGCGGTGATCGGCCTGGTCGCCTTCGCGGGGCGCCGAAGAACAGATGCTGCTCGCGGCTAGCTCTCCCGGCGAGGCCGGGGATGCCGCCTGCTGGGCCGCGCTGCCGCTGATCGCGCACAACGCCGAATTCAGGCGCCAGCAGGTCGAACGCCTGGCCGCGATCAGGGATGGCCGGACGCCGGACGAGTACAGCGAAATCGACCATGCCTCGGCGCACGTGTATGAGCGCTACCAGGCTCTGCCCGCAGACCGGGTCGCCGCCGAAGCCAGCGCGTCAGCCGGTGACCTGATCAGCTACCTGTCGCTGACCAGCGACGAGGACCTGCGCGAGCCAGCCAGGAATCCCTGGCTCAAGGGCCGTCAGCTATGGCTGCAACTCATCGTCCGGGGTTTCTGGCATCCCGCTGGCCACCTGGCTGACTACTACCTGACGCACCAGCAGCCGGACCGCGCCGTCGCGCTGGCATCGCACGCGGTGGCCACGGCCTGCTATCTGGACGCCCCTGCCCCGGCTCGCGGAATGGCCTGCTACAACCTGGCCTGCGCCCAGTCCAGGACGGGCAACCTCGATCAGGCGGCTTCCACAGTCGAGGCCGCGATCGACCTCAATCCTGACCTGCACATCAATGCGAGCCGCGACCCCGATCTGCGCGCGCTGCGGGAGAGCGGCCGCGAGTAGGTCAGATCTGCGTCATGGTTTCGTGCCAGGAACGGCTGGATGATGTCGCAGACGACGATTTCCTCCATCTGCTGGCCTGACCCCGAGCCGACGGCCGCCACCTCCGTGGCGGCCACCGGCATTTCTGCCGGGCGTGAGCTCAACTCTCAACCCCAGCTCGACCCCCAGCAAACTCACAACGACCGCGCCCCAGCACCATCAAGCTCACAACGACAGGCCCCACGCGAGCCTCGCAGGTCGGCCCAGCGCCAGCAAACTCACAACGACGGGGCGGGGCTCGATGGGGCGGCGATGAAGTTGCTCTTGCCCGCGCCGTTGGCACCGACGAGCAGATTCAGCTCTCGAAGGTTGATCTCGGCCGACTTGATCGACGTGAAGCCTTCCACGGTGATCAAGTTGATGTTCTGGCCCGTCATGAGATCAGCGTAGTCGTCGGGTTGGTAATGGACGGGGCGGTGCTGGACATAGGCGGGTGTCAGGCAGCCGAGGTGAGAGGCGAGCAAGCGTGGACGTCGAGGAACGGTTCAACGCGCTGTACCGGGCCCACCATGGCGCGATCTTGCGCTATGCCGCTCGCCGCACCGACCCTGACACCGCCAGGGACGTGGTCTCCGAGACGTTCCTGGTCGCGTGGCGCAGGCTGGCCGCCGTGCCCGCCGACCCGAGCCAGGTCGAGCCCTGGCTCTATGCGGTCGCGCGGCTGGTGCTGGCCAATGCCGAGCGGGCTCGCCGCCGGTCGCAGCGAGTCGCCGAGCGGGTCTGGCATGAGAGCCACGACGAGCAGGTGCCCGATCCGGCGGCTGCGGTCTCGGAACGGCAGCGGATCGCGCAGGCGCTGCAGCGGCTCAGCGAGACCGATCGCGAGGCGCTGCGCCTGATCGGCTGGGAGGAACTCGACATCGCCGGAGCGGCGCTGGTCATGGGCTGCTCCCGGTCGGCGATGGCGGTCCGGCTGCACCGAGCCAGGCGCAGGCTCGACCGGGCACTCGCAGCGATTGACGGACCAGCGCAACCGTTCCTGACGACCGAGCGGCACGTCGTCAGCCAGGAGTCGCCATGAGCAACGGACCGGCAGCAGCCAACGAGCAGCAGCGGGCAGCGGACAGCAACGAGCAGCGAGCAGCAACGAGCGAAGGACGTCAGATGATCAACGAGCGCAATCTCACCCACCGCATTCGCGCCGCGATGGCGCACGGCAAACCCTGTCCCCGCGAGGGCCTACGAGTTGGCGGAAGTCGACGTCCCGCGCGTCGCCGACCTGATCGCCTTCGACAACTGGGAGCCGCAGGAGTCGCCGGGCTTCGACCCGGCGCCCACCCGGCACCGCGACCAGACCGGGCGCTCCGAGCGCCCCGGCTGGCGCAGCCCGACTTGGCGAGTGCTCGCCCCGACCCTGTCCGGGGTCGCCGTGATCGCCGTAGCTGTGAGCTTCGCCTTGGTCAACTCGACGGCGCCCAGTCGGTCGGTCACGGGCTCCGGCGTAGCGGCCGCAACCAAGATGCCGTCCATCTATCTCACGATCGACGGCCTACCTGGGCATAGCGGAGTGATCTTCCACAACTCGCTTACGGGCGCTGCGATCGCTTGGGCGAAGCTGCCGTACCTGAAGGGCACCGTGCCGGTTGTAGCCAGAATTGGGTCTAGGAAGCAAGAAAAGTTCATGATCGTCCGCTGGACCTCCGAAGCTGGCAAGCCGGCCGCTGAGACGGAGCTGCTGACACTCTCGCACGGGAAGATCGTTTCCGCTGCTTTCACGGGCCTCGGCCTCCCTGGCCCTTCAACGAAAATCCAGGGCATCGCGCAGTGCGGTGCCAGTTTCTTGATCGCGCTGGGGGTTCCTCGTGCAGGTGGTGGTACAACTCCCCAGATCAGGCTGATCACCGGCCACTTCGAGAGCTGGTCGGCGCCCGGATCGTCGGCCGTCGTCTCCGACCTGAGCTGTGTCGGAAAGGGCAAGCTCGCGTTCTTGCTGACCGACCCGAAGACCGGCCGGGGCCAGGTGCGCGAGCTCGACCTCACTGGGTCGAGCCACGGGTTGCTGCAGCTCCGCTGTCCTGGCCCGGTCGAGCGCCAAGGTCGGCGCGATCGGCTCGGCGTTTGTCCGCCGGAGCGGCGGGCCGATCGTCGCGACTGTCTTCGGCGCGGCACGCCACCACGGCTCGGCGAGCTTCAGGACGGTCAGGCTCGTGGCCATCTCGCCTCGCACCGGCAAGATCGACCGGACCTTCGTCAAGTTCTACGAGGCCACTCTCCCCATCAAGGCCGACGCTACGCACGGTACTGCTCCTGGTGCTGTGACCAGCCGTAACGGGCTGATCGAGGCCGAGCGCACCTGCCAGATCAGCTCGCTCGACCGCACGGGCCAGCACGCGCTGACGAACTGCGGCGGCCTGCACCGGCTCGACAACGGCAAGTTCACGAACCTGCCGAACCGGCACGGCAAGTTCGGCCCTCAGGTAATCGCGGCGGCCTGGTAAGCCGGAAACAAGCGCGGCCACCCCAGTTGTGACCTGGGCCACGCACCGTCGTTGTGAGTTTGATGGGGGCGGGGTCCGAGGAAGCGGAGCGCGGCTCAGGCCAGGCGGCCTGGGCCGCGCTTGACCATCTGGTCGGCGATGATCGAGCGCTGCACCTCGCTGGTGCCCTCCCAGATCCGTTCCACTCGCAGCTCGCGGAAGAACCGCTCGGCCGCGTACTCGCGCATGTAGCCGCGACCGCCGAATACCTGAACCGCCCGGTCCGCGACCCGGCTCGGCCATCTCGGCCGCGTAGAGCTTGGCCATCGAGCACTGCGCGTGCTGGACCTTGACGTCGAGCGCCGGCGTCGACGCCGCGCGCCGTCTCGTAGGTGAGCGCCCTGGCCGCGAACAGCTCGGTCAGGCTGTCCGCCAGCATCGCCTGAACCGCGCCGAACTCCGCGATCGGCTGGCCCTGAGACGACGCGCTCGGCCGCGAACGCGGTCATCTCGGCGACCAGCCGCTCGGCCGCACCCAGGCACCGGGCCGCCACCATCAGCCGCTCGAACCTGAACCACTCGTAAGCGAAGCTCATCCCGTCGCCCTCGGCACCGACGAGGTTGGCCGCAGGCACCCGGACGTCCTCGAACGCCACGATCGGGTGCTGGTGGGCGTGCCCAAGCGTGTGCATGTAGGCAGGCGTGCGGACGACGCGCACGCCAGGGCTGGGCAGGTCCACCAGGAACATCGCGTGCTCGCCGGCGTGGTCGCCGCCGGCGAGCTTGCCCTGGAAGAACGCGTAGTCTCGCGCCGTTGTACGAGGTTACGTGCCACTTGACGCCGTTGAGCACGTACTAGTCGCCGTCGCGGCGCGCGGTCGCCTCGATCGCGTCCACATCCGAGCCCGGCGCCCTCCTCGGTGATCGCGTAGCACTCGTCTGCGCTCGCCGCGTGCCGACGGCCGACGTAGCGCTCCATCTGGTCCTGCGTCGCGACGGCGGGCAGCCACGACGGCGGTGTTGCGACGACCCAGGCCAGCGCGTTGGTCACCCGGCCGACCTGCTCCTGGATCAGCACCTGCTGCAGCGACGTGCAGCCACCGCCGCCGACGACCTTGGGCAGGTTCGCCGCGAACAGCCCAAGCTCGATCGACGCGCGCTTGTGCGCGGCCTCCAGGTCGGCGGGCAGCTCGCCGCCCGCCAGCTCAACCCCGGTCTCCAGCGGAATCAGCTCGTCGGCGAACATCCGGCCCGCGCCTGGATATCCAGATCCTGCTCTGACAGGCTGTACATCGGTCCCCTTCCAGGCGGGCCTGCGAACCTGGCCAGCGCTGGCCAGCGCTGATCGTCCGGTGCTGAGACCTCAGCACTTCTTGACTGAACGTTCAGTCTATGCCAGCATCGGCGCATGCCAATGGTCTCTGACGCGGTCCGACGCGGTCGTCGTCGGCGGCGGGACGGTCGGCGCCTGGTGCGCCTACTTCCTGCGCGAGCGCCGGCGTCGGCAGGGTCGTCTTGCTGGAGAAGGACAGGCTCGGCCAGGGCGCGAGCAGCAGGGCGGCCGGCATTGTCAGGACCCAGGGCGGCACCGCCGTGGGCGGTGCAACTCGGCGAGTGGTCGCGCCAGTTCTACCTGGGCCAGGCCGACTAGCTCGGGATCGACTCGGGCTTCACGCCGCAGGGTTACGTGCTGCCGTGCTTCACGCCGGCCGAGGTCACGGCCGCCCACGAGCGGATGGCCATGCAGAACTCGCTCGGGCCTGGACGTCCGCTGGCTGGAACCCGACGAGTTCGATCGGCTGAACCCGGCCATGGCGCCCGGCCTCACGCTCGGCGCCACGTACTGCGCCGAGGACGGCTACCTGTCATCCGCCCCGCAATGTGACTCGCCTACGCGATGCGCTCGCGGCCAGCGGCGTGCGCGTGCTCGAGCACACCAGCTTCACCGCGCTGGACGTCACGGCTGGCGCGGTCACCGGGGTCCAGACCAGCGACGGGCCGATCGCCGCGCCGCTGGTCGTGCTGACCGGCGGGCCCGAACTCGCGCGCGGTCGGCAGGCTCGCCGGCATGACCATCCCGGCCGGCGGCGGTCCGGCATCAGGTCGCGGTCACCGAGCCGCATCCTGATCTGGCGCCCTCCAGGCTGCCGATGCTGTTCGACCTGCCGGTCGGGCCTGTACTGGCGGCCGGAGGAAGGCGGCATGCTCTTCGGCATGTCCAACCCCGACGAGCCGCCAGGCGAAGCCGCTCCGTGGACCCCGATACCTCGATCGATCCGTGCCAGGCTCGCACAGCTGGTCCCCGTCACCGCCGGTCTGGACTTGCGCAGGATCTGGGCGGCCACCATCGACTACACCCCTGACCATCTGCCGATCATCGGCCCCGCGATTGTCTCCGGTCAGAGGTGAACGGGGCCACCGTGGCCAGTGCCGGCGGCGCAGGCATGATGTGGGGTCCGGCAGTCGCCAAGGCCGCCGCCGAGGTCGCGCTGACCGGGAGTCCTCGGTGGTGGACGTCAGTCAGCTCGGCCTTGACCGGTTCGACGAGCACGGCCAGAGCAAGCTGGCGACCGACCCGATCGCCCTGCCGTTCCCCGAGCACGCCGCCTAGTGAAAGGACCCTTTCATGACTGACATCAAGCCGCTGACCCCGTACCTCGCCGGCGCGGCGTCGGCCGAGCTCGAAGACTGGGGCCCGCTGGAAGAAGCGACCGGCGAGGAAATGACCACCAGCGGCCTGACCTTGTGGAAGGACGGCGACCAGGAGGTCGGCGTCTGGGAGTGCACGGCCGGGCCCGTCGTACTGGACGCTGGAGACGCACGAGTTCGTGCAGATCGTGTCGGGACGCATGACCTGCACCCCGGACGGCGGCGAGGCGAAGGACATCGGACCGGGCGACGTGGCCGTGTTCCCGCGAGGCTGGGCCGGCACCTGGCAGATCCACGAAACCATCCGCAAGGTCTACGTGATCTTCGACTAATCCCAGCCCCCCAGCCCGCCGACCCCGGCCCGAACCCCAGCAAACTCACAACGACGGTGCTATTGCACCAGCAGAGTCACAACGATGGGGCCTGCCTTGCGGCGAGCGGGCGAGCGGGGCAGGGCTGGCAAGGTGAGTGGGCCGGACCTTGTGGTGGGCCGGGGGTTCGCCCGGCCCACCCGGTGCTACTTGTGCATGGTGGCGTCGATGCCGGTGATCGTTGTCACCGGAGTGACGTTGACCACTGTCGCCTTCGCGGCGGTGCCTACGTTGTCCCACCACTGGGTGGCGAGGCCGGTAGCGCCGCACCCGGTGCTGAACCTGATCTTGTAGGGACCTGGCGCCAGGCCGACTAGCGCGTAATGGCCGCTGGCGCCGGTGATGGCGGTCTCCGGGACCGGCGAAAGGGCGGTCGCCGGATCCGGAGTGGTGTCCTGCGGCTTGGCGGTGACGCACTCGCCCTTCCTCACTTGCTGACCGTGGCGTCGATGCCGGTAGTCGTCGTCGCGGGCGTCACGTTGACTACCGTCGCCTTCGCGGCGGAGCCCACACCGTCCCACCACTGCGTGGTTAGGCCCGTCGCGCCGCAGCCGCCGCTGAACTTGATCTTGTAGGCGCCGGGCGGGAGGCTGACCATCGAATAGCGGCCCGCGCTGTTGGTGATCGCTACCTCTGGCGTGGCGGGCAGTCCGCTAAAGGGGTCAACGGTGGTGTCCTGCGGCACCGCGGTCACGCATTCGCCGGGCACAGCGGCGTGGCTGGCCGTCTGCACGACGCCGGCGAGCCCGCCGAAGCCCTGCAGGCTCGCGTCGATCCCGGTGGTGGTCTTGCCTGCGGTGACCGTGACCTTGTCCGCTGTGCCCTGGGTGAGCTTGCCCTGGAACCACTGCGGTGCGAACGCCGGCGGGATGTCGTCGAAGTTGCAGAACGAGTCGTTGAAGATCACCTGGTATGTCCCAGGGGCAAGCCCGGAGATCGTGAAGTGGCCGCCCTTTCCGGTGCCCTGGACCTCCTCGGCGTCGAACTCGGCGTTCAGGTTGCCGCTGGAGGTCGCGGGCACGGCGAGGACGCAGGTGCCCGTCAGGCTGGCGGACTGCCCTGCGATGCTCACGACTCCGGAGATCGCGCCGCCGACGGTCAGCTTGGCGTTCAACCCCTTCAGCGTCCTTCCAGCCTTGACCCCTACTGACGGCAGCGTCACCCTGCCATCGGCGCCCTTGCGGGGATCGCAGGGACCGAAGGCAACGGCGTAGCGGCCGGTGGCCAGGCCGGTGAGGGCGTAGTCGCCGGCCTTGTTCGCCACTGTCTCGGCGGCGGTCTCGTCGGCGAAAGTGAGCGCTTCGACGCAGGTGCCGGGCGCGGGCGCACCGGCTGACGTCCTGACCTGGCCGGAGACGATCCCGCCTGGTGTCAGGGCCGCATTGATGCCGCTAGTGGTCGCGCCGGGCTTCACGATGACGGGCTTGGCCACGCTCACGGCGGCGGAATGGCCGAACCATTGCTCGGCTAGCTGAGGCTCTTCCCGACAGTCGACGAACTGCACCAGGTAGCGGCCAGGGGTCAGGTCGCCGAGCCGATAGTGGCCGCTTTTGTTCGTGAAGCCTCCCTCGAAGTTGGTGGCGACGAACTGCCTGGTGCGGGCGTCGGCGAGTTCCACGCACACCTGGGTCGCTGGCTTGCCGGCCTTGGTGGTCACGGTGCCCGTGATGACGCCTGAGTGCTGGAGCGCCGTGGTGTTGGCCGTCGTCACGACGCCGGCGGGCACCGAGATCAGGCTGGCCTGAGCGGAGTTTGGAGCAGACGGGAGCCACCGGGTCGCGAACTTGCCAAAGCCGCAGCCCACGGTGGCCTCGTAGGCGCCGGGCGCAAGGTTGGTGACCCGGTAGTGCCCTTCGGCGTTCGAGAAGCCCTCATTGTCGGAGTCGATGCCTTCGAATTCACCCTGCGGCGATGCGCCCGCGCAGATGTTCTTGAGCGGATGGCCGGCCGTGTCAGTGACCTTGCCGACGAGGGTGCCGCCTGGCTGCATGGTGGCATTGATGCTGCGGGAGAATTTCCCGCCGACGAAGTCCACGGGGGCAGCCGTCAGGAAGCTGCTCGCGTGATCGTAGTACTGCGGGGCGATGCTGCCCTTGCTGCCGCACCCGCCGGTGAACTCGACGCCGTGCCGGCCTGGCTCAATCCCCTTGGCCGAGAAGCTGCCGTCGTGCCTGGTGACCGCGAAGTCGCCGTTGTCGTCGAAGATGTCGACGCACACGCCCGCGAGCCGGTTGCCATGGCTATCGGTCACGACCCCGGAGATGCCCGAGGCCGGCCGCATCAGCACGTTGACCCCGGTGCTGGTCCGTCCTGAAGTGACCCGGCGCTCGATGACGAGCGGGAGGAAGTTCGCGCCATGCGCGGACTTGCAGCCGGTAATGAAGCTGATGACGTACCGGCCCGTCGACAGGCCGGTCAGCTTGTAGCGGCCGTTCTTCCCAGCGACGGCCGAGGGGGAGAAGAACGAGTCGTTAAAGGAGAACGCGCTGACGCAGACGCCGGGGATGGCCGCTCTTCGGCTGTCTTCGCCCGCACCGTCCCGGTGATGACGGCACCAGGCCGAAGGCTCGCGTCGATCCCGGCCGCGTGGCGCTGGCCGCTGATCGTGATCCGGCTGGCCTTGCTCTCCTTGGTGGTGTCCCGCCACCACTGGGACGCGAAGTTGCTCGTATTGCCGCAGCCGAGCGAGAAGAGGACCTTGTAGGTGCCGGGGAAGATGCCATGCAGGACGTAGCGGCCGGACGAGACGGATGGCGCGAACATCTCGACATCCTTGTGATCCTTGGTCCTTCCCCCGGCCAGGACGCAGATGCGCCCGACCGGCTTGCCGCTCGCTGAGCGGACCGTCCCGCTGATCTGGCCGCCGACGCGCATGTCGGCGTTGATGCTGCCCGTGTCCTTGCCCGGGTGGACGTGCACGAAGGTCAGGTGCCTGATCTCGACGGTGGTGTGGTGCGGGTAGACCTGCGTCAGCCAGTTCCCGGTGTTCGGGCAGCGCTTGATCCCCGCCCCGAACTCGACCACGTACTTGCCGGGGGCCAGATGGCCGATCTGGTACCGGCCAGACTTGCCGGACACCGCGATTCGCTCCCGATCCCTCCTGGCCGAGAGGGCGACCGCGCAGATTCCCGACAGGGCGTGGCCGGCGTGGGTGATCGTTCCTGAGATGCGGCCTAGCTTGCCGCCTGCGCCGGCCGACTGGACGGTGACCTCCCGCCGGCTGGCGGGCATGAGCAGCCCGCCGGCGCCCAGCCGGAGCGCGGAGCTGGCCGGGATGGTGTCGATGCGGCCCGGCCTGACCGTCACCGATCGCAGCGGGCTCGTGATGAGCGTGCCGGTCGGCGTGGCGGCGGTCGGGCCGGCGCAGCTGGCCACGGTCAGCGAGTACCGGCCCTGGCGCAGGCCAGTGAGCACGTAGCGACCACTCGCGTCCGTCCTGGCCACTACGTGACCGGCCGCGCCGCTGGCGGCCACGCAAAGCCCGGCCGAGGTGCCGACAAGGCTGCGGATCACCCCGGTCACGCCGCCCGTGCGGGCTGGGTTGCTCGGGCTCAGTCCGGAACGGGTCAGCTCGGTGTGCAGTCGGGCAGTGATGTGGCTGGCCTGACGGGCTTGGCGCGGCGCGCTGGTCACGCTCGCGGAGGCCGGCGCCGTCAGCAGTCCGGTCAGCACGACGGCGCCGGCAATGGTGGCACTCAGCGGTCGAGCCGCCAGGGCGGCGGCTCTCCCGAATCTCTTGCGCATGTGCAGTTGCTCCCTTGGCATGACTCAGGAATGGAAGGTCGCGCTGATACCGCTAGTGACGGTCGAGGGCTTGATGGTGATCACGGTGGCCTTGCTGGCGGAGCTGACGCCGTCCCACCACTTGGTCGGGTGACCGGTCGCGCCGCAGCCTGAGCTGAACTCGACCTTGTAGCGCCCGGGCTGCACGTCGATCAGCGAGTAATTTCCCTCGGGCCCGGTGATGGCGGTCTCGGGGATCGGCGGGATCGCGAAAAAGGGGTCGTGTCCAGTGGCTTGCGGCACGGCAGTGACGCACTCGCCGGGGATAGCAGCGTGCGTGGGAGTCGTGACGCTGCCGGTGATCCCGCCGAAGTCCGGGGCGACGGCGTTGACGCTGGCCTTGGTCTTGCCGGCCGTGACGGTGACCTCAGTGGCAGTGCCCTCGGTCGGCTGGCCGTTGAACCAGACGGACCCGAAGGCGACCGGGCTGGCGACCTCGTTGTTGAAGGTGTCCTCGTCCTCGTTCAGGAAGTAGCTGCAGTCGGCGTCGTTGAAGAAGACCTTGTAGGCACCGGGGGCCAGGCCGCTGATGGTGTAGTGGCCGTCGGCGTTGCTTTGCGCCAGGCCAGAGCTCTCGAAAGCGGCTGACGGGTCCTTGAGCAGCTTGACCGGGATCGCGATCACGCAGGTGCCCGGCGGGGCTGGCGTGCCCGGCTGCCCGGCGTAAGCGAAGCCGGAGATCGCGCCGCCGGCCTGGCAGCTTGACCGTGGCGGCCTTGCGCACCGACCCGGCCTTGGCGGTGACGTCGATGGCCGCGGACCCCACTCCCTTATCCCCGCAGGGGAGGAAGCTGAGCGCGTACCGCGTCGAGGCGAGCCCGGTGACCGTGTAGGCGCCGCGGCATTCGTCTGACCCTCTTCGAAATCGCCTGCGGCGAAACTGAGAGCGATCACGCACACAAAGCGCAGCGGCTTGCCCGAGTCACTAGTTACCAGGCCGGAAATGCGGGCCGCCGGGGCGAGCCTCGCGTTGATGCCGCCGGTGGTGCCACCGGGCCGGACGATGACCGGCGCCGCCGACCGTTCCAGGACCTTGCCCCTGTACCACTGCTGGGCGAAGCGGTCCTGATCCTCGCAATTGGCGAACTGGACCCAGTACCGATCGGGGGTAATGCCTGTGAAGCGATAGTCGCCGTGGCGATTGGTGAATGCCGTGTTGTCACCCAGGTTGGAGTCGATGGGCTCGCCGGTTGCTGGGTCGGTCAGCTCGACGCACTCGTTGCGCACGGCCTTGCCCGACCTGTCGGTGACCGTGCCCGTGATCTTCCCGGCCAGGGTCAGGCGGGCGTTGATAGTGGTGACGGCGGAGGGCTTGACCGAGGCGCGCGCCTGGGCCGAGTCGGGCTTGTCGGGGAACCACTGGGTGGAGAACTTGCCGGTCAGGCACCCGATGCTCACCTGGTAGGCGCCGGGGATCAGGTTGGCGATCCGGTAGCGGCCGGCGTGGTCGGTCTGGACCTGGTCGGGGAAGCCGCCGATGTCGTCAAAGTCACCTACGGGCGCGGCGCCCGCGCAAATGGCGGAGAGCGGATGGCCGGCCGAGTCGGTGACCAGGCCCGCGACGGTGCCGCCTGGCTGCATGGTGGCGTCGATGCCCCGGGTGAACTGGCCACCGGTGAAGGTGACCAGGGTAGCGCCCTGGCCGGCGGCCTGGTTCTTGTAGAACTGGGGAGCGACGCTGCCCTTGTTGCCGCAGCCACCGATGAAGTTCACCCGGTGCTGTCCCGGCGGGACCTGGTCCAGCGAGTAGCTGCCGTCGGGCCTGGTCACGGCGGTCTCCTCGGTTTCGTCGAGTACCGTCACGCAGATGCCCCTGAGCCCGGTGCCACGAGTGCCGGTCACTCGCCCGGAGAGTCCGGCGGCCGGCCGCATCAGCGCGGTCAGCCCCTTGATGGTCCGGCCTGCGGTGATGGACCGGGTTACCTTGAAGCGCAGGAAGTTCGCCCGGTGCGCTGACGCGCACGTGGGGTCGAAGTTGAACGTGTAGCTGCCGGTCGACAAGCCCTTGACGGTGAAGCGGCCGTTCTTTCTGGCGATGGCCGTAGACCTGAAGGCGATCGGCCCGTTGTCGAAGGCGAGCACGCAGATGCCCGGGATCGGGGTGCGCTTCGCCGTCTTCGCCCGCACGACGCCGGTCACGATCGCGCCCCGGCGCAGGTTGGCGTCGACACCAGCGACGTGCTGCCGCCGCGCGACTGAAATCTTCGTGGCACCCTTAAGCGTGCTGGCACCGCGCCACCACTGGGCGGCGAGGTTGCTCCTGTTGCCGCAGCCGGTAGAGAACAGGGCCAGGTAGGCGCCAGGGGCGACGCCGTGCGTCACGTAGCCGCCAGCCTTGCCGGTCTTGATCCTGATTTCCGTGAACCTCGTGTTGTGCGAGTCCCCGAAAAGGGTCACGCAGATGGCTGCGGCGGGCTTGCCGCCCTGGCCTCGGACAGCACCCGTGATCTGGCCGCCTTGCTTGAGCTTGGCGTCGATGCCCGGCGTGTTCTTCCCGGCCTTGACCGTGACGGTGGTCAGCTTGTTCGGGAAGACCGTCGTCTCGTTGGGGTAGAACTGGTCCAGCCAGTTGTCGGGGTTGGGGCACTGACGGGGACCGGCGAGAAAGATCACGACGTAGCGGTCAGGACGCAGGTGGCTGATCTGATATTTGCCGGACTTACCCGTGATCGCCACGCGAACTTGTCCGTGGCTCACTCCCACTGCGCCCACGCAAATCTTGGCCAGCTTCTTGCCGCCGCCGGTGACGAGCCCGGAGATGCTCCCCCGCTTGGTCGCGCTGGCCGACTGAGCCGTCGGCGTCCCAGTGTTCGCGCGCTGTCCGTCAATCGAGCCGTCGGCGCCGAGGCGAAGAGCCGTGCTCGTCGGCACTGTCAGAACTCGGTGCCCGGTCACCACGACCGAGCTTGGCAGACTGGAGAAGACCGTGCCGAGCGGCAGCGCTCCAGTGCGTCCAGGACACGTGCTCACCGCGAGCGAGTAACGGCCCTGGCGCAGGCCGCTGAACAGGTAGCGTCCGTCGGCGCCGGTCGTGGCGACGGCGTCCCCGGCCGAGCCCGACGCCGCCAGACACAGCCCGGCCACTGGCCCGCCCGTGACAGTGCGGAGCACGCCGGTCACGATGCCCTTCGCGTCCGAGGGCGCGTGGGCCAGGCGCGGGCTGACCATTGCCGGTCGCGGCGAGTCAGCAGTTCGCGCGGCGTGAGCTGGGAAGGCGGCCATGCCCGCTGGTGCTGGTCCGGCCAACAATCCAGTGACGGCGACCGCGCCTGTGATGGTCACAATCAGTGGCCGCCCCATAATGGCAGCGACCCTCCCCGACAGACGATGCATTGAAGGTGGCTCCCCTTTTCGGTGGGTCAGTGGACCGCAAGCCGAAGGCGAGCATAGATGGTCGAATTACCCAGTGCGCGATTATGCACACAATCTTCACAATCAGGCCTGCGGGCGCGGTCGGCGAATTGAGGGCGCGCTAATCCGTGAAAGTCGCCGCAGCAGCGGCGGTTAGCGGTGGAGGATCGCGCCGATTCCGGTGACGTCGGCGCCGGGCGGCACGGTGACAACTGTCGCGCTGGTCGCCGTGCTGACGCCGTCCCACCACTGGGTGGTGAAACCAGAATCGCCGCAGCCAGTGGTGAATTCGATCTTGTATTGCCCGGGCTGCAGGCCGATCAGCGAATAGCTGCCGGTGTCGGCGCTGACAGCGGTCTCGGTTGGCTGCATGACGCCATGGAGCGGCTCGGGGTCGGTATTCTGCGGCATGGCGACAACGCATTCGCCGGTCACTGGCGCGTGCGCGGTCGTTGTCACCGTTCCGCTGATCGTGCCGAACGGCTGGAGGCTGGCGTCGACGCCCTTGGTCGTCTTGCCCGTGACGACGGTGACCTTGCCGGCGGCAGCTTCGGTGAGAGCGCCGTGATACCACTGCGCGGCGAACTCGGCCTGGCCGCCGGAGCAGAAGAGATCGTTGAAGTAGAGCTTGTAGACGCCAGGCGCCAGGTGCGGGATCACGTAGCTTCCGTTCGGCCTGACCCGGGTAGTGGCCGCGCTCGCCAAGGTCGCGGCGAGATTGTGGCGCAGGTTGTCGGAGACGGCCGCCACGCAGCTGAATGGGGACAGGTGAGGGTGCCCCATGGCGGTCACTCTGCCGGAGATAGCGCCAGCCACCGGCAGGGCCGCGTTGAGCGTGACTGCCGGATGCGACGCCTTGATCGTGAACCTGCGGGCAGTCACCGCGCCCAGGTTCTCCGAGGCGGAGCAGGGCCGGAAGGTCACCGCGTAGGTCCCGGTCGCGAGCCCGGTCAGCTCGTAGCGGCCGGGGCTGGTGGTCCGGCCGAACCGCTCGGTCAGTCCTGCGAGATTCAGGGCGGTCACGCACACCGGGCCGACCGGCTTGCCGCTGGTGTTGGTGACGCGTCCTGACAGGGTGTGTCCAGCATTCAGGTGCGCGTTGATCCCGCTGGTTGTCTTGCCAGCCCTGACCGTGACGGGCGTCGCCGAGCGTGCGCTGGCAGTGCCGCCGAAATACTGCTCAGCGAAGGTGCCTGGCCCGCATCCGATGAACTGCACAAGATATTTGCCTGGTGCCAGGCCTTCGATATGGAACTGACCCTTCCGGCCGGCGAAGCCCGGATTACCGCCAGCTTCGACGAATTGACCGGTCGCCGGGTCCTCAGCCGACACGCAGACGCGGCCGGCCGTCGGGCCCGCGCTGCTGGTGACCTTTCCGCTGATCGAGCCCGCCAGGCTGAGCGCCGCGTTGACCGTCACGGTGACTCCCGGACCGACCGACAGCAGGCTGGCGCGAGTCGAGTAGCTCTGCCCCTGGAACCAGTCGAGGGCGTTCGGGCCGGCCTCGCACCCTCAGGGCGAGGCGCCAGGGCCCAGGCACGACATTCTTGATCTCGTAGCGGCCTTTGTCACCCGTGCGGACGTCGCTCCGGACGACGCCTCCTGACTCCGACTCGCTCTCGCCGCTGATGCCAGCGCAGACGTGCGGCAGCGGGTGACCGGCGCTGTCGGTGATCAGCCCGGTGATGATGCCGCCCGGCTGCATAGTCGCGTCGATCCCGCTGGTGACCTTCCCGGGCTTGAAAGTGACCTTGGTCGCCGCGTCCGCGTCGGGTGTGCCGTTGTAGAACTGCGGAACGATGCTTGGCTTATTGCCGCAGCCGCCCGCGAAGCGCACTGAGTAGCTCCCTGGCCTGATGCCCTTGATGGAGTAGGAGCCGTCCGCCTTGGTGGTCGCCCTGTCACCGCTGCCGTCCATGGTGACGCAGACTCCGCCGAGCGGCTGTCCATGGATATCGGTGACCGTGCCAGAGAGGCCTGAAGTTGGGATGAGCGCGACGTTGACGCCGCGCATCGTCCGGCCCTCGGTGACACGCAGGTGCCGCCTCGCGCTGAGGAAGCCGGTGTCGGATCTCCGCCCGCACGACGGCTGGTAGCCAATGGTGTACGTGCCAGTCGAGAGCCCGATCAGCTTGTAGCGGCCATGCGTGCCGGTGACGGCCTCGGGCTCATTGAGCGCGGCATCGCTGACCGCAAAGACGCAGACGTTGGCGAGAAGGTTGCGCTTGGCGTTGCCGGCCCGGACGGTGCCGGTGACGACCGCGCCCGGTCGCAGGCTGGCGTCGATGCCAGACAGGTGGCGCTGGCCCTTGAGCATCAGATTCTTCGAGTGCTTGCGATCGGTGGAGTGCTTCCACCACTGGATGGCGAAGTTGCCGTGGTTGCCGCAGCCGAGCGAGAAGATCTCCTTGTAGGTGCCAGGTGCGAGGCCATGCAGGACGTAACCGCCCGATGTGCCTGAGACCGATTCGGCAAACTTGTTAAGGCCTGGCTTGACCACATCTGCGGCGATGACGCAGATCCCGGCCTGCGGCTTGCCGGACGCCGAGCGGACCGTGCCGCCGATCTGACCGCCCGCCTTCAGCTGGGCGTCGATGCCAGCGGTGTCCTTGCCCGCCTGGACCTTAACGGCGTCTCGCGTAGTCGGGAACTCTACCTTCGCGCTCGGGTACCACTGCTCTAGCCAGTTGCCGGTGTTCGGGCACTGCTTCGCTCCGGCGAAGAAGAGCACGATGTATCGAGCCGCAGGCAGCTTGACGATCCGGTACGCCCCGGACTTTGAGCTGACCGTCGTGTAGTGCATGCCCGAGCGCACGGAGAGAGCGGCCACGCAGATCGCCGAGAGCCCCTTGCCCTGGCCGGTCACCTTGCCGGAGATGCTCCCCTTCTTGCCTTTCCTTGTGCTCGCCGTGGTCGACTGCGCCGTTGCGCTGAGCGTGCCGCCGCTGGACAGGGCGCCGTTGCGACTCAGTTGCCAGCTGACGGCGGCCGTCGGCGTGGTGACGTGCCCGGCGGTCACGGTGGCGGTGGTCGGCAGCGACGTCCAGCTCGCCAGCGGCGGCTCGACGCTCGCGGTACCTGGGCAGGGGCTGATCCGCAGCGCGTATCGGCCAGGTCGCAGGCCGGTGAGGCGGTACCGGCCGTCCGGCTGGCTTCTGGCGACGGCATCGCCGGCCGGTCCACTGGCCGTGACGCAGACCCCGTCGGCCGGCTGGCCGGTTATGCCGTGCAGCATCCCGGTGATGACGCCGGTCGTCGGCGAGGCATGGCCGGCGGTCTGGGCCGCCTGACCCGCCGGGGCAGGCAGTACGAGCAACCCGGCAGTCAGGGCAGCTCCCGCAATCGCGATGGCAAGCGGGCGAGGCGCGATGGCAGCGGCCCTCCGCGACATACGGTGCATGAATGTGGCTCCCTCTGCTTGGCCGGCAGGCCGCGAGACGATCCGCAAGGTCTGCGGGGCAGGGCTGGCTAGGTGAGTGGGCCGGGCCTTGTGGTGGGCCGGGCTGGGTGCCCGGCCCACCACGGCCTTACTTGTGCAGGGTGGCGTTGATGCCGGTGACGGTCTTGGCCGAGCCGACGGTGACGACGGTCGCCTTGGCGGCGGTGCTGACGCCGTCCCACCACTGGGTCACCAGGTCCGTCGCACCGCAGCCGGGGCTGAACTTGATCTTGTACCGCCCTGGCTGCAGGTCGATCATCGAGTAACGGCCGTCACGGCCGGAGATGGCGGTCTCCGGCGTGGGCGGCGTGCCGAAGAACGGGTCGAGGCCGGTGTCCTGCGGAACCGCCGTGACGCACGCACCGCGAACGCCGGCCTGCGCGGTGGTCACCACCGCTCCGGTAATGCTGCCGGGCGGCTCCAGGGTCACATCGACGCCCGTGGTGGCCTTGGACGCGGTCACGATGACCTCGTCGGCGCTGCCCTGCGAGAACTTGCCGCTGTACCACTGGGCCGCGAACGGCAGCGGGTCCGGGGTATCGCCGATGAAGTCGCCGCTGAAATTGGTGTCGGTGAATTCGCAGAGCGCGTCATTGAAGGAGAGCTTGTAGGTACCAGGGGCCAGATTGCCGACCGTGTAATGCCCGTTGCTGCCCGTCAGCTCGAGTTGCTCGGTCGCGAAGCGGGCCGAGAGATTTCCGCTGAACGTGACCGGCGTCACGATGACGCAGATGTTGGCGCCAGCGTTCGTGCCGAGCGTGTCTGCGCTCACGGTGCCCGAGATGGAGCCTCCGGCTGTTAGCCGGACGTTCACGCCCGTCCGCACCACGCCTGCCCGCACGGCGACGGACGGGAGAGTGACCGAGCCCAGGTCGGTGCGCTTGCCGCACGACCGGAAGCTCACCGCGTAATGCGTGGCGGCGAGGCCGGTGACCGTGTACTTTCCGGCGGCGTTCGTGATGACCTCGTCATTGCCGTCCTCCGCCGCGACGCTCAGCGCCTCGATGCATACGCCGCTGACTGGCTTGCCTGCCGAGTCGGTCACCTTGCCTGAGATGCCCCCGGCGGGGGCCAGAGCCGCGTTGACGCCGCTCGTCGTCCTGGCCGGTCGCACGGTGACCGGGGTGGCCGAGGTGATCAGGGTCTTATGGTCAAACCACTGCTCGGCGAAGCGTGGCCGCACGCCGCAGCCGAAGAACTGCACCAGGTAGCGGCCGGGAGTGAGCCCGCCGATCCGGTAATTGCCGTGGCGATTGGTGATCCCGTCGAACTCGTTCGTCGGGTCGATGAACTGGCCGGTCTTCGGGTCGGCGAGATCGACGCAGACGTGCGGCAGCGGCTTTCCGGCCTTGGTGGTGACGGTGCCCGCGATGGTCCCGGCTCGCTGCAGGCGGGCGTCGATGGTAGTCGTGGCGCCAGCGGTCACCGAAGCCGAGCCTGCTCGGGCGGCGTCGGGCTGGCCTGGGAACCACTCGGTCGAGAATTTCCCTCCCTGGCAGCCGATACTGATCGCGTAGGCGCCAGGAGCCACGTTGGCGATCCGGTAGTTCCCCTCGGCATTCGACACGGTCTGGTCCTCGAAGCCGCCGATGTCGTCGGGGTCACCGACTGGCGCGACACCCGCGCAGATCCCCGGCAGGGGAGCCCCAGCCGCGTTCGTCACCATTCCGGCGATGGTGCCGCCCGGCTGCATGACGGCGTCGATGCCCCGGGTGAACTGCCCGGCGGTGAAGGTCACCGCAGTGCGCGTCTGGCTGCTGGCCTGGTTGTCGTAGAACTGCGGGGCGACGCTGCCCTTGTTGCCGCAGCCGCCGGTAAACGCCACGCCGTGCCGGCCCGGCTGGACGCCCCTGAGCGAGTAGCTGCCATCCGGCCTGGTCTCCGCGAAGTCCTCGTTGTCATCCAGGATCGACACGCAGACCCCGGCGACCGGCTTGCCTCGGGCGTCCTTCACCATGCCGGAGATTCCGGCGGCCGGACGCAGCAGCACGTCCACGCCCTTGTAGGTCCGTCCGGCGGTGCTCTTCCGCCCTCGGAAGAGCGGCAGGAAGCTCGCGGGACTTGCGCTCTGGCAATCGGGATTGAAGACGAACTCGTAGCCGCCAGTGGACAGCCCGGTCAGCTTGTATCGCCCGTGGCTGTCCGTCACGGCGTGCGGACTGAAGAACAGGAAGCCGTTGAAGAAAGCACTGACGCACACGCCCCGGATCGGGCTGTGCTTCCCCGTCAGCGAGCGCACGGTACCGGTCACGATCGCCCCTGGGCGCAGGCTGGCGTCGATTCCGGTGACGTGCTTCGTTCCGGTAATCCTGATGCTGGTGCCGTGCGACATCCGGTCCGCGCCGCGCCACCACTGGGCAGCGAGGTTGCTCGTGTTGCCGCAGCCGGTGGTGAACAGGGCGCGATAGCTGCCGTGGAAAAGGCCGTGGACGACGTAGGTCCCTGACTTGCCGGACCTGATCTGGATATCGGCGAGCTGAGTGCTCGCCGAGTTGCCCAGGATCTCGACGCAGAGGTGCGCGACGGGCTTGCCAGCCTGCGTGCGGACCGTGCCGCTGATCTGGCCGCCCTCCTTGAGCCTGCCGTCGATGCCTGAGGCGTCCTTGCCTGCGGCCACCGGGACGGAGGTGAGCTTCCTCGGGAAGATCGTGGTCTTGTCCGGGTAGAACTGGGTGAGCCAGTTCCCGGTGTTCGGGCACATCTTCGGCCCCGCGAAGAAGATCACCACGTAGTGGCCCGCGCGCAGGTGGCCGATCCGGTACTTACCTGACTTGCCCGTGACGGCGTTCCGGAGCTGGCCGCCGTGGATTCGCAGCGCGGACACGCAGATGCCGGCCAGCTTGTGTCCCGCACCCGTGACCAGGCCCGAGATGCTGCCCGTCCTGGCCGAGGCGCCGGCCTTGAGTGTCAGCGGCGCGGTAGCTGCCCGCCGCCCGTCGATCGCGCCGTCCGGCCCGAGGCGAAACACCGTGCTCGACGGCAGCGTGACGAGGCGACTGGTCACGGTGACCGAGCGCGGCAAGCTCGACAGCACCGTGCCGAGCGGCCGTGCTTCCGAACCACGCTGGCAGGCGCTGACCATCAGCGAGTAGCGGCCGTGGCGCAGGCCGGTCAGGAAGTAGCGTCCGTCGGCGCTGGTCGTGGCCTCCGCCTGGCCTGCGCTCCCTGACGCCGTGACACACAGGCCGGCCGCTGGTGCTCCGGTGATGGTGTGCAGCACCCCGGTGACGACTCCAGCAGAGGACGCAGCGTCGAGCGACCTGGTGGTGCCGGGCCGAGCTGCTGCCACGGGCAGCGCCGCTGGGTGGCCGGCGGAGGCGGCGGCCAGGCTCGCCGGTGCTGGCGCTGCCAGCAATCCGGTGACGGCGACCGCGCTGGCGATCGTCGCGGTCAGCGGGCGGGCCGCGAAGACGGCGGCCCTTCCCGGCATCCGGTGCATGAAAATGACTCCCTTGTCATTGAAAGCGACAGTCCGCCTGCCGATGCCATATCTAATGCGCGGTTCTAGTGGTGCACGGTCGCGTCGATTCCGGTGCGGGTCGTGGCCGGCTGCACCGTGACCACCGTCGCCTGGCTGGCCGAGGTCACGCCGTCCCACCACTGCGTCGCCAGTCCGGTCGCGCCGCAGCCCGAGGTGAACTCGACCTTGTACTGGCCTGGGGGCACGTCGATTAGCGAGTAGCGGCCGGTGCTGCCGCTGATAGCGGTCTCCGTCTGCTCGGGGACTCCGCCGATCGGATCTGGATCGGTGTTCTGCGGCACCGCGACCACGCAGGCACCAGCGACCGGGGCGTTCGCGGTGGTGACGACCGTGCCCGTGATGCCTCCGAACGGCTGCAACGATGCGTCCACGCCGTTGGTGGTCTTCGCCGTGACCACCGTGACCTTGGTGGCGGTCGATTCGGTGAGCTTGCCTGCGAACCACTGCGGCGCGACCTGGTCACCGCTGCCGAGCGCGAAGCGGCAGAACGCGTCGTCGAAGTACACCTTGTAGACGCCTGGTGACAGGTGCGAGATCGTGTACTGCCCGTTCGCCCCGACGCTCGCGATGCGCACGCTGACCAGGGCGGCGCCGAGGTTACCGCGCAAGTTGCCGGAGACGGCGGCCACGCACACCGAACCGAGGTGCGGCTGCCCGCTACTGGTGACCGTGCCGGAGATCGCCCCGGCCACCGGCAGGGCGGCGTTGAGCGTCACGACCGGGTGTCCTGCCCTGATGTGGACGGTGCGCGCCGTCACCTCGCCGAGCGGGTTGCTCCGCCCGGTGCACGGGATGAAGCTCACGGCGTAGGTGCCGGTCGACAGGCCGGTCAGCTTGTAGTGTCCGGCCTGGTTGGCCTCGCGCACCTGCTCGGTCCTGGCCGCCAGGTCGAACGCCTCGACGCAGACGAAGGGAACCGGCTTGCCAGCGGTGGTGACTACGTGTCCTGACAACGTGTGCCCGGCCCGGGTGACCGCGTCGATGCCGGTCGTCGTCCGGTCCGATCGCACCGTGACCGGGGTTCCGAACCGCACCACGCTCTTGTGCGCGAAGTACTGCGAGGCGTAGGTGCCGCCGAGGCAGTCCCTGAACTGGACGAGGTAGCGGCCTGGCGCGAGATCGCTGAGCCGGTACTTGCCAGGCCGGGCTCGTCAGGCTGAAAGCACCGCCAGCGTTGACGAACAGGCCGGTCACCGGATCGGCGACCTGGACGCACACGTCCTTCACTGGTGCGCCCGCCTGGTCGGTGACCTTGCCGGTGATCGAGCCGACCTTGGCCAGCTTCGCGTCCATCGTGGTCGTCACGCCCGCCGCGACGGAGACCAGGCTGGCCCGCGTGGAGTAGATCTGGTCCGGGAACCACTGGATGGCGAACTGACTGAGCTGGCAGCCGAAGACGACGGTGAAGCGGCCAGGCGGCAGGTTCTTGAGCTGGTACCGGCCGTGGCTATCGGACCTGGTCTCGAAAGCGAAGGCGCCGAAAAACTGAGCTAGCCCTTCGGGGGTCACCGAGGCGCAGGCGCCCTGGATCGGAGCACCTGAGGTGTCGGTGATCACGCCAGCGATGGTGCCGCCCGGCTGCATGGCGGCGTCGATGCCCTTGGCGACGTGACCCGAGGTGAAGGTGATCTTGCTGGCCGAGTCCGCGGCCGGCGCGCCGTGGTAGAACTGCGGCGCGAGGCTCGGCTTGCTGCCGCAGCCTCCGCCGAAGTGCACCGTGCGATTTCCGGGCCGCACACCGCCGACGAAGTAGGAGCCGTCGGATTTCGTGACGCCCGGCTGGCCAGCCTTGCTCTGGACCCGGACGCAGACTCCGCTCAGCGGCTGTCCGTGCGCATCGGTGACGACGCCGGACACCCCGGAGGCGGGAGCCAGCCGCGCGTCGAAGTCGCTGATCGTGCGGCCCGAAATAATCCGCCGCGAGCGACTTGCGCCCAGGAAGCCGAGGCCGGTCCGCTGGCGACAGGTCGGATTGAAGGTGAAGACGTTGCGCCCGGTTGACAGGCCGACGAGCTTGTAACTGCCGTTCTGCCCGGATACCGCTCGCGGCACAGTGAACGCGAAGTCCTGGTTGAACGCCGCGACGCAGACGCCAGCGACGGGCGTGTGCCGTGCGCTGGCGGAGGTGACCGTTCCGGTCACGATCGCGCCTGGCCGCAGGCTGGCGTCGATAGCGGTGACGTGCTGCCCGTCCTTGACGCTGAGTTGCTCGGCGTGCCGCAGGGTGCTGGCGCCGCGCCACCACTGGACGGCGAAGTTGCCGCGACTGCCGCAGCCGGGCGCGAACGCGACCTTGTAGGAGCCTGGGAAGGCGCCGTGCAGCACGTAGCCGCCGTGCTTACCGGAGATTTCGAAGAGCTCCGGGTGATTCGCGTGCGGCGTCACGTCCCGCGTTACGACGCAGATCCCTTCGACCGGCTTGCCTGACTGGGCCCGGACGACGCCGCCGATCTGGCCGCCCTGGACCATTTTCGCGTCGATACCGCCGGTGTCCTTGCCGGCCTTGACCCGTACGAAGGTGAGCTTGTTCGGGAACGACACGGTCAGGTTCGGGTACCACTGCGTCAGCCAGTTGCCCGGGTCGGGGCATCGCCTGGCGCCGGCGAAGAACAGCACCACATAGCGCCCGACGGGCAGCTTGCCGATTCGGTACTTGCCCGACTTGGTGGTGATCGCGGTGTGCAGGAGACCGGAGTCGAACGAGATCGCCTCGACGCAGATCTTCTGGAGCGGCTGCCCGAGGCCGGTCACCAGCCCGGAGATGCTCCCCTTCTTCGCCTTGGCGCTCGCCGTCGCCGGGTCGGAGGCGGCCGGGCTGCCCGGTGCCCGACAGTCCAGCCCGACTGAGCTGCCACGCGGTGGCGGGCTTCAGCTTCGTGACGTGCCCGGCGGTCACCGTGGCTGACGAGGGGAGCGAGGACCAGCGCAGCGCGGGAGGCACGGAGGCGGCGTGCCCAGGGCAGCTGACGATAGCCAGTGCGTAGCGGCCCTGGTGCAGGCCGCCCAGCAGGTAGCCGCCGTCGCGCTGGGTGGTAGCGGTCGCGAAGCCGTCCTGGCCGTTCGCGACCAGGCAGACGCCGCCGGCAGGCCGGCCGGTGATGCCGTGGAGCACGCCCCGGATCGCGCCGGTCGACTTCGCTGGGTTGGCAAACACTGGGCTGGCACTCGGTGCGGCCGTCCCAAGCGGCGAGACGGCCCGGGCGGTGCGCGGTGGATGGCCTTGCTGGGCTGCGTGGCTCACCGGGGCAGGCAGCGTGAGCATTCCGGCTACTATCGCGGCACTCGCGAACGAGAAAGCTAGCGGGCGGGCCGCGATCGTGGCAGCCCTCCCCGGCGTCCAGCGCATCGGTGGGCTCCCTTGCCTGTCGTTAATAGACCGCAACCAACCGGGACCATAACGCTGGAAGCCTATAAGGCGGGTGAAATCCGCATCACAGACGGGACACAATGCACTGGTTGCGCTCGCCCGCTGCGGTAATTGCGTATATAGAGGACTTCTCAAGCTAACAGCGGCAGATAGCTAGCTATGAGCCCTAGGATGCGCCCGTGAGCCAGGCCGACGAAGAGGTACACGCGCCGAGGCCGGGCACCGTAGTCGTACCGGCCAGCCACGCCCAGCAGGACGAGTGGGCCGATCTCAGATCAGTCGTCCAGGTCATCCAGCGCCGCCGCCCGGTGCTGATCGCCGCGATCGTCATGGTCCTCGCCCAGGTGATCTGGCGCGAGCGCTTCCTGAGTCACCTGTACTTTCTGCGCGAGGATTTCTTTAACTCCGACCTGGCCAGGGAGTCTGGCTTCACCTGGCACTACCTGACCTATGTCGGGGCCGGTCACCTGATGATCGGCGAGCGCGCGATCATCTGGGTCCTGGTCAGGGTCTCCCTGTACGGCTGGCATCTGGCGATGCTGGTGACGCTGGCCTTCACGCTCGCGGCGGGCCTGGCCGCGTTCAGGATGCTGCGCACCCTGTTCGGCGAGCGCCCCGTGATCCTGGCCCTGCTCGGCGTGTACCTGCTGATCCCGCTCACGATCGCCAGCCTCGGCTGGTGGACCGAGGCGCTGGAATCGGTGCCGCTGCAACTCGCCATGTTCCTGGCGATCGACTCGCAAGTGCGCTACCTGCGTACCGGCGCCCGGCGGTCGCTGATCGCCACGATCGTCTGGGTGGTCGTCGGGCTGATCTTCTTCGAGAAGGCGCTGGTGCTGCCGCTCGTGCTGCTCGCGGTCGGCGCGTTCGTAGCGCCGGGGCAGTCGTGGCTCGCAGGTGCACGGTACGTGCTGCTCAGGTGCTGGCGGGAATGGCTGGCGCTCGTCGCGCTGCTCGCGGTCTACGCGGTCGTGCTGCTCACCGCGCTGCACACCTCGTTCGTCCAGCCGCACGCCCCGGCGTCGGCTCAGTCGGTGACGACCTTCAGCTGGGGGCTGGTGAAGGACTCCCTGCTGCTGGCCACGCTGGGCGGCCCGTGGCATTGGTACCCGCTGCCCGGCAACTGGTACGCGATCGCGGCGGCCCCGGTGGAGTTCGAGTGGATCGCGATCGTCGTCGCCGTGGCCGTCGTGGCGGTGAGCATCTGGCGCCGGCACCTCGCGTGGCGGGCGTGGGCGATCCTGGCCGGATGGCTGGTCCTGGCGGACATGCTCCCGGTCGTCATCTCCCGGCTGGACTTCTATCCGCTGCTGCGGGCGCTCGATACCCACTACGTCGCCGACGCGGTGCCGGTGCTCGTGCTCTGCCTGGGCCTTGCGTTCCTGCCGGTGGTCGACGAGCAGCAGGCCGCGAGTTCGCCCCTGGCCGACTCGGCTGCCAGCCAGCGCCGTTATCGCTACGGCGAGCACGCGTGGCGGTCGGCCGCCGCCGCGCTCTTCGCGGTGTTCCTGGTCGGCTCGATCTGGTCGGCCCAGGCGTATTCGAGGCTCGTGACCGGAGCGCCAGCGGCTACGTACATTTCCTTCGCCACGGCGGCGATCGAGCAGGCGACGCCCGGGACGCCCGTGGTGAACAGCGCGGTGCCGCCGGACGTCAGCTTCCAGGCCGCCGACGCGAGCGCGGCCCGGGTAGTCGGCGACATCGACCCGGGAGAGCTGCGATGGATCAGCCACCCGAACGGCACGATCGACAGGCTGCAGATCCTCGGGCTCGACGGCATCCTGCACCCGGCCTGGGTGTACGGCGCCTCCAGCGGACCCGGGCCTAGGCATGGCTGCTGGCCGGTCCGCAACGGCCAGGCCACGGTGCGGTTCTTCCAGAGTTCCCCGTACCTGACGACCTTGCTCAGGATCGGCTACATCTGGGGCGCGCCGTCGTCCGGGCTCATCGAGGTGAAGTTCGGCAAGGTGACCAGGTCGCTGATCGTCCACCACGGGCTGCACAGCGCGTACCTGCCGGTGACAGGCGCGGTCACGAACTTCACGGTGACGGGCTTCACCGGCAGGAAACTGTGCGTCGGTGACGCCGAGGCAGGCAACCCGGGGCCGCAGCAGCCGGGCCAGGCGCCCGCTCCGGGACAGTAGGCAGCGTTGCCGAGTAGATCGAGGATGGGCTCGTGAGTCAGGCTGGCGAGGAAGTGCAGCTCTCCGGTTCCGGCAGGAGCGTCGTGTCTCTGGGCGCCCCCGAGGGCGAGCCCGACTGGGCCGACTTCCGGTCGACGCTCATCTGGGTCCGCGAGCACAAGGTCCTGCTCAGCGCGCTGCTGCTGATCGCGGTGCAGCTCGCCTGGAAGAGCCAGTTCCTCGGGCACCTTTACTTCAGGCAGGACGACTTCCACGACCTCGACCTGGCCGTAGACCACTCGTTCAACTGGGGCTACCTGACCTTCATCGGATCCGGGCACCTGATCATCGGCCTGCGGATCGTGGCCTGGTTCATGGTGCGGCTCGGCTCGACCCCCTACAACTGGCTGCTGGCCTCCGTGGTGAGCCTTGCCTTCGTCGCGGCGGCCGGCCTGGCGGCCTACCGGATGCTGCGGGACCTGTTCGGCGAGCGGCCGGCCATCCTGGTGCCGCTGGCGCTGTACCTGCTGATCCCGCTGACCATGCCCGACCTGGGCATCTGGTCGTCGGCCATGGAGTCGGTGCCGCTGCAGCTCGCGACCTTCCTGGCGGTCAGCGCCCATCTGCGCTACGTGAGAACCAGGGGGACCCGGCATCTTGTCGCGGCGGCGTTCTGGGTCGGATTCGGGTTGCTGTTCTTCGAAAAAGGCCTGGTCGTGCCGCTGCTACTGTTCGGGGTCACGGCTGCGTTCCTCACTGAATCCCGGTCGGTGCCCGGCGGCGCGCTGACCGCGCTGCGCCGGTTCTGGCTCGCGTGGGCGCTGTACCTGGCGCTGGACGTCGCCTACGTGATCGTCCTCGCGGTAGCGCTGAAGACCTCGACCTCGCAGCCGAAGGTGCCGATCTCCTCCACCGGGGTGATCACCTTCCTCTGGGAACTGCTGCGGGACACGCTGCTGCCTGGCCTGCTCGGCGGGCCGTGGCAATGGTTCCCGGTTCCTGGCAGCTCCTTCTCATTCGCCGCGCCGCCGGCCTTGCTCGTCGCGATCTCGGTGGTCGTCGTGGCCGCTGTGCTGCTCGTCAGCAGCGTGCTCCGCCCGGTCGCCTGGCGGGCCTGGCTGCTGCTGGCCGGCTGGGTCGCGATAGCCGACATGCTGCCGGTCGTCATCGGCCGGCTGCAACACGTTCAACCCCTCGGTGCTGGGGCTCGAGACCAGGTACGTAGCCGACGCCACGCCCATCCTGGTGCTCTGCGTCGGCCTGGCCTTCATCCCGCTCGGACCCGGGATCAGCGGCCCCGCGCTGCTGCGCAGCCACGCGCGGCGGATGGACACCGCCCGGTTCCGGCCAGCGGCGGCCGGCCTGGTCGGGGTGTTCATCTTCAGCTCCATCTGGTCCGTTCAGGCTTACGAGAACGTCACGAACGGCACCGAGGCTGGCCAGTACATCGCGAACGCCAGGCTGGCCCTCGCTGACGCGCCCAAGGGCACGCCGGTCGTCGACCGCCCGCTGCCGCAGAACATCGTCGAGGGCACCTTCGAGGCGTACGCCTACACCTCCAAGGTCATCGGCTATATGGAGCGCGACAACCTCTCCGGCAAGCTGCACTGGATCGGCGGCCCGACGGCACTGTCGACGGCCTCATGATCTTCGGTCCTGACGGCAGGCTGCACGTCGCCAAGGTCTACGGCACCGCGAGCCCGGGCGGTCTCGGCCAGGCGTGCTGGCCGCAGCGTCGGGGCAAGATCGCCGTGCCGTTCGACCATCGTTCATCGGGGTACTCGGGTGCGCTGCGGATCGGCTACATCTGGTATTCGAAGGTCCCGGCGACGGTCCGCGTCAAGTACGGGCGCTTCGTCCTGCCGCTGGCGGTCGAGCCCGGGCTGCACTCTGGCTTCCTGCCGATCACCGGCGCGGCGAACAAGATCGTGGTCTCCGGCCTGGCGGGTACGCACATGTGCGTCGGCGACGTCGAGGCCGGCAACCTAGGCCCGGCCATTACCGGCCAGGTGATCCCCCCGCTGCTCCCCGCGCCCAAGCCCGCCACCTAGCCGACCGCCCGCCCCGCACCCCGCGCGGCCCGCACCCGCGCGGCCCGCACTCCGCACTCCCCGCGCCCCGCGACACAGCATGTCTCTACTTGCTGTT
This sequence comes from uncultured Actinomycetota bacterium, assembly GCA_963737865.1. Lineage (GTDB taxonomy): Bacteria > Actinomycetota > Actinomycetes > Streptosporangiales > Streptosporangiaceae > Chersky-822. Next base: position 165,156 of record CAVTUG010000012.1, on the reverse strand, counting down.
GCTGGGCTGCCACTCCGGGTCGCGCAGATGGGAGCGGCGCGTGCCTGGGGCATGGCAGCCAGGCACGCGCCGCGTAACTGGGATCTCCCCGACCCAGTCGCGCTCACCAGCGAGCACGGCCAGACGCCCCGGAAGTCAGCCGTGGCTCGGGTGACCCTTGAAAGCGATATTCGCAGGCTGAGCGCCCTTGTCCCAGGTTCTCGGTAATGCCCGGACAACCTCGGACAGCTATGGACATGGGCGGTGGTACGGCACGTCGGAAATGTAGGCCGACCACTCTGACCTGGTCAGCGGCTGTCCGGCTGCCGAGCAGATCGCGGCGAGCGAGGCCATGGCGCTGGTGTCCCAGATGCGCACGGTGCCGTCGGCGCTCGCGGCCGCGAGCGAGCCGCCCCGGGGCGCGAACGCCACGGCGTACGTGTGACCGACCGGACCGCGCAGCGTGCCAAGCAAGGTCGGCTGGCCGACGGACGCGAGTCGCCACAACCACACCGTGCCGTCCCCCACCGCAGCCGCGAGGGTGTGGCCATCGGGGCTGAAGGCGACGCCCCAGACGTAGCTCGTCAGTCCGATCAGCGACCTGCCTGCGAGCACCGGACGACGAAGGTTCGCCACGTTCCACAGCCGCACCTGGCCGTCGGCGCTGCCGACGGCCAGCAGGTGGCCGTTCGGGTTGAAGGCGACCGACACCGCGTACCCTGCCGTCCCGGGCAGCGGCTGGCCGAGCAGCGTCGGGTGGGCAGGGTCGGACACGTTCCACAATCTCGTCCGCCGGTCGGTATAGGTCGCGGCCATCGTCTTGCCGTCTGGTGAGAACGCCACGTCGAACAAGATGGTCTTGGGTTTGGGCTTTTCGGCGATTAAGGCCGGCCGGGCCGGATCGCGCAACGACCAGATCCGCAGGACTCCGTCATCGCTGCCCGTCACGAGAATCGAGCCGTCGGGGCTGAACGCGGCTGTCTCGACCGTCTCGGACGAGGACGCGGCTGCGGTGATCTGGCGACTGAGCGGAGCGAGTCGCGGAGCCGTCCGCCAGAGCTGGAACTTGCCGTCGCCGTAGGTCGCAGCGAGCATCCTTGCGTGCGGCGCGAACTGAACGGCGTTGACGGACGTGCCGGGCACGGCCGCGATGCCCACCGGGATGTCGCGGGTGGCGTCCCACAACTGAAGGTTGTCCTGGCTGCTGACGGCAATGGTCCTGCCGTCGGGACTATAAGCAACGTCGTAGGCGGGGTTCCCGATGGGCAAGATGGGTGACGGCAGCCGCCACAACGCGACGGTGCCGTTGGCATCGCCCGAGGCGAGGTGACGGGCGCCGTCCCAGACCACCGAGGTGACAGGCTGGGGCTGGGGCAGCCGTGCCAGGAGGGAACGACTGGCGACATCCCAGACTAGGACGCTGGCATCGCTGCCGCCGGCCGCGATCTTGGCGCCGTTCGGGCTGAACGCCACCGCGTTCAGCCAGCTCGTCGCGCCCAGCAGGGTCCCGGCTGGAGTCGCCGAGACGCTGCGCGCACCAGGACCGTAGCGCAGGTTCCAGAGCCGCACCGTGTCGTCCTCGCCGGCGGCGGCGAGCATCGAGCCGCCGGGGCTGAACGCCACGGAGCTGACCTGCGAGGTCGGACCAGTCAGGGGTTTGCCCAGCAGTGCGGCGTGGGCCGGGTCGGCCACGTCCCACAGCCGTACGGTGCTGTCCTCGCTGCCGGCGGCCAGGATCTTGCCGTCGGGCGAGAACGCCACCGACTCGACCGCATCCCTAGCTCCGGTGAGCGGCTTGCCCAGCGGGCGCGGCCGGGCCGGGTCGCTGACGTCCCACAGGTAAACCGAGTCGTCGGCGCTGCCGGCGGCCAGGATCTTGCCGTCCGGACTGAAGACCACGGAGTACACGGTGTTGGCTGGTCCGGTCAATTCCGGTCCGAGCCGCGCGGAATGGCCGGGGTTGCTCACGTCCCACAGCGCGACAGTCCCCCGGGCACCGGCCGCCGCGAGGACCTTGCCGTCCGGGCTGAACGCGGTCGTGTACAAGGGCTGACCCGAATGGTCGCCGAGTTCCTCCCGAATCCGCGAGAACTGGCCGGGCAAGGTGACGTGCCACAGCCGGAGCGTGCCGTTGGCCGCCGCGACGGCCAGCAGCTTATGGTCGGGCCGCAGGCTCACCGACTGGACGATCGCCGCCGAATCCACCAGCCGGGCCGGGGTCGGCCAGCCCGACGACTCGACGAGGCTCGCGGCCGCCGCAGTGGTCGGCGCGATCCGGTAAGCGGCAACGCTGAGCTGGGCGGCGACGGCCGGATCTTCGCTGCGGAGCTGATCGGCCTCGATCGCGGTGGCGCGCGAGTTGGCGTCGTCGCGCGCGACGACGACGTCCTGGCGCTGCTGGATCGCATAGCCAGCCAGGCCCAGCACGACGATGGAAAGCCCGGTGAGCGCGGCCACGAGCCGCTGGAGCCGGCGGGTTCGCCGCCGGGCGGCGGTCTCCTGATCAAGGTCAGCCTGGACGGCGGCGTCGACGAAGGCGAGGGGAGTCGTCCCGAGCGAGGCCCGGCGGTCCTCGTCCGTGGCCCAGTCCCTGGCGAGGGCGAGCAGGCTGCCGCGCCACAGCGCCGCGTGCTCCCGGCCGGAGTCGTCCCAGGCCCTTGCGGCTTCGGTAATGCGGCGCCGGGTACGCAGGTCGTCGGTGTCGCTGCTGATCCAGGAGGTGAGCCGAGGCCACGTCGTCAGCAGCGCGTCGTGCGTGATCTGCGCGGTCTCGGCGTCCACGGTGATGAGCCGCTCGCTGACGAACCGGCTCAGCACCTGGTCGGCGTCAGAGCCCTCCGAGACAGCCAGTTCGGTGAGCGGGACGGCGGCGCGGGCCGGCTGGGTGTCGTCAGCTACATGCACCATGGTGAGAAAGAGCCGCCGCGCGAGCTGCCGCTGCGACGCGGACAGGCTGCCGTAGGCATCTTCGGCTGTCTGGATCAGCGCGTCCCTGATGCCGCCGCTGGCCAGGTAGCCGGCGATGGTCAGGACGCCGCCCCGGCTCTGCTCCCACGTCGCCAGCAGCGCGTGCGACAGCAGCGGCAGCGCACCCGGCTCGTAGGCGCCCAGCTCGCGCGCGTCGGCCGCGAGATCGCGCAGGAGCAGCGCGACCAGCCCGTCCTCGACCTTCAGCCGGGCCAGCCTGGCCGGCTCGGTGATCGCGCGTTCTACCTGGGCGCTGGTCATTGGCCCGAGCACGACCTGCCGGGCCTGCAGGGCGCTGGCCAGCGCCGGATAGCGGACAGCGTGACCGTAGAAGTCCGCGCGCAGCGCGATGACCACGAACTGGTCGCTGGCATGCTCGCACAGTCGCGTGATGAACGCCCGCCGCTGCGACTCGTCCTGGCACAGCGTGAAGAGCTTCTCGAACTGATCGACGATCAGATTCAGCTTGGGCGCGTGGGCAGGCTCACCGAGCAGGTCGGCCAGAGCGGCAGACGGGGTTGCCGTCGGTTCCATGATCTCGACCGGCCCGGTCAGGCGCGGCGCGAGCCCGGCCCGCAGCAGCGACGACTTGCCCGACCCCGACGGCCCGACCAGCACTAACGGCGACCCGGCCGCCGAGTCGGACAAGCCGCCCGAGTCGGACAGGCCAGCCGAGCCGGACAGGCCGGCCGACTGCGCCGAGCCCGCCGCGTCGGCAGGCTCGCGGAGCGCAAGCTCGGCGAGGCGCTCGGCGAGTTCCTCCCGGCCGAAGAACCACCGCTCGTCGGTGAACTCGAACCTGGCCAGCCCCCGGTACGGGGCATCGGCAAGCGGCCGGCGGCCGGCCGGCCGCCTGGCCCTGCGCATCGCCATCTTCCACTGGTCGAGGCGGTCCTCGTCGGTCACCCCGCAGGCGCGCAGGATCTTGAGCACCTGCTCGGCCTGAGCGTCGGCCGGCAGGTGCCGCCCGGAGAAGTAGTCACCCGCCGTGCTGACCGCCAGCCCGGTTGCCCGGGCGACCTGCCGCACCGTCAGCCCCGCCTGAGTGCGCAGCGTGGTCAGCTGGAGACCGAACTCTTGCGCGGTCGCGATCTGCGCTAGCTCTGCCGCCCCCGGCTGCTTGCCTGCCGTCCCTGACCGGACAGCCTCAGTTTCCTCATCCACCTGATCCCCGTCAGTACCAAACAACCCAATTTCGGAGCGAAAAATGACCCGCCGCGATCAAGGAATGTCCGGACAATAGCACGAGAATTTCCGGAAAAGATGACAAATTGATGCCCGCTTAACCGAGGCGCCGCCCCCTCGCGGTGTCCTGCGCTAAGGCTGGCCTGGACCGGCACGAAGTGGCAGTTCCTGGCACCGATCACGCCGTGAGCGGCGACCGCGGGATCACCAGCGCGTCGACGGCGATCGCGGCGGCTGGGGTGCAGATCAGCGGGTTGAGGTCGACGGCTTCCAGCTGATCGCCGAGTTCGCTGGCGAGGTCGGCGACGCTCACGATCGCGGCGGCGACCGCGTCGAGGTTGGCCGGGGCGGCGCCGCGGACGCCGGCCAGGAGCCTGCTGACCTTGAGGCCGGCGAGCATCGAGAGGGCGTGATCGCGGGTGACTGGGGGTAGCGCGACTGCCCGGTCGGCGATCAGCTCGACCAGCGTGCCCCCGGCGCCGACGACGACCAGCGGGCCGAGGTCAGGGTCGGTGACGACACCGAGCGCCAGCTCGACCCCCGCCGGGACAGACTCGCAGATCAGGGCGGCAGGACCCAGTCGCCCGCTCAGCTCCGCGTAGCTGGCAGTCAGCGCGGCCTCGTCCTCGATCCCGAGCACGACACCGCCAACCTCGGATTTGTGAGCGATTGCCGGGTCGTCAGTTTTAAGAACCAATGGGTAACCTATCCGACCGGCGGCCGTCACAGCCTGCCTGAGGTCGGTCACCCGCTCGGCCCGGGCAACCTGCACGCCGTACTCCTGCATCAGCTCCAGCTGCGCTAGCCCGGTCTCGGCGCTGCGGGCCAGCAGCGCTTGCGCGCGGCCTCGCCGCGCGGAGTCCCCCTGGGGCGAGCCGCCCGTCGGCACCGGCTCGCCTCGCAGGTGGTCAAGCAGGTGCCCCAGCGCCAGCAGGCCGGTGCGCATGCCTTCGAGCACCGGGATCGCGGCCGCTCTCAGCTGCGCGGCCGCCGGGGCGTCGATCGCGCTCGGCAGGTTGGTCAGCACTGCGAGCGGCTTGCTGGTCCGGTCCGCCACGTCCAGCATCGCGAGCTGGTAGGACTCGTCGCCGTCGAGCTCGGTGACCAGGTCGACGGCCAGCGCGACTGCCTCAGTGCCCGGGTCCTGCGCGAGGGCGGTGAGGCAGTCGCCGAAGAGTTCCCTGGTGCTCGCGCCCGTCCCCCACACGTCCAGCGGGTTCATCGGGAGCAGGCCCGGGTCGAGCAGGTCGGTCAGCCGGGCCTTGGTCTCTGGCGAGATCTGCGCGTAAGGGACGCCGACGTCGTCCGCGACGTCGGCGGCGTGCGCTCGCTCCAGGCCAGAGTCGTGGACGGTGGCGATGCCGTGCCCGGGCTCGCTCGCGGTGGCGCTGCGCAGCGGGCCGTGCCGTCTGGTCAGCAGCGAGAAAACCTCCAGCGCGTCGGACAGTTCCGCGAGGTCGGTCACCCTGTGCACGCCGTAGGCACTGGCGAGCGCCTCCCAGCCGGCACCGGACCCGGCGAGGGCGCCGGAGTGGGCCGCGACCATGGCCCGCCCGCTGGGCGAGTTGCCTGCGGTCAGCAGGACGACGGGCAGGTCGCGATCGGCGGCGGTGGCGAGCACCTGGCGCAGCAGGTGCGGCTGCCTGATCGCCTCCAGCACCAGGGCGAGCACCCTGGTCTCAGGCTGGCTCAGCGCGTAGTCCAGGTAGGCCGGCGCAGCCGTCACGAGTTCCTGGCCCGAGGACACCGCGAGCGTGAACCCGAACGCGCGCCTCGTCCGCAGCAGCGCGGAGAACACCGAGCCCGAGTGCGTCACCAGCGCGACCGGGCCTGCCGGGAGCGGATCGGGCTCGATGTAGCCCATCGCGCGCAGGCCGTAGCTGACGTTGGCGAAGCCCATGCAACCGGCCCCGCACAGCCCCATCCCCGCCGTTTTCGCGATCTCGGTGAGGCGCTGCCGCAGGTCAGCGACCGGCGCCGGCCCGGGTTCGTGGGCGTTGCCGAAGATCACTGCCGACCGGCTGCCGATCTCGGCGGCCAGCGTGAGCTGGGCTTCCACTGCGGCGTCAGGGACACCGAGCAGCACCAGGTCAGGGGAGTGCGGGAGGTCGGCCAGCGAGGGGTAGCAGGGGCGGCCGTCGAGGTCGGGGTAGCGGGGGTTCACCGGGTAGATGACCGGCTTGCTGGCCGACTTGGCCGCCTCGTCGAGCATCCGGGCGCCGAAGCTCTCGGGCCGGGCTGACGCGCCCACGATCGCCACGGACCTCGCTTCGAGCATCCCGAGCAAGGCCTGGCCTGATGGCGGCGTGAGGGGGCGCGGCAACCCGTTCCGACTGAATGTTTGTCGTCATGTCCCTGTGCTCTGGCCGGCTCCGGTGGCCGGGCGCGACCGCTTGACGTTCTTGTCGGCGATCGCGGCGCGGGCGGCCTGCCAGCCTGGGATGCCGCAGACGCCGCCGCCGGCGTGCGTGGCCGAGCTGCCGTAGTACAGGCCGGCGATCGGCGTGCGGTAGTCGGAGAAGCCGGGCGCCGGGCGCATGTGGAAAAGCTGCTCGAGCGACAGCTCGCCGTGGAAGATGTTGCCGCCTATCAGGCCGTACTCGTGTTCCATCGCATGCGGGCCGACGACGTCGCGGTGCAGGATCGACGCCTTGAAGTTCGGCGCGACCTCGTCGTAGAGCTCGATCATCCGGTCCGCGTACGCCTCGAGCTCGGACTGGTGCGGCTCTAGGTTCCAGTCGGCGGGCACCCACTGGGTAAACAGCGACATGATGTGCGTGCCCTCGGGGCTCAGCGTCTTGTCGAACGCGGTCGGGATCACGCCGTCGCTGAACGGGCGCAGCGCCGCCTTGCCATCGCGCGCGTCCTGGAACGCCCGCTCGATGAACTCCATCGTCGGCGCCATCTCGACCGAGCCGGTGTGGTGCTCCTGCAGGTCGCTGCCGGGGTCGGCGGTGAAGTTCGGCAGCTCGGACAGCGCCAGGTTGATCTTGACGACGCCGCTGCGGGTCTTCCAGATCCTGATGTCCCTGGCGAAATCCTCCGGGAGGTTCTTCTCGCCGACCTGGTCGAGGAACGCCGTGCGGGGATGCAGGGTCGAGACGATCGTGCTCGCCCGCAGTTCGTCCCCGTTGGCGAGGGCGACGCCGACGGCACGGCCGTTCTCGACGATGACCTGGCTGACCGGGGCGCTGAGCCTGACCTCGGCGCCGAAGCCCTTGGCGGCCGCCTCGATCGCGTCCGAGACCGCGCCCATGCCCCCTTCGGCGAAGCCCCAGTTGCCCAGGTGACCGTCGCCGACGTCGCCGATGGAGTGGTGCGCCATCACGTAGGCGGTGCCAGGCTCGCAGGGGCCGGCCCAGGTACCGATCACGCCGTTCACCGCGAGGGCTCCCTTGACCTGGGGCGACTCGAACCAGTCGTCGAGCAGGTCGGCGATCGACATGGTCATCAGCCGGGTGACGTCGGCGATCGTGCGGACGTCGAGGCCCTTGTTGCGCCAGGCGAGCTTCAGCAGCCCGCGCAGGTCGCGGGGCTTGCGCGAGCCGATGTTCGGCGGGACGGTGAGCAGCAGCGGGCCGAGCACCTCGGCCAGGCCGGCCAGCCAGGCGTCCCATCTGGGCATTGCCTCGGCGTCCTTCTTCGACCACTGCGCGACGGACTCGAAGTTGCGCTTGGCGTCGTCGGCGTAGAGCTTGATCGAGCCGCCTTCGGGAAATGCCTGGTAATACGGCCCCATCGGATAGATCTTGTAGCCATGGCTGGCGAGCTTGAGATCGTTGATAATGGTGGGCGGCATCAGGCTCATGACGTAGGAAAGCCTGGTCACCTTGAACTCAGGAGCGTCGGGCCATGGCGATTCGGTCGTCGCCGCGCCGCCAGTCTTATGGCGGCTTTCGAGTACTACCGTCCGTGCTCCGGCTCGCGCCAGATAGGCGGCGGCCACTAGGCCGTTATGCCCTCCGCCGATGACGATGGCATCGTATGTTTCGGCCATGACTGTGGCTTCCTTTCCGGGCCTTCCCTACTGCTGCGGGCGGTAGCTGCGGGCCATACTGGTGCGGCTCAGTCAGCTGGAAACCGACCGCAGAAGGCGAGCCCGTGCGGGCCGGATTCTGACTGACTGAATGTTCAGTCTAAAATTTTGCTACGGTTACGACAAGTGCTGCGGAGGAAGTACGGGATGAGACAGCAGGTCGAGTGCGCTCCTAGCGAGTCGGCTGGAGTGGCCGGTGGCACGGCCCTGGCTGCCGGACTCGGCGCTACCGAGCCGCCTGGTCAGTCAGTACCGGGCGGGATGCCTGGTGCCGTACCGTCCACCACGGCGCCGGGCATCGCTGACCAGCGGCGCGGCCAGATGCTCACGGCCGCGCTTGAAGTCATTTCCGAGCGCGGCTTCGGCGACACCAGGATCGCCGACATCGCCGAGCGGATCGGGATCAGCCCCGCGCTGGTCATCTACTACTTCAAGACCAAGGACCAGCTGCTCACCGAGGCGATCAGGTACTACGAGGACACCTGGTACGCCGAGGGCAAGCGGCGGATGGACGCTCTGCCCACCGCCGCGCTGCGGATCGAGGAATTCGTGGCGATGAACCTGCTGCCGGAGACCGACCTAGACGATCCGCCGATGGAGAGCAACTGGCTGCTCTGGCTCGACTTCTGGGTGCAGGCCGCGCGCAACTCCGACGTGGCCGTGCTGCGGCGCAAGTCCGACGAGCGCTGGCGGGAGGCAATCGTGTCGCTGGTGCGCTCTGGTCAGGCGGCAGGGGAGTTCGCTAGCATCGATCCCCATCCGTTTTCGATCTTCATCTCGGCTTTGCTCGACGGACTAACGGTACAGATCGCACTCGAGGACCCGGTTGTCGATCCGGTGAGTGCGTTCGAGCTGAGTATGCGGTATATAGCGGAACATCTGGGTTTCGAGTGGGCGCCGGGTGGGCGACCCCACGGGAACGCCCCAGCGGACCAGGCCGACGTCGTTGTCCGGCCAGGGCCAGGGGTGGGGGCAGGAAGGTAGCCGCGTATGTCTGGTGGACAGATCGACCTCGTCTCGCTGAGCAAGCGATTCGTCGAGGTGGCGGTCGACGATGTGGACTTGACCGTGAGCAGCGGTGAGTTCTTCTCGCTGCTCGGGCCGTCTGGGTGCGGCAAGACCACCACCCTGCGGCTCGTCGCCGGGTTCGAGCAGCCCACGGCGGGCCAGGTGCTGCTCGACGGCGTCGACGTGACCAACGTCGCGCCCAACAAGCGGCACGTGAACACCGTCTTCCAGAGCTATGCGCTCTTCCCGTTCCTGAACGTTTACGAGAACGTGGCGTTCGGGCTGCGCAACACCAAGATCGACAAGGCGGCGGTCAAGCCCAAGGTGGCTGCCATGCTGGAGATGGTCGGCCTGACCGAGTACGAGAAGCGGCGCCCTGGCCAGCTGTCCGGCGGCCAGCAGCAGCGGGTCGCGCTCGCGCGGGCGCTCGTGCTCGACCCGGCGGTGCTGCTGCTTGACGAGCCGCTGGGCGCCCTGGACGCGAAGCTGCGCCGGTCGCTCAAGGTCGAGCTCAAGGCGCTGCAGGAGCGGGTCGGCATCACGTTCCTGTACGTGACGCACGACCAGGAAGAGGCGCTGACCATGTCCGACCGGCTCGCGGTCATGCGGGCGGGCAAGATCGTCCAGATGGGCGAGCCGCACGAGATCTACGACGAGCCCGCCGACACCTATGTGGCGGACTTCCTCGGCGTCTCGAACCTGATGCGGGTGAACGTGGTCGAGCGCGGTCCTGGGTCCAAGTGCGTGGTGCAGCTCGGTGATTCCCGGCTGGCCGCCGACTTCGGCGGGCAGGAGGCGCCCGACAAGGCGCACGCGGTGATCAGGCCCGAGCGGGTGCGGATCGAGGACTACGGCTCGGCCGGGGCCAACCGGGTGCCTGGGATGGTCGAGCGCCTGGTGTACCTGGGCTCTACCACGCAGATCATCATCAGGCTGGCGCCCGGGATGACGGTCCAGGCACTCGTGCAGAACGATGGCAGCGCGTCGGCCCTGGCTCAGGGCACCCCGGTGCACGTGCACCTGGCACCGGATGCGCTGCGGGTGCTGGCCGGCGACGATCTGGCCGACAGCGACGAGGAGTTCGAAGTCCCAGCCCCGGTCGCGAGCTGAGGACCGACAAGTCAGTCACGCGTCGAGTTCTCCCGCCACACCTACCCGGCGCACGCCTTCGCCATCTTTCCTGGCGCCGACCACGGCCTGTGCCTCCCGAACGACGACGAGTCAGCGCCCCTGGCCGACCGCCTGGCCCCAGGCTTCCTCCCCATGCTCAGATCCTGGCTCCACGCCTAAAAGCCACCAACAACCCGAGCGATCACGAGTAGCGCCGCCGACGCGCCTACCCACGCCAAGGCAATCCAAAGCCAAGCCGCGCCCGAGCGCAGCCTCAAGCGCCGAAAGTGGCGCGTCACCCCGCCCAAGGCCAGCCCACAGCAGCAAGGTGCTACTTACTGCTGTTCTCCCCCCGAATCGAACAGCACCATGCTGCTGTCGAAACAACCGGCTCAGCCCGGCAATGGCCCTAGTTGCTGTTGCACTTGGCGCCCGATGCGCTGCGGGTGCTGGCCGGCGACGAGATCAGCGAGGACGAGGACGAGTTCGAGATCGCCCCGACAGCGAGCTGAGGACCGACAAGTCAGTCACGCGTCGAGCGGCATCAGCCTGAACGCGGCGAATTGCCTGCTCAATGGGGTAAGCGTGCGGAAAGGCCGCTGATCGGTGGTGAGGATCGTGTTGGTGCTGAAGCGATCAGCAAGTACTGCGTTCACGGCGTCGGTCAATCCGATCTTGAGATCGCGATACTTGGCCACCAGGTCGCCAGCCGCACGCAGATCATCGACGTCGAGATCGGGAACCTCATAGGCACCACTGGTGAGATCATCGATGACCGCGAGTTCTCGCGCCACGCCGAGCTTGTCCAGCACTAGGTAGTCAATCTCCGCGATGACGAGCGGCGACACTACTGGCGGTTGATCGGCTCCGACGACCAGGCTGGTGACCTGCGAGCGCAATGGGTGCGCAGCGCTCGCGCCGACAAGGTAGCCGGAGGTGTCGACGATGAGCCGACTCACCAGGCGCCTGCCATACCGTCGCGGCCAAAGCCTGCTGAGAGATGGTCGTCTACCTCGTCGGCGACCGCAGGATCAAGGTCAAGCGCAGGCGGATTCGGCCGGGGGCGTTCTGGTTCGTCGGCGAGCAGCAGGTCTACCGCATGCCGGATAAGTTCGGCTTCGCTGCGGTGACGTCTGCGAGCCGCCAGCGACAGCCGGCGCTTTGCGTCCTCCGAGAGGTAGAAAGTTGTCCTCAACATAACCATGCCATATATGGTCACCACATATGCCGCTGTCAGCAGCCCGCTTTCTGCGGGTCCCTTCCGGTCAAATGCTGGCATGCCAGCCGTCGTAGGACGCGCCTGGCACCTGGTCGGCTAGGGCTTGGAAGAACTCACGCGCCCGGCGCACCAGAGCGGCGGTGAGGATGACCTCCGACTGCTCGGCGACCACGCACCAATCCCTGTCGCGCCGGTTGGTGGTGATCTTGACGCTGAAGCCGAAGTCGGCGGCGCCCTGACCCACGGCCAGGGCAGCGGCCTCGCTCGCACAGGGCAGGAAGTGCATCCACTCACGTGGCTGGTGCAGGTCGCTCTTGCTGGCGATGATCCGCAGGATCTGATCGTCCTCCGGGTCCCCGGTGGAAAACTCCGGATTCGTCTGCGCCGCGTCCTCGGTCAGGCTTTGCTCAACCCGCGCGATGTGCCATCGTTCGTGGCCGAACATGCCCATGAGCGTCCTCCCTGATCGAGCAAGGCACAATAAGGTGAGTTTTCGCGGTGAGAAAAGGAGCGCTTGCGGCAATGCGCGAGGTCTTAACATCTGTTTCTACCGCTGCCGGTAACCTGCGCGCAATTGCGCGTTTTCCGGACGCGGAAGGGCCAGTGCCCGGGGTCGTCCTGGTGGACGGTGCGCTCGAGGGAACGGCCGATGGCTGGGGCACGCTGCCCCAGATTCTGGTCGATTTCGGCGTGGCCGTCCTGAGCCACGACAAGCCCGGCTGCGGCGGATCGCCGGGCTCGTGGCTGGACCAGACCTTCGAAGACCGGGCGCACGAGACCCTCGCCGCCGTCGACCTGCTGCGTAGCCAGTCCGGCGTCGATCCGGTCCGAGTCGGCCTGCTCGGGGCCAGCCAGGGCGGCTGGATCTCGATGATCGCCGCGAGCCTCGCGCCGGACGCGGTCAGCCACATCGTGTCGATCTCGGGCGGCGGGGTGTCCGTAATCGCGCAGGAGCGCTACCGGCTGAGCAATGCCGTCGGGGCCGACCCCGAGGCGATGGCCTGGGTCGACGAGCGGTTCCGGCGGCTGCTGGCCGGCGAGAGCCCGACGTCGATTCTGGCCCGCCAGGCCGCTTTCACGGCCCGCCCGTGGTACGAGGGCGCGTGCTTCGCCTACGACCAACTCGACTTCCTGACCTGGGCTCAGCGGATCGGCCCGTTCGACCCCGTGACGGTCCTCCCTGACGTGCGCTGCCGGGTGTTCGGCGCCTTCGGCGGCGCCGACCCCGACATGCCAGCCGCACCGAACGTGGTCGCCCTGACCGCCGCCCTCCCCCCGAACCCGGCGCACGCCTTCGCCATCTTTCCTGGCGCCGACCACGGCCTGTGCCTCCCGAACGACGACGAGTCAGCGCCCCTGGCCGACCGCCTGGCCCCAGGCTTCCTCCCCATGCTCAGATCCTGGCTCCACGCCTAAAAGCCACCAACAACCCGAGCGATCACGAGTAGCGCCGCCGACCCGCCAGTGTCGCAGCTGCCCAAGCCACTCACCTCAGCCCCGCGCCTACCCACCCCGGATCGGACAGCAGTAAGGCCCTACCTACTGCTGTCAGGGCAGTTGGAGGAGGGTTTCGCGCGGAGGAGGATTTTCGGGGTCCTGGAGGAGGGGATTCGCAGTTAGGAGGCTTGTTGGCGTTGTGGCGCGGTGAACCCTCCTAGATGCGAAACTGCTCCTCCAGGAGCACGAGAAGTCTCCTCGGGGGCGCGATGATCCTCCTCAGCGTGGGAGGTCTCCTCGCGGAGCCCCGGCTGTGTCAGCTGTTGAGGTAGGCGAGGACGGCGAGGACCCGGCGGTTGTCGTCGTCGGATGGCTCAAGGCCGAGCTTGATGAAGATGCTCGTGCTGTGCTTGCTGACGGCCTTCTCCGAGACGTAGAGCCGCTGGGCGATCGCGCTGTTGGAGCGGCCTTGGGCCATCAGCTCAAGTACCTCGCGCTCTCGCGCCGACAGCGTTGCGACGGGCTCGTCGGCTGCCCGCCTGCTGAGCAGCTTGCTGATCACCTCGGGGTCGAGCACGGTGCCACCCGCCGCGACCGTGCGCAGCGCCTCCACGAAGGCGTGATCGCTGAACACCCGGTCCTTGAGCAGATAGCCGACTCCGCCCGCGTTGTCCGAGAGCAGTTCGCGGGCGTAGAGCTGCTCGACGTACTGAGACAGCACGAGCACCGGCAGGCCGGGGACCTGCCGCCGGGTTTCGAGCGCGACGCGCACGCCCTCGTCGGTGAAGGTCGGCGGCAGCCGTACGTCGATCACCGCGATATCGGGCGGGCCGCCGAGGTCCGGCTGGCCGACGAGAGCCTTCAGCAGGTCGGGGCCGCTCCCTACGGCAGCTACCACCTTGAGGCCGTGAGCTTCGAGCAGCCTGGTCAGGCCGTCCCTCAGCAAGAAAAGATCCTCGGCGATGACGACCCGAAGGGGCCGGTCGAGTCGCCTGAGGTTAGACGCTTGCATGCCAGCCGTCATAGGACACGCCGGGCGTCCGGTCCGCGAGTCCCTGGAAGAACTCGCGGGTTTGCCGCACCAGCGTGGCCGAGATCACGACCAGGCATTGCTCAACCCTTGTGATGTGCCATTGCCCCCGGCCGAGTGGTCCCACGAGTGTCCTCCTTGAGCGTGCAAGGCACCTCGATGGCCACGATGGTCGGACCACCAGCTGGACTGTTGACGGCGAGAATGCCATCGAACATCTCTAGTCTGCGCTCTAGCCCGCGCAACCCAGTACCTCCAGCGGGATCAGCGCCACCCGAACCGTCGTCGAGCACGGTGATCTTCAGCACAGCGCTGGTGTACAAGATCCTGACCTGGGCGGATCGTGCGCCTGCATGCTTTACCGCGTTGGCGAGCGCCTCCGCGACCGCGAAGTAGCAGGCAGTCTCGACCGGCAGCGGTGGCCGGCCTGGGAGGTCCACCTCGACCTCCGTGCGCAGCGGCGTATCGAGGGCCAGGGCGCGGACGGCATCGCCGAGGCCGCGGTCGGCGAGCACGGGCGGGTAGATGCCACGTACCAGCCCACGCAGCTCGTCGAGTGCCTTGGCGGAGCTTTCCCTGGCCTCGGCGACGAGCGTGACGGCGGCCTGCGGGTCGGTGCCGATCAGCCGTTCGGCGGCCCGAAGGCTCATCCCGAGCGCGACCAGCCTGGCCTGGGCACCGTCGTGCAGATCGTGCTCAAGCTGGCGAAGCTGCATCGTGGCGGTGTCGACAGCGTCATCCCTGGTCCTGGTCAGCCGCACGACCCGCACCGAGAGCTCGGCATCTGCGGCCGACCTGAACAGTGCCTTGGTCCGGTTGTCGAGAGCACGGGGTGTGAGCCACAACCCGAGGGTGATCAGCGCGAATCCATGCAGGCCGGCCAGCAGCGCCCAGCCTCGGCTGGTCACCAGGATCGCCCCGTAGCGGACAACGTCGGTGTAGGGCGAAGGCAGCGGCACGTGGAGCGGCCAGAAAACCCCGAGAGCAACCCCGTACAGGCCGAACAAGACCAGCCCGGCCAGTGCCAGATCCGCCGCCAGGCCGGGATAGCGGACCACTACGATAACCGGTCGCGAGCGCGACCATCACAGTCTGCGCGACTCCCCACCAGGCTGTATCAAGCCAGAAGGTCCGGCCCAGCATCTCGATGAGCAGGCCGAGTACGACGAAGAGGAGCAGGCCCCACCACGGACGGCTGGACGTGCCTGGCTTCGCGAGGGGCTCATGAAGCAGCCATCGCAGCGGCTGGGCCTGCGGGTCCATCGAGCGCACCAGCATCCACGCTCCGGCCAGTACGAAGATCGCCCCTTGCAGCAGGATGAAGTGCGGAGACGGAAATTCCGCTACCCCGAAGTGCCAGGGCGTGAGGCCTCCTCGCGCCATGTCCCTGACGATGAGCAGACCCTGGATTCCGACCCAGATCAGTGCGAGCGGCACCGCCTTCGAGGTGAGGTGGCGCGGCCCGATCGTCCACAAGAGGACAGCGACGAGCGGCAGCAGCACCGCGAGCGACGTCTCCTCCTTCAGCGGAACGGAGGCGAGGTACTGGACAGCCGGGAGTAGCAAGACGCCGAGCCCGAGCGGGCGCAGCCGGTCGAGCAGGGACCGAGATCGAGGCTGCCCGCGCAGTCGGCGCCGAAGCACGAAGCCGGCCCACGCTATAGCGCAGCCCCACGTCGCCAGGACGAGCACATTGGTCAATGACCAGAGCATCTTTTCCCTCTCGGCCTTGCCGCTCTCATCGTCGCGGCGACTGACAGTCATCTCATGCTGTCGCACGGTCTGGCCGCTGGTAATGGTCGGCGGCCTATACCTAAGGTGGGCCTAGACCTACCGCGATGCCGATGTTGAGGCCGGGCCAGGGCGGGCGAGTCCCGCCAGAATCGCGTTTCGACCGCACCTCTGTAACACCCCGCCCAGCCCGCCAACGGCCCTAGTCAACTGTCGTCGCCCCAGCAGGACCGTCCCCCGCTTCGAGGCTTGTATAGGTATAGTTATAATAACTGTACCTATACAAGCGGGGGAGTCATCGACAAGCCAGCCGACATGTTCGATCGGGACTTCGAGTGGTCCGAGCTGACGAGGTTCGCTGAGCTGACGACACCGGGCCCGGCGCTCGGGATCGTCTCCGGCCGGCGTCGGCAGGGCAAGACCTACCTGCTCGATGCCATGACGAGGACCGCTGGCGGGTTCATGTTCACCGCGACGGAGGCGACAGCTCAGCAGTCACTTGAGGAATTCGGCGTCGCCTTGGCCCGCTATCGCGGCGAGCCGGTCGCCTACCGGTTCGCGGGCTGGGACGAAGCGCTGACGCAGCTCCTGCGTGGCGACTCCGGGAGTCCGACGGCGATAGCGGTTCTTGACGAGTTCCCTTACCTGGCGAGGCAGGCACCCGAGCTTCCGTCATTGCTGCAACGTCAGCTTGACCCCGGTCGGCGGCAGGCCGGGGGGCAAGTGCGGCTCTTGCTCTGCGGCTCGGCGATGTCCTTCATGGGATCGCTTCTCGCCGGCGACGCCCCGCTACGCGGCCGAGCATCACTTGAGCTGGTGGTGTCGACCTTCGACTACCGGCTCGCCGCGAGGTTCTGGGACATCGCCGACGCGAGGACGGCGATGCTGACCAATGCCGTGGTGGGAGGCACACCTGCTTACCGGCGAGAGTTCGCGCAGAATGACAGCCCATCCGGCCCGGGCGATTTTGATTCCTGGGTGGTCAGGACCGTGCTCAATCCGGCGCGTCCCCTGTTCAGGGAAGCTCGTTACCTGCTGGCCGAAGAACCAGGAATCCGGGATTCGGGCGTCTATAACTCTGTACTGGCGGCGATCGCCGAGGGCAACTCCACCCGTGGCGGGATCGCGAGCTTCATCGGCCGGCCAGCGACCGAGCTGGCGCACCCACTCGGGGTGCTAGAAGAGGCGGGCCTGATCTTCAGGGAGGCCGATGTCTTCCGCGCCAACCGCTCGGCCTACCGGATCGCCGAACCCATGATCGCGTTCTATCAAGCCGTCATGCGGCCAGCCTGGGGAGACCTGGAGCGCCCCGGACGGGCGGACGAGGTCTGGCGCAGGATGCGGCAGACCTTCGCCAGCAAGGTAGTCGGCCCGCACTTCGAACGGCTCTGCCGGGACTGGGCTCGCTGGTACGCCGAGCCGGAGACTTTCGGCGGCTACCGCTCGGTCGTCGGCAGCGGCGCGATCAACGACAGTTCAGGGCGGGCGCTCCTGGAATGCGACCTAGCCGTGCTCGGCGACGGGATCGACAGTCAAACGCGAGATCCTGTGCCTAGGCGAAGCCAAGTGGAACACCACGATGACGCCCGGGCCACCTTGACCGGCTACGCCGGATGAGGGAATTGCTGACCAACCGCTGGGGCACCGAGGCAACCAGCCGAACAAGATTCGCGCTCTTCTCCGGTACCGGCTTCTCCCCAGCTGAGGGCACTAGCCAAAACTGCCCCGGAAGTAGTCCAGCTAGTCGACCTAGACCGCCTTTACCACGGCACCTGACGCCAGCAACTACAAAAAACAACCACAGCCAAACCAGCACAATCACGAGAAGCGCAGAAAACCAGCCTGCTCCGCAACTCCCCAAGCCACCCACCTCAGCCCCGCGCCCACCCACGCCAAGGCAGTAAAAAGGCCAAGCGAAGCAGGAGCGCGGGGCAAGCGACAGCAGCAAGGTACTACTTACTGCTGTTCTCCCCCCGAATCGAACAGCACCATGGTCCTACTTACCGCTGTCAGGACGACAGTAAGTAAGAGCCATGGTGCTGTCGAACCACCCACCTCAGCCCGCCAATGACCCTAGTTGCTGTCGTCACCCCCAGCGGCGGGCGCGTCTTCGGCGAGGATGCGCAGGCGCTGGGGATCGTAGAACGGGGCCAGCTGCAACCGCGCTGGCCATTCGGCCGAGTCGGCCCGCACGGTGAAGCTGCCTGACTTGAGCCACTCGGCGGTCACGCCGGAGTCGCAGGCGACCTGGGCCAGGGCGACCGGCCCGCCGAGCGAGTAGCCGTAGGCGGCGGCCCGCACGTAGCCGACCCACTCGCCGCCAAGTAGCACCGGCTCGTTCCCGAACAGGTCAGCCGACGGATCGTCGACCATCAGCCCGACCACCCGCTGCACCGGCGGGCCAGCGGCACGAGCAGCCAGCAGCGCGTCGCGGCCGATGAACCCGCCGGGCTTGTCCCAGGCCACCGCGAAGCCGAGGCCGGCCGACAGCGGGGTATCGGTGTTGTCGATGTCGACGCCCATGTCGCGGTAGCCCTTCTCCAGCCGCAGGCTCGACATCGCGGACAACCCGACCGGCCGCACGCCAAGATCAGCACCGGCCGCTAGCAGGTCGTCGTACACCCCGGCCGCGTACTCGGTCGGGACGTGCAGCTCCCAGCCCAGCTCGCCCACGTAGGTGACCCGCAGCGCGAGCACGGGCGCATAGCCCACGTCGATCGACCGGGCCGACAGGTACGGGAACGCGGCGTTAGACAGGTCGGCGTCGGTCAGCCGGGAGATCAACGACCGCGACAAAGGCCCCTGCACGGTCAGCAACGTCGTCCCCGAAGTGACGTCGGTGACCACCACGACCTCGCCAGGCAGCGTCGCCCGGCGGATCAGCGGCTCGATCCGCCGGTGGATCAGGTCGCTCGCCACGACCAGGAATCGCGCATCGTCCAGCCGGGTCACGGTCAGGTCGGTGACGATGCCGCCAGCGGAGTTCAGCCACTGCGTGTAGACGATCCGGCCGACCTCGCGGGCCACGTCGTTGGCCGACAGCCGGCTAAGCACCGCCGCCGCCGACGGCCCCGCCACGATGAACTTCGCCATCAGGCTCATGTCGATGACCCCGACGGCCGAGCGAACAGCGGCGTGCTCAAGCCCCACGATCGAATGGGAGCCAGGCCGGACGAAGTCCAGCACCGGCACCGGCCGGCGACCCGCGGCACCGGCCTCGGGCGAGGCGAACCACTCGGCGAACTCCCAGCCGGCCGACACCCCGAAGTGCGCGCCGGCAGCAGCGAGCCGGTCGTGCAGCACCGACCGCCGCACGTTCCGCGCCGTCCTGGGCTGCCACGACGGCCACACCGCGTCCCCGAACAGCACCCCGAGCTGCTCGACCGTCCGCTCAGACCGGAACCGCCGCGACGTCTCGTGCAACGCCGTGCGATCCAGGGCAACGGGCGTCGCGTCCACCGGCGGCACCCCGTCCACGATCCACTGCGCCATCATCGACCCGACGCCGCCGCCCGACAGGATGCCCAGCGAGTTCAGCCCGGCGGCCACCCAGTACCCGTCCAGCTCAGGCGCCGGCCCGAGCAGCGGCCGGACGTCGGAGGTAAACGACTCAGGCCCGCAGAAGAACGTCCGAACCCCGGCCGACTCCAGCGACGGAATCCGCTCCATCGCCCGGGCCAGGTACGGCGCCATCCGGTCCCAGTCCGGCGGCAGCTTCCCGAACGAGAACCCGGACGGCACCCCCTCCAGCGACCACGGCGCGCCCACCGGCTCGAACAGCCCCACCAGCATCCCGTCGCCCTCAGGCCGGTAGTAGCCGTACGACTCAGGGTCCTCGATCACGGGCAGGTCAGGACTCATCCCCGGCACCGTGCCGGTCAGCAGGTAGTAGTGCTCGGCCGCCTGCAACGGCACCCGCACCCCGGCCAGTGCCCCGAACTGCCGGGCCCACATCCCGGCGGCGTTGACCACGATCTCGGTCTCGATCTCGCCGGTTTCATGCAGCACGGGCGAAGTCAGCACCGCCGCGACCCGGCGCCGGTCCCCGGGCAGGGTCACCGTCCGCACGCCCACCGCACCGACGCCTTCGAGGAGCCGCGCCCCGAGCTGCCGCGCCCCCTTGGCCAGCGACGTCGCGACCCCGACCGGATCGGCGCGCCCCTCGTCAGCCACGTAGAACGCGGACAGCACATCGCTGGTCCTGGCGAGCGGCCACAGCTCGGCGAGCTCGCGCGGAGAGATCTCGGTGTCCTCCACGCCGAAGCCGTGCATCCAGGCCGCCTCGCGGCGCAGCGCCCGCTGCCGCTCCGGCGTGGTCGCCAGCGACAGGTGCCCGACTGGACGGAACCCCGTCGAGTGCCCGGTCTCGGCCTCCAGCCGGGCATACAGGTCCCGCGAGTACCGGCTGAAGAACAGCGCCGTCTCGTCGGTCATCCCCGCCGAGGTGATCAGGCCCGCCGCGTGCCACGTGGTACCGGCGGTCAGCTGGTGCTGCTCGAGCAGCACGATGTCGGTCCAGCCCAGGTGCGCCAGGTGGTAGGCGATTGAGCAGCCGATCACCCCGCCCCCGACGATGACGACCTGAGCCCGAGCGGGCGGCGCTTGACCAGACCGTGCATCAGTCATCGCCGGGTCAGCTGCCGGCGATCGTGACGAGCGTGTCGCTGCTGGTCCCGCGCTCGCCCCTGGTCATCGCCCGGAAGGCGAAGTAGCCGATGATCGCGATGACGAACGACATCGCCAGCATGATCGTGCCGAGCGCGTTCAGCGCCGGGCCGCCGTTGCCACCGCGCTGCGTACCGTAGATGTACACCGACATGGGCGTGTTCGCCGCGCTGTTGCTGAGCAGGTCGACGATCACGAAGTCGTCGATGACAGTGGAGAACACGAGGATCGCGCTCGCCAGAATGGCCGGTGAGAGCAGCGGCAACCAGACTCGATACATCGTTTGGAACGGGTTGCACCCCAGATCCGCCGCCGCTTCTGAGTACGAGTTGCCGATGGTGGACAGGCGCGCCTGCACGATGATCGCCGGCCAGGAAACGTTCCATGTGACCAGCGCGAGGGTCTCGGCGAGCGTGCCGAGGCCGACGCCGCTGAACAGCGAGGTGAACACGAAGAACATCGCCACGCCGAAGATCAGCTCGGGGATGACGAACGACAGCAGCATGACGAAGTTGAACGAGGCCCCGGTCTTGGTCCGCCAGCGGTGGATGCCCAGCGCGAACAGCACGCCGAGCGGCACGGCGATCAGCGTCGTGTAAGCGGACAGCTTGATCGTCTGCAAGATCGCGAGCTGCAGGACGTTGCTGTGCGCGACCGACAGCACCGGGTCGGTGAAGTACCACCGCCAGGAGAATCCCTGCCAGACCGCCTGCGACTTGCCGCTGTTGAACGAGAACAGGACGGCCAGGACGATCGGCACCAGCGACCAGACCAGGTACAGCCAGGTGAAGCCCTCAAGGAACCACGGGTGCCCCCACGGGTTGCGCCTCGGCCAGCGCGGTCCCTTCCTGGTCGTGGCCTGGGCGGCATCGGTCGCGCCCCTTGCCCGGGTGGTCGCCGCTGTCGTCATGACGCCTCCCTCGCCGAGCGCGCCGTCTCGCGCACGTAGTAGATCATCGGGATGACCAGCACGGCGAGCACCAGCAGCGAGAGCACAGCGCCCTGGCCCTGGAAGCCGTTCGTGCCGAGCTGGGTCTGGATGACGTTGCCGATCATGGCGGTGCTCGGGGTGCCGGACAGCAGCTGGTTGGTGTAGTAGTCGCCGAGCATCGGAAGCACGGTGATCAGCATTCCGGTGAGGATCGGCTGCCGCGACAAGGGCAGCGTCACCTTGAGGAACGCGCCTGCCCGGGTGAGGCCCAGGTCACGCCCGGCTTCGAGCAGCGACCCGTCGATCCGGTCAAGGCCCGCGTAGAGCACCAGGATGATGTAGGGGATATAGCCGTAGACCAGCCCGAACACCACGGTGTACCAGTGACCGCCCAGCCAGTTGATGTCGTTGGGCAACCCGATGGCGCCGAGGAGCTTGTTCAGATAGCCGTTGGTCTGCAGCAGGCCGATCCACGCCAGCATCCGCATCATGTAGCTGATCCAGAACGGCGCGATCAGCAGCACCAGGAACAGCGCCTTGCGCCGCCCGGCGAAGCGGGCCACGAAGTAGGCCGCCGGGTACCCGATCGCCAGGCACAGGGCCGAGGCCACCGCCGTGTACCAGATGGTGCGCCAGATGATCGGAAGCTGGAAGGCGGTGTCGCCGAAAATGCCGTGCCAGGCGCCGACCAGGTTCGCGTGCGACCAGTTCAGCGGGTTGTACACGGCGACCGGCGACCCGGTGAGGAAATCGAGCCGTCCTCCGGCGATCGCGAGCACGTCGTAGAAGGGCACGATAAACAGCACCGTGAGCCAGATGATGCCTGGCAAGGCGAGCAGCATGTAGAAGAACCTGTTGTGCTGCGTAGCCCCCGAGCGGCCGGTCCCCGTCCGGCCAGCTCCAGGGCGAAGTCCGCCGAAACGCAACGTGCTCGGTTCCGCCATCGCCTGCCTCCTTCAGATGCCCAGGCTTATCGACTGCCAGACCTGCTGCCAGTCCAGGTCAGACGCGGTCGGAAGCTGCAGTTCCCACAGGCCGTGCTTCAGGTTCTCCGGATGCACGACCGTCGAGGTCAGCGACGTCGGCAAGATTCCCTCGTGCACCAGCCGGTTCTCGGTGACGCCGTAGACCGGCTGCATGTAGCCGTTGTAGCTGATGTTGACCAGGGCGTTGTCGACGTCCTGCAGGTAGTTCAGGAACAGGTGGGCGAGCACCGGGTTCTGCGCGCCGCGCAGGATCGTGTTGGTGTCGTTGGCCACCGGCCCCTTGCCGTCCGCAGGGAACCAGTACCCGACCACGTCGACGGGCACGCCCTTGGGCATGTAGCTCGCGGCCGCCGCCATGTCGCCTGACCAGGCGTGGTGAATCCACATCTGGCCCGAGGGGATCTCGGTGTAGTCGTTGTTATTGATGTGCACGTTGGTCAGCTTGACCAGGTCCTTCAGCGAGCGCTGCGCGATCCCGAGCTCGCGCCGTGACGTCGTGTTGACGTTGTAGATGCCGTTCTTCATCAGCGCCAAGGTCGGCGACTCCCGGTAGTCGTCCAGGATCGCGACCTTGCCCGCGTACTTGGATTGCCAGGGGAACGCGTAGCCGTTCGGCCAGTCGGCCGGGCTGTCGGGGATGTGGTCCTTACGCCAGGCGATCCCTGTCGTGTAGATCGTGTAGGGCACCGTGTAGCGCCAGCGCTGGTCGTAGAACGGGTTCTGGTACTGGGTCCAGGCCTGGTGCACGACGTTCGGCAGGTAGCTGTGGTTGATCGGCTGGATGAGCTTCTGGGCGACGGCCTTGCCGATGACATCGGCGGTGACGCCCATGAAGACGTCGAAGTTCACCGCGCCGCTGTTGAGCTTGGCCAGGGCCTCGGTCATCGTGGTGAACGTCGTGACCTCGACCTGGCAGTTGTACTTCTTGCCGAAGTTCTTGACGGTCTGCGGGTTGATGTAGGCGACCCAGTTATAGACCTTGAGCGTCGCGTCGCGCTCGGGCAGCAGGCCGTCCTTGATCGCCGGGTTGTCCGAATAAAGCGGCCTGGTGACCGGATTGTCAGGCCTGGCCAGCGGCAGCGACTTGCCGCTCGGGCCCGTGGCCAGGGCGCCGCTGCAGGCCGAGAGCAGCCCGCCGCCGCCGAGCGCCAGCGCCCCGGCACCCGCACTACGCCGCAGGAAACCCCGGCGCGATACCCCTGGGACTCCAGGGATCGGCGGCCGTCCTGCTTGCCATCCTTCTTTGGGATGCATGGTGCGCCACCCCCGGCTGAACTGTCGGCTGCGCTGTCGGTTGAACAGTGCGTCAATTTTTACACTTCATTACTACTCTCGCCAGGCTCGCGCAAGATCGCCGGGGCGAGGTTCCTTACTTCATTGCCTGAACTACGGTCCGCCATGCCCGCTGCCACAGCGCGTGCGCACCGACCTGCAACTGCAGTTCCTTGAGGCCGCGGTAGAAGTCGTTCTCCAGCACGGCCGTCGAGATCAGGCTCTGCGGCAGCACCCCGAACTTGATCAGGCGCTCCGGAGTCATCCAGGTCAGCGGCTGGGTGAAGCCGCTGTGCCGCGCGTTGTTCAGCGCGTTGGGCTGGTCGAGCATGAAGTTGACGAACAGGTGCGCCAGCACCGGGTTCTCCGAGCTGCGCGGCACGACCATCAGGTCGTTCGCGACCGGGCCGAGGCCGTTCGAGGGGAACCAGTAGCCGAGGACCTCGACCGGCACCCCGGGCGGCAGCAGCTTGGCGGCCGCCGCTACCTGCCCGGACCAGGCGTGCTGGATCACGATGTTCCCCGAGGACAGACCCAGGTCGGCCCGGTTGCTCCGGCGCGGCCTGGCCAGCGAGACGAGCTCGAGCAAGGCCCGCTCTGACGCGTCGACGAGTTGGGGGTCGGCCGTGTCCAGAAGGATTCCGCCGTTCTTGAGCAGCCCTAGGCTGATCGCCTCGCGGTAGTCGTCCAGGATCGCGACCCGGCCTTCGATCTTGGGTGCCCAGAGCAGCTCCCAGGAATTGAGGTCCGCGTAGGGCTCGACGTGCACGAGGTCCCGGCGCCAGCCGATCCCGGTCGTGTAGATCGTGTACGGCGCGGTGTACTGCCAGTGCTGGTCGTAGAACGGATCGGCGAACATCTGCCACGTCTGGGTGATGTTCGGAAGGTAGCTGTGGTTGAGCGGCTGGACGACCTTGCCGATGACCAGGGCGCCGAGCACGTCGAGGGTGGCGCCGAGGAAGACGTCGTAGCTCGCGTCCTGGCTGGTGAGCCTGGCCATCGCCTCCGGCATGGAGCTGAAGGTCGTGAGCTGGACGTGGCAGCCGAACTTCTTCGCGAAGTCGCTTATGCACCGAGGTGCCAGCCGCCCGGTCCAGGCCAGGACGTTGAGTGTCCCGTCCGGCGCGAACAACTGCCCGCTGGGGATCGCCCTGTTGTCGTGGTGCAGCGGCCAGGTGACCGGGTTGTTCGGCGCTGGCACCTTGCTCTGCTTGACCAGGAATGCTTGTACGGCGGCGGAATCGCACCCGGTCAGCAGGGTGCCGAGGCCGGCCGAGACCAGCCCGGCCACGGCGCTCCCGGCAAGGAAGCCCCGCCTGCTGAGTGTCACCCGGCGGAATCTAGCACCTTGCCAACGTCGGCGATGCTTGCCGCGAATCTCGCAACATTACTGTTAAACCGATCTATGTCGGCTGGGTCGTGTTGTACCGAGATGAGCCACTGCTCGGCCTTGCCCCACGGCGGCAGGAACACCCCGCCGTTGTGCTGATAGAGCCAGTGCGCATGGCTGTACGAGCCGTTGATGGCCAGGAATTCGCGGAAGTTCCGCACGGGCTGGTCGGTAAAGACGATGCAGCCCTTCGCGCCGACCGACACGACCCGGGCGGCGAGGCCGTACCTGGCGATCGCCTGCTCGGTGGCACCGACTGCCTGCTGGCGCAGCGACTCGATCCGCTGATACGCCTCCGGCGTCGCGACCTCGTAGAGCATCGCCCTGGTGGCGGCCATTGCAAGCGGGTTGCCGTTGAACGTGCCGACCATTTCGTAGTCGCCGTTGGCGACGTGCTCCATGACCTCCGCAGTGCCGCCGACCGCCGCGACCGATAGCCCGCCGCCGATCGCCTTGGCGAGGCAGATGATGTCCGGGGTGGTCCCGGTGACGCCGACCGCACCGGACGGCCCGGCAGTCAGGCCGGTCTTGACCTCGTCGTAGGTCAGCAGCGCGCCGTGGGCGTGCAGTAGTTCCTTGAGCCCGGCCAGGTAACCGGGCTCGGGCAGGATGATGCCGGCGTTCATCATGATCGGCTCGAGGATCATGCCGGCGACCTGGCCAGGGTGCTCGCTCAGCACCCGCTCGACGGCCGCCAGGTCGTTGAACCCGACGATCAGCGTGAGGTCGGTCAGCGCGCGAGGGATGCCGGTGCTCGCCGGCGCGCTGGCCGGCCGGTCTGGCTGGCCCATCTCCTCCGGCTCCGGGTAGACGGAGACCTGGACCGAGTCGTGGTGGCCGTGGTAGCAGCCTTCGACCTTGATGATGAGGTCGCGGTCGGTGATCGCGCGCATCAGGTGCACCGCGTCCATGGTGGCCTCGGTGCCCGAGTTCCCGAACCGCCACTGCGGCAGGCCGAACCGCCTGCTCAGCTCCGTGGCTACGGCGAGCGCGTCGCGAGTCGGCTGGGCGAAGTGGGTGCCGCGTGCGACCTGGGCCTGCACCGCCTCGACGATGGCCGGATGCGCGTGGCCCGCGAGCGAGACGCCGTACCCGCCGTGCAGGTCGACGTACTCGTTGCCGTCCACGTCGTACAGCTTCGAGCCGTGGGCGTGGCTCAGCCATACCGGCTGCGGCCGGGAGATCTGCCAGCTCGAGGTGACGCCGCCGGCGAGGGCCGCCGTGGCCTCGGCGGCCAGCCTCCCGGACTCCGGCTGCCGGCGAATGAAGATGCGCTCCTGCTCAGCGATGATCTCGGTGAGGCTCGGCCGTGGCGAAGGTCGAGTCGTGCCACGGGGCGTCACCGGGCGGCCTGGGCTCGGCGGAGTTGCGGGGCGCCGGCCCAGGCCGATCCCGGTGCTCTGGGAGAGGCCGACGGCGGCTACCGAGTGCGCCGCGGCCTGATACGCCTGCTGCGCGGGCGCTGCTGCAGGCGTACGGCTGCCGCGAACTTGCTGAGCCGAGCCGTCGTGGTTCTGGCTATCGCGGTTCTGGCTGTCGCGGTTCTGGCTGTCGTGCTGCTGGCTGTCGCGGTTCTGGCTGTCATGCTGCTGGCTTTCAGTGAGCGGGGCCTGTCTATCGGCCATTACGGAGCTTCCCAACGGAGTTGACTGAATGTTCAGTCTAAGAGGTGGGACGCAAGAGCCGCAAGAAGCAAACAGCGCTTGGTCGACAAGTCCCCGGCCGCCGTTCCCCCCGATTTCGGACCACCCCGCCCAACTCTCAACCCCAACTTGAGCCCCAACAAACTAACAACGCCCGCGGCGCCCCGCGCCGGGGCCGCGTCCCGTTCCCAGCGCCCCCTAACAGCAGCAAGTACCTCCATGCTGTCGTCAGACACCGGCCCGCAACCGCAGTAAGTAGGCACTTGCTGTCCATCGCCGGCTCGGCCAGCGCCCAGCGACCATACGGACGAAGCGGGTGCCTGCCTGGTTGATCTTGTTGTCATGTGAGGGGAAGTGCCCGAGCCCGGCGTTCTTCGGCGCGGAGCTAGTGGAGGTCCGGGCCAGGCGAAAGCCGTGGCGACGACACGACCGCTGGACGGGTCGCTCCTGTTTCCCAGGTTAGGATTTGTGCATGCAGTGGCTTAGGTGGAAGCCGACGAATTACCTTCAGGCGTGGCTGGTGGCCTTGGGTATCGGCCTGATCGTCATCGTGGTCTACCTCGGCTCGGGTCAGGGCGCGTTGAGTATCTGGTACGCCCTGTTCCTCTTCGTCGTGGCGGGAATAGTCGGAAGCATCCGGATCAGGAGGCGTCTGGCCATCACCCGCCGCCCCCCTCAGTCGCCGCTTTCGTAACTATCTGCATGCGTCGGCTGCTGATCGTTCACCACACGCCGTCGCCCGCGATGCAGGCGATGTTCGAAGCAGCGGCGGCCGGAGCCCGCACCGACGAGATCGAAGGCGTCGAGATCGTCGTCGCGCCCGCACTGACGGCCGGTGCGGCCGACGTGCTCGCGGCCGATGGGTACCTGCTCGGTACCCCGGCGAACATCGGCTACATGTCAGGTGCGCTCAAGCATTTCTTCGACGGCATCTACTACCCGTGTCTGGTGGCGACCCAGCGTCGGCCCTACGGCCTGTACGTGCACGGCGCCAGTGACACGACCGGTGCGGTCAAGGCCGTCGAGTCGATCACGACGGGACTTGGCTGGCGTCAGGTGCGCCCGCCCGTGCTCGTCCTAGGCCAGCCACAGCCCGACGACCTGGAAGCTTGCTGGGAACTAGCTGCGATCCTCGCCGCCGAACTAGCCGAAACCCCCGGACCTAGCCCGTCGCTGTGAGTCCACTGGTCCTGGGACCCTGCGCTCGACCCGCACCCGACCCCGTCGTTGTGAGTTTGCTGGTGCTGGGGCGGAGTGCAGGCCCGCCCCGACCCCGTCGTTGTGAGATCGCTGGTGCTGGGGCGCGGTCGTTGTGAGTTTGCTGGGCCTCAAGCCGGGGTTGAGAGTTGAGAGTTGAGGTTGAAGGCCCGGCTGCGCCGGCTAGCGGGCTAGCGCTGGCCGTAGTTGTCGAGTTGCTGGTTGACCGGGGTCTCGTTGGAACTCGACAAAGCGCTCGTCAGCGTGAACGTCGCACCGAAGGCGATCGCACCACCGGCTACAACGGCAATTACCAGCAGCCACAGTCGCGACACGACTCTCCTCCTCCGGCAAATCGCCCCGAGCCGGGCCTAGCCAATGAAAACGGCTCGGTAGCTTTCGGGCCAAGCGTAGTGAATCCGGTCACCATCACACCAGAGCGATACCAAAGAGTAACAATCTAGCGACTCAGCTTGAAGACGATCAGATCGCTGCTTGCCAGCAGCACCCGCGCGCCCGGTAGCCGAGCGAACGCCAATCGGGCGAACGCCAGCCGGGCGAGCGGCTGGCCTGCGGTCCGGCCGAGCATCCGGCCCGCGTCGATGATCACGTATCGGACGCCCGCCGCGCGCAGGAGGCTGGTGAGCGGGCGGTCCGAGGTGATCGCCGGGCCGAGCCGGCGGGCCTGCGGGCTCTCGGCGGCGACGGTCGTGCGGCCGACGGTGAGCGCGTCGTTCCAGATCATCGACCTCGCCAGGAGCCTGGGCCATGGGTCGAAGACGGCCTCGCCATGGTTCCACGGGTACCGGCGGTACTGCGCCCAAGGGAGCAGCAAGACCGACCCGGGCTGGCGGCTGGCCTCGATGGCCGAGCGCGCGGCCAGCCAGTCGGCCGGATACTCGACCGGCCGCAGCCGTCCGGCCGCTCCCCAGGCCAGTCCCGGCAAGAGCACGACGGGGGCGAGCAGGGCCAGCACGCCGATCAGCGCCGCCACGCCCGCGCCGTTGCTCGCCCGGGATGCCCGCTCGAGCGGCGCCTCGGGCGGCGCGGCGGTTCGGGCGTCGGGCGGCGCGGCGGTTCGGGCGTCGGGCGGCGCGGCGGTTCGGGCCGCTGGGCTGGTCAGGGCGGCGACTGCTGATCCCAGGCCGATCGACTCGGTGAGCGCCAGCGGGGCGATGAATTGCTGACCGTCCCGCAGCAGCGCGAAGCCCGGCCAGGCCGAGATCGCGTCCCGCAGTAGCGCCAGGGTCGGTGACCAGGCGCCGAGCACGGCGAGGGCGAAGCCCGCCACCCCAGCTACGCCGAGGCCGGGGGTCAGTCGCCGGGGCCGGGCCACCACGACGTATCCCAGGATTGCCGCCGCGACGACGAGCAGCCAGGACACCGAGGCGGCGCCGCCGTAGCCGGCCGGGACGGCCTCTGAGTTCCAGATCCCGCTGAGCATCAGCAGGCTGCCGATCGTGCCGAACGGCGTATCGGCTCGCGCAGCGAACACCGTCGCCCCAGCCGGATCGGCATGCACCGGCACGACGAGAGACGGAATGATCCACGGCAAGCTGGCGATCCCCAGCACCCCGAGCGTGATCAGGCCCCGCCGAGCCCGAGAGCGCCAGGCGTCGTCCGCGCCGCAGAACGCGGTCGCCAGCGCGGTCGCCAGCGCGGCCACGATCGTGATCGACATCGCGGCGAAGCCGCCGACCGCCGCAGGGAGCACCGCCAGCGCGAGCCTGCCTGCCCGGACCCGGCCGACCTGGCCGCCCGGATCGCGCCAGCACAGTTCGCGCAGCACCCATGGCAGCCCCGCGTAGCCGAGCAGCATCGCCCACTGCCCCATGATCAGCCGCTCGGCGACGAAGGGGTTCCACGCATAGCACACGCCCGCGACCAGCCCCGCCGGGGCTGGTCCGGGAGCGCCGTCGCCGAGCCGCTGCCAGCCGCGCTGAAGCAGGGCCGCCGCACCAGTGCAGGCCAGCACGAAAATCCCGATCAAGATCAGTTTCTGAACGAATTGTGCAGGCAGCACTCGCGTCATTAGCGCCACGACGAGGTCGCTGGGCACAGCCCGGGCAGGCCCGCCGCTGAATCCGAGATCCGCGACCGAGATCGGCGGATCAGGGACGAAGACCATGTCGTAGCTGAGCACGAAGCCGCGCCCGAGCGCGGGTCCGAGCGCGAGCAGCCCGAGAACCAGGCCAGCGGCGGCCGGCCAGGCATGCGGGCGAAGTCGCTGCGCGAGTCCGGCTCGCATCACGTCTTGCGGGCGTGGACGAGCAAGATCGAGGCGACCGACGGCCACCGGCAGGCCATGGCGTCCATCGGCTGCAGCACCTTGGGCACGTCGTGGTACCTGGCCCCTTCGACGCGTTCGCAGCGGAAGCCGTAGGCGCCGAGAAACTCGACCAGTGCCCGCTTGGTGAACATATGCAGGTGCCCGGCGACCTGGCTGCCCGGCCGGCCGAACACCGAGCGCAGGCTGACCTCGGAGAAGACCGGCTGCACGCCCGCCGCGAGCAGCGCCCGGTTGTACCAGGCGGCGAGGTTCGGCGTGGACAGCAGCAGCGACCCGCCTGGCCGCAGCACCCGGTGCACGGCCTCGATCGCCGAATCGGTGTCGACCAGGTGCTCGATGACCTCGCTCATCACGACGACGTCGACGCTGCCCGGCCTGATCGGCAGCGCGGGGGAGTCGAGTCCGGCCCTGATCACCGAAAGACCCCGGTCCCGGGCGGCAGCCAGCGACCCGGCCGCCCAGTCGAGCCCGGCGAAATGATGCCCGGCGTTGCGCCGCGCCGCGACCTGCGTCGCGAAGCCGTCGCCGCACCCGACGTCCACGATCCGGGCCGGAGTCGGCATCGCGGCGAGCACCTCGGCGAGCATCCGCGCCTGCCGCTGCGCCCGGTCCGGGCCGGAACTCGCAGGCACCTGCGGATTCTCGTAAAACCCGCGCAACCCGTCGCCCGCCCCGACCCCGGCCGCTCCCGTGCTCGCGGTCAGCCCCATCGGTGGAGTTCCGGGCGTCGGAGAGGCCACTGGCGGTCCAGAGGCTGATGAGGCTCGGGGGCTGTCATGTGACCGGGCCGTGGGGGAGGTGGGCGGCCGGCTGGGGATGGTGGGCGGCAGCGGGTGCCGGGCGGGTGGCTGCGGCTCGGGCGATGGCTTCGTCGGCGGCCTCGGAAAAGCCCTCTACCGCAGCTGACCAGTGCAGGCGCAGGGCCCGGTCGCGGGCGGCCCGGCCCATCGCGTGCCTGCGCCGGTCGTCGATCGCCAGGGCGGCCCAGGCCGAGGCGAACTCGCCTTCGGTGCGGACCAGGAGGCCGGTCTCGTCGTGCACCACCGAGTCGCGCAGCCCGGGCACGCTGAACCCGATCGCCGGAGTGCCACGGACCGCGGCCTCGGCGACGACGATGCCCCAGCCCTCGATGCTGGCCGGGTGCAGGAGGATCCACGCCGCCGAGAGCAGCCGGTGCTTTTCCTCTTCGGAGACCCGGCCGGTGAAGACGACGTCGGGCCCGGCGAGCGCCTTCAGGCGGTCGCGCTCTGGTCCGTCCCCGGCGATGACGAGCTTGCCGCCGGTGACGTGCCTGACCCGGTCCCACAGGCGCAGCAGGACGTCGATGCGCTTGTAGTCGGCCAGCCGGCCGAGCGCCAGAAAGAGCGGCTCAGGCGACCGGGGCGCGGGAGGCGGACCGGGCTCGACTCCGTTGCAGATGAGCCGCAGCCGGTCGGTCGTCACCCCGATCTGGGTCAGGGCGGCCGAGGTAGACGCCGACACCGTGACGAAGAGGTTGTCCCGGTGCACCCACGGCATCACCTTGGATTCGGTGAACCGGCCGGCCACCGAGACCGGCGGCGGGAAGCGCAGCGCCCACAGTTCGGTGTGCACGTGGTTCACCAGGCAGATGACCGGCTGCCTGGTCCACAGCGGCGCGAGATACGGCATGCCGTTGCAGACCTCGACTACGAGGTCGCTGTCGCGCAGCTGACGCCGGAAGGCGATCGGAGCCCGGAGGAACTGGGAGTACGTGCCGCCGCTGCGGCGCACCTGGTAGTCGCGCTGACCGATCTTGCCGCCGCACAGCAGGGTCACC
The DNA here is from genome assembly GCA_963737865.1 of uncultured Actinomycetota bacterium. Classification (GTDB taxonomy): domain Bacteria; phylum Actinomycetota; class Actinomycetes; order Streptosporangiales; family Streptosporangiaceae; genus Chersky-822. The sequence continues at coordinate 133,282 of CAVTUG010000012.1, read as the reverse complement.
TGGTCGCCACCCGCATGCAGCCCCTGAGCGAGCCGATCGACCAGGATCTCCGACCCGCCCGCGTTCTCGTTCGCCAGGTCTCGCCAGGCGACGAAGACTATGCGTCGGCCAGAGGTCATCGCTGTGCTCTCGTTCGGTGTGCTCGGTTAGCAACTTCGCGTAGGCGGCTGATTGTGCTCCATGCAGGACGTTAGGGCAATATTGTGGCGATATTAGTAGATCTTCGGCCTAGATGTTTGCATCGATGGCGCAAATAGTTAGTCTGACTGCCACTTGCTACCGAAAAGTAGCATGTGGTCCTGCAATGCTGCGGAGATGTCGAACAGTTCGGGTCAGACCGAGGGAGCCGGCGCATGATGAGGTCGATCCGGCTGTTCCGGCTGTTCCTGGCCGAGCAGAGCGATCCGGACGGCTTCTACAGTGCCCTCGCCAAGGACGTCGCCAGTCAGCTCAGCCGGTTCGTCCCGATCGCGGGGCGGACCGTTCTGGATATCGGCGGCGGCGCCGGCCACCTGACCACGGAATTCCGCTCCCAGGGCGCGAACTGCTACCTGCTCGAACTCGACACCGACGAGCTGCACGGCCCGGGGCGAGCCGCCTGAGGGCGCTGTCCTCGCCGACGGCTACTGGCTGCCGGTCCGCGACGGCGGGGCCGACGTCTGCGTCTCGTCGAACGTCCTGGAGCACGTGGCGGATCCTCGCGGGCTCATCGAGGAAATGCTGCGGGCGACCAAGCCTGGCGGCGTCATTTACCTGTCCTTCACCAACTGGTACTCGCCATGGGGCGGCCACGAGATGTCACCGTGGCATTACCTGGGCGCGGGCCAGGCCGAGCGTCGCTACGTGCGCAAGCACGGCCAGCTTCCGAAGAACCGGGTCGGCAGCAGCCTGTTCCGGGTGCACATCGGGCCGGTGCTCAAGATGATGCGCGCGCGGACCGACGTCGAAGTGCTTACCGCCCGGCCGCGCTACTACCCAGGCTGGTGCCGGCCCTTGCTCTACCTGCCCGGCCTCCGCGAGGTCGTGACCTGGAACCTGCTGCTGATCTTGCGGCGGACTGGCTGAGGATGGAGGAGGACGGGCCCGAGACGGCGCTCGCGCGCCGACCCTCCGATGAGGTCGCCCCGGCCGGGCCGGCCGCACCCCCGATGGCGACGACCGGCTTCGTCCTGCCGTGGCGGCGGGTCGAGCCCCGGCTGTGGCGGCTGGTGCTGCTGGTCTGGCTCGTCGCCCTGGTGATCTTGCTGGCCAACCAGCCCGGGCAGATTTTCTTCGACACCAAGCTGGGCGTGGACCTCGACCCGGCTGGATTCTTCGCCCGGCTGTGGCCGCTGTGGAATCCCAACGAGTGGTTCGGCACCTTGGCCGACCAGTACATCGGCTACGCGTTCCCGATGGGCCCGTTCTACCTGGCGACCAGGCTCATCCAGGTGCCGACCTGGGTGGCCGAGCGACTCTGGCTCTCGCTGCTTTTCACGGTCGGCTTCACCGGCATGGTGAAGCTGGCCAGGGAACTGGCGATCGGCACGAGGCGGTCGAGCGTGGTTGCTGGCCTGGCCTTCGCGCTGTGGCCGACGGTCACGATCGTGATCGGGTCGACCTCGGCCGGGCTGCTCCCCGGCCTGCTCGCCCCGTGGGCGGTGCTCCCGCTCGTCAAGGCGGCTCGCGGCGGCCCAGTCGTCAGCGCGGCCGCGCAGTCCGGCGTCGCCGTCTTGTGCATGGGCGGGGTCAACGCCACCTCGACGCTGGACGCGCTGATCTTGCCCGCGCTCTTCATCGTGACCCAGGCGCGCGGGCGGCAGCGGCTCAAGCTGGCCGGATGCTGGGCCGGCGCGGTCGCGCTCGCGACGAGCTGGTGGATCGGGCCGCTGCTGCTGCAGGCGAAGTACTCGTTCAACTTCCTGCCTTATATCGAGCAGGCGGCCACGACAACCGGCACGATGTCGGCGGCGACGTTCCTGCGCGGAGCTGGCAACTGGACCGCTTACCTCAGCCTCGGCCAGCCGTGGCTGAGCGCCGGCTACGCGATGGTCACCTACCCCATGGCGATCATGGCGGGCGCGATCGCCGCCGCGACCGGACTGCTGGGGCTGGCGCGCCGGGACCTGCCCTATGGCGGCTGGCTGCGGCTCTGCCTCGGGATCGCCGCCCTGGTCGCGCTCGCCGGCTATCCGGGATCGCTCGGCGGACTCTTCCATTCGAGCGTCGACCAGCTGCTGAACGGAGCGCTCGCGCCGCTGCGCAGCGTCTACAAGGTCGAGCCCGCCGCCGCCGCCGTGCTCGCGCTGGGCATCTCGCACGCCATGGTGCTGCGGGCCAGGCGGGCGGCGATCATCGCTGACCCGTCGCACCGGATTCTCTGGCACGTGATCGCCGCGCCTGTCGTCGGGCTCGTGCTGCTGGGCCTGGCGTTCCCTTACGTGTCGGGCAAGGTGCTCAACCCTGGCCCGTTCACGGCGTTGCCGCAGTACTGGTACCAGGTGTCGGCCTACATCGCCGAGCATTCGCCGGACTCGCCCGTGCTGGTCGCTCCTGCCGCCGCGCACGGCACCTACCTGTGGGGCGAGACCGTCGACGATCCGCTGGAACCGCTCGCCAGCACGCCCTGGGTGTCCGAGGGGCTCGTCCCGTACGGCGGAGCCGGCTCGCAGCTGCTGCTCGACTCGGTGGAATCGGCGATCGCCTCGGGCGAGGGAACTCCCGGTCTTGCGCTGACCCTGGCGCGCTCCGGAATCAAGTACGTGGTCGTGCGCAACGACCTGAACCCGGGTGCACTCGGCTACACCTCGCCGCAAGCCGTGCACCAGGCGCTCGCCAGCTCAGGCTTCCGCCGGGTCGCGGCGTTCGGGCCGCTCGTCACCGGGCGGCAGACCGCCCCCGGGTCGCCGGAGCTGCAGTACGCGATCCCGTCCTACCCGGCGGTCGAAGTGTGGCAGGCCCGGCCGGACGTCAGCTCGCTCGTGACGCCTGCGGTCGCGCTGCCGGTGCGCAGCACCGTGCTGGTCAACGGGGGGCCGGACGCGCTGCTCCAGCTGACCGGGCAGCACGTGCTGAGCTGGCAGCCTGCGGTGATCGCGGGGGACCGGCTGGTCGCCAGGCCGGCGCTGTGGGCGGTGACCGACTCGCTGCCCAGAGCCGACCATGCCTTCGGCGGCGTCAACTCGACGCCGTCCTACCTGTATACGGCCACCGGGACCAACCCGCCGGACGACCCGCTCGGCGGGGGCGGCGGGCCGCCGCGCCAGCTGCTTCCGGTGACCAGCGCCGGGCATCAGACGGTGGCCGTGCTGACCGGGGCCGCGAGCGTGACCGCGTCGTCCGCCGGTTACTGGCTGGCCGAGACGCCGCAGATCTCCCCGGGCAATGCGTTCGACCATAATCCTGGGACCTTCTGGGCTGAGGCCAGCCCGGACGACCCAGTCGGCCAGTGGATCCAGATCACCTTCGACCATCCGATCAGGCTGCCGTCGTCCATCGGGATCAGCCTGCTCATCGACGGGTCGCTGCGCCCGGTCGCCGACCGGCTCACCGTGACCGCCGCCGCCGGGTCCGTCACCAGCCCGGTGCGACGCACCAGCGCCGAGCAGCCGCTGGAGGCCAGGCCGGGGACGACCAGGACGCTGCGGATCACGATCGCCGGGGCGCACGGGCAGCTGCCCGCAGGGCTGGGCGCGGGGTTCACCGACGTCGACATTCCAGGCGTGACGGTGACGAGCTATGCCGCACCGCCGGAGGCGGCGGCCGGGCGGCAGGCTCCGGCAGTCGCGTTCTCGTTCCGCCGGCCGCTGCCGTCGCCGGCCAACCTCGCCAATCTCAGCCAGTATCCGCCGCTGGCGCGGACCTTCGACCTGACCAGGCTCGGGACGTACGCGTTCCAGGCGATGGCGATCGCCGAGCCCGGGCCCAAGCTCGACGCGCTTCTGGCCAGGCTGACGCCGACGCCGAAGAAGGCGCTCGAGGTGACGGCGGCTCGACGCTCGGCTCGCTGCCCGACCTGGAGCCGCAGAATCTCTTCACGCCCGGCCAGACCGGGTCGTGGATCGCGGGCCAGCCGAATCCCGTGCTGCGGCTGAGCTGGCACGGCAAGCGGACGATCCGGCGGATGGTGATCTTGCCGGTGCCTGGGTTCAGCGCCGTACCGGAGTCGATCAAGATCATTAGTCCGAACGGGACCAGGTTTGCCAGTGTCGGCCTCGACGGACTCACCTCGATCGTCCCGCCGCTGCGGACGCAGCGGATGGCGATCAGCTTCCCGGTCGTGCAGTCGGCGGGGACCGCGCAGCAGCCAGGCGGCCAGCCCGTGCAGCTGCCGGTCGGGCTGTCGAAGCTGTCGATCCCCGCGCTGAAAGGGCTGCGGGCGGTCGCGCCGAAGGGCTCGGCCCGGTTCACGCTAGCCTGCGGCAGCGGGCCGAGGATCGTGCTCGACGGACGCAGGTATCGGACCACGGTCACCGGTACGGTCGGCGACCTCACCAGGTTCCGCCAGGTGGCGGTCCGGCTGTGCGGGCCGTCGTCGCGGCTCCAGCTCGGCGCGGGAGCGCACCACCTCATCCAGCCGGCCAGGCCGGGTCCGTTCACCCTCACCAATCTCAGCCTGACGAGCCTCGGCTCAGGTCAGGCTCGCGAGCTGGGTCCGGCTGCGGCTGGCGGCCGGCCCGTGCGGGTGCTGTCGTGGGCCGCCGACTCGCGGGCGGTGCGCATCGGCGCCGGGGCCCGCTCGTACCTCGAAGTCCACCAGAACGCCAACCCCGGCTGGACGGCCACGCTCGACGGGCACCAGCTGACGCCGGTGACGCTCGACGGGTGGCAGCAGGGCTTCGTCGTGCCCGCCGGATCAGGCGGAACGATAAGCCTGTCGTTCGGACCGGCTAAGTTCTATCATGCGTGGATTATCCTTTCCGCGATCGGCGTCATTGCCCTTCTTGTGATCGCATCGGCGCGGCGGGCACGCAGGAGAGTGCGCGAGGCCATGGTTCAAGCCCTGCCCCGGTCCGCTCCGGCCGCCCAGCCTGAAACCGCCCAGCCTGGTGCCGTGCCTCGTCCCCTGGTGGCGTGGCTGGGGCTGGCCGCGCTCTGCGTGCTGATGCTGATCGTGGGCGGGCCGCTCGTGCTGGCCGTGCCGTTCCTGGTGGCTGGCGCGGCGCTGTGGCCCAACCGGTACGGGGTCGTGGCCTTCGGCTGCATGGTCGGCTCCGGGCTGCTGGCCGCGATGGCTGCCAACCCGGCCGCGACGGGGAGCGGCGCCTTCGGCGGACCCGCTCAGGCCTGCGCGCTGGTGGCCCTCGCCGCCGCGCTGATCCCGGTCCTGCCACCGCTGCCCTTGAGCCGAGTGCCCTGGCGCCGAGTGCCCTGGCGCCGGGCGGGCAAGCCGTGACGGGCTCGTCGGCGACCGGCCGGGCTTCGGCCAGGTCGTGGGCAGTGAGCGCTGGCCGTCCAGGGGCAATGCGCGAAGCCTTCTCCGTCGCGGACGAGCTGACCTGTTACTACGACCGCGCGGCGGAGCCCGCCAACGTCCACGTCGAAGCGCGTGTGGCGGGGCACCTGGACCAGGCCGTGCTGCGCGCCGCCGTCCGCGCGGTGCTGGCGGCCGAGCCTGGCTTGCTAGTGCGCCGGGCTGGCACGGGCTGGTCTCGGCATTTTTTCTGGGAACGCGCCGTCACCCCTGCTGACGATCCGGTCACCGTCGAGTCGTACGGGGACGAGGGCGAGCTGGCCGGATTGCGTTCGGCGGCGATCTCACGGTCGCCCGGACTCGATGACCCGCCTCCGCTCAATCTGCTCCTAGCCGTCGGACCGCCCGGCGACGTGCTGCTGCTAAACGCCCATCACGCCCGGTTCGACGGGCTCGCCAGCCTGCGGTTGCTGCAGGCGGTCGCCGCCGAGTACACCCGGCTGGGCGGCGGCGAGCCCGCGCCGACGCTGCCAGGCCGGTCGGCTAGCGCTGAGGCGAGGCCGGCCGGGACTGCGGCGCTGCCGGTGCCGGCGCGGGCGGGGCGGGGGCGGGTGGCGCGCATCGCGGCCGCACCTGAGGCCGGCTGTTCGGCGGGGGCGACCGACGGGTACGGCCTGCACCAGCTCAGCTGGGACGGGCTCGCCCCGGGGAGCGGCCGTCGAGGGGCTGGGCGCACGGTCAACGACCTGCTGATCGCCGCGATGATCGACGCGATCAGCGGCTGGAACGCGGCCCACGGCGCCCGCCGCGCCGACCTCGTCAAGATCACCATGCCGGTCGGGGACCGGGCGCAGCTGAGCTCGTCGGGCGAGTGGGCCAACCGCTCGCGCCTCACGTCGGTGACCGCCCGGGCCGGCGGCTGGGAGACCGGCGAGCAGTTGCTGACCGAGGTCGCCGCCCAGACCAGGTACGCCAAGGAGCACCCCGGGCCACAGGTCGGTTTCGTGAGCCGAGCCGTCGCACGGGCGCCGGTGCCGACTGGGATCAAGCGACTCGTGGTGAGGGCGGCCGTGGTGGGCGCAGGAAATTTCCTCGCCGATAGCAGTCTTGTCTCTAACCTCGGCGTGATCGAGCCGCTCGCGTTCGGCGGCGCACAGGCGGAATCCGTCTGGTTTTCCACGTCGGCGCACATGCCACGCGGGCTCTCGCTCGGCGCGGTCAGCTGCGGTGACGGGTTGCGGCTGACGTTCAGGTACCGGCGTGCGCTGCTGACTGACGCCGCCGCCGCGCGGTTCGCCGACCGGTACCTCGAAGCCCTTGACCGGCTTGCGGGCCGTCGCTCGGTGCCAGCCGGAGGTGCGAGGTGACCGGCAGCCCCGGGCTGGGCATCGTGGTCGCGGCGCTGGCCACCACCAGCTACAACGTCGGGCTGATCTTCGAGAAACGGGCGCTCGCGCGGCTGCCGGCCATCGACGCGCGGCACGCGGTCACCCTGATGCGGACGGTCCTGCTCGACGCGGCCTGGCTCGTTGGCTTCGCGATGATGGCCTGCGGGTTCGGGCTGCAGGTCGTCGCGCTGACGCTGGCGCCGGTGAGCGTCGTGCAGCCGGTGCTCGGCTCGGGTGTCGTCATCTTGGTAGCGCTGTCCAGGCTGGTGCTGCGGGAACGGCTCGGACGGCTGGAGTTCGGGTGCGTCGCGGCGGTGGCAGTCGCGATCGGCGCGATCGCCCTGTCCGCCTCCGGTTCCGCCGGTGAGGTGGGCCAGCACGCGAACGGGCTGGTCATCGCGGCGGTGGCGATTCCGGCGTGTGCCGCCGCCCTCGCCATCGGCGCGAGCTCGCTGCGCAAGACGGCCTCGGCCGGCCGGCACCGGCAGCCTGCGGTCGGCGTGTCCTACGGGCTGGCGTCCGGCCTGCTGTACGGGGTGGCGACGCTGGCGCTCAAGGCGCTGTCCGGGTCGGCGTTCGCGCATCCGACCAGCGTCGGCGGACTCGTGCTCGCGGTGCTCGGCTCGCCATACCCGTACCTGACGGTCGCGTGCTCGGCGGTCGGCCTGCTGATCTTCCAGACCGGGCTGCAGCGCTGCCGGGTGTCCATCGTCGGGCCGGTCTCGAACATCACGGGCAGCGTGTTCTTCCTGGTCGCCGGGACGTGGCTGTTCGCGGAACGGCTGCCGTCCAGCGTGGCCGGCCTCACCCTGCGGCTCGGCGGCATCCTGGTCGCCGGCGCGGCCGTGGTCGTGCTGTCCAGGCAGCAGCCGGTCGATCGGGAGCTCGCGGAGGGAGCCTCTGATGGGTCAGGTGAGCAGGCGCTCGGCACCGTCTGGGGAGCGGTCGGCGCGACGGGCCCGGGCGGATGAGCCCAGCTAAGCGAGAAATGGAAGTGACGATGCCGATCGAGCAGCCTCTGCTGGACATCCTTGCCTGTCCGATTGACAAGCACGGACTGCTCTTTTATGCCGACGAAGCGATCCTGTACAACCCGAGGCTGCGGCGGATCTACCGGCTGCGAGACGGGTACCCGGTCATGCTCGCGAGCCAGGCCGAGCCTGCGTCAGAAGAGGACCATCAGCGGCTGCTCAAGCGAGCTGCGTGCGGTGAAGCCGTGGGCACAGCCGGCCACAGTGCGGAATCAATCTATATACGGATAAGCGGTGCGATCGGGTCGTTATGATCACGTGTCCTAGACCTAGTGACACCACTAACTACGCTCAGTATCATACGTCAAACCCTTATTATCCCCGATAGGCCGCCAGATCTGACAGCCAATCCCCAGGAGGGTCTATGCGCCGCGTCGTCTGGTCTGTGCTGACAGGGCTGGGAGCCTTCTTCATCGTCGTCGCGATCCTGTTCAAGGTGTACGTCCCCGCGCAGGCCGTGAAGTTCCCGTTGAACGAATACGGTATTAGCACACTCGAAGCAAAGAACGCCGAATGGTTCAGTCCCAAGAGCGTGAGCGAACTGCAGGGTGTCACCCTGGACGTGACGAGCACCGTCAAGGGTGACGTCAGCCAGGCCGACGCGCTGGGTGCTTCGAGCACCGCTGTGTGGGAGAGCTTCGCCGCCACCGAGGACATCACCGACCACCAGCGAGTCTCCATCCCGGCTCTCGCCGACGTCTTCGCCTTCGACCGCAAGACCGGCGAGATCGTCAAGTGGAGCGGGAACTCGGTCAACGGCAAGCCGGTCTCGCCGACCGGCCAGGGCTACGTCTGGCCGCTGGGCGCGAAGAAGCAGAGCTACCAGGTCTACGACACGAGCCTGCTGAAGCCGGTGACGTTCAAGTTCAAGGGAACCGCTACCACGGATGGCATCCCGACCTATGAGTACGTGGCGAACATCCCGCCCACCCAGGTCGGCACCCAGACCCTGCCTGGCGCCCTCGTCAATGAGAGCGCCGCGACGGTGACGCTGCCCGAGTTCTACAGCGCGCAAGAGGACTACTTCGTCGATCCGATCACCGGCGCACCGATCTCTATCGTGCGGAACACCCACGAGGTGCTCCAGGACAGCACGGGCGCGACGGCCCTGGTCCTGATCAACGCGGACTTCAAGTCGACCCCGGCCAGTATCTCGGCCGACGTGAAGACCGACACCAAGTACCGCAACGAGATCATCCTCACGACGTCGATCGTGCCGGTCGTCGCCGGTGTCCTCGGCATTATCTTGCTGGTCATCGGTCTGGTGCTGAGCCGGACAAAGCCGGAAGATGAGGAGTACGAAGAGGAGGACGAGCCGATCAGCTCGTCCGTGTAGGTACCAGTAAGGCTCGGCCGAGGTTGTTTGCGTGCACCGTGGCGGCCTGGCCAGGATCGGAGGCTGCTGGTGGGTTTCTGGGCGCGTGCGCAGGAAAATCCTGACTGGGTCGCCGTGGTCGACCCAGACGGAACCGAGCACAAAGCCGGGGACGTGCTCGGCCGGGTGAATCAGCTCGTCCACGCCCTGCGCGCTCGCGGGCTGCGCGACGGCGACGGGATCGCTGCCCTGATCCCGAACGGCGTCACGCCCGTCGAGCTGATTCTCGCCGCGACCCAGGCGGGCTGGTACTACACGCCGGTTAACTGGCATTTCACCACTCCCGAGATCGCGTATATCGTCGGCGACACCGGAGCGAAGGCGTTCTTCGTGCACGAGCGGTACGCGGCGACCGGCGTCGCCGCCGCCGACGAGGCCGGCATTCCGTCCGACGCCAGGTTCAGCTTCGGCGCCGTGCCCGGCTTTACCCCGGTGGAGGAACTGCGGGCCGGCCAGCCGACGACCCTGCCTGAGCAGCGCTCGGCCGGGACGGCCATGCACTACACCTCGGGCACGACCGGCCGGCCCAAGGGAGTCAGGCGCCCGCTCTCCGGGCTCGACCCGGATCTCGCCGCCGACCTGCTCACCGGCCTGCTGCAGTTCTTCGGCATCACCGAAGGTGAGTCCAACGTCCACCTGGTGACCTCGCCGAACTACCACACCGCCGTCACGATGTTCGGCGGCTGCGCGCTGCAGTTCGGGCACACGCTGGTGACCATGGATTCCTGGGACGCCGAACGGGCGCTGCACCTGGTCGAGCAGTACAAGGTCACCAACACGCACATGGTGCCGACCCAGTTCAAGCGGATGCTCACGCTGTCCGATGACGTGCGCGAGCGGTACGACGTCTCGTCCATGCGCTGGCTGATCCACGCGGCCGCGCCGTGCCCGGTCCCGATCAAGCGGTCGATGCTCGACTGGTGGGGTCCGTGCGTCTATGAGTACTACGCCGCCACCGAAGGCGGCGGCACGATCGTGACCCCGCAGGAATGGCTGGAAAAGCCAGGCACCGTCGGCAAAGCCTGGCCGACGAGCGAGATCCTGATCGTCGATGACGACGGCAGCGAATGCGCGACCGGCGACCCCGGCACCGTCTACATGAAGATGGGCGCCATCGAGTTCGAGTACAAGGACGACCCAGACAAGACCGCTGCGAACCGGCTTCGCGAGTTCTTCACCGTGGGCGACATCGGCTATCTCGACGCCGATGGCTTCCTCTTCCTGTGTGACCGCAAGTCCGACATGATCATCTCTGGCGGCGCCAATATCTACCCGGCCGAGATCGAGGCCGAGATCGTCACCCACCCGAAGGTCGCCGACGTCGCCGTCTTCGGCATTCCCGACGACGAGTGGGGCGAGCAGGTCAAGGCCGTGGTGCAGCCGGCCGAGGGCGTCGAAGCCGGAGACGAGCTCGCGGCCGAGATCCTGGCCTCCCTGGACGGCAAGCTGGCCAAGATGAAGTGGCCGAAGTCCATCGACTTCGTCGAAGAGCTGCCCAGGGACCCGAGCGGCAAGCTGGTCAAGCGCCGCCTCCGCGACCCGTACTGGGCCGACCGCACCACCGCGATCTAGCTCTGGCCGGGCAGGCCGGCCCCGGATTCATTCGAGCGCGCTTGAGGCGAGCACAATCGCCTCCCGAAGGCGAGTGACGGCCCGGGAGTCGGTCGCCGCTGGATAGGTGACCGCCCAGGTCCGGCGGGATACGCCGGGCAGCCTGACGGCTTCGACGCCGGGATGCCGAGCAGCGTGCAACGCCAGCGCGGGCATGATCGCCACGCCCAGGCCGGCGGCGACCAGCGCCTGGGCGGCCACGTTGTCCGCTGTCCTGATCGCGATCTCCGGGGTGAACCCGGCGCAGCGGCACAGGTCAGGCAGCATGCTGTCGCAGTGCTCGCTCGCCGCGATCCAGCGCTGGCCGGCGCATGCGGACAGCAGCGCGGCCCGGGCCTGCGGCCCGTCGTCGGAACCGTGGCGGCGGCCCGCTGGCGCCGCGCCGACCTCGACGCGGGCGCCGGTCGTCGCTGGCTCGTGCGCCTGCCTGACCAGGTAGACGGCCTCGTCGAGCACGAACTCCGGATCGCCGAACGCCGCTTCTGGTGACCCGCCACGAGCCAGCGGCGGGTCGAGCTCGGTGCCGTCACGCAGGTACCGGTAGATCAGCGCGAGGTCAGCCTCGCCTGCGTGCAGCAGCCGCAGGGCCTGGTCGGGATCGGCCTGGGTCAGGCCGATCGCTCGGTTCGGCCTGCTCGGCGCGCAGCGCGGCGCAGGCGGTGGCGACCACGGCAGCTGATCACCGAGCCGAAGGTCACCAGCCGGACCCGGTCCTGCGCGCAGGCCGACGTGCGCGGCGAGCTCGGCCTCGGCGGCGTCCAGCCTGCCGAGGATCTCCTGCGCCCGGTCGGCCAGCAGCTGGCCGGCCTTCGGTGAGCCGGACGCCGCGACCGGCCCGCTCCATGAGCTTGGCGCCGGTCTCGGCCTCCAGCCGGGCGATGTGATGGCTGATCGAGGGCTGGGCGTAGTTCAGCGACTGCGCCGCCGCGGTGACCGAACCGCACCTGGCGACCGCAACCAGTACTCGGAGCCTGGTCGCATCCAGCATGCCGTCAACTATAGATCGAGCCGAATTCCCGCTGGTCAGTCATTCACCCGGGAGGGGACACCTCGCCGGGGGAGCATCGGCCGGCCGCCGTAGCCGCGCAGCAGCGGCCAGGCCGGGGGCCTCGGGTCCGCGCCCGCGAGCTGGCGTCGCCGCCAGGCGATGCCGGACAGCGCCTCGAGCACGACCCGGTTCGCCAGATACGCCGTCACCTCGGCGTGGTCGTAGGGCGGCGCGACCTCGACCACGTCGATGCCCGCCACCGGCACCTCCATGGCGATCCGGCGCACCGCGTCGAGCAGCTGCCTGCTGGACAGGCCGCCGGGCTCTGGGGTGCCGGTGCCCGGCGCGAGCCCGGGATCCACGACGTCGACGTCCACCGACAGGAACACCGCGTCGCAGTCATCGGTCGCGATCGCGAACGCCTCGGTCAGGCACTCGTCAAGCCCGCGCGCCACGATCTCGGTCATCTCGAAGCTGCGCATCTGCTGGTCGGCCATCCAGTCCAGGGTGTCGGGCGGCGGCCAGTAGCCGCGCAGGCCAAGCTGCAGGAACCGGTCGCCGCGCACCGCGCCGGACTCGATCAGCCTGCGCATCGGCGTGCCGTGCCCGTACAGCGAGCCGAACTGGGTGTCGCCGGTGTCGGCGTGGGCGTCGAAGTGGATCATCGACAGCCTGCCCCAGCCGACGTGCCGGGCGACGCCGGTGGCGTCGGGATAGGCGACCGTATGGTCGCCGCCCAGGATCACCGGGATCGCTCCCGCCGAGGCGGCGGCGTGCACCGCCTCTTCGAGCCTGCGCAGCGACAGCTCGGTGTCGCCCGAGGGCATCTCGACGTCGCCGGCGTCGACGACCTTGCAGCTCGGCCAGCGGGTCGACGCCGAGCGCCAGGTGCGGCCGCGACCCGTCATGCGGCAGGTAGTCGGTGAACCTGATCGCCTGCGGGCCGAACCTGGCACCAGGCCGGTGCGAGGTTCCGCCGTCGAACGGCGCGCCGATGATCACGACGTCGGTTCCGGCCAGCGACTGCGGATCGGCGAGGTCGGCCGCCGGCACGCCGAGGAACGTCGCGTCCGGCCCGTACAGGTTGCCGATCCGGGTCACGGCGCCCTCCCGATCTCACCACAGCCCCACGCCTAACAGGAGTCTGAGACTAGCGTGAACTGCCCGTGAGCCGGGCGAGCGGTGCGGTGCGGGCGACCGCATCAAGCGGGGCTTGCTGCGGACTGGTAGATGTTGCAACGGTAAGTTCCACAGCGGCGACTACTGCGGTGATCCCGAGGTCGATCGGCCGGATCGCGGGCCGGTCGAGCAGTTGCACCACGTCGTCAAGGCACGCGGTCCGGCAGGAGGATGGGAATGGCTGACGGCAACCCCGCAGAGCCCCCGAGTGACGTGATGGGCGTGATGCGCACCATCGCGGTGAGCGGGCGGCACATCCCGGTCAGCGGGACGCTGAACTTCCGCGACGTCGGCGGTTACCCAGTCGCGGGCGGCGGCACGACCGCCTGGCAGACGCTGCTCCGGTCCGACGCGCTGCACCTACTCGACGGCGAGGGCATGGACCAGCTCGCCGCCCTCGGGCTCAAGACGGTGCTCGACCTGCGCGTCCCTGAGGAACTGCTAGTGGCGCCGAGTCCGCTCGCGCAATTCGCGAGCAGCGGGATCAAGCACAGCCACCTGTCGCTGGTCGGGCCGGATTTCAGCGAGCTGCCGCCGGAACTCGACGGCGTTTATTCGTTCATTGTCACAAGGCGGTCAGCGGCCGTGGGCGCGGCCATTAAATCTCTCGCCCAGCCGGGCGCACTTCCCGGTCTTGTGCATTGCACAGCTGGTAAGGACAGAACGGGCATTGTGATAGCGTTCACGCTGTCGGCGATGGGGGTTCCTGACGACTTCATCGCTGCGGACTACTCGCTGAGCAGCATGTACCTGGAGGCCGACCAGACGCCAGTGATCGGCCAGATTGCGGCGAGTTCCGGCCTAGGCGACCAGCTGACTCAGGCGATGCTGGCCAGTCCGCCTGAACTAATCGTCCGCGCGCTCGATCGAGCCAGACGGCAAGCTGGAAGCATCGAGGCTTACCTCGCGCGCAACGGCGTCAGCGAAGCCGACCTCGCCGCAATCAGGTCGGCGTTGGTCACATCCGATTAACGACGGTGAGGCAATGACAGCTATTCGCGGTGGTGGGCAGTTCCCCAATGTCGCATGACGAACTCGACCGGCGGATTTTGCATGCGCTGGTGCAGGACGCGAGGGCCAGCTACGCGGAAATCGGCTCGCTAGTCGGGCTGTCCGCCCCTGCGGTCAAGCGGAGAGTCGACCGGCTGAGAGCGGCCGGCGCCATCACCGGGTTCTCAGCCAGGCTGAGTCCAGCCGAGCTCGGCTGGACCACCGAGGCATATGTCGAGCTGTTCTGCCGTGGCAAGACGTCGCCGACCGAGATCGGCGTCGCGGCCAGCAAGCATCCCGAGGTCGTCAGCGCGTGCACGGTGACCGGCGAGGCCGACGCGCTGCTGCTGATCAGGGCCTGCGGATATGCGGCACTTCGAGCAGGTGGTGGAGCGCATCGGGGCCGAGCCGTTCGTGGTGCGCACCCGAAGCTCGATCGTGCTGTCCAGGCTCGTCGAGCGGCCGGACGCGCTGCCGGAACTGGGCGACTTACCGGGCGAACCGCACCGAGCGATCTAGCCAGTCCCCAGCCGCAGCAGCAATCCAGGCACCCCCCCCGCACGGGCGGCAACCCGATAGCAGCAATCCGGGCCACACCCCCGCACCGGCAGCAACCCGACAGCAGCATGTGCCTACCTACCGTCGTCAGGACAGCACCAAGTAGCCCCATGCTGCGGTCAACCCCCGCCACCAAACAGCAGCAAGTACCGCCTTACTGCTGCAGCCGCCCCAGCCGCCAAACCTCAACCTCGGGTTGAGCCCCAGCAAACTAACAACGACCGTGCCCCAGCACCAGCAAACTCACAACGACGGGGCGGGCCGGGGCGGCTGGCTGGGGGCAGCACGGGCAAACTCACAGCGACGGGGTGGGCCGGGGCGGCTGGCTGGGGGCAGCACGGGCAAACTCACAGCGACGGGGTGGGCCGGGGCGGCTGGCTGGGAGCAGCACCAGCAAACTCACATTGACGGGGCGGGGTCGGTCTGGCCCGGGTGCCAGAGAGTGCCCTAGTGCCGGGGCTCGGCGATCGAGGTCTGCCGGTGATTTGGGGTGCCGCAGCCTGGGCTGAGCGAACTGTACTGATTGAGGGCTGGCGGCGGGTGCATTCAGCTACAGTCGTAACATGTCCGAGCGAGACGACCGATTTGCCGGTAATAACCTACCGAGGACCACGGGCGAGTTTCGCGCTGCCCCGGACTCCTCGGCCAGCACGGCCGAGTTCCGCGCCTTCGTAGCCGGCCAGGCCACCCAGTCCCAGCCGGTGACCGACGACGGGCTCGTGGCCCGAGCAGCCCTGGCCTGGCGAATCACCGGCCCGTGGCCAGGCTAAGACTGTCGGCGTGCTCGTCGGCATCGTCGTCGCGGTCGCCGTGATCGTGACCGTCGTGCTGCTGATGTTCTAGGTCGGCTAGAAGCCCGTACCGATCTCGGTCCATGATGACCAGCCGCCGCCGGTGTTGCTTGACACCGACAGCCCTCGGTCCTGGTCGATCACCGCGACGCTGGCCGCATCGACCGAGTTGAGCCAGCCGACTGGGCCGCTCGCGGCCTTGCCGCCGGGGACTCCGCTGATGGGCGACCAGGTTGCCCAGGGTGAGCCGCCGGTCGCTGCCGTTCTGCCTGATGGATTCCAGCTGGCCGGTGGACAGCTTCGCGTAGACGACGACCTGGCCGACCGGCCACGTCGCGGCCGAAGGTGATCCCGTGATCGACTCGCCGGTGGCGGCGGTGGCCAGCGGCTCTCCCCACGTCCACAGTCGCTTCTTCCCGCCCTGCCAGGCGTCGGCGAGGCCGCCGCCCGAGTTCGTGGCGAAAAGCTCAGCCTGCCCGGAACCGTTGAGCACGACCGACGGGACCCCGATGAGGTTCGACGGTGAGTCACCTAGAGTGCTCCAGCGGCTCCACGACACCCCGTTCCAACTGGTGGTTGCGGCGGTTTTCCTGGTCGTGACGCAGAAGACGTCCACGTGGTGACCCGCGTCGGCGATGGGCACGGGAGTGCTGGCGCAACTGCCGCCGAGGTTCTGCCACGCGGACCAGTGGGTGTCGTCGTTGGGCTGACGCTGGCTGATCGCGCTGACCTTGCCGTTGCGGCCGGTCTGGAAGAGCTCGACGCGGCCTGAGGGCAGCAGCAGGGCGGCCGGGTCGGTGCCAGGCTTGGCGGCGGTCGTGGCCGAGGCGGCTGGCGGCGAGCGCCTTGCCCCACTCCCAGCCGTTGGGGAAGCCGGCCTGCTGCCAGCCGTGCACGATCGCGCCAGCCGAGGTGCGGGCGAAGACCGCGAGTGAGCCGTCCGCCTGGCTGGTCACCGCCGGATTGCTGACGACGCCGCTTAGGCGAACGGCCCACGGTGTGCATCGGTGACCAGGTCAGCGATCCGACCGGCGCCTGCCAGGAGTGGGTCAGCGTGCCGCTCGCTGATCGGGCGAACCACTCGGCGGTGCCGTTGGAGTTCATGCCGAGGGCGATGCGGAGCGCTGACTTCTTGCCCGGCGTCGTCGGCGTCGGCGCGGCCGGCGGGCCGGAGAGGTTCACGTCGAGCTTGTCGCTGTCGATGTCGATGCTTACGCCGCCGAAGGTTGCCAGGTGACTGCCCTGGTACTGGTGCAGCCGCTCGTGGCTGAGCCACATCGAGGCAGGCATGTAGGAGCTGTTGGTCGTCGGCGTTGCCGTCCCAGTCCGCGTAGTAGATGACCTGTGGCTCGGTGATCGAGTCCGCTGCGTCGACCAGGGCGCCGATGTTGGTGAAGGACTCGTACACCCCCGAGGTGTAGCCGCGCGCCTCGATCTGCTTGTCCCAGGCGGACAGGAACGTCGTCACCTGGTTGTCGCAGCTCGGGCCGTACGCCTCCATGTCGAAGATCAGCGGCGCGCCCGCCGGGATGCCGAGGCTGGTCGCCTGGGCGACGGCGTCGTTGGCCGCCGCCTTGCCCTCCTGACCCGCCTGGCTGGTCACGATCGTGGCGTCGCCCGAGGCCTGCACGCAGCTCGACTGCAGCCCGGGGTAAATCGCGAAATAGTGCCAGCCCTGGCCGGAGATAGTGGTGAGCCAGGCTGGGGTGAGATTGGCCTGGGCGCAGGCACGGTTGGCGCCGCCGATGTAAACCCCGACCGCGCGGAACCCTGAGCTGAGCCACTTCGTCATGGCGTTAGCGCTCGGCGCGGCGCAGGAATCGAACCCGCTGCCCGTGAAGATCGCCTGCTGAGCGGAGGGCTTCGCCGGGGCGTGACTTGATGCTGCGCGGGGTTTGGGCGTGCGGGGCTTGGGCGTGCGGGGCTTGATCGCCTGGGCGAACTCGGTGTGCCTGAGCAGTTCCGTGCTGCCGCTGAGCTCGGTCGTGGCGGCGGGTCGCTTTCGTGGCTGCCCGGCCAGCTTGAGCGAGGACTGGATCGCCTCGGCCAGCGGCCGGTCGGTTCCGTAGGAAATGGCGACCCGAACCCTCGAACTGGGGATGACGTCCGTGATGGTCCTGCTGACCGCCGAATTCCTGCTCGCGATCACGCGGCGGGTGACGCCGCTCCGCGCCTTGGCGCCAGTGTGACGACTGGCGACGCGGGATGGCGCGGGTTGCGCGGATTGCGCGGGATGCGCGGGTAGCCCGGGATGCGCGGGTTGCGCGGGTTGCGCGGGCCGGGTGGCCAGGGCGCATCGGGCGGCTGGTACGAGTCGCGCCGACCATGACCGCTTCGGTCTTGCCGATCAGCCCGGCCGGGCAGATCGGGTCCGGGGCGGGGGTGCCGAGGTAGACCGCATGCACGTCGAGCCTTGGACACGCGGTCGGGCGCCGGGCGAACCTGATCACCGGCCAGGACGCGGGGACGCTGAATCGGACTCCGTCGTAGGTTACGTTCCGCCACCGCTGAGAGGTGGTGGCTGCGGAGCTCGCCGACCCAGGCAGCACCCCAAGAACTCCGAGTATGACCAGGACAGCGGCAGGGATTCGAAAGTTCATGGAATCGATCGTTGCGCTTTAGCGGCCAATCGGCTCGCAGTTTCCGATAACTGTGAGTAGTCGTAGCCAGCTTTGGGTAGCGAATTGACCAACGCGGTCGCAGTGCACCCCATTGGCCCGATCTGACCCTTCGACGCCGCTGCGCCCAAGAGAAGCCACCCTTAACCAGAGTTGGCCGTCGTTTGGCCATCCCCGCTGGACAAGCCGCCCCGGCCGAGTCGCCCCGGCCGAGTCACCCTGGCCCAGCCACCGCCAGGCCCGGGTGCCCTCCCCGCAACAGCAGCATGGTCCTACATGCTGCTGTTGCCGCCCGGCATTCGACAGCACCATGGTCCTACCTACTGTCGTGGGGATAGCAGTAAGTAGGCCCATGCTGCTGTGGCCCAGGCTGCCGGGAGCGCCGGGAGCGCGATGCGTTAGCCCGCCGTCACGGAGGGTCGGGCTGGAAGCGGTAGCCCATGCCGGGCTCGGTCAGCAGCCAGCGCGGCCGAGCGGGGTCGGGTTCGAGTTTGCGGCGCAGCTGAGCCATGTACAGCCGAAGGTTGCCGCTGGCGTCGGCGTAACCGGGACCCCAGACTTCCTGGAGCAACTGTCGCTGGCTCATCAGCTTGCCTGGATGGCGCAAGAGCACTTCGAGCAGGTGCCACTCGGTCGGGGTCAGCCTGATGCCGGTTCCCTCGCCCGCGTCGCTGGTCCTGACTACTCGCTTGGCGGCGAGGTCGATGACCAGGTCGCCGAGCTTGACCTGCGGCAGGCTCGCCTCGGCGGTACTGCGCCTGACCGCCGCTCGCATCCGGGCCAGCAGTTCGTCCATGCCGAAGGGCTTGGTGACGTAGTCGTCGGCGCCAGCGTCGAGCGCTTCTACCTTGTCGGTGCTGTCGGCTCGTCCGGACAGCACGATGATCGGGGCGTCCGTCCAGCCGCGCAGCCCGGCGATCACGTCGACCCCGTCCAGGTCGGGCAGGCCGAGGTCGAGGATCACCAGGTCAGGCGGATGCTGCGCGGCCTGGTGCAGGGCCTGGCTCCCGGTCAGGGCGGTGTCCACCTCGTAGTGCCTCGCCCGCAAGTTGATCCGGAGGGCGCGGAGGATCTGTGGTTCGTCGTCGACGACCAGGACGCGCGTCATGCTGGTCGCCCGGCGCCGCCGGGCTGAGGTTCACCCGCTGACTGGGGGTCGTCTTCCGGTTGGGGGTCGGGCACCGGACCGGAGCCGGCGGCTGGGAGCTGCCGGGCCGGGGTCACCACGGCCGGCAGCGACAAGGCCATGGTCAGCCCGCCGCCTGGGGTCTCCTCAGGTTCCAAGGTTCCATCCATTGCTTCGGTCAGGCCGCGCGACAATGCCAGGCCGAGGCCGATCCCGGTAGTATTGTCGGTATCGCCCATCCGCTGGAACGGCACGAATACCCTGCTCGCCTCCGCAGCCGGGATGCCGGGACCACGGTCGATGACCCGCAGTTCGACCCGGTCGCCCAGAGTGCTGGCGGTCAGCATGGGCGGTGAGCCGGCCGGGGAGTATCGCAGCGCATTGGCGGCGAGGTTGGAGATGACTCGCTCAAGTATCCCAGGATCGACATACACCTCAGGCAACTCCGCAGGGATCTCCACCAGCACCGACCGGCCTTCGAGGCCAAGGTCGTCCAGCGAGCGGGCGACGACCTCGGCGAGGTCAGCCGGGCGCGGGAACACCGACATCGCGCCGGCCTGCAGCCTGCTCATGTCGAGCAGGTTCTCCACCAGGCGGGTCAGCTTGTCGAGTGACTCGTCAGCGGTGGCGAGCAGCTCGTCGTAGTCTTCGGGAGCCCACTGGATGTCGTCCGAGCGCAGGCTGGTGACCGCTGCCTTCGCGGACGCGAGGGGAGTGCGCAGGTCGTGGCTGACGGCCGCGAGCAGAGCGGCGCGCATCCGGTCGGCCTCAGCGATGGGCCGCGCTGCCTCAGCGGCGGCGGTCAGCCGCTGCTGTTCGAGCGCGGCTGCCGCGTAGGTCGCGAACGCGCCGAGCACGCGGCGGTCGGCGGCGGGCAGCGTGCGGCCACGCGCCGCCAGGCAGAGCCCGTCGTCGATCGGCATCGCCACGTCGGCGTCGTCCGGCGTGAGCACCGGAGACTGCCCGGTCACCGGTTCCCCGGAGGCCGCGATGACATGCCAGGTCGCGCCGGGCAGATGCTCGCCGAGGGCGTCGGTCTCGCGTTCGAGCATGGTGACCGTGTCCATGCCGAATGCCTCGCGCACCCGATCGACCACAGCTTGCAGCGGCTGCTCGCCGCGCAGGATGCTGCCAGCCGTCGTGACCAGCAGGTCAGACTCGGCGCCCGCTCGGGACGCCTGTTTCGCGCGCCTGGCCGCGTCGTTCACGATGGAGGCGACGACGGCGGCGACGATCAGGAAGACTGCGATCGCGAGAGCGTTGTTGGGATCGTTGATCGTGAAGGTGTAGATCGGCGGCGTGAAGTAGTAGTTCAGGAACAGCGAGCCAGCCACCGCCGCGATGACGGCCGGCACGAGCCCCCCGACCAGCGCGACCGCGACGACCCCGACGAGAAAGAGCAGCACGTCGCTGGTCAGGTTGACGTCGGCGCGGAAGTTGGCGAGCAGCAAGGTCAGCAGCGGCGCGAGTACCACTGCGAGCGTGTAGCCGGTCACCTTGCGGGGCAACGGCAGCCCGCCGCGCTCAGCCGGCAGCCGTCGGCCGCGGCCCATCTCGGCATGCGTGACGATGTGCACGTCGATGTCGCCCGAGTCGCGGATGGTGCGCCAGCTCACGCCGGGCCCGGTCAGCAGCGTGGAAATCCAGTTGCGGCGGCTGGCGCCGAGCACGAGTTGGGTCGCGTTCTCAGCGCGGGCGAAGGTCAGCAGCGCCTCGGAGACGTTATCGCCGACGACCTGGTGGTAGCTGCCGCCGATCGACTCCGCCAGTCGCCGCTGGGCAGCGAGCGCGCCCTGGTCGGCCCCGGTCAGTCCGTCCGACCTGGTCACGTACACGGCGAGGAGGTCGCCGCCGCCTGAGCGGGCCGCGATCCTTGCGGCGCGCCTGATCAGGGTGTCGCCTTCAGGCCCGCCGGTCAGGGCTACGACGACTCGTTCCCTGGCCTCCCAGGTGTCCTGGATATCGTGGGCTTCGCGATACCTTTTGAGGCCTTCGTCGACCTTGTCGGCGAGCCAGAGCAGGGCAAGCTCGCGCAGCGCGGCGAGGTTGCCGGGACGAAAGTAGTGGTTGAGCGCCGCGTCGACCTTCTCGGCCGGATACACGTTGCCGTGCGCCATCCGGCGACGCAGCGCCTCGGGCGTCATGTCGACCAGTTCGACCTGGTCGGCGGCCCGGACCACGGCATCGGGAACCGTCTCGCGCTGCGGCACTCCGGTGATTTTCTGAACAACATCGTTCAGCGACTCAAGGTGCTGGATGTTGAGCGTCGTGATGACCTCGATGCCAGCCTTGAGCAGTTCCTCGATGTCCTGCCAGCGCTTGTCGTTGCGTGAGCCAGGGACATTGGTGTGCGCCATCTCGTCGATGAGCGCGATCTGCGGGCGGCGGGCGAGGATGGCGTCGACGTCCATCTCTTCGAAGGCCGAGCCCCGGTACTCGAGTTTCTGCCTGGGGACGATCTCCAGGCCTTCTAGCTGCTCGGCCGTCCGGCGCCGCCCGTGCGTCTCGACGAACCCGACGACGACGTCCGTTCCGCGTGACAGGCGCCGGTGACCCTCGCCGAGCATGGCAAAGGTCTTGCCGACCCCGGCCGCGGCGCCCAGGTAGATCCTGAGCTGACCGCGACGCGGGGTACTGGCAAGACCGGTGGCTGAAGTACTGCCGGTGTCGGTCATCGCTAAATTCACGGTAGCGGGTACCGCTGATCGAGCGCGATGTTGAGCTGGAGCACGTTGACCCCGGGCTCGCCCAGGATGCCGATAACCCGGCCGCTGGTGTACTTCGCGACCAGGGCCCGGACGGCTGCCGGGCTGGCGTGCCTGGCAGCGGCGACCCGGTTCACCTGGATGGCCGCGTTCTCCGGCGAGATGTCGGGGTCGAGGCCAGAGCCAGAGGCGGTCACCGCATCCGGTGGGATCCGGGACACGGGTACGTGGTCGAGCAGCGCGATCGCCTTCTGCCGCTGACCGATCAGCTTGACCAGATCGGGGTTGTTAGGACCGAGGTTGGACGCCGCCGAGTAGACGGGGTCGCAGCCGAAGTCGTTGCTCGCACCGCTGGTCGCGTTGGACGGCCTGGGCTGGAAGTACTGCGGCAGCGGCGCGCCCTTGGCGTTGACGAACTCCTGGCACAGCAGGCTGGAGCCCACCACCTTGCCACCGAACTTGACCATCGAGCCATTGGCGTGGTTGCTGAAGGCCACCTGCCCGATCACGAAGACCACGAGCGGGTAGGCGATGCCGCAGATGACCGTGAAGACCAGCAGCCCGCGCAGCCCTGCGAGAAGCTGCCTGAGCCAGCCTGGTAGATGAGACATGTCGATCACCGGAATCCTGGGATGAACTGGATGATGAGGTCGATCGCCTTGATCCCGATGAACGGGATGATCAGCCCGCCAACGCCGTAGACCAGCAGGTTCCGGCGCAGCATCGCCGAAGCCGACGACGGGCGGTACCTGACGCCGCGCAGCGACAGGGGGATGAGGGCGACGATGATCAGGGCGTTGAAGATGATCGCCGAGGTGATCGCGGACTGCGGGCTGTGCAGGTGCAGGATGTTCAGCTTGCCCAGCGCGGGGATCACGGTGGAGAACATCGCGGGAATGATCGCGAAGTACTTCGCCACG
Source organism: uncultured Actinomycetota bacterium (assembly GCA_963737865.1). Classification (GTDB taxonomy): domain Bacteria; phylum Actinomycetota; class Actinomycetes; order Streptosporangiales; family Streptosporangiaceae; genus Chersky-822. The sequence continues at coordinate 110,610 of CAVTUG010000012.1, read as the reverse complement.
TCGTTGGTGATCGAGAACGTGGTGAGCGCGCCTCTGGTGATGAGGAGCTGCTTGCCGATCTCCACGATCTCGATGAGCTTGGTCGGGTTGGAGTCGAGGTCCACCATGTTGCCGGCCTCTTTGGCGGCGGAGGTGCCGGTATTCATGGCGACGCCGACGTCAGCCTGGGCCAGCGCGGGCGCGTCGTTGGTGCCGTCGCCGGTCATCGCGACGAGCTTGCCGCCCTCCTGCTCCTTGCGGATCAGGGCCATCTTGTCCTCAGGCGTCGCCTCGGCGAGGAAGTCGTCCACGCCGGACTCCTCGGCGATGGCTTTCGCGGTGAGCGGGTTGTCGCCGGTGATCATGACGGTCCTGATGCCCATCTTGCGCATCTCGGCGAACCGCTCGGCGATGCCCGGCTTGACGATGTCCTTGAGGTAGATCACCCCGAGTGCCTTCGCCGTGCCGTTGGCGCGCTCAGCGACCACCAGCGGCGTGCCGCCCGCGCCCGAGATGCCGTCGACCATCTGGCCGAGCTCGTCAGGCGGGGTGCCGCCACCCTGCCTGATCCACTCCCGCACGGCGCTCGACGCGCCCTTGCGTACCTGGCGCCCGTCAGCCAGGTCGATGCCGCTCATCCTGGTCTGCGCGGTGAACTCCACGAACTCCGCGCCGCCCAGCTCGCCCTCGGCTCGCTCGCGCAGGCCGTACTGCTCCTTGGCAAGCACCACGATGGAACGGCCCTCTGGGGTGTAGTCAGCCATGGACGACAGCTGCGCGGCGTCGGCCAGCTCCTGCGCGCTCACCCCGTTGACCGGCAGGAACTCACTCGCCTGCCGGTTTCCGATGGTGATCGTGCCGGTCTTGTCGAGCAGCAGGGTGTTGACGTCGCCAGCCGCCTCGACCGCGCGGCCCGACATCGCCAGCACGTTGCGCTGGACCAGCCGGTCCATGCCTGCGATGCCGATCGCGGACAGCAGCGCCCCGATCGTGGTCGGGATCAGCGCGACGAGCAGCGCGACCAGGATCACCAGGCTCTGCGGCGCTCCTGAGTAGAACGCCATCGGCTGCAGCGTGATCACCGCGAGCATGAAGATGACGGTCAGCGAGGCGAGCAGGATGTTGAGCGCGAGCTCGTTCGGGGTCTTCTGTCGCTGCGCGCCCTCAACCAGGGCGATCATCCGGTCGATGAAGGTCTCTCCTGGCTTGGAGGTGATCTTCACTACGATTCGGTCTGAAAGGACCTTGGTGCCGCCTGTGACAGCCGAACGGTCTCCACCCGATTCCCTGATCACCGGAGCCGACTCCCCGGTGATCGCCGATTCGTCGACCGACGCTACTCCTTCGACCACGTCGCCATCGCCGGGGATGATCTGACCAGCTTCGACGACGACGAAGTCGCCGAGGGTGAGTTGCGTGCCCGGGATTTGTTCATCGTGAAGATTTGCCTGACCGGGCTGCCAGCCGACGAGCCTGCGGGCCATCGTCTCGCGCTTGGTGCGGCGCAGGGTTTCGGCCTGGGCCTTGCCCCTGCCTTCGGCGACCGCCTCGGCCAGGTTGGCGAACACCACGGTGAGCCAGAGCCACACCACGATCGTCCAGTTGAAGATCGAGGAACTGGTGATCGCCGTGTAGGTGGTCAGCGCGGCGCCGACCTCCACGACGAACATGACCGGGTTCTTGAGCTGAACCCTCGGGTCCAGCTTCTTGAATGCGTCGGGGGTTGCTTTCCACAGCATCTTCGGGTCGAGCAGGCCGCCCCCAACCCGGCGCTGGGCCTGGGCCGTTGACTGTTGCTGGTCGACCGAGGCCGGGTCGGATGTCATCACGGACATGTCAGTTCCGCTCATTTCAGTGCAGACCTTCCGCGAACGGGCCGAGCGCGAGCGCGGGGAAATAGGTGAGGCCGACGAGCACCAGGATCACGCCGATCAGCATGCCGACGAAGAGCGGCTTGCGAGTGTCGAGAGTGCCGACACTGGCCGGAACCTTGCCCTGTCTGGCAAGGGAGCCAGCGAGGCCGAGCGCGAAGATCTCTGGCGCGAACCTGCCGATGAGCATCACGACGCCGCCGATGGTGTTGTACCAGATGGTGTTCGTGGTCAGGCCAGCGAACGCGGAGCCGTTGTTGTTCGCCATCGACGTGAACGCGTACATGATCTCGGTGAGGCCATGCGGTCCTGAGTTGAGGATCGACGACAGCGGTGAGGTGGTCGGCGACGGCCAGTTTTTCAGCCCGAGCGAGAGTCCGGCCGTAGACAGGATGACCACGGGCAGCGTGAGGAAATACAGCGCCGCGTACTTCATCTCGACTGGCCTGATCTTCTTGCCGAGGTACTCAGGCGTCCGGCCCACCATCAGGCCGCCGACGAAGACGGTGACGACCGCCAGCACCAAGATCCCGTACATTCCGGCGCCAATGCCGCCAGGGACGATCTCGCCGAGCGCGATGTCGAACAGCGCGATGCCGCCGCCGAACGGCGTCAGCGAATCGTGGAAGCAGTTCACCGAGCCGGTCGAGGTCACCGTGGTGGAAGCGGCGAAGAGGGAGCACGCCGGTCTCCCGAATCTGGTTTCGACGCCCTCCATCGCCCCGTGCGCCAGATGCGTCGCCGCTCCGGCGCCCTGGGCTTCGAAGAAGCTGATGCCGCCGACTGCGCCGAGCCAGAGGATCACCATGACCGCGACGAGCGCGTAACCCTGGCGGTTGTCGCCGACCATCTTGCCGAATGCCCGGGGGGTGGCGAACGGGATCAGCAGCAGCAGGAAGATCTCGAAGATGTTGCTGAAGCCGTTCGGGCTCTCGAACGGGTGGGATGAGTTGGCGTTGAAGAATCCGCCGCCGTTGTTACCGAGGTCCTTGATGGCCTCTTGCGACGCGACTGGCCCGCCGGGAATGGTCTGGTGCCCGCCGGCCAGCGTGGTCAGCGTGTGGTAGTGCGCGAAGTTGTCGATCGCGCCGGTTCCGAGCAGCACGATGGCACCAATGATCGACAGCGGCAGCAGGAGCCGCAGCGTCGCCCTGGTGACGTCGACCCAGAAGTTGCCGAGCTGGTCGGTGCCCCTCCGCACGAACCCCCGGATCAGTGCGATGGCGATGACCAGGCCGACCGCCGCTGACAGGAAGTTCTGCACCGCCAGGCCACCCATCTGAGTCAGGTAGCTCATGGTGGACTCGCCCGAGTAGTTCTGCCAGTTGGTGTTGGTCACGAACGACGCGGCGGTGTTGAAGGCGATGGACGGCGGCACGTTCGGCAGGTGGAAGACGTTCAGCAGCAGGTAGTGCTGTAGCCGCTGCAACCCGTAGAGGAAGAGCACGCTGACGGCGGAGAACGCGAGCATGCTGCGCAGGTAGGCCGACCACTTCTGGTCGGCCTCGCTGTCCACGCCGATGAGCTTGAAGACACCGCGCTCGACCCGCAAGTGCTTGTCAGTGGTGCTGCTACCGGCCTGGGGGGACGACCCCCCTGACCCCCCGAAGATCCTTGCCATGTAATTGCCGAGCGGCACGTAGCAGGCTGCGAGGGCGGCGACAAGCAGCGCGACCTGCAGCCACCCTGCAAGGGCATCAGTGTTCATTTGCGCGCCTCCGGCACGACTCTCATCAGAATCTCTCAGGGAGGATGAGGGCGAGGAACAGGTAGACGGTCAGGGCGATGCCAGCGATCAGGCCGAGCCAGTTGTCAGCGCTCAAAGCGCTCGACCCCCTTCACGAGGAGGAAGAGGACGGCGAACACCACGATCGTGAGTGCTATATAGAGCACATCGGACATGGAGACTCCTTCAATGCGTCCGTAGGACTGCCTTAGTAAACAGCTCTGAACAGGCGAAATACCGTCTCCATGCGAGCCCCATGCGCATCGGGCACGTTTCCTAACGAAGTCCATGCGAAGGCGATGGGCGGACGGGTCATGAGATCGTCGGCGGCTTGCCTAGCAGTGGTCAGGTCTGGCGTGTCGCCGTGAGGTCGTCGCCTGCGCGGGAATAACGCAGCCGTCCAGACCGCGTGAGCACCGACGAGTGCCGATCGAAGACGGGGGATCGAGCATGGCTGAGTACCGGTCATTCGTCGCCCTTGGTGACAGTTTCACCGAGGGCGTGGGTGATCCCGCTGCCGACGGAACCGGCTGCCGGGGGTGGGCCGACCGGTTCGCCGAGGAACTGGATGCGCAGCAGCCTGGTCTGCGCTACGCCAATCTGGCGATCCGAGGCAAGCTGGTCAGCGAGGTACTCGACGAGCAGGTTCCCTCGGCTATCGCGATGCGGCCTGACCTGGTCAGCCTGGCCGCCGGCGGGAACGACATGCTCAGGTTTCGCACCGATCCCGACGAACTGGCCGTGACCTTCGAAACCGCGGTGGCGAAACTCACGGCGGCGGGCTGCGCCGTGATGGCCTTTACCGGATTCGATCCCAAGGCATTTCCTGTACTCCGGCTCATTCGAGGCAAGGCTGCCGTCTTCAGCATGCACGTGCGCGAGATCGCCTCGCAGTACGACTGCCTGCTCGCCGACCTCTGGCCGATGCGGGCGCTGACGGACCGCAGGCTCTGGTCATCCGACCGGCTGCACCTGTCCGCCGATGGGCACCAGCGGGTCGCGCTGCTGGCGTGCGAGGCCGCCGGGCTCTCGGTAACTGCGGACTGGCGAGAGCCGCTGGCCAGTCCTCGGTCACCTCGGCCCGGGTTTGGCGGAGCCGCGCAGTCGTGGCTGACCGCGCGATGGAGCGACGTGGAGTGGGTGACCGAGCACGCCGCCCCCTACATCAGCCGCCGCCTGCACGGCGTGTCCAGCGGTGACGGCATTGTGGCCAAGCGGCCGCTGCTTACCCCGGCGCCGGTCAATGCCATCGTGTCTGGCGCGGATGCCGGGCTCGCTGTCGAGCAGGCAGAGGTCACGTCGGCCACCACCGCCCAGGGGGTGAAGGCAGTCGCCGCCCCGTTATGCTCCGACCATGGGCCTCGATCTCTCGCTCAGCGCTGCCGACCTGACCCGATGGCTCGTCGACGTCGAGTCGGTGAGCGGCGACGAGAAGCCGCTAGCCGACGCGATCGAGGCTGCGCTCACGCCGCTGTCGCATCTGAGCGTGCACCGAAACGGTAACGCGGTCGTCGCCAGGACCGACTTCGGGCGACCTCAGCGCGTCGTGCTCGCTGGCCATATCGACACCGTTCCCATCGCCGGCAACGTCCCGTCCAAAGTTGAGGACGGCACGCTCTACGGGTGCGGTAGCTCGGACATGAAGTCCGGCGTCGCCGTCCAGCTGGAGCTCGCAGCGAGAGTGCTCGAGCCCGTCATGGACGTGACCTATGTGTTCTACGACTGTGAAGAGGTCGAGTCGGAGCGCAATGGCCTGCTCCGGCTGAGCAGGCAAGCTCCGGACTGGCTCAGCGCCGACTTCGCGATCTTGCTCGAGCCGACCGATGGCGTGGTCGAGGGCGGCTGCCAGGGCACGCTGCGCGCCGAGATCAGGGCTCGCGGCGAACGCGCGCACAGCGCCAGGTCCTGGATGGGACGCAACGCGATCCACAGCGCGGGCGCGATCATCGACGTCCTGCGGGCCTACTCGGCCCGCGAGCCCGAAGTCGACGGGCTGACCTACCACGAGGGCCTGAACGCGGTCGGCATCCGGGGCGGAGTCGCTGGCAACGTGATCCCGGACGAGTGCGTCGTCACGGTGAACTTCAGGTTCGCGCCCGACCGGTCGGCCGAGCAGGCCTCCGACTACGTGCGCGAGGTCTTCGCCGGCTCGGCCGGGAGGTCGCGATCGTGGATGTCGCCGGCGGCGCCCGGCCAGGTCTGCACGCCCCGGCCGCCGCCTCGTTCGCGGCGGCGATGGGCGGCGAGCCTCGAGCCAAGCTCGGCTGGACCGACGTCGCCCGCTTCGACTCGCTCGGCATCCCGGCCGTCAACTACGGCCCCGGCGACCCCCTGCTGGCGCATACCAAGCACGAGCACGTCCGCCTGCAAGCAGTCACCGACAGCGCCGCCAAAATGACCGCCTGGCTACAACCCTGACCCCGCCCGCCCCGGCCCGGGCCTAGTCCGAACCCCCGGCAAACTCACAGCGAGGGTCCGCCCGCCCCGGCGTGGGCCTCTCCAGCCCCGGCAAACTCACAGCGACCGTGCCCCAGCACCAGCAAACTCACAACGATGGAATGGGCCCAGCCCGAAGCGGACGCGGAGTGGGCGGGTCGCCGCGCAGCCGACCCGCCGCACATTCAAGGGTCGCGCAGCCCGTCCGGAAATCGCCAGCTTCACCGCAGTGACCCTCCGGGGGGCGGCAGTCGTCGCGGGTGCCACCCGCAACAGCAGCATGGTCCTACATGCTGCTGTTACCGCCCGGCATCCGACAGCACCATGGTCCTACTTACTGCTATCCAGACGCAATGCCGCTTAGCTTAAGTTGATCTTGGTTTGGGGTGTGTTGGTTCGGGGTGCTGGGGGTGGTGGCCGGCATGATCGCTGGGCATGGCGGCTGATGGTGCGGCGGGTGGCGGTGGCGGGTGGCTGGCGGATCAGGTGTCCCTGGGGGTGCTGGCGTCGTGGGTGCCGCGTGATGCGGTTGATGAGGCGGTGGCGGCGGCGGGGCGGGGTGCGCTGCGGCGGGACGGGAAGCTGCCGCCGCATGTGATGGTGTATTTCGCGATGGCGCTGGCGTTGTTCGCTGATGATGACTATGAGGAGGTCGCGGCGCGGCTGGCGGGGACGCTGGCGGGGTGGGGGTGCTGGGATCCGGGGTGGGGGATGCCGACGTCGGGCGGGCTGACGCAGGCGCGGCAGCGGCTGGGGTGGGAGGTTCTGGCGGGGGTGCTGGAGCGGGTGGCGGTGCCGGTAGCGCAGGAGGTGACGGCGGGGGCGTTCCTGGGGCGGTGGCGGCTGATGGCGATCGACGGGACGGAGTGGGACGTCCCGGACACTGACCTGAATGCGGCGGAGTTCGGGTACCGGCGGGGCGGGAGCCAGGGGGTCCGGGCGGCGTTCCCGAAGGCGCGGCTGGTCACGATCACCGAGGTTGCCTCGCATGCGACGGTAGCGGCGGTGATCGGGGGGAAGGGGGCCGGGGAGCGGACGCTGGCCCGCAGCCTGTTCCCGGTGCTGGAAGAGGACTGGCTGCTGATCGCGGACCGGAATTTCTACGGGTGGGCGGACTGGCAGGCAGCCGCCGGCACGGGGGCGGCGCTGCTGTGGCGGGTCATCTCCACGGTGCGGCTGCCGGTGCTGCGGGACCTGCCCGACGGGTCGTACCTGACCGTGCTCATCGACCCGAAGGTCAGGGACCAGGCCCGCCGCGCCGCGCTCATCGCCGCCGCCGGCCGGGACGAGGACCCGGACCCGGACATCGCGTGCCTGGCCCGGGTCATCGAGTACGACGTTCCCGGACGGGGCTCCGGGGAGCGGATCACCCTGGTCACCACCATCACCAGCCCCGCCCAGGCCACTGCGGCGGACCTGGCCGCCGCCTACCACCAGCGGTGGGAGCACGAGACCGGGAACGCCCAGCTCAAGACCACCCTGCGCGGCCCCGGCCGGGTCCTGCGATCACGCAGCCCCGACATGGTCCGCCAGGAAATCTACGGCTACCTCCTGACCCACTACGCCATCAGCGCCCTCATCACCGCCGCCGCGACCGAGGCCGGCCTGGACCCCGGCCGGATCAGGTTCACCCGCACCGTCCGCATCATCCGCCGCCACGCCACGGCGGCCTTTCCCCCCTGACCACCACCACGCCATCGTGCACCGCATCCAGGCCGACATCACCAGGACCCGCAACCTGGCCCCCGCCCGCCGCCACCGCACCAGCCCCCGCGCCATCAAAAGAGCACGCCACAACAGCTACCCCGTCAAGAAACCCGGCCAGGCCAGCAGCACCCGCCACACCGGACCACCCGCCATCCGGCTCCTGAACCCCCGACCCCCCACCAAGATCAAACTAAGCTAAGGAAGCGCAGATTATTAACACGCTGGTTTGGCTTTCGGGGTGAGGTCGATTCTGTGTGCGCGGGCGTAGGCGGAGAGCTCGCTCAGGGTTCTGATCGGGGCGGCGGGTTCGATCGGGGGATTGTGCTGGTCTAGCAGCGGCCGGATCTGGCGTTCTGCTCTGGCGATGGTTCCGGTGACGACTCCGAAGAGCACGGCGAGGACGTGCTGGGGGGTGCGGAAGCGCCGCCGCAGCACGGTGACCAGGGCTTGCTCGGTGAGGGTGAGTGCGGGCGGGTGCCCGCCGGCTGGCTTGCGGCCGGGCGGCCCGCCGCGGCGGACGTAGAGCTCGGCGTCGCGCTGGGCCTGGTAGGGGACCGCGAGCGCGCTGATCATCTGGTTCCAGTCCGTGGCGGTCATGCCGGTCAGGGCGGGGTGCGCCCAGTCCGGGTGCTCGGGCTCGCGGGCGGGTGGTGCCGGCGGGGGCGGTGGTGCCGGCGGCTCGGGACGCAGGGTGTAGTTCCAGTCGCCGTGCCAGGTGTGCCGGTCCAGGGGAAGGGCGGCCATCTGGCCGTCGCTGACCTTGACCCCGTCGGGGTAACTGCCGGGGTCAAGCGCCGCGCGTACCGTTAACCCGGTGCGGGTGGTGGTAGCGGCGATGGTGTTCACGATCACCTCGTGGCTGGTCAGCGGCCTGCCTCGCCAGTTCGTCGTGATGTGGGAGAACAGCCGGTGCTCGATCTTGTTCCACTTCGAGGTCCCTGGCGGGAAATGGCAGACGGTGACCGCCAGCCCTGTTTCCAGCGCGAACGCGGCGAGCTCGGCCTTCCACGCGCGAGTGCGGTAGCCGTTCGAGCCTCCTGCATCAGCGGTGACCAGCAGCCGCCGGGCAGCCGGGTAGGCGGCCTGGCCCATTGCCTTCCACCAGCGGCGGATCGATTCCACGGCGAACGCCGCGGTGTCGTGGTCGGTGCCGACATTCACCCACCCGGCGTTGGCCGCCACGTCATAGACGCCGTAGGGGATCACCTTGCCCAGGTCCTTGTCCATGAAGTCATGGGTGCGCACCAGAACCGGGCTGCCCTTGGGCCGGTACTCCTTCCCGCCGTTGGCGAAGTCCCCCACCAGTTCCTTCTTCTTGGTGTCCACGCTGATCACCGGATCGCCGGCGTCCTGGTGCTCCCGGGCCTGCCCGCTGATGTAACGGAACTGCGCGTCCCGGTCCGGATGCCGGGCACCTTCGATGGTCTTGGCGTTGCCCTGCAGGCTGAACCCCTCGGCCCGCAGCAGCTCGCCGACGGTATCAGCGGAGACCCTGTGCCCCCGGGCTGTCAGCTCCGCCGCCAGCGTCCGCGTCGACCTCGCCGTCCAGCGCAGCGGCGACACCGGATCTCCCCGCTCCTGCGGTTCCACCAGAGCCAGAAGCGCCGGCCGCAGCCCCGGATCCACCTCAGCGGCCCGCTTGCGGCCCCCGCCCGGACGGCGCACCCGGCCCAGCGGCTCAGCACCCGAGTCCAGCTCGGCAGCTCCCAGCGACACCGTGGCCTCGCGGACCCCGGCCGCCCGGGCCACCAGCCGGATCCCGCCATGCCCCAGAGCCCGCGCCTCAGCCCCCATCAGCAGCCGCCGCTGCCGCTCATCCAGATGCGGGAAGACCGACTCGAACTTCGCCGCCAGCAGCTCCTGCGACACCATGACCACGCCCATACCACGACAGGATGCCGCAATCCACGAAACTACGCGTTATTTTCCGGCGCTTCCTAAGCGGCATTGTATCCAGACGACAGTAGATAGGACCATGCTGCTGTTGCTCTGCGACCGAAAGTCCCGGCCAATGCCGCCTTGGGTTTGGCGGTCGGGGGTGGGTCGGGTCGCTTTGGGTTGCTGTGGTGTACAGATGCGGAAGGCCCGGACCGAGAGGTCCGGGCCTTCCGCGCTGCTGGGGGGTTAGTGGGGTGGGGCCTCGATCAGGGTCATCTTGGTGTGGTGGACCGTGCCGTTGATGGCTACCCAGGTCACCAGGACGTCCTCGCCGGGCTTGTAGGTGAGCATCACCTTGGTGAGGTCCTGCGGCGAGTCCACCTTCTTGGCACCCACGGCGGTGATGACATCGCCTGCGATGATGCCAACCTTGTCGGCTGGGGTCCCGCACAGTTCACCGATGATGAGGGCGCCGCTGTTGACGGGGGCGGTCTTGGCTGGAACGCCTGCGGTGAGGTCGTTGGCCAGGCACGCGGGCGAGGACGGCTCGACTGGGAAGCCCGACTCGTTCTCGTCTTGCTGCGACTGGCGTTCTCGCTGCTGGCGCGGGTTGCTGGCCTGGCTGGCCTGGCCGGCTGGGACGAGCACGCCCATGAAGCCGGTCGAGCCGATCTGGATGGTCTTGCTGCCCTGACCGTGGATGATCTTGTTGGCGATCGACAGTGCCTTGTCGATCGGGATGGCGAAGCCGACATTGCCGGCGCCGAAATTGCCCGTCGCGGCGGCCGTATTCATGCCGATCACGTGGCCCGTGGTGTCAGCGAGCGCGCCGCCCGAGTCGCCGGGCACGATGCCGGCGTTGGTCTCCAGCATGCCGTGCAGCGTCTCGCTGGTCGCCTCGCCGCTGTCGCTGGCGGTGATCGTGCGGTTGAGGCCGGTGATGGTTCCGGGGGCCGGGGTGACGCCGCCCGCGCCGTCGGCGTTGCCCATAGCTACGACACCGGTACCGACCTTGATCCCGGACGAGTGGCCTAGCGGGACCGTCTTAAGGTTGTGCGCGTTATTGAGCTTGATCACCGCGACGTCGTCGGTCGCGTCGTAACCGAGCCAGGTCGCCGAGAACCGCTGGCCGGTCGCGACCACGGTGGCGAAGAGCTGGGTGGTGTCGGTGATCACGTGGTTGTTGGTCAGCACCAGACCGTCGCTGCTGATCACCATGCCGGTCGCGGCGGCCTGGCTGCCCTGGTACCGCAGGTTGCTTGAGATGTCGACCAGGCCGGGGCGTACCGCGTTGATGACGGCGCGCTCGGTCGAGCTCGGCACCGCCGAGCTGGGATTGCCGCCGGAATTGCCGCCAGGGCCGGTGGGGATGGTCGGGAAGCCGCCGCCGGTGCCGCCGTTTCCGGCTCCGCCGTTAGCCTGCGGATTGGCGGAGACGTTCGGAGTGCCATTTCCCGAGAAATACGCGGTGACGCCGGCGCCGGCGGCGGCCGCGACGATGGCCACGATTACGTAGGTGAGCGCATTCCTCCGGCGCCGGGCCGGTGAGCTGGGCGGCGGGAGATAGCCGCCGGGCTGGCCGTAGGCGCCGTGGTAGCCGAATGGCGCCGTCTGGCCGAAGGCCGGGTTGCCGTAGCCAGGCTGACCAGGCGCAGGCTGACCGTAACCAGGCTGACCGTAACCCGGCTGCCCGTAACCCGGCTGACCGTAGCTGGGCGGGCCGTAGCTGGGCTGGCCGCCCGGGTAAGGCGGCTGCCCGAAATGAGGCTGGCCGCTCTGGAATCCGCCCGCTCCGTAAGTTGGCTGGCTGGCAAACTGCCCTGGGGGTCCGAACGCTGGCTGGTCGCCGGTCGCGCTGGGATATGCGGGGCCGCTGCCGGAATCGCCCTGGCCGCCGGCGATCGGCTCGGCGGGCGCCTGATCTTGCTCGCCGCCAGACTGATCGCCATCGGCCTGCTCAGCCGCGTCGGTACCAGTGGAGATGTCAGGAGTACCAAATCCGGGAACGGCACTAGAACTGTCGTCAAGCTGGCCTGGGTCGCTGTCACCATTGTGAGCCGAACCCGCTGCGCTTGGATCCTGGTCGGAATCCTCAGGTCGCTGGCCGCTGCCGTTGCCCTGATCGTGCTGCATCTCCACCACCTTTGCTTGGTGCCAGCGTACTTGGTTTGTGCCGCTAGAACCGATCCGGATCAATGTTGCCGACGAGCCCGAGCTGACCAGTCTGCGGCTTGCCCGGCCAGCTGCGGGCCGCGCGGCGTTCGTGGCCTGACTCCGCCCAGGCCACTCCTACAGTAAGCAGCAGCGGTCTGGAAACCAGCTGAGGGCAGCCTGAAGATCGCCAGAGCCGTCCTGGTCTGGTAGCCCCGCGCGATGCCTGCCAGGGCCTGGCTGCTGTCCGGGCGGTGGCAGCGGCAACGTCGAAGCTACGCCGCTGTTACCACTTATATGTTTAATTAGGACAATTGGCTAGTTAGCCGGGGTCCGCTCCCGTCCTTGATGAAAGGAATATCACGTAGGGCTCTAGTGCAATAGCGCAGCGTGCACCATGATGCGCTGTAACGTCGGTCCCGGGTGTGCTGCAGCCGGACGGCGCGCGCAGGCACCGGGAGGGAAGGGAACTGGGTTGGGATGGCCGCTTCGCGGGCGCTGCTCGTGCCAGGTTCGATCAGCACAGGTCATCAGGCCGCAGCCATCGCCTGCGCGGCCACGCTGGAGGCGCTCGGCTGGACGACGCACACGCTGGACGCCACCTGGCTGACCGGCCAGGGGTGGGGACCCGCCGCTGAGACCACCTTCCGCACGATGCTCGCCATCCCCGGGCTCTACGACGCGTTCCACTACGCGTCGCTGCGGACGGGCAACCGGCTCGCGCTCCAGGCCGACGCGGTCAGCCGCTTCAAGCTGGTGCCCAGGCTGCGCGACTATCTCGACCGGCACCCGACCGAGCTCGTGATCTCCATCAGTCCCACCGGTGCATCGGCGGTCAGCACCGTCGCCGCGCGCTATCCGTCCATGCGCCACGTGGTGTTCTGCACCGACGCGCTGCCGCACCGGCTGTGGATCCACCCGAACGTCGACCTGTACCTGGTCACCTCGGTGGGCGCCGAGCCGGCCGTGCACCGGTTCCAGCCCGACGCGCAGGTCATCGTCATCCCCCCGGCGGTGCGGCCTGAGTTCTACCGGCCGCCGACGCAGCGCAAGGCGCGGATCGGGCTCGGGGTGGCCGAGCAAGACCACTGCGTGCTGCTGATCGCAGGCAGTCGCGGGCTCGGCCCGCTCGCCGAGATCGCCGAGGCGCTGGCGGGTGCGGGCCTGGCCGTGCTGGCTGTAGCTGGCTACAACCCCAGGCTCGAACGCCGCCTCGCGGTCGTCGCCCAGCGGCGGGCCAAGGTGCAGGTCTTCGGCTTCACCGACCGGATGCCCGAGCTGATGGCCGCGTCCGACCTGGTCATCACCAGCCCTGGCGGCACCTGCATGGAGGCGCGGACGGTCGGCAGGCCGTTGCTGCTGCTCGACCTGGTGCAAGGCCACGGCCGCGACAACCTGCAGAACGAGCTCCAGTTCGGCGACGCGGCGGTGACGTCCAAGCGCCCGCTGGACGTGGCCCGGGCCGCGCTCGCGTACCTGCAGCGGATCAAGCCGCCGCCGGTCGATCCGACGAGGTCGCTGGCCGACTGGGAAGACCGATTCAGGCTCGCGCTTGAGTCGATTGCCATCTAGTCGATTGCGATCTAAAAGGTAAGAGTGCTCAATCGTATTGTAAGAAAGCCTGCGCTTCTGACCTCCGGCTGCGCGGCTGCGGCATGCTGAATAGATGAGCCGTCCGAAGAGCTACTCGAGGCGCTCGTTTCTCGGTACGGCGGCAGCGCGCGACAATTCCGGCTGCGGGCGCGGGGGCGACGCTTGCTGGCTGCGGGCCGAATTCCTCGGCTGGCGCACCAGCTGGCAAGAGACCACGGCGTACGGTCGTGCCAGAGAACTCGCTGACCTGGTGACAAGCACTGGTGGATCAAGCGCCAGGGCGCGCCGGACGCGATCATCGGATATGCCGGCCAGGCCAGTGTGTTGCCGGGCGAGCCTGTTCATTTGTATGTATCGACGACTCGCCGCGAATTCACCGTCAGGGCCTTCCGGATGGGCTGGTACGGCGGCGACCTGGCCCGGAAGGTCTGGGAGTCAGGTCCGGTGCGCGGCCACCGGCAGCGCCCGGCTAGCCGGATCGCGGCGACCAACACCGTGCACACCCACTGGGGCCCGTCGCTCACGGTGCCGACCGACGGCTGGCCGGAGGGCACCTACCTGCTCCGGCTCGACGCCTCGTCGGGTGCCCAGCGCTACGTGCCCATGACCGTCCGCTCGGCCAGCACCGCCGGGAAGATCGTGCTCAAGAACGGGGTCACGACCTGGCAGGCGTACAACGCCTGGGGCGGCTACGACCTCTACTCTGGCCCGGGCGGCGGCTACGACAACCGGGCGCTCGCGGTCAGCCTGGACCGGCCCTACGACAAGGAGGGCGCCTACCTCTTCATGGTCTACGAGCGCAAGCTGATCAACCTGGCCGAGCGGATGGGCCTGCCGCTGGCCTACATGACGAGCATCGACATCGCGACGGGACCCGGCACGCGCTGGACGGCGCGAGCGCGCTGATCTCGCCCGGCCACGACGAGTACTGGACACCGGCCGGAGCGCGCGCACGTCACGGCGGCCAGGAACGCGGGCCTGCAACCTGGCTTTCCTCGGCGCGAACGCGATGTTCAGGCGGATCAGGCTGGCGCCGACCAGGCTCGGCCCCGATCGCGCTGGTGATCTGCTACAAGACCGAGCTACCGGCAGGATCCGCTGTACGGCAAGGACAACGCCCTGGTCACCAACGACTACCGGGAGCCGCCCGACCCGGACCCGGAGTCCTCGGTGACCGGCACGCTGTACGAGAGCTACCCGACCGTCGCCGACTACGTGGTCGCGCACCCCGGACGCCTGGATGTTCCAGGGCACCGGCGCGCGGAAGGGCACCAGGTTCGCGCGCTGATCGGGATCGAGTACGACCGGGTCAATCCCGGCTACCCGGTGCAGCGGCCGATCCAGATCCTCGTCGCATTCGCCGCTGACCTGCCATGGCGTCAATAGCTACGCGGACTCCGCCTACTACACCCATCACGGCGGCGCCGGGGTCTTCAACGCCGGCACCATGCGCTGGGTCGAGTCCTTCGGCCCGCCGCTCTACGGCTGGGGCATGACCGCCGAGTGCGGCCGTTTCACCCGCCGGGTAACCGCGAATGTGCTGCGCGCCTTCGCCGATGGCCCGGCCGCGGAGAAGTACCCGGCCCGCGACAACCTGCGCGCGCATGCACGAATGGCCCGGCGACCCGATCGCGGCCGGCCACAACCTGTGGCCGCCCGTAGTCCTGTAATCAGGCGGTCGCCGATCGGGCCGCCGACCAGCCTTTGTGCGTTGCCCTGCGTGGGTATGCTTCGGCTGGGCAGGGCAGCCTTCTCGGATCGACCAGCTGCCCGTGGAGGTAGCGCGATGGGTACAGCGACGCCGCGTTCGGGCTGCAGGCTCGCGCTGGGCACTGCCAGGCGGCGCCCTGGTCGTGGCCGGCGGCGGTGCTGGCGGCGACGAGTCTGGCCAGCGCCGCCGCCCCGGCACTGCCCGGCAGACGCCCGCCCAGCTGCTGGCCGCGATGCACAGGCGCGAAGCCGCCGTCCGCGATGATCGCCACCGTGTCGCGAGAGCGCGAACCTCGGCTTCCCCGCCCTGCCGGACATCGGCGGAATGGCGTCCTCGCCGCTGTCGGCGGCTTCGTTGATCTCCGGCACGCATACCATCCAGATCTGGTACGGCGGGCCAGGCAAGCTCAGGATCGCGCTGCCGGTTTCCTTCGGTGAGACCGACGTGCGCGTCAACAAGACGCAGGCGTGGCTGTGGGAAAGCCAGGGCCAGAGGGCCACCAGTCATCGTGTCGCCGCCGCCGCGGAATCGCCGTGCCAGGCGATGAGCGGTCACCCAGGGCGCCATCCAGAGCGCACCACCAAGCTGCGTCAAGCCCGGTCAGACCTCGGGCGTTCCTGCTGACGCCGCATGCAGGCCGCCGACCGGCTGCTCACAGCTGGTCGGGCCGACCACGCGGGTCACCGTCCCAGGCACCACGACGGTCGCCGGCCGCGACGCGTACCTGCTCGCGATCGCGCCGCGGACCAGCCAGTCGCTGATCGGCCGGATCACGATCGCCGTCGACGCGCAGACCCACCTGCCGCTGCAGGTGCAGGTCTTCGCCCGCGGCTGGCCAAGCCCGGCGTTCCAGATCGGGTTCACGTCGCTGAGCTTCGCCAAGCCCGCGGTGTCCAACTTCACGTTCACGCCGCCGCCGGGCGCCAAGTCAAGACCGTGCACCTGCCGAGGTCGGCGCCGGCCTGGCGGCCGGCGCTGCCAGCGGCACCGGCATGGCTAAAGCCATTCCGCAGCCGGTGCACGGAGCGGCGCTGCCAGAGCACATCAAGGCGAAGGTCGTCCTTCCGGCCGGACCCAACCCCCAGGGCTGCCCGAACCCGCCGGGGCTGCGGTCACCGCAGACCTTCCCGTCGCCAGCTCGGCGGCTGAGCGCGGCGCGCCGATCCCGATCGGGCCTGCCCGGCCTCCCGTTGGCGCCGGCCGCGGCACGCAGGTGTTCGGCAAGGCGCTGGCTGTCCGTCGTGGCGATCCCTGCGGTCCCGACCCTGACGGTGGTCCAGGTGCGGGCGCCGCGACGCAGCTCGGCGCCTACAGCACGTCGCTGCGGATCCCCGCGGCCCAGGCGGGACCGCGGCACTTCGTCGCGCTGCTCAGGGTCTGCTCAACGCCGCCGACGCCGGTGCACGGGCGCTGGGGCTCGGGCCAGCTGCTGCGCACCAGCCTGTTGTCGGTCCTGATCACCAGCAAGGGGCGGCTGCTCGCCGGCGCGGTCACCCCGGCCGTGCTCTACGCCGACGCTGCGAAGGTCAAGTGACGCTGGCTCGACCCGGACCCGGCGTCCGGCCAGGCCGGGCAGGCCAGCCACGCCCGTCAGTCGGACATCGTCCGGGTCCGCAGCGACCCGACCCTGGCCATCGCGACCGCGGGCTCTCCATGCGGTTCAGCAGCGGGCAGCTCGCCGTCGACCACATCGACCTGGCGGTGCCGCCGGGCAGCGTCTACGGCTTCCTCGGCCCGAACGGCTCAGGCAAGACCACGACGATCCGGATGCTGCTCGGCCTGGTGCACCCGACCAGCGGCACCTTCCAGCTGCTGGGCACCGCGTGCCAGCACGGGCCTCGACTCGGTGCTGCCCAGGGTCGGCGCGCTGGTCGAAGGCCCGGCGTTCTACCCGTTCTTGTCTGGCCGGCAAATCTGGCCAGGTGCGACGCCGCCGACCCCTGCGCGGACCCGAGCACCGCGCGTCCACGGATCGACCACGCGCTCGACCAGGTCGGCCTGCTCGCCGCCGCCGACAAGCGCTACCGGGTCTACTCGCTCGGCATGAAGCAGCGGCTCGGCATCGCCGCCGGCCTGCTCAGGCCCCGGGACCTGATGATCCTGGACGAGCCGACCAACGGCCTGGACCCGCAGGGCACCCGCGAGATCCGGTCGCTGGTCAAGCAGATCGCCGCCGACGGCACGACCGTGTTCGTCTCCTCGCACCTGCTCGCCGAGGTCGAGCAGATCTGCTCGCACGTCGGCGTGATGAGCACCGGCAAGCTGGTCTTCCAGGGCCCGCTGGCCGAACTGCGCAGCCGCGGCGAGCCGCGGATCCTGATCCGCAGCGACCGAAGACCGTGGCGGCGACCGAGGTGCTCGGCAAGCTCGGGCTCTCCGACATCACCATCGTCCGAGGACAGGTCAGCGCCAGCTCGGCGAGCACGCGCCTGAGAAGATCAATGCTGAGCTGGTCATGCCGGGCGTCCCGGTCGCCGGGCTGGAGACCGTGCGGCCCAGCCTGGAGGACCTGTTCGTCGAGCTGACCGGAGAAGGTTTCGATGTCAACGGCTAGCGCGTCGCCGGCGCCAAGCTCGGCCGGCCCGGCGCAGCATCCGGCTCCGATCAGGCACTGGCTCCGGTTGTTTCGTTCTGAACTCAGGAATGTCTTCCTCAGGCCGCGCAACCTGGCGCATGCTCGCCGTGCATCGCCGGAGCGCCGGTCTTTCTCGGGATCGTGATGTGGATCAACACTCCGGCTCCCGGGTCCGGCGGACCGTCGGCGCTGGGGTGTTCGTCGGCCAGATCGCCGAGAACGGTGTGTTCCTGTCGCTGTTCGCGATCTACGTGCTGCTCACCGTGCTGCTGCCGCTGGCCGTTTCCGTCGTCGCCGGTGACTCGGTGGCGGGCGAAGCCGGGATCGGCACGCTGCGGACGCTGCTGACCGTGCCCGGCCGGGCGGACCAGGCTGCTCCTGACGAAGTACGCTCATGATCGTGGTGTTCTGCCTGACCGCGACCGTGCTCGTGGCGGGGCTCGGGCTGCTGATGGGCGCGATCTTCTTCCCGGTCGGGCCGGTGACGCTGCTGTCCGGCGACCACCGTCTCGCTGGGCGCCGGGCTGGCCAGGCTGGCGCTGATCGTCCTGTATGTGGCGGCCGCGCTGTCGGCGCTCGGCGCTATCGGCCTCGCGCTGTCGACCTTCACCCAGCACGCGATCGCCGTCATGGCCACGATCCTGGTGCTGGTGATCGTGAGCGAGATCCTCGACGCGGTCTCACAGGTGGCGGTCATCCACCCGTACCTGCCGACCCACTTCTGGTTCTCGTTCGACGCCTTGCTGCGGACGCCGATCGCGTGGTCGGAGGTGCTGCACGGGCTCGGCGTCGTTCGCCGCCTACACCGCGATCTTCGGGGGATCGCGTGTGACCGGATGCGCCGGCCAACATCACCTGCTGAGGCGCTCGGACGCTTCGGGAGCGCGGTAGCGTTTCTGACCATGCCCGCCTGCCGCAGCCAGCTACCGCCGACGTCGAAGGCGGTCGCCGGCCTGCTGGCGGCCGCCGTGGCCGGCGATCGGCGGGCGCCGAGCGACCTGGCCAGGTCGCGATGGCCAGCGCCGTGCAGGCAGCGATCGAGACCGGCGAGCACCTCGCCGTCCAGGCAGGCACCGGAACCGGCAAGTCGCTGGCGTACCTGGTCCCGGCCGCCAGGCACGCGATCGGCGAGGGCGCGACCGTCGTCGTCTCGACGGCCACGATCGCGCTGCAGCGCCAGCTGATCGACCGGGACCTGCCCCGGCTCGCGAGGCGATCGCGCCGGTCCTTGGCCGCGAGCCCGTCTTCGCGATACTCAAGGGCCGCAGGAACTACCTGTGCCTGCAGCGGCTGCGCGGCGGCCCGGCCGACGACGAGGAGACGCTTGTTCGATCCCCGGGCGGTCTCGGCGATCGGGCGTCAGGTGCAGCGGCTGCACGAGTGGGCAGCGGAAACCAAGACTGGCGACCGGGACGAGCTTGTGCCCGGCGTGTCAGCGAGCACGCCTGGCGCCAGGTCTCGGTCAGCGCGCGCGAATGCGTCGGCGTCCAGCGCTGCCCGTTCGGCAGCCAGTGCTTCGCCGAGCTTGCCAGCGATGAGGCCGGCAAGGCCGACATCGTCGTGACCAACCACGCGCTGCTCGCGATCGACGCGCTCGAGGACTTCGAGATCTTCCCCGAGCACGACGTCGTGATCATCGACGAGGCGCACGACCTGGTCGACCGGGTGACCTCCGTCGCCACCGACGAGCTGTCGGCCCCGGCCGATGGAACTCGCCGCCCGCCGCTGCGGCAAGATGATCGACGAGAAGTCCGTCACCAGGCTGCGCGACGCTGGCCTCGGCGGCGCAGAGCGTGCTTCGCCGACATCCCGGCCGGCCGGATCGACCTGCTGGACGAGGCGCTGGCCATGCCGCTCGAGTCGGTCAGGGACGCCGCGGCCGGCTGCGCCGCCGAGTTCCGTACGAGCGCCAAGAACAACGACGATGAGCCCGAACGGCTTGCCGCCCGCCGAGCCGCGCTTGCAGCGCGTCGGCGAGGTGGGGGAGGCCGCCGAGCGGATGCTCGGGGCCTTCGGGGTCTCGATCGCCGACCGTACCGACGTGGTGTGGATGGACCGGCCGGGGCGGAGGATCAAGGACGGCCGCCGACGCTGCGGGTCGCGCCGCTGCAGATCGGCGGGCTGCTGGCTACCAGGCTTTTCGGCCGCAGGACGGTGGTGCTGACCTCGGCGACCTTGGCGCTCGGCGGATCGTTCGAGCCGCTGGCCAGGCAGTGGGGGCTGGCCGGGTCCGAAGGGCCGCCCGATGCCGTGCAGGCACCGGCCGGGCGAGGGACCGGCGGGCGAGGGGGCGGCGGCTGGCGACGTCGGGGACCGCGAGGCTGGCGAGGCCGAGGTCGCCGAGCAGCATTCGCTGGCGTGGACGGGGATCGACGTGGGGTCGCCGTTCGACCACCCGCGCAGTGCGATCTTGTACGTGGCGAAGCACCTGCCGCCGCCGGGGCGGGACGGCCTGGCGGCGTCCTACCTGGACGAGATCGCCGAGCTGATCGAGGCGGCCGGCGGGCGGACGCTCGGGTTGTTCTCGTCCATGCGAGCCGCCAGGCAGGCGGCCGACGAGCTGCGGGACCGGATCGAGTTCCCGCTGCTGTGCCAGGGCGAGGACCAGACGTCGCAGCTGGTCACCCAGTTCTCCGCCGACGAGCCGACGTGCTTGTTCGGCACGCTCTCGCTGTGGCAGGGGGTGGACGTGCCCGGGTCGTCGCTGCAGCTGGTGATCATCGACCGGATCCCGTTCCCCCGCCCGGACGACCCGCTGGCGTCGGCCAGGCAGCGGGCGGTGGCCGCGCACGGCGGGAACGGCTTCATGTCGGTGGCGGCGACGCAGGCGGCGCTGCTGCTCGCCCAGGGCACCGGCCGGCTGCTGCGCACGATGACCGACCGAGGGGTAGTCGCGGTGCTCGACCCGAGGCTGAGCACGGCGAGATACTCGGGATTCCTGCGCTCGTCGCTGCCGCCCTACTGGACCACCACCGACCCGCAGGTCGTCCGGGGCGCGCTGCGCCGCCTCGCCACCGCCGCCGACGGCGGCCCGCCGTCTGCGGCCGAGCCGTCCGCGTCCGCCGGGTAGAGCCGGGCCGCAGCAGGCGGTTCGGCCGAGCGGGCAGTGTCGGTGAGCCGCGTCGGGCGGGCCGCACCGATGCGGTCGAGAGCGGGCTGGCGGGGGCGGCGGAAGCCGCTGGCCTGACCCTCGACGTCGTGTCGGTTTTTCGCTAGGAATCGGTGCGGGGCGACGGCAGGCTGGGTGCATGACGACGACTCAGCTTCCTGTCCAGGCCGCCACCACGTTCGAGGTCCGCCCGATCGACCCTGAGGTTGTGTGCCAGCTGCAGACGATGGGTGATCTTGGGCGCGCACCGCGATTCATCCAGGAGGTCGAGGGTGGTAGCCCGCTGCGATGCTGTCTGCGGCTGAGCCGGTCCGGTGAGCAGATCGCGCTCGTGTCGTACGCGCCGCTGCGGCGCTGGGCGCGGGCGGCCGGTGTCCATCCGGGTGCTTATGACGAGGTCGGGCCGGTCTTCATCCACGCTGGCCGGTGCGATGGCGCGCAAGCTGGCGGTTATCCCGTCGACTTCCTCGGCTCGGAGCGGATGTTCCGTGGGTACGGCTCGGACGGGTCGATCCTGTTCGGCCGGCGGGTCGCGGTCGGCGAGCTCCTGGACCAGGCGGGTGCCGACCGGGTGCTCGGCGAGGTCTTCGCCGACGACCGGGTCGCCGTCGTGCACGCCCGCGCGGTCGAGTTCGGCTGCTTCACGTTCGAGGTCGCTCGCGTCCCGCGCGCCTGACGGCCCCGGGTCTGCTCGCACCTGGGGAGCCCCGGTGTTGTCCTGCCAGCACCAGGGCTCCCCAGGTGCTGTCGGCCGGCCGGTCCGGTGGCTGGTACCGAGGTGGCATCGGCGTGGCTAGCTCGCCGACGCCACCTCGGTCTCCCCGGTGCCGGCCCCGAGGGGCGGGTGAGCCGGCGGTTGGGGAGGGCATCTGAACCACCGATCAGACTAGCGGTGCCGCCGAACGCGGTCTGAGCGCGGCCGGATCAGCTTGAAGGTCTCGAACTCGGTGTAGTCGGCGGTGGGAGCGCCGGCCTCGCCCGTGGTCGGGTTGACTGGGTCAGCGCCCAGGGCGTGGAAGTACCGCACCGTGATGCTCGTGTGCTCGCTGCCACGGGGCCCAGGGTCGACGTCGAAGACCGCGACACCGTAGCCGGTCGAGGTGTCGCGCCTGGCCGACCAGGTCGCGTCCTCGCGGGCGTCGGCCGCCGCCCGGGCGAACACGTTCGGGGTGCCGGTCGGGGCCGGGCGGTTGGCCTTGGTGAACACCTTGGCCTGCTGCTGGCCGTCGGCGGCGTCGAGGCCGTACTCGTCGAGGTTCGCACTCGTGCCGCCGCCGCCCAGCACCAGGTGGACGGTGCCCTGGCTGGTGTCGAAGACGCCGTTGTCGGTGGTCGTGACGGCGTGCGGGCGGAGCGTCTGCACGGCGGCACCCGTCGCGGCGTCCGTGCCGACCACGGGATCGAAGCCCCGGACGGGGAAGGAGCGCTCGTAGTCGTGGTCGTGCCCGTTGAGCACGAGGTCGACTTCGAAGCGGTCGAAGAGCGGCAGCCATTCCTGCCTGATCCCGAGGTCGGAGCCGTTGCCAGTAGCCGAGGACGAGCAGGCGAGCTGGTGCATCTGGACGACGATCCAGTCCAGCGACCGGTCGGCCCTGGCCTCGGCGAGGGTGCGCTCTAGCCACCTGGTCTGCTCGCCGCTGGAGTAACCCCGGACGTAGAGGGACGTTCCTGGCGTGATCGGGGGATTGCCGGTGGAGGCCGCCGGGACGAGCGGGGCCGGGCCGCCCACGAAGGCACCGGCATCCTGGAAGACGACGTCGTCGGCGTCGAGGGAGATGAACAGGGCATTGGCGACCCGGAACGAGTACCAGCGGCCACGGAACACCTGGTTGCCGTTGTCCGGCAGCGAGTACCTGGTGAGGTAGGACTCGAAGCCCTGGGCGCCGTTGTTGAACTCGGTCTCGTGGTTGCCCAGGCACGGCATCCACGCGCGGTTGGCGGCCGACTTCTGGTTGTTGTTGCCGAAGTCCCGCCAGACCTCGGGCTGGACGGTCGGGTTGAGGTCGGCGTAGCAGAGATCCCCGTTCAGCAGATGGAACAGCGGCTGGAACGACTCGACCGCGGCCACGGCGAATGCCGACTGCCCGTAGGACAGCACCCAGGCGGTATTCGGCGTGGCGAGGTCGCCGAAACTGGTGAACCTGAATGGCGCCCGGCCTATCGGCGCGGTGCGGAACTGGCCGCGAAATGGAGTCGCCGAATTGTCGTTCTCCGCCGTGACAAGGTAGGAGTAGCTGGCGTCTGGTTCGAGCCTGGTGAGCGAGGCGTGGTAGGTAAACACCGTCTCGCCGCTGAGGCCGTCGGTGTAGTTTCGCTGCTCAGCGAAGACCGTCCGCGTCCACCCGTCGTGCCTGGTCAGCAGGACCCTGGCGCCGGCCGCCGCACCCAAGGAGGCCCACGACACGGTCATGCTCGTGGCCGGGTCCTGGCCCCAGGTCAGGTGGATCTGCTCGGGTGTGCCGTCCTGGCCGCTGGGGTGGGATCCGAGGTGGGAGCCGGTCGTCTCGGCGCGCGCAGGACGAGCATGGATGCTGGCGGTGGCGCTCAGCAGGCCAACCCCGCCCGCGACCGCCAGGACCTGGCGGCGTGAGGGCGTGACGCCCTCCTGCGGGGATGGCTGCTGCGGGTTAGTGTCGTCGTGGTTTTCCTGGCCGTGGTTTTCCTGGCCTTGGTCGCCTGCGTGAGAGTCCATTCAGCCAAAGTTATGGCCCGCTATGAACCTGCGATGACGGCTGGTGATTTCTCACGCCAAATCACCGTTAAGAGTGTCCTTCAGGTAAGGCCGGCGCCGACTCTTGCTAGAGGACGTCGTGGCCGGGATGCGGCTCGGCCGGGATCGTGCCGAGCCGGCCCGCCTGGAAGTCCTCGAACGCCTTGACCAGTTCGGCCCTGGTGTTCATCACGAAGGGACCGTACGCGGCGACGGGCTCCCTGATCGGCTGACCGCCGAGCACGAGCAGTTCCATCCCCTCGCTCGGGCCGTCCGCGCGGCTGCTCGCCGCGAACGTCATCGCGTCGCCTGGGCCGAACGCCGCCAGCTGCCCGGTCCGGATCGGCCTGCCCTCGGCGCCGACCGAGCCCGAACCCGCCATGACGTAGCCGAGCGCGTTGAAGTCGGCCCGCCACGGCAGCCGAAGCTGCGCGCCCGGCTGCAAGCTCGCGTGCAGCAGCGTGATCGGCGTGTGCGTCACCCCGGGTCCGGCGTGACCGTCCACCTCGCCGGCGATGACCCGCACCAGCGTGCCGCCGTCCGGCGAGCTGAGCAGGGCGACCTGCCCGGCGCGAATGTCCTGGTAGCGGGGCGCGGTCAGCTTCTTCGCCTTGGGCAGGTTGACCCAGAGCTGGAAGCCGTGGAACAGCCCGCCGCTCATCACCAGGTCCTCGGGCGGCTCCTCGATGTGCAGGATGCCGCCGCCGGCGGTCATCCACTGGGTGTCGCCGTTGGTGATCAGCCCGCCGCCGCCGTTGGAATCCTGGTGCCGGAACGTGCCGTCGATGATGTAAGTGACGGTCTCGAAGCCGCGGTGCGGGTGCCAGGACGTGCCCTTGGGCTCGCCCGGTGCGTAGTCGACCTCGCCCATCTGGTCCATGTGAATGAACGGGTCGAGCGCCCGGAGATCGACCCCGGCGAAGGCCCGGCGGACCGGGAAGCCCTCGCCCTCGTAGCCCGACGGCGCGGTTGTCACGGCAACTACCTGGCGATCCTTCGCGACGGCCGGGTCGGGCTCGGAGATCCGGGGCAGTAGCAAAATGTCGTCCACAGTAACTGCTGGCATGAGTTCATCCTCTCACCTGCGAGAACGTCGCCTGAAGCGACCGTCCTCTGTCCGGGCTGCGGCGGTACGAGAGCAAGAACATTAGTTGAACGTGCAACATTCCCGGCCGGGTGGCGGGTGGCGGGTGGCGGAGCGGCGAACCTCGGGCCGGTCGTTGTGAGTTTGCTAGGCCTAGTGCCGGCTGGGCGGCCTGTCCCTGGCCCGTCGTTGTGAGATTGCTGGTGCTGGGTCAGGCAACTCAGCCCGGTCCAGGCCCGTCGTTGTGAGTTTGCTGGTGCTGGGGCGCGGTCGTTGTGAGTTTGCTGGGCCTCAAGTTGGGGTTGAGAGTTCGGGGTTGGGCTCGGGAGGGCTCGGGCGGGCGCGGCGGACGCGGCGGACGCGGGGTGCTGGGTTAGAGCGGGAGGCCGGCTTCTAGATGGGCCAGCGCGGCGTCGATCCGGTCGAACATGTCCGTCGGGGTAGCCCGACTCGTTCGCCCACTCGTCCCACGGCATGCGTCGCCGCCATGATCACGCCGACGATCGCCCCGGCGACGATGAGGACGGCGGAGTCGCTGGGGTCGCGCCCTGACCGGGCGGCGGCCGCCGCGGCGATCACGTTGATCGTGCGCGAGTACTCGTCCATCGCCCTGGCCCGCAGCTCAGGCACGGTCATGATCAGCGCCGAGGTCTCGCGCATGGCCGGCCAGTTCCGTCGCGGACCGAGGGTGCCATCGTCTCCTTCGCGGCCGCGGCCCGGAACGCGGAGACGATCGACAGGTCGGCCGGCTGCTCAAGGAACGAGCCGAGCGCCAGGATGTCGAAGTCGTCCTGCAGCACCACGTCTTCCTTGGTCGGGAAGTACCGGAAGAAGGTGCTCGGCGAGATGTCGGCGGCCTCGGCGATCTGGTCGACCGTCGTCGCGTCGTAGCCCTGTTCGCGGAAAAGCCGGAGCGCGTGCTCCCTGATGGAGGCACGCGTCCTGGCTTTCTTGCGTTCGCGCAGGCCTGGCCTCTGCCCGGATTCGATCCCTGGCTCGATCGGGTTGCTCGCGGCGCTCATCTCGCTATTGTGCTCGTCACAGGGCCGGCGTCGCGACCGGACGGTCGCTCGGCCGGCCGTCTCCTTCCTCGACCGGCTCTGGCACCGACGAGGCGGCCGGCCTGGGCAGGAACATCGAGCGCTAGCACGGCCGAGACGATCGCGATGCCCGCGCACACCCAGAGCATGACGTCCAGGCCGTGCACGTAGGCGGTACGGACCTCGGTCGAGCAGGGTCGAGGACCCGGCCGCCTGAGCCGTCGCGACTCCGGCCGCGACGCTGTCCCTGATCGTCGTCGCGGTCGCGGCGCCGGCAGCCCGGACAGGTGCAGCCTGCCCTGGTAGACGGTCGAGAGCACGGTGCCGAGCACCGCGACCCCGATCGTCCCGCCGACCTGCCGCATCGCCGTCATCAGCGCCGAGCCCGAACCGCTCCGGGCCAGGGACAAGCGCACCGAGCGCGACGTTGAGCGCGGTCGGCATCGCCATCCCGAGCCCGAGCCCGGTCACCGCGAACCACGCGGCCGCGAAGCCGCTGCCGCTCGCGACCGTCGTGCCGGTCCCGACCGCCAGCGCGACCGCCATGATCGCGAACCCGGCCGCCGATCGAGGTACCGGGGCTGACCGGCGGGCGGCCTGATGCTCGCCTTGCGCGGGAGTCTGCATCCGCTGGCCGAGCCATCAGCCCGACCGCGAGCCCGCCGATCATCGGCAGCATCCTGATCCCGGCGCCGAGCGAGTCGAGCCCGCGCACGTCAAGGAAGTACTGCGGCATCGCGAACACCAGCCCGAACAGCGCGAACGACACCAGCGTGGACAGCAGCGTCCCCCAGGTGAATCCCGCCGAGCCGAACAGCTTCAGGTCCATCAGCGGCAGCGCGCCGCGCACCGTCGGCGCCGCGGCTGATCCGCCGCTCCCACCAGCGCGAACGCGGCCAGCGCCACCGCTCCCGCCGCCATCGTGCCGATCGCCGAGCCGTCGCCCCAGCCGTCGTTGCCCGCCTTGATCAGGCCGTAGGTCACCAGCGCCAGCCCGACGCTCGGAGATCGCGATGCCGACCGCATCGATCCCGGCTCGCTGCGGTCGCCCGTGGACTCCGGCATCAAGAGGACCACCGCGACGATCGCGATCACCACGACCGGGCACGTTGATCAGGAACACCGAGCCCCACCAGAAGTGGTCGAGCAGCCAGCCGCCGAGGATCGGCCCGATCGGGTACCCCAGGAACGTCGCCCCGCCGACCGCGGCGATCGCCCGCGGCCGCTCCTGCGGCGCTGAACATCACCGGCAGCACCGCCAGCGACATCGGCAAGATCACGGCGGCGGCGAGCCCGAGCACCGCCCGCGCGGCGATCAGCTCACCCGCCGAGGTCGAGTACGCGCAGGCCAGCGACGCGACCCCGAACAGCGCGAGCGCGACGATCAGGATTCGCTTGCGGCCGATCCGGTCACCGAGCAGCCCGGCAGGCAGCAGGGCGGCGGCCAGCACCAGGCTGTAGCGAGTCGACGAACCACTGCAGGTCGCTCGACGAAGCGTGCAGGTCAGCCGAGAGAGTCGGCAGCGCGAGGCTGAGCACGAACAGGTCGAGCGCGACAACAAGAACGCTGAGCGAGAGGCCGCGAGCGCCCACCACCGGCGGCCTTCGGTCTGGGTCATGACACAACCTTCTTTCGAGTAGTTCCAAGTCAAAAAGATGTTACCAACTTTTGAGAGTCACTGTCAATTGGTAGGGGAACGCAGTCTTGCCCCGCCTCATCGCCCTCGGCAGCCGCACGTCGTGAGCGACTGGGCCGTCCTGCGACACTGGGATCGGTCGCAATGACGATCGCGGAGCCAGGAGGCAGCAGCCATGCCACAGCCAGAAGGCGAGAACTAGAGCGAGTCCGAGCCCGCCGGAGCCGAACTGCGCGAGAAGTACCTGCGGCCGCAGGCCAGCCGACCGCACACGACGGTCCAGGGAGTCCACCATCTCGCGCTGATCTGCCGGACACCGAGGAGACGATCAAGTTCTACCAGGAGTTCCTCGGCTTCCCGCTGGTCGAGCTGGTCGAGAACCGCGACTACGCGGGCTCGAACCACTTCTTCTTCGACATCGGCAACGGCAACCTGCTGGGGTTCTTCGACTTCCCCGGGCATGAGCATCCGGCCTGGATGGAGACGATCGGCGGAGTCCAGCACCTGGCGATCTCGATCTCGCAGCGAGCAGTTCGACGCGGCCAAGAAGAAGCTAGACGAGGCCGGTGTCGACTACCTCGGGCCGGACCGCGGCGTCCTGGACAGCATGTACTTCCGCGACCCGAACGGCGT
This sequence comes from uncultured Actinomycetota bacterium, assembly GCA_963737865.1. GTDB lineage: Bacteria > Actinomycetota > Actinomycetes > Streptosporangiales > Streptosporangiaceae > Chersky-822. The sequence goes on along the minus strand of CAVTUG010000012.1, from coordinate 82,770 downwards.
CGGGCTGGAGCTCTACCGGGAAGAACTCGGCATCTTCAACGGACACCAGATTCTTCCGTCAGCCTCCGACTCCTCGGAACTGTCGCCCCCCGTGGACGTCGGCAACATCGCCGAGCTGAACACGTTCCTCGTCCTGGATGCCGTGCGCAGCCACGGCCGAGTCACGCGCAGTCAGCTCGCCAGGGAACTCGGCCTGTCCGACGCCTCGGTCAGCCGGATCGTCAAGCGGCTGCTGTCCTCGGGCATCGTGGACGAGTTGCCTGGCGAGCCGGCCGCCCGCGGCCGCACCCCGTCCATCGTCAGTTCGTCGGCCCGATCGGCGCCGTGATCGCCGTCGACCTCGGCGGTACGCAGTGCCACGGCGCGCTCGCCGATCTCGCTGGCGGCACGGTCGCCGAGGACTTCAGGTCGACCGGAGCGGGCCGGGCGGCAACGAGCGCGCTGCTCGCCTGCATCGAGGCGCTCAAGGCGCGAGGCGGCCGAACTCGGCTGGCCGGTGCGAGCCGTCGTCGTAGGCATCCCGGCGCTGATCGACCCGGCTACCGGGCTGGCCACGGCCGGGCCGAACGTGCACTGGCAGGGCTACGACCTCATGGGGGCGCTGCGAGCCAGCCTGGACGAGCCGTTCGAAGTCGACAACGATGTCAATCTTGGTGCGCTTGGCCAGGCGTGGCGCGGGGCTGGTCGCGGGATCAGCTCCTTCGTGCTGATCTCGATCGGGACCGGCATCGGCGGCGCCGTCGTCATCGACGGCCATCTGATCAGAGGCCGGCACAACGCGGCCGGCGAGACTGGCGTACTTCCCGGTCTGGCACGGCGGACCTGGCGCGGCGCTGGTGCGCAGCGGCTTCGAGGACGTCGCGGCCGGCCTGGCGCTGCGGGCGCGGGCGGCCGAGTTGCTCAGCTCGGGTGGCTCGGGTGGGCCGGGTGGCTCGGGTGGGCCGACTCGTCGCTGGACCCCGAGTCGTTCGACGTCGCTGACGTCTTCGATGCCGCGCTTGCCGGTGACCGGGTGGGCTCAGGTGGTGCGCGAGCTGGTGGGGCATGTCGCGGCGGCGGTCTCGGGCACGACCGCGCTGGTCGATCCCGACCGGATCATCCTGGACGGCAGCATCGGCCGAGCGCTGCTGCCGTGGCTAGCTGACCTGCGGGCGCTGCTGGACGCCCAGGTCTTCCGTGCCCCCGAGGTCGTGGTGTCCGACCTCGGCCCCAACGCCACCGTCATCGGCGCGATCGCCCGGGCGCTGGCCATGGTCACCGAGCAAGAACTCCCGGCGAGGCTGCCGCCAGCGGCCGCCCTGCGCCGAGCCCGCCTCTCGGTCCCGTAACCCGGGTCCCGCGTCTCCTGGGCTTCCCGGCGGGGCCATCGACAGCAGGTGGCTACTTGCTGCTGTTGCGGGCTGGTGCCGGACAGCACCATGGTGCTACATGCTGTCGTCCTGATAGCCGTAAGTAGGACCATGCTGTCGTTCGGGCTTGCCCGTTGATCTGGGGTGCCGCAGGCTCCGGCCAAAACGCAGGAAGCTGACGCTGCGAGGGGCACCAGCCAGGGACTTCCCCTTTAACCACTCAAACCCCTCAAACCATCAGCAACCAGGCGCGCCCCAGCCCGCCGCCAGTAACCGGGCGCGGGTACCTGCCCGCCGCCAGTAACCGGCGGGCGCCAGTTCGCCGCAGTCAGGTGCCCGTGCCGTCAGCCGCAACAGCGGAATCCGGGCCACGCTCCCCGCGCGAGCCGAGTTCGACGACAGCATGGTCCTACTTACTGTCATCGGGACAGCAGTAAGTAGGACCATGGTGCTGTTCGAAGTGGCCCGGCGACAGCAGCAAGTAGGGACATGCTGCTGTTCGGGCTTGCAGCGTGGCCCGCCCCGCTGCTGTCCGGCGACCCGCGCGAACATTTCACGGTCGCTCGGGGGCGGGGCAGGGGCGGGGGCGGGCCGGGCGGTGGCGGCTGGCGGGCGTGGTCGTGGAGTTCGGGCGCGGTCTCGGGGTTGCGGGGCGGGGTTAGCGGAGCTCGCGGCGGATTACCAGGCGGACGCCGGTCCAGGTTTGGTCGACGGCGCAGACCTTGTTGTCGACGAGGCCGGTGGGGAGCGCCACCTCGCGGATCACGTTGTCCGACATGTCGGTCGGCACCTTCGACGCCCGCTTAGGCCAGCAGATCCACAGGCCGCAGGCTGGCGCCATGTGGTCCCTGAAGCGCGCTAGGTCGGCTTCGAATTCGGCGCGCCAGATCATGAAGACGACGATCACGTCGAAGAGCGGCGCCGCGTCGAGATCGGAGTGGAGCGTCGCCTTGCCGTCTAGCTGGCCGGCGAGCAGGTCGGCGAAGCCGTCGGCCGCTCCGATGATGGCGACCTCGTCGTCTTCGCCGATGCCGAGCTTGCGCGCCAGCGGAGTGCCCGAGTAATCAGCCTGCTCAGCCACGTCGGCACCCCTCAGCCACGACGGCACTCTCGGCCACAACAGCAACCCTCAGCCACAGCAACAACGCGCAGCCACAGCAGCAACGCTCGGCCACAGCAGCAGACCTTTAGCTGAAGTCGAAGCCACCTGGCCGCCCGTTTCGGTCGGCGATCAGGCCTGCCAGTGTCGAGATGGCGATCTCGGCCGGGGTCCGGGAGCCGATGTTGAGCCCGATCGGCCGGTGTACGCGCGCCACCTCGTCGGGGGCTACCCCCAGCATGGCCAGCGCCTGCACGTGTGGTGCCTCATGGCGGGGGTTGCCCATGATCCCGACCCACCGCGCGGGTGTCGCCAGCGCGTCGCGGAGCGCGACGCCCAGCTCCTCCCTGTGGTGGTCGGTCACCACGACGTCCGTAGCAGAGTCGGGCAGGTCCCCGAGTTCCTTCGCCACTTCGTAGCCGTGCGCACCGTCAGCCGGTGCCAGCCCGGGATCTGGCTCGACCAGCACGGCCCGGTAACCAGCCTCGGCGGCGTACCGCAGCAGATGGTCGGCGACCGGCGTCGCGAAGAACGCCACGAGCGTGCGGCCGTCGAAGTCAGCAGGCGCCTTGCCGTGGGCCACATCACAGGCCGTGCCGTCGTCGTGGAAATGCGTCATGGTCAAGAGCTTGCCACGTGGGGTCAAGACCAGGCTAGGTCGGTGGCCGATAGTTCACGACCAGGCCACGTCAGCCTTCAAGCAGCGCCCTGACCGCCTCGCGCAGCGGGTCCATCCGCGCCCGTGCGGCCCGGCGGGCCTCGGTGAGCCGCCCGGCGATGACCGGCTCCACGATCTCCAGATACGCCTTGATCTTCGGCTCGGTGCCGCTCGGCCTGATCACGACCCGCGCGCCTGCCAGCCAGTACCTGAGCACGTCGGCGGACGGCAGGTCGGCGGTGCCGCCGGTCAGGTCGGCCATCGTCGCGACGGGCTGCCCGGCGATCTCGTCCGGCGCGGCGGCCCGCAGCCTGGACATCACGTGCACCGGCGTCTCGCTCCGCACCGTCAGCTGCTCGGTCAGGTGCACACCGTGCTCGGCCTCGAGCGCGTCGTAGGTCTCGAGCAGCGAATCGCCGACCGATCGGGCTCGCGCGGCCAGGCTGAGCACCGCAAGCGCGGCCCCGAGCCCGTCCTTGTCCCTGACCGTAGTGTCGATCGTGTACCCAAGCGCCTCTTCATACCCGAAGATGAAATGGGCCTCGGGCCGAAGATCACCCGCCCTGGCGATCCACTTGAACCCGGTCAGTGTTTCGGCGTAGCTGGCGCCGGCCGCCGCCGCGATCTTGGACAGCAGCGTGGATGACACGATCGTCGTGGCGACCAGCGGCTGCGGGTCGCCGTCGGCACCGTGGCCTCGCACCTGGTCGACGGCGTGTGCGCCCCGGGGCGTCGACGCGCTCGACACGCCGAGCAGGTAGGCGCCGAGCAGCGCGCCGACCTGGTCTCCGGTGAACGTGCGCCAGCCGCCGAGCGCCGAGTCGTCAGGAACGGCCACCGCCAGCCGATCGCCGTCCGGATCGTTGGCGAGTACCAGGTCGGCGCCCGTGCGCCGGGCCTGGGCCAGCGCCAGGTCCAGGGCACCGGGCTCTTCCGGGTTGGGGAAGGCCACCGTGCGGAAGTCCGGGTCGGGACGGGCCTGCGCCTCCACCACGTCGGCTGGCGGGTAGCCGGCCTGCTCGAAGGCGCGCATCGCCAGATCGCAGGCGACACCGTGCAGCGGCGTGTAGATGTAGCGCAGCCAGGCCGCGCCCTTGGGCGCGGGGGACAGGGAGCAGATCGCCTCGAGGTAGTCGGCCGCCACTTCGTCGCCGAGGTGGGAGATCAGCGGGTCGCCTGGGTGGGCCACCGGTATCTGGGAGAGCGGTCCGAGCGACCGGACGGCGGCCTCGATCTCCAGGTCGGCGGGCGGGACGATCTGGGCGCCGTCGCTCAGGTAGAGCTTGTAGCCGTTGTCGGCTGGCGGGTTGTGGCTCGCGGTGATCATGATGCCCGCCGCCGCCTGCTGGTGCATGACGGCGAAGGCGAGCAGCGGGGTCGGCTGCTGCGGTGGCAGCAGGTGCACCCGGATGCCGGCGCCCGCCAGCACGGCCGCCGCCTCGGCGGCGAATTCGTCCGACCGGTGCCTGGCGTCGCAGCCGATGACGACGCCCGTGTCGGCGGCGGTGGGGTCGACGTAGGAGAGCCATCCGGCGAGCGCGGCGGTCGTCGCGCGGACGACGGCCCGGTTCATCCGGTTCGGGCCGGCGCCGACCGCGCCGCGCAGTCCGGCGGTCCCGAACTCCAGCCGGCCGCCGAACCGGTCGGCCAGTTCGTCGGCCGCCTGCGCGGCCTGATCGGCGTCGCCGGTCCCCGAAGCCTCGCGGAGCAGCGCGGCGAGCTCGGCCCGGTCTCGTTCGTCCGGGTCCTCCGCCAGCCACGCCGTCACCTGCGCATGCAGATCCTGGCTAATCATCTGTGAGTGCGCCCCCGACCTAGGAACTTTGCGGATCCAGCACGCCAGGCAGGAGCTGGCCCGAGCAGGCCCCCGACCCGCGACGCTGATGCCCGTCCCGGCGGCCACCACTTCCGCGTGATCTAGCTGCCCGCTCGACAAGCCGGCAGCCGGATTGGTGATCAGCGAGATCCCGAGCACCTCTACGCCGAGGTGCCGGGCGGCGATGGCTTCGAGCGCGGTCGACATGCCGACCATGTCGGCTCCGGCCGTCCGCAGCATCCTGATTTCGGCTGGTGTCTCGTAGTGCGGGCCGGGCAGCGCGGCGTAGACGCCTTCGGCCAGCGTCGGATCGACCTGCCTGGCCAGGTCCCGAGCCTGGCCGAGTACACCTCGGTGAGATCGACGAACCGCGACCCGTAGGGCGGCGGTGGCTCAGCGCCCGGCGAGCGGCGACCGGCCGGTCAGGTTGAGGTGGTCGCTCAGCAGCACCGGCTGGCCGACGCCGTAGCTGGCGTTGATCCCCCCGGAGGCGTTGGTCAGCACCAGCACCGTGCAGCCGGCGGCGGCGGCGGTCCGCACGCCGTGCACGACCGTGTCGATGGCGTGGCCCTCGTACAGGTGCGTGCGGCCGAGGTAGACCAGCACCCGCACCGAGCCGCAGCGCAGCGACCTGGCCATCGGCAGGTGCCCGGGGACTGACGGCTCGGGAAAGCCGCCGAGATCGTCGAGCGGGAACTCGGCTTCGGCGGTGCCGATCGCGTCCGCCGCCGGCGCCCAGCCTGAGCCGAGCACGACCGCGACGTCGTGGGCCGCTGCCCGGTCAGCCGGGCGAGGTTGGCAGCGCTTGCTCGCGCTGCTGCGTAAGCGTCTGTGCTCATCGTGTCACCACGGTCAGCAGCGTAACGTGACTCATCGGGCGACTAGGACTTCACGTACGGTTGTCCGTCGGCGGCTGGTGCCCGCACCTTGCCGACCAGGCCAGCTACCGCGACGATCGTCGCCACATACAGGCGCGGTCGTTCATGATGGGCGGCGGCATGCCGGAGTTGACGGTCGGCAGCACGCAGCGCGAGTTCGAGCGAGAAGCCGAACAGCAGGGCCGCCGCGAGCGAGCCGAGCGGAGTCCAGCGGCCGAAGATCATCGCGGCGAGAGCGATATAGCCGAAGCCCGAGCTGATATTGGGGTTGAAGCTGCCCGACGTGGCCCACGGTCAGGTAGGCGCCGCCGATCCCGGCGACCATGCCGCCAAGTACGACGTTGCGGTAGCGGATCCACAGCACCGGAATGCCGACCGTGTCGGCCGCCGTGGGATGCTCGCCGACCGCCCTGACCCGCAGTCCCCAGCGGGTGCATGAACAGCCCGACCTGGATCGCGATGATGACCAGGTAGGTGATGTACAGGATCGATCGTTGGAGTCGAAGAAGACCGGGCCGATGATCGGGATCTGCGCCGAGCACCGGGATCTTGAGCGAGCTGAACGAGACGCCGGTGTTGTAGTTCGGGTTCGGCGCCATGAGCCGGTCGTACAGGTAGTCGGTCATGCCGAGCGCGAGCACGTTGAGCACGACGCCGAGGATGATCTGGTCCATCAGGAAGGTGATCGAGAAGACCGCGAGCAGCAGCCCGACCAGGCCGCCGGCCAGCGAGCCGGCGATCAGCCCGACCCACAGCCCGCCGAAGGCGCTGGCCACGATCGCCGAGGTGAACGCGCCGAACAGCAGCTGACCCTCGATCGCGATGTTGATCACGCCTGACCGCTCGCACATGCAGCCGGCCAGCGCGCCGAGTACCAGCGGGATGGACGACGCGATCGCGCCCTGCAGCCGATGTTGATGAGGTCGAGCGGGATCGCGTTCCCGGCGTCGGCCCAGCACAGCAGCGAGATCAGGAAGAACAGCAGGACCGCGCCGATCGCCAGCCGCTTGTGCCTGGCCGGCTCAGCTCCATCGTCCCGCGCGCAGGCCCCGATCGCGACCGACAGCCACGCCGAGGACGAAGCACACCGGAGTCGGCCGGCACCCGGATCACCGGGATCTGCACGCCGGACCCGGACGCGGACAGCGCGAAGCTGGCATCGCCCTTGTGCGCGAGCAGCCCGAACACCACGATGTCGATGACGCCGAACACCGCGAACGTGCCGGCGGCGAGGTACCGGCGGTCCGTAGTCAGCGGTGCCCGTACGGTGGCGGTGAGCGTGGTCACCCGTTCCACCCCTTCGCGACTGCTTCCATGCCGGTGCCGCTGGTCGAGCGGAGCCGGAAGACCGCCCGGATCAGCGGCGGGCGCCGCGACGAACAAGACGATGAGACCCTCGAGTACCTGGACGATGTCGGCGGGGACCTGGCCGAGCGTGGCGCCCTCGACGTAGGTGCCGCCGACGTGCAGCGCGCCGAAGAGCAGCCCGGCGAAGCACCACGCCGACCGGCTTGGCCCGCCCGAGCAGCGCGACCGTGATGCCGTCGAGGCCGTAGGTGCCGTAGCTGTTGAACGTGAGCGGCGGCGGCTGGTGCCCAGGATCACCGTGGCGGCCGCCAGCCCGGCGAGGCCGCCTGAGATCAGCATGACCAGCGCCCAGCGACCGCTCGACGTTGATGCCCGCGCTGCGGGCCGCGCTCGGGTTAGCGCCCACCGTGCGGAACTGGAAGCCGATCGTGCTGCGGGACAGCAGCCAGGCGAGCCGATGGCGGCCGCGACGGCGATCAGGAACCCCACGCCGGCCTGCGGCGGCGGGCCCGCCGACGTGCGGCAGGTCGGCGTTCGATCGCGATCGGCGGCGCGATCTGGTTGGACTGATGCGGCTGCTGCAGCATGCTCGGAGCGACAGCAGGTAGCTGCAGCAGGTCGTACATCACGTAGTTGAGCATGATCGTGACGATCACCTCGTGCGCGCCGGTCCGCGCCTTGAGCACGCCGACCAACCAGCCGAGCACCGCGCCGCCGACGAGGGCGCCGATCACGCAGACGACGACGTGGATCACGATCGGCAGGCTGACGCCGAAGCCGAGCCAGGCCGCGACGATCGCGCCGCCGACGAACTGGCCGGACGCGCCGATGTTGAACAGGCCGGCCCGGAACGCGATCGCGACCGACAGGCCGGTCAGGATCAGCGGCGTCGCCTCGAACGCGGTCAGCGACAGCGGGTAGAAGATCGCCGCGATCGAGCCGCCGTGGAAGGCCGCGCCGATCGTCGCCGGGCTGAAGATCGCGCCTTCGAACAGCGGCCGAATAGGCGGACGCCATCGAGTCCCAGGTCAGCGCCAGGGCGGAGCCGGGCGCGTGAGAAGAAGTTACCCCAGGCCGTGCAGCACGACGGGGTCGCTGAAGACGATCAGCAGCCCGCCGACCACCAGGGCGCAGGAAGATCGCCAGGATCGTGATCACGGCCGGGCTGCCCTCGTGATCGCCTCGATGAGGGCGCTGGTCGTGACCTTGAACCGGCGCCGCTCGCGCTGTCGGCTCGGTGCTGGCGGGGGCTGGGTCAGTGCTCGCCGGGGCTGGGTCAGTGCTCGCCGGATCGGGGACCGCTGGCGCGGCGTCGGCGTCGGCGGGAGTCAGCTGGTCACTCATTGCGTGGCTCCTGCTCGGATGGCTCGTCAGCGACCGGTCGGTGGTCGGGCTCGCCGCCGGCGGCGTCGGAACTCGACCCGCCGCGCCCGCGCCGGCCATCATCAGGCCGAGTTCGGCCTCGGGGATGTCGGGCTCGCAGAAGCCGACGATCTTGCCCTCGTACATGACCGCGATCCGGTCGGACAGCGCGTAGATCTCGTCGAGCTCGGAGGAGACGATGACGACGGCGACGCCGCTGTCGCGCTGGGCGACGATCTGCTTGTGCACGAACTCGATCGAGCCCACGTCCAGGCCCCGGGTGGGCTGGCTGGCCAGCAGCACCTTGTTGTCCCTGCTCATCTCCCTGGCCACGATCACCTTCTGCTGGTTGCCGCCGGACAGGGTGCCCGCCGGGGTCTGCACCGAGGTGGTCCGCACGTCGTAGTCGGCGACCTGGCGGATGGCCGACTTCCTGATCGCGTTCAGGTCCATCGAGATGCCCGAGGCGAACGGCGGCCGGTCGAAGACGTCCAGGATCAGGTTCTCGGCCACCGAGAAGTCGCCGACCAGGCCGTCTTCCTGCCGGTCCTCGGGGATGTAGCCGATCCCGGCCCGCAGCCGCTCCCTGGTCGACAGGCGGCTGATGTCCTCGCCGTCGAGCTGCGACCGAGCCGGTGCGACGGCCGCAGGCCCATCAGCGCCTCGCACAGCTCGGTCTGCCCGTTGCCCTGCACCCCGGCGATGCCGAGGATCTCGCCGCCGCGTACCTCGAAGGACATCTCGCTCGATCGCGGGTCGCCGTCGCTCGGCCGGCGACGGTCAGGTCCCTCACCGCGAGCCTGACCTCGCCGCGGCTTGGCCTGATCCTTGCTCACCCGGAGCTGGACCGACGCGGCCGACCATCAGCGCGGCGAGCTCGGTATCGCTCGTGCTCGGCGGTCGCTCGCCGACCACCTTGCCGCGCCGGATGATCGTGATGTTGTCGGCGATCTTCTGGACTTCCTTCAGCTTGTGCGAGATGAAGATGATCGACCGGCCGCCCTCGCGCAGTTCGCGCATGATCCGGAACAGGTCTTCGGTCTCGTTGGGGGTCAGCACCGCGGTCGGCTCGTCGAGCACCAGCACGCTGGCGTTGCGCAGCAGCGCCTTGATGATCTCCACGCGCTGCTGGACGCCGACCGGCAGGTCCTCGACGTAGGCGTCCGGATCGACCGCCAGCCCGTACCGCTCGGACAGCTCGAGCACGTCCTTGCGGGCGCGGCGGCGGTCAAGCAGGCCGAAGCCGCCTACTCCGCTCGACCCCGAGCGTCACGTTCTCGGCGACGGTGAAGACCGGGACCAGCATGAAGTGCTGGTGCACCATGCCGATCCCGGCGTTGATCGCGTCCTTCGGGGAGCGGATGCGGACCGGACTGTCGTCGACCAGGATCTCGCCCTCGTCGGGCTGCATCAGCCCGTACAGCACGTTCATCAGCGTGCTCTTGCCCGCGCCGTTCTCGCCGAGCAGCGCCTTGATCTCGCCTGGCTGCACTACGAGGTCGATGCCGTCGTTGGCCACCAGCCCGCCGAAGCGCTTGGTGATGCCGCGAAGCTCGAGCTTCACCGGCAGCCTCCTTCTTTACGCCGGCGCCGCCCGGCCTGCGCGAGGGCAGCGGCCGGACGGCGGCAGCGTCAGCGGGTGACTTACACCGGGCTCTTGGTGGCCGGGACGATCTTGCCGCTCTCGATCTGCGGCTTGAGCGTCTTCAGCTCGGCCAGCAGCGAGGCCGGGACCTTGCTGGCGAAGTCGTGGAACGGCGCCAGCACGGCGCCGCCGTTGGCCAGCGTGCCGACGTAGGTGCCGCCCTTGAAGGTGCCGTTGGCAGCGGCGAGCGACGCCGGTCTCCGAGGTCGGATGCCCTTCTCCACGCTGGTGACGAAGTACTTGCAGTACGGCGCCGCGCTCACGCAGCCGTCGGTGTCCACCCACATCATCGCACGTTCTTGCCGGAGGCGTCGGCCGTCTGCACCGCCTTCGCCGAGCCGAGGCCCACGCCGCCGGCGACCGGGAAGATGACGTCGGCGCCCTCGCTGATGAACGTGTTGGCGATCTGCTGGCCGGCGCCGAGGTTGGTGAAGCTGCCCGCGAAGGTGCCCTTCTGGGTCGTCTCGTCCCAGCCGAGCACGGTGACGTTCTTGTGCTTCTGCTTGTTGTAGTACTGGACGCCGTCCCAGAAGCCGTCCTCGTAGATCGTGACGGTGCCGAACTGCTCGCCGCCGTAGGTCGCGACCTTGCCGGTCTTGCTCATCGCGGCGGCCAGGTAGCCGCCGAGGAAGCCGTCCTGCACGGTGTTGTAGGCCAGCTGGTCGATGTTCGGCTCGCTCTGGCGCTCTGGGCAGGCAGCCCGAGGCGTAGGAGCAGTCCACGATCGCGAACTTCTGGTTCGGGTTGGCCTTGGCGGCGGTCTCGGTCGCCCTGGCCATCAGGAAGCCGACCGTCACGATGATCCCGCACTTCTGCTGGATGAACGTGGAGATGTTCTTGGCGTAGTCAGCGGGCGAGGTCGACGGCAGGTTCTTGATCTGAATGCTAGGGTCGGCCGTCTGAGCTGCCTGGAAGCCCGTCCCACGAGGACTGGTTGAACGACTTGTCGTCGAGGCCGCCGGTGTCGGTGACCATGCACGCCTTGAACGCGGCGGCGGGCGCCGCTGAGGTCGAGCTCGATCCGCCTGACGGCTGCTGCTGGTGCTACTGCCGCCGCAGCCTGCGGCAGCTATCGCCACCACGCCGAGCGCGGCGACAATCTTGAGTGACCCTCTCACGGTTCCTCCTCTGCGGGGGGCGCGCATGCCGCCGCTGCGAAAACACCGGCCTGTGACCCGGCCCGGCCGGCAGGGGCCCTGTTGAGAACCCGGAGTCCCCCCGGGATGATCGAGAATCTATTACCGTCACGTGTGTAGCGGAAGCGGGATATGACGCCGGTAACGGGGCTGTTGTGAAATCGAGACGCTTACATTACGTTACAAACAGGAAATAGTACCATAACGATCTAGGGAACTTTCTTCCAGACGGGGACTGTTCTTACTGGCGCAGACTACGGAGCGGACTGAGCGGATTTGGCTGGCGGACGTGCACCGACAGCATCGATTGGCCCGCGCTGCGGGCCGCGGCCATCGCCGCGGCCGCGAACGCGTACGCGCCGTACTCGAGGCTGGGCGTCGGAGCCGCCGGGCTGGCCGCCAACGGCGCGGTCGTGACCGGCTGCAACGTGGAGAACGCGTCGTTCGGGCTGACCCTGTGCGCCGAATGTGGCCTGGTCAGCGCGCTGCACGCGGCCGGCGCGGCCCGGCTGGTCGCGGTCAGCGTGGTCGCCGGGGACGGCGCGCCGCTGGTACCGTGCGGCCGGTGCAGGCAACTGCTGCTCGAAGCTGGAGGTCCTGGCTTGCTGCTCGACTGCGACGGTGGCCCGCGCCAGCTCGGCGAGCTGCTGCCAGACGCGTTTACCGGCACTGACCTGGCCGAGCGGCGTGATTAGCACCGGCGCAGGCGCGGCGCTAATCACGCTGGTGCTAGCTCCGGGGGGCGACCCCCGGACCCCCACGTCAAACCGGCTCGGGCGGAGGGCACCGCGCTGATGCGGGTTCCGCCTTCGCCGCCGTCGACCTGATCCGGGCCAAGCGGGATGGGCGGGGGCTGTCGGATGCCGATATCGCCTGGCTGATCGACGCCTATACCAATGGCGTGGTCGCCGATGAGCAGATGTCGGCGATGGCGATGGCTATTTACTTCCGGGGCCTGACGCCCGCCGAGCTGCGGGCCTGGACCGACGCGATGATCGGGTCCGGCCAGCGGCTCGATCTGAGCGCGGTGCCGGCGCCGACCGTGGACAAGCACTCGACCGGCGGGGTGGGCGACAAGGTCTCGCTGATCCTGGCTCCGCTGGTGGCGAGTTGCGGCGCCGCGGTGCCCCAGCTATCCGGCCGCGGGCTCGGCCACACGGGCGGCACGCTCGACAAGCTGGAATCGATCCCCGGCTGGCGGGCCGAGCTGAACGGCCCCCGAATTCGTTCACCTTCTATCTACCGTCGGAGCCGTCATCTGCGCCGCCGGTGCCGATCTCGCGCCCGCCGACCGAAAGCTTTATGCCCTTCGGGACGTCACCGGGACGGTCGAGTCGATTCCGCTGATCGCCAGCTCGATCATGTCCAAGAAGATCGCAGAGGGAACGCAGTCGCTCGTGCTCGACGTGAAGGTCGGGAGCGGGGCGTTCATGCGGGACATCGACGCGGCGCGCGAGCTGGCCCAGACCATGGTGCGGCTCGGCACTGAGTCGGGGGTGCGGACCACCGCGCTGCTGACCTCGATGGACGTGCCGCTCGGCCGGGCGGTCGGCAACGCCGTCGAGGTGGCCGAGTCGATCGAGACGCTGCGCGGCGCCGGGCCTGCCGACCTGGTCGAGGTCACGCTCGCGCTGGCGCGGGAGATGCTGGCGCTGGCCGGGATCGTCGCCGACCCGGCGGCGGCGCTGGCCGATGGCCGGGCGCTGGCCAAGTACCGGGAGATGATCGCCGGGCAGGGCGGCAATCCGGACGAGCCGCTGCCGGTGGCGCGGCAGTTCGGAGGTCGTGGCGGCGGAGTCCGGTGGTGGCTGCGGCGGCTCGACGCGCTCGCGGTCGGCACCGCCGCATGGCGGCTCGGCGCCGGGCGGGCCCGCAAGGAAGACCCGGTCAGCGCGGGCGCCGGCGTGATCTGCAAGGTCAAGCCGGGGGAGCAGGTCAAGTCGGGCAGCCGCTGCTCGAACTGCGCACCGACGAGCCTGAGCGGTTCGCCGCCGCCCGGGCTGCGCTGGCGGGCGGCATCGAGATCGGACCGGACGCGCCGGTTACTGGGCCAGCCGTCATCGAGCGCATCGCGTGAGCGAGAATGGACGGCGTGTCCGCCTCGCTAGATCAGATCCGCCGGGTCCCCAAGGTACTGCTGCACGACCATCTCGATGGCGGGCTGCGGCCCGCGACGATCGTCGAGCTCGCCCGGCAGACCGGCTACCGCGGCCTGCCCACGACCGACCCGGACGAGCTTGGCCGCTGGATGACCAGTGCCGCCGAGCGCGGCAACCTTGAGTTCTACCTGGAGGCGTTCCAGCACACGGTCGGGGTGATGCAGACGCGGGACGCGCTGGTGCGGGTGGCCGCCGAGTGCGCCGAGGACCTCGCTGCGGACGGCGTGGTGTACGCGGAGGTGCGGTTCGCGCCCGAGCTGCATGTCACCGCCGGGCTGTCGCTCGACCAGGTGGTCGAGGCGGTGCTCGAAGGATTCGCTGCGGGGAGCGCCGGGCGCGGCATCCGGGTGTACGCGCTGCTCACCGCGATGCGGACGGCGGCTCGGTCGCTGGAGATCGCCGAACTGGCGGTGCGGCACCGGGACGCTGGCGTGGTCGGGTTCGACATCGCCGGGGCTGAGGCCGGGTCGCCGCCGTCGCGGCATCTGGACGCGTTCCAGTACGTGGCGCGGGAGAACTTCCACATCACGATCCACGCTGGCGAGGGATTCGGGCTGCCGTCGATCTGGGAGGCCGTGCAGTGGTGCGGGGCCGAGCGGCTCGGGCACGGGGTGCGGATCATCGACGACATCTCGGTCCTGCCTAACGGGGGACCGGTCGGCTCGGGCGGCTGGCCAGCTTCGTCAGGGACCGGCGGATCCCGCTGGAGATGTGCCCGACGTCGAACGTGCACACCGGCGCGGCGCGCTCTATCAAGGAGCATCCGATCGGGCTGCTGCGGCGGCTGTCGTTCCGGGTCACCGTGAACACCGACAACCGGCTGATGAGCAACGTGACGCTGTCGTGGGAGTTCGCGACCCTGTGCGAGGCGTTCGGGTACGGCTGGTCGGACATCCAGTGGCTGACGATCAACGCGATGAAGAGCGCGTTCGCGCCGTTCGACGAGCGGCTGGAGCTGATCAACACCGTGATCAAGCCTGGGTTCGCCGCCGCGATGGCCCCGCAGGTGACCCGATCCTGAGCCCCCCGACCCCCAGCAAACTCACAACGACCGTGCCCCAGCACCAGCAAGCTCACAACGATGCGCTGCCGAGCACGCGCGCCAGGCTGGACTAGCGGGTGATTTGCCCCGGTTGGGGGTTGGTGTCCGGTTGGGGGTGCGCTGATAGCATCGCTGGCATGGCGGGTGCGCAGGTGGTGCAGTCCCAGATGACGCTGTCGCAGGCCAGGAATGGCTCGCTGGCGCGACGGGGCCAACTCAGACGCGGCGCTGCGCCAGGTGCTGCACGGGCTGCCCGGCGTCGACCAGATCGGTGCCCAGGGGAGGGTCGCCGGGCTGGCGACCAGGTCGATCAAGAAGGACGCCAAGCTCGCCGCGCTGTCACTGGCGGTCGCGATGGTCGACCTGACCACGCTGGAAGGCGCGGACACGCCCGGCAAGGTGCGCGGGCTGTGCGCCAAGGCGGTGCGGCCCGACCCGGCCGATCCGGCGTGCCGCCCGTCGCCGCTGTCTGCGTCTACCCGGACCTGGTGGCGGTCGCGAAGGCTGAGCTGGCCCAGGCCGGGCCGGCGGGCGCGGTGTCGCTGTGCGTCGGTGGCGACCGCGTTCCCGTCCGGGCGGGCGTCGCTGGCGGTCAAGCTGGCCGACGTCGCGGACGCCGTCGCGGCCGGCGCCGACGAGATCGACATGGTGATCGACCGGGGCGCGTTCCTCGCCGGCCGGTACGGCCAGGTCTACGAGGAGATCAGGGCGGTCAAGGAAGCCTGCGGCTCGGCGCACCTGAAGGTGATCCTGGAGACCGGCGAACTGGCCACGCTCGACAACGTCTCCCGGGCGTCCTGGCTGGCGATGCTGGCCGGCGCCGACTTCATCAAGACCTCGACCGGCAAGGTGAGCCCGGCGTCGACGCCGCCGGTCGCGCTGGTCATGCTGTCCGCCGTGCGTGACTTCGAGCAGGCCTCTGGCCGCCGGGTCGGGGTCAAGGTGGCCGGCGGCATCCGCACCGCCAAGGACGCGATCAGGTACCTGGTGCTGGTCAACGAGACCGCCGGGCGGGCCTGGCTGACCCCTGACCTGTTCAGGATCGGCGCGTCCAGCCTGCTCAACGACCTGCTGATGCAGCGCCGCAAGCAGCTCACCGGCGTGTACTCAGGGCCTGACTACTTCACCGTCGACTAGAGAGGGGCGGGCTTGGCTGACAAGAAGACCACGGTCGCTGCGACCTCGACCAGCGTCGCCGAACTGGCCGCCGGACTGGACTGGCAGTACGCGCCGGCGCCCGAGTCGCGGGACATCGTGTCGATCGCCGACGAGTACGGGCTGTTCGTGGACGGTGAGTTCGCCCCGGCGGCGAGCGGGCGCACGTTCGCGAGCATCAACCCCGCGACCGAGGAACCCCTCGCGCAGGTCGCCGAGGCCGGCCCAGCCGACGTCGACCGGGCCGTCGGTGCCGCCCGGAGCGCGTTCGAGCAAGTCTGGGGGCCGATGCCGGGCGCCGAGCGGGCCAAGTACCTCTACCGGATCGCGCGGATCCTCCAGGAACGGTCCCGCGAGTTCGCGGTGCTGGAGTCGATCGACAACGGCAAGCCGATCAGGGAGACCAGGGACGTCGACATCCCGCTCGCGGCGGCGCACTTCTTCTACTACGCGGGCTGGGCCGACAAGCTGGGCTACGCGGGATTCGGGCCTGACCCGCGCCCGCTCGGGGTCGCTGGTCAGGTGATCCCGTGGAACTTCCCGCTGCTCATGGCCGCGTGGAAGCTGGCTCCGGCGCTGGCGGCCGGCAACACCTGCGTGCTGAAGCCGGCCGAGACGACGCCGCTCAGCGCACTGCTGCTCGCCGAGGTCTGCCAGCAAGCTGACCTGCCGCCCGGCGTCGTCAACGTACTGACCGGCGCGGGCGAGACCGGCGCGGCCCTGGTCGCCCACCCGGGCGTGGCCAAGGTCGCGTTCACCGGCTCCACCGAAGTCGGCATCGCGATCAGCCAGGCCATCGCCGGGTCCGGCAAGAAGCTGACGCTGGAACTGGGCGGCAAGGCCGCCAACGTCGTCTTCGACGACGCCCCGATCGACCAGGCGATCGAGGGCATCGTCAACGGCATCTTCTTTAACCAGGGACATGTCTGCTGCGCCGGATCGCGGCTGCTCGTGCAGGAGTCGGTGGCCGAGCACGTGGTCGACCGGCTCCAGCGGCGGCTGGCCACGCTGCGGCTCGGCGACCCGCTGGACAAGAACACCGACATCGGCGCGATCAACTCCCGCCAGCAACTCGACAAGATCACCGAGCTGACCGCCGCCGGGGAAGCCGAAGGCGCGCACCGCTGGTCGCCGCCGTGCGAACTGCCGAGACGCGGTTACTGGTTCGCGCCGACGGTGTTCACCGGGGTCAGTCAGTCGCATCGGATCGCGCGCGAGGAGATCTTCGGGCCGGTGCTGTCGGTGCTGACGTTCCGGACTCCGGAGGAGGCCGTTGACCAAGGCGAACAACACGCCTTACGGGCTGTCGGCGGGGGTGTGGACGGAGAAAGGGAGCCGGATCTTGTGGATGGCGCAGAGGATGCGGGCCGGGGTGGTGTGGGCTAATACGTATAACCGGTTTGATCCGGCTAGTCCGTTTGGGGGGTATCGGGAATCTGGGTTTCGGGCGGGAGGGCGGTCGGCACGGGCTCGTCGGCGTATCTGGATGTCTGAGAAAGAGAAGAAAACCTCGCGTGGAGTTCAGCCGTCCACAGCCGCCTCGCCGGCCGTGAATGAACGCGCGGCCGACGAGGCGTCTTTCGACGGCGTCATTCCAGAGGCTTCGTCGCCCAGGGGGGTGGGGCAGTTCGTGGCTTGGGGGACTCGATTTTGCCTGAGGGTGGGCGCCGAGCGCGCTCACGCGCGGCTCGGGGTGCGGAAGACTTACAAGCTTTATGTGGGTGGGGCTTTTCCTCGGTCTGAGTCTGGGCGGTCTTACCCGGTGCATTCCGCCAAGGCCGGGGAGTTGCTGGCCTTTGCTGCTCTGGCGTCTCGGAAGGATGTGCGGGATGCTGTGGTCGCGGCGCGGGGGCGGTGGCGAAGTGGGCTGGGGCTACCGCTTATAACCGGGGGCAGGTGCTTTATCGGGTCGCGGAAATGATCGAGGGTCGGAGCGGGCAGTTCGCCGAGCGAAGTTATTCAAGCTGAAGGGGTTTCTGAAACAGTTGCCCGGCAGGCAGTTGCTGATGTGATCGATCGATGGGTCTGGTATGCGGGCTGGACGGACAAGGTCGCGCAGGTCGTCGGGGGGGCCAACCCGGTCGCCGGGCCCTATTTCAACTTCAGCGTGCCTGAGCCGACCGGGGTCGTGGCTGTGCTGGCACCGGCCGAGTCGAGCCTGCTCGGGCTGGTGAGCGTTGTGGCGCCGGTGATCGCGACCGGGAATACCGCCGTCGTCGTCGCCAGCGAGGAGCGGCCGCTGCCCGCGATCACCCTCGTCCGAGGTGCTCGCGACCTCGGACGTGCCGGGCGGCGTGGTCAACGTGCTGACCGGCAGGATGGCGGAACTGGCGCCAGTGCTGGCCGGGCATTTCGATGTGAACGCGATCGACCTGACCGGGGCTGCGGCGGACAGCCGGGCCGAGCTTGAGCGACTGGCGGCGGCCAACGTGAAGCGGGTGTTCTGGGCGGAGGAGGACTGGGGTGCGGTACCGACGCCGCGGCGGATGCTCGCGTTCCTCGAGACCAAGACGGTCTGGCACCCGGTCGGGATCTAGCGCGTTGCGGCTCGGCTAGATCTCGCCGAAGAGGCGGTCGCCGGCGTCGCCCAGGCCGGGCACGATGTAGCCGCGCTCGTTCAGCCGCTCGTCCAGCCCGGCGGTGACCACCTTGACCGGGATCGGGAAGTCGTCGGGGAACGCCTCGTGCACCCGCGCGATCCCCTCCGGGGCCGCCAGCAGGCAGATCGCGGTCAGCGACGCCGCTCCGCGCGAGGCCAGCATGCCGAACACGGTCTCCAGCGTGCCGCCGGTCGCCAGCATCGGGTCCAGCACGAACGTGTCGCGTCCGGTCAGGTCGGCGGGCAGCCTGGTCGCGTAGGTGGAGGCGACCAGCGTCTCCTCGTCCCTGGCCAGCCCGACGAAGCCGACGTCGGCCTTGGGCAGCAGCCTCGCCATGCCGTCGAGCATCCCGATGCCGGCCCGCAGCACCGGGATCACCAGCGGGGTCGGCCTGGCCAGCTTGACCCCCTGCGCCGAGGCGACTGGCGTGTGCACCGTGACCTGCTCGACCTTGACGTCGCGGGTGGCCTCGTAGGCGAGCAGCGTGACCAGTTCGTCGGTCAGGCTGCGGAACACAGGGGTCTCGGTGTGGACATCGCGGAGCGCGGTGAGCTTATGAGCGATGAGCGGATGATCGGCGACCAGCGTCTGCATGGTCGGTAGTCTGACAGGCTTGCGCCGGTCGTTGCCCGGCTGGTCGACCTGGCTGGGCGCAACCGGCCTAAGTCGCCGGCGTCAGCGGCCAGCGGTGGCCAGCCGTGCTTGGGCGATACCAGGTGGCCGTGCAGCCGCGCGTGCCGCAGCGCACGCACTGATGGCCTCTTGCCCGGGTGGCTCAGCGCTCCAGGGCAGTCGCACGGCGACCAGCTCACGATCACCCGGCCTGGCCCCCACTGATGACCGGCTGGACACTGCACAGGAAACGACCACCAGTCCGGACGGGTTACCTCACTCATGATTCAGTAGAACACATAGTTTCGAATTGATCTAGCTACTGCTGACCTGCAAACTTACGGTCAAGATTCGACCGAGCCTGCTGCCGTCCACGCCCGCCCGAGCGGCCGCCTCCCTGGACCGCCGCCGACCGCGCCCGCCGCTCGGTCAGCTCCCGCTCCCTGGCATTGCCGGTCAGCTCGCTCGCCCGCCGGAACTCGGCCTCCGCCTCGGCCGCGCGCCCCAGCTTCATCAGCAGGTCGCCGCGCACGCTCGGCAGCAGGTGGTACCCGCGCAACGACGGCTCGGCCGCGAGCTGGTCGACCAGAGCCAGCCCCGCCTCGGGCCCGAACGCCATCCCCACCGCCACCGCCCGGTTAAGCTCGACGATCGGCGACGGCATGACCTCGGCGAGCACCTCGTACAGCTCGGTGATCCGAGCCCAGTCGGTCTGCTCGGCCCGGTACGCCCGCGCGTGGCAGGCGGCGATCGAGGCCTGCAGCACGTAGGGACCGCGTTCGCCGCCCAGGCTCGATGGCCCGCGCCAGGGCGGCCAGCCCGCGCCCGATCAGCAGCTGGTCCCAGCGCGACCGGTCCTGGTCAAGCAGCAGGATCGGCTCGCCGTCCGGCCCGGCGCGGGCCGCCAGCCGGGAGGACTGGATCTCCATCAGCGCGGCCAGTCCGTGCGCCTCGGGCTCGTCCGGCGCCAGCTGGGCCAGCAGCCGCCCGAGCCGCAGCGCCTCATGGCACAGCCCGGGCCGGGTCCAGTCGTCGCCGGCCGTGGCCGAGTAGCCCTCGTTGAAGACCAGGTAGATGACTTCGAGCACCGAGGCCAGCCGGGCCGGCCGCTGCTCGGCGGTCCGGGGTCTCGAACGGGACGTGCGCGCTGGCCAGCGTCTTCTTGGCCCGGACGATCCGCTGGGCGATCGTGGGCTCGGGCACCAGGTAGGCGCGGGCGATCTCGGTCGTGGTCAGGCCGCCGAGCAGGCGCAGGGTCAGCGCGACCCTGGCCTGGACCGACAGCACCGGATGGCAGGCGGTGAAGATCAGCCGCAGCAGGTCGTCGTCGATCTCGTCGGAGATCGCGCGGTCGAACCCGGCCGTGCCGTCGTCCTCTTCGGCCTCAAGCACCCGCCCGATCTCGGCGTACTTGCGCTCCAGCTCCCGGTTCCGGCGGAACTGGTCGACCGCCCTCCGCTTGGCCACCGTCATCAGCCAGGCACCGGGGTTAATCGGAACGCCGCCCCGCGGCCACTGCTCGAGCGCGGCGACGACCGCGTCCTGGGCCAGTTCCTCGGCGAGGTCGAGATCGCCGCCCGCGTACCGGGCCAGCCCGGCGATCAGCCGGGCCGACTCCAGCCGGATCACGGTCTCGATCGCGTGCTGCGACCTCGGTATCCCCCACACCTGTCACCCTAGGGGCAAAACCATCGGGCAGGCTCAGCCAGGCGAAGCGGCCCGGCAGCGTCTCGGTGGATCGCTGCCGGGCCGCGTACGCCAGCCCGGTCATGGCCGGGCCAGGTCAGCCGCCCTCGACTTCGCGCAGGGTCGACTCGCCCCCGCCGGCGATCGTGAGGAACCGCTTGGTCCACTCGATCGCCTCGGCCTTGTCCCGCACCTCCATCAGCGCCCAGCCCCCGATCAGCTCCTTGGCCTCGGAGAACGGGCCGTCCAGCACGGTGAACTCGCCATCGGCGTACTTGACCTTGGTGGCCTCCGTCGGCGGGCGCACGCCGCCGGTCGCCAGCAGCACGCCGGCCTTGGTGGCCTCGGCCACGAACGCGCCCATCTTCTCGTACATCGCCGGGTCGGGCGGCGGGAACTCGGTGTTCGGGTCGCCCAGGGTGTATCCGAGGAATCGCATCGCATCTCCTGATGTCCGGCGGCGGTCCGCGACCTGGCCGCTGTCTGCGTCGCCGCTTTTCTCGCCCGTGCGTCGAACGCCAGCGTCCCAGATCGACATCACCGTCAAAGATTTTTGAGGGAAAGATTTGCGCCCGCCCAGGCCTGGCTTCCCGAGGCCAGTCGCCGTGCCGGGCCAGTCGTGAGCCGGGCCGGTCCAGAGCCGTCGTCGTCGAGCCCGGCGTTGGCCGCCTGATCTTGCCACTCGCATGCAGGATCGATAGGGCAAGCTCGCCCGAGTGAACTTCGCGGTGGCAGCCACCACCTTCGCGCTGGTGTTCCCCGCCGAATTGCCGGACAAGACGGCGCTGGCCAGCCTCATGCTCGGCAGCCGATACCGGCCGATCTACGTGTTCACCGGCGTCGCGGCCGCGTTCGCCGTGCACGTGCTGCTCGCCCTCGTCGCCGGCAGCCTGCTCGCGCTGCTGCCGCACCGGGTGCTGTCGATCATCGTGGCCGTCCTGTTCGGCCTCGGCGCCGTCGTGCTGATCCGCGGGCGCAAGGACGCCGACGAGGCCGCCAAGGAAGACAAGGAGACGCCGCCGACGTTCCTGCGCGTCGCCGTCGACCAGCTTCCTGGTGATCTTCGTCGCCGAGTTCGGCGACCTGACCCAGATCCTGATCGTGAACCTGGCCGCCAAGTACCACGACCCGCTCGCGGTCGGCCTCGGGTCGCTGGCTGGCGCTGTGTCGCCGTGGCCGCGCTGGCCGTCGCCGGCGGCCGGGGCCTGCTCCGGCTGATCCCGGCCCGGACCATCACGCTGATCGGCGCCGCCGCGATGGCCGTGCTCGCCGTCATCAACCTGATCAACGCCATCCGCGGCTAGCCAGCACCGACCCCCGCCTGGTTTCCGCAGCAGCCAGGTCCTCTTGCTGTCGTTGGGATAGCGGTAAGTAGGACCATGGTGCGGTTGAAACAGCCCTCCGAACGACAGCAGGTAGGTACATGCTGCTGTTGCGGGGCGGGGCGCGGGGGTCAGGCGGTGGGGGGAAGCGGGTTGGGGTCGCTCGAAGCGGTCGCAGCAGCGGTCCGAGCAGAACCAGTAGCTCTTGCCCTCGACGCTGACCTGGCGCGGGGCGCGCGGACTTCTCGACCTGCATGCCGCAGACCGGGTCGATCGCGTACCCGTCGCCGCCGCCGAACTGGTCCCGGTTCCGGTACAGGAAGTAAAGCACGCCGAAGATCACGACGAAGACGATGTTGAGGATCGTGGTGTAGTTCCAGGTCGAAGTGCTCGGGCACGATCTGGATCGGGCCGGCTCGGCGGGATCAGCCCGGCGCCGCTGAAGATCAGCTCGGTCGCCAGCCCGGCGACGGCCATCACGGCCCAGAACACGCGCGAGCATGCGCAGCGCCAGGCGGGTCCCGTAGAACTTGCGGTAGATCAGCACGAGCGGCAGCGCGATCAGGTCGGCGAAGATGAAGCTGATCACGCCGCCGAAGCTGATCCCGCCCTTCCACAGGGCGGCGGCCAGCGGGACGTTGCCGATCGAGCAGACGAAGCTGATCAGGGCGATGAACGGGCCGACGATCGCGTTCTCGATGCTGGTCCAGATCCCGTGGCCGGTGATGAAGAACGCGTGCCAGAACGTCGACCGGGCACCAGCACGGCGAGGAAGCCGGCGACGACGATAGCCGATGATCATCTCCCGGCGGAGCATGGTCAGGTCGGCGATCGTATAGGTCGCCGCGTCGGCCCAGCCGGCCTTGGTCCGGATCGCCCTGCCGCCACGGCACGGCTGGCCTGCGGTCGCCTGCCGTCGTGCTGCGTGCTCGTGGCGCGGGCGCCTGCTCGTGGCCGGTCTGGTGTTCGTGACCGGTGCCCGTGGTCGTGCTCGGCGTCGAGCTTGGCCCTGGCCGCCGCTGACCGCCCGGCCCGACAGGAACAGGCCGCCGAGCAGCGCGAGCAGCGACGATCATGATGACCCCGCCGACGTACTCGGCGGCGACGAACTCCCAGCCGATCAGCACGACCAGAACGATGCCGAGCTCGACCACCAGGTTGGTCGAGGCGAACATGAAGATCATCGAGGTCACGAAGTCGGCGCCCTTGGCGAACAGCGACTTGGCCATCGCCGAGGCGGCATAAGAGCAGGACGAGGACAGCGCGCCGACCACCGATGCCCTGGTGACCGCCGCGGGCCGGTGATTGCCGAGCTTCGCGCGCAGCGCCTCCCTCGGCACGAACGCCTGCACCGCGCCCGGACAGTGCGAAGCCGCCGACCAGCGCCCAGAGCGTCTCCCAGAACATGAAGAACGCCTCGCGCAGCGACGATCCGATGTCGCCGAGCACGGTCCCCGCGCTGACCGCCAGCGCGTGCTGGGCAAGCTGGGCCATCTGCCGTTCAGGCTCCTTCCCCGGGCCGCGAGTCCTAGCCGCTCGCGGGAGCACAGCCCCCGGCTTACCCCCGGACGGCGCAGTTCAGCATACCCCCTGGTGGTATACGGATTCGGAAACCCCGGCGCGGCAGGCAACGGTCGGCGTGAGCTGTTCGTCATCAGGAAGCGACGAAAGGAATCCGTCGCATGGCTGACCGCGCGAACGCGCTCGACCTGGAACAGCTGCTCCAGGACCGGGGCGACTACCTGATGCGCGCCGCGTTCGCGCTGACCGGCAGCCGCCCGCCGCCGAGGACCTGCTGCAAGCCGCTCTCGAGCGAGCGCTCGCGAGCCCTCCGGCCGCGGTCATCGACCCGGAACGATACCTGCGACGCACGCTGTACAACCTGGCCGCCGACGGCTGGCGCCGCCGGGGCCGCTGGCTCGCGCGCCTGCCGCTGCTGGCGATGCAGCACGAGCATGCTCACGACGGCACCGCCGTCGTGGACCTGCGCGACGCGCTGGTGCGGGCACTGCAGCAGCTTCCGCCGAGACAGCGCGCGGTGATCGTGCTGCGGTACTGGGAGCAGCTCACCGAGACCGAGGCCGCCGAACTGCTCGGCTGCACGGTAGGCACGGTCAAGTCCACGACCTCCAAGGGGCTGCACCGGCTTCGCGCGCTGGCCGCCAACTGGAA
The DNA here is from genome assembly GCA_963737865.1 of uncultured Actinomycetota bacterium. GTDB lineage: Bacteria > Actinomycetota > Actinomycetes > Streptosporangiales > Streptosporangiaceae > Chersky-822. The sequence goes on along the minus strand of CAVTUG010000012.1, from coordinate 58,771 downwards.
CTCCGAAGATTCGCAACTCGCTGAGGAACGATCATGAATCCTGAAGACGACCGCCTGACCGACGCGCTGAAGGACGGCATCGACCGGCTGATGGGCGAAGTAGAAATCCCCGACGGGCTTGCTGACCCGGGCGCTGCGGCGCAGGACCGACCGGAGCAGGTTCCGCGCCATGGCCGGCTCGGCGGGGGCGATCGTGGCGGTCGTCGGGCTGCTCGCGGCGACCCTTGCCGTCGCGCCGCCTCAGCTGCCAGGCCAGCAGCACGGCGCGGGCGGCCAGAAGATCCTGACCGTCTCCTACGTCACCGGCCAGGTCGAGCAGGCGATGGCGAAGGCGAGCACCGACAAGCTGGTCGAGCAGATCACGGTGAGCGGCAAGGACGCCCTCTTCCTGCTGTACCGGCTGAATCCCAGGGGCGCGGCCAGGGTGCGCTTCCCCGGCCTTGCCGCAGCCCGGCTCCGGCTCTGGCTCTACCGTGATCAGTCCAGGCAGCAGGGACTGACCTCGGCGGGCGAGCCGGTCTGGGACACCGTGAGTCACCGCACCACGAGCGACGGACAGGCGAGCCAGGTCGCAAGCTATGGCATCGACTACCAGGCCAGCACCTGGTGGCGGGCACAGCCGGCCGCGCAGCAGCCAGCGCCGGCCGTTCGCGGCTGCGACGCCGCCGGTCGCAGGGCGGGACCGTTCACGCGGGCGCCGTGGCTGGCGGCTCCGCGCGACTGGACGGCACTGATCCGATCGGCGCTCAGGTGCGGGTCCTACAAGATCGTCAAGCACCAGCAGATCGACGGGCAGGCTGCGATCAAGCTGGTTCCGGCTGACCGACCGCTTCGGGCGCTCGCCGGTTTGCGGCAGACGCTCTGGGTTGCCCCGTCGACCTACCTCCCGGTCCGGGTCGAGTGGGCGTGGCCGGCCATCGGCAGCCATCGCCCGCGCAGCGTGGCGTCCGACTTCGTCTGGCGCAAGCCGTCCAAGGCGAGCCTCGCGCAGCTCACCGCCCCGGTACCCGGCGGCTTCCGTAAGCTCGGCCCGACTCTTTCCCAGGAACTTGTCGCCACACTGTTCTGACAAGCGGGAACTGCCCGCCCAGAGCCGTTCGCTCTGGGCGGGCAGTTTGGTGACTGGCTTTACCGGTGGACGCGGGAGAGCGGGCCCTTGTTGATCCCGAAGTTCGCGGTGTTCAGTGCCTGGATTCCAGCGTGCTGCTCGCCATTGAACGGCGTGATGATCGGTGCGGGCGCCGTTTCCTCGCAGCCGAGGTTGAACGGCGTGCGCGGGTTGTTGAACCACAGGCCCAGGTGGAACTGGTGCACCGGGGTCGGTGTCGTGGTGCCAGGCACCAGGGTGAAGGTCTGCGAGTCGAAGACGCCGCGAACGGTCGCCGTGCCCCTTCCTGAGCGGCCCGCCTGGACGTCGGTCTGGTACCACGAGACGCCGAAGGGCTTGTTGGGCTCCTGGATGACGAACAGGTCCAGGCCGCGCCTGGTGGCAGGCCGCTGACGGACACGACCATGGTGTCGTTGAGGTCGCCGGGGGTGATCGTGGCCTTGCCTGCGATGTGCGGGAGGCAGGACTTGATGCCGGGCGAGGGGATGAGCTTGAAGCTGAAGGAGTGCTCCTTGGCCGTGCCGCGCCGGCCGAGGTCAGGCCGATGGACAGGGCAGCGGTGCCCGCAAGGCTGATGGCCCCGAGAACAACGGCTGACCTTCTCCACATACGCTTGCCTGATGTCTGGATAAGACTCATGGTCGGTAAGCTCCTGTCTTGGTCGCGGCGACGGTGCTCGCCGCTGTCTTGTCCGGGCCCGGGGATGACGGACAGGGGTACGCAGCGGCTTGACGGCATGGTTCAGTCCCAGGGGGTGATTTTTCCTGGGAGTTGCCTTGGAGTTCCCTGGGATCTTTGTTATTTACCTTGACACATTTCCGCTTCTGGCGGATACCGCCTGAACTGTGGCTTTCGTCGGTCAGCGTCGGGTCCTGGCTGCAATGCATTGCAGCGTTTCCTGACATCGAGCGTTACGTCGCCCAGCGCGATACGATCCCAGCAATCGAGCCGGATCCAGGCGCGCTGACGGGGGTTGTTGGGGATGGCGATTCCCGGGGCTGATGATCGGCTTGCCGCCGATCTCTACCGGCAGTACTGGTCGCCGTTGATGGCCTTCGTGCTCAGGCTTACCGCCGGAGACCGGCAGCACGCCGAGGACGTCGCGCAGGAGACGATGCTGCGGGCCTGGCGTCAGGGCGAGCAGTTCGATCCCGCTGCGCCCTCGCTCATGCCTTGGCTCGCGACCGTGGCCAGGCGTATCGTGATCGACGAGCAGCGCAGGAGGAACGCGCGGCCGCCCGAAGCCGGGGAGGACAAGCTGGACCAGGCGTCGGTCACCGACTCGACCGACGACGTGCTGCGTAGCGTCATCGTCGCGGATGCTTTGCGTGCTCTGTCGCAATCTCATCGCCAGGTGCTGCATGAGACAATCCTGAGTGACCGCACGGTGAATGACGCTGCGGAAGTACTCGGGATTCCCGTCGGCACAGTCAAATCGCGGGTGTATTACGCACTTCGCGCGCTCAGGCTGGTCCTGGCTGAACGAGGGGTGTCGCTATGACTGTCAAGCACACCGACGTGGCCGCCTATTCGCTGGGCCTGCTCGAACCATCGGACAAGCTCGATTTCGAAGCCCATCTCTCGTCCTGCGAATCGTGTGCGGCCGAGCTTTCCGAATTCTCGGCAATGGCCGAGCTTTTCGAGGGCATCGGCCGGCTCGACCTGACCAGTGACGAGCCCGACGAGAATACGATCACGGATCTGGTGAGCCGCCGGGCCGCCGCCCTGCGGCGCCGCAAGTGGCAGCGCACCGTGCTGGCGGCCGCTGCGTGCGTCGTGCTGCTCGCGGTCGGCGTCGTCGGCGGGTTCTCGACCGCGCCCAGGTCGTCAGGGACCGCGACCCTGACGCTGACCGGCACCAGGCACCAGGCCACCAACCCGGGGAGCGGTATCACCGGGACGGTGGGCCTGGTGGCCAGGCCCTGGGGCACCCAGGTGACGCTGCGGCTCGGCAAGGTCAAGGGCCCGCTCGACTGCGAGCTCATCGCGGTGTCCAAGACCGGCGAGCAGCGGGTCATGGTGGGCTGGCTGGTGCCTGCGGCAGGCTACGGCGTTCCTGGCCATCCGGCCGACCTGCTGATCGCCGGAGGCACGTCCATCAGAATGGACAACCTGGCCGCGATCAAGGTCGTGGTCGTGCACGGCCGCACCCTGCTGTCCATCCCGATCTGAGGTCCTAGCTGAGGTCCGAACGGGGGCCTGGCCGCCGATAAGTTCGTGCGGGCGCCGACCCCGGCGGCGACGATCTCGACGACCTGGCTGACGAACTGCTCGTTCAGCGGCCGGTGGCCGTGCAGCAGGCGGTAGTAGCAAGCGCCGAACACGAGGTCGAGCACCACGCCGGCATCGGTCTGCGCCGGGATCTCGCCTCGGCCGATAGCGCGGTCGAGCATGATCGAGTACTGGGCCCGCAGCGGTGCGATGACCTGGTCCTGCCACGCCCTCGCCAGGCTCTGGTCCTGCTGGATCTCGGCGATCAGGCCGACCAGGAGCGTGCCGCTGGTGCCGGACACCGCGTTCACCCAGGCGCCGAGCGCCGCCCGCAGGTCGCCAGCGAAACTGCCGGTGTCCGGCAGCACCTGCTGGCCTTCGAACTCACCGAGGAACGCGTCGAGCGCCAGCGTGCCACGCGATGACCACCGGCGGTAGATAGTGGTCTTGCCGACGCCCGCCCGGCTGGCGACCTCCTCGATCGACAGCCCGCCCATGCCCTTCTCGGCGAGGACGTCAAGGGTCGCGACCAGGATGTCGCGGTCGGCGCGCTCGCTGCGGGGCCTGCCGCGCCGGGGTCTGGCCGCGCCAGCGCCACGTCGGAGCGCGAGCGTCTTGGCGCCCGAGGACTTGTCGGCGGCAGCCGCCTCGTCCTCGACGTCGGCCGGCGGGTCGGGAGGGGCGTGCCGGCCTGCGCTGTCGGACCGGTGCAGGTGCGGGTCCGAGGCTGACGGCGGTGCCGGGCGCCCGCGTCGGCCGGTCGCGCGAGGTTGTCGGCGACCGGGCCGGCCGACCCGGAAGTCGGCTGTCCGACTAGCACGGGCTCACGTAGCTCATGCGCAGTGGAGCCTCCGGCGGCTGACGCGATCCGTCGCAGCCGCCCTGGAACTCCAGGGCTCCCCATAAATCCTCAGCCTACCTTAGCTCTAAAAAAATGGTGCGTATCGTATAGATTATATTTATTAGATGAAAAGACGTCTCTACCGCTAGTGTCGTTCATGTCGTTCTTGCCAGTCGTAGTCGGTCTAGTAGACCAAGTATTCGCAAGTCGGACTCACAGTAAAGCGCAACCCGCCGGCAGCCGCATCCAACCAGGCCGGCGAGTTCGGTGAGGGACCCGGGCCTTACTCGGACCGGGCCCCTCACGTCGAACTGATTCCCTGGTTAGCTGCGAGTGCCTGACGTCACCCGATCCCCGGAGTCGGACGCGGTGTCGTCGCCGGCCTTGCTGTCCGACTTGTCGCGGCTGGCGATCCGCACCAGCCCGGCCATCGGCGCCTTCCGCCGGGCCGGGAGTGCGGGGGCGTCAGGCACGGTGACGTCGGGGTCGTCAGGCGACGGTCCGTCGGCGGCGGGGCTGGTCGCGCGAGCGGCCGCACGCTCGGCGACCCGCGAGTCCCTGACCGAGATGATGGACAGGCGTCCGAGCGCGACCGAGGCCACGCACAGGAGCACCGCACCGAGCCCGGTGAAGAACCCGAAGTGCTCGAGCGCCCTGAGCGTCGAACCGCCCATGGCCGTGCCCGGCGTCGGGGGGTTCTTCATCAGGGCCCGGGTAGTGGCGGCGCCGAAGGCGAACCAGGCGCCGCTGGCAAGGCCGAGCGAGGCCCCCAGCATCGCCCACGGGCGCAACTTGCTGGTGACGACGATGACGCCGCCGGCAATGGCGGCCGCGGCCGGCAGCAATTCCAGCCAGATGCGGCCGGAGGTGATCGTCCATGCCTTGTCGGGCGTGTAAGCGAAGTGCAGGTATGGGCCGATCAGCGGGACCAGCCCGCCCCAGATGCCAAGCAAGATCAGCAGCACCCCGCTCAAGGCACCTCGAGTCCTGCTGACACGGAGCGTTCCAGCCATCTCTAATCACTCCTTCAGTAGCGGTCAGGCAGGTGATGGCGCAAACTGCCTGTGGCGTCGCAAGCTACCCCTGGCGCTAGGAAATATGCGAGGTATCTCCGTACCGCGCGGCGATCGGCGTGCGGGCTGGCGCCAGGTAAGGTCAGGCATGCACGGATACACCCAGGACAAGGACGCCTACCTCAAGCGCCTGCGGCGGATCGAGGGCCAGGTCCGAGGACTGCAGCGGATGGTGGACGAGGACGTCTACTGCATCGACGTCCTCACCCAGGTGGCGGCCGTCACGAGGGCGCTGCAGTCGGTCGCGCTCGGCTTGCTCGAAGATCACTTGGGTCACTGCGTCAAGGAAGCCGTAGCCCGCGGCGGCCCCGAGGGCGAGCAGAAGGTCAGGGAAGCGGCCGAAGCGGTCTCGCGGCTCGTCAAGTCCTGACGCGGCCTGGCGCCGACCAGCCCGCTGCCTCCGATCGCTGGCAGGTAGCCTTCCGCACATTTTGGACCCGAACCCGAATGTTTCTGGTTTTTCTGGTGACCTAGCGTCCGGCATGGTGCACGCAGTAGATCGGAGCAGCATCGGTGAACAAGCGGGTATCGATCAGCCTGGTCGGGCTGATTTACATCGTGGTGGGCGTAATCGTCGCGGTAAGCCGTCACTACATCACGATCAGCTGGCTCAAGCTGGTCGGCTCGGCACTGCTGGCAGTCTTCCTGTGGTGGCTGCTGCTTCTTGGGGTCAACCTGCACTTGCACTAGCCCCGCCAGGATGAGCGCGAGAATGCCGCGTCATGATGGCCCTTGACGGGCTGTCTCATTGATCGGAGTCTCGTTCACATGCAGGTTGGATTGCAAGTTCCTGATTTCAACTGGCCGGGTGGTCCGGCTACGCTTGGCGCCGATCTTGCTGCCGTTGCGCGTACGGCAGACGAGGCCGGATTTGAATTCATCAGCGTGATGGACCACTTCTTCCAGATCCCCATTGCCGGGCCTGCGGAGAACGACATGCTCGAGGCGTACACGACGCTCGGCTACCTGGCCGCGTGCACGTCCCGGGCCAAGCTGCTGACCCTGGTGACCGGCGCGATCTACCGGCATCCTGGCGTGCTGGCCAAGATCGTGACCACCCTCGACGTGCTGTCCGCAGGCCGGGCCTGGCTGGGCATCGGCGCCGCGTGGAACGAGGAAGAGTCCAGGGGGCTCGGGATCGGGTTCCCGCCGGTGGCCGAGCGGTTCGAGCGGCTTGAGGAGACCCTGCGGATCTGCCTTCAGATGTGGCGTGACGACGACTCGCCGTTCCGTGGGCAGCACTACGAGCTTGACCGTCCGCTGAACCACCCGCAGCCGCTGGCCAGGCCGCATCCGCCGATCATGATCGGGGGCGGTGGCGAGCGCAAGACGTTGCGGTTCGTCGCGCGCTACGCCCAGGCGTGCAACCTGTTCCCCGGTCCCGACCTCGCTCACAAGCTGGAAGTGCTCAGGGAGCACTGCGACGCCGAGGGCCGCGTCTACGACGAGATCCGCAAGTCGTGCTACTTCATCTTCGACCCGGGTCCAGACGGCGAGAAGACCGGGGAGATCGTCGACCAGCTCGGCGGGCTGGCCGAGCTGGGCTTCGACACCGCGATCGGGGCAGTGGCCAACGTCTGGGACCTCAGGCCGCTCGAGCTCATCGGCGAGCGCGTGATCCCCCAGGTCGCCGCTCTCTAGCCGCACGGGCTGGACGGGCTGGTCAGGCGGTGGTTGCCGACCAGCCTGTCCAGCGGTCGACCTCGATGGCGATAACCGGGCCGGCCGGGCGGCGGGTTGCGTACTGCGCATACCGGGCAGCGAGCAGGTCGAGCGGGGCCGCCATCGAGGCTTCGTCGTAGACGATCGACGCCCGCCCGTCGGCGCGAGCCCACCACAACGCGGTCCAGTCCTCGTCGTAGTGGTCGGCGAGCATCGCGACGTTCGGGCTGGCCCTGATGTTCCGCAGCCGCTGCAGGTTCGCCGTCGTCTTGGGCTTGTGGTCGACCGCCGTGTACAGGGTGTCGCCGTCCAGCGCGAACGTGCAGGGCACGAGATGCGGTCGCCCGGCTTCGGTCACCGTGGCGAGCCGGGCAATCGTTGCGGAGCCAAACAGCCGCCGCGCCTGGGTCGAGTCCATCAGCCTCGTCCTATCACGGATGACCCGCGACACGCCGTCGGGCGGCAATCGCGGGAATGGTGATCACGGCCCGGCATGATGAAACGCGAGATCCCAGACCGCGACAATTACTGGTGCGCCAATGCGACTGCTCCACACTTCGGACTGGCATCTAGGGCGAACCCTGCATGGCGCGGACTTGCTCGAAGACCAGGCCGCCTTCCTCGACTGGCTGCTAGCCGCCGCGATCAGCCATCGGGCCGACGCCGTCGTCGTGGCCGGCGACATCTACGACCGGGCCGTGCCGCCAGTTGATGCGGTCGCGGTGCTGGATCGCGGGCTGCGGGGGTTCGCGCGGGCCGGCCTTCCGGTGCTGCTCACCAGCGGCAATCACGACTCGGCGATCCGGCTCGGGTTCGGCGGCAGCCTCGTCGAGCTCGCCGGCGTCCACTTCCGCACCACCCTCGCCGATCTCGCCCGGCCGGTCATGCTCACCGACGAGCACGGGCCGGTGGCTGTCTACGGCATTCCTTATCTGCTGCCCGACGCCGTGATGGGCGATCTCGGCGCCGAGCGCTCGCACGCCTCGGTGCTGGCCGCCGCCACGGCGCTGATCCGCGCGGACGCCGCCGAGCGCGGGATCGGGCGGATCGTCGCGGCGGCGCATGCGTTCGTCACCGGTGCACTGCCCTGTGATTCGGAACGGGACCTGCGGGTCGGCGGCATCGGCGACGCGCCAGCCTCGGTGTTCGCGGGGCTGAACTACGTCGCTCTCGGTCACCTGCACGGTCAGCAGGATGTGCCGTCCGGCAGCGAGACCGAGCCGGCCGGTCCGGCGACCCGGGCCAGGTACTGCGGCTCGCCGCTGGCCTTCTCCTTTTCCGAGCGCCATCAGAGCAAGTCGGTGACGATGGTCGACCTCGACGCCGCCGGCGCGGTCACCACGACGCAGTTGCCGGTCCCCGTGCCTCGTCCGCTGCGCCAGCTCGCGGGCACCCTGGACGAGGTGCTCGCGACGATCGACCCCAGCCTCGACGAGGCCTGGCTGAAGGTCGTGCTGACCGACAAGGTCAGGCCGATGTCGCCGATGGAGCGACTGCGGCAGCGCTGGCCTCACACGCTGGTGCTGGAGTTCGCCCCCGAAGGCGGGCAGGCTGGGGCGCAGGCCGAGCTGGCCCGGGTCGCCAGGACTGCCGACCCGGTCGAGATCTGCGCGAGGTTCGTGGAATTCACCGGGGGCGGGGCACCGGACAGCGAGCAGCGCGCGGTGCTCAGCGACGTCATCGAGACCGTCCAGCACGCCCAGGACGCCGCGCTCGACCAGGCGGGCACCCGGGCCGCCGCGACCACGCTGAGCGACGCGGCCTGAATGCGGCTGCACCGGCTGGAGCTCTGTGCCTTCGGGCCGTACGCGCAGCCGCAGCGGATCGACTTCGACCGGCTCGCCTCGGGCGGGCTGTTCCTGCTCGAAGGACCGACCGGGGCCGGGAAGACCACGATCCTGGACGCCATCACCTTCGCCCTGTACGGCGGGCTGGCGGAACCGACTCGGCGCAGGACCGGCTGCACTCCGACTTCGCCGATCCGCAGGCCGAGCCGTCGGTGCGGCTGGAGTTCTCCCTGGCGGGCGTGCGCTACGAGCTGACCAGGGTGCCCGAGCACCGGCGGCTCAAGCGGCGCGGCCACGGTGAGACGATCGAGCACGCCCGGGTGCACCTGCAGCGCTGGCAGGGCGGGCAGGGCGGGCAGGGCGGGCGCTGCAGCCTGTCGCACAGCAAGGCCGAGGTCGGCGACATCGTCACGACCGCGATCGGGCTGAACCTGGCGCAGTTCACCCAGGTCATGCTGCTGCCGCAAGGGGAGTTCGCGCGGTTCCTGCGGGCCGACGACGACACCAGGCGGGCGCTGCTCACCAAGCTGTTCGGCACCCAGCTCTACGACGCGATCACCGTCGAGCTCGACCAGCGCCGAGCGCAGGCCCTGCGGGACCGGCAGCGCGCCGAGGTCGAGGTCGGTACCGCGGTCTCGGCGGCGGCCGAGGCGGCCGGACTCGAGTCCGGGCCGCGCGCGGAGCTGATCGGCCTGCCGGCCGCCGAGCGGGTGATCCGGCTCAAGCAGCTCGACGACGAGCTGGCCGAACGGCTCGCGGTCACGCAGAGCGGCCTCGAGCTGGCCGCCGACCAGGTGGCCGTCGCCCTCGCGGCCGAGCAGGAGGCGACCGAGCGGGCGCTGCTCGCCCGGCTGACCGCCGCGCTCGCGCGGCTGACCAGCCACGAGGCGACCAGGCCGAGCCACGAGACCCGGCTCGCTGAGCTCGATGCCGCTCGCCGGGCCGAGCCGGTGCGCCCATTGCTGGCCGTGCTCGCCGAAGCGGACCGTGCCCTCGTCGCGAGCAGGCGCCGGCTGCGGAACCTGGGCAGGGTGGGCGGCGCTGGCTGCGAATCGGGCGAGCCGGCCGACGGCACGGCGGCCAGGAAAACGGGGCGGAAGGCAGCTCTCCGGGCGGAGAGCGCCCAGCAGGATGCGGCTGGCCTGCGAGATCTTGTGCACAGTGAATCGGCGATCGCGGGGCGCGAGACCGAAGCTGCCGAGCTGACCCTCGCGGCGGAGCGGGCCGCCGGGCGGGCCGGGGAACTCGAGGCGGCCAGGCGCGAGCTACCGGCCAGGATCGAGGCCGTCGAGGCGGAGCTGGCGCAGGCCAGGAGCGGGGCGGCGCTGCTGGAGGCGGCTTCCAGGCAGCAGCCGGAGATCGCCAAGGTCGCGGCGGCGGCCGGTCGGCTGGCTGACCTGCGACCCGGGCTGGACCGGGCGGAGGTGCGGCTGCGGGCGGCGGTGGACGCGCACCAGGAGGCGGTGGACGCGCATCAGCGGGCCATGGACGCGCGGCTGGCCGGGATCGCGGCCGAGCTGGCGGCGGGTCTCGCCGACGGCGTCGCGTGCCCGGTATGCGGGTCGGCCGCCCATCCTGAGCCTGCCGGTGCGGCTGCCGAGCCGGTGTCGGCGCAGGTCGTCGCGGCCGCGCTGGACCGGCGCCAGGCCGCTGAAAGGGGCCGCGAGGCGGCCGAACGTCGAGCACGCCGAGCTGGATCGGGAGATCGTCAGGCTGGCGCCGTCACCGACGGGCAGACCGTGGCCGAGCTGGTCGCCGCGCAGCAGCAGGCGCAGGCTCAGCTGACCGCTGCCCAGCAGGCCGACCTGCGAGTACGGCAGCTCGAGCCGGACCTGGCCGCGCTCGTCGCCGAGCTGAGCGAGCTCGGCGACCAGCTGATCGCGGCCGCCGCAGGTCAGGCCGCCGCGACGCAGCAGGCGGCGCGGGCACAGGAGGATCTCACCGAGCTGCGGGCCACGCTGGAGCGGGCCGCCTCGCCATTCGGCTCGGTCTCGGCTCGGCAGGCGGCCCTGCAGGCACAGGCGAAGGCCGATGGCCTGCTCGCGACCGCGCTGGCCGAGTTCGGCGCGGCGCTGGACGCCGTCGAGAATGCCAGGCGCACGGCCGAGACCGAAGCTCTCGCCAGCGGGTTCGGGCCAGCCTGGCTGACGGCCGGACCGGCCTCCGGCACGCTGCCACTCGACCTGGGTGACGGGGCGCAGGCGCTCGCTGAGGCGCAGGCGGCGGTCCGGACGGTCGGCGAGCAGGCCAGCCTCGACGAGCAGGTCACCGGCTGGTCGCTGACCCTCGCGGAGCTGCGGTCCGCCGCCGGGCGGCTGAGCTGGCCGGGCTCGATCCAGCTGACGCCGGACCAGCCGGCCAGGCGGCGCGCGACGCCGTGGCCGCGCTGGCGTGGGCACGTGCGGCCGAGCAGGAGGCGCGCTCGGCTCGGGACGCGCACCACGCGAGCGCCGAGCGGCTGCGGGCGAGGCTGATCGAGGTCCAGGCCGCTCAGGAGGCGGCGGCGGCGCTCACCGCGCAGACCGCGCCGGCGATCTACCTGGCCGGGCTGGCCAAGGGCATGGACGGGCACCGCCGGGTCGCGCTGACCACCTACGTGCTGCGGCACTGGTTCGAGCCAGGTCGTCGCGGCCGCCAACATGCGGCTGGAGGTGATGTCCTCTGGCCGGTACGAGCTGCGGCGCAGCGACGACAGCGAGTCGCGGCGCCAGCGCACCGGGCTGACCTTGTCGGTGATCGACCGGTACACGGGCGAGGAGCGGAGCCCGAGGTCGCTGTCGGGTGGTGAGAGCTTCTACACCTCGCTCGCGCTGGCGCTTGGCCTGGCCGACGTCGTCAAGGCCGACGCCGGCGGGGTCGACCTGCAGACGCTCTTCATCGACGAGGGCTTCGGCTCGCTCGACGAGCACACGCTCGACCAGGTGCTCGGAGTCATCGACGAGCTGCGCGACAGCGGCCGGGTGGTCGGCATCGTGAGCCACGTCAGCGAGCTGAAGGAGCGGGTGACCGAGCGGCTCGAGGTGCGCCGCCTGCCGGACGGCTCGTCGGTCGCCAGGGTGGTCGCATGAGCCCGAGGCCGCACCCGCCCATCGTGACCGGCGCCTTGCGCTGAGGTCACTCATCGTTCATCTGGGGCATTAGCCGCGCCCCGGTAAGGTGCTTGGATGCTGTCACTCGTGCTGCCTAAGGGCTCATTGGAACGCGCCACGATCGACCTTTTCGACGCCGCCGATCTGACTGTCCGGCGGGCGTCAGATCGCGATTACCATGCGTCGATCGAGGATCCGAGGGTCGACCGGGTGCGGTTCCTGCGACCGCAGGAGATCCCTACTTATGTGGCCGAGGGCCTGTTTGATTTCGGCATTACCGGCCGCGACTGGATCACCGAAACCGGAGCCGACGTGGCCTCGCTCGGCGAGCTGGCCTATTCCAAGGCCACCAGCGATCCGGTCCGCGTGGTGCTCGCCGTGCCGATCAGCTCGACCTGGCAGTCGATCTCCGACCTTCCGGCCGGGATCAGGATCTCTACCGAGTTCCCTTCGCTGACTAAGAGGTTCCTCGCCGAGCACGGGATCAAGGCGGTCGTCACCCCGTCCTACGGCGCGACCGAGGCCAAGGTGCCCGACATCGTCGATGCGATCGTCGATCTGACCGAGACAGGTTCCTCGCTGCGCCGCAATGGCCTGCGGATCCTGCACACGCTGCTGAGCAGCTACACCGAACTGGTCGCCAACCGGGAGTCCTACGCCGACGAGACCAAGCGGGCCGCGATGGAGGACGTGGCGCTGCTGCTGCGTGGGGCGATCCTGGCCAGGGGCCACGTCCTGGTGAAGCTGAACGTCGCCGCCGCCGAACTGAACGCGGTCGCTGACATGCTGCCGGCCATGTCGTCGCCGACGATCACCTCTCTCGCGCGCGGCGACATGCACGCGGTCGAGGCCGTCGTCCCCAAGCGCGGCGTCAACACCCTGATCCCAGCGCTGCGCGCGGCCGGCGCCCGCGACATCCTCGAACTCCCCATCTCCAAGATCATCGAGTAGCCGCCGCCCCGGCCCGGGTGCGTCGTTGTGAGTTTGCCCGGGCTGGGGCGCGGTCGTTGTGAGTTTGCCGGGCCTCAAGCTGGGGTTGAGAGTTGGGGGCTGGGCGGCTCGTCAGGGCTTGGTGATCGAGCCTGGGGGCGGGATCTTGCCCGGGCCCGAGACGTCGCACTTCAAGGTGTCGACTGGGTGGGCGGTCAGGAGCGGCGTGGCCAGCCCGGGCGGCGTGGAGAAGGCCGGCTTGCTGAGGTCGAGCATGTCCAGCATGGCGTTGGCGTTCGCGTCCCTGAACGTCATCGCGGGCAGGTTCCACTTCGCCTCGACCAGGGCGCAGACGCTGGCGTGGTCGAAGACCTGGTGCGAGACGTAGTTCGGCCGGGCGAACGGCGAGACGACGGCGCACGGGACCCGGAAGCCGTACCTGGTGAAGCCGTCGTACCTGGACTGGCCCTTGGGCACGTCGGGCGGGATGTCGTCGGGCGCGATCGCACGGGGCGGCGGCACGTGATCGTAGTAGCCGCCGTGCTCGTCGTAGGTCCAGATCAGCAGCGTGCGCGGCCAGCCCGGGCCGCTCATCACCGCATCGATCACCCGAGCCGCGAAATGCTCGCCTGCGGCGATGTTCTGCGGGTCCTCTTCGGAGTCGGTCACGAAGTCCGGGTCGACCAGGCGAGAAGCCCGGGAGCTTCCCGTGCGCCGCGTCCGAGAAGAAGTTCTTGACCTTGACGACCTTGCTGCCGAGGTTCTCGGCGAACAGCTTCGGGTACAGCGCTGTGGTCGCGATCGTCGAGTAGTAGTTCCGCCAGGTGATCCCGACGTCGTCGAGGCGGTCGAAGATCGTCCCGTTCTTCGGATACTGGGTCGGGTTCGGCACGCCGTCGTTGACCATGCCCGAGCGAGGTGGCCGACATGAGGAACCGCCGGTTCGGGAATCGTCTGGCCGAGCAGCGAGCAGAAGTACCGGTCGGCGATCGGGAACACCCGCGCGAGCGAGTAGTAGAACGGCTGGTCGGCCGACTGCCAGTAGCCCATCGCGACCGCGCCGCTCGCGGACCTGACGAATCCGTCGTTGCGGCCCGACGCGAAGGAGATGTGGCTGTCTTTCCAGGTCTGGCTTGGCTTTCCCGATATCTGGCAGGTAGTCGGCATTCGGAATGCGTGCTGCAGATCGCCGTTAGCGTACGGATTTGTCGCTGTGGGCTTTCCGTGCGCTCCGATCCTGAACCCATCGGCACCCGGCCGGTTCAGCATCCCGAGCTTGTTGTCGTACGAATGGTTCTCCATCATCAGCACGACGATGTGGTCGATCTTGGGGATCGTGTCCGTACCTGGCGCCAGGTCCGGATAGGGCAGCGACCCTGGCCTGCGCAGATCGCTGCGCCCCGGATCGGCGGGTCCGGCCGCGTCACCTGCGGCGGGGCGCCAGCCTCCCACTCCGACCGCCGCGCCCGCGATCAGTCCGGCCTTGAGCAGGCCGCGCCTGCTCGTCGTCGGATCGGCCGGGCCGGTCGGACCGTCGCGTCGGCTTCGTCGCCGACGGTGATGTCTGGCTCTTGCTCGGCCACGAACCCTCCTGGTGACGGGACCTCGCCTTCGGTTAAGCATGCCGACAATGACCGGGAAATGTATAGGACCCGAAAATGAAACCTTTCCGCTATTTAGGCCGCCGATCCGGGCGGGTCCGGAATTTGCTGCTCAGACCAGGCACAGACCCGGCGGCTGTTGCTGGAGTGGGTCTGGAGTGGGTTATGTGGCTCGCGGGCCGGGCGGCGTGAGCGGCTAGGCTTGCCTGGTGCTCAACAGGGTTGATCTGCGAGGACGGTCAGTCGGCGAGCTCACAGGCCGGGCGCTGGCCGGGCTGCTGCCGCGGGCCGAGCTCGACGTCGCGGCTGCGGTCGCCGTCGTCCAGCCGGTGTGTGACGACGTGCGCGAGCGGGGCGCGGCTGCGGTGCGCGAGCATACGGTCAGGTTCGACGGCGTCGACCGGCGAGCACGCGCGTGCCGCGCGAGGTGCTGGCCGCCGCGCTGGCCGGGCTCGACCCCAGGTCGCCGCGGCGCTGCGCAGGCGGCCGACCGGGCCACGCGCGTCCACCAGGCGCAGCTCCCTGCGCGCTCCGTGACCCAGGTCGCCGACGGCAGCACGGTCACCGAGCGCTATGTGCCGGTCCGGCGGGCGGGCGTCTACGTGCCAGGCGGGCTGGTCGCTTATCCCTCCTCGGTGGTCATGAACGTGATCCCGGCCCAGGTCGCCGGGGTCACCGAGATCGCGGTCGCGTCCCCGCCGCAGGCGCGGGTACGGCGGCCAGCCGCATCCGGCGGTGCTGGCCGCCTGCGAGCTGCTCGGGATCACCGAGGTGCACGCGGCCGGCGGCGCGCAGGCGATCGCGATGCTCGGCTACGGCACGGCCGACTGCGCCGCCCGTCGACACGATTACCGGCCCGGGCAACATCTACGTCGCGGCGGCCAAGCGCCTGCTCCAGGGCACGGTCAGCACCGACGCCGAGGCCGGCCCGACCGAGGTCGCGATCATCGCCGACGCAGACGGCGAGCCCGGATTCGTCGCCGCCGACCTGATCGCCCAGGCCGAGCACGACTCGCTCGCGGCCTGCCTGTTGATCACCACCGACGAGGCGCTCGCCGACCAGGTCGACGCCGAGCTTGACCGGCAGCTCGCAGACCGCCAGGCACGCCGCGCGGGTCAAGGAGGCGCTGAACGGCCAGTCGGGCTGCGTGCTGGTCGACGACCTCGACGCCGCGCTCGCGGTCGCCGACGCCTGGGCACCCGAGCATCTGGAGATCCAGGCCGCAGACGCTGACCTGGTGCCGAGAAGGTCAGCAACGCGGGGGCGATCTTCGTCGGCCCGTACGCGCCGGTCTCGCTGGGGACTACCTCGCCGGGTCGAACCACGTGCTGCCCACCGGCGGCACGGCCCGGCACACGGGCGGGCTGTCGGTGCTGGCGTTCCTGCGCGGCATCCACGTCGTGAACTGCACGAGGAAGCGCTTGCCGAGGTCGCCCCGCACATCGACGCGCTCGGCGGCGCCGAGGACCTGGCGGCCCACGTGAACGCGGTCAGGGTCCGGGTTGGCCCCATGCAGACGGAGGAGACAGCGGTGACAGCGGCGGACATCACCCACAGCGACGCGGCAGAGCACGGGCAGGCCGGCCAGCCGCCGCTGCGCGATGACCTGCTCGGCCGCACCCCGTACGGCGCGCCGCAGGTCGACGCCAGAGCCAGGCTGAACACCAACGAGAACCCCTACCCGCCGTCGGCGAGCTGGTCAGGGACATCGCCGAAGCGGCCGCAGCCGCCGCGGCCGGGCTGAACCGTTACCCGGACCGCGACGCGATCGCGCTGCGCAGCGACCTGGCCGCCTACCTCGGCCACGGCCTGACCGCCGAGCAGGTCTGGGCCGCCAACGGGTCGAACGAGATCATCCAGCAGATCTTCCAGGCATACGGCGGGCCTGGCCGCAGCGCGCTCGGCTTCGAGCCGTCCTACTCGATGCACCCGATCATCGCCAAGACGACAGTCACCGAGTGGCTCCAGCCGCCCGCGCCGACGACTTCGGCGTCGACGCCGACCGGGCCCTGGCTGCGATCAGCGAGCTGCAGCCGGACCTGGTGTTCCTGACCTCGCCGAACAACCCCACGGGCACGGCCATGTGGCTGGACGTGATCGAGCAAGTGTGCCAGATCGCGCCCGGCATGGTCGTGATCGACGAGGCCTACGCGGAGTTCGCGAGAGACAAGGACGGCACCGCGCTTGGCCTGCTGCCCAGCTACCCGAGGCTGGTCGTCGTCCGCACGATGTCCAAGGCATTCGCCCTGGCCGGCGGCCGGATCGGCTACCTCGCCGCCGACCGCGCCGTGGTCGACGGCATCCAGATCGTCCGGCTGCCCTACCACTTGTCGTCGATGACCCAGGCGATCGCGCGGGCCGCGCTCGCGCACGCAGCCGAGCTGCTCGCCAACGTCGAGGTGATCAGCAACGCCCGCGACGACCTGGTCACCTGGCTGCGCGGACGCGGGCTGCAGGCCGCCGACTCCGACACCAACTTCGTGCTGTTCGGCACGTTCGATGACCGGCACGCGATCTGGCAGGCGCTGCTCGACCGGGGCGTGCTGATCAGGGAGGTCGGGCCGGCCGGCTGGCTGCGGGTCACGATCGGCACCGACGACGAGCTGGCCGCCTTCCGCGAGTCCGTGGACGCGGTCCTAGCCTGATCCGAGCGAACACTGATCTGAGCTGACACTGACATGAGCGAACACTGACATGAGCGAGCCCAGCATGAGAGATCGGAGCGCCGCCGTCCGGCGGGCGACCAGGGAAACCCAGGTCGAGGTCGAGCTGAACCTCGACGGTGCGGGCACGAACGACATCGACACGGGCGTGCCGTTCTTCGACCACATGCTGAGTCAGCTCGGCAAGCACGGCTCCCTCAATCTGCGGGTCGAGGCGAGTGGCGACACGCACATCGACGCGCACCACACGGTCGAGGACACCGCGATCACGCTCGGCGAGGCGCTGCGCGAGGCGCTGGGCGACAAGGCCGGGATCACCCGGTTCGGCGACGCGCTGATCCCGCTGGACGAGACCCTGGTGCGGGCAGCGGTCGACCTCGCCGGGCGGCCCTACGTCGTGCACAGCGAGCCCGAGCGCATGCCGCCGCTGATCGGCTCCTACGACACGACGCTTGACCAGGCACTTCTTCGAGACCCTCGGTGCGACCGCCGCGATCTGCGTGCACGTCGCCGTACTCTACGGCCGCAACCCGCACCACATCGTCGAGGCGCAGTTCAAAGCCTTCGCCCGGGCCTTGCGCACCGCTGTCACAGCCGATCCTCGTAGCTCAGGCGTGCCCAGTACCAAGGGCGTCTTGTGAGTCCCAGCACGTCGCGCGTTGCCGTGCTCGACTACGGCTCGGGAAACCTGCGTTCAGCGCTCAGGGCGTTGCAACGGGCGGGAGCCGACACGGTCGTGACCGCCGACGCGGGGCAGGCGCTGAATTCCGATGGGCTGGTGGTCCCGGGCGTGGGCGCGTTCGCCGCCTGCATGGCCGGGCTGAACGGAGTCGGGGGCGGCGAGATCATCGCCGGGCGGCTCGCCGCTGGCCGGCCGGTGCTCGGCATCTGCGTCGGCATGCAGATGCTGTTCGCCCTCGGGCGCGAGCACGGCGAGACGACGGCCGGCTGCGCGGCGTGGCCCGGGGTGGTCGAGCGGCTCGCCGCGCCCGTGCTGCCGCACATGGGCTGGAATACGGTCCGCCGTCCCGACGGCTCGCGGCTGCTGGCGGGCATCGACGGGGATGAGCGGTTCTACTTCGTGCATTCTTATGCGGTGACGGCCTGGCCGGCCTCGTCGTCGGCGCTTGTCACCTGGGCGTCGCACGGGCAGCGGTTCGTCGCCGCCGTCGAAGACGGCCCGCTGTGCGCGACCCAGTTCCACCCGGAAAAGTCCGGCGACGCCGGGGCCGCCCTGCTCGCCAACTGGCTGGAGATGATCAGGTGACTGCCGAGACCGCGTCCTCACGCTGCTGCCCGCTGTCGACGTAGCCGACGGAAAGGCCGTCCGCCTCGTCCAGGGCGCGCTGGGCACGGAGACTTCGTACGGCGACCCGCTTGAGGCCGCGCTGGCCTGGCAGCGCGCCGGAGCGCAATGGCTGCATCTGGTGGATCTCGACGCTGCTTTCGGGCGGGGGACCAATTCTGACCAGCTAGCCGACGTCATCAAGGCGGTGGACGTCGCAGTCGAACTCTCCGGAGGCATCCGCGACGACGAGTCTTTGCGGCGGGCGCTGGCAACTGGCTGCCAGCGGGTGATCATCGGCACCGCCGCGCTGGAGCGCCCGGACTGGGTGAGCGCGATCGTGGCCGAGCACGGGCCGAGGATCGCCGTCGGGCTTGACGTCCGTGGCACCAGGCTCGCCGCCCGGGGCTGGACCACGCTGGGCGGGCAGTGGCTCGACGTGCTGGCCCGGCTGGAGGCTGACGGCTGCCAGGGCTACGTGGTCACCGACGTGGCTCGCGACGGCATGCTGAACGGGCCGAACCTCGACCTCCTCGCCGAGGTGTGCTCGATGACCGACCAGCCCGTGATCGCCAGCGGCGGCGTGTCGTCGATCGAGGACCTGCGCGCGATCGCGGGGCTGGTGCCGTCCGGGGTGACCGGGGCGATCGTCGGCAAGGCCCTGTACGCGGGGAAGTTCACGCTGCAAGACGCGCTGCATGCGATGTCGTGATGGGCGCGATGTCGTGACGGGCACGGTGTGACGATGGATGCCGCTGGGACGGGACTCGCGGTCCGGGTCATCCCGTGCCTGGACGTCGATGCCGGGCGCGTGGTCAAGGGCGTCAACTTTCGCGGACTGCGCGATGCCGGCGATCCGGTGGAACTAGCCGCGGCTTACGACGCCGACGGCGCCGACGAGCTGGTGTTCCTCGACATCACGGCGTCTAGTGACGGGCGCGAGACCATGTATGAGGTGCTGGAGCGCACCGCCGACCAGGTGTTCATCCCGCTGACCGTCGGGCGGCGGGGTGCGGTCGGTCGACGACATGGACCGGCTGCTGCGGGCCGGGGCCGACAAGGTGGCGATGAATACGGCGGCGATCGCTCGGCCCGAGCTGCATCGGCGAGGCGAGCGCCCGGTTCGGGGCGCAGTGCGTCGTCGTGTCCGTGGACGCGCGACGCTCTGCTGGGGGATCGGAGAGCGATTCGAGGTCACCACGCACGGCGGCCGGCGCGGTACCGGGATCGACGCGGTGGCGTGGGCGGCCGGGCGGCCGAGCTGGGCGCCGGGGAAATCCTGCTGAACTCGATGGACGCCGACGGCACCAAGGCGGGGTTCGACCTGCCGATGATCAGCGCGGTCCGGGCAGTGGTGGACGTGCCCGTGGTCGCGAGCGGGGGAGCGGGCCAGGTTTCCGATTTCGCCGGCGGCCGTGTCGGCGGGTGCCGACGCGGTGCTGGCCGCGAGCCTGTTCCACTTCGGCGAGCTTGGCATCGGCTCGGTCAAGCAGGCATTGCTGGCAGCGGGCCACCGGGTCCGCCTGGCCCGACAGGGAGAATCATGACGACGTCGCAGGACAGCAGCCTCGACCCGAAGATCGCGGCCCGGCTCAAGAGAGACCCGGCCGGGCTGTTCCCCGCGATCGCGCAGCAGTTCGACACCGGCGAAGTCCTGATGCTCGGCTGGATGGACGACGAGGCGCTGCACCGCACGCTGACGACCGGGCGCTGCACGTACTGGTCACGCAGCCGGCAGGAGTACTGGGTCAAGGGCGAGACTTCTGGTCACGCGCAGGTGGTCAAGTCGGTGGCGCTGGACTGCGACGGGGACACGGTGCTGGTCGCCGTGGACCAGGTCGGCGGCGCGTGTCACACCGGGGACCGGACCTGCTTCGACGCTGATGTCCTGCTGACCGGAGGGTAGGACGCGCGGGTCGGGCGGGTCGCGCGGGTCGCTCCATCGGGTCTGCACAGCCGCTCACCGCGTCTGCATCTCGGGCGGCTTCCCTGAGCAGATGGCATCTTCCACCATGCCGGATCAGTCAGGCATGTCTTTCCCCCGCTGCATTCCACGCCAGCGCCGGGTACTCGGATCCGACTGGCAACCACCGCGCCGGTCCGCTGTGCACGCCCGGGCCGGATAGGGGATGGTCAAGCCGGTAATCTTCGGGATCGGCAAGCTGGGGCTCCGCCTCACGGTGGCGTTTCTCGGCGTCGCTCTGGCGGCAATCATCATCTTGTCGTGGCTGACCGAGTCGGTACGGGCAACGACATCAACGACTTGGCGATGCAAGCAGGAGCGCATCCTCAGCCGGGCGGTCGCGGCGGCGTCGAGCGCGATGTACTCACAGCAGCCGACGGGCTGGCCGTCGGCCAACCTGGATCCGGTCTCGAACTCGTGACCAGGGAGGGCGCGTCCGCCGAAATCCGCGACACGTCAGGGCACATCGTCCAGGCGACTCAGGCTTCAAGACCTTCGACGCCGACCACGTGTTCCGGACTCCGGTGTCGGTCGACGGCACGCGGGTCGGCACCGTCACCGTCGCGTTCGACCAGGCGGGCTCGGCTCGGTGGTGAGCCAGTTCGAGAGCGAGCGAATGCGGGCCAGCCTCGGCGCGGCCGGGATCGTAGCGCTGATCGCGCTAGTGGTATCACTGATCGTCTCCCGGCAGATCACCTTGCCGCTCGAACGCGTGCTGGCCATCATCCGAGCTAGAGGCGCAGGCGATCGCTCGATCGGGTGGACGAGATGCCAAGCACGGGCGTGCTGCGCGAGCTGTCCGTCGCGCTCAACGAGTCGAGCGACGCGATCGACCAGCGGGACCGGCTGCAGAAGAACCTCGTCGCGAACATCGCGCACGAACTGCGCACGCCGGTCGCGATCCTGCAGGCGAGCCATGAGGCCATGCTGGACGGGGTGACCCAGCCGACCACGGAAAACCTGTGGTCGCTGCGCGACGAGGTGCTCCGGCTGGCCAGGATGATCGAGGACTTGCAGCGGCTCGCGGCCGCCGAGGCAGCGGCGCTCCAGCTCAAGGTCGCGCCGCAGGATCTGGCGGAGGTCGCCGCTGACGCGGCGGCCAGCCTGACCGACTCCTTCGGCGCGGCCGAGGTCAGCCTGACCAGGAAGCTCAGCTCGGTCTGGGTGCTGTGCGACCCCGATCGGATGCGCGAGGTGATCGTCAACCTGCTGACGAACGCGCTGAAGTTCACCCCGGCGGACGGCACCGTCACGCTGGAGACCGGGTCTGGCGACCGGGGGATGGCGCAGCTCAAGGTCAGCGACACCGGTATCGGCATCCCGGCCGACGAACTGCCGAGGGTGACCGAGCGGTTCTTCCGTGGGCAGCGTTCCGCGCAGATGGCGACCGGCAGCGGGATCGGGCTCACGATCGTCGCCGAGCTGGTCAGGCCGCAGCATGGCGATCTGAACATCACCAGCGAGCAGGGGAGGGGGACGCAGGCCAAGGTCTGCGTACCGCTGGCAAAGAAGCCGTGCCTCGCACCACGGCCACCGGCCGGCGACGCCGGTCAGCGAAGCGCCAAGGCAGCCACAGGGATCGGCTGCTTGGGGCTAGTCAGCTTTGGGCATGATCTCCCGTACTGGGCAGTCGGGCGGCACTGCTCGGGTCGAGAGATCCTGACGATGGGGGACGTCGGGTAGCGATGACTGCAACAGTGCTGCTCGTCGAGGACGAGCGCAAGCTCAGAGAACTGGTCCGGTCCTATCTCGAGCGGGCCGGGTTTGCTGTGCTCTCAACCGATTCAGGTGCCGAGGCGATCAATGTCATGGCGACGGCGAAGCCCGACTTGATCGTGCTCGACCTGGGGTTGCCTGACGTCCCGGGCGAGGCGGTCGCGAGGGAAGTGCAGGCGGTCAGTCCGACTCCGATCCTGATGCTCACGGCGAAGACCAGTGAGCAAGACCGGATCGCGGGACTCGAACTCGGTGCCGACGACTATGTGACGAAGCCGTTCAGCCCCCGTGAGCTGGTACTTCGCGTTCAGGCGATCCTGCGGCGCAATTCGCCTGCCTCGACCGACCACGCGGTGAACAGTTTCGGCGACGGCCTGGTCGCCATCGACGAATCTCGCCGGGTCACCCGGGTCAGGGGTGAGGAGGTAGAGCTCACGCCCACAGAGTGGGGCATCCTGGTCGCCCTCGCGACCGTTCCAGGCCGGGTCTATTCACGATTTGAGCTGATCAACCGGGTGCGCGGGTACGATTTCGAGGGCTACGAGCGGACCATTGACTCGCACGTCAAGAACTTGCGGCGGAAGATCGAGGAAGACGCGGCGAACCCGGTGATCGTGCAGACCGTGCTCGGCGGCGGCTACCGGCTTGGCCTCACCAGGGATGGGTAGGCCGCAGGCAAATCTTACGGGGCGCCTTGAGCTCCAGCTAACGGTTGCCTTCGTCGTGGTTGCCCTCGCCGCCGTCGTCATCGCGATCTTGATCGCGGCCCTGACCATCGGGGGCGACTTCGGCCAGCTGGTCAATGACCACGAATCCGACCTGGCCAGGTCGACCGCCGTCGCGGCCGGGTCAGCCTACCGCCCGAACGGCTGGACGCACGCCAACCTGTCGCCGATCGTCGCCTTCATCGACCGGGGCGGCGCGGGTGTGCAGATCCGCTCGGATAGCGGGCAGCTGGTCCGCGAGTCGCCCGGGTTCCGCACGATCGCCGTCGCCGGACCCAAGGTCACCGACAAGGTGACCGTCGACGGGCGGCAAGTCGGCTGGGTGACGGTCGCCTTCGGCCACGGCACCTTCGCCCGGGCCGTCGCCATCTTCAGCACGCAGCGCTGGCGGTACAGGCTGGTGGCAGGCGCCAGCGCGATCCTGCTGGCCATCTTCGTCGCCTTGCCGCTGTCCCGCCTCATTGCCAAGCCCCTGGACCGGCTGACCTGGGCGGCCCGTGCTCGCGGCGGCGGCGACAAGGATGCGAGGGTCGGCGAGGTGCGCGGGTTCGGCAAGCTGCACGAGCTCTCCCGGGCCTTCGACCAGATGGTGGACGCCAAAGAAGAGCAAGATCAGGTCAGGCGCAACCTCGTAGCGGACGTGGCGCACGAGCTCAGGACGCCGATCGCGGTGCTGCAAGCTGGCCACGAGGCCATGCTCGACGGCCTCACCCCGGCCGATGCCGAGCACATCGGCTCGCTCCGCGACGAGGTGCTGAGGCTGGCCAGGATGGCCGACGACCTTCAGCGCCTTGCCTCGGCCGAAGCCGCTGCGCTGCAGCTCACGCTCGTCCGGCGGGACCTGGCGGCCGTGGCCGCGACGGCGGCGACCAGCCTGGTCGACTCCTTCGAGGCGCGAACGTCACGCTGGTGGAGCGGCTGACGAAGGTGGAAGTCATGTGCGATCCGCTGCGGATGCACGAGATCGTGGTGAACCTGCTCACCAACGCGCTGAAATTCACGCCGAGCGGAGGGCAGGTCACGCTGGAGACGTACCAGTCGGACGGGTCCGGCCAGCTGCGCGTCGGTGACACGGGCGTCGGCATTTCTCCCGAGGAACTGCCGCGCATCACCGAGCGGTTCTACCGGGGCGAGAGTTCGTCCCACGTGGCAGGCAGCGGTATCGGCCTGGCGATCGTCTCCGAGCTGATCCGAGCGCACCATGGGTCGCTCGACATCGAAAGCGAGCTTGGCCGGGGAACGTCAGTCACGGTGACGCTGCCACTGGTGAGCCCGAACTGGCCGGGCGAACGCAAGCCGCCGCGTCCGCCGCGCCCCAGCCCGCTCGCGCCCGGCTCCAAACGACGCCATGCCGGGATCATCGAACGGGGCAAGCCCCGCTAGCTGAGCGTGCCGGGTGCCGGGTCGGCCGGTTACCAAAGAACTGCTTACCAAAAGAAACTGCCAGGCCGGTAGCCTGGCAGTCGATAGTGACGCGTCGGCGTGCCCGGATATGCCCCCGCGATATCCGGACAACGCCAACGCCTTAGACGTGGTCGCTCACCGAGATGGCGGCACCAAAACTGGTCTGCCAGCTCATCCCGTTCCCCCTTGATCGCCCCAACGTCCGTATCACTACACCTGCATATAACTGAGCGGCTGTGACATGACAGCGCACTCCCTGTGAAGATGACATGGAGATCCGCGTCCGGGTCACCGCGATTGCGGCGAATGGCCTTACGACCGTGGCTAAATGCGGGGTTTGACGCCGTTTACCCGGGACAGGTTTCACGGATTGCCGCTACTTTGTCGCCTTTCGGGAGGGCGGCTGCCGGCGCGGAGTTTTCCCAGGTAGACAGCTTTTCCCTGGTCGACAGCTGCTGTCGCGCCGCGCCTAGTGCTCCCGAAGGCCGGGGTCTTGCGGGCCTTGCCGCCATGCCGGCCATGCGGGCCTTGCTGGCCATGCGGGCCTTGCGGGTCTTGCGCGGCCTTGCGGCGGGTCTTGCGGGCCTTGCGCTTCGAGTTGGCTTGCGCTTCGGGGGGCCTGGTTTTCGAATCTTCCTGGTTTCTCTGGTCGCGGGCTGAAGTGGCTGGCTTAGGCGGTCGCGGGGCTTGCGGGTTTGCGGCGGTTCTCGTGGTGGCTCGGTTTGAGCGCTGGGTTTGTGGCCGCCTGCCGGAATTTCTTATGACTGGCCGACGTGCGAATCAGCGCGGGCCTGGGTTTACAGCAGTAAGTAGGGACTTACTGCTGTGAAGGGAGCAATTTCAACGACAGCATGGTCCTACTTACTGTTGTTGGGATAGCAGTAAGTAGGACCATGCTGCTGACGCTTTCGGTGCGGCGTCGGCCCCCGGTAGCGCCGCTGCCCAGGCGGAATCCCTGGCCGTGCTGAAACTCCGGCTATCCGCCGCGAATCGGCGCGCGATTTGCCGGAATTGCCGGGTTTCTGTTCGAAGCGGACCTCGGGTGCCGACCCGCAGCGCTGATCACTCCCGCGTCGGCCCGCACCTGGGGAGCCCTGGTGCGGTTATCGCAGCACCGGGGCTCCCCAGGTGCTCCAGGAAGCCGGGTGCCCGGGGTGCCCGGGGTGCGCGGGGTGGCCGGGGTGCGCGGGGTGGCCGGGGTGCGCGGGGTGGCCGGGGTGCGCGGGGTGGCCGGGGTGGTCGGGGTGCCCGGGGTGCCCAGGGGCGGCGGGGTGCGCGGGGTGCGCGGGGTGGCCGGAGCGCGGGGTGCGGGGTGCTGCGGTCCGCGCGGCGGGTTCTGGCGCACCTGGGCTCTGACCTGCGGCGGGGTGTTTCAGGGGCGGGAATGTGCCGCCGTATCTTGACAGATACGTCACGCGCTGCGTAGTTTCCAACTTACTTTCTAAGCTTACTTAAGTTAGTCAGGAAAGACGTGGCTTGGGCTGGCGGTCTCGGCGGTCAATGCGCGGCCGACGGTGGCTAGTGCTCGGCCCGGTTGGCTCTTCGGCCCGGTTGGCTCTTCGGCCCGGTTGGCTCTTCGGCCCGGTTGGCTCTTCGGGCGGGATGGGCTTTCGGGCCGGGATGGGTCTTCGGGCCGGTTGGGTCTTCGGGCGGGATGGGCTTTCGGGCCCGTTGGGTCTTCGGGCCGGGTTGGGTCTTCGGGCCGGGTTGGGTCTTCGGGCGGGTTGGGCTTTCGGGCTGGTGGGATGGGTGGAGGCGGCTAATGGCGCGGCGAGTGACTGGTGCGGGGTCTGGGGGTGCGGCTCGTGGTGCGGGCGCGGCCCGGTCCGCTCAGGCCGGGACGGGCGACTTGCCCGGTCAGCGCGGGTCGAAGGCGCTGCTGCGCGACCTTAACGTCAACCTGCTTATCGAGCTGGTACGGCAGCACGGCCCGATCTCGCGAGCCGATCTAGCCAGGCAGAGCGAGCTCAGCGCACCGACCGTCTCGGCGATCGTCGCCGAGTTGCTGCGCCGGGGGATCTTCTCCGAGGTCGCGCTCGCGCCGTCGAGCGGAGGACGCCCGCCGGTGCTACTGCAGCTCGACCCCATGGCGGGCTACGTGGTCGGCATCAAGCTGCGCGGCGACGGGCTGACCACGGTCGTCTGCGATCTCGAGGCCAACGTCGCCGCGTCCGTCGAGCTTGACGGGTCGTTCGTCGCCAATCCGCAAGCCGCTCTCGCGGCGATCGAGCAGGCCGCCCGCCAGGTACTCGCGACGGGCGGATCGCGAGGTCCAAGGTGCTCGGCATCGGGATCGGCCTGTCGGGCCTGATCGACTCCGCGCGCGGTACCTGCCGGTTCTCGCACCTGCTCGACTGGGCTGACGTGCCCATCGCCGACCCGCTGTGGCGGCGGCTGCGGCTTCCCGTCTGGGTCGACAACGACGTCAACACGCTCGCGGTCGCCGAGAAGTGGTCGGGCGAGGGGGTCAGCGCCAGGAACTTCGTCACGCTCAGCGTCGGCCGGGGCATCGGCATCGGCGTCGTCATCGACCGGGCGCTCTACCGGGGAGCGCTTGGGGCGGCCGGTGAGTTCGGTCACATGATCGTCGACCCTGAAGGACCGGTCTGCGAATGCGGCCGGGCTGGCTGCCTGGAGGCACTGGTCGGCGAGGCCGCGCTGATCGGCAGGCCAGCGACCTGCTCGGCCGCGACATCGGCCGCGCTGAGCTGATCGCCTGGCCGAGCAGGGCGACCTCGCCGTGACCCGGGTGCTGCGCTCGGCCGGCGCCCGCCTTGGCCTGGCCGTAGCCAACCTGGTCACGCTGCTCAACCCCGAGCTGCTGATCGTCTGCGGTGAGGGCACGGTGCTCGGTGCGCCGTTCTTCGACCCGATGATCGAGGCGGTGCGCAGCGGCATCTTCGGCGGTCTCGGCAGCGGAGCTGCCGATCAAGATCCAGCAGTGGGGGAACGAGGCGTGGGCGGTTGGCGCGGCGACCCTGGTGCTGCGCGAGCTGTTCAGCCTGCCCACCGAAGACGAACGCAGCCGGGCGATCTGGCACCGGCTCGAGGCGTAACCGACGTAACAGGAACCAACGAAACAAGCCCGCAAATCTGGGCAAAGCACAAAGGTGGTGGCGATGGCAAATAAGCGCATACAGCTCCGGTGGCTCGCGCCTGGCGTGGTCCTAGGCATCGGAAGCATGCTCCTGTCGGCCTGCAGCGGGTCAGGCTCGACTCATTCAAGCGGCTCTTCGTCGCCGATCGTGCTGCAGTTCTGGAACACCTACAATCAGACCGACTCCGAGGCCAGCACGATCGCGAAGGTGATCATTCCGGCCTTCGAGAAGTCCCATCCGGGCATCAAGGTCGTCTCCGACGTCTACCCGACGACCGAGACCGAGATGTACTCCAAGATGCTGGCCTCCATTAACGCGGGCAACCCGCCGGACATCGTCCGTGCCGACATCTCCTGGGTGCCTGGCCTGGCCCAGGAAGGCGCGCTGGTGCCGCTGAGCAAGGACATGGCCGGATTCTCCGCCGTGGCGGCTTCGGTGTATCCGGGCACGCTGGCGCCAGTCAACTGGAAGGGCACGGACTACGGCCTTCCGCTCGACACCAACACCCAGTGCCTGTACTGGAACAAGGCTGACTTCAAGGCGGCCGGCATCTCCGGCCCGCCGACCACGATGACCGACCTGCTCGCCGACGCCAAGAAGCTCACGAGCCCGGCCAAGAAGCAGTGGGGCCTCGGCATCGACGGCACCGACCTGTGGAACCTGCTTCCCTACGTCTGGAGCGCAGGCGGCCAGATCACCAGCAAGTCCCTGAACACCGCCAGCGGCTTCCTGAACAGCCCGGCCACGGTCGGCGAGCTGACCACGATCAGCAAGCTGGTCAGCACCGGCGTGGTCGGCTCTGACATCCTCGGCGGCACCGGCGTCATCAGCGGCGAGGAGGGCTTCCCGACCGGCAAGTACGCCATGTACATCGACGGCCCATGGGGGGTCGGCACGCTCAGCGGCAGTACTCCGGCTCTCACCTACAACAAGGACTACGGCATCGCCCAGATGCCAGCGGGCGCAGGCGGCTCCGTCTCGGTCGTCGGCGGCGAGGACCTGATCGTCCCCTCTGGCAGCAAGCACGCGGCGGCGGCCGAAGAGTTCGTCAAGTACATGCTGTCGGCCACCGCGCAGCAGGAAATGGCCAAGGCTGGCCAGATGTCGGTGCTCAAGAGCGCGTCGGCATTCGAGACCAAGCTGGCCGCCTACTACGCGCCATTCGCCGAGCAGCTCGGCCAGGCCGAGGCCAGGCCGCCGGTACCCAACTACGCCAAGATCGACGCCGACATCTCCAACGCGATCTCCGCCGCCCTGCATGGCAAGGGGTCGATGAAGGCCGAGATCGACGCGGTGACTCCGCAGGTGAACGCGCTCCTAACGGGTTCATAAGGCTATTACGGAGGACAGGAAGTTGTCTGGAGGGATGCAGGCGTGGCTCAGGCCCTGGTGAGCAGGCGCCGACCTGCGTTCTCCCGCGTGCGCGGGGCGCTGGCCATCGGCCAGCGCCCCCTGCCGTACCTTTTCATCCTGCCTGGCCTGGCTTTTTACCTGATCTTCACGATCTATCCGGTACTGCGCCAGGCGGAGATGAGCTTCCAGCACTGGCAGCCGGTGCCCGGGACGCCGACTCCGTTCGTCGGCCTGGCCAACTACGCGCGGGCGCTGCGTGATCCGGTCGTGCACACCGCCGCGATCAACTCGGTGCTCTACACGGTGGTGACGGTGCCGACCCAGATGCTGCTCGGCCTGGTCGCGGCGAACCTGCTGCACAAGCACCTGCCAGGGCGCGGGATCTGGCGGACGCTGATCTACCTGCCGGTGGTCACGTCCTGGGTGATCGCGAGCTACGTGTTCGCGTACCTGTTCAATACCAACGAAGGCCTGATCAACGCCCTGCTCGGGACGGCCGCCGGGCACACGGTCAGCATCGGGTGGCTGCAGAACACCTGGTCGTCGTTCGTCGTCATCTGGCTGCTTGCCGTCTGGAAGGGCATCGGGTGGTCGATGGTCATGTTCCTAGCTGGACTGACGGCGCTGGATCGCAGCGTGGTCGAATCTGGCCAGGTCGACGGTGCCCGTGGCTGGCGCCTGTGGTGGCATGTGATCTTGCCGGGCATCAGGTCCACGACCATCTTCGTCTTCGTCATGCTGGTGATCGGCTCGCTGCAGGCCTTCTTGTCGGTCTTCCTGCTGACCTCGGGCGGGCCTTACAACAGCACGCAGGTGCTGCTGACGTACACCTACCAGACCGCCTTCAGCTTCTTCGACTTCGGCTACGCGGCTGCCTTGGCCAGCATGCTCGCCATCGCGCTGTTCCTGCTCAGCGCGGCGGAGATTCGGCTGCTGCGGGAGCGGAGGTCGAGATGACGGTGGAAAGTAATCCACTCCGCGCGACTGTCTGGCGAGGTGGCGCGCGCGGCAGGCTGGCCGGCATTGCCGTCCTGGCGCTGATCTGCTCGTTCCCGCTGGCGTACATGCTGTCACTGTCGTTCAGCCGCCTCGGCGGGGTGCTCGCGCCCGGCTTGTCGGTCTTGCCTGCCCACCCGACCTTCGGCAACTACGTGGCGGCCTGGACCGAGAACGACTTCTCCGGCTACTTCGTCAACAGCGTGTTCGTGGCGGCGGGCACCGTGGTCGGGACGCTCGTGCTGTCGTCGCTGACCGCCTACGGCTTTGCCCGGTACCAGTTCCACGGCCGCGAGACGATCTTCTACCTGATGCTGGCCAGCCTCGCGGTGCCGGCCACGCTGCTGGTGCTACCCCAGTACGTGCTCATGCGGGACCTGGGCTTGCTCGACTCGCGGATCGGGCTGGTGCTGCTGTACATCAGCGCGAACCTGCCGTTCAGCGTGTTCTTGCTGCGCGGCTTCTTCGAAGGCATCCCGCGCGAGCTGACCGAGGCGATGCGGCTCGACGGAGTCTCCGAGCTGGGCATCCTGATCAAGCTGGTGCTGCCGCTGTCGCGAGCCGCGCTGGCGACTGTGGGCTTGTTCACCTTCAACGGCGCCTGGGACGAGTTCGTCCTGGCGCTGACCATGATCAACACACCATCGAAGCGGACCATGCCGATCGCGATCGCGCTCTTTCAGCAGACACATTCGACCGAGTGGGGGCCGTTCTTCGCGGCGTCGGTGATCGCCACCGCGCCGACGGTGATCGCGTTCGCCGTGGCCCAGCGATGGTTCCGGCAGGGACTCTCGCTCGGGGCGCTGCAATGAGCGGCGCGCCTGACCGGACCGCGCTGCGGGCTCGCAGCCTGCAGGTGCTGCGGGACTCTCAGGCGGAGACGGGGGCGATCATCGCGAGCCGGGCGTTCAGCCAGTATGACTACTCCTGGTTCAGGGACAGCGCGTTCGCTGCCCACGCGCTGCTGGTGTGCGGGGAGCACGAACGCGCCGGCCGCTTCCACCGCTGGGCCGCCGAGGTGGTCGCGCGGGAGGCCGACACGATCTCGCGGGCGATCGCTGACCGGCGCGCGGGCAGGCCGGTCGATGCCGGGGACATCCTGGACGCCCGGTTCCGGGCGGACGGTACTCGAGGGGACGAGCCCTGGCCGAACTTCCAGCTCGACGGTCTGGGGGCCTGGCTCTGGTCCCTGAGCGAGTGGGCCCGGGCCGGTCACGAGCGAGCGGCCGGGGGGCTAGCTTCCTCGGTACGCCTGGCTGGCGAGTACCTGGCGGCGCTGTGGGACGAGCCGAGTTACGACTGCTGGGAGGAGAACTCCGGTCAGGTGCACGTCAGCACGCTGGCCGCGATCTATGCGGGCCTGATCGCGGCGAGCGAGCTGGTGGGGTCGCCTGGGTCGCCTGGGTCGCCGGACTGGCGGGCCGTCGCCAGGCAGGCACGCGAGCTGGCGCTCGGACCAGGCACCGTCGGCGGCCGGCTCCGCAAGCACCTGCACAGCGACCTGGTTGACGGCAGCCTGATCTGGGCTGGCGTCCCGTTCGGGCTGCTGCCTCCTGGCGACCCTGCGATGGAGGCGACGGCCCAGGCGATCGCCAGCGACCTGACTGGCCCGACCGGCGGGATCTACCGGTACCTGGGTGACACCTACTACGGCGGCGGCGAGTGGGTTCCGCTGTCCGCGCATCTGGGCTGGTACTGGGCCAGGGCCGGTCAGCCCGAAGCCGCCAGGACGCTGCTGTCCTGGGTCGAGTCGGCCGCGACCAGCGACGGCTTGCTGCCCGAGCAGACCCTCGACGCAGTGCAGCGACCGCCGTATGTGGAGACCTGGACCAGGCGCTGGGGCACCGTTGCGACGCCGCTGACCTGGTCACACGCCGTGTACCTGATCTTGGACCACGAGCTGGCGCAGTGCCAGCCGGAGACGCCATGACCGTGCGGATCGGCACGGTGGTGCCGCAGCGGGCGTTCTTCGCGCCGGGCGACCCGTGGCGGGTGCGGCTGACCGTGCGCTCCGAGGTTGCGACGGATGCCACGGTCCGGATCTGGCCGACGGGAACCGTCCTGCGGCAGCGACTCGCCCCCGGGGTGACCGAGATCCTCGGCCAGATCGACCAGCCGCCGGCACAGGAACGCGGCTACCTGGTGCGGGCCGAGGTCGAGACGGACACCGCCGTGGTCGGCTCCGTGCGCGGTGCCGTCGACGTGCTGGCCGACTGGCGGGACGACCCTCGGTACGGGTTCTTGTCCGAGTTCGGTCCAGGCGACTCTGGTCAGCCAGCGCGGTCCGCGACGATGGCCGCGCTGCACCTGAACTGCGCTCAGTTCTACGACTGGATGTACCGGCAAGACGAGCTGCTCCCGCCGGGGACCGAGTTCCGTGACCCGATCGGCCGTCAGCTGTCGCTGACCAGCGTGCGCCGCAGCATCGCCTCGTGCCGCGAGCGTGGCATCGCGCCGCTCGGCTACGCCGCGCTGTACGCCGGGCTGCCTGACTTCGCCGCCCGGCATGAGAACTGGCAGCTAGTCGACGGCTCGGGCCGGCCCGAGCACCTGGCCGAGCTGTTTTACCTCATGAATCCGGCTGAGGCCGGCTGGCAGGAGCATCTGCTCGGCCAGCTGGCGGCGGTGCTCGACGGGCTCGACTTCGAGGGATTCCACCTCGACCAGTACGGCTACCCGCGCGTGGCCTGGAACCAGGCAGGCCAGCGACTCGACGTCGGGGCCGGCGCTAGCCGAACTCGCGGAGGCCGCCGCCCGCCTCGTGGCCAGGCGACGGCAGGGTGGCGCCGTCATTGCGAACGCCGTCGGCGCCTGGCCGCTAGCCGACTATGCGGCTGTCCCGCAAGCTGCGAGCTACGTCGAGATCTGGCCGCCGTACACCAGGTACGAAGACCTGGCCGCGCTGGCGGACCGGGCCCGGGGGCTGGCCAGCCTGCCGGTGCTGCTGGCTGCCTACCCGTCATTTCTGGGCGGTGAGGCTCGTCCGGCCGCTGGACCTGCCAGTTCGGGCCTGGCTCACCTGATCGCGGTCACCCTGGCCGCCGGGGCCTGGCCGCTGGTGGCCGGAGAGGACGAGCGGGTCCTGGTCGATCCGTACTATCCGAACCACGTACGTCCGCCGTCCCCTGTGCGGGCCACGCTCCGGCGGCTGCTGGATTTCGGCGTCGCGTTCCGGCATTGGCTGCGCGGACCGGGGATCGTGCCGATCGAGCCTGCCTTCATCGTGGGTCCGGCGGCGGAGTGGCAGTTCAGCGTGCGCGGCTCGGGTCGTGCTGCCAGTTCCGGCTTGATCTCGGCCCACCCTGAGGCGGGCCGCATCTGGGCTCGGGTCAGCGCTGCCCAGGACGGCGTCGTCCTGTCGCTCGTAAGCTTGCTGCAGGTGGTCGATCCCTCCTGGGACCGAGTGCAGCCGCCCTGCCGTCCGGCCGTGGTCGCGGTGACCTTGCCGCGCTACCTGAAGGCACCGGCCTGCTGGCTCGCCAGCCCCGATCACGATCTTGAGCGGCTAGCGGTGACCGAGTCGAGCGAGGGTTTCGTGGTGCAAGTTCCGCTGCGCCAATGGTCCCTGGTCCACGTCGCCGACACCTGATCCGGACCTGCTTCGGGTTGTCGTCGGGATAGCGGCAAGTAGCGTCATGCTGCTGATGTTTCCGGCGCCGCCAGCGTCCCTGGCTAAGGCGACGCTCGTCTTGACGGACCTGCGCCGAAGCTGACCACCTCGGTCCGTGCCGCCGCCCGACAGAACGTCGCCGCCGTCTAGGTGTGGTATTACGTAGTAGCTGTAATACGTGGTAGGCGGAGGCGTCATGGTGCTGAACAGCAAGGGCCAGGTCACGATCCCGGCGCACTTGCGTCTGAAGTACCACCTGAATCCGGGTGACGAGGTGGACGTTGTCGAGGTCGGTGACTCGCTGCAGATCGTCCTGGTAGCGGGCGCGCATACCAGGGGTCAGCGTTCGGTTCGGCGACTGCGCAACTCGGCGACGGCAGCCGAGGTCGCAGGCCTGAGCACCGACCAGATCATGGCCCTGCTCCGTGGTGAGTGACGCGCTTTCGATCCGCCCAGCTACCCTGGTGGACTCGTGCGTTCTGCTTGACGTCATCACGGGCGATGTGCGCTGGGCTGGCTGGTCGGGCAAGCAACTCGCGCTCGCAATGGACACCGGGAGAGTCCTGATCAACCCGCTGATCTATGCGGAGGTTTCGGTAGGCTTCGCGACCGTCGAGGAGCTTGACGATCTGCTCCCATCCGGTGACTTCGAACGGGAGCCGCTGCCCTACGTCGCCGGATTTGCCGCTGGTAAGGCTTTCTTGCGCTACCGCCGGAGCGGCGGCGGCAAGCGGTCACCGATGCCCGACTTCTACATCGGGGCGCATGCGGCCGTTGGCGGTTACCGGCTGCTGACTCGAGATGCCGTCCGGTACCGGACCTATTTTCCGAGAATAGAGATCATCGCGCCCGATCAAACAGCTAGCTGACCGGCGGCGGACAAATCTGGACGGCGTCGTGATCGGGCTGACCGGCTCGGCCGGTCTCCATGGCGGCCGCGAGCACGCGGCGGAACTCGACCGATACTCGGTCGGCCCTGGTGTGCAGCTCGGCCGCCGGGTCCAGCGGAAACTCGAGGCCAGGCAGTGCCCGCCGCTGCAGCTCAAGGTCCTCGTCGAAGATCGACATCTCGTACTTGGCGGCGCTCTCGGCCTGCTCGGCGTCGGCCAGGCCAGGGCCGGTCACCGTCTGATACACCCGGCAGGAACGCTCGTCCTCGGGCGTGACGACGAACGTCAGGAATTGCCAGCCCTCGGCGTCCAGGTACTCGAGCAGCAGCGTCGCGGTGAGCGGCGCCTGGTACCGGTAGGTCATCCGGCGGCGCTGCACCGCAGGCCGCGAGCCATCAAGGACAGCCGGGTCCTTCAGGTTCGTGAACGAATGCTCCCGCACAGCGGTGAACGACAGCCCGTCCCGCTCGACCTCGGCCCTCGGAATCGGCTCGGGACCAGCACCACCGATCGTGGCCGCGTGCACGAACGGCAGATGAGCCTCGTCCAGGAAGTTGTCGATCAAGATCGCGGCGTTGGCCTGCACCTGCAGCACCGGAAGCTGGACCGTCGCGATCTTCGCTCCGCCGAGCGGGACGCCGGGCACCAGGTCGGGGATGGGAGCACGGGGCGGTAGCGGCGCAAGCCACACCAGGCCGTCGCGCTCGGTGACCTCGGCCGGACTGTCGAGGGTTGCCCGCGCCGGGATCAGCGCCGCGTCCTCAAGGGCCGGGATCGCCACGCAGACGCCGGTCGGGCTGAACCGCCACCCGTGGTACGCACACTGCAGCGTGCCTGCGACGATCGCGCCGGCCGACAGCCGGGCGCGCCGGTGCGGACACGAGTCGGCGAACGCCCTGACCGTGTCGTCGAATCGGACCAGAGCCCAGTCACGGCCCGCGAGCCGGACCCCGACCGGGTCCGTCCCGATCTCGTCCGACAAGGCCGCCGGGTGCCAGAACTGCGCCAGCGCCGGATGCGCATTCGTGAACTCGCCCGCCGTCATGTCCCCATCATCGCAGGTAAGAGCCAGATTGACCGAATTCCACGCCGCCGCAAGCGACTGGTACCATATGCTGGTACTGCTACTAGTGGGAGGCGTGTCATGTCGATCACGGCGTCTGATGCCCGCAAGCGGCTCTTTCCTCTTATCAAGCAGGTCAACGAAGATCGGATCGCCATCGAGATCGTCTCCAACCATGGTCGGGCCTACCTCGTGGCGGCCGATGACTACGAGTCCATGGAAGAGACGGACTACCTGCTGCGCGCGCCGGTCAACGCAACGAGGCTGACCGTCGCCGCCGAGCAGGTACGGCACGGACACGTGCTGATCAGCAAGACAATGGGGGAGCTGCACGACCTGGCGAACGAGGACTAGCCGGCGTGCGGGCAGTCGTCTTTCATCCGAAGGGCTGGGAAGACTTCCTCTACTGGGCTGAGGCGGACAAGAAGTTCCTGCGCCGATTGCTCAGGCTCGTCGAGGAGTGCCGGCGTAGTCCGTTCGAGGGCATCGGCAAGCCCGAGCCCTTGCGCCGCAATCTGCACGGATTCTGGTCGCGCCGCATCGACGACGAGCACCGGCTCGTGTACGGGGTGACCGACACCGAATTGATCATCATCCAGGCGCGGTATCACTACGAAAACTGAGTCGAGCGGACTCGGCATGAAGCTGACCGAACTTGGCGGCTGCGGCGCTTGGCCTGAGCCGGGTCTGGCCTGCGGCGGCTACCTGATCGAGCGCGCGTGGTCAGCCTGAGCGCAGGTCTGCCTCTGGACGCAGGCCGGCCATCACCACGGACAGCATGCGGTCCATCAGGCCAGGGTCGCCGGCGCCATACTCCGCCGCCGTCACTAGCCCGTGCGCCATCCGCTGGAGGTCGCTGCCGGTGATGTCGGTACGGGCGGCGCCAGCCTGCTGCGCTCGTTCGAGCAGCGCGTTGGACGACTCGCGGATCACGGTCTTGCAGACCGGCAGGAAGGGCGAGTCGCCCAGCAGTTCGCGGGTCAGGCCGCGTTTGCTCACGCTGAAGTCGACCAGCGCCCGCATCCACTCGGTCAGCGCGACGGCCGGCGACTCAGCCGCGAGGAGCTTGCCGGCGAGGACGCCGAGCCCTTCGACCTGATCCCGGTAGACGGCCTCAAGCAGAGCGGGCCTGGTCGGGAAGTGCCGGTAGAGCGTGCCGATGCCCACCCCGGCCTGGCGGGCGATCTCCTCGAGCGAGACTTCGTCGCTACCGCGCTCGGCAAACATCGCGGACGCGGCAGTCAGCAGCCGCTCGTAGTTGCGCTTGGCGTCCGAGCGCATGCTCCGGTCAGCCCGGGCTGACCTGAGCTGTTCAAGCCCTTCAGCGGCCGCGTCGACCGAGGCCGGCTCGCTCGCGTTCATCGCGCACCTCTAACCCGAAGTTGCAAAGCGGAGGCTACCTCCGTATAGTTACCGGAGGGGTCCTCCGAATCAAGAATAGCTTACCCCGGCAACGCCGGCGAGCGATCGCGCCAGTGCTGCCGGATCTCACCACGCTTCTCGTGCATCCTGTTCCGAAAGGTAACGATGTCGTCTTCGACAACGACACATCCGACAACGACGCACTCAACAACGACGCTCCCGCCAGCTACACCTTCCGCGGCAGCGACGCTCGCGCCAGCTACATCTTCTGTGAGCACCGGCGGCACTCGCCTGGGCGTCATTCTCGCGATCATGCTGTGCGCCCAGCTGATGATTATTCTCGACGCCACGGTGGTCAACATCGCCCTGCCGGGCATCTCGCGCGGCCTGCACCTGTCGGCCACCGGGCTCTCCTGGGTGCTCAACTCGTACTCGCTGACGTTCGGCGGCTTGCTGCTGCTCGGCGG
The DNA here is from genome assembly GCA_963737865.1 of uncultured Actinomycetota bacterium. Classification (GTDB taxonomy): domain Bacteria; phylum Actinomycetota; class Actinomycetes; order Streptosporangiales; family Streptosporangiaceae; genus Chersky-822. The sequence goes on along the minus strand of CAVTUG010000012.1, from coordinate 21,873 downwards.
CAGGGCCGGGGACCTGCTCGGCCGGCGCCGGGTCTTCCTGTGGGGACTGGCGCTGTTCACGCTCGCGTCGCTGGGCGGCGGGCTGGCCACCTCGTCGGCAGAACTGCTCGCCGCGCGGGCACTGCAAGGAGTCGGGGCTGCTCTGGCTACCCCGGCGACGCTGGCCACGATCGTCGCCAGCGTTCCTGAAGGCAAGGCAAGGACCCGTGCGCTTGCCCTGTTCACCGCGGTGATCACCGGCGGCGCCTCGCTCGGGCTCGTGCTCGGCGGCATGATCACCCAATGGGCGTCCTGGCGCTGGGTCTTCTTCGTCAATGTGCCGGTCGGGATCGCCGTTCTCCTGGTCGGCCCTCGCTTCCTGCCCGAGTCGCCCCGCCGGCGGGGCAAGTTCGACCTCCAGGGCGCCGCATCCTCCACGGCTGGCGTGGCCGCGCTCGTCTACGCCTTCATCAGGGCCGCCTCAAGCGGCTGGGGCGACCCGCTGACGCTCGCCGCCTTCGGGCTTGCCGCGATCTTGCTGGTGGTGTTCGCGCTGACCGAGGCGACGACATCGCAGCCGGTCACTCCGCTGCGCCTGTTCGCGGACCGTACGCGGGCGGCCTCGTACGTCGCCCGGGTGCTGGTCGTCGGCGCCATGTTCGGCACGTTCTTCTTCCTCACCCAGTTCATCCAGGACGTGCTCGGTTTCAGCCCGGTCAAGGCCGGCCTGGCGTTCCTGCCGATGACGATCGCGCTCTTCGCGGTGTCGCGCCTGGCGCCGCGACTGATGAGCCGGTTCGGGGCGAAGCCGCTGATGCTGGCGGGACTCGCGCCCGCCGTCGCCGGGCTCGCCTGGCTCGGGCAGATCTCGCCTGCCACCACCTACTGGCCTGGCGTGCTCGGACCGATGCTGCTGATGGGCTGCGGAATGGGCCTGGCCTTCGTGCCGCTGACCACGGCGTCGCTGGCTGGCGTCGCGCCCGAGGACTCCGGCGCCGCTTCCGCGATGGTCAACGTCGCCCAGCAGGTCGGCGGCGCCCTCGGGCTTGCGGCCCTGGTGACCGTCTACGGGAACGCGGCGCACCCAGATCCGCAGCACGCAGTTGCCGCGACCAGCCCGCTGGCGCAGCAGCTCTTCGCACATGGCGCCGCAGTCTCCTTCGCCACGGCGGCGATGTTCGACGCGCTCGCGATCGTGATCATCGTCGTCGCGATCCGGATCCGCTCGGCGGCCGTCAGCTCGCGATAGCTCCCGGACCTCAGCGCGCACGCCGTCCTGCTCAGGCACCTGGCCGGGTCGGCGGGCGCGCTGCCGGCTGCACGGGCACGCGACCGCCGGGCACGGAAAGCCGGGATGAGCGCACAGCTCGCGTTGGCAGGGTCGCTGGTCGCTCGCCCCCTCGGCGGTTGCCCCGCTGGGTCGCGCTCGGAAGGTAAACCCAACGACAGCATGGTCCTACTTACTGCTGTCCTGATGACAGTAAGTAGGACCATGCTGTCCACGAATCGGGGCCGGAAACAGCAGCAAGGAGGGACATACTGCTGTTGCGCCCACCCAGCGAGCCCCGGCCACCCTCCGGCGGCGCGGCCACCCCCGGGCCCGCCCGGCGAGTCCCGGCCCGGTTGGGCCGCCCTTCTGGCTCGGGGCAAATGGTGCGGACGTTATGTTCAGACTGATGCTTTGGGTTTTTTAGGCGGGGGAGTCGTGCGGTGAAGCTCATGTATGCGCTGTGGGGGGCCGGACTTGCGCCGGTGCTGTGCGGGCCGCAGGCGCGCGCCGCCATCCGGGCGGCCGGGGCGACCCAGCTGCAGGTCAATGTGGACGACGCGGAGGTCGCGGCCGCGAAGCTGCGGATCAGCACGTTCGACGCGCCGGTCAAGGCGGTGGTCAGCGTCTGGGCCGACGGCGACCCGGCCCCGATCTCGGCCGTGCTGGCGGGCCTGGGGGAGCGGTGCGCTGGGTGGGAGGTGGAGGAGCGGACGCCGCTGGTGCCGCCGGCCACCCCGGACGGCGAGCGGTGCCCGGCCCTCGCCCAGGTGGTGTTCCTGCGGATCCCGGCGGGCCTGGACCCAGCGCAGTGGCTGCGGCTCTGGCAGGGCGAGCACACCAGCGTGGCGATCGAGACTCAGGCGACCTTCGGCTACGTGCAGAACAGGGTGCTGCGGCCAGTGCTCGGCGCCGAGCGGGTCGATGCCCTGGTCGAGGAACTGTTCCCGATGGCCGCGATGAGCGACGTCCACGTGTTCTACGGCAGCGGCGGCGACGAGGCGGAGCTGAAGCGCCGCCTGGATCGGATGATCGGCAGCGTGACCAGGTTCGGGGCCGACCGCGACCTGGACGTCGTGCCAACCAGCCGCTACGCCTACCCGAGCTAGCGCAGCCAGCTCTAGCGCAGCCAGCTCTAGCGCAGCCTCGCCTCGACGTCCTCGATGGCCGAGATGATCCGGGGGCGCAGGTCAGCGGCGCGGATCACGGCGTCGACCGAGCCGACCTCGACGGCACGCTGGATGCTGTGCACGCGGTCGAACTCCGCTGCCACCTCGCCGATCTTCTCCGCCCTGACCGTGGTGCGCAGCTCGTCCAGGTCGGCGGTCAGCGTGGCGCGGTCGACGCCGGTCGCGGCCACGACGCGCGCTTCCAGTTCCCGCACGCGCGGGTCCGAGGCGGTCCGCGCATTGACGTCACCGGAGAACACCACCGCAGCGGCCGGTGCGCCGCCGAGCACGGACGCGAACGACCCCTCCAGTGCGAGCACGGTCATGTTCGGGTTCAGCGCCTTGGAGAACACCACGAACGCGCCGCCGTGATAGCGGGAGATCACGCAGAAGACGATCGGGCCTTCGAAGTTCACGATCGCCCGGCCGATCTCGGCACCGTACTCCAGCTGCAGCTTGCGCATCGACTCCGGCGAGCCGTCGAAGCCCGACAGGTTCGCCAGGATCACCAGCGGCCGGTTGCCGCTGGCCGCGTTGATGGCCCGGGCGGTCTTCTTCGACGACTGCGGGAACAACGTGCCCGGCCGTGTAGGTGTCCGGCCCGTCCGTGGGCGGGAAGCCCCGGCGCGGCACCGACCGTGACTCGATGCCGACCAGGCACACCGGCCGGCCGCCGAGGTGCACGTCCTGGACCACCGCCGTTTCCGCGTCGGCCATGCCGGCCCAGCGCTCCAGCACCGGGAAGTCCTGGTCGGACAGCGCCCGCAGCACCGTCCTGATGTCGAACGGCTTCTTGCGGTCCGGGTTGAACTCGGCGGAGAAAATCTGGCCGACCGTCGTGAACTCGCTGCCTTCCAGCGCATGCGGGAACGAGGAGATGTCCCGGTCGACCGGATCAGCGGACTCGCCCCGACGGGGTGTCGCCTCGCCAGGGACCACGTAAGTGTGGTCGTAGTACGACATCAGCAGGTCCCGCGCGCTGATCAGGTTCGGCGCCCAGTACTGGGCCTGCCCGTTCGGCCCCATCACCCGGTCGTAGCCGCCGATGCCGAAGTTGTCCTCGGCCGACACGCCGCCGGAGAAGTCGAGTGACTGCTTGCCGGTGAGCACCATCGCCGAGTCCGGCGTCATCACCAGGATGCCCTTGGTGTGCATGAGCATCGTCGCCTCGGCGTTCCAGTACGGCTGGGCGCCGACGTTGATGCCAGCGACCACGATGTTGACCTCGCCGCCGGCTTGCGTGTACTGGACGATGCGCTTGAGCGCGGCCGCTACCCAGTCCATGTTCTCCGTGCCGGACCCCATCGAGATCCGGGCGCCGGCCGAGAGCGCGTACCACTCCAGCGGGACGCCCATCCGCTCGGCCAGGTCCAGCCCGGCGATCACCCGGCGGCACTCAGGCTCCGACAGCGCGCCGAGCGACTTGGTCGGGTCGCCGAGCAGGACGACCCTGGTGACGCCCTGCGGGTGCCGCTTGGTCGGCGTGGTGACCACGCCGGCGACGATCGCCGCCGAGTTGCGTCCCTTGGGCCGGCTGACCGGTACCAGCGCGTGGGCCTCGTCGAGGTCGTGCTCGACGAAGTCGCCGAGCAGGCCGGTCAGCTCGTACGGGTACACCGTGTTACGGCCACTCGCCCGCAAGACCTTCTGCCGGTAGTCGTCGAGCGGCTCGACCGGCTCGTCGGACGGCTCGCCGATGGACAGTTCCGTGCCGCCGGTCGCGTCGAAGGCGATCCGCACCGTGATCTTGACCAGCTCGCCGGTCCGCCGGTGCCGCTGCCGGGCGATGAGCTCGATCTCCTCCAGGCCAGCTCCCGCAGTAGTAGGAAGCACCCGCCCGGCGATCAGCCCCAGTTCCTCACGGGTGATGTTGCTCGGCGGCCAGATATAGACCACGACCCGGTTGGTGTTGAACCGGTGCTTGCCCGGCTGCCGGGACTGGGCGCGGCGGATCGAGTCGAGGCAGATGGCGATCATGTCCTCGGCCGTGGGCAGCGAGACCAGCCTGCCGTCGTGCTCGCGCAGCTCGGTCAGGTCCCGTACCTGGGCGAACGCGACCAGGCGGTCGTCCGAGGGGTTCTCTCGCGCCACGCACTGGAAGAGGTACACCTCTTCGTCCGACGACGGCAGCCGGGTGAGATCGAACTTGCGCAGTCGCTCCAGCTGCATCCGCTGCGCGATGAAGGGATGCAGTCCCCGGATCAGCCGTTCCTCCGTCATGCCGGTGGTCGACGGCCGGAACGTGAAGTGGTGGTGCATCACCGCGCGACCCCGGCCGGCGACCGTGGCCGTCAGCCGGCGGACCTGGCGCGGCAGCGGATGCGCGCTGACGACCCGATGCAGCGCTGCGGCCATTGCGTCGGAGTCCTCTGGCTGGTTGCCCCAGGCCAGGTAGATGTCCGCGTCGATCGACTCGTCGCCGGCCGCGAGCCCGGCCAGCCCGTCCAGCGCGCTGCCGAGCGCCTCGAAGCTCACGGCGGTCGAGACGATCGACGAGCCCGCGCGGTCGGCGATCACGAACGTGCAGCCGGCCACCTCGCTGGTGCGGACGCCGGTCAGGCCCTTGTTGCCGTAGTAGCGGCGGGTCAGGACTTCCAGCATGACCGTGTTGTCCAGGTCGTGCCTGATCAGCCGCTGGCCGAGCAGCCGTACCAGCGGCTCGGTGCTGCGCACCATCTCGCCGATCCGCGCCGAGCGGTCCGGCGCGTCGGGGTGCGCGTCCAGGTAGCGCAGATGGTTGCGGACGTCGGCGTAGACCCGGGCGCGGTGGCGGCGCAGCAGCGGCTGCCCGAACCAGGTGAACACCACCCCCCGGGCGAAGTCGGCGACCACCGGGTACCGGATCTGCGTCGCGGCCACCAGCCGTTCCAGGGCGAGGCCGGCCGGCTCGCGCAGCGTCTCGTCCGGCACCGGCTCCCGCAGCCACGCCCGCAGCAGCGCGGCCATGACCGTGGCGTCGGCCGACGCGCGCTGCTGGGCAAGGAAGATCCGGAACACGGCGGCTTCGAGCTCGGCTGAGCGCTCAAGGTCGGTGACACCGTAGTGACCGAGCGCCTTGGCCAGCTTGGCCTTGAACGATTCCGGCAGTCTGGCCCGTTCGACATCAAGACACTGCAGATAGGCGTGAAAGAATTCGCGCGGGCTATGCACGTGCACATCCGCATCGCCGTCCCCGCCAGCCGAGCGGTTGCGGCTCAGCTCGGCCAGGTCGGCGAAGACGCTGATCAGGTCGAGCTCCCCGGCCAGCGGCCGGTGGCCGTCCTGCGTCGCCTCCACCGCGCGCGGTCAGGTAGTCCTCGAGTACCCGCCGGTCGTCGTGCGGGTCCACGTCGAAGCCGAGCAGCAGGCTGCGCAGGTCCTCCTGACCTCGTGTGGCGCGCCGGGCCGGGGTCTGGCCGGGCGCGGCGGGCAGGTCGAGCTCGACGGCGACCGCCGCCGGCGCGGTTTCGGCCACGGCGGCGTCGCCGAGCGGCTCGAGCCGGAGCAGCGGCGCTCCGGCCGCTACCTGGCTGCCCACGGACACCGTGCATTCCTTCAGCCGCGCCCGGAACGGTGCCCGCAGCACCGTCTCCATCTTCATGCTCTCCAGCACCAGGACCGGCGCGTCCGCCTCGACCTCGGCCCCGACCGCCAGCGGTGTGGCGACGACCAGCGCGGGCGCTGGCGAGCGGATGACCCCGCCCTCGTCCTGGCTGACCCGGTGCGCCACGCCGTCCACCTCCACGAGGTGGACCGGTCCGTAGGTGCCGGTGAGCAGGCGGTACCGGGTGCCGTTGACGACGATCTGGCCGGTGTGCCGGTCGAACCGGTCGAGGTCCACGTCGGCGGTGCGGACCTCGGCGCCCGCTTCGATCCCGACCCTGAACCGGTGCGCGCCCGATGCGCGCGACCCTGACCCGGTAACTGGCGCCGCGCAGCTTCAGGTCGAGCGGCCGGCCGCTCTCGTGCTGCACCTGCGGCCGCCCGCCGAAGGCCGTCGACAGCAGCCGCTGCCGCTCGGCGCGCTCCTCTTCCTCGTAGGTGTCGATGGCGGCGGACACCAGCGCGACCGCCGAGTGCCGGTGCGAGACGAGCTCGCCCTCGCGCGCGGACCCGGTCGATCCAGCCGGTGTCCGCGCTGGCGTCGATGACCTCGGGCCGGTCGAGCAGCTCGAGCACGAAGCTCTTGTTGGTCGCGCCGCCCTCGATGATCACCCTGGTCTCGGCCATCGCCCGGCGCAGCCGGCCGAGCGCCTCGTCGCGGTCACGGCCGTAGGCGATGATCTTCGCGATCATCGAGTCGAAGTCGGCCGGGATGGTGTCGCCCTCGCTGACCCCGGTGTCCACCCGGATGCCGGGACCGGCCGGCAGGTCGAGCCTCGCGATGCGCCCCGGGGACGGGGCGAAGTCGCGGTCGGGATCCTCGGCGTTCAGCCTGGCCTCGATGGCATGCCCGCGCTCGGCCGGCCGCTCACCTTCCAGGCGACCGCCGGCGGCCACGTGCAGCTGCGCCCTGACCAGGTCGATGCCGGTGGTCAGCTCGGTGATCGGGTGCTCGACCTGGAGCCGGGTGTTGACCTCGAGGAACGCGAATTGCCTGGTACCCGGGTGGTAAAGGAACTCGACGGTGGCCGCGCCCCGGTAGCCGACCGCGACCGCCAGTCGCTCGGCCGAGGCTCTAAGCTCGGCGGCCTGGTCCGGGCTGAGCACGGGCGAGGCCGACTCCTCGATCACCTTCTGGTTGCGCCGCTGCACCGAGCAGTCGCGGACGCCCAGTGCCCACGCGGTGCCCTGGCCGTCGGCGATCACCTGGACCTCGACGTGCCTGGCCCCGGTCACCAGCCGCTCCAGGAACACCACGCCGCTGCCGAAGGCGCGCTCGGCCTCCTGGCTGGTCCGCTCGTAGGCGTCGGCCAGCTCGGATTCGTCCCTGATCACCCGGATGCCACGGCCGCCACCGCCGGCGGTCGCCTTGAGCATGAGGGGATAGCCGATCTCGGCGGCCGACGCCAGCGCGGCATCCAGGCTCTCGACCGCGCCTCGGCTCCACGGCGCGACCGGGACGCCGACTTCCTCGGCGATGAGCTTCGCCCCGATCTTGTCGCCAAGCTTGCGCATGGCGTCGGGGCCTGGCCCGACGAAGGTGACCCCGATCTTCTCGCACAACTCGGCGAAGGCCGGGTCCTCGGCGACGAATCCCCAGCCGACCCAGGCGGCGTCGGCCTGCGTCTGCACCAGCGCGTGCTCGAGCACCTTCAGGTTGAGGTAGGGGCGGGCCGAAGCCGGGCCGAGGTCGTAGGCGAGGTCGGCCTCGCGCACGAACGTGGCGGTGCGATCGACGTCGGTGTGCAGCGCGACGGTCTCGATCGACATCCCGGTCTGGGCGGCGAGGTCCCGGATGGCATGGATGAGGCGCATCGCGGACTCACCGCGATTGACGATGGCGACACGACGGAACACGTGGCTCAACCCCTCATTTTTCGACGCCCAAGCCTAGCCTGGGCGCGGCCAGCGCCGCTTGCGGAGGCTTGCCGGGGTTTGCGGGGAGGGGAACCGGATTCCTGAGGGAGGCGTTTCGCACAGAGGAGGGTTGTCGTCGCGGGGCCCGGTCAATTCTCCCTCATGCGAAAAGCCTCCTTCGCAAATCACACGCACACGTGAATCCCCAGGATCGAGACGCACTTGCGGCTGTGGCTGGGAGATGGCGTCGGAGACGGACTAGGCGAGGGTGCCGGAGACGTGCGCCCCCGGCGCGGCGGTGCGCCCGGCGGTGAACTCGGCGGCTGGCTCGGTCCTGGCCCCGCCGGGGTCGTCGCCCTCGGGGTCGGCGTCGGCGTCGGCCTGGCCTTCGGCCGGTGCCTCGCCGGTGAGCTGGCCCGGTCGCCGTGGCGGGGGGTCTGCGAGCCCGCCGGCCTCGAAGCCGAGCTGGCCGGCGCGGGCCGCTGTGCCGCAACCGATGGCGGCTGGGTCCGGTGCCGGGCGAGTGAGATGGCGAACGCGAGCGAGGCGGTGAGCAAGATGACCGCGGCCACCGCCGTCACCGCCCGAGCCTGGGACACGCTGGCGGCACCCCCGGCCCGGCTCGGGGCCAGCCGCCGGCCGATGGGCGAGCCGGCTCGACGGCTCAGCGGCTCCGAGGCGGCGAGCGCCGTCATCGCCGCCGCGTGCTGGCGAGCTGGCTCGGCCGAATCCGAGACCAGCAGGCTCAGCTCGCCGCCGACCCAGGTGACGGCAAGGGCGCTGAGCCCGATCGGCAGGTGCTGCAGGCCGACGACCGGGTGGCGGTCGGTACGAGGCTCGGCCGCCCACCAGATGGCCGTCCACCATTCCTGCGGGTATCCGGCGCCGCCGATCACGGCGACGACGGTGGCGTAGGGGAGTTCGAGCCGCACCGGCAGGTCACCGTGGCGTGCGGCCCGGGCGGCGTCGACCAGTTCCGCCGGCATCGGCGCGGATGGCACTGCGGTCATCCGGCCGGTGGGATGCTTCGCGGTCCAGGCTGGCTCGGATCGGAGCGGCTGGCTGGCCTGGTCGCTAATGGCCCTTTTGATCTGGGCCTCTAGCCGCCGCAGCCGTCGCTTGCCGCCCACCACGGCTCAGCCTGCCTCACTTTCGCCAACGTCACGGACCACGCTTCGGGCTGGAAGTAGGTACTGAGCCTAGCGTGCTCAGGCCAGGTCGCTGAGTCCGTCGAGAGTCTTGGCCACCACGGCCGCCCGGGGAGCACCGAGCCGCTGGTAGATCGCCAGGGCCTCGGCGAGCGCCGCCGCGCCCGCAGCGGTGTTGCCGATCCGCAGGTCACAGCGTCCTATGCCGTCCAGGGCGCTCGCCTGCCGCAGCGGCGACGCGATGTCGACCGAAATCACATGCGCTTGCTGGAAAAAGTCCCTGGCCTCACTCGGCGTCCCTGACTCCAGTGCGAGCTCGGCGAGCTGGACAAGGGCGTCGGCCTCGCCGGTCCGGTCACGGAGCTGCGCGGTACAGCTCCAGGGCCGTGCGCTGGCTGTCGCTAGCGGCCGCGCTGTCGCCGGTGGCGTGCTGCACCACGCCGAGCTGGTGCAGCACGTTCGCCTTCCCCAGCCGGTCCTCGAGTCAGTTGTACAGCTCGAGCGCATCGGTCAGCCCGGCGATGGCGGCGGTGTAATCTCCGGTTGCCTGCTGGACGTTGCCCAGGTCGAGCAGCGCGTTGGCTTCGCCCAGCCGGTCGCCGAGGTCCCGGTAGAGGTCGAGCGCACGGGCGCAGGTCGGCGGTGGCCTCGCGGTACTTGCCCGGTCGCCTGCCGGACGGCGCCGAGGTCGTTCAGCGCGTAAGCCTCGCCGAGCCGGTCACCCAGTCGCTGGTAGACCTCGAAGGCCCTGCTCAGGCCGGACACGGCGGCCGATAGTCGCCGGTCACGATCTGGACGCTGCCGAGCCGGCTGAGCGCGAGCGCCTGCCCGGCCGCGTCACCCAGCTCGCAGTACAGCTCCAGGGCCCGACCGCAGGTGCACGGCCGCCGTCTGGTTGTCGCCGGTGAGGTACAGCGCCGCTCCGAGCTGGGTCAAGCGCGGCCGCCTCGCCCCGCCGGTCGCCGCAGGTTGCGGCAGACCTGGGTCGCGCCTGCTCAGGCTGGCCGCGGCGGCCGGATAGTCGCGCGCCGCCAGCTGCATGTCGCCGAGGTTCGTCAGGGCACTGGCCTCGGCCCGCTCGTCGCCGATCCTGATCGCCGCGTCAGCGCGATCCTGTGCAGCTCGGAGCGCGTGGTCCCAGTGGCCGTGGAACCGCAGGAACGCGTGCATCGCCGCCGGCAGCGCGGCGGCGACGGCCGCCCGGTCCCGACGGACGGCATCCATGATCATCGCGTCCAGGTTCAGCCGCTCGCGCTCCATCCACTCGGTCGCCTCGTCCCGGGTGCCGAACTCGGGCGATCGCGGGCTGGGCCGCATCGGGCTGGGCCGCATCGGGCTGGGCCGCATCGCGGCCCGGCCGCTCAGGCGGGCCCGGCGGGTCGGCCGCTGGCTGGCCGCGCCTGGTCAGGTACACATCGGCGGACCTGGCGGCTCGCAGGTAGTAGGTCAGTCAGCCGGTCGGCGGCCGCGCCCCGGTCGGCGGGCGAATCCGACGGCGAGCAGCCCGCGCGCGTGCTCGCGCATCAGGTCGTGCAGGCGGTAGCGGCCGGCGGCGTGCTCCGCGATGAGGTGCCGGTCATACAGCGCCTCCAGGCGCGTGCGGGCCGAGCCGACGTCGGCGCCGTCGAGCGCCGCCGCCGCGTAGACGTCGATATCGGCGCCGCCGTGCAGGGCCAGCCGGCGGAACAGCCGCTGCTGTCGCGGCACCAGACCTGATAAGACAGGTCGAACGCAGCCGCGACCGACAGGTCCTCGGTGCGCATGAGCTCGAGCCGGTCCCGCGCCGACGCCAGGTCCGGCGGCCAGGTCGGACACCGACCAGGCCGGGTGATGCCGGAGCCGGCCGCCATCATTCCGATCGCCAGCGGAAGGTAGCCGCACAGCCGGGCGACCTCGCCGACCGCCGGGATCGTCGGCGGTCAGGCCCGGGCCGGCCGGAAAGCCGGATCAGCAGCTCCGCCGCCTCGTCGGGCGGCATGGTGTCCAGGCTGATCGAGTAGCGTCGTCCAGCGCCGTGAGATGCCGGCGGCTGGTGATCAGCACCAGGCTGCCGGCCGTTCCCGGCAGCAACGGCTTGACCTGGTCATAGCCACCGGCGTCGTCGAGCAGCAGCAGCACCTGCCTGCCCGCGAGCCGGTCGCGCCACAGCCGGCTTCGTTCCTCCACGCCGGCCGGGATCTGGCTCGCATCGACCCCGACCGTCATCAGCAGGCTGGCCAGCGCGCTGCCCGGATCGACCGGCTGCTGGCCCGGCGTGTGGGCGTGCAGGCTCATGAAGATCTGGCCGTCGGGAAACCGGGGCGCGAGCTGATGGGCGGCATGAATGGCGAACGCTGTCTTGCCGATTCCCGGCCATGCCGCCAATCGCGCAGATGCCGACGACGCCGCCCGACTTGCGGGCGCGGCGGCCAGCCGGACGACCGCGCGCAGCTCAGGCTCACGGCCGGTGAAGGCTCCGATGTCCCTCGGCAGCGTGCGAGTCGCGGTCGCCACAGCGCCGGCCAGCGAGCGCCTGGCTGGCGCGTCAGCCCGCGCGCCGCCGCCTGAAACCCGGCCCGCTCCGGCGCCGGTCAGGTTCAGCACCTCGGCCAGCAGCCGCACGGTCTCCCGGCGGGCGGTCAGGTTGATGCCGCGCTCCAGATCGCTGATCGAGCGCGGGCTCAGGCCGGCCGCCTTCGCCAGTTGTTCCTGAGTCAGGCCGGCCGCGACCCGCAGCCGCCTCAGCAGCCCGGCGAACGTGCCGGTCTCGCGGCTCACGCGCAGGCCCAGGCCCCATCGTCGCCTCACCTATAGCTGCCCGGCACCGGAGGGAGTACCCGCGAGATGCTATCGGTGTGGGTAATGGCTTCTTACACTAGGTTAAAGGCCGATGATCTCACCCGGCCTTGCGCGGTCGCCGTGATTTGCCGTGCCGGAAGGGATCACGATGCCAGAATGAAGAGGCCATTGACACTGGCCGTATTTCCGGTCGCCTGCCGCTGGCGGCCGCCTGCCTGACCGGGGCTGGCAGCGCTGCCACGGCCGCCGCCGGTCAGACCGCGCCGCAGTGTCGCGACCCGCAGGCGCCGCCCCGGTGAAATGGTCGGCCGAAGCTCGGGCCGGTCCCGGAGGCGAAGACGAACACGGCACCAGCCCTGGCCGACGTCAGCCTGAGCAAGAACAGTTCGGACCTGCTCCTGTTCTGGACCGGGCCTAGTACGAAGCGCCGGATTCCAGCATCTCCTACCAGCGCTCGATCAGCCTGCGGAAGAACACCTGGTCCCGCCCCTTCTGGTCGAATTCGGCAAGGCGGTGACCCGCAGCCGCCCGGCTGCGTCGCAGTTCGGCTCCCAGTCGCCTGGCCAGGTCATCGTGGTCTGGAAGGACGCCGCCGAGCCCGTAGGATCCTGTACTCGATCGGGCAGGTGCTCAAGGGCGGCATCTTGTCGTGGAGCGGCGTCCAGGCCATTCCCGGCGCCGACCGTCCGGCGGACCGGCCGTGTACCGGCCCTGCACTCGAACGTCATCGTGGTCGCCTGGCAAGCCACGTCTGGTAACGCGCTCGACTACATCGTCGGGTTCCCCAGTTCCGCCGGCCACGTGAAATGGGGCGACGTCGAGACGGTCACGGGTGCGACGACAGCGGGTACTCCGGCCATCGCCGAGGCGAGCACGGGGACCAGCGGGGGCGAGCTATTCATACTCTGGCAGGTGCCGGGGAGCGCAGGGCAGCTCGATTTCGCGACCGCCCCGGACACGCTGCGCGCCGAGGTGAAATGGACTGCGCCCCGCGCGCTGCCGCCTTCGGTCAAGACCGGGGCGGCGCCGTCGGCCATCGCGATCGGCAAGGGACAGACCTTCCCGCTGCTGGTCGTGTTCCGCGCCCGGCACGGCTCCGCGCTGTCCTACGTCACCTTGGTCAGCGGCCTGAAGGCGACCAGCCCGCTGCGCGTCCCGCATCTCCTGCGCCCAACGGAACGGCGATCAGCCCGGGCGTGCTGGCTGCGCAAGACCCGGGCCAGGTGTTTTACGTACCGTTCGTGCGAGCCGTGCGCCGGCTGCTGACGATCTCGCACAGTGTCGACGAGGCACAGTTCATTGTGACTTTCCTGTGGGCGATGACGCATGGCCGGCGCCGCTGCGCGAGGCGCACATTGGTGCCTAAGCGCAGCGTCAGGCCGCGTCAGATCCAAAGGAGAGGTACATGCATCGATCACGGTTCCTTGCCAGAATGCGGCGAAAAGATCTCCGGGAGAAAAATTGCTCGGAGCGGTGGCCATCGCGGGCATGTGACGACGCTCGGGGCATCACCGGGGGCCATGGCCAGCAGTCAGCCAGGCAAGACGGAGCGCTGGCAGCAAGCCATGGACGAAGCTCAAGCTGCCGGGCAAGGGCTGTTTCGCCGCCAGGTACCCCAAGATCGAGTGGAATAAGGCCGCGTGCAAGAAGGCTCCGCACCGTCCTTATCCGCCTGCTCACGGGCATCATCCGCAGACCGTCGGCAACGGCGTCGACTACTCGGCCGAGGTCACCGGCCATCTTTCCAGCGTCACCGGCTCGTTCGACTCGGTCAGCCCGGCGATCACCGAGACCGGGCAGCAGAACGGCGCAGGCCCGCAGGTCGCCAACACCTACTCGCTGCAGATCAACGCGAAGCCCTTCACCTCGTCGGCGTGCGCTGGGGCGCGGCAATCCGGCCGTCTGCCAGGGCTGGCAGCAGTTCGTCTACTCGACCACCTACAACGAGGTCTTCATGCAGTACTGGCTGCTGCTGTATAACGCGACCTGCCCGGGCGGGTGGAACACCTTCATCAGCGGGCCGACGACACCTACTGCTACAAGAACTCGACCGCGAGCACGCTGATCGGCGGACCGCCGGCCGTGTCGAGCCTCGGCAGCGTGACGCTGACCGGGAACGCCGCCCCGGGCGGCAATGACTCGGTCATCATGACCACCGGTGCCGGCACGGCCTCCGCGACCGCGTCGGACAGCGTGCTGCATCTGGCCAGTGCGCTGGAACGGGGTGGAGTTCGCGATCGTGGGCGACTGCTGCGGCAGCCAGGCCAACTTCAGCGCGGGTTCGTCGATCCAGGTCAGGACGACCGTCCACAACGGCACCACGCTGGCGCCGACCTGCGTGCTCGAAGGGTTCACCGGCGAGACCAACAACCTGCACTTGTCGACTACGGCGGCGATTGGTTCCTCGCCCGCACCGGCGATCGTGTCCGACCAGACCTACGCTCCGGGCACAGGATCGTGCTCGACGGCGCACGGCATCGGCGATATCCATATAGCGACGTACCGAAATCTGCTCTACGACTTCCAGGCGTCCGGCGACTTCGAGCTCGCGACCACCGGACCCCATTTCATCGTGGAGAACCGGCCGATCTCGGGTGCGCCGAGCTGGCCCAACGCCGACGTCAACCAGGCGGTCGCGACCCACATCGGCAGCACTGACGTCGCGGTGTGCGCGGGCCCCGCAGGGACTACCCGGGCCTCGGCCAGGCTCTTCGTCAACCATCATCCAGTCGCCCTCGGGGTCGGAGGTCAGCGCAACCTGAGCGACGGCGGCGACGTCACGCTCGGCCTCGACCAGTTCGGCAACGAGGTCTACGAGATCAGGGGAGCGGACGGCGACTCGGTGCGGGCGCAGGTCACGCCGGGGGCACCGAACCACCTCGACGTGTCGGTGGGGCTTGGCCGCTGGCCGGAGACGGTGCACGGGCTGCTCGCCAACGCGGGTACCGATCCTTCTGCTCTCGCCTCCCGGACCGGGACCGTCTACCACGCGCCGTTCTCGTTCAACACCTTCTACGGCAAGTACGGCGCTAGCTGGCGCGTGCCCATCAAGGACTCGCTGCTCGCTGACTGCGGCCTGAAGGTCGTGACCGGCACAGCCACCAACCTCATGTACGCCAGCAACCTCGATCCCAAGATCGCCCGGGCCGCGCAGGATGTCTGCGTCCAGGCCGGGGTGAAGGTTCCGGCGCTGCTCGACGCCTGCACCGTCGACGTCGCCGTGCTCGGCAACAAGGACGCGACGGAGATCTACCGTGACCTGCCGACGAACGTTGTCCTGGGGGAGATCACCCTGCCGCCCTTCGTAAGGAGCTGACGCTCTAGCCGACTAGGCCGCCCGCCTCCCAGATTGTGGAGGCGGGCGGCCTTTCGCGCTGGGCTGGACCGTATTTCCGGGTTCAGAGTCCTGCGGTCTGGAACTCGACGTCGAGGCCGGCGACCCGGATGGCCAGTGGCTCGCCGAACTTGACGATCTGCCTGACGGAGTACTCGCCATCCTTGGGCTCGGTGAACAGCGAGCAGGTGCCTTCGACCGGATCGATGACCAGGAGCACCGGAACCCGGCCCCGTGCGTAACCGGAAGCTTTGAGGTAATCGCGCTGGCGACGACCTGGCCGGTCACCAGAGACGACCTCCAGCGCGAAAGCGCACTCCGCAGCCGGGAACTCCCAGGTGTCGCCTTCGATGAGTTCCTCGGGCCAGCACGCGAGGTCAGGTACGTACTCGGCCTCGTCGACCTCGGCTACGAGCGTCGTGTTCTCGAAGAGGTTGTCGATGCCATGCCGCGCGAACGCCCGTCGTACCGCAAGGATGATCCGGGCGTGACGACCGGCTGGCGTGGCAGCGCTCACGATCACTTCCCCTTCGATGACTTCGGCGTGGACGTCATCGGGCAGCGTCGCGATGATGTCGTGCGCAGTGCTCATGTCATAAGGGTAGGTGGCCGGGGTGGTCTTTCACGAGCCTCGGATGGTCGGGCTCGTGGCTTGGGGCAGCGCCGCGTAGCCGCGCTGCCCCACTGCTTGTCCGCGTTTGTCGGTTAGGAGTCGCTGGTGGTCTGGATCACCCAGAAATCCGAGGCCAGCGAGCTAGACGTGAGGTACTGGTAGGGGATCTCGAAGTAGCCGCTCAGCCCCCAGGACGGACCCCAGGAGTTCCTGACCTTGAACCTGTCGACCGCGTCGTTGTAACCCACCATCAGCACGGCGTGGCCGCCGACGACGCTGTCGCTTGGCGACGGCATCGGCACGATCCCGGACTGGGCGACCTCCTGCGACTCGAACGAGCCGTAGACGGTGAACCCGAAGACGACCGGCGACCCGCCGGCGAGCACGCTCTTCAGCGGCCAGAGCACCTGCGGCGGCGCCTGGTAAGTGAGGGCCCTGTCCGCCAGCGCGTCGGTGTAGTCCTTCTGCGGCGGCGTCTGGGTGAACGTCGAGATGTCGTAGGGCCAGTCGGATTCCGGGCAGACCCCCAGAGTCGCGACCGACTTGACGCCATCGCGGATCTGGCCGCCGGAGTCCTGGCTGACCGTTCCCTCGATCACCCGCTCCTGGTAGTAGATCCACAGTCGGCTGGGATCGAGGAACTGCCCGGTCTGCCGGTGATTGTCGAAGTCGACCGCTGCCGCGATGGCATTACCGGTACAACTGCCCAATTGCCCCTGATCGTATACCGGCGGCATATGCGGCGAGATGGACAGATCGGCCGAACTCGGCAATGATGTAATGGCGGGCACCTCGAGCCGGGCGTCCCTAAGGTCAGGTAGGTCGCGAACCCAGCCATACCGTGCAATTTTCCGGTGTGCGGGCATTCCGGCTCCTTTACGTAGCCTGCTTCAGTCTCAAATCGAGATTAGTCTCTGCGCTGCGCCGCAGCGGAGAGAATTACCGGAACAGGCCAAAGTGATCGGCAATCGTAATGCCGATCTTCAGGCCATCTCTCGATGTCTCCTGGTAAACCGTCATCGAGGCTGAAGCGTCTGCATGATGGCGCGAACGCGGAGATCTCTGAACGGGGTGGCAGCAGTGAACGCAGGTGGTCCCATGGTGACGGGCATGATCCGGCGGGTGTTCGCGGTGATCGCCTGCTCGATCCTGGCGGTCGCGATAGCCGCCGGAGCGGGCGGCAGCGCCCAGGCGCGAGCATCGAGCCAGGTGCGAGCGGCGGGTCACGCACGAGCGGCGGGTCACGCACGAGCGGCGGGTCAGGCCAAGGTGGTGTTCACCGGCTTTACCGGGCTGTCTTGCCCGAGCCGTTCCTTCTGCCTGGCTGTCGGCGGTGACGTCCCGGTCGGATCTGCGCCCGGGACTATCGTGACCCCGCTGCTCGAACAGTGGAACGGCAAGACCTGGCGGATCCTGCCCAATCCGCCAGGGCACCTGTTCTCGGTGACCTGCGGCAGTCCCTCGTTCTGCCTGGCCAATGTCGAGCCGCCGGGCCGGACTCGCGTGGTCGCCTGGAATGGCAAGAGCTGGAAAACCTTCCAGCCGCAGCCTCCCGACCCGCACGAGATCAGCTGCTTGTCCTCGGCGTTCTGCCTTTCCTACAGCGAATCGCGGTCTCAGGTCGTCGAGCACGACGGCACGGAGTGGACGGCCATGCCGGTCGGCGAGGAGCCCGGCTGCGCCGGGTTCGACTGCACCCTTGACCAGGACAGCCTGAACTGCGTCAGCACCGATTTCTGCACCGTAAACGGCACCTACTGTGACGTCTCGGCGTGCCACCAGATCCTGGACTTCTCCCTCACCTGGAACGGCAAGCTCTGGGATCAGAGCGGCACCCCGCCCTTTACCGGGACGCAAGGCTGCGCAGGAACCGCGTTCTGCTTGCTAGTCGGTCCGCCCGCCAGAGCGGCAGTGAGCCACGACCGGGGATATCACTGGCAGGATGTCAGCGTCCACCTTGCCAGGGAGTGCCAGGGCATCAGCGATTGCTTCCAGCCTGCGAATCTGGCCTGCGGCTCGGCCACCTCGTGCCTGCTGCTTCCTGGCGCCTACCCGGGCCAGGCCCTGAGCTGGAATGGCAGCACCTGGATCAAGTCATCGATGATCCGCATCAATGGCCACTTCCCGAAACTCACCAGCCTGGCCTGCGGCAGCGCCGGCAACTGCATCGCCGTCGGCACCCGCCATCCGAGTACCGGCAGTCACCCGCAGCCCCTCGCCGAGCACTGGAATGGCAAAACCTGGCAGATCACCCCCATGCCCGCGCCCTGACCCCGGCACCGCTACCTGCCCGCGCCCCGGGAGGTGCCCGACGCGACGTCACGGCGGCCGCTACAGCAGTATGTGCCTGCTTACTGCTGTTACCTGGGCCGATTCGTGGACAGCATGGTCCTACTTACTGCTGTCCTGATGACAGTAAGTAGGACCATGCTGTCGTTGGTTCCCCGGCACCGCTTTACGGCGCCAGCAATCGGTGGAGGTCGTCACGGAATCGGCAGGTGAGGCGTTACCGGGACTCGAACAACCCTGCGGCCGGGACTAGGTGGACGCCTTCGGCCTCTGCACGTTCGCGAAGCGCCGGGGGTGAACTGGTCGCGTCCGAAGATGATCAGGCGCGCTGTGACGGCGCGGCCGCCGAGGGCGGCCTGGTGCTCACGTAGCTGGTCGAGCACATCGATGTCAACGACACGACGCCACTTGCAGGATCCGAGCGGGCACCGTCTGCGCAGCATCAAGGAGTTGCTGACGTTCCCGGCCGCCGGTCCACCATCTGACACATGTCTACAGCTTACCAAGCCGTGAGTCACCAACTTATAAGTAACCAACCTATAAGTTGGTCATGACAGGCTGCGTACTTGCGGCTCTAGCCGAGCCAGCCGCCTATGCGGTGATAGATGTCGGCGCCATAGCTGGTAGCCAACGGCGGACCTGGGGAGAGCTTGAAGTCGCGCAGTCCGTCAGGCTGCCGTCCGGCCCTGAGGAACACCACCGGGTGGGTGTCCTGGTGGCTGAAGCTGTCGGCGAGGTCGAAGTTGTGAGTGACGAACGCGACCTTGATGCCGATGTCGAGCAGCGCCGCGATGATCTGGCGGCCTATCTCGGCACCTTCCCGCTCGTTGGTGGCAGCGAAGGACTCGTTGAACAAGATCAGGCCGCCCGGGACTATCTGGTCGGCGATCACGCTGAGCCTGCTCAGTTCCTCGTCAAGCCGGCCGCTGACCATCGTGGGGTCCTCCTCCCGGGTGAAATGGGTGAAGACGCCGCTGCGCACACTGGCGCGGAAGGCGTCGGCGGTGACGAACATGCCCGCCTGCATCATCAGCTGGCCAAGGCCCAGGCTGCGGAGGAAGGTGGACTTGCCGCCGGAGTTAGCGCCAGTGATCATGATCAGCGACTTGCCATTCGCGTCGAGTTCACTGCCGACGACATGGCTTTGACGAAGTGCCAGGCATGGATCGCGCAGGTCCGCGCAGCTAAGGATGCCCGCCGCTAGTGCCGTCGGCTCGGGGAAGGTCACTGGATGGCCACGCAGCGCGAGTCGGTCTCGCAAATTCAGGCAGCCGACATAAAGGCCCGTTTCATCCCGAAGCAGACTGAAGTAGCTGGAGATATGGTCGGCTGACTGAGCTGCGGCGTTCGCGACGAGGTTCATGCCCCTGTTGGTGATCTCGGCCAGTGCTCCGGCATCTTCGCGGGGCGAGATCGTGAACGAGCGGACGGCGCGAGGTGCCATGCCGACGTATTCGCGTAACTTTCGCCGGGGGGCACCGGATCGCAGTACATAGTTGATCCCGCTGTTATCCCGGCCGAGCTGGGCGCTGATCACCTCGCCGGCGGGGAATCTCAGCTGCTTGAGGTATTGGCCAAGCGTGTCGAAATAGGAGTCGTCGAGTTCGCGCTGCAAGCTGCCGAAAAGCATGGTCACCCCGTCCGACGAGAACTTGGCGAGATGCTCGTCAGCGAGATCGCGGAGGCGCTTGAGTCCTTCTACCAGGATCTCGAGCTGGCTTATCGCTGCGGACAGGATGGCTGACGGGTTGTCTGAGGAAAGGAAGCCCCAGGCCCGGCGCTTCTCGCCCAGAGTACTGACCGCGATGTCGTACAGCTCTCGTATTACGTCGGGTTCGGCCATGCAGTCGGCGAGTACCTCCTGCCGGTAGCGAATCGCCTCGGGATCGGTGAGGCTGGCCAGCAGGACTTTCCCCGCTACATCACGAAGGAACGTCTCGCCTCCGGACATCGCGTCGAGCAGGGCGGGCAGAGCTAGGTCGGCCGCCAGGTCATCGGAGTTGACCGGCAGCGCTGCCGCGAAGTCGAAATCGCGGTCCCGGTGCAGCAACCGGACCTTCACCGGGTTGCCCTCCGCCGTAGCTGGTCATAGGTGACCTGGTGCTTGCGGGCAATGGCGAGCGCGTACGCCAGGCCGTCGGCGGGCCTGCGTACCACCTTGTAGGTCCGCTGTGCCGGGTCAGCAGGATCGACCATGCTGGCCATGCTGACGACTGTGTCCGTGTAGGTGGCCAGCTCATCCAGGAAGGTCACGTACACGCACAGCACATCTAGTTCGGTGACCTTGGCGAGCACCTTGCGGCCGAGGAACAGGGCGTCGCCGGCTGCGGTGGAGGCGAAGATCTCGTTCATTATGACGACGCTGTCGGGTGTGGCCGCCTGCAGGACTTTCTGGATACGCCGCAGATCATCCTCCAGCTTCCCGGTCAGCTTTGCGTTGTCTTCCTCGCGCTCGAAGTGCGTGAAGATCTGATCGGGGAGGAACAGGCGGGCAGCCTTGCCCGGGACCGGGCAGCCCACGGCAGCCAGATGGTGAAGCTGGCCATAGGTGCGCGCGAAGGTGGTTTTGCCACCCTGGTTCGGCCCGGTCACGACGATGACACGTTCGGGGTCAGCTAGCTCGAAGTCGTTCGGGACCACATCGGTGCCGCCCTGGATCAACTTGGCCGCGAGCGCCAGGTCGAAGGTCTCACGGGCGAAGATCTGCTTGGAGCTGGCGGAAATCTCCGGGAGGCAGAAGCTGAGACCCGCGGAGCGCAGTGGCCCGATGTAGCCGAGGTAGGCCAGATAGAACTGAATCTCCCTGGCGAACCGGCCGATCAGGGCGTCGAGGAAACCGGAATGCTGGTCGCAGTAGGCCGACAGCGCGTCGAATTCGTCGCTGAATAGCTGCGCGACCTGGTCGAGTATGCGCTCGCCGAGGTGTGTCATGCCTGGCCATAGCCGGTAATTGACCTGGTAGTCCTTCGCGGCGCCTTGCCGGAACCGCTCGAACACCGCCTCGATCTCGGCGCTCAGGTCTGGCTCGCCGTCATACTTGCTCACCTCGATTCGCGGTCCCTTGGCCTTGACCAGGTACATGACCCCGGCGAGGTCCTTGCGGCGGTCTGCGGTGTCGGACGCGAGCCTGGTGAACTCGGCCGAGGCGAGATAGTCGGACAGATAGTCGCGGAAAGCCCGCAGCGCACGGGACGTGACCGGCGCGGACTCCAGGCTCGCGGCGAGTGAGCGGACTGCGTCGCAGTAGATCACTGCGGCGTCAAGAAACCAGCCTGCCCGCTGATGCGCCGACCGCATCCCTGGCAGTTGCCGCAGCTGCGCTAGTACTTGCTGCAACTGGACGCTGAACGCCTCGACCGAGGAGGCGAGCGGAATATCTTCCAGGTCGGCGAACACTTCCTGCCGGTATCTCACCGTAGCGGCTTCCCTGACCCTGCTGCGTAGTACGTCACCAATCAGCTCGCGTTCATCGCGGCTATCGGCCACTGCCTCGAACACCTGGTCCAAGCGCAGGTCAGAAAGGGCGTCTTCGCAGCCTGGGGTGACGTCGGGGTCGATCGGCGCCTCCGACAGGACACTCCAGAAAGTAAGCTTCTGCTGACCGGCAATGATCCGGGTGGGTTCACATGCGGATGACCCTGGCTGCGCCATTTCGAAATTTCTTATCCTGTCGTAAGGAGCGCTGGCCAGGAGGCATCGACCTAAAGACGCCCATTAACGATTCCGATCACCACTTCACTCTACGTCCGCAGCCCGGCATGGACCGAAATGCGGGGTGAGGGGTAAGCGGGCGAATCGCCCGGAAGCCGCTATTGCGGGCCGGTGAGTTTCAGCAGCATGGTCCTACTTACCGTCAT
>CAVTUG010000011.1:0-1617147 GCA_963737865.1 uncultured Actinomycetota bacterium | reverse complement strand
GCGAGAAAGCCGACCCACGGATGCAGGCCCCGCGCGGCGTACGTGGCCATCGACCCGGAAGACGGCAGTTCCTTGGCGAGCTGGCCGATACTCCAGGCCGAGAACAAGCACGCGATCAGGGCGAAGAGCACGGCGAGCGGGAGCGCGCCGCCCGCAAGCGCGGCTCCGGCCGGAATCGACGCGGCGATCGCGGCACCGGGCGCCATGTCGGTGATGCTCTGGAACAGGACCTCGCGCAGGCCGATCGCGTCGGACCGCAAGCCAGTATCGGCCACCGTTGCCTCCGTGACTGGTGGGACGTTGGGGCAGATCATCCCACAGGGGAGGCGACCGACAACAGGGTAAATGTCTACCGCTATCGGGCGAGGAAGGTCACAAAGTGATTGCGGTTGCACGCTCTCAAGGGGCGCGGCCTTCCGGGGAGGTCGGCTCCACCAGGATGGAGCCGTCACCTCCGCCGGTCACGCCGTGAACGTGCTAGCTGCCGAAGCTGGCGCCAACCTGAGCGTCGTTCGCCTCGTAGGCCACGGACGCCTGGCGCATCAGGATGCTGATGTCCGAGAGCGCCTGGTGCAGCTGCCGAGAAGAGGTCTGCCACTGCTGCCAGAGGGCGAGGAACCTCGCCTGACCGACACCAGCCCAGTCAGATCCGAGCGGTGCCACCTGCGACGCGAGCTGCGACAGGGTCGCCTCGATCGAGCCAGCGCCACCCGTGAGCTGGGCGGATACGCCAGACAACTGCTCCGGGGTCACCCTAATCACGCCTGCCATCGTTCCTCCTCACCATTCGCGTCCAAGGACGTCGGTAATGATCGTTGTGCCACAGGCGTGGCATTTGGAGCTTCAATTATATACTCAATTCACCCACAACTTCGCAAGCGAAGGTAACGATCTGCGATTGCCATAAATCATCGTGTTTTGCCAGGCATACGATTGTCTGACTAGCTATAGGGCAGTAGCAGGCCCGATGACACCGACCGTCGGGTTTCGGTATCAGGCGGTCGGCGACCCCTCAAGGGATGGCAGGTGGCCGGAGAAGTAACCACCGCGGCAAGCGGTTCACCAGGCACGGGCGGTTCAGCAGGCACGGGCGGTTCAGCAGGCACGGGCGGATCGACTGCCTCGTCGGCCAGCTGGTCGGAGGCCTTTCGAGTGCACCGGCCCGAGCGGTCGTGGCCGCACTCGCCGGTGCCCGGGGCGATCGAGCTGATCGCGCCGCCGGGGCCGCCTGACGGCGGCAGCGGGCGGCTGGCTTCGATGCTGCCGATGCTGGGCAGCCTGGCCATGGTGGGCCTGGCGTTCCTCATCCATTCCCTGGTCTATCTGGTCGTCATCGGCGGAATGGTGCTGGCCATGGTCGGCGGCGGTCTTGCCGCCAGCATGAGCCAGCGGCGGAGCCGGGCGCGCCGCTGGGCGCGTACCAGGCAGCGGTACGCGGCCCACGTCGCGGCGGCTCGGACGCAGGCGGCCTCGGCCGCGCTGGCTCAGCGCGACGCCGCCCAGGCGTGCTTCCCCGACCCCGAAGGGCTGTGCACGGTCGCCGCCCGCGGCGAAGGGCTCTGGGAGCGCCGGCCAGGTGATGCCGACTTCGCCGCCGTCCGGCTTGGCAAAGGGCGAGTGCCTGCCGCCCGGCCGGTGCGCCTGACCAAGGACGAAGGCCCGCTCGCCGAGGCCGACCCCGACCTGGCCTCCGAAGCCGAGCGACTGATCGCCGA
Source organism: uncultured Actinomycetota bacterium (assembly GCA_963737865.1). Classification (GTDB taxonomy): domain Bacteria; phylum Actinomycetota; class Actinomycetes; order Streptosporangiales; family Streptosporangiaceae; genus Chersky-822. Next base: position 1,615,432 of record CAVTUG010000011.1, on the reverse strand, counting down.
CACCGCGACGCTCCCGGCCGCGCCGGTCGTCGTCGGGCTGGCCGACGTCGGCTGCATCGCGATCGTCGGCGATCCCGAGCGATCCAGGGCGCTCGCCGGGGCCTGGCTCGCCAGCCTCGCGACCTTCCACTCGCCGGCTGAACTTCGCATCATGGGCCTGGTGCCGCTGGCGGCCGTCCGTACCTGGGGCTGGCTGAAATGGCTGCCGCACACCCGCGACCCGGAGGCCGGCGAGGGCCTTGGCCGGGTCGGCCGCGCGGTCACGGCGGACCCGGTGGCGTTCGGCGCGCAGTTCGAGTCGCTGGCTCAGCGCCGGCTGGACAGCCTGCGCCGTCGGCAGGAGTCGGCCGGGCTGCTGGGGAGGCAGGACCAGAAGAGCCGCCGGGAGCGCCGGTCCGACGCCGAGAGCGCGCACGTCGTGGTCATGGTCGACGGCTACCGCCCGGGTGAAGGCCCGGTCTCGCTCGACACGCTGATGCCGGTGGCCGCCTCCGTGTCGATGACCGTCGTCGTCCTGGTCCGCGAGCTGAGCGAGGTGCCTGCCAGCTGCGGTGCCCGGGTCGACTGGATGACCCCAGGAACGATCAGGTACGTGGCCTCGGGTCCGCAGGGCCGGGTCGAGGCCGGGGTGATCCCGGACAGCCTGGACCTGGGCGTGGCCACCCAGCTCGCCAGAACCCTGGCGCCACTCGGCCTGCGGGCCGGTGAGACCGGCGCCGACCTCGCCGACCCGGTGCGGCTGGTCGAGCTTCTGGGCGTCGACGAAGCCGAGCAGCTTGACCTGCGCTCGCAGTGGATGGACCTGTCGGCGCTGGCCGACGGCATTCCGCCGGAGTTCCTCGCCGTGCCCATCGGGCGCAAGGACAACGGCACCAACATGGTGCTCGACTTCAAGGAAGCGGCGGCCGGCGGCATGGGGCCGCACGGCATGCTCGTCGGCGCGACCGGATCGGGCAAGAGCGAGCTGCTGCGCTCCCTCACGGCGGCGCTCGCCGCGCGCCACGACCCGTCGCTGGTCAACCTTCTGCTGATCGACTTCAAGGGCGGTGCCGCCTTCGCGGACCTGGCGCAGCTGCCGCACGTAGCCGGGCTCGTGACCAACCTGGCCGATGACCTCAGCCTGGTCGACCGCATGCAGCTCGCGCTCACCGGTGAGCTGGCCCGGCGCCAGGAGCAGCTGCGCCTCGCCGGGAACCTGGGCTCGATCGCCGACTACCAGGCGGCCAGGGCTCGCGGAGCGGCGCTCGACCCGCTGCCATATCTCGTCGTCGTGGTAGACGAATTCGGCGAGCTGCTGGCGGCCAAGCCGGACTTCGTCGACACGTTCCTCACGCTGGCACGGCTAGGCCGGTCGCTCGGCGTGCACCTGCTGCTCGCGACCCAGCGGCTGGACGAAGGCCGGATCAGGGGACTCGAACCGCACCTGCGGTACCGGCTGTGCCTGCGGACCTTCACGGCCGAGGAATCGCGCGCGGTGCTGTCCAACGCGGACGCCTTCGAGCTTCCGTCCCTGCCGGGACTCGGCTACCTGCGGGTGGACCGCGAGCAGTCCAGATTCAAGGCGGCGATCTGCGGATCGGCCAGGCCCGCGCAGCAAGCGGGCGACGGCTCGGGCGACGAGAGCGGGCAGCTGCGCTTGAGTTCGCTGCTGCGGCCGCTCAGCCTTGGCGGCACGTCGGGGCAGGACGGCCAGTTCACGACCGTGCGCGCCCGAGCCGACGACCTGCAGGTGCTCGTCCGGCTGGCGAACGAGTCGGCCAGCAGCAGCGCGCGCCTCATCTGGACGCCGCCGCTGCCCGCCGAGCTGACCTTCGGCGGCCTCGCCGACCTGCTCGCCGCCCAGGTCAAGGGGGACGACCCAGACCTCGAGCGGTCGTCGGTCGCGGTCGGGCTCGCCGACTGGCCCGAGCGGCAGGCTAAGGAAGCAGTGCGCTACCGGCCCGACGGAGCCGGCGGCAACCTGGGCATCGCCGGAGCCCCGCGCACCGGGAAGTCCACCCTGCTGCAGACGCTCGTCCTGGCGCTGGCCGCGTCGGCGAGCCCGGAAGAACGGCAGTTCTACTGCCTGGATCTCGGCGGCGGCACCTTGTTCGAGCTCGATCATCTGCCGCACGTCGGCGCGGTCATCGGCCGTGGCGAGACGGAATCGACGGCCAGGCTCTTCCGCGAGCTGCGGGCGCTGCTCGACGAGCGGGCGACCGCGAGGCAGGCGAACCGGGTCGCAGCGGCGGCCCAGGGCTGGCCCGAGGTGTTTCTCGTGGTCGACAACGTGGGCCAGCTGAGGCAGTCAGCTCCCGACCTGGAGCCTGAACTGATCGAGCTGGCCACTGCGGGACTGCCCTTCGGTCTGCACGTGCTGCTGTCCGCGAACCGCTGGCTCGACGTGCGGCCGCAGCTCCTCGACGCCCTTGGCACCCGGTGGGAGCTGCGCCTCGCCGATCCCTCCGACTCGCTCGCCGGGCGGCAAGCGGCCTCGCGGGTGCCGGTCGACCTGCCCGGACGCGGCCTTGGCCGGGATGGACACCTTTTCCACGCTGCGCTGCCTGAACTGTCCGACGAGCCGAGTCCTGGCGGCCTGGCCGAGACCGTCGCGAAGATCGCGGAGTCCGCCAGTGGCCGCCGGGCGCCCGCCATCGCCGCCCTGCCCCTGCGGGTCGGAACCGCTGACGCGGAGCGGCTGGCGAGGATCGCCGGCTCGTCACCGCCTGCCGCCGACGGCCGTTTCCTGCTCGGCGTCAGCGAGTTCCGCAGCCGGCCGGTCGAGCTCGACCTGGCCCGGGCCGGCAGCCGGCTGCTCATCTACGGCGACAGCGGTTCCGGGCGCACGACCTTGCTCAGGCGGATCACCGCATATCTGCGGCAGGCGTCGGGTGGCGGTCAGCCGGGCTCGGACAACGAGATCGTGGTCGGGATCGTCGACCCGGGCCGGGGACTGCTCGACATCGCCGACGGCCCCGGGGTCATCGGTTACGCGGCCAATGTGAACGGCGCCGAGAAGCTCGCGATGCGGCTGGCCGACGAACTGCGCCCCCGGGTCGCCCCGGAAGACGCCGGCGTCGCCGAACTGCGCGGCGGGCGCTGGTGGCGGGGTCCGACCTGCTTCCTCATCGTGGACGACTACGACTTGCTGCTCGGGCAGATGGGCGGCCCGTTCACCGTGCTGACCGATCTGCTCGCGCAGGGCGCTGACATCGGCTTCGGGGTCGTGCTGACCCGGCGGGTAGCCGGCAGCCAGCGGACGTCGTACGAGCAGTTCGGCCAGCGGCTGCGCGAGGTCGCGGACGCCGCGCTGATCCTGTCCGGCCAGCCGGACGAAGGCCCGCTGGCCGGCGGAGTCTCGGCCCGGCAGTGGCCGCCAGGCCGGGGGATCCTCGTGTCAGGCCGGTCCAGGCCGCAGCTGATTCAGTGCTGCCTCGACTCCACTGATGTCGCGGGCACTGATGTTGCGGGCACTGATGTTGCGGGCACTGATGTTGCGGGCACTGATGTTGCGGGCACCGGCCTCGCGGGCGCCGAAGCCGGGGGAGTTCTTCGATGACCGGCACGAGAGTGGTGCTGATCACCGCCGCCGGTCCCGGCGGCCAGATCGACATCGGAGTACGCGCCGACGCCACGCCGGCCGACCTCGTCGGCTCGCTCGGCAGCGTCATCGGCATCGGCCCCGGCAGTTCGGTAGTCGAGCACCACGCGCCGCCGAGGCCCGGCATGCCGCACGGCCGCCGAGCCCAGCTCACCGGTGACGCCTCGCTGGCGGGCAGCGGGGTTGCCGACGGCGACATGATCATCTTCAGGAAGCCGTCCGACCGGAGCAGCGTCAGCCACCGGAGCAACTCGGCCGACCCGGACGTCACCCGCCCGGATCTGCCGAGCCTGCCCAGGGTCGACCTGCCGCACGCGCACGTGACCCGTCAGGCCGAAGACTCGACGCGGCCCGCGCCTCGCCGCGAGCCTGGTGCGCACCGGGCGAGCAGTTCGGGGAACGGCCGTTCTTATCGTCCTGGACCAATGCGAGGAACTGAGTCAGATGAGCCAGATGACCGGTCTTAGCGGGCGCTCGCGGGACGGCAGGTTCGGCGCCGCGACCCCGGGCCTGCCATCGGAGCGGCCTTCGATCGACGACCTCGTCGCCGCGCAGAACCGTCGCTCCGGGCGGCGGAAGCTCCTCACGCCGTGGCGGCTGACCGCGCTCATCGTGGCCTTGCTGGTGGCGGGCGGTGCGTTCGCAATCGGGCGCTACGTCATCGCACCGAAGCCGCCGCCCACCGTCCAGCTGGTCGTGACCTCCACGGCCCTGCCAGCCGGTGCCAAGCTGAGCCCGGCGGATCTGCGGGTCGTCACGGTGGACGGCAAGTCCGCCCCGGCGGGACTGATTACCCCGAGGACTGTCGAGAGCGTGATCGGGCTCATAACGGCTAACCCCGTGCCTGCCGGCACTTTCCTCAGCGCAGCGATGCTGTCACCGGTCGGCGGAGTTCCCGACGCCTCGCAGGCCATCGTCGGGCTCGCGCTCAAGCCCGGGCAGCTTCCGGCGGGCGGGCTCGCCGTCGGGCAGAAGGTGCTCGTCGTGCTGCTGCCCGTCAACTCCCAGGGTGTCGCACTGGCACCCGTGTCGATGATCAACACCACGGTCTGGGACCTGCAGCCACCTGATTCGGCCGGCGACCAGGACGCGGCCGTGGTCGTGCCGTCCTCGATCGCGGCCAGGCTGTCCGGCTACGCGGCCCGCAGCGAGGTCGCCCTCATCGCCACCTCAGCACCACCCGCGCCATCCACGACGCCGTCGCCGAAACCGGCGAGTCACAGCGCGGAACCAAGTCCCAGTAAGGGAAGCAGCCACAAGTGAGGCACGAAGGGCTATAACAAACCCATGTCCCCCGCTAACCATCAGCTCGTGCGCGTCACCGTGGTCAGCCCGTTCGGCCAGCACGAGATCGACCTCCCCGTCGACGCTCCCGTCTCCGGTTTCCTGCCGGACCTCCTGGCCATGGCTGGCCTGCATCCGACGCCAGGCCCAGCTCGCGGCCGACGGCTGGCACCTGACCGATACCGCAGGCCGGACGATTCCGCCGCAGAGCACGCTCGCCGCGCACAGCGTCGCGCCCGGTGCCGTCATCCAGCTGCGCCTGGCCCGGCGCACCGGGTACCAGCCAGGACTGGAGCGCCAGGACCGGCAGCGGCGAGATGCGCGCAGGCGTCGGTCTCCTGCGCGACAAAGGCGCGGTGTCCAGGCACCTGCCACGCTCGTTCGTCTCACCAGCGCCACCAGATGACGACCGCACTCCGCTCGAACGCGCCGAGGCCGTCCTGCCGGCCTGGATCGGCAAAGGTACGCGCGTGCGCGCCGCCGGCACTGCCTTCTTCCGTACGCCGGCCGACGATCAGCGGCCAGATCCTGGCCTCGGCTTCGGCGAGGACGGCTACCCAGATCAGCCTGGAGGTGACCAGCCTGGTCGCGAGCAGCCGCCTGGGCCTGCGCAGCAGCCGATCGGCCTGATGCAGAGCCCGCACTCGCCGAACGCGCCCGGCTTCCCGGCCCAGGGTGGCCCTGGCGAACAGCCGGCTACCGGTCAGCGACCGGCGGGCCTGCGGTCCCGGCTTCCTGCCCAACGGCTCGCCAGGTGGTCCGGCTGGTGATGGGGGGAGGCAACCCGTTCAGCCTAATGGGGTGTCCGAGGGCGGGGGAGGACAGCGATCTGGCCGGCCGCACGAGCCTGGCAAGCATCGTTATCGCCCGGCTGACCTGACGATCGCGACGGCGCCGACCCGGATAGAGCGCGCGCGAGTCAAGTGGCGCGAACTCGACAACCTCAGCCAGCTCGATGCCAAGATCACCGAGCCTCGGCTGCACCACTGCGCCACCATCGCGGTTGTCTCGCCCAAGGGCGGCGTCGGGAAGACGACGGTGACGGCACTGCTGGGTACGCTGTTCTCGCTGCTAAGGCGAGACCCGATCGTTGCCGTCGACACCAACCCTGACTTCGGGTCGCTCGGGCGAGTGCTGACCCCTGACCAGTCCTGGTATGTCGACGACCTGGCTCGGCTGGTGCTCGACGACGACGAGCTGTCGCTGACCAGCCTCGATTCGCTGCTCGGCCGGGCCGTCCACGGACTGCTGGTTGTTCCGGCGCCGACCGACCCGGACCGGATGCGGGCGCTGGACGAGGACGCCTACCGGCGGGTGCTGACCAGGCTCAAGGACTTCTTCAGCCTGATCCTGCTCGACTGCGGCACCGGCCTGCAGGACCCGGCGCTCGCGGCGGCGATCGCCGGCGCCGACCAGGTCGTGCTGCTCACCGACGCCCAGCCGGCGACGGCGAGCCTGGTCGCGGAGTCCACCGAGTTGCTGCACCAGTGGGGCAGGCCGATCACCGTGGTGGTGAACCGGATGCCCGCGCGGGGCGCCAAGCTCGACGTGACTCGGCTGTCCAGGTACCTGCCGGCCGCGCGTGGGCTGGTCGTGGTGCCCGACGACGTGGTCGCCGCGACCCGGCTCGCGACGGGGCGGTTCGACTGGCGAGATGCTCCCGACACCTGGCAGTTCGCGATCCGCAGACTAGCGACGGTGCTGGTCGCTGACTGGGAGCGGCTAGGGCTGGCGCGCCTGCCAGGCGCGGTGCCTAACGGATAGCGCTTCGGCTGGGGCTGGCGGCGCGCGGCGGGTGCTGGCTTCGGCCGGCGGCTGGCGGCGGGTGCGGGCGGCGGGCGGGGCAACAGCAGCAAGGTCCTACTTGCTGCTGTTGAGGCCCGGATCTAACAGCAGCATGGTCCTACTTACTGCTCTCTGGATGACGGTAAGTAGGACCATGCTGCTGTTGAAATTCCTGTTGGAACAGCAGTAAGTAGTGCCGTGCTGTCCTTGGCCTGACACCTAGGCGGCGAGAGTGCCGGCGCTTGCCCCACTTGGGGTTGCTCGTTGCGGCACAATCTCTGCCATGACATCGATGGACCGGCGTCGGTTAGCGGGAATCGATCAGGCGCTGGGCGATGGCGCCGCGCGAGCACCTTCGGAGTTACTTGACCAGCTGCGGGAGCGACTCGCCAGACTGGACGCGAACCATCCGTCGGCGGTTCATCCGGGGGCGGGGGAGACGCGGCGGGATCGGCGGGCCACTGACGAGTTGAGCGCCGATGAAGCTGCCAGCCGCGCAGCAGGTAACGACATGCAGGGCCGCGACGCGGCCGGTGCCTGCCAAGCTGACGGTGCGGCGGCGCGGGACGATGGTGCTTCGGATCGGGTGGGTGCTTCGGATCGGGTGGACTCCAGTGCGGAGCGCTACCACCCCGAGACCTACGACGCCGCCGAACCTAACGAGACTGCTGAACCTTACGGGACCGCCGAACCTAACGGGACCGGCGAACCATATGAGACCGCTGTGCCGAGGGATTCGTCGGTGTCCGGCGCGGCCGACGCTCACGTCGGCCAGCTTGGGGTCGGGCATCATGAGGCGTACCGGCCGTGGTTTGTCACGGGTGAACCTGGGACGCCCTGGTTCCTGGACAGGTGACCCTGCCGCTGCCCAGTGCCGGTCAGCCGGGCGGACACCGGTCAGCTGGGCGGACACCGGTCATCCGAACGCGGTTGGGTCCGCTTCGGCGGTGGGGAGGGTGACCTTTCCCGTCACGTCGGCGGCGAGCCGAACGGTGTCGCCGTCGACGAGCCTGACGTCGACGCCGGGAAGCAGCCGGTCCCCGTTGACGAACGTGCCGTTTGTCGACCCTTCGTCCCTGATCGACGCGTGCCCGGCGTCGTCAACCATGATCATCGCGTGCCGTCTCGACACGTTCTCGCAGCCGTCGAAGGCTGCGGCCACGAGTGACTCGGCGGGGTCGCGACCGAGGAGGATCGAGGTGCCTGCGGGGACCTCCACGTTCCCTGCGGGGAAGCTGATCTGCAGAACCGAGCTTGAGATCGACCGCGCTAGCTCCGGCGAGATCGTCTTCTGCGCCACGGTGACGGGGAGCGAGTCCTCTGACTCCTGAGCCAGCCTGGCCTTGGGCAGGTTGGCCCCGCAGGTAAAGCAGATCAGATCGGTCGGGCCGACCTTGGCCGCGCATGCCGGGCAGGTCAGGGTGGCCATGTCAGGCACCCTCCTTTCGATGTCGCGCATGTCGATGTCAGGCATGTGACGAGACTCGTCTCCTCAGGCCGATGTTTCTTAGTGCAGCTGCTTCCTGGTGCGGCGAATGTCCCCAAGCGACACCATGATCTCAGCCTAGCGTCGCGTGGGTAGCTGGCCGGTAACATCGCTAGTGTGATCAGCTTCAGTCTCAACGACGAGCATGAGGCGCTCCGACGCACGGTGATGGAGTTCGCCAGAGACGCCGTTGCTCCTGTTATCGGCAGATTCTACGAGCGGGGCGAGTTCCCGTACGAGATTGTTTCAAAAATGGGCAAGCTCGGCCTATTCGGGCTGCCCTTCCCCGAAGAGTACGGTGGCATGGGCGGCGACTTCTTCGCCTTCTGCCTAGCATTGCACGAACTCGCCCGGGTCGATTCCTCGGTGGCGATCACCCTGGAGGCCGGCGTGGCCCTGGGCGCCATGCCGATCTACCGGTACGGCACGGACAGCCAGCGCGAACGGTGGCTGCCTGCCTTGTGCGCTGGCGAGCGGCTGGCGGCGTTCGGGCTCACCGAACCGGGCGGCGGCTCCGACATCCCCGGCGGGATGCGGACGACCGCCCAGGCCGATGGCGACACCTGGGTGATCAACGGGAGCAAGGCGTTCATCACGAACTCCGGCACCTCGATCACGTCGGTCGTCACCGTGCTCGCGATCACGGGGCGCCCGGAGAGAGCCGGCCGTCCGGAGATCTCCGCGATCATGGTGCCGGCGGGCACACCTGGATTCACCGTCGGCCGGGAGTACTCGAAGGTCGGCTGGTGCGCTTCGGACACCAGGGAGCTGTCGTTCAGCGACGTCCGTGTCCCGGCGGACAATCTGCTGGGCGAGCTTGGCCGCGGTTACGCCCAGTTCCTGCGGATCCTCGACGAGGGCCGGGTGGCGATCGCGGCCCTGTCGGCCGGCCTTGCGCAGGGGTGCGTCGACGAGTGCCTGCGGTACGCGGGCGAGCGCTCGGCGTTCGGTCACGAGCTCGGGCACTACCAGGCGATCCAGTTCAAGATCGCCGAGATGGAGGCGCGGGCCACGACCGCGCGGCTGGCCTGGTACGACGCGGCGGCGCGGCTGGTCGCGGGTGAGCCGGTCAAGAGGGCGGCCGCCGTAGCCAAGCTGGTCGCGTCCAACGCCGCGATGGACAATGCGCGCGACGCGACTCAGATCTTCGGCGGCTACGGCTATATGAACGAGTTCCCTGTGGCCAGGTTCTACCGGGACGCGAAGGTGCTGGAGATCGGCGAGGGCACCTCCGAGGTCCAGAAGATGATCATCGCCCGCGAACTCGGCCTCAAAGCAGCATTCTGAACTCTATCGCCCCGGGGCGCTCGCCCTAACTAGGTGAGCGCCCCTCTCCAGGGGTTCTAGCGGACCACCATCGGCCTGACGTTGACGTCGGACTTGGTCATGCTCTGCGCTTCCATCATGTCGGCCGTGCGCTGCAGGTTCGCCACGATGGTGGACAGCGGGTAGGTCCCGGTGGTCACCAGGTGGGCCTGCTCCCCGCTGACTCCGGCGTAGGCCGGCAGCGCCTGCTGGATCGGGCCGGGCAGCGCGGCGGCGGCATCGGCCGCGTAGAGACCCTCGCGGAAGTCCTTGGCGGCCTGCGGGTTCTCCTTGACCCAGGTGCCGAGCGAGAAGAACCCGTCGAGCGGGATCTGCGAGGTCGGGCCGCTGCAGGCGTCGATCAGCTCGACCGCGCCCTGCTGCTGGGCCAGGTAGACGTTGATGCCGCTGAGCAGCACTGCCTTGCTGCTGCCGCTGGTGAGCGCGGTGATCTCCTTGCTCGGCTGCACCGGCTTCCAGTTCACCCCGGCCAGGTTGACGCCGTCGGCCTGCAGCACGGCGGTCGCGGCGGCGACAGCCAGCGTATTCGGGTCGCCCGGGGTCGAGCTGTTGACCTGGTCGGTGTTGGGCACCGGGATCGTGAGGCCCGCCAGCTGCGACGGCGACGTGATGCTGGAGTTCGGCATCGTCAGGATCTCCAGGACGCCGGGCGCGGCGTCGTAGCCGTCGGCCAGGATCCGGTAGATCGGGTGCGCGGCGACGGATTCGTCGTAGAACATGTCGCCGTAGTCGGCCGCGATGGCCTGGACCGAGCCGCCGGTCAGCGCGCTGATCTCCTTGGCGACCGACCCGAACCGCACGATCTTGACCGTGACGCCGGCCCTGGCGAAGTAGCCGCCGTGCACCGCCACGTAGAGGTTGGCGTTGTCGACCCCGGGAACGGCACCGATCTTGATCACCGAGCCTGACCCGCTCGAGGACAGGCCCGAGATGGGATTGCAGCCCGTCACGACAAGGAGCGGAACAAGGCCAGCGAACGCGACAAAGCCCCGGCGCAGCCGCCTGACCAGCCGCCTTCGCTCAGGTGCCAGGCCCATGGCAGCCGTAAGCCTCATGACTCTCCCTTTGACTGTGATGAAGGTGTGGCGCCTGCATCGCCAAGGTGCCGCAGATCGCTCGTGATCCGGACAGTTTTCAGAACAAGGACGATGCGGCAGAGAGTACCCTAGCCATGTCGGGTGGCAGGGCGAACTCTGAACTACCGTCGTTTACCGGTTAGAGCCTGTTATAGCGGCATGTCCGACAGGTCAGGGATAGAGTCGCCCTTGGTTACGCAACGAAGCGTTATGCCGCAGGTTCGTCTCCCAGGAGGGTTGGATATGCCAGTCCCGGACATCCGGTACGGTTCGCCCTACCCCCTGTCAACCAGGTGAGAGGTACACCTACTGTGCCGTCCCGAACCAAGAAGAGCCGTGATCGCACGGCGGCTCAAGCCGACCACAACGGTGCTGACGCTGCGGCTGCTGACTACGGACAGTCAGCAATTGGTAGCTCCGCCGGTTCGAGCCCAGCTGCCGGTCTCGGCAGCGGGTCAGCGAGCAACGGCTCGGCTTCGCACGGTATTGCGGGCCTTTCGGCCGAAGGCGCGATCGCGCCGTTCGACGCCAGTCAGCCGGCGGGTTCCGGCGGGGAGAAGGGCGGCGGCCGCAGCGCGAACCGCCTGCTCCGGAACTGGCGCGTGCGGTCCAGGCTGGTCCTGCTGATCGCGATCCCGACGGCGACCGCCGTCGCCCTCGGCGGCATCAGCATCGTGGGTTCATGGCGCAGTGCGGTCGCTAACCAGCGCACCGAGGTCCTGGCCAGCGTGAGCACGAAGATCACCGAAGCCGCGTTCCAGCTTGAGGCTGAGCGGGACGCGATCGTCTGGTTCATCGCGCAAGGCCATGGGGCTGGTGGCCGGGCTGGCTTGATCGCCGGTCACCAGAGCGGTCCGAACCAGCAGAGCTCGCTGGCGCGCAAGCAGTTCGCCGAGCAGCAGATCAAGATCTTCGCGGATCCGGCCGTCAAGTCGGTGCTGACGACGATCGGCCAGATCGGGTCTGGTTATCCGGTCCCCGTGCAGCAGCACGCGCATGGTGTGATCGAGGCGCTCGCCGGGCTCAAGAGTCTGCGCACTCAGTCGATGACGAGCCAGAATGCCGCCGCCAACGTCATTTCCCTTTACGGAAACCTGATCGCCACCTTGCTCGCGTTCGACGATCAGGTGGCCTTGAGCAGTAACGACGCGCAGCTCGCCTCGACCGCTCGCTCCCTGGGCTCTATCTCCAGGTACGAGTACGAGTATTCGGTGCAGCGCGCGATCGTCATGTACGCGCTGGAGTACGGCAGCCTTAACCCCGGTCTTATCGACCAGTTCAACGCGTCGCAGGCGAACCAGGCCGCCGACCAGGCGAACTTCGACAACTTCGCCACGACGAGCCAGCAGAACCTGCTGTCCAACGCGCGGGCGCAGTCGCTGGCCGGTCGCGTCGTCTCCTACGAGGGAGACATCGTCGAGCACTTCAACTCGATCGACCAGGTCGCGATCGTGCCCGAAGAGTGGTACGGCGACATGACGGACGCCATCGCGCAGGTGCACGGCGTGGAGGAGGCGCTTGCCAGCCAGGCGGTCGACCGGGCCCAGGTGCTGCGCCAGCGGGCGATCATCGCCGCGATCGCGGTCGGTGGCCTGATCCTGCTGGTCCTCGTGCTGTCCTTGCTCTTCACGGTCTTCGTCGGCCGGTCGATGGTCAGGCCGCTGCGGCGACTGCGCGCCGGAGCACTCGAGGTCGCCGGCATCAGACTGCCGGAGACGGTCCGCCGGATGAGCGAGTCCGACGGCGAGAGCGTCCCGGTCGAAGTCGAGCCGATCGACGTGGAATCTTCCGACGAGATCGGTGAAGTGGCGCGGGCCTTCGACCAGGTTCACCGTGAGGCGCTGCGACTAGCAGCCACCGAGGCCGCCCTGCGCGGCAACGTCAACGCCATGTTCGTGAACCTGTCCCGTCGTAGCCAGAGCCTGGTCGAACGGCAGATCAGGCTGATCGACGAGCTGGAGCAGGGCGAGCAGGACTCCGATCGCCTGAGCAGCCTGTTCCAGATGGACCACCTCGCCACCCGCATGCGGCGTAACTCTGAGAACCTTCTGGTTCTCGCCGGTCACGAGTCCTCGCGCCGGTGGAATCAGCCGGTGCCGCTGGTCGACGTGCTCAGGGCCGCGATCTCCGAGATCGAGCAGTACGAGCGGGTCATGCTCAACGTGCAGCCCGGCATCGCGGTACGCGGCCCAGCCGTCAACGACGTCGTGCACCTGATCGCCGAGCTCGCGGAGAACGCGACCTCGTTCTCGTCGGCCGACACGCCCGTGAGCGTGTCAGGGCACCTGCTCGGCAGCGGCGGCGTGCTGCTGGACATCACCGACGAGGGTGTCGGCATGGGCGGCGAGGAGATGGCCCACGCGAACTGGCGCCTGGACAACCCGCCGGTCGTGGATGTCGCGGTATCCCGGCGGATGGGCCTGTTCGTGGTCGCCCGGCTGGCGGCCAGGCACGGCATCCGGGTCCGGCTCCGGCCTGCCAACGGCAACGGCCTGACCGCGCTGGTGTGGCTGCCGGACGAGACCATCGTCCACGACGGGTCGAGCACGTCGGTCGATCCTGGCCGCCTGACCGATCGGTCGGCGCGGGCCGCCATCGAACCGCCGGCGATCCCGGGCAGGGGCGGAGGCGAGTGGGGCGACTCGCGTTCACCGTCGGCTTACGACGAGGTCGCTGCGGCCCGGGCGAGGTTCACCCCGCTGCCTCAGGACGGCAACGGCAACGGCGACTTCAGCCGGTCGGGTATCGGCGGTCAGTCCGGTCTCGATAGCCAGCCTGGCTTCGGCCGGGATCGCGACGCTAGTGGCGCCCAGTTCGGCACGAACCAGCCAGGCTCGGGTCAGTTCGCGATCCCCTCCACCGGCGAGCGGCCGACGGGGGAGAGGTCGCTGAGCGGGCCCGGATTCGCCGGTGACCGCGAGCTGCCGAGCGCCGGCTTCTCCGGCTTCTCCGGCCGTGGTGCTGGTGACAACGGGCAGTTGGTCAGCGACAGCGGGCCGATCGACCTGGGGCCGCAGCGCGTTCCGGGCGCCGGTCCGCACCCAGGACGAGTTACCACAGGCCCCATCCCTGCCATCGACACCGGCCCGCGTTCGGCGGCCGAGCATCCCGAGTGGTTCTCCGCGACCGGCCCGCACGCCCAGGCAGGCGTCGGCGACGCAGCCGCGCAGCAGAGCCAGCCGGGGACCTGGTCCGGCGGCCAGGGCACCCAGGAGCGGCAAGCCTGGCGGAGCGAGCAGGCCGACCAGCCCTCGCAGCCGGTGTTCGGCGCGCCTATTACCCGATCCGCGTCATCTAGCGGTACATTCCGGGCGCAAGACGCTCAGTTCGGAATGGCGGCAAACGGCAGCGGAGTAGTCGTGCCGCCCCCGGCCTCGCTGGGTGACGAGAACAGGCTGCCTATCTTCGAGGCCGTCGAGTCGGACTGGTTCCGCCGAGGGCGCCCGCAGGTCGAGTGGCCAGCATCCGGGAAGCAAGAGGAGCGCGCGACCAGCCACGCCTGGTCCAAGCCGTCCGACGACGGCTGGCGAGCAGCCGAAGTCGCTGTGGCCCCGGCGTCTGGCGGCGTGACCGTCGCCGGACTGCCCAGGCGGGTACCGCAGGCCAACCTGATCCCGGGTACCGCCGCCGAGGCGCCTGCTCCGGTCCCGGCTCGCTCGGCGACCGCGACCCGAGAGCGGTTCGCCAGCTTGCAGCGCGGCCTTCGGCAAGGGCGGGCCGCGACCGGAATTGACGGGACGAGTGGAACTGGCGAAGTTCCAGGTGATGGGTGACATGAGGGCACTGACACAGTCATGCTAGTTCTGCGTACTCCCACGACATCGTCAGAAGACCGGCAACCTACGCTAAAGCGCAGTCGTATTGGTCAGCGCAGTACCCGTCACCACAGGAAGGAGCGCCGATGAGTCCGCTAACTCGACCCGCCCAGGATCTCAACTGGCTGGTTACGAATTTCGTTGAACGGGTGCCCTCCGTGGCGCATGCCATCGTCGTGTCGTCCGACGGCCTGCCGATGGCGTACTCCCAGGGCTTCCCGCCCGACCGGGTTGATCAGCTCGCGGCGGTGACGTCTGGTCTGACCAGCCTCACCCAGGGGGCTTCCCGGGTTTTTGAAGGCGGCGCGGTCTCGCAGACTGTCGTCGAAATGCAGCGGGGCCTGCTGATCGTCATGGCGATTAGCGACGGCTCTAGCCTGGCGGTACTTGCGGCGGCCGATTGTGACATGGGTTTGGTTGCATATGAGATGGCTTTGATGGTGGAGCGGGTTGGAAGCGCCCTCACACCTGAAATGCGCGGTTCGATTCCACCTAGCTGGCCTGGCGCCGGCGGCTGACGGCAGGAGCGATCGGTGTCTGTTCCCCGCCATGATGAGTGGTTGGCGGAAGGCGGTCTGTCCGAGCCCGATGCGGATAGCCGGCTGCCGATCTCAGGCGACAGACGCGAGGGGAGTCTGTTCGCGCCGAGTGAGTTTGGCGCGTCCGATGCAGGGTCGTTCGCTGCGCCAGACAAAGCAAGCGCACTGGTCCGTCCTTACGCGGTGACCGGAGGACGTACCAAACCCAGTTATCAGCTGCAGATCGAGGCCATGGTGTCGGCATCGCACTATGAAGCCCGTGACCTGTCGTCATTGAGCCCAGAGTGCCAGTCGATTCTCGGCTACTGCCGCGACTGGCGATCGGTTGCCGAGATCTCGGCGGTGCTGCGGATGCCACTTGGCGTAGCACGAGTCCTTATCGGGGACATGGCCGTGGAAGGCCTGGTGCGCGTTCACCAGGCTGACCTTTCACAGGGCCAAGGCCGACCGGATCTTAACCTTCTTGAAAGGGTGCTTAGTGGACTTCGCAAGCTCTAAGGCCGTTCCCGGCTCCGATACAGAGACGGCTGTCACGTCTGTGAAAATCGTGGTCGCCGGCGGTTTCGGCGCTGGCAAGACCACCTTTGTCGGCTCCGTTTCCGAGATTACGCCGCTGACGACCGAGGCCGTGATGACGGCGGTCAGCGACGGCGTCGATGACCTGTCGCATACCCCTGACAAGACCACCACGACCGTGGCCATGGACTTCGGCCGGGTGACCTTGGACGCGGGACTCGTTCTGTACTTGTTCGGCACGCCGGGCCAGCACCGGTTCTGGTTCATGTGGGACGACCTGATCCAGGGTGCGATCGGTGCGGTCGTGCTCGTCGACACGCGCAGGCTGGCGGACTCGTTCCCGGCGGTGGACTACTTCGAGGCGGCGAATCTGCCGTTCATCGTGGGGATCAACGGCTTCTACGGTGACTTCCCGCACGCCGTCGACGACGTCAGGGAAGCGATGTCGCTCGGTCGCAACGTGCCAGTCGTGCAGTGCGACGCCCGCGGCCGGAGTTCGACCAAGGAAGTGCTGATCGCCCTGGTGGAGCACGCTATGGCAATGCAGCTGAGCGTCCGCTAGTAACGTCAGCTGGCAGCGGCTGTAAACCATTGCAGGCGGTGAGGCGACACAGTATGCATGCGCCAGACCGTGAAGATGACCGTGACGGTCGCCGTGCTCATCGCAGCGGCGGCCCTCACCCAGGGAGCCGGAGCCCTCGCCTCGGGCGTGGCCGCCGGTGCGCGGGCCGGCGGTCGGGCGGTCCCTGCCCAGCCGGCGGCCTGCTGTAGCGCCACGTCCGCCGATTCGCCCAAGGTGGGCGGGAACTTCGGCGACCAGGACTACTCGTCGCTGGCCCAGATCGGGGCGGCCAGCGTCTCGCGCTTGAGCGGCGCGTGGGCGCATCACTTCGTGCAGGCCCGCTCCGACCTCGCGCAGGAGAGCACGCCCGCTGAGGTCGACGGCGTCATCTACGTCCAGGACTGGCAGGGCACCGTGTCCGCGCTGTCGGCCACCACCGGCAAGCTGATCTGGACCTACTCGGTCGAGTACTACAAACGGCCTGGTCCTGACCGGCACCGCCAACGGCGACATCAAGAAGATGCGCGGTCACCTCTACGCGCTGCACGCCGCTGACGGCTCGCTCGCCTGGACCTTCGGCTCGACCGCCGGGCCTTCAGACCCCAACTCCGGATCCTGGCCCCCGGGCAGGTACCTGGGGGGTGGCGGCGACGCGTGGATCGGGCCGGCCATCGAGCCGAAGCTAGGCCTGATCTACATCACCTTCGGCAACCCCGATCCGCTGGTGACCGGCGGCCGGCGCGCCGGGGACAACCTCTACGACAACTCGATCGTGGCACTGCACGCCAGCACCGGCAAGATGGCCTGGTACTTCCAGTCCGTGCACCACGACCTGTGGGACTACGACAACGAGATGTGGCCGGTCATCGCCAGGGTCAGCTACGCAGGCACCCCGCGCGAGGTCGTCATCTACGGCAGCAAGACCGGCTGGCTGTACTACCTCGACGCCCGGACCGGCCAGCCGGTCGTCCCGGTGCACGAGAAGCCGGTGCCGGTAGTGCCGGCCCTGGACAGCTCGCCGACGCAGCCCATTCCGGCCGGCGACTCGCTGGTGCCGACCTGCCCGCGCACGACCGGGCCGACGCAGGTCATTCCCGGCTATCAGGCGGGCTGTGAGTTCACGCCACCGGGCGACCGGCCCGTCATGGACACTCCGGGGCGCGGCGGCGGCTCGAACTGGGAGCCGTTGTCGTTCTCGCACCAGACCGGCCTGCTGTATGTCCCGGCTTCCGAGGTCGATACGGCGTGGAGCAATGGTGAGCCTTACGGGCAGCCAACCTCCTGGGCGCCGGCGGGCGAGCTGGAAGGTGGAGTGCTCGATGCGGTCAACCCGCAGACCAACAAGATCGTCTGGCAGGTCAAGACCAGGTACCCGTCGCAGCACGGCGAAGGCGTGCTAACCACGGCGGGCGGACTGCTCTTTCAGGGCGCGCTTGGCGGCTTGCTCGCCGCCCGGTCGGCCGCCACCGGAAAGGTGCTGTGGAGCTGGCAGACCGGGGACAGCATTACCAGCACCCCCATTACCTACAGTGTGAAAGGTACGCAGTACGTGGCCGTGTTCGCCTGCGCGACCTCGATCCCGTGCAACCTGTGGGCGTTCCGGCTCGACGGGCCGGTCAGGGCGCAGGCCAAGGCGCAGGCTCAGCCGGCGCTGCGGAGCCCGGTCTCCGGTGTCAGCGCCGTCCGGGGACGCACGGCCGGCGACACCGTCGACCTGGGCGTGGACTGGACCTCGGGCGCGCCGGGCACAACGGAAGACCTTGCCCATACCACGGCCATGGCGCCGGACGTCATGACCGTGCCGGCCGGGACCACGGTGACGTTCATCAACCCGGCGACCAATACCCAGGACCACTGCGCGCGATCGTTTTTCGATCCGGCCAGCTTCAAGATCGGGCCGCTCGCGCCTGGTCAGTCCCGGACCGTGAAGTTCACCAAGCCCGGCGACTACTACTACACGGACTGCCCCGGGCTGGTGTGGAACACCGGGGAGATCGTCGTCCGCTAGGCCTGAGCCCTGACCATGCGCAGGTCGCGCCGGGCCAGCGCGGCGACGACGAGGGTGGCCACCGCCAGCACGGCGACGATGAGCCATTCGACGCTGCCGTTGCCGTGATCGGGGTCGAACCCGGTCAGGCCCTCGATCCAGTCCGGCCAGACGGCCGTCAGGATCGTCGCCGCTCCGAGAACGACAGCGAGAACAATTTCGATCCGCGCCCTGAGCACTGCCGGTACCTCTTTTCTGTCAGTCTGGTTAGTACGGAAGGGTCAGTCTTTTTCGCGCTGGCCTGCTGGGCCCGGTCGAGTACGTCCGACAGCCGCGCCAGAGCCTGCTCCAGTTGGGCCTGGACCTGATCAGCCAGCTCGACCGCGGCGGCGTTCGGCGGCGCCGCCGCGACAACCTGGCGCAGGCGTACCAGGCGGGTGTCCAGGACCGCCCGGCCGACGTGGATGGAGCGCTTGCCGCCACCGTCGGCGATCAGGTCCGATTCGACGGCATCGAGCGTTCCCTGCCGCAGCTCGGACTCGCTTTCGTCCAGCGCCGAGCGCACCCGCCGAGCCCGGTTCACGCCGTCGTAGAGATCGGACACCAGGCCAAAGAGCCGCAGGCTGAGCTCGCTCTGGGCGGCGAACTGCGCCGGGGTGTAACTGCTGCGCGGATCGGCGGCGATCTCGAACTCGGCCTGCGCCGACTGCTCGCCCAGCTCCACGCGCACCGTGTAGCGCCCTGGCGGGACCGCCGGGCCGAGGTTGGCGGTGTCCCCGTCGTCCGGCGGGTCGATCTCGATCTGGGTGCCTGGCCCGTGCCGGCCGTCCCAGACGAAGCGGTTCAGCCCCTCGCGCCTGGGCGGCACCGGGTCCTTGGGCTTGCCCTTCTCCGGCTTGCGGTCCTCGTCTCCCGGGCGCGCGGTCAGCGTCCTGACCTCCTGGCCGGCGGAGTCGCTGAAGGTGAGCCGCAGCTCTTCGTCGCCCGGGTCGGCGAGCCGGTACAGCAGCGTGACGCCGTCGGTAACGTTCTGGCCGAGCCCGACCGGCACGTTCTCGGTGTCGGTCCGGCCGGGGAGCTGCTGCTTGTCGTAGGGGACCACCACCGGCCCGAGCAGCGAGTAGGACCGGCGCGACTCGCCCTTGGCGGGGAACCCCCGGTCAGTGAACCATCGCACCTGCCTGCGAGGCCGATACAGGTGCAGCGCCGCCTCGTCCAGCTCCGGCTGGTGCTCGCGCAGCGCGGGCAGGTCAGACAGGATCCAGATCGAGCGGCCGTGCGTGGCCACCACCAGGTCATCGCCGTGGAAGACGAAATCGTGTACCGGTACCCGGGGGAGTTCGCCCTCGCAGCGCTGCCAGCTGGCCCCGTCGTCCAGGGAGACCAGCAGACCCAGCTCGGTGCCGCAGAAAAGCAGGCCGCGACGGACCGGGTCCTCGCGCAGCACGTGACAGTACTCGTCTTCGTCGAGGCCGTGGTCCAGCCGTTGCCAGCTGGCGCCGAAGTCCCGCGTCCGCCACAGATAGGGGCGAAAATCGTCCAGCTTGCGGGCCTCGGCCGCCACGTACGCGGTGCCGGCCTCGTGGGGTGAGGCGTCGATCAGCCGCACCGTCGCCCAGCGCGGCAGGTCAGGCGGGGTGATCTCGGTCCACGACCGGCCGCCGTCACGGGTCAGGTGAATCCGGCCGTCGTCGGTTCCGGCCCAGAGCTGGCCCTGCTCCAGCGGCGACTCGACCAGCGCGAAAATCGTGCAGTAATACTCGGCACCGCTGTTGTCGGGGGTAATTTCACCGGAAGAACCGAGTTTCTCGGGGTCGGCGTAGGTCAGGTCCGGACTGATCGGCTCCCAGGATTGGCCTTCGTCGGTGGACCGGAAGACCTGGTTGCCGGCCTGGTACAGGACGTTCGGATCATGCGGGGACAACATGATCGGCGCGGTCCAGTTGAATCGGTAGCGGCCCTCGCCCGCCGTGGAAGTTTCCTCCGGCCAGACCCCGATCGGGCGGCTCTCGCCGGTGCTCTGGTCGTGGCGGGTGATCTGGCCCTTGTAGTTCCCGGCGAAGACGATGTCGGGGTTGTCGGGCCGGACCGCGATGTAGCCGCTCTCGCCGCCACCTACATGAGTGAGATCGAGCTGGGTGATGGCGCCCCAGCGGGAGTGGCTGGGGAAAGCGATCGTGGTGTTGTCCTGCTGGGCCGCGTAGATGCGGTACGGCTCGCGGGTGTCGGTCGTGACGTGGTAAAGCTCGGCGGTGGGCTGGTTGTAGAGCGTGGACCAGCTGTCGCCGCCGTTCAGCGTCACGCTCGCGCCGCCGTCGTCACCCAGAATCATCCGCTGGGGGTCGGCGGGGTCGATCCACAGGTCGTGGCAGTCGCCGTGCTGGACCGGGAAGGCGGAGAACACCCTGCCCGCGTCCGACGAGCGCCAGCACTGCACGTTGAGTGCCCACACCGTCTCCGCGTCGACGGGATCGGCGATGACGCGGCTGTAGTACCAGGCCCGCTGACGCAGCTCAGCCTGCTCGGAGAGCCGCTCCCAGTGGTCCCCGTAGTCGTCGGAACGGAAGACGGCCCCGTCTTCGGCCTCGATGACGCACCAGACTCGGCCTGGCCGCGCGCCCGATGCCGTCACTCCGGCCCTTCCCAGGACCCCCTTGGGCAGGCCAGGGCGTCGGCTCAGGTCCTCCCAGCTGTCGCCGCCGTCGACTGACCGCCACAGGCCACTGCCCGGCCCGCCGCTATCCATCCGCCAGGGCAGCCGGCGTCCTTCCCACATCGTCGCGTACAGGATCCGAGGGTTGCGCGGGTCGAGGCAGAGGTCGGCGGCCCCCGAGTCCTCACCGCGGTGCAAGACCAGCTCCCAGCTGGCGCCGCCGTCGCGGGTGCGGTAGACGCCGCGCTCGGGATTGGGCCCGTGGGCGTGGCCGAGGGCCGCGACGTAGGCGATGGCGGAGCTGGTCGGGTCGACGCGGAGGGCCGAGATGTGGCGAGTTTCCTTCAGGCCCAGATGATCCCAGGTCAGGCCGCCGTTCACGGAGCGGTAGACACCGTCCCCGAAGGATGCGTTATTGCGGATCGTGCTCTCGCCCATGCCCACGTAGATCACGCTCGGCTCGGAAGGAGCCAGGGCGATCGCGCCTACCGCTGCCCGGTGGAAGTACCCGTCGGACAGATTGCTCCAGGTGATGCCCGCGTCGGTGGTGCGCCAGACCCCGCCGCCCGTCGAGCCGAAGTAGAAAGTGGACCGTTCCGTGGGATGACCCGCGACCGCTACTACTCGCCCTCCACGATGAGGCCCGACCAAACGCCATGACAGTTGATCCAGGAATCCGCCCATTGATCCACCGTAACGCGATGGTGGTGGTTTAGGCCATGGTGTCGTACGGGCCAGGGTCAGGCTGACTCGCGGACGACCAGGCGGCAGGGGATTGTCGTCTGGCCGTCGGTGCTGGGTGCGTCTGGACCGATCTGGGCCAGCAGCATCAGGGCGGCGATCCGGCCGATCTCGCCGAGGTTCATGTCGATGGTGGTCAGTGGCGGTCGTGAGGCGAGAGCCATGCTGTCCCAGTTGTCGTACCCGACGATCGCGATGTCGTCGGGTACCCGGATGCCGCGTTCGCGCAGCGTGTCCGCCGCGCCGCGCGCGATCTGGTCGTTGCCGCAGAAGATCGCGTCCAGCTCCGAGGCGCGGTGCAGGACCACTTCGGCCGCCCGTCGGCCCCAGGCCTCGCTCCAGTTCCCGTAGTGAGTCCGTCCGGTCGCGAGTCGAAGGTCAGCGCGGTCGAGGAGTTCGATCGTGCGCCTGGCCCTTATCTGGGCGGCGGCGTGATGCATGGGGCCGGTGAGATGCGCGATCTGGGTGCGGCCGAGCCCGATCAGGTGCTCGACCGCCAGCGTTGCGCCGCCGGCGTCGTCCGAGACCACGGACACGTCAGCAGGGTCCGTGGAGGGCGAGAACGCGTAGACGGCAGGGATCGGGCCGATCCCGGCGAGGGGAGGGCGCGGGTCGGTGCGCCGTCCGGTCACGATGATGCCGTCGACCCGGCGCTCGGTCAGGGCGCGCAAGTGGTGCTGCTCGCGGATGGCGTCACCGCGAGTGTCGCAGAGCAGGACGCTGATCTTCCCGGCCCCTAAGGCATCCTCGGCACCCAGCAGTACCGGGATGCTGAACCGGCCGATCCCGTCGGTGGTCATCAGGCCGACGGTCCAGCTACGGCCAGAGTGCAGGCTCTGCGCGTGCCGGTTCGGGCTGAAGCCGAGCGCATCCGCCGCCTCGAACACCCGTTCTCGCGTCTCCTGACGCATGCGGCCGGTGCCGCTGAGCGCCTTCGACGCGGTGCCCAGGCTGACCCCGGCGCGGGTGGCGACGTTGGCGAGCGTGGGCCTGGACATGGACGGTCCATCCCTTCACCTCGGCGCTGTTTACCTTGGGCGCTGCTTACCTTGAGCGCTGTCCATCGTGCCAGGCGCAGCGAAACTGGGCAATTATGAGAAACCTTTCCTGAAAGTGCGGGGTATTGACGTGTTGTCGGGCGCGGTCGTAGCTTCAGAGCAGGAAAAGCTTTGCGCAGTCAACGCCCCGCTTGCGTTCGCGCTCGGCTCCGCCAGCCAGGAGGCGTCATGGAGCATCACCTAATCGCCCGCCACATCCGGCCCTTAAGCCTGATCCTCGCCGCGCTGGCCCTGGGCGCTGCCACAGCGGGCACCGTCGTTCAGGCGGGAGCCGCTGGGATCGCCGTTCCGGCAGCCACGACGACGCTCGTCGTGAATGCCAATCAGCCGTTCCGGGCCGTGACTCACGTCGCATCGGGAGCGCTGTACGGACTGGACACCGCCGCCATCCCGGCCGACAGTCTCGTCGAGCCTTTGCACCCGAATACGTTCGTCCAGATGGCTCCCGGCGGCAAGCAACTGCCCAACGGCGAGCCGGCGCCAGGCGGTGACTCCCTCGTCGTCGCGCCCGAAGCAGCGGCGGCCGGGACGAAGGTCGTCGTGCGCATGCCCGACTGGTACCCGAACTTCCCGTACCAGTGGGTCAGCTGGAGCAACTGGCTCAGCGCCGTCGACACCCAGGTCAGGGCAGTCCTCGCCTCGGGCGACAGCAACCTCAGCGCCTTCGAGCTGTGGAATGAGCCGGACCACACCTGGAACACCACCGCAGCAGGTCCCTTCGACGCTGGCTGGGCCCGTACCTTCGACGAGGTCCGGTCCCTGGATCCAGGGGCCCAGATTCAGGGGCCAAGCATCTCCACCTTCAACGCAAGCTTCCTGACCACGTTCCTGACCGACGCTAAAGCCA
Organism: uncultured Actinomycetota bacterium; assembly: GCA_963737865.1. GTDB lineage: Bacteria > Actinomycetota > Actinomycetes > Streptosporangiales > Streptosporangiaceae > Chersky-822. Next base: position 1,592,177 of record CAVTUG010000011.1, on the reverse strand, counting down.
GCGGCACAGTGCCGAATATCATCAGCTGGCACGAACTCGGCGGGTCCGCCAGCATCGCCGCCGACGTCACCGCTTACCGCTCCATCGAGTCCAAGCTCGGCATCGGCGCGTTGCCCATCGCCATCGAGGAGTACGGCGAGCCCACCGAAGTCGGCGTCCCCGGGTCGCTGGTCGGCTACATCGCCAAATTCGAGCGCGCCGGAGTGAATAACGCCGAGCTTGCGTTCTGGAACCACTACGGCACCCTAGGTGACACGCTCACCGACACCGGGGGATCACCCAACGCGGCCTACTGGCTTTACCGCTGGTACGGCTCGATGACGGGAAACATGGTCAACACCGTTCCTCCGGCACAGACCGGCCTTGACGGCGCCGCCTCGGTCAACGCCGCAGGCAACCAGGTCAGCGTCATCTTCGGCGGCGGCACCGGCGGGACTGCCGTCACGGTCAACGGGCTCAGTTCGCTGCCGGCCTTCGGAAGCACCGCCCATGTGGTCCTCGAGCAGACTGTCTCCGCCGGCCGCACCACCGCAGCCGTCGGGCCGTCCATCATCTCCAGCAGCAATCTCACGATTGCCAGCGGATCTATCACCATCCCCGTCAGCGCCATGAGCGCCGCCAACGGCTACCACCTGCTCATTACGCCCGGCAGCAGCCCTCCGCTCGCCGGGACGTTCCAGATCAGGAATGTGCACAGCGGGCTCGTGCTGGCCACCCAGGGCAATGCCACCACGCAGGGGACGCTGGCCGTCCAGGCCACCGCGAGCGGCAGCAGTAGCCAGAACTGGACCTTGATCTCGGAAGGCTCCAGCTTCTACGAGATCGAGAACGCTGCCAGCGGGATGGTGCTGGGCGTTACCAGCGAAGGCGTCACCGCCGGAGCCGATGCGCTGATCTGGGGCAACAACGGCACGTCCGACCACATCTGGCAGCTCATCTCCCAGGGCAGCGGCCAGTACAAGATCGAGAACTACAACAGCGGACTGCTGCTCGGAGTGCAGAACGAGAGCACGACCGGAGGCGCCCAGATCCTCCAGTGGACCGACAACGGTACCCCCGACCACCTCTGGACCCTGACGGCCAGCTAGCGAACCCGCGCTCGGACGACAGCATGTCCCTACTTGCTGCTGTCCGCTCGCCCGGACTCACGACACCATGGTCCTACTTACTGCCGTCAGGATGACAGTAAGTAGGACTATGGTGCTGTCGTGAGCTCCGCGGAACTTGAGGCCGTCACATCCGGTGCTGCCTCCTGCAAGCGGATCGGGCGGCGGCCGGCCAGGATGGTGGGCAGGAAGCCGAGGCCGAGTGCGGCGAGTACGCCCAGGTTGGCAAACGCCCAGGCACCGGTCTTGCCGCCGAGTCCGATCGGGCCGAGCAGGTATCCCTGCCAGGCCAGCCAGTCGGCCGAGTTATTGGTGACCAGGCCCCAGCCGATCGCGCTGGCGAGCACGACAAGGCCGACTGGCAGCCAGCGGATGTCGCCGTAGCGCCCGGCCTGGTCGTAGAGCTCGGATTCTGAGTAGTCGGTCCGGCGCAGAGCGATGTCCGCGAGGATGACCCCGCACCAGGCGGCGACGGGCACGCCCAGGGTGATCAGGAACCCCTCGAACTGGACCAGGAAGTTCCCGGCGACGAAGACCACGTAGATCGCGCCGCCGATCATGAGAGCGCCATCGATCAGGGCCGCTGCCCACCGGGGTGCCCGCAGGCCGAGCGTCAGCAGGGCAAGGCCGGAGGAGTAGATATCGAGCACTGAGCCGGCGACGAGACCCAGCACCGCGACGGCCGCGAACGGTACCAGGAACCACACGGGGAGCAGCACGGCGAGCGCTCCGACCGGGTCGTTGCTGATGGCCACGTTCAGGCTGGCCGAGGAGCCGGCGAGCAGGAGGCCGAAGACCAGCAGGACCACGGGCGGGAGGGAGATAGCGAACGTGGTCCATCCCGCGATCCCCGCGCTTGATGCCTTCCGGGGGAGATAACGGGAGTAGTCAGCGGCCATGATCGTCCAGCCGAGCCCGAAGCTGGCGATAGTGAACACCAGCGCTCCGATGACATTCTCTACTGATCCGGTCCGCAGGCCCGATACCGCGGCCCAGTGGATCCGCCCGGCAGCCAGCGCGAGGAACACCACGGTCAGCACGGCGGTGACCACCGTGATAGCCACCTGCATCCGCATGATCAGGTCGAACCCCATGACTCCGCCGAAGATCGTCAGCGCCACCACGATGATCAGGGCGATTACCTTGGTCAGCGTGCCGCCGCCCCACCCGAGATGACCGAACACGGTGGCGATCGCCAGCGTCGCCAGGATCACCAGGACGGTCTCCCAGCCGACGTTCACCAGCCAGGCGATAGCCGTGGCCAGCTTGTTGCCGCGCACCCCGAACGCGGCCCGGCTCAGCACCATCGTTGGTGCCGACCCCCGCTTCCCGGCCACCGCGATGAAACCGCACAGAACCGACGAGATCACGATCCCGGCTACGCCAACGGCAAGCGCCTGCCAGAACGAGATGCGAAAGCTCAGCAGGAACGACCCGAAGGACAGGCCAAGCACCGAGATGTTCGCCGCGAACCACGGCCAGAACAGATCCCGCGGCCTTCCTTTGCGCTCGGCATCGGCAATGACGTTGATCCCGTTGACCTCAATCTGTAATAGCTGGTCAGCCACGTTTCGAATCCTTCCTAACTCGTAAGCCTGGCGCCGGCTCCGTGCCTGGCGTGAGGGAACGCAGGCCGGCGCTGGATCGGTGCAGTTGCTGCGTGACCAGGGCGAACACCATGGCAAGGCCTGCGGCTGCGAGCCAGAACAGGCTGCCGTGCCCGTCGTCGACCAGCCATCGGTAAGTGGCGACGCCGACTCCACCGCCGAACGCCTCGCCTAGAGCGGTGCTGACGGCGAAGATGCTGTAGCCAACGGCACGGTTCTGGTCCCGCATGAGCCCCACGATCAGCACGTCGCCGCTCGGCATGAACATCATTTCCGACACCGTGAACAAGGTGACGAACACAATCGCGCCGCCAAAGCCGGGCACCAGGTATGCCGTGGCGAAGGCGGCCGCGAACAGGATGTAAGACGACACGACGGTGGTGAGGTACCGGCCCTTCATCAGCCGGCCGGCGAGGCGGGTGACGACAAGCTGAAGCGCGACCACCATCAGCGCGTTCAGGGTGTACAGCCAGCCGAGGGCGCCGGGCTCGCGCAGCGTCCCTGACACGTAGAGCGCCAGCACGTTGAACAACTGGCCGTACATGATCCAGTAGAAGCCGTTGATGGCGAAGAAGGCGCGCAGGCCTGGTTCACGCAGGACCGTCAGGTAGGCGCCAAACGACCGGGCTCGAGTGACGCGCGCGGCGGCCGGGAACTTGACGCGGTTGGTGAAAGTCACCACGCCGGCGAGGACATAGAGGGCGGCCACGGCCAGCAGAACATCGCCGTGGCGCTTGCGTTCCACGAAGAACAGCGCGATCGGCGCCGCTGTGGCCGCGGCGATATTGATGCTGACGCTGATGAGGGCAAACAACCGGGAGCGGTTCTCCAGGCGATCCGAGACCGCAGCGCCCAGCGTCTTGATGCCCAGTGCGTTGATCGAGATGCCGACGCCCGCGAAGCCGAGCGCCAGCACCGTCATCAGCATGCCGGTGGCGAAGCGAAGGCCGATAAATCCGGCACCGGCCATGACGCAGCCGATCAGCACCGACCCTGCCGTCGGAATCCGGTCCAGCCACGGGGTCAGCGGAATATTGGCCATCTTGTTGGTCAAGGCGAACACTACGACGAGCGTCGCAATCTCCCCGGCGTTGAACGATGCCGCGCTCAGTGCTACCGCCAAGGTGGATAGCAGACCGTAGTAACCCAGATAGGTCAGCAGGTAGTGGGTGACGATGAACGATGTCGCCCGGCGCGTGTACAGGTGGTCCGCAGGTTCGAGTGTTCTGCTCGCAATCTGCATCGAAGCCCCTTAGGCCGATGCCTGCGCGAGCGATTCCCACTTGACCTCGACCAGATCGCGGGCGGATTCTGCGTTATCGGCGGCGTCTTCGGCGTCGTCGCCGGTGGCCAGCACGTACCCCTGCCGGTCATAGGACGACAGCAGCGGGCCGAGTTCCTGTCCCGCTGCCAGGTCGCACTGGACCCTTACTACGCCGCGCGCACGTTCGGCCTCGCGCAAGCCGGCGACGTCCAGGACGCGCAGGTTCTCGTAGCCGAAGAAGCGGATCGCCGCTGCGGGCGCGACCGGTACGCGCGGTGGCGGAGCTACCCCAGTCAGGGCCGCGATCGCCTCGGCCATCATGTCGACGCCGCCGACTATCTCGCACATCTCCCAGATCTGGTCGCCGCCAACCCGGGTCTGTGATTCGATCAGCCTCGGCCCCGTGCGGGTGAGCCGGATCTCGGTGTGCGCCGGCCCGGTCCGCTGGCCGACCAGATCAAGGAACTTGGTGATCAGCTGCACGACTTCGGCGCGGTCAGCGGCACCGAGCCGGGCGGGCATCTGATGTCCGAGCTCGATGAATCTTGGCAGCGGCGTCGTCACCTTCTCCGTGATCATCACGATCTCGTGCCTGCCGTCCACTGACAGCGACTCGACGCTGAACTCGGGACCGCTCAGGAATTCCTCGGCGAGTACCGGGCCGGGCCGCGCGGCGCTGCTCAGGTCCCACCGCTGCGCGAGCACGGCCTGCGTCTCGACGATGACCACACCCTCGCTGAGCCCTCCGTCGTGCGGCTTCAGCACGATCGGCGCACCGCCCGAGGAAGCCAGGAATTCGCGTGCGTCCTCGCGGGTCGCGCAGACCCGATGCCGCACCGGGCTCAGCCCATTTTCGTCGAGCAGCGCGCGAGTCTTCGATTTATCCCTGGTGACCAGTACAGCGGCCAGATTGTCACCGGCGATGCCCAGGTCGATGGCGCATCGAGAGGTGTTCTCCAGGCCGTACTCGGTAAATGTCACTACCGCGTCGAACGGGTCGATCTGGTGCCACGTCCGGCACAGCGCTAACAGCTCGCCGAGGTCTTCGTAGTCCAGTACCGCGTAGCGTTCGGCGCTGGTGTGCTGCCGCTCGTCGACCCACCCGGGGATCTGCACCATGGAGAAGCGCAAGCCGAGCTTTTCCAGCTTGTCCACCGTGGAGTTACGGCCACCGATCGCCAGCACATGTCTTCGCCGCATGGAAGTTCGCCTTCCCCAGGAGGATGCCGTCCCTGCCGCACCCTCGCTACGGGCGCAACCTTGACAAGTCGAGGCCCATTCGCTTCGCCCAGGCGCGGTTGCGCGTGATGAGGATAGGCACGAGCTCCGGATGCGTCTTCTCGACCTCGTCGTGGTTCAGCAGCAGTGCCAGCAATTCGTTCAGGCGCTGACGCATGTGCGTCAGCAGGTTCTTCTCGTCAAGGCACTTGCGGCCGAGCCCTACCGAATCGGTCAGCAACTCGATCCGGTGGTACCAGTTGGCCGGCAGGTACAGCACATCGCCCGGGTGCAGGTCGAACTGGTGCAGCTCAGTCTTCGGGTCGGCCACCAGCGCCGCGAAATCCGGCTCGCCGTTCGCGCCGCGCCGCAGCTGCGCCCCGGGTCCCAGGACATACCAGCGCTTCGCGCCGACGATCTGCACGTGCATGACGTCCACCATGTACGAGTCCTGGTGCATGCGGGTGATGCCACCATGCTGGCCGACCCACAGCTGATGGTTGGTGGACGCCTCACCGCCGTACAGATTCCGCCGGAAGTCGTACTGCGCGATCTCCAGCTCGGGCAGCTCGGCGGCTAGCTGGGGCGCGTTGTTCTGGTAGTACCACTCCTGCAGGTGCAGCGGCTCGGCGTCGGGGTCCGCCTTCATCAGGTCGGCATTCGCCTTCATCAGCTTGACGAACTCGGTGATGGTGACGCGGCGGGTCGGCGTGCCTCGCACGCTGTCCATGGTCACCTCGGCGTCGCCGCTGCGCTCGGCCAGATAGTCCAGCGACCAGGTCTGGACCGAGGCCCACTCCAGCGCCAGACCCTTGAGCACGACCGGGCGCGACTGCTCGCGGTAGTCCCGCTCGAACTCCGGCTTCGGTAACCCTTCGCGGATGGCCAGGGCTGGCGCGGTGCGTAACGCGTCCGCGAGCGGGCCCGCCCGGAAGCCGTTCTCCACGAGATCAATGCTCTGCTGATCGTGCCGCCGGAGAATGTTCTCCTCGATCACCATTACGATCCCTCCCTCGAACTTCAGGCGCTGGCAACAGAGACGAATCTCAGCAGCGCGTCCAGCACTTCGGCCTTCTCGGCTGGCCGGCCGGGCAGCCAGCGATGCACGAAGTGATCGCCGTCAAGCCAGATCACTTCGACGGAACGAGCCTTGCGGGCGTTGTCGACGTAGCCGCTGACGATCTCGGACGGCGCCACCTGATCGTGCTTCCCGGCGACGATCAGCAGATGGCCGTCGAACTCCCGAATGCCGGCGAACGCCGGGGAATCGGCGTAGCTGCCCGGCTTGGCCCGCCCCTCATCGAACAGCAGGTTCTCGGCACCACCGGGATAGGCGGCGGGCGCGAACATCGCAATGCCCCTGGGGGACACCTCCGGGACGACCCAGGAGGCGAGGTGAGCGCCCATGCTGCCGCCGATCAGCAGCGGCCGCTCGTCGTGGTTCAGCTGCGTCACGGCTGCCAGGGTCTCCGCTCGCCTGCGGGCCAGGCAGGATTCCTCCATCACTCCGGTGCTGTCTCCGTTGCCGGAATACTCGAAGGTCAACGAGCCGTGGCCGTGCTCGGCCAGCACGTCAAGCAGATACCGGACGCTGTGCCGGCTCGCGGTGGCCCCAGCCCGTGCAGGTGCGCGATGCTGGGCCGGCGACCGTGGTCGGCGAAGATCATCGTCCCCGCAAGCTTCTGGTCGCCGGCGTCGAACACCATTTCCTCGGTGAACATGTCTCAGAGCACCTTGTCTGATTCGCTCAGAGGGGTGTTCTCCGCAGCGATCAGCAATGGACGTTCCCAGCCCGAGTCAGGCTCGCGATAAGCCGTCTCCAGTTCCTTCGCGAATCGTTCGTGGACGTCTTTGCGCCGCAGCTTTAATTGCCTCGTCAGCAAGCCGTTGTCCATCGAGAACGGCTCCGGGGCCAGCACCACCGCGTGGATGCGTTCCTCAGTGGGCACGCCCCGGTTGCACCCGACGACGAACCGGCGGATCGACTCGTGGTCGGCGTCGGTCGAAGCGGGCGAGATGACCACGGACAGATAGCTGCGGTCCGTGCCGTACAGCGCGCACTGGTGGACATCCGGATGCGCGCGCAGTCTCTCCTCGATCGCCGACACGAACACGGTGCGACCCGTGGTCAGCGAGAAGTAGTCGTCCACCCGGCCACGCAGGAACAGGAATCCATCTTCGTCCAGATAGCCGATGTCTCCGGTCTTCACCTCACCAGTGGGCAGGAACGTGTGCTCGTTGACGCCCGGAGCCGCCCAGGTGTAGCGGGTGTTGACCGGATGGCTGCTCCCGAAGATCAGGGCGCCGTTCTCGGCGAACCGAAGTGTCTTGCCCGGCAGCAGTCTTCCGACGCTGCCGAGCCGGACCGCGCCGGGGTGGTTCTTCGAGACGATGCAGACCTCGGTGAGCCCATAGCCTTCATATAAGGGCACACCGCAGTTATTGAAGAACTCCAGCAGCACCCGGCGGGCGGGGGCCGAACCGGTCCACAGGTAGCGGATCCGCCCGCCAAGCCGCTGCTGGACCTGGTCCCGGCGGGTGTCAGGATCCGGGATCGGGCCAGTGGCCTCAAGCTTCGCCATCAGTTCCTCGTAGAAGCCCGGCACGCCCATGACAACCGTCGGCTTCGCGAGCGGCGCGATGTCCAGCGCCTCGTCGTAGGTGGTCATCGTGATGTCGTGGCCGTACACCAGCGCCGAATACGCCCAGTAGCGTTGCTGCAGAAACCACATGCCCATGAACGAAAGCAGGTTGTCGCCGTCGGTGTGCTGGAACATTTCCTGCACGGCGACCATGTCGCTGTTGATGCTGGCCACAGTGGCCTCGAGCCCCTTCGGCGTGCCGGTGCTGCCCGAGGTGAACTTGATGGTGCAGATGTCGGCCGGGTCGTAGCCAGAATGCGGCGGAAGCGGAGCGTCTCCCGGCTCGTCTGCCCAGCCGGTCACCTCGTCCATAGTGCGCACCAGGCCCTCGCTGGCCGCCCCGGCATCTTCGGCGAACACCGCTGCCAGGTCGAAAGCGCCGCCGACCTGCGCGGGATCGAACCGGTCGGATTCGAAACCAGCGGTCACCGCGCCAAGCTTGAGTACAGCCAGGTCAAGCAACAGCCATTCGATCCGATTACGTGACACAATCCCGACTCGATCGTGCCGCCCTATCCCGAGCGCGCGCAGTCGACGGGCCACGGCGGTCGCCTTAGCATCGAGTTCTGCCAGCGTCAGCGAATGCAGTCGTCCGCCGACCGTGTAGTAGATGCGATGCCCGGTGTCCTGGCAGGGTTTCGTGGCAATCGTGTTGACGACATCGGTTTCGAGATCAGGCATCAGCTGTCTCCGCTACGTTGCTGCCGGAGATGGAGATTGAGGACATCGGCACCCGGGTGAGCGCCCCGCTCGCCAGAACATACGGGCGCAGGCGTTCCCAGCCGCGTGCCTCATACCATTCCCGGTCGAATCCCCGGATCGGGCGGACCGGGAAGTCGCCGCTCTCGACGCCCGCAGCCAGCGTCCGCCACATCTGATCGATCAGGGAGCAGTGCCGCACCGCCTCGGCGACCTGTTCCAGCGTGAAAGGCGGCCCTTCCATGCGCACTAGCCGAATGTCGTAGCAGCCGCGGAACCCATGGCCGAAGACGGTGAACGGGGGGTGCCAGACCTGCGGCCCCGGCGCGCGGATCGTGTAACGCACCCGGGACGCCGCGTGCCCGCCATGATGGTGTTCAGCGTGTTCGGCGATGTCGGGTATCTGGGGCGGGAAGAAGTAATGCCGCTTTTCCGGGATGACCGCCCTCTCGAATTCTCCCGGAACGAAGTGCCAGCGGTTGAACATCATGCGCTGGGCCGCTCGCCACAAGATCGCGACCGCATCATCGCTCGCCATGTCCATCTGCACCGGGTGCGGCAGGCAGCAGCAGAAGAAGTCGCCTTTCTTCATCGTCAGCACGCCGTCCGGCTCGCCTGGCACCGCGCCGCGCAGCCGTGCCAGGTCCGACACCGAACTGCTCATGCCGTAGTCGGCGCCGGTTCTGATGATGGCGGAAAGCACGATGGACGCGAGTAGTTCGCCAAGCGTGCCCTGGCTTCCTGGCACTTCCGCAGCTCGCAGGTCACCGGCATCGGCGACGACCGCCTGCAGCGTCATCCGGTGCAGGTCACTGCGGACATCGCCGGTCAGCGTCATGCCGAGGACTCGCCCGTATTCGGCCACCAGTTCGGGCAGGGTATCCGGGTCTCGCGGAAGCGGGAAGTCAAGTAGGTATTCGTTCTTGACGAATGTGAGTCCGTTGATTCGCCGGTAGCGCATCATCGGCGACTGGTCAGCGTCCCTCATCAGCGTGCGTACTCGGTCGGCGAGACCGAACAGGGATAGTGAATGCGGGCTGCCCAGGTCACGGTCCGTCATAAGAAAGTAACTCGCATAGCGGCCGAGCAGAAACTCGCGAACACTGGTGACGGAGAGCTGTTTACCGTTGAATTCCTCGAAACGAACAGAGCGTCCGCTGCTGAAAAGGCAGTGGGCTAACACCACGAAGAGCCGGTCAGATTCCCGCCAGTCATCGGGCGGACGCTTGCGGAGGTCTGCCAGCAGTCCGTCTCGGGTCAGCGTGTTAGAGCCGGCGTCGGATTTCGAGAAAACGTCCCGCCCGATGAAGACGAAAACTGTCTCGACTCGTTCTACGCGATCCGCGAGTTCCACAAGTTTGCTGTCTAGCTCGCCGGACAGTTCCCAGTCCCGCAAGATCTCATTGACCTCGAGCAATTCCATGGCCTCGCGGCTCCTCGCGCAGGAAGCCTCTTCCTCGACCATGTCCATGACATGTGGCGGTATACGCAGCCACCCTATCGGCTCGGCTCCCGGTCCAAGTGGTTCATCAGGCGCCCAGAAAGCTATCTCGTCCAGAGTGGAGCTTGTGACGGTCACCAAGCCTGGGCCTGCGGGCTCCTCGGTGTAAAGCTCAATGTCAGGGCGACCAAGGGCGTGCTGCACAAGCAGCGATTCCCAGATTGTTAAGCGAGCGCAGGCGAGACGGAACGATATCCGGCCGTTTCTGGTCAGCTTTGAGAGCAGCCAGCCCGGTAAACTGGCAATAGGCACGCTGGCCGGATCTAATTCCTCCATTGTCATGCGAAGTACCCCCGACCTGCTCGCACGGACCTCCAGCGGATGCCGTAGTCCACATGGCCCAGATGCAGAGTACCTGAGGGTGCAGGCTAAAACAATGTGATACGCGGCCTCTATAAACCGGCCGGCTGCTGGTGTATGGGCGATGTCGGGGCGATGTGAGGGCGATGTCGGGGCTGCGTGACTGGGGCGCAGACCTGCCCTGCCGGACTATCGGATGGCACCGGCAAACAGGCTGGTCGAAGATGAGAAAAGGAATGCTGCGATGAGGTATCTAGCCCAGTCCGCTACCCGGTGCTGTCGTCGGCGTGCCGTCGGCGTTGCCGCAGCGTGTGCCCTGGCTGCTACGACGATGACGGGCTCGCTGGCCCTGGCGACTGCGCCCGCCCAGGCCGCGGGGAACGCGCCGGCGAAGATCCACTACTCGTTCAAGACGATCAACAACGACAACGACCCCACGTTCAACCAGTTGCTCGGCATCAACGACGCCAACAAGATCGCCGGCTACTTCGGCTCGGGGGCCAAGGGCCATCCCAATAAGGGCTACACGGTGACCTCGCCCTACAAGCAGGTGGACTTCCGCAACCAGAACTTTCCCGGCTCCAGGCAGACGCAGGTCACCGGCCTCAACAACAAGGTCATCCAGGTCGGTTTCTACTCCACGATGAACACCGCCAGCGGGTCGAACAGCAACTTCGGCTTTTACTCGATCAACGGCACGCACTTCCACAAGGTCAACTTCCCGACCAAGAACCCGGCGAGCCCGCCAGTGGACCAGCTACTCGGCGTGAACGACTCCGGACTGGCGGTCGGATTTTACGTGACCGCCGATGGCCTCAGCCACGGCTACCTGTACGACATCAACTCCCACAGGTACGTCGGCGAGAACCCGCATCTGGGCAGCGGCGTGACGAGCATCACGCCGACCGGCATCAACGACCCGGACAGCGTCGTCGGCTTCTTCGTCAACTCCCACGGCGACACCCTCGGCTTCCTGGTCAGGAAAGCCTCGCCGCATCTGTTCATCCTGCAGGTGCCCGGCTCGGATTCCACGATGCCGTTCGGAGTCAGCAAGTTCGGCACGGTCGTCGGCACCTACACCGTCGGGTCGAAGAACTTCGGCTTCACGTGGAGCCGCCGGAAGGGCTACCAGACCATCAAGGACCCGAACGGCCCGACCCAGACCTTCGTCAACGGCATCAACTCCGCCGGTGACCTGGTCGGCTTCTACGTTGCCAGGAGCGGCCGGACCGACGGTTTCCTCGCCAAGCCTTAACCGGCACCTTCGCGCACCTGGGCGTCGCTGCGGCGCTCAGGTGCGCTAGTTCTCGTTCCAGCCCGCCGGCGGGCGGCAGCCGAGCGCGGCTAGGTCGGCTAGGCCCTCGTCAGCGCCGCACGGCAGCAACAGCAGCGTGCAGGCGCGCTCGAATCGGGCGCCGATCCGCTCCCAGGCTTCGACTGACCGCTCAAGTTCGGCGTGGTCATCGTGCAGTCGGCCGGCGGCACGGGCCAGGCAGGCCGCAGCCCAGTAGTTCTCCGCCCCGGCCGGCGCCGCCTCATCAAGCCGGCTCGCGGCGTCCGGCCGCCGGGCGACGACGGCCACCTCCGCAGCGATCGCCCAGGCATACGGGCGCAGTGAATACCAGTGCGGCGACTCGTACCACGGCTGCCTCGCGTCGTTGAGACCCCGCACGGCAGTCAGGGCCAGATCCATCCGCCGCTCATGCAGGGCGATGCGGGCATCGGTGAACTGGCCGCCCAGAGCAGGTTGGCCCTGGCCGCCGGATCGCCGCCGGTGCCGAGCAGCTCGTCGAGCCGGGCGAGCCATTCCCGGCGGCCTTCAGCGTCGCCGCGCAGGCCGTAGCCGAGCACCACGCCGTAGATTGCCGGACCCATCCAGCGTGCGGTCGGCCGGCCCGGCGCTCTGCCAGCCTGCCACATCGTCTCCCCGGCAGTGAACGCCTCGTCGAAGCGGCCTTGCAGCACCAGCGGAAGGATCGGCTTGCTGGCCGTCCGATGTGGCTGGCCGTTCGCGATGTCGTCGCCCTCGGCCAGCCTGGCCGTGCGAAGTGCGTCGGGCAGGTCACCGGCGGTCACCGCGATCTCGGTGACCATATGGAAGGCATCGATGATCTCAGCACCCGCACGCGGATCATGTCTTGGCAGGCGCTCAAGCAACTGGACGCGCTCGGCGTTGACCTGATGGGCCTCGCGCAGCCGGCCGCCAGCATCCAGCGCACCGACCACGGCATCGAGTGCGCCGCTGATCAGCACGGGATCGCCGGTCAGCCGCGCCGCTTCCAGGGCCTTTGCCGCGAGTGTCAGCTCGGGCACGGTCTTCTCGACCTGAGCGATCCAGGCCGCGGCGGCGGCCACGTAGGCGGCGGCGACCGTGGCATCGGCCGGGCAGCCAGCGCTCGCTTCGTCGACCAGGGCGCGGAGCAGGTCGTGCGGCATCTCGGCCGGAAACTCCGCCGCGAACCGGTCGGCGACCGTCGCGGCATAGCCGAGGCGGCGACCCTGGCCGCCTGGTCACCGGCCGCGCCGGCTTGCTCGGCCGACGCGAGCAGCAGCTCGAACGCCTGCTGGCCGCGTCCGGCGGCCATCGCCACGTCGGCTGCGGTGCGCAGGTCGACGCCGCCTCGACCAGATTCCCGGCCAGGGCGGCGGCGATCTGGTAGTGCTCGCACGCCTCGATCATGAACCGCCGGGCGTAGGCGAGATGGCCGAGCGCGCGGGCGAGCCTGTGGTGTCCCGGCGATGCGGCCGTGCCGCGCCTGGCCAGCGCGGCTCTCAAGTCGTCGGCGACCGTGTCGAAGGCGGCTCGCCACGGGCGGCCGGCCTCGGTCCGCAGCTCCAGGTCGTCGGCGACCTGACCGGCCCAGCGCAGGTGCGCATCGCGGATCGAGTTCTCCTCGTCGCTGTCGGCCAGCCGGTCGATCGCGTACGCCCTGATCGTCTCCAGCATCTGCCAGCGGCTGCCCTCCGGCCCCTGCCGGTGGGTCAGCAGGCTCTTGTCGGTCAGCCGGCCAACTAGATCGGCAACTGCGCCCCGATCACGTCCCTGGCCGTCGCCGGCGACGGCCACCGCGGCGTCCAAGTCGAACCCGCCGATGAACGCGCCAGTCCGCCGGAACATCATCCGCTCGTCCTCGTCGAGCAGATCGTGACTCCAGTCGATCACGGCCCGCAGGGACCGGTGCCGCTCCTGCGCCCCTCGGCTGCCCGAGAGCAGCCGCAGCCGGTCATCGAGCCCGGCGAGCAGGCCATCGACGCCGAGCGAGGCGCTGCGGGCGGCGGCCAGCTCAATGGCCAGCGGCATTCCGTCCAGCCGGGCGCAGACCTGGCTGATCACCTCAGCGGCTCCGGCGAACCTCGGATCGCTCGCCGTGGCCCGGTCAACGAACAGCGCTTCGGCCTCTGATCTCCCGGTCCTCCCAGGCCCGACATTGACCAGCGACAGTGGCGGGACCGTGACAACCACTTCGCCAGGAATGGCCAGCCGCTCCCTGCTGGTGACAAGGACGGTCAGGTCGCCGCAATTGGCCAGCAGCTTTTCCACGAAAGGGGCGACCACCTCGAGCAGGTGCTCGCAGTTGTCGAGGACTAGCAGGGATCGCCCTTTGGCGAGATGCTCGTGCAGGGCCGCATCCAGCGACCGGCCTGGTCCTTCGGTGACCCCGAGCAGCGCGGCCACCGACTGGCTGACAAAGCCCTCGCGCACCGGCACCAGGTTGGCGAACGCGGCTCCGGACGGATACGAGCCGGCGGCCAGCTCGGCTGCCTTCGCCGCCAGCCGGGTCTTACCGACTCCGCCCGGCCCGACCAGGCTCACCACCTGGCTGCCGGCCAGTGCCGTCAGCACCGAGGCCAGCTCATCGTCACGGCCGACGAAGGTGGTACGGGTCGCTGGCAGGCCAGCCACGACTCCCGCCACATGACTGGCTCCCGCCTCCGGCGGTTCGGCCCGGGCGCCAGGCGACACAGGATCTGGCCTGGGCCCGTCGCTGCCGTGGTCGGCAGCCGTTGCCAGCAACCCTCGGTCCGCAGCGGACAGCTCGAGCGCCTCGGCGATGAGCCGCACCGTCGACAGCCTGGGAGCGGTGCGCCGTCCTTGCTCGATTGCCGCGATCGTGGCCGGGCTGATGCGGCACTGCTCTGCGAGCGCCTCCTGGGTCAGGCTGGCCGCCACTCGAAACCGCCGCAGCAAATCTCCAAAGGAATCGGCCATGGCAGGAATACACCACTCCTTCCTGCCTGAGTCTAAGGCCGCTACTTACGGCGGACTAGACCTGGCGGAATTGTCCCGGCCCGCAAAATTCGTTCGGGATTCGCCTGGCGTGGCAGTAAGATCTGGGTTTCTATGCGTGCGACGGCCCGGGTTTACTGGCGACTCCTGGTGGCCGGCTTCCATCGCCAGTCGGCGTACCGGCTGGCCGCGCTGGGCGGCCTCGTCGCCAACCTGACCTTCGGCCTGCTGAAGGTAGCGATCGGCCCGTCGACTTGCAGGCGGCCACGATCGCCACCGAGGCTGGCGCGTCCCTGTTCGCCCTGCTGCCTCGCGGACTGCCGTCGGTGCTGCTCGGCGCGGTGACGGTTGGCATCGAGCTGCCGACGTCCCCGGTGTTCTACCTGCTCGGAGTCGTCAGCCTGCTCCTGGGCAACGTGTCCGCGCTCGGCGGGTTGCGCTTCAACCAGATCCTGCTCGTGTTCGGCATGGCCGACCTGGCCTTCTCCATGGCCGACCTGTCCTTCGGGCACCTCGACACCTTGCCGGACTTCCTGCGGGCCGGCACGCTCGATGCCTTTTACCTGCGCCCGCAGCCGATCTTGGCGCAGCTGATCACCAGCGACATCTCGCTGCGCCGGCTCGCCAGGGCCGCGATCGGCGCCGGAGCGCTGGGCATCGGCCTGGTCACCTCGGGCGTGTCCTGGGACCTGCGCACGCTGGCCCTGCTGGTGCTCGGGCTGGTCAGCGGCTACGCCACGTTCGCGGCACTGTTCGTGTGGGCGGCCGGACTCCAGTTCTTCCTCCTCGACGGCGCGGAGATGACCAATGCCTTCGTGTACGGCGGGCGCTACGCCGCCACCCAGCCCGCCTCGGTCTGGTCGCGGCCGCTCAAGCTCGCGTTCGGGTTCTTGTTCCCCATCGCCTTCACCGCCTACCTGCCGGTGGTCACGATGCTGAACCTGCCCGGCCCGGCCTGGCTGCCTGCGTGGCTAGGCTGGTGCGCCCCAGTCGCCGCCGGGTGGTCGTGGCTGATGGGACTGCTGTGCTGGCGCTGGGGGCTGCGGCACTACCAGGGAGGCGGCGGATGAGCGGCGCGATCATCGAAGCCGACGGTCTCACCCGCGAGTTCCGGATCCGCGACGGCAAACGCAGGCGGCGGCTCGTGGCGGTCGACAACCTCACGGTCCGGATCGAGCCGGGCGAGGCCGTCGGCTACATCGGCGCGAATGGCGCCGGGAAGTCGACCACCATCAAGATGCTCACCGGCATCCTGGTGCCCACCGCCGGCAGTGTGCTCACGTGCAGGCTGCGCCCGGTGCCAGACCGGCGCCGGCTGGCGCGGCAGGTCGGGGTGGTGTTCGGCCAGCGCTCGCAGCTGTGGTGGGACCTGCCGGTGCGTGAGTCGTTCCAGATCCTGGCCGCGATCCACGCGCTCACCAGAGCAGAGGAAAGCGCCCGTACCGCCGAGCTGGTCGAGCAACTAGAGCTCGGCGACTTCCTGTCAGTCCCGGTGCGTCAGCTGTCCCTGGGCCAGCGGATGCGCGCCGAGGTCGCTGCCGCCCTCCTGCACTCACCGCGCCTGGTGATCCTGGACGAGCCGACGATCGGGCTGGACGTGCTCTCCAAGCAG
This sequence comes from uncultured Actinomycetota bacterium, assembly GCA_963737865.1. Lineage (GTDB taxonomy): Bacteria > Actinomycetota > Actinomycetes > Streptosporangiales > Streptosporangiaceae > Chersky-822. Next base: position 1,576,000 of record CAVTUG010000011.1, on the reverse strand, counting down.
CGACTGCGGGAGTTCCTGGTCGGCGAGCGACGCCGGCACGGGACGACCCTGCTGCTCACCACGCACGACATGGGTGACGTGGAACGGCTGTGTGACCGAATCCTGGTGATCGACCACGGTCGGCTCGCCTATGACGGGACCCTGCCCGGACTATCCAGGACCGTCGGCGCCGAGCGAGTGCTGGTGGTCGACCTCGCCGAGCCATTGCCGGACCTGACGGGGCTGGAAGGTTCCCGGCACATTTCCTCGGAAGCCGGAGGGCTAAGGCAGCGACTCGCGTTCGACGCCGAGCGAACCACGGCAGCCAAGGTGCTGGCCTCGGTATCAGAAAAGGCAGAAGTCCTCGACCTCACCGTGGAGGAACCCGACATCGAAGATGTCGTACGCCGCATCTACGCCGCCACCCGCCCGGACCGGCGCTAGCGCCTCCAACTTCCCGATCTAGTCCAAGAAAACCATCTCTGAGTAGCTGACCGGCAAGCTCATCGGTAAGACAAGTGTCTTACACTCATAGCATGACTGAGACCATCACCATCCGGACCGACGCCGAAACCGAACACGCCCTGGACGTCCTCACCGGCGACGGGATCACGCGATCCGCAGCCATCCGGCAGGCGGTGATCCAGGCCGCTGATCGCCGAGAGCGCGCGGCCGAACTGCGGCGTGCCGTGCTCACCATGGACCTCGGCCAGCCAGACGGAACTGACGTCGCCTCTGAGCTCGCTCGCGACCGAGGAGACGAGCGATGATCTACCTGGACTCGGCGGCCGTCGTGAAGCTCGCGCACGCCGAGCAGGAGTCGGCCGCGCTGCAGGCCTGGCTTGGCGAGCGAGCCGAGACTCCGTGGGTTAGTTCCGTGGGCGCCGAGATCGAGTCTTACCGAGCCCTGGCCAGGTATGCGGCGGAGTCGGTCACCCGGCTACATCCGGTGCTCGACCAGATCGACCTGATCGACATCAGCCCCCGCATCCGCATCCTCGCGCAGACCATCAGGCCAGTCACCGTCCGCTCACTGGACGCCATCCACCTGGCGACAGCCCTCAGCATCAGGCCCAGACTGACCATGTTCATCACCTACGACAAGAGACTGCTCGACGCCGCTGTCGCCGCCGGACTGCCGTCCGACTCACCGGACTGACAGCGAAGCCGGGTGAGAGGTGCTTTACCTGGACCAAGGATGTCAGGGCACGGTGCCGCGGGGCATGATCCACGCGTGCGGCTGCTGTTGAGGCCGTAAATGACCCGAGCCCGACACCGCGTCAAGCAACCCCACGATGGCCCGGAGCGGGTTACGGAGCCAGCCGGTCTCGTGGCAGAGCCCCGGGAGGCGCGGCACGCACCGGAGCTGGCCGTGTTGAGGCTGGCGCGGAACCCTCAATCCGGCGCTGAGCGGTCGGCGACCGATGGCCGCCGCCGCCGAGCGTGCGTGAACTAGCCCCCGGGGGGCGGCGGTCTTCGCTCCGTTACAAGCGAGACAGGATTAGGGTGGCGAGGGCTTCTTCCTTGGCTAGTCCGCGGTCAGGCAGCGCCAGGACCTTCGGGCCGTGGATCGAGACCTCGAAGCCTATGGCTCCCTTGCGCACGACAACCGCCGGATACCCCTCGCCGGTCTGGCTGAATACGGCCGACGCCTGGTCGCCGATGCCGCTCACCTGGGTCTGCTTGAGCTTAGCGTCGTGCACGCCAGCGATGAGCTTGCTCCAGCTGCTCACTACCAGGAGGCCGCCGGCGATATTCCCGCTCACCGAGCTGTAGGCGCACAGCCCGGCGCCCCGGGCGCTGGACTGGACCCCGGCGCTGACAGGCTCTCCGATCGAGCCAGCCACATCGGACCGGGTGAGCAGGGCGCACGGATGGCCCGTGCCGATACCGGTTGTCCCGCCTGGCGCTGACGCGGGCGAGGTTACTGCTGGCTGGGTGGAGTGAGTGACTGCCACGGGCTGATTGGTCGCGCCGGAGCAGGCGGCCAGGCCGATGCACAGCATCGCGCCGATGGCTGCCGCAAGCCCGGATCGTTGCCGGGCGGATTTCGTCGACGGTGAGGTGATCATGGGGGGTCTCCTTCTGATGGGTGATGGCAAGCCGCAGAGCGGGACGGCGAAGCTGAAGTCTTGCGGGCCCTTCTGCGCGAACATGGTCCCTGCGGCGGTCCAGAATGCGTCACGGCTGGCCGTCAGGTGCTGGCCGCCGGACTCGTTCTCGGCCATGGAACAGGCGTCAGGGCAGGTCTGAAGTTACCCCGAAGGCTCGGCTCGCAGCGCCGGAGAAGAAGCAGATAGGTCCCGGGCCAGGGCGATCGCGGTGATCTGGCTCACGGTGACCAGTCCGCAGGGCGACCCGCTGGCAGGGACCGGTGAACCTGACGGAGGTGCTCCGCCGGAATCGCGGGACCCACGCGCAGCCGCTGACCAACCGCGGTCGGCCCGCCGTCAGTTCTGGCGCTGTCCATGTTGTTCCCTCAATTCGATCCACTCATATGTAATCGATACATGACTATGGATCAAATTATGGCTGCCGTCAAATCCCAAGCGTCGTTATGACTCTCCTCGCCAGGCCGAGCAGGTACGCCAGACCCGGAGAGGAGTCATCCCTGGCTGGGGTGATCTCACCGCCGAGGGTCGGCCGGAGCGTCACCGCCGGGCCGCGCGCATGATCTCCGGATCGCCGATGTCCGGGCCGACGCCGAGAGCGTACGGGTCATCGAGCAACTGCTCGATCCGGCGCCGCCGTCTCGAGGCGAACTCCAGCGCGACGTTGACGGTGTCCTTCTTAGCGGTCGTGCCCAGCTCCTTGGCTGCCAGGTCGTGCAAAGGTCACGACGTTAGACGCTGGTTAACCCGGAGCGGCAGAGTGCCTCGCCAGTCCGATGCGTTGTTTCAACGTCTCAGACCGGCTACGCTGAGAATATGCCTGTGATCGCAGCATGGCCGGTGGTGATTCGGGATCGGATCGTGCATGCCTTCAAGCCAGTCGGGTCTCCCGGGGCGGAGGCGCCGTTCCGGACCTTGCGGCGGCACGCTTGGGTGAGCGCGGGGGTACGAGTACCCCGCCGTTCCGATCGTGGACTCGCTGGCCAGATGACTGTTTTCAGCTCTCTCAACGTTGCGGCCGCGCGGCTGGCCCGTCGCGGCAACTCGCCTGCTGCCGAGCGGGTCGCCCAGGCGGCAGCGAGCTTGGAGTCAGGGCCAGAATTCGCGCTGCTGCGCCGCCTGCTGTCGGAACTACCTGATCAGGAGGCAGACCAGGTTATCGGCGGGGTGCTGCCCGAAGAAGTGCCCGACACGCTGGCCGGGGTACTGCGCGCCATCGCGACCCGAACTGGACAGGTATGCGCCGACGACATCATCTTGTCGTCGCCCGCCGAAGTGATCTTCGCCGGCCGCATCGCCGAGGTGCGCGGAGGGTACGTGCTCCTGGTGCAGTTGAACGGCCAGTCAACTATGGTGCCTCGCTGGATGGCCGGGGCTGCACACCGAGAGCAGGTTGGCGGACTTCTGGCGCTGGTATCCGACAAACTCGACGGTGCGAGCGCGGTCGTCGAGGCAGTTCCGGCCATCGAGATCGACGATCCCCCCGAGATAGGCGGGTTCACGCCGTTCGGGCGCGACGAGGCGCGTACGCGGAGCATTACGGCAGATGACGCCCGGCTCCTAGCCGGGCGTCCGCAGTCGTTGCGAATCCTCTTCCCGGTGACGATCGGCGAATGACTGGAGATAGCTGGCGGATTCGTGCGGGAAGCCCGGATGACCGTGAGTTGCTCGCATCCTTCGCATGCGCGGACCCGGCGGTGAGGTGGCAGGTCGAGGTCGAGCAGTTCATCCAGGCGCAACTGGTGGATTGGGCGTTCGCGCCGCTTGCCGCCGGGGGAGACCCACGTCTCCTGCTTGCGTTCACTGCGACCGGGGAACTCCTCGGAGTCGCCGCACATGAGCGGGCAATCCTCCAGGCCGCCGACACGGCTCAGTTCCACGCCACGAAACTGGAGGTAATAGCGGTCGGGCTGAATTGGCAGGGACGGTCACTCCCCACAGGGGAACGGTCTAGCGACGTCCTCATGTCAGCCGTCATGACTGACGTTAGCGCTCGCGTCCCACTACGGGACGCACGCGTCTTCGCCATCCTCCATGAAGACAACCATCGCAGCATCGCATTGTGCCGCAGGCACGGCCTCTCCGAAGAGATGAGCCGCCCTCACCCGAGTTACCGAAGGATGGTAACTCCCCACAGGGTCCGTTGAACCCGCCGACCCCAGTTCAGCCTGCTCTACGAGACACTGCCCGATGCTGACTCTCAGCTCCTGATGGAGACCGCCGTCGAAAGCGGAATGCGCTGGGGCGAGCTGGCCGAACTCCGCGTTGATGACCTCGACACGGCGACTCGGATCGTGACCATCAGCCGGGTAGTGGTCGAGGCCAGCCCGTCATACTAGATGTCACGAGCCGGATTCCGGGTCGGCATGTGCGGTCGCGCATTCTGTAATGGTCGGGGGCCAGGGGGTTTTCGTCGGCATGATGGCCAGGCCGACTTCGACGCAGCCATTGCCGGCCATGAGCATGCCGGTGTAGGCCATCCTGAGCGTCCGGCCATGGCGAATCTGAGACACTTCGTCGCTGAGCCGTTTCTGCCACAGCAATATCTGTGTCGAGGGCACGCGGCTCTCCGGAGGGGGTGCGAACCGGGCCCGATCGGCATCAAGCCGGTAACCACCTGACTGCCGGGTCAGCGTGACGTCCGGATCCCCGGTCCGGGTGATCACCGCCCTGAGATTGGCCACGTACCCATAGAGAACGTTGCGCACCGAAGCCGGCGGGTCATCGCCCCAGACCCGGTCAATCAGCCGGGTCACTGGCACAACCTGGCCTAAGTCGAACAACAGCACCGCGAGCACCGCACGCTGCCGAGCATGACCGGCTTCCACCCGCCGGCCTGCGGCCCGTACCTCAAGATCCCCCAGAATCCGGAATTCCATCAGCGCCCTCCCGTCCCCGTATAGGCCGATCAGCTGATCATGCCCCATTTTTACGCCCCTAGGCGCGGTATCGGACCGGGAAATTCTTCCGCTCATGCCTTCCACATTTGTCCAAGGTTTCCTGCAGGTTTCTCGTGGCACTGCGACACATCGTGGATCGGGGCTGGCGCGAGCCGGTCGGCAGAAGGAAGAGGACGGCCACCCGGCCTCAAAATGCAACCCGAACCACAATCCGGAAAGGAACCACCCGTGAAACGTATTTTCTTCGGGCGCACGGCCATCATGCTCGCAGCAGCGACCGCGCTCCTGGGGTCGGGCAGTGCCGTAGCATCCGCGCAGGCATCGCCCGCAGTCGCTTCGGGCACGCCAGCAGTGGCGAACGACTGCAACATGTCCGGCCAGGTCTGCATCTGGCAGAGCGTGGGCTTCACCGGAGATGAAGGGCATTTCAGCGGCGCCAACCTCGACTGGAGCACCTTCGGCGGCGGCACCGACTGCGCGAGCGGGAACTGGAACAACTGCGCCTCCTCGATTTACAACAACAAGACCGAGCACTCGGTCATCCTGTGGGAGACCATCAACGACGAGGGCGGCCAGTTCTGCGTCGCCACCCTGACCGGCTACTCCGACTTCGTCCGGCACCACTTCAGCAACGGCGATGCCCTCAACGACGCGGTGAGCGCCGACTCGCTAATATCCGGGCCGAACTGCTGACGGCTCCTGCGATGACCAGCACCGCCACAGCGTGGCGCAGGCCAGCCGCTCTCCTGCTGGCATTGATGCTGGCGGCGGCTGCGGCGGCGGGGTGCGCATCACCCCGAACGCCGCGGCCGGCGGCCGTCCAGCCACAGCAGACCGCCGAGCACACGCGGACCCGTGCGATCGCCGCGGCAGTGAGGCTGCTCACCGACAACACCGCCACGCTCCACCAGAAATGGGAAATTGACGTCGCCCAGCAGCGATTCACCGACGGCTGCATGCACCGCCTGGGCTACCGGTACCTGGCACCCATGCCAGGCCGCCCGCCCACCGCCGCGATCGTGACCGCCGACGTCGCCGGCCGGCCTGCGCACGCCAGCTACGAGGTGCCGCTGCACCCGGGCGGGCTCGGCACCGGCCCCGAGGATGCGTACCTGCGGCGGCTGCCGGGTCCGCGGCGTGCCCGCTACAGCGCCGCCCTGCTCGGCACCCGAAACCAACTGGCAGCGATGACGATCCCCGGCGGCGGCACCGTCAGCTACGGCACAGGGGGATGCCTCAGCGCCGCCCGCAGGCACCTGTTCGGCAGCCTCCCAGCATTCGTCCTGGACACCTACCTGCCGCAGCTCGCAGACCTGCGGTTCGGCTCTTACCTCGCCAGCTACCTCCCCTACACGGCAGCCCTGCGCGGCTGGCGCCAGTGCATGGCCGCCACGGGGAAGCACTTCACAAGCCCGGCAGCCGCACAAGAGTCGGTCGAAGCGCTCGCGGCCCGCCGGATGACCACCGCCCGCGAGCTAGCTGCTTATCAGCGGGCGACCGCCGGGGCAGACGCTGCCTGCGGCGCACGCTCCAGGCTCCGGCGCCACCGCCACGACGGGCTCCTCGCCTGGCTCCGCACCCTGCCCAGCACCACACTCACGCAGCTAAAGTCCGTCGACCTCACCAGGCAACACGCGCTGACCATAGCCCTGCGCGGCCAGCGCAGCGCGCACAGTGCCAGCCACCATACATAACAAACAGAAAGACCATTCCGCAGGGCGCCGCAGTGCGGACTCAAGCCCTTCGCGGCGCACCGAACGAGCCTTCGTGTGTCGCTCGGCTGCGGGTCGGTGTGGCTGCGCGCGACCCGCGCTATCGAGGAATTCGACAAGAGGCGGTCGGCTGCGGTGGCGGCAGCGCTAGCCCCGGTGCTGGTCGCCGCCACGGACTTGTGACCGGCGTTGCCGGATACGCTCGTCCCGCCGCCAGGGGCGTGCGGGCGCGGGAAGGATGATCGGGGTGCTGGCGGCGGCAGCGGGCAGTCGCGCAGGATCCGATGTGGCGTCTTGCAGGCGGTCCCGGGGCGGCCAGGACCGGGGGTTGGCCGACTGTTTCGGGCAGGCGGGTGTCAGCGACGGTTGAATCTTGACCATCTGGCGGCGCTTGGGTTCCAGGGCTTGCCGCAATACTGGCAGCTGATCTTGGCCACGGACGACCGGTGCCTTGCTCGACTAGTTCGTCAGTGCCCAACTTCTCGCGGGGAAGTCGAACAGCCAGTCGGCCTGACGCAGGGTCGGGTAGCCCAGGATGAGGTCCATCGGGAATTCCAGGGTGCTGTTCACGCCCGAGAGGTCGACGGCGACTGCCCGGTGGGCGGTGAAGGTGCGGTAGCCTATGGCGGGTCCGGCCATCCTCAGAAGCGGCGTCTCGATCTGTGCCCCGCTGGCATCGGTGCCGACTGACCTTCCGATCTCCCCGAACAGCTCGGGATGCCCGCGCCAGAATTCGTAGCCTACGACAGTCGCACCTGAGCCGGTGTCCCAGCAGGCCCGGGCGGTGACTCCGGGCCATCGCACGTCGACATAGACGTGCCCCCGGCTGCTCATCAGGAGATTCTGATCAGCCCGGTGACCCTGGGGCGCTTCCAGTTCCAGGACGCTCGCGGCCAGCCGGAAGTGACAGCGGTATCGCTGGAGTACGTCCATCCCGAGCAGGTTGCGGACACGGCGCCCGTCGCGCTCCACGCGCCTGACCGCCAGCGTGGCCGCTCGCAGCGGGCGGCGGTTAGGTCGGTTATGGTCACGACTGGATCGAGGGAGCGGCCACCGAAGGCACTGAACGAGGCGTGCCCGGTCATCGGTGTTAGCGCGGAGGTGTACTCGTCGGCTTCGAGTTGCGTACGCGCAGCACCGGTGTCGAGGATGAAGCGATAGGGACGACCTGCGACGGTGCCGTCCACCATCACGGCAGCGCAGCCAGGATCATCTAGATCCGGCTCTATGACTAATGGCACCCGACGCACGGGCCGAAGTGTAATCCCTGCAGGCTCAGCGGCTTCCGCAAGGTCGCCAGCTAGCCGTACCTGGCTCACGGAGCTGTTTCAAGATCTGGCTCAACGATAATTACGTCTATCTTGGCGCCCTCGGGCAGTCCTCCTGCTGCGAGTGGTCCTCAAAGTCGCCCTATCGCACCGATCGCCGATTATGGATGCTAACGCAAGCGATAGGAAATGTGAGACCGCGCGAGCAGAATGTCCGTTCGGGCGAGCGAGCACCTGGTGGGCCAGCAGCTTCTTGTCTCTCGCGCATCGTTTAAGCCCCGCACGTGGGGAGCTGGAGGACGCGCGCCATGTGGGCGATGTCGCGGGCCGGTCGCCGTACCGCTCTGACCGGGTTGGTGTGCAGCCGGTGGTGTGTCCACGTGCAGTCACCACCTTGCGGGCCGCCGTCTACTCCTCGATAGCCGTGCCGGTCCGCCGGAGATGCTGCCGGAATGTGTACGACGGATCGGCTGCCCGGCGCGCCAGATAGCCGGGGAAGTCCGTCTGCTGGCGCAGTGTCTCGCCTGCCCGTATCTTGCGGGCCTGCGCGCGCTCGGCCTGCGAGATCTGGCCCGCTGCCGTCAGAATGTCCCCGGCGTGCCTGGCGGCGACGAACAGCACGCCGTCGTCATCGCCGAATACAACGTCGGCGCCTGTGACGGTGTGCGGCCCGAACTGCGCCGATTCCAGCGCCTCGGGCTCCCGCTCGTCCAGCCGAAGCGGGCCTGGCGGGTACCTGCCGTAGCTGAACAGCGGAAAGCCGATCTCCGCCAGCTCCGCAGTGTCCCGGTGCAGCCCCCACACCGCCACGCCGGCGAGCCCGGCTGCTTCAGCTTCCAGGACTGCCAGGTCACCGACGCATGCCTCGTCCGTCCGCCCGCCATTGTCGATGACCAGCACGTCACCCTGCCCGGCCGCGCCGAATACCTCCAGGAACATATCCACGCTGCCGTAATGACGCACCGGCAGCGCACGCCCCGCGACCCGCTGCCCTCGCACGACCGGGCGGATGCCAGGAGGCGCGGCGCGCACCGGTACGCCGGCCCGCACGCAGGCGTCGGCCAGCAGTGCCGTGGACAGATCAGCGAAAGCCTCTAGCACGAAATTCTCCCTAGCCCGGTCCTGTCCCCGCTGGCAGCAAGACGGCCAGCAGCCGGCCACCAGCCACGGCACAGGACCAGATCGTCGTGATCGGAGCAGCACAGTTGCCCTGGCCCCAGCCACTGGCCGGCCGTGGCACGCCCATCATCGCCGCATGAGCCCGCGGGCAGATAGAGGCGACGGCCCTCGTATCCGAATGGCTCCGGAGGCATCGCGATGAAGACGTCGCCGGTCAGCAAGGCCACCAGCACGTCGAGGTCGGTCCGCACCACGTCTTACCTCCGCCCGGTATATACACCGCCCGCGGCGCGAACTGGGCGGTGTGCGGCCGCCCAGTTTCCCGGTCCCGCGGTGTATGCACTACCGACCGCCCGGACGATCCGCCCGCCGGATCGTGCCGCAGCAACTGGAACCGACCCTGGAAGGTTGATGATGGAATCGTCCGCATCGGCCGGGCGCGTGGCGTCCGCCATTCTCGATCGCCGCCGCCGATGAGCCCGCGAGACTCAGGCAGGCACGGGAAAGCAGCCAGCCGCGGGAAGCAAGTGAGCAGGACGCTCGCTCGTGTGTTCGGGGGCTGGCGGACGGGCCTGCCGGGGCCTGTCAAAGTTCTTCAGGCCGGGACCGCGGTCAACTATTTCGGCACCGGGCTGATCCTTCCCTTCGAGATCATCTATCTGCACCAGGCCCGCGGCTTCCCGACGGCGGTTGCGGGGCTGGTGCTGGCGGCGGTCATGGGCACGGCGGCGGTCGTCACGCCCTTTTCGGGTGCGCTGCTCGATCGTTTCCGCGCGAAGCCGATCCTGATCGCCGGCAATCTCGCGAACGCACTTGGTTACGCGGGCTTCGCCTTCGTCGACCGTCCCTGGCAGGCCTTCATCTGCTCGGCCGTCGGCGGCGCCGGGTTCGGAATCGCGAACACCGCGAACCAGGTTCTGAGCCTGACTCTGGTCTCACCGGAGCAGCGCGCCACCTCGATCGCGCTCCGCCGGGTCGCAGGCAACTTCGGTCTCGGCAGCGGCGCGACGGTTGCGGGCCTCATCGTCGCTTCCGCCGATCAACTGCGCGCGTTTCAGGCGCTCTACCTCTTCGATGGTCTCACCTTCGCTGTGTTCGCGCTGGTGGTGCTCGCGGGGATCCCGAATCCTCGCCTTGCGAACGCTGCGCCGGCGAGCGACAGGGGGACAGGCTTCCGGGCAGTCGCCCGCGACCGGCTCTTCCTCATCCTGATCGCCGCCAACATCGTGTTCGTGATGACCGGCGGCGCGCTCTTTTCCAACATCCTCGCGCCGTTCGCGAAGGCACACACGCTGGTCGGCCCGGGCGAGATCGGCGTCGTCGTCTTCATCAACACCTTCTTCATCGTCCTCGCGCAGATCCCGGCCACCCGGGTCGTCCGGCGGATGCGCCGCACCCACGCTCTCGCTGCCACCAGCGCGCTCTTCGCGACCGGCCTGCTCGCGGTCCTGCTCGCACCGCTCACGAGGTCGGCGCTCACCGCTACCGCCGTCCTGGCCGGGGTCGCGATCGTGATCGCGGTCGGTGAATGCGCGCAGTTCATCGTGCTCGGCCCGATCGTCGCCGACCTCGCACCGCCGCACCTGCTCGGCCGCTACATGTCGCTCTACGGCCTGTCCTTCACCGCAGGCGTGGCCCTCGGTCCCGCAGCCGGCGGCGTGCTGCTCGCCACCTCACCCGACGCCATCTGGTGGGGCGGCGCCCTGGCGGCAGCACTGACCGGGCCGGCCTGCTGCGGCTCGGCGACCGGATACCCGACCCGCTCTTGCGGGCGCAACGCCCTCCGCCGCAAGTCGTCACCGCGGCCGATATGGACTCCGCCTGCCAGAGCCAGATGAATAACACGGCGATATAACATGGGTGCGGCCTTTTTGGGGTGACCTGAGTGGTGCCGGGTCTTTGTGGCCGGGCTGGGGGTGCAATCCTGGCACCGCACCGCAGGCCGGCCAGCCCCTGCGAGCGAACCGCGCTGGGGCCCCTCCAGGTAGGAACAGGCGGCCTACGGCGTCTCAGCGGCTCGGGAGCGAGCGTGGTAGCCCGAACCAGGGCAGCACGCTGGCCTCGAAGCGGGTGATGCCGCAGATGTGGCCCCCGGCCAGGGTGAGTACGTAGAAGGCGGTCGCGTGGCGGATTCCGGCCGGGTCGTGCAGGTAGGCCCCGAATGCGGGCTGGCCGTTGGCCCGGGTCGGGACGAGGTCGTACCTGCGGCCCGCGCCGAGCAGGCGGGTGCAGTAGCGGGCCACGAGTTCACGGCCCTCGTATCCGAATGGCTCCGGAGGCATGGCGACGAAGACGTCGCCGGTCAGGAGGGCCACCAGCGCGTCGAGGTCGGCCGTCTCCCAGGCCCTCGCGAACCTGGCGACGATCGCGTCCTCGGCGGGTGAGCCTGCGGCGGGCGGCGGCCGGTGGCCGGCCGGCCGGCTGTTGGCGCTGGAGGCTGGCGCGGGCTCGTTTCAGGGCGCTGCTGACTGAGTCGACGGTCACCTCCAGCATGGCGGCTGTCTCGCTGGCCCGGAATCCCAGGACGTCGCGCAGGATGAGGACGGCGACCTGGCGTGGCGGCAGCAGCTGCAGGGCGGCCACGAAGGCCAGCGAGATCGCTTCGGCCTGCTCGTAGCGGGCCTCGGCCCGGGCGGCCCGCCGGCGGCGCCGGCGAGGAGGGCGTCAGGGAACGGCTGCAGCCAGACGGCCTCATCCCGCGGGACCGGCACGAGCGGCTCGAACTGCGGCATGTCCCGCTCCCTGGCCGGGCGCCGGCCCGCCGCCCGCCGCGCGTTCAGGCACCGGTTCGTGGCGATCTTGTACAGCCAGGTGCGCAGCGACGCGCGTTCCTCGGCGAACCCGCCGATGCCCTGCCACGCGGCCAGCATCGTCTCCTGCACGGCGTCCTCGGCGTCGGCGAAGGACCCGAGCATCCGGTAGCAGTGCACCTGCAGCTCCCGCCGGTGGGACTCGGCCAGCTCCCCGAACGCCTCGCCATCACCTGCCCGCGCCCGTGCCAGCAGATCGCCTGTCACCATCCTGCGCGCCTCCCCTTCCGCACCACGTCTTACCTCCGCCCGGTTATATACACCGCCCGCAGCGCGAACTGGGCGGCTCGCAGCCGCCCAGTTTCCCGGTCCCGCGGTGTATGCACCACCGACCGCCCGGACGATCCGCCCGCCCGATCGTGCCGCAGCAGCTGGAACCGACCCTGGAAGGTTGACGATGGAATCGTCGGCACCGGCGGACCCGCACCGAGATGAACCGCTAGACATGGCCAGTCACTCGAAATAGAAAAGGAGTCCCATGATGACGCGTACACCCGTTACCAGCGACAGGCTTCCGCCGCTAGCAGGCCCGTTCTCGCCGGGCATGCGATCGGGCAGCGGGCCGCTGTTCATCAGCGGGCAAATCGGCCAGGACCCAGCGACCGGTGCGCTGGTCAGCGGTGATGTCACCGTTCAGGCCCATCAGGCTCTCCGCAACCTCGCGGCGGTCCTGGCAGCGGCAGGCAAGAGCATGGACGACGTGGTCCGGATCGGTGTCTATCTCACGGACATGGAGACTTCGCCGCGATGAACGAGGTGTACCGGGAGTATCTCAGCGCCCCCTACCCGGCGCGCACCGCGATCGCGGTCGCGGCACTCCCGCTCGGAGCGGTCGTCGAGTTCGACGCGATCACGATTAGCCCTGGACGCAGGCGTGGCGGTGCTGACCTCGCCCTGACGGATCGAGCCGGGGGTCAGGAGGCCGGGACGAGGCATCGGACACGAACCCGGGCCGTTGCCGCTCGTTTTCTGCCGCCGCTTCGCCGCATCGCTCGGCCCGGCTTGCCCGGGGAGAGATATCGCGGTATCCGTTGTCGCCTGCCGTTCGGCCACCTAGCTTTTTTCGAGCCGTCGTCGCATTTGCCGTGTGCGCCGCCAGATGCCCGTGCGCGGTCGGGCGGCTGCAGGTTGACCGCCTCGCGGTAGAGGTCAAGCAGCGTCACCTCCGAAGAGCCGCCGTGACCGTGGCCACCCAGCCCACCAGCACCACCGCCACTGCGGGAAAGCCACACCCTCACCCCGCCAGCACAAACCCCCAAACAACCCGGCAATCCGGCACCGGCCCGCGAACAACCGGAACAAGATCAACTCAGCGCGACGGCGAGAATGTCACAGCCATATGTGACCATGAAGCGTGGTGAGGTGTGAACACCTTCACAGGTGGGCCTAACGTCCCACCATGCGAACCGCCCCATCCTGATCGAAGGTGACCCGCTCCCGGTGCGTTTGACCAGGTCACGCGCCCTGAAGGCCGCGAAGTGACCCGGCCGCCGGACGCCCGGTCACGGCAACCCCGGAGCAGGCTGGCCGACCGGTGGATCAGCCGCACGGCCGGCGCCACCGTCGCCGGGCTGGCCGGCGATCGCCGGAGCCATCAGCTACAGCCACATGCGCCAGCTCGCCGCAGGACCACGGCCAGGCCGGCTGGCACGCCCACGCGTTCCCGCTCTCGGTGGACGGCGTCGAGATCGTCGCCTCGCTGGTCCTGCTCGCCGACCGCCGCGCAGGACGCCGGTCCGGCTGGCTGCCCTGGACCGCCCTGATCATCGGCACCGCCGCCAGCCTGGCCGCCAACATCGCCACCGCCGACCCCGGCACCATCAGCCGCATCATCGCCGGCTGGCCCGCCGTCGCCCTGCTCATCGCCGTCAAGCTGCTCTCCGGCATCCTGGAGCACCCCGAACCAGCCACACGCCAGCCAGCAGCGAACTCCTACCGGAAGCACGGCAAGCATCCGCCCCCACCGCCGCCCCGGGCGTTCGCCGCAACCCGCCCGAACCCACCGCCGATCTGCTCACCGCCGCCTGCGCCGCCTGGCACGACCTCGACCGCGACGGCCGGCTGCCAACCCGCGACGCCCTCGCCGAGCGGCTGCGCGCGGACGGCCACCACATCCGCAACGCCAGCCTCACCCCGCTCCTGTCCGCCCTCCGAACCGAAATAGCGCCCGCTCCCTAACCCCACCCGAACGCGCCCCGCAGCCACCAGCGACGGAAGCGCCGTCACCTCGGGAAGGTGGCCCGCCCACCCGCCCCCGGCCGCGTCGGCTAAGGCAGTCACGCACCCCCCGTCGCACCCCAACCCCAATACGTGGTGCCCTCCGGGCGCTCATCCCCGGAACGACTGGGGTGCCGTCGCAAGCGCCGGCACCCCAGTCGAGCGGCGCACAACCCGCGCCGCAAACCCCGCCGCCGCGCCCATCCTGCACGGGCGTTGCGCCACAACTCCACAAAACGCGCGCATCGCGAGCGCCACGCGTACTAACGGACGGCGGCCTTACCTGTCTCCAGCCGCCAGCGCAAGAAGCTCATGTGCCTCCGCGACCGGCCGCCGCGAAGCGTGCGAGACCGGCACAGCGGCCAGCGTCCTGTATGCCTTTGAAACGACCTCGTGCTCGCCCCGCCAGGCACCGGGCAAGCCGCTCAGCACCCGCACGCAATGCCGCGCCCCGCCATCCACGTCCCCCGCCCGGATCAGCGACTCCGCCCGCAAGAACTCAAGCCCCGCCCGGATGCCCAAAGACCCCGGGCACTTCAGGCAAGCATCGATCGCCGTCATCGCCTCACCCGGCCCGCCTACCTTCGCCAGCACCACCGCCCGCGTATGCAGCACCCGCCGCTCAGGCTGGCCGAAATCCGAGCCAGCCCCCTGATCAGGATCGGGCAGCCGTTCCCAGGTCGCCTGATGAGCCGCCGTCGCGTCCAGCGCCTCAGCCTTCCGGCCCATCCCCGCCAGCGCCTCAGCCCGCGCCTGATGCGCGAACACCCCGCCCGCGCACACCTTCCCGTCCGCCACAGCCAACGCCCGGCCGGCGAGCGTCAGGGGATCACTGCCAGGCCAGAACCCGGCGTTCACAGCCTGCCGGCCCATGATCAGGGCCACCAGCTCGCTATCGGCTGAATCGTCAGCCACCCGCACCGACGTGCGCCACCACCGCGCCGACGTCAGCCGATCACCCAGCGAACTCAGCCCCAGCGCCGTCAGTGCCCCTATCCGCGCCGCCGATCCCGTCAGCCGCACCCGGACGCTTCCCGACGCCGCCATCACCCGGTCAGTCACCTCAGCAGCATCCGCCAGCAGATGCGGCAAGTACACCGCCGCCGGCGTCACCGCCGTCACCTGCGCATACCGCGCCGCTACCTGCTCCCACTCATCAGCATCACGCTCTGAAACCGACGCGGGCACAGCATCCAGATGACGCCTGACCTGCTCCAGCTGCACCGCCAGCGGACCCGCCACCATCGCGCCCAGCAACTCACGGCGCCTCATCTCACCATCCCCAAACTCATCCGCTGCCACCGCCACCTGACCGACCGCCGCCCGCTCGCGCCGCAGGCCCGCCCCGCGCCCCGGCTCCGCCGCCTCGACCAGCGCACCACCAGCACCCAGCAGCACATCCAGCCTGACGACCATCGGCACAGACGGCCGCTGCTTACCGCATGCCAGCCGCGAAATCAACGACGCATCACACGGCACCAGCCGCGCCAGACCCCGGCCCGACAAGTCCCGCGCACGCATCAGCTCACGCAACAGCACCGCGAAATCCGTCACACCGCCAATCTGCTATCTCACCAGCCCGAACGCAACACCATAACTACTCATAGGTGATGACAAAAATTGACGCCTTACCTGATGACAACTACCCCGGCCCGCCATTCACTGCCCAACCTCAGAACCTGGGACAGCAACAAAACACATTACTGAGGACCCCTCATGCAACGCTTATGCAGCAGCGATAGCACCGCCGAAGCACTCGGCATCCTGATCGCCCTGTTCCCGGCATTCCGCTTCTGCCACGTGCCCATCGGAACGCGCGGAAACCGCTGGATCGCCGAACGCGTCAGCGGACACGAATCAGGGCTGCACACCATCATCACCGCAGACCTCACCGAACTGCTCGCCGCCCTCGCCACCGACCGGAACCGCCATGACCCCTGGTAACACCAGCCAGATCCCGAGTCCGACCACCGCCCCCGGCAACCCGGTCAGCACCGGCGGGCCGAGCGAGCCAGGACCGCACTGATGAACGACGATGCGGTCATCAACCGCCACAGCGTCAAGCACGCCTACGTCCAGGTAGCCGACGCCATCAGCGCCCGGATCGAAACCGGCCAGTACACCATCAAGCTCCCCAGCGAGCGCGCCCTCGCCGAGGAATACGGAATCTCCTACATCACCATCCGCCACGCCACCGCCATCCTCCGCGAACGCGGCCTCATCGTCAGCATCCACGGACGCGGAACCTTCATCGCCTCCGCCATGACCTGACGCCACCAGCCCCGCCGCCCGTCAGCTCTCGCCCAGACCATCAAGTGCCGGCAGTACCCGCAGCCAAACCCCAGCCAGCCCAGGAAGGACACGACCCATGAACCAGCCCCAGCCCGCCCGCACCATCACCGTCACAAGCCCAGCCTGGAAAGCACCCCTGCGAGTCCACTACCCCGACGGAACCCGCCCCACCTGGCGAACCCTGCTCACCCGCCGCTTCCCCCGCCACCGCCCCTGCGACCTCAGCTACGACCCCCACCTCGCCATCGAGCTCATCGCCAACACCAGCGACATCCCCGAAAGCAGATACGACCTCATCGTCGTCCTCACCGAATACCGCCACGCACTCCACGACCTCGCCACCCAGGCACTCACCACCACCACGCCATGACCAGCGCCCCCAGCACCCCGGGAACAACCACACGGACAATGGCTCCGCGCCCAGCGGCAGGCCAGAGGATGGACCATCCCCGACCTCAGACACCACCTCCGCCAGGCAGCCGCCCGCACCGGCGACACCCTCCCCGGCAACGAACTCCTAGCCGTCATGATCCGCCGCTGGGAACACGACGACCACCAGCCCGCCCCCCGCTACCGCCACCACATCAGCCGCGCCCTCGGCATCCCGCCCCACACCTACGGCACCACCCCGCTCCCCGCCGCACCCCCAGAAGACAGCACCACCCCCGAGCTAGCCCGGCTACGCCGCCAGCACGCCGAACTCCACGCACGGCACCGCGAACTCAAGCGCAGCCTCATCGGCCTGCTGCTCACAGCCACGGACGACACCTGCGACCCCGGCTAGCCCCGCCCCGAAACCTGACCGCCCGCCACCAGCTCAGCGTCATGGTCACCGGGTACCTGATCGCCTGGTCGCGGGGATGGCCGCCGGCCCGGCTCCGCAAGGCCGCAGGCTGGTCACTGCCCATGATCACCCCCCACGGACTCACACCCGTCTACAAAATCCCCGCCCCCCACACAACAATCCCCGGCCACGACACCGTGACCGGGGAACAGGTTCGCACAATGCAACAACAGGTGGGGCGGGTGGGGCTCGAACCCACGACCGGCGGATTATGAGTCCGCTGCTCTAACCAGCTGAGCTACCGCCCCAGGCACGGTGAACATTATCGCAGCCACGATGACCTGTGTCGGCACCTTAATCGCCGACCCGCACCAGGACCTGGCGGGGATCGCGCCTCACTCGAATCCTGACGTATCGCCGGCGCCGCGCCGGAGGATCTCGGGTTCGTCCTGGGAGAAGTCGATGACCGTCGTCGGCTCGGTGCCGCAGTCGCCGCTGTCGAGCACCGCGTCCAGGGCGTTGCCGAGTTGCTCGACGATCTCCCAGCCCTCGGTCAGCGGGTCGTCCGTGTCCGGCAGCAGCAAGGTGCTCGACACAAGAGGCTCACCGAGTTCTGCGAGCAGCGCCTGGGCCACCACGTGCCGGGGCACCCGCACCCCCACGGTCTTCTTGCCGGGGTGCTGCAGTCGGCGCGGCACCTCTTTCGTAGCCGGCAGGATGAACGTATAGCTCCCCGGAGTCGCCGCCTTCAGCGCTCGGAACACCGAGTTGGGCACTCGCGCGAACTGGCCAAGCTGAGCGAAATCCTGGCACACCAGCGTGAGATGGTGCCGGTCGTCGAGGTGCCGGATCGCCCTGATCCTGGCGATGCCGTCCACGTTGCCGAGCTGGCAGCCCAGGGCGTAGCAGGAGTCGGTCGGGTAGGCGATGACGCCGCCAGCGCGGACGATGTTGGCGACCTGAACGATCATGCGCTGCTGGGGGTCGGCCGGATGGATGTCGAAGAACCTGGCCATGCGACGAGCTTAGGGCCATCACCGCCCAGCATCGCTGCGAGGACGGTGATGGCCGACCGTTCGGGGCCGCTACCCGCCCACCTCGGTGAATCCAGGCGGGATAGCTGCTGCTGCGGTGACCAGGCGCAGGTTGGCTGGCGTATCCGGGAGCCACACGTAGTCGTCGCGGATGGCCTGGCTGCTGGTGAGCGGGGCCCCGGGCGGGGCGCTGATCTCGCGAATCGGCAGGTAAGTCGCGGGGTCGACCCACAGGTCTAGCTCGCCCAGATCCGAGACCTCCTTCAGGTGGATGCTCTGCTGCCCGTCCACGGTCTCCGGGCCGACGACCGTCATCTGCCCCGCAGCGACCTGCGCTCGCAGCCGGGCTGCGGACTGCTTCGGAGTGACCGGCAGGGGAGCGGGCCCGGGAGCTGAGGACGCCGAACCGAACGAGTACGTCGTCTTGCTCCAGGTGCGGGCCTGGTAGTCGATGTGGATCGACACCGTGCGGTGCGCTGTGATGGTGACGACGTAGCCGTCGATCGGATTGCCAGCGGCATCGAGGTTCTCGAACCGGGTGGTGTCGCCGTGCGGGGTGCTCCATGTCTCATCCGAGACCGGCTTGCCGGTTTCAGAGTCCGGGGCGTGCTCCACGATGTTGAGGACAGCGGTGTCGCCGTCTACCGCCGCCCGCATCCGGTCCACCAGGTAGCTGGCCGTCTGCGCGTGGGTCTTGACTGGCGGGGAGCTGGGGCGGCCCGGCGCGTGCAGGGCGAGGGCCAGCACGCCAGCTGCGGCGATCGCTACCGTTGCGCCTCCAGCCACAAGCATATGAGGAACGCGCCGGATCCCGGCTGGCCTCCGCAGCTGCCGGAGTCTGAGCGGACCGCCGGTCGAAGAAGGCGCCGCAGTCAGGTTCTCGAAGTCGTCCAGGATCGCTGCTAGCAGCCGGTCCTCGAAGCGGTCCTCGCGGGGCGTCTGGGTAGTCACTGCACGACCTCTTTCAGCGCGGAATTCCTGGCGGACGATGAGTGGCCGGCCGCAGGCGGATCGACCCCTGCGGCGGCGAGAGCCCTGGCGAGCGCCCGGCGGGCGCTGGTCAGCCGCATCCTGAACGCAGCCCCGCTGATGCCCAGGACGCTGGCCGCTTCAGCGGGAGTCAGGCCGTCGGCACCCACGAGCAGGAGTACCTCGCGGGCGCCTGGCTTGAGGCTGCCCAGAGCCTTGATCACAGCCCGGCTGGACCTGGCGGCATCGATCCTTTCCTCCAAGCGCTCGATGTCGTTGTCGCCGATGAGTCGGTGGCCAGCGATCCTGGCCGTAGCGGCTGATTCGCGGCCCTTGCGGCGCCGCGAGTTGGCGATCAGCCTGGAGGTGATCCCGAGCAGCCATGCCGTGGGTTCGCCGCGCTCGGCGTCATAGTGCCGGGCGGCGGTCAGCGCCGTCAGGAAGGTGGCTGCTACCAGGTCAGCGACGTCCGACGGCTCGCTGACCCGCCGGGCGGTGAAGCCGATCACCCGGTCCACATGCCGGCGGTAGAAGGTCTCGAACGCTGCGGGATCGGTGCTCAGCCGAGACACCAGATCCCTGTCTGTCAGCTCACTGCTCATACCTGTACTTGGTCGCACGCCGCCTACCGCAAGGGTTTCGCACACGTTAGTCCCTGACTGACGTCACAGTCAGTGGCATGAAAGATCGCGAGCACTCGCCGGACGACCTGCACCCAACACCGTTCGCGATCACCCACCACCCCGCTCCTGCCCCTGCCCCTGCCCCCGGCCCCGGCCCTGCCCCCGGCCCTGCCCCCGGCCCTGCCCCCGGCCCCCGGCCCTGGCCCTGCCTCCGACCCCTGCCCCGACCCTGGCCCTGCCTTCGGCCCGGCCACCCCGGCCCCGCGGCCGGGCGCATCGTTGTGAGTTTGCTGGTGCTGCGCCCCGGCGGCCTTGCCGGCCCGGCCCCGTCGTTGTGAGCCTGCTGGTGCTGGGGCGCGGTGGTTGTTAGTTTGCTGGGCCTCAAGTTGGGGTTGAGGGTCGGCCGGACAGCCAAAGGGAGCGGGCTTATGTACCGCTTTTGGGTGGTTAGGTACTGCGGGCTCGCGGGGTGGGTCGGCGAAGCTGGCCGGGACGATCAGCTCGCAAGCATCAACTCGGTGGTCAGTCCCGATAAGCTCTCTCATCTCGGACCGGTCGGAGAATTCGAGTCGTTGCCGAGGTCCGTCAGATGACCCGCTGTGGCTCGTGTCGTGCCATAACCTGAACTGTACCTTCCCGTCATCATTCGGTGTTATTGCGATGTAACCGTTCTAACTGTTGTACCGTGACCCGCAACTGTTACAGAGCCGGATGCTCGGAGTTCCCCCGGACAGGCAACTCGGGTCAGGTGAAGGCATGTGCGGAACGACGCCGGTGAGGGTTCGCCGGTCGCGGTCCATCGTTAGTGGAGATACGGGTCGGTACCGCAGCACGGGTCGGTTCGGCAGCGGCAGGTTCGCGGCCAGCTGGCTGAGCAAGGCCCCCTTGCTGATCATGGCCCTATGGCTGTTCGCGGCCGTGTGGGCTGCGCCTGCCGCCCGTGCGATCGAGGTCGGCCGGTCGCCGGCGCCAGCGAAGGTCAAGTACTACGTCGTCCCGGTGGCTGGCCACGGACCGACGACACTCTTCCAGATTGCGAAGCGGACGCTCGGGAGCGGCAGCAGGTATCCGCAGATCTTCCAGCTCAACAAGGGTCGGCTGCAGCCAAACGGCAAGCGGCTGGAAAACCCGAAGCTGGTCGAGCCAGGATGGATACTCAAGCTGCCGTCCGACGCGGTCGGCCCCGGCGTGCATTACGGTCGGCTCCCGAGGCCGACGCCTTCGGCCAGCGCGACCCCGCCATCCCCGTCGCCGTCGCCATCTCTGTCGTCAGCGTCGTCGCCAGCGCCGTCGGCGCCGCCCGCCCGGGCGGCCGGGCCAAGGCCGGTCGCGACGGGCGGCTTCGTCCTCGCGGGTGTGGTGCTCGTGATCGCTGGTGCCCTTGCGGTGACCTGCGCCCTAGTGCTGCCGTCGAAGGGGCGTCGTCGCCTGGCTAGCGGCGCCCGGCGAGGCGCCGGTCGTGGCGGTAGGTCTGGTCCAGGGCACCGGCACGGTGCCGTCGGCCCGCCCGCGCCGGCGCCCGCACCGCAGGTGCTGCCGGTACTCGAGAAGGCAGACACGGGCGACTGGTCCTGGCCGGCTGCGGCTCAGGACATCGACTGGCCCGCCGACCATCCGAGTCGGCCGCAGGTGGCCGTGGATCACCAGGGATGGCCCGCCGATCATCCGAGCCGGCCGCAGCCCGCCGTGGACCATCAGGGATGGCCCGCCGACCATCCGAGCCGGCCGCAGCCCGCCGTGGACTACCTGGGCTCGCCTCGCGAGTGGTCACCGCCGGCGGATAGTGGCGCAGGCTACGGTCAGCTCGGCGGTCCGGTGCCGCGCTGGGACGCATCGGCGCCGGTGCCACGTCACGCGCAGGCACTGCAGCCGCTGCCCGAGCCCGGGCTCGGGCTCGGGCTGGCGGTCGGGCTGCGGGCCGAGGAACGGCCGCCGCAAGCTGACGTCGTGCGCGTCGCCAGCTTGCTGATCTCGGAAGCCGAAGCGGAGGCCGACAAGATCCGCGCCGAGGCGACGACCATCCGTGACCAGGCCGCCGAGCAGGCCAGCACGATCCGCGACCAGGCTGCTGAGCAGGCGACCGCCGTGCGCGAAGCCGCCGAGCGGGAGGCCGAAGGGCTGCGGGCTACGGTGCGGGCCATGTCCGCCGAGCTTGGCGAGGTGGCCGCGTTCGTCACGCAACGGCTGGCGAGACCCGCCGACCCCGGCGCTAAGCCGGGTCCGGACGCCGCCACGCCCGAGCCGACCGCGGGTACCGTGACCGCGAACACCGGAACCGCGAGCAGCCGGACCGCGACTCAATCGCCCGCCACCGCTGGGGTTCCTGCAGCCCATCCGCGCACGGCTCCGGCGAAGCGCACGGCCCCCGCGAAGCGCACCGCACCGGCTGAACGCACCGCGCCCGCGCCGTCGCCCCGGACGACACCAGCGACCAAGCCCGGGCAGCGGTCCCGGCAGCAGCGAGCCGCTCGGCTCATGGTCGCGATTTCGATCGCCCTGGCGGTCTTCGGCACGGTGTCAGGGACGACCGAGGTTTTCCTGCACGGGTTCTCCTTCTTCCTCTTCCGATCGGCGGGCACCGGCGCCACGCCTGGTGACGGCCCGAAGGAAGACCAGGGCCCCGGCCAGCCTGACGCACCGGGGACCCAGCACCCCGCACCGCGCCAGCACCAGCACCAGCACCAGCAGAGCCAGCACCACCAGAGCTAGCACCACCAGAATCAGCGTCAGTAAGCCGCACCACGGATCAAGCAGCACCAGAGAAGTGCCCCAGCGAACGAAAGGTGTGGCTCATGGCGAGGACCGTTGTCGACACCTGGATGGAGCAGGACTTCGTCTTTTCCGCTGGCACCCTGCGCAAGCAGTCGGCGATGCTCTTCCTGCTCCGGCTGCCCGCATTGGTGCCACTGTTCTTCATCATCCGCCCTGTCTTCGACGGGAACAGCGTCGTGCTCAACAGCATCGAAGCCGACGTGCTGGGGACGGGCGGCGAGATCTGCCTGTTCCTGACGCTGCTTGTCACCCCGGTGATCACGGTCACCCGGCAGCGATGGGTCGCCCCGCTGCGCCGGTGGTACGGGATCATGTTCGCGATCACGGCCATCACCGATGCGACCATCGCCTCGATCTCGACCGAATTCGCCGGCGGGGTATTCGGCCGACTCGCCGGGCACAGCTTCCTGGTCGTCGGCTTCCTGGCGGCCTTGCTCACCCTGCCGCTGCTCGCGAGCGCCAACACCCCGGCGCAGCGCTGGCTCGGCAAGTACTGGAAGCAGTTGCAGCGCCTGACCTACGTCGTATGGGGCCTGCTGATCCTGCACCTGATGCTGCTGGAGGGCTTCGCCTTCGACCCCAGCCCCGACGACGGGGACCCGATCTTCCACCAGAAGCTCTACCAGGCGGTGGCCTGCTCGATCCCGCTGCTCGTCCTGCGACTTCCGCCCGTCACGCGCTGGATCGCCAAGCAGCAGAAGGCCGGCCAGCAGCGCCGGGTCTACCTGACCGTACTGCCGCTGGCCGCGATGTTCGTGCTGGGGTTCGTCTTCATCTGGAACGAGCTGATCTTCAAGGGCACCCTGTCGATCAACTTGCAGCAGGCCGACGACTGAACACCGGCTCCAGGCCAGATCGTCTTAGATGCTGGCGCCGGTCAGCGCCTGGTCGCCGGTCAGCGTCGACGTGTCGGGGGCTCTCTACGACGATCTCTACGCCCCGGCGGCAGTGCGACCAGAGCAAGAGCGCACTGGCTTTCATATAGTGGGACACGGCTGTGGTGCGCATGGCGCGGAGGTGTCTTTGTGACTGAGATTCGCACCGACTTGGTGTCAGGCCCGGCCGTATGGAGAGGTGACGCGCTCGCTGACGCCGAGCGCTGGGTGGTGCGCTTCACCGAGGAAGACTTCGCTGATTTCGAGCGGGCGCTAGCTTGTGTTTCCGAGAAGCATTTCGACGACATCACGGAGATCAAGGCGGTGGATTTCCCGCTGCCACATTTCCAGGAACGTATTGCTGATCTAGTGGACCAGCTCGAACACGGCCTTGGATTCGTGCTGCTTCGCGGGCTGCCAATCTACGACAGGTTCAGCGAAGACCAGGCCGCCATTATCTACTGGGGGATCGGCCGGCACATGGGGAGCCTCGTGCCGCAGAACCGCAAGGGCGATCTCATAGGCCAGATAAGAGACCTCGGGCGGCGTGGGCCTCATGATCGCGCCTACGCGACGAACGAGGATCTCGGATTCCACACGGACTCTACCGACTTCGTAGGCCTGATGTGCCTGCGGCCGTCGCTCCATGGTGGGGAGAGCTTCGTCGCCAGTACGGGGCTGCTCTACAACTTCGTCGTCGATGAGCATCCTGAGTACCTGCCCATCCTCAGCAAGAACTTTCCAACTGACTGGCGAAATGAGGAAGCGCCAGGGTCGCCTGGCTGGTATCTGGAGCCGCTCTACAGCTATTACGAGGGAGCGCTCTCGGCGACGGTAAGAACTGGCCGCGCAAAGTCAGCTCTGCGCTTCGCCGAGGTGCCCAGACTGACGGCGGACGAGGTTTCCTGTTTCGAGTATTTCGACTCACTTGCGAAAAGACCAGGCGTCGCTCTCGGTATGCAGCTTCAGACCGGGGATCTGCAATTCGTCAACAACTTCGTAACGGTGCACAACCGAACCTCATTCGTGGACGATCCCGAGGACCCAGCTCGGCAACGGCATTTGCTGAGGCTGTGGGTTAGTCGGCCCGAAGCTGGTCGGCCGCTCTGCCCCGAGTACGCCGCCTGGCGCAGCGGTTATCGGACGTGACCCAGGCCGATGATCGATCTGCTGACTTCGTTCGCGTCAGCAGGACCCTGGATCGACGTGATCGGCCAGAAACCGCTCGGCGTCCTGGTCGCTGATCAGTTCCTGGTCAGCGAGCCATTCGACGGCTCGACGCTGGGCGCGGCTATCGCTGAAGGCGTACCAGGCCGACAGCAGGCCGGGGTCGTGGCGACGGAGTTCGTCTTTGAAGCGGCGGAAGGCTCCCCGGCCCCGGATGGCCCTAGACAACTGGTCCCTGGCATGCTCGGCAGGGACGGTCTCTATGTAATCAACCATGTCCTGGTACCACATCCACGACGGCAGAGGGTGGATGACGACGAGGTCAGGATCGAGTTCGTCGAGGTCGATGGGGTTATGACCATCGATCCCGGTGCCGGCTGTCCAGAACGTGATTTCCCCGGTGCGCTGATCGATCAGCCGACAGTGCTCATAGTGATCTTGGTCGGCCAACGCGTCGACGATCTCGTCCAAGTCGATGGCGCTCAACTCCAGCACGCGATGGAGCATAGACGGCGAGACGCTGAGCCTGCAATCGGCCCGCGAGATCGGCACCTATTGGCTCGAAGCCCGAGGCTCGGGGTGCGCCCGCCCGCCGCGTCGTTGTGAGTTTGCTGGCGCTGGGGTGCGGTGGTTGTGAGTTCGCAGGGGTTCACCCGGCGAGGCCCGGCTGCTCCGTTACCCGCCTGGTTCCAGTGGCCGGCAGGAAGGCCGCATCCTGGCCGACCCCCGCATCGGTGTCAGCCACCGAACTCAGCAACAACCGAGTTGGGGCCACGCCCGTGCCGTGAGGGGAATGCTGTTGAGACAGCCCTCCGAACGACAGTAGGTAGGTACATGCTGCTGTTGCGGGGCTGCGGGGGCCTAGGCGAGATCGTCAAGAAAACGCTTTCTCAATCGCTCGTCCTCGGCTTGGTTCTCTGACCTGTGCCCAGCGAGGATCCACTTGGAAAAGGTTTGCCTAGTGCTCTTGACGGCACCCGGCGCGGCGCGGAAATTAAAGACAACAGCCGTACCGGTGTCAGCGGTCACGATCGCGGCGCCGACATGTGGAAGGGACGGGGGAGCGTGGGCACAGCGAGCAGCACACTCCGGTCTCGTACGTTAATCAGCCGCCTGGTTCTAGCCGTTCTGGTCGCCGCGGGAATAGGGGGAGTCGGGCTAGCACCGGCCCACGCCGCCCCGGCCGCCCCGACCGCTCAACTCGCCCCGACCGCTCAACTCGCCCCGACCGCCCCAGCCGGTCAACTCGCTCCGGCCGCTCCAGCCGCCGCCACCCCGTCGACGGCCATCAACGTCGGCAGCGGCCTGTGCATGGACGACCCCAATTCACAGACCACCACCGGTGTGCAGCTCATCCAGTGGACGTGCAACGGCGGCACCAATCAGAACTGGACCTTCAACCTCGTCGCCGGCACCACGAACACCTATACGATCACCTCGTTCGCGGGGCTGTGCGTAGACGTCTCCGGCCGGTCGACCGCTGACAACGCCATGGTGATCCAGTACACCTGCAACGGGCAGACGAACCAGCAGTTCCAGGCGCAGCCCGTCGCGGTGAGCGGCAAGACCAACACCGTCAACCTGGTGGCGGTCCACTCGGGCAAGTGCATCGTGCCGACGGCCGACTCGACGGCCAGCAACACGTTGCTCGTCCAGCTCGCGTGCTCCACCGCAACCACCCGGGTCTGGCAGGTTGCCGGTCTTGCCTCGGGCGGGGGCGGCGGCACGACCACCTTCCAGGGCCTGCCGGGCGTCGCACCGAACGCCTGCCACAGCACCACCTTGCCGAACTCCTACGGCACGAACTTCCCGACCCCGACCGATCCCAACGGGCAGGGTTTCTCCAACGACACGGTGCTCGGGTGGGACGGCAACTTCTGGCCGGTTTACGAGTACCTGTCGGGATCCTTCTTCGCCAGGGGCGTCTCGAATACCTTCACCCAGGGCACCAAGAGCTACTGCGGTGCCATGTACACGTTCAGCGCCTATGACTTCGGCGGCGCGCCCGCCGCCCAGTCCGTGCAGTGGACCGAAGCGAGCGGCTACCTGCCCGCGATGACCAGCACCAGGACGGTCGGCAGCGTCGTGATCGCCATCACCGACTTCGCGGACAAGGTGACCATCGGCGGCAATCCTTTCCTCCTTGTGTATGCCAGAGTGGCGGTCACGAATAACGGCACGACGGCCGTCTCGGTCCCGCCCGGCGGCTCGGGCCCGAACCTTATCCAGCTGACCAGTACCTCGCTGAGCACCGTTCAGCCCGGCGCGACGAACGACAACGACTTCGTGGTGGCGGTGGACAACTTCGGCACCGGCGCTGCCCTGCCGACGGGCACGGCGCTGTCGAGTGTCGCGCCGAGTTTCGCGACCGCGTTCACCCAGATGTCGACCTACTGGAATGGCAGGGTCGCCCAGACGGCCAGCTTCTCGCTGCCGAACGTTGCCCTCCCGAACACCGGGGGTCTGGCCAGCCCCGGCACCGCCCTGTCCAACGCCTTCAAGGCGGGCACGATCTACGACCTGATAATGCAGGTCGGGAAGAGCGAGTTCTCCGGTGCCAACAACTATGCCTGGCTGCTCAACCACGACGTGCCAGGTGAGTTGCAAGCCAAGTTCGACAGCGGGGACTTCACCGATGCCGAGAACCTGCTGCTGACCGCCCGGATCTCGGAGAGTCCTACCTTTAACGAGGTCGGCGCCAACTGGTACTGGGACGGGGTGTGGAAAACGCTCGGCACCTGGGCCGACTACCTGCGGATGACCGGCGACACCGCATTCGTCAGCCAGTTCTTCCACGACGACGCCACCGCTTCGAGCCCGTGGGGGCCGAGCCTGTTCACGATGATGCACACCTTGTACACCCAGGAACTCTCCGCCGACGGAGCGCTGTCGTCGTCGAACGACAACGACTCGCAGGGCCGCTGGCTCTTCGACGACTTCTCGGCGCTGGAAGGTCTGGCGGCGTACAAGTACATCGCGAATGCCATCGGTCAGACCAGCGAGGCCCAGTGGGCCAGCACCGCCTACACGAACCTGCTGAACTCGGTCAACACCCTGGTCGCCGCCAACGAGTCGGCCAACGGGTTCAGCTACCTGCCGTGCGTCGTCAACCAGCCGAACTCGGCTAACCGGTGCGGCACCTTCAACGACGCCAACTGGGCCTCCGCCGCCTGGGTCGGCCAGAACCAGTGGTCGACCATGCTGATGGGCGGCATCCTGACCGGCACCATCGGCGACCCGACCCAGATTGACAACATGTACCAGCAGGGCTTCGCCAAGCTCGCGGCGAACAACCTGCCGTTCCCGACGTTCGGCGCCTTCACCGGCTACTCGACCGCCTACAACACCAGCTACTCCAACGACGGCCTCTACAGCAACAACTACCGCGACCTGCCGATCACCAGCTACGCCTGGCAGATCGAGACCACCACCGGCGGGCCGAACGCCTGGTGGGAGGCCAACGGATCACCTCCGAACCCGGCCAACCCCTGGATCGGCAACCACGCGGCGCCTGAGTTCGGTGCCTGCCCGTATGGCTTCCCGATCTCCGGGCAGCAACTCGGCTTGCTGCAGGCGATCGCGGCGAGCGGCCTGTCGTCGACTGGCACCGGCCCGTTCACCTTCACCCAGCCCCTCTATGTCGGCCGCGGCGTCCCGAACGCCTGGATCGCAGCGGGCCAGACAACCTCCGTCAGCAACCTCACGTCGGCCTTCAACATCACCACGGGCGCCCGCTCCACCTACGGCGTCTCCATCGCGGTCACCAAGCCGGCCACCACCCGCGTGGTCACGGTGTCGCTCACCGGGACCCTGCCAGGCGGCGCGGTCCTGATCCAGCTGCCGATCTTCCTGACCACCGGGGTCAACTCCGTCACCGGCGGCACCTACAACGCGACCACCCACACCGTGACCGCCACCGCTGGAGCGACCACGGTCACGATCACTCTCGCGAGCTGACGCTCACGAGGTGACAGACGGCGGCTATCCCATGACCAGCCCTCCGGTCATGGGATAGCCGCAATTTCGCGTTTCAGCTCGGGGGGATGGCACCGTAGCCTGTTCCGATGGCAGCGGGCAGGGATTACCGGGAGCTGGGCGAGGCCGCCTGGACGTGGGTGCTGGGCCAGGTCCGGGGACAGCTTCGCGCGAGCCGGTCGAGCGTTTGCCGGGCGAGCTGGCTCGTCGGCGGGTTACTGTCCTCGTAGCATCAGACGAGTCCGATCGGCTGCTCGAGTGCCCAGGCTTGGCTGCGTTCCCACTCTAGGTCGTCGCAATTGCGGGCCGGAAGTCGTCAGCAGCAAGGCCTTACTTACCGCGTGGCCCGCCCTGCTGCCGTGACGCGGTAGCTGAGGTCGAGCCAGTCGCAGGCTGGTGCCGAGCTGAAATGCGGCTCCACCTCAAGTTTGGCCGGGCACTCGTCAAGCGGGAGGCGCGGGTCGACGGGCGCCTGGCCGGCTAGCTGCCTGCAGACGTTGATGCAGTCCAGAAGCACCTGGCACAGCGTTTGCTCGGAGTCTTCGCCTGGCCTGGCCGCCACTGCCCGGAGCGCGGCGCGCAGCTGATGCCCGGCCCGGCGGTCCTGAGCCAGCCCGGCGGCAGAGCCCACGGTCGGCCCGGCGGCAGAGCCTGCGGCCGCCGCGCAGAGGCGAGTGATCTCTGACCAGACGCACGAGCCCGGCTGGTTGGTGCCCAGCAACCAGGGCGCGAAGGGCACGAGCAGCCGTCGTCGGTCGTCAGGGAGCAGGTCGTTGACTGTGCTGGCGACGATGGCGAGAGCGGGATGCACGGATGAGGGGCGACTGTCCCAGCGTTCGCCAGCGAGCACCGAGGCGAGTTCGAGGATGCTGCAGCCGCCCCGGGGACTGGCATGAGTTCCCCGGGCGAGCAGTTTCATGGTGATGGCGCTAGGGGCCATGCGATGTGCCCATGGACCTCCTACCGCTCGATCCGGTAGGAGCTATCAGCCTGCGCGGGCGGTTACGGCGAGCCCCATCGCCTGGGTTCCACGATAGGCCCGCCGCTTGCGCTGGGCAACGCAATGGCGAGACTTCCGACTTGCGGGGCTAGTCGTCGCTAGGCGACAATGGCGGCTGGCGATGAGGCTCGCCCTAACCGCGGCAGGTGCCGCTGATGGCTTCTACCCCTTCTAGCACGCCGAAGGAGTAGGCCATCACCATCACCACGACCGCGACCACCGCTTCCACGACGCTGTCGATCCCTCTTGTCCAGGCCCTGCAGGTCGTCACGATCGCCGGGGCCGGGCCGCTCGTCTCCGGGGTCATTTCCCGGGTCGAGGCCCGCCTGCAAGGGCGTCGGGGACCCCGGGTCCTGCAGCCCTACTACGACCTGGCCAAGCTCTTCCGCAAGGAAGCGCTGGCTCCCGAGGGCTCGAGCTGGGTGTTCCTTGCCGCGCCGATCGCGGCCTTCACCTGCTACCTGACCGTCCCGCTGCTCATCCCGGTCCTCACCACGTTCCCGCTGCCGCTCGGCTACATGGGCGACATCCTCGGCGGAGGATTCATCCTGTCGCTGGCGGGATTCCTCGTCGCCGTGGCTGCCCTGCAGACGGGTAGCCCGTACGCACAGCTCGGCGCTAGCCGAGCCAAGACGTTCGGCGCGATCACGGAGCCCGTGGTCTTGTTCGTGGTCTTCACCGTGGCGCTGCTGACGGCCACCGACCTGCCCTATGCCCTGGCGGCGACCGTGCGATCGGCGGGGCAGATCGTCAGGCCCGCGCACCTGCTGGCCGCTGCCGCGCTGTTCATGGTCATCTTGTATGAGACGGGCCGGATCCCGGTGGAGACGCATGCCGGCACGAACGAATTCGGGATGATCGAGGAGGCCCGGGCCTTCGAGCACTCCGGACCATACTTCGCGCTGCTGCGGTGGGGATCGGCGGCCAAGCAGCTGATCTTGTACACGATCTTCCTGAACGTCTTCGTGGCACCGTGGGGGCTGGCGGCGACCGCCAGGCCGCCGGCCGTCGTGATCGCCATGGTCGCGCTGCCGGTCAAGGCGTGCCTGCTGGGCGTGGTGGTCGCGATCATCGACAACTCGTTCGCCAAGCTGCGGCTGTTCAAGATCACCGAGTTCGTCTCGGCCGCCTTCCTGCTGGCCGTGCTGGGCGTCTTCACCTTGTATCTAGGAGGCGGCTGATGCTGGCGGCCCAGGCAGCTCAGATGGCGCAGGGCGCTCAGGCGCCAGGCGTCTTCACTGGCGGCGCGAACGTGATCGCGGTGCTGATCCTGCTGGCGGAATTCGGCATGTTCCGCCAGGCGCTGCTGCGCGACCAGGTCCGCCTGTACATCGGCCAGTCGGCGCTCATCGCCGTGCTCGCGGTACTGGTCGGCGCGGTCCGGGGACGCCCTGAGCTTTACGCGCTGGCCGTCGTGACCGTCGCCCTCAAGGTGGTGGCGATCCCGCTGGTGCTCCGCCGGCTGCTGCGCCAGGAGGAACCGGCCGATGTGCTGGACGCCGGGCACGACATCGCCGGGAGCGGCAGCCTGTCGCTCGCGACCACCGTGCTCATCGGGATCGCGGTCGCCGCGTTCGGCTTCTTTTCCGCCCGGCTGATTCCAGTGCGCGGCACCGGAGCGCCGCCGACAGCCTTGTCGATCTCGGTGTCGGTCGTCCTGGTCGCGTTCGTTCTGATGATCCACCGTCGCGACGTCGCCTCGCAGGCGATCGGGCTGTTCTCGCTGGAGAACGGGATCTCACTCGCCGCGCTGGTGATCGCCGCCAGTCTCCCGCTGATCCTGGAGGTGGCGCTGCTCTTCGACCTGCTGCTCGCCGTGGTGGTGTTCGGCCTGCTGATCCGGCTGCATCACGGCCGGGCGCAGACACTGTCCACGACCGGCCTGACCAGGCTGCGGGGGTGAGGGCATGAGCATCGTCGCGCTGGTACTGCTCGTCGTGCCGCTCGCCGCCGCCATCGCGGCCTTCTGGCTGCCGCCGAACGCGGCTGGAGCCGTCACGGCGATCGCTGGGGTGGCCAGCTTCGGGCTGGTCCTGGCCCTGATTCCAGCCGTGGCTGGTCACGACGTGACGGCGTTCGGCTTCCTGCGCCTCGACGCGCTGAGCGTCGTCTTCATGCTCGCCACCGGTTTCCTGTACGCGTGCGTGGCGGTGTACTCCATCGGGTACCTGCGGACCGCGACCGATCACACGGCGGGGGAGCGGCGCTATTCGCGCCAGTTCTGGGCCGGGATGAACATCTTCGCGTGGTCCATGCTCGCTGCCCCCGCGATGAGCAACCTGGCGCTGCTCTGGGTCGCCATCGAGGTGACCACCATCGTGTCGGCCCTGCTCGTCGCGCTGGAAGGCACCGACGGCGCGGTCGAGGCGGCCTGGAAATACGTGCTCCTCGCCTCGGCCGGCCTCGCGGTCGCGCTGCTCGCCACGATCTTCCTTTACTACGCTGGAGCGCGGGCACTCGGGTCGTCCTACAACCTGGCGTTCGCGCCGCTGCTCGGCGTCGCCGGCCAGCTTCCCGCCACCGTGGTACGGCTCGCCTTTGTGCTGGCAGTCCTGGGGTTCGGCACCAAGGTCGGGCTGTTCCCGGTCCACACCTGGCTGCCCGACGCGCACTCCGAGGCGCCAGCCCCGATCTCGGCGTTGCTGTCCGGATCGCTGCTGGCGGTCAGCTTCTACGCGATCCTGCGGTTCTACCAGGTCACGGCGGCGAGCGTGGGCTCGCAGTTCCCACGGGACGTACTGCTCGCCTTCGGGATAGCGTCCTTGCTGCTCGCTGCGCTGTACCTGCTCGACCAGCGTGACTACAAACGGCTGCTGGCCTACTCCAGCGTCGAGCACATGGGCATCCTCGCGATCGGAGTCAGCTTCGGCGTACCCATCGCCTTCGCCGGCGTGCTGCTGCACGTCCTCGCGCACGCGGCGGCCAAGGGCAACGCGTTCATGGGTGCCGGCGTCCTCGCCCGCAAGTTCGGGACCAAGCAGATCTCACAGCTGACCGGCGGCCTTGACGTGCTGCCGTGGAGCGGGCCGCTCTTCGTGGCAGCGGTGCTCGCCCTGTCGGCGCTGCCGCCGTTCGGGATCTTCCGCAGCGAGTTCGAGATCGTGACCGGCGGGCTGTCGGCCGCCCGCGACGTCGTCGTTGTCGTGCTCGTCGTCCTCGTCACCGTCGCGTTCCTCGGCTTGTCGTTCGCGGCCAACCGGATGCTGCTCACCCCCAGCGCAGACGCGCAGACCGCCCCGCTCCGCGGCGAGCCGAGCGCGTGGATGGTGCTGCCCGTCATCGCCGGGATGATCGCGCTGCTTGTGCTCGGCCTGCATCCGCCCGGCGAGCTCGTCGGGCTGCTGAACCACGCCGTGACCGCACTGCGAGGTAACGCATGACGGCTACGATCAGCGCGCTGGCCACCGTGACCGACCTGCAGGCGCTGCTGCTCACCGAGCAAGCCGCCGGACGACGGTTCGCTGGCCTGATGGGCACCCGGGCCGGTGCCGCCGGTGCCGCCGTCCTGTTGTCGGCCCACGTCGCCGAGCCAGACGGGATCGCCATCCGCGAGGTGACGCTGCCCGCCGGGACGACGGAGTATCCGGCGCTCACCCCCGCCCTCGGAGCCGCGCTGTGGTACGAGCGGGAGCTTCACGATCTCTTCGGGATCGTCCCGCAAGGTCATCCTCGGCTCGAGCCTTTCATCCGGCCGCACACCGTGCCCCGCCAGGTGCACGGCCCGGGCCTGTTCACGATCTCGCACGGCCCGGTCCGCTCTGGGGTGATGGAATCCGTCGAGTACCTGGTCGAGACCCCTGGGGAGGAGATCCCGCACCTCGGCCTGCGCGTTTTCTACAAGCATCGCGGCATCGAGCAGCGGTTCGAGCAGCTGACCGCAGCCGACGGGGTGCTGCTGGCCGAGCGGACCGAGGGAATCGCGTCCGTGGCTCACGCGCTGGCATTCAGCCACGCGGTCGAGCACGTCAGCGGCATCGACCGGGTGCCGGAGCGGGCCGCGCTGATCCGGGTGCTGCACGCCGAGCTCGAACGGCTCGTTGCCCACCTCGACGTCGCCGTCCGGCTCGCCGACGCGGCCGGGCTCGCGGTCGCGACCGCCCGGTTCGGCCTGCACAAGGAACGGGCAATGCGGCTCGTGGGCCGGATGTGCGGGAGCCGGTTCGGCCGAGGCGTCGTCGTGCCCGGCGGAGTGCGCGGACTGCCCCAGGTCGGCGCGGCCGACTTGGTCGGGGAACTGGGCAAGCTGGGCCAGGCGATCACGGCGGACGCGCGGGCGCTCATGGGTACCGCATCCTTCCTCGATCGGCTCCGTCGGACCGGACCGCTGACGCCAGAGCGGGCGGCCGAGCACGGCGCGCTCGGCCCGATCGGCAAGGCGTCCGGATACCGCGACGACGCCCGCCTCGCCCGGCCCTACGACGCGTACCGGCATCTGGAGCTGGCCAGCCAGCGGGAGTACCACGACGGTGACGCGCTCGCCCGGCTGCGAGTCCGCTGGGACGAGGTCGGGCAGGCGCTCGCGCTGCTGCAACAGGCCGCCGAGCAGCTCGACGGCGCCGCCGACCCGGCGCTATGCATGCCGGCGGAGCCCGCGAGCGGCCGGGCGGTGGGATGGGCCGAGGCGCCCCACGGCGAGGTTCTCTACGACCTGGCCCTGGACAACGGCCAGATCGCGCGCTGCCGGCCGAGGTCACCGTCGTTCCACAACCTGGCACTGTTCGCCGAGACGTTCGCCGGCGACATCCTGACGGACTTCCCCTTCATCGAGGCTAGCTTCGGCCTGTCCATCGCGGGGGTGGCACTATGAGCCCGTGGGTGCTGCGCGGACTGCGCGACGGAGTGGTCACCACAAAGTGGCCCGCTAGGCCAGACTCGTACGCGGACGACTGGCCAGGCCCGGCCACCATCCTCAGGCCCCCGACGGAGCGAAGTCAGCCAGCCCGCCCGCCTGACCCCAGCCTCGTCGCCCTCTGCCCAACTGGCGCCATCACCACCCAGCACGACGGCGAACTCAAGCTCGACCAGGGCCGCTGCGTGCTCTGCGGCCGGTGCGTGGCACAACGACCGGAGCTGTTCGGCTGGTCACGCGGCCCGGCCAGCGCCCGCCTGTCCAGAACGGCCCTAGTGGTGTCGGCGATCACCGAGACCGACGAGGCGCTGGCGTCGGTACGAGCCGGACTGGCCGCGAGGACGAGAGTACTGCGCCGTTCGGTGCACCTGCGGCACGTCGACGCGGGATCGGACGGCAGCGAGGAACAGGAGATCGCTGCCCTGCTCAACCCTGTCTACGACATTCACCGGCTCGGCATATTTTTCACCGCCAGTCCTCGTCATGCCGATGTGCTGCTGGTCACCGGCGCGGGAGCGCGCGGCATGGTCGGTCCGCTGCGCCGTACCTACGACGGCATGCCGGAACCGAAGATCGTCATGGCAGTCGGGACCGACGCGGTCAGCGGCGGTCTCCTCGGGCGTAGTGAGGACGACGAGCACTCCGGCTTGCACGCGACGGCGGGCGGCGTGGGCTCGATCGTGCCCGTGGACGTCTGGCTGCCCGGTTCACCGCCGCCACCGTTCGCCATCCTGCACGCGCTGCTTGCCGCGCTCGGCCGGCTGCCGGCCAGCCCAGCGCCCAGGAGGGACGGCTCATGACGGGCACCGCTCTGGTCTTCTCCGCAGCCCTGGCTATGCTCGCGCTCGCCACCGTCACCGACCTGACCCTGACTACGAGACCGGGCCGTCGCTGGCTGAGCTCGGTCCCTTATCTGGTCGAGGGCGTCGGCGCGGCGGGCCTGTGCGTCACCGGCGGCGCGGTGCTCGCAGGCCAGCCGCTGCGCCTCCCGGTAGCGGGATGGCTCGGCCAGGGCACGGCTGCCGTCGCGGCCGACCACCTGGCTGGTCTGTTCCTGGTCATCGCCTTCGGCGCGGCGGTCCCGGTTCTGCTGGCCTTCACCGCCTGGGCCTCCCGCCCAGCCAGCCCAGACGACCCGGTCAGCCCGGCAGGCGCAGCCCCTCGACGCGGTCTCGCCGCCAGCACGGCGCTGGCCCTAGCCTCGGTAGCACTCTTCCTCACCGCCCAGGACGCCTTCACCAGCCTGCTGTCGTGGGAATTGCTGACCGTCGCCTTCTATCTGCTCGCCGGCTTCGACCGGCACTTGCCCGGCCGCCCGGCCGGAGCAATGATCACCCTCGCCTTCGGCAAGATCAGCGGCGCGGCCCTGCTGCTAGGACTGCTGCTCCTAGCGGTCAGGTCGGGCTCGCTGGACCTCGCCTCGTTCACCGCCGTGCCACCCGGCCTGGCTCGCAGCGCCGCTCAGTGCCTGCTGCTCGCCGGCTTCGCGATCAAGGTAGGGCTGGTGCCGTTCCAGGTCTGGCTGCCGCGCGGCTACGCGGCCGCACCCGGTCCCGCCCGCGCGATCATGGCCGGCGTCGCGGTGAACGCTGGCTTCTACGGAATGTGGCGCACCCTAGCGCTGCTCGGCCCGCCGCCGGCCTGGCTGACCGGGTTGCTGCTGGTGCTCGCTGGATTCACCGCCCTGCTCGGCATCGCGCACGCGGCCGTCCAGCCCCGGCTGCAGCGCGTGATCGCTTACTCCAGCGTGGAGAACAGCGGACTGATCGTGGTCGGCTACGGCATCGCGCTCGTCGGTGCCGCCCTGCACGACGCCCGCCTGGTCGCTGTCGGCCTGCTCGCTGGCACCCTGCAGATCGTCGCCCATGCCGCCGCCAAGTCCCTGCTCTTCGTCGCGAGCGCCAGCCTGACTGCAGGTGACCGGAACGCGGCCGATGACCCAGACGACGATGTGCTCGACAAGCTGCGCGGCTCAGCCCGGCGCAGGCCGTGGAGCGCGACCGGGCTCGCCGTGGGATCGCTCACCCTTGCCGGACTGCCGATCACGATGGGCTTCGCCTCCGAGTGGTTCTTGCTCGAGGCTCTGATGCAGCAGTTCCGGGTGCACGCGCTGGACTACCGCCTGCTGCTTGCCATCGCCGGGGCCGCCGTCGCGCTCACGGCCGGCTTCGCCGGGGTGACGTTCGTCCGGGTCATCGGCCTGGTAGTGCTCGGCCAGCCCGAGAGGGCCGGCGAAGGCGGCGCGGTGGCTTCGGATGGCCGGTCAGCCTGGGACGGCGGCTGGCTAGGGAAGATCGGCATCGCCGTGCTGTCCGTGGCCTGCCTGCTGCTCACTGCCGTGCTGCCGCTGGTGATCCGGGTGATCGCCACCGGGCTTTCGCCGATCGTCGCTGCCTCCGCGACCAACGGGGCGAGGCAGTCGCCGTTCGTGCTCGGCCCGGTCTTCGCCGGATTCTCGGCGCTGTCGCCGACCTGGCTCTGGATCGTGATGCCGCTGCTCGCGCTCATGGTGATCGCCTTCACCAGGCTCGTGTCCGGCACCAGGATGACGCAGGTCCGCCGGGTGCCCGCCTGGCGCTCGGCGACAGCCGGGGTCGACGGCGCCGACTCCTACACCGCCGGGGGGTTCGCGAACCCGACTCGGCGAGTCCTCGCGACCGTGCTGCACACCCGCTCGCAGGTACTCGTGCACCAGCCAGGAACCGCCTCACCGGGCTCATCGGAGGACACCCAAATCCTTCAGTATGAAAAGGACGCCCACCAGCTCATCACCCCCACGCTCAGCTACAGCTCGGACGTCATCGAAGTAGCCGAGGCTTACCTGTACCGCCCGGCCGTGAGGCTGGTCGTGCGCGTGGCCGGTGCCGCGAAGCGGCTTCAGTCCGGCCGCCTCGACGCCTACCTCGCTTACATGCTGATCGCGCTCCTCGCTCTGCTCGCCGCTGTCACCGCCCTCGCCTGACGAGGCTGTCCGGACGGATGGGTTCATGGTTACCGGGTAGCCTGCCGTCATGATCGTGACCGACTGGCTGCTCGAAGGCGACCCTGCGATCCGCTGGCAGGTGCTGCGAGACCTGCTGGACGCGCCGCCGGACGAGGTGGCGGCGGAGCGGGCGCGGGTCGGGCACGAGGGCTGGGGTGCCCGGCTGCTCGCCGCGCAGGACCCGGACGGCCTGTGGGCTGGCGGCGCCTGCTTCCCCGCTGGTTACACCGGCGATGACGAGGGGCAGCCCTGGACCGCCACGATGCACGTGCTGCAGACGCTGCAGCTCCTGGGCCTCGATCCAGCGTCGGACTCGGCCCTCCGGACGATCGCGCTGATCGCCGAGAACGGGCGCTGGGAGCACGACGGGCAGCGGTACTTCGACGGCGAAGTCGAGCCCTGCATCAACGGCAGGACGGTCGAGACCGGCGCTTACTTCGGGGTGGACGTCGCCCCGATCGTCGAGCGGCTGCTGTCCGAGCGGCTGGCGGACGGCGGCTGGAACTGCGAGGCCGAGAATGGCTCGGTCCGGTCCTCGATCGACACCACGATCAGCGTGCTGGAGGGGCTGCACGAGTTCGAGCGCGCGACCGGGGGATCGCCCGAGGTGGCACGGGCGCGCCGCAGCGGTGAGGAGTACCTGCTCGAGCGGGGGCTGTTCCGTCGCCTGAGCACCGGTGCGGTCGTCCAGCCGCAATACCTGGAGTTCGCGTTTCCTTACTACTGGCACTACGACGTCCTCCGGGCGCTGGACTACTTCCGCCGGTCCGGTGCCATCCCTGACCTGCGCCTGGCCGAGGCCGTCGAGATCGTGCGGTCCAGGCAGCAGCCCGATGGCCGGTGGCTGCTCGGCACCGTCCACCCGGGGCGGGTGCACTTCGAGCTTGAGGACGGCCCGGGCACGCCCAGCCGCTGGATCACGCTGCGCGCGCTCGGGACCCTGCGGTGGTGGGACGGGTCAGCCGCATCCGCATCGCCAGCGGGCTAGTCCTGGTAGTGAGCGGCTGGCGGAGCGGGAGCCGGGGTGCCGACCCAGTGCTCGTAGCTCCTGGCCCACTGGCCGTCCGTCCGCATGCGCTGCAGCACGGCGTTGACGAAGCGGACGAAGTCACCGCGATCTCGCGCGATCGCCAGGCCGTAGGGCTCCTTGCTGAACCGCGGACCGACCAGCTTGGTGAACGGGTCCTGCGCCGCCAGCCCGGCCAGAATCGAGTCGTCGGTGGAGATCGCCGCGACGTCGCCCTGCTGGAGCAGCACGAGGCAGTCGGTCCAGTACGGAACGGTCACCAGCTTCGGATGCGACGAGGCCGCTCTGATGTTGTCGGCGGACGTCGAGCTGGTAGTCGCGCACACCTTCTGGCCGCCGAGGTCGGCGATGCTGGTGACGGGCGAGTTGGTCTGGACCAGGACGCGCTGGCCGGCTTCGTAGTACACCGTCGAGAAGTCGACCTGCTTGAGCCGATCGCACGTGATGGTCATGGTGTGGGCGACAATGTCGACCGCGCCCGACTGGATGTCAGGGATCCGCTGCTCGTCCGAGATGGCCTTGAACTCGACCTTATTCGGATTGCCGAAGATGGCATCGGCGATGGCGTGCACCATGTCGATGTCGAATCCCTCGATCTTGCCGTCGAGCGGATTCAGGTAGCCGAAATGGTAGGTGCTCTGGTCGACGCCCGCGATCAGGAAGCCCCTGGCCCGGATCTTGGCCATGGTCGAGCCGGGGGTCACGACCGGGGGACCGGTCGGCCGCAAGCTCGCGGTCGGATCGCAGGCATCAGCCTGGGTTGTCCGGGTCGCCGAGGCCGTGTGCGCGGCGTGCTGGACCGGGCCGACCCGGGTCGGCGGTGCCTGCACAGCGGCTGAGCTTGGCAGCGCCACGGCGGTGACGCCCGCCGCCACTAGGAGCGCGCCCAGCGACAGCAGCCGGGCGAGTCGGCCGGCGGCTCATCGGTACTCCGCCAGCCGCCGGGTGATGCCTCGGGCGCAGCCCGCGGCCATGATCAGCGCCAGCACGATGATTCCTGCCTCCAGTCCGGTAAACGCGCCGTTCCCCGCCTGTGCTTTCGATCGGAACACGGCCTGGTCAGCGACGATGGCGCGGGTCAGCGAGCCGTCCAGCTTGGTGAAAAGCGTGCCGGAATGATCCGACCCCGGCGTCGTCACCAGCTGGATCGCCTGGGTGTGCTTGCCGTTGTCGTCCAGGGCGCGGACCGCGCGGTGGGCCTGATACCACGCCGGGGCAGTGCTTGCCGCCGCCGCCGACCCAGCCGCGCCGGGAGTGCCGCTGGCCGAGCTGACCGCGCTGGTAAGCAGGGTGCCCGGGCCCGGGCCGAGCTGGTGCTGGATCGCCAGGAAGTCGGTCTGGAAGGTGTCGTCGCCCCCAGCATCGATCAAGGTGAGGCTCTCGTCGGCGCGCGCCCGCAGCACGGCGATGTCCGCCCGGCCGAGCGCCGCGACCGGCGCCGAGCCGTGGGCCCGCGCCTGCAGCAGATCGGTGCGCGCCACGCCGAGCGCGACGAGCAGCCAGATCACCGAGACGATCGCGGCCGCTGACGCCAGCACCAGGCCCAGGTTCAGGCGTCGATGGGTCCACGAATGGAGCCACCGCTGCCCGCGAATGAGGGCGTAGCCGACGATGACCGCCATTGCGAGCAGCACCAGGGCCAGCGGCAGGCCGGTAGCGCGTCCGCTGGCGGCGGTCAGCTCGGCATCCGCTTGAGTAGAGACGTTGCGCGCGGCGGGCAGGAGCGTGCCGCGCATCAGTGCGGACGCCTCACGGAGATAGGCCGCCCCGAGCGGCAGTCCGAGGCGGTTGTCGGCCCGGGCCGTCTCTACTTCTCCGGTGTAGACGGGGAGGTCGGCGGACAACGTGGCGAGATCTCTCGCGGCCGGTGAGTTCCCGGCAATCGCCGTGGCACCTTCGAGTCGAGCGGCCGCTGTGGCGATGTCGGCCTGATAGCGACGCCGGGCCGCAGCCGGCTCGAGCCCGCCGGACAAGAACGCCGTCGCGGCGGTGGCGTCGGCGTCGGACAGCGCCCGGTACAGCTGCTGGCCGTCCAGGCTGAGCGGCTCACTGGAGCCGACGACGTTGCCCGCGCCCGACGCTCGGTCGCTCACCACCAAGGCGGCGAC
The DNA here is from genome assembly GCA_963737865.1 of uncultured Actinomycetota bacterium. Lineage (GTDB taxonomy): Bacteria > Actinomycetota > Actinomycetes > Streptosporangiales > Streptosporangiaceae > Chersky-822. The sequence goes on along the minus strand of CAVTUG010000011.1, from coordinate 1,535,426 downwards.
GACGCCCCAGATCAGTGACAGCGAGACCAAGGTGACGAGCAGCAGTTGCAGCTTGCGCGGCGTGGACAGGGCCCTGACGCGCTGGCTCAGCCCGCCGCGCCTGGTGACTAGCGGACCCTGAACGGGAGGGCCTAGCGGCTGGCCCTGGGGCTGGCCTGGTTGGCCGTGAGATTGGCCCTGCCCCCCGGCACCCCGGACGGGAGGGCTGCTGACAGCGCTCACCGCTGGTCAGACCTAGCTCGCGCCTCGCCGTCGAGTCCGGTCGCCATTGGCCGCTCCTCACCGCTTTCGCCGAGACGTTCATTTTTCGCACCATCGCTGGACACCTAATGTTTACCAGGTACGCGGCAAAACCGAGCACCTTGTCGCCCCCGAACCCAGCCGAATGTCGCCCCAGCCCAGCCAGCAGCAGGCGCAGTCCCCGGCCATCGTCCCAGGCCGCGCTCCGAGCGCACCCCGCCGCCCGCGAGCCCGCCGTCCCGCGAGCCCCGCCGTCCGCGCACCCCGCCGTCCGCGCACCCCGCCGTCCGCGCACCCCGCCGTCCGCGAGCCGCGCCAGGTCAACCAACAGCAGCATGGTCCTACTTGCTGTCGTCACAAGCCGGTTTTCAACAGCACCATGGTCCTACTTAGTGCTGTGGGGATAGCAGTAAGTAGGACCATGCTGTCGTCGGAACAGCCCTCTCGGGCGAGCGTGGCCCGGTTTGCTGCTGTTGTCCGCCCGCTCGCGCCCGCCCGAGACCTCCCGCGTGCCCGCGCGTGACGATCCGCCCGCGACGACCCGCCCGCCCGCTCGCGCCCGCCCGAGGCCTCCCGCGTGCCCGCGCGCGACAACCCGTGCGGCCGTGCCCGCGTCAGCGAGCCTTGACACGCCCGATGCGACAGTTCATGATGACGGCAACTAATTTTGTTAACGCTAACAAAGAGAGAGGATCTCAAGAACCTGCACGCCAGGCGGCATTTTGGTGCTGCTTCTGGTTCCTGGGGGAGAGCCGGGTGTTAGCGCTGTCATGCTCCGGGCCGCTCGGATTCGCCGACCGCGCTTTCGGCCGGCCGCCGCGAAGGCGGCAACCTCAGCCCCCTACCGCACCCCTCTACTTCAGCCACGCTCACCAGGAGGATAGAAGTCGCATGATGACCGTTAGGCCACGATTCAAGCGATTGCGGCAGACGCTGGTCTTAGCCGGCGCCTCAGCCACGCTCACCGCCGGCATGGTGCTCGCGCCCAGCATCCCGTCGCAGGCTGCGGGAACGCTGCCGTGTGACATCTACGCCGCCGCCGGCACGCCGTGCGTCGCCGCGCACAGCACGACCAGGGCACTCTTCAGCGCCTACAACGGCCCGCTGTACCAGGTCAGGCGGGCCTCGGACGGCACCACGACCAACATCAGCACGCTGTCGGCAGGCGGCTACGCCAACGCGGCCACGCAGGACTCCTTCTGTGCCGGAACCACCTGCACCATCACCGAGATCTTCGACCAGACGGCAGAGCACAACAACCTGACCATCGGGCCAGCCGGCGGAGCGGGCGGCGCCGACGTCGGCGCTAACGCGGCCGCCCTGCCGGTCATGGCCGGCGGCCACAAGGTCTACGGCGTGTTCGTCTCGCCCGGCGTCGGCTATCGTGACGACGCCACCACGGGCATCGCGACCGGCGGCTCGCCGCAGGGCGCTTACATGGTCGCGAGCGGCACGCATGTCAACAGCGGCTGCTGCTTCGACTACGGCAACGCCGAGACCAACAACCGTGACAACGGCAACGGCCACATGGACGCCGTCTACTTCGGCACCCTGTGCTGGTTCCCGACCTGCGCCGGGCGCGGGCCCTGGGTGCAGGCCGACATGGAGAACGGCCTGTTCGCCGGCGGTAACGGCAACAACCCCAACAACCTCGGCAACTCCAGCACGTTCGTGACCGCCCTGGTCAAGAACAACGGCACCACCACCTACGCCATCAAGGGCGGCAACTCCGACTCCGGCGGCCTGTCGACCTGGTTCAACGGCGCGCTGCCCAACATCGGCGGCTACACGCCCATGCACCAGGAAGGCGCCATCATCCTCGGCATCGGCGGCGACAACAGCAACGGCTCGGCCGGCTCCTTCTTCGAGGGCGTCATGACCGCCGGCTACCCGACCGACGCGGCCGACAACTCCGTCCAGGCCAACATCGTCTCCGTCGGCTACGCCCTAGCGAGCTCAGGCACAGGCGTCACCGGCACCATCATCGCCGGCGACGACACGGCCAAGTGCGTCGACAACAACAACGCCGCCGCGACCCCGGGCAACAAGATCCAGATGTGGGACTGCGACGGCAACACAGCCGCTCAGAACTGGACCGTCGCCACCAACGGCACGCTTCAGATCGACGGCGGCTGCATGGACATCACCGGCGCAGCGACCGCGAACGGCACGCTCATCGAGTGGTGGACCTGCAACGGCGGGGCCAACCAGCAGTGGGTGGCCGAGAACGGGGAACTCGTCAACCCGTCCTCAGGCAAGTGCCTCGACGACCCCAATTTCACCACCACCAACGGCACGCAGCTGATCCTGTGGACCTGCAACGGCGGCACCAACCAGCACTGGACCGTGCCCTGACCTAGTGTGATCCGCTCCGGGCAGCCACAAGCTGCCCGGAGCGATCACAAGCAAAATCAAGCCCTTTAGTCGGAACGCGCCCTCACCGGGGCAACACTGTCCCGCTTCACCAGCGTCGGCGCGAGGATCCGACGATCGCCGAGCCGGTGACCGTTGCGAATCTGCGCCACCAGCAGATCCAGGCTAGCTGCGGCCACGGCCTCGAAATCCGGCCGGATCGTCGTCAGCGGCGGGATGAAGTAGGCGGCTTCTGGCACGTCGTCGAAGCCCACGACGCTGATGTCCTGCGGTACCCGGCGGCCCTTTTCCTGCAGCGCCCGCAGGATGCCGAGGGCCAGGTGGTCGTTGGCGGCGAAGACCGCGGTGACGTCGTTCATCCTGGCCAGGATCTGCCCGGCCTGGTAGCCGGAGGCCGCCGACCAGTCACCGGGCATGACCGGCGGGATGTCGGCCCCGGCGTCGGTCAGTGCCTGCTGCCACCCGGCGATCCGGCCCTGGCTGTCGAACCAGTTGCCAGGCCCCGACACGTGCCACACGGTCCGGTGCCCGGCTTCGAGCAGATGCTTGGTGGCGGCGTAGGCGCCGGCTTCCTGGTCGACGGTTACCAGCTCGGTCGGTCGTCGCGGGTCCCCGTCGACGTTGACCAGCGGGATGTCGTCGGGCAGGTCGTCGAGGGCGTCGTTGGCCGACTCGACCGGCACGATGACGACCAGGCCGGCTACTCGCTGGTCGAGCAGGCGGCCGATGGCGTCGGCGACCGGCTGGCGCTCGAGCGTCCTGACGCTCTCGACGTTGACCGCGAAGCCGTACTTGAGCGCTTCCTCGGCCAGCGCGGTCACCATCGAGGCCGGTCCGTACAGCGTCGACGAGCGCGAGACGAAGCCGATGACCTGCGATGTTCCGGTCGCGAGGAGGCGGGCGGCCCGGTTCGGGCGGTAGCCGAGCTCCACGATCGCCGCCTGCACCCGCAACCGCGTCCGCTGCCGGACGTTGGGGTGGCCGTTGAGCACCCGGGAGACCGTCTGATGCGAGACACCGGCCAGCTTGGCGACGTCCGTCATCGCCGGCTCGCGGACGGACTTGACCACGGGGATCCTCACTCGGGGCGATTGCGCAGATCAGGTGCCACCACTGTAGCCACGTGGCCTGACCTCGCGAAAAGGGTCCTGACGGAGGTCAGGGCTGCACACGATCGCAGACCCAGCTCGCGTCAGCCGCCGGCGCGGCCCGGCATGGTCACCCGAGCCACCTGTTACTTCGAGTCATGAAATATGAACGCTAACAGTTGTGCAACACGGCGCCGGGGTGACTAGCTGCGACTCAGATGGAAGATCTCGACTGAGACAGCAACTATATAAGGATATTTCCTACTGAAACTACGGATCAAGCGGTGCGAAGATGAATTTTCGGGTATTGACGGCAGGGAATGTTGGCGCTAACAATGAGCGCACCACAAGCCTGAGCGGAGCCCGCAGCAGATGACCAATCCCGATGACGGCGAAGTCTGGTTCCTCACCGGGAGCCAGGCGATGTACGGCGAGGAGACGCTGCGCCAGGTCGCTGCGCAGTCGCAGCGGATCGCCGGCGCGCTGGACGGCGACGGGTGCCTTCAGGTCCGGGTGATCTGGAAGCCGGTCCTCACCAACGCCGACTCGATCCGGCGGGCCTGCCTGGACGCCAGCTCCAGTGACGAGTGCGTCGGTGTGATCACCTGGATGCACACCTTCTCACCAGCCAAGATGTGGATCGCCGGGCTGAGTGAGCTGGCCAAGCCGATCCTGCATCTGCACACCCAGGCGAACGTGGACCTGCCGTGGGCCACGATCGACATGGACTTCATGAACCTGAACCAGGCCGCCCACGGCGACCGGGAGTTCGGCTACATCCAGACCCGGCTCGGCGTCGCCCGGACGACGGTCGCCGGGCACGTCTCCGATCCCGCCGTGACGGCCAGGATCGGCACCTGGGCGCGCGCGGCACTCGGCCGGGCCGAGCTGCGCGAGCTGAAGCTTGCCCGGTTCGGCGACAACATGCGGGACGTGGCCGTGACCGAGGGCGACAAGGTCGCTGCGCAAGCCCGGTTCGGGGTCTCGGTCAACACCTACGGCGTCGCCGACCTCGCGGCGGCCGTCGACGCGGCCGGCGACGACCGGGTCGGACGAGCTGGCCGCCGAGTACGAGGATGCCTACAAGATGGCCGCCGAGCTGCGACGCGGCGGCGGCCGGCACGAGTCCCTGCGCTACGCCGCTCGCATCGAGCTCGGGCTGCGGGACTTCCTCGGTGCGGGCGGATTCCGCGCGTTCACCACGAACTTCGAGGACCTCGGGACCCTGCGCCAGCTTCCCGGCCTGGCGGTGCAGCGGCTGATGGCCGACGGCTACGGCTTCGGCGGCGAGGGCGACTGGAAGACGGCGGTCCTGCTGCGCACGCTCAAGGTGATGGCGGCGGGCCTGCCAGCCGGGACGTCGTTCATGGAGGACTACACCTACGACCTGACACCCGGGCGCGAGCTGATCCTCGGCGCGCACATGCTCGAGGTCTGCCCGTCGATCGCCGCCGGGACCCCGTCGTGCGAGATCCACCCGCTGAGCATCGGCGGCCGGGACGACCCGGTGCGCCTGGTCTTCGACGCGGCGCCCGGCCCGGCCGTGCTGGTCGGCCTGGCTGACCTGGGAGACCGGTTCAGGCTCGTGGCGAACGAGATCGATATCGTCGCCCCGCCCGAGCCGCTGCCCAGGCTCCCGGTCGCCCGGGCGATCTGGCGGCCGCGCCCCGACTGGCGTACTTCGGCCGAGTCGTGGCTGACCGCCGGCGGCCCGCACCACACCGTGCTGTCCGCCGCCGTCGGCTCCGACGCGCTGGGGCTGCTCGCCGACATGCTCGGCGTCGAACTGCTGGTCATCGACGCCGACACCTCGACTCGCAGGTTCACCGACGAAATCCGCTGGAACCAGGCGTACTACCGGCTCGCCCAGGGGTTCTAGCACTTCCCCTCAGAAAGGCGCACCAATCCCACCTCAGAAAGGCACCGTCAATGATCGGTAAGAGATCCCGTTCAATCGCCGCCGTGCTGGCGGTCGCTGTGCTGACGCTGACTGCGGCGTGCTCGAAGAGCCCGACCGGGTCAAGCGGCTCGGCCGGGTCCGGAGGAGGGTCCGGATCCAGCTCGCCGAAGCCGACGCCCAGCGCGGTCGCACTGAAGGGCACCATCACCTTTAACCAGTCCAATCTCGCCAAGCTCGACGCCGCGCTCAAGGCCGCGATGAAGGGCAAGAGCCTGTCAGCGGTCGATATCGCCATGGTGGTCAACGTGGCCGCCGACTACTGGAAGGCCGGGCAGGTCGGCTTCCAGGCTGGCTGCAAGGCGCTGGGCATCCCGGGCAGTCACTGCACGTTCTTCGCGCCGCCGAACGGCCAGCTGAGCGAGCAGGACTCCGAGCTCGAGACGCTGCGCTCGCAGGGGATCACCGGCTACTCCATTTCCGCGATCGACCCGGCAGCGGCCAAGGGCGCGATTGCCACTGACGTGCAGCACGGGCTCTTCGTGCTGGCGATCGACTCGCCGCTGCCTGGCACCGCGGCGTCGTCGCTGTACCTGGGCACGCCGAACTTCACGGCCGGGTTCACCGCTGGCACGGCGATGAAGTCAGTGCTCGGCGGCAGCGGGCAGGTGGCGATCCTGGTCGGCTCGCTCACGGCGGCCAACGCCACCCAGCGCATCGCGGGCTTCGAGGCCGCGATCAAGGGCACGAACATCAAGGTCGTGCAGAAGGTCAACGACAACCTGCAGGCCAGCACCGCCACGTCGGACGCCGAGACCATCCTCGCCAACAACCCTGACGTCAACGGCCTGTACGGGGTGTACTCCTACGACGGCCCGGCGCTCGCCCAGGCCGTCAAGTCGGCAGGCAAGACCGGCACCGTCAAGATCATCTCGGACGACTCGGACGCGCAGACGCTCGGCTTCATCCAGTCCGGCGTGATCTCCGGCACGGTCGTGCAGATGCCGTACGAGCAGGGCTACACCGGCGCGTACATCCTCGCGGCGGAGAAGGTCCTCGGCAAGGCCGCCACCAGGGCGATCGTCAAGCCGTACCTGTCCTCGGACGGCTTCACGCTCAGCTCGGGCGTCGGCCTCGTCACCCAGTCGGATTTCGCTTCCTACAACAGCCTGCTGAGTTCGCTCGGAATCGGCTGAGGATGACCGTATCGAACGACGCCCCCAGCCGCGCGGTCACCGCGCGGCTGCGGGGCGTGCACAAGTCTTATGGCCCGGTGCGCGTGCTCGACCTGCCGGAGCTTGACCTGAACGCAGGTCAGGTGATCGGCGTCGTGGGTGAGAACGGCGCCGGCAAGTCCACGCTGATGGGCGCGCTCGCCGGATCAGTGCTGCCTGAGGGCGGTGAGATCGAGATCGACGGGCAACGGCTGGCGCTGGGGTCGACGGCTGCGGCGGCCCACCTGGGCGTGGCGCTGGTGTCGCAGGAATTCCCGCTGGTCGGACAGCTTTCGGTGGCCGAGAACCTGCTGCTCGGCCGGCGTCCCCGGGGTTCGAGGCGGCGTTTTCTGGTGGACCGGGCGGCGCAGCGGGCCGAGGCTGAGGTGATGCTGGGCGAGATCGGCCTGCCGGTCGGCGCGATCGGCGTCAACCGCGAGGTGCGCACGCTGCCGGTGCCGGCCAGGCAGATGATCGAGATCGCCAAGGCGTGGGGCCGCGAGCCCCGGCTGCTGATCCTCGACGAGCCGACTTCGTCGCTCGGGCCGGTCGAAGCCCAGCTCGTGATGAAGCTTGCGCGCCAGCTCGCCGAGAGCGGCGGCACGGTGCTGTTCATCGGGCACCGGCTCGACGAGGTGCTGACGGTCAGCGACCGGATCCTCGTGCTGCGCAACGGCCGGCTGGTCGCCGACCTGAGCGCGACCGAGGCGACCGAGGAGCGGCTGATCCGCGACATGGTCGGCGGCGAGATCACCCGAGGTACCCCGGCGGCACCGCCGCAGGACAGCGGCGTGATCCTGCGGGCCGAGGGCCTGACTGCCGACGGTCTCGGGCCGGTCGACCTCGAGATCCGCACGGGCGAGATCGTCGGCATGGCCGGCCTGATGGGCTCTGGCCGTAGCCGGCTGATCCACACCATCGCGGGGGCTCAGCCGGCGACGGGCGGCACCATGTGGCTGGACGGCCGCCGGTACGCTCCGGGCAGCCCCGGCGACGGGGCGGCGGCGGGCATCGCGCTGATCCCCGAAGACCGCAAAGAGCAGTCGCTGGTGTCGTTCGCGACGATCAGCGCGAATGTCACGGTCTCCATCCTGCGCGCGATCAGCCGGGGCTGGCTGCTCGCGCCGCGCCGGCAGCGCGACGAGGCCGTCAAGATCACCTCGGCGTGAACGTCCGCATGCAGTCGGTCGACCAGCCGATCAGCTCGCTGTCCGGAGGCAACCAGCAGCGCGCCGTCTTCGGCCGCGCGTTCGCCTCGAATCCGCGCCTGCTCCTGCTCGACGAGCCCACCCGAGGCGTCGACGTCGGAGCGAAGGCCGAAATCTACGAGCTGATCGACCGGGCCGCCGAGGCCGGGATGGCGGTGCTCGTCGCCTCGTCTGAGCTTGAGGAACTGCTGCTGATCTGCCACCGCGTCGCGGTGATGAACAGCGGGCGCGCGGTCGAGGTCATCGACCACGACGAGGCGACCAAGGAACGGATCATGACCGCCGCCGCAGGAACGGCCGGCCGGTCGCCAACACCGAATGGAGCTTCAGCATGAGCGCCCAGGGTACGCTCGCGCCGCCGGACGTCCCGGCCTCTGCAGCTGCGCAGAGCACCGTGACCCGGCTGCTGCGCAAGCTCGCCGAGTCACCCGAGGCCGGCGTGATCATCGCCTGCGTAGTGGTCTTCATCGTGATCGCGATCAACTCCCCGACCTACGCCAGCGTCGGCAACCTGCAGGTGATGGGGCGCGACCTCGCCCAGATCGGCATCCTGGCGGTGGGCGAGTCGCTGGTCATCCTGACCGGGGGCATCGACCTGTCGGTCGGCGCGCTCGCCGGCCTGGCCGGGATCTTCGCCGCGTTCTTCAACGTCAACGAGGGCCTGCCCGGGCCGGTCGCGATCCTGCTGACCATCGTCATCTGCGCGGCTATCGGCTTCTGGCACGGCACGATGGTCACCAAGCTCAAGGTGCCGCCCTTCGTGATCACGCTGGTGACGTTCACCGTCGCGCAGGGCCTCTCGCTGGCGATCACCAGCGGCCTGCCGATCAACGGCATCGACCCGATCTTCTCCGACCTGAGCTCGTTTTACATCCAGGAAGTACCCGTGCCGGCGCTGTTCTTCGTCGGCGCCGTGATCGTCGCCTGGTTCGTCATGGAACGGACGTACATCGGCCGCCAGATCTACGCGGTGGGCGGCAACAAGGAAGCGGCGCGGCTCGCGGGCATCCCGATCGCTCGCCGGATCACCTCCGCGTACGTGGCGAGTTCCGTGCTGGCCGGGGTCGTCGGCGTCCTGGTGATCGGCAGGCTGAACGTGGCCGACCCGTCGGTGGGACCGGGCTGGGAACTGATCGCGATCGCGGCCGCCGTCGTCGGCGGTGCGTCGCTGTTCGGCGGCGAGGGCCGGATCATCGGAGTCGCGGCGGGCGCGATCCTGCTGGAGATCATCGCCAACGGCCTGCTCGCGCTGCACGTCAGCCCGTACTACCAGCAGGTGGTCCAGGGCAGCGTGCTCGGCGTGGCCATCCTGCTCGACCGGGTGCGGGCCAGTTACTTCGGCCGGGGCCGAAGGTAACTGGCCAGCAGCGAACTCGTCAGGACCGGGTTCTCGACGTGGGCGTTGTGCCCGAGACCGGGGAGCGTGACTGCCGACGCGTCGAGCCTGGCTAGCTGCTCGTCGGTGTTCAGCGGATCGCGTTCTCCGCGAGCGAGCGTGACCGGCGCTTGCGCGCAGGCGAGCAGCCCGGGCAAGTCTGGAGCGCCGATTCCGACGGCGGCCTGGTCCATCGCCAGTCGCCACTTGCCGTCCTCGCGCCGCAGTCCTGCGTCGACAGCTGGATCGCTGGCGGGCACCAGGCCATCCAGGCCCGACACCCGCAGGTAGCGGGCGGCCGCCTCGTCGCGGGTGGCAAACCAGGCCGTCGGCCAGGCTGGCGATCGCCCCGGCTCGGTCAAGCTCGTCTTGCGTCCAGTCGGTCTTGATGCCCACGCCGATCACCGCGCGCACCTGCTGGAGGAACCCGCCGCCCGCCAGCGAGAGCGCGACCACCCCGCCGAGCGAATGGCCGAGCAGCACAGTCTCGGTATCGGGCGTGACAAGCGCGGCGACAGCGGCGGCCATGCCGTCGAAGGTATAGGTCTGCAGCGGAGGAGACCCGCCATGACCAGGCAAGTCAGGCGCGATCCAGCGACCAGGCCAGGCGTCGGCGAGCACCGAACGCCAGGCATTCCAGACGTCAGCCGTAGCGCCGAGCCCATGCAAGAGAACCAGCACCGGCTCACCGCTACCGCTACCGCCACCAAGCACCCGCAACCCACCACCCATACCCCGCAGTCTCCCACCCCCGAACCCCCGCCCCCGCCCGCTCCCGCGCCCGCCACCCCCGCCCGGCACCCCGCGCCCCCGCTCCCGCCACCCCCGCCCGGCACCCCGCGCCCCCGCGCCTGGCATCCCGCACCCCCCGTGCCCGGCATCCCGCGCCCCGCGCCTGGCATCCCGCACCCGCGCCTGGCATCCCGTGCCCCCCGCGCCTGGCATCCCGCGCCCGGCACCCCGCGCCCGGCGCTTACGCACCCCGGTGCCCTTGCGACAACCGAACTAGGGCCACGCTCGGACCCCACGGGGAAGGCGACAGCACCATGGTCCTACTTACTGCTGTCCAGACGACAGTAAGTAGGACCATGGTGTCGTCAGGACCCGGCCTCCAACAACAGCAAGTAGCACCATGCTGCTGTTGGCCGACGCCTCATAGCCCAGCCCGAGCCCCGCCCAGCCCGAGCCCCGCCCCGCCGCGCCCCGGCCCGCCCCAGCCCGAGCCCCGGCCCCGCCCCGGCCCTAGACATCTCAGGCGGATCATCGTTGTGAGTTTGCTGGTGCTGCAGCACCATGGTTGTGAGTTCGCTGGGGTAGCCAGAGGCTGGCGGGTGACGGTGGGGTGGTCATGAAATCGGACGCCGAGGTGGTTTTCGATCCGGCTACCTATGTCGATGGCGTGCCATTCGCCGCCCTCGGTCGGCTCCGAGAGAACTCGCCGGTTGTCTGGGTCGAGGAAGCCTCCGTACTTGGCTGGCCGGCGGGGCCCGGTTTCTGGCTGGTGCTGCGGCACGCGGACGTCGAGTCGGTGATGGCCAGGCCGAGGCTCTTCTCGTCCTGGCTTGGCGCGACGCAGATCAGGGACCCCGGCACGCCGGAGGCTCTTGGCTACGTCCGGCAGATGATGCTCAACATGGACCCGCCGGATCACTCCCGGCTGCGGCGGCTGCTCGGCCGCTCGTTCACCCCGCGTGCCATCGCCCGGCTCGAAGACGGCATTCGCGGTCACGCGCGTGCTATCTGCGATCGGGTTTTCGATGGCCCGCAGGGCGAGTCTGATTTCGCTCAGGACGTCGCGGCAGACCTGCCGTTGCTCATGCTGGCCGATGTTCTGGGAGTGCCCCGGCAAGACCGCCTGCTGCTCTTCGACTGGTCCAATAGGGTCATCGGCTACCAGGACCCCGACTACGCGGGCTCGGCGGAATTCGACCCGGCCGAGGGGACGGCGATGGCGCGGCAGGCGCTCGCCGTGCGTCCCGTGCCGGATCAGGCCGGCCGCTTGCCCGACCCTCGGACCAGGGGCGGAATGGCTGACCTCTACGCCTATGCCCACCTCCTGGCGGAAGAGAAGCGACGAGACCCGGGTGACGACGTGATGTCGACCTTGCTGGCGCAGATCGACGACGACGGCGGCCAGGTCTCGCTGGCCGAGTTCGAGAACATGTTCTGGCTGTTCGCCGTCGCCGGAAACGAGACGCTGCGCAACGGGCTGCCTGGCGCGTGCATCGCATTGCTCGAGCACCCCGACGCTCAGGCCGTCCTGCGGGCGGACCCTTCGCTGATGCCGGTCGCGGTCGAGGAACTGCTGCGATGGTGGACGCCGGTCATGACCTTCCGCCGCACCGCGACGGCTGACTGCGCCCTGGGCGGGCAGCGGATCAGGGCGGGCGACAAGGTGGTGGTCTCGTTCACCTCGGCAAACCGGGACGGAGCTGTGTTTCGTGATCCAGACCGGTTTGACCTGCGCCGTCATCCCAACCCGCACCTGGTCTTCGGCCATGGCCCGCATTTCTGCCTCGGCGCGCATCTCGCGCGGGTCCAGGTCCGGGCATTGTTCGAGGAGATCCTTGCTCGAACGACGAGCCTGCACTATGCGGGCCAGCCCGCCTACCTGCGCTCGAACTTCCAGCGCGGCGTCAAGAAGCTGCCGATCGGCTGGACCGCTGCTTGATGTGACTCCGCCGCTACGCCTGCCCGCGCGGGATCCCAAGGGTGGCGAGCAGGTCTTCGTGAAACTGGATCCACACGAGGTGACAGGAGTCCCGATCAGGGCCGTCGATCCATCGGGTGTCGCCTGACCGCGCGCGGGCCAGCGCGGCCGAGTAGAGACCGGCGTAACCGTCGAAGCGGCTCAAGTGCCTGGAGAGCAGCTCGCACAGATCAGCGAACGCCGCGCCCACTTCCGTGAGCTCGCGCAGCACCCTGGCGTCCCACTTCTGATCGGTGTGGTCGTTGACCGCCATCGGGTCGGACGGGAGCGGGCGAAGCTGCCAGTCGGTGCACGCGACCCCGAGCCGCTCGTTGAACGGCAGGAACCCAGCGTGCAGGTCGTTGACGACGTCACGAGCATCGGCACGGTCGAGTTCGGCCGCGAGCCGTGCCTCGTCCTCGGTCTTGCCCGCCTCGGTCAGCGACCAGCCGGCGAAGTCGCCGAAGCTCAGATGCCTGGTCAAGCCCTGCGCCTCGTAGTCTAGGAGCGTTTCGGTGGTCAGACTGAGATCCAGGCCATACCGCCCCGCGACGCGCGCGGCGGTCGGAAAGCCGAGTATTCGGACGCCGTGCAGCACAAGGTCAGCCACCGTCGATTCGTAAGCCACGCCGCAACCTCATCACAACGGCCTGACGATCTCCAAAGTGCGACGCGGTTCGGCCGCCTAGCCCATCGACCCGCCGGACCTGCCGCGTTAGCGGTGGCGATCACCACCCTGCGCGCCGCGCCGCGCAGGCTAGGCCCCCTCGGGGTGGCTGCGCGATCGCGCACAGCAGTAAGGCCGTACTTACTGCTGTTGGAGGGCCGGTTTCGACAGCAGCATGGTCCTACTTACCGTCGTCCTGATGGCAGTAAGTAGGACCATGCTGTCGTCGCGATCGGCTGGCGCGGGCGAACGTGGCCCGCTTTGCTGCCGTCGCGCGGCTGTGCGCGGGTGCGCGGGCGTGCGGGCGTTCGGGGTGCGGGCGGGCGGGTGTTCGGGCGGGCGGGTGTTCGGGTGCGCGGGTGTTCGGGTGCGCGGGTGTTCGGGTGCGCGGAGCGACGGCTAAATTGGCTCGGGTTTTTGGTGACTTTGCCGCTGGACGCCATTTCGCAATTGCGCGTACAGTGGCGCTAAACCGCAAGCTAGCCTCGGCGCAAAAGGCTCAGGAAACCACCCATCTGGGAGATCAGAATGATCACGAGGTTAATCGAGAGCGAAGTCTTATCTGCTAGCCATGAGTACACCCGCTGCGGCCGCTGCTACTAGATCATCCCTGCTAGCGGCTGCTTTCCGCAGGCTGGCCCTCCCCGAGCCGGCCCGCGTTCGGTGAGCCACCAGGCCGCCCGGCGCCTCGGTCGCCGCGAGCAGGCAGCGCCGCTGCGCATGGTGGTGCTCGTCCGTCGCGTCCGGTCCACCAGCCTGCGATCCGGCGACGTCGTCGTGGTCGAGCAGTCGCCGGACGCGGGTCTGTGGGACAACCCCGCCCTCCCCGCACCTGCAAGAGCGCCGCAACTGGATGATCAAGCGGATCGCCGCCCTGCCCCGCGAACCATGCCCGACCCGCCCGCTCTCGCCAGAGCCATCCCGTCCAGCCACGCCGAGTACGCCGAGTACGCCGGCCACGCCGTGCCAGCCGGCATGCTCGTCGTCCTCGGCGACAATCGCAGCTCCAGCTTCGACTCGACCGGTCTTCGGCTACTACCCGGCTGAGCGGGTGCTCGGCGTGGTCATCCGGCCATTCCGGACGCGCGCGCCCCGGCAGCCTCATCCCTAGGGTCAGGCCTGACCGGCGCGGGGTCAAGGCAGCGCTTGGCCGGACGAAGCCGAGGGTACTGGTCGGGATAATGTCATTGCGGAAGCGTCGCAGGCCAGCGTCTGGAGGCCCTAGGAGTGGACACGACCAGGTCAGCTCGGCTTGCACGGGCGGTCGCCATCGCGGGCGTCGTCGTCGCCTCCTTACTGGCCTCGGCCTGCACGCACCTGAGCAACTCCAGCCCGTCAGCCCGGCCGGTCGACCTGTCCTCCTGCGGCGGCGCGCTGCGGAGCCAGCCGCCTGTCGTGGACGTCAGCTGCTCGGACAACGGCATCACCGCGCGGCGGCTGCACTGGTCGGGCTGGGGCGGTCCGGTGGCCACCGCGACCGGGTCAGCGGTGGTCGATCTGTGCGCGTACGAGGAATGCTACGCGGGCGACTACGTCACCGTTCCGATCGTGGTCATTACCTCGAAACTCATGCGATGCCCTGGAAAGCGAGAAGCGTATTCGAAGCTGCAATACGTCTTCGTCGGAAGTTCTCCCTATAAAGGGCTGTCGCCCCAAACCAGCGTCGCGGACGGGTCGATTGTCCCCTCGGACCCGGCCGACCAGACCGCGAAGCTAAGCTGCTGAGGATTGCCGGAGCGACTGGTCTTCGCATGCACTCCGGCAACCCCCGCGCAATCGCAGGAGAGTGCCGGAGAAGGCACTGCGTTCCCCCTGAATCCTGTGAACCTTAACCGGCAAGTGGGAACGGGTTCTTGCCAGCCGGACCGCTGGCATCTGGGTTGCTGCCCGCTCGGGCGACTCGAACATCAGGATTCACCAGGCCGAACTTGGCTGAGACCGGCTGCGGCGCAGCGTGGTGATGACCTTCCCGAGCACGGCACTGACGGGAACCGAGTAGTAGAACGGCGCTCGCGCGCCGCTGCCATTCGTTCCCCGGAGGATCAGCCAGTCCGAGGAAACCATCTCGCCAGGCCGCTCGGGGACCGCGTCGCCCGGGACCGCGCAGACTCGCTTGACCAGGCAGGCCGGATCTCCTGGTGGCACGACCACGTCGCCGGTCCTGGCAAAGACGAGATCCTCGCCCGCGCGCCAGGCGTGCGACGGTGACACGCGCCGGGCCAGCAGCAGATCGCCGTCCTCATAGCCGGGCGCCATGCTGCTGCCATGCACCTTCACCAGCAGCAGTCGGGTGCGCAGTACCGCGATGGCCGCCAGCGCGACGAGGACTGCGGCGGCCAGCCAGTAGGCAGGCATCACACCGCCGCCGGCGGGACCTGCTGGTAGCCAGCCGCCTGCAGCGCGAAGAGCCTGGCGTACTCGCCGTCGGCCCGCAGCAGCTCGTCGTGGGTACCGCGCTCGGTGATCTGGCCGCCGCTGAGCACGAGAATGACGTCCGCGTCCCGGATCGCGTTGAGCCGGTGCGAGATCAGCAGCTTGGTGGCGGGCCTCCGGTCGGCGAGCACGCGGTGGATCTCGTGCTCGGCCTGGGCATCCAGTCCGGAACTTGGCTCGTCGAGGACCAGGACGGTGGCGTCCGTGCGCATCAGGGACCTGGCGATCGCGACCTTCTGCCACTGGCCGCCCGACAGCGTCGTCCCCGGCCTGCCCTGGTCGTCCGAGTGCACTCGGCTGAGCAGCGTGTCGTACCCGGCGGAGAGCTTCGCCAGGGTCTCGTCGACCTGGGCGAGCGCGGCCGCGGCGCGGATCCGGTCTTGATCCTCGCAGTGACGCAGATCGCCAAGGCCGATGTTCTCGGCGGCCGTCAGGTCGAACGGCACGAAGTCCTGCGAGGTCACCCTGACCTGCTGGCGAAGCTCGCCGACGGCCAGGCTGGCGAAGTCGGCGCCGTCCCACAGGATCGTTCCCTGGTCGGGGTCGTACATCCGCAGCAGCAGCTTGACGAGCGTGCTCTTGCCCGCGCCGTTGACGCCGACCAGTCCGACGCTGTGGCCTGCGGGAATGCAGAAGCTCACCCCTTGCAGCACCCACGGCGAGTCGTCGTCGTACCTGAACCAGACATCCCGGATCTCGATCGCCTGGTGCAAGTCGGGTACCGGCTGATCACCGCTGCGCAGGTCCGGTTGCGCTTCGAGCACGTCGAGATAGCTGGCGAACAGGCGAAGGCCGCGATGCGCGCGGCCGAGCTGCGGAATGACGACCGCGAACGCGCCCTGCATGCTGGCGATCCCGGCCAGGAACAGCGAGATGTCGCCGACGGTGACGTGCCCGCCGATCGCGGCGAGTACCACGATGACCGCGCCGGTGACCGAGACCGCGACGTTGAGCGCGGTGAGGCACAGCTCGCGGATGGTCGCCCGGCGGTTCTGACGGTCCTCGATGTCGGCCGCCTCGCGCAGCGCCGCCATCATGCGCGCGTGAAAGAGCTGGCCGAGACCGAAGAGCCTGATCTCCTTGGCCCCGGCCGGGTCCATGAAGAGCTCGCGGAAGTAGTGACGGCGCCGCTGGGCCGACACGATCCGGATCTCGGCTCTGGTGGCCTGTCCTGACAGCGTCACCTCCGCGATCAATGCCGGAACGGCGGCCAGCAGCAGGAGGCCGGTCATGGGCGGCCAGATGGTCAGCAGCAGTCCGATGTACACCGCCGCGCTCGCGCCCTGCCGGAGAGCGGTCACGACGAAGACGGTCAGGTCGGCGGGTGCCGTCTCGACGGCTCGCTCGGCGAGTCGCATCGTGTCGTGGAATCTCGGATCCTCGATGTTGCGCAGCCCGGTGAACTGGTTCACCCGGGTGTACAGCCGGTCCTCGGCCAGGCACAGCACAGCCTGCTGAACATAGCCGGAGAGGTAGCCGGCGACATACCCGAGCGCCAGTGAGGCTGCTCCGAGCGCGATGGCCGTCACCACGAGCACCACAGCGCGGGTGCTGTCCGCATGGGTGCCGCGAGCCAGCTCGTCGATCAGGGACCGGATCGAATAGGCCGCCAGTCCTGGCGCGATGCCCGCGACGACCGTCGTGCCGAGCATGCAGGCGATCCCCAGCGGGGCCGCGCGCAGGGTCAGGCCCGCGACCACTCCGACCAGCCGAACCCAGGATCGCTGCACCGGGGGAGTACCTTCCGTCGTCGTCGGCGCGGTGATCTAGCTGACTGGCTCCCTGCGCCGTGCGGCAAGGGCGGGGAGAACCTTGTCGAGACTGGTGCCCGATCCGGTGATCTTGCCCTCGGAGATCGCGAGCAGGGTCGGGAACGCCTGGATGCGGCCCACCGCCTCCACGGCAGGGTGGTCACCGGAGATGACGGCCACCCGTTCGAGCCCGGAGAGCGACTGCAGCAGCGCAGCGCCTTCCTGGTGCGAGCCGGCCACGACCAGGACCACCGGCGGCTCGGCCGATGGCGCCAGGGACGCGATCTGCGGCGCCAGTGTCTTGCAGGCCGGGCACGTGGTGCTGAGGAAGGCGAGGAGAAACGGTCCGCTCGCGGGCTCGTTCACGGCGATCTCGCGGCCGGCGACGGTCTCGATCGTGAATGGCTCCACCACCCTGCCGACGTCGGGCACGGGCATCGCGGGCACCGCTAGCTCTTGCACCGTACGGAGTCGTCTGATCACGGCAAACAGCAGCAGCAGGTTGCCGAACGTCAGGACAGCCAGAAAGCAAACCATCACGAGCAGTGCACCGGTCACGACCGCACCTCCAGGAGTGATGCGCTGACAAGCCTTTGGTGCTGCGGCAGCATCGGCGGCTTGGCTAGCGGCAAGCCAGGCCACCGCAGCACAGAACGCGATGCAGCTAGCAGGTGATCAGCGAGTTAGCAGCAGCCGGACGAAGTGGCCACGCAGTGACCGATGCAGTTGATGCGGAAGCAGAATTCCTGGTTGTCGAAGAAGCAGCACGAACAGCACACCTGGCCGTTCTCCGGTACGCACGCGCCCGCTGTGACGCCAGGAACGATGCGCTGCAGAAGCGAATCTCCGACTGACTTAAGCATCTTGACCATGATCCCACCTTCTTCGTGAGAAGAAACCGATATGGCCACTATCTAACTTTAGTCGTTATACATCAAGTGCTTGCCTTCTTATTGCTATTGCTGTATAGCATCCTGGATTGGTCGGGATGTAACCCTGTCGGCTATGCCTAATTTCTAGGAGTCTTTTAGGTCTTCGACTATCTGACCGTCGTGTAGCTCGATATGACGTTCGGCGCTTGAAGCGAGGTTGCGGTCATGGGTAGCCATAACGATCGTCATGCCATATTCCTGGCGCAAGCTCAGCAGAAGTTTGAGTATTTCGTCCCCCGTGGCCGAATCGAGGTTTCCGGTGGGCTCGTCCGCGAGAAGCAGACGAGGCGAGCCGATCAGCGCTCGGGCGATCCCGACTCGCTGCTGCTCACCTCCGGACAGCTGGGACGGCAGCGATCGCTCGCGTCCGGCCAGCCCGACCTGTGCGAGCAGTTCCTCGGCCCGGCGGACCTTGTTGTAGCTCGTCCGGTACGGCAGGACCGGCGTGAGCACGTTGTCGAGCGCGGTCAGGGCCGGCAGCAGGTTGTAGCGCTGGAAGACGAAGCCGATGTGACGGCGATAGTCGGCAAGCTGGTTCCGCGACAGGCCGGCCAGCTGCTTGCCGTCGACTTCGATCGTGCCTTCGTCGGGCTTGTCGATCGCGCCGATGAGGTGCAGCAAGGTCGATTTGCCTGACCCGGACGGCCCGGTGAGAGCCAGGACAGTGCCGGGCTCGACCGTCAGGCTGACGCTGCGGACAGCGGTCAGCTGCTGGCCTTGTCCCAGAGCGTAGGTCTTGGAGACCTCGCTGAGGCGAACGGAGGCGCCAGCCGGCTCGCGGGCCGGCGACTGGGTCTCGGTCATCTCTACTCCTCGGCGAGAGCCTGGGGGCCTGCCAGCCTGCCGAGCAGGCTGGCAGGAAAGACGGCGGCCGTAGTGGCGAGCAGGGTGCCGATCACGACGGAGATGACGGCGGCGACGATCAGCGGGGTGGGCAGCGAGCCGGTGAAGCCTGCGGCGAGACCAAGCCCGGCCGCGGCGCCGACGATGGATCCGGTCACGCCCATGCCGGCGCCTTCCAAGGTGATCAGCCGGCCGAGCGTGCTCTCACGCCAGCCGATCGCGCGCAGCGTCGCCAGCTCGGCGACCCGTTCACGGATGTTCAGGTAGAGCACGTCGGCGACGGCGGCGGCGCCGATCAGCACCGTGACGATCGCGGAGATGTAGTCGACTCGCCTGGTCTGCATCGCGATGGCGTTGCCGAGCAAGGTCCCGACGATCTGACCACGGAAGGCGAGCGTAAAAGACAGCAGCAGGGTCAGGGCGCAGATCCCGATCGCCAGGCTGAGCGCACCCAGCAGGCTGCGTCCTGGAGTGCGGAGCAGGTTGGTGACCGCGAGCCCGCGGACGGTGCGCGGAGTACGGGCGCTGCGGCTCGGCAGCACGGCCGGGCGAACGGCGGCAGCCGGCTGGGCCCGCGATGCCCGCAAGGCTGGCGCGACGCCGGCGAGCAGCGTCAGCACCGTGGCGATGGGCACGGCAACCACGGCCCGCAGCGGCGAGGCGCTGAGCCCGAAGACCGCCGACAAGGGGAGTGCCAGCACGGCGCCGAGGACGCTGGCCACCAGGCCGATGAGGCCCACCTCGATGAAGGCGGCCTGGAAGAGCTTGCTGTTACGCCAGCCGACGCAGGCCAGCACGCCAAGCTCGGTGCGCCTGGCCCGGACCGCCGCCGAGGCGGCGTTGGCGACCAGAAGGGCGCAGACGGCAAGGATCAGCGCGAACAGCAGCACGCTCGTGCGGTCGACGGCGTCGAGAATGACGACCGCAACGCCCTTCCTCGACCAGTTCTCCTGCAAGACCAGGGGCGGCCGGCCGAACTTGCCTGCCGGGAGCAAGACCTTCTGCGGAGCCGGGGAGGACCCGACCGTAATGTCGACGTGCAGTCCGGTGCTGGCCGCGATCGCGGTGGCCACGGCGTTGACGCGCGCCCTGGAGAGGCGGTCGACGCCCTGCACGCCAGCCACCCGGACGCGGATGACGCTGATCGGCTTCGCCGGGATGGCGCTGGGAAACGCTTCGCGCAGCCCGCCGAGGGCCGCCAAAGTGGTGAGCACCAGCGGTGGCGGCTGCAGATAGCCGCCAAGATTGCCACTCGGAAGCAGGTCATGTCCGTGCAGCTCGCCCGAGGCCGCAGCGTTGCCTGGCGCGGCGACTGGAGGAGCGTACGTCTCCAGCGGCACAGCGGACAGCGCGCTGAAGCCGGGCAGCTTGGCCGGGTTGAACTCACCGACGCTCGTCAGCACCGGTGAGGCGACCCGGTCGGTCGGATCGCTGAACAAGTGCGGGGTCAGCTTGCGGAACTGGACGTCGTCCGAAGCAAGCGGCGCGGCGAGAAACCCGTTCTGCACCAGCTGGCCGGCCCAGATCGACTGCGGATTGGTGACCGGCAGCGGATGCAGCAGACCGCCCTTGCCGACGTCATAGTTGACCGGGCCGGGAGTCCAGATCTTGCTGATCACTCCGGCGCCCGAGGTCGACGGCTGGTGGACTTCGGCCAGCAGCCGGTCGTAAGCCTGCTCGGCGCTGACCACGTTCCGGCTGACCAGCGAGCCCGTGGTCGTGCCGAAACGTGCCTGCGCGGTAGCGGGCGTCAGCGGTGCGCTCAGTACCTTCTGCGCTGCCGGTGAAGGCAGCCGGTAGATGCTCTGGTGCAGTTGCTCGTCGGTGTAGGAGACCGTGGGCGTGAGCACCGGCAGCGCGGTCCCGGCGATCCCGCCGCGAGCGATCGACGTCAGATTGTCGCTGTCCCGCAGGTAACGGCCAGTCACCAGCGCCTTGTTGAGGCCCACCAGGTGCGCCTCGGCCGTCGGGTCGATAGCGGCGATCAGGAGGGGAAATGACCACTGGGTGACCACGCTCGGCCTGATCGAGCTGGTGTCGGGCGAGAAGCAGGCGACGTACGTCCTGACGCTGACCGCGAAGGGCCCGGCGCCCTGCTGGGTGCCTGCGTTGCGGCAGACCGGGACCTGTCGTCCGGCGACGGACTCGGTGGTGGTGAGCCCGTTTGCCTCGAGTTCCTGCGGGAGGGTGAGCTCGGACTTCGTCTCGTAGACGAAGCCGCTCGCATCGTGGGCGCGGGAGAGTCCGCGGTCGAAGACCCAGGTGTTGTCGATCCGGTACAGCTCGCGTGACTGGCCGTTGAGCTGACTGGGGACGTTGAGCGAGATAAAGACACCGGGAACGATGTAGCCGATCATTGCGATCGGGGCGGCTACCTGCACGCCAGGCAGGTGCTCGATCTTGTGGTATTGGGCGAGGGAAATCCCGCCGAAGATGCCCGACAGGTAATTCGGCCTGACCAGCCCTCGGCTGCGCTCGAGTTGCGTGGCCGAGCCTTTCGGCCTGACCAGGATGTCGTAGGCCGACCTGAAATTATGCCCGACCGTGCCGACCGTCTTAAGCTGCGTCGTCCGGGCCGCTCCCGTCAGCACTACGAAACTGGCGGTCGCGACTAAAATCCCGAGCAGCAGGGCAATCGTGCGCCCGGCCTGATGACCCAACCTTCCAAGCAGGTACCGGTTCATACCACCTCATCGGCTCGACATCTCCCGGACTGACAATAGCCATCGAGTAAGTAGCATTCCATTCCTGAAACCAGGTCGTGATCTTGGAATCCGAGCAGCCGTCGGTCCGCGCGGAAAACGCCCTTAGCCGATGCACCTCCAGCCGCGCAGAGCGCGCCGCCGTGGCCGACGTGACCGACCTGGCCGAGTGGCCCACGTGACCGACGTAGCCGAGTGGCCGACGTGACCGAGTGGCGACGTGGCCTGACTCTGCGGCGCGAAGCCGCTCCCAAGAGCGGCTGGTCTAGGCCCCAGACCGTGTCCCAACCGCAACTTCCGCCCGACCAGCCGCAGTGATCGCCTCCGCCCCACCGACCCCAACTCTCAACTTCTACTTGACCCCCATCGAACTCACAACGACCATGCCATAGCGCCAGCAAACTCACAGCGACGGGCCAGGGTCGGGCGCCGGGCGGGGCGCAGCACCAGCAAACTCACAGCGACGGGCCGGGGCGAGGCAGTGGGGCAGGGAGTAGCACCAGCAAACTCACAGCGACGGGCCGGGCGTGGACGCAGGGGCCGGAGTCGGGCGTCGAGGCGAAGGGCGGGGACGGTGATACCGACGTCTCGGCGCCGGGCGCGACGCCGTCGGCCCCAGCTAAGCGGGGGTGAGGGAGGGCGGTCAGTCGGGGTTTGCTGGGGTTGGTGTTCGGTCGACGAGGAGCTTCTCGAGGCGGTCGAGCCGGTCGTCTAGGTCGTGGGTGGTGACGACGTCGGCCATCGCGAGCCGGACTGCCGCGAGTTCCCTGGCGAGGAACTCGGCGTCGTCCTGGGTTCGGGCGGCTACCTCTCGGTCTCGTTCGATGCTGGCGCGGTCGCGGTCGTCCTGCCGGTTCTGGGCGAGCAGGATCAGCGGGGCCGCGTAGGCGGCCTGGGTGGAGAAGGCCAGGTTCAGCAGGATGAACGGGTAGGGGTCCCAGTGCCGCACGATTCCGACGGTGTTCAGGGCGATCCAGACCAGCACGAAGACACTCTGGCCGACAAGGAACCGGCCGGTGCCGAGGAACCTGGCGACGCCTTCGGCCATCCGGCCGAACTCGCCGGCGTCGTATCTGGTGCCCCGGCGCACGACGGCACCGCGCGGGGCACTGAGGTCGCCGCCGTCCCCGAGGCGCCGGGGCGACAGCAACGGCATTCTCATGGCGTGACGGCCTTGTCTGGGTCGGCCTTGTCTGGGTCGGCCTTGTCTGGGTCGGCCTTGTGCGGCTCGGCCTTGCGCCAGCCGGTGGGCAGGATGCGGTCGAGCACGTCGTCGACGGTGATCGCGCCGAGCAGCCTGCCGTGCTCGTCACACACCGCAACCCCGATCAGGTTGTACGCGGCCATCCTCCTGGCGACCTCCTTCTCAGAGAGGTCGGCCCGGACGAACCCGCTTTCCTCGACGCAGTGGCCGACCAGGGTCGACGGCGGCTGGCGCAAGAGCCGCTGGAAGCCGACGGTGCCGAGGTACCGGCCGGTCGGGGCCACCGAGGGCGGCTCGCACACGTAGACCTGAGCCGACACCGTCGGGGCGATCTCCGGCTCGCGGATCTGAGCGAGAACCTGGGCGACCGGGGCGTCGGGTGGCACGATCAGCGGATGCGACGTCATGAGCCCGCCGGCGGTCGTCGCGTCGTAGCGCAGCAGCCGCCGCAGGTCTTCGGCCTGGACGGACTCCATCGCGGCGAGCAGCCGCTCCCGCTGCTCCGCTGGCATCTCGGCGAGCAGGTCGGCCGCGTCGTCCGGCTCCATCTCCTCGACGACGTCGGCACTTCGCTCCAGTCCGAGCCCGGAGAGCAGCCGGATCTGGTCCTGCTCGGGCATCTCCTCGAGCAGGTCGGCGAGTTCTTCGTCGCGCAGTGCCTCGGCGAGCTCCCGCCGTCTGGCAGCGGACATGACCTCCACGGCGTTGGCGAGGTCGGTCGGGTGCATCTCGCGCAGGTGGATGAGCTGCTCGGCCAGCGGGGCGGGCTTGAACAGCTCCGGATACTTATCCCAGGGGACCTGTGTCGAGGCGGTCGGCCAGGGCCGCAGGGCCAGCGTCCGGCTGTTACTGACGGCGAGCGTGGTCACCTCCCAGCCGCCACGACGTCGCTGTGACGGCGTGATGCCGACGTCGATCACGGCGCCAGTCCCGGCGTGCTTGCCGTACACCTCGGAGGCAAGGATCTCACCGGTGCGCCGGCTGAACCGGCGCAGGTCGATCGTGCCGCCGCGAAGGTGCACGCCGTCGACGGAGATCTCGGCGATCCGGCCCAGGTTCACGAAGATATGCCGGCGCTGCAACGTGACCACGACGCCGAGCACCCACGGCGGGTCGCCGCTGGCCGACGGCAGGATGACGACGTCGCGGACCTTGCCGATGGACAGCCCTTCGCTGTCCAGCAGTTGCCGGCCGTCAGCCGGGAGGTGAAGATCGGAGCGCCGGTCATAGCCAGCCACGCCAGCCGTCGCGGCGGGAGACCTCGCAGTGGCAGACAGTTTCGCCCATCCTGCCCGCCTTTCGTCAGTTCAGGACAGCATCACTCTTCCGTATCAAGGTGTAACACGGCTAGGTAGCAGGCGCAGAACTGTCAAGGGCGGGCGCCGGGGCGCACCAGGCCATGCTCGTACGCGTAGACCACGGCCTGCACCCGATCACGCAGGCTCAGCTTGCCCAGCATCCGCCCGACGTGCGTCTTGACTGTCGTTTCCGCTAGCACCAGCTTGGCGGCGATCTCCGCGTTCGACAGCCCGGCGGCCACCTCGATGAGGATCTCGCGCTCACGCGCGGTCAGGCCGTCCGCGCCCGGCGGCAGTGCGCGCTGCTCCGAGCTGCCTGGATCAGGCAGGTGCGGGAGGAACGTGTCGAGCAGGCGCCGCGTGACGCTCGGTGCGACCACCGCGTCGCCGCTGGCGACGGCCCGGATGGCGGCGAGCAACTCGGCCGGCGGCACGTCCTTCAGCAGGAAGCCGCTGGCACCCGCACGCAAGCCGGCGTAGGCGTACTCGTCCAGGTCGAACGTCGTCAGGATCAGGACCCTGCACGCCGGAGCCTGCGCGGCGATCCGCCTGGTCGCCTCGATGCCGTCCATGCCGGGCATTCGCACGTCCATGAGTACGACGTCCGGCTGGAGCGCCCTGGCCATGTCCAGCGCCGCCGCGCCGTCGCCGGCCTCTCCGACGACCTGCAGGTCGTCTTGCGCGTCGAGTACGAGGCGGAACCCGAGCCGCAGCATCGGCTGGTCGTCGGCAAGCACGATGGAGATCGTCATGGTCTGTCTGTCGTCCCTTCCACCGTCGTCAGGTCGTCGTCCGCTGGGCTGACTTCGGTGCCTGGCTCGACCCGGAGTACGGCCCGTACCTGCCAGCCGCCGCCGGGCCTCGGT
The DNA here is from genome assembly GCA_963737865.1 of uncultured Actinomycetota bacterium. Classification (GTDB taxonomy): domain Bacteria; phylum Actinomycetota; class Actinomycetes; order Streptosporangiales; family Streptosporangiaceae; genus Chersky-822. The sequence goes on along the minus strand of CAVTUG010000011.1, from coordinate 1,510,646 downwards.
CCCGCCGACACGTCGCCGCCGAACACGGCGGCACGCTCCCGCATTCCGGCCAGCCCGTGGCCGACGCCGTCCGGTGCCGCGACTGCCTTGCGCACCGTCCCGTCGTCGGTGACCGTGACAGTGACCTCGTCCGGCCGGAAGCCGAGGTCTACCTCGGCTCTGGCCCCCGGCGCATGCTTGAGGGTATTGGTCAGCGCCTCCGTCGTGATCCGGTAGACGGCGAGTTCCGCGCTGGGCGGCAGCGGGCAGGCCGGTCCGTCAACCGTCAGCGTGGCGACCAGGCCCGCCGACCTGAAGGTCGCGAGCAGTTCGTCGAGGTCGGCCAGGGCTGGCTGAGGTGCGTGCTCGGCCCCGACCGGCTCCCTCAGCACGCCGAGCAGCCGGCGCATCTCGGTCAGCGCCGTCCGTCCCGTGGCCGAGACCTGCGTCATCAGGCCCTGGGCTTGCCCGGGGTCCCGCGCGCTGGTAGCTGAGGCGCCTTCGGCGAGCGCGATCATCACCGCGATGTTGTGCGCCACGATGTCGTGCATCTCCCGGGCGATCCTCGCCCGCTCTGCCGAGACGGCCAGTTGCTCCTGGTGGGCGCGCTCTCGCTCCTGCTGCGCCACGCGCTCGGCTTGGGCGCGGGCCTGCGCCAGCCTTGTGGCGCGAACGTAGTAGCCGAGCAGGCCGGCGATGGCGAGCAGGCCGCTGGCGTAGACCCAGACCAGCACCGCGTGACTCGCGCTGACCGGCATCCAGATGACGGCGAACGCCGCGCCCGCTTCCAGCAGCGCGGTGGCGATCACGATGAGCAGCGGTCGGCAGCAGACCGCGACGGTGTAGAACGCCACGAGGAACGCGAGATAGTCGGTGATCGGCTGACCTGTGAAGATCTGCAGCACGCCGGGGACGGTGATGACGAGCAGAACGGCGAAGGGTGCCCGCCGCCGCCAGGCCAGCGGGCACGCCGTCGCCGCGATCAGCACCGTCGCCAGGGCCTGATGCCCAGACCGCAGGCTGGTAAAGGGAGGCAGGGACAGCAGCAGCACCAGCGCCGCTAGCGCGCCGTCGACGAGCAGCGGATGGCCGCGCGCCAGGTCCCTGAGCCGGTCTCGCGTCTTCATCGGTTAGGAGGCTAGCCGCAGCCGGCCAGAGCAGGTGTCCCGGTCACGCGTCCCGCCTCGTCAGGCTCACTGCGGCGGCCAACACGACGATCGCGGCGTAGCCGGCGAAGACGGCGAGTCCGGTCCAGGGCGCCAGCGTCTGGGGGAACCGCTGCACCGCGAGGATCGCCTGTCCGGCATTGCTGGGCAGGTAGGGGGCGACGTGCTTGCCGATGTCGGTGGGCAGCACGTTGACGAGGATCGGCAGCAGGAGCATCACGCCGAAGATCGTGCTAAGGGCACCGGCCGTACTGCGGATGACGAACCCGAGGGCCGCGCCGAGCAGGCAGACGACCGTGACGTACAGGCCGGTGCCGAGCACCGCGCGCGCGACGCCAGGGTCGATGAGCGACACCCCGCCGTGGGTGCTGGCCAGCAGGGCCTGACCAGCCAGGAAGGTCACCAGCAGGGTCACCTCGGACACCACGGCGACAGCGAGCGCCAGCACGGCCAGCTTGCCCCAGAGCACCAGCAGCCGGCGCGGCACGGCTGACAGCGTGGCCCTGATCATGCCGGTCGAGTACTCTCCGGTCACCATCAGCACGCCCAGCACGCCCACGGTCAGTGGCGCGAAGTAGGCGCCGTACATGCTCAGGGTCGCGGGGCTGACGCCCAGGTGCTTGCCCGCCTCCAGGTGCTGCCGGGCGAACGTGCACAGCAGCAAGCCCGTGCCGACGTTGATGATCACCGCCGCCGCTAGCGTCCAGATCGTCGACTTCAGCGACCGCAGCTTGATCCACTCGGAATGCAGTACCCGGGTCTGGGTGAGCCTGGGCTCCGTGGCGCTGTGCACGCCTGCCGTGATCATGATGCCGGTCATCGTGCATTCCTTCCGGAAGGTTCAGTGCTTGCCCGAAGTTCAGTGCTTGCCCGAAATTCAGTGCTTGCCCGAAATTCAGTGTTTGCCCGGTATTCCACGTCGTCGTGCGTCAGTTCCATGAAGGCCTCTTCGAGCGAGGCCTGCCGCGTCGTCAGCTCGGAGAGCGCGATGCCGCTCGCGAGGGCGATCCGCCCGACCGCCTCCGCTTCCAGCCCGTCGACCTCCAGCGCGCCGGTCCCGGCCAGCGTGACCGTGACTCCTGGCGCGGCGAGGGCGAGCTGGAGCTGAGCAGCGTGCGGTGACCGGACCAGGACGCTGCGGCGTGAGCCTCGGGTCAGCTCGTCGATCGAGACGTCGGCGATCAGCCGGCCGCGTCCGACGATGATGACCTGCTCGGCGGTCAGTGCCATCTCGCTCATCAGGTGAGAGGAGACGAACACCGTCCGGCCCTGAGCGGCCAGGTTCCTGAGCAGGGTGCGGATCCACAGGATCCCCTCAGGGTCCAGGCCGTTGACCGGCTCGTCGAGGATCAGCGTGGCTGGGTCGCCGAGCAGCGCGGCGGCGATGCCGAGCCGCTGGCCCATCCCCAGCGAGAACGCGCCCGCACGCTTGCCGGCGACGTCGGTCAGCCCGGTGAGCGCGATGACCTCGGCTACTCGCCGGCGTGAGATGCCGACCGTCGCGGCCAGCGCGAGCAAGTGGTTCGCGGCGCTCCGGCTGGTGTGCACGGCCCTGGCTTCGAGCAGCGCGCCGACTTCCCGCAGTGGCGCGGAGTGCTGGGCGTAGGGCCGCCCGTTCACCGTGACGCGTCCGCTGGTCGGCGCGTCCAGTCCGAGAATCATCCGGATGGTGGTCGACTTGCCCGAGCCGTTCGGGCCGAGGAATCCGGTCACGACCCCGGGCCTGATGGTGAAGCTCAGGTTGTCGACCGCGATCTTGCTGCCATACCGCTTGGTAAGGCCGTCAGCCTCAATCATTGACATGCTCCTGCGGAGTTAGGTCCAGGCGCGGGGAACGCCTGCAGACCTCACGCTAGGCAGGAGCGCTATGACGGCGCGTCGGCCGGAAGAAGGCTCTTAGCCTCCTCCCGGTCGGCACCTCAGGCGTACCGACTACGCCGCAAGTAGGACACGGCCCGCCCGTCGCTCAGCGGCTTGCGACCTAGTGGTGGGCCGCGACCAGCGAGGCGAGGGTCTCGTTGAACCGGTCAATCTCGTCTGGGGTGTTGTAGTGCGCGAGGCCGATGCGCAGAGCTTCACCCCAGCCGATCCGCTCGTGCAGGCCGAGCGCGTAGTAGCTGCCGTGGCTCCACACCCCGAAACCGCGCTTCGCGAGTTCCTCGCTTAGCCAGGCCGACGGCACGTCGGGGAAGTTGACGAGGAAGACCGGCAGCCGGCCGTCATGGCCGGGAACTCCGTACAGGCGCGCCCCGTCCGGAAGGCCGTCCAGCAGGCGCTCGCCGAGGTACCGTTCCCAGGCGGCGATTATGGCCATGCCGCCCAGGCTGTCCAGGTAGTCGAACGCCGCCAGCAGGCCGCCGAGCAGCTCGTAGGGGAGCGTGCCGGTCTCAAACCGGTGCCCGACCGGGTCGAGACCGACCGGCCTGGCCTTGTACGGTTTCCAGGACTCGAGCAGCTCGCGCCGCCCGTACGCGATCCCCAGATGGGGGCCGCAGAACTTGTACGCCGAGCACATGACGACGTCGGCGCCGATCGCCGCCACGTCCATGGGCTCATGCGCCGCGTACTGGACGGCGTCCACCCAAGTCAGTGCCCCGGCCTCGTGCGCCAGATCACAGATCGCCTTGGCGTCGACGACCGTGCCGGTGGAGTTCGCCGCCCACGGGAAGGCGACCACCTTGGTGCGCGAGCTCAGCTGCCGCTCAAGATCTCCGAGATCGATCGTGGTGTCCCCGTGCACGTCGGCATGCTTGACCACCAGGCCAAGGTCAGTGGCCAGGTCGAGCCAGGGCGCGACGTTGCCGTCGTGGTCCAGCCGCGTCACCAGGATCTCGTCGCCAGGGCTCAGCTGGCGCCCCAGCGTCCGGGTCATCGTGAAGTTCAGCGTGGTCATGTTGGCGCCGAAGATGATCTCGTCCGGGGTACAGCCCAGGAACCGGGCCGACGCTTCCCTGGACCGCTCGACAAGCGCTTCGAGCCGATAGCTGGTGTGGTACGGCGCACCCGTGTTGCCGCTGGCTTCGAGGTAGACCTTCGCGACGGCCGCACCGACCTCGTCGGGGATCTGAGTGCCACCAGGGGCGTCGAGGTAGACGAAGTCGTCGTCCTTCAGCGAGCTGAACCGCTCGCGGGCTGCGGCAAAGAACGCCGCCATCGAAGCAGGGTCATCCTGGTCAAGGGCGTTAACGGACACCGGATCACTCGTCGAAGTACTCATAGCTCGCAAACTAGGCGTGCGCCACCTGACCAGTCAATATCCCGCCGCAGACTCCGCCCCGTGACCTGAAGTTGCCCGACCGGATCAACCGCGGCAGAGCGGACCACACCGCTGGCAACGGCCGGTTTTCAACGACAGTAAGGCCCTACTTGCTGCTGTTCCGAGCCGGTTTTCAACGACAGCATGGTCCTACTTGCTGCTGTCGGGACGACAGTAAGTAGGACCATCCTGCTGACGCTCGGCGACCTTCAACAGCAGCAAGTAGGTACATGCTGCGGTCGGTTCGGTTCCAGGCAGGTCCGAGCAAGGAGGCGCTTCGCAAGGGCGGGTTACCAGTGGTTGCGGTGGACTACTTCGTCGAAGGGGCGGCGCAGGGGATTCTTGATCGGCTTGAGGGGGCGGTCGGCTGGGTAGCCGAGCGAGATCAGGAAGGCGAATTCCCGGTCATGCGGGAAGCCGAGGATTTCGCGCGCCAGGTCCAGGTCGGCTACGCCGGCGTGGCAACTGCCGATGCCGAGGTCGGCGGCGGCCAGGCTCATGGCCATGATCGCCTGGCCCAGGTCCAGCTGGGCGCGGCCGAACGAGTTGTCGGCGGCCGGGCCGATCACCACGATGGTGGCCGCCGAGTCGGCGACATGAGCGGCCCCGCGCCACACCTGGGCCAGTTCCCGAAGCTGCGTCCGGTCGGTGACCAGGACAAAGTCCCAGGGCTGCCAGTTCTGCGACGAAGGGGAGCGGCGGCCGGCTTCGAGGATCTGGTCGAGGTCGGCGTCGGCGATGGGCTGACCGGTGAAGGATCGGACATTGCGCCGCGCGGTGATGGCATCCCAGGTCTGCATGACCAGCTCAACGCAGGAGCCAGTCAAATGAATCCGCGTGCGCGCCTATTGCTAATTAGCCAGAATTCCGCTTACCGGACCTATTCGACCTATAGTGGACTTTAGGTCTGCGCGGGCGATATCGTATTCGGCGTTACGGCGGGTCGAGCAACGGGGAGCCAACGGCGATGATAGCCGCGATCGTGGGGGTCCAGGGCGACCTGGCAGGAAGGCGCTATTCGGTTGGCACCCGGCCGGTCACCTTCGGCCGAGGCGACGAGAACGACGTCGTAATTGCCGACTCGTCGGTGTCGCGGCTGCACGCCGAACTGCGGCCCGAGGTCGGCGGATACGTGCTCTACGACCGGGGCAGCAGCAACGGCACCTTGGTCAACGGCGTCGAGATCACGTCGCAGCAGCTTCGCTCCGGCGACCAGATCACCATCGGCGACGACGTCTTCCGGTTCGACGCCGCCGATCTGCGCGCGACCGTGCAGGGGACGGCGGTCAGGGCGGCCGACCTCACGCCACCGAAGGCGCCATCCGATGTGCTGAGAGTCACCGTGAGCGGCGGCGGGCCGGTCGGGCTGAGCTTCGCACTGCTGGTCGAGCACCTGATGGGCGACCGCGCCGCGATCAGGGTCTACGAGAGCCGGTGGATGCGCGAAGGCGGCAAGATCGTGTGGAAAGGCCCCGACCAGGGCAACGTCCGCCGCCAGCAGGTCGTCACGATCCAGAGCCGCCAGTTCCTGAAACTGCCGCCAGACGTGCAGGAGCGGCTGTTTGTTGCCGGAACCTACACCGAGATGTGGCCGGCCGGGCCCGACTCCATTGCTGACCTGGGGCCGCGCAATGTGCGGATCTCCTACGTCGAGGACCAGCTGCTCGCCGCCGCCAACGACAAGCGCGACCACATCGAGCTCGTCCCTGAGTCCTTCGACGCGGCGGCACAGGCGGCACAGGCGGCACAGGATCTGTCGGGTCAGCACGTCCTCGCGATTTGCGAAGGCGGCCGGTCAAGGACGCTCGAGCACTTCAAGGCGAAGTTCGGCGCCGCTGATCCCTCGCTGTACGGGCTCGACGGTGCGCAGGTCTCGGACATGGTGCTCGGCCTGCGAGTCAAGTCGCTGCTCCCCGACCCGATGGCAGTCCTGCTCACCGTGACGCAGAACCGCTTCCTGCTGAACTCGCTGCGCGGCGAGGGATTCCTGAACATGCGACTGACCGACACCGAGGCCAAGGAAGTCGTGGGCATCGACCCGGTGCGGCAGGTCTTCACCGAGTGCATCCAGGCCGGCCCCTGCCTGCTCGAACTGCAGGCCAGCGGTGAATTCTTCTGCGGCCTGCACCACGCGCTGTTCCTGCCGGCGTTGCTGAAGGGCTCGGCGTTCTGGGCGAGGGTAGAGGAGGGCCTGCAGCTCTTCGGCGTGCCGCCGGAAAACCTGACGGCGGTGACCGGCTTCAGGCTCGACATGGTGCAGCGCCCGAGGTTCACCGCGCAGCTCTATCCGAAGACGGCCACGACCCCTGGCACGTTCGGGTTCCTGCTCGGCGACGCGGGGAACGCGATTCACTTCTGGCCTGGCCGTGGTCTCAACAGCGGACTGGCCTCGGCGATCTCGCTCGCCCGGTGCCTGGCCGCGCCCCGGCGGGGCACCCGGATGCGCGACGCCGACTTCGTGCGGCACGAGGCCGTGATGTCGATGCTGCAGTACCGGCACAAGAGCCGGGCCTGGCGGCAGATGGTCACGACCGACGACGCGGGCAACCCGCTGCCCATCAAGGACCTGATCGCCAGGGGAATCACCGAGGGCGAGCAGGGTGCCTTCGACCAGGCGGCGGACCTGGGCGCCTACCTGCAACGGCTCACCCAGACCAGGGGCCGGCTAGCGCCAAGGCTCGATGGACTCCCCGACGACGACACGCTCCGCGCGCACCTGGAGCGCCTGCCAGGACCGCTGCTGCACACGCTCCTGGTCAGCGACTCCTGGGACACGGTCAACGTCGGCGGGGAGGAAGTCGACGTCGACTGGCTGCTCGACGCACCGCGACCGGCCCGGACGGCCCAGCCCACCGCGACGGTCTGAGCCGGACGGAGCGCCCGGAGGCGGCAGACTAGCAGGGTGCCTGCTAACTACGACGCTATCCGCGCTGAGAACATCGCCCGCTACGGCTGGGACACCGCCGTGCTCGAGTTGCTCGGCGCGCTCTACAGCGACCGCACGCATTTCATCTTCGAGCTGATCCAGAACGCCGAAGACGCCGGGGCGACCGAGCTGGGCTTCGCGTTGTTCGGCGACCGGCTCGAAGTGCGGCACGACGGACGCCCGTTCACCGAAGCCGACGTGCGCGGCATCTGCGGGGTGAGCCAGGGCACCAAGGCCCACGACCTGACCCAGATCGGCCGGTTCGGGATTGGCTTCAAGTCCGTCTACGCCTACACGAACACCCCGGTGATCACCAGCGGGGACGAGCGCTTCAGGATCGAGAACTACGTCAGGCCGCACGGCGAGCCCGAGGCCCCGGCCCGCCCCCCGGCCCGCCCCGCGACCGAGCCCTTGACCGGCCCGGACGACAGCACCTTGTTCGTGTTCCCGTTCGACCGCGACGAGGTGCCGGCGACGGTCGCCGTCGACGAGATCGCGCGGGCGCTCGCCGGGCTCGACGCCGAGACTCTGCTCTTCCTGCGCAATCTCCACCGGATCAGCATCGATCAGATCAATACGGACGGCTCGCGAGCGGCCTCGGCAGTACTACGGAGGCGATCGGCTTCCGGCGCGGCGGGCAGCCGCCAGGTCATCCTGTCGACGGAGCACCTGCCGGTCGGGCACAGTGCTCGGCGCATCGACGCGACCTGGCTGGTCTGGGCGCGTGCACTGGACTCGCTGGGCGAGCCGGAACTCCGCGTCGAGATCGCCTTCAGCGAAGAACCCCCGACTGGCGCGCTGCGGCAGCCACCCAATCGCCGCACCATGCCGCTCATCGTCTACTTTCCAACCCAGAAGGAGACTTTCCTGGGGTTCTTCGTCGCCGGTCCGTACCGGACGACTCCGGCCAGGGACAACGTCCCCGAAGCCGACCCGTGGAACGCCGAGCTGATCAGGCAGACAGCCGGGCTGCTCGGTGAGGTGCTCACCAGCCTGCGCGACGAGGCGCTGCTCACTACCGACGTGCTGACGGCGCTGCCGCTGGACCCCGAGCGGTTCGGGGCGGCGAGCATGTTCGGCCCGCTGTTCGACGCCGCGCTCGCCGCGTTCGGTGCCAGCGACCTGGTGCCGGACGCCGAAGGCGGCTATCGCGGCAGCGCCGGGGTCGTCCTCGCGGACTCCGCTGAGCTGCGCGAGCTGCTGACCTCGCGGCAGCTCGGGGAGCTGCTCGGCGCGGCAAGCCCGGTCGCCTTCGCCGACGAGACCATCACCGAGACCGCGACGCCACCGCTCTGGCATTACCTGCGCGACCAGGTGGGCGTGACCGCAGTGACGCCGAGGGAGATCGTCGCCCGGATGAGCCAGGAGTTCCTGACCGCGCAGTCCGACGAGTGGCTGGCCAGGTTCTACCTCTTCCTCTATCGGAATCAGTCGCTCTGGGCCGAGCCGGTGCCGCCCGACGACGCACCTGGGCCTGCCCGGACGTTGCCGGTCGTCCGGCTGCAGGACGGCACGCAGGTGCGGCCGTTCACTGGACAGGGACGACCGGCTGCCTATCTGCCCGGCCCGGTCGAGACCGGGTTCCCCACGGTGCGCCGGGCCATCGCCGCCGACCCCGGCGCCCGCCGCTTCCTCGACGCGCTCGGGTACGCCGAGGCTGACGTGCTCGCCCAGGTGCTCGACCACGTGCTGCCCAGGTACGCCGCCGATCTCGACGTCGAGCGGCTCGATCCGGCCCGGCACAGCGCCGACGTCGAACTCGTGGCGCTAGCGCTGGCCGATGCCCCGGCGGCGGAGCGGGAGCGGGTGCTCGACCAGCTTGCGCAGACCGAGTTCCTGGTGGGGGAGAACGCTGCCACTGGGGAGCGCCGCCTCATCCGGCCCGGTGGGCTCTACCAGCGCACCAAGGCGCTCGAGACCTACTTCGACGGGAACGCGCAGGCCTGGTTCGCCGCCGACACCTACGGTCCGTGGGCGGCTCAGCTCCGGACCATGGGCGTCCGGGCGGAGCTACGACCGCAGGCGCGTCCCGCTGACGAACTCGGTTACGTCGTCGTCGTCCGTGACTTCGCCAGGAACGAGCGTGGCGTGGCGGGATTTGACCCGGCGGCGAGCCTGGACGGGCTCGAGTACGCACTCGCGCACCCGACTTATGAAAAGTCAGAATTCATCTGGAACGCGGTGCTGCTTCCGAACCGCCATCTCCTGGCCGGCGTTGTCGAGCGGTCGGTCAGGGTCGATTTCAGCGACGCGCGCCGGACGAGAACCTGGTCGCCCATGGGCGAACTCGCGGGAAGCGCCGCCTGGCTGCCCGCCCCCGACGGCTCCTTCCGGCGTCCGGAAGGACTCCAGCTCGGCGACCTGCCGGCCTCGTTTACCCCCGACGCCGCCCTCGCCTCCGCGCTCGGCCTGAGTCAGCCGTCGGTCGACGAGGCAAACAGCCAGCTTGGCTTCCCCCCTGGATTCCTGCTGCGGCTGAGCCGGCATCCCGACCTAGTCGAGCAGATCGAGCGCGAGCTCGGCACCAGGGAGGCCGGACGCCGCGAGCCGCCGCCGGTGCTGCTGTAGGCGGGCCGGGCCGGGCGGGTCGGGCCGGGCCGGGCCGGGCGGGTCGCGCGGGTCGGGCCGGTCATGGTTCGGGCACCTGGGGAGCCCCGGTGCTGCTGTGATGACACCAGGGCTCCCCGGGTGCGGTTGCGCTTGGCGCTGACTAGCGCGCTTTCGCTGTGTTAGTACTGCGGGCCGTATCTGGCGGGCACCACGACCGTGCCGGCGGCGTGGTCGCCGATCCTCTGGCGGAACCTGGAGCACAGCATGGTGATCAGGCCGACAAGGCCGAAGAAGATCGTGTCCAGGATCAGGAAGATGCCCCGGATAAAGAGCTGCATCATGCTGGCCCTCGTGCCGTCCTTGCTCAGCACGTGCAGGCGGAAGAGCATCATCCCGAAGCTCTGCCCGTTCTGCCGGTAGGGCACCAGGACCCAGTAGGCGAAGTACGCGGCGGCTGCGATCACCGTCGCGACCAGCCAGCCGAGGCCGTTGAGCCCCTTGACCTCGCTGTCGAAGATCCAGTAGGCGATACCGGGGATGATCCCGGCCAGGATGTGGTCGACGATGTACTGGATGACGCGTCGGCCTGTGACCCGGGTCTCGGACTCGGTCACGATCATCGACCGCTGCCCCTGTGCGCCGTAGGGCTGCTGCATGCCCTGCTGCTGAGTCGGCCGGTCGCTCACTGGCGGCTGACCCTCAGCTGGCTGGGCCTGGGGCGCTCCCGCCTGGGCAGGCACGTCTGGCCGGGTCGTCCCTGCTCGGGCCTGGTCGCCAGTCCCGCCGTGGTCAGGCATATTGCTCATCTGATCCCCCGATCCGAGTTACTCTCGCCCCCTGCGTGGATCATGCCCCGTCTGATGCCCGATCCTGCATTTAGCAATCGCACTCGCGGATATTCCGGTAATTCAGCTCGCGAATAAATCGCAATATGAATTGTGATGCCGGGGTTTATCGAGTCGTCCGGCCGGATCGAAGGAACTGCCGTCGGCTCGTGGCCACACTGGGCCGAGCCCTCTATATTCGTCCCATGGGGCTGCCTGCGAGCGGGCCGGGCGTGAGCCTGGCTGAACTTCTCGGCGTCCTGTCACTGGCCACCGACCTCGGCATGGGCCAGCCGATGGAACATGTGCTGCGCCAGTGCCTGATCTCGCTGCGGCTCGCTGACCGGCTGGGCCTTGATGCGCAGGACCGTGAGGTCGTCTACTACTCGAGCCTGGTCTCGTGGGTCGGCTGCCACGTCGACGCTTACGAGCAGGCGAAGTGGTTCGGCGACGACACGGCGCTCAAGAGCGACTTCCGGCAGGTCGACTTCGGGGCGGTCGGCGCGAAGCCGCTGTTTATCCTGCGCCATCTCGGCGCTGGCCGGCCGATGGCCGAGCGGACCCGGCTGGGGGCGACGTTCGTGCCCGACGGGCGCAGGGTGGCCGAGGCGATGCTCGAGAACCACTGGCTCGCCGCCGACCATCTCGCGTCCCAGCTAGGGCTGGCGCAGCGGGTGCGGGACAGCGTGGAGCAGACCTTCGAGCGCTGGGACGGCAAGGGCGTCCCCAAGGGCGCCAAGGGCGAGGAGATCCTCGTCACCTCCAGGCTGGTCGCGCTGGCCGACGTGGTGGAGGTGTTCCACCGGGCCGGCGGGCCGGAGGCGGCGGTCGAGGTCGCCAGGCAGCGGCGCGGCACCCAGTTCGCGCCGCAGGTGGTCGATATCTTCGTCGCCGGCGCGACCGAGTTGCTGGCCGGGCTCGACGAGTCGAGCAGCTGGGATGCCGTCGTCGGCGCCGAGCCCGGACGGGTGCTTCGCCTGAGCGAGCCGGAACTGGACGCGGCGCTGGAGGCGATCGCCGACTTCGTGGACGTGAAGTCGCCCTACACGCTCGGTCACTCCCGTGGCGTCGCCGACCTCGCCGGCGAGGCGGCCAGGACGCTGCGGCTCGGGGCGGGTACCGAGCAGGTGGTACGCCGCGCGGGGCTGGTGCACGACCTAGGGCGGCTCGGGGTCCCCAACACGATCTGGGACAAGCAGGGCTCGCTGTCGCACGGTGAGACCGAGCGGGTCCGCCTGCATCCCTATCTCACCGAGCGGATGCTGGCCTTCTCGCCTGCGCTGGCACCGCTCGCGCCGATCGCGGCCGCGCACCACGAACGGCTCGACGGCTCTGGTTATCCGGCCGGGCTGTCAGGGGGTGCGCTGAAGGTCGAGGTCAGGGTGCTGGCGGCGGCGGATTTCTACCACTCGCGCATCGAGCCCAGGCCGCACCGGCCGGCCAGCACTCCCGAGGAAGCCGCCGCGCAACTGCGCGCCGAGGCCAGGGCCGGGCGGCTGGACGGGGACGCGGTGGCGGCCGTCCTGTCGGCGGCCGGTCACCGGGTCGCCCGCCGTCAGGATCGCCCCGCCGGACTGACGAGTCGTGAGGTCGAGGTGCTCAGGCTGCTGGCGCGCGGCCTGTCCAACAAGGAGATCGCCGCCAGGCTGGTCATCTCGCGCAAGACGGTCAGCCATCACGTCGAGCACATCTACGCCAAGACCGGGACCCCGAACCGGGCGCTAGCCTGCCTCTTCGCGGCGCGGCACGGTCTCGTCGACGCCGGGGCGGTCGACGGCGAGTGAGCCGACGGGCTGGTAGCCCGAGCACAGTACGCGTAGCCAGGTGATCTGCTGGTCTCCGGCGTTGTAGTACGCCTGCTGCTCGACCAGGAAGTCGGTGCCCGCGCTGCGCACCAGAAGCTGGTAGGCGACGTGCTTGCGGCCGGCGACCTGGCTGCTGCGCACCGAGCATAGTTCGACGATCTCCTTGTCCGGGCCAAACCAGGTGCCAAGCACGATGTCGTCCACGACCTGCCTCGGCGTCACGGCCTGCCAGCAGCGGCCCGGGGTCAGGGCGTGAAAGTCGATAGTGTCCGACAGCAGCGCCCGCAGCGCCGCGTTGTCCTTGGCCGCCAGTGCGGCCGCGAAGCTTTCTCCTACGGTTGTCACTGTCGTGCTGTCCCTTCTCGTCCCGGTCGCCGGGTCTGTAGTCGCTGCCTCAGTAGCTGAACGTGGTCGCGGGCTCGTCGCCGATCCACTCCCACATGGGGACCGTTCCGCCGAGCGTGGCGTTCGACACCAGGTCGGCTTCGCTGAGCTTGCGGGCGCTGAAGCAGATCGGGCAGGTCAGCAGCCGCCCGCCGGCGCTCTCGAAGCGCTTGAACAGGTCAGGCAGTGGCGGGCAGCCGTCGCAGGCCACGCCCTGGGCCACGCCCTCCACGGCCAGCCGGGCGGCTTCCTTGGTCAAGAACATCAGCGTCGGCCGGCCCTGCTCGGCCGCTCCCACCGCGACCAGGAAGGCCACGGTGACCTTCTCGGGGTCTTCCAGGCCGGTCGTCAGGCTGATCACTGCCTTGCCGCTCATCGTGAGTCCTCTCGTGGTCGGATTCCCCGATCATGGGCTCGGGGCTGACCTCGCCGCGTCGGGCAGGTGACCCATGTTTGAGGCGCGTTGCACACAGTCACCACACGATGCTGTTACGGTGTTCAGCACGCTTCGGAGGAGGAGACAGTGGCTTCACGGCTGAACCCGTACCTGAACTTCAACGGCAATGCCCGGCAGGCGATGGAGTTCTACGCCAGCGTGTTCGGCGGAACTCTGACGCTGAATACCTTCGGCCAGTACGGCAGCGGCGAAGGCCCGGACGCCGAGCGGATCATGCACAGCCAGCTGGAGACGGACGCGGGCTACACCCTGATGGGCGCGGACATCATGACCACGATGAGCCACGAGCCCATGGCCGGCTTCTCGGTCAGCCTCAGCGGCGACGACGGCGACACGCTGCGCCGGTACTGGGAGAAGCTGTCGGCAAACGGAACGGTCGCCGTGCCGCTTGAGAAGCAGATGTGGGGCGACGAGTTCGGCATGTGCGTCGACAGCTTCGGCGTGTCGTGGCTGGTCAACATCTCAGCGCCTGAGGTCTAGCCCGGCTGGGCTAGTGCTCGGCGGTGCGGTGCCGTCCTGAGCCGGGCTGCCGGGTCAGCGCCGCGAGCCAGCTCGCGGCCTCGAGGTCGCCATGGCCTGCCATGAACGCGCGCGCGTGCTCGATGGCAGCATCGGCGATGCCGCCGCGCGCGGCGGCTCGGTAGAAGGCGAGCGCCTCGCCGGCCCGCCCGTTCTCGTCGGCGCACCGGGCGAGATCGAGTGCGTGCCGCGCGGCGTCGTGCGGCAGCAACTGGCCAGGGCAGGCGTCGAGCAGGTCCATCGCGTCGGTGTTGCCTGCGGTGCAGGCCGTGATGAGCAGCGGCACGGCCTGGATATTGCGGGTCTGGTCGGTGGCCAGGAGCAGCGCGACGCGGTAGATGGCCGCCGGCTCACCTTGCTGAGCGTTGGCCAGCAGCGTCGACCCGAACTCGCCGTGGCTCGCGATGAACGCATGCAGCTGAGGTGCGATCTGGCCCGCTTCCGCCGGGCTGTCATCGCCAGCCATCGGGTCCCGTGGCCGGATCACGATTCCGACGTCGTGAGCCGCGCGTCGCCTGGCCCAGTCCGGCAGGGTGCTCGGGCCAGGATCGCGGGCGATGATCCCCTGCTCGACCGCCCAGCGCTGGCAGCTCAGCACGAAACTGGCGACCCAGTCGAAGCTGGGCAGGCCCTTGCGCTTGCCGCCCAGGATCTCCGAGATGGCCGTCCTCGACAGCTCGACCAGCAGGTAGGCGGCGTCGCCCTGGGCCTGGTAGAGGGTGCGCAGGTCCCGGGAGATGCGCTGCAGGTTGCGGAAGGACGGGCCGCCGCACTCCTGGTGGAACGCTCGCAGGTGAGCGATAAAGGCATCCTTCGACATGTCGCTACCTTCTGCACGTGCAAATGCATCTTCCCATGCAAATGCATCGTCCCATGCAATTGCATCTTCATGTGCAATTGCCTGGGAAGGCCCATCTGACCTAGGCGAACACTCGACTGTCATGACATACGGTTATAGCACGACAGGCAGATCTGTACACGGTTCGAATGGTTCGCTGTAAAAGGTCCGGTCCGAATTGCTGTCGATCCGGGCTCCCTGTGATACGCGATGTGACGAGTCCAGTCATTGACTGTGACATTTGCTGTGACAGCAGCAGTCGCCGGCTTCGCCCGCGCGCTGTCGTGAGGCCGGCGTAGGCTCCCGGGGAGCCAGTGCTGGCAAACACGGCGCAAGCGGAGCAAACACAGCGCAAGCAGACAAGAGGGGCACGTGAACGGTGACGAACTTGGCCTGGTGGTGGGTACGGTCCCGGCTACCCCGCTGCAGTTCTCGGTTGGTCTAGCTCCCGGCCAGTACGCGCAGCTCGACGACGTCGTGGTCACCGTGCGGCCGATGCCTGGCGAGGGAGCCGTGCCCGTGCAGATCGCGGGTGTGGTCACGAACGTGGAGGCGGTGCACGAGGGCGCGCGGTTCGCCTCCGATGTGTTCCTGATCGAGCAAGGCGCGCTGCCGGCGGAGATCTGCGAGGTGGCCGAGGTCACGGTGACCCGGGTCGAGCCCGAGATGTACGTGCCGCCGCTGCCCGGTGCTGCGGTGTCCCGCGCCGTCGGCGCGGCCCGGGAGTCCGCGCTGTACTTCGACGAGATGGGCGATGCGAAGGTCCCTGTCGGGTTCGGCAGGGACGGGCAGCCGGTCTACGTGAACTTCGAGTTCGTCGACGGCACCCGGGGCGCGCACGTCTCGATCTCGGGCGTGTCAGGGATCGCTACCAAGACCTCGTTCGCCATGTTCCTGCTGCATTCGATCACCACGTGCGGCGTGCTCGCTGGGGAGGCGCACAATACGAAGGCGCTCGTTTTCAGCGTGAAGGGTGAGGATCTGCTGTTCCTCGACTACGCCAACAGCCGGCTCACGCCGGGCCAGGCGGCGAAATACGCACGGCTCGGCCTGTCGGCCGCACCCTTCGGCAACGTCCGCGTGTTCGCGCCGCCCCGCAAGGGCGACAGCTCGGGCACGCCTGACGTGCACGCCCGCGACCGGGCGGTGAGCCCGTTCTACTGGACGATCGCCGAGTTCTGCACCGGCGAGCTGCTGCCGTTCGTGTTCGCCGATGCCGAGGACGAGCGGGCCCAGTACACGATGCTGATCGCCCAGGTCGCTGGCAGGCTGCGGCGGGACGTCATCCCGGCGGGCACCGACGGCGCGGCCCGGATCAGCGGTGTCGATCCGAGCCGGGACCAGCTGATCCGCACCTTCGAGGACCTGGTGACGCTGCTCGAGGCTGAACTCGGCGACGACGCGACCCGGGGCAACTGGGTGGCGGGCAGCACCGTCAGCGGCAGCGTCAACGCCTTCCTCCGGCGCATGCGCTCGGCCGTGCCGCCGCTGAGCGTGATCGTCCGAGGCGACATCGCCCACAGGGGAGAGCGCTCCATTTCCACCTCGCGCGCCCAGATGACCGTGATCGACCTGCACAACCTGCCCGACCGGGCGCAGCGGTTCGTAGTCGGCGTGACCCTGCGCGCCGAGTTCGCCCGCAAGGAGCGGCAGGGCACGGCGAGGCCGCTGATGTTCGTGATGCTGGACGAGCTCAACAAGTACGCGCCGCGCGAAGGCGACAGCCCGATCAAGCAGATCCTGCTCGATCTCGCCGAGCGCGGCCGGTCGCTCGGGGTGATCCTGATCGGCGCCCAGCAGACCGCGAGCGAGGTCGAGCGGCGCATCCTGGCGAACTGCGCGATCCGGGTGGCCGGCCGCCTCGACGCCGCCGAGGCGCAGCGGCCCGAGTACGGGTATCTGCCGCCCGCGCATCGTCAGCGGGCGACGCTGGCCAAGCCAGGCACCATGTTTATCTCCCAGCCCGATATCCCGGTGCCGCTGGCGGTGGACTTCCCGTTCCCGGCCTGGGCCACCCGCCCGAGCGAGAAGGGCGAATGGGCGGGTCACGACGACGGACCGGCGCGCCCGGCCGACCCGTTCGCCGCCATCCCGGGAGCCGGTGCCTTCGAAGACGACCCGCCGCCGTTTTAGGCGCCGGCACCGGCGGCTGCCGCAAATCTCCTTTCTATGCCGTACTGTTAAGTTTCCCTGCATTCTGTTGGACTTGGCTGGTAGATCGATGACAGTTAGTGACACCACGGGCTCGGCTAAAGCCCTGGTGAAAGGTATCGCCATCATTAACCTGCTGGCCTCGCGTAAAGATGGCATGCGTCTCACTGATCTCGTCGCGGAGATAGATCTGCCGCGCGGCACCGTGGTCCGGCTGCTCAACGTGATGATCGAAGCGCACCTGATCCGGCACTCCGAAGGGGGCCGGTATCGCCTTGGGCCGCAGTGCGCGGTGTGGGGAGCGGAGTTCCTGTCCGCCGTCAGGCTGCGCGACGTTGCCGCCGACTCGATGGCCAGGCTGGTCGAGATCAGCAACGAGACCTGTCACCTCGGGGTCAGGGACGGCGACCGGGTGCTGTATGTCGACAAGGTGGAGAGCCCGCACTCGCTGCGGATGGTCTCGCGGGTCGGCGGCCAGAACCCGCTGCACTGCACCGGCCTCGGCAAGTCGCTGCTGGCGTTCTTCCCGGGCGACGAGCTCGATGCCGTACTGCGCCAGGCCGCTCGAACGGCGCACGGCCAACACGATCGTCGCGCCGGAGATCCTGCGCGCCGAACTGCAGCGGGTCAGGGACCGGGGCTACGCCGTCGACGACGTCGAGAACGAGATCGGCGTGCGCTGCATCAGCGCGCCGATGTTCGACCACAATGGCGACCTGGCCGGCAGCATCAGCCTGGCCGGCCCGACGATGCGGATGACCTGGGAGCGGATCGAGCAGCTCACCGAACCGGTGATCGAGGCCGCGCACGAGATCTCCGCCCGGCTGGGCTACGGCCTTGCGAAGGCACGCGAGGGCTAGGCCGGTCTGGTCTGGCCGAGTTCGGCGAGCGCGTCGGCGAGGCGTTCGTAGTCGCTCAGCGTGTTGTAGAGCTGGGCCGAGACCCGCAGCCACTGCGGTCCGCCCGCGTACTGGTACATGACCGGCACGACGATGCGATGCTGTTCGAACAGCTGCCGCTCCACCTCTCTGCGGTCCTGCGTCGCGATCGGGGCGGGTAGCTGGATCAGCCGCATCGCCGCTGCCAGCTCACCCATCTCCGGGCTGGTCGTGCCGATGCGCTCGCTGACGAGGTCGGCGCCCTGCTTCGCGAGGTCGCTGTTGCGCTGGCGGACCGTCTCCCAGCCCGCGTCCTCGAAGAACTTCAGCGCAGCTGGCACGGCGAGGATCGCCGACGGGTCGCGGGTGCCGGTCCAGTCGAACGCCGGCCGGAATCCGTCGGCGAACCCATGGGACGCCACTAGCGGCCGGATGGTGTCCCGCCATTGCGGCGCGACGTGCAGCACGGCCGACGCCTTCGGTGCGCAGATCCACTTGTGCAGGTTGCCGGTCCAGAAATCGGCGCCGATGCTGGCCAGGTCGAGGGGCAGCAGCCCGGCCGCATGCGCGCCGTCGATCAGGACCGGCACCCCGTGCCGCCGGCATTCGGCGGTGATCTCCTGCACCGGGAAGATCATGCCGGTGCCCGACGCGACCTGGTCGATGACGACCAGCCTGGTCCGGCTGCTGAGCCCGGCCAGCACCGTGCCGGCGACCGCCGCCCGGTCGCCGGCCGGGAGCGGGACTGGCACCACCCGCAGCGTCATCCCGGTCGATCGCTCAAGTCGTCGCAGCTGAGTGAGCACGGCCGGATAGCAATGGTCGGTGACCAGCACCTCGTCGCCTTTTGTGAGTCCGGCCTGGGCGATCACCGTCTGGGTGCCAGTCGTCGCGTTGTCGGTGAAGACCAGCCCGTCGGCGTCGGCGCCGAGGAAATCGGCGAGTTGCTGCCTGACCTTGTCGAGAAGCCCGGGCAGCTCGTGGACCAGGAAGCGGGCCGGGTAGCGCTCCATGGCGTCCTGCCAGGCCCGCTGCTCGGCCCGGACAGCACTCGGCGCAGCGCCGAAGCCGCCATGGTTCAGGTACGCGACGTCTGGGTCGAGCGCCCAGGCGGACGCGTCAGGAAGAGCCGCCGAGCCTGCCGAGCTGCGGCGTTCCAGGCGCGTCATATCCCAAGTATGCACTAAAGCCCCCAAATGCCCCTGGCGCCTTATCGCGTCGCGGCGCGCGGGGTCCATAAGGTCGCCGCCGGGCGAGGCGCTGGTAACGACAGTAAGACCCTACTTACTGCTGTCATTGGCCCGGTTTCGACAGCACCATGGTGCTACTTAGTGCTGTCGGGATAGCAGTAAGTAGCACCATGCTGCCCACGAAACGTAGGCTCGCACGGGAGCGTGGCCCCGGTTACTGCTGTTAGCCCCGCGTGCGGGCTGTTGACTGGGTTGGCTGCCCTCTTTACATTGTTAGTGGACATAGAGTCCACTTTGGCTAAGCCGGGTTCAGTGATGGTGTCACGAGAGGCATGGTCGGGTGGGCGACGCGGGGCGGCTGGCAGCCGATTCGCCGCTGGTCGTTGGTCTTGGCGAGGCGCTGGTGCGGCTGACCGCCCAGGGCAAGATGCCGCTGGAGTACTCGACCGGGCTGACCATCGACGTCGGCGGCACCGAGCTCAACGTTCTCGTCGCGCTCGCGCAGCTCGGCTGCCGGGCGACGTGGGTCAGCCGGCTGCCGGACAACCCGCTGGGCCGGCTGGTTGCGGGCCATGCGCGCCGGCACGGCGTCGATACCGAGATCGACTGGGACGATGAGAGCCGGTGCGGGCTGTATTTCGCCGAAGAAGGCGTGTATCCCCGGCCTACCCAGGTTCACTACGACAGGGCCGGGTCGGCCGCGAGCCAGTTCCGACCTGGGATGTTCGACTGGCCTCGCATCCTCGCCTCGGCTAGCGCCCTGCACAGCACCGGCATCACCTGCGCGCTCGGCCCCGACGCCGAGAAAGTGGTGATCGAGGCCTTCGAGTGCGCGGCGGCAGCAGGCGTTCGCACGTCGTTCGACCTGAACTACCGAGGGCAGCTCTGGTCTCACAAAGCGGCGGCCGCCGCGCTGGGGCGGGTGCTGCCGAGGGTCGACGTGCTGTTCGCCTCGCCGTTCGACTTCAAGCTCGTCACCGGCGCCGAGGTGAGCACGGAGCGGGTCGACGAGCTGCGGCACGACTACGGGCTCTCACAGGTCGTGGTGCGGAGCCAGCAGGAGGTCAGCTCCGGTGTCCTGGAGATCAGCGTCCAGGCGTTCAGCGCCGACGGACCGGCGGTGACTGGCTCGGCCAGGGCCAGTGTGCTCGACGCGTTCGGGGCCGGAGACGCGGCAGCGGCGGCGTTTCTCGCCAGCTCGCTGCAGAACGCATCGGCGCAAGAGTCGGTGCTCGCAGCCGCCGAAGCGTCCGCGTATATGTACACCATTCCGGGTGACACCTGGCTGCGCCCTTCCCGCGATTTCGACGCCGAGCACGGCCGGCTGGGCCGGATCCGCCGATGACCGGCGCTGAACGGGCGGCGGCCTGGATCCGCCGGGACAAGGTGATCGCGATCTTGCGGATCGCCGAGGCCGACACAGCCATCAGGACCTGCGAGTACCTGATCGAGGCCGGGCTGACGGTCCTGGAGATCACGGCGGACAACGACCACGCGATCGCATCACTCGACGTTCTGAAGCGCCGGTTCGGCAACCAGATCCTGCTCGGGGCCGGGACCGTGCTCGATCCGGCGACGGTCGGCGCGGCGGCAGACGCAGGCGCGGGCTTCTGCGTCGCGCCGAACCTCGACCCGCAGGTGGTGGCGGCCTGCGCGAGCCGCGACGTGCTGGCCGTACCCGGAGTCTTCACCCCGACCGAGATCGTCACGGCGACCAGGCTCGGCCTCTCGCTGCTCAAGCTCTTTCCCTGCGGCGGGCTCAGTCCCGCTTTTCTCGGCGCCCTGCGCGGCCCCTTCCCCTCGGTCGGATTCGTGCCCACCGGAGGGATCGACCACGCGAGCGTCGCCGGCTGGTTCAAGGCCGGCGCCGTGGCGGTGGGCCTCGGATCCTCGCTGGTCGGCGGGGACGCGACCGCCGAGGTCGTGCAGGCTCGGGTTCGGCAGATCAGGGCTCAGGTGCCAGAGGACTAGGTCGTTCACCCTGCCGGTGCTGCTCGAAGGAATCGACCCGGTCCTGGGCCAGTCGCCGACGCGGTAGCTCGTGCTGCAGGCAGGATGGTGGCCATGTCACTAGTGCGCGTTCACAACTTCACGATCTCGCTGGACGGCTACGGCGCCGGTGCGGACCAGCGGCTCGAGGCGCCGTTCGGCCACGCGGGTACCCGCCTGACGGAATGGTTCTTCGCCACCCGCACTTTCCGCGCGATGCAGGGCGAGCCAGGAGGAAGCACCGGCGTGGACGATGCGCTCGCCAGCAGCTGGGGGCCTGGCATCGGCGCGGAGATCATGGGGCGCAACAAGTTCGGCCCGCAGCGCGGACCCTGGACCGACCACGAATGGCGCGGCTGGTGGGGTGACGAGCCGGTCTTCCGCACCCCGGTGTTCGTGCTCACCCACTATCCGAGGCCCTCGATTGAGATGGAGGGCGGCACCACCTTCCACTTCGTCGACGCGAGTCCGGCGCAGGCACTGGCGATGGCCAGGGAAGCCGCTGGCGACCTGGACGTTCGCATCGGCGGGGGACCGGCGACCGTCCGCCAGTTCCTGGAGGCCGACCTCATCGACCACCTGCATCTCGTGCTAGCGCCGATCGTGCTCGGGCGCGGCGAGCGGCTGTGGGACGGCCTGGAAGGGCTCGAAGAGCGCTTCAGCATCGAGTCGACCACGACCCCGAGCGGTGTCACGCACCTCACGTGCCAGCGCCGGTAAGGAACTGATCGCGGCTCAGCTTCCGTTCTGACGCCAGCGCGGGTCGTCGATGTTGACGGCGCGGGCAGCGCGGTCGTAGGCGACGACCGCCTCCTTGAATTTGCCGGTCTTGACCAGGGCGTGGGCGAGCTTCGATCCAGGCCCGCGCCGCGTGCCGGGTCGCGCCTAGCCGGTCAAGGACAGTCGCCGCCTCGGTGAACACCGCGCGGGCCTGCTCGTGCTCGCCCTTGGACGTGAGCGCGGCGGCCAGCGCGGTCGAGGCCCTCGCCGTCTCCAGCATGGCGGTCGAGCCGAGCAGCCGCTGGGCGTCCTGGGCCGCGTGGATCGCCTCGTCGACCTCGTCCCTGGCCAGATGGGCGTAGCACAACTCGGTGAAGACATAGGCCTGATACACCGGGTCGGCTGTCCCGGCCAGCAGAGTCAGCGCCTCGCGCAGGCTCTCGAACGCCTCGTCTACCCGGGGCGGATCGCAGCGCAGCAGCAGGTAGCCGCGAGCGCCGAGCAGCTGACCCACGTGCAAGGTCGTGTTGCTGCCACGGAAGATCCGCAGCGCCTCCTCGGACAGCTCGAGCGCCTGCTGGTACCGGCCGCGCTCGTAGGCGACGCTGCTAGCGTTCCACAAGATCGCGCCCCTGGCCGTGGGCGAGCGGACCCGCGAGGCTCGCTCCAGTCCGTCTTCGAGCAGCCGCTCGGCCTCGCGCAGGTCGCCGAGCTCAAGGCGGACGGCGGCGACCGTGGCGATCAGGCGGATCGAGAGCTCGGACTCGCGCGCCTGGGCGGCGTCGATCTCGGCCAGCGCCGTCTTGCCGACGTCGGCGGCGCGAGCCAGTTCGCCCAGTTCGTACAGGCAGCGGCACCAGCCCACGTAGACCAGCAGGGACGCCTCGTTGGCCGGGTCCACTTCGCCGAGCCTGACGCAGTGCTCGTAAGCCCTGGCGGCCTCGGCCAGCCGCCCGGCCCGCTGGAGTGACTGCGCCTGGCCGAGCCGAGCCCGGCGGGACAGCTCGGCGGGAGCGTCCTGCCCCGAGGCGAGCACGTGCTCGTACCGCTCGAGCGCGGTAGTGACCTGGCCGGCCTCCAGGGCGAGATCAGCTTGCGCGAGCACCAGCGCGAGCGGCTGCCCCGCGCCCGCCGGCTCGACCAGGTCGTGCACGTCACAGGACAGCGCGTCGGCGAGAATCTGGATGGTCTCAGGCGTCGGTGAACGCTTGCCGGACTCCAGCAGCGACACGTAGCTGACTGACAAGCCGGTGCCGGCGAGCTGGCGTTGCGTCATCCCTCGCGCCTTACGCAGCTGGCGCAAGTGTTGAGCAAACGTAGTTTGACTCAATTGACTCCACTAGAAGGGCTAGTTAATGTTGTCGATATCTTAGCTTCTGCCGCGGTCGGCATCTCGCAAGCAGGCCGATGCCGCGCCGCTGGACCTCGATCGGAGGGGCTCCCGCAATGACGCCGTCACGACGCGCACTGATTCGTCCAGTGGTGCTCGCCCTCACCCTTGCCGCCATTCCAGTCAGCATCGCGCCCCTGTCTGCGCAAACGCAGCGTCCGACACCCGTTGCCGGGTTCATCCACTGCTGCCCGCAGCACCCTAGCTCCGACCCAGGCTAGCCATCGGCGCCGCCGCCATTTGGCGTACGCAGCAGTAAAGCTGAGTACTCCGAACCCGGGGGGCGCTTGTCCAGAGTTGACATCAGGTCCCTCAGATTGTCAAGATGTTGACAATTCTGAGGGACCTGTTCAGTGGATGGGCACCTAGCTGGAGGAGGGCCCGTGCCGAAGGTCATCGTCGCTGAGCCTGAGCATCTCGTGCGCGGAGCAATCGTGGCGCTGCTCCAGCTAGAGCCGGACATCGACGTCGTCGGTGACACCGATCGCAGCGACGACGTCGTGGAACTGGCCCGGCGCGGCGGCGCGACCGTCGCGGTGATCGACTACGACCTGCCCAGCCTGAACGGCCCAGGCGTTGCCAGGGAACTGGCCGCCAAGCTTCCCTCGTGCCGCTCGCTCATCCTCGCGAGCGGCGGATGCGCGACCCACCTGACGCACTCGATCGAGGCGGGTGCCTCCGGGTTCCTGGTCAAGAACACCCCGGCTGACCAGATGGCCGATGCCATCCGGCGGGTCGCCGTCGGCGTGCGCGTCATCGATCCAGCGCTCGCGATCGTGGCCATCCTCGGCCCGCGTAGCCCGCTGACCAGCCGCGAAACCGAGATCCTGCGGCTGGTCGCCACCGGCGCCAACGTGACCGTCATCGCCAGGCAGCTCTACCTGACCGCAGGCACGGTCCGTAACCACATCTCATCGGTGATGACCAAGCTAGGCGCCCGCAACCGCCTGGACGCCATCCGCATCGTGAATCAGCAGGGCTGGCTCTAGTCGGTGTACCAGCTCATCAAGCCCAGTCTGGCACGGCCTGCTATACGTGGCAGGTGACGATCGACGGGTTGCAGCAGCAGTTCAGGGTGTTCGTAGCCGAGCGGGACTGGGAGCAGTTCCACACTCCCAAGAACCTGGTCATGGCGCTGAGCGGCGAGGTGGGGGAGCTGACGGAGCTCTTCCAGTGGCTCACCCCGCAGGAGTCGCTGGCGATCATGACCGACGAGGGCCGCGCGGCCGACGTGCGGGACGAGCTGGCCGATGTGCTCGCCTATCTGATCAGGCTCGCTGACGTGCTCGGCGTCGACCTCGAGCAGGCGTTCATCGACAAGATGGTCAAGAACGCCCGCAAGTACCCGGTAGAGACCGCCAAGGGCAGCGCCGCGAAATACACAGCGTCCTGATACACAGGCCGGCTTCATGCCGGACGCCGGTTATCCACAGTCTTTGACGCTTGTGCGGCTGACTGACGGCAGGGCACGCAAGAATGACGCTGACCCGCCCTTCGATGAGCCGTTCGAGGAGCCGCAGATTTGATGAAGATCCTGCACACCAGTGACTGGCACGTCGGCAAGGTGCTCAAGGGCCGTGACCGGCATGACGAGCACGTCGCCGTCCTGGGCAGCATCGTCAGGACGGCGCGGGACGAGGACGTCGACCTCGTGCTCGTCGCCGGCGACCTGTTCGAGACCTCGGCGCCGACGGCGAAGTCGCAGGGACTGGTCATGCGGACCTTGCTCGCGCTGCGCGACGACGGCCGCCAGGTCGTGGTCATCGCGGGCAACCACGACAACGCCAGCCTTATCGACTCGGTGTACCGGCCCGTACTCGGCCAGCTCGGGCTCGCCGTGCTCGGCTTGCCGAAACGCCCTGAGTCGGGGGGCACGACCGCGTTCACCCTGCGAAATGGCGCAGAGGTCCGGGTCGCGGCTCTGCCCTTCCTGTCGCACCGGTATGCGGTGCGGGCCGCCGAGGTCGTGCTGCACGAGTTCGCCGAGCACACGCTGGACTACGCACAGCGGGTTTCCGAGATCGTGCGGGTGCTGACCAGCGGCTTCACCGACGACGCCGTGAACGTCGTGATGGCGCACGCGACCTTGCTCGGCGGGCGGCGAGGTGGCGGCGAGCGCGAGGTGCAGACCAGCCTGGACTACGAGCTGTCGGCCCGCATGTTCCCGGCGTCCGCGCACTACGCCGCCCTGGGCCATCTGCATCGGCAGCAGGAGATCGCCGGGCCGTGCCCGATTTTCTACTCAGGCTCGCCGCTGCCGGTCGACTTCGGTGAAGAGGCGAACGAGCCGGTCGTGCTCGTCGTCTCGGCAGCGCCCGGCGTCCGGGCCGACGCGCGGCCCGTGCCCGTCGCCGGCGCCCGCCGGCTGCGGACGCTGCGCGGCACGCTTGAGCAGGTGATGGCGGAGGCCGAGGAACTGCAGGCGGACGGCCTGGGCGATGCGTACCTGCGGGTGATCCTGGCTGAGCCGGCCCGGGCCGGGCTTGGTGACCTGGTCAGGGAGAAGCTGCCGAACACGCTGGAGGTGCTGCTCGACGATGCGCACCGGCTCCGTCCTGGGACTCGGGACAGCGGGGGAGGCGAGCGGCCGAGCCGGGTGGGCCGGAGCCCGGCGCAGCTGTTCGGCGACTACCTCGGTGAGGAAGGCGTCGAGGACCAGCGGCTCACGGCGATGTTCTCGGCGCTGCTCGACGAGGTGACCGGCGACGCGCCGGCCGACCTGGCTGGCGCCGAGGCGGGAGGGGGTGCCTGATGCGGCCGGTGCGGTTGCTGCTTGACGGGTTCGGCTCCTACCGGAAGCCGGCCGAGGCTGACTTTTCCGACGTCGATTTCTTCGCGCTGGTCGGGCCGACCGGGTCGGGCAAGAGCACGGTCATCGACGGCCTGTGCTTCGCCCTGTACGGCACGGTGCCTCGCTGGGGCCGGGAGAATGTCATCGCCCAGGCGCTCGCCCCGGCGGCCAACGCGTGCCGGGTCGCGCTCGTCTTCGAGGCGGCGGGTAAGCGGTACGCGGCGGTACGCGCGCTGGTGAGGAATGCCCGGGGCCAGGTCAACACGAAGGAAGCCCGCCTGGAGATCCTCGACTCGGCGGTTCCCGCGAGCGCGTCGATGACCGAGCTGCTCGAAGCCAGCGTCGAGGCGATCGCCGAGGGACCCGACCAGGTCAAGGCCGCCGTGCAGGGGATCCTCGGGCTGACCTACGAGCACTTCACCCAGTCGGTGCTGCTGCCTCAGGGGCGGTTCTCGGAGTTCCTGCACTCAAGGCCGGCCGACCGGCAGAACCTTCTGGTGGAGCTGCTGGCGTTCGGCGTGTACGAGACCGTCGGGCAGAAGGCGCGGGAGCGCGCCAAGCTGGCGGGCGACCAGGCCGCCCGGGCCAAGGACGCTATCGCCGACCTGCCCGACGCGACGCCGGAAGCGGAAGCGGCGGCCCAGGCCCGGATCGCCGAGCTGGCCGAACTCGCGACCGAGGTGACGCAGCTCGTCGGCACCACCCGAGAGCAGGCCGACCAGGCGAAAGAGCTCGGTGTCCTCGGACATTCGGTCCGCGCCGAAGTGGACCTGCTGGCCAAGGTGAGCGTGCCGGACGGGGTGCCAGACCTGGCGAGGCAAGTCACTGCCGCCGACAAGCTGACTGAGCAGCGCCGGGCCGAGCGGGACCGCTGCGACGAGGCGGAGCAGGAGGCCGCCCAGGTGCGGGACGCGCTGCCGGAGGCCGGCGCCCTGCAGCGGCAGCGCGATGCCTACGGTCAGCAGCGCGAGCTGGCGGCGGTGCGCGACGGCCAGGACAAGGCCCTGGCACAGCGGCGCGCCGAGCAGGACGCCTGCGCCAAGGCGCTGGCCGTCGCCGCGAGCGAACACGAGCAGGCGCAGGCCGCTTACGCGGCGGCGGAGCGCACTCACGCGGCCATCGCGGTCGCGCAGCGCCTGCGGGTAGGCGAGGACTGCCCGGTCTGCCTGCAGCCGGTTGCGGCGCTGCCGCACCACAGTGTGCCCGCTGACCTGGCTGACGGGCAGTCGGCGGTTACCTCGGCCGCCTCGGCCGTGAAGAAGGCCCAGGCTGAGCGGGACCGGGCCGCCGAAGCGACGGTCAAGGCGACGGCGCAGCTAGAAAGCACTGCCATTCAGTTGGAAAAGGTTGCCGCAGCCCTCGCCGACGCTTCTGGGGAGGCCGAGGTCAGGGGACTGCTGGAGACCATCGCGGTGGCTGACGAGCGCCTCGGGCGGGCTCGCGGGCGGGCGCGGGCAGCCAGGACGGCCGCGACCGAGGCCGAGCGTCAGCGGGCCGGTCTCGACGAGGTGGAGAGGCGCGCCTGGACCACCCTGCGCACCGTGCGCGACTCGGTCGTGGCACTCGGCGCGCCGGCCGTAGCCGAGCAGGATCTCGTGGCGGCCTGGGGCGCGCTGACGGCCTGGTCGAAGGAGCAGCACGGGCAGCGCAGCACGCGGCTCGACGAGGTCAGGCAGACGTATCGCGCCGCGACCGAGCGGGTGAATCAGCTGGAGCAGCAGACGCGCGAGCGGCTGGGTCGCCACGAGGTGGAGGCGCCGGGAGCCGGTCAGGCCGAGTCTGCGGTGGCCACCCAGCAGGAGCGGGCCAGGCACCGGCTCGACCAGGTTCGCGCGAGCCAGCGTAAGGCGGCGGAGCTGGCCGGGCAGCTCAAGGCGTTCACCGAGGACGAGCAGGTGGCCTCGATGCTCGGCCGGCATCTGCGAGCGTCGTCGTTCGAGCGGTGGCTGTGCGGCGAGGCGCTGGACTCGCTGGTGATCGAGGCGTCGCAGACGCTGATGGAGCTGTCCGGCGGCCAGTATCAGCTGGACCGGGACGAGCGGAACGACCTGTTCGTGATCGACTACCAGGACGCCGGGGCGCGGCGACCCGTGCACACGCTGTCGGGAGGCGAGACGTTCCAGGCCTCGCTGGCGCTGGCGCTGGCGCTGTCCCGCCAGGTCGTGGGCTTGTCGGCCGGGATGCGGGACCTGAACTCGATGTTCCTGGACGAGGGCTTCGGGACGCTGGACGAGGACACGCTGGAGGTCGTCGGGTCGACGCTGGAGCGGTTGTCGTCGGACTCCGAGCAGATGATCGGCATCATCACCCACGTGCCGGCGCTGGCCGAGCGCGCGCCGGTGCGGTTCGTGGTGTCGCGCGCCGGGATGACGTCGACGCTGCGGAAGGAGGGCGTGACGTGAGCGGGGCTGTGTCTGCCGGACTGGCGGCGGCGCCTTCTCCGCCGATGGCGTTTACGGTCGACCCGTGGGATCCGGGTTACGGGCAGGCGTTCGCCGAAGAGCAGGAGGGCGCGGCGGGCTGTCGGAGTCGTCCGCCGAGCTTGACCTGGACCTGGAAGTCCCCGCTGGTGAGTGGCGACCGCTCGACCCCGACCCGTCCGTGGTGCCGCCAGGCACGGTGCTGTTCCTCGACGGAGTGCGCCGGATCGACGCCCGGGTCTGGGTCCACCGCAGCGGCCTCCAGCCCGTCGCCGGGCATCGCCGCGTCCCTGGCGGCCGGGCTCGTGGTCTGCGATGGAGGCGCCCACGTAGCCGACGTGGTCGTGGAGCGCGGCCTCTTCACCGCCGCCGGTGACGCCGGCGACCTGGTGACCCGCTGCGGCCGGTACCAGGCCCACGCGTCAGAGGGCGCGGGGCTCGACAAGCTGTCCCAGGCGATGCAGAAGCAGCTCGCGCTCGACCGAGGTCGCCCTCGCCGTGGACTTCCGTGCCGCCCACCCCGGTGACGACGACCTGCTGGTGGTCGACGGTCCGCTGCGAGGCCGCGCGCACCTGGACCGCACGGTCGGCTACATCAAGACCCACCACGCGTCCTACCTCCCCGGCACGCAGGCCGCCGTGGTCGGCGCTCTCAAGCCGGGCCAGCGCACCCCGGCGTTCAAGATGGGCACCTCCTGGGAGCGGGCGTCGTGGTACCTGCAGCTCCCAGACACCGAAGGCGTGCCGTGGTCGGGCGTCGTCCGCATCGAGTGCTCGCCTGACCTGGATCCCAAGGACGTCACCATGCTGGCCGACCAGACGGCCCGGGTCCTCCCTGCATTCGCCAGCGTCCCGCACAAGGACCCGCGCGCCCCGCAGAACCTGGTCCCGATCGGCGGCCTGGAGCGTCAGCTCAAGCACCGCCTAGGCGACGAGCGCCTGCTGTACCGGGCCTTGCGCGCCGCCTCCCTGGGCTAGCAGCCGTAGCTCCGCAGCAGCATGTGCCTGCCTGCTGCTGCTGTTAAAAGACCGGTAAGCGTCAGCAGCATGGTCCTACTTACCGTCGTCGGGATAGCAGTAAGTAGGACCTTGGTGCGGTCAGAGGGGTCAGCCGACGAGTGAGCGCAGGAACTCGCGAGTCTCGTCGTCGGGGGAGTAGATGATCGTGCCAACCATTCCCCGGGTCAGCAGTACCTTGTAGACGTTCCTGATGAGGCGGCCGAATTCGAGGTCCGTGATCTTGTTCCGGTTGCGGAAGTCGGGGTCCTTGCTGGCCGTGCGCTGGTGCACCCAGCCGCCGCCCCGCCAGACCAAATCTGGTCCGAGGATGACGCCGCTCCAGTCGTATTCGAAGCCCTGAGCTGTGTAGACGCACCCGACCTGCCCGAACCCGGCCGGGTCGGTGGCCCACAGTGCGGCGGGCGGTGCACCGCCCACCGCTCGGTCGCCTTTGACGTTCCACGGCCGGGACCAGTCGCCGATCACCACGTCAGCTTCGAGCGAGCCGTCCGGCCGCGGGTCGCTCCAGGGCCAGCAGTAGCCGGCCGAGATCCGCGCGCCGTATCCCTCGTCCAGCTTCTTGCGCAGGAGGAACTCCAGCTGATGCGGCGAGTCAGCGACCTCGAGGCTGAACGCGGGATCACCGGTCCAGGCGGCCGGGCCGCCCGGTTTCAGGCCCAGCAGCCGCAAGACCCATTCCAGGTACTCCTCGCTGCCGCCGCATCTGAACTGAGCGTCCAGCGAGATCTTGGCGACGTTGAGGCCCGCCGCTCGCGCATGGGCCTCGATGTCGGCAACCGTGCCCATCTCACCGGGCCGGACGACCTGATGCTCGTCGAGCAGAAAGACCGGTACGCGCGCGGCGGCGATCAGCTCGTCAACTTGCCTGCGTTCGGTGCGCAGCCTGGCGGGAGTAAATCGGTTGGCGGAGGTCTCGCGGATTCGGTGCGCCTCGTCGAGGATCAGTACTTCGAGACCGTTGCGTTCCGCGTCCATAAAGCTGTTGAAGTACTTAAAGAGGTTCGCCACGCGAGGCGAGCCGCGCCCAGCCACCTTGCGCAACGTCTGGGTAAACGAGCGCGAGCCGGTCGCGTGCAGCACGGTCCGCCCTTGCCTGGCCAGCTCTCCGAGCAGCGACAGGGCGATCACGCTCTTGCCGCTGCCTGGACCTCCGGTGACGATCACCACCGTCTTCGAGTCACCCGACCGGGCTTGGGAAGTGGCATGCAAGACCAGGTTGTAGGCGAGCCGCTGCTGGTCGAGCAGGACGAACTGCTCGCGATCTCGGATCTCGGCTGCGGCGACTGCGAGCAGTTGCCGGCTCGGCGCCGCCCGCGCGGCGAGGAATTCGTCGGCATACGGCGCGCCAGGAACTGACTCGGCAAGCCTTGACCGCAGATACTCGAGGAACTCACCGCGCCGCTCGCCGGTGTACATTCTCGCCAGCTCAGTTTCGGCGTAGCCCCGCAGCGACGCGACGCCGTACTCGGTGGCGTTGTGCAGGTAGGCGACACCCGACACCGATTGTGGCTCGCCCTGCAGCGCCGGAAGGAAATCGAGCAGGTACTGGCAGTATCCGTGCACCTGCTCCAGCGGATGCAGCCGAGGCTGGGATCCGACGCCGTCGACGGTGACGAGCGACGGATCGGATTCGTAGAGGTTCGCGCCGCTCCACTGCTTGAGTTCCACCACTACGTAGGAAGGCTGCCCGGTGCGTGGATGACGGCCAGCCAGGACTGCATCGATACGTCGGCTGCTCAGCGGCAGTCGCTGCTCGAGCATGACTTCCACCGAGCCGAGTCCTGCGTCGACCAGATCGCGAGCGAGCACCGGGACGCTGTGCTCCCAGGAACGCCGCTCGCTCGGAGACGGCCGGGGTCCTAGGCCGAACAAGGCTTGCTGGAACATCTGCTCAGCGACACTGTGCTGGCAAACACCGGACTGGCAAACACCGGAAGTGTGGTCGGCGATCGCGGCAAGGCCCGCGGCCGATCGGCGGAACAATGCCAAGGGACGGGCTCCCGCGCAGCACGAAAAAATCGCGCGGGTGGGAGCATTTCCCGAATCAGGCGCATTGCAGCGCTGAGTCTAGGAAGCCCGTCGGGCCGCAGTGCCGTTCATCTTAGCTAAATAGCGGCCTTTGCGGTGCCAGCAGTATTACCGCCGACCGTCCAGCCACAGCTGCCACGGTTCCACCGAATCGACTAGCAGCAGGTCAGCCCGCGCCCACGGGTCCTCACTCATGCGCGCGACAATGTCGCTTTCGCGGGGCGCCTCGACGAGGTGCATAGTGCGCTCTCCGTTTCCCAGCGGCCCGCCGACGACGATGAACCCGGTGTCCACGAGAGCGTCCATGAAGGCGGCGTGCCCGTCCCAGCCATCCTGCTCCCTGATCGGTCGCGCCGAATCCCAACCCGGGCCGTGCCGGGTCGTCAATGCGAAGTAGGGCATGCGCCCACCGTAATGACACCCACCGACAAGCGCTCAGAGCCGCACCCCGACCCCCCGCACCCCCGCGCCCCCCCGCGCCCCCGCGCCCCGCGCCCCCGCGCCCCGCGCCCCCCCGCCCCCCGCGCCCCCGCGCCCCGCGCCCCCGCGCCCCGCGCCCCCGCGCCCCGCGCCCCGCGCCCCGCGCCCCGCGCCCCGCGCCCCGCGCCCCGCGCCCCGCGACAGCAGCATGTCCCTACTTGCTGTCGTTGGGCGGGCTGTTTCTACAGCAGCATGGTCCTACTTACTGCCCTCAGGACAGCAGTAAGTAGGACCATGCTGTCGTCAGATTGGCGGGCCGGACCCAGTGGTGGCCCACTTTGCTGTTCACCGCCACGGGTGGTCTCGTCTGCGAGTGATTTTGCGACTGTCCTGTCGGAACTGATGCAAACCGATGCGAACAAAAATTGGCAGTGTTCTCGATTGGTTAATAGCGTTGTCTTTTGTCCTGCCCGCCAAGTTGAATCTTCCTGGTGGCGCATCGCAAGCTCAGGTCGTGATCATCGACACGGTCCCTGATGAGGCTCCGCCTGGGAATTGCCTGCGGCGGTGGCGGGTATTTCCCGGCGACGGCCGGCAGCTTGGCGTCTTGCGGCGCTGGCTGGAGTACGTCCTTCCTGGGTGCGAGGCTCGCGACGACCTTACGAGCGTGGCGACCGAGCTCGCCAGCAATGCGATCCGGCATACCCGCAGCGGCCGGGGTGGGTGCTTCGCGGTGGAGATCGCCCTTCGCCAGCACAGCGTCCGGGTCGCCGTGACCGACAACGGAGCGCCCGATGGACCGCGGCTGGTCGACGATCCGGACGCCGAGTCTGGCCGGGGCCTGCTCTTAGTGCGCGCCCTGGCCGTGCGGACCGGCGTCCGTGGCGACCAGCGGAGCCGCATGGTCTGGGCCGAGCTGCCGTGGCCGGCGGACCAGCGACCGGCGGACCAGCGGCCGATGGACCAGCGGCCGGCGGACCAGCGACCGGCGCAATCCAGTCCAGACGCGATCGTCGTCACACCGAACAGAACGGCCGCTTTTGTGGTAGACCATCTATCAGTGGCGGTTTACCGCTGCAGTGAGGGCGACTCGCGCGGCGCTGCGGCTGCGAGATGAGGACGGGCGGTCCCCGGCGTCTGCCGGTTGATGCCGGGGACCGTCTCTCTCCGGGTCGGTTGGTCAGCAGCCACTCCGCTCTGGTTCAGCGCGTCCGGAGCGTGCCCGTTATCGTCAGCAGCATTCCGGTCAGGCTAACGGTGTGCTCGCCAGCTGGCAGGTCGAGCGAGGCTGGGCTGATGCGGAAGCTGACCAGCCCGGCGGCACTGCGTCCAGGGTCGCCACCTTGCGCCGGTCGATCGTGAGCGTTACGGGGTGCAGCGGCAGGAAACCAGACGCCGTCAGCGTGGTCGTCTGCCCAGGGCCGACCGGGTCGCGGCTCAGCTTCATCCGGTGCTCAAGCCTGGCCAGCGCGGTCGCGGCCTGATGCCGGACGGCGGCGTCCTGGTGGGCTGCCCGGGTAGCCTGCGCAAGCGCGGGGGCGAACACGTTCGCCGTGATCGTGCCCCAGCCGCTCGCGACATCGAAGCCCTTTCTCGCGCTGAATCCCCGCACGACTACCTTGCCGTCCCGGTACACCGAGTTGTTGCCGGAGACGACATCGGCGATGCCGTCCCGCATCCCGGCCGGGCCGAGCACCGTGTAGAGCAGCGGGTTGATGGGGCCGACATTCTGGCCGTGGTTGAGCTGGGTCGCGAGCGCGAGCACGCCGCCGAGTAGCGGGGTGGACTCGGAGGTACCGCCGGAGGCGTCCATGGCCAGGTCGGGCACCGAGCGGTGACGCGATCGGGCCAGGGCGGCGACGCCGCTGGCGTAGCTCGGCCTGGGGTAGTCCGCCGAGAAGCCGGCGCCCTCGCCGAACGCGATGCCGACCTGCTCAGAGTTCCAGACCGGATCTGGCAGGCCCGCTTGCCGGCCGAGGTGAAGTTCGGTGTCGTCCCGCCTACGGCGGTGACCCAGGGCGAGTCGCCCCAGGCGGCGGTCGCGCGCCCCTGGGTGGTCTTGCCGGCCAGGCATTTGTCCGGCCCGACCGCCAGGTGCTGAGCCGCGTCGCAATCGCCGGTGCCGACGAGGACCGGGATTCCGGCGGCGGCTGCCGCGAGTTCGCCGGGGTCTTCCGCGTACAGTTCGGCCTTGCCGTGGCTGAAAGTGCTTTCCCCGGTCGCGTCGCTGATCGAGATCACGTTCGCGAGGTGGTGAGCCGCCAGGTACTCGATCGCCTCCATCAGCTCAGGCGGCAGCACCTGGCTCGCCGCGTCGTCGGTGCGCTCGCTGTCCGCGCATCAGCGCGAGCGCCCCGGTCAGGACCTTGATCTGCTGGCTACGGGTCGGTTGGCTACGGGTCGGTTCGGACGGGCGCTGGCGCGGCGTCGGGGCGATTGGCCGAGTCGGCTTCGACGGCCCGCACGCGAGTAACACGAGCGGCAGCGCCAGCATGAGACTTCCCGCGATCAGGCCGCTGCTCCAGGCCCGCCGGCTCGCCTGGCTCATATCGACGCCTCCACGGGACCATTCTCGTCGGCGGGATTGTCGTCACCGGTCTGAGTGGTTCGCAGGATCGACGATCGGCTGAGCAGGGACACTCCGCTCGCGACCGCCAGGGCCGGCAGCACGATGAGCGTGATCAGAGCGCCGTGGTAGACGATCTCGCCGAAGACCACAAGCCCCCAGATCGTCGAGCTGAGCGGGTCCACCAGTGTGATGCCTGGCTGGGATGCCGTGAGCGGGCCAGCCTGGTACGCGTTCTCCAGCAGGAATGCCGACACCACTCCGGCGGCGATAGTCGCGTACAGCTCCCAGTGGATGAAGATGGCCGAGAAACCGCCGGAATTGAACTGGTCGGCCATGCCCTTGGTGTACGCGGCGGTCAGGCCGTAGCCGAGGCCGGTCGCGATGCCGAGCAGGCTTGCCCGCACCGCCGGCTTCGGATGGGCGCGCGCGGCGATGACGAGCGCCGCGATCGCGCCGACGCTGGCGGCGGACATGGCGATCCACAGGATCGCCGGGACGGCCTTCTCCGGCCCTGGCTTAGGGTCGAGCAGTGCGAGCAGGCCGATCACCCCGGCGGTCAGCGCCGTGATCGCGACCCATTCGCGCGGTCCGATCGGCGAGCGCAGCAGCAGCGCGCCGCCGATGATCGTCATCGGCAGCTCGAGCACCACCACGAGCTGCACCGAGGCGAGCTGGCCCGTGCCGAGCGCGGCTGCCGCGAGCGCGAACGAGACGATCATGCAGCCGACCGCCGCCAGCCAGACCTTCCTGTGCATCAGGTCCACGATCAGGCGCAGCCGGAACTCAGCCTGATCTGGCTCGTCGCGCGCGGCCTTGCGGTTGAGCACGTTGCCGGTGGCGTTCACCAGGCCGGCCAGGAAAGCCAGGACATAGCTCAGCATGATTGCCTAGCGTAACTATTTACATGCCGGGCGTGACGGTCAGCCTGGCTGGGAGGCCGTGCTGGTCGCTGCGTCCCATCCCGCTGCGTGACTGCCCCGCCTTCGAGGCCGCCGCTCGGGGAAACCAACGACAGCATGGTCCTACTTTCTGTCATCAGGACAGCAGTAAGTAGGACCATGCTGTCCACGGATCAGCCCAGGTAACAGCAGTAAGTAGGGACATGCTGCTGAAAGGTGATCCCTAGCCCGTACCTAAGCGCCGGGCGCGCTCGTCGGTCACCCACAGCCCGGTGAGCCCGCGCAGATGCGCGATGAACTGGTCGTGCTCGCGCGGCCGGATACACCGACCGAACCGTCTGCACGAGCAGCTCGTCGAAGTCCGGCCCGGACACCCACTCGAGCATCACGTCGTCCAGCTGCGCGAGGCTGGTCGCGCAGAACTCGCCGTACCGCTCGGAGTCGAAGTAGGCGTCGGCCAGCGCCCGGTAGGCGCCCAGCTTGTCCCCGTACGACAGCTCCGGATTGTCGGCGATCGCGAAGTAGGCGTCGGTGTTGAGGTCCAGCTTGGGCTGGCGCCCGGTCACGAGCACGAACACCGACCACTTCACCAGCGACTTGATCGCCCAGGGGAAGTAATAGTGCAGGCTGGTCAGCGCCACGTCCGGGCAGGCGTTCGCGTAGTCGATCGGATAGACGACGCCGTCCTTGACCAGCGTCTCGCACGAATTGAACTCCCACTTGAAGAACGCGTTGACCAGCTTCCCGATCGTGACCACCTCGGTGCCGCCGTCGTCGGTCAGGAAGCTGTGGTCGACGGCGTACCGCTCGTGCATCGGCTGGTCGGGCTGGAACCGCATCACCATCGTCTCCGCGCCGATCGACAGCGACCGGGCGAAGACGTCGTAGTTCTCGACCGACTTCTGCAAGTGCATCAGCATCTCGCCGCTCTGGTCGTAGGCGGCGTGCAGCTCAGCCGGATTGCGGATGCGCGAGACGCCGCGCCAGGCCCCGCCGTCGTACGGCTTCATGAACAGCGGATACCCGATCCGCTCGGCCACCGCGTCCAGGTCGAACGACTTGTTGTACTTGGCCGAGGTGTAGGCGTACTTGGCGTTGTCGAGCGGATTCTTGTACGGGACGAGCACGGTGTCCGGCACGTGCAGGCCGAGCCTGATCATGGCGCAGTAGGCCGCGTGCTTCTCCATACTTTGAAAGGTGAACGGGCTGTTGAGAAGGTACACGCGGTCCATTAGCGCGGCTTTCTTCAGCCACTCGCGCGGATGGTAGTACCAGTACGCCAGGCGGTCGATAACGAGCTCGTAGCGGGGGCGATCCCGCAGGTCGAACGGCTCGATCGAGATCCGCTCGCAGTCGAAGGTGTGCTTGGTCCCGTCGGGACCGTCGACCGGCCCGAGCCGCCGCAGAACCTCGGCAAAGGCGCGGGGCCAGTCCTCCTCGGTGCCGAGCAGCAATCCGATCAGGTGCGAGGTGCTCATAGGCCGATCCTTCCTGGCAAGTCAGCAGAAACGCGGCAAATGGTAGGCGAACTGCGTCCGCCAGGACGGCCAGTCGTGCGGCACGTCGTAACCCCACAGGTCGAGCTCGTGCTGCAGTTCCTTCTGCGCTAGCAGGGCAGCGAACGCCCTCGTGCTCGGCAGCGCTCCCGTGGTGTCTTCCCACTGCCCCTGTCCGCAGACCAGGAGCAGGCTGATCCGCCCGCGCAGCCAGTCCAGGTGATCCCCGTGCAGGTGGGCGACGTAGTCGAGGGGATTGTTGAAGTAGGCGGCCGTTCCCCGCTGGCCCCAGCCGTCCCAGGTGGACGGGTCGTAGTTGCCGGAGAAACACAAGGCGAGCGGGAACAGGTCGGCGCGCTTGAGCGCGAAGTTCGCCGCGTGGAACGCCCCCAGGCTGCAGCCCACCGTCGCGAGCTCGACGCTGCCACCGCCGCAGTCCTCGATGATCCACGGCACGACCTGGTCGATGATCCAGGATTCGTACTTGCCGTGGCGGCGGGCCCGTTCTTCGAGGTCGACAGTCTTGTCCGACCACGAGACCGCGTCGTACGAATCGACGCAATAGAGCTTCACGCGGCCGGCGTCCACCAAATCGCCGACAGCACCGATCATGCCATTGCGTTCAAAGTCGGAAGCTTTTCCTTGCTCGGAAGGAAAGACGAGCACCGGCCTGCCCCAGTGACCATACCGAAGCACGGTGCCGGAGGCGCCGATGGCGTCGGACCACAGCTGTGTCTCGTGGGTGTTCACGGGCTCACCTGCCCGAGCAGGCGAGTCAGGTGCGGGTCGAGCGCGTCGCGCCAGGCGATGTAGTTGTGCATGTCGGGTACCTCGTGCAAGCTCGCGTCGTAGCCGTGGCTGGTCAAGGTCGACCTCATCAGGCGGTTACTGGCGACGTTCTCCTCGATCGCGCCGCAGGTCAAGGTCACCGGGATCGGGCGGTCCGGCAGCTTGCGGCCCCGGTGGACGCCGGCCACGAACGCCGTGATCCGCCGGTAGTAGGGGAAGCGCCGCTCGTGCCCGTCGAACTGAGGGCAGAAGAAGCTGCCTGACTGCAGGAAGAGCGCGTCGAAGGTCTCCGGGTACCGGCAGTGCGCGTGCAGCATCGCGAGACCGCCGAGGCTTGCGCCCATGCCGATCCGGGCCTTGGTCGCGACCCGGGCGGTGACCGCCGGGATGACGGCCTGGCGCAGCGCCCGGGCGTAGCTCGGGTTGGCCGAATACCAGAGGTCGCGGGGGCCGGGAGCGAGCAGAGCGGCGCGGAGCCGTGGCAGCCAGCCGCCGGCGACGCCCGCCCCGAGGTAGCGGGTGAAGCTGGCGAGTGAGTCGAATTCGGGGCCGTCGTGGGCGAGCAGGAGCGGCAGCGGTTCATCGTCGGCGGCGTCGGCGGGTGCCCACAGGCGCACCGTCACCGGGCGGTCGAGCTGCCTGGCCGGGACGTCGAGGTCGTCGCTGGCGCCCGGCTCGGGGTCGGTGCCCAGCCAGGAGGGCGCGGCGTAACCGTCGAGCTCGAGGACGCTCTTGGGGCCGAACGCGCCCGCGGCCTGGAGCGGATTGCCCGGGTCGGTCACAGTCTGACTTCCGCCATCCTTGGAACGCACCTCGAGCAGGTACTCGATGCGGTCCACCGGCGGCCTGCTCGTGGTGAGCTCCCAGTGATCGGCGGTGTAAGCGAAGTCAGGCTGGGCACCTGGCATAGGCACGTCCGTCACCAGGCGGACGCCGGCGAGATCCCGAGCCGGGTCGGGGACCTCGAATCGCACGGTACCTGACTGCGGGCTTCTCACTGAGCGCTCACTCGCACATAGTGCCTGCCAGACGGGCATGGTGACAATGGGCGCCGGACCGGGCCGAGCAGCCTTGCATGCTGGCGCTGACGGCGACGTCGTGCGACTCTGATGCGAAAGGGGAGGCCGGCGGGACCGGGGAGCAGGTACGCACATGGGCCGTGACATTGAGCCGATCAAGTTCGGCGGCGAGGACAGGCGCAAGTACCGGGACAAGGTCAGGCTGTCGCTTGACGTGTTCGCGCAGCTGCTGCGCGAGCGGGCGTTCGACGGCGGACCGTCGCTGGTGGGCCAGGAGATCGAGCTGAACCTGGTCGACGAGCACGGCGGGCCGGCCATGCGCAACGCGGCGGTGCTCGACGCGATCGCCGATCCAGCGTGGGCCACCGAGGTCGGGCAGTTCAACCTGGAGATCAACGTGCCGCCGCGCGAGCTGCGCGGGGACGCGCTGGCCGGGCTGGAAGCCGAGATCAGGGGCAGCCTGAACGCCGCCGACGCGAAGGCGCGAGGCGCGGATGGCCGCCTGGTCATGGTCGGCATCCTGCCGACCTTGCAGAAGGCCGACGTGCACGAGGACGCGATGTCGGCCAACGCCCGGTACAAGGTGCTGAACGAGCAGATCTTTGCCGCGCGGGGCGAGGACATGCGGATCGAGATCGACGGCCCCGAGCCGCTGCTGACCCACTCCGACAGCATCACGCCCGAGGCGGCGTGCACGAGCGTGCAGCTCCACACCCAGGTCAGCCCGGACGAGTTCGCCCGGTACTGGAACGCCGCCCAGGCAATCGCCGGGGTCCAGGTCGCGCTGGCGGCGAACTCGCCCTACCTGTTCGGGCAGCAGTTGTGGCAGGAGACCAGGATCACCCTGTTCGAGCAGGCGACCGACACCAGGCCCGAGGAGCTGAAGCAGCAGGGCGTCCGGCCCCGGGTGTGGTTCGGCGAGCGGTGGATCACGTCGGTGTTCGACCTGTTCGAGGAGAACCTCCAGTACTTCCCCGCGCTGCTGCCGATCTGCGAGGACGAGGATCCGCAGGTCACCTTCGACAGCGGAGCCTGCCCCGAGCTGCCCGAGATGTGCCTGCACAACGGCACGATCTATCGCTGGAACCGGCCGGTCTACGCCGTGGTGAACGGCAAGCCGCACGTCCGGGTCGAGAACCGGGTACTGCCGGCCGGGCCGTCGGTCGTGGACATCATCGCCAACGCGGCCTTTTACTACGGCCTCGTCCGCAACCTGGCCGAGGCCGAGCGGCCGATCTGGAGCCAGATGTCGTTCGCTACGGCCGCCGAGAACCTGCACGCGGCGGCGAAGCACGGGCTGGACGCGGCGCTGTACTGGCCGGGTCTGGGGGAGGCGCCAGCGGCTGAGCTGGTGCTGCGGCGGCTGCTGCCGCTGGCTTTCGAGGGACTGGCTCAGTGGGGCGTCTCGCCGGACGACGCCTCGCGCCTGCTCGGCATCATCGAGCAGCGCTGCCTGACTGGCCGGACGGGTGCGTCGTGGCAGGTCGCTACGGTGCAGGCGCTGTCGGAACGCGGTGGTGCTGACCGACAGGAGGCGCTGCGCCAGATGACCCAGCGCTACATCGAGCTCATGCACGCGAACCTGCCGGTGCACACCTGGCCCGAGCCGTAATCCTGGGGGACGACAGGGCCGGCTGGCGGGCAGGGGCTGGCGGGCAGGGGCTGGCGGGCAGGGGCTGGCGGGCAGGGGCTGGCGGCCTGCGGTGTGGCACTATCGGCTGGTGGCGCTTTATGACTCGATTGGGCTTACGTACGCTTCGACGCGCCAGGCCGACCCTCGGGTCCAGGTCGCCATCGCCGAGGCCCTTGGCGGCGCGGCGAGCGTGGTCAACGTGGGCGCCGGCGCGGGGTCCTACGAGCCGGCCGAGACCGTCGTCGCGATCGAGCCGAGCGAGGTGATGATCGCGCAGCGGCCGCAGGGGAGCGCGCCTGTCCTGCGCGCGGTTGCCGAGCAGCTCCCGCTGCGCGACAAGGTCGCTGACGCCGCGATGGCGTCGCTGACCATTCATCACTGGAGTGATCTCGCCGCTGGCATCGCCGAGATGCGCCGGGTCGCGCGCGACCGGCTGGTGTTCCTGACCTGGGACCGGGACGCCGTCGCGCGGTACTGGCTGCTGGCCGAGTACCTGCCGGAGGCCGGCCGAATCGACTACGAGCCTGGCCGTACCGATGGACGTGCTCACCAGCCTGGTCAGGAACGCCGAGGTTCGCCCGCTGCCGATCCCGCACGACTGCACCGACGGGTTCGCCGCCGCCTACTGGCGGCGGCCCGAGGCGTACCTGGATCCGATTGTCCAGGCCGGAATGTCGATCATCGCGAGGGCCGACCAGAACCAGCTCAGGCCCGGCCTGCAGCGCCTGGCCGCCGACCTCGAGTCAGGCCAATGGCACCAGCGCCACGCCGGCCTGCTGGAGCTCGACGCGCTGGAGCTCGGCTACTACCTGGTCGTCGCAGAGCCCTAACCGCCGGCGGCCAGCGTCTCAACAGCAGCAATCCGGGCCACGCCCTCGAAATGACCCGGACTCAACAGCAGCATGACCCTACTTACTGTCATCAGGACAGCAGTAAGTAGGACCATGGTGCTGCTGGAATTCCCCAGCTGACAGCAGTAAGTAGGACCTCACTGCTGTCGGCCCTCCGCTGGTTCGGGTGGTGGTGCGGATGAGGCGGATTTCAGGACGGGGTTTGTACCCCTTTTGGGTGTCTTGACAGTGGCGTTCGGGGTGAATCAGGCTTAACCGAACATCTGCCGACCCAAATGGCCAATCTTCCAGCGGCCGTGCTGGCCGTCCGGAACTGTTTGCTGTGGAGGGGCTTGCATGGGATTTACCCGCCGACCGATGCGCGCTGGCGCCGTCGCCATTCTTGCGGTGTCCATGGCCGCGATGACCGGCTCGCTGGCAAGCACAGCGATGGCAGCGCCGCGTCCAGCGACACAGCGTCCGACAGCGCCGAGATTCGTGGCGCTGCGCGACAGCGCGACCCCGGTAGCTCACGTGGCTGCGACGGGTACCTATCACAGTGCCCGGATGTCGATCGAGGTAGCGCTGGCGCCGAGGAACGGGCGCGGCCTGAATTCGACGCTGGCCGCGCTCTATAAGAAAGGCAGCGGCCGGTACCATTCCTGGCTGGCCAAGGGCCAGTTCGACGCGCGGTTCGCGCCGGCCAGGGCGACCAGGAACGCCGTCGCCCGGTACCTCAGCCGCAGCGGGCTCACTGTGCGGTCCACCGCGTCGCCTTTCCTGGTCCGCGCGACGGGCAGCAGCCAGCGTGTCTCGGCCGCCTTCCGCACCTCGCTGCACACGTACAGGAACAGCCACGGCCAGCGGTTCTTCGCCAACGCGACCGCCGTGCGGCTGCCAAGCACCCTGGCTAGCGGCGTGCTCGGCGTGCTCGGCCTCACCAACCTGGCCCGCGAGCACAACTTCGTCAAGCCGGTCGGCCTGCTCGCCAGGTCAGGCCTGCCCGCCAAGCTGGCCAGGGGGTCCACCACCCCGCCGGCCTGCGAAGAGGACCCGTACCCGACCGACGCCCAGATCGCCGACCTGTACCTGAACGGTAACCCGTTCCCGGCCGGTTACGGGGCCGGTCCTGGCTGTAGCGGCCTCTCGCCTGCACAGACCGAGTCCATCTACGACGCGCCCAACGCAGGCCCGGCGTCGAAGGGAGCGGGACAGACCCTCGCCGTGTTCGAGCTGTCGGCCTATCTGAAGTCCGACGTCCGGACC
Organism: uncultured Actinomycetota bacterium; assembly: GCA_963737865.1. Classification (GTDB taxonomy): domain Bacteria; phylum Actinomycetota; class Actinomycetes; order Streptosporangiales; family Streptosporangiaceae; genus Chersky-822. The sequence goes on along the minus strand of CAVTUG010000011.1, from coordinate 1,468,444 downwards.
TGGGGACAGACCGTCTTCGGGCCGTCGTTCGGGATCAAGCTGCACAACGTCAATGTCGACGGCGGCACGCTCAGCCCGAGGTGCCCGGTCGGCGACACCTGCCCGGCTGAGCTCCAGGGTTACTCGGGTGACGTCGAGGTTGATGCCGACCTTGAGCAGCAGCTCACCGCCGCGCCGGACGCGAGCAAGATCGTCGTCTACAACGCACCCAACGACCTGACCGGCGAGACCACCGTCGACGAGTACACCCGGATCGCGAACGACGACACCGCGTCCTCGATCAGCACGAGCTGGGGCGCCTGCGAGAACGACATCGGCACCGCCGTCGCCCAGGCCGAGAACATCGCGTTCGAGCAGATGGCAGTGCAGGGCCAGAGCATGTTCGCCGCCTCGGGCGACCAGGGTGCGTTCGACTGCCTCCTGACCGACGGCACGAGCGTGGTCAACGTGGACGACCCCGAGTCGCAGCCGTGGGTGACCAGCGTCGGCGGCACCTCGTTCGAGACCTTCAACCCAGGTCAGAACCCCAGTCCCGGCTACCCGGGCGCAGGAACCGAGACCGTGTGGAACGTCGGCAACCTGTGCAACGCCGACCCCGACGAGAACGGCGCTGACGGGTTCTTCTGGTGCAGCGAGCCCGGCGCCACCGGCGGCGGGTCGAGCGAGTTCTGGGGACGGCCCGCGTACCAGCACGGACCTGGGGTGAACAACCAGTTCACCACCCGGGGCTGCGCGTTCGCCGCCTCGGCGAGCACGCCGTGCCGCGAGGTGCCGGACATCACGGCGAACGCTGACGAGTGGACGCCGTACGCCGAGTTCTGCACCGGCAACGACAACACGCCGCTCAGCATCTGCGGTGAGTTCAGCCAGTTCGAGCCGGCGCCGGGCTGGTTCGGAGACGGCGGCACGAGCCTGTCGTCGCCACTATGGTCGGGAGTCGCCGCCGACATGGACAGCTTCCACAGCATTCGGTTCGGCAACCTGAACCCGCTCCTGTACACGCTGCTCAACGTGGACCAGAACCGGTTCTTCCACGACATCACTGGCATCGGGCCTGCTCAGCAGCTCGCGCCGAACAACGGTCTCTTCCCGGCTACGCCGGGTTACGACGAGGCCACCGGGATCGGCTCGCCCAGGATGGCCGCGCTGATCGCGGGCCTGTGATCGGCGGGCCAGCTTGACGACGCCAGGCGGTGCCGGGAGTCCCCCCGGCGCCGCCTGGCGTGGGGGAGTTGCGGCTTTGCTCGCGGGGCTGGGCTTGCCTTGCGGACCCGGGAAACATGAGGAACGCGGCCGCCTAGCCGGCTGCGGTCTCCAGAACGCGGGCCAGCACCAGGGTGATGTCGTCTTCGCCGCGCGCGTGCAGGGCCGAGGTCACCTGCTCGCAGCTGCCGTCCAGGGTGTGCCCCGGCCGGGTCAGCGCGGTGGTCAGCGCCGAGGACAGCGCGGCGAGGCCGTCGTCGAGGGAGCGGCTCCTGCTCTCCACCAGGCCGTCGGTATACAGCGCGAGGGTCGCGCCGGGCGGGAACGGGATGCGCTCTGACTCGAACGAGCCCGTTCCGAGTCCGATCGGCAGGCCGAGCGGCAGGTCGATGACGCGCGTGGTGCCGTCCGGCAGGGTGAGCATCGGCGGCAGGTGCCCCGCTTTCGCGATCACGCAGCTGCCGTCGGCCGGGTCGATCACGGCGGCGATGCAGGTCGCGAACGGCGTCGACTGCATAGCCGTGGCCATCCGGTCGAGCCGGCCGAGGATCTCCTCCGGCGGCAGCTCGAGATCAGCCAGCGTGTGCGCGGCGGTGCGGAGCTGCACCATGACGGCCGCCGCCTCGGGGCCATGGCCCATGGCGTCGCCGACGATCAGGGCGGCGCGGCCCGACAGCAGCGGAACGATGTCGTGCCAGTCGCCGCCGACGATGCTCGCGCCGACCGGCACGTATCGATGTGCGATCGCCATGCCGGCCGGGACGCTCGGAGCATTGGGCAGCAGCCCCTGCTGCAGGGCCGATGCGGTACGCCGTTCCCGGTCGTAGAGCCTGGCGTTGTCGATCGAGATCGCGGCGCGCGAGGCTAGCTCCTCGGCGAGCGCGACGTCGGCCTGGGTGAACTCGCGCCAGGCCCCCGAGCGGGCGAAGGTGGCGCACCCGAGCACGATGCCGCGCGCGACCAGCGGTACCGCCAGGAAGTTCGTGTACGCGGCGAACGCTTCCTGCCCGCCGGGACGACTGGCGATTCGCTCGGCCGACTCGTCGTCGAGCTGGTCGAACCGGACGGTGCTGCGTCCGCGCATGGCGCGGTAGCTGGGTGAGGTCAGTCCGAAGACGAGCGCCTCGCCCGGACGGAAGATCGAGTCGGTGACCGGGGCGCTATAACCGGCGAGCCGGGAAACCAGCCTCCGGACGACCACCCGGGGACCGGCAGTCGACGGCCCGAGCTCGTCGGCCGCGAGCAGCCGCTCGGAGACGAAGATGGCCGTCGCGTCGGCGAACGCTGGGACCGCGACATCAGCGGCCTCGCGGGCCGTCCGGTACAGGTCGAGGGTCGTGCCAATGCGAGTCGTCGCGTCGGTCAGCGCCAGCCCGTCAGGCTCCCGCTGCCCGCCCGAGACGGAACTCGAACCAGGACGGCCCGAGCCGGGGCCACTCACCGCGGCGTCACTCACCGCGGCGTCGCTCACCAGTGGGCCGGCCGGTGCCGCCGCAGCCGCCGCCGGGCCATGCTCGTCGTGCGGCGTCACCTTGCGGGCGATCACCAGTACCCCGGTGTCGGCCAGCGGCTCGCAGTGCACGGTGATCTGACAGGTCCCGTCGATGGTGGACACTGGCAAGATGGCTGTCCAGACCCGGCCGTCGGCGACCTCGGCCAGGGCCTCTTTGACGAGGCGGCGCTGCCCAGGGCCGGTCAGCAGGGCGTCGCAGACGTCGCGTCCGGTGACGTGGGCCGCGTCCACGCCGAAGAGCCTCGCGGCCGTGATCGACCACGAGGTGACCTGGCCGGACAGATCCAGCGTCAGTACCGCAAGACCTGCCAGGTCCGTGCCCTGCCATCGCCGTGGCGACGATCCGCCATCCTCGGCTAGCTGTGATACCACTACCGCATCAGCACCATTTCCGATGAACAGTTACCCGCTGACCGAGCCTTGCCGTGAGTCCCAATCCTCTCGGGTCAGCTATGAGGCCTTCCAGCAAGACCTGTCCTGCGACCGGACCAGGCACCCGACGTTCACGCCGATGCCTGAGATATCGTGCAATCAGAAAAATGTATCGCATCACAGGCGTCTTGACCTCCCCGGCAGCGATGTCAAATTACGGCCGGCTGCCTGCAGGAGACGCAAGAACATGACGGGAGACACCGATGGCCGAGGGGGCCATGCCTGACTGGGTGCCGCCTGGTGTCGACACTCAGAAGGCAAACACCGCGAGGGTCTACGACTACTGGCTCGGCGGTACCCACAACTTCCTGGCCGATCAGGACGCGGGTCGCGCGATCGCGGCCGTCGAGCCGAACATGCGGGGGATCGCCCGCGCGAATCGTGCCTTCCTGCGGCGTGCTGTCCATTTCCTCGCCCGCGAGGGCATTGACCAGTTCCTTGACATCGGCTCGGGCATTCCGACCGAAGGCAACGTGCACGAGATAGCGCAGCGGGCCAACCCCGGGGCGCGGGTCGCCTATGTGGACGTCGACCCGGTCGCCATTGCCCACAGCAAGGCGATACTCGAAGGCAACCACAATGCCGGGATCGTCGACGCTGACGTACGTGAGCCCGAGAAGATCCTCGCCCACGAGGCGGTGGGCCTGCTCGTCGACTTCTCAAGGCCGGTCGGGCTGATCCTCATGGTGGTCCTGCACTTCGTCTCCGACGAGGAGGACCCAGGCCAGGTCATAGCCACGCTACGGGATGCCCTCGCGCCGGGCAGCTACCTCGTGCTCGGCCACGCCACCCGTGACGGCAAGCCGGCAGTGGCGAGCGCCAGCGAGAAGGTCTACAACCGCAGCGTCGCGACCAAGCTCCACCTGCGCACTCACGCCGAGATCCGGAGCCTCTTCGACGGCTTCGACCTGCTCGACCCCGGCCTCGTCTACGCGCCGATGTGGCGGCCGGCTACCCCGGAGGACGTGCCCAGCGAGCCAAGGGAATTCGGCACCCTGGTCGGCGTGGCCAGGAAGCCCTGACTCGCCGCAGACCCCTAACCCGGTCGGCCAGCCAAGCCAGGGACCGGGCCGAAAGTCAGGACGTCCTAGCTGGTCACCGTCTTGGCCAGGGCCTGGCGGCTGACACCGGCAACGTCGGCCGTGCCTGCCGAGCGCCGAGGACGGACCAGTCTCCGGTGGGTCCGGCCCGGCAACCCGACGACAGCAAGTAGGGACATCCTGCTGTTGCGGGGGTGCGCGGGGCGGCCCCCACAAGATTGAGGCAAATAACCTTTGACAGTCTCAAGCAATCGCGCATATGGTTGAGCTACTCAACTATTGAGACTATCGAGGATGTGCGAGGAGGTGACAGTGAGCTGGTGCTCCAGGGGTGACCAGCCTGGGCAGACCGTGCCTGGGCAGACCGCGACCGGATCGGCAGCGGCCGGGCAGGTCGATCGGCAGATCTTCGATGCCATGACGGAGTTCATCGCCCAGCTGATGCAGCGTGGCGAGCGGCTAGCGGATCGCTTTGGCGTTCCCGTGTCGTGCGTCAAGGCACTTCGTCAAGTCGAGACGTCGGTGTCGATGAAGGCGCTCGGGCAGCTGCTGCACTGTGACCCGTCGTTCGTCACGATGATTGCCGATGTGCTGGAGAAGCGCGGACTCGCGAAACGTGAGCCCGGGACCGTCGACCGGCGCGTCAAGAACCTTGTCCTCACTGATCTTGGTCTTGAGGTGAAGGTCGCGCTCGACCAGGAAATGCTGGGAATGATGCCGTGGGCCAAGGCGCTGACGGTTACAGAGCGTGAGCAGTTCCTCGAGCTCATCCGCAAGATGAACCTGTCGCTGGCGGAGCCGACCGGGGCCACCGCACTGGGGGAGGTGACAGCGAGCACGAGCGCTAGGGCCAGCGCGGCCGATTCGACGGCCAGTGCTGCCGCGACGACAAGTCCGTGACGACGAGTTCGTGACGACAGATTCGTGACGACAGATTCGTGACGACAACTTACTGAGGCGTCACCGCTACCTGACCGGCCCGCTTATCACGGGGTTAGATCCGGGCCGTCACTCGGTGCGGCGACGCGCGGGGGATTCTCGCCAATCAATTCAGGCTGTATCACGCATAACGGCTGATTCTGTGATGCCGTGACCCGGTGCTGGTCGCGGTGCGGGATCCGCACGCCCCAGACAGGTTAGGAGAACCGCTGTGTCAACGACGCACACGGCACCGGCCAAGGTGGAAGGCGGCGCTCAGCGCCATCTCGGCCTGGCCCTTGTGGTGATCGCGACGGCTCAGCTGATGGTCGTGCTCGACGCGGCCATCGTGAACGTCGCGCTGCCGCATATCCAGCGTGCCCTCGGCTTTACCGGTAGCGGCCTGGAATGGGTCGTCACCGCCTACGCCGTCACCTTCGGCGGATTGCTGCTGCTCGGCGGACGGTCAGGAGACCTGCTCGGCCGGCGGCGGATCTTCATCGCCGGCCTGATCTTGTTCTCGGCGGCTTCGCTGTTCGGCGGATTCGCTCAGTCCGAGGCCTGGCTGCTGATCGCGCGGGCCATTCAGGGCATCGGCGGCGCGATGATCGCGCCAACCGCCCTGGCCCTGATCACCACCACGTTCCCGCAAGGACCGCAGCGCAACAGGGCGTTCGGTGTCTACGCGGCCATGAGCGGCGGCGGCGCGGCGGTCGGCCTGGTCCTGGGCGGCGTGCTGACCACGTACCTGTCCTGGCGCTGGGTGCTCTTCGTCAACGTGCCGATCGGCGTGGTTGTCGCCCTGCTCGCCCCGTACGTGATCAAGGAGTCCGAGCGCAGGCGCGGCAGTTTCGACCTGCCAGGCGCGATCACGGCCACGGCCGGCGTCGCGCTGCTGGTCTACGGCCTGTCGAGCGCGAGCACCGACCAGGCGGGCGTCTCGCACTGGGGCGACGCCAAGGTCGTCATCTCGCTGGTCGCCTCGGTGGTGCTGCTCGCCACCTTCGCTTTCATCGAGTCCCGCAGCAAGCACGCGCTGGTGCCGATCAGGGTGCTGGCCAATCGCAGTCGCACCGGCGCCTACCTGGTGATGCTGTGCCTGGCGACCGCCATGTTCGGGATCTTCTTCTTCCTGACGATCTTCGTGCAGGAGGTGCTCGGCTACAGCGCACTGAAGTCCGGCCTGGCGTTCCTGCCACTCGCCGCAGCGATCGTGGTGGTGTCGGCACTGTCGTCCAGGCTTGTCGCCCGCACTGGTCCACGACCGATGATGATCGCCGGCTCGGCGATCGCCGCCGGCGGCATGTACTGGTTCTCGCACATCACTGTCAACAGCAGCTACGTCAGCGGCCTGCTGCTGCCGATGCTGGTCACCTCTATCGGACTCGGCTTGCTCTTCGTGCCGCTGTCCCTGGTCGCCCTGACCAAGGTCAGGTCGGACGATGCTGGCGTGGCATCGAGCCTGCTCAACACCGGCCAGCAGGTCGGCGGAGCGATCGGCCTGGCCGCACTTGGCACGGTGACCTGGACGGTGGTGTCCAACAGCGTCAAGAGCCAGATGGCCGCGGCCGCCGGCGGGGCGGCGCCAGCCTGGCTCGAAGATCCCGACCTCAGTGTTCCATGAGGCCCTGGCGACCGGCATCGCGCGCGGCTTCGTCGTCGCGGCAGGGATCGTCGCACTGGCCCTGGTCATCACCATCGTGATGGTGACGCTGCGCAAGGAGGACATCGCCGCGACCCCGGCGATGCCGGGCCTGGCCGGCGAGGAGAACGCAGGCCAGCCTGAGCTGGAGGACGCGGTCGCGAGGTAAGGGTTACGCGACAGTAACTGTGGCGTCGGCTGCGACCGGCGCCACAGTGCTGTCTGGAGGCACGGGGCTGTCTGGAGGCACAGTGCTGTCCGGGGAGTCGGCAGGCACCGCGCCGTCGACGTAGGTCACGATGTTCGTGGCGATGGATGGCACGCGTGGCCCCGGCAGCACCACGCCGGTCAGGTTGAGCGGGTCGGCCGCCGAGATCCGGACGGTCTCGCCGCTCTTCGGCTGCTTGCGGACGAGCCTGAGCACGTCGATCGCATCGGGATGCGCGTACTGCTCGCCGCTGAACCCCGTCACGAACCGGCCGCCCCTGATGGTACCGCGAGCCTCCATCCGGCGGAATGCCCACAGCACGTCACGCCAGCTCACCGCCAGGTTCTCGCGCACGGCGAGATCACGGAACACCACGCCCCAGCGAGCCACCAGCTGCTCGGCGACGGCCTCGGCCAGCTCATCTCGGTCCACCGCCCCCGCCGGTCCCGGCAGCATCGACCACCGCCCAGCCGACCAGGTCGCAGGCCCGCCCGCACCCGAGCCGCGAGCCCCGCGCCGCAGCCCGCGCGGCATGACCGCCCGGTCGTCGCCGCGCCGCAGCAGCGACCTGACTGCGCGGAACCCGTCGGCGGTGACGAGCCCGCGCGCCACCGCATCCCAGAGCGCGGCGTCGACGTCACGCGGCGTCAGCCCGCTCGCGGCCACCAGGTCGTGCCGGAACAGCGCGCCGTGCCGCCGTAGCGCGTCGAGGACCTCCAAGTTCGGGCCAGGCTCAGGCAGCGCCGGGGTCTGGTCGCCCCGAGCAGCCAGCAGCAGCCACGGCAGATCGGCCCGGATCGCGAGCGTGATCGGCGTCGCCCGGGTCGGCGCCCGCGCGGCGGATTGCGACGCTGCCGACTCGGCTTCCCGCACCGACAGCCGTCCCCAGCACACCTGCCCCGACAGGCACAGCTCGTCCAGCCAGTCCCGCCGGTACCCCTCGACCCGCGACGCGAGCACCGACCGCTCCCAGGCGGCCGCCGCGAGCTCGAACCCCTGAAGCTGCTCGATCACCGCCAGGACACCGAACCGCCCCTCGCGGTTCGTCCCCGGCGCGACGTGCTGCCAGCGCAGCAGGAACCGCATGAAGTCGCGCGCGTTGACCGGCTCGACCTCACGCCGCCGCCGCTCCCGCGAGTACGTATGGATGCGCGCCAGCAGGCGCCGGGCGCAGAACTCCTCGTCGGCAAGGGGCCCGGTGAACCGGCCGCGAATCGCGAACCCCTGCTGCTCGAGCAAGGCAACACCCCGGAGGATGAACGGCTCGCTCAGCCCGGTCGCCTCCGCCAGCTCACTCGCCGTCGAAGGGCCTCGGGTATCCAGGTGCCCCCGCAGCAAGGCGGCCGCTGCGCGGTCCTCGTCGTCCGGCGGGCTCACCCCAGCCGGGCACGGGTGATCAGGGACGCAGGCCCCGTCAGGGAACAGCAGCTCGATCGCGGGCCGGCTCTCCACCACCGCCCACAGCCGATGCGTCCCGGTATGCAGGACCACGGCCCGCCGGGCCGCGACCAGCTCGTCGAACCAGGGCTGCCACGCCGCCACGGGATGGGCGACGACCAGCCCGAGCAGCACGTCGTGCAGCTCGTCGGCGTCCTTCGGGTCCGGTCTGACCTGCTCGGCGACCCGCTCGATCGCGGCCGGGTCGGGGGTCGCCAGCTCGCGGGCCTCGACCGGCAGGCCGCGCCGCAGCGGCACGGCCCGGCTGCGGCGCTCTTCCAGCGGCGCGTCGTCCAGGTAGGTGAACGGCCGTCCGTTCAGGATCTCGTGCGCCAGCACCGAGGGCTCGGTGGTATCCCGCACGACGACCGTGACCTGCTGCTGCTCGATCTGCCCGATTAGCTCCTTGAGCCCGGCGATGTCCATGGCCTCGGTCAGGCAGTCGGTGAGCGTCTGCTTGACCAGGAGGTGGTCGGGGATGTCCATCGGGCCTGGTGCGACGTTCTCCTGGCAGGCGGCCAGCACGGGGAAGATCGCCGCCATGAGGTCGTCGGCCTCCATGCGCTGGATCGCGGGCGGGTTCTTCTTGCCGCCGCGCATCCGCAGCACGGTGAGCGAGGTGTTCAGATTCCACCGCCATCGCACGGCGAACATCGGCGCGGTCAGCACCGCCTGCCGCACGACCTGCTCGACCGTGGGGGAGGCGAGGAACTTCGGCACGCGCTCCAGCGGGAAGCTGTGCTGCGGCCCCAGCGACAGCAAGATCGCGTCGTCGCTGGCCGCCGCCTGCAGCTCGAAATCGAACGTCACGCAGAAGCGCTTGCGCAGCGCGAGGCCGAGCGCCCGGTTGAGCCTCGCCCCGTAAGGGGAGTGGCCGACGAGCTGCATGCCGCCCGCCTCGTCGAAGAACCGCTCCAGCACGATCGTGTCCATCGTCGGCAGCACGCCGAGCTGGGCCAGCGCGGTGCCGAGGTACGCGGCGATGGTCTCGGCCGCCGCTTCGCCGAGACCGCACTCCGACATCAGCCACGCGACAGCGGCGGCGGTGCGCTCAGCAGGGTCCTGGTTTTCCTGCGACAACAGCTCGCCGACGGCGGCTCTGACCTCGCAGACGTCCTGGGACAGTTCCCGGGTGCGGCCGGGAGCCTCGCCCAGCCAGAACGGCACGGACGGCGGCGCGCCCTGAGCGTCGACCACCCGGACGATGCCAGGCTCCACCCTGCGGATCCGCCACGACGTCGTGCCCAGGAGGAACACGTCGCCGGCCATGCTCTCGATGGCCCAGTCCTCATTCACCGTGCCGACCGTTGCGTCGTCCGGCTCGGCGAGCACCCGGTAGTCGCCCAGCTCGGGGATCGCGCCGCCCGAGGTCAGGGCGGCGAGCCTGGCGCCACGCCTGCCGCGCAGCGTGCCGTTGACCTGGTCCCGGTGCAGGTAAGCCGCCCGTCGGCCACGTCCGGTGTGGATGCCGTCCGACATCAGCGCGGCGACCTCGCGGAACTGGTCTTGCGTGACCGACGCGAACGGGGCAGCGCCGCGCATGAGGTCCAGCAGGTCGTCCTCTGACCACTGCGCGGCCGAGGTCTCGGCCACGACCTGCTGCGCGAGGATATCCAGCGGGCACTGCGGCATGATCAGCTTGTCGAGGCGGCCGAGTCTGGCGCCGCGCAGCAGTGCTGCGCACTCCACCAGCTCGTCGCGGCTAGTGGGATAGAGAATGCCCTGGGGCACTCCGTTCCTACTGTGATTTGATCGGCCGACTCGCTGCAAGAACGTGGCGAAACTGCGCGGTGACCCGAGCTGGCACACCAACTCGACGGGACCGACGTCGATGCCGAGTTCGAGCGAGGCCGTGGCGACCAGGGCCCGGAGGTCGCCGGCCCGCAGCCGCGTCTCGACTCGCTGCCGACGGTCTCGCGACAGGCTGCCGTGGTGGGCGGAGACCTGGCCGTCGCCGAGGCGCTCGCCTAGCTCGTGTGCGAGGCGCTCGGCCATCCGGCGGGTGTTGACGAACACCAGCGTCGTCCGGTGCTGGCCGACATGACCGGCGATGAGATCGATGATCTCGGCGAGCTGCTCGGCGCTGGCGACCGCGCCGAGCTCGTCGGCGGGCAGCTCGAGAGACAGGTCGAGCTGCCGGCGGTGGCCCGAGTCGACGATGGAGCAGCGCGGCGAGCCGTCCGGCTCGGACCGGTCGGGGCCCGCGCCGACCAGCAGGCGGGCGACGTCCTGGATCGGGTTCTGGGTCGCGGAGAGGCCGATCCGCTGAAGGGGGCGCGGGTGTTTGGAGCACTGCGCGACGTGGGCGAGGCGCTCCAGCGTGAGCGCGAGGTGGGAGCCGCGCTTGTTGCCGGCCACGGCGTGGATCTCGTCCACGATCACGGTGTCGACAGTCTCGAGCATCTTGCGGCTGCGCTCGGCGGTGACCAGCAGGTAGAGCGACTCGGGCGTGGTGATCAGGAAGTCGGGCGGTCGCTTGAGCATGGCCGTGCGCTCGGCTGCCGCCGTGTCGCCGGTGCGGACGGCAACCCTGATCTGGGGTGCCGTCATGCCTAGCTCGGCCGCGACCTCGGCGATCTCGGCGAGCGGCTGCTCCAGGTTCTGCCAGATGTCGACCGCGAGCGCCTTGAGCGGCGACACGTAGACCACGCTGGGCCGGCCGAGCCGTCAGGCTGGCTCGGCTGCTCGGCGTCAGGCTGGGCGGCGTCATGCGCGCGGTACAGCCGGTCGATGCAGACCAGGAAGGCCGCCAGCGTCTTGCCCGAGCCGGTCGGCGCGGCGATCAGCGTATGCCTGCCTGCCGCGATCTCACGCCAGCCGTGATCCTGCGGCTCGGTCGGCCCAGCTGGAAACCGCCGGGCAAACCAGCCGCTGACAGCCGGGTGGAACGTATCAAGCACACAGCCAGGCTAATCGAGCCCACCGACAGTGCTGCCGCCTGCGTTCACCGGCCGGGCTGGCCGGTTATTTCTCGGTCACCTCGAACATGCGAACTTCGCCGGTATCGAGAACATAGTCCCCGACCGCTCCGCACCAGCCCGAGCGTGCGCAGGACACCGCTGTCACGTCGCTGCCGGCCTGGGGTCGAGTGCCGACAGCCCGGGCACCCGCGCGGCGTTGTGCCAGGAGCTGCCCTGCTCGGTGGCCAGGAAGGCGACCGGCCTTTCCCGATGCGACTTGGTGATAAACCGGCCGCCCACAGCGCAGCTCGTCGGAGTGCAGGACACGGAGGTGACGATGGCTCGGTTGGCGGTGTTCAGGCCAGCTGTTCCCGGAACCTCCCTGGCCTTGCCCCACGTGCCGCCCAGCTCGGTCGCCACCCAGGCTTGCTGGCGCAGGGGGCGCTTGTCGCTCAGGTACGAGCCGCCGGCCGTGCAGTAACCAGGCTTTCCGCAGGACACCTGGGAAAGGCTGGCCTGACCGCCCCGGTTCAAGGCTGAGAGACCCGGCATCGGCTGCGCCTTGCCCCAGACGCCGCTGCGTTCCTGCGCGACGTAGACCTGCACGTGGCCAGAAGAGTCGGTATAAGTGCCGCCGACCAGGCAGTTACCGGCGGTCGGGCAGGAGATCGAGTCGACGCCGGTATGGCCTTTGGAGAGCAGGCTCAGGCCGGGCACCACCCGGACTCGCTTCCCCCACTTGCCCTGCTCCTGCATGACGAGGAACGCGGTGCCAAATGGCTGGGGTCCGGTGGAATCGCCCGCGACCCGGCCAAAGCCGCCGGCCAGGCAGTTGCCCGCCGTCGGGCAGGAGATCGCGCTGACCGGCTCGCTGGTGCCAGCTACCAGCTGCGGCTTCCCCCAGCGGCCGCCTTTCTCGGCGACCACGAACCCGCCCACGTCGTTCACGAGCGGCCCGGTGTGCGCGATCCCGCCCGCCGCGCAGTTGCCTGGCTGCGGAGGGCACGAGATGGCCTGGGCCGCGAAGGCAAATCCGGACAGGGGATGCGCGTCCTGCCAGGTGCCTGCCTTCTCGGTGCTGAAGAGCGGGGCGGTCTGCTCGCTCGGCGGGGGGATCTGGTAGTTCCCCGCGAGTCCGCAGTTGCCAGGTGAGGAGCAGGAGACCTGGCTGAGGAAACTGCCGGCGCCGACCTCGTTGTCGCTGGCGACCGCGCCGTTCGCGACCAGAGCCGCGTCTCCGGGCACGACCTGGGCCCTGGCCCACTTCGAGTCGTGCTCGCTGGCCGTGAAGAGCAGGAAGTTGAACCCGGCGTCGACGAACCCGCCGCTCACCGCGCACTCACCCCGCGCCCGGCAGTCCGCCGACGTGATCCCGGTCGACGCGAACGCCTTGCCGTCGTCCTGCACCGACCCCATGCTCATGGCTTCGGTGCCCGGCACCTGCCTGGCCTTGGCCCAGTCGCCCGGAGGCGCGATCACGGCCGTCCTGGCCTGATGGTCCGGTCCGCTGAAGCCGGCCGTGGTGAGCATCGCCGTCGGCACCAGCGCGAACCCGACCGCCAGGCGGATCGAGCGCACCAGTCTCGCCTGCCACTTACCTGTCGATTTGTCGGCCACGGCGTTACGGACGCCTAAGATCGGCACCTGGTTCACCCCAAACGGAGACTTTTCCTGGATTATCGTGGGTACTTTTCACTCTGTGGGTAGTTTTCAGTTATATCGACGGAAAAGTACCCCCGAAGTGAAAAGTACCCACGCAACTAGAAGCGTCGTTCCGCGCCCTCACGGGGCGGCGGGAGGGGCTAGGCGGTAGATGGCGCCGGCGTCGTCGTCGGTGACGTAGAGTGCGCCGTCCGGGCCGGGGATGGCGTCGACCGGGCGGCCCCAGCGAGTGCCGTCAGGATTCTGGAAGCCAGTCACCATGACCACCGGCCCGGCCAGGGTGTGCCGGCCGGGCTCCCACCTGAGCCATAGCAGCGCTGGGGCGCGCGGCGGCTGCCGGTTCCAGGAACCGTGGGCGGCGATGACCGCGCCGCCCGACCAGGGGGCCGGGAGGTTGCTTCCTTCCAGGAACGTCATCCCCAGCGGGGCGCTGTGGGCGGGCAGGCCGGTCTGGATCGGCTTGAGCTTTGCGCAGTTCAGGTGGTCGCTGCCGGGATCGTTCAGCGCGTCGGGGATGAGCGGGAGCTCGGTCATGGTCGGCGTTACGGCCGGATTGCAGTACGGCCACCCGAGATCGCGGCCAGTGCTGACCGGGACGACTTCGTCAGGCGGGTGATCGTTGACGTAGACCTGGATGACCTTGCCGAACGCGTCCTTGAACCCGGCGTACCGGCGATGGAACGGGTAGGAGATGTTGTCGCGGTTGTTGACTGCCGTCCACATCGAGCCGTCCGGCGCCCTGGCGAGTCCCTCGCCGTTGCGGACGCCTCGCATCATCACGTTCAGCGCCTTGCCGTCTGGCCGCACCGACATGATGACCGCTCGCTGCGGTATGAACGTCCGGTCGTCCGGGCTGGCGTTCGACGAACTGCCGACGTTGAAGTAGATCGCGCCGTTCGCGCCGATGGCGAGGTCCTTGGCCCGGTGGACGTCGTCGCCAGCCGGTCTGCTGTCAGGGAGCCGGCCCGCGATCACGACGCGCTTGCCGACCGCTCCGCCCGGCTCGGTCTTGGTGAGGATCCAGTCGTACCGGTCGAGCTGGTCGGACTCGGCGACGTACAGCACTATGCGGCCGAGGAACCGGCCGAACGCGAGCCCTTGCGGCGAGGTCAGCCCGGACAGGATCACCGAGCTGGAGGCGAGCTTCCCGTCGGCTCCGGGCATGAGCTGGACGACGCGGCCTCGGTCGGGCTGGCTGACCAGCAGGCTTCCCTCGGGAGTCCAGGCTGCCATCCTGGCGTTCGGCACCCGGGCCCAGAGGCTGGCGGTCCACCCCTTAGGCAGGTCGAGCGTCCTGGGCACGGCGAACGGCCCCTGCTGCGCCCCCGCCGGGACGGTGAGCTGCACCGGCGTCAGCTTCGGCCCGGCCAGTCCTGGCTGCTCGCGCTCGGGCGACGTCGCCGGACTGCTGGCCTGGCAGGCTGTCGCTGCCAGGCCAGCAGCCACCGCGAGCAATCCAAGGCGACCAAGCCGCATTTGGCCAGTCCACCATGCCCGGTTGCCTTTGTCACATAACCGGCTCAGGCTGGCAGTGCCGAATACTCGCTCGCGTCGCCCTTGATGGTCACGCTGAGGTCGCCGCGAATGCCGATCGGAATGTCACCGGCGACGGTAATCCGGTGCATGCGCCTGGGCAGGTCGTCGTAGTCGGCGACCGCGTAGTGCTGGGTGGAACGGTTGTCCCAGATCGCGATGTCGCCTTCGGCCCAGGCCCAGCGAACGGTGTTCTCGAGCCTGGTGACCTGCCGCTGCAGCACCTGGAAGAGATCGGCGGAATCGACGCTGGTCAGTCCGACAAATGACCGCACGAAATGGCCGAGCAGCAGCGACGGCTCGCCGGTCTCGGGGTGCAGCCGGACGACCGGATGCTCGGTCTCGAATTCGAGGTGGGTGAACTCCCTGGAGTATTCCTCCTCCTTGACGTCCACGCCGCCGTAGCGGTGGGCGGCGTAGTCGTAGACGTTGGTGTGGAGCGCCCGCAGGCTCCCGGCGAGCGCCTGCAGCGCGGGATGCAGCCGCCGATACGCCTGCACCGTGTTGGCCCAGACAGTGCTGCCGCCATAAGGCGGCAGGGTAATGGCGCGCAAGATGCTGATCGCGGGCACCCGGTCGACGAAGGTCACGTCCGTGTGCCAGCTATTCGCCTTGCCCTGCTCCGAGTCGATCGGCAGCACAGCCCGGCCATCCCCGGCCACGGTGGGATGCGGCCGGGTCACCTGGCCGAGCAACTGGGCGAACGCGAACTGCTCGGCGTCGCCTGCGTGCTGCTGGTCACGCAGGAAGATGACGCGATGCTTCAGCAGCGCTGCCCGCAGTTCGGCCACCGCCGTCGGCGGAAGGTGACCGCCGACCCTGATCCCGTCCACGATCGCGCCGATCGACCCGCCGACCTGCGTCACCTCGATGTGCTGGTAGTCGCCGGTGACCCGCAGGTCCTGGAGCTGTGTCACAGCAGCCGCCCTTCATCGTCTGTCCCGTAGGAGCTCAGCCCAAGGAAATCGCGCGGCAGCCGCTCATGTCAAGTATTCCGATCGTTTAAATAGGTTATACAGTGCGCCGGAACGGGTGCGGCTCGGCGCGCGTCTTAGTAGTTATGACGTGCTTAGGTCGCCGAGGGCCGTGGGCGCTAGCGCTGGTCGGTGTGATGACGGTCATGGTCACCGCCTCCTGCACCATGAGCTCTGGCGGTGCTTCGCGGCAGTCTGCCAGGACCGATTCCCGGCCGCTGAAGGCCGGGCTTGCCCGCCCCGGCCAGTTCATCTCCGTCCGTGCCGCGCCGGCGCGGCGGTCGGGCGCGGCACTTGCGGTGACGGTGTCGAGCCTCCGCACCGGTGCGATTGTCCGGAGGCTACTGCCGGCGACCAGGAACGGCATGGCCGTCGACGGCCTTTCCCTGGATCGGTCAGGGAATCTGTGGGTCACCTACTCGACAGGGCCGGATTACCAGAGCGACCTGGCGGGTGGTGATCCGAAGCCGCACAGCTGCGGGAACGAGATCGTCGTCGTGCACGCTGCCACCCAGCGCGCATCGGTGTACCTCCGCACCGGGAACAATGTCCTGATCCGTGGCGCAGCGGTCAGCCCGGACGGGCGAAGGCTCGCCTACGACGAGTCCGGCTGCGCTACCGGGTACTTCAACGACTACCTCCGGATCACCGCCACGCGGACCGGGCGGACCTGGACGATCGGCCGCGATCTAGGACGCTGTCACTGGATCACCGATCCAGCCTGGACGTTCGACAGCCGCGCGCTGCTCCTTGCCTATGCTCCCCACGTCGGGCGGCCCTATACGGGGTCGCAGGGCACCTGCGGCGGGATGGGCACCGAACGGCTGGTGGAAGTGGCGCCCGCAGCCCAGCCGGGCCTGACCGGGCACGGCGCCTCGGCCCCTCGAGGCTGCGAGATCAGCTCCGTGGCTCCCACGGCGGGCGGCGGCATGCTGGCGGTCGAGGCGTGCGGTCACGCTGACCACACCCTGGGCCGCGCCCGTCTGGCCATCCTCGATGCACGCTTCCGCCTGGTCAGGCAGCTGAGCCTCGGACGCTGCACGGACGGCAACGACCTGAGCACCGCCAGGACTGGTCGCGGCACGCTGGTCAGCGCCTACCTGTTCTGCAACCCGCCTGGCCGGCCGCAGCCGATCACCCGGCTCTGGCAGTACGCCGGCGGCAAGCTCCGCCAGATCGCCAGCCAGCCGGGCGGCACCCTGGCCTACGCGTACCTGACCTGGTAACCCAACCCCCGGCCTGAGGGCACGGCGGAAAGCGGGCCACGCTTGCCCGAGGCCAGTGAATCCACCAGCACCATGGTCCTACTTAGTGCTGTCAGGACGACAGTAAGTAGGACCCCGGTGCTGTCGAAACCCCTCCGCTGACAGCAGTAAGAATTGCGAATAAGTGACAGACCATGAGATAATAACCGCACTGGCAGCGAGTCTTGCTCTGAGATTCTCGTCATGTTAGGGGGTGCCGTGCCCGGCACACGTTTCCCTGACCCGATCGCTGCCCTGGCGGAGTTACCGCCCCCTCGCGATCCTTATCCCCTCTACGCGGAGTTACGGCGAGCCAGTCCGGTGTGCTGGAGTGACCTGATCGGCTCGTGGGTACTGACCCGTTTCGAGGATTGCTTGGCGGTGCTGCGTGATCCGTCGAGCTTCGCCTCGGACTGGCGCCGGATCGGGGAGCACGTGCCCGAGCCGATGCTCAGTATTCAGTCACTCGACCCGCCCGAGCACACGGGCATCCGTCGGTTGCTAGTGGACGCAGTTCGCTCGCTCGACTACCGCGCCCTAGAAGATGCCATCGCAGACCAGGTCCGCTCCCGGCTCGCCAAGTTATGCGATCACGGACCCTTCGACTACATCAGCGAGTTCGCGGCACCGCTGGCGCTCGAGACGATCACGATCGTTCTAGGCTGCCCGCCGGTTGATCCGGCTTGGTTCTTCCCGGTCTCCCAGGTCGTCGTCGACGGGATGGACGCGGGGATCTGGCCCGAGCGGGGCGAGCCAGCCGTAGCAGCACGGGCCGAGCTCGCCAGCTGACCGGCACGTGGCTCGAAGATCCGAGGCCAGAGGGCATGATCGGCCAGCTCGCGGCGACTGCGGCCGACAGCGGGGTCGCGCGCCCCGTGCTGCTCAACAGCCTTCGCGCGGTCCTGCACGCGGGGTTCGAGTCCGCGGGCCGGCTGCTCGGCATAGGCCTCGCCGCGCTGCTGGCGGATCCGACGGCGCTGACCAGGCTGACGGGCAGCGACCCAGGCCCGGCCGTGGAGGAGACTCGTGCGCTTCTCCACGCCGGTCCAGGCCGACAGCCGGGCCTGCGTCGCGCCAGGCGCGGTTAGGCGACCACGTGATAGCTCCTGGCGATCCGGTCACGGTTCTGCTCGGCGCTGCCAACCGTGACCCGGCCAGGTTCACCATGCCGGATGCGCTCGACTTTACCCGCCATCCCAATCCGCACCTCGGATTCGGCCGCGGCGCCCATTCCTGTCTCGGACAGTCGCTGGCCGTCCTGCAGGCGCGGGCGGTCTTCGTCACGATCGCGACCGAAGTATCCGCACGATCCAGGCCGTGCGCGAGCCGGTCTACCGGCGGAACCTCACGCTGCGCGGAATCGCCAGCTTCGAGGTCTGTCTTGCTAGAGAGGGAGGTGATTTCGATGCGTTACGTCCACTAAGGACTGAACGTGCTGCTTAACAGTGCTCGGATGCTACCTGGCGTCGCCACTTGCCGGGCGACGGCGGCGCCGCTCGCTCCCCAGCCGAGGTTCCTCAGCTCGCTTCTGCCTTCGTGGAGGTCGCCCCGATGGCCGAGTATCCGGAATCGGCGCCGCTGGCCATGCGCTTTGACGTGGACCTGATGAACACGGACCTGGATGCGGTGCGACACGAGCAGTGGGGTGCCCAGCGGCCCTTCGGGCAGGACGGCTCGCGCCCTGAGACCGACATCGACTGGCGGATTCTCCCGCTGCGGAGCGTTGGCGGCGACCCGGTACGCACTGATCCGGGCGGCGCCGGCCTGCACGATTACGCCGACACGCCCTGGCTGGACCAAGACGCCGTATCTCGGGGAGATCCTCGCCAGCCTGCCCGCGCCGGTACGCGGCGTGCGGCTCATGGCGCTCGGGCCGGGCGCGGCCGTGCATGAGCACCGCGACGGCAAGTACGGATTCCCGTGCGGGGTGCTCCGGCTGCACGTCCCGGTCCTGACCGACCAGGGCAGCATCGTGGTCATCGACGGCAAGTCACATTTCTGGGATGCGGGCAGGCTGTGGTTCGGGGACTTCGGCCGCCTCCACTACGTCGCCAACAACGGCGACCGAGTGCCGCGTCCACCTGGTCATCGACTGCCTGGTCAGCCTGGAGCTCGTCGGACTCTTCCCGGCAGGTTTCCGTGACCTGCTGCCGCTGGGCGACGTCATGATCGCGCGGTCCCCGATCCCGCTGATGACGGCCGAACTCGGCCAGTTCTGCTGCCGGTTCGCCGTGCCTGCGGAGTTCCCGCAGTGGTCGGAAGAAGAGCCATCCCGGCCCGGACGCCGACGGCGCGATCGAGATCCGCGATGGCCGGCTGGTACTGGCGGTATCGTGGCGAAGCCGCGTTCGGCCTCGTCCATCTGGGCCTCGGCGAGTTCCGCCTCACTGGCTGGACCGAGGAACGCACGATCGTCGTCGGCGACCGGCGGGACGCTGAGGTTCAGGGTTCGGAACGGCCGGCAGTTCCACGAGTGGACCCGCCGGTTCGGTAGACCCGCCTGCGCAGGGCCTGGTCCCGACGGGAGCCCACCGGCCCAGCGGTCTGGTCCCTGGCGAGCTGGCGGGCCAGCCAGAACGCGCTCAGGCCAGTTACGAAGGCGACGATGCCGAGCAGGATCCGGTAGTTCACGACGAGCGACAGGAGCGGCGCCGAGCGCGATCGAGATGGTCTGCGGGGCGCTGACGATTCCCATCGTCGCCGTCAGTGCCCGGCCCTGGAGCCCGGCAGGCGTCCGGCGCTGGACCATCGTCACCATGCCGACCGTCGACCAGCAGATGCCCGCCGCCGAAAGAGATGCGGCGACGACGCACGGTGGCAACGTAGGGAGCGAGATAGATCGACCGCCGCCAGCGCGACGGCGGCGATGCCGATCGTCACGACCTGCCCGTCGCCCAGTCGCCTGGTCGCCTTGCCCGCCGTCAGGCCCGCCACGATCGCGCCCACGTCCCTGAGCGCTGACCAGGAAGCCGACGAAGGCGGGCGAGCGGTGCAGCCCGTCGCTGACGATCGCGAAGTTCAGGGTCTGCGTGAAGCCGATGACCAGTACGGCCGCACCGAGCGCGATCACCAGGGCACGCAGCGCCGGCGTCCGGGAAACGTGCCGCAGGCCGCCCAGCATCTCCTCGCGCAGGGTGACCGGCTCCGGGCTGGCCTCGCTGGCTCGGCTTCCGTTCGCCCGGTTCGCGCTCGTCGGCCGGGACCCGCATCAGCCAGACGCAGACCGCCGCCACGACGAACGTTGCCGGCGTCGAGCAGGGCGATGTCGTGGCCGCCGATAGGACGAAGAGCGCGGCCCCGATCAAGCGGCGCCACCAGTTTCACCCCGTCGCTCGAGGCCTGCAGCAGGCCGTTCGCGCTCGCCAGGTCATCGGTGGTCGACGATGCCCGCGACCAGGACCGACTGGGTGGGGTTGATCACGATGCCGGAGATGCCGTAACACAACGTAATGAGATAGAGCAGCCAGACCTGGCCGGCGCTGTGGACGAGCAAGGTGAGCAGCAGTATCGCCGCCATCACCAGATTGGCGACGACAAAAACCAGCCGCCTGGGCAGACGGTCGATGATCACGCCGGCGAACGGGGCGAATAAATACGGCAGCGCGACGAAGAAGAAGGACACGCCGGCGGCGGCATTGCTGCCGGTAAGTTCTTTGACCCAGACGCCGAAGGCGATGATAAGCGCCCGGTCGCCCAGGGTCGACAGGCTCTGCCCGAAGAACAGCAGCCGGAAGCTGCGATTTCTCATCAGGGCGTTCATCATGTTACTTCCCTATGCGGATCGCTGATGCATGGATGTCCGATTGCAGTGGCCTATTGAGCTGCATGTCCGCGAGTGTCGACCTCGATCCGCCAGCCTTCGCTTAGCGATGATTGCACGAAAATCGTCACCAGTCTAGGCTTGCGATATGTCACAAATGCTTGATCGACCGCCGAGGCTAGCGCGGTGAACGACTGGCAGGCGGCAGGTCAGGCAATCTCGCTGGTGTCGGGGAAGTGGACGGTTCCCGTGCTCGAGCGAGCTGACGGAAAGCCCGAAGAACTACAACGAGCTTGCCCGCGCGGTGGGCACCGGACCACAAGACGCTGGCCAGGACGCTGCGCCGGCTCCAGGACGACAATCTGGTACTGCGTGAGTCGCAAGGCTGCCAGCGCGTGACCTACAGCCTGGCGCCTCGAGCGCGGGATATCACCAGCCTGATCGAAGCGCTCGCCTGCTGGTGGCAGTCGACCGCGACCTAGCGCGAGACCTGATTGGAGGCGGACCGTGCTCGACGTCCGGCACGGCGGCACTACCCGACACCGATCCCTACAGCGTGATCCCCGGCTACTACGACCTTTTCCGCGCCGCCGAAGGGGAGCACGCGCTGCCTTCGGTCAGGTTCTTCGCCAGCCTGGCCCCGGCCGGCGGCTCCGCGCTCGAGCTCGGCCCGGGCACCGGCCGGATCACGCTCGCGGTCGCCGAGCGGGTCGCCACCGCTCTGCTGCCTGGAACGCTCGCCGACGATGCGGGCGGTGCTGCTAGCCAAGCTGGCGCAGCGCCCCGCGCTCTGGGACCGGGTCACGGTGCTGCCGGGCAGCGCGCCTTCCTTCCAGCTCGGCCGGCGGTTCGACTACGTCTACCTGGCCGGCGTGCTCGAGCACATCCGCCACGCCGACCGGGTGAAGCTGTTCGCCGTGCTCGCCGAGCACCTGGTGCCGGGCGGGACGGCGGCCATGGACATGGTGCTCACCGAGCCGGCGCCGGACATGCCTGAGCGCGAACTGGCGAGGTGCGGCTCGGCGAGTGCCGCTACGTCCACTCGATGCGAGCGCAGCGGCTCGGTCCCGACCTGTCGCGGCTGCACATCACCTATCGCACGTTCCACCAGGACGAGCTGGTCGCCACCGACGTGGTGACCCGGCTCCACCACCTGCACCGGCCTGGTCCGGTCCTGGCCGACCTCGCCGCCGCCGGGCTGGTCCCAGGTCGACCACGCCGAGGCGGCGAGCGGAAATCGAGCACATGGCCGACGCCCGGGGTGATCGTGGTGCGCAAGGAGGCGGCATGATGAGCGAACCTGGCCGACGAGCTGGCCGGGGCGGTGTCCGGGGCGGGCGCGCTGGCGCACCTGCACGAACTGCAGCGCATCGCGGACGCGCACGATCCGGCAATCGCGCCCCGGGCACGGCCGGATTCTCGGCCTCCGTGGCCTACGCCACGCGAGGTGCTCGCGGCCGCCGGCTACCAGGTGACGACGCAGGACGTGCCCTACGTCAAGTTCGCCGTGACCGCCGAATGCACGCAGGTCACCGGAACCGCGGCGGCTGGTGCCCGCAGACCTTGCTGATGGACGACTCCCCGCCGCTGCCCGACCCGGTCGCCCGGCTGATCGTGCTCACCTGACGCCGACGCGGCTCGCGAGGCCAGCCTCGACGCTGCGCGGCGCGGTCGTGCTGCTCGCCCGCGATCCCGGGCGGCTATGCGCGGCAGGTCGCTGCCGCGAGCGAGGCCGGCGCCGTGGCCGTGCTGCTCTATACCGACACTCCGTGCCCGGCGAACATCTACCGGCTGCACTGGTTCGGCGCTGAGCCTGCCTCCGATCCCGGTGGCGTCGATCTCGCAGGAC
This sequence comes from uncultured Actinomycetota bacterium, assembly GCA_963737865.1. Taxonomy (GTDB): domain Bacteria; phylum Actinomycetota; class Actinomycetes; order Streptosporangiales; family Streptosporangiaceae; genus Chersky-822. The sequence goes on along the minus strand of CAVTUG010000011.1, from coordinate 1,446,129 downwards.
GATGCCAGGCGGCTGGCCGCGCTGGCTGCCGATGGCGCGGTCGAGCTGCGGCTGGACTGGCGCGGCCAGAACCATCAGCGAGGTCGATCAGAACGTCTTCGCCGAGACCGGCGTGCGCCATCGCCGGGTGGTCGTGGGCGCCCACCTGGACAGCGTGCCCGAGGCACCGGGCATCAACGACAACGGCTCCGGGGTCGCCGCCGTGCTGCAGACCGCCGTCAGGCTCGCCGCCGCCCGGGACGATCGATCGGCCCGTCCAGGTCACCTTCGCGCTGTGGGCGGCCGAGGAACTGGTCAATGTCGGCTCGACCTATTACGTCAGCCAGCTCAGCCGACGCGCGAGCGGCTGGCAACCGAGCTCTATCTCAACGCCGAGATGATCGCCTCACCGAATTACGTCCTGTACGTCATGCGCGGCACGGGCACGGTCACGACGCCTTTCGATACCTACTTTCAGGCCCGCGACATCGGCTACGAGTATCTCGACGTGGCCGCGGTCGGATCTGATCACCATCCGTTCCGCGATGCCGGGATACCGGTCGGCGGCCTGCACTGCGGGTCGGTCGGCATCAAGACCGAGGCCGAGCAGCGGCGGTTCCGCGGAACGGCGGGCCAGTTGCACGACCCCGGCTATCACCAGGCCGCCGACTCGGTGCACAACATCAGCCCGGTAGCGCTGGACCTGACGACGCGCGCGCTGGCCTACGCCGTGGGCTGGGCCGTCGCAGGGTGAGGTGCACATGAAGATAGTCCTGGTGTCGATGCCGTGGAATCTGCTTGAGACGCCCTCGCTGCCGCTGGGCCTGCTCCGCGCGCGGGCGCAGGCGTGCAGGCAGCCTCCGGAGATCGTCGAGTACTACGGGAATCTGCGCTGGGCCGAGTACCTGAGTCAGCGATCGGCGGGAGCGATCACCACTGACGACTATTCCTACGTCGCGAACTGGGGAGTCTGGCACGGTATGGGGGACTGGGTGTTCGCTGGCGTGCTGGCCGGCCAGCCGGGTTTTCGGCGTGAGGACTATGCCCGGTACCTGGATCGGCGGGGTGCCGACCCCGGCAGGTCGGCGGCCATGCGCGGCTACGCGGCCGGTTTCATCGCGCAAGCGGCTGACGAGATCCTCGCGCATGCAGCCTGACCTGGTCGGCTTTAGCTCGACGTTCCAGCAGAACGTCCCGTCACTTGCCCTGGCGCAGCAGCTGAAGCGGCAGCAGCCGAGCCTGCCGGTCTTATTCGGAGGCGGGAACTGCGAGCGTCCGATGGGCCCGGCGCTGCATCGCAACTTCACCTTTGTCGACTACGTCGTGAGCGGCGAGGCCGAGGTCGCGTTCGTGGGCCTCATCGACGCCCTGACCGGAAGCAGGAGCTGGCCAGCGTGCCAGGGCTGACCTGGCGCGGGCCAGAGGGCGGCAGCATCGTCAACCGCCCGGCCGGCATGGTGCCTGTCGACCTGATTCCCAGCCCTGACTATGCCGGATGGTTCGATGCGCTCGGGCGCAGCCCGGTACGGGAGCACGTGCAGCCCAAGCTGCTGTTCGAGGCGGCCAGGGGGTGCTGGTGGGGGGAGAAACACCAGTGCACCTTCTGCGGCCTGAACGGCGCCGCGATGACCTTCCGGGCGAAATCCGCCGAGGCCACCTGGGACGCGCTCCGGGACCTGGTAACCCGCTATCAGGTGCTCGACATCGTGATGGTCGAGAACATCATGGACAAGAGCCACGCCAGGGAACTGCTGCCCCGGATCAGGGATGCGGGGTGGGACCTGCGCCTCTACTACGAGGTGAAGGCCAATCTGCGCGCCGATCAGCTGGCCTTGTTCAGCGACGCCGGCGTCAGTCACATCCAGCCGGGAATCGAGAGCCTCAGCACGCGGGTGCTCGGCGCTGATGGACAAGGGCGTACACGCGACCGCGAACCTACAGGTGCTTCGTGACTGCGAAAGCCATCAGCTCACGGTGGACTGGAACTTCCTGTACGGCTTCCCGGGCGAAGCCGACGCCGACTACCTGCCGGTGATCGAGCAGCTCCCGGCACTGGCCCATCTGCAGCCGCCAGCCAGTGCCACCCGGATCATCCTGGAGAGGTTCAGCCCGTACTTCGAGCGGCCGGAACTCGGCTTCGCCGAACGGCCGCCCGGCCGAGTTCTACGAGTATCTCTACGACCTTCCGCCGGAGGAGATCTTCGACATCGGCTACCAGTTCGGGACCCCGGCCCGAGGGATCACCGGCGCCGTCGAGCTGGCGCTGCGCGACGAGGTCGCCGGCTGGCGTGACAGCTACCCGCACAGCAGCCTGGTCTACGCCCGGGCGGGCGAGGCCGTGCACATCTACGACGCGCGGGCGGGATGGCCGCAGCGGCGGATCACGATCGACGCTCCTGCCCTCGCGTCCGCCTACCTGCTGCTGATGACGCCCCGCACGGTCACGGGCCTCGTCCGGCGCCTTACCGACCAGGGCTTCGAGATCGACGAGGACCAGCTCCGCGACTGGCTGGACTGGGCACGGTCGGCGGGTCTGGTCTTCGAGGACGGCGGCCGGGTCGTCGCCCTCGCGACCGACCGTCTGCCGGTCCGGGCTCCGCAGTCGCTGCTGGCGCGGCCTGTCGTGATCACCGGCGAGACCGTCACCGCCGGCCCGCGCGGCGCTACCGGCATCGGCATGAGTCGAGCACGTCGCCGTGCGGCTGTTCGACGAGCTGAGCGCTGCGCAGCTTCGAGCGTCCGGGGTGCGCCAGATCGCGGTCACCGGTCAGGTGCGGCTGAGCCCGGATCGCGGTCGGTGCGCGCTGTCGTTCGTCCGCTTTCTGCGCGAGGCCACCAGCGCCGGAGTCTGGGTCCGCTGGTCAGGAACGGTCGACCCGGGCCTGGACGTCGGCCTCCTCTGTCACCTGCCACCTCCGGTAGCCGAGTCCGCGGCAGCCGACAGCAGGCAAGGGCGGGCATGGCGAGCGGGCACCGAGGCCGGGCTCTGCTATTACCGCGTCGGCCCGGGCTTCGTCCAGGTCACCGATCGCCGGCCAGGCGCGGCGCCGCGCACTGTGGCAGTAAGGTCACCTGCCGAACTCGAACTGTTCGGGCGGCTTCTCGTGCCAGGACCGGTGCCGGACGCCGACGATCCGCAGGCGACGGCCGGCGAGCTGATCCGGACGAGGCTCATACTGCGGATCGGCGAGGACGCCGTCACGCTGCCGCACCGCCTGACCTGCCGCCCAGTGCCGTGGAACGTCTTCTAGCACCAGGCTCCCCGAGGTCGGCTCTGCGCTACTTGGTGAAGTACCAGGCTTCGGGGGTGAAGGAGGCCTGGGTCAGGCTCGCGAACGAGCTGGGCGGTCCGCTGAGCTTCTTGGACCAGACGACGACCGAGTCGCTGTCGGGCAGGAACAGGGCCGGCAGGTCACGGGTCAGGAAGGAGGCCTCGGCCCGCACGGCGCTGGGATTGGTGCCGTACACCGAGGCCCGGATCAGCGCGTCGGCGTGCGGGCTGTCATAGCTGCCGAAATTGAACGAGCCGGTGCTGTTGAATATCCCGTTCGTCGTCGGATACAGCAGGTCACCGAAGCCGCCGAAGTCTTCCATCGCCCAGGCGTTGACGTTGGCCGGGGCAGACGGATTGTTGTAGCTGGTGATGATCGTGTTGAAGGACCTGGCGACCAGGTGCGACCTGAATCCCGGCGCTCGGCGGGCGGCCGACGCGAAGGCCGTATCCTGCGCCGAGATGCTCGAATCCTGGCTGTCGTACATCAGGTTGAACGACAGCCTGGTGCCTGCGGGGATCCCCGCGCCGCACTGGCCGGCGCCAGCCCCCGGGCGAGCGCACGTGTCGGTGCGACCGGGATCGACCTGCCAGCCGTGCGCCCTGAGCAGCGACTTAGCCGCCGAGATGCTGTAGGGATAGGGGTCTGTCCTGGCGTCCGCCGGCGTGAACTGGCTCACGGGCAGCGACGGCACGGGCCGTAGGCGGGCTCGGCCGCCCCGAGATAGACACCCTTGATGTAGGCGGCCTGGTCGACTAGGTGCGCGAGGGCCTGCCTGACGTAGAGCTGGGCGACGATGCTATTCCAGTGCCCGGCGTGTCCCTGAAATTGAACGGCAGATACGACCAGCCGAAGTTCGGGTAGCCGTAGAAGTTGTAACCGGCCTTTCTCAGGCCGTTGACCTGGGGGATTTCCTGGCCCGGGAATCGTTCCCACGGTCAGCTGATGTGCGCGCAGCGCATCAAGCTCGGCGAGGTTCGAGGTGTAAGCCACCTCGTCGATCCGGGCGATGCGCGGCCTGGACGGACCCGCGTAGTCCGGGTTCGGCACGAACGAGCTGGCACCGGTACTCGCGCTGAAGGACACCAGCTTGAACGGGCCGTCGATGGTCTGCCAGAGCGGGTTCGTCGCGTAGCTCCCGAGCATTCCCGACTGCGCGGCCAGGAAGTCGTAGACGCGCTTCGCGTTCGCCGGAACCGTGAAGTCCACGATCGGCCCTGTCGCTGACGTTCGCGACCAGGCCGCTGCTGGCAGCGGGACGATCAGGCTCAGCTGGTCCAGCTGGAACCACCCCGGGTTGTACGCCCGGTTCAGTTGCATCACGACCGTCTGCGCGTTCTGCGCCGTGGCGCTCACTACGTTGTCCGGGAAGAAGCCGGGAGTGTAGTTTCCCCAGTTAGCCGCGGATTCCGCGATGGCTGCCTTGACGAGGTCGATGCCGAAGATGACGTCCTTCGCCGAGACCGGCTGACCGTCCGACCATCGATAGCCGTCAGCGAGGTGGATCGTGACAGTCTTGTTGCCGTCGGAGAACACCGGGGGACCAGCCAGGCTGAAGTGATAGTTGATCGCCGGCTTGGTGCCGACCGCCGGCCAGTACAGCGGACGCCACATCAGGTACTGGAAATTCCTGATCGTGAACGCCGAGCTTTTCGCCGCCGGGGTGACCGGGAAGATGTAGTTGGGTGTCTGGCCGGGCAGCATCCCGAACGAGACGGTCCCGCCCTCGGCCGGATGGGGTGCTGCGGGAGGCAGCGAGCCGAAGCCGCCAGGCTTGTGCAGTGCTGGCCTGGCCCCTGAGCAGGCGGCGAGCCCGGTCGTGCCGGCTAACGCGAGTAACGCGACTGCGGCCCAGCTGCCGACAAGGCGTCCCGTTCCATGGCTAATCATCGGTCGGCAGTATCCTTTGGCGTCGAAGTCACGGCGTCGGTGGAGCCTGACGTCAGGCAAATATGTATGCGCGCCGAGAAGGCCGTCAAGGGACAGCCAAGCCACCAGTGGCCTCGCCGCCACCGGAGAGGTCAGGCTGGGGCGGCCTCGAGCAGGCACAGGCCCGACGAGCCGCGCCAGGTCTGGCTGACGGCGAACCCGCAGCTTTGCACGAGCCGGCAGTAGTCCGCGGCCGTGCGGTCGCTGCTCCCGAACAGCACGAGCATCATCAGGTCGGCCAGTGCGGACTGCGCCTGGTGCGCCTCGTCGGTCGTGTGCTCGATGAGCAGCAGCCGGGCACCTGCCGTCATCGCCGCCCGGCAGTTCCGCAGGATGCGCAGCGCGGAAGGGTCGTCCCAGTTGTGCACCACCGACTTGAGCAGATAGAGATCGCCTCCCGGCGGCACCTGCTCAAGGAAGCTCCCGGTGACGAAGGTGACCCGGTGTCCTACGCCCTGTTCCTCGAGTGAGCTGCGGGTGCTGCCGATGACAGCAGGCTGCTCGAGCACGATCGCCCGCAAGCCCGGCAAGCGCTGGAGGAGCGCTGCCGTCATGTTGCCGTCTCCGGCACCGAGATCGGCGATCACGCCCGACTCAGGAAACGGGTACAGCTCGACGATCTCGCCAAGGAATCGCTCGGTATTCCATCGCTGGGTCCTGGTGAAGGCTGCCGCCGCTTCTGGGTCGTCGTCGAGGTGAGTCCACAAGCTGTCGCCGTGCTGGCGCTCGAACGCCGATCGGCCAGTCAGCAGTGAGAAGTCCAGATTTTCCCAGGCCTCGTAGTACACCTTTCCTGCCATGAGCGCATGACCGGCAAGGGCGCCGGTGTCCTTGCGCAGGTGGCGCGCCATGGGGGTATTTCGGTACGTGCCGCCTCCGACGGCTTCCACAAGCCCTAAGTACTGCAGGACGCCGAGAAATCGCCGGAGTCGGCCGAGGCTGATTCCGGTGGCCGCGCTCAGCTGATCTTCGGCGCTGTCGTGGGCGAGTAAATCGGGGATTCCGAACCGGACCGCACAGGCGATCACCTGAGTGGTGATGTGGCTGTCCAGCATGGCAGCCAGCTGGCCGGCGTCCGCTAAGTCACTCAACCCGAAGCCCCTGGCTGGCTCGGATCGCCGAACTGCGCCCGCAGCTGATCCTGCTCCTGCACCGGCAGATCCGACTGGATCAGCTTCCATGGGATCGCCCTCGAACGCCCTCGCGACCACGTCGACCACGGCGCCGTAGCTCATCATGACCACCGCTGAAGTGCCAGGCACCATGGCGGTCTTGACGGAATCGAGCATCCCCGTGTCGATCCGGCCTGCCCCCCTGAGCTTGGACACGATCCCGGAAACCATGTTGCCCTCGTCGGTGACATGCTGCTGGGCGCTCGGCCCGTGCGCATGCTGCGGCCACCGGACTACCGCCACGTCCTGCAGGTCGATGAGGTCCTGAGCCTGGAGCTGCTTGAGCTTGAGTATGGCGTCGTCAGCGCCTTCGGTGGTCCTGAACCGCCATGCCGTCGTAGACATCGGCTATGCACCTTCCCCCCGGGAGTTTCCCCGTGAGTAACCCTTCCCCGAGCAGCCTCACGTACTCACTGGCACAGCCGCTGGCGCATCGCCTCGTAGAGCAGGATCGAGCCCGCCGTGGCGGCGTTGAGCGAGCTGGCCGTGCCGGTCATCGGGATCGCGGCGACGACGTCGCACGCCTCGCGCCAGGCGGCGGTCAGCCCGGTGCTCTCGTTGCCGATCACCAGCAAGACCGGCCCGCGCAGGTCGAGCTCACGGACATCGGCCGAGCCGCCTTCGTCGGTGCCGATCACCGAGAGCGGAAGCCCGTCGGCCCGCAGCCGCGCGGCCCAGTCCAGCACCTCCCGGTGCGACGGCACCCGGAGCACGGGCAGCGCGAAGAACGAGCCAGTGCTCGCCCGCACGCACCGGGGATCGTAGGGGTCGGCGGCGTGCCCGGTCACGATCAGCGCAGAGCCGCCGAACGCGTCGGCCGACCTGATCAGCGTCCCCACGTTGCCCGGACTGGCGGGCCGGTCGAACACCATGACGAGCATCCCGCGACTCACCGGAATCCGGGCAAGGGAGTCGTCTGGCAGCTCGACGACGGCCAGTAGTTCCGGCGGGTCGGTCTTTTCACCCAGCTCGGCCATCAGTTCCGGCGCGACCACGTACCGGGCGCCTCCAGGCACCGACGACCATAGCTCGCCCGCCCACGCCGAGGTGCTCGGCCGGTCGGCGCGCAGCAGCGCCCTGATCGTCCAGCCGGCCGCTACGGCGCAGGAGATCGGCCGGACGCCCTGCACCAGGAACTCACCAGCCCGGTGCCGCTTGGTCCGGTTGTCCAGCAGCGCCTGCCACTGCTGGAAGGTCGCGTTCCGCGCGCCGACTCTGACCGGGGCCGTCACCGCCCGTCCGGGCAGGGCAGGAACGTCTTGCCGTCGAGATCCACGTCAAGTTTCATAGCGGAGAAACCATACGCCGGGGCGTAGACGGTACGGCAGAAAGCAGCGAAGCTGTGCCTGGCCGGTGCAGTGCTGACCGGGGTGATGCTGACCGGGGTGATGCTGACCAGGGTCGCAGACGACGTGATCGGCGCCGTACTCGACCTCGCCGACCCACTTGCCGCTCGGCTGCGCCGCCGTCGGGTCGGTGGTGAAGTTCCGCCAGGACGAGCACTGCCGGAACGCGTAGCACTCCTCGATGATGGCGCCGTCGGTGTAGCGGCGCCCCCACCAGGTCAGCAGCGGCGTGTTCTTCCACAGCCCGGCCAGGCCGAGCCGGTGGGCCTCGTTGAACGCGTAGGCGAGCAGGTTCTGCGCGTCACCGGGCGTGAGATGGAATCCCGTGGTGGACGGCGGGTCGAAGGTGTCGATGTCGTCAAGCTCGACCGCGTCGAATCCCTTACGCGCGCACATCTCAAGGCGGGCGTCGATCATCGGCTTGAGTGCGCTGAGCTGCCTGAAGTCCACGAAACGCTCCTGCGGGAACCCGAAGTACACCTTGCCGAGCGTCGCGCGCGGGAAGCCGAGGCGCTGCCCGGGGCTGCCGTCCGGCCGGTAGTCCTCCCAGGCCAGGTCGAGGTAGCAGGCCACCTTCGGGTGGGCCAGCGTCGCCGCCTGCCACGTCGTGTGGATCGTGCGCACTTCCGCGGCGGTGGTCAGGAAGCCGTCGAGGTCGTAGAGGTCGACCGCGCTCTTGCCGGTGCGCTCCAGTGGCGTGACCCGGCCGATCTGCCAGTCCCAGCGCAGCGGCTTGCCCGCCTTGTTCAGGTGCGGCGGCAGCCAGCAGTGCCCCTGGCACGGCACCGGCGCTGGCAGCCGCCTGACCTGCCAGTGGAAGTGTTCCGTCAGCGCGCGGGTCCGGTCGGCGACCCGCACCCGCACCGTGTGCGGCCCGACGTGCAGCAGCCCGGTGTAGAAGACCCGGTCGGCTGGCATCGGCCGCCACGGTCCGGCGTCGATCCGGTACGACATCGTGGGCGTGCCCGCGCCCGGTGGGTAGTGCGGCGCATCGACGGTGAAGTACTCAGAATCAGAGCCGGTGTGCTGCTCGGGCACGCCGTCCACGAACTCGGTGCGCGGCGGCTGCCCGGTCCTGAAGGGCTTGACCACGCCTGGCGTCGTTCGGCTGGCGGTCGCCCGCACGACCACGAACCTGAACGTCGCCGGGTCGGTCTCGACGACCTCGGAGGCCGTCTCGACCAGCTTCAGGTGGCGGCCGACGTCCGCATGACCGACGACGTACCCCGGCCCGGCGAATGGCCTGGAGGTCATATCAGCGGCAGTGCGGCACGCCGTAGCCGTACGGCAGGCAAACCACGTCCGGGTGACCTCGAAGCTCAGCAGCTTGTCGCCGTGGGGGAGCAGCCCTGGCTTCCATAGCGCGCCGAACGCCCGGACCAGGCCGCCGTCGCGCAGCGAGCCCCTGATCCGCAAGGGCCGGGTCAGGTGGGGCTGCGGGATCGGGTGCCCGGCGCGCGTGGCTGGGCTGGGGGCGGGGCCGGAGGCGGCGGCGATCCCCGGACCGGCCACGGGGGCGAGTCCGACGAGGACGCCTGCTGCTGCCGCGACCACGGCCAGTTTGCTGGGACCGAGCCGCACAGGGATCACCTCGCGAAAGACGGGAGCAGCGCGGAGTGCGCCTGCAGGAGTTCATCACACATTGCCACGGTCTGGGCCGTGGTCAGCGTCGCCGACGTGTTGGGGTCGAGCAGCGCCGCCTGGTACACGTGGTCACGGTTCCCGGTCAGCGCCGCCCGCACGGTCAGCTCGACCACGTTGAGGAACGTCCGGTTCAGCGCCGCGAGCTGCACCGGCAGCTCGCCTACCGCCCGGGGCCGCGCACCACCTGATCCGACCACGCACGGCACCTCGACGCACGCGTCGGCGGGCAGGTTGGAGATCCGCCCGTCGTTGCGGATGTTCACGTAGAGCTCCTGCTCGGCGCCGGTCTCCAAGGCCCGGATGAACTGCGACGCCAGCTCGTCGGCCGGCTCAGGTCGGCACCTCGGCACCGGAGTCGAGCAGCCGGGTCAGCTCGTCTAGCTCGGCGAGGTTCTCCTCGCACCGGGCGAGATAGTCACCCACGAAGATCCGGTAGTCCGACACCTCAGAATCGTGCCGCATGAACCATGGCACGTACTCGGCCGAGTGCTCGCTCGACTCGGTCGGGAAGTACCCGAACCGCCGGTACAGCTCCACCCTGACCCGCCGCCCCAGGCCCTGCGGGTCGGCCGCCAGAACTTCGTCCAGCCTCGGGTAGAGCGACTCGCCCCCGCGCGAGAACTCCAGCACGAACGCCTGGTGGTTGAACCCCGCTGTCAGATAGGTGATCTCGGACTGCGGAACCCCGACGAGTCCGGCGAGGAACGCGTGCGTATCCCGGACCGAGTGACACAGCCCATAGACCCGTTCAAACTGCGTGCCTGAGTAGATCGCCCACGGCAGCATCGCCATCGGGTTGCTGTAGTTCAGCAGGTAGGCGTCCGGGCAGTGCGCCAGCATGTCGCTGGCCAGCCCGACGGCGACCGGGATCGTGCGCAGGCCGCGGAAGATCCCGCCGATCCCGATCGTGTCGCCGATCGTCTGCCGCACCCCGTACTTCGCCGGGATGTCGAAGTCCACCCGGGTCGAGTCGTAGCCGCCGACCTGGACCTCGTTGATGACGTACTGGGCCCCCGCGACGGCCGAAGCCCGGTCCAGCGACGCCGACACTTCCGCCGTCGCCCCGGTCTGCGCCACGAGCTGGGTCACCAGCCGCCGGGCGAACTCCAGCCGCGACGGGCTGATGTCGTGCAGGGAGAGCTTCCAGCGGCAGCCCGTAGCCGCACAGGTCGGTCACCACGTTGCGGGTGAACTCGATGCTGCCTGCCCCAATGAACGCGATCTTCACCACAGCTCGAAAGTGTTCCATTCGGCGCAGTTCCGCGCAAGAGCGAGCAGCTCCGCGCACCGAATCCCTGCGAAAGTTGCAGAAACTGCGCACGAACTGGTTGACACCGTCGCCGGCAACCGCCGAAAGATATGCGTCACACGCGGTGTGGCAAACATCAGTGTTGAGAGGCATTCATGCGCACATATCGGGTCCTTGCGACTGCCCTGGCACTCGCCGCCACGACGATCGGCCTCGCCGCCTGCGGGTCGGGCGACAGCACCGCAGGCAACGGCAAGGCGATCGAGATCTGGGAGGGCTACACCGGCGCCGAGGCCAAGGCGTTCGCCCACCTGGTCGCCCAGTACGACAAGTCCCATCCTGGCGTCACCGTGCAGCCGCTGTTCGTCAACAACGACAACACGCTGACCAAGGTGCAGGCGGCGGTGCGCGGCGGCACCCCGCCGGACATCGCCTACCTCTACGGCTCCTGGGCCCCCAACGTCGCCAAGATCACCGGCGTGGTCACGCTCACCAACGTGGTCAAGAGCAAGAGCGTGAACTGGAGCGACTTCTGGGTCGGCGAGCGGGACGTCGCCACGGTTGGCGGCCGGGTCATCGGCATCCCGGCCCTGGTCGATAACCTCGCCGTCGTCTACAACAAGACCCTGTTCGCCCAGGCTCATCTGCCCGTGCCGGCGCCGGACTGGACCTGGCAGCAGTTCGTCACCGACGCCCAGAAGCTCACCAACGCCGGCACCAAGCAGTTCGGCACCGCCTACGTGACCCCCGGCAGCGAGGACACGGTCTGGCACTGGGAAGCGCTGCTCTGGGCGGCCGGCGGCGCGCTGCTCAACAGCGGCAACACCAAGGCCGCGTTCGACTCCCCGGCCGGCCTCGCCTCGCTGAACACGCTGCGCACGATGGCCGTCACCGACCACTCGATGTACCTGGACCCGACCGACTCCGACTACGCCAACCTGTTCAACTCCGGCAAGATCGGCATGCTGGTCACCGGCCCCTGGGACCTGTCGGCGTTCCCCAACGTCAAGTACGGCGTGCAGGTCATGCCCTCCTACCCCGGCACCGACGGCGGCCACCAGACGATTTCGGGCCCCGACAACTGGGTGGTGTTCGACAACGGCAGCACCCGGGTCAAGACCGCCGAGCAGTTCCTGCTGTGGCTGACCGCACCGGCCCAGGTGAAGTACTTCTCGCTGAAGACCGGTGACCTGCCGATCCGGCAGTCGGTCTCCAACGCGCCCGGCTTCACCACGGCGATGAACGCCGCGCTACCCGGCGTCAGTACCTTCATCACGAACCTGGACAACGTACGTCAGGCCCGCCCGCAGCTCGCCAGCTACCCGCAGATCTCCCAGGTCCTCGGCACGATGGTGGTGTCGGTGCTGCTCGGCAAGGCGCAGCCCAAGGCGGCCCTGGACGCGGCGGCGGCGAAGGTGAACTCGATCCTGGCTGGCGGGGGCAGCTGACCAAGGTGGCCGCGACCATCGCAACCGTTCAGGCCCGCACCAGGGCGCGCAGCCGGACCAGACGCAGCGAGTCAGCGACCGGCTGGGCGTTCGTCACCCCGGCGACCGCGATCATCGGCCTGTTTGGCGCGGCGCCGATCATCTGGTCCCTGGTGATCTCGTTTACCAGCGACAACGGCCTGTCCGCCAGCACGCCCTTCGTCGGCCTGCACAACTACCGGGCCCTCGCCCACGACCCGGTGATCACGCAGGCCATCGAGCACACCCTGGTCTACACCGCGATCTTCGTGCCGGGCACTATGCTCGTCGGCCTCTTCCTCGCCGTCGCGATGAACCGCCCGCTCCGTTTCATGTGGTTCTACCGCACCGTCGCCTACGCGACGATGGCGATCTCCACGATCAGCGAGGCGCTGGTCTTCATCTGGCTCTTCGACCCGAGCTACGGCATCGTGAACTACGCGTTCAGCCTGGTCGGGATCCCGCAGCAGCAGTTCCTCAACTCACCTTCTGAAGCCCTGTTCGTGATCGTCACGATGACGATCTGGGGCTGGACCGGCTTCGCGGTCGTCATCTACCTGGCCGCGCTGCAGGGGGTGCCGAAGGACCTGACCGAGGCGGCGGCGATCGACGGCTGCGGCCGGTGGGCGGCGTTCCGCCGGGTGACGCTGCCGCTGCTCAGCCCGGCGTCGCTGTTTCTCGCGGTCTGGCTGACGATCAACGCGCTCCAGCTCTTCGACGAGGTGTACTTGTCGACGCAGGGCGGGCCGCTCGGCGCGACCACGGTCGTCGTCTATTACCTGTATCAGCAGGCGTTCGTGAACTTCAATTTCGGCTACGCCTCGGCGATCGCCTATCTGCTGTTCGTCGTGATCCTGGTGGTCACCGCGATCCAGTTCCGGGTCGGGCGGCGATTCACCCACTACCGGTCATGACCGCGCTCGCGATGCCGCGACGGCGGCGGTGGCGGCTGCCCTTCAGCCCGTGGCATCTTGTGCTCATCCCGGCCACGATCATCTTGCTGTTCCCCTTTGCCTGGCTGCTGGTGACGTCGGTAGAGACGTCCAGCGAGGCGCTGCGCTTCCCGCCCGACCTCGCTCCGCACGTGATCAGGTTCCAGAACTATCCGGACGCGCTCGCGGCCGCGCCGTTCGGCCGGTTCTTCCTGAACAGCGCCATCGTCGCGGTCAGCACGGTGCTGCTCAACCTGGTGCTGTGCTCGCTGGCCGGCTACGCGTTCGCCAGGCTCAGGTTCCTGGGCCGCACGGCGCTGTTTATCGTCTTGATGGCGACCCTGATGGTGCCGTTCCAGGTCACGATGATCCCGCAGTTCATCATCACCAAGTGGATCGGCGTGAACCTGCTCGCGGGCGTCGGCATCGGCCATATCGGCGCGCTCATCCTGCCGAACGCGGCGACGGCCTTCGGCGTCTTCTTCCTCCGCCAGTTCTTCCGCACCCTGCCCGCCGAATACGAGGAGGCGGCGAGGGTTGACGGCTCGAGCCGGCTCGGAGCCCTGGTCAAGATCGTGCTGCCACTGTCCGCGCCCGCATTGGCGACGCTGGCGGCGCTGACGTTCCTGGATTCCTGGAACAACTTCCTCTGGCCGCTGATCGCCATCAACTCGACCAGTGCGATGACGGTGCCGCTAGGTCTCGCGACGTTCCAGGGCGCGCACCAGACTGAGTGGACGCTGCTCATGGCCGGGAACGTGATGAGCCTTGCCCCGATGATGGGTGTATTCCTCATCGCGCAGCGCTACTTCGTCAGGTCGGTCGCAGCGACCGGACTCACCGGAACATAAAGACACTCACGCGATGCTGAACGCAATCCCCCGGGGGTACTCACATGGACTGGGCTGACGCCGGCCGCACGGAAGCCGAGATAGCCAGTCAGCCTGACTGCTGGCGCCGAGCGGCGGCACTGCTGCCGTCGGCCGGTCCCTTGCTTCCGTCCCCGGGCGAGCGTGTGGCCGTAGTGGGATGCGGGACATCGTGGTTCATCGCCCAGGCCTATGCGGTGGCGCGGGAGTCGGCCGGGCTGGGGGAGACCGACGCGTTCGCCGCGTCGGAGATGCCGTCGGGCCGGCGCTACGACCGGGTGCTGGCGCTGTCCCGGTCGGGCACCACGACCGAGATCCTGCGGCTGCTCGGCGAGCTGTCGATGCCGACCGTGGCGATCACCGCCGACCCGGGCACGCCGATCACGATGGCGGCCGACTCGATCATCGCGCTGGAGTTCGCCGACGAGGAATCCGTCGTCCAGACCCGGTTCGCCACCAGCGAGCTCGCGCTGCTGCTCGCGCATCTGGGCACGGACCTCGAGCCCATCGCCCAGGCGGCCGAACGCGTGCTGGCCGCTGATCTGGCGCCCGAGCTGCTCGACGCCCGGCAGTTCACCTTCCTGGGCACGGGCTGGACATGCGGGCTGGCCAGCGAGGCCGCGCTGAAGCTGCGGGAGTCAGCCGGGATGTGGGCCGAGTCGTACCCGGCGATGGAGTTCCGGCACGGGCCGATCGCGGTGACCGGGCCTGGCAGTCTGGTGTGGCTGCTCGGCACCGCGCCGGACGGGCTGGCCGCCGAGGTCACGGTGGCCGGGGGCGCAGTGTGGGAGTCGGTCGAGCACCCGCTGGCCGAGCTGGTCCGGGTGCATCGAGTCGCCGTGACCAGGGCGCGAGCGGCCGGCCTGGACCCCGACCGGCCGCGCAACCTGACCAGGTCGGTGATCCTCGGTTGACAGTGTTCGCCAGATGATCGGTGTCGTCTCGCTTAACCCCGCGCTCGACGTCACCTACGAGGTCGGCCGGGTGGAGTGGGCGGGCGTGAACCGGCCTGACGTGGTGCACGTCAAGGCGGGCGGCAAGGGCGTGAACGTGGCCCGGACGCTGGCGGCCCTCGGCTCGCCGGTGCGGCTGCTCGGGCTCGCCGAGCCGTCGTTCGCGGCCCGGCTGGCGAAGCCTCAACCCCAGCTTGAGGCCCAGCAAACTCACAACGACCGCGCCGCAGCACCAGCAGAGTCACAACGACGCAGTCGTGGCCAGATCGAGATCGCCCTGACAGCGATCGCCGGGGAGACCCGGCGGACGGTGACCATCGTGGACCGGGCGAGCGGGCACGCGGCGCTCTTCAACGAGCCGGGGCCGTTCGTCAGCGAGGGCGAGTTCGCCGAATTCTTTGTTCACTATGAAAAGGCAGTTCGGGACTGCTCGATGATCGTGCTGTCGGGCAGCTTGCCGGGCAACGTCGCCGCGTCGGCCTACGCGGACCTGATCGAGGCGGCCGGCTCGGTGCCGGTCCTGCTCGACACCAGCGGGCCGGCGCTCTCACTTGGGGCAGTGGCCGGCCCGGCGCTGGTCAAGCCCAACCTGGCCGAGCTAAGCGCCGCGACCGGGGACCTCGTACACGAGCCCGAGGAGATCGAGCGGGCGGCGCGCCGGCTCGGTGACGGCGCGGTCGCCAGGAACGGCGGCGTGGTCGTGGTGTCCCTCGGCGCGCGCGGGCTGCTCGCCGTCGGGGCTGATCGAAGCTGGCACGCGTGGCCTTCGTCGGGGGTGACTGGCAACCCGACGGGCGCCGGGGACGCGGTAGTGGCCGGTCTCGCGCACTTCGCCGATCTGGACTGGCCGGAGCGGCTGCGGCACGCGGTCGCCCTCGGCACGGCGACCGTGCTCGGGCGGACTGCGGGGGAGTTCTCGCTTGCGGAATACGAGCGGCAACTCGAGCTGGTCGAGGTCCGGTCGTGATCGCGTCGGCCGGGGACCTGGTCAGCGTGGCGAGGGCGACGGGGCGGGGCGTCTGCGCGTTCAACGTAATCGGGATCGAGCACGCCGAGGCCATCGCCCGCGGGGCTGAGCAAGCCGCCGTCCCCGTCATCCTCCAGATCAGCGAGAACTGCGTCCGCTACCACGGCGCGCTGCGGCCGATCGCGTCCGCGTGCCTGGCTATCGCCGATGCCGCGACGCTGCCGATCGCCGTGCATCTGGATCACGCGACCTCGACTGACCTTGTGCGAGCGGCCGTCGACCTCGGCATCGGGTCGGTCATGTTCGACGCGTCGGCCCTGGACTACGCGTCGAACGTCGCCGCGACCGCCGAGGTCGTCGCCTGGTGTCACAACGCGGGTGTCTGGGTCGAGGCCGAGCTGGGGGAAGTCGGCGGCAAGGACGGCGTGCACGCCCCGGGCGCGCGCACTCGACCGGACGAGGCTGTGGCCTATGCCGCCGCGACCGGCGTCGATGCGCTCGCGGTCGCGGTCGGCAGCTCGCACGCGATGCTGACCCGCGACGCCGTGCTCGACCTGGAGCTGATCCGGCGGCTCGCCGCAGCCGTGCCGGTGCCGCTGGTGCTGCACGGCTCGTCCGGGGTGCCAGAGGATGTCCTGACCGCAGCCGTCCGGCTCGGCATGATAAAGATCAATATCGCGACTCAGCTGAACAAGGTCTTTACGGCGGCTGTGCGGTCGGCGCTGGCTGGGGACGACCGGCTGGTCGACCCCCGCAAGTACGGAGCGGCTGGCCGCGCCGCCGTCGCCGCCGACGTGGCAAGGCTGGCGGGCATGCTATGAGCCGGTACCGGCGCTGGAACGACCTGCTCGAGCTGCTCGCCGCCGACGGCCAGCTCTCCGTCGAGAAGGCCGCGACCGAGCTAGGCGTCTCCGAGGCAACCGTGCGGCGCGACTTCGACGACCTCGCCGCGCAGCAGATGCTCACCCGAATTCGGGGCGGCGCCGTCGCCCAGGCCGTGACCTACGACTTGCCGTTGCGCTACAAGAGCGAACGGCATCCGACCGAGAAGCAGCGGATCGGCGCAGTGGCGGCGGCCATGATCAGGCCCGGCCAGGTCGCGGGGCTGAATGGCGGCACGACCACGACCGAGGTCGCCCGCGCGCTCGCGATCCGTCCTGATCTTCAGGACGGCGGGCCGCTGTCGCCGGCCGTGACGCTAGTCACCAACGCGCTCAACATCGCGACCGAACTCGCCGTCCGGCAGAGCATCAAGATCGTGGCGACCGGGGGAGTGGCGCGGCCTCAGTCGTACGAGCTGACCGGCCCGCTGGCGACCGGCGTGCTGGAGCAGGTCGTGCTCGACGTGGCGATCCTCGGCGTGGACGGGATCGACGCCGAGGTGGGCGCGACCGCGCACCACGAGGGCGAGGCGAGCATCAACCGGCTGATGACCAGGCGGGCGGCGAAGGTGATCGTGACAGCGGATAGTTCCAAGGCGGGACGGCGGGCGTTCGCGCAGATCTGCGCGGCCGCCGAGATCGACGTCCTGGTGACCGACCACGGGATCGAGCCTGATCAGGCCGCGCGGCTGACCGAGGCCGGGGTGCACGTTGTCCTTGCCTGAGTTCGACCTTCTCGTCGTCGGCGACTGCAACCCGGACCTGGTGGTGACCGGCCCGGATGTCATCCCTGAGTTCGGCCAGTCCGAGAAGCTGGTCGACTCGATGTCCCTGATGATCGGCGGCTCGGCCGCGATCACCGCCGTGGCCGCCGCCCGGCTTGGCCTGCGCGTAGCGCTCGTCGCGGCGGTCGGCGACGATCCCGCCGGGGAACTCATGCTGGGACTACTCAACCGCGAGTCCGTGGACACGAGCCGCGTCATCGTCAGGGCGGGTGCGGCGACGGGCTTCACGACCGTGCTCTCGGGCGGGACCGATCGCGCCATCCTGACCGCCCTCGGGGCAATGACCTCGCTGACTACCGCCGACGTCCACCTAGTCGCCGCCCGGCACCTGCACGTCAGCTCATATTTCCTCCTGGAGGAAGTTCTGGCGGCCGGCCTATCCGACTTGCTGCACGCCGCCCGGGCTCAGGGCATGACCACGTCGCTCGACACCAACTACGATCCGAGCGGCCGGTGGGGCGACGAGCGGCTGAGGGCGGCGCTGAGGGAAACGGGAGTGTTCCTCCCGAACGAGGCCGAAGCCCTGGCCATCTCAGGCGAGGCTGAGGTCAGCGCCGCCGCCCGCGCGCTCACGGGGCTCGCCGCCAGCGTGGTCGTCAAGCTGGGCGAACGCGGAGCCCTGTGCGCGGCCGCCGGTGCCGAGTCCCGGCTGGTCTCGGTCCCGCCCGTCACACCAGTCGACACCACTGGCGCCGGCGACTGCTTTAACGCGGGCCTGATCGCCGGGCTCCTGGACGGCCTGGACCTGCCTGCGGCGGCCAGGCGGGGCTGCGCCGTGGGAGCGGCCTCGGTGGCGGGGATCGGTGGTACCGGGGCGTATGTCGACCGCGCCCTCCTCGGCCTGGACCAGCGCCCTCAGCTCGTGCAGCCCTCGACCTCATTAACGTAGTCGGGATTGTCCTGTGGCTCCCAGGTCATGGGCTGCGAGATGTCGTTTCTGCCGGTCCATAGCCCTTCTCCCTCCTTCCACGCTTTCGTGCCGGTGTGCACGACATTCTGTCCGCTGGCGTGGTAGTCGTAGTCGAAACGGTACTCATGGCCGCCGTTGTAGAGGCGGATGGCGTCTCGCAGGATCTCTGCGGGAGCCAGCTTCGGTACCACGACGGGGGTCAGGTCGAGAAGCGGAATGCCTTTCCTCTTCCGGATAGCGTTGGCTGCGCCTTCAGCCTCGTCGAGGCGGTCGTCGAGTCTGCGCTGCTCACTCGCCTGCCAGTTATTGGCGCTTGAGAGTTTATCGTGTATGAAGAGATGAATTCCGTCGAGTACATTCTGCTGCCAGTCCCAGTAATCGCGAGGCTGATTTACGACGAGCTGGGTCAGGCCGATATCTTGAGAGGGACCAACCGTGGGCCAGTTGGCGCCAGGGTTGGGTTTCCAGTCTTTTGGCACGCCATTAATGGGAGGATTTCGAGTGATACTCTGAGGGCTCGCCGAGAACTGTTTCCAGTGACTCTCATGGCACACGATGTGGTAGAAGGTATTTACATAGGCGGGATTGATGCTTCCAGCGATGTAATTCTGGATCGTTTCCTCAGAGGGATCGGTCCCGCTCCCGAGGATGCTGAACCAGACCGGGTCGGAGATCACCGGGTTGTCCAGGACACCGGGGATGGTGGCGGTGACCGCCAGTCGGGCGATTCCGCCGTCGATCGTGCTGTAGCTCGGCTGCCACTGCTGGGCCGTCCCGGTCGTCGTGCCCATGGTGGTCGTCTTGCGGTTCGACCAGTCGCCGTCCGCGACCGTATGGCTGTTGACCTGGAGTTTCCAGTTCAGCGACAAAGCCGAGGCGTCGGCGCTGTAGCCGTCGACCTGAGCCGTGGCGTTGAGGGCCGGCATGACTGGCTTGCCGGTGACGGTACTGGTGACGATGGGATTGGCGGAATTCTCGGCCGGGCTGGTGATGTCGAGGCCGATGACGGTCACGAGTTCCTGCGCCGCATCACATGACGAGCTGGCGGTCAGCGTGAGCGGTCCGAGGTCTCGGGGGACCGAGAGCGGTATGTTCGCCTGCCAGGTATGGCCGGAGACGACCGCGCGGACGATCTGAACGCCGTCGTCGACCGCGACCACCCCCGAGCACTGGGTCGTTCCCGCCACGATCAGGCTGCGGGTCTTGGGCGCACGCTCGGTCGGTCCGGCTGGCTTGTCGATGTACTTCGGGTCGGTGTCGGCGATGGTGCTCGACGCGGGCGGGCTGGTGATCGACAGGTTGTCGGGGATCGTGATCGTCCAGTTCACCGTGCAGGTCGCCGTGTCGACGTCCTCGCCGACGTTGATCGGGGAGCTGATCGTCGTCCCGCTGCCGCAGTCCCGGTGCCCGCTGACCGAGGTCTGCCCCGCCGGGATCGAGCCCGAGATCTGGCCGACCGTAATGTCCGCCCCCCATGGTCCCGACGATGAGTTCTGACCGCTCGGGCACGGCTCGCCGTTGACGCCGCGGCCTTCCGAGCTTGAGCTTCCGCTGACCGTGATCGTGTCGAGATCGAGCGTGAAGGAGATCGATCCGCCGAGCTGCCGGGTAAAGAACAGCCCGCCGGGAGCGAGCGGTCCGCCGAAGCCGCCGGACGCGGAGCTGTCGCTGTTGTCGGCGGTATGGCAGATGTCGCCGTAGAGCCAGGTGTGGTCGGTCGTGCTCTCGCTGCCTGACCCGGTGGCGGTGCCGGCCGCCGTCTGGGTCAAGGTGGCTGACACCTGCGAGGTGTTGTGGAAGCCCTGGTAGAGACTGGCGGGGTCACCGTCGGTGAACGTGTCGGTATCGGTCGAGTTGTAGGTGACCGAGAAGCTCGGAGTCGGCGCGGCGCTCGGGGCCTGCAGGGTCCGGGCCTGCGGGGTCCGGGCCTGGCGCGTCCGCCTGGCGCCCTGGCCGGCGTCGGTGGCAGTGCTGACGCTGATTGTGACGCTGCCGGTGTCACCGTAGAACGTCGGGTCTACGACGATCGTGTAGGTGCCGGACGTCGGCAAGGTGGCGGCCTGAAGCTGTCCTGAGGCGCCAGACAGGATGGCCGGCGAGTCGACGACGGTATCGCCTGGCCCGTCGAGCTCGATCGTGTCGAAGGGCGAGTTGAAGGTGTTCGCCGAGTACTGAACTTCTACCGTCTGGTTCGCCTGGGCCGTGAAGTCGACCAGTGCTCGCTGGGCCGGCTGGGTGATCGTCGCGGTCACCGCCCCGCCGTCGATAGACGTGGTCAGGTGCTGATCGGTGACCCGGGTCAGGCTGAAGGTCACGCTCCCCGTGGCGCCCGTGCTACCGGGGTCGACCACGACGTCGTACTGGCCGGCCGAGGGCAGGGTAATCGGTCCGTCGGCAAAGCCGCCCGAACCGTTGAGGTACTGCTCAGGGCCGAGCGGCTGGCCGCTAGCGGTGGAGACGTAGATCCTCGTGGTGTAGCCGGTGAACGTAGCCGACTTGATCTGGACCGCGACCGTCTCGCCAGCGGTGCCCGTGAAGGCGGCCGCGCCGGTCAGGCCCGGCGAGGTGACGGAGATGGTCGAATCCGGGCCGCCGATGGTCACCGTACTGGGTGCTGCCGCCGTCTGCAGGGTGAGTGCCGCCGCCCCGGCCGTGCCCGAGGCGGCCGGCCGCAGCGCCAGGTAGTACGGGCCGGCTTGGGTGATGGTGGCGCTCGCGTAGACGGTGGCCGGCGACGAGCCGACGAACTGCACCGGGCCCTGAGGTACGCCGGCCGCGTTCTCGATCGACAGCGTCGCACCGTCGCTGATGCCGAAGGTCCCGCCAGCGGCGGCGGCCGTATAGGTGGTCCCGGCTGTCGCGGCGAACGCATAAAGTTCAGGCTGCTCGGCCGACCCTATCGACGCCTGGACGGCAGCCCCGCCGGACTTGATCGACCCGACGGAGGTTAGCTGGACGGTCACCGATCCCGAGTCACCCGACTGGCCGGCGTCCACGACGATCGTGTAGCTTCCGGCAGCCAGCTGCTGTGGCGCGGTCGGCCATGGACCCGATCCGTTCAGCGGTACGGGACTGCCGGCCATGGTTCCCGCGCTGCTGGTCAGCGACGCGAAGACCGCTCCGTCCGCAGGGAAGGTCCAGGAGAGATAGCTAGCCTGGACAGTCTCGGCGCGGGTCAGGGTGAAAGTCAGCGTCGCCCTGGTCGCGGGTGCAGTGATCTTCGCGGTGACGGCCGGGCCGTCGACGCTGACCGGCTTCGCCGCCGCTGTACTCGCGGTCGCCGCCGGGGTGCTGGTGCGGACCGGGCCGGTCACCGCGGATTCGGCGGGTGTCGTCGCGATGCCCGATCCGAGGCCCGCGAGGAGTATCAGCGACGCTGCCCGGCAGCTGGATCGCCGTCCTTTGCGCATCACTTCTGTCACACCGTCCTCATGCAGGGCCGACCAGCAGATAGCCGTGGGGGAGCGAATCGCTGTCGTCGTACGTGCCGATGGCCGTGCAGCTAGCGGCTGACGCACAGGCTGCGGCGCCGAGGCTCGAGGGAGCTGTGGTCGGCACCCCGGCTGGTGGCGGCACGTCGTAGGTAGTCCAGGACTGCCAGGAAGCGGCCAGCGCTCCAGACCCGGCGATCAGCAGGCTGTGCCAGGTATCGGAGGAGTCGAGGGAGGCGCCGTCGCCCAGGCAGAGCCGGGCCGCCGGGCAGGCAAGGCCCGCCAGCTCCGCGCTGATGAAGAAACCGCCCTGAGCGATGATCTCCACGGACTTCCACGAGCTGCCCGAGCCGATCAGGAATCCCTCACCGGCGCCCTCCCCGGTCATCGTGACGCACTGTCCGCCCGGCTCACAGGCGAGAGGCGAGCTCAGCAGAACGCTGCCGGGGACTCCGACAGCGGTCCAGGAGGTGCCTGACCCGGTCAGCAGCAGCGCTTCTTCGGGTAGTGGCGAGTCCGGGCTGGGCGGGAAATACAGGCCGACCACCGTGCACGAGGTCGCCGACGAGCAGGCCACGGTTTCGGGAAAGGCGTCGTCACCGGCCGCGCTGGCGAGTACCGGCGGCTCGCTAGCTGTCCAGGCTGATCCCGACCCGATCAGCAGGACCGCCCGGGTGATCCCGGCGGTGCCCGGGTAGCTGCCGGCGATCACGCAGGCGGCCGGGTCAGGGCAGGCGATGGCCTCGAAGCTCACCGCCCCCGTCACTGGTATCGGCATCGGCCGGTAGCGGAGGGCTGACGGCTGTCCAGCTGGTCCCCGAGCCCGTGACGACGAACCCGGCGAAGTCCAGGCCGGTGCCGTCGCTGCCGATGGCCACGCAGGAGCCGGCCCCCGGGCAGCTGACCTGAGTCAGACTCTGGCTGCTGCCCGGGTCCGCTCCGGCAGGGACTGGTGCCCGCGTCGCCGTCCAGCCAGAGCCCGTCCGGCTCAGCAGCAGACCTCGGGTAACCCCGGCAGCATCGATATAGGAGCCGACGGCGACGCAGGACGCCGCCGTCGCGCAAGAGACCGACGAGAGGCTGACGTCCGGGCTCGTCCCGGCATCGGACGGCAGCGGCGCCCGCAGCGCGGTCCACGAGGTGCCCGAGCCGGTCAGCACCAGACCCTGGCCATTGCCTTTCGCGTCGTCGTAGCCGCCGACCGCGACGCAGGACGTCGCGGATGGGCAGGCCACCGCGCTGATCTGATTCGTCCTGGAGCCGGCCGCGTCGGGCGGCAGCGGTGCCTGGGTGACCGACCAGACGGCTCCAGGGCCGGACGGCGGTGTCGGTATCGGCGCCGCTCCGGGGACCAGCTCGAGTTCGGCGACGAGCCGATAGCTGCCTGGAGCAAAGCTCGGGGGTACCTGCCAGCTCGCAGCAGCATCGCCAGCGCTGTCGATCGCGGCCGACCCGACCAGCGTGCCCGCCTGCTGGCCAGCGGTTGCTCCAGCGGGGAAGAGCACGAAGTCGACCGAGGCGCCTTCCCAGGCGGGCAGGTCGCGGGTGTCGTCAAGGAACGCGTCCAGAGTCGCCGCGTGGCCGGCGAAGACAGCAGGTGGCGTGAGATGCATCGGAGGGCGAGCAAAGGTCCAGTCACGGGATCCGCGCTGGGTGGCCGGGATCGACGGCGCGCCGACTCCGATCCAGGTCAGCAGCTGGCGCAAGGAGCTATCCGCCGTGCCGACGTCGGTGGCCCTGCTCTGCCGGACCTCTGCGGTACTGACCGGCCCGGTATAGCCGACGTCGAGGTCGGAGAAGGGCGCGGTCAGGTCCGCGCCAGCTGTGACGTCCACCGCTACCCAGCCGAGCCCGATGCCGCTTACCTGCTGGCCGTCGCTGCTGACGGCGAGTCCGACCGCGAGCTTGCCGGCGAGCGCGACCTGCGAAGACGCGCCCGTGTCGGCGGTGAGGACAGGGATGGGCCCGGTCCCTGTCCCCTGGTCTGACTGGCCGGCGGACGCCCAGCTCTGGCCCGAGGTGTACGCGATCCCGGAGACAGCTGTCCACGAGCCGGTCACCGGTGCGTCGAAGGAGGTAGCCGGGCCGGACGAGGACGCCGCCATCGTGGCCGTGAACTGCGGTTTCACGGTGACCGCGACACTTCCGATCCCGGGAAGACCGGTCTGCAGCGGCAAGCTCAACGCGAGCTGGCCGGACGCCGCGCAGCGGACCTGATAGCTGCCTGACTTCCTGATCGCGATCCGGCCGAGCGAGATCGACCCGGATGCGGTCGCACCGGGTTCGAGTGACACGCTCACCACCCGGCCTGCCGTGAGCGTGATGCTCGCATCCAGCTCGGCCGTCACCGACAGCGTCGCATCAGGCGGGACGACCGAGATGCTGGCAGCGCTTCCCGAGGTCACCGAGCAGGAGAGGGCGACATCGAGCGGGACAGGCGCCGAGGTCTGCGCCAGTGCGACGCTCAGGGTCGTGAACGCCTTGCCTAGCGGCACCCTGGTGGTGCTCGCCGACACCGACGCGGTTCCTGTGCTGACGTTCGACAGCCGGGCGACGAGGCCGGCCGACCCCGCGACCACGATCGTTCCCGATCGCAGGCCTTGCGTGAGATGGTCGCGGACCAGCAGCAGGTGGCCGGGCGTGACCGAGGTCAGCTCCGAAGGAGCTAGGTTGACCACGCCAGGCGCGAGCCGGGCAACTACCACGGTCACCTGGGCCGGAACGACCTTCGCTGCCGTGGACGTGACGGTGATGACCGCCGATCCCGGGTCCTGCCGGGCGACCGCGCCGCCGCCCGCACCGACAGTGACGAAGGCCGGATCCGACGACGTGAACTCGAGCCCTCCGGGGACCGCGACGCTCCGGCCACCGGAGGTCGCGGTCACCTGGAGCTTGACGAAAGCCCCCACGTTCGGGAGCACCACCCCGGCGCCATCGCCGAAATGCAGCACGATCCTGCCCGCCTCGATGGCCGTCGGCGTGCTGACCGGCTGAGCGGCCGCCGGCCTGACCGGCAGGATCGCGCCGGCAACTGCCAGCCAGCAGGCAAGAACGGTGAGCTGTGATCTGAGATCCGACCGCCGGCCAGTTGCTAAACGGATCAAGTACCGGCTCAAGTCAGTCACAGAAATCGCTACGGCTGAAATGGCTCTCACCCAAGGCCCCCCGAACCTCGTGTCACCTCTCTGGCGCTTTTCTGTCATAAACGGCATGGCCGCCGATGTACGCCAAGCTGGTCTTGGTCAGAATACCGCAGAATAGGGGTGGACCGGATCGCCTGGCTGAGGCGCGTGGCGCGTGGGCCACATCCCGGGCACGGGTGCCTCGGCCCAACTCGCAACCCTTACTTGAGGCCCAGTAAACTCACAACGACCGCGCCCCGGCACCAGCAAACTCACAACGACGCGCCAGCCAGCCGGGTCGGCGAGCGTAAGGCACGACTCAGAGTCCATGGCGGCAGAGCATCGGCAGGATATCTATGCCTATCACCGATCTGGAAATAGCGCTCGGGCAGACGGCCGCATCAAGCGTCGGACGCGTCCTTAGCTCGATCTGGCGCAGCAAACTCGAAAACCGGAACGCCCGCATAACAAGGGCTTTAGTAGAGCATTCCTGGATATCGGACGCCCCCGCTTCTGACCGGTGCTCGGGCTCAGGAAGTGATCGGGTACCTGGAGTCCAGGGAATTCCAGGGCGTCGCGAGCGAGTTGTGCCTCATCCAGCTGCAAGAGTATGCCGGAATTTCGCCGTCGATCTCGAGCGAGTCACTATCGGCGCAAATCTACAACGGCCTCAGGCAGCATACGCACCTTGAGGTTAACGAGGTCGAAGAAGTTGCGATTCTTCTCAAGCATGAGCTTGAGAGCGGCATAGCGGCCGCGCTGGCCAGTTCCAGCTTCGTCAAGAATATGCCTCCCGAGGTGAAGTCGAGGCTTCTCGTCCAGGCCCGAGACCAGGGGCTAGCGAGCCTCAGGAATTCCGAGCTTCCTGGGGAGCTTGCGAAATCTGGCCGAGATAGAGGTATTCGAAGCTGATTTGCGCGAGCAGGTCTGCGTGCTCAAGAGCCAGATGAATGTCCAGAACGCCGGAGCCGCGCGGGCCGTAGATTTCGAAAGGCTGTACGTGTCACCCGTGCTGACGACGAGCCGGTACAGTCCGGCCCTGAAGGCGGAGCACATGGACTCCGAAGATGCCATCCGGTCGATTCCGCGATTGGTGATTCTCGGCGATCCCGGGGGCGGGAAGTCCACTCTGGCGGCCAAGACCGTCTACGACGTAGCCGCTAAGAACGATCCAGACGGTCCCGTGGTGCCCTTCCTCCTGACGCTTCGTGAGTATGCCTCGGGCTTTCAGCATCCTCGGGCCACGCTGGTACGGCGCATTGCCGACGTCTGCCGATCCCCGTATCAGCTCGAACCGCCCGAGGGCGCGATCGAGTACCTTCTGCTGAACGGGCATGCGCTGGTGGTGTTCGACGGGCTCGACGAACTCGCTGCGACGGACGTCCGCCGGCAGGTGGTCGAGTCGATAGAAGCCTTCGCGCATCGCTATCCGCAGACCGCGATCCTCGTGACCTCACGTCGCGTCGGCTACTACGAGACTCCGCTGAACGAGAACCTCTTCGAGGTAGCGGAGCTGAACGAGTTCTCACCCGACCAGGTGACCGGATACGCGGAGAAGTGGTTCTCCCTTACCCGTCCTGAGACAGCGAGCAAGCTCACCGAGGCGTTCATTGCCGAAAGCGAGCTGGTCAGCGACCTCAGGTCAAACCCGCTGATGCTGTCTTTGATTTGCAGCCTGTACAGCGCCGAGGGATACATACCGGCCAACCGCCCTGAGGTCTACGAGAAATGCGCGACCCTGCTGTTCGAGAAATGGGACAAGCAGCGCGGAATCACGATCGCTCTGCCGTTCGACGCCCACGTTAAGTCGGCAATCCAGTCCATGGCGTGGTGGCTCTACACCGATGCGCACGGAGCGGCCGGCCTGCCGCGAAGCAAGCTGCTGAGCTATCTCACGGACTATCTGCATCGGGAAAGATTCACGGTCCGCGAGGACGCCGAGAATGCGGCGAACTCGTTCATCGATTTCTGCACGGGCCGAGCCTGGGTGCTCGGCAATATCGACACCACGGAAGCAGACGAGATCTACGGCTTCACGCACCGAACCTTCCTGGAATATTTCGCGGCCTCGCAACTCGTCCGGCGTTACCCTGACGCGGCCCTTCTGTTCGACGAACTGCAGCGGCACCTAGAGGCGGCGGAACGGGACATGCTGGCCCAGCTGGCGCTCCAGGTGGTCAACCGCAACGTGGAGAACGGCGCCAACGACTTCCTGGAGCGGCTGCTTACCGTCGCCGCCGAGCGACCGGTCGCGGCAAGGTCCAAGCTGCTGTGCTTCGCCGCGAGATGTCTTTCTTTCGTAGTTCCAAGCCCCCGTGTCCTGGCCGACCTCACCGACGCACTCCTCCAGTTCGCAGTAGAGATGCCCGCCGACGACGGAATCGCGCGCGTGCGTGAGCGCGTTCCCCTGGAAGATCTCAGTGCTTACGACGAGGTCTTCTCTGAGTTGCGGCACGCCGCTCCTGAGGTCCAGCGCGAACTTGCCTTGTCACTGATACCAGCGATCTCCCGAGGGTTGTCGCAGAGTTCGGTACCCGAGAACTGGCTACTGCTGTGCGCGGCGCCTAGGCTTTTCGGAATTGAAGAAATAGTTAATCGCGCCCCGAGCGCGTGGAAAGGTCTAGTTGCAAAGGTATCGCCCAGGCCGTCGATATTGCGGGATATAGAAACTTGCCTTGCCGGTGCGATGAATGTCGACGAGTTGCTTAATCTGCATGGGGTCAGGACGCTCTACTATGCCCCCATTATGGGAACCGGCAGTAGTGCATTTACGGGGAGCGAAGGTATTTATGATCGGCTAATAAGCCAGGGTCTCCTTGCAAGGACTAGCTGGCGCGAGATTTGTTCAGAGCTTGCGAGCGCACTTGTTAGTCATCGAGGACCCTGGCTGGGAGCAGGGCGTGATGCGAACGTCGTTAGGGTGGCAACCTGGGGATCCTCGCGACAGATTTACCTCGACGATCCTGTTGTAAGCGGTCTCGTTGTTCTGCTTACTTTTGCCGCTAGTCGAGATGACCGTTTCGCGAGTCGTCGGAGATTCTTCGCCTGAATCTCTGCGACATGAAAGATTCGATGAGGTGGTAGCGGTTATTATTGCCGCACGTTATGAGACGGTCAGTGAGAGACAGCTAAAGGCGGTCCTTAAGCTGAGAGGGTTCAGCCAGCCGGTTTCGGACCTGATACTCCGCTGGTGCCGGGGCGAGGTCAACTTCTGCGGTCCTTAGCATCTCGCGCTGGTACGCCGCACGCCGGTCCGTTCGTATTGCCTCGCCCGGACCCGGTTCGCCTAGTGGCGGATTACGGCCCGCCCATAGACCAGTTCCATGACACGCGGAAGATGGCCGGTTGTCAGGACGGGCTGACCTGCCTGCTCAGGATCCAGGCGTGCTTGCCAACCTGGCGGACCCTGGCGAAGTCGTGCTGCTCGAAGAGCTTGGCGGTCGCGCTGAACAGAAACCGCCCGTGCGCCTGGCGGTCCTGTGTCACCTCGGAGATGGCTTCCACCAGGCCGCCGCCGGCCTGGGCGATCTGATCGAGCGCGCCCGCGAGCGCGACCCGGGCGATGCCCTGGCCGCGATGTCCCTTGTCGACGTAGAAGCAGGTGATCCGCCAGTCCGGCCAGGGTGGCGCGTCCTTGTTGTACTCGCGCCGGTGCTTGATGCCCGGGAGTTCGGCGGGACTGCCGAACTGGCACCACCCTTGCGCCTGGCCGTCGTCGTCGAAGACTAGCGCCGCGTGCGCGCGGCCTTCCCTGACCCTGGCCTCCTTGGCGCCCCGGTGGTCCGGCTCCTTCTCGCCGGGCTGGAGGTGGAAGCCGATGCACCAGCAGCCGCCGAAGACGCCGTTGTTGCGCTCGACCAACTCGGCGAAGGCATCCCAGGTGGAAGCATCCAGAGGACGGGCCGTGTACGACATGCAAGCACCGTACTGCCAGCTCCGGACATTCGAGCCGCTAGCTGGCCGATCGCTCATCAGCGGGTACTTTCTCGGCCGTGAAGGTGGCCGCGACCGCAGCCGGGCGCGCGAGCAGCCAGGCGGCGCACGCGCCGACGATGACGGCCGTGACGAGCAGCAGCAGCCGGTAGCTGACCACTCCGATCAGCGCGGCGCCGGCAGCGATCGACACAGTCTGCGGAGTAATCAGGAGCGTGCTGGCGGCCCCGGTCACCCGGCCCTGCAACTGCGGCGGCGTGTGCTCCTGCAATGCGGTGAACAAGCCGACCGACAGCCAGACGACGCCGAGCCCGTCGAGGACCGCGCCGATTACCACCAGAGGGATCGAGTTGCCCTGATAGACCACCGCTGCGAGCGCGAAGCAGGCGAGCGCGAGCCCGACGGTGCGGGCCGCGCCCGCCCGGCGCATCAGGAAGGCCGCTGGCAAGCCGGCGAGAAGCGATCCGCCACCCTGGACGCTCAGTACCACGCCGACGAACGATGGCGCGCGGTGCAGGCCCTGGCCGACGACCGCGTAGATAACCGTCTCGTTCACTCCGATCACGCTGAACGCGATCGCGCTGAGAAGCGTGAGCTGGGCCAGCAGCGGTACCACGCGGAGATGCCTGAAGCCCTCCGTCGTATCGCGCCAGAACGACTCGTGCGTCTGGTCCGGCTCGGACTCGGCCACCCGCAAGCTCGCGAGGGCCACGATCGCCGCGAGAAACGTGACGACGTCGAAGATCGCCACCGACGGACCGCCGAACGCCACGAATAGCCCGGACCCGACGAGCGGCGACAGCACGCGCAGGCCCTGGCTGGCCATTTGCAGCAGGGCGTTGGCCGAAGCCAGGTCCTCGCCGCGCAGCAGATCCTTGCGCAACCCGGACCCGGCGGCGCTGAGCAGGCCAAACGAGGTGCCGTAGCAGAACGCGACCACGTAGATGAGCCACAGCTCGGCACCAGACCGTACAAACACCAGTAAGAGTACGACCATGGCAGTGATCGCGTTGACCGCGATCATCAGCGGCTTACGCCGCACGCGGTCAGCCAGGTGTCCGGTCAGCGGCGCACACAGGTTCGGGGCGGCGAGGGCCAGGAACACACTGCCAGCAGCGGCGTTGCTGCCAGTCAGCGTCTTGGCCCAGATCCCGAGCGTGAGGTAGAGCGCACTGTCCCCGAAACCGGACAGCGCCTGCCCGGCGAAAAGCCGCCGGAACTGCGGATCGCGCAGCGCACCGAACCGGTCCGTGCTCATCACCGAGACGACGGCGGCGCGATCGAGATCGAGACGAACAGCCGCGCTTCCCGGCTGCCCGCCGGTCGCTGCGACGGGTCCAGCAGGTCCCGATCACGCCGGTACCGCTCGAGGACAGCGGATAGTTCCTGCTTGGCCGCCGCGTATTGCGCCTCCGTGAGCCACACGGTCTCGCCGAGCACCGCACCCCGCCATTGCTCCGGCTCGGGCTCCACAAGCCCGCGGCGGTACCGCTGCCTTATCCGCGTGAACTCGTGCTCGAGGAACGCCTCCGCTGCGGCCTCGGCCGCGAGCTGGCCCTCGGCGTCGAGCCCGGCCGACCCGATCTCCTGCCGGTCGCTGGCCAGGCGCCACGGCTTCTCCTTGCCTGTGCGGCCGGGAACCTCCTCGATATAGCCGTACTTGCTCAGCATGCCCAGGTGGTAGGAGCAGCTAGCGACTGACTCGTCGAGCACTTCCGAACACCGGGTCGCGGTAGCGCTGCCCTCACTGCCAAGGAGGTCAAGCAGCTGCCACCGCAGCGGGTGGGCCAGGGCGCGCAACGCCTTGGCGCCGTGGTCTTCCTTGTCGCCTGTCACGCCGGGCACGATACTTGAGCAAGGCTCGTTTATCAAGATTCCTTGCTCAACGAACCTTGCTAACCTTGCGCCGCTCGCGCTAGCTGCCGTTACTTGCGCGGCCCGGGCGACGCTCATGGCAGGGGTCATCGCAGGGTTGCGAGAGCGGATGTCAGCTCGGTTATCTGGTCTTTGGGAAAGTAGGTCTGCGCGTAGAGCGCGGGGCCGAAATAATTGTCGTCATAACTGATGGGGATGTGCATGCGCCATGATCCGTGCTGCCAGCGGATCTTGATGCGGGAGGCGAAAATCTCGTGCTCGCTGAGGATGGAGAGCAAGGCGAGCGTGTCGTGCACGGGCATTTTCAGCCATGCCCATCCCCGGTGATATTCGATGAATCCGTGATGGCCGGTCGGCTCCTTGCCGCAGTTTTTCCCGTGTTCTGCTTCGACCGCTTCGCCGTTGTCTTGGCAGCATGCCATTGTCGTTAATCCCCTCGCCCATAGCTGATGTATGAGCGGGACCATGTCATTGTCGATGCGTACCGGATCGGTGGTACCTGGCGGGACGAGTCTGGTGGTGTCATGGAGTTGGAACATTTTCATCGCTCTTTCGGGGTTGCCCGGTAGCAGTGCCACGCTGCTGCTGCCGCCGCCAGTCCGGGGTGCGGCGCACGCTCGCCGATATCTGCCCACATGGCTGCCTGCGCAGCCGAGAACGCGGTGACTGCCCGGGCAGGCGCATCCGCGAAGGCGGGTACCCGGGCCGCGTGGTCCTCGGCCCGGGCAGGGTGGTGCCCGCAGGCGATGAGCCAGACAACCCAGCAGGCAGGATCGATCCAGGCTGCGCCCCTGGTGGGCCAAGCCCAGTCGATCAAGCGGGCATCGCCGCAGATCAGTACATTGCCCGGGGACCAGTCTGTGTGTGAGAGGTGATCTCCTGCGAACAGGACCGCCCGGTCGCTGTAGGACGACCAGCGCTGCTCAGCCCGCTTCAGGTCCAGACCGGCAGGCGCGGCAGGCAGGCGCGTCATCATGCCGACGATCGCGGCGAGGTCCGGGCTCGCGGGGCTGTAGTCGGCCTTGCGGCCGGTGAGGTACCTGAATCCGAGCAGGTTCCAGGTATCTGATTCAGCATGCCATTCAAGTTCAGCGGACAGGTGTCGGACGTGGGGATTGATTTCCTTCTCCCGGATCTGCGTCCAGACCCTCGGATGATCCTGCCGGAGGCCCTTGACAAAATAGCGTCCGTTGATGGCGACAGCGATCTGCGAATTGAAGCCGTCACCGACCTGCCGGACGGAGGTAACCGGGCCGGTGAAATGCTCGATTAGCTCTCGTGCTTGTTCCCACTGGTTCTGCCCGCTCACACGGGGAGGCTACACCACATATGGTTAAGCCTCCCCGTGTTTCTCAGCTCTTACTTATACGGGTTATCGTCTCCGCAGCCGAGAGCTATTGCAGCGTCTGCGAAGTCGTCGACATCATCGACAAGGCCGATTCCGGTGACGGCGGTCACTGGTTCACCTCCTTTCGCGGTTCCTTGTGCTGGCAGTACATGGCCGGTGACGCGGAGGCTTTACGGTAAAGCTGGACGAGCGGCATGCAGGTGCCGCAGGTGCCCTGCAGCTCGCATCCCGTGCAGCCGCCCTGTCGGCGTAGCAGGCTGTCGGCGATCTGCCCGAGCCGGCCCAGGCCGCCGGTTCCCTCTGCGAGCAAGTCCACGCTGGGCTCCCGCCCGATCTTGCAGATCGATGCCCGGCCGAACGGGTTGACATGGAATGAGGTGTGGCCGGCGTCGCAGCCGGTGAAGGGCCTGCGGGCGGTCAGGAATTGCGGTGACTGGCTCGGCAGGCTCCCCGGGCCGCCGCGGATCGTCGGGGAGATGTTGGAGTATTCGCCGCTGATCCGGCCGAAGCGCCGGGCCAGATCGGCCGCGACCCGTTCGTGGGGCGTGCATCGCTCGTCACATCTGCCGCACTGGCCTCGCTGCGCCACGGCACCGGTCGATCCCTTGCGCACCTGGGGATCCCTGGTGTCGTCGGGGCAGCACCGGGGATCCCCGGGTGCGGGCAGGGCAGCCGCCCCAGGCCGATACCCAAGCGCGAAATCAGCAAGCGAAAGCCAACAGCAGCATGGTCCTACTTGCTGCTGCGGGGATAGCAGCAAGTAGGACCATGCTGTCGTCAGGACCGGCCCGCGAACAGCAGCACGGCCCTACTTGCTGTTGTTGGCGAGGGTTGCGGACCGCACCTCGATCAGCGCGAAGGTGACCCTGACGAGTGAGCCTATTCAGCGACCCGGTAATTCAGTTATGGTCGGCAGCTGTGGAGACAGCGCTGCCAGTCGCTCCTGGCGCATTACCGGGCTTAGGGCACACGCTTTCGCTGATCCGCGATCCGCTCGGCTTTGTCTCCGGCCTGCCCGCCTATGGCGACCTGGTCGTCATGCGGCTCGGGTCGCAGCGAGTGGTCATGGTGTGTGACCCGAAGCTGACCTACCAGCTGCTCGTGGACGATCGGACGTTCGATAAGGGCGGGCCGCTCTTCGACCGGATCAGGGAAGTCTCGGGAGACAACCTGGTCACCTGCCCGCACGGACAGCACCGTCGGCTGCGGCGGCTGTGCCAGCCATCGTTCAGCGCCGAGCGGCTCGTCGGGTACGGCGGCACGATGTCGGCCGTGGCGCAGCGAACGGCGGCCGGCTGGCACGAAGGACAGGTACTCGATGTCCGGCGGGAGCTGACCGCCATGGTCACTCGCGCGACCACGCAGGCCATGTTCGCCACCTCGCTGACCGACGACGAGCTCGACCGGTTCCTCGATGAATTGCCCGCATACTTGAACGGCCTGATCTACCGGGTGATATTGCCCAGGTTCGTCAGCCGCGTTCCGGGGACGGTCGGTTACCGTTTTGACAGGGCGGGTGCCAGGCTGCTCGAGATCGTGGCCGGCATTCTCGCTCGCCGTCGCGCCGATGATGCCGATCACGGTGATCTGCTGTACTCCCTGCTCTCCGCCCGCGACGATGCCGCTGAGGGCGAGAGCCAGGCTCTGAGCGAATCGGAACTCGCCGACCAGGTCCTGACCTTTCTCGCGGCCGGCACGGAGACCACCGCGACGATGCTGACCTGGGTGCTGCACCTGCTCTCGGTGCACCCCGACATCGAGGCCGAGCTACAGAGCGAGGTCGACCGGGTCGTCGCCGGCGGATCCCCGCGCTACGAGCACCTGGACGCGCTGGAGCGGACCCAGCAGGTCGTTACCGAGACGTTGCGCCTGTACCCGCCCACCTGGCTGATCACCCGCACCGTCACCCAGGACACCGAACTGGGCGGTACCAGGCTCGCGTCCGGAACCACGATGGCCTACAGCCCTTACCTCATCCAGCATCGGGCCGACCTCTACCCATACCCAGACCACTTCGATCCCGGGAGATGGCAGGCCAGCCGCCCCGACCGGAGCGCTTACATCCCGTTCAGCGCGGGCGCCCGCAAATGCATCGGCGATCGGTTCAGCCTGACTCAGGGCGTGCTCGCGCTCGCCTCGATCACGTCCCGATGGCGGCTGGTCCCGGTTAGCCATCGTCCGGTACGTCCAGCGATCCTGAACGCCAGCGTGGCGCCGCGCCGGCTGCGCTTGCGGCTCGTCGCCCGAGGGCAGGCGCCAGGTTAGGGCGTGACGGCGATTGCCGCCGGATCCTTGCCGACCGAGATGGTCCTCGCCGTCTTGCCGGTGGCAACGGAGATCAAGGTCAGCGTGCCGGCACCCGCTGCGATCACGCACAGGGTCCTGCCGTCGGGCGTGACGGCGACCCCGTCCGGATCGCGGCCGACCTTGAGGCTGCGGCTCACTTTGCTCGTGGCGATCGTCACCTGCGAGACGGTGCCGGACCCCTCGTTCGCCACGTAGGCGATCTTGCCGTCTGGGGTGATCGCGATGGCGTCGGGATGCTGTCCCACCTTGATCGTGCGGCTGACCTTGCCGGTCGCGAGGGCAAACTGGGTGACCGTGCCCGACCCGCCGTTCGCGACGTACGCGAACTTGCCGCTTGGCGTTATCGCGATCGCATCGGGGCCGACGCCGACCCTGATCGCGCGGCCCGCGCGGCCCGCGCGGCAGGCCTGGCCGCTCGCGAGCGGCA
Organism: uncultured Actinomycetota bacterium; assembly: GCA_963737865.1. Lineage (GTDB taxonomy): Bacteria > Actinomycetota > Actinomycetes > Streptosporangiales > Streptosporangiaceae > Chersky-822. Next base: position 1,411,332 of record CAVTUG010000011.1, on the reverse strand, counting down.
CCGGCGTGACCGTGCCCGAGCCGCCGTCGACCACGTAAGCAGTCTTGCCGTTCGGGGCAATCGCGATCGCGTCCGGCTTGCTGCCCACCTTGATCGGCTTGCCTGGCAGCCCCGTGGTCGTGCTCACCGGCGTCACCGTGCCCGAGCCGGTACTGACCACGTAAGCGAACTCGCCGTCGGGGGTCACCGCGACCGCGCGCGGGCCCGTGCCGGTCGCCACCGTCCCGCCAGCCTGGCCCGCCGCAGTGCTCACCGGGGTGAGGCCGCGCGGACTGGTCACGTAGAGGGCCTGGCCCTCCGGCGCGGCCGCGAGACCCGACGCTCCGGCAACCTTGATGATCGGGCTCTTGCGGCCGGTCGCCGGGCTGACGGGAACAACCCCGGAAGCGGTCGCCACGTAGGCGGTGACCGGCGCGAGATAACGGAAGGCAGCGGCAGCGCTGAGCGCGTTCGAGCCAGCCGGGTTGGTGACCTGGACCGAGCCAGGCCCGGCGATGCCCTTGCCGGTGACCGCCACGATCCGGGTCGGCGACTTGACGGAGAAGGACTTCACCGCGACGCCGCCGAAGCTCACCCTCGTCGTGCCGGTGAAGCCACGTCCGGTGATCGTCACCTTCGTACCTCCGGTGGCCGGACCAGAGGCGGGGGAGAGCTTCGTTATCGCCGGAGAAGTTCCGAAGAAGAACCGGTCAGCTCCGGTCTTCGCGCTGGTGCCGCCTGCCGTCCGCACCCGCAGGTCCTGAAGGCCCGCGCCCTTCGGTGAGATTGCCGTCAGCGCTTGCGGCGACAGGTAAGTCACCTTTCTCGCCTTCGCGGTGCCGAAGGTCACCGTGCTGGCTGGGGTGAAGCTGGTGCCGAGCACCGTGACCGTGGTGCCGCCAGGCGGCCCAAAGGCCCGGCTCAGGCTGACCACTGACGGGGCGGCGGCCTTCGCCTCGTTCTTGCAGGCCAGGGTGATGGTGAGGCCGGTTCGCGGCGGAGGCACCGCGTACGGGCCGATCACCGCTATCTTCTTGCTCGATCCCGGTGCGGTGCAGCCAGGCGCCGACGCCTCGACCTTGTAGAACCCGGCGGAGACGTCCCAGTGGAAGGCGCCGTTCGCCCCGGTGGTCTCCGGGTTCTGCGCCGGGATGATCCCGGGTTGCGCCGGGCTGGCCGGCAGGTAGCCGCCGTCCTCGGTGTAGGAACGCAGGATCGTCACCGTCGCGCCCTTGACCGGGTGGCCGTGGGTATCCAGGACGGTGCCGCTTGGGTCGATGTAACCGTCTGGCTGCCCGCAGTCGCTCGGGTGCAGGAAGCAGTGCGGGTACGGCAGCGTGGAGCGGTCCGGCGGCTGGTCAGGCGGGTTGATCGGCGGGTCGGGAAGCGAGGACCCGGGCGATCCAGGGGCTCCGCCTCCGCCGCCGCCCGAGCCGCCTCCCCCTCCGCCGTTGTCAGGAGGGTTCTTCTGGCAGTTGATCGCCGACAGCGCACCCCAGATGTAGCTGTAGGCAAGCCTGGAGAAGACCGCGTCGATCGCGGCGGTCATCGCCGGGATCAGCAGTATGCCGAGCAAGGCGGCCGGAGGGAACAGCAGCAGAACGGTGCCTTCGATCGCGAAGGCCGCGAGTGCCGCCTCCGTTCCGATGAAGCCCTGCAATGCGAACACCATTGCCGTGGCGAGATGCTGAGCCGATTGCTGGCAGGTGCTGTCCGGGTCCGCGCTCTCGGCCACATTCTGCGCCTGCTCGGCCACATCTTGTGCTTCGCCGAGGCCCTCCGCGTGGGCGGCGACCCAGGCGATGATGGCATCGAGATTGATCAGCAAGTCAGGATGCAGCCTGGCGCGGGCAGCGGCGGCGCGCCGCTCGGGCAGCGCCGCTGCCGATGCCGCAGCAGGCGTGGCCGCGTGCCCAGCGGGTCTCGGTGCGGCGGCCTGCTGCGCGCCGTAGGTGAACTGGCCGGCCGGCGTCGCAGGCGTCGTCCCGCCGTCTAGCGTGGCGACGGTGATGTCCTGGGTGCCGGTGCCGGGCGGACTCAGCGCCTCGAGCTCGAGTGTCGGATAGTACGTAGTACTCCTCCGCGGCCTGCTTGCCGAACAGCACGTCGCTCGCCGAGGCCAGCCCGGTCCCGTGGATGATCACCCAGGTGCTGCCCTTGACCGGCCCGGAACTAGGCGAGATCGAGGTGATCGCCTGATAGGTGAACTGCCCGACGACGTCGCCGCCCGGTGAGGAACTGTCGTGGACGGTGACGGGCACCGTCCCGGTCCCGGCCGGGGCGACCGCCTGGATCGCGTCGTCGGACACCACGCTGTAGCTCCTGGCCGGGGTGCCGCCGAAATCGACCGCCGTCGTCCCGGAGAACCCGGAGCCGGTCAGGATCACCGAGGTGCCGCCGCTCGCGGAGCCCAGCTCTGGCTCGAGCGCGCTGTCCGCCGGGCACCACAGCGTGCTGTAGATGTCGACCGGGCCGTGCACCGGCTCCTGGGGAGGCACCGTGCCGGTGTAAAACCCAGATCCGGCTGGCGTTTCGGTGAGCACGGTCACGGTCGTCGCCGGCTTGCCGGTGGCGGTGTTCTCGCCGGCCACCGTGACGGTCGCCAGGCCGTTCGCGCAGCCGGTCAGCGTGGCCGTGGAGGGAGTCGCCCAGTTGACCACCGGCGACGAAGTCCCGTTGATCTTCAGGCTGCCGGTAATCGGCGGAATCCCCGCCTGCGTTGTCAGCGTCACCCCGGTCAGCCCGGCCGCCGGCACCTTGAGCGCAGCGGTCGACGTCGTCGCCTCGCCGGAGCCGACCGGCGGGTAGGCGGTCAGCACGATAGTGCTGCCTGCCAGGACGGACAGCGCGAACGCTCCAGTGTCATCGGTCGTCACCGACTCGCACGCGCCGCCTGAGGGGTCGCAGGCGTCGACGATCACATTTGCTACCGGGTTGGCTGAGGTGTCCTGCACCGTGCCGCTGATCCTCGCGCCACTGCCAACCATCACGCTGAAAGGTCCTTCGAGGGCCGATCCGCTGCCGTTGACCGCATGCACCGTGTAGCTGAATGACTTCGTGCCATCCGGGATCGTGCCGCTCAGCTGGCCCGTGGCCGACTGGATGTGCAGCCACGACGGTGCCCCGGACAGTGAGTACGCAGCCGCCGGGTAGCCGGTGGTGACGAACGTGTACGCCATGGCGGCCCCGGCCGAGGCCGCGCCCGGCGGGCTCGCCGCCGTGAAGATGGGCGGGCTGTCGCCGACGATGTAACTGCCGGCAGCGGGCACCGTGTCGCTGCTGGTGCTGAGCTGCAGGGCGACGTGGCCGGCGGCGGTCGGGTTGGTCACGCCAGTGGCCGTGACCTTGATCTGGTCGCCGGCGCCGAAGTCGACCGGGGCGGCGATCGAGGCGGTGGCGCCGCCGTTGCTGACATTCGCCTGGTGGCCGAAGACCTGACCGGTGGTGAGGTCGGCCACCGAGAAGGTTGCCGAGCTGAAGTCGGTGCCAGCCGGTGCGGCCAGCAGGACATCGCCATCGCCCGCGATCAGTTGTCCGCTCGGCGAGGTGGTGAACGTCGCGGTGTACGTCGCGGTCCCGCCTGGCTGCTGGGTGGAGACCGTGACCGCAGGCGCCGCGACCTGATGCGCCGCAGTCAGCGCGAAGCTGGCGGTGACCGGCTTGGTGTCGCTGCTGGTGCTGAAGGTGATCTGGTGGGTTCCGGCGGTGGCGGCGCTGGTGATGTCGGTGAAGGTGAGCCTGACCTTGTCCCCGGCAGCGACGGCGACGTTGCTGCTGATGGTGAAGGTGGCGCCGTTGTTGCTGGTGGTGCCCTGGAAGTCGAACCAGCCTCCGGTGGCGCCGCTGGTGAGGTCGTCGAAGGCGATGTTGCCGTTGAAGCTGGTGCCGGCCGGGGCGGCCACCGTGATCAGGCCGTTGTTCTGCACCAGCTGCCCGGTCGGCGACGCGGTGTACTCCATCGTGTAGGTGACCTGGCTCGCCCCGGCCGCCGTGCTCGACACCGAGATCCCGCCGAACGACGCCACCTGCTGATCACCGGCCGTGAGCGCGAAGCTGGCGGTGGCCGGCCTGGTGTCGCTGCTGGTGCTGAAGGTGATCTGGTGGGTTCCGGCGGTGGCGGCGCTGGTGATGTCGGTGAAGGTGAGCCTGACCTTGTCCCCGGCGGCGACGGGCACGTTGGAGGTGATCGTGAAGGTGGCGCCGTTGTTGGTGGTAGTGCCCTGGAAGTCGAACCAGCCTCCGGTGGCGCCGCTGGTGAGGTCGTCGAAGGCGATGTTGCCGTTGAAGCTCGTCCCCGCCGGCGCGGCGACGGTGATCGTGCCGGTGTTCTGCACCAGCTGCCCGGTCGGCGACGCGGTGTACTCCATCGTGTAGGTAACCCCGCCGGCCCCGGCCGCCGTGCTGGACACCGTCACGCCGCCGAAGGAAGCCACCTGCTGATCGCCAGCCGTCAGCGTGAACTGAGCGGTCGCCGCTGTGGTGTCGCTGCTGGTGCTGAAGCTCGCGGTCTGCTGGCCCGAACCCGACGGGCTGGTCACCGCCGTGTACGTGGCCGTGACCTGGTCGCCGCCCGCGATGCCGATCGAGATGGGAACGGTCAGGGTGGCGCCGCTGTTGGCGGTCGATCCCTGGAAATCGAAGATGCTGCCGGTAGCGCCGCTGGTGACGTCGTCGAACCCGACCGAGCCGTTGTAAGCACTCCCGGCCGGAAGAGCCAGCGTCACCGTGCCGGTGCCAGCCGCGAGCGCACCGCCGGCTGAGGCGGTGAAGGCCACGGTGTACGACACCTGGCTCGCGCCGGCCGCCGTCGTCGACGGCGACACGCTCAGCGCTGTCGGAGTGCCGTTGGTCGCGGCATGCGCGAGCGGTACCCCCACCACGGTCGTCGTCGCGATCACCAGCGCACAGCTAAGCGCCGGAACCAAAGCACGAGCAGCCTTGGCCCGGTGCGCACGCAGCACCATTCGTAACCCCCCACAGGAAACGGTCCGCCCGCATAATCCCACAGCACCGCAGAAAAGGGCAATTGACCATCCCGGCTCCTTTTCCGTGCCCCCTTTCCGTGCTCCCCATTTTTCCGGTCGCGTCGTTGTGAGTTTGCTGGTGCTGGGGCACGGTCGTTGTGAGTTCGCTGGGGCTCGCGGCTGAGAGGCGATACCGTGTTCGGGCTTAGCATCGCGGAGGCTGGAGAGTGGGCATGCTGCTGGGACTCGCAGATATCGAGCGGGCGCGGGACCTGATCGCCGGCCGGGTGCACGTCACGCCGGTGTTCACGGCCGCGACGGTCGGGGACGAGCTGGGGGTGCGGCTGCACCTGAAGGCGGAGCTGTTCCAGAAGACGGGCTCGTTCAAGCCTCGCGGCGTGTTCACCAAGCTGCTGTCGATGGACCCGGCCGAGCTGGCGCGCGGGCTGGTGTCCTTGTCGGCGGGCAACCACGCGGCCGCGCTCGCTTACGGCGCCACCGCGCTCGGAGCCACGGCCACGATCGTGATGCCGGCCAGTGCCATGCCGTCGAAGGTGGCGGCGACCCGCCGCTACGGCGGTGAGGTCGTCCAGACCGACGGCAGCCTGCTCGACACCTGCCTGGCGCTGCAGCAGGAGCGTGGGCTGACCCTGGTGCACCCCTTCGACGACCTGGCGGTGATGGCCGGCCAGGGGACCGTGGGGCTCGAGCTGCTCGAGCAGGTCCCGCAGCCGGGCACGGTCGTGGTGCCCGTCGGAGGCGGCGGGCTGATCTCCGGCATCGCCGCCGCGGTGAAGCTCCGGCACCCAGTGGTGCACGTGGTAGGAGTCGAGCCGGAGGGGGCGGACGCGATGTGCCGCAGCATCGAGCAGGGTGCGCCGGCCCACCTGGACAGAGTGGACACGATCGCCGATGGCCTGGCTCCGCCGTTCGCCGGCGAGCACACCTTGCGGCACGTGCAGCAGTTCGTCGACGAGGTCGTCCGGGTGACCGACCAGGACATCGCCGCCGCCGTCCGGGTGCTGATTCAGCGGTGCAAGCTCGCTGCCGAACCGTCCGGTGCCGCCAGTCTCGCCGCGCTGCTGTCCGGCAAGGTCACCCCGCCAGGCGGGTCCGCCGTCGTGTGCGTCGTCAGCGGAGGCAACCTTGAGCCCGACGTCCTGAAGCAACTGCTGTAACGAGGGCCGCCGGCGCCGAGGCAGCTTTCCAAGCCTTGCGGTTTATGTCACGCAGGAGGCGATCACGGCCGCGATCTCGTCGCTGAGGTTATGGCCTATGTCGTGGGCGGCGGAGTCGCTGACGTGCAACGTGGCATCTGGCAGTTCGCGTGCGAGCAGGCGCGAGCCGCCGATCGGCGCGTTGGAGTCGAGGGCACCGTGCCACAGGTGCACCGGGGTCTTGACCTCGCTGAGCGAGAACGGCCACGGCCGCTTGATCATGGCGACCTCCTGCACGGCACCGCGCAGGCCAGGTCGGAGCGCGTCAGCGACGGCGTCGAGTTCGATGACCAGGTCTTCCTGGCTGGGATGCGGCGTGGTCGCCAGCTCGCGGCGCAGGATCTGCTCCCGCTTCGCCGGGGTGGCCAGCGACCTTCGCATCATCATGAGCGGGATCGCGTTGAGTGCCGGCACGTTCCTGGCGAGCCAGGTGTACATCCGGATCCGCACCTGCTGGCTCGCTCGCTCGGCCCGGCTGCGCTTGCCTGGCCCCGCCGGCGCGATCAGGACGACCACGCGCACGCGGCTGGACAGCCGGTGCGCGGCTCCGAGGGTGAAAGGGCCGCCGCCCGACTCGCCCGCCAGCGCGAACTGGTCCAGTCCGAGCTGACCGGCTAGCTCAGCGAGGTCGTCCGCCCAGCTGAGCAGGCTGCGGCGCCGGTGGTAGTCGGAGCCGCCGTAGCCGGGCTTGTCCGGGCAGATCCAGCGCAGGCCGGCCGCCTTGGCCGCCTGGTCGTAGGACTTGCCGGCCAGGCCGGACACGGGTGTCCCCGAGGTATAGATGACCGGCGATCCGTCCGGATCGCCGAACTCGTGCCAGTGCAGGCGCCGGCCGTCTGCGAGGGTGAAGGTCTCCGATGTCACCATTACATCTTCACTCTTGCGGCTGCATCCTTGCTCCGTCCCGTGCCAGCCAGGCTAGCTCGCGGCCGCTGCCGTGGCATGCTCGATGATGGAGTCGAGCCGGTCGCGGGTGTGGGGGTCGTCGAGGACTTCGCTGATCCAGGCGGTGGAGTCGGCTCGGCTTGGTGAGCGGGGATTCGGGGTCAGCCAGTCGGTGGCGGCGGCCTCGGTGATGTGCCCGAGCTGGGCTATGAGCATGGAGAAATGCCCGCGCCGGCGCACGGTCGCCGGGCCGCCGGCCTGGCGGTAAGCGTCGGTCAGGGCGCGGACCCGGCCGGGGTCGGAGCGGGCGAACTCGAACAGGACGCAGCCGAGTTCGTGACTCGGATCGGCCGCGCCGCTGTCCTCCCAGTCGATGACGCAGACACCGCCGCCGGCGGTCGGCCGGAGGTTGTCGGCCCACAGGTCGCGATGACATGCCTGCAGCGCTTGCGGCGGCTCGATCCAGGACTCCAGCGCGACCAGCTCATCGCGCAGGTCGGCGAGCCGGCCCGCGAACGGCGCGCCTGCGTCGGCTAGCTGTGCGATCAGCTGGTCCCAGCGGCAGGCGCCGACTGGCTCGTAGTACCACGGGTGCCTCGGACCCAGGTCGCTGACCTGGACGCGGTGGATACCGGCCACGGTCGCACCCACCAGGACCGGGTCGAGTCCAGCATCGGCGGGCAGCAGGTCGACCCACTGGTACGCCCTGACCTGCGTGCCGTCGATGGTCGTGAGCACGCATCCCTCGGCGGTGCGCCTGATCTGCGGTGTCGGCACTCCGGCGGCGAAGGCCGCATCCTGGAACTGTGCGGGGGCGCTCAGCTCGTTCTCCGTGGACGGGCGGAATGCCGTCTTGACCGCCCAGCTTCCGTCGGCGGTGTCCAGCCGCCACACCAGTCCTTGCTTGCCGCGCGCCACCGGGTCGTCCGACAGTCGCACGACCCGGCCGAGACCGAATCGCCGGGCTACGACGTTGGCATCCACTCAGTCACTTCAGCACACCGTCGTCGGCCGCGCCATGGTTCGTCGGACGCTCCTGGCCGAGTATCGCGGGCGGGCTGTGGGTAGTGGCAACCGGTGTGCCACGTGACGCGAGCCGACCTAGCGGCAGCGTCGCATCGAGCGGAAGGGCGGCGGGACGAAGCTATGGCTGACAAGGCGCTTGCTGACAAGGCGATCGAGGAACTGCTGGTGTCCTCGGAGGTGCAGACCGCGCGGGATCGGATGGAGGACTACGACGCCGCCGAGAGCGCGGCGGCGGCCAACCCGCGTGGTGATCAGGAGCTTGAGAGCCTCCGGGACGCGCTCGTCGAGATGCCGGGCGCCGTGCGGATGCTGATCGAAGCCATCGACCGCGCTGGGGTTACAACGGGGGAGCCGCAGTACGACGCTGGCGACGCGGCGCGCGCGGCCGGCGCTTAGGAACTCGCCTTTGCTGTAAGGCGGCGGGGCGGCACGCCGGCGATGCCGACACTGACGTCCACCGCCGTGCCGGGGATGGCGCCGGCGCCTGGGGTCTGCAGGAAACTGGCCGACTCGGACGGGTGATCCGCTTTACTTAGGTCGGCTGGCTAGAAATCCCTGGCGTTCAAAGGAATGGTCTTCGTAGTAGCCGCCGGCTGCGCAGTTGCCTGCGGGGGCGCAGGAGACGGAGACGATGGCGGCGTTCCCGCCTTTGTTCAGGGCCGTCAGGCCATGGACTTCGATGGCCCTGCCCCACCGGCCGTGCTGCTCGGTGACGACGAATCCCTGCCGGAGCTGACGGGACGGGGCGTAGTCGCCGCCCGCTGCGCAGTTACCCGGTGAGGCGCATGAAACCGAGAAGACTGCGGCGTCCCCGCCGGTGTTCAGGGTTCCCAGGCCGGGCACCTCGATGGCGTTGCCCCAGCGGCCGTTCCGCTCGACGGCCACGAATCCCTGGCCGCGACGATGGCCGGCCGTGTAGCCGCCTCCGGCGGCGCAGTAGCCCGCCAAGGGGCACGACATCGGCCCGACTTCAGCGTCGCCGCCCGTGTTCAGGGTCCGCAGGCCGGGGATCTCGGTGGCGTTGCCCCAGCGGCCATTCTGCTCGCTGACCACGAAGCCCTGGACGTGACCTGACCGGTCCGTGTAGAAGCCGCCGGCCGCGCAGTTGCCCGCCGAACCGCACGACACCGAGCCGACCTCGCCGAACCCGCCAGTGTTCAGGGCGGCCAGGCCGGGTACCTCGATCGCGTTGCCCCAGTGGCCGTTTCGCTCGCTGACCACGAACCCCTTCAGGTTGCCGGGCTTGTCGACGTAGTCCCCGCCGACCGCGCAGTTGCCCGCCGAGGCACACGACACCGAGATGTCCTCGGCGTCCCCGCCTGCGTTCAGGGTCCCCAGGCCGGGCACTTCGATGGCGTTGCCCCAGCGGCTGTTCCGCTCGGTGGCCACGAACTCCTGGGTGTGACCGGAGCGGTCCGTGTAGTTTCCGGCGGCTGCGCAGTTGCCTGGTGAGGCGCACGAGACTGATTGGACGACAGCGACTTTCTTGCCTGCGTTCAGGGTTCCCAGGCCGGGCACTTCGATCGCGTTGCTCCAGCGGCCGTCGCGCTCGGCGATCACGAATCCCTGGAGGTTCCGGCCAGTGGAATCGGTGTAGTAGCCGCCGGCCGCGCAGTTGCCGGCCGAGGCGCACGACACGGAGTTGACCTGGGCCAGTCCGCCTGCCCTTACGGCTGCCACGCCGGGCACCTCGATCGCCTTGCCCCACCGGCCGTTCCGTTCGCTGACGACGAACCCCGGCTGGCTGGCGGGAGCGTTGTAGTACCCGCCGGCCGCGCAGCTGCCCGCTGAACCGCACGAGACCGACAAGACCTCGGCGCCTCCGAACCCCGTGTTCAGGGTCGCCAGGCCAGGCACCTTGATCGCCTTGCCCCACGGGGCGGCGGGATCCGCGCCTTGCGCGGCGGATACGGCCCCGGCCGGACCGGCGGCCGTCCCCAGGCAGGCCAGGCCCGCCACTATTGCCGCTACCCCGAGACCTGCCTTGCGACCACCGTTACCCACTGGACACCACACCAGCAGTATGGTCCTCCTTGCTGTCGTTAGAGCTCGGGTTTGAGCAGCACTATGGTGCTACTTACTGTCGTCCTGATAGCGGCAGGTAGGACCATGCTGTCGTTGCGATCGGGCGGCGCGGGGCCAGGGCCGGGCACATCTTCACGGCCTGGCGGGCCTCGCAGTCAAGTCACGCCGGAATGGGCATGTCGAGCATGACCGGGAACCCCGGAGATGCTTCGCTATAGCCGTCCGGCCTGCCCGGGCATAGTGCCGGGCAGGCCAGATCAGTTCGTGCGCACAGGCGGTTATGGAATGGTCTCAGCGGTGCTCTATCGCTGGATAAGATCCAGGCCGAGAATCGCCCGCTCGACCTTTCGGGCCGTGTTTTCCTGCCCGGCTGAATTGGGATGGACCAGGGCTGGCCTGCCCTGAGTGTCGAGGATGCCTTCGACCCACTTGTCCGCGTCGCAGACACTATGGCCGCGACCTGAGTCGTAGATGTTGACGTAGGTGTCGCCGTTGCGGAGGGTTTCTTCCTCGATGACGCTGTTAAGGCGCTCGAGCACGCTCGTGCGCAGCCAGTTCAGGTCGCCTCGGGTGATGGTGCTGAACTGCTTCATCGCCACGGGCCCGATGCCAAAGGTGCACTTGCTGGTGTCGTCGGGGATGATAAACGGGTAGCCGACCGTGATGACCCTAGCGGCCGGCGCCGCGCGGTGAATGGCGAAAAGCATCTCGTCGTAGTCGGCGGCCAGATCGCGGAACCGCGCGTCGAATGGCTCGTCGCCGACTGTGTCATCAGTGTAGAAGTTCTTGCAGGGTGTGCCGATGCCGATGGCCAGCGCCCCGAGGCGAAGGCAGGTGTTCAGGATCTCGCCGAATCCCAGGGTATTGCCGCCGATCCCGACCGTGACCAGCCTGGTGTTCAGGTTTACTGCCCGGAGCTGGATCGGGACCTGTGAGAACGGGTAATCCGGGTCAGTCGAGATGGGCGGGATCTCGTGGCCGATGGGGAATTGCCCGACGGTGGTGATGTTCTCGATCGTGGCGTTGCCGCAGCTGACGTTCTTCAGGCTGACTAGCGAGCCGAGATCGCGGGCGATCACCTCTGGATAGGAATCGGTCGTGCGGGCGCAGCCGTCACGCGGATGCTCGAACTCTTCGCCAGCCGCCGGGATCGCGCCGGCCGTATAGGAGTCGCCGAGCGCCACCCAGGACAGCCCCGCCTGATCCGGCCGCGCGCCCGGCGCGCTCGGCCGGTGTGCGCCGCTAGGGGCGAACGCGGAAACGGACGCAGCGGATGCTATTACGGCGACTACGGTAAAAGCTGCCAGTCGGAAATTACGTCGAACCATCTGACCTCCTGGTAGTTGCACATCTTTGCTCGCGCTCACTGACACCTATCGGCAGCAGCATGACGCCTGGAGAGTAACGCGACGCAGAAGCTAGGAACGAAAACGAGCAGCATCTCCATATCAGATCTGAAGGAATGGAAATACTTTCCGGGCAAATAGTATAAGGCGTTCAAATTAGATAGGCGGCACGGCTCGTCGTCCGGGCGAGTCAGCGGATTCGTCGTTTTCGCTGACTGGGTGCGCAGGATGACCTCGAATTCGCCCCCTTTTCTGGTGCGCGCAGTCGGCATTTCTGGCGATCCTCGGTCTGGAGCGCTGGCCCAAGCGCGCCGGCGGCAACTGCTGGGGTCATGAGAAATCCAGGTAGGCGGCCGCGAACCCGGTGATCACGCGTAGTGACAGAGGGAAGCTCCGCGTACCCGAAGGCGTGAGGCTGCCTGAACCAGCAACTTCAGCCCGTGACTGCAGGAACCCGAATTCATCCGGGGGCAAGCCGACCCGGAGCACAGGGCCGCCAGGCCCGAGCACCGGAAGCGGCGCGGCAGCACCTAATGCCCAGCCCGCACCGACCGCCACCCCTGGTGACGAGCTACCCGCCGGCCCGGAGCCGAAGTAGCCGCGGAGCAGGAACCCCTGCCCGTGTACCTGGACTTTTGATGGCCGCTATCAGGCAGCACGCCCAGGCCGCAACAGCGCCGGACCTTGCGCGCCTCTGAACAGCAGCATGGTCCTACTTGCTGCTGTTCCGGCGGGGTTGTCAACAGCACCATGGTCCTACTTACCGTCGTCCCGATAGCGGTAAGTAGGACCATGGTGTCGTTCAAGCCGAGCGGAAATCGGGCGCGTGGCCCTGTTTCGGTGGTTGCGGGTGGCCCGGGGCTAGGCGCGTGGCCCTGTTTCGCAACGACCCATGGGATAGACTCGCCGACTGGCGTTCGGCAGGTCTGGCGGATGGCTGAGGTGGGTCAGCTGAGGTTCCGGCCGAGTCAGTCGTCGATGGCCTGGTAGGCGGCGGTCCAGAAGTCGTAGAGGATGGGCAGCCCGGGCGGTGCGGGCGCCCGCTGGATCATGAGGATGGTCGTCAAGTCCTCGGCCGGATCGTTGTACCAGCCAGTGCCGTAGATGCCCGGCCATCCGTAGCTGCCGACAGAAGCCAGCGGAGGATAGGAGACTGGCCACGGTCCCTGGTGCGCGCGCCTAGTACGGACCGACATCCCGAAACCCCAGCCGATGTCGTCGAAGTAGCCTGGCGTGAAGCCGGATACTGCCTTCTGCGCGGGCGTCAGGTGGTCGCTGGTCATCAGCGTCACTGTCGGCCGGGAGAGCACCCGCTCGCCGTGTCGGATGCCGCCAGCGAGCAGGGCCGAAGCGAAGGCGAGGTAATCGCTGGCGGTCGAGACGAGCCCGCCGCCGCCGTCTTCGAAAGCCGGCGGCCGGCTCCAGAATCCGTCGGGGCCGTCCTCGACCGCGACCTCGCCGGTGGCGTCGTCGCGCTGGTAGGCGGTCGCCAGCCTGCCAATGTCCTCGCCGGCCACGCTGAAGCCAGTGTCTTTCATTCCGAGCGGCTCGCAGATCCGCTCGCGCAGCGCTTCCCGGCCGCCATCGGCGACCCCGAGCCATTGCCGTCAAAGGCCAGAGTGCCCAGCGCTTCGACATGGACCTCGCCATGGCGGGCAACGACCGCGACGGCACCCGGGACGAAGCCGTCGTCGAGGTGACGAGCCAGTACGTCTCGCACGCGGGTCAGCCTCTTCGGCGAGAAGCCACCGCTGGTCACACCCTTCTCCTCATCATCTTGTCCCTATCTGGACGCCACCACGGCAACGGGCCGAGCAAGATCGAACTGCGCCACGGCGATCATCCCGTTGAGGCTAAACGCTAAAGCACAGGGGAGCCCCGCCAGCCCGGGTCGGGCCCGGCCCGTCGTTGTGAGTCTGCTGGTGCTTGGGGCGGTCTCTTCCCGCGCGGCCCGGCCCGTCGTTGTGAGTTTGCTGGTGCTGGGGCGCGGTGGTTGTGAGTTTGCTGGGCCTCAAGCTGAGGTTGAGAGTTGCTGGTGGTGCTGCTTGGGTGCTGCCGCGCCGCTTCCGGTGCTGCTTGGAGGTGCTGCCGCGCCGCTTCCGGTGCTCGGGCCGCGAGCGGCCCTGCGCTCCGGGTCGGCTTGCCCTCGGATAAGGACCCGGGTTCTGTCCTCACCTGGCTGAGGCCGCCTGCTGGGGTGGTGCCGGAGCCTGCGGACTTGCGGGCAGCTCGCCTCGCGGCTGTCGGTGGTCGACGGTGTCGGTTCGCTGGTCCCGGATGGTGACGGCCAGGTCCGCTCCGGTATTCGGCGCGGGCGGAAGGGCGCGGGCGGGGGAGCGCGGGCGGGGGATTGGGCTAGCATGCGGCGATGACCGAGTTCCTGAGCTGCCGGCCGAACCTGGAAATTGATGATCTGGTACCTGCCGCCGCGTTCCTGTGCGAGGTGCTGGGATTCGAGGTCGAGGTGGACGAGCCCGAGATGGGCCTGATGCTGTTGCATCGGGATGCGGTGGGGCTGGCGCTAGTTCGGTCGGCGACGCCAGGTGTCAATGCCACGACTGCGGCCTATCTCGGTGTGACCGGCGTTTATGAGCTGCACGAGTTGTGCGCGACGAGCGGTGCGCGGATTGTGACCGGCCTTACTGATCATCCGTGGGGTTTGCGCGACTTCGTCGTCGAACTGCCCGGCGGCCATCGGCTGGCCTTCGGCGAGCGGATCACCCAGCCCTGACCGAGCCAGCCGACGCTCAGGCAGGACCTGCTCCGTGGATGAGCTCCCCAAGGGCATCGGCGAACTGATCAGATGTTGAGCTGTCCCGGATCGCGGCCCTGATCCAGCCTGGCCCCAGCCCGGGGAACGTCTCGCCGCGCCGGACCGCGAAGCCGCGCGAGTGCAGGCGGGTTCGGATGTCGGGGATTCCGGTGTCGAGCAGCACGAACGAGGCTTCAGGCTCGCGCGCAAGCCGGATCGCAGGCAGGTCCCCGATTGCAGGCAGGTGGCTGAGCCTGCTGGTCAGGTGGTCACGCTGGGCAGTCAGTTCCGCTGCAAAGCTGGCTGCCTCGCGCAGGGCGGTCGCCGAAGCGGTGGCGACGCAGGCCGTGAGCGCTGGCGCGGAGACCGGCCAGGCCGGCTGGGCGGCCGCGAGCAGTGCGACGATGTCCGGCGCGGCGAGCACATAGCCTGCTCGCAGGCCTGCCAGGGCCCAGGTTTTCGTCAGGCTGCGGATGACGATGATCCCGGCCAGTTCTGGCTCGGCGGCAACGGACTCGCGTTCCCCGGGCAGGCAGTCGGCGAACGCCTCGTCTACGACGACGATCCGGCCGGGACGCCGCAGGCCGAGGATGGTCTCACGCGGATGGGCGATCGAGGTGGGGTTGGTCGGGTTGCCCACGAAGACCAGGTCGGCCTCGGCAGGCACCCGATCCGGGTCGAGCAGGAACGGGAACGGCAAGAGCACCCGGCTGACCGGCTGACCGGCCGCGCGAAACGCGACCTCCGGCTCGGTGAACTGCGGGTGCACGATCACGGTGTGCTGCGGGCGCAGCGCCCTGGCCAGCAGGACGAACGCCTCGGCCGCGCCAGCGGTCAGCAGGACTTCGGTGCTGCCTCGGCGGTGCCGGGCGGCGATGGCCTCCACGGCCGTGCGCTGGTCAGGATAGGCGGAAAGGTCGGTGTCGCGGATCAGCGCGGCCAGCCACGGCGGCGTCCCGGCTGACCTGACGTTGACGGCCAGGTCGACGAGTCCGGGCACGAGGTCAGCGTCGCCGTGATGAGCCAGGCCAGTGAGCGCGCCGTCGGGGGAGTCCAGGGCACGGGGCGAGCTGGCGGTCAGCATTGCCTGGCTCGGGCGTTCGCGGCCGTCGCGACCAGCCGCTGAGCGGCGTGGGGTAGCCCGGCCCAGTGCAGGTGCAGGTAGGAGGCGAGCAGCGTCGGACTCGCCCAGCCTTGCCGGCTGCCGTCGCGCAGCTGCCAGGCCGGGGCGTCGCCGTGGGCCGGGAGGCTGGTGGTGCGGTGGAATTCGTGGGCTCGGATGACCGTCCCGGCCTCGGCGACCGGGCTGCCGGTCAGCGCGACCGCCTCCCGGTAGCCGAGCGTCAGCCGCTGCGACATCGTGGCAGTGGCGGGCAGGACTGCGCACTGCTGATGACCGTCGAGCGTGCTGCCGAGCCAGAGCAGTCCGGCGCATTCCGCGACTACCGGCATTCCCGCCGCCGCGCGGCGGGCGACGTCGGCGCGCAGGCTGCTGTTGGCCTCCAGTTCGGCCGAGTACACCTCGGGGAAGCCGCCGCCTGCCAGGAGGGCGTCGGTGCCGTCCGGCAGCGCGCCGGCGCTCATCGGGTCGAACTCGACGACCTCGGCGCCTGCGGCTGCTAGCAGTTCGCCATGCTCGGCGTAGCCGAAGGTGAATGCTGGGCCGGCGGCGACGGCTATCCGGACCGGCGGTCCCGGGTTTCCGGCTGCGCGGCCAGCCGCTTCAGGCGGCGCGGGTGACCATGGCAGACCCGCAAGGGGCGGAGCGGCCCTGGCGATCGCGGTCACCATCGGAAGGTCGAGATGCTTGCCGATGATCGCGGTGAGGGCCGGCAGCCAGTCGCCGACAGCGGAGGATCGTTCGGCTGCGGGCACGAGGCCGAGGTGCCGCGAGGGAGTGTGCAGTTCCGCCTCGGCGGGCAGGGCGCCGACGACCGGGATGCCGGTAGCTAACATCGCCTCGCGCAGGATCTGCTCGTGGCGGGCGGACGAGACCTGGTTGAGCACGACCCCCGCGACCTCGGTCCCCGGCTGGTAGGCGGCGAAGCCAGCGACCGTCGCGGCGATGGACCGGCCCGCTCCGCGAGCGGAGACCACGAGGACGATAGGCGCGTCGAGCAGCCGGGCGACATGCGCGGTGCTGGCGAAGTCGCCCTTCCCGGCGGCGCCGTCGAAGAGGCCCATGACGCCTTCGATGATCGAGATGTCGGCCCCGCTCGGCACCGTGCAGGAACAGCGGCGTGATGAGTTCTTCGCGCGTCAGCCAGGGATCCAGGTTGCGTCCTGGGCGGCCGGTCGCTGCGGCGTGGTAGCTCGGGTCAATGTAGTCCGGGCCAATCTTGTGCCCGGAGACAGCCAGCCCGGCTTGGCGCAGGGCAGCCATCAGTCCGGTGGCGACGGTGGTCTTGCCGTCGCCTGACCGGGTCGCGGCGATGACCAGCCGGGGCTGGCTCACCATTCGATACCGGCCTGGCCCTTGCGCCCGGCTTCCATCGGATGGCGGACCTTCGTCATCTCGGTGACCAGGTCGGCGGCGGTGACCAGGTCAGGATGCGCGCGCCGGCCGGTGATCACCACGTGCTGGGTGCCCGGTCGCGCGGCCAGGATCGCGAGGACCTCGGTGACGTCGAGCGTGCCGTTGCTCACCGGGTAGGTGAACTCGTCCAGGATCAGGAGCCGGTACCGCTCGTTCGCCAGGTCTGCCTTGACTTGTTCCCAGCCGGCCTGGCGCAGCCTTTTCGTGGTCGGCTGGCTTGGTTCGCAGCCACGACCAGCCCTCGCCCATCTTGTGCCAGGTCACGGGTGCACCTTGCCCGGTGCTCTCGTGTACCGCGCCCAGGGATTTGAGGGCGGCTTCCTCGCCGCTCTTCCATTTCGGGCTCTTGGTGAACTGGAAGACGCCGATCGGCCAGCCGGCCGCCCAGGCGCGCAGGGCCAGGCCGAACGCGGCGGTCGACTTACCCTTGCCGTCTCCGGTGTGCACGACCAGCAGCGGCTGGGCGCGCCGTTCCCGGGTGGTGAGCCCGTCGTCGGGGACGGTCGTGATTTTGCCCTGGGGCATCAGGCTGCCTCCTTCGCCTTGATGACGGCGGCCAGTTCCAGCGCGGCCTCGTCACGCCGGGCCGGATGGGCCGACGCCAGCCCGGCCACTGTGACCAGTTCCGCTCCGAGGTCGACCGCGAGCCCGGCGGCCAGGCCGAGGCGCACGGGTCCGTCCTCAGCGTCGACGACGATGCCGGCGACACCAGCCAGGCGGCGAGCCGCCCGCCGAGCCGTGCCTGCCGGATCGGTGCCGCCGGTGGCGCGGCCGTCGGTGACGAGGACGAGCAGCGGCCGGCGGTCCGGGTCGCGCCAGCGCTCGCGCCTGACCAGGTCAGCGACGGCGTCGAGACCTGCGCCGAGCGGGGTCTGGCCCCCGACCGGCAGGTCGTCCAGCCTTCGGGTGGCGAGCACTACCGACCTGGTCGGGGGTACGACCGTCGTCGCCGCGCGGCCACGGAAGGTCAGGACGGCGACGCGATCCCGACGCCGGTAGGAGTCGGTGAGCAGGGAGAGCGCCACCGTGGTGACGGTCTGGCTGCGGCGCTGCGCGGCCATCGAGCCGGACGTATCGAGCAGCAGGATGACCAGATTGGCCTCGCGTCCACGGCGCAGCCAGCGGCGCAGGTCAGCGCTGGTGAGCCGGAACGGCTTGCCGGGCCGGGCCAGGGCAGCGGCGCGAAGCGTCGGGACGAGGTCCGGACGGCCGGCGGTGGCGATGCTGACGGCGGGCCGACCACGCGGGCCGCGTGACCGGGACCGGTTCCCGCCGGTCCCGGTGCCGAGTCCGGTCGCCTGGAGATGCCGGACGGCGAAGCTGGTGCCTGGCGCGGCGGCGGTCCGTGGTAGCGCCGGCCGCACCGACTCGCCCGCCCTAGAGTCGCCCGCCCCAGAGTCGGCGGCAGGCGGGTCAGAGGCCGGCAGGTTGAGGGCCGGCGGATCGAGCGCCGGCGGGTTGGGGCCGGCGGATCTGCGGTCGGCGGGCCGTCGGGCTCTGGATTGGGGGGCTCTGGGCTCGGAGGCTCTGGGCTAGGGGGCTGACCGCCGGCGTTGTCGTCCGGCGGCTCGGGGTCGTCCTCGCCGGCCAGGGCTTCGTCGAGGCGTTCGGTGTCCAGCCCGGGCGGGTCGAAAGGTCCACGGCGCAGCCGGTGCGGCAGCGCCAGCCGCGCGGCTTCCCGCACGTCGGGCTCGGTGACGATGTTGTCACCGCGCCAGGCCGCGTGCGCGATCGCGGTCCTGGCGGTGACCAGGTCACCGCGCAGGCCGTCGACTCCGAGCGACGCGCAGGCCGTGGTGATCCGGATGAGCTCCGCTTCCGGCAGGCGGACGTCGCCGAGCCTGCTGCGGCCGGCGGCAATGCCGCTCGTCAGCTCCTGGCTCACCTGGTCGTAGGCGGCAGCTTCGGCAGCGCCCCGCAGGTCGTGCCGCAGCCGGGCTCGCACCGCGTCCGCGCGCTGGCGCGGGTCGGTGCTGGCGACCACGGCGACGGCCAGCCCGAATCGGTCCTGCAGCTGCGGCCGGAGCTCGCCTTCCTCCGGGTTCATGGTCCCGACTAGCAGGAACTGGCTGGCATGCCGGAGCGAGACACCTTCCCGCTCGACGGTCGTGACGCCGGTCGCGGCCGCGTCGAGCAGGACGTCGACCAGGTGATCGGGCAGCAGGTTGATCTCGTCGACGTACAGCACGCCGCGATGGGCCTGGGCGAGCAGGCCCGGCACGAACGCCTCGGCCGTGGGCGCCCCGGCCAGCACGCGGGGGACGTCGAGGCTGCCGGTCACCCGGTCCTCGGTCGCGCCCAGCGGCAGCTCGACGAGCCGGGCCGGACGGTATCCGGCGGCAGGGCCGACCGGATGCGGGCCATCCGGGCAGCAAGGGTCCGGGGAGGCCGGATCGCAGGAGAACCGGCAGCCGGTCACGACGGCGATGCCGGGCAGCAGCGCGGCCAGGCCGCGTACCAGCGTGGTCTTGGCGGTGCCTTTCTCCCCGCTGAGCAGGACACCGCCGACACCAGGATCGACGGCGCCGAGCAGCAGCGCGAGACGCGCCTGCGCCTGGCCGACGACGGCGGCGAACGGCATCGTCATCGGCCGCCTCCCCCCAGCCGGGTCCCGCCGTCCTGGGCACTGCCGTCCTGGGCCTCTTCCAGCTGCCCCTCGACCTCGAGGTAGATGTCCCTGAGCTGGCTCAGCGTGGCCGGCTCGGGTGCCTTCCACAGGTCGCGGTCCGCGGCTTCCAGCAGCCGCTCGGTGATGCCGCGCAGCGCCCACGGATTGCTCTGCTCCAGGAACTTGCGGGTGCCGGGGTCGAAGACGTAGCTGGCGGCCAGCTGCTCGTACATCCAGTCGGTGACCACGCCGGTCGTGGCGTCCCAGCCGAACAGGTAGTCCACCGTCGCGGCGAGCTCGAAGGCGCCCTTGTACCCGTGCCGTTTCATGGCCTCGATCCAGCGCGGGTTGACGACGCGGGAACGGAACACGCGAGCCGACTCCTCGGTCAGTGTCCGGGTCCTGACCTGGTCCGGCCGCGTGCTGTCACCGACGTAGGCCCGAGGCGCGCTGCCGGTCAGCGCCCGCACGGTGGCGACCATCCCGCCGTGGAAGGCGTAGTAGTCGGCCGAGTCGGCGATGTCGTGCTCCCGGGTGTCGGTGTTCTTGACCGCGACGGCGATCCGCCGGTAGGCCGTCTCCATGTCAGCCCGGGCGGACCGGCCGTCCAGGCCCCGGCCGTAGGCGTGTCCGCCCCAGAGGGCGTAGACCTCGGCCAGGTCGCTGTCGTCTCGCCAGGACCGGCTGTCCATCGCGGCCAGCAGGCCAGCGCCGTAGGTTCCGGGCGCCGAGCCGAAGACCCGGCTGGTGGCCCGCCGCAGGTCGCCGTGGCGCTGCTCGTCGGCCAGCACATGAGCGCGGACGAAGTTGTCGGCCGGATCTTCGGCGAGCCCGGCGACCAGCGTGACCGCGTCGTCGAGCAGAGTCACGACGTGCGGGAACGCGTCGCGGAAGAACCCGCTGATCCGGACCACGACGTCGATCCTGCGGCCGGCCGAGCTCGGCCAGGCTGAGGATTTCCAGCCCGGTCACCCGCCTGCTGGCCTCGTCCCAGCTCGGCCGGACGCCGAGCAGGGCGAGCACCTCGGCGATGTCGTCCCCGGCGGTGCGCATCGCGGCGGTGCCCCAGACGGACAGGCCGACCGAGGCTGGCCATTCGCCCGTGTCGGCCCGATACCTGGCCAGCAGCGAGTCCGCGAGCAGGCAGCCGGTCTCCCAGGCCAGCCGCGACGGCACCGCCTTGGGGTCGACCGCGTAGAAGTTACGGCCGGTTGGCAGCACGTTGATCAGGCCGCGCAGCGGTGATCCGCTCGGCCCGGCCGGGACCTGACCGCCGTCGAGGGCGTGCAGTACGGCGCCGATCTCCCCGCTGGTCTGCGCGAGTCGCGGGACGATCTCGGTCGCGGCGAACCGCAGCAGGCGCGCCACGGCTTCAGCGGGCGAGCCGAGTACGGCCGCCGTCACGTCGTCGGCGGCCTCAGGCCGCCACTGCGCTGCTTCCATGGCCTCGGCCAGAGCCCGGGCCGTCGACTCGGCCTGGTCGGTCTTCGCCCGGCCGGCGTCCCCGCTCTCGTCGAGGCCGAGGGCTTCCCGCAGCCCTGGCAGGGCGCCAGCCTGTCCGGCCCAGATCTGCCGGGCCTGCAGCATCGCCAGCACCAGCCCGACGCGCGCCGGCCCGGTCGGCGCGGCGCCGAGTACGTGCAGGCCGTCCCGGATCTGGGCGTCCTTGACCTCGCAGAGCCAGCCGTCGACATGCAGCACGAAGTCGTCGAACTCGGCGTCGTGCGGGCGGGCGTCCAGGCCGAGATCGTGGTCAAGACGGGCGGCCTGGATCAGCGTCCAGATCTGCGCCCGGATCGCGGGCAGCTTGGCCGGGTCGAGCGCGGCGATGCTGGCGTGCTCGTCCAGAAGCTGCTCGAGCCGGGCGAGGTCGCCGTAGGCTTCGGCGCGGGTCATCGGCGGCACCAGGTGGCTGACGATCGTCGCGTGGGCGCGCCGCTTGGCCTGCGTCCCTTCGCCGGGATCGTTGACCAGGAACGGGTAGATCAGCGGCAGGTTGCCGAGCACCGCATCAGGGGCGCAGTCAGCCGACAGGCCTAGGCTCTTGCCCGGCAGCCACTCCAGCGTGCCGTGCTTGCCGAGATGGATGACCGCATGCGCGCCGAACCCCGATTCGAGCCATCGGTAGGCCGCCAGGTAGTGGTGGCTCGGCGGCAGCTCGGGGCTGTGGTAGATCGCGATCGGATTCTCGCCGAAACCGCGCGGCGGCTGCACCAGCACGACCACGTTGCCCGCTGTCAGCGCGGCCAGCACCAGCTCGCCGTCGCGATCATGGGATCGGTCGAGGTAAAGCTCGCCGGGCGGCGGCCCCCACGCTGCCACCATGGCCGAGCGCAGGCGGCGGGCAGCTGATCGAACCAGCCGAGGTAATCCGCCGCCGGGATCCGCACGACCGCCTCTGAAAGCTGCCGGCTCGTCAGCCAGTCCGGGTCCTGACCACCCGCCGCGATGATCGCGTGCATCAGCGCGTCGCCGTCCGGCGGCTCGAGACCTGGCAGCGCGCCGGCGCCGGTCACCGGCCCGAGGTCATAGCCCGCCGCGCGCATCGCCCGCAGCAGCGCGACCGCGCTCGCCGGGGTGTCCAGGCCGACGGCGTTGCCGATCCTGGCGTGCTTGGTCGGGTAGGACGACAGCACGACGGCGACCCGGCGATTGCGCCGGCGCGGTGCGGCGCAGCCGGGCGAGCGCCACCGCCTGACCAGCGACCCTGGCGGCCCGCTCGGGATCGCAGACGTAGACGGGCAGGCCGTCGTCCCCGGTTTCCTTGAACGAGAACGGGACGCTGATCAGCCGGCCGTCGAACTCCGGGATGGCGACCTGGGTGGCCGCGTCCAGGGGGCTGAGCCCGGCGTCCCCCTCGCTCCAGTCCGCTCGCGAGGTCGTGAGGCACAGCCCCTGCAGAACTGGCACGTCCAGCGCGGCGATGGCGCCCGCGTCCCAGGACTCGTCGTCGCCGCCCGCCTGAGCTAAGGCGGCGGCGCTGCCGCCGGCCGCCAGCACAGTGACGACGAGGACGTCGGCCCCGGCCAGGGTTTCCAGCAGGTCGGGCCCGGCCGATCGGAGGCTGCCGCACCAGATCGGCAGCGGCGTCGCCCCGGCCGCGGTGACGGCGTCGGCCAGCCCGTCCACGAAGGCGGTGTTCCCGGCCAGTTCGTGCGCACGGTAGTAGACGATGCCGACGACTGGCGTCCCGCCGGCGGGCGAGGCAAGGTCAGGAGCCTTCGCAGGACGCCGGCGAATACCCCACGGCGGCGCGGGCTGCGGCGGCTCGAACCCGGTGCCGCCGAGCATGACGGTGTCGGTCAGGAACCGGACCAGCTCGCGCAGGTTGGCGGTACCGCCGTGGGCCAGGTAGGCATGCGCCTGCGCGGCGATCCCCGCCGGGACCGTCGACAGCGCCATGAGCGCGGCGTCCGGCGCCTGCTCGCCGCTGACGACGATGACGGGGCGCTCCTGGGTCCGCAGCTGGGCCAGGCCCGCACGCCAGGCTTCCTCGCCTCCGAGCAGCCGCACGACGACCACGTCGGCGCCGTCGAGCAGGGCCGGGAGATCGGCTGGGAGCAGCCGGGCGGGGTTCGCGAGCCGGTACCCGGCGTCGCTCGACCTGGCGGCGAGCAGATCGGTGTCTGACGTGGACAACAGGACTACCGTGCAAAGTGCGGTCTGCCAACCCAGACGGTCGTCTTCCACGAAACCTCCTCCGGGGTCCGCGCCCCAGTCGATGGTCGCGACGCCGGAGTGTCCTGGCTCCCGGATCAGCGCTCGCCCCCGCCTTCCAGCCCGAATGGGCCGTGACCAAAGATGGGGTCCGCTTCCCGGTGACAGTGGCGGGACCGCGCCGGATTCACACCGGCTTCCTCCGCTGGCTGTCGCGTGATGCACTTTGACTGTACTACGAGGAACTGAACCTCAGCGGAGGTGCTGATGCGGCCCCCGGTCGATGCGTGCCCCGGCATGCTGACCCTTCACCCTGCGCGCGACGGGGACGTCGCCCGGATCCGGCTTCCCGGGGGCTACGTCACCAGGCGGCAGTGGTCCGCCCTCGCGGCGCTGGCAGCCGAGTTCGGCGACGGGAACGTCGACCTTACGACGCGCGGCAACGTGCAGCTGCGCGGCCTGCGGCCGGACTCCGGCCCCAGCCTGGCCAGCCGGGCCGCGCAGGCCGGCCTGCTGCCGTCGGCCGCGCATGACCGGGCGAGGAACATCACCGCCAGCCCGCTCGCCGGCCTCGGGCACCGCCCGTCCGTGCGCGGCCTCGTGAGCCAGCTGGACGCCGCGATCGTCGCCGAACCGGAGCTGGCGACGCTGCCCGGGCGGTTCGTGCTCGCCGTCGACGACGGAACCGGAGGCGCTGGCCTCCGCCGGTGCGACCTCGGGCTGCGCCTGATCGGGCGGCGCCAGGCCGAGCTCTTCGTCGCCGGGCAGTCGGCCGGCCTGAGCCTGCCGTTAGGCCAGGCGGTAGCCACCACGATCGCGGCTGCCCGGGTGGCCGTGCAGCTCGGCATCGGCACGAGCACCGCGCGCATCCGGGACCTGCCGGCGCCGGCCAGTCCGTGGTCACCGCGATCGGCGGCCTGCCTGGTGCGCCGGCACCGCCGGACGGCGGTCGGCTGCCGCTGGGCGTGACCGACGACGCCGGCCGCCCCGTGCTGGTCGCCGGAGCACGGCTTGGCCGGCTGACCGGCGCGCAGCTGACGGCGACCGGGTCGCTCCTGCACCCAAAGGAGACGCTGCGGCTCGCGCCGGCGGGCCGGATCGTGATCCCGCTGGAGCAGGCACCGGCGGTCGCGGTCGCGCTGCTCGCCGGCTGCAGCCTGCTGACCAGCGACGACGACTCGATGTCGGGGGTCAGCGCGTGCAGCGGGCTGGCGTGCCGCCGCTCGGTCGCCGACGTCCGCGCCCTCGCCCGCCCGCTGGCTGGCCATCCGCGCACGCACTGGGCCGGCTGCCCGCGCGGCTGCGGTGCTCCCGCCGACGCCGACCTGATCGTGGCGACCGGGCCAGGCCAGTTCCTCATCGGCGGACAGCCCGCCGACGCGACGACCATCGGAGCACTATGACTGCCCACCCGCAGCCCGAACAGCACGCGCCGCACGAACAGCACGAGCACTACGAGCGGGACGGCGCCGCGATCTACCGCCGGTCCTTCGCCATCATCAGAGCCGAGGCCGACCTGACCGGCGTCCCGGCCGACCTGGAACCCGCCGTCGTGCGGATGATCCACGCCTGCGGGATGACCGACCTGCCGGACGACCTCGCCTGGTCGCCGGGCTTCGGGCCGCCGCCCGGGCCGGCGCTCGCCGGCGGCGGCGCCGATCCTCTGCGACTCCGTCGATGGTGGCCGACGGGCATCACCAGGTCGCGGCTGCCGGCCGGCAACGAGGTCGTCTGCACGCTGCGCGAGGCCCGCGGTGCCCGAGCTGGCGGCCCGGCTGGGCACCACCAGGTCGGCGGCGGCGGTCGAGCTCTGGCGCGAGCCAGCTAGCAGGCGCGGTCGTGGCCATCGGCAACGCCCCGACGGCGCTGTTCCGGCTGCTGGAGCTGCTCGCCGCGGGCGCGCCGCGACCTGCCGCGATCATCGGCATCCCGGTCGGCTTCGTCGGCGCCGCCGAGTCCAAGGCTGGCGCTGGCCGGCGCACCCGGCGGCGTGCCCTTCCTGACCGTCCACGGCCGGCGCGGCGGGTCGCGCGATCGCCGCCGCCGCCGTGAACGCCCTGGCGGGCGACGCCGGAATGAGCGCCAAGCCCGCGTCCAGGGCAGCTCACCGGCGTCGGCGTCGGCCCCGGCGACCCGGAGCTGGTGACCGTCCGGGCGGCGCGGCTCATCACCGCCGCCGACGTGATCGCCTACCACTGCGCGCGGCACGGCGCGCAGCATCGCCCGCGCCGCCGCCGCGCCCTACCTTCGGCGCCGGCCAGCACGAGGAGGTGCTCCGCTACCCGGTCACCACCGAGGAGCACCGACCACCCGGGCGGCTACGCGGGCGCGCTGGCGGACTTCTACGCCGAGGCGGCCGAGCCGGCTGGCGCGGCCACCTGCGCGCAGGCCGCGACGTGGTGGTCCTGTGCGAGGGCGACCCGTCGCTCTACGGGTCCTACCTGCACCTGCACGAGCGGCTGGGCCGGACGGTTCAGCGCGCGTGATCGTGCCGGGCATCTCGTCGGTCTCGGCGGCTGCCGCGGCGGCGGCGGTCGCCGCTCGTGCAGCACGACGAGATCGCTCACCGTGCTGCCGGGCACGCTGCCTCCCGACGAGCTCGCGCGCGCGGCTGGCCGGCAGCGGACGCGGTCGGCGGTGCTCAAGCTCGGCCGGACGTTCGGCAAGGTGCGTGCCGCGCTGGACGACAGGCCGGGCTGCTGGACCGGGCCCTGTACGTGGAGCGGGCGGGCACCGACAGCCGAGCGGCGTCGCGCCGCTGGCCGGGGTCGACCCGGCCGGCGTGCCCTACATGTCGCTGGCGCTGGTGCCCGGGCCGCGGGCACCGAGCCGGCCGCAGCCGCCCGGGCGGTGACGCGTCGTCGGGCTCGGACCCGGCGATCCCGGCCTGGCTCACCCCCGAGGCGGCACGCCGGCGCTCGCCGACGCCACCGACCTGGTCGGCTACCGGCCCTACCTGGCCCGGGTCCCGGTCCGGCCCGGGCAGCGCCGGCACGCGTCGGGCAACACGGTCGAGGCCGAGCGGGCCGCGCTGGCGCTCGACCTGGCCGCCGCAGGGCGCCGGGTCGCGGTCGTCTCCTCCGGCGATCCCGGCGTGTTCGCGATGGCGGCCGCCGTGCTCGAGCAGGCCGCCGAGGCGAGCCGAGCGCTGGGCGGACGTCGCCGGTCGACGGTGCTGCCGGGCGTCACCGCCGCCCAGGCGGTCGCGGCCCGGGCCGGGGCCCCGCTGGGCCACGACTACTGCGTGATCAGCCTGTCGGACCGGCTCAAGCCGTGGGAGGTGATCGCGCGACCGGGTCGAGCACGCCGGCCGCGGCCGACCTCGTCCTCGCGCTGTACAACCCGGCGTCCCGGTCGCGGACCTGGCAGCTCGCCGCCGTCGCTGAGCTGCTGCTGCGGCACCGCGCCGCCGGACGACCCCGGTCGTCGTCGGCCGCGGCGGTCGGCCGGGCCGGACGAGCAGCTCGCCGTCATCACCCTCGGCGAGCTCGCCGCGGCCGGCGTCGACATGTCGCACGCTGGTCATCGTCGGCTCCAGCGCGACCCGGGTGCACCGACCGGGCCGGCCAGCCCGGTGGTGTTCACGCCCGCGCCACTACGGCGCAGCATGGCGCAGCAGCCAGCTCTCGGCCTCGTCGACGGACGCGCACCGGGACGTCCGGCCGCGGCGGACGCCGGACCATGACCACCGGGATGCCCAGCTCGCGGGCGGCGGCGAGCTTGCCCGCGGTCAGCTCGCCGCCGCTGTTCTTGGTGACGAGCACGTCGATCCGGTGCTCGCGCATCAGGTCGAGCTCGGCCGCCGGCGTCGTAGGGGCCGCGGGCGAGGATGATCTCTGCGCCGGGCGGCAGCGGCCGGACGGCGGGTCGACGCAGCGGATCAGGAACCAGGTCTGCTCGCAGGCGGCGCGAAGGCGGGCAGGCCCTGCCGCCCGGTGGTCAGGAACACCCGCTCGCCCAGCGCCGGGCAGCAGCTCAGCGGCGTCGCGCGAGCGAGCCGCGTCGTGCCAGGAGTCGCCGTCTCGCCGCGGTCCAGGCCGGCCGGACCGAGGCCGCAGCAGCGGCGTCGCGGTCGGCGCGCAGGCGGCGGCGGCGTTGCGCCGAGATGCCCTCGGCGAACGGATGGGTGGCGTCGATGACCGCGCCGACCTGCTCTGCGGTCAGCCAGTCGGCCAGCCCGCCCGGCGCCGCCGAACCCGCCGATCCGGACCTCGCCGGCTGGCAGCGCCGGGTTGCGCACCCGGCCGGCCAGCGAGCGAGACCACCCGCAGTCCCGGCCGCCCGGCGCAGGCGGTCGGCCAGCTCCCGCGCCTCGGCTGGTGCCGCCCAGGATCAGCACCGTGCGGCGGGGAGCTGTCACCGGCTGTCCTGCGCAGAGCCGGGCCGGCGGAGCAGGTAGGTGTCCATGATCCAGCCGTGCCGCTGCCGCGCGGCGGCCCGCTCGGCGATGATGCGCGCGGCCGACGTCGGCCACCCGGCCCGAGATCAGGATCTCGTCCGGCGTGCCGACGTAGGCGCCCCAGTAGATCTCGTCGTCGCTCGTCGGCGACCGTGAACGCGGTCCGCGCGTCGAGCATGACGACGACGTCGTCGCGTGTGCGCGGGGAACCCGTCCTCCGCGAGCCGCCGCCCGGTGGTGAGGTGCAGCGGCCGGCCGGTCCGGGTCAGGCTGACCTGATGCTGGGCGGCCAGCGCCTGGACGCTGCTGATGCCCGGGATCACGCGCAGGTCGAAGCTGACCGCGCCGCGCGCCCGGACCTCGGCAGCACGTGCAGGGTGCTGTCGTACAGGCCGGGGTCGCCCCAGGCCAGGATGCGCGGCACGGCCATCCTGGCCGAGCTCGTCCAGGATGAGGCGCTCGTAGACACCGGCCCGCCGAGCCCGCCAGTCCTCGCACCGCGCCGCTGTAGTCCGCCGCGTCCCGGTCACGCTGCGGGTCGGCGGCGGTGACGATCCGGCAGGGACCGGTGAGGTAGCGGGCGCAGATCTGCGATCGCACGTCGGTGAGGCTCTTCCCGGTCGTCGCCCTTGTCCATCATGAACACCACGTCGGCGGCGTTCAGCTCGCTGATCGCCTGGACGGTGACGTGCTCGGGATTGCCTGACCCGATCCCGATGACCGAGATGGTTCTCATGCTGTCCCCCCGTCAGCTGTCCCCTCGTCAGGGCGGAGGCCGCGGTCGCGGCCCGCCGAGTACAGGTGGCTGTCGCCGAAGCCGCGGCGCGGCCAGGACCCGCCCGACGATGATGATGGCGCGTCCGGCGGATTCCCGCGCGGCGGACCTCCTCGGCGAGCCGTCCCAGGCCGCAGCGCAGCATGATCTGCTCGTCAGGCCAGCTCGCCCTCGCCACCACCGCCGCCGGGCAGTCGGCACCGTAGTGCGGCAGCAGCTCCGCGGCGACCCGGTCGATGTTCTGGACGGCCAGGTGCAGCACGAGCGTGGTGCCGGTGGCTGCGAGCGCGGCCAGGTCCTCGCCCGGGGGCATCGGCGTGGCGCGGGCCGCGCCCGGGTCAGCATGACCGTCTGCCCGACGCCGGGCAAGGTCAGCTCCTGCCGCAGCGCCGCCGCCGCCGCCGCGAACGCCGGCACGCCGGGCACGATCTGCCACGGCACGCCCGCCGCGTCGAGCCGCCTGGCCTGCTCGGCGACCGCGCTGAAGATCGAGGGTCACCGCTGTGCAGCCGGGCCACGTCGTCCCCGGCCTGGTGGGCGCGAGACCAGCTCCGCCGTGATCGCGTCGAGGTCCAGCGCCTGCGGTGTCGACCAGCCTGGCGTCCGGGCGGGCGCTCGGCCAGCACCTCGGGCGGCACCAGGCTGCCCGCGTACAGGACGACCGGCACGGCGGCGATGATCCGCTGCGCCGCGGACCGTCAGCAGGTCCGGCGCGCCCGGGCCCGGCGCCGATGAAGTACACGGTCACGGCCTGGTCACCTGCCACTGGGTGACCGGAAGGGCGGGCCGCCAGGCGGTGAAGCCGCCCAGCGGCTCGGCGTAGCTGACCGCGACCTTGACCAGCTCGCCGCCCTGCCTCGCGCTGCCAGCGGTGCAGCAGCGCCTCGGACTCGATCGTGACCGCGTGCGCGACCAGCCGCCCGCCCGGCCGCAGCCGCTGCCAGCAGGCCTCGCAGCACGCCGCCGCGCGGTCAGCCCGCCGCCGATGAACACCGCGTCCGGCGTCGGGCAGTCCGGCCAGCGCGGCCGGCGCGGCTGCCGGTCACGACCCGCAGGCCGGGCACGCCCAGCGCGGCGGCGTTGCCGGCGACCCGGGCGGCGCGATCCGGCCGGGCTTCGACGGCGATGGCCCGGGCGAGCGGGTCAGCGCGCATCCACTCGATGCCGATGCTGCCGCTGCCCGCGCCGACGTCCCACAGCAGCTGCGCCCGGGCCACGGCCGGAGCGCCGCCAGGGCCAGCGCCCGCAGCTCCCGCCGGGTCAGCTGCCCGTCGCTGTCGTACGCGCTCGTCAGGCAGCCCGGGCACCCGGCCGGAGACCGCCTGGTCGCCCGCCGCGGCCACGACGGCCAGCAGGCACAGGTCGGCCGCCGCCGCCGAGGTCAGCTCGGCGGCCCGGCTCGGCGGGCTGACCCGCTCGTCCGGGCCGCCGAGCTGCTCAAGCACGACGAGCTGGCTGTCGCCCCAGCCCTTTTCGGTGAGCAGCGCGCGCGACCTCGGGCGGGGTCTGGCG
This sequence comes from uncultured Actinomycetota bacterium, assembly GCA_963737865.1. Classification (GTDB taxonomy): domain Bacteria; phylum Actinomycetota; class Actinomycetes; order Streptosporangiales; family Streptosporangiaceae; genus Chersky-822. The sequence continues at coordinate 1,381,651 of CAVTUG010000011.1, read as the reverse complement.
GTCCCGGCACAGCGCGAGCAGCCGCAGCCCGGGCTGCATCGACGCCAGCAGCGTCTGCACCGGCGGCTGACCAGCGAGCACGACCGCGACCTCGTGCTGCGGCCAGCCGAGCCGGGCGCAGGCGAGCGCGACGCGAGGACACCGAAGGCAGGATCCGCAGCCGCGCCCGGGCCGAGCAGCCGGCGCGAGCGTCGCGCCGATGCCGTGGAACATCGGGTCTCCGCTCGCCAGCACGCACAGCCCGGGATGGCCGCGCGACGAGCTCGCCGAGATTCGGCAGCAGCGGCGACGGCAGCGGGACGATCGCTCGCCGCCAGGTCCGGCAGCAGCGCGAGCTGGCGAGGGCTGCCGGCGATGGCCGCTCGCAGTCGTCAGGGCCTCGCGCGCCGCCCGGACGAGCGACTGCCAGCCCTCCGCGCCGATGCCCACGACGGTGACCTGACCCATCTTGACGCCTTTCCAGCTGGATGCATACATTATGGGTGCCCGGGCCGCTAGGCCCCGGGCGGATGCAGCACCAGCGAAGTCCGGTGAGATCCCGGCGCTGTCCCGCAACGGTGGTCCCTTCACAGGGCGAGCCCGGTCGCCTGAGCTGCGTCAGCGACGTGGTCCTCGGCGGAGGGACGGCTCGTGCGTCCTTTCCCAGGCGGAAAGGGTGCGTGCGAGTGCGCGAGGACGTGACTCCGCTCGGACTGGCCGGGTGCGGCTGCGGCTCCTTTCCTCCAAGTGCCTTATCTTTTCTCGGTTTTGATGCAGTGCCTCATGCCCTGACGCAAGCCATCAGGGCAACGGCCAGCTCAGCGAAGTCCGGTGTGAATCCGGCACTGCGCTGCTCTTCATCCTCCGCTCCCACGGAGGATGACTCATGCGACCAGCCCCTGCCAGCCCCCCGGACCCTGACGAGCCGCACCGGTCACGGCTGCGGCGGATGGGCGCGGACCTCACCCGCCGCGAGTGGGGCCGGCTGGCCGTGATGCTCCTGATCATCGTCGCGGTCAACCTGGCCGGGTGGGGCATCTACGTGTTCCGCGTCATGCCGCACCACTTCGACTACAAGGGCGAGGGCGGCGCCGAGGGCTCGGCGTCGGGCTCGGCGTCGCGATCACGGCGTGGTTCCTCGGGTTCCGGCACGCCTTCGACGCCGATCACATCTCCTGCATCGACAACACCACCCGCAAGCTGATGGCAGACGGAAAGCGCCCGCTGGCGAGCGGGTTCTTCTTCTCCTTCGGCCATTCCAGCGTCGTCGTGGCGGTCGGCGTCGGCATCACCATCGCCGCGCGGGCGGTGTTCGGCGCGGTCGTCAACCCGAACTCCGCCTACGAGACGGCCGGCGGCGACCATCGGGACCCTGGTCTCGGCCGAGCTTCCTGTACCTGATCGCGGTGCTGAACCTGATCGTGCTGGCCGGGATCTTCAAGGTCTTCCGCGACATGCGGCGCGGCACCTACAACGAGACCGAACTGGAAGCCCAGTTGCAGGCCCGCGGACTGATGTACCGGTTCTTCGGCCGGTTCATGAGGTCCATCAACCACACCTGGCAGCTGTACTTCGTCGGCCTCGTGTTCGGTATCGGCTTCGACACCACCACCGAGGTCGTGCTGCTCGCCGCGACCGCCTACGCGGCGATCCAGGGCCTGCCGTACTACGCCGTGCTCTCGCTGCCGCTGCTGTTCTCCGGCGGCATGATGCTGTTCGACACCCTGGACGGCTGCTTCATGAATTTCGCCTACGGCTGGGCGTTCGCCAGGCCGGTCCGCAAGGTCTACTACAACCTGGTCATCACCGGGCTGTCCATCGGCGCGGCGTTCATCGTCGGCACGATCGAGATCCTCGGCATCCTGACCACGGAGTGCACCTGCACGGCGCGTTCTGGGACTCGTGGCCAACTTCGACATCAACGTCGCCGGCTTCTGCATTGCCGGGCTCTTCGTCATCGTGTGGGCCGTTGCGATCGTCTACTGGCGGTGGGGGAAGGTCGAAGATAGATGGATGACGAACCTGGCGGCCGACTCGGCGAAGGCCCCATGACGACCGGCTCGCTGCTGGTCGCGGGCACCACATCGGACGCCGGCAAGTCCGTCATCACCGCCGGGATCTGCCGCTGGCTCGCCCGCCAGGGCGTGCGGGTCGCGCCGTTCAAGGCGCAGAACATGTCCAACAACTCGATGGTCGCGCCCGACGGGGCCGAGATCGGCCGGGCGCAGGCGATGCAGGCGCCGCGGCCGGGTGTCCGGCCGAGGCCGCGATGAACCCGGTGCTGCTCAAGCCAGGCAGCGACCTGCGCAGCCAGGTCGTCGCTGCTCGGCCGGGCGGTCGGCGAGACAGCGCCCGCGGCTACTGGGGGTCGGGGCGGGGCGGGCGCGGCTGCTCGGCGCCGTGCTCGACGCCTACGACGACCTGCGCTCCCGGTTCGACGTCGTCGATCTGCGAGGGTGCCGGCTCGCCGGCCGAGATCAACCTGCGCCGCGACGACATCGTCAACATGGGCCTCGCCCGGGCCAGGAACCTGCCGGTCATCGTCGTCGGCGACATCGACCGAGGCGGCGTCTTCGCCGCCCTCTACGGCACCCTGGCGCTGCTCGACGCCGCCGACCAGTCGCATCTCAGCGGGTTCGTGATCAACAAGTTCCGCGGCCACCGCGAGCTGCTCGACCCGGCCCTCACCCAGATCGGCGCGCTGACCGGCCGGCCGGTGCTCGGGGTGCTGCCGTACCTGGACGGGATCTGGATCGACGCGGAAGACGCCGTCGCCACCGAGCGGCCCGTACGGCCCGGCCGCCGCCGGTGCGAGGCGATCGGCGGCGGGACACCCTGCGGGTCGCGGTGATCCGGCTGCCCCGCATCTCCAACTTCACCGACATCGACGCGCTCGCGCTCGAGCCCGGCGTCGCCGTCCGCTTCGCCACCACCCCGGCCGAGCTGGCCGACGCCGACCTGGTGGTCGTGCCCGGCACCAAGGCGACCGTCGCCGACCTGGCCTGGCTCCGCGACCAGGGGCTGGACGGCGCGCTCAAGCGCCGGGCGGCCGACCGCAGCCCATCCTGGCGATCTGCGGCGGCTACCAGATGCTCGGCACCGTCATCGACGACGACGTCGAGAGCCGGGCCGGGACGCGCTGCCGACGGCGTCTCGGGCTCTGCTGCCGGTCGGTCACCCGCTTCGCGGCCGACAAGACCCTCGGCCGGCCGGCCGGGTACGCGGGCCGATCCCGGTCTCCGGCTACGAGATCCACCACGGCCTCGGTCGACGTCGCGGCGGCGAGCCCTGGTTCACCAGCCGCGACCGACGGCGACGCGGTCGACGGCGCGCTCGACGGCTGCCGCTACGGCGCTGTCAGCGGCACGCTCTGGCACGGGATCCTGGAGAACGACGAGTTCCGCCGGGCCTATCTGACCGAGACCGCCCGGCTCGCGGGCCGGGACTTCGCCCCCGCGCCCGACACCTCCTTCGCCGCCGCCCGGCAGGCCCAGTTCGACACGCTCGCCGACGCCGTCGAGGAGCACCTCGACACGGCCGCCCTGCTGCGGCTCATCGAAGGCGGACCTGGCGCCGGCCTGCTCCGGCCTGCGGCCGGGGTGGTGAGGCGCGTGGCTACCAGGCCCGATGTCAGGACCGGCCGCCGGGTCGCGGACTGGCCGCTGGCGGGCGGCATCGCCGGCCGGAGTGCTCGCCGACGCGCTGGTCGGCGATCCCCGGCGCGGCCATCCGGTCGCGCTGTTCGGCCGGGCCGCGACCGCCGTCGAGCGGCGCGTCTACGCGGACGTCCAGGCCGCCGGCGTGGCCTTCACCGCCTGCTGCGAGGCGCTGGCGATCGGCCCGCGGCGCTGGCGGCCGCGCGGTCTACCCGGCGCCAGCCCGCCGGCCCGGCTGCCCTGGCCGGGACGGTCACCTGGGCGGTCACCGGCGCCCGGTCGCTGACGGCGGAGGCGGCCCTGCGGATTGCACCGCGCCCTGCGGCCGGCGACCTGGCCGGGGCGCGCGGCGCTGCTGCCGACCTCGTCGGCCGGGACCCGGCCGCAGCTGGACGCGGCCGGGATCGCCCGGGCGGTGGTGGAATCGGTGGCGGAGAACACCTCCGACGCGATCGTCGCCCCGCTGCTGTGGGGAGCGCTGGCCGGGCCCGCCGGGCCTGGCCGGCTACCGGGCCGCCAACACCCTCGACGCCATGGTCGGGCATCACTCGCCGCGCTACGAGCGGTTCGGCTGGGCCTCGGCCCGCCTCGACGACGTCGTCAACTGGGCCCCCGCCCGGGTCACCGCCCTGCTGGCGGCCGCCTGCGCACCGGTCGTGGGCGGCCGCCCGGGCGCCGCCTGGCAGATCGCGCTTCGACTACGGCCCGGCCATCCGAGCCCGAACGCCGGCTGGTGCGAGGCAGCCTTCGCGGGCGCGCTCGGGGTCCGGCTCGGCGGTCCGCTCAGCTACGCCGGGCAGGCCGAGCACCGGCCCGAGCTCGGCACGGGCCGCGCTCCGCAGGCCGCCGACATCGCCCGCGCCAGCCGTCTGTGCCGCTCTGTGACCGCCGCCGCGACCGCCCTGGCCGTGGCGGTGGCTGCGGCCTGGCCCGCTGGCTGTCAATAAAGTCAGGCCGGCGCGTCCAGATGCGAGGTGTCGTTGAAGCTGAGGACTACCCAGCGCCCGTCTAAGGCCAGCAGCCTCGAAATCGACGCGTTGCCTGCCGACAGGAACGAGAACGGCCGGGCCCCGGTGGCGGTCGCGATGGCCTGACCGATCACGGCCCCATGGGTAAACACGGCGATCCGCCCGTCAGGGTGGGCGTCGACGAGCCGCTCCAGGGCCGTGCGCACCCGGCGGCCGAATGCGGCCGACGATTCGGCGCCGGGAATCGCCTCCCAGCGACCTTCGGCGAAGACCCGCTCGGCGGCGGGATGGCCGGCCGCGATCATCGTGCGGTAAAGCCCGCCCTCCCATTCGCCGAAATAGACTTCGCGCAGCTCAGGTTCCACGACCGGGTCGAGCCCGAGCCGCTGGGCCAGGGGAGCGGCGGTCTGGCCGGTTCGGCGCAGCGTGGTGACATAGATCGCATCGATCCCCGCCGTGGCGAGCCTGGCGCCTACGTGGCGGGCCTGCTCGTGCCCGGTCGCTGACAGCGCAGGGTCGCCGTGACCATCGACCAGCGGGACGCTCACGCCTTCGGCGTAGTCGTGCGACTGGCCGTGCCGTACGAGGATGACCTCGCACGCTGCCATTAGCGGCGCACTGCCATCAGCTGACCCGGGCGGTAGCCTGCCGGGCGCGCAGCGCGGTGAGCAGCAGCTGGGCGGCCAGGCAGGCGCCGACGCCCTCGCCCGAGCGCAGCCGCAGCTGCAGCAGCGGCTCCAGGCCAAGCTCGGTCGAGCACGGCGGCGTGGGCGCGTTCCCGGCTGCGCTGGCCGGCGACGAGCGCGGTCTGCACGGCGGGCTCGAGCCGGACCGCGAGCAGCGCCGCGACCGACGTGACCAGGCCGTCGAGCACGACGGGAACCCGGCACTCGGCGGCAGCGAGGGTGACCCCGGCCAGCAGCGCGATTTCCGGTCCGCCGAGCGCGGCGAGCGTCACCCGAGGGTCGCGCGAGCTCGCTCACCGTGCGCGGCCCGCGCCCGGGCGAGCGGCGCGGCTGACGACGTCGCGCTTGCGCTGCATCATCGCCGCGTCGGCGCCGGCGCCGAGGCCGACCGCGGCAGCGGGCTCCAGGCCGAGCAGCGCGCAGCGACAGCGCGGCCGCGACGGTGGTGTTGCCGATGCCGACCTCGCCCAGGCAGACCAGTCCCTCGCCCGGCGAGGCGGCGGCCCAGTGCCAGGCCCTGCTCGAGGAGCGCGGTCACGTCGGCGCAGGCTCATCGCGTCCGCCTCGACCAGGTCGCCCGCCGCGCCGGCGGGGCGGGCGTGCACCGCCTCGAACCGCAGTCCGGCCTGCCGCGCGGTCGCCGCGCCGAGCGAGACCCCGAGCCGGGTGGCCTGCAGGACATCGGCGGTGACCGATGGCGGGGTAGGCGGAGACCCCGTACCGGGTGACCGGGTGGTCGGCCGCCGCGACGATCAGCGTCCCGCCCGCTCGGCGGATCCGGGGCGAGCGCGAGCACCCGGTTGACCGCGGCGTCGAGGACGCCGAGCGACCCGGGGACGGTCAGCCGGTCATCGCCGGTATCGCGGCCCGCCACCACGGCCCGCTGATCCGGCCCGGCGAGAGTGCGGCATGGCCGACGGCCAGGTGCGAGGCCGGTCTCGCTGGTCCGCCGGACGGCCACCGCTCGGACACGATCACGTCGTCCAGCGGCAGCCGCCGCGACCAGCCCTGCCGTTCCAGGCCGGGATCGGGCGGCCGCTCGTCCGGCCAGCCCAGGCACAGCCAGCCCGAGGGTCTCCACGCCGTCCGGCAGGTCCAGCAGCTCGGCCAGGTCGGCGGGCTGGAACAGCGTCACCCAGCCCAGGCCAAGCCCGGCAGCGCGGGCGGTCAGCCACATGTTCTCCATCGCGCAGGCGCAGCTCCACAGGTCGGCGTCGGCGAAGCTGGCCCGGCCGAGCACCCCGGCCGCCGGCGCTCGCCGGTCGCAGGCGACGACGATGCCGACCGGGGCCTCCCGGATGCCGTCGAGCTGCAGGTCCAGCAGCCGGGCGCGGCGATCGGGGGTCAGCTGGTCGGCCTGCCGGAGCCGCTCACGGTCCGCCAGCAGCGCCGCCTGGTCCCGGGTCGCCTGCTCGCTGACCACGATGAACCGCCACGGCTGCGAGTGCCCGACCGACGGCGCCTGATGACCGGCCGCCAGCACCTGCCGGAGCAGCTCCGGCCGGGACCGGATCGGGCCGGTACCGGCGGACGTCGCGCCGCGCCGCGAGCACCGCGGCCAGGGCAGCGATCGACCGGCTCGCCGAGCGACCAGCCCGCCGGGTCGGCCGACCGAGCCGCCGCCGACGTCGGATCTCCGACCAGCGGGACCGGCCGGGGCCAGGTCCGGGTCTCTCGCTCATCGCAGCGCCACGCCGATCAGCGTGACCGCGGTCGCGGACTCGATCAGCGCGCCGAACACGTCGCCGGTGACGCCGCCCAGGCGCCGGCCCGCGTGCAGCCTGATCAGGTACGCCGCGACCAGCGCGACCACCTGCGGACCGAGCGATCCAGCCAGGCGGAGATCGCCAGGCCGCAGCGACGGCAGCGCCGAGGCCAGCACCCCGACCGTCCACGCGATCGCGGCAGCGACCGGGCACGCCGTCCGCGACTATCGCCCCGAAGCCGGACGAGCGCGCCGGGCGGACACCCCGCAGACGGCGGCGTGCACTGCCGCCACCCGCCCGGTCGCCGCCGCCACCGCCAGCATGCCCACCGGCGTCCAGGCCCCGCCCCGGACGCGAGCCGAGCGAGGCGACGTCGGCTCCCAGGACGACGATGAGGGTGACGACCCCGAACGGGCCGATGTCGGATTGCCGCATGATCTCCAGCGCCCGGTCGGCGGGCGCGCCGCTGCCCAGGCCGTCGGCGGTGTCGGCCAGCCCGTCCAGGTGCAGGCAGCGGGTCAGCAGCCGCGAGCACGGCGACCGCGAGCACCGCGCCGAGCAGGCTCGCGTGCGGCGCCCACTCCCGGATCGCCGCGGCGGGCAGCGCGGCGGCCGCGCCGCGGCGGCGCCCACGGACCGGCAGCCACAGCAGCGCGCCGGCGCCGTCGCCGGGCCGCAGCCCGCGCCGGCCCGGACCGGGACGATGGTGAACATGCTGACCGCAGCGGCGCAGCGCGCGCGGTCATCGCAGCCTGCGCGAGATCCCCGCGGTGACCAGCCAGACCTCGTCAGCGGCCGCCGCCAGCCGCTGGTTGAGGTCGCCGAGCGCGTCCCGGAACCGGCGCGCCGGACGCTGTCGCGGGAACGATGCCGCTGCCGACCTCGTCACTCACCGCCACCACCGCGGCCGGTGCCGCGCCCAGGCGTCGACCAGCGCGTCGAGGGCTGGCCAGCCGCAGGTTCGCGTCCTCCGGCGGGACAGGCAGCCAGCAGCCGCAGTCGTCCATGACCTGGGCGAGCCAGGTCGTGACGCTGTCGAGCAGGAAGGCCCCGGCGTCGCGCCTGGCCAAGGAGCTTGGCCGGGTCAGCCGTCTCGACCGTGGACCAGCTCGGCGGGGCGGCGCTGACGGTGCCTGTCCGATCCGCTCCGCCCACTCCGATCGCCGGGTCGGCCAGCGCGGTCGCGACGTAGGTCACCTGTTCCTCACCGTCGAGCAGGCGCTCGGCATGCCGGGACTTGCCCGACCGGCTGCCGCCGAGCACCAGGCTGCGCCGGGCGGGCCTGGGCAGGCCAACCTCGATGATCACCGTAGCCGGGTTGGTCAGCCCAGCGGCTGCGACCGCAGCGGGCAGGTCGCTCAGCCCGGCCCTGACGACTCGCTGGGTGGGCAGGCTGGCGTCGGCGACGCAGGTGGCGCGCGCGTCGGGGTCGATCCCTTCCCTGACGAGCCGCGCCACGATCGCCGGCAGCTGGCGCATGCCCATCACGATCACCAGGTTCGTGCCTGACCGGCTCAGGGCGGCCCAATCCACGGCACCGGACGCCTCGTCCGGGTCACGATGCCCGGACACGACGCTGAACCCGGCCGCGCCCTCGGTGCTCGTCAGCGGCACCCCGGCGAGCACCGGGGCGGCGGTCGCGCTAGAGACACCGGGCACGACCTCGACGGCAATCCCGGCCTCGGTGCACGAGCGCACTTCCTGAGCGCCATGCGCGAAGACGAACGGGTCGCCGCCCTTGAGCCTGACCACAGTCTTGCCTGCCCTGGCCCGGTCGATGAGCACGGCCACGACCTCGTCGTAGGTGAGGTTGCGCTGGCCAGGCGCCCGGGACGCATCGATAACCTCGACGTCAGGCCGCAGCCTGAGCAGCAGGCCAGCGGGCGCGAGCCGATCGGTGACGACGACGTCGGCGGCCATAAGCCGGTCAAGACCCCGCACGGTAATCAGATCGTCGGCACCGGGCCCACCACCGACCAGGACAACACGTCCCGGGCCAGCCGCCCCGTCGCCCTCCAACATCGACGGCTCAGCTAACGTGGCCGGCCCAGCCTCAGCGGACGGCCCAGCTTTCGTGGACGGCCCGGCTTTCGTGGACCGCCCAGCCTCAGCGGACGGCCCAGCCTCAGCGGACGGCCCAGCCTCAGCGGGCAACCGGTCGTCCTCCACGTACTCTCCCTCCGGGGTCCGCGCCCCAGCCGAAAGGCACGACAGCCGGAGTATCCTGGCTCCCGGCTCGACCAGCCCAGCGATTTCCGGCCGTTTCAGGCCGTCGCCGCAGAGTGGCTGCTCGCCGGTGACAGTGGCGGGACCGCGCCGGATTCACACCGGACTTCCTCCACTGGCCGTCATGTACCAAACCTGACTTTACTACGCGCCCGCGATCCAAGTCCGGCCCCCGTGCGTCCACCGCCGTCCGTCCACCGCCGTCCCAGCAACTCTCAACCTCAGCTTGAGGCCCAGCAAACTCACAACGACCGCGCCCCAGCACCAGCAAACTCACAGCGACGGGCCAGGACGAGGCAGTCGGGCGGGGCCCAGCACCAGCAAACTCACAGCGACGGGCCTGGGCCGGGCGCGGGGCGGGGGCGCAGCGCCAGCAAACTCACAGCGACGGGGTGCTCGGCTCACGTGGCGCCAGGGCTAACATCGCGTGATGAGTGATCGTTTGTTCGTTCCAGTGGAGTTCGCGGTTCCCGGCGGGCTCACGGCCGAGGAATTCCGGCTGGAACCGCTCGGGCCTCAGCACAACGTCGCGGACTATGCGGCCTGGACGGCCAGCATCACCCATATCCAGGCGACGCCGGGATTCGCCGGGACGGGCTGGCCGCACGAGATGAGCCTGGCGGAGAATCTGCGCGACCTCGAACGCCACGCGCAGGACTTCGCCGAGCGCTGCGGGTTCACCTACACCGTGCTCAGCACCAGCACCAGCACCAGCGACGTCATCGGCTGCGTGTACATCTACCCGCCGCGCGGGGAGAACCAGGGCGGCACCGGCGCCAGTGAACAAGACGCGGCCGTAAGTTCCTGGGTCCGCGCGGACCACGCGGAACTCGACTCCGTGCTCTTCCGCACAGTCAGCGCCTGGCTGGAGCAAACCTGGCCGTTCCGCTCAGTCCAGTACGCACCACGGGCCTGACTCAGCCAGCCGCAGGGCCGCTGAGGCCGGTCACGCTCTGGCCGGACCGTGGCTAACCGCAGTAGGTGCCTACTTACTGCTGTCACGGGCACCGAATCAACAGCAGCATGGTCCTACCTGCTGTCATCAGGACGACACTAAGTAGGACCATGGTGCTGTCCAAACCTGGTCGTTGCTGGCCTGGCGAACAGCTCAGCCACACCAGCCGCCTGCGGGCGGCTACTGGTGGGCGGTGGTCTGCACGGTCCAGTGGTGGCCGTTCCACCCCTCGGCCAGCGTCAGGTCGCTGCCGTTGGCCGAGGGGTGGTCGCGGAAGCCGACCGCCTCGCAGTCCGACCGGGTGACGCAGGACACGTGCAGCAGGACGTCGCCGTTGTGGGGCGCGGCCGTCTGCACTGGATGCTGGGCTGTCCAGGTCCGGCCGTTCCACGCCTCGATCAGCGGGTGTGCGGTATTGATCGCGCCCGGGAAGGTCGAACCTGAGGCGAAGCAGTGCGTCAGTGCGCTGCACGAGACGCCGATGAAGAGCGACGGCTGCCGGCGCAGCATTGAGATGTGCCACTTGCCGGCGCTCCAGACCTCGGCGACGGCGTGGAAGAACCGGCCGCGCGTCTTGTCCTCGGTATTGCCGACGGCCACGCACCGGCTAGCGGCCGGGCAGGAGACCCCGTTGAAGTTCGTGAAGGACTGCCCGCCGACGGCGGGCATCTTCAGCAGTGTCCACCGGCCGACGTGCCAGCGGGCGGCGAAGGGCCGCAGCGTGGCGCCTGACTTGGTCGCGAAGCCCCCGACGGCCATGCAGTTCCGGGCATCCGAGCAGGCGAGCCCGCCCAGCTCGCTTTCGCGGGCGTGGCTGGGATGCGGCACCACGATCCGGCGCCAGGTGGTGCCGTTCAGCCAGAGGTAGGCCGTGTCCTGGTTGGTCGTGTTACTTCCGGTCTGGCCGATGGCGAGACAGAGAGTGGTGGTCGGGCAGGCAACGTCGGTCAGGACGGAGAAGGATTTCCCCGCCGGACCGGTAGCCGTGACGATCCGCCATGCTGTGCCGTTCCATGCTTCGGCCAGGTTCGCGGCCTGACTGTGCGGCCCGGCGAAATGGTCCCCGACGAACAGGCAGCTCGTCGCCGAAGCGCAGGAAACCTCATTGGCGAAGACATTGGATCCCTGCGAAGGGCTGGGGACGGACTGCGCGACCCACTTGCCTGCGGTCAGCGTCTCCGACAGACCGGGAGTATGACCGTTGACGGTGAAGCTGCCGACCGCCATGCAGAAGGTGCTGCTCGGGCACGAGTCGCCGTTGAAGCTGGCGCTGCTGCCTCCGGCGGCAGGCGCGGCCGGTGCGGCTGGTCCGCCCGCCCGGGCCAGCTGCGGCCCCATGCTGGCAGTCGCGGAAGTCGCCGGGAGCGCGAACGCGAGCATTGCCGTGGTTACTGAAGAGCCGACAGCTAGAAGCCGACGCAATCGCAGCATTTCCGGCCTTTCATTGACAAGTCGCCCGTTCTCTTCGGGCCAACTCGGCAGCCTAATGGCAGACCTAGATCGGATACAAGAGTGATTTGCTGATATTAAGGGCGAGCGTTCAGGGCCGCGTTGAGCAGCCGACGTACCCAAGCTCTAAGAAACCTCACCGACGACGCAGGCGTCGAGGAAGTCGTTGCGGAACTTGCCCGCCGGGTCGTACCTGGCCATCAGCGCGGCGAAGTCACCGCGCCGCTCGTACTGCCCGGGCCGGCGAAAGAGCTTGCCCCAGTGCGGCCGAGGTTCGAACGGAGCGAGCTGCTCCTCGACCAGGTCCCGCGCTGGCGCCACGGCCTGCATGTCGTCGATCCAGGTGAAGTGCAGCGCCACGGTATCCCGCCGGTAACTCGGGCTCAGCCACAGCTCGTCGGCCGCGACCGTGCGAACCTCGGACACCTGCAGCACTGGCGCGACGCTCTCGCGGATCTCGTCCAGAGCATGGATCGCGGCTACCGCCGACGAGCGCGGCAGCAGGTACTCGGACTGCAATTCCCGGCCGGCGCTCGGCGTCTGGTCGAACTGGAAGTGCGGCAGCCGCTTGTGCCAGGGTCCGGGCACGCCAAGTTGCGGCGTGCAGTGCGTAGGCGACATGCCTGGCACGGGATGCCGAGGCCCGTCCGCGAGCACGGCGCCATGCAGGTCAGGCTCCGGTTCTGCCGCTGCCTCCTGCTCGGGCTCAGGGTCGCTGACGGGCAGGCGCTGCTTGAGCCACACCTGGCGGATCCGCGGCCCGCGCCAGTCGGTGAACAGGCTCACGCTGTAGGCGCTGGCGAGGATCTCGTCGAGATACAGGTCGAGCTGGTCGAAGGGCAGGCCGTCGTAGACGTACTGGCGAACGTAGAAGGTCGGCTCGACGTCGAGTGTCAGGCCGACGATGATCCCGAACGCCCCGAGCCCGACCGCGAGCCCGCCGAAGTCGGGATCGCCGCGCTCGACGGTGACCAAATCGCCGGAGGCAGTCACCAGCTCGACCGCCGAGACGGCGGTGGCGAGGTTGCCGAGCGTGTTCCCCGACCCGTGCGTGCCCGTCGCGCAAGCGCCGGCGATCGAGATATGAGGGAGCGACCCCAGGTTCGCCAGCGCGAACCCGGCCCTGTGCAAGCGCGGAGCCAGCTCGCCGTAGGTGACGTCCGCGCTGACCTTGACCTGCGAAGCGGCCTCGTCGACCGAGACCACGGTCGGCAGCCGCTCTAGGCAGATCAGGTCGCCAGTGGTGTCGGCGATCCGGTTGAACGAATGGCCCGTGCCCAGTGCCCGCACCCGCCCGCTGGTCGCGACCACCTGCTGTACCTCTGGAATAGAGCTGGGCTGACGGAATCTGGCGGCGCTGAACGACACGTTCCCGGCCCAGTTGCTGACCATTAGCCCTCCCGTGTCGCGGCTACGGCAATTACTCCATATCACGCCGAAATGCCGAATCCGTCAAAACCACTTTGAGCGACAACTCGCCTACTCAGGGGCGACGTCGTACTGGCTACCTGGGATCATCCTTCGAGCTCCTCCGAAGGCGGCTTGTCAGCAGCGGTGCTCGGCTAGCGTCTCGTTATGGCAGCACAGGCGGAACTCGAGGTCGGGGAGCGGACGATCCGCATCTCCAATCCCGACCGGGTCTACTTTCCGGCCCGAGGCGAGACCAAGCTCGACCTAGCCAGGTACTACCTGTCCGTCGGCGACGGCATCGTCCGGGCGCTCCGCGAGCGACCCTGCATGCTACATCGCTTCCCGGCAGGCGTCGCCGGGGAGAAGGTACACCAGAAGCGGGTGCCAGCGGGCGCACCGCCGTGGCTCGAGACGGTGCGGGTCCACTTCCCCCGCTACAACCGGCACGCCGACGAACTCTGCGTCACCGAACTCGCCAGCGTCATCTGGGCCGTGCAGATGTCCACTGTCGAGTTCCACCCGTGGAACTCGCGCCGGGCCGACACCGAGCGCCCCGACGAGTGGCGGATCGACCTGGACCCGATGCCCGAATGCGGCTTCGACACGGTCAGGCGGGTGGCCGAAATCGCCCACGGGGTGCTCGACGACTCGGCGCCGTCGGCTGGCCCAAGACCTCAGGCGGCAACGGCCTGCACATCTACGTGCGGATCGAGCCGCGCTGGAGCTTCACCGAGCTGCGCCGCGCCGCGCTGGCTTTCGCCCGCGAAGTCGAGCGCCGTGCCCCGGACGAGGCGACGACCACCTGGTGGCGCAAGGACCGCGATCCCAAGATGCTCTTCGTCGACTTCAACCAGAACACCCGGGACCACACGATCGCCAGCGCCTACTCAGTGCGGGGCGTCCCCGAGGCGACCGTGTCCACGCCGATCACCTGGGACGAGGTCGCGGAGGTGGACCCGCGCGAGTTCACGATCGCGACCGTCCCCGACCGGTTCGCCCGGCTCGGCGACCTGCACGCCGGCATCGACGACGCCCCGTACTCGATCGACTCTCTGCTCGAATGGGCCGACCGCGACGGACTCAGCTAAGCCCGCGGGCTCGCGGGCTTAGCTGGCCCGCATGCGCGCGACCTTTGCTACGACAGCAGGTCGCCGTCGGTACCGTCGAGGTCGTCGAGCGACACCGAGATGATGGCCTGAGACGGCTTGAGCTCGGCATCGCGAGCGCCCGCATCGCGAGCACCCGCCCCGGAGGCACCGCGCACTCGCCGCGCTACCTCGGCGTCGTCGAACCCGCCGCCCTGGCCCCGTGCGGCCAGCCCCCGTGCGGCCAGCCAGGCCGCCTCGTAGTCGTCCTCACTCATAGCGAGCCACCATCCCTCGTGCCTGTCGTCCGGTTGCCGCGCTGACGGCACTACCTCAGCGCACCGAATCCTCCCGGCCTGGCCGGAGCAGCGCTGGATGCAGCGACCGCGCGTCGCCGCTCTGGTACAGCCGGGCCCTCGGGCCGCCGCGCGGCCCGCCAGCCTGGGTCGTCTCGCCCGTGCTCTCCACGAACCCGGGCACGGACAGGATCTTGCGGTGGAAGTTGCCGGCGTGCAGGCTCTCGCCCCACACCGCCTCGTAGACCGACCTCAGCTCGGAAATGGTGAAGGGCGCGGTGACGAACGCGGTGGCCAGCGGCGTGTACTCCAGTTTCGATCTCGCCCGTTCGAGCCCGTCACCGAAAATCTCTGCATGGTCGAAAGCAAGCTTCCGGGTTGTTCCCGGTCGCTGACGTGACGTTCCCTCGACCAGTCCTAGCGACGCCGTCGGGATCCAGGCCGCTTGCCTGGCGTGACCGCCAGGCTGTGGCTCTGGCAGTTCGGGGGCGAAGGCCAGGTACGCGACGGAGATCACCCGCAGCCTCGGGTCGCGCCCCGGCGCGCCGTAGGTGCCGAGTTGCTCGAGATAGACCTGGCTGAGGTCATTGCCAGTTTCCTCGGCCAGCTTCCTGATCGCGGCGTCGGGCAGATCCTCGGCCGGATGCCGCCGGGCCGGACGGCCAGGCGCCCCGCCGGCGCGGACGAACCCGCCGGGCAGCGCCCAGTGGCCTTCGAATGGCGGCCCGCCTCGCTCGACGAGCAGCACGTGCAGTGCGCTGTCCCTGATCGTCAGCGCGACCACGTCCACGGTGACCGCGACCGGGTCGTAAGCCGACGGGTCGTAGCTGGCGAGGTACTCTTCCTCGGTTGCTCGCTCAGCCATTTCGGTGACAGCCACGACGGTGTCCTGCTCTAAGTGAGAACATCTCAGGGTGAGCATAACATGACCCAGGGCGAAATGCGGCGAGCCGCCCGATCGGGCGGCTCGCGTTCAGCACGTTCTGGGTGCCCTGGGCAGCGCGATCTGCTTGACCTGGCCGAAGTCGGCGGCCGTGGCCCCGGTCCCGGCTCGGCGCAGCCAGCTCGCCGGCCGGCCGTCGATCAGCCGACTCCGACCACTAGGACGTGCAGCACGCCGTCCCGGCCCCGGGCCAGACCTACGTCGTCGATGTTGCTGAGCTTGCCGGTAACCTGAGTCAACCCGCAGGCCAGCGCTAACGGGACTACAGCGGCGAGCGGGATTGGCGTGCGACCGGACATGCGACGCAGGATGCGCACATCGCCTCCATCGGCCGCTGGCGGCCGCCGGTCGCGGCCGAGATGACATTGCCGAAATCAAAACAAGAGCCACATCTGGGCAGCTTGTCACTGAACCGGGAGTTCGTGGGTACTCAGCTACCTAGCGAATACTTGAACAGCACGACCGACGCAGCAAAGCCGACGAGCAAAGACCTAGCCGGCGGTGAGCCGCCTTTCAGGAGTCCTTCAGGAAGCTGGAGAACTATAGAAGGGTAGCGAGACGACGAGGGAGAGAGCCAACTGCGATGAGTAGTAGCAACGATACCCCGGCCTGGCCAGATTCCGGTCGGTCGGCTGTACCACCACCTCCGCCTCCACCGCCACCGCAGTGGCCTGGTCAGGGCGGCCAGGGTGGTTATGGGGGGTACGGGGCTCAGCCATCCGGTGACGGCGGCCAGGGCGACTACATCGGCCCGAGCAGCTACGGCGGCCGGGGCGGCCAAGGCGGCTACGGCAATCAAGGCGGCCAGGGCGGCTACGGCGGCCAGGGCGGCTACGGCGGCCAAGGCGGCTACGGCGATCAGGGCGGCCAGGGCAGTTACGGCGGCCAGGGCGGCTACGGCGGCCAGGGCAGTTACGGCGGCCAAGGCGGCTACGGCGATCAGGGCGGCCAGGGCAGTTACGGTGATCAGGGTGGTTACGGCGGCCAGGGTGGTTATGGAGATCAAGGTGGCTACGGCGGGTACGGCCAGCCCCCCGGCAGCTATCCGCCTGGCGGCTACCCGCCGGGCGCCTACCCGCCCGGTGGTTACGGCACCCCGGGCGGCTATGGCATGCCGCCTGGTCGGCACCGCAGTTCCCGGGTCCGCCGGGCACTCGCGGTCGCCGTGGCCGCTGCGGCGGTCGGCGCGGCCACGATGTTCTTCGGCACGCATAACTCCATCGGGCAGCCGGGCGGCGCGGTGCTCACGACGGCACAGGTCGCGAACAAGGTCGACCCTGGGCTGGTGGACATCGTGACGACGCTGGGCTTCCAGCAGGCCCGAGCGGCCGGTACCGGGATGGTGCTGACCTCCTCGGGCCGGATCCTGACCAACAACCACGTGATCGAGGGCGCGACCCAGATTTCTGCGACCGACATCGGCAACGGCCGCACCTACAAGGCGAAGGTGGTCGGCTATGACCGCAGCCACGACGTCGCCGTGATCCAGCTTGTGGGCGCCTCCAGTCTGCAGACCGTGACGCTTGGCGATTCGTCCGCCGCAGTGCCCGGTCAGAAGGTCGTCGCGCTGGGCAACGCCGAAGGCAAGGGCGGCCGCCCGTCGGTCGTCACCGGGCAGGTCGTCAGCCTCAACGCCTCGATCACCGCCTCGGACGAGTCCGCAGGCACCGCCGAGAAACTGACCGGGCTGATCCGGCACAACGCTCCGATCCAGCCTGGTGACTCGGGCGGGCCGCTGGTCGACCGATCGGGTGCGGTGATCGGCATGGACACGGCTGCGTCGGCCTCGGACTTCCAGTTCTCCGGCGGGTCCACCCAGGCATTCGCGATCCCTATCAACCAGGCGCAGGCGATCGCCAGCCAGATCAGCGCCGGCAAGTCCTCGGCGACCGTGCACATTGGCCAGACCGGCTTCGTCGGTGTCCAGGTCGAGTCGAACAGCTCGGCCCGCGCGTCCGGCGTGCCCGCCGACGGAGGGGCGCTGATCGGCCAGGCTATCCCCGGCACTCCGGCCAGCAAGGCTGGCCTAGCTGGCGGGGACGTGATCACCTCGGTCAACGGCCACCGGGTGACCGGCCCGATGAGCCTGCAGCTGCAACTGCAGCAGCACCACCCAGGCGACTCGGTCACGATCACCTGGACCGACCAGGCCGGCAAATCGCACACTGGCAAGCTAACGCTAGAGGCCGGCCCAGCCGGGTGACCCTAAGCCAGAGGTAAGGCCCGGCCAGGGTAACCCTGCCCGGGCCTTACCGCGTAGCTGAGATCTACGTACCTGACCTGACCTCCCGCGCCGGCCCCGCTCGGCCGCGCCCTGAGTCGGCCGCACCGGGCCCCGGCCGCGCCCTGAGCCGGCCGCGCCCGGCCCGGCCGCACCCCGTCGGCCGCGCTCCAAGGCGCCCGCCGACGACAGTAAGGCCCTACTTGCTGCTGTTATCGGCCCGGTTTCGACAGCACCATGGTGCTACTTACCGCTGTCGGGATAGCAGTAAGTAGCACCATGGTGTCCACGAAATGGAGGTCCGGACCTGAGCGTGGCCCTGGTTGCTGCTCTTGGACCGGCACCCTCGGACCAGCACAGGGCGCGGGACGGGTTCAGGGCGCGGGACCGGCTGAGGGGCGCGGGCCGGTTCGGGTGCGGGACCGGCTGAGGGGCGGGATGGGTTCAGAGTTTGGCGCGCGCGGCTTGGAGCCGGGTGAGGGTGGGGTCGCGGCCGAGCGCGCAGATCGACTCGAAGAGCGGCAGTCCGGTGGTCCGTCCCGTGACCGCGACCCGGATCGGTGCCTGCGCCTTGCCGAGCTTCAGGTCGAACTTCGCTCCGGCCTGCTCGACGCAGGCCCGGATGGAGTCGGCGTCCCAGCTGGCGTCCGGCAGGCCAGCGATCACCTGGTCCAGCATGCCTGCGGCGACGGGCTGAGCGGCTCCGGTCATCGTCTTGGTCCAGGACGGCTCGTCGAAGACCGGCTCGTCCAGGAAGAGGAAGTCCACGTTGGCGGTCAGCTCTGCCATCACCGCGACCCGTGTCTGCACGAGCGGCGCGACCTGGGCGTAGAGCTCGGGCTTGAACGCCTCAGGAGGCCAGGGCGCCGCCGGTGCCGTCAGCCACGGCTCGCTCCGGGCGATGAAGTCCTCGACGGGCAGCGCCCTGATGTAGTCGCCGTTGATCGCCCGCATCTTCTTGACGTCGAAGAATGCCGGGGACACGTTGACCTCGTCGAGCCTGAACTCCTCGATCAGCGTCGGCCACGGCAGGATCTCGCGGTCGTTCGACGGCGCCCAGCCGAGCAGCATCAAGTAGTTCCGGGTCGCCTCGGCGAGAAAGCCCTCGGCCCGGTAGTCCTCGAGAGCAACCTTGTCCCGCCGCTTGGAGAGCTTCTGCCGCTTCTCGTTGACCAGTACGGGCACGTGCGCCCAGACCGGCGGCTGGTGCCCGAGCGCCGCCATCATCAGCTGCTGCTTCGGGGAGTTGGGCAAGTGCTCCTCGCCCCTGATCACGTGCGTGATTCCCATGTCGAGGTCGTCCACGACGTTGGCCAGCAGGAAGAGGACCGAGCCGTCCGCACGGGCGATCGAGAAGTCGTCGATGGCCGCGTTCTCGAAGCTGACCTTGCCCCGCACGACGTCGTCCACGACGGTCACGCCTTCGTCGGGCACCAGGAAGCGCAGCACGTGCCCAGGACCCGGGCCTAGCCCGCGGGCGCGGCAGAACCCGTCGTAGCCACGGTGCTGATCGCCGGTCCTGGCGATCACCTCGTCACGGGTGCACGAGCAGAAGTAGGCGTGCCCATCGGCGGCGAGCCTGGTGGCGGCGGCCTGGTGACTGGGCGTATTCGCCGACTGCAGGACCGGCCCCTCGTAGCCGTCGGCGTCCATGCCGAGCCAGGCCATCGCGCTGACGATGCCGTCGATCCACTCCGGCCGGTTCCGCGAGGTGTCGGTGTCTTCGATGCGCAGCACGAAGCTGCCGCCCTGCTGCTTGGCGAAAGCCCAGTTGAAGAGGGCCGACCTGGCGGACCCGACGTGGAACATCCCGGTCGGCGAGGGTGCGAACCTGACCCGGACAGGAGCAGATGGATGCGGCGAGCTTGTCACCTCGCTGAGCCTACCGTGCCGGCGACGACCGCAGTTTTATTAACCCCGCCGAGCGGTCCCGGCCGCCACCGCAGAACCTAGTTCCCCGGTACTGCGTCCTATACATCGCCGCTCTTCCAATGCCCCTGGCAAGAGTTCCTCAGGAATGTCAAGTAACAACAACATTGCGCCAACTATCGGCAACGATTAACTAACGGTCTGATTCCAGCTCTCGGTCGCCCGCGCAATACCCCTAATCTGCCGGATATCGGATACACAACACGGCCGGCCAGCCGGCGATGGCGTTGGGAGTTCCGTCAGCGATGACTGCGCGACGCGCGATCCTGTGGCCGAGGATGCGATCGGTCTGGCCGTTGCTCCTGAGCGTGCTGATCAGCACGCTCATCGCGTCTTCCCTGGTAGCGGCCTTCGCCGGCTTCGAGTCGAGCGCCCTGCCCCAGGCGGTGAGCAGCGAGCTGGTCAATGCCCCGCAACGGTCGATCGTCATCAGCGGCGCCATCGACGCGGCGCAGCTTCGGCAGGACCGCACGGCGGTCAGCTTGGCCATCGGCCAGGCGTTCGGCGGCGTTCCGCGCACGTCCGCCCGCGCCGTGTGGTCCGACCCGATTGGTCTCCCGGCAGCGCCGGGCAGCAAGACCGTCCCGCTGCTGCAGGCGGCGGTCCTGAGCCAGTTCCGCAGCCACGTCAGGCTGACCGCAGGGTCGTGGCCAGCGTCCAGGCCCGCCGGCCGCCCGATCCAGGCTGCGATTCCCGCCGCCGTCGCCACCGCGCTGCGGCTGAAGGTCGGTCAGGTGCTCGCGCTTCGCGACCGCGCCACCAGGGCGAAGGTCAGGCTTCAGATCACCGGCCTGTACCAGCCGGTCGACCGGGCCTCGCCGTACTGGGGCCTCGACCTCATCTCGCCGACCGGGGTCAGCGCCGCGCCGGGCTTCGTCACCTACGGCCCGTTCGTCGTGGCCGACAGCGCCTTCGGTGCCCAGAAGCTGCCGGTCGGCGCCGCCACCTGGCTGTATCAGCTCGGGACGACCCACCTGCAGGCTAGCCAGCTCAAGCCGCTGGCCACCGCGCTCAACCAGGCCCTGCGGTTCCTGTCCAGGTCACCCGACCTCGGCGGGCTGCAGACGGTGAGCGGCCTGCCAGCCGTCCTCGACACCGTGACGGTGAAGCTGATCGTCGCGAGATCGCTGCTGCTGGTCGGCGAGCTCGAGCTGCTCCTGCTCGCCGGGGCCGCGCTGACCCTGACCGCACGCACGCTCGCCAGCCAGCGCGAGGACGAGTCGGCGACGATGCAGTCCAGGGGCGCCGGGCGCGGCCAGCTGGTCCGGCTCGCGCTGGTCGAGGCGCTGATCGTCACCGCGCTCGCGGCTGCGGCCGGTGCCGTCCTCGGCAGCAGGCTGACCAGCCTGCTCGCGCGGCTGGGGACGCTGAGGACGGCGGGCATCAGCGTCCACGGCATCCCCGCCGACGACTGGTGGACGGCCGGCGTCGTGCTCGTGCTGTGCACGGCGCTCATGATCTGGCCAGCGCTGCGCTCGGTATCGCCAGGCGCGCTGCGGGTCGCCCGGGGACGACGATCGCCCGCCCTGCTCGTGGCCACGGCCGGAGCCGACGTCGCCCTGGTCGCGCTCGCGGTTCTGGCCGGCTGGCAGCTGCGCGAGTTCTCGGTGCTCGGCCGGGCGCCTGGCGGCCTTGGCATCGACCCGGTGCTGGCGCTCGCGCCGGCCGTCGCCCTCGCCGCCGGGACGGTGCTGCCATTGCGGCTGCTGCCGCTGCTGGCCAAGGTCGGCGACCGGGTAGCCGCGCGCACGAGACGGCTCGGCAGTGCCATGGCCACCTGGGAACTGAGCAGGCGCGCTGTGCGGCAGAGCGCACCCATGCTGCTGGTAGTGCTGGCAGTGGGCACCAGCACGCTGGCGCTGGCCCAGCACCAGAGCTGGCGGCAGTCCGCGCTCGACCAGTCGGCGTTCCTGGCCGGAGCCGACGTCCGGGCGGACACGCTGCTACCTGTCGACGCCGGCACCGCCGGGCGGATCGCCCACGCTCGCGGAGTCACCGCCGCGATGGCAGCGAGCGATCAGCTCGCCGCGCCTGGCAGCGGCACGGTGCTCGCGCTCGACGCCGCGCACGCGGCCAGGACGGTCCTGCTGCGCGGCGACGAAGCAGCCTCGTCCATCTGGCAGAAGATCGCGGCCCCCAGCACGAAACCGCTGATCACCTTGCCTGGCCGGCCGACGCGGCTGCTCGTCACCGCCAGCCTTCATCCCGGCCAGGGCGGCATACTCGGCCATCCGCTGCTCAGCGTGTCGATCATGGACGGCGACGGAGTGATGTACTCGATCCCAGCCGGCCCGCTGCCAGCCGACGGACGTCGCCATGTCCTCACCGCCAGGCTGACGACGACAGGCACGGCGATCTACCCGCTCAGGCTGGCCGCGATCACCGTCAGCTACACCGTGCCAGGGCTGCCGTCGAAACAGCACCGAGCCGCTGCCCGGAACCGGATCGCCAGCCTAGACTTCAGCGGGCTCGCCGTCGCCCGGGCGGCAGCGGCGCCGACGAAGCTCGATGCGGCATCGCTGGGGACCTGGGTACCCGACGTTTCGGCCCCCGACTTCTCCGACGGCGGCATCGGCCTCGCGCCGAAGCTGGTCTCGACGCCCGGCGGCTCGGATCCGGTGCGGTTCAACCCAGGTGCGGGCGGGGTGGTGGGCTTCCTGACGGGCGCTGCAGCCAGTGCCATCGACGGCCAGATCGTGCTGCTGGCCAAGCTGCCCACCGCGCCGGTGCCGGCCATCGCCACCGCCTCCTACCTGCGGGTCAACCAGCTGAAGCCGGGCGCGCTGCTGCAGCTCACCGCCGGAGTGGCCACGCTCACCGTCAAGATCGTCGCCGTGGTCAGCTCGTTCCCGACGCTCAGCCCGACGGACGGCGGCCTGATCATCGATCAGAGTGGCCTGCAGCTCGCGGTCGCCGCGCAGGAGCAGCCCCCGGTCGCCGTCACCCAGTGGTGGCTCACGACCTCCGCCGGCCAGGTGCCTCCCGGCTTGCCGCCGGCCACGACCGTTACCGACCGGGCCAGCCTCGTCGCCGGGGTGCTCGGCGATCCGATGTCGGCCATCCCGCAGCAGGCCATTCAGGCGACGGCCATCGCGGCGGCGCTGCTGGCGATCCTGGGATTCTCGGTGAGCGTGGCCGGCAATGTGCGAGAACGCCGGTCGCAGACGGCGTTGCTTGCCGCGCTCGGCATCGACGGCCCGGCTCAGGCCCGGCTGCTGTGCCTGGAGGCGCTGAGCCTGAGCGTGCCGGCCGCCGTGACCGGGCTGCTGCTCGGCACCGTGCTCGCGCACCTGCTGGTGCCATCGGTCACGCTGACCTCGACGGCGGCCGTGCCGATCGTGCCCGTGCTCGTCAAGGTGCCGGTCCTGGCCTCGGTCGCCATCGCGCTCGTCGTCAGCGCGATTCCGGTGCTGGCCGCCGCGGCCAGCGCCTTCGTCCGGCCTGATCCGGCGGCCCAGCTTCGCGCGGCGGAGGCGCTATGAGAGTGCTCGCTGGCCGGCTCAGGACCGGCTTGACGGTGCTGACCGGCACCGGCGCCGGTGCCAGCGTCGTGCTCGCGTTCCTGGTCGTCGCCAGCGTCTTCGTCGCGGTGGCAACGCCCCGGGCGAGTCTCGCGTTCCGCACCAGGGCCCTGCAACGGCTCGTCTCCGCGACTGCGGCGAACGGCCGGTCGGTCATCGGCAGCCTCGATATGCAGACGGTCGGTGCCGCGCTCGGGTCGCGGACCGCTCCTGCTTATTCAGGGATTAACGGCAAGCAGTTCGGGCCTATCGGCTCCGAGCTGAAAGCGCACCTCAGCCGGGCCGGGCATCCCGCTGACCTCCGGCGCCAGCTGGTGGGGTGCGGCCTCGAGCTTCCTGACGGCACCGGGGGCGGCCAAGAGCGCCTACTTCGGGCAGGCACCGCCTCAGGTAGAGCTAATCGACCGCTCTAGCCTCGGGAAGTACGCCAAGGTGGTCGGCGGACGCCTGCCGCTGACTTCCTCGAAGGGTCAGAACTCCGCGAAGTTCGACGTCGCCGTCACCCTGGCCACGGCGAAGCGGTTCAGCCTGCATCCCGGTTCGACGCTCACGCTCTCGGACAACCACATAGGCTCGGTCGCCACGCTGATCCTGCGGGTTACCGGCATCGTCAGGCCGGTCCGCCCGGGATCCGCGTACTGGACAGATGACCCCGACGTCGCCGCCCCGAGCTTCAACAAGACGACCTTTGCCGGGTTCTACCTCGGCGCGATGATCATCGGCGACTCCGAGCTCAGCGACCTCGAGCGGGCGATCTCCATCCAGAATCTCAAGGTCACGTGGGAATTCCCGATGCGGCTCGGCGAGCTGAACGCAGACGAGGCGGTCGAGCTCAACAACCAGCTCAACGCGCTTAGCGGTCTGGGCGTGCTGTCCAGAAGCGTGGTGACGCCGACCTCCGTCCCGCTGGACGCGCCGTTCAGCGGCGCGCTGATCGAGTTCGTGCAGACCGAGGGCGAGCTCGGAACGTTGCTCTCGCTGCTGTACGTGAGCCTCACCGTCGTCGGCCTGGTCGTGCTGCTGCTCGGCGCCCGGCTGCTCGCCGAGCGGCGGGCCGGCGAATTCGGCCTGATCAGAGCCAGGGGGGCCGGCAGGGCGCAGCTCATCGTGCTGGCCACGCGAGCCGGGGCAGTGGTCGTCCTGCCCGCCGCCGCGCTGGGCCTGGTGATCGCGGTGCTGCTGACCGCCGGGCAGGACGAGCCGCTCGGATGGTGGCTGGGCGGCATCACCTGCGCGGTGGCCCTGCTCAGCGTCCCCTGGCTGGCGCTGCGGCACACCCGCCTGGTCGCCGAGCGCGCTGATACGCCGCCACCTCGCCGGGTCCGGGCCAGGCGGGTGATCATCGACGTCTCGACGGTGCTCGCGGCCGCCGGCGGCCTTATCGTGCTCAGGCTCCAGGGCCAGTCCGCAGGCACTGGCACCGACTGGTTCACCAGCGCCGGTCCGGTCCTGGTCGCGATCCCGATGGCGATCGTGGTGGTCCGGGTCTATCCGGTCGTCCTGAAGTGGCTGGTGGTCCTGGCCGCGCGGCGCCAGGGCGTCACCACCTTCATCGGACTGGCCCGGGCGACGCGGGCGTCGGCGACCGCCGTGCTGCCCGCGTTCGCGCTCGTGCTCGCCCTCGGCGTCATCGCCTTCGGTGCCATGCTGCGGTCGGCCGTGGTGGACGGCGACGTGGCGCAGTCCTGGCGCGCGCTGGGCGCCGACGCCGTGATCGACGCGTCCGGATCGAACAGTCCGCTGACCCCGCAGGCGGCGCGGGCGATCGCCGGTGTCCCGGGGGTCTCCCGGTCAGTCGTGGCCGCCGTGACCTCGGGTACCGCGTCCGATGGCACGACGATCGGCGTGATCGCGCTCGACCCCGGCCGGTACGCCGGGCTGCTCGCGCAGACGCCAGCCAGGCCCTTCCCGTCCGGGCAGTTCGCTCAGGCCGGACGGTCAGATCACGCTGGCAGGGCATTGCCCGCGCTTGCCAGCCCGGGCGCGGCGAGCGCGCTGTCGCACGGCAGCGGTGCCTTGCTGGTCAGCACCAGGACGGTGCCGGTACGCGTCATCGGCAGCGTCGCCAGTGCCCCCGGGTTCAAGACGGACGGCCCGTTCATCGTGGTGCCTGACCAGGTCGCCGACCAGCTCCTGCGTGCCAGCCGCCCGGTGCCTGACCTGGTCCTGATCGTCGGCGCCGTCGACCACGCGAGGCTGAGTGCCGTCGTGGCGGCGGTGCTGCCAGGTGCGACGACGATCACCTACCGGTCCTCGATGCTCGCCGCGCTCACCGGCGCCGATCTGCAGCGCGGCGCCTACGTCACGTTCGCGCAGTCGGCGGTGGCCGCCGGCGGTTTCGGTGCGGTGATCATGCTGATCATGCTGGCGCTGGGCGCCCGGGCCCGCGAGCTGACCCTGGCCCGGCTGTTCACGATGGGACTGTCCCGTGGCCAGGCCCGGCTGCTGGTGAGCGCCGAGGCGCTGCCGGCGATCGTGGCGGCGGCCGCTGGCGGCGGTGTGTGCGCCTGGGCGCTTGTGCCGCTGCTCGCGCCGAGCATCGACTTGTCGGTCTTCACCGGCTCGACGGCCGGGGTGCCGTTCCATCCGGACTTCACGGTGATCGGCTATCTGGCGGCAGCGCTGATGGTGCTCGCGCTCGTGACGTTGTTCGCGCAGAGCCTCGCGACCAGGCTGCGCGGGGTGTCCAGAGCGCTGCGAGTCGGCGAGTGATCAGGCAGGGGAGAGGAAGCTAGCCATGACGACCTCAGCGGAGCGGATCGACGCCGCATCGGGCATCGGCGAGCTGGCAGCCGAGGCCGACCGGGCCAGGGTGTCCTACGGCGACGAGGCGCTGGTCGTCTGCGACCGCCTGGTGCGCATCTATGCCACCGAGGGCATCGAGGTGCAGGCGCTGCAGGGCCTCGACCTCCTGATCAACGAGGGAGAGCTAACCGCCATGGTCGGCGCGTCGGGGAGCGGGAAGTCGACGCTGATGAACATCCTGGCCGGCCTGGACGGCCCGACCGCCGGCTCGGTGAAGGTCGCCGGACGCGATCTCGCCGCCATGTCAGCCAGGGACCGGCTCAGCTACCGCCGCGACGTAGTCGGGTTCGTCTGGCAGCAGACCTCACGCAACCTGCTGCCCTATCTGACCGCGAGCCAGAACGTCATGATGCCGATGCGGTTCAGCGGCCGCAGCCGCAAGGCCAGGTCAGCCAGGGTAGCCGAGCTGCTGGCAGCGCTGGGCGTCGCGTACTGCGCCGATCGCAAGCCTGATCAGATGTCAGGCGGCGAGCAGCAGCGGACCGCGATCGCCACGGCGCTGGCGAACGAGCCGTCGCTGCTGCTCGCCGACGAGCCGACCGGTGAGCTCGACAGCGCCACCGCGATGGATGTCTTCGGCGCCCTGCAGACCGCCAACTCTGAGCTGGGCGCCACGGTGCTGGTCGTCACCCACGACCCGGCGGTGTCGGACCAGGTGCGCCGCACGATTGCCATCGCCGACGGCCGGACGAGCACCGAGACGCTGCGCCGCTCGTCGGGCGAGCACGCCGTCGAGTACGCCGTGCTCGACCGGGCCGGCCGGCTCCAGCTGCCGATGGACATGATCGAGCCGCTCGGCATGCGGGACCGGGTCAGGCTCGAGGCCGAGCCCGACCACATCGGGGTCTGGCCCGATGCCGAGATGGCGGCGAACGAGACGGGAGAGTCCCGATGACCACGCACGCACCGGACACGACGCCGGACGCCGCGCCCGGGCTGCCGCCCGTCGTCGTCGAGGTCGGCGCGGTCAGCCGGACCTTCGGTACCGGCCGCACGGCGGTCCAGGCGCTGCGCGGGGTATCGGCGACGATCAGGCAAGGCGAGCTGACCGCGCTGATCGGCCGCTCCGGCTCGGGCAAGACCACGCTGCTGAACGTCATCGGCGGCCTCGACCGGCCGACGTCAGGCACGGTACGGGTGGCCGGCCACGACGTGACCGCGATGAGCGACAAGGAGCGGATGCACTTCCGCCGCTCGACGGTCGCCTTCATTTTCCAGTCGTTCGGGCTGATTCCGATCCTGTCCGCCGCGGAGAACGCCGGCGTGCCGCTCCGCATCGCCGGAGTGCCGGTCAAGGCGCGCGAGGAACGGGTGAGCCTGATGCTAAGCCTGGTCGGGCTCAGCAACCACGCGAAGCAGCGCCCCAACGAGCTGTCGGGCGGCCAGCAGCAGCGAGTCGCGATCGCCCGCGCGCTCGCCGGCCGTCCCGAGCTGCTGATCGCCGACGAGCCCACGGGCCAGCTCGACTCCCAGACCGGCCGGCAGATCATGCGGCTGCTCAAGACGGTCGTGCGCGCCGAGGGCATCACGGCGGTCGTCGCCACCCACGATCCGGTCCTGATCGAGCTGGCCGATCGCACGCTCCGGCTCGACGACGGACTGCTGACCGAGTCGCTCTAGATCACCGGGAAATGGTTATTACCGTAATCCACGGGACTGGTTAATCCGCAGTGTGATCACGGCCTATCCTTCCTGCTCTTTGCTAGCCTGCATGGGGGTGCATGACCATGCGGATAAGTCGGCGCGCGCTTATTGCCGGAATTAGCTCGGTGGCTGCGCTTGGCATCCTGGCGGGCGGTTTCTTCCTGCTCACCAGCGGCGGACAGCCGGCCGCCAGGCCGGTGCCCAAACCGCATAAGACTGCTCCCGCCAGGCTATATTCCCCATTTACCGGCGAGCCGGTTAAGTCGCTTCGGCGTGAGCTGATCTTTAAGATCGACAACGTCGAGCAGGCGCGCCCGCCGACGGGGCTGCAGCAGGCCGACATCGTGTACCTGCTGCCAGTCGAGGGCGGTCTCAGCCGGATCTTCGCGGTGTTCTCCAGCCATCTGCCGCCCGTGGTGGGACCGGTGCGCAGTTCCAGAGCCGAGGACATCGAGTTGCTGCGTCAGTTCGGCCTGGCCTTTCGCCTTCTCCGGAGCGCAGCCGCGCCTGCTGCCGGTCGTCGAGCACGCACGGATCGTCGACCTGTACGCGGGGATCGTCGGCGGCTACTACCGCGACGACCGCCGGATCCCCCCGTACAACCTGTACGCCAGGACCAGTCAGCTGCTGGCGCAGGCCAAGGGTGCGAGCAAGGCCCGGGACATCGGGTTCAGGTTCGGGCCCGCTCCGGCCGGCGGCAAGCCGGTGCGCTCCTACAGCGTCGCGTATCCGGCGGCGGCGTTCACCTTCCGGTGGTCAGCCGGCCAGCACCGCTGGCTGTCCTGGATGGACGGCAAGCTTGCGGTGTCGGCGTCCGGCAGCCAGCTCGGCGGCCGGACGATAGTCATTCAGTCCGTGGTCGTCAGCAAATCCAGCTTCCGCGAGCTCGGAATCAAGCCCCCGTATGCCAATACCGTCGGAGAGGGCTCGGCGGTCGTGCTGCGAAATGGCCGGGCTTACCAGGTCAAGTGGTCGCGGCCCCGGCCGGATGCGGGCACGAGATTTACGCTGCCCGACGGCCGCCGGATGCCATTTGCCCGTGGTCAGGTCTGGGTTGTCTACAAGCACGGTCCGGGTTCTGCTGGCTGACGGGCCGGAACCTCGCCGCACCGAAGTATCCGACCGTCTTGTCGGTTTCCGTGGCGCATGCGACACTCTCAGTGTTTATCGACGCGGGTCGCCAAACGGGGGACGAACATGGGGGTCCTAATGCGTCTCAAACCGGTAACTTCCGGACATTTAAACCACCTGAATTGGGGCGGGGTATGACCGATAGCCCGACCGAGCTGCCGGGCTCGATGGATCCATCTCAGCCGGCCACGATCATGCGCGAGCGACCTGCTGCGGCTGCGGCTCAGCCGGATCAGGGCGCGGCGCCTGGTGCTGGCGACCTGACCGACGAACTGCTCAGGTCCGACCAGTGGACGGACCAGATGCTTCAGGCGGCCGGAATCCCAGTCGCCGACGTTCCGTTCCTGAGCATCGGTGGCGGTATCGGGTCGTTTGTCACTGTTGACTATCTGCGGATTGCTGGCGTGCCGACCGACCGGATGACCGTTCTGTCGAACCTTGACTTCCCCTGGCAGACCTACGAGTACCTGACCCGGGTTTCGCAGATCCCCAGGCCCGAGCGGATCAGGTCAGACTCGGCGTCGCGCCCAGACAACATCTGGGGCTTTCCCTCCTACGCCGTGAGCGAGGCGTTCCAGGAAAAGAACTGGGCCGAGCTCTGGCACGTGCTGGTCGAGCCGATGTGGGCCGACTTCTACACGCCGAAGGCCGGCCGGGTCTTCGGCGGCCTTGAGCGCGAGGCCAAGCGGATCGGCTGGGACCAGATGCTGGTCAAGGGCCAGGTCCGGATGGTCAGGAAACGCCAGGGTGGCGGATATTTCGTCATCTTGACGCCGAAGGCCGGGCTCACCCCGACCAAGCGCGTGGCCTACCGGGCCGAGTACGTGCACCTGGCGGTGGGCTACCCGGGCCTGCGGTTCCTGAAGGAGCTTCAGGACTTCCGTACCAAGCACCAGGATTTCCACCACGTGGTCAGTGCCTACGAGGAGCACGAGCACATCTACGAGACCGCGCGGACCAAGGAGATCACCGTCATGCTGCGCGGCGGCGGTATCGTCGCCTCGCGGGTGCTGTCGCGGCTGATGGACGACCGCGAGAAGTACGGCCTGAAGACCCAGATCGTGCACCTGTTCCGCACTTATATCGACGCTGACCACGGCCCGCACGCGTGGTCCAGGCGCAAGGGCAGCAACGGGTTCGCCTACCAGGGCTTCAACTACCCGAAGTCCGTGTGGGGCGGCCAGCTCAAGGCCGAGATGCGCAAGCTTGAAGGCGACGCCAGGGCCGCCAAGTACAAGCAGATGGGCGGCACCAACACCCCGTGGCGCCGGCGCTGGCAGGCCCAGATGAACGAGGGCCGCCAGCAGGGCTGGTATCACGCGTTGCAGGGCACCGTCGACGACATGAAGCTCGACAGCAACGGCAAGATCATCAGCATGGTGCAGTCGCGCAACGGCAACTTCGAGATGGCCGCCGATTTCGTGATCGACTGCACCGGCCTCGAAGCCGACATCGCCGAGCACCGCGTGCTCGCCGATCTGATGCAGCACGGAGGCGTGGGGCGCAACCCCGTGGGCCGGATGGACGTGGAGCGCACCTTCGAGCTGCGCGGGACCGCCAGCGGTCCAGGGGTCATCTACGCCTCAGGCGCGACCACGCTGGGCGGGTACTTCCCTGGGGTCGACACGTTCCTCGGGCTGCAGGTCGCCGCTCAGGAAATCGCCGACGACCTCGCCAGGCGCGGGTTCTGCCCCAAGATCGGGACGTTCCGGTCCATCTCCCAGTGGATCCGCTGGGCCCGTAACAAGCAGCCGTCGCCGGCGCGGCGGGCCGCAGGCGCAACTCCTGCCGTGGCCTGCACCGCCCGATTTTCCGCAACTGTAGGAGGCATAACGTGCTACCCACGCTGGGCGGCCGGATCCAGACCAGAATTGTCTTGCTCGCCGTGATCGGCGGCCTGGTCACGCTGATCATCACGCCCGTGCTGCCGGTGAACGCGCCGCTGTCCGACGTCTACCGTGACACCTTCATCATCTTGGCCTCGGTGGCCGTCATCGGGATCGCCTGGGAGTGCCTGTACCACTTCATCATGCAGTGGCGCTGGGAGAAGGACTGGCCGACGTTCTTCGGCCTGGTCACGATCGTGCCCGAGGGACTGCTGATCTGGGCGCTGCTACGGGGGAACCTGATTCCCGGCATAGTTGGCACGATACCGGCCTCGGCCTTCATTATTGACTTCGTGCTCGTCTGGGTCGCGGTGTGGCTGTGGGCCAACGGCCCGATGCGCGTGATCAATATCCGGTGGAGATTCCACGGCGGGAGGCTGGTGTGACCGATCCCGGGTCGGCAGGTACTCACCCACCTGGCCTATGGCCAGTGCCAGGCGACGGTGTCCTGGCCAGGTACGGCAATCTGGTCTTGCTGAGCAGCCTCGATTCGGGGCAGTTCGTCGACCTGCTGCTCGACAAGCTCGGCCAGGTCGCTGCCTCAAGCGGCGATGGGCGCGAGTTCGCGGACCAGGTGGCGGTCGCCCTGGAGAGCCAGGCGCCTTCTGACGAAGCGGACGGCGGGGCCTCGGTGCTCGCGTTCGGCGCGGTGGGTTCTGGCCTGGCCGTGACTGTCAGCGGAGGCGCCTGGGCCGACGTCACCACGCCCTACGGCACTCAGCGGATCGAGGCCGGCCAGCCGGGCATGCTGCTGCGCTGCCTGGTGCGGACGACGGTGACCGGGATCAGGGGAGGACTCGGCGCAGCCGACAACGGCCCGCCTCGCACCGACCGGTTCTCGCGGCTCGACGCGGGCACGGTCCGGGCCGGCGGCCTGAGCTTCTTCGCCGGCGGCGTTCCCGCTGCGGCGCCGCCGCCGGCGCGGCACCAGCCCCAGTTCGACCAGCCACAGCACGACCAGCCCCAGCCGGTGGTGCTGCGGCCGGTGAAGCTTGCGGCCGGGCCGTCGGTGCCGGTGCCCGAGCCAGAGCCGCCGGCGGCCGGGCCGGAGACCCAGCCCGAGCCCGTCCTGCCCGAGCCGGTCATCCCCGCGCCCGCCCTGCCCGAACCTGTCCTGCCCGCGCCTGCCCTGCCCGCGCCTGCCCTGCCCGAACCCGCCCTGCCCGAACCCGTGGCGCCTGAGCCCGCCCTGCCCGAGCCGGCGCCACAGGACGCGGTGCCCCAGATCCCGCAGCTGCCCGCCCCCGGCCCCGCCCCCGGTCAGGATGCCCAGGAACACATCGGGACCGAGCTCTGGCAGGCACCTCAGGGCGGGGAGCCGAGCGGAGGACTTCCGCCGGTGTCGTCCGAGCCGTTCGAGGCGGTGGTGTTCGGCGGCGGGCCGGCCACCGATCTGGAGCCCGCGCGCCGGGATCCGCTGTCCAAGGCCAGGGACATCCCGCCGGGCACCAGCAGCTACGTGGCCGAGGCGCCGATCATCCAGGGCGTCTACTGCAAGAACGGGCACTTCGACGACCCGGAGGCGCTCTTCTGCGCGGTCTGCGGGATCTCGATGAACCAGCAGACCCTGGTCCCGAGGCCCGGTACCCGCCCGCCGCTCGGCGTCCTGGTACTGGACGACGGCTCGGTCTTCCAGCTCGACCGCGACTACATCGTGGGCCGGGAGCCAGGACTCGACGCGTCCGTCGCCTCGGGCCGGTCGCGGACGCTGCGGATAGCCGACGACTCCGGCATCGTCTCCCGCGTCCACGCCAAGGTCACCCTGGATGGCTGGCGGGTGCTGGTGACCGACCTGGGTTCCGCGAACGGCACCCGGGTCAAGCTCGCCAAGCAGGGCGCGGACACCCCGCTCCAGCCGCACGTGCCCATCGTGCTCACCACGGGCAGCCAGGTCGACCTCGGCGGGCGCGGCTTCCGATACGAGTCACACCGTGGCCGATGAAGATCCTCTTAGTCCTGCCAGCCGACCAGTGAGGACGCCAGCATGACTGACCAGGAGGTCCAGCTTCTGCTGGCCGATCTCGCCCTGATCCTGGTCCTGGCCAGGCTGTTCGGAGCCCTGGCCAAGCGGCTGGGCCAGCCGCCGGTACTCGGCGAGATCGTGGCCGGGCTGCTGCTCGGCCCGACGCTCTTCGACGGCAAGATCACGGCGGCGCTGTTCCCGTCGACGATGATCCCGCCGCTGACGACGATCGCCGACATCGGGCTCGTGCTGTTCATGTTCGTCGTCGGCTACGAAGTCGACCTCAGCCTGGTCAAGGGCCGTGAGAAGGTCGCGGCCGGCGTCGCGATC
Organism: uncultured Actinomycetota bacterium; assembly: GCA_963737865.1. Classification (GTDB taxonomy): domain Bacteria; phylum Actinomycetota; class Actinomycetes; order Streptosporangiales; family Streptosporangiaceae; genus Chersky-822. The sequence continues at coordinate 1,348,862 of CAVTUG010000011.1, read as the reverse complement.
GGGTCGATCTTCCTGCCGCTGATCCTGGGCACGGGCCTGGGGATCTGGCTCGCGCAGCGCGAAGACGTGCACAACAAGGTGACCTTCGTGCTGTTCTTCGGCGTCGCGATGTCGATCACGGCGTTCCCGGTGCTGGCGCGCATCCTCACGGACCGGGGGATGCACCGGACCAGAATCGGCGGCCTGGCGCTGGCCGCCGCCTCGGTCGACGACGTGCTCGCCTGGACGCTGCTGGCCGTGGTGGTGGCGATAGCGGGCGCGAGCGGGAACGAGATCAGGCTCGCCCTGGCTCCCGTCTACGCGGCGGCGATCATCTTCGTAGTGCGGCCTGGTCTTCGGAAGCTAGCCGAGCTGTACCAGCGGCAGGGCCGGCTGACCCCGAGCGTGCTGGCTACGATCCTGATCGTCCTGCTGCTCTCCGCTTACGCGACCGACTGGATGGGCATCAAATTCATCTTCGGCGCATTCATACTCGGCATCGTGATGCCGAGGAACGTGCCGGCGCTGCGCGAGGCGATCCTCGAGCGGCTCGAGCAGGTCAGCGTCATCGTGTTCCTGCCGGTCTTCTTCGTGATCGCGGGCTTGTCGGTCAATCTGTCGGGGATCGGGCTGTCCGGGCTCGTCGACCTGGGCCTGATCATGGCCGTCGCCGTCGTCGGCAAGTTCGGCGGCGCCTATTACGGCGCCCGGCTCACCGGGGTGCGCCGGCGCCAGGCCGGCGCGCTGGCCGCGCTGATGAACACCCGGGGCCTCACCGAGCTCGTCATCCTGACCGTGGGGCTGAACCTCGGCATCCTGAGCCAGTCGCTGTACTCGCTCATGGTGGTGATGGCGATCGTGACCACCGGGATGGCCGGGCCGCTGCTGCGGTACATCTACCCGAACCAGATCATGGAGCGGGACATCACCGAGGCCGACCGGTCGGCGGTCGGCCGGGCCGGCGCGCACCGCGTCGTCGTGCTCGTCGACGATCCGCGAACGGCGGCGCCGCTCGTCGACCTCGCCGCGATGCTGGCATCGACCAGGGCGAACACCGACGTGGTGCTGTCGCACCTGGTGGCCCACAGCGAGACCAGCCGGCTGGAGATGGGCTCAGGGCTCGGCGGCGAGCTGCTCGCGATGACCCAGACCATGGACGAGCTGCACCAGCTGGCCGCCCGGGCCGAGCAGCGCGGCGTGACCACCATCGTCCAGTCCAGGTTCAGCGACAACGTGGCGGCCGAGCTGCCCGGCTACATCGCGGCGGCTGATCCCGACACGATCGTGATGCACCGGGACGCCGCGCTGCTTGGTGATCACGCGAGCGAGCTGACCTCGGCCAGCAGGGCCCAGGTCGTCGTGCTGCTGCGACCGCTGCCCGAGTCGCCGACGACGGCGGCCGCCCAGCTGACCCGGGGCGCGGACTCGGACGCGGCGGTGCAAGTGGCCGCCCACCTCGCCGCCGCTTATGGTCGTGACCTGGTGATCACTCCACCGGGCAAGCCGAGCACTTCGCGGGTCTCCGACCTCACCCGGCGCGGGGTCCAGGCCACCGCAGGTGACCAGCCGGCCGGCAGCGTGCTTGTCGCCCCCGGCGACCTGGCGCTCACGGCCGCAGGCGACGGCGACACGGTGATCAGCGACGCGCACATCGCGGTGATCGCTGGCAGTAACGAGGCCAGCGACGACATGGATCAGTGGGTTGAAGCGCTGGATAGACCTCAGCTAGCAGCCCTCGGCAGCGAGAAAGCAGGCAGCAGTGACCAATAGTGACGGGGCTCTCGCGGTAGACCGGGCCGGCATCGCTGATTATCACTTCATCAGGAAGCTCGGCGCGGGCAACCATGGCGCTTTCTATCTCGCCAACCGCCCTGACCGGCTGCGCGTCAGCGCTGACCTGGTCGCCGTCAAGGTGCTCAGCGGCTCCAACAGTCAGGACACGTTCCGCCGCGCCACCAGGGAGCTCGCCGCTTTTGCCGCCGTCCAGTCGCCGTATCTGGTGACCCTCTTCGACGCGGGCCAGCAGGGTGACGACCTGTACTACTCGATGGAGTACCTGCCGGCAGGCTCCCTGGCCGACGCGACGGGCTCGCTGTCGCCGGTCCAGGCCGTCGCGGCCGTGGCGGACGCGGCCAGGGCGGCGGATGCGCTGCACGAGGCAGGCATCGCGCACAACGACATCAAGCCGGCCAACATCATGCTCCACGACGGCGGCGCGAAGCTGAGCGACCTGGGGCTGAGCCAGCTGCTCACGCCCGGGCTCACGATCACCGGCCTCGGGTCGGCTAGCTCGGTGGAGTTCCTCGACCCGGCGATCATCAGGGGCGAGCTGCCGTCCCGCGCCACGGACATCTACGCGCTGGGCGCGACCCTGCACCGGATCCTGACCGGGACCGGCCTGTACGGGGAGCTGCCGACCGACAACACCATGGTGGCGATGCGCCGCGTGCTAGGCCACTCGGCCGAGGTTTCGGAAGGGCTGCCTCCGGTGGTCAGGGACATCATCGCGGCGGCGATCGACCCCGATCCCAAGGCCAGGCCCAACACGGCCGCTGAGCTGGCCGAGCGACTCGACGCGCTCGCAGTCAGCTAGGAGCCGGTCAGCCGGCAGCGCCCGCCTCTGGCCGGCGGGTGAACACGAACGCGAGCACGTAGACGACGGTCGCCACGCCGATGATGCCGAAGCTAGGCGGCATGTCGGGCACCGAGTACGCGATCAGCAGCCCGGTCCATAGCGAGGCGACCGACAGGCCAGCCGAGAGCCACAGGCCCGCGTACGGCCGGGTGGTGAGCCGCTGAGCGGCCCCGGCCGGCGCGGCGAGCAGCCCGAGCAGCAGCAGCGCCCCCACGGCCTGGGTGGCGGCCGCCGAGGTGACGCCGACCAGGCCGAGGAACACGAACCCGAGCGTCCTGACCGGGACCCCGCTCGTGCTTGCGACGGCGGCGTCGATGCTGGCGAACAGCAGCGGCCTGCCGATGACCACGACGGCGACACAGACCGCGAGGCAGACGAGCGTGTCGGTGAGCGCCTGACCAGCTGACAGGCCGAAGATCGTGCCGAAGAGCACGCTGACCCCCGACGTGCCGTTCTCGCCCGCAGCCGACCTGGTGTAGATGCTGAGGAAGAGCGCGCCGAGGCCCAGGATCCAGGCGAAGACGCTGCCGATCACGGTGTCGTCGGCCTGGCCCCTGCGGCCCAGCGCGGCCATCGCCAGCGCGACCACGACGCATGCCCCGTACAGCCCGAGCAGCAGGTCGGCGCCTGCCGCCAGCGCGGCGAGCGCACCGGTGAAGGCGACGTGGCTGAGCGCGTCGCCGGTGAAGACCTGGGAGCGCAGCACCACGAAGTAGCCGACCAGGCCGGCTGCCGCCGCGATCGCCGCCCCGGCGAGGAACGCGTACCGCAGGAACGGCTGGTCGGCGATGTGCATGAGCCCGGTGACCGGACCGGACATGGCCGCGTAGCGCACAGCCATGAAGTGCACAGTCATGCGGCTGCCGCCCGTCGTCTGGCCTGGCGGCTGGCCTGCATCCGGGCTCCGGTCACAAGCACGTAGCAGGCGAAGCCGAACGTCGTGATGTAGAACCCGACCGGATAGACCGAGAAGTACGCGAACGCGAGTCCGAGCCACACGATCAGGAGCCCGAGCCCGATGGTGAGGCACAAGCTCGCCGCCGGCCTGGCGGTCAGCTTCTGCGCGGTCGCCGCAGGCATCACCAGCAGCGCGAAGACAAGCAGCGCGCCGGTGATCTGGCTCACTTCCGCCGCCGCGCAGCCCAGCAGGATCAGGAAGATCGTCCCGATCAGCCGCACCGGCAACCCCCGCGCGGCCGCCACGTCGGGATCGACCGTGGCGAAAAACAGCGGCCGCGCGATCGCGGCCAGGCCCGCCAGCGCGATCACCGCCACGATCAGCAACGTCAGCACCTGATCACTGGATATTCCGAGGAACGAGCCGAAGAGCAGATTCGTCAGCCCGCTCAGGAATCCGCCGTAGAGGCTGACGAACAGCGCCCCGGAGGCGAGCGCGAACGCCTGAACGGTCCCTATCACGGCTGATTCACTGCTCCTGGCGTGACCGCCGAGCGAGCGGGGGATGGCCGCGATCACGACCGCCGCCGCGATCGCGGCGGTGAAGTAGCCGGCGGTCGCGCTGACCCCGAGCAAGATGGCTGCCGCCGCCCCGGGGAACGACACGATGGCCAGCGTGTGGCCTGCGAACGACTGCCTGCGCAGCACCATGAACCAGCCGAGCGCGCCCGCCACCACGGCGACGATCGTGCCGGCCCGGAACGCGTTGACCATGAACGGATAGAGGAAAAGCTGCTGGACGTCGCCGACCAGGTTCCAGCTCGGGCCGGTTCCCGGGATAGCCAGGGCAGTCACGCTGGGCTCGTCACGCTGGGCTCGTCACGCTGGGCTCGTCACGCTGGGCTCAGAAGGGCTGAGCCGGGACGGCGACAGCGTCGCCATGCCGGTCGGTGTGCCGGGCCGGGGCTTCGGGCTCGCCCACCACAACCAGCCGGCCATCGGACGCCCGCAGCACCTCCACCGGCGTGCGGTACAGGTCGGTCAGGATCTCCGACCTGATCACCTCGTCCGGCGTGCCGCAGATGGCGCCGCCCCGGGCGACGTAAGCGACTCGGTCGAGGTAGCTGAGGATCGGGTTCACATCGTGGGCGACGAGCATGACGGTGACCTGATGCTCGCGGCAGATCTGCGAGATCAGCCCGGCGACGGCCGCCTGGCTGGGCAGGTCCAGGCTGTCAAGCGGCTCGTCGAGCACGAGCAGTTCAGGCTGCTTGACCAGCGCCTGGGCGATCAGCAGGCGCTGCTGCTCGCCACCCGAGACCTGGCCGATCGGCCGGCCGGCGAACGCGGTCGCGCCGACCGTCTCGATGACCTCCTGCACCCGCTGCGCCGCCGCCCGCCTCGACGGCAGGAACCTGGTGGCGAAGGGGATGGGCAGGCCCCAGCGCTCGCCGTCGCTGCCGAGCCCGACGATGTCGACACCGCGCACCCGCAAGCTGGCGTCGAAGCTTCGGCGCTGCGGCAGGTACCCGATGCGCTTGCCGGCCTGGCCAGCGGGCAGGCCGAGCACGGTCACCGAGCCCGCCGACAGCCCCACCAGGCCGAGTGCGGCCTTGACCAGCGTGGACTTGCCAACTCCGTTGGGTCCTAGGATGGCGAGGAACTCGCCGCGCGGCACCTCGAGGTTCACGTCGGACCAGATCGTGCGCCCGCCGACCTGCGCCGCCGCATGGTCGAACCTGACCGCGACGCTGGCGTCCATCGTGCCAATCACCGGGATCCCTTCGCCGTGGAGTGCGCCGTCGTGGAATGCGCCGCCGTGGAGTGCACCGCTGTGGCGAGCGCTGCCTCGATCCCGCGCAGCTGCCGTACCTGCCATGCCTGATAGGTGGAGTGCGGCGGGGTCAGCGTCTCGGTGATCGTGGTGATCGGGATGTGCGCGGCCCTGGCCTCGCTGAGCTGCGCCTGGACGTCCGGCGTGACGTTCTGGCTGTTGTAGACGTAGATCTTGATCAGGTGGTGCTTGATCTGGTTGTCGATCGTCTGCTTGTCGGCCGCCGACACGTCGGTGCCCTCGCTGATCGCCTTGAGGAACGAGGCGGGCGTGATCAGCTTCAGCCCGAGCGCCGGAGCTAGCATCGCGAAGATCGACTCAGAGGCACCGACCGGCGTCCCGGCATACTTCAGCCTGATGGTCTTTATGAGCGATTCATACGGGCGGAGACTGGCGTTCTCGAATCGGGCCCGCTGCTGGTCGAAGTAGCCGGCGTCCGCTGGGTCGAGCTTGCGGTACTCGGCCGTGAGCTGGCTGACGACCTGGCGGACGTCGGCCGGGTTGTACCAGCGATGCGGATTGCCGCCGTCAGCGACTCCGACGACGGCGCCAACGTTGACGACGGGCTGGGTGCCTCCGTTGGCGGCGAGCAGCCGGGCGACCCAGGGGTCGTAGCCTATGCCGTTCTCGACGACGAGCTGCGCCCCGGCCATGGCCCTGGCGTCGGCGGCGGTCGGCTCGTAGCTGTGCGGATCGGTGTTCGGGTTCGTGATGATACTGGTCACGTGGACGTACTTGCCGCCGAGCTGGCTGGCGATGCTGCCCCAGAAGTTCTCGGCCGCGACGACGTCGATGGTGCCGCTTGATCCCGTGGCCTGCACGTTCACCGCGCTGCCGGCTGTGCTGCAGGCAACGGCGAGCGGCACCGCAAGAACAGCGACGACCGTCGCCAGCCCCCGGCGCGGGACTGACCTGCCCAACACCCGTGGCTGCTGCACCCAGCGCTCCTCTCGCCCCGATCGCGTGCGTCTGCCGGTACCCATGCCTCGCCTGCACGGCAACCTACTATGAAAATGGTTTTCATTTCAAGTTGCGGCTCCGGCTGGTGGGCACCGGGATCAGGTTGCTTCGTTTTAGCGCTCATCCCGCTCTAGTACATAGAGAGTTCTTCCGATTACAATCAGTTATAAGTGCAGGCTGGTGACGACATAGTCAGCCAGCGTTCATTGCGCGGTGCCAGCTGCACGGTGCTAGCGACACGGTGTGAGCTACACGGGGGGAATCACACAATGACGATGCACGCCGACCAACTCGTGGGTGCCCCGGTAACGGACTCGGACGGTCTCGCGGTGGGCACCGTCGAGCAGGTGTTCCGCGACGACGTGGACGGAACGCCCAGCTGGGCGCGGATCCGATCAAGCAAGGGCCTGCATTTCGTACCGCTCACAGGCAGCAACCTGACGAGCAGCGGTGGCCTGAGCGTACCGTTCGACACCCAGAAGATCCTGAGCGAACCCGACATCAGCGTAGACCGTCACATGTCGGTCGAACAGGAGGAAGAACTGCGCCGCTACTTCGACGTCAGCGTGCCAGCGCAGGCCCCGCCCGGGGACGATGAGATCACCAAGGGCAAGGCGCGGGAAACCGGCGAAGCCGAGGCCAGCGCAGGTCCGACGACCGAGACGCCGCAGCCTGGTCAGGCCGAGACGATGCGGCAGGCGCAGCCGGGTCTCGTCGGTCAGCCAGGAACCGCCGATCAGGCTGGCTTGGCCGATCAGGGTGGCTTGGCTGATCAGGGTGGCTTGGCTGATCAGGCGGGTATGGCCGATCAGTCGGGTGCGACCGGGCAGGTGCGGCCCGGCGCGACGCAGCCCGACCCCACCGCGAGGACCGGCGAGCCGTCGGACGGTGCGGCTGGGCCTGAGTGGCTCACCAGGTCGGAGGAGCGGTTCACCGTGGATCTGGAGACCGCCGAAACCGGTAGAGTAAAGCTCCACAAGTACATTGACACGGAGTCGGTACAGGAAACGATCTCGGTATACCGCGAGGAGTACGAGATCGAGCGTATCCCGGTCTCCGCCGACGACCGGCAGGCCAGCGGCGACATCGCCGAGGGCGAGCAGGAGATCATCCTGCACGAGGCGCGGCCGGTCATCAGCAAGGAGACCGTCCCGGTCGAGCGGATCCGGCTCTCAGTACGCAAGGTCCAAGAGCCGAGGACGATCACCGGCGAGATTCGCAGGGAGCGGATCGAGATCGACAGCGACACGGCCCAACCGGAAGGCCCGGTCGCCAGCACGTAGCAGCGCCGGCTGGCTATGCGACAAGCAACCACCGGATCTGGAGCGGGTCATGCGGTACCAGCAACCAAACCGACACGGTCCGCGCCCAGATCCGGTGGCCCAACCGCTGAACCGCCGTTTCTGGCCGAGCGGTCACCCGGAATCGTGAGCAGCATGGTCCTACTTACTGCTGTCAGGACGACAGTAAGTAGGACCATGCTGCTGTTGTTTCTGGCCCGGTTACAGCACCATGTCCCTACCTGCTGCTGTCAGGCTGCTGTCACGCTGCGGTCAGGGCCAGTCCCGGGACCTCATCGCGCCCCCAAGCGTCAACGTAATCATCAGTCACGAATGTGAGCACCGCTCTTGACGATAGCAGAGCCAATAGTGCACACTGATCCGTATAGAGAGCGGTGCTCACGAGGCGATTCGAGAAGGAGCGAAGATGACCACGAACCAGCCGAGCCAGCCGAGCCAGCCGGAGCCAAGCCGGCCCGAGTCCAGCCGGCCCGAGTCCAGCCGGCCGGGCGAGCCAAGCCAGCCGGAACCGAGCCAGCCGGAGCCGAGCCGCCCGGAGTCCGGGGCGAGCCAGCCTAGCCAGGCTCCCCGGTACGTTATGCCGACCAGCCCGCTCGGCCGCAAGATGAACGGGATATTCAACGGCACTGTCGCCGCCCTCACCCGGCGTGGATTCAGCGTCTGGGGGAGCCGGGTGCTCTATGTGCGCGGCCGGACGTCGGGCGAGTGGCGTTCGAACCCGGTCAACGTGCTGACTCACGACGGCAGTCGTTATCTGGTTGCCCCGCGTGGTCAGACCCAGTGGGTCCGCAACTTGCGGGTAGCTGGCGGCGGCGAGCTCAGGGTTGGCAAGAAGGTCGAGAAGTTCGCGGCGACCGAGTTGAGCGACGAGCGGAAGCCGGAGATCCTGCGCGCCTACCTCAAGCGCTGGAAGATGGAAGTGGGCGTGTTCTTCGACGGCGTCGACGCCGCCGCTCCCGACACTAAGCTGCTTGAGATCGCACCGGGTTACCCGGTCTTCCAGGTCCGTGACGCTGCGTAACCGAGAAGCTCTAATACGGCCTTGGCCAGGTTTTGCGCGGAGTATCGGTTAGGTCGCCCGGCCCTCGGGAAGGGTCCGCTGGTCAGACGAGGCAATCGAAGGGAATCAACGGTGGCAGCCAAGTTTGTGCTCAAGCGCGGCTCGAGCGGCAAGTTCCACTTCAACTTGCTCGCCTCCAACGGTCAGGTGATCGCTACTTCGGAGACGTACGAGAGCAAGTCAGCCGCGCTCAACGGGATCGACTCAGTTAAGAAGAACGCTCCGGTCGCTGAACTAGACGACCAGAGCGTCAAGGTCTAGCACTCTAGCCGCGCACGGGCCCATCGCTGGCCTGCCAAAGGCTCGCTCTAGCGAGTCAGCGATGGGCCAGTGTTGCTAACCCGGTGTTGCTAACCCCGGTGTTGCTAACCCGGTGCGGCTAGCTTGATTTACTCGAATGTTTGTTCGATAGTGGTCGCATGGGAGCCGCGGTCGCTGAGGCCACTATCGCAGAGGTCACCGACACTGCGCTTCCCGGCTCTGCCCCACCCGGCACCGTGCTCACCGGCACCGCGCTCACGTTGCTCGCCGACGGTGCGGTCCGCACGGCTCAGGAGATCGGGCCGGGCAGCGGAGTGCTGTCCGACGCTGAGCTCCTTCCGGTGCTCCCGGCGCTGTGCGACCTGCTGCCCGCTGGAGCGCTCCAGCGCGGCTCGGTGGTAACTGTCGGTAACTGGAGCATGCTCTGCCTGGCCCTCGCGGCCGGCCCCGTGGCCGAGGGCGCCTGGTGCGCGGTAGCGGGGATCGCCGAGTTCGGGGTTACCGCCGCCGCCGATGCCGGACTGGATCCAGCCCGGCTGCTGCTGGTCCCCGACCTCGGCCCGAACTGGCCCCAGGCCCTCGCCTCGCTGCTCGACGGCTGTGACCTCGTCCTGCTCCGGCCGCCAGCCCGGCCGTCGGCGCAGACCCGTCGCAAGCTCGAAGCGGCCGTCCGCCGCTACGGAGCCGTGCTGCTCGTCGTGGGGGACTGGGAAGGCGCCCAGGTCAGGCTCCGGATCACCAGCCAGACCTGGACTGGCATCGGCGCCGGCCACGGGCGGCTGCGCGCGCGCAAGGCCCAGGTCGTCGCCGACGGACGCGGGGGGTGGAGCAGACCGCAGACGCGCTGGCTGTGGCTGCCCGGCCCCGACGGCACGATCACCGAGGTCGCAGGCGCCCCCGCCACGCCCGACTGGTCCGCCTCCGATGATCTAACGTCCGCATTGAGCACCGGATGATCAGCGTGGAACGCAATCTCCAGCGCGTACTCGTCGTCCGCTGCCCAGCCTGGCCGCGAGTCGATCCCGCCGGGCCCGGCGTCCCGGTGCTCGACAGAACGGCAACGGGTCAGGCGGGGGAGCCGGACACACGGACGTTCGAACAGGTCATCGATGCGGTCCAGGAATTCTGCCCGAGGATCGAAGTGCTCCGACCTGGCATCTGCGCCTTCGGGACCAAAGGACCCGCGAGGTACTTCGGCGGTGAAGCCGAGCTAGCCAGAAAAGTTGCGGCGGCGATCGCGGGGCTCGGGTACGACTGCGGTGTCGGGGTCGCGGACGGGATGTTCGCCGCGCTGCTGGCCTCGCGGGATGCCCTGCTCGACGAGGCGCTCGCCGGGTCGATGATCGTCCCGGCTGGCGGTACGCCTGGCTATCTCGCGCCGCGCTCGGTCACGGTTCTCGGTGAGCCCGATCTTGCTGATCTGCTGGTCCGGCTTGGCATCAGGACGCTGGGGGAGTTCGCCGCGCTGACGGCAGTGGAGGCGGAGCATAGGTTCGGCCCGCAAGGGCTGCTCGCGCACAGGCTGGCGTCCGGGCTCGACCCCCGGCCGCTCGTAGCCCGCCCGCCTGCGGCCGACCTGTCCGCCCGGATCGAGTTCGACCCTCCGGCTGAGCTCTCCGAGCAGGTCGTCTTCGCTGCCAAGTCGCTCGCGGCGCAACTGCATGACACCCTCGCCGCGAAGGGGCTGGCCTGCGTCCGCCTGCAGATTCAGGTGGTCGGCGACGGCGGCCAGGAGATCACCAGGCTCTGGCGGCACGACGGACTGCTGTCCGAGCTGGCCGTGGCCGAGCGGGTGCGCTGGCAGCTCGACGGCTGGCGCGGTGGCGGTGCTGGCGGTGGCGGTGCTGGCGGTGGCGGTGCTGGCGGTGGCGGTGACGGGGTTCAGGTCGGCGGAATCAGCCTGCTGCGGCTGGTGCCTGATCAGCTTGTCCGGCATCGAGGCCGTCAGCTCGGGCTGTGGGGCGACGAAGTGGTCAGCGACCGGGTCGCCCGCGCCGCCGTCCGGGTCCAGGCGATGCTCGGTCATGACGCGGTGCGGCAGCCGGTCCCGATTGGCGGCCGCAGCCCGGCCGAGCAGGCCATGCTCGTCCCCTTCGGGGACGCAGCGACGGTGCCGCGTCCCGCTGACCGGCCCTGGCCAGGCCAGATCCCGGCCCCGGCGCCAGCTACCGTCTATCCGGTACCCCGACCGGCCCAGGTGACCGATAGTTCAGGGCAGCTGATCACCGTTACCGGGCGCGGGCAGGTCTCCGCCGAGCCAGCGCGGCTGTCGATCGCAGGACGGCCGCCGATGGTCATCACCGCCTGGACCGGTCCCTGGCCGGTGACCGAGCGCTGGTGGGACCCGGTCGACGCCTGCCGGAAAGCCAGGTTTCAGCTGGTCACCATGGACGGCAGCGCCTGGCTCGCGGTCGTCAGGGAAGCTAGCTGGCTTATCGAGGCCAGCTACGACTGAGTCACCGGCTGGCCTACGACTCGATCCAGCCGGTGGCGCGGAGTACGGCTTCGATATCCGGGGTCGTGAACAGCACGTTGCCGCCGCCGATGACGACTTCCTGTCCCGGGCTGATCCGGTCCAGCGCCGCCTGGACCGGGTTTTCCGCGTGCTGCCAGATGACCTGCGCTTTAGCGAGGATGGCCTGGTAGAGCGCGACATAACTGGCGCCGCCCAGGGCGGCCATGCCGGCCGATACCCGCACGGCGATATTGGCCGCGTCCGCCGCGATGCTGAACTTGCCCGAGGCATCGTGCAGTTCCATCGCGCACGTCGCCGCCGCGATCCAGTCTGGCGCGATCAGCCGGAAGCTCTGCGGTGCCTTCCTCAGCCACGAGAAATCGGTCACCTCCGACACTCCGGCTTCCTGCCGGACTCGTTCGGCGATGAACAGGCCCTTGTCGATCTCGGCCAGCGCATCCCGCGACGTGGCCAGCACGAGCAGGGAACGCCCGAGATGAAAGTGCGCTCTAGCCAGCCCGAGGTCACGTTCGATCGGGTCGGTCGCCGCTGCGCTGGCGTAGGCTTCGATCGCCTCGCGGAACTGCCGGGCCGCACCGGCCTCGTCGCCGGTTGAGCGTAGCGTCAGGCCGGTCCGAACGACGACGTCGATGCTCTGCACCCCGAACTCGGCCGCGTTCTCGTCGGCTAGCTGACGGTAGTGCTCTGCCGCTTCGGTGAGCATCCGCAACGCCTCGTCGTGCCGCCCGGTCCGGCGCAGATGCCCGGCCCGGTTGTAGAGCGCGGCCGCTAGCGCCGGGCGATGCCGACTCGGGTCTGGTGACTGGCTGTACAACTGCCTGCTGGCGTCCAGGGCCAGGTCCGATTGCGTGGCCGCCGTAGCGAGATCTCCTCGCAGGGAGGCCTCGACCGCGTGCCGGGTGGCCTGGTCGTACTGACGCTCAAGCCGACGCTGGCTGGATGATCTACCCACCATTGCGCTGAAGTCCCTCTAATGCGGTCGCCTCGGAAGTCGCGAGCGTTGCTCCGGCCGGGTAGGGCTGACGCGGGCCGTCGGTGAGCACCCACACCTTCTGCCGGCCGTAGACCTGCCAGCTCTGGCCAAGCCCGGTCAGGTCCACCATCGCGGTCTCCTCGTCGATGCCGAGCACCATGGTGCCGTGAGGCGCCCGCAGCAGCGCCCTGGTCAGCAGGTCAGGCACCCAGCCGAGCATCTTGTCGAAGTGCGGCAGCACGCGCAGCCCAGGCAGGACGCCGAGCCCGGGGTCGGTCGTGCGCTGCAGTGCCCGGCGCATCGGCGGCACCCACCCGGTGAGTGCCATCGCCCCAGCCGAGCAGCCAGCCAGCGCCGCGCCCTCCTGCCAGGCCGCGAAGATCGCCTCCCAGACCCGCGTCCCGCGCAAGGTCTGAGCCAGGTACATGGGGCTGCCTCCGGACAGGTAGATCAGCCCCGCGCCCTTGACCAACTCGGCCAGCTCCGCTGAATCCGCTTCGTCGCGGTCGCGGACGACCACCGGGACCTGTTCGACGCCGAGGCGGGCTGCCTGCTCGGCACCGAGGTCGAGCCAGTGCTTCAGGCTCTGCTCGCCCTCCGGGGCCGCAGCTGTCGGAAGCTGCACGTACTTCGGCGGGCGATCCCTGATGAGCAACCCCTCGACGTCGGCCATGACTGGCAGGTACTCGCCGCTGCCGACCAGCGCCAGCGGTCCGGGGCTCATCCGCCGCTCCAGGCGGCCAGGTTTATCGTCTCGGTGTTTGTCGTCTCGGTGTTTGTCGACTCGGGCACGGCACCATCATGCAGGACGCTAGTCGAGTTCGAGGTTGATCTGCACGGTCCGGCCATTCCGCCGTACCGTCACCGGAACGATGGCGCCGGAGCGCAAGCCATTCAGCGCGGCCGTATAGGCGTTGACGTTAGGCGTCGGCGTGCCGTTTACGTTTGTGATCACGTCGCCCGTCCGAAGCCCGGTCTCGTCTGCGGCACTCCCGGGCATGACGAACGCCACGTTCACGCCCCCGTTGCTGGGTGCGTTGGTCGGGAAGATCGACGGCGAACCCTGGGTACCCATCGTGATGTCGACATCGAGCGGCTGCGTGTCGCCGTCCAAGTTGAAGCTGCCGGAGAACCGCCCGCCCGCCAGCGGCGCGTTGGCGTCTGCCTGCAGATACACCCGCAGCGGGCGGACGAAGCTCCAATTCGAGGACTCGAATCGCCCGGTAGCGCTCCGACCATCCGCCGCGATCGTCACCGGACAGCTGAAGTTGCAGTCGAGGTCGAGTCCGACGATCCGGGTGTTCGGCGGCGCCGTGACCCGGACCGAGCCGTTGCTGTGACTGAGGTTGTCCGGCGGATAGGCAACCATCTGCGGGTTACCGGGCGCGTCCAGGGCCGGGATGTTGCTCTGCGGCGACAGCGCATCAGCCTTCGTCACAGCGGACGGGCGGCCCGCCGAGTAGCCGCTGCCAGCCGAAACTCTCGCGGCTGCAGCCGACGAGTGCGCTGCCGAGGCCAGCGCCGAGCCGCCGCCGGCCAGCGCAGCGAACCCGGCCGCCCCCGCCGCCAGCCTGGTCACTAGTCTGCGATTCATCTGATGAATTCCTCCCCCTATCGTCCGCGCCCGGGATTACGTGGCGCGCCATTTCGACTACTCTCCGTAATCGACGGGCCTAGCATATTCATGTGTCATTCGAGACCCGCACCGGCCCCTCTGACCTGGAGGTCCTTACATGGCCAGTAAGTTCACGGAGCTTGCGATCGACTGTGCCGATCCCGGCAATCTCGCCCAGTTCTGGTGTTCGGTCCTCGACTACGAAGTGCAAGACGAAGACGACGAATCTGTCACCATTGGCTCCCCGGTGGTGCCTGAAGGCAGGAACCGTCCTGGCCCGGTGCCGCCGGCGCTGACCTTCGCCCGGGTGCCTGAAGGCAAGGTCGTCAAGAACAGGCTCCACCTCGACGTCAACCCAACCGACAGGGAGCAGGACGAAGAAGTCCGTCGCCTGCTCGACCTCGGTGCCCGACCCGCCGATGTCGGCCAGGGCGACGATGTGAGCTGGGTCGTCCTTGCCGACCCAGAGGGAAACGAGTTCTGCGTCCTGGCCGGCCGCCGCCCCTAAGGGATCCCGGCCGACCGCATTGGTAAACCGGATGGGTCAGGCGGGCGTCACTTAAGAGTTCCGGCCTTCGGAAGGACTGCTCAGATGCATAAACGCCTGATCCGCATGAGTGAGGCGATGTCCGCCCATTCCCGCCCGGCGGCAGCAGTCGCCGCACTGACCGTAGTCTTCTCCCCCTCCTGGCGGTCGGGTCCGCGGCGGCGAGTCCGACATCGAGCCACGGCCCGAGCGGCACGATCGACGAGATCTCCTGCCCCTCGGCCGGTCAGTGCACGGCGATCGGAAACCTGGGCAATGCGAACCCGAAGGTTCTCTTTTCGGTCACCGAGAAGAACGGAGTCTGGGGCCCGTCCCGGGCTATTCCCGGCATGAGGGCACTGCTGACCGGTCCCAGGGCGGATGGCTCCCAGGTCAGGAGCCTGTCGTGCCCGTCGGCGGGCAATTGCGGCGCGGGCGGCTATTACATCCCTAACATCTTTGCCATGCAGGGCCTCGTCCTCAGCGAGAGGAACGGCACCTGGGGCAAGGCGCAAGCCGTCCCCGGCCTGGCGGCGCTGAACGTGGGCCGCAATGCCGAGGTCGACTCGATCTCGTGCCCATCAGCGGGTCACTGCAGCGCGGGCGGTTTTTACTCCGTCAAATCAGCGAACATTCTCGCGGACTCCGAGGTTTTCGTGGTCAGCGAGAAGAACGGCGTCTGGGGAAAGGCGCAGGAAGTGCCAGGCACGGCCAGGCTCAATACCGGTACTGACGCCGCGATCAGCCAGATTACGTGCACCTCACCGGGTAACTGCCTCGGCGTCGGTTACTACACGGTGAAGGGCGACCCCAACGATAGAAGGCCGTTCTCTATCACCGAGAAGAACGGCAAGTGGGGCACAGCGCGCACGATTCCCGGCTTCACCGCGCTCGGGAGCGGCGTCATCGCCGCGATCTCGTGCGGTGCGGCTGGTAACTGCACCGGCGTCGGCAACACCAGGAAGTCTGGCGAGTCCACGGTCTTCACCATCAGCCTGAAGAACGGAACCTGGGGCGCGATCACGCCGATATCCGGCATGGCCGCTTTGCCGCCAGACGGGTCCACCAACGCCTTCATGAGCTCGCTCAGCTGCCCGTCGCGAGGCAACTGCACCGCAGGCGGCGACTACAGCGATCCCGCCAGGATAGATGTGACGGAGCCATTCGTCGTCACCGAAAAGAACGGCATCTGGGGCAGCGCCCAGGCGCTTCCCGGCGTGGCAGCCCTGAGCAGCAATTCCGGCGTCGTGGCTCCCAGCGAAGTGGTCTGTCCCGCTGTGGGCAACTGCACCACCGCTGGCGACTACCGCGTCCACGGCGGCACGGAAGTGTTCGTCACCACGGAGCAGAACGGAACGTGGGGCACGCCCATCGAACTCCCCGGCATCGCCGCGCTGAACAAGGAACACCTCGCCAGCACGCCCAGACTCGCCTGCGGTGCGCCAGGCAACTGCGGCATCGGCGGGTTCTACACCTTCCTCGTCGGCAGCTCGCCTAGCATCCAGGTGGTCAAGCCCTACCTCGCTACCCAGAAGAACGGAGTCTGGAGCAAGGCGAAGGAAGTGAGCGGCATCCACTAGCAGCTGACGCAGTACGGTCTGCGGACTGATGTCCGCAGACCGTACTACCGGTGTTTGCTTGCACAGTACGGTCTGCGGACTGGTGTCCGCAGACCGTACTGCCGGTGTTTGCCAGCACAGCGCGACCCCGCCCGGCACCTCGGGCGGGGTCGCTGCTGAGACTCCCCGATTCCCGCGTGAGTCGAATTTAGATTCGATCATGAAGAGGTATTGTCGGTAGGTGTCGCTAGAGTGGTCGATGGAGGTAAGCGAGGGATATAAGCGAGGGGAGGTGATCATGATCGACGCTGGTGAGCAGCAAGACGGGCTGGTGTGGTCGTGGGAGCCGGACCTCGCAGCGCTGGTAGCGGCGGCGGCCGGGACGGTCGGCCAGGGCGACGGGCCGGGTCTCGGACCGGACGACCGACCGGGCGACGGACCGGGCGATGAGCAGAGCTTCGGGCCGGGCGACGGGCAGAGCGTTGACGCCGATGCTGAGCTGGCCGAGTACTGGGAGGCGATCGAGGCCGGGCGGTCCGAGGTAGTGCCACTCGCCACGGTGGCTGGACGGCTAGCCGAATCGGTGCCGGCCGGACCTGACCTGGCGGGATGGCTGGCGACCGGGGCGGCGGGCGAGTTCGAGGACACGGCGCTGGCTGGGGCGGCGTCGTCGTACCGGCGGCTGGCGTCCTGGGCGCAGGCTGGTGAGCTCGCCGTGGTCGCGGAGATCGCCTCAAGGTCTGCCGCAGCCGACGACCGGATCGGCGTCGACAAGCAGGGCCGTCCCGGACGTCTTTCACCGGACGCGTGCGGTGAGGTGTCGCTGGCGCTGACGATGTCCCAGTGCGGTGCGACCTGGTGGGCTGACCTGGCGATCACGCTGGGCTGGCGGCTGCCCGCGACCTGGGCGGCACTCAGGTCAGGCGCGATCGACCTCGGGCGAGCGAGGGCAATCGCCGAGGCTACGGCCATGCTCGACGAAGATGCGGCGCGGGCGGTCGAGGCCCGGGTGCTCCCGTTCGCCGGGGGTCAGACGATGGGCCAGCTACGCGCTGCCCTCCGACGGGCCGTGATCACAGCAGACCCGAAGGGCGCCGAGCGCCGCAGGCAAGAAGCGGAGCGGCGAGCCCGCGTCGAGTTGTACCCCGATACCGAAGGAACGGCGTCGCTGGCTGGATACAACCTGCCTGGAGTACGAGCGACTGCGGCGATGGCACGGGTCAGCGCGCTAGCGCGGGCACTCAAGGCTTCGGGCGCTGATGGCGGCGTTGAGTTGCTGCGGGCTCAGGTGTTCCTCGGGCTGCTGCTCGGCACCTTGCCCTACATCCCGCCTGCTGCCAGTGATCTTGCGCCCGACGACCCTCAGCCCGGTAATCCTCAGCCCGGTCATCCTCAGCCCGGCGAGCCTGAGTCCGGCGAGCCTCAGTCTCGCGAGCTGCCTGGGGGTTCGCAGGCGGGGTGGCCTGAGGCGTCGGCTTTCGTGCTGCCAGGCCCGGCTGCGATGGGCAACCTGTTCCCGCTCGGCGGTGGGGGACTCGACCTGCGACTGCCCTGGAGCACGCTGGCTGGAGAGTCAGCGAAGCCCGGTTACCTGGGCAGGCTAGGTCCGATTACCCCAAGCCAGGCCAGCTATCTGGCTAACCTCGCTGCCCGCGATGCGGGGGTTGACTGGCGGGTCGTCGTGATCAGTAAGGAGGGGCGGGCGGTGGGGGTGACGCGCGTTCGTCGCCGGACGAGTCGCGCCGGACCGCCAGAATCGACCGGACCGCCAGCATCGACCGGGCCACCGGAGCCTGCCGGTTCGGCCGGGCTGGCCGGGCTGACTGGGCTGGTTAAGCGAGTCACTGTGACGATCGAGCAAGATCGTCTGAATGCGCCGCTGAAGCAAGCCGGGCGGTCGCGAGTAGCTGAAGACCAGGCGGGCGGAGATCCGACAGGCGGAGGTCCGACAGGCGGAGGTCCGACAGGCGGAGGTCCGACAGGCGGAGGTCCGACAGGCGGAGGTCCGACAGGCGGAGGTCCGACAGGCGGAGGTCCGACAGGCGGAGGTCCGACAGGCGGAGGTCCGACAGGCGGAGATCCGACAGGCGGAGGTCCGACAGGCGGAGGTCCGACAGGCGGAGGTCCGATGGGCGGGGTCATGAGCCGGGTGCTCGCTGCTGCTCGTCGAGCGGCCGAGCGGGTCACCGACCAGGCGGCGGTCGACGAAAACGAGGTTGATGGCTGCGCGCACCTGGGCTCGACGTCGGCTTACCGGCCGTCGCCGCGTCTCTGGGAATTCATCACGGTGCGAGATGTGACCTGTCGCTTTCCGACGTGTCGGCAGCCGGCCACGCGATGCGACCTGGACCACACGAAGCCTTACGACCAGGGCGGCCTCACCTGCGCGTGCAACCTCGGGGGACTGTGTCGGTTTCACCACCAGCTCAAGCAGCATCCCCGCTGGCGGCTGATCCAGCCGAGTCCTGGCAGTTTCGCCTGGACGACTCCTACGGGGCGCACGTATGAGGCCGAGCCTGATTCACACGCCGCGTAGGACTGGGGATGGGCTGGGACAATCCGCCGACGCCGTGGCGAGAGTTCGAGCGGCGCTTGTCGTGGCGGCAGCAGAACCAGGACCCGCCTCGATCACTGAGTGAGTACCGCGCTCAGCAGACAGGCGTCCCGGAAGACGCCCCGCCCCCGGCCGAACAACCCTCGACTGAACAGCCTTGGGCCGAACTGCACTGCCACTCGTCTTATAGCTTCCTTGACGGGGCATCTGACCCCGAGAAGCTGATCAAGCAGGCGATGGCGCTGGGACTGCGCACCATCGCCATCACCGATCACGACGGGATGTACGGGGTACCGCAGTTCGCCCAGGCCGCGGCTCGGCTCCGGGCGAGCGCCGCCACAGGAACCGTGCAGACCGTGTTCGGCGCCGAACTCAGTCTGACCCGGGGGACCGGCCGCACCGGCCGCACCAGCCGCACCGGAGTACCCGATCCAGCGGGCAATCATCTTCTCGTCCTCGCCCGCGACCCCGAAGGTTACCGGCGGCTGTGTCGCGTGATCAGCGACGCTCACCTGGCCGGCGGGGAGAAGGGCCGTCCGGATTACGACGTCGAGCAACTGACCAGCGCCCATGACGGGCACTGGGTCGTGCTCACGGGCTGCCGCAAGAGTGCCGTCCCGGCCGCGCTCACCTCGACCCCCGAACTCGATCTGGCAGCAGCACGAAAAGAACTGAGGAACCTGACCGACCGGTTCGGCCCCGGCAACGTCATGGTCGAGTTGATCAGCAACGATCAGCCGACCGACGACGAACGCAACGACGCGCTATTCGACCTGGCCCGACGCGCAAACCTCGGCGTGATCGCGACGAACAACGTGCACTACGCCACGCCCGCCGACGCCAGGCTGGCTCAGGTGCTCGGGGCAGTCAGGGCGCGCAGCAGCCTGGACGAGATGGACGGCTGGCTGGCCGCGTCCGGTGGTGCCTACCTGCGGTCAGGCACTGAGATGCAGCGAAAGCTGCGCCGCTACCCCGGCGTCTACGAGCGGACCGTCGCGCTCGGCGAGCAGTGCGCCTTCGACTTCAGCGTGATCGCGCCCAGGCTGCCCGACTATCCCGTGCCCGACGGCGAGACGGAGATGACCTACCTCCGCAAGCTGGTCGAAGAGAAAGCACCCGAACGATACGGCGATCCTGCAGCCGAGCGGCAGCCGGGCGCTTATCGCCAGATCGCCCACGAACTCGAGGTCATCGACCATCTCGGGTTCGCCGGCTATTTCCTGATCGTCCACAACATCGTCAGCTTCTGTAATAAAGAAGGTATCGCCTGCCAAGGACGCGGGTCAGCCGCCAATTCGGCAGTCTGCTATGCGCTAGGGATCACGAGCGTCGATCCCGTTCAGCATCAATTGTTGTTTGAGCGTTTTCTTTCGGCGGGCCGGGACGGACCGCCTGACATCGACCTGGATATCGAGCACCATCGGCGCGAACTTGTCATCCAGTACGTTTATGACACTTACGGAAGGCAGCGAGCCGCTCAAGTCGCAAACGTCATCGCCTACCGGCCGAGGATGGCCATCCGCGACGCCGGACGGGCGCTCGGCTATTCGCCCGAGCAGCAAAACCTCTGGTCCAAGCAGGTCGGCCCGCGAATGTACGCGGCCGGCCAGCCCGTGCCCCCGGACGCAGGCGTCCCAGAGCAGGTCATCGCCCTGGCCGAGCGCATGCAGAAACTCCCTCGCCATCTCGGCATCCACTCGGGCGGCATGGTGATCTGCGACCGGCCGGTCGCCGAGGTCTGCCCGGTCGAGTGGGCGCGGATGCCGAACCGGTCGGTGCTCCAGTGGGACAAGGACGACTGCGCGTTCGCCGGGCTGGTCAAGTTCGACCTGCTCGGGCTCGGCATGCTGACCGCGCTGCGGGACTGCTTCGAGCTGGTCGCCGAGCACCATGGCGTCCGCTACGACCTGCACTCGATCCCGCAGGAAGACCCCGCCGTCTACGACATGCTGTGCGAGGCCGACACGGTCGGGGTGTTCCAGGTCGAGTCGCGCGCCCAGATGGCGACGCTGCCCCGGCTGCGGCCGTCGCGGTTCTACGACCTGGTCGTCGAGGTCGCGCTGATCAGGCCAGGCCCGATCCAGGGCGGCTCGGTCCACCCGTACATGCGCCGCCGCCACGGCGACGAACCGCCCTATCTGCCGCATCCCCTGATGGAGCAGGCGCTCGGCAAGACGCTTGGCGTGCCCCTGTTCCAGGAACAGATGATGCAGATCGCGATCGACTGCGCCGGCTTCAGTCCGGCCGAGGCCGACCGGCTGCGCCAGGCGATGAGCTCCAAGCGCGCCCCGGAACGCATCGAGGAACTCCGATCCCGCCTCCTAGACGGAATGGCCGAGCACGGAATCTCGCTCGACGTGGCCGAGGATATCTACGAGAAAATCCTCGCGTTTTCCAGCTACGGATTCCCCGAGTCCCACGCGATCAGTTTCGCCTACCTGGTCTACGCGAGCGCGTGGCTCAAATGTTATTACCCGGCCGCGTTCACGGCGGCGCTGCTGCGGGCACAGCCGATGGGATTCTATTCACCGGCGAGCCTGATCAGCGACGTGCGCAGGCACGGCGTCGAAGTACGCGGCGTCGACGTCAACGCCAGCGGCGAACTCGCCATCCTCGAGAATCAGGAAAACCTAAAAAACACAGAGCTTAAAAACACGGCGATGAACCGGCCTGCCATCCGGGTCGGCCTGTCCGAGGTGCGCAATCTCGGCAAGAACGCGGCCGCTGCCGTCGCTGCGGGCCAGCCGTACGCCAGCCTGGAGGACTTCGCCCGGCGGACCGCGCTGCCGCGCCAGGCGCTGGAGGCACTGGCCACGGCGGGCGCGTTCGGGTGCTTCGGGCTGTCCCGGCGCGAAGCGCTGTGGGCGGCCGGGGCCGCTGCGGGGATCAGGCCAGGTCAGCTACCGGGCACGGTCTTGCTGACCGTGCCGAGGCTGACGGACATGACGCCGGCCGAAGTGACGTTCGCCGACATGTGGGCGACCGGCACGTACGGTGCCGTTCACCCGATCGAGCACATCCGCTCGATGCTCGCCGAGAACGACGTGCTGCCCGCCGCTGACCTGCGCGACGCGGTCAACGGCACGCAGGTGACCGTAGGCGGGCTGGTGACGCACCGGCAGCAGCCGGGGACGGCGCGGGGCGTGGTCTTCCTGAGCCTGGAAGACGAGACCGGGATGGCCAACGTCATCTGCCCGCCCGACGTCTGGCAGCGGCACAGGAAGATCGGCGTCAACGCCAGCGCCTTGCTGATCTCGGGCCGGGTCGAGCGACTCGACGGCGCGGTCAGCCTGCTCGCGACCCGCCTGCGCAAGCTCCGCGTCGTCGCCGCAGCACGCAGCCGCGATTTCCATTAACATGCCGCCCGCCGGACAATGGGACCAAAACTGGAGGCATGCATGCGTTCACCGCGTTGGCTGGTCACCACACTCGCGGCCGCCATCACGATCGGGGCCACGGTGGCAGCTGTCGTTCCCGCAGCCGTCGCCGCCCCTACCGGCAGGCGGTGTAGTGCAGGAGCGCAGCCGGCGGGGAAGCAAAGCTTTCTTGACGGCGTCGCTGTCGTGTCTCTGTGCGATGTCTGGGCGGTTGGCTCTGCTGGCAGTCCTGCGGCACGCACCCTGATCGAGCACTGGAACGGCACTCACTGGACCGAGGTCGCGTCGCCCAGCCCCGCAGGTGACAATGATCAGCTCACCGGCGTCGCGGCTGTCAGCAGCAGCAACATCTGGGCGGCAGGCTACTTCGCTAACGGGGCATTCAACCGCACTTTGATCGAGCACTGGAACGGCCATAGATGGCGCGTGGTCACCAGCCCCGATCCTGGGGGGACATCCGCCAGCAGCGTTCTGAACGGAATCTGGGCGGCATCGGCGAGCAACATCTGGGCAGTCGGATATGTGCAGCTGCACGGCATCGCCCACGCGCTGATCGAGCACTGGAATGGCAAGGCATGGACCGCGATCACGAAGCCGAATCAGGCGGCCACGACGAACGGAACCTACCTGAACGCGGTGAGCGGCAGCTCGAACTCGCAGGTGTGGGCCGTGGGCAACTTCTGCCCGTCGCAGCGCTGCGTGCCAGTGTTCTACCGCCTTCGCGGTAACAAGTGGCAGTCTGTCGCCAGTCCGGCGTTGCCAGGGACTGACATCGGGTTCGTGCTAGGGGTCAGCGTCGTGTCCAGTACCGACGCCTGGGCCGTCGGTAGCCTGGCAGTGCCTAGCGCCGAGCCGGCTCTCATCGAGCACTGGGATGGGCACGCGTGGCGTCGGATAAAGGTTGTTCCCCCAGCGGGCTCGGATGAGTCACTTAATGGGGTGATAGCCGCTCCTGGTCGGGTGGTAGCCGTGGGCGGTGCGGAGCGTCACGGCAAGGCATCCACCTTGATTCTGAGCTGGAACGGCAAGACCTGGACAAGGGCTCGCAGCCGGGATCCGCTCGGATCGCAGCTGAGCTACGAGCTGGCTGCGATCGCCGGCAGCTCCTGCTCGACCGGCTGGCTGGTCGGGGAGGGCTTTTCGGCTCAGGCCCAATTCCCGGTTGCTCTCCACTGCTGAGACGGGGGCGGGGCTGAGATGATGCGGAGCATGATGGATGCGGTCTCTGGCGACGGCAGCGTGTTCGGCGACGTCGGGATACGGGTCGGCGACGATCTGGTCGCGACGGCGGAGCTTCAGCGGCCGCCGGACAACTTCTTCGATGCCGGGCTGATCAGCTCGCTGGCGCAGGCGTACGACTGGGCTGAGCAAGCCGGGGCGCGGGCGATCGTGCTCTGCTCGCAGGGCAAGCACTTCTGCGCGGGCGCGGATTTCACCGGCCGCTCGTCGGCCGGGCAGGTGGCCGGCGGTACTGCCGGGCAGCTGTACGCCCAGGCGGCGAAGCTGTTCGAGGCGCCGCTGCCGGTCGTGGCGGCGGTCCAGGGTGCAGCCGTCGGCGGCGGGCTCGGGCTCGCGTGCTCGGCCGACTTCCGGGTGGCGAGCCCGCGTGCCCGGTTCTGCGCGAACTTCGCCCGGCTCGGGTTGCATCAGGGATTCGCGCTGACCGCCACGCTGCCCGCGATCCTCGGGCAGCAGCGAGCGTGGGACCTGCTCTACACGGCCCGCCGCGTCGGCGGTGCAGAGGCCGTGGCGATCGGTCTCGCCGACCGGCTCGCGGGGGAGGACGTACTGCGGATCGTCGCGAACGAGTTCGCCGCCCAGCTGGCGCAGGCCGCGCCGCTCGCGCTCCGCTCGATCAGGTCCACCATGCGGGCCGGCCTGGCCGCGCGAGCCCGCGAGGCGATGGAGCATGAGCTCGCCGAGCAGCAGAAGCTCTGGGGAACCGCCGACTTTGCCGAGGGCATCCGGGCGACAGCGGAACGGCGGACTCCCCAGTTCGAAGGACGCTGATCATGGCACGGGCTGATCTGGGCCAGGCCGAAGCGGTCCGGGCTGAGGTCAGGCACTGGATCAGCGCGAACTGGGACCCCGAACTGCCGCTCGCGACCTGGCGCCAGCTGCTCGCGGATTCGGGCTGGGCCTGCCCCGGCTGGGCGGTCTGCGGGAGGTCGCTGCCGCCTGAGCTGGCTGCGGCGGCGACATCCGAGCTGGCCGCCGCCGGAGTGCCCGGTCTGCCCGAGGGCATCGGCGTGGCGCTGGTCGCGCCCGTCTTGCTCGAGCACGGGAGCGCGGACCTGCAAGGCCGCTTCATCCCGCCCACGGTGACCGGCGAGATCACGTGGTGCCAGCTCTTCAGCGAGCCGGGCGCCGGATCTGACCTGGCCGGACTCACCACCACGGCGAAGCGCGACGGCGAGCTGTGGGTGGTGACCGGTCAGAAGGTGTGGTCCACCGGAGCCGCCACGGCCGACTACGGGCTGCTGCTCGCCAGGACCGACTGGGACGTGCCCAAGCATCGCGGCATCTCGGCGTTCGTGCTGCCGATGCGCCAGAGCGGGGTCGAGGTCAGGCCGCTGCGCCAGATGAACGGGCATCAGTCGTTCAACGAGGTGTTCTTCGACGAGGCGCGGGTGCCGGCCGCGAACCTGATCGCCGAGCCTGGCCACGGCTGGACCGTCGCGCTGACCACGCTGGCGCACGAGCGGCGGCTGGCCGCGCACCGGCCTGCCGCTGCCCAGCACGCCGGGCGGGCCTGGCGCGAGGCAGTCGAAGAGCGGACGGCCGTCACCGAGCCGCACAAGTGGTATCCGCAGCGCGCGGGCCGGCCAGATCTGGTGGTACCGCAAGCGCGGGCTGCAGGCAAGTCCGCCGACCCGGTCATCAGGCAGCAGCTCGCCCGGCTCACCGAGGCGACCAGGTCGGCGCGCTGGACCTCGGAGCGGGCGGCGGCTGCCCGCGCGGCGGGGCGCAACCCCGGGCCAGAAGGGTCGATCGGCAAGCTGGCGAGCAGCGACATCGCCCGGCAGGCGGCCCGCGTGCACGGCTCGATCGCCGGGGCGTCGGGGATGCTGGCCGCACCTGACGCGCCGGCGGACGGCGTGATCGCCGAGATCCTGGTGTCCGTGCCCGGCATCTCGATCGCTGGAGGCACCGATGAGGTCCAGCACACGATCATCGGCGAGCGGATACTCGGCCTGCCTAGAGAACCAGATGTCAGCAAAGACATTCCGTTCAGACAAGTGCGGCGGTAAGTCGGAAGGACAGTCGATGGCCTACCTTGAGCGCGACGGCGTGCGCATCTACTACGAGAGCTTCGGGACGGGCGGTACGCCAGTCCTGCTGAGTCACGGCTTCGGCAGCTCCTCGCGGATGTGGGAGCCGAATCTCGCCGCACTGTCCGCCGGCCGCCAGGTCGTCGCCTGGGACCTGCGTGGTCACGGCCAGACGGAGTGCCCGGCCACCGAGGAGCACTCGGGGTCGGCCTCGCTGGGCGACATGCAGGCGCTGATCGGCCTCACGGGGGCAGAACGGGCCGTGCTCTGCGGGCTGTCGCTCGGCGGGTACTTGTCGCTGTCGTTCTGCCGGGCGCATCCCGAGCGGGTCGCGGCGCTGGTGCTGTGCGACACCGGACCTGGGTTCCGCAACGACGAGGCCCGGCGCAAGTGGAACGACCGCGCCACCGCGCAGGCCGCCAGGATCGAGCGGGACGGGCTCAGCGCGCTCGGCAAGGACGGGCAGTTCCACACCGATCCCGGCGGGGTCGCGCGGGCGGCGCGCGGAATCCTGACCCAGCAGGACGCGAGCGTGATCGATTCGCTGCCGTCGATCGGCGTGCCCGTGCTGGTGGTGGTGGGGTCGGAAGACACCGCGTTCCTCGGGGCGGCCGACTACATGACCGCGAAGATCCCCGGTGCGCGGAAGGTCGTGATCGAGGGTGCCGGTCATGTCTCGAACGTCGACGCGCCGTCGGACTTCAACGAGGCGGTGAGCGGGTTCCTCGCCGGGCTTTAACGCGGCAGGCGGGTGGTGCGCCAGCACAGCGAGCGGATCGGGACGTCGACCTCGGCCGCACCTGGAAAGTGCTCGGCCAGTTCAGCCCGCAGGCGGTCAAGCACGTCCTGGCGGTCGGCCGGGCTGGCCGTGATGACCCCGCTGTAGGTTGCCATCATCGCGACGACGTCCTCGGTCGGCATGGTCCTGGTGTAGGTGAACGACTCGATCTCGGCCTCGGTGAAGGGGCTGCCCGGAGGAAGCTCGACGTGCCGGTTCCGTCGCCGGGGCTGCTCGGCTCGGTCGCGCTCGGTGAAGTTGGCCCGGAAGGCGTCCATGTCCCGCACCCAGCCGGTCTCGCGGTCACGGCTCGTCCAGATCATCCCGAACCGGCCGCCGTCGCGGAGCACTCGCCCGATTTCGGGCACTGCCCGCTCCGGGTCCATCCAGTGAAAAGCCGAGGAGATGAACAGGCCGTCGGTGCTCGCGGCCGGCAGCGGAATCGACTCGCCCACCCCCTGGACAACCTCGACGTCCGGGGTGTTCGCCCGCAGCACCGCCGCCATCCGCTCGTCCGGCTCCACCGCGATGACCTTGCTCACCCGCTGCGCCAGCGCCCGGGTGAGCAAACCGGTTCCGGCGGCGAGATCGACCACGACCCGGGCGCCGGCCGGTACCAGCCAGTCCACCGCCTCGGGCGCCGGCGGGGCCTTAGCCGGTTGTACTCGTCGGCGATGCCGCCGAATGATCTTGCTCGGACCGCGCGTTCAACCTGGCTCGTCACGAGCCAGCAGCCTAGCGCCAGCTCTGTTGAACTCCGCCCGTGATCCGCCCGTGATCCGCCCGTGATCCGCCCGTGAACAGCAGCAGGGCGGGACCTGCTGCTGTGCTCGGCTAGGCCGGGCCGAGTATGCCTTCGGCTTCGAGGGCGGTGATCTCGGCTTCGGTGAGGCCTGCCTCGGCGAGCACCTCGTGGTTGTGCTGGCCGGCGAGGGGGGCCTCGCGGCGGACGGACGACGGGCTGGCGGAGAACCTGACCGGAGCCGGGATCTGCTTGTAGGTGCCGCCCAGCGGGTGCTCGGCGTCGGGCAGCGCGTCGATGACCTCGTCGATGGTCGCGGCCGCAGCGGCCGGTATCCCGTGCTCGGAGCAGAACGCCAGCCAGTACGCCGTCGGATTGGTAGCCATGACGCGGCCGAGCGTCTCGTATCCGAACCCCGGCTCGGCCCACAGCGCCCGGTTCTTCAGCCGGTCGTCGCCGGCCAGGTCCTCGAGGCCCGCAGCCTGAACGAGCGCGACCCAGTGCTCGTCGCGGTGCGGCTGCACGGCGATCCAGCCGTCGGTGGTGCGCACCGGTGCGCGCAGCGGGGTGAGGATGCGCGGGTAGCCGGCCGGGCCGCGGCCGCAGATCGCGCTGCTGCCGTGCTCGGCGAGCAGGAAGGCCCGCATCGCGTCGGTCATCGGCACCTCGACGTGCTGGCCTTCGCCGGTGCGTTCCCGGTGGAACAGCGCGGCGGTGACCGCGTAGGCGATCACCAGCCCGGAGACCTTGTCGGCGAGCAGCGTCGGCATCATGCCGGGGGCGTGACCAGCCAGTCGCAGCACGTCAGGCACGCCGGTCGTGGCCTGGATGATGTCGTCGAAGGCCGGGTCGTTGGCCTGCGGGGAGTCGGAGGGGAAGCCGTTCGCCTGGCAGAAGATCACGTCGGGGCGGACCTGCGCCACGTCCTCGTAGCGGAGCCGCAGCCGTTCCAGCGAGGCCGGCCGCAGGTTGGTGACGAGGACGTCGCAGTTCGCCGCGATCCGCAGCAGCGCTTCCCGGCCTTGCGGCCTGGCGATATCGAGGGTGATGTTGCGCTTGTTGCGCAGCAGGTTGAGCGACACGCCCGACAGACCGCGCACCGGTCCTCTGGACATCGTCCGGTTGATGTCGCCGTGCCGGTTCTCCACGGTGATCACGTCGGCGCCGAGGTCGCCGAGGATCTGAGTGGCCAGCGGACCCATCACGACCGCCGTGAGGTCGAGCACCCGCACCCCGGCGAGGGGACCAGTTGCTTGCGGCCCGGTGTCTGCGAGCACAGTGTCTGCCTGCCCGGTGTCTGCGAGCACAGTGGGTCCTCCTTCGCGGCGCAGGAACCTCACCAGTAGGTTAGTGCGGGACGGAGGGGGACATCATGGCAGACGTAATGTGGAACCCGTTCGCCAATATGGCGGCGCTGGACGGGCACGCGATCACGATCGTCGGCGGCAGCGGGTCCACGATCGTGGACGACACCGGCCGGTCGTATCTCGACGCGCTCGCGAGTCTCTGGTACTGCAACGTCGGCTACGGCCGTGCCGAGCTGGCGCAGGCGGCAGTCGCGCAGCTGCACCAGCTCGCCGCCTATCAGACCTTCGAGTTCTTCACCAACCCGTCGGCCGAGGGCCTCTGCCGCAAGATCGCGGGCATCGCGCCGATCGAGGGCGCCAAGGTAATCCTGACCCCGGGCGGCGGCTCCGACGCGATCGACACGGCCGGCAAGCTGGCCAGGGCCTACTGGCGGGCGGTCGGCCAGCCGGCCAGGCAGGTCATCATCTCCCGCTCGCACGCCTATCACGGCATGAACGCCTACGGCACGTCCCTCGGCGGCATCCCGCTGCTCACCGAGGCGTTCGCGCCGCTGGTCGGCCAGGTCGAGCAGGTGCAGTGGGACGACCCGACGGCGCTGGAAAAGACCATCGAGATGCTGGACGGCAAGGCGGCCGCGTTCTTCTGCGAGCCCGTGATCGGCGCGGGCGGCGTCTACCCGCCGCCGCCCGGCTACCTCGCCGAGGTCAGGGCGATCTGCCGGCGCAACGACGTGCTGTTCGTGGCCGACGAGGTGATCACCGGGTTCGGCCGGGTGGGCGAGTGGTTCGCGAGCGGCCGGTTCAACCTGGATCCTGATCTCATCACCACGGCGAAGGGCCTGAGCTGGGGTATCTGCCGATCGGCGCGGTGATCTGCTCCCAGCGGGTAGCCGAGCCGTTCTGGCGGCACGGCTCGGCCGAGGTGTTCCGGCACGGCTACACCTACTCGGGCCATCCGACCGCAGCGGCGGTCGCGCTCGCCAACCTCGACCTGATCGAGCGGGAAGGGCTCGTGCAGCGCGTCGCCCAGCTCGAGCCCGTGCTCGCCGGCGCGGTCGCGCCGCTGGCCGACCACGAGCTGGTCGGCGCGGTCAGGGCCGGGACCGGCCTGCTGGCGGCGGTGGAGATCGCGGAGGACGCCAGGACGGCTGACCCGACGCTCGGTCCGCGACTCGTGCTCGCGGTCCGCGAGCGCGGCGTGATCACCAGGCTGCTGCGCGGCATCGCGCTCCAGATCTCGCCGCCGTTCGTGATCACCGAGGCCGAGATCGCCCGGATCGTGGAGGTCTTCGCCGACGCCCTGGACTCCGTCCAGCGCTAGCTCGACCCAGCGCTGCTCGACCCAGCGCTAGTCGACCCAGCGCTAGCTCGACTTGGTGACCTTCGCGCCCGGGGGAAGCTGGAAGGCCGAGGCCGACGGCGAGTCGGTGTAGCTCTTGATCTCGAAGCTCGTCGGGTTGCCGGCGACCTTGACGTAGCCGAGCACGTTCTGCGCGGTCGTGCAGATCGTGCTGGAACCCTCGTGCTTGCTGCTGAAGGTGACGCACTTCAGCGAGAAGCCGTTCACCGTCATGGACGTGTTCGAGACCTTGATGCCCGCGAAGCTGGCGGCGGTCGACAAGACGTCGAGGAACGTGATCCAGTGCGACGGCGTGTACAGCCCGACGATCGAGTTCTGCGCGATGGCTTCGGCCTTGCTGAGCTTGGTGCACGTCCAGCTCGTCGTGCCGCCGTTCGAGGTGCAGGAGTACTCGCCGGTGGAATTGCTGATCAGGTCGAGGTCGGCGGTCCCGCTCGCGTTGCTGGCCGAAGTCTGGGTGAAGGCGACGCTCTTGGGCGGCTGAACCGCGTAGGAGATCGTGGTCGGGGAATCGCCGGTCGTCACATAGGTCGCCTGGAAGGTCGAGGCTTCGCCGTCCTTGAGGCCGGAAGTAAAGGACTGGACCGTCGCCCGGTTGTTGTCGATCGCATGCCGGACATTGTTGATGGTGTGGATCACTGAGCATCCGCTCAAGGCTGCGGTCAGCAGCGCCGTCGCGAGGGCAGCCCGGCCGATGGCCCGTGACGTGGGGGACACGGTTGTGGCAAACACAGTGCAGCCTCCTGTACTAGGTGACAGCGAGAATACGGCCTTTCCTCCTATCCGGCGGTCAATGCGGTAGACCTCAGGTCAGCCCGAACACGTGCGCCGCGTTGCCGCCGAGCGCGCCAGTGATCTGCGCGGGCGTGCAGCCTGCCTGCTCCAGGGTCGCGGTCAGCGTCAGCGCGTTCGCCCGCACGCTCGGCACGCCCGGCCAGTCGGTCCCGAAGATCATCTTGTCGGCGAGCCGCCGCAGTGACGACCCGTAATAGTCGCCGAGCCGCTGCGGCGGCAGGCCGGACACCTCGAGCCAGACGTTCGGTCGCATCAGCGCGACGAACGCGGCCTGGGAGTACCACCACCCCCGGCCGCCGTGCGCGAGCACGACGGTCAGCCCTGGAAAGTCCCGGAACACCGGGTCGAGCAGCACAGGGTCGGCGTAGGCGTTGACCGACCCCGCGAACGTCGACGTGCCGCAGTGCACGATCACCGGAAGCTGGTGCTCTTCCGCCCACGCGTAGGCCGGGTACAGCATCCGGTCACTGGCCTCGAAGCCGCCGTGCACCGGGTGGATCTTCACTGCCACCGCGCCGAGCCCGACTTGCCTGGCCAGTTCCCGCGCGGGCGGGTAGTGCAGGTGCGGGTTGACGCACGCCACCGGGCGGAACCGCGCCGGGTTCCTGGCGACGACCGGCAGCACGTCCTCGATCGGCTGCAGGCCGGTCACCTTCGGGCTGTACTCGGTGAATAGCAGCACGTGGTCGGCGCCCTGCTCGGCGAAGTGCTCGTCCAGCGCGCTCGGCACCGGAACACCCTCAGGAGTGAACAGGACGTTCATCGGCGTGCCCGTGCCAAATGTGCGGGCCCATTCCTGCCAGTCATCGGACAATGTCGGGAGCCTGGCCACGTGCACGTGAGCATCGACCAGGAGCCTGCCGTCAATCATCGCGGCCAGCGTCCTCGCCGGACTGTCAGCGTCATGGCGTCTACCGTAGCGGCGGGCTCACCCGGAATCCGTCGCGGCCGGTGCCCCGGCCGGTAACGGGCAGCTCCACGGTCAGGACGCCGGCCCGCCAGTCGGGCAGCCGGTCGACTACCTCGCCGTCCGGGCTGACCAGGGCGGCGAGGCCGGGGAAGTCCTCGTCGTCGGTGACTCCGGCCTGGCCGGCCAGCGCGATCCACAGCCCGAGACGGCGCGCATGACGGCGGGCGTCGCCGAGGCTGCTGCCCTCCCACCAGGCGTGCCCGGCTCGCCAGGACGCCTCGTCGGTGCGACGCCCGTACAGGCCGGGCGCGGCCGGGAAGAGCACGAGGGTGGCGCCCGCCGCCGCCGCGTCGTCGAACGGCTCGTCGTAGCCGGCCTCGGCGCAGATGGCGATCCCGATCCGGACGCCGCCGTAGTCGAAGACCGCAGCTCCCCGGCTTGCTGGCGTGAACTCGTCCTCATCCTCGCCGAGGTGCCGCTTGCGCTGCACGCCGACGACCTTGCCGTCGGCGGCGAAGACCTGCGTGATGTGCGCCTGATCACCCTGTCCGATCCGCTCGGCGAGACCGAAGCAGACGCCGACGTCGGCGCGGTGCGCGACAAGCGCGGTGATCGCGGGGTATTCGAGCGTGGTCAGTGCTTCGGGGCGGGACGACGGCCCGACATAGCCGGTGAGCGACAGCTCGGGAAAGAGCACCAGGTCGCCAGGCTCGGCGGTGCCGACCAGCTCACAGTGCGCGGCGAGGTTGGCGTCGAGTTCGCCCTTAGGGCAGTTCATGGCTACGAGCAGTAGCCGCATGAGGCGAGTATCGCCCGGCGGCGCCGGTCGGCTCCAGCCATTTTCCCCGGCCCGCGCAAGCCGGCCCGCAAGCCCCCCACGCCGGCCAACCCCAGCGGCATCAACCCGGGCCGCTCCCGGCCGGTGCCCAGCTTCGACGACAGCATGGTCCTACTTACTGCCGTCCGGACAGCGGTATGTAGGACCATGCTGCTGTCGGAAATGGCCTCTGAACAGCAGCAAGTAGGCCCTTACTGCTGTCGGAGCGGCTCCGGGGCCGCCCGGTAGCCCCGGTGCAACGAACTTAGGGCGGCGGTTCTCGGGCAAGGGCGGGACGAGCTACCTGAAGCTGCCTTAAGCTGCGGAATCGACTTTTTCAGACTCAGGCGGCATTGGCCTGGCTGAAACCACGGGGCTGGAGATACCAAATGGGCGGGATTCGCGCGAGCGCGAGCACAGTGCTGGCGAACACAGTGCTGGCGAGCACAGTGCCGGCGAACACAGTGCTGCGGCCGAGGACAAGGACGGCCGCGGCGATCGCTGGTGGCGTCGCCGGCGCGCTCATGATGGCGGCGGGAATGGCGATCGCCGCGCCCTCGACCGCGAGCACGCCGGTCCACGGCTGCTACAAGACCAAGGGCACGCCCCACGAACTGTTCGTGCAGACCGGCACGACGACCAAGTGCCCGACCGGTTACACCGCGCTCACCTGGAGCGTGCAGGGTCCGCAGGGCATCCAGGGCAAGCAGGGCAAGCAGGGTGTCCAGGGCAAGCAGGGCGGGCCCGGTGCCTCCGGCCCGGGTGCGGGCGTCATCGCGACGCTGCACTGGTGGGGCGCCAACTACAGCGGGGCCGGCGACCACTTCAGCGCTCCCAACGCGATCGCCTTCGACGGCACTCACCTCTGGGTGACCAGCAATACCGGCAACTCGGTGACCGAAGTCTCGGCCGCCACGGGTGCCCCCGTCGCCAACTTCGCCGCAGCGGCAGACAACTTCGACGCGCCGAGCGCGATCGCGTTCGACGGCAGCCACGTGTGGATCACGAACCAGGGCAACAACTCCGTGACCGAGCTGAACACCTCCGACGGATCGCTGGTCGCCAACTACAGCGCCGCCGGTGACGACTTCGACGCGCCGCAGGGCATCGCGTTCGACGGCAGTCACGTGTGGATCACCAACAACGGCAACAACTCCGTCACCGAGCTCGCCACCTCGAACGGTGCTTTCGTCCGCAACGATGCCGGAGTGCCGTTCCAGCTTGACGGGCCGTCCGGTATCGCGTTCGACGGCACGCATCTGTGGATCGCCGACGCGACCGGCGGCAACATCGTCGAGCTGAACGACGACGGCACGTTCCTCGGTCAGCTCGGGAGCGCGCTCGGCTTCGACGATCCCCAGGGCGTCGCGGTCGACGGTGCGCACGTCTGGATCGCCAACAACGGCAACGACTCGGTCAGCGAGCTGAGCGAGAATGGCCAGTTCGACACGACGCTGTCCGGCGGCTCCTTCGGGTTCAGCCACCCGACGTCGATCGCGTTCGACGGCCGCGACATCTGGGTGACCAACCCAGGCAACAACTCGGTCACCGAGATCGACCCGTGGTCAGGCTCGGCGATGCAGAACGTCACCAGCGTGCCAGCAGGCCAGGCACCCTACGGCTTCAACAAGCCAACCGGCATCGCCTTCGACGGCTCGCACGTCTGGGTGACCAACGCCGGCGGCGCTGGCTCGCTCACGGCGCTGATCGGCGGCTAGCGGCTAACTCTTGACTGAACCGCAGACCTGGCTTAAAACAAGGCTTATACCAAGCCTCGAATTAGGACACGGCCATGAGTCTCAGATCGCTCAGTCTCGTCGCGACAGTCGTGGTGACGACGGCACTGTTATCAGGCGCAGGTTTAGCAGGCAGCGGTTTCTCCGGCACTGCGCTCGCGGCCACCTGCGGTACGACCAACTCGCGCTGAACCAGCCCACGACAGCGTCGTCGCTGGAGAACGCCACGTTCCCGGCCTCGAACGCTACCGACGGGAACACCGGCACCCGCTGGTCAAGCGCCTTCTCCGACCCGCAGTGGCTCGAAGTCGACCTGGGATCGGTCCAGACGATCTGCCAGGTCACCCTGATGTGGGAAGCCGCCTACGGCAAGGCATTCCAGATCCAGATGTCCACCGACAACTCCACCTGGACCTCGCATCTTCTCCACCACCACCGGCACCGGCGGCACCCAGACCCTCAACGTCACCGGCTCCGGCCGCTACATCCGCATGCTCGGCACCACCAGGGGCACCCAGTTCGGCTACTCCTGTGGGAATTCCAGGTCTTCGGCACGGCGAAGCAGCAGCACGTGCGGCAGGCTAACCTGGCGCTGAACCATCCCACGACGGCGTCCTCGCTGGAGAACGCCACGTTCCCGGCCGCGAACGCTACCGACGGGAACACCGGCACCCGCTGGTCAAGCGCCTTCTCCGACCCGCAGTGGCTCGAAGTCGACCTGGGATCGGTCCAGACGATCTGCCAGGTCACCCTGATGTGGGAAGCCGCCTACGGCAAGGCATTCCAGATCCAGACGTCCACCGACAACTCCACCTGGACCTCGATCTTCTCCACCACCACCGGCACCGGCGGCACCCAGACCCTCAACGTCCCGGCTCCGGCCGCTACATCCGCATGCTCGGCACCACCAGGGGCACCCAGTTCGGCTACTCGCCTATGGGAATTCCAGGTCTTCGGGCCACCAGGAAGCGGCGCCGCCGCCGCACCGGCGGCCGGCACCGGCGGTGAGCCGCCCGCGTCCTTCTGGGGCAACGTCAGCGCCATCCCGGCCGCCACGCACGTCCTGGAAGTCGAGGTCATCAACCAGACGAACGGCCAGTACCCCGATAGCCAGGTCTTCTGGACCTTCAACGGGCAAACCGAGTCGATCGCGCAGCAGCCATTCATTGACATGCCAGCGAACTCGGCTGGCCGGATGACCTTCTCCCTCGGCACGGCGACCGGCCCGTATAACGACTTCATCGAGTTCACCGTGGGCGCGTCGTCCATCAACGTGGATACGACGCGAGTCGACCGGTTCGGCCTGAAGCTGGCCTTGCTGCTGCACGGCCATGACGGATCTAACCAGGAGGTCGGCGAGAACTTCGCCACCTTCACAGAAAGCCGCTCGGCGACCTTCCAGCGATTCGAGAACTTCGTGCCGGCCCAGTTCAAGGAACTGGCCACCGACGACGCTCCGTTCGGCATCCCGTCCCCGGGCAACGACCCCGCGTTCCAGGCGGGCGGCGCGAACGCGAGCTACTTCGCCAGTTACGCGGCCTCGGTGGGCGATACCAGCGATTCCACCGCGCAGATCTTCGGCTGCGCTGGCACTCTGGCCGCCAATCCGTCGCTGTGCGCGGGGATCAACCGCCACGTCGCCCAGCTTCCGGCGGCGCAGCAGACCAATCCGGCCAATTTCTACCAGGCCGGCCCGGCGAACTACTACGCCGAATTCTGGCACCAGAACTCCATCAACGGCTTCCAGTACGGATTCCCCTACGACGACTTCGCCGGGCAGTCCTCGGACATCTCGGTCACCAACCCGCAATACATGGTCGTCGCGGTCGGCTTCTAGCCGGGCACCACGACAGACTGATCGGAGATTCACATGAACAGAACACTTCCGCCACCTGGCGGGTGCGTTAACGGCCGCGGTCACCCTGGCGTCCTTCGGACTGCGGTCGGCCCAGCGCAGGCCCAGCCGCTGGTACCAGCCGCGTGCACCGTGCCGCGCACGCCGGCCAATGAGGAGCTGGCCGCCAACGCCAACACGTCGATCACCGAGTCGCTGGTCAGCGAGCCCAGGCGCGACCAGCTATGACGCTCTACCGGAGTACCACCGCGGGCGGCGAGGGCAGCACGCCCTATACGACGACCACAGGTACCTCTTTCACCGACTCCGGGCTGAGCACCACGCCGATCTACTTCTACCAGGTCAGCGCGGTGAACGCCTGCGGCCAGTCCGCCCGCACCGCGGAGGACGCGTCGAAGACCCCGCCGCCGATCGGAACCGGCGGCAGCACTCCAGGCGTAGCTTCCGGCAGCAGCGAGATCTACTACGCCAAGGACGCCCTGCTCGGCGGCTTCGACTGGTTCCAGACCCTGACCGGCTGGTTCCCGCAGGCGCTCGGCTCGTCCGGCTCTGCTTCCCCTGGACAGCAGGTAATCGACATGGCCTACGCGACCCAGGGCTCGCTGACGTTCAACGACGTTGTCGTGCCGACCAGCGGCCTGTACACGATCGAATGGCGGTACGCCTTCCAGGGCGGCCTCTTCCCCGGCGTCAACAACCGGGAGATGGGACTCAAGGTCAACGGCCAGGTCATCACCACGACTGAGCGCTTCCCGATCACCGGCAGCTTCGACGTCTACCAGGACTCGTCCTTGCAGGTGCACCTGAACGCGGGCACGAACTCCGTCGCCATGATCGCGGTCAGCGACCACGGTGTCTCCAGGGTCGACCAGCTGATCGTCACTCCGGCGACCGCCTCAGTCCCGAGCGGGCCGACCAGCCTGACGATCACGCCAGGCAGCACGAGCGCGGCGCTGGCCTGGACGGCCAGCACGAGCGGCAGTCCGACCTCGTACACCATCTACCGCGGCACCATTTCCGGCGGCGAAGCGGTCACGCCCGTCGGTACCGTGAGCGGCACGACCACGACGTTCACCGACACCGGCCTGACCAACGGGAAAACCTACTTCTACAACGTCGCCGCCAACAACAGCGTGGGCATCTCTCCTGACTCGAACGAGGTCTCAGCCACGCCCGCCTGCGACCAGTACTCCGCCACCCGGAGGCGGCACTGCGCCTGGGGTGCCCTTCGGCGTCGTGATCACGCCGTCGGCCGGTCACATCCTGCTGCAGTGGGGCAACGAAACCGCCGCGACCAGCTACCGGGTCTACCGCAGCACCACCCCAGGCGGTGAGGGCGCCACCCCGCTGGTCACGGTCACCTCACCGACCTACACCGACTCGGGGGTCACCAGCGGCGTCACGTACTACTACCAGTTCACCGCCCTCAGCGGGTCAGCCGAGAGCGCGAGAACCAGCGAATTCAGCGCGACGGCCAAATAACGCGACCTGAGCCCGACAACAGCATGGTCCTACTTACTGTCGTCCCGACAGCAGCAAGTAGGACCTTGCTGTCCTTCGGGTCGCTGCCCGCCAGGGGTGTGGCCCTGGTTGCTGCTGTTCGCCGGCTTGCCGCAACCGCGTGGCCAGCTAGAAGCGGACGTAGTCGTATTCGACCGGCAGGTCGTTGATGCCGACTGATGGTGCCGCGAGCCACCCGGCGAACGAGCCCGGCTCGTGGTGCGGCGCCATCAGCCCGGCGACCATCGCCAGGTCGTCGGCGGACGGCAGCCACGCTGACGACTGCCGCTCCCACTCGCCGGAATCAAGCAGCGAGCCCGACGGGCTGACGTGGTGCCCGGCGAACGCCCCGACCTTCCGGTTGAACCCCACGTGCGGCAGCGCCAGCCGCGCGTCCGGCGCCCGCCTTCTCCAGCTCGCTGTTCCACTTGCGCAGGCCGCGCTCGCAGTCGGCGACGTACTCGTTGCGCAGGTCGAGGTTGAGTGCCGTCAGCGCAGGCACCGTCCGGGCCCCGAGCGCCCCGTCGACCACCACCGGCACGTCCAGCGTCGCCTCGGTCAGCAGGTGATCATCGGACCGCCTGGTCTCCATCCACCGACCCTTGAGCCCAGCGGTGAAATAGGCCGCCGCGTTGGACGACGTCTCAGACCCGAAGAGGTCCAGCGACAGCGAGTAATGCTGGTTGAGGTACTTCTGGATCACCGATAGCGGGATCCCGCCGTACTTCCAGAGGTCGTCCGTGCCGTGCGCGGCCATCAGCGCCGCCGTCCGCTGCACCACCCGCTGGACCCCGGTCGTCCCGACGAACATGTGGTGCGCTTCCTCGCGCAGCATGAACTCAGCAGTCCGGGACAGCGGGTCGAACCCGGACTCCTTCAGCGTGCCGAGCTGGTACTTCCCGTCCCGGTCGGTGAAGTAGGTGAACATGAAGAACGCCAGCCAGTCGGTCGTCGCCTCGTTGAACGCCCCCAGTATCCGAGGGCTATCCGGATGCCCTGAATGCCGCCGCAGCAGCTGCTCGGCTTCCTCGCGGCCGTCCCGCCCGAAGTACGCGTGCAGCAGGTAGACCATCGCCCACAGGTGCCGGCCTTCCTCGACGTTCACCTGGAACAGGTTCCGCAGGTCGTACAGCGACGGCGCGGTCGCGCCCAGGTGCCGCTGCTGCTCGACCGACGCGGGCTCGGTGTCGCCCTGCACGACGATCAGCCGCCGCAGCTCACTGCGGTACTCACCGGGTACCGAAGTCCAGACCGGCTCGCCCTTGTGCTGGCCGAACCCGATCTCCCGGGGCTCGCCGCCGCGCTCGGACAGGAAGATGCCC
The DNA here is from genome assembly GCA_963737865.1 of uncultured Actinomycetota bacterium. Lineage (GTDB taxonomy): Bacteria > Actinomycetota > Actinomycetes > Streptosporangiales > Streptosporangiaceae > Chersky-822. The sequence goes on along the minus strand of CAVTUG010000011.1, from coordinate 1,310,461 downwards.
CACCGGTACTGCTCCATCGGGACCCGGTCCCAGCTGGCCCAGCCGTCCCGCCCGATGGCCACAGCCGTCCGCAGATACACGTCGCGGGTTGGCAGCGACGGCCCGAGCGCGCTCCACCAGTCGAGGAACCGAGGCTGCCACGACTCGAGCGCCCGCTGCAGCTTGCGGTCGGTGGCGAGACTGACGTTGTTGGGAATCCGCTCGCTGTAGTCGATCACGCTCACCGGACCGTCCGGCGCGGGCGCGGGCCCGGTGATCTCTTCCTCGTGAATAGACATCGCCTCAGACTCGCTTCCGGTCGAATTCCGCTCGCTGTCCTGTGCCGTACCGGCGCAGCGCCCCGCCAGGACCGGACGCGTTGGGTCGCAGGAAGATCCAGTTCTGCCAGGCCGCGAGGCGGCCGAAGATCTTGGTGCCGGTCGACTCAGCCCCGGCGAACCGCAGGCTCGCCTCGAGCCCGCTCAGCGCGTCGGGGGAGAACGCTGTCCGCTCGCTCACGACCAGCCTGAGCTCGTCGTCCCAGTCCAGGTCGTCCGGCGCCGCCGTGACCAGCCCGAGCTCGACCGCCTCGGCGGCGCTCAGCTCCTTGCCCGACGTCGCGAGCGCGGCTGCGACCAGCTCGCCGCCCGCCGGCCCGAACCTGATCGCCAGCCGCGACGATCCTGCCGCCGCCCGGAGCGGCCCGTCGTTCAGCGCGTCGAGCACCAGCACGGCCGGCCGCTGACCATCAGGTCCGCCTTCGAAGATCCCGTCCAGCATGTACTGCCGGTCGGCCGCGAGCGCCAGCTCGAGCAGCGTCCCGGCGAAGCAGCTGCCCGGCTCGATCAGCGCGATCATCGACCGGCTCGTCGCGTCGAGCCGCTGCAGCGTCCGCCGCCACAAGCCGATGATCTCCCGCGCCAGCCAGTCGCCCGAAGCAGCCGCCCGAGCCAGCAGCTCGTCGGTCGCGATCACCGCTCCCGGATCGCCCGAGGTCTTGATCAGCCAGGTGCCAAGCTCGGGCTCGCCGAACCGCAGCCGGCTGATCGCGTCGTCCAGCTCCCGGGCGGCCGCCAGCGGCCACGCCGCCGCCCCAGCCTCGTGCAGCTCAGCGGCGTCAGCCACCGCTCGAGCAGGCCCGGCGACCGTGATGGTCGCGACTCCGAGCGCCCGGTCGAACTCGACCCGCACGTGCTCATGCGATAGACCATCACCATCGCTGAACGCATGGAGCGCCGGGCAGCTCGATACCGTCTAGGCCGCTCGCCCCCTGAGTACCCGAACCAGCCGCAGCCTGCGCCAGCCGTCGCACCGCGGCGTCGAACTCGGTAGGCCGGGCCACCTCGTCGACCAGCCGCCAGTCGACGGCCCGCTGCCCCCTGATCCCCTCGGCCGTGGTCGAGAACACGTCGGCAAGGTCCCGGCGCACCCCCCGCTTGTCGGTCAGCCTGGTCAGCCCGCCGGTCCCCGGCAGCACGCCGAGCAGCGGCACCTCGGGCAACGCCACCGTGGACGACCCGTCATCGGTCAGCAGAATCGTGTCGCAGGCCAGGGCGAGCTCGTAGCCGCCGCCGGCCGCCGTCCCGTTCAGGGCTGCGATGTAGGTCTGGCTAGAGTCCGCGCAGGCATCCTCGAGTGCGGCGAGCGTTTCGTTACAGAATTTGCAGAAATTGACCTTGAAGGAGTGCTCGGACTGCGCCAGCATGCCGATGTTGGCTCCCGCGCAGAACATCCGGTCGAGTCCGCTGGTGATGATCACGGCCCGGACGCCGGGGTGGCTGAACCGCAGCCGCTGCACCGCGTCGTTCAGCTCGATGTAGACACCGAGGTCGTAACTGTTCTTCTTCAGCTCATAACCTGGCGCGATGCCGCCATCGGGGTCAACGCACAAGGTCAGCGTGGCCACGGTCCCGTCGACCTCGAGCCGCCAGTGCCGGTAGGCGGCCGGTTCCGTGGTGAAGCTCAGCTCGGCGGTCACCCTACCATCCTGACGTGCTACAGGAACTTTCGCAAGGGCGTCAGTTAAGTAGAGTATCCAGGGCGTAAACCGACCGGTCGGCCTGCGCGTCTTTCTGGCGGATTGTCACGAGACGTTGGGAGCGCAGATGCGATTCGGGGTCCGTCCGACCCAGGCGATGACCGCTACGGCGGTGATCGCGTCATTGGCCTGCATGGTGGTTGCGATGGCGCCCGCCTCGGCCAATCCGGCGACCACGGCGGCTGGAACCATCACGACGATCGCCGGGGGTGTGGGCGGGCCAGGACCGTCGCGCTCCGTGGGCATGTCTCCGTGCGCCGTGACCTACGCCGGTCACGCCCTCTACGTCACCGACTTCTTCCCCGACCCGGTCTTCTCCGGCACTCCGAGCGTCGTCCGCCGGATCAGCACCGCCTCGGGCCAGCTCACGACGCTGGCCGGGTCCGGGCTGGTGTCCGAGGGGATCCAGGGCCAGGGGGAGTCGCCGACCGCGCCTGAAGTGCCCGACGGGAGCAATGCCAGGCTGGCCGCGATCGCGGACTCGTGCGGCGTGGCGGTCGACCATGCGGGCAACATCCTGGTCGCGAACAGCAGCGAGTATGCGGACGACGACGAGCAGATAGCACCGCTCGGCATTCAGGTGGTCGCCGGGGCGACGGGCAGGTTCTACGGCAGGCAGATGACCAAAGGCGACGTGTACACCCTGGTCAGCTCGCAAGCTCCGGGTCTTCGCGACGCGGCCCCCAGCGCGATCGCCGTCGACTCCGCCGGCAACGTGCTGTTTACCAGCGACCAGAACCGCATCTACGCGAGAGCGGTCCGCACGGGCACCTTCTTCGGAGTCAGGATGCGGGCCGGCGGGATCTACGTGATCGCCGGCGGCGGCAAGCAGGACAAGAACGGCGCGCTGGCGACGCAGTCACGGCTGACCTTCATCCAGGACGAGGGCTTCAGCGGGATCGCGACCGCCGGGCTGCGCCTTGACCACCACGACAACCTGGTTGTCGCGGACACCTACGACGACCTGGTCCGGGTCATCGCGGCCAGGAACGGCAGCTTTTACGGTCAGGCGATGAAGGCCGGGCACATCTACACGATTGCCGGGGAGCGCGGGGTCGTCACGTCCAAGACGCCGGACGGCGGGCTCGCGGCCAAGACCGCGATCAACTCTCCCGCCGGGCTCGCGGTCGACCATCGGGGCAACGTGCTCATCGACGCCGGGGCCTTGGTCGAGGCGCTGGCCGAGTCGTCCGGCAAGTTCTACGGCCGCACGATGGTTCGCGGTCACCTCTACAAGATCATCGGCAGCGCGACAGGCACCGGGGGCAACGGCGTGCCGGCCCGCGAGGCGGGCCCGGTACTGGCGGCGGGGTTGTCCGTCGATGGCTCAGGCAACGTGGTGATCCCCGGGGCTGGCCTGCAGGTCGTGCCCGTCAAGTCAGGCAAGTTCTACGGCGAGCAGATGCAGGCCATGCACCTCTACACGCTCAGTGATACCGGCGCCATCGCAGCGCATCCGGTGGACTCCGGCAACGGCGGGCCGGCTACCCAGGCTGAGCTGTTCGTCGGCTTGCCGTTCGGGGATCTGTCGCTGAACTTCCTGGCGGCGGATCGGCACGCGGACGTCTTCATGGCCGATAACACGCTCGACAGCGCCACTCAGGTCAAGATGATCGCGGGGAGCACAGGGACCAGGTTCGGCCGCAGCGTGCAGGCCGGGCACATCTACCCGATCGCCGGCGACGGCGGCATTGGCGGGCCGCCGTCGAACGGCGGGATCGCGACCGGCGTCGGCCTTGGCGAGGTCGACGGGCTCGGCGCCGATGCGGCGGGCAATCTTCTGATCGCCGACTCCAAGGCCAACCAGGTGCTGGTGGTACCAGCGACGACCGGCACCTACTACGGCCAGGCCATGACCGCAGGCCACTTCTACACGGTGGCAGGCGACGGCGGAGCAGGCGAAACCGGAGACGGCGGCCCCGCGCTTGCTGCTCGAGCTCGACTTTCCTGAAAGCGTCGCGGCCGACGCCGACGGCGACGTGCTGATCACGTCGCGCTGCGAGGTCCGCGCGGTCCCGACGGTGACCGGCACGCACTACGGCCAGGCAATGACAGCAGGCGATATCTACACGATCGCCGGGTCTGGCACCTGCTCGGACTCTGCCGACGGCGGTCCCGCCGGGTCGGCGACGCTGACGCAGGCCGGGATGGTGCTGGTCGACGCGAACGGGAACGTGCTGGTCTCCGACGGTTCAGGGATCCGGGTCATCGCGGCGACGACCGGCACGTCCTACCGGCAGTCCATGACCAAGGGCGACCTTTACACAATTGCCCCGCCAGCCAACGGCGGGTTCGCCGTTGACGGCTCGGGCAACCTTGTGGTCGCTGACGCGCCGGCGGACTCGATCTCGGTCCTGGCCGAGTCGACCGGCACCTTCTACGGCGTGCCGATGACCGCCGGGCAGACCTTCCAGATCGCCGGCAATGGCTTCCTCGGCCACAGCGGAGACGGCGGGCCTGCCACGAAGGCCGCGCTCGCCCAGCCGACCAGCGTGCTCGCCCTGCCGGACGGCAGCATCGTCGATACCGAATACCACTGGATCAGGAAGATCGCGGGATGAGGCACACCGACCGACAGGAGCACCACATGCGGATCAGGGCCCGGCGGATCAGGGCTGTCTCCGGAATCGCCGTCGCGGCCGCAGTGGCGTTGCTGGCGGGCCTGGCGAGCACGGCGGCACTGGCATCGGGCGGCACGACGGCGCAGGCGAGCGTTCCGGGGACGATCACGACGATCGCCGGGGGACTGGGCGGACCGGGGCCTGCGCTCACGGTCGGCACCTCGCCCTGCGCGGTGACCTACGCGGGTCAAGCCCTGTACGTCGGGGACACCGGCATCGGCACGGAGTTCGACGGCGGCCCGGCGGTCGTGCGCAAGATCGTCACGTCCTCCGGTGCCCTGACAACCGTCGCGGGGAACGGGGTCTTCGCGAACAACGACGACTTCGACCCGCCTGGCCCGCCGGACGGGAGCAGCGCCCGGTCGACTCCGATCGAAGACGCGTGCGGGATCGCGATCGACCATGCGGGCAACATCCTGGTCTCGGACAGCGCGAGGTACGAAGCCGACGAGGAGGTCGCTGAGCCTTACGGCATCCGCGTCGTGGCGGAGGCGACCGGCAAGTTCTACGGCAGGCAGATGGTCAAGGGCAGGGAGTACACGCTGGTCAGGTCCGCCAGCCCGGCTCTGGCGGGCGATGCGCCCGGCGCGATCGCCGTGGACTCCGCCGGCAACGTGCTGTTTACCGGCGACGACGACCGGATCCTGGCGCGAGCCGTCAGGACCGGCACGTTCTACGGGATCAAGATGCAGGCGGGCGGAACCTACCCGGTCGCCGGCGGCGGCGAGTCGTCTGAGGACGGCATCCCGGCGGTGCAGGCGGGACTGGCGCTTATCGACCCCGACCATTTCCAGGGCATCGCGGACGCGGGCCTGCGCATCGATCACCACGGCAATCTGATCGTCGCCGACCAGTTCCACGGGCTGGTCCGGGCCGTCGCCGCGAGCAATGGCACCTTCTACGGCCAGTCGATGCGCACCGGGCACATCTACACCATCGCCGGCGACAGCGCCGTCGATCCTGGCGTGTCGCCCGACGGCGGGCTCGCGACGAAGACCGGGCTGTTCGACCCTGGCCACCTCGCCATCGATCATCACGGCAACGTGATCATGGACAACGGGGGGTGGATCCTGGCCCTGGCCGAGTCGACCGGCAAGTTCTACGGGCGCTCGATGGTGCGAGGCCACCTGTACCGGATCGCTGGCAGCGCCGTCGGCATCTTCAGGAACGGCATACCCGCGCGCCAGACCGGCCCGATCGAAGCCAGCGCCCTGTCGGCGGACGGCTCAGGCAACGTCGTGATTGCCCAGGACCGAGGGCTGCTGGTGGTGCCGCCGCAGGCCGGCACGTTTTACGGGCAGCGGATGCGGGCCCTGCATATCTACTCGATCACCCTTATTAAGCCGAACGAAAGGGCGGCACTCGACTCCGGCGACGACGGGCTGGCGACCAGGGCTGAGCTGCACGTAGGCCAGCAGGACGACGTCACCCAGTCGCTGGACCTGCTGGCCACCGACGCCCAGGCCGACGTCTTCGTGGCTTCCCACCGGGAGGTCAGGATCATCGGCGGCGCCAGTGGAACGCGGTTCGGGCAGCAGGTGCAGGCCGGGCACATCTACCGCATCGCCGGCGACGGGCAGTCCGGGCCGATCTCCAAGGGCGCCCAGGCGACCAAGACCGCCATCGACGTGCCTGACGGCATCGGCACCGACGCGGCGGGCAATCTGCTGATCGCTGCCGCCGTCGCCGGGCGGGTGCTGGTGGTGGCGGCTCGCACCGGCACCTTCTACGGGCAGGCCATGACCGCCGGCCATCTCTACTTCGTGGCCGGCAACGGCGGAAGCAGCCTCTCAGGCGACGGCGGCCCCGCGCTGAGCGCCTCCATCGGGCCGGTACTCGGAGTCTCGGCCGACGCGGCGGGCAACCTGCTCATCGCCACGAGCTGCGAGCTGCGCGTCGTCGCCGAGGTGACCGGGACGAGCTACGGCCAGGCGATGACCGCTGGTGACATCTATCCGATCGCCGGCACTGCCGCCTGCTCGGACTCGGCGGACGGGACCGTCGCCACGTCGGCGAACCTGTCGCAGGTCGGGATGACGGCCGTCGATTCCAGCGGCAACGTCCTGTTCACCGACCACGCGGGAATCCGGGTCGTCGCCGAAACGACGGGCACTTTCTACGGGCAGTCGATGACGGCGGGTGACCTGTACACGATCCAGGCACGGACCGCCTACGGCGGATTCACGATCGACGGCGCGGGCAACGTCGTCGTCGCTGACGACCTCGGCAACTCCATCTCGGTGCTCGCAGCGACGACCGGCACGTTCTACGGGGTGCCGATGACCGCCGGGCAGACGTTCCAGATCGCGGGCAACGGTGTCCTCGGCCACAGCGGCGACGGCGGCCCGGCGACCGCGGCGGCCCTCGCCGAGCCGACGAGCGTGCTCGCGATGGCCGACGGCAGCCTGGTCGACGCCGAATTCCGCTGGATCAGGAAGATCACCGGCCAGTGACCGAATAGCTTGATGCGCCGAAGGTCAACCTGGACTCGCGACCCCGTCCTGCCCCGCCCTCGCCAGAAGCTCCGCCCGCCCCCGCCCGGTCTCAACGACGGGAAGGTCCGACTTACTGCTGTTCCGGGTAAGTGCCTGACGACAGCATGGTCCTACTTACTGTCGTCCTGACAGCAGTAAGTAGGACCATGCTGCTGTTGGAACAGTCCTCCTAGTGACAGCAAGTAGGGACATGCTGTGCCCAGCCTCGCCCGCGTCGGGCAGCCGAGGTAAACCCTTCGGCCGGCTGGCGCGTCTTCCATCCGGATTGTCGCGACCAAGCCGTCGTGAACTGAGCTGTCGTGCCGGTGACACCTGGCCGGACGGTCCAGATTCTTGTGAGGAAGGGATGCGAGACATGGCACGGACCGCTCCAGCCAGGACAGGCATCGCCGCTGCGGTCGCCGCGATCAGTGCCGCGTCCCTGGCCGGCCTGGTGGTCACGATGACACCGGCGGCGGCGTCGGGGAACTCCGCGCCGCAGGCCTCCGCACCGGGAACCATCACCACGATCGGCGGTGGCGTCGGCGGGCGCGCAGGCGCGGACGGTCGGGGTCAGCCCGTGCGCGGTGACGTACTCGGGTCAGGCCCTCTACGTCACTGACCTGTCGTTCGCGCCGATGTTCGCAGGTGACGCGGCGGTCGTCCGGCACATCGCGACGTCGTCAGGGGCGCTCACCACCATCGCGGGAAACGGGACGACCTCGACCGATTTCGACCTGCGGGCGCTGCCTGCGGTACCGGACGGTGCCAGCGCCACGTCGGCGGCGCTCACCGACTCCTGCGGCGTCGCTGTCGACCACTCGGGCAACGTGCTGGTCGCCGACAGCACCGACTTCGAGGACGCCGATGACGTCGTGGTGCCGTACGGGATCAGGGTCGTCGCCGGGGCGACCGGCAAGTTCTACGGCAGGCACTTGGTCAAGGGCCGCGAGTACACGCTGGTCAGGTCCTCTGATCCGAGGCTGCGCGGGGACGGGCCAGGCGCGATTGCCGTGGACTCCGCCGGCAACGTGCTCTTTACCGGCGACGACGACGAGATCTACGCGCGAGCGGTGCGGACCGGCACCTTCTACGGGGTCGAGATGACGGCAGGCGGGATCTTCCGGATCGCGGGCGGCGGGCGGAGCTTCGCCAATGGCGCCCTGGCCACCCAGGCGTCCCTTGCGTTCGTATCCGACGAGCACTTCGACGGGGTCGCCGACGCCGGGCTCAGGATTGACCATCACGGAAATCTCGTCGTCGCCGACGAGTACAACGGCCTGGTCCGGGTGATCGCGGCCGGCAACGGCCGGTTCTACGGCCAGTCGATGCGGACCGGGCACATTTACACGATCGCCGGCGACCCGGCAGCCTCTCCCGCCAAGTCTCCGGACGGCGGGCTCGCGACGAAGACCGGCCTGTTCGACCCCGCCGAGCTGGCCATCGACCATCAGGGCAACGTGCTGATGGACAACGGCATCTGGGTCGAGGCGCTGGCCGAGTCGAACGGCAGGTTCTACGGGCGCGCGATGGTGCGCGGGCACCTCTACAAGATCGTCGGCAGCCAGCAGGGCCCTGGCGGTAACGGAGTGGCGGCCAGCAAGGCCGGTCCCGTCTCGCCGCACGCGCTGTCGGTAGACGGCTCGGGCAATGTGGTGATCGGCACCCGGAACGGCGTCGACGTCGTGCCGGCCAGGACCGGCGAGTATTACGGCGAGCACATGTCGGCCATGCACTTGTACTTCCTTACCTACTCGCAGCCAGACGCCCGCACCGTCGTCGACTCCGGCGACGGCGGCGTGGCGACGCGGGCCGAACTCAACATCGAGCAGTCGGATTTCGATCCGTCGACGGACCTGCTGGCCACGGACAAGTCGGCCGACCTCTTCGTCGCCGACGGCGGGGCGGTCGACCTGATCGCGGGCACCACGAGGGTGCGGTTCGGCCAGCAGGTCCAGGCCGGGCACCTCTACCGGGTGGCCGGCAACGGCGAGGCTGGTCCGCTGGCCAGCGGAGCGCTCGCCCGCGACACCGGCCTTGGCAGGCTCGTGGCGGGCATCGGCACCGACGCGGCTGGCAACGTGCTGATCGCCGACAGCACGGCCCATCAGGTGCTGGTGGCGGCGGCCAGCACCGGGACGTTCTACGGCCAGCACATGACGGCCGGCCACATCTACATGATCGCCGGCGACACCGAGACCGGTGAGACTGGCGACGGCGGTCCCGCCCTGCAGGCGGAGGTCGGCACGCCAGAGGGCGCCGGCACCGACGCGTCCGGCGACGTGCTGATCGCCACGAACTGCGAGGTGCGCGTGGTCGCGGCGGTAGCCGGCACCCGGTACGGCCAGGCGATGAGCGCCGGTCACATCTACACCATCTCCGGCACGAGTACCTGCTCGGACGCGCCGGACGGAAGCCTGGCCGGATCGGCGAGCCTGACGAAGGTGAGCATGGTCGCCGTCGACGCCCACGGCAACGTGCTGCTCACCGACAGCACCGGGATCCGGGTGATCGCGGCATCGACCGGCACGTTCTACGGGCAGGCTATGACAGCGGGCGACCTCTACACGGTGCGGGCTGGTGCCACCGGCGGCGGCTTTGCCGTCGACGGCGCTGGCAACCTCGTCGTCGCGGACGCGCTCACCAGCGCGATCCTCGTCCTCGCTGAGACGACAGGTACTTTCTACGGCGTCCCGATGACCGCTGGCCAGACCTATCAGATCGCCGGCAGCGGCTTCGTCGGCCACTCCGGCGACGGCGGGCCGGCCACGAAGGCCGCGCTGGCCGACCCGGTCAGCGTTGTCGCGCTGGCCGACGGCAGCGTAGCCGACGCCGAATTCCACTGGATCAGGAAGATCACCGGTGCGTAAGCCGGGCAGGAGCAACATGAGACTACGTGCGGTCAGCATCATGACTGGAATCGCCGGCGGAGCGGTAGCCCTCGCGGCGGCGGTCTACCCGGCGTCGGCGCAGCTTTCGCCAGCACGCCCTTCGCCAGCACGGCTTTCGCCAGCACGGCTTTCGCCAGCACAGCTTTCGCCGGGGCTGGCGGCGCCGGGCACGATCACGACGATCGCGGGCGGGATCGGCGGTCCCGGCCGGCCGGACCACATCGCGCTCGCCAGTCCTTGCGCGGTCGTCAGTGACAACGGCGTGAGCTACTTCACCGACCAGACTCAGCAGGGCGACACGATCATCCGCAAGATCGCCGACGGCCTTGATCATCTGACCACGATCATGGGCGCCAGCACCAGCGGCGTCAACACGGACGGGGCTCCGGCGGGCCGGGGCAATCCAGACCGGAGCTGCGGCGTCGCCGTCGACAGCAGCGGAAACGTCCTCTTCACCGAGGAGGACATCTTCTCGCCGACCGATTCCGCCGGCCCCATCCAGGACCGGGTCCGGGTCGTCGCCCTGAGCACCGGCACTTTCTACGGCCAGCAGATGACCGGAGGTCACGTCTACACGATCGCGGGCAACGGGACGGCTGGCAATTCGGGCAGCGGCGGCCCGGCGGCCGATGCCGAACTGGACAACCCGACCGGCCTGGCGATCGACCAGGCAGGCAACATCGCCGTGGTCGACTCGGGCAACGACGAGATCCAGGTCATCGCCGAGAAGACCGGTACCTTCTACGGCGTCCCGATGACGAACGGAGACATCTACCGGGTCGCAGGTGACGGAATCCGCGGCTACTCGGGCGACGCAGGACCCGCCACCGAGGCCCAGCTCGCGCTGGGGTCGGTGGTCAGGATCGACCGGTCGGGCAATCTGCTGATCTCCGACGACCTCAATCATGTGGTCCGAGCGGTCCCGACGCGATCGGGCACCTACTACGGGCGCGCCATGCTGGCCGGACACATTTACACGATCGTCGGCACGCCTTCGCCGAGTGCCACGAGCTGCCAGCAGGCTGGCAGTGCCGGGCTGTCGCTGAAGGCCAGGATCTGCCCGACGGGCGTCGCCGTCGACCGGCCCGGCAATGTGGTGATCGCCAGTCACGGCGCGGTGTGGGTTGCGGCCTTCGCGAAGGGCGACTTCTACGGCCGGCCCATGGTGCCAGGGCGGATCTACGAGGTGGTCAAGCCGGGCACGATCCGGGTGCCGGGCTCGGTGTCCGTGGACGGTCAGGGCAACGCGCTGCTCGCGGTCTTCGGCCGCGAGGGCCTATCGGGCGCGCTGTACCTGCTGGCCAATCACGACAATCACGATTTCGGGCTGAAGGTCCAGGCCGGGCACGTGTACCGGGTCGGCGGAAACGGCTCGCTGAACTACTCAGGTGACGGCGGATCCGCGCTGGTCGCGCAGTTCGGCGGAGATGCGCCGCAAAGGGCGGACGGCGGCATGCCCTCGATCGCCGTGGACCCCCAGGGCAACATCGTCCTCGCCGACAATGCCAATGCCCGGCTGCGCGTCGTGGCGCGGAGCACCGGAACGTTCTACGGCCAGCACATGGTCAAGGGCGACATCTATACGATCGCCGGCACGGGGAGCCCGACGTCCAGCCACCGCGACACCGGGCCAGCCATCGGCGCTGCCGTCGAGCCAGCCGGGATCGCCGCCGACAAGGCCGGTGACCTGGCCGTGTCCGGGCCGGTCGGCGGACAGGGCCTGCTGTGGCTCTACGCCGGCCGCACCGGCAACCGGTTCGGCCGGCACCTGGTGAGCGGCCACATTTACGTGCTGCTCCGATGCACCAGCGGCGAGAGGGACTGCCAGGCACCTGAGGACACGGTGTTCGACCAGGACGGCAACCTGATCACGCCATCGATGTACTCCGCGAAGGGCCAGCTGCACAGCCAGACCATCGTCATCGCCGCCCGCACTGGCACTTTCTACGGCCGGAAGATGATCGCCGGTCACAGCTACGTGCTGGTGCCCCAGCATCTTACTGACTCGATCGCCGTGGACCATGACGGCAATCTCCTGCTGGGCGTCCCCTACACGATTACCGTGTGGGCCAGAACCTCGGGCACCTTCTACGGCCGCACCATGCAGGCGCACCATCTCTATACGATCTTCGATAATCCGGACCACTTCATCCAGATTCTGCCTCCCGGCCTGGTCGTCGACTCGGCGGGAAACGTCGTGTTCGCCCAGCCTGGCCCCGCCAGGATCCACGTGATCGCCGCAGCGACCGGGACCTTCTACGGAGTACCCATGACGGCGGGCGGCGGTTACACGATCGCCGGCACCGGCAGGCTCGGCTTCAGCGGGGACGGCGGTCCCGCGGTCAAGGCGCAGCTAGGGCTGGCCACCGGGCTTGCCCTGGCTCCGGACGGTGACCTGCTGATCGCCGACCTCTTCCGGATCCGCTCCATCTCACCCTGATCGACGAATCGACGCCTTGTTGGGAGCACGGGAAATGTCCTCGCTCACCTGGCCCTGGCTGCGATCGGCCGCTCCGGTGCCGGTCGCAGCCGCCGTCGGGGCCGGACTGCTCGCGATGCTTGGCGTCTTGGTGGTGCCTGCGACAGCGGGCGCGCTGCAGCCGGCCGCGACGGCACCAGGCACCATCTCGACCATCGCGGGCGGGCTGGGCGGGCCGGGGCCGGCCCGGACGGTGGGCGTGGCGCCGTGCGCGGTGACCTACGCCGGTCATGCGCTGTACGTGACCGACCAGATGTCCGACCCCGCGTTCCCGCAGGCGCCCGCCGTGCTGCGGCGCATCAGCACGTCGACCGGGAACCTGACGACGCTGGCCGGCAGCGGCCTGATGGACGAGCAGTCCCTTCTCGATCCCCTCGCAGGCGCACCCGCCCTGCCGCAGGCGCCGGACGGCAGCCCGGCTAGTCAGGTCGCGCTGGCCGACTCGTGCGGGGTCGCCGTCGACCACGCCGGCAACGTCCTGGTGTCGGACGGCACCCAGTACGAAGGGCTGACCCAGCCAGTGTCGGTGCCTTACGGCATCCGGGTCGTGGCGATGGCCACCGGGACGTTCTACGGCAGGCACCTGACGCGCGGTCACGTCTACACCCTCGTGAAGAGCACCAGCCCAGCCTTCCAGCCGACCTTCGCACCGGGCGCGATCGCCGTCGACTCGGCGGGCAACGTGCTGTTCACCAGCGCCGACAACCACATCTACGCCCTCGCCGAACGCACGGGAACGTCCTACGGCATCAAGATGAAGGCTCGCCACATCTACGTCGTCGCCGGCGGCGGCAGCACGCTCAACAACGGCGGCCTGGCGACCAGGGCGCGGCTGAAGATCCTGACCTTCGACGACCTCAGCCCGCAGCTCGGCGCCGGGCTGCGGGCCGACCATCACGGCAACCTCGTCTTCGCCGATCCCGGTGACGGCCTGGTCCGGGTGATCGCGGCCCGCTCCGGGAAGTTCTACGGCCGGGCGATGCGAGCTGGCCACATCTACACGATCGCGGGCGGTGGCAAGGCGTCAGACGGCCGGCTCGGCACCCAGTCCGACTTGATCCTGCCCTCCGGAATCGCCATCGATCACCACGGTTCGGTGGTCATCGCCGCCGGCGCGCGGGTCGACGTGCTCGCGGAGGCCACCGGCAGGTTCTACGGACGCACCATGGTCCGCGGCCGGCTGTACGTCATCGCGGGGAGCAAGGTCGCCGGCGGTAGCAAGCACGCCAGGGGCGTACCCGCGCTCCAGGCCGGGCCGCTGGTGGCGAACGGGGTGTCCGTGGACGGCTCAGGGAACGTCGTCATCGCCGGTCAGCAGAAACTGCAGGTCGTCGCGGTGCGGTCCGGGTCGTTCTACGGCGAGCACATGCAGGCGATGCAGCTGTACGCGCTCTCGGCCGTCGACTCGGCGAATTTCAACCTGCGCCTGTCCTCGGGCGACGGCGGCCCGGCCACCCAGGCTGAGCTGCACATCGGCCAGATCTTCTTCAACGGCGAGCGTTCCGACGGCCTGCCGATGGTGACGCCGCTGGCGGCCGACAAGTCCGGTGACCTCTTCATCGTCGACCGCACCGAGATCCGGATGGTCGCCGGCACGTCAGGTACCCGATTCGGCCAGTCCGTCCGGGCCGAGCACATCTACCACATCGCCGGCAGCGCCAAGAACTCGCGGGACGTGGAAGGCGCTCCCGCGACGAGCGCCAGTCTCAATACGGTCGGCGGCATCAGCGTCGACGCGGAGGGCAACCTGGTGATCGCCGACGCCGGGCTCAGCCGGATCCGGGTCGTCGCGCAGGCGTCAGGGACCTTCTACGGGCAGTCGATGGCGGCGGGCCGCATCTACACCATCGCGGGCTCGGGCCAGGCGGGCCAAGGCGGCGACGGCGGGCCGGCGACGCAGGCTCAGATCGGCTTCCCGCTCGCGGTCGGCACCGACTCCAGCGGCGACGTGCTCGTCACCGAGCAGTGCGAGCTCCGCATCGTCGCGGCGGTCACCGGAACGCGCTACGGCATCTCGATGACAGCGGGCGACCTCTACACGATCGCTGGCAAGGACGTTGACAGCTGCCCGGACTCGCCCGACGGAACCCCGGCGCTCGGTGCCGGGGTTCAGCCGATCGGGCCGGTGGCCGTCGACTCCGGGGGAGACGTGTTCTTCGCTGACGCCGACGGCATCCGGATGATCGCGGCGGCGACCGGCACCTTCTACGGATTGCCGATGACCGCAGGGGACCTGTACACGGTCGCGCCGGCGCCCACGGGCGGCTTCGCGCTCGACGGGTCGGGCAACGTCATCTTCGCGAACGAGCCGCAGGACACGGTCTCGCTGCTCGCGAAGGCGACCGGCACTTTCTACGGCCGGCCCGTGACCGCTGGTCACACGGTGCAGATCGCCGGCGACGGGTTCCTGGGTCACACCGGCGACGGCGGACCCGCGCTGCGAGCCTCGCTAGCCCAGCCCGCCGGCGTGGTCGTCACGGCGCACGGTGACCTGGACATCGCCGAGTATCACTGGATCAGGCAGGTCGCCGGGTAAACCGAACAACGGCACTGGGAATCGGCAGCGGGTCACGCAACCCGGGCAGATCCTGAGCTGGCGAAGGCGGGTTTCGTGCTGGCGGGCCGCTCCGATCCGGGCCTCTTTTAGGTCTTGGGTGTTCCGCGCTCTTGGCGACTAGCTGCGGCTTCCGGGTGGTTCGGCGGGATCTGCTGCCGCGCCGCTTCCGGTGCTCGGGCCGCGGGCGGCCCTGCGCTCCGGGTCGGCTTGCCCTCGAATTAACCTGGGCTTCCGCAGTCCCGGGCTGAGGTAGCTGGCGCGGGTAGCTGCGGGAAGTGAGGGATTGCCGAGCTTCCCGTGATCGTTCGCTTTTCTGGTGGTGCTACGCCACGGATCGACGGGAACCTCGCAGGACCGCCAGTTCCGGTGGCCGGTTCACTGCCGGGTTTTCGCTGGCTCCGGCCGTTATCTGAGCCTTGCCTGCGGTAGATGCCGGCGCCTTGGCCCGCCGGACAGCAGCAGGTAGGGACATGGTGCTGTCCAGGACGGTGTGCTGACAGCACCATGGTCCTACTTAGTGTCGTCAGGACAGCACCAAGTAGGACCATGGTGTCGTTGGAAGCGGGCCGACAACAGCAGTAGGTAGGGACATGCTGTCGTCGAGTCAGGGCGGGTGTTGCCCGGATGCCTGCAGGGCGGGGGTTGCTGGGCGTGAGAGTGCCGGGTGACCTGGACATCGCCGAGTATCACTGGATCAGGCAAGTCGCCGGGTAAACCAAATCACCGCACTGGGAGTCTAGTGTGCGATGAACAGCTCCAATCACTCCCAGAACCGGGCAAATCTGTCCGCACGTCAGGTGCCAGCAGCCCCGCGCGCCCGGTTTATCAGCATCGTCGCCGCCAGCACCGTCACCGCCAGCATTGGCGGCATCCTCGCGCTCGCGGCAGCGGCCGGGCCTGCGCTCGCGGCCCGCTCTACCCGGCCGGCCACCGCCGCTCATGGCACGATCACGACCATTGCCGGCGGGACCGGCGGCCCGGGGCGAGCCGATCAGCGGGCGCTCTTTAACCCTTGTGCGCTCGTGTCCGCTGGCGGTGTGAGCTACCTGACCGACGAAAGCCCTGGGTTCGACGCGATTATCCGCAAGATCGTGGATAACTCTGACGAGATGACGACGGTGATGGGGCGGGCTGGCCTCGGCGTCAATCCGGACGGCGCGCGGGCCAGCCTCGGCAACCCCGACCTGAGCTGCGGGGTGGCCGTCGACCATCACGGCAATGTGCTCTTCAGCGAGCGAGCCACCAATCGAGCAGCGGCCACAGGCATCGTTAACCGGATCCGGGTGGTCGCCCAGAAGTCCGGGACGTTCTACGGCCAGCCGATGGCGGCTGGCCGCGTCTACTCAATCGCCGGCATTGGCGTCCCCGGCTACTCGGGAGACGGCGGCCCGGCCACCGGCGCCCAGCTTGACGACCCCGGCGCGCTCAGTGTCGACCAGGCGGGCAACGTCCTGGTCGCCGACACGGCGAATTCCGCCGTCCGGGTGATCGCGGAGGCGACCGGTACCTTCTACGGCGTCCCGATGACCGCCGGCGACATTTACACCGTCGCGGGCGGCGCGGGCGGCAGCGACCCGGCGACCAGGGCCAGCCTGCGCTTCATCTCGGCGATCAAGATCGACCATTCGGGCAACCTGCTGATCGCGGACCGCGACGACCATGTCGTCTGGGCCGTGCCGACGACGGGCGGTACCTACTACGGACGGGCCATGAAGGCGGGCGGCATCTACCGGATCGTCGGCGTGCCCCCGAAGGACGGCAATGCTCGTTGCCAGCCTGTCGGCAGCGGCGGCACCTGGCTCCAGGCCAGGCTCTGCATCACCGGCATCGCCGTCGACCGGGCCGGCAACCTGGTGATCGTCGGCAACCAGCTCGCGTGGGTAGCGGCGGTGACGAACGGCACGTTCTACGGCCGGGCCATGAAGGCCAGGCGCATTTACCAGATCGTCGGGCCGAACCACATCGGCGAGGTCATCGCGGCGTCGGTCGACGGCCACGGCAATGCCCTGCTCGTAGGCCCGAGCAGCTTCGGCCATCCGCCCGGAGCCTTGTATCTGCTGGCCGCGCACTCCGGCCGCGACTTCGCCCGCAAGATCCAGGCCGGGGACGTCTACCGGGTCGGTGGCGACCGCTCTTACAACTCCTCGGGCGACGGCGGACCCGCGAGGTCCGCTCAGTTCGGCGGCCCGCTCTTCGACAGTCAGCCGATAGGCGGGCTGCCTTCCATCGCGACCGACGCCCACGGCAACATCGTGATCGCCGATCCGGTCAATAGCCAGCTCAGGGTCATCGCCGCGAGCACGGGCCGGTTCTACGGCCAGCGCATGGTCAAGGGCGATATCTACACGATCGCGGGATTGGCCACCTTCAAGATCGTGCGCACAGCTATCCGGCGCGACACCGGCCCCGCTCTGGGCGCGGTGATCGAGCCGAACGGCGTCATCACCGACAAGCACGGCGACATCGCGGTTTCCGGCCCAGTCGGCCATCAGGGCCTGCTGTGGCTCTACGCCGGCAGCAGCGGAACTCGCTTCAACCGGCACCTGGTCAGCGGTCATATCTACGTCCTGCTGCGCTGCCCGGGTAAGACGCCCTGCCAGGACCCGGCGCAGGCGGCCTTCGACCGCAACGGCAATATCGTGCTGTCCTCGCCCTTCCTCGTCAAGCAAAAGCCCCAGGGCAATCTGGTCGTGATCGCCGCGCACAACGGCACGTTCTACGGCCGGCCGATGCTCGCTGGCCACCAGTACACGCTGGCGTCAGATACCGGCGACGACTCGGTAGCTATCGACCGGCACGGCAACGTCGTCATGGTGCACTCCTCGACGGTGTCAGTCTGGCCGGTGAAATCGGGCACCTTCTACGGTCACGTGATGCAAGCGCACCACCTCACCACGATCGGCACGGGCAGCTTCCAGGCCGACGCCGATGCGGCGAGGCTGGCCATCGATTCCCGTGGCAACATCATCGTCAGCGCGCCTGACCAGGCTGCCGTCAGGGTCATCGCCGCAGCGACCGGCACCTTTTACGGCGTGTCGATGACCGCTGGCGGCGAGTACCCGATCGCCGGGAACGGGGTCCACAGCTTCCGTGGCGACGGAAACCCCGCGCTGGGTGCTGGGCTCTACGCGCCGACCGGGCTCGCGCTCACCCCATCCGGCGACCTCCTCATCGCCGACTTCTTCCGCATCCGCTCGGTATCTCACTGATCCCCCTGGAGGTTCGGCACTGTGCCCGCGCTCAGCTCCGCGCCAGCGGGGCGCCCGGCGCTGCACGCGACGCTGGCGCACCCGCAGGCGCTGACCACGACGGCCGCCGGCGAGGTGCTGGTAGGCGATCTGCTCAGGATTTACTCGATCGCCGGGTAGCGCTATTTCATTCTGTGCAGGGAGAACCGTGCTGATGTCGCCTACCCGTTCCCGCCGTCGCGCCGCGCTGACCGGCATAGTGGCCGGCCTGACCGCTGGCCTGGTCGCGGCCGTCCTGCCTGCCTCGGCTGCCGGTGCGCCACCGCCGCAGGCCGCCGCACCAGGCACAGTCTCGACGATCGCGGGCGATCTTGGCGGGCAGGGGCCGTCGCGCTCGGCCAGCCTGCGGCCATGTGCGGTGACCTATTCCGGCGGCGCGCTCTACGTGATCGACCAGGTTGTCGACCCCATCTTCGACGTGACGCCGACCGTGGTCCAGCGCATCGAGACCTCGACGGACCTGGACACGACCCTGGCCGGGACCGGACGCGGCCGGCAACGTGCTGTTCTCCAGCGCCGATGACCACATCTGGGCGCTCGCCGAGCGGACAGGGACCTTCTACGGCATCAAGATGAAGGCCCGCCACATCTACGCCGTGGCGGGCGGTGGCGGGAAGCTGGGCAGCGGAGTCCCGGCCACCAGCGTGGACCTGGGCATCGTGACCAGTGAGCACTACAGCGGGCTGCTCGTGGCAGGCCTGCGGATCGACCACCAGGGCAATATCGTCGTCACCGATTTTGATCACGCCCAGATCCGGGTGGTCGCTGACCGGAACGGCACCTTCTACGGGCAGCAGATGACCGCTGGCCATATCTACACCGTGGCCGGCACCGGCGAGACTGGCGAGACTGGTGACGGCGGCCCGGCGGGCCAGGCGGAGATCGATGCGCCGGCGGGCGTGGCGGCCGATTCTGTCGGCGACGTCCTGATCACTACTAACTGCGAGATCCGGGTCCTGGCGGCGATCACCGGGACGCACTACGGAATCGCGATGACCGCCGGTGACATCTACTCGATCGCAGGCAGCACCACCTGCGCCGGGTCGGACGCCTCGGAGTCAGCCGACGGGAGCCCGGCGGCGTCGGCCGAGCTGACGCACGTCGGAACGGTGCTCGTCGATTCGGCCGGGAACGTCCTGTTCTCCGACGACGCCGGCGTCCACGTGGTGGCGTCGGCGACCGGTACGTTCTACCGGCAGCCGATGACGGCCGGCGATCTCTACACGGTCGCCTCGCCGGCCCCGGGTGGCTTTGCCATCGACGGGTCGGGCAACCTCGTGCTCGTCGACACCCCGGACGACACGCTGTCCCTGGTGGCGGAGACCACAGGGGACTTCTACGGCCGGCACTTCACCGCCGGTCAGACGGCCCGGATCGCGGGCGACGACTTTCTCGGGCACACCGGCGACGGCGGACCGGCGCTGCTGGCCTCGATGGCGCAGCCGGTCGGCGTTGTCGCTAGGGTCGGCGGCAACCTCGATGTCGCCGAGTACCACTGGATCAGGCAGATCGCCGGCTAGGGCGCGGGTGCCGACGCCATAGAATGCCCGTGCGGATTCCGCACCTTCCACCCCTTCGCTCGGTAAGGCAAGGCACTGACATGCGCTGGTCACAGCTGCACATTCCGACGCTTCGCGACGACCCGGCCGATGCCGACGCCGCGAGCCACCGGCTGCTCCTGCGAGCGGGCTTCATCCGCCAGCTCATGGCTGGCCACTACAGCCTGCTGCCGCTGGGAGTGCGGGTGCGAGCGAAGATCATCGCGATCATCCGCGAGGAGATGAACCGGATCGGCGCGCAGGAGTTCCTGCTGCCGTGCATGCAGCCAGCTCAGATCTGGGAGAAGTCCGGCCGGATCGAGGTCATGGGCGACGAGATGTTCAAGCTGCGCGACCGCCGCAATCAGCTGACCGTGCTCGGCATGACGCACGAGGAGATCTTCGCGACGCTGGCGATCGAGTTCGCCTCCTACCGTGAGCTCCCGCAGGCCTGGTACCAGTTCCAGACCAAGTTCCGGGACGAGCCCAGGCCGAAGAGCGGGCTGATCCGGGTGCGCGAGTTCACCATGAAGGACAGCTACAGCTTCGACGTCGACACCGCCGGGCTGGACAAGTCGTTCGATGCGCACCGCCAGGCTTACGAGCGGATCTACGCCCGGCTCGGCCTGCCGGCCTTCGGCGTCGAGGCGTCGAACGGCACCATGGGCGGCTCGGATTCCGTCGAGTTCATGTGCCCGTCGCCGGCCGGCGAAGACCTCGTCGCCAAGTGCCCGGACTGCGGGTACGCGGCGAACCTGGAGAAGGCGACGTCGGCGCTGGCGCCGATCAGCGACCCGGACGCCGCCGCTCTGCCAGCGGAGCCGACCCGGCTCGACACCCCGGGCGTGCGGACGATCGACGACCTGGTCACGGCGTTCGGCCTGGCCGCCGACCGGCAGATCAAGACGCTCGTGCAGGTCATCGACGGCAACCTGACGCTGGTCCTGCTGCGCGGCGACCATCCGCTGTCGGATCAGAAGCTAGTCGACGCTACCGGCGCGATGCAGATTCGCCCAGCGCTGCCTGAGGAGATCTCCGAAGCGCTCGGCGCGCTGCCCGGCAGTCTCGGCGCGGTCGGCGTCACCGGCCTCCCGATCTTCGCCGACGAGGCGCTGCGCGGCCGCCGGGGCATGGCCACCGGCGCGAACACCGACGACGTGCACCTCACCGGAGTGGACGTCGAGCGCGACATCGCCGGGATCCGGTGGGCCGACCTGCGCGAGGTCGCGGAAGGCGAATCGTGCTCGCGCTGCGGCGCTGCGCTCGAGTTCGTGCAGGCGATCGAGGTCGGGCACATCTTCAAGCTGGGCGCCAAGTTCACCACCGCGCTGGGGGTGACGGTCACCGGACCAGACGGCGGCACCATCATCCCGGTGATGGGCTCCTACGGCATCGGCGTCGAGCGGGCCATCGCCGCCATGGCCGAGGTGCACCACGACGACGCTGGCCTGCGCTGGCCGGTCCAGGTGGCGCCGGCCGAGGTCACGGTCATCCTGCTCAGCACCAAGGACGAGCAGGCCCGGGCAGCGGCCGAGAAGCTGTACACCGACCTGCTGGACGCGGGGGTCGAGGTCATCATCGATGACAGGGACGTCCGCCCCGGGGTCAAGTACGCGGACAGCGAGCTTGTCGGCATCCCGTTCCGCATTACCGTCGGCGCCCGCGACCTCGCCGACGGCGTTGTCGAGGTCACCAGCCGGGCCAGCGGCGAGAAGGAGCGCGTCCCCGTCGCCGAGGCCGTCAGCCAGGTGCAGGCCGCCCTGCGCGGCTAGCTGCCGAAATCAACAGCAGCATGGTCCTACTTGCCGTCGTCCCAATGGCAGTAAGTAGGACCATGCTGTCGTCGCGATCAGGCTGACGACCGCGACGTGACCCGCTTTGCCGCTGTTCCGCCCGCGATCAGCTGGCGGCCTTCAGCTCCCGCCCGCCGTCCTTGTCGCCACGGCTGGCGTCAAGATTCAGCCGGTCGGAGATGTCGACAAGCCGTTCGTTGCGACTGTCGAGGGCGGCCCACCGCGCCTTGTTGTCCGAATTGCCTGCTCTGACGATGCCTTGCTCTGACATGGTGCCTCCCGAGACCACCAACCCGCGTCAGCGGCGCAGTGCAGCGGGCCGTTGTGCCCCCGGCACCACCGTTGCGCCTTCACTAATACAGACGCGTGAGAGGTGACTTAGGCAGTAAATCCGATGTAACGAGATGGCAACTCTTTGCTACTAGTGTGCTACTGACGGCGGCTACGACCCGAACTGCATGATCAGCGCCCTGGAAGTGCTGGCACTGAAGGACTTGCGAGACAGGCCGAACGCGATCGCCGCGGTCGTGTGCTGGCCGATGGTCGCGCCGAAGAACTGCAGGTGAGCGGGCGAAACGGGCAACCGAACCCTCGTGAGCGTGCCGCGACTGAAGTGGTACATGGTGCTGCTCGGCGGGGCGCCGGTCACCAGCGGAAGCCACACGCCGCCGCTGCCGTCACTGACGATCGCCTCAGGGTCGGCATGCAGGGTCTTGATCGCGACGCGCTGCCAGCTCTTGCCGTCGAAGTGCAGGAGCACGAGCGGCCCCTGCCCGTCCGGGCAGCCGCCGGCGCCGACCGCGTAGACGTTCTTAGCCGACAACGCGACGATTCCGCTGAGGAAGCCGGCGCCGCACACCTGACTGCCCTTGGGCAGAAGCCTGGTGACCGAGGTGCGGTGCCAGCTGCTGCCGTTCCAGTGCGCCACGCTGGCTGGCCCGTACGCCCAGATGCTGCTCGCCGACAGCGCGCTGGCGCCGAGCAGCAGACCGCCGCCGACCTTGATCCACCGGTGCCCGTTGAAGTGCATCGTGCCGAGCTCAGGCTTGAACGGCTCCCCGAAGACCCAGACGTCGTTGCTGCTGATGGCCAGCCCGGTCCCGACGAGCTGACCGAACGTCTTGACCTGTTTCCACGAGTGCCCGTTGTATCGCAGCACCCGGCTAGTCGAGTGCTCGGTGAGCGTGAACGCCCAGACGTCAGCCGGCGACGACGAGGACGTGGCAAACACCTGCTCGCCCGCCTGGCCGGGAAAGGCCCGCGCAGACCAGGCGTGCCCGCTCAGCCGGTATGCGCGGGGTTTCGTGATCGCACCGCCCGACTCGAACGCCCACGCGCTGGTGCCGCTCGCCGCCGTCGCCGAGGTGAACTCCTGAAAGTTCGGCCCGGCGACGGTCTTGGTCACGTGCCACCCCGCTGCGGCCGGTACCTGAGCCACCGCAGGTCCCGCCAGCGCGACTCCGCTGATGACGCCCGTCGCCGTCGTGACGGCAGCCAGTCCGATCCTGAGCATCACTTCACCCCACCTCGAACCGGAGCACCCGGGCAGTCGAGCGATTGTCGGCGGCGTTGCGGCTGAGCCCGAAGGCCAGCGCCTTGGTCGAGCCCTTCGCGATCGTCACGCCGTCCAGCTCGAGGAGCTTCGAGCTGACCGGCAGGCTCGCCTTGCCGATGGTGCGGCCGGTGAAGTGGTAGATAGCGCTGGATGGCTCGGCCACGCCGGTCAGGATCGGGATCCAGGCGCCGCCCGCACCGTCGCCGACGATGGTCAGCGGGAACACGTTGATCGGCTTGGAGATCGTGAGCCGGTGCCAGCTGGTGCCGTTGAAGCGGAGCAGGATCAGCGGCCCTCGGTTGTTCGCGCAGCCGCCGGCCCCGACAGCGATCACATCGCTGGACGACAGGGCGAGGATCCCCTCCAGGAAGCCAGGGAAGCCGCAGGACGTCGACAGCAGCCCGGACACGTTGGTCGACTTCCACGTGCTGCCATTCCAGTGCGCGACCTTGTTGACCCCGTAGGCCCAGATGCTGTTCGAGGACAGCGCGCTGCCGCCGAACAGGCCGGCCCCGGAGCCGAAGTGCTTGAACGACGTGCCGTCGTAGTGCACCGTGCCGGTCGACGGACCGAACTTCGAGCCGAAGATCCAGACGTCCTTGCTGCTCAGCGCAATGCCGCTGTTGATCAGCCTGCCGGAGGTCGGCACGACGGACCAGGTGCGGCCGTTGTAGCGGAGCACGCGCTCCTTCGACGACTGGGTGACCGTGAAGGCCCAGACGTTGCTGGCCGACGAGGACGTCGCTGCCCAGACCTGCTCGCCGCGCAGGGCGGGGAACGTCGGGTCACGGTGCCAGGTGCCGCCGCCGAGCTGGTAGGCGCGCGGCGTGCCGTTGCTGTCCTCCGAGGCGAAGGCCCAGGCGCCGTTCGCGGTCCAGGAGGTCACCGCCCGGAACTCAGGGAAGTTCGAGTTCGACACCGACAGCGACTTGTGCCAGCTCGGCGGCGTGCGCGGACCCGCGCCAGCCGCACTGGCCGCGCTCGGCACCGCGAGGGCTAGCCCCCCGAAGGCGGCGGCCACGCACGTGCCCGCGATGACCGCTGACCTTACCGACCTCATCTGACCTCCCGCGCCTGACGGCACAATGGGGCGTTAGCAACGCAGACGTCCATTGTGCCGTCCGATGCGGGCTCAGGGCTATAACGAACGGGCTCAGGGCTAGATGTGGCTCCATGCCTCCGTCAGCACGCTGCGCAGGATCTGCTCGATCTCGTCGAACTGCTCCTGGGTACAGGTCAGCGGCGGCGACAGCTGGATCACCGGGTCGCCCCGGTCATCCGCGCGGCAGATCAGCCCGGCGTCGAAGAGCGCGTGCGAGAGGAAGCCGCGCAGCAGCCGCTCGGACTCGTCGTCGTCGAACGTCTCGCGCGTAGTCTTGTCCTTGACCATCTCGATGCCGTAGAAGTACCCGTCACCCCGGATGTCGCCGACGATCGGGAGGTCGTGCAGTTTCTCCAGCGTCGCGCGGAACGCGCCCTCGTTCGCGCGGACGTTGCCGAGCAGGTCTTCCTTCTCGAAGACGTCGAGATTGGCCATCGCGACCGCGCACGACACCGGATGCCCGGCGAACGTCACGCCGTGCAGGAACGACGTCTCGTCCTTCAGGTAGGGCTCCATCAGGAAGTCGCGGACGATCATCCCGCCGAGTGGCGCGTAGCCGGAGGTCACGCCCTTGGCGAAGGTGATCACGTCCGGCTGGTAGTCGTACCGCTCGGAGCCGAACATGTAGCCGAGCCGCCCGAACGCGCAGATCACCTCGTCGGAGACCAGGAGCACGCCGTAGGTGTCGCAGATCTCGCGTACGCGCTGGAAGTACCCAGGCGGCGGCGGGAAGCAGCCACCCGAATTCTGCACCGGCTCCAGGTAGACAGCGGCCACCGAATCGGGTCCCTCGCGCAGGATCGCCCGCTCGATCTCATCCGCCGCCCACTGCCCGAACTCGGTGACGTCGTCCGCCACGAACGACGGCGCCCGGTAGAAGTTCGTGTTCGGCACCCGCACGCCCCCCGGAGGCAGCGGCTCGAACGGGATCTTGATGTCGGGCAGGCCGGTGATCGCCAGCGCCCCGTGCGTGGTGCCGTGGTAGGCGATCGACCGGCTGAGCACCTTGTACCGGCCGGGCTGCCCGGTGAGCCTGAAGTACTGCTTGGCCATCTTCCACGCCGACTCGACGGCCTCGGAACCGCTGGTGGTGAAGAACACCCGGTTCAGGTCGCCCGGCGCGTAGCCAGCCAGCCGCTCGGCCAGCTCGATCGCGCGCGGATGGGCGTAGGACCACAGCGGGAAGTAGGCGAGCTCGGACGCCTGCCGCGCGGCTGCCTCGGCGATCTCGGTCCGGCCGTGCCCGACCTGGCTCACGAACAGGCCGGCCAGCCCGTCCAGGTACCGCTTGCCGTGCTGGTCGAAGACATACTGGCCCTCGCCGCGCACGATGATCGGCACGTCGCCCTTCTCGTAGGAGGAGTGCCTGGTGAAGTGCAGCCACATGTGGCGCTTGGCGGCTTCCTGCAGGGCAGCGGTGTCGAGTTCTGGTCTTCCGGTCATCTGGTCCCCCAGTGATAGGTCTGCTTCTGCAGCTTCAGGTACACGAGTGTCTCCGTTGTCGTCACGCTCGGCAGCGAGCGCACCTGGCCGAGCACTTCAAGAAGGTGGTCGTCGTCCTCGCAGACGACCTCGACGAGCAGGTCAAAAGAACCCGCCGTTATGACCACATAGTCGATCGCTTCCATACCCGCGAGCAGGTCAGCTACCCGTTGCAGGTCACCGCCGCAGCGGACGCCGATCATGGCCTGCCGCCTGAACCCGAGCGACATCGGGTCGGTGACCGCCACGATCTGCATCACGCCCAGCTCGAGCAGTCGCTGCACGCGCTGCCTGACGGCCGCCTCGCTCAGCCCGACGGCCTTGCCGATCGCCGCGTAGGACCGCCTGCCATCCTGCTGCAACTGCTCGATGATGTGCCTGGACACACTGTCGAGCCCGGCGGTGCCGCCGCGCGCAGGCCGCTCGGCCGCCGACGCGTCGGCTGATCCAGCGGGCCGCGAAGATGCCATCGCAGGTTCCTCCTTGCTCTTCCATGCTGTCACGTCGCGTCCAGCTGTCAACTGATTTCGTTGTGATCAGGGCTCTTGACTGCTGAATCACTTGTGTGAGAACTCGATGCATGCCAATGTCGTAAGCTCAGCTCGGAGAGAACTCGCACTGGAGGGGTCCGCCTTGCAGTCACTGCGCAACTTCGTAGACGGCCAGTTCACCGACACCGCCGCAGGAGCGGTCAGCGAAGTCGTCGATCCGAGCACAGGCGAAACATACGCGAATGCGCCAGTATCTGATGCCACCGATGTCGATACCGCCCTGCGGGTCGCCGCCCGGGCGTTCGAGACCTGGCGGTACACCACCCCGGCGCAGCGCAGCCTGGCGCTGCTGAAGTTCGCCGACGCGATCGAGGCCCGGGCCGGCGACCTGGTAGCGGCCGAGAGCCGTAACACCGGCAAGCCGATCGAGATGACCAGGACCGACGAGGTGCCGCCGCTGGCCGACGAGCTTCGGTTCTTCGCCGGCGCCGCCCGGATGCTCGACGGCCGGGCAGCGGGGGAGTACCTCGCCGACCACACCTCGATGATCCGGCGCGAGCCGATCGGGGTCTGCGCCCAGGTCACGCCGTGGAACTACCCGATGATGATGGCGGTCTGGAAGTTCGCGCCCGCGCTCGCAGCCGGCAATACCGTCGTGCTGAAGCCGTCCGACACCACGCCGGTGTCGACGCTGCTGCTCGCCGAGATGGCGGGGGAAATATTGCCGCCGGGTGTCTTCAACGTCATCTGCGGCGACCGGGACACAGGGCGGGCGCTGGTATCCCACAAGATCCCGCAGCTTGTCTCCATTACCGGGTCGGTGCGGGCGGGCCTGGAAGTCGCGCAGGCGGCCGCCGCCGACCTGAAGCGGGTCCACCTCGAGCTGGGCGGCAAGGCCCCGGTCGTGGTCTTCGACGACGCGGACGTCGAGAAGGTCGCCCAGACCGTCGCCGAGGCCGGGTACTACAACGCCGGCCAGGACTGCACGGCGGCGACCCGGGTGCTCGCCGGCCCCGGCGTCGTGGCCGACCTGACCGACGCGCTGACCGAGCAGGCCGCGGCGCTCAAGACCGGCGGGCCGCACGAAGCCGACGTCTACTACGGCCCGCTGAACAACCCCGCTCAGCTCGCCCGGGTCGCGGGCTTCGTGGACCGGGCACCCGACCACGCCAAGGTCACGACCGGCGGCCGTCAGCTCGGCGAGCAGGGCTACTTCTACGCGCCCACCGTCGTCGCCGGGCTGCGCCAGGACGACGAGATGATCCAGGACGAGATCTTCGGCCCGGTCGTCACCGTGCAGCGGTTCAGCTCGGAAGACGAGGCGATCGCCTGGGCGAACGACGTCAGGTACGGCCTTGCCGCCAGCGTCTGGACCCGCGACCACGGCCGGGCGATGCGGGCGGCGCGGGCGCTCGACTTCGGCGCGGTCTGGATCAACACCCACATCCCGTTCGTGAGCGAGATGCCGCACGGCGGCTTCAAGCACTCCGGGTACGGCAAGGACCTGTCGATCTACGGCTTCGACGACTACACCAGGATCAAGCACGTCATGAGCTACATCGGCGAATGAGGACAGGTACGGCCGCGCGGCGTCCCGCCCTGCCGGTCGCGCTGCGGGGCGCGCGGCCCGTGCCGTACTGGCTCGACCGGCCGGACGCCCCGGCGCCGCTGCCGCCGCTGTCCGGCCTGGAGTCGGCCGACCTGGCCGTGGTCGGCGGCGGCTTCACCGGCCTGTGGACGGCGCTGCTGGCCAAGGAACGCGACCCGGGCCGCGACGTGGTGCTGCTCGAAGGGCGGAAGATCGCCTGGGCAGGCATCCGGGCGCAACGGCGGCTTCTGCTCGTCCAGCCTGACCCACGGACTCGCCAACGGGCTCGAACGCTTCGGCAGCGAGCTCGCCCAGCTCGACCGCCTCGGCCGCCAGAACCTCGACGAGATCGAGCGGACGGTCGCGCGCTACCGGCTCGACTGCGGATTCGAGCGCACTGGCGAGCTGGCCGTGGCGACCGCGCCCTGGCAGCTCGACGGCTTCGCCGAGCATGCCGACCAGCTGCGCGCGTTCGGCGACCGAGTCGAGCTGCTCGGCCGAGGACCAGGTCAGGGCCGAGGTCGACGCCGCCACCTACCTGGGCGGCGCTGTGGGACCGCGACGGCTGCGCGATCCTGGACCCGGCCCGGCTGGCCTGGGGCCTGCGGCGGGCCTGCCTGGCCGCCGGCGTGCGGATCTACGAGCACACCCCGGTCAGCGCGGTCGAGCAGGCGCCAGTCGGCGCTGCTGCTGCGAACCCCGCAGGCCAGGTGCTCGCCGACCAGGTCGCGCTCGGCACCGGCGCCTTCGCCCCGCTGCTCCGCCGGCTCCGCTCCCACCTCGTGCCGGTCTACGACTACGTGCTGATGACCGAGCCGCTCACCGACGCCCAGCTGGCGAGCATCGGCTGGCGGAACCGCCAGGGCATCGGCGACTGCGCCAACCAGTTCCACTACTACCGGCTGACCGCCGACAACCGGATCCTGTGGGGCGGCTACGACGCGGTCTACTACTACGGCAGCAAGATCGCGGCCAGGCTCGACCAGCGCGCCGGCGACCTTCGCGGCGCTCGCAGAGCACTTCTTCGCGCACGTTCCCGCAGCTCGACGGCTCAGGTTCACGCACGCCTGGGGCGGGGTGATCGACACGTGCACGCGGTTCTGCGCGTTCTTCGGCACCGCCCAGGGCGGGCAGGCTCGCCTACGCCGCCGGTTACACCGGGCTCGGCGTCGGGGCGTCCCGGTTCGGCGCCAACGTCATGCTCGACCTGCTCTCGGCGAGCAGACCGAGCGGACCGCGCTGCGAATGGTGCGCACCAGGCCGCTGCCCGTTCCCGCCCGAGCCACTGCGCGCGGTCGGCATCCAGCCTCACCCGCTGGTCCCTAGCCCGCGCCGACCGCCACGACGGCCACCGCAACCTCTGGCTGCGCACCCTCGACCGGCCGGGAGTCGGCTTCGACTCCTAGACACTGCGCAGGCAGGAGCCATTTCGCGTCTAGGAGACTTGTCCGCACCATACGACGACAGGGCTCCGGCGTCCGAAAACCCTCCTACAATCACCCGAGAGCCCTCCAGCACAACCGGCCGAAACCGCCGTGGTGCACGGTCAGGGCTGGTCGCGCGTCTCGCTCACCGGTCGGCGGAGGGATCGGCATGCCGGATGATCTCGGTGGCGACGATCTCGGTAATGCGGTCGGCGTCGGGTGGCAGGGCGGTGTCCTGCTCGCGGAGGGTAATGCGGATCTGGCGCGCAATGGTCTCCGGCTCAGGCTTCGATCCGCGTTCGCGCTGATCGTTGTAGATGGTCCAGCCGAGCGTGGCGACAGCGACGATCAGCCCAGCCAGAGAGATGGGATCGAGAAACCGATTAGCACGCTGATCAGCGCCACGAGTGGCGAGCGCGGCCTCCACCTGAGCTTCAAGCTGCGGACCGTGATCAGGGGCGAGAGCGCGAGCGGCAGCGCGAGCGGCGTGATCGACAGGATCGGTCATGGCTGGTCTCCAGGCGGGTGCTCGTCGGAATGGCTAGTGAGGTAGTCCCGAATCTGCGAGGGCAGCGCCTGGCCGGTAACCTCCCGCCAGGCCTGTTCAACTGCAGAAAGGCCGAGCTGACGGGTCAGCCTGACCAAGGCGGCCGGACCAGTCCCGGTGAAACGGCTGGGAAACTCGTCGAAAAGAGCGACGCACCGAACGTTCCAGCGCAACGCCAGCTCAGGCTGATCCCTGACCTCGCTGAGCAGACCAAGCTGGGCGTAGGTGGCCGCCAGGCCGGGGCGGTTGCCGAGTTCTTCGTTGATGGTCAGGGACCGGCGGTACCAGTCGTCGGCCTCCTCCAGCTGTCCCCGGCCTGGGCGGTGCTGCCGAGCTGGTGGTAGGTGGCTCGCCATGCCGGGCCGGTTGCCGAGTTCTTCGTTGATGGCCAGGGACTGGCGGTACCAGTCGTCGGCCTCCTCCAGCTGTCCCCGGGCCTGGGCGGTGCATGCCGAGCTGGTGGTAGGTGCTCGCCATGCCGGGCCGGTTGCCGAGTTCTTCTTTGATGGCCAGGGACCGGCGGTACCAGTCGTCGGCCTCTTCCAGCTGCCCCCGGTCCTGGGCGATGTCTGCCGAGCTGGTGGTAGGTGATCGCCATGCCGGGGCCGGTTGCCGAGTTCTTCGGTGATGGCCAGGGACGGCGGTACCAGTTGTCGGCCTCCTCTAGCTGTCCCCGGTCCTGGGCGGTGTCTGCCGAGCTGGTGGTAGGTGCTCGCCATGCCGGGCCGGTTGCCGAGTTCTTCGTTGATGGCCAGGGAGCGGCGGTACCAGTTGTCGGCCTCGTCGAGCTGTCCCCGGTCCTGGGCGGTCATGCCGAGCTGGTGGAACAGTGACGGCGATGCTGGCTCGAGTCCAGTCGGTTTCTGGCTGGTCTCGGAAGTAGGCCAGGGCCCGCTGGTAGGTGCTGCGCTGCCTGGTCTGGCTGCCCGGCGTCCTTCTGCCGGGCGGCCTGCCGGCCGTGGTATACAGCCACAGCGACTCCGCGGCTCCGAGAGTGGGGCCTGGCCGGGGCCAGCGGTGGCGCGAGGATGCGGTCGGCCCAGGCGGCGGCTTCCCCGGTCAGGCCCCTGGTTTCCCAGTAGGCGTCAGCGCCCGACAATGCCGTCGGCGTCGGCCCAGGCCTGGCGGTCCAGGGCGGGCCGAGCATCGCGCCGAGGTTCCGTCGCTGCAGCCCGGTGATCGCGTAGGCCAGGGCCGCGTCCCCGGACGTCGATCTGCCCGGTCAGCCACCGGCTGAAGGCGGCGGTGGCGGCGCCCAGGGCGGTCTTGGCTCGCTTCTCCCGTTCCGGGCCGTAGCCGGCTCGGGTCTGGGCGTGCCAGGCGGCGGCGAGGTAGCCGGGCAGGGCGGGGTGGATCTGGTACATGCCCGCCACCGATGCCGTGAGCAGCCCGACCCGGGCCGCGTCATCGAGCACTGCGTCCATTCCTGGTCGCCGGTCCCGGCGAACCGGCCCGGCACTCCCTCCTCGGCGGAGAAGATGGCCAGGACGTCCTCGTCGGCGATGCCGTGGAGCAGGCTGATCGCGGGCAGCAGTCGCCGGGCCGGCTCGGGCAGGTGGGCGAAGGAGTAGGCGATGCACGCGGCCAGCGACGACAGCCGTCCAGCCCTGTCCTCGCCGCTGGCCGGGAGCGGCGTGGTGCCGCGCAGCTCGGCGAGGAGGCGCGCGGATCGGCGGTTCGAGGCGGGGCAGGGTCAGGCGCATGGACAGGGGATGGCCGTCCAGCCAGTCCAGGAGGTCCCCGAACGACCGCCGCTCCCGTCGTGCCTGGGCGGCCGGGTAAGGGGCCAGCAGGCTAGCCCGGCGTAGCTCGCGGCCTCGGCGCGGTTCAGGCCGCCGACCGTGATCCGCCGGACCTGGCCGAGCCAGTCCTCGTCGGCGCGGCTGGTGATGATACGGTGCTCGCCGAGTGGTCAGGACCCAGTCCAGGAATCCTGAGCTCCGCGCAGCCGTCTGCGTCCAGGGCCGGGGTGGCGCCGTCCGGGTCGGGCATCTCGCGGACGGTCTCGAAGTTGTCCCAGATCAGCAGCACCCGCAGCTGCCCGAGCAGTGCTTGACCTGCTTCAGCCGTGCAGCCGGGTCGAGCAGCGCGAACTCGGTGCCGAAGACCTGGCCAGGCCGATCGCGCTCAGGACGCCGTCCAGGCCGAAGGTCGCCACGCCAGGCTCGAACGAATGCCAAAGACCAGCGGCGGATCATCGACCCCGCCGGTGTCGCGCCACCAGCGGGCGAAGCCCTTGGCCAGCTCGGTCTTTCCCGTCCCGCCCGGGCCGGTCAGCACCACCACTCGCTGCTGCCGCGGCCGCCGCCTCCAGCTTGTACATCAGGTCGTCACGGCCCGACGAACACCCCATGCCGCCGCCAGCGGGTCCACCGCCGGCTCGGGCTTCGATGACGCCTGGCCGGATCTGGTCCAGCGCCGCGTCCAGCGGCAGCGCCGCGGCGGGGCGGGTCGTGCGGGCCTGCGGGAAGACACCTCCCTGCGGAGGTAATGGACCGGGACAGCCAGTCGGCCAGCGGCATGTCGCCGTGCGGGCTCGGGCGGCCGTCCTGGGCGAGCAGTCGGCGTCGGCCCGCTGTCACCGCCGCGCCGACGGTCTCGCCCGCGAACAGGGACTCGTAGAACTCGGCCATGAACTCGGCCGCCGCGACCGCGTACACGCTGTAGGCCATGGCCACTACCGCCGCGCAGCCCGCCGTGCAGCAGCGCGGTCGCGACCGAGGCTTCCAGTTCCTTGCCGACCGCGCCCGACTGGCAGGCGTTCAGCACCACCACCGGCACTCCGCCCCGCCAGCGCCCACCCGCAACCTTCGACGCCCCGACCAGATCGGCCGCCGCCGCCGTCGGGTTCTCGAACGCCAGCACCCCCTCGCCCCAGCTGCGCCATCATCGCCGGACGGACGCCCGGCCGCCGCTGTCCGGCGCGCCGGCCGGCAGCTCCCGTGGCCGTCGAAATGCACCACGTGGAACGGCGTCGCCCGCGTCGGCGGCCGCGTCGCACGGTTTCGCGCAGCGCCGCTGAACGTAGGCGGGCGCAGCACGGTCAGCTCGACCTCGCCGCGCACCGCGTCCAGCCGTTCCAGCAGCGGCCGGGCCACCATCTGATACCCACATCGTCCGTCCCGGCCGGACGGGAAATCACCATCAGCACCCGCAGCCGGCCGCCCGGCATCTCCAACGTCCCCGCGCCCCCGTCAACACGCAGGCTCCGCGACACCCCGCCAGCCACCCAGCGCCACCGGTCCAGTTTCGTCGCGCATCAGCTCCCACGGCAGCGCCAGCACAGCCGGCACAGCCGACCGGAACATCACCTCGGCGCCCCGCCCGCTGCTGGTAGGCGTCCCGTGCTGGCCTGGTCCCGAACACCGACTCGAACACCTGCGTGGCCCCATCCGGCCAGCTGCTCCGCACTGCCGGACCCCGTGTCCTCCCACACCGCGAACGGCGTCAGCAGGTAGTCCTCCAGATACCAGCGCAGATCCCCGAGCGACTCCCCGGTCAGCGGCCAAGCCCAAGCCGCCCGCGACCTCTCCTCCGGCAGCCCGCCGTCCGGCCACGACACCACCGCCGCCTGGCCATCCGCGCCGAGGTCCACTAACAACCGGTCAGCCACAACCCTGCCCCCTCAGAAATCCGCCCGTTCCCGAAATCCCCGCCCGGCGTTTAAGGCCGTCCGCATCCAGTGGCCTAATTCCGCTGCACGCTTTACTAATAGCCACCGCATAATCACGATATCGCCCGGCGCTATAGCCTGGTGCGGTGATCAATGACCGGTCCGATCAGCATTTGGACGAGGCCGTCGTCGCGGGGCTGATCGAGGCCCAGTTTCCCCAGCTCGGCCGGGCAGCTGGTCAGCCGATTCGGGGCCGGCTGGGACAACGAGCTGTTCAGGGTCGGCGAGGAGTGGATACTGCGCTTTCCCCGGCGGGCGGAGCGGGTGCCCTGGCTGCTCAGGGAGATCGAGATCATGGGGCTGTCGCCGCCGGGCAGCTCGGCTCGATGATGCCGCGCTTCGAGCTCTTCGGGAAGCCGAGCGCGGTTTATCCCTATCCGTTCGTCGGCTACCGGATGCTGCCGGGGTCGGAGCCGACCAGGTTCCGGTCCGCGCCGAGCTGGCGGGCGAGATCGGCAGGCTGCTGGCCGCCCTGCACCGGGTGGACACCGGCCAGGTCCCACCCACGCCCGGCTGCTCGGCGGCCGAGCCGCTCGGCGAGCGCTGGAAGGAGCTGGCCGAGGTCGCGCCGGCCGCGCGGGCCTTGCTCGGCCCGCAGCTGCGGGAGCTGGCTGAGCCGTACCTGAGCGGCCTAGTAGCCGTGCCCGAGTCCGTGGGTACGTTGCGGTTCATCCATCATGATATTTGTCCTGATCACCTGATCGTGGACCCTGCTACGGGCAGGCTGGCCGGCCTGATCGACTTCACCGACGCGCTGGTCGGCGATCCTGTGCTGGACTTCGTCGGCCTGATCGGCGTCGGCGGCTACGACTTCATCGAGCGCGTGGTTGCTGCCTACGACCTGGGGCTGGGGGAGGCGTTCTGGGAGAAGCTGCGCTGGCTGGCCCGGATGCTCACGCTGCTGTGGCTCGGCGAGGCCGCGTCCGTCGACCCGGCCTGGGCGCTGTCGACCGGCCTGACCTGGGTCGCCCGCGCCTTCGACCAGCCTGGTTAGCCACGGAAGTCCGGTCGGCCCCCCGGAACAGGCCGATTCGACGACAGCATGGTCCTACATACTGTCGTCCCGGCAGCATTAGGACCTTGCTGCTGTTCGAACTGGGCCGCTAACAGCAGTAAGTAGGACCATGCTGCTGTCGGTGGCGGCTACTGCAGCTGGTCGAGCGCTTGCTGGCTGCGCTTCAGCGCGGTGGCGGCCTGGCGGGCGGCGCTGCCGGCCGTCTTGAGCCGGTCGCGCTCGCGGGAGAGGCCCTGCCGGGACCTGGCCAGTCGCTGCTCGGCCTCGGCTTGGTCCTGCTCGGCTCGCGTGATCGCCCGCTGTGCGAGGGCGAGGGCCTGGTGGGCGTCGGCAAGGTCACGCTCGGCCTGGGCGAGGCGCTCACGGTCGGCCGAGTGCTGCTCGACGACAATCCGGACCGCCTCCTGCTGGTCTCGCTCAGCGGCCGCGGCTGCCTTGGCGGCTGTCGCTGCCTCGGCGACGGCTTGCTCGGCGACGGCCCGCTGCTGCGCGCGCTTGTCCTCGGGCGCCGCCTTCGGCGTGGCTTTCGCCCGTGCGGCGGGCTTCGCGGGGGCTGCTGCGGCGGGGCCAAGCTGGAACGCGGCGGCTGGGTCGAGCGCCGTGCCTACCCCCGGGCTGAAGCCGGCCCACTGGATCGCCCGGACGACCGTCCCGGCCGAGACCTGAGTGGCGACGTCTGGGTCGGCGAGCGCCGCGTTGAAGGTGCCGCTGACCTCGTCGCGCACGGACGCCGACACCGGCTCGCCGGCTTGGGCCACGGCCGCCCGTACCAGCGAGTCGACGAGCTGCCGCCGCGCGGCCGAGAGCTTCCTGATGCTCGCGCCGTCTAGCGCGGCCTCGCCGTCACGCAGTTGCCCGCCGAGGTCCGCCAGCCGCTCGGCGACGCTCGGGTCGCCTCTGACCAGCCGGTTCACCAGCCAGGCCGACCGGGTGGGCTTGCCGAGCGCGGCGATCTCCTTCGCGGCGGCCCGGTCCCCAGCCGCGCGAGCGTCGGCCGCGAGGTCCTTGCGCAGGGCGACGAACTCCTCGGGATCGGCGGCGTAGAGCACGTCGGCCGCGTCAGTCACCTGCGACACGGCTGCGCCCCGAGATAGCCCACCAGCCCATCGTGCCAGACTCGGTGCCCGCGCTCCCGCAGGCACGGTGCAGCGCGGAGAAGGCTCCTGTAGGAGCGCTGTCGCATAGGGGAGCGGAATCGTCGTATAGCACGGTCAGGGCTCCTTTATGCGAAACGCCTCCTCCGCGCACACGGAAAGTCTCCCTCTCCGTGCATGCCTCGCCCGGCAGCACACAAGCGCGGCCCCCGGGGGAGTTCGGGGCTGGCGACGGTGGGTATCACTACCGTTTGCCGTCCGCTTCGGATGGGAGCTCTCATGACGCAGCACACGCCGGACGAGCCACGCACCGAGGAGCCAGACCTCGAGGAGCCAGACCTCGACGAGCAGTTTCACCGGAACCGGCGCGAGCACGGCGGCGCCCCTGATCGCCTGGATGACGATCAGCTCGCCAGGCTGACCGAGGAGGAAAGGGTCGACGCCGGCCTGGACGACTACGACCCCGACGAGGTGCCGCCCGCCACGGAGTGAAACGGTGCTTGCCACTCGGTGCTTGCCACTCGGGGCTAGCCGTCCGGCCGCATGATCGATGTCGATCTCAGCTGGCAGCAGGCAGCGGTTCTGACCGCTGGCCTGGCCGTCACCGCTGCGGTCCTTCTGCGCCAGGACCAGCCAGGCCAGGACCGGCCAGGCAAGGACCAGCCAGGCCAGGACCGGCCCGCGCGGCTCGGGGATGAACGCACCCGCCGCCGCAGCCGCCGGCTCGCCACGACGGGCGTGTTCGTCAGGGAAGCCGCGCTGATCTGCGGCCTGTTCACGCTGTGGCAGTTCGCTGGCACCAGCAGCAAGGTCGGTCACGTCGGCGCCTACAGCCGGGGGCACTGGCTCTGGGATGCAGAGCGATGGCTGCACCTGCCGAACGAGACGAGCGTGCAGGAGCCGTTCCTCGCGCATCCGGCGCTGATCCAGGGGCTGAATTTCTACTACGACATCCTGCATTTCCCCGTGCTGATCGGCTGCATGATCTGGCTGTTCATCGCCCATCGCGACCGGTATCCCAGGTTCCGGACGACGCTGGTCGCGTTCACGGGCGCCTGCCTGCTGATCCAGCTGATCCCGGTCGCGCCGCCGCGCCTGATCGCCGGTACCGGCATGGTCGACACGGCGCTGCGGTACGGGCAGTCCGTCTACGATCCGCGGGCGGGTTTCGAGGCGAACCAGTTTTCCGCGCTGCCGTCGGTGCATGTCGGCTGGGCGATCCTGGTCGCTCTCGGGATCATCGGCGCGACTCGGACCAGGTGGCGCTGGCTCGCGGTGCTGTACCCGGTCGCGACCATGCTGGTCGTCGTGCTCACCGCGAACCACTACTGGCTCGACGGGGTCGCGGCCGGCCTGATCATCGTTATCGTCCTGCCGGTCCAGGCCGGCCTGCGCCAATTGTGGACCAGGCGCCGCTCCCGTGGCGAGCTGAGCTCACAGGCACCGATTCCGCAGCCCAGAACCGAAACCGCGACGGAATCCGAGCCCTTTGCCCCGTCACTTACCGGCCCTGACTTGGCCAGGACCCCGAGGTCAGAGGACACTGGACATTAGGGAACCGGAGATCCAGGAGGGGCGAAATCGAATGACTAACCACTGCACACACTGGATCAACGGCAAGCCGTGGACCGGCGTGACCGCCCAGCGCGGTGACATCTACAACCCGGCCACCGGCCAGGTCTCCGGCACGGTCGACTACGCCGGCCGGGCCGAGGTCGACGCGGCGGTCCAGGCGGCCCAAGCGGCGTTTCTGGGCTGGAGCGAGACCTCACTCGTCAAGCGAGCCGCCGTGATGTTCGCGTTCCGTGAGCTGGTCAGGCAGCACACGGCCGAGCTGGCCGCGATCATCAGCGCCGAGCACGGCAAGGTCGAGTCCGACGCGGCCGGCGAGGTGGCGCGCGGCCTCGAGGTCGTCGAGTTCGCGTGCGGCATGCCCCACCTGCTGAAAGGCGGCTTCTCGGAGAACGTCTCGACCGGCGTCGACGCCTACTCCATCCGCCAGCCGCTCGGGGTGGTCGCCGGGATCACGCCGTTCAACTTCCCGGCCATGGTCCCGATGTGGATGTTCCCGATCGCGATCGCGGCGGGCAACGCGTTCGTGCTCAAGCCGTCGGAAAAGGACCCCTCGGCCTCGGCCAGGCTCGCCGAGCTGCTGGCCGAGGCTGGCCTGCCCGACGGCGTGTTCAACGTCGTGCACGGCGGCAAGGAAGCCGTCGACGCGCTGCTCACGCACCCCGTGGTGCAGGCCGTCAGCTTCGTCGGCTCGACTCCCGTCGCCCGCTACGTCTCCGAGACAGCGACCGGGGCAGGCAAGCGCGTCCAGGCCCTCGGCGGCGCCAAGAACCACATGGTCGTGCTTCCCGACGCCGACCTCGACCTCGCCGCCGACGCCGCCGTCTCAGCTGGATTCGGCAGCGCCGGCGAGCGCTGCATGGCGATCTCCGTCCTCGTCGCGGTCGATCCGGTCGGCGACGAGCTGGTCGCCAAGATCCAGGAGCGGGTCGCCAAGCTGCGAGTGGGTCCCGGAGACCAGCCCGAGTCGGAGATGGGCCCTCTGGTGACCAGAGCTCACCGCGACAAGGTCGCCTCCTACCTCGACACCGGGGTCGCCGAAGGCGCCACGCTGGCGATCGACGGCCGCCAGCACCCGAACCTGACCGGCCCTGACGACGGCTTCTGGCTTGGCCCCAGCCTGCTCGATCAGGTCACCCCGACTATGACCAGCTACCAGGACGAGATCTTCGGCCCCGTCCTGAGCGTCGTCCGGGCTCAGACCTACGAAGCTGCCCTGGACGTCATCAACACGAACAAGTACGGCAA
Organism: uncultured Actinomycetota bacterium; assembly: GCA_963737865.1. Taxonomy (GTDB): domain Bacteria; phylum Actinomycetota; class Actinomycetes; order Streptosporangiales; family Streptosporangiaceae; genus Chersky-822. Next base: position 1,272,052 of record CAVTUG010000011.1, on the reverse strand, counting down.
CGGCACCGCGATCTTCACCAGCGACGGGGGAGCGGCCCGCAAGTTCACCCACGAGGTGCAGGTCGGCATGGTGGGCATCAACGTGCCGATCCCGGTGCCGATGGCGTTCTACAGCTTCGGCGGCTGGAAGTCCTCGCTGTTCGGCGACACTCACGTGCACGGCACCGAGGGCGTCCACTTCTACACCAGGGGCAAGGCGGTCACCTCCCGCTGGCTCGACCCGAGCCACGGCGGCGTCAACCTCGGCTTCCCAGTTAACAGCTAACACTGTGAGCAACTAGAGAAAACCCGAGAGGCCGAGCAATGACCGACTTCACCCCCGACCCAGCCCGAGGCGCGGAGGTCTACGCCACCGACCGCGCGCACGTCTTCCACTCCTGGTCCGCCCAGAAGTCCCTCACGCCCCTGGTCATCGCCGGCGCCGAAGGCTGCTACGTCTGGGACTACGACGGCAACCGCTACCTGGACTTCTCGAGCCAGCTGGTGAACACCAACATCGGGCACCAGCACCCGAAGGTGACCGCCGCCATCGCCGAGCAGGCGGGCAAGCTCGCCACCATCGCGCCGCAGCACGCCAACGAGGCCAGAGGCGAGGCCGCGAAACGACTCACGGCGATCGCACCTGAGGGCTTCAGCAAGGTGTTCTTCACCAACGGGGGCGCTGACGCCAACGAGAACGCCATCCGGATGGCCCGTCTGCACACGGGCCGCGACAAGGTGCTCAGCTTCTACCGGTCCTACCACGGCAACACCGGAGGGGCGATCAGCTCGACCGGCGACCCACGGCGCTGGCCCAACGAATACTCGACGGGGCACGTGCATTTTTTCGGCCCCTATCTCTATCGCTCTTCGTTCTGGGCCGCCGACGAGCAGCAGGAGTCGCAGCGGGCGCTTGAGCACCTGGAGCAGGTCATTGCGTTCGAGGGGCCGGCCAGCATCGCCGCGATCCTGATCGAGACGATCGTCGGCACCGCCGGGGTGCTCGCGCCGCCGCCGGGCTACCTCGCCGGGGTGCGAGCGCTGGCCGACAAGTACGGCATCATGTGGATCGCCGACGAGGTGATGTGCGGCTTCGGGCGGGCCGGGAAGTGGTTCGCGTTCGAGCACTACGGCGTGGTCCCTGACCTGATCACCTTCGCCAAGGGCTCCAACTCCGGCTACATCCCGGCCGGCGGCGTGATCATCTCCGACGAGATCGCCGCGACCTTCGACGACCGGGTCTTCCCTGGCGGCCTCACGTACTCGGGTCATCCGATCGCCTGCGCCTCGATCGTCGCCACCATCGACGTGATGCACGACGAGAAAATCGTAGAAAATGCCGCAAGAGTTGGAACGAATGTCCTCGCCCCCGGTCTCGCCGACCTGGCGAGCCGCCATCCAGTGATCGGCGAGGTCCGTGGTCAGGGCGTGTTCTGGGCTCTGGACCTGGTGTCGAACCGGGAGACCCGCGCCATGCTCGCCCCGTACGGGGGCTCATCGCCTGCGATGAACGCCCTGATGGCCGCCTGCAAGGCGGGTGGCCTGCTCGTGTTCGTCAACTACAACCGGCTGCACGTGGTGCCGCCATGCATCATCACCGCCGAGCAGGCCAAGGAGGGCCTCGCGATCCTCGACGAGGCCCTCTCTGCGGCTGACGCCCACTACGAGGGCTGACTCCTTACGGAGCGGCGGTCTCCATGGCTGGCAGGTAGGCGTCTGCCTGGCCTGATGCGGTCGGGTGGTACGACTCGTCGATGTCCAGGATGTTGACCGAGTGCAGGTAGCTGTTGCTGTCGCAGATCTGGTGCCCGGCGAAGAACGGGTTCACGTCCGCGAACGAGTCGCCCGCGTTCGCCGCTGCCGTCTTGATCAGGCTGTCGAGCAGCGCCGCGCCGCCGTTAATGTCGGTGCGGTCCGTGGTGCTCAGCCCGATGCAGGTCGAGGACTTGGACAGGTCGTAGAACTGCGGGTAGTCGAGCACGACCACCTTGGCGTTAGGCGCGTCGGCCTTGATGTCGGCGAAGACGGTGGCCAGCGCCCCCGGCAGCGTGGACCTGGCCTGGGCCTCGGCCGAGTTGACCGCGTTCACGCACGTGCTGGTCGAGTCGAGCACGCACGTCTCCAGCACACTGGAGAACCCGACGTCGTTGCCGCCCACGGTGATCGACACGAGCGTCGTCGCGCTGCTGAGCGCGCCGAGCTGGGTGCTGATCACCGAGCTGGTGGTCGCGCCGGCGCAGGTCTCGTTGGCGAAGGTGGCCGGGGCGTGCGCGTTCGCCCAGAGCACGCCGTAGGCGCCGGCGGTCTGGTCGCACGAGCCGTCGCTCGTGCTGCCTGACCCGAGACCGGAGGAGTAGGAGTCGCCGAGGGCGACATAGTGGACAGAACTGGCTGCGCTGGCGGCACCGCTCGTGGCGAGGGCGGCGAACCCCGCTACGCCGATGGTGGCCGTGAGCACGGACAGCCGGGACCGGCGGCTGATACGGAAGGGCACGGGCTGCTCCAGAAGGGCGAAGGGTACTTACTACTCATGCGTAACATTCGCCGCGAGCCCGGTCAATTGCCCGCTCATCGCTGTCCCCGCCCTGCTGCTCCTTTACAGCGCGGCGAAGGCGTCGGCGAGGATGTCGAGGCCCTCGTTCAGCAGTTCGGGACTGATCACCAGCGGCGGCAGGAACCGCAGGACGTTGCCGAAGGTGCCGCAGGTCAGCACGATCAGGCCAGCGGCATGGCACGCCTTGGCCACCTTCGCCGTGGCGGCCGCGTCGGGCTCGGTGGTGCCGGGCCTGACCAGCTCGATCGCGATCATCGCGCCCCGGCCCCTGACGTCCCCGATGACCGGGTACCGCGCCGCGAGCGCGCGGAGCCTGGGCAGCATGACCTCGCCGAGCCGCCGGGCGGCGGCAGGGAGGTCTTCCTTGGTCATCGTCTCCAGCGCGCCGAGCGCAGCCGCGCAGGCGACGGGGTTGCCGCCGTAGGTGCCGCCGAGCCCGCCCGGGTGGACGGAATCCATGATCTCGGCCCGGCCGGTCACGCCGGCCAGCGGCAGCCCGCCGGCGATGCCCTTCGCGGTGGCCACCAGGTCGGGCACGACGCCCTCGTGGTCGCAGGCGAACCAGTCACCGGCCCGGCAGAGCCCGGACTGGATCTCGTCGGCGATGAAGACGATGCCGTGCTGGCGGCAGAAGTCGGCTAGCCCCGGCAGGAAACCGTCAGGCGGCACGATGAAGCCGCCCTCGCCCTGAATCGGCTCGATCACGACCGCCGCGACCCGGTCCTCGCCGACCTGGGTGTGGATCAGGCCGGTGATGACGTCCAGCGCCTCTTCCGCGCACTTGTCCGGCCCGCCGGGCCAGCGGAACGGATACGCCATCGGCACCCGGTAGACCTCGCCGGCGAACGGGCCGAAGCCGTCCTTGTAGGGCATGTTCTTCGCGGTCATCGCCATGGTCAGGTTGGTGCGGCCGTGGTACGCGTGGTCGAACACCACGACGGCCTGCCTGCCGGTGTACCGCCTGGCGATCTTGACCGCGTTCTCGACCGCCTCGGCCCCGGAGTTGAACAGTGCCGACCGCTTCTCGTGGCTGCCCGGCGTGATCCGGTTGAGCTGCTCGCAGACCTCCACGTACCCCTCGTACAGGGCGACCATGAAGCACGTATGGGTGAACTGGCTGACCTGCTCGGTCACCCGGTTCACGACCAGCTCCGCGCTGTTGCCCACGGTCGTGACCGCGATGCCTGAGCCGAAGTCGATCAGCGAGTTGCCGTCGGCGTCGATGAGCACGCCGCCGCCGGCGGCGGTGACGAAGATAGGCAGGACGTGCGACAGGCCGCGAGCGACGCTCTGCTGCCTGCGTTCAAGCAGCGCCCGGGACGCGGGACCCGGGATTTCCGTGACGAGATGACGACGCTGCGTAAGCCCTGGACCACCGACAGTAGAGTTCAGACTCATAGAGCGAGGATAGACCGGACATGGATGGCGATGTAGGGCCGGCTGTCATGATCGCTTAACGGCCGCACATCGGGGGTACCAACATCCGACCACTACTAGCCCACCACACTGCCAGCCGGCCTCGGGCGGCTGGCAGCCAGCCAGGGTCACCGGGGTCCTCGCGACCCCTGCTACCAGCCGCCTGACCAGGCACTGGTTGCAGGAATTAGCATGAGGGTCCTAAGTGGCCGCCGAGTCTGTAGTATCTGGTTGATCCAGCTTACCGGGCACTTTCGGACTTATCGTCGCACCGGGGTGTTCATGGTAGCCGGGTCGGCATAGTTGTTTGTATCGGCAAAAAATTGGTATGTGGTGCAGGAATGGCCCGCCCCGTATGTCGAGGAGGACCTCATGCGAACACATGATTGGTTTCGGTCGCACAGCTTTCACTACTCTGACTTCGGCAACGCGAGCGAGCTCGGCCAGATCAAGCGAGACAGAGGCGTTTCGGTCTCTTTGATCCTGCCGACCCGCAATGTGGCCGAAACCATAACCTCGGTGCTCACCGAGGTTAATAATCTCCGACATCCAGACGTCGGGCTCATCGATCAGGTCATCGTCGTCGACGCCGACTCCACCGATGGAACCGCCGAGATAGCCCACGGCTTCGATGCCGAGGTCTACTCGGAAAACGCCCTTATGCCGGAGTATGGTCCTGCGCACGGCAAGGGCGACGCCATGTGGCGCGGCCTGTCAGTAGCCACTGGTGACATCGTCGCGTTCGCCGACACCGACACGGGAAACTTCTGCGGGCAGCTCGTCACTGGTGTCGTCGGCTGCCTGGTAGCCCGGCCTGACCTCCAGTTCGTCAAGGCCGCCTACCGCCGCCCCTACACCCAGGAGTCGCTGTCGGTTCCCGACGGCGGCGGCAGGGTAACCGAGCTGGCCTGCAAGCCAGCTCTGAACCTGCTGTTCCCCGAGCTTGCCGGGTTCGTCCAGCCGCTGGCTGGCGAGTTCGGCGGGACCAGGGATGTCCTGTACCAGATTCCGTTCTTCAGCGGCTATGCCGTCGAGGTCGGCATGCTGATCGACGTCCTGGACACCTGTGGCCTGTCGGCCATGGCCCAGGTCGACGCCGGCATGCGCAAGAACAGGCACCAGGACCTCGGCAACCTGTCCAGGATGGGCTACGCGGTGCTGCGCGCCGTGCTCACCCGAGCCATCCAGCGCCGGCTGATAGGCGCTGACCTCACCGCCGATGCCTGGACCGATTCCGAGGCCGCCTCCTACCTGCACGCCGTCGCCGCGGCCCAGGGCGTGCAACTGGAGGAGTACGCGGAGATCATGATCGAGCGGCCATCCATGCACTCGGCCCTGCTCGACCGCCAGCGCCTAGCCGCCTCAAGCGCCGCCGGCAGCTAGCAGCGCCCGAAACGCGCCCTCCGGCAACCGGGCAGAGCCGGAGGGCGCGGTGCCGTCGGTGCGGCAAATCAGCGGTGCGGCAAATCAGCACAGATCGCGCGCTGCGGCCTCGATGGCGGTCTGGGAGAGCAGGACCGTGCTGGCGGCGTCGCCGAGCGGTACGAAGCTGTCCTGGCTGGTCACCCGGCTAATCCGACCGGTGAAGCCGGCATCGATCAGCGCCGTCACGATTCCCTCGCTCACGCCACCGGTCTGCCGTGTCTCGTCGGCGACCAGGACGGTCCCGGTGACGAACGCCTCGCGGACCAGGTCGCCGACCGGTAGCGGCGCGAGCCAGCGGACGTCGAGCACCCGGCAGGCGATGCCCTCGCTGGCGAGCGCGGCCGCCGCCCGCAGGCTCATCCGCAGGCCGTTGCCGAAGGTGACGATCAGCAGATCGGTGCCCTCGCCGTAGACGCGGCCCTGGCCCACCGGCACGTGGCCGAGCGTCCACAGCCACGGCGGGTCGTAGCTCGCCAGCCAGCCCCCGTCGCCGGTCTCGTACAGGTCGCGCTCGTGGTACAGCGCGATCGGCTCCAGGATCACGCAGACGCTGCCGTCCTCGCGCGCGCTCGCCACGCAGGTGCGCAGCATGGCCGCCGCGTCGTCCGGCCGCGCCGGGCAGGCGAGGATCAGTCCGGGGATGTCGCGCAGCGCCCCGACCGCGTTGTCGTTGTGGAAATGCCCGCCGAACCCCTTCTGGTAGGCAAGGCCCGCGATGCGCAGCACCATCGGGTTGCGGTACTGGCCTTGCGAGAAGAAGGACAGCGTGGCAGCTTCGCCGCGTACCTGGTCGGCGGCGTTGTGCAGGTAGGCCAGGTACTGGATCTCGGGCACGGGCACCAGGCCGGCGAGCGCCGTGCCCAGTCCGAGCCCGATGATCGACTGCTCGTCGAGCAGCGAGTCGAACACCCGGGCCGCGCCGAAGGCGCCGAGCAGGCCCTTGGTCACCCCGTACACGCCGCCCTTGCGGGCTACGTCCTCGCCGAAGACGATCACCTCGGGGTGCGCGGCCAGCTCGTCCTGCAAGGCCCGGTTGATCGCCTGGGCCAGCGTCAGCGCGCCCTCTTCCTCGGGCAGCCGGCCGCTGAAGACCCGGAGCCTGCGCCGTTTGCTCGCCGGCCAGACGGCAGCGGCCACGGTCTGCGGACGGCGCGGGGCTAGCGGCGCCATCACCTGCTCGGCGGAGGCCAGGGTCGGCTCGGCCTCGGCTCGCCCGGCGAGATCCAGCATCGCCTGCCTGCACCTGGCGTACCGGTCGAGCACGTCGTCGGGGGTGAGCAGGCCACCCGCGATGAGCAGGCTCGCCGTGCCCAGGAGCGGGTCGTGGCCCAGGTCGGCGGCGATTTCCCTGGAGGAGCGATAGGCCGCCTCCGCATCGGACCCCGCGTGCCCGCCGATCCTGATCGTGGACAGGTGCAGGATCGCCGGCGCCTGCCGCTCCCGCACGTAGCTGACCGCGTCCAGGGCCGCGTCGTAGACCTCGGCCAGGTCGGCGCCGTCGACGTGGGTGTAGCGGAGGCCCGGGCGGCCAGACAAGGCGGCGGCCACCCAGCCGGCCGGGCTGCGGACGCTGATGCCGAGCCCGTTGTCCTCGCAGACCAGGAGCAGCGGCAGCGGCAGGCCCTGGTAGGTACAGTACGCGGCGGTGTTGAGCGCCCCGGCGGCCGTCGAGTGGTTCACCGAGGCGTCGCCGAAGCTGGTGACCACGATCGAGTCAGCCGGCCAGCCGGATTCGATGCCGAGCCTGGTCGCCCGGCGGAGGCCGAAGGCCAGCCCCACCGCCCTGGGCAGGTGCGAGGCGATCGTCGAGGTCTGGGGGATGACGTGCAGGTCCTTGTGGCCGAAAACCTTGTGCCGGCCTCCGGCGATCGGCTCGGTCGCGGCCGCCGTCATGCCGAGCAGCACGTCGAGCAGGCCCTCGTTCCACCGGCAGGCCTGGCCCGATCTGGTCAGGTAGAACGCGCCCGAGCGGTAGTGCAGCAGGGCCGGGTCGGTCACCCTGAGCGCGGCGGCGACCGCGGCGTTCGACTCGTGCCCGGCCGAGCCGATCGTGTAGTAGCCGGTGCCGCGCGCCCGCAGCCAGTGCGCCGCCCCGTCGAGATGGCGGCTGGCCAGCTGCGCGTCGAACAGCCGCAGGCAATGCCCGAACGTCAGCGCGCTGCCCGGCCTGACCGGGTCGTCGGGTCCAGGAAGGCCGGCCGGCCTGGCGTCGGTGACCCTCAGCGCGCGGATCGCCTCCACGAGATGCTGGTCAGCGTGATCAGCGGTCATGCGAGAAAGGTATCGACTGACCGATTCCCATTCTAGATGGCTGAGCCTAGATGGCTGAGCCTAGATGCCGAACCACTCTCCGGTGAGCGGGACCATATGCGGCGGGCCGAACCTGACCACGACCGACGCCCGGCCATGACTAAGCCGATTGCGCAGGTAGAAGGTGCCGGTCCAGCGGTTGTAGTAACCGACGCCCTCCCGGCGGGTGCCGGCCCAGTGACCGATCAGCGGGATCATGTGGGCCGGCCCGAACCTGAACTTGCGGTGGGCGGACCCGGCCGAGAGCTTGTCCCTGAGCGCGAACAGCCCGGTACGCGGGTTGTAGTAGCCCACGCCGTCCCTGCGCCCGCCGGCCCAGTCACCGGCGAGCGGCCGCATGTGCTTCGGGCCGAACTTGAACTTCCGCAGCGCCGGGCCATGGGAGAGCTTCTCCCGCAGGTAAAAGGTCGCGGTGCGGGGGTTGTAGTAGCCGATCCCGTCGTGCCTGGCGCCGGTCCAGTCGCCGACGAGCGGGATCATGTGCGCTGGCCCGAACTTGAAGGTCAGGCCGCGTCGCGACCGGCCCAGCCGCAGGTGGAACGTGCCGTTCTTCGGGTTGTAGTAGCCAAGCTGATCCCGGCCGTTCCCGCGCCAGTCGCCGGTGAGCGGCACCAGCTTGGACCTGACCGCCTTGCTACGGCCGATCCTCGGGCCCCGGTTCGCCGGGCCGGTCGTCTGCGCGAGCCGCATGGTCACCTTGCCGGTCCGCCGGCTGTAGTAGCCAAGGTTCGCCCGCCGGGGGATCCGGAAGTGGATGAAGTTGCTCGGCCACTCCTGCCACTTGTCGGCCGGGTAGTGCGCCCTGATCTTGGTCCAGTCGTAGTCGTCGCGCTCGGCGTTGATGTGCTGCTGCGAAATGACGATGTAGCTGTCGTGCGGGCCAACCGCCTCGACCACGGCGACGTGGCCGGCCGCGCCGATGCCGTACGTGCCGCCATTCCATTCGGCGACGGCGCCGACCGAGGGCCGGTGATTGACGCGCACGCCGTGCGCGGCCGCCGTAGCCGCCCATTCGCCGCCGTTACCGAGCAGGAATCGCGGCTCCCTGACGTGGTAGACCGTCGACTCGACATACGCGGCGTAGTTGGTGCACTGGTTGCCAGCCGACATCCGCCAGTAGCTGCGCCCGCCCCTGCCGGCATAGGCGTAACTGGGGAAGCCGTGCCGCGCGCACCGGGCCCAGCCCGTGCACAGGGTGCGCGACGGCATGCTGGCTGCCGCCGCCTTGAGCGACTCGTGGTGCAAGATCACCGGGATGACGCCGGCCACAGCCATCAGCGGAATGCCCGCCATGGCAATCAGCCGCCGATTGCGCTTGTTGACCTTGGCGGCGAGCTTGAGCCTGCGGCGGGTAATCCGCCCCATCACCCCGAAACGATCTTCGGCCATGCCGAACCTCCATGAGCTGTCCCGGAACAGAGGACACTATGCCGGTTCAAGGTGTCGCTCCGCGTGATTTCCGGATATCGCACCGGCGTGGCGCGTCTTGACGGCGCGATCGGTGCTGACCGGCGCCCGGTGTGGTGTGATGGCCTGGTACAGGACAGGAGGGTCCATGCTGCCGTGGTCGGGGGAGTTCGCCGGGCGACTCGACGAGCAGGTCATCACCAGTGAGCTGCTCAGGGGCAACCCTCTGGGCGACCCGCATGAGCGACCGGTGCTCGTCTACCTCCCGCCTGGCTACGACACCGACGCCGCGCGCCGGTACCCGGTGATCTACGTGATCATGGGCTACGGCGGCTACGTGACCATGTGGAAGAACCGGACCGCGTTCCGGCGGCCATTCACCGAGACGGCCGACCAGGTTTTCGCCACGGCCGCCGCTCCCCCGGCCATCTGCGTGTTCGTCGACGCGTGGACCGGCTACGGCGGCAGCCAGTACGTGGACTCACCGGGCACCGGCAAGTACCACTCGTACCTGTGCGACGAGGTCGTCCCGTGGGTGGACGCCAGGTACCGGACGCTGGCCGACCGGGACCACCGCGCGATCACCGGCAAGTCGAGCGGCGGGTTCGGCGCCATGATCACGCCGATGCTGCGACCTGACCTGTTCGGCGCGCTGGCGACGCACGCGGGCGACGCCCTGTACGAGCTGTGCTACATCCCGGAATTCGCCGACTGCACCAGGATGCTGCGCGAGTACGACGGCGATATCTGGCGGTGGTGGGAGGACTTCCACGCGCGGGTGGCGTTTTCCAAGAAGGCCGACCAGGTGCTGCTCGGCACGCTCGGCGTGGCCGCCTGCTTCTCCGCCCGGCCGGACGGCACCCCCGAGCTGCCGTTCGACTCCCGGACCGGGGTGATCAGGCCGGAGATCTGGCAGCGGTGGCTCGACTGGGACCCGGTCAGGATGGTGCCCAGGTACAGCGGCGCCGTGCGGTCACTGCACTCGATCTGGATCAACGCCGGCAACGCCGACGACTTCTACCTCGACCTCGGCGCCGAGGCCTACCTTGCCGCGCTCACGCAAGCCGGCGTGCCGGACGAAGTGATCAAGTTCGAGATCTTCGAGGGCACCCACGCGGCCATCGACTACCGGTACCCGCTCGCGCTCGCCTGGCTGAGCCAGCGCATGTCAGCGCTATAGCGCACCCTTTCAGCTCACCGCACCCACGGCCACGGCGCAAATACCTCATGTTCTTGTGAACGCCGACCGGCGGCGATCCGTTCATCGCCGCGACGGATAACTGCCGGTGCGCGGACCGCTCTACGCGGGCGCGGGACACAGCACCTCGAGCGCGGCCGGCAGGACGCGAATCCGCAGCGGCTCGCCAGCGGGCAGCGGTGTCGCTCCCGAGAGCGCCTCGCCGTCCGCCGCCGCCGGCAGGTCCCGGTCCATCGTGAGCGTGACGTCGGTGCCTCGGTGCAGCTGGATCTGCGGCATGCTCACGTGCGAGCCGTCCTTGATCTTCAGCAGCACCCGGACGAAGGTCAGCTTGGGCCCGTGCCGCATGAGGACCAGGTCAAGGACGCCGTCCTCGATCGAAGCCGGCGGCGCGACCTGCATGCCCGCGCCGAAGTACGCGGAGTTGGCGATCACGATCGCGTAGCCGTCGAAGTCGTAAGACTGCTCGCGGCCGGCGACGCGCACCCCGAACGCCGCCGGGCGCCAGCCGGCCAGCACCCGCAGCGCCGCGATCGGGTACACCAGCGAGCCGCCGATCAGCCTGGTCTGGTTCGCGACCTGGCCAGCCAGGGCGGGCAAGCCGGCGTAGACGCTGCCAGCGACGATGGCCTCCGGCTGCCCTGGAGCAGTGACGCCGATCAGGTCGATCCGCCGGACCCGGCCGCCAAGCAGGGCGCGGGCCGCGCCCGCCGGATCCTTCGGCACGCCGAGCACGGAAGCCAGGTCGTTTCCCCGGCCAGCCGGGATCAGGCTGTACTGCCCGCCCGCCGCGCTGGTAGCCCCGGCCAGCGCGCCGGCCATGCCGTCGCCGCCCACCGCGACCACGACCTCGTCGCGGGCGACCGCCTGCGCCGCCAGTTCCCTGGCATGCTCCAGGCTCCCGGACTCCACGACCTGGTGCTCGGCGCCCGCGCTGGCCAGCGCGGCTGCGGCCGCAGTGGCCACCGAGCGCCCCCGGCCACCGCCGGCGCTCGGATTCACGATCAGACACAACCGGCGATTCACGCGAACCTCCTCGATGGCCAGGACGCAAAGGGTATCGCCGCTCAGGCGTACTATCTGCGGTATGGCAGGCGAGCACGGCGGATCCGACGCCCAAGCGCAGTTTCTGCAGGTGCAGACCACAACCGACTCCCGGGCCGAAGCGATGGAACTGGCGCAGGAGGCGGTGCAGGCACGGCTGGCCGCGTGCGCTCAGGTCGCTGGCCCGGTCGCGAGCACGTTCTGGTGGGAGGACGGCATCGAGCGAGCCGAGGAGTGGCTCCTCACGCTCAAGCTGCCCGCCGAGCGGTTCTCCGAGCTCGCCGATTTCCTGATGGAACGCCACAGCTACGACGAACCGGAGATCACCGCGATCCCGATCGTGGCCGGCACCGCCGGCTACCTGGACTGGATCGAAGAGGAAACCGCGCCGAGGTAATGCGGGCCCGAGGTAGTTACGCTGGTGAGATGAGCGGACACGGGCTGTTCGGCCCTGAGTCGGCGACCTGGCGGCTCATGGGCGAGCCGATCATGTGGGTGGCCGGCCTGCGCTCGATGTACCTGCAGGCCCTGCACCCGCGCACGATGCGCGCTACCTGGCAGAACACTGCCTTCGCCCGGTCGGGCGAGGCGTGGGGGCGGTTTGGCCGTACGGTCGAGTTCGTCCGGATCAGGACCTACGGGACCACGGCGGAGGTGGAGCGGGCCGGGCGGCGGGTGCGGCGCATCCACGCCCGCCTGACCGGGATCGACGCCGACGGCTCGGTGATCAGGCTGGACGAGCCCGAACTGCTGCTGTGGGTGCACTGCGGCGAGGTCGCCTCGTATGTCAACATCGCCAGCCGGTGCGGCCTGCGGCTTGGCACCGGCGAACTGGATCTGTTCGTCAGCGAGCAGCGGCGCAGTGCCGAGGTCGTCGGGCTCGACCCCGGGATCGTCCCCGGCAGCGTCGCCGAGCTCGACGCGTACTACGAGCGGATGCGCCCGCACGTCTACGCGTGCGCCGAGGCGCGGCGGGCGCTGATGCGGTCGTTCGTCCCCGACATACCGTGGCCGTTCACCGGCCTCAAGCTCGTGGTCCCGCCGCTCAACACGCTGGCGTTCAGCACGCTGCCCCGCTGGGCCCGCCGGATGTACGGGGCACCAGGCAGCCCGGTCACCGACCTCAGCGCCACCGTGACCCTGTGCGCGATGCACCAGGCCGCCACCCGCATGCCCCGTCAGCTCCTGGGCGTCCCGCCATGCCCGCCCCGGTCAGCAGTAAGACCCTACTTGCTGCTGCCCGGGGGTCGTTTTCAACGACACCATGGTCCTACTTACTGTCGTCCCGACAGCAGTAAGTAGGACCATGGTGCTGTCCGAAAACAGCCTGCGCCCGGCATCAGCGATCGCAGGCCGAGGGTTTCGCCGAGCCCTACTGGCGGGCCGGAGGCACGTTCCAGGTACCGATCACCGGCTCGTCGTGCTCGGAACAGAGCGTGGAGACCGTGCCGGTATCCAGGCGGAAGAGGCGGCCGTCGGCGGGGGCGAGCCCGAGCCACCGCGCGGTGAGGATCCGCAGCAGATGCCCGTGGGCGACCAGCGCGACGTCGCCGTCGGCCAGCAGCGGCCTGGCCCGGTCGAGCACCCGGTCGACGCGGTGGCCGACCTGCCCGATCGTCTCGCCTGGATGCTCGGCGTCACCGGGCACGATGCCGTCGCGCCACAGGTACCAGCCTGGCCGGTCCTGCTGAATCTGCGCCGTCGTCCTGCCCTCGTACCCGCCGTAATCCCATTCCCACAGGTCAGGGTCGGGCTTCACGTCGGTCAGTCCCGCCAGTTCCGCCGTCCGCAGCGCCCGCTGGGCCGGACTGGCGAAGGTCGCGATCACGGGCAGCTTGGCTAGGTCGTCGGCAAGGGCGCTAGCCGCTGCCTCGCCAGCGCCGGTCAGCGGAATGTCGGTACGCCCAGTGTGCCTGCCAGTGCGGCTCCACACCGTTTCACCGTGTCTGATGACGATCAGTTCTCCCATGCCGGCCATCCTCCCCTATGCGCGGGACCGAGCCGCGAAGAGCGGGTTTTCGTGCTGTTCGTCCGAAACACTCGTGTTTGGGGGGTAGTCTCCCTACCCACTGCACGACTGGCCCGCCACCCCGAGAGGTTCCGATTGATGCAGCGCCCAGCCAGGAAACCGTTCGTCGAGCGGATCGCGTGCTGGAGCGCCAGGCACCGGCTCGTCGCGCTGGGGGCGTGGCTGCTCATGGTCGGCGGCGCGCTGCTCGCCGGTCACCTCTACGGGACGACCAGCGTGCCCGCAGTACGACCCAGGACAGTCGGGCACCGCCGAGCGTATGCTGACCCAGCTGCACGTCGTCACCCCGCCCTCGGAAAGCGTCCTGATCCAGTCCAGGACGCCGGGTCCTGAGCGGACGTTCGCCGCCGATCCGCCGCTGCGCTTCGCGGCCAAGCAGGTGGCGGCGGCGCTCCGTCAGCTGCCAGGGACGGCGACCGACATTCACACGCCGTTCGGCCGCGACGGCAAGGCGCTCGTCGCGCCGCGCGGCGGGGGAGTGCTCATCACGTTCCAGGTCGCCGGGGCGCATTCCGGCGCGGGCGCTGCCGTGCACCGGGCGCTGCAGGCGGTGGCCCAGGTCCAGGCCAGGCATCCGGACCTCGTCATCGCCGAGGCGGGGGACGCCAGCGTCACCCGGGCGGCCAACGCCATGCTGGGCCAGGACTTCCACGCCGCAGAACGGACCTCGGTGCCGCTGACGCTGCTCCTGCTGCTCGTCGTGTTCGGGGCGCTGATCGCGGCCAGCATCCCGGTCATCCTCGCCGGCACGGCAGTGATGACGGCGGTCTCGCTGCTGGCCATCCCGAGTCGCTGGCTGCCGATCGGACAGGGCACCTCCGAGGTCGTGCTGATCATCGGGATGGCGGTGGGGATCGACTACACGCTGTTCTACCTGCGCAGAGAGCGGGAGGAACGGGCGGCAGGGGCGAGCTTCCACGACGCGCTGCGCACCGCCGCCGCGACGTCTGGCCGGGCGATCGTGATCTCCGGGCTCACCGTGATGGTGTCGCTGGCCGGGCTGCTGTTTACCGGGATCGACATGTTCACCGGGTTCGCGATCGGGACGATGACCGTGGTCGGAGTCGCCGTGGCCGGGTCCTTGACGGCACTGCCGGCGCTGCTGTCGCTGCTCGGGCCGTGGGCCGACCGGGGCCGGATCCCTTTCCTCGGCAAGGCCAGGACGCGTGGGGACCGCTCGCGCCTGTGGGGAGCGCTGGTCACCCGGGTGGTCGCCCGCCCGGTGCTGTGGGGCGGGATCGCGGTGGTCGTGCTTGGCGCGCTGGCGGTCCCGGCGCTGAGCATGCGGCTCGGGAACCCGGCCCTGAACCTGCCGTCGAACCTGCCGGTCGTGCGGACCATGGCGATGATCCAGCGTGCCTTCCCTGGCGGTCCGTCGCCCGCGCAGATCGTGGTGCGCGGGCCGGGAATCTCAAGCGCGTCCTACCGGCAGGCGCTAGGCGGGCTCCGTCCGGCCGCCGGCCGCGGTGCGGGCCAAAACAGTGCCGCGATCGACGGGCCGGTGACCGAGCTGCCGGTCGGGGCGGGGCGGGGCGATCTCATCTCGGTGCCGCTGACGGGGGCGACGTCGGAGTCGACCAGCGGCCCGCGCGCCACTCGTTCGCTGATGACGCTGCGCGACTCGATCCTGCCCAGGACGCTCGGACAGGTGCGCGGCATCAGCTACGCGGTGACCGGGGACACCGCGAACGACTACGACTACCTGTCGGCATTGCGCAGCTCGGCGCCGGTGGTCTTCGGCCTGGTCGCTGGCCTGGCTTTCGTGCTGCTGCTCGTCGCGTTCCGGTCGGTGACGATCCCGCTGGTGTCGATCGGGCTGAACCTGCTGTCCGTCGGAGCCGCCTATGGCCTGATCACGGTCATCTTCCAGGAGGGTCACCTGCAGGGGGTCCTGGGGTTCACCTCGTTCGGCGGGATCATGGACTGGGTGCCGCTGTTCATGTTCGTGTTCTTGTTCGGGCTGTCGATGGACTACCACGTCTTCATCCTCAGCCGGATCAAGGAGTTGCGGTCCAGGGGCGCGTCGACGCCGGACGCCGTCGTCGGCGGCATCTCGACCGGCGCGGGCGTGGTCACGAGCGCGGCCGTGATCATGGTCGCGGTGTTCTCGATTTTCGCTTCGCTGTCGACGATCGACCTGAAGATGATCGGCGTCGGGCTGGCGTTCGCCGTGTTCGTCGACGCGACGGTGGTCAGGGGCATCTGCGTGCCTGCGGCGCTCGCGCTGCTTGGAGAGCGCAGCTGGTACCTGCCCCGGTGGCTGCGCTGGCTGCCACTGCAAGGGGCTGTCTGCCAGCTAAGGGCTGGCTGCCGAGCTAAGGGAGCGTGAGGATCTCGTAGCCGTCGGAGGTGACCAGCACGGTGTGCTCGAACTGGGCGGTGCGCCTGCGGTCCCTGGTCACGGCCGTCCAGCCGTCTGACCACATGTCGTACTCGATGGTGCCCAGGGTGAGCATCGGCTCGATCGTGAACGTCATTCCCGGCTCGATGACCAGGTCGGCGCTCGGGTCGTCGAAATGCGGGACGATCAGCCCCGAGTGGAAGTTGGTCCCGATGCCGTGCCCGGTGAAGTCCTTGACCACCCCGTAGCCGAACCGGCGGGCGTAGGACTCGATCACCCGGCCGATGACGTTCAGCGCGCGACCCGGCGCGACCGCCTTGATGCCCCGCATCGTCGCCTCGTAGGTGCGCTCGACGAGCAGCCTGGACTCGTCGTCGACGGCACCGGCGAGGAAGGTGGCGTTGGTGTCGCCGTGCACGCCGCCGATATAAGCCGTGATGTCGATATTGACAATGTCGCCATCTTCAACAACTGTGTCATCGGGAATGCCATGGCAGATAACCTCATTGAGCGACGAGCACAGCGACTTCGGATAGTCGCGGTAGCCGAGCGTGCTCGGGTAGGCGCCATGGTCCACGATGAACTCGTGGCCGATCCGGTCGAGTTCGTCGGTGGTGATCCCCGGCTCGACGTGCTTACCGACCTCGGCCAGCGCCTGCGCGGCGATCCGGCCGGCGATCCGCATCGCCTCGATGGTCTGCGCATCCTTGACGTTCGGCTCGCCAATCCTCGGATAGCGCTTGCCGACGTACTCAGGCCGCTCGATCTGCGGGGGCACCGGCCGCCGCGGGGAAACCCGGCCAGGCCGCAACGTCGTCACCATGATCTGAGAGTCTAGTTGGCATGGACACTGAGCAGCACTGGTGGTTCTGCGTCAAGCATCAGACGGTGGAGTCCGACACCGTCTGCCCCGCCAAGGACCGGCTTGGGCCTTACCCGACCAAGGAAGCGGCCGCTCAGGCGCTTGAGACGGTCCGCAAGCGCAACGAGCAGTGGGACTCAGCCGATGACCGCTGACCGGGGCGGGCGACCGCCAGCAGGGCCAGGACCCGGACGGCCCGGACGCCCCGGCCCGCCCGGACGCGAAGGAGGCGCTTTGCCTTGACGACGCCATGGTCCGGCCAGGGCCTGCCGCCGGTCGCGCAGGCCAGGGTCGACGGGATCAAAGCTAGCGGCACCTGGGGCTCCGCCCTCAGCACCGAGGAGTTCGCGGCCATCAAGCAGGCCGGGTTCGAGCCGGCGGGCCAGGTACTCGGCGCCGCTGTCTACAACATGGGCTACCGGGGTTCCTACGGCTGCCCGAGCGGGGTGGTGTTCGGCAGCTACAGCCGGATCCAGCCGAGGTGGCAGCCCGGCTACACCGCCCTGTCCAGCCAGGCCGGCGCGATGTACGCGCCGATGGTGCAGACGATGTACGCGGCCCGCCGCAAGGCGATCAGCCGGATGGTCGCCGAGTGCGCCGCGGTCGGCGGGCACGGGGTCGTCGGGGTGCGCTTGTCGATCCGCCGGTTCCAGATCGGCATCGCGATGGAGTTCAACGCGATCGGCACGGCCGTGCGCGCGCCCGGGGCGCCGCCGCTGCAGCGTCCCTTTACTTCCGATCTCAGCGGTCAGGACTTCGCCAAGCTCATCGCCGACGGTGTCGTGCCGGTCGGCCTGGTGCTCGGCATCTCGATCGGCTCCCGGCACGACGACTGGATGACCAGGAGCCAGACGCGCTGGACCGCCGGCAACACCGAGGTTGGCGGTTACACCGAACTGATCAACATGACCAGGCACGACGCGCGGAACGAGCTGGCTCAGGACGTCGTCAGGCTCGGCGCGGAAGGTGTCGTCCTGCAGGAGATGGACCTGCAAGTCGGCGAGCGGGAGTGCGGCGCGCAAGAAGGCGCGCGCGACCACGTCGCCGAGGCGACGATCATCGGGACAGCGATCGCGCGGTTCGCGAGTTCCAGCAGGGGAGCCGAGCGGCCGAGCCTGGCCATCTTGTCACTCGACCCGGAGCGGCGGCGGGCCGCCCGCAAGCGTGGTATCAGCAACTAGTCTTCAAGAGGCGCAAGACGCACCCGAGGAGCAGCAATGACGCAGCAGTCGACGGATCCAGGTGCACTCGGCGTCCCCCAGGACGCGATGAAGCGGCTCGCCGAGCTGCAGCCGGGCAAGGCCGGATCGATCTTCACCTCTGACCTGACGGTGAACGAATTCCTGCTGGTCAGAGAGGCCGGGTTCCGGCCGCTCGGCCTCGTGCTCGGCAGCTCGATCTATCACGTCGGCATCCAGATGGGCCGGTGGAGCAAGAACCAGGAACTCGACGTGCTGTCCCAGGCGATGTACCACGCCAGGGAGCTGGCGATGAGCCGGATGGAGGTCGAGGCCAAGACCCTCGGCGCCGACGGTGTCGTGGGGGTGCGGCTCGACGTCGAGATGAAGGAGTTCGGCGCTGACATCGCCGAGTTCATCGCCGTGGGCACTGCGGTCAAGGCCGAGCCGGACGCCGGCGGCGGCGGTGTCACCAACTGGCGCAACAACAAGGGCCTGCCCTTCACCTCGGATCTGTCCGGCCAGGACTTCTGGACGCTGATCCGGGCCGGCTACGCGCCGCTCGGCATGGTCATGGGCTCGTGCGTCTACCACATCGCCCACCAGCGGCTCGGCAGCGTGCTCGGCAACATCGGGCGCAACGTCGAGATCGAGCAGTTCACCCAGGCCCTCTACGACGCGCGCGAGCTGGCCATGTCGAGGATGCAGGCCGAGGCCGAGGCGCTGGCCGCCGAGGGCATCGTGGGCGTGCAGTTGCGGCAGCACTCGCACACCTGGGGCGGTCACACCACGGAGTTCTTCGCGATCGGCACCGCCGTCCGGCCGCTGCGCGACGACCACGTCATCGAGCGGCCGACGATGGTGCTCAGCCTGGACGCCTAGGCTTCAGCCTGGACGTGCGGCCTTCAGCCTGGCCGCCGAGCCTGCCTGCGCGCCTCGTGCATCAGGCTCGCCACCTGCGTGCGCAGGCTTACGAGGCTGTCGCCGGTCACGACGACCGGAGGCTCGGCGCCGAGCAGAGACGCGGCCAGGCTGCCGTCGTCGGCGACCCGCAGCTCCCAGCGCCTGGCCTGGTGACCGTGCGTCAGCTCCATGGCCTCCTGCGCTCTGCCCGAACTCATGTGATCATCCTAAAGCATCTATAGCACTTAGAGCACAGAGAGCTAGCTGAGGTTTACGCAGAGCAGCGGCTGTCTACGTTGAGCACGTGCCGTTGATCGATCCGCTTCGCGGGCCCGACTACACCTACGTCCAGGTCGCCAATCACCTCGCGGCCCGGATCGAGGTAGGGGAGTTCAGCCACAAGCTGCCAGCGGAGCGGGCCCTCGCCGAAGAGTACGGCGTGGCCTACCAGACGCTCCGGCACGCGATGAAGGAACTGCGCGAGCGCGGCCTCATCATCACCAAGCAGGGCCGAGGCACCTTCGTCGCCTCAGCAACCCCCCCGGCAAACTCCTAAGCGAGCCCACCGAGCCGCGCCGACCGGGTCCCGCGCCGGCCCCGCCCCGCGCCCCTGCCCCGCGCCTGCCCTGCCCCGCGCCCCCGGCCGACCCCGTCCCGCTTGCCTCGTTGTGAGTTTGCTGGTGCTGGGACGCGGTCGTTGTGAGTTTGCTGGGCCTCAGCTGGCCAGCATGCAACCGAAGAGCCGGGCCAGAGGTACACCGAAGCAAAGAACCGCAGCCTGCACGCCCCGAGCTTGACGACTGTCTAAACGTGGCCGGAACGGCCCTCTGACGACTCGCGTGCATAAGAAGGGAATTCAATGATCAAAGGTTCACTGGGTAGGCAAGCATCGGCCGTACGGTCTGCGGACGGGAGTCCGCGGGGCGTACGGTGGCGGATCGCGGGCGCGGCCGGGGCCGCGCTCGCCTGCGCGACGATCGGCCTGGCGGCACCGTCCCCGGCGCTCGCCAGCAACCCGACCGCGACCCCCTCGTGGGGTGCGGCCAATGTGATCAGCTACCAGGACTCGGACTTCGAGGGCGGCGTCGGCGACTGGGTCACGGTGGCCAACTCGACGCTGAGCGATGACGCGACCGCTGCCTTCTTGCACGCAGACGCGCTGAAAGCGGTCGCCACGACCAGCGGGACCCAGCAGTTCAAGCTGGGGGCGACAGCGGGGCAGGTCAACGTGACTGCCGGCGACCAGTACCGGGTGAGCGCCTGGTTCAAGGCGCCGGCCAGCGCGGGCCGCACGATCACGTTCGCCATGGGCTTCTTCACCACCGCCGGGACCTGGCTCGGCTGGACCTCGGCGACGGCCACCACCTTGTCGGCGTCGGGCGGCTGGCAGTACGTCAGCGCCGTGCTCACCGCGCCGGCCACCGCCGGTTACGCTTTCGGCTCGCCTCGGGTCACCGAGACCGGGGTTGCCGCAGGTGAGGCGCTGCACATGGACGAGGTGCTGGTCGAGCCCTACCGGGCCGCCACCCTGGTCGGCGCGCACGGCCCCGGCAACACCGAGGCCGACTTCGTGACGGCCAACACCGCCATCGGCCCGGCGCAGGTCAACAAGGTCTTCTACCCGACGACGCTGCCGTCGACCTACGCGGGAAGCGTCTGCGCGGCGCTGCCCGTCAACGTGACCTGCCTGATCGCCTACAAGACCATGACGACGAACGTCACCGCCTTCGTGCAGTCGATTCCCGCAGGCCGGTCGGTCATCATGGTCTTCTACCAGGAGCCGGAGGCCAACTCGTTCAGCTTCGGCGGCCTGACCGGTGCGCCGGCGTTCGTCGCCGAGTTCGAGAACCAGTCGAACCTGATCCGCAGCGCCGCTAGTGATGCGCCGAACATCATGGTGGCGATGGACGGCAGCAACTACCAGTACGCCGCAGGTACGACCCACGACCTGGCCGCTGGCTGCCAGTACATTCCGCCCGCTCAGTACGTCGACATGTACCTGATCGACAAGTACGAGCAGGCCGCGACCGGTAACAACGTCGCTACCGGCATTCCCAACACGCCCTCGGCGGTGGACGCTACGGAATGGAACACCTGGCTCGGCTGCGTCGCCGCGCAGGACAAGCCGATCGGCATCGCCGAGTATGGGCTGAACTGCGGCGATGCCACCACCGCGGCTCCGGACAATCTCACCACATCCCAGGGCATGGCCGCCGACGACAGCTACCTCGCCGGCGAGCCCGACGGCCTGCCGGTCGTGATGTGGGAGTACTGGTACAACAACAACGTGGGCTGCGAGTTCACCCAGGGGGGCGCGCCGGACGGGACGCAAGCGGTCACCCAGTGGAAGGCCAATGAGACTCAGAACGGGGAGGCGCCTAACCCGCGAGCTCCCTCGGCAGACACGGCTGAGGCTGGCTGTCCCCTGTCGGGCGGCCAGCCTCCAGCCTGCCAGCCTTCAATCCGGCCAGGCTTCAGTCCGGCTGGGGGCCGCTGATCACATTGAGCAGCCTGTTGAGCCGGCCCCGCATCCCGTTCGGCTCCCGTGGCTGCGGCACCAGCTCGCGCAGGCCGCCGACCGCGAAGCTGACCAGGTGCTGCGCCCCGTCGAACGACACCGGCGCCTCGGTCGGCCGTATGGTCAGCGACTCGTGCACCAGGTACTCGAGCTCAGGGTCACCCTGGTCGAGGGCGAGAATCGACGAGCCCGCCTTCCTCGCATCCGCGACTCGCTCCAGCAGCGCCTCGGGGGCCGGCTCGCCGCTGACTACCAGCAGCGTCTCGGAACGGCCCGCCTGCTCCAGCCGCTGGAGGCCGACCGACAGATGCGGCGGCGCTCCCGGCGGCGGCGCCCACCTGACCAGCGTCGGCATCAGCCCAGGCAGGTCGGCCAGCTGGGCCTCGTCGGCTAGATGCGCGGTCATGTGCCAGGGCTCCTGCGCCGGGGTGCCGACGATCAGCAGTCCCTGCGGAGTCTGTGACCGGCTCCGGAGCACGCCAGCGAAGCGCCGGGTCCGCTCCAGCCAGCCAGTGGGCTCGAGCAGCGCGCGCAGCGTTTCTACCTGGGCCGGGTGCATACCTCCATGCTGCCTGAAAGCGCACCGCTGATGTTGTGCGAGGCTAGAGAACTACTGACGAGAATCCATCGATGAGACACCACCGATTCGGAGGCTTGCGAT
The DNA here is from genome assembly GCA_963737865.1 of uncultured Actinomycetota bacterium. Taxonomy (GTDB): domain Bacteria; phylum Actinomycetota; class Actinomycetes; order Streptosporangiales; family Streptosporangiaceae; genus Chersky-822. The sequence goes on along the minus strand of CAVTUG010000011.1, from coordinate 1,250,227 downwards.
GAGCCCTGCCCATGTTGGCTACGCCGCGATGCTGGAACAGTTCGGCCCGCTGGAAGTGACCGAGTACACGGTCGCCGCCGAAGCCGCAGGCTTTACGGGCGTGATGGCCGCCGACCACTTCCAGCCGTGGGTGCCGAGCCAGGGCCAGGCGCCCTTCGTCTGGAACGTGCTGACCGCGATGGGCGAGCGCACCACCGGTGACCTGGGCCCGGGCGTGACCTGCCCGTCCTTCAGGTTCCACCCGGCGATCGTCGCGCAGGCCTCGGCGACGCTCGCGGCCATGTATCCGGGCCGGCACTGGCTCGGTCTCGGCTCAGGCGAGGCACTCAACGAGCATGTCGTCGGCGGCTACTGGCCGGAGGCCCCGGAGCGCCTTGAGCGGATGTGGGAAGCCATCGAGGTGATCCAGAAGCTGTTCAGCGGCAAGGATGTCAAGCATCGGGGCACCCACTTCCGGATGGAAACCTGCCGGCTGTGGACGCTGCCCGAGGCCCCGCCGCCCATCTACATCGCGACCGCCGGACCGATCACGGCCAAGCGGGCCGGCCGCGTCACCGACGGAATCATCACGCCGGGTGCTCCCGCCGAGAAAATCACGGCGCTCCTTGACCGGTTTGACGCCGGCGCGAAAGAAGCTGACCGCGACACGTCCTCTCAGGTCAAAATCGTTCAACTTCACTTGTCCTGGGATGAAACGGATGAGCAGGCCCTGGACAATGCGATTAGGGAATGGCCGAACGGCGGAATGAAGTTCGCCAAGCAGGACATCAAATCACCATTCGACTTTGAGCAAATGGCCAGGCTGGTGCGTCCTGAGGACTTCACGGGGCGGATGCTGATTACCTCGGATCTCGATGCGCACCGGGCTGACATCCAGCGTTATCTCGATCTGGGCGTCGACCGGATCTACCTGCACAACGTGGGCCGCAATCAGCGGGAGTGGATCGAGGCGTTCGGGCGTGAAGTGCTGCCTAAGCTGAACTCCTAGACCCGCCTCCCGCCGCTGCATCGTGCACGGGGGACTAGCGGTAGCTGTACTCCTCGGTGGGGTAAGAGCTTTCCGTGACTTCCTGAGCGAAGTCTTGGGCTGCCCTCGTGAGGGCTTCGGCTAGGTTGGCGTAGCGTTTGGCGAACTTGGGGGCTCTGGGGGAGAGGCCGGCCATGTCTTGCCAGACTAGGACCTGGGCGTCGCAGTCTGGGCCGGCGCCGATGCCGATGGTCGGGATCGACAAGGCCGCCGTGATCTGGGTGGCCAGGTCGGCCGGGACGCACTCGAGTACCACTGAGAATGCGCCCGCTGCCTGGAGTGACTTCGCGTCGCGGAGCAGGGTCTCGCCGTCTTCGCCTCGGCCCTGGACTCGGTAGCCGCCCAGGGCGTGGACCGATTGTGGTGTCAGGCCGAGGTGGCCCATGACCGGGACGCCTGCGGCGACTAGTTCCTCGACGCTGCGCAGCACGCGGTGGCCGCCCTCCAGCTTGACCGCGTGCGCGCCGGTCTCCTTGAGGAATCTGATCGAGGTCTCGACCGCGGTCTGCACCGACGCCTGGTAGGAGCCGAACGGCAGGTCGGCCACTACGAGCGCTCGGCTGGTGCCGCGAACGACGGCGGCGGCCAGCGGGATCAGCTCGTCGACGGTGACCGGGATGGTGGTGTCGTGGCCGTAGACGACCATCGCCGCTGAGTCGCCGACGAGCAGCACGGGAATGCCTGCCTCGTCGAAGATCCTGGCGGTGAGGGCGTCGTAGGAGGTCAGCATCGGCCACTTCTCGCCCCGGGCCTTGGCAGCCGCGAGGTCGCGTACGGTGACCCGGCGGCTCCGGGTTCCGCCGTACAGCGGCTGCGCTTCGGTACTGCGGGAAATCGCGGGACTAGCCGCTGCCTCGCTCTGGTCGGTCCGCGCATCGGTTGCGGCCGGGAGCTCTGAATTCTGCTGGTTTGGCAGCATCTTTCCTCCACGTCTCGTGGCGCCACTGTGGCGTCCCCGGACGCTTCGATCATGACACGAGCCGGCCAGGAACTGGTAGGGCTGAACTTCGAAACTGGCCGGTTTACTCGCATCGCCGGACAACCTCGGCGATATTACGATACGGTTCTGTTCCGTATCGATATGTCCGGCCCAAGTCATCCGGACGACTCGCTGCGCCTCCCGTCGAACGCTGCGCCTCTCGTCGAACCCGTGATTCCTGATTGGGGCTGAACTTCTTTGCCATGCCGGGCGTGTATTTCTTCATGAGCTTCTATCTTCAGAACGTGCGCGGCAATAACCCATTGCCTGCCGGATTGCGCACAATTCCAGACGCCATTGGTCAATTGGCCCTGGCTAACCGTAGTGCCCGTTTGGTCCGGTAATCCATGGCAGCAGTACCTGTACCGCAGGAAGAGAACAGGCGCGCTGGCCGGCCGCGCAGCATGCAGGCCGAGCGCGCCATCATCGACGCGGCCCTCGAGCTTTTCGCGGAATCGGGAGCCGACGGCCTGTGCATCGAGAAAGTCGCCGCCAAGGCCGGTGTCGGCAAGGCGACCATCTACCGTCGCTGGCAAGGCAAGGAAGATCTGCTGCTCGACGCCATCGCCGCGATGAAGTGGCCGTTGCCCGAGCCGAAGGGCGAGTCGGTCAGGGAAGACCTGGCGGCGCTGCTCGACGCGATGAGCAAGGAGTCGGGCGACCCTCGCCGCACGCGGCAGTTCGCACTGCTGCTCGGCGAAGGAATCGCGTACCCGAGACTGCTCGAGCGCTACGTCGAGACGGTCGTCGAGCCCCGGCGCGAGGTCGTGCGGGCCGTATTGCGGCGCGGCATCGCGACCGGTGAACTGCGCGAGGAGACGAACGTGGAAGCAGCCGTCGACATGCTGACCGGTGCTGTCCTGGCCCGGCCGCGGGCCATCAGGGAACGAGCCGATCGCGGCTATGCCCGGCGAGTCGTGGACGAACTGCTGACGGGATTGGCATCACGATAAGTTCGGGTGGTATCAACTTGCCACGAAACCCGACCCCGATGGAGCGACAATGCGGTTGACGAAACTCGGCCATTCCTGCGTCCGGCTCGAAAAAGACGGTGCGAGCCTGGTGATCGACCCGGGCATGTGGAGCGGTGCCGACGCGCTCGCTGGCGCCGACGCGGTGCTGATCACCCACGAGCACGCCGACCACATCGACGGCGACGTGGTGCGGTCCGCGCTCGAAGGCAATCCGGCGCTCGAAATCTGGACCGTCCCGGTGGTCGCGGCCGAGTACGCGGGCTTCGGCGGGCGAGTGCACGGCGTGGGGCACGGCGACGCGTTCACCGCCGTGGGGTTTGACGTGCATGTGCACGGTCACGACCACGCGGAGATCTATCCAGGCATGCCGTCAGTGCCCAACATCGGCTTCGCGATCGACGGCAACCTCTTCCACCCCGGCGACTCCTTCACCGTCCCCGATGAGCCGGTGACCACGCTGCTGCTGCCCATCAGCGGGCCCTGGCTCAAGGCGTCCGACATGATCGACTTCACCCGCGCCGTCCAGCCCAATGCCAGTTACGCGATCCACGACGAGCTGCTGAACGACAAGGGCATCTGGCTGGTCGGCAGCGTCGCCAGCGGCCTGATGGCCGACGCGGGCTACTCCCGCCTCGCGCCAGGTGAGAGCGCGGAGATCTGAGGCCGGTCACGCCAGGGAGCCGGCCGCCTCGGGGCTGAGGTTAGTTCTCCGAACCCGGCCGCTGACAGCAGCAGGGAGGGACATGCTGCTGTCGGCGGTTACTGGAGGGGCTCGATGGAGGCGGCTACTATGACGTCGTTCTGGACGGTCAGGCTGCCCTGGTAGTACTTGGTCGTGCCGTCGGTCTGGGCGGCCGCCAGGTTGATCGAGACGTCTTCGCCGGACACGCTGTTGACGGTCACGGTGTCGTGCGCGGTGCCGACGAAGCCCTGCTTGAACCCGTCGAAGTCGCTGAGCTTCTGAGCGGCGAGGTTGAGGTTCCACGCCTGCCGGTACTGATGGGAGTTGATGGCGCTGTAGTAGGCCTTGACGACCCCGACCGGGGTAGTCGGCGGAGCCTGCGTCGACGGGGGCGCGGACGGGCTCGAACTCGACGTAGTCCCCGGGCTGGCGGTCGGCGAGCCGTGGGCGCGGGTCGTCACGTGCGGGCTCGGATTGGCCTGCGGGGTGCCGTTGCCGCGTAGGTGCAGGACGAGCACGCCGACCGCGACCAGGGCGGCGACCACCAGGCAGCCGACCAGGATGGGCACGGCCTTGCCCCGCTTCGGCGGCTCGGGCGGCTGGTAGCCGTAACCACCCTGACCACTCGCGCCGTACCCGCCCGGACTGTAGCCGCCGTACCCGCTCGGACTGTAGCCGCTGGGGCCGCTCGGGCTGGGGCCGCTTGGGCCGTAGCCACTCGGGTTGTAGCCGTCCGGTGGCGTGTTCGCGCCGTAACCGCTTGGGACGACTGGCGCCGGGCCGGTCTCGGCGTACGCTGCCTGCACCAGTTCGGTCTGCGGATGCACCGGCGGCATCAGGTTGCCCACGGCTACGCCCTCGCCCACGGGCGTCAGCGCATCGCGCAGCGCCACGGCGAACTCGGTGCAGTTCGCGTACCGGTCGTCCGGCATCTTCGCGAGCGCCCGCGCGAGCACCCGGTCGACGGCGGGGCCCAGCTCAGGACGCCGCTGCCGCACCGACGGCGGGTCGGCCGAGACCTGGGCCCACATCACCGCGAGATTGGCTTCGCGCCGGAACGGCGGATCGCCCGCGAGCATCTCGAACGCCGCGCATGCGAGCGCGTACTGGTCGGTCCGGCCGTCGACCTTGCGGCCGCCGATCTGCTCCGGCGACATGTAGTCGAGCGTCCCCAGGAACTGCCCAGTCCCCGTCAGGCTCCCCGACGACACCGACTGCTTGCTGAGGCCGAAGTCCGACAGGTAGATGTGGTCGCCGCCCCGGCTGTCACTGGTCGCCACGACCAGCATGTTGGCGGGCTTGACGTCGCGATGGATCAGGCCGTGCTGGTGCGCGGCGTCCAGCGCCGACGCCGCCTGCGCCACGATCTCGGCTGTCCTGGATGAGGACAGCGATCCCTCCCGCTCGATCAGCGCCTTGACGTCCTTGCCCGCCACATACCGCATGGCGATGAACAGGACGCCGTCCGCCTCGCCCGCTTCGAACACCGGGATCACGTGCGGGTGATCGACAGCCGCCCCCGCGCGAGACTCGCGGATGAAGCGCTCGCGGAAGGCGTCATTGCGCCCGAGTTCTGAGCCGAGGATCTTCAGCGCGACCGGCCGGTCGAGCCGCACGTCGGTCGCACGGTAGACGACCGCCATGCCGCCCCGACCGATGACCTGCTCGATCTGGTAGCTGGCGACCCGGGACCCGGCCGGGAAATCACCGAGTGCCGGAAGTACTTCGCCGCTCACTGGATGCCTTTCGAGTCCGGTGCCTCCGAGATAGTCACGAGGACGGTCCAAGTATCCGGCTTGCGTCCCGCTCGCTGTCAACTCCGGCCAGCGTCAGATCCGGCCGGTGAACGGCTCGCGCCAGCGACTCGTGATCGGCAGCCGCCGGTCGCGGCCGAAGTTCTTCGCCGAGATCTTCGGCCCCGGCGGGTACTGGCGTCGCTTGTACTCGGCCCGGTCGACGAGAGTGACGACCCGCTCGACGAGCGCCCGGTCGTGACCGGCCGCGAGCAGTTCGGCCGCACCCAGGTCCTTCTCGACATAGTCGTCCAGGATCGCGTCGAGCACCGCGTAGTCCGGCAGCGAGTCGCTGTCCAGCTGGCCAGGACGCAGCTCGGCGCTCGGCGGCTTGGTGATCGAGTTCTGCGGGATCGGCTGGTCTTCGCCGGCCAGCTCGGCCTGCTGGTTCCGCCATCTGGACAGGTCCCAGACCAGCGTCTTCGGCACGTCCTTGATCGGCGCGAACCCGCCGGCCGAGTCGCCGTACAGGGTCGAGTAGCCGGTCGCCAGCTCGCTCTTGTTGCCCGTGGTCAGCACGAGGTGACCCTCGGAGTTGGACAGCGCCATCAAGGTCATGCCGCGCACCCGGGCCTGCAGGTTCTCCTCGGCGAGCCCCGACAGGTGCAGCTCGTGGTCGAACGCCGTCACCATGGGCGCGATCGGCACTGTCCTGGCGAGTACGCCCTGGCGTTTGACCAGGTCTTCGGCATCGGAGACCGAGTGCGACGACGAATACTGGCTCGGCATCAGCACCACGTGCACCTGCTCGGCCCCGATCGCGTCGGCCGCGATCGTGGCGGTCAGCGCGGAGTCGATGCCCCCAGACAAGGCGATGATGACCGAAGTGAACCCGTTCTTCCTGATGTAATCGCCGGTGCCGAGCACCAGTGCCGAGTACACCTCGGCGAGATCGTCCAGCCTCGGCCAGAGGGCCCTGACGTCGTCGGCGAGAGCGGCACCAGCCTGGCTGCCGCCGGACTCGGCGCCCTCGTCGCTCAGCGTGACCCGGCGGATCACCATGACCGTGCCGTCCTGGGCATCCGCAGCGGTGTCGCCATCGGGGAACTCAGGGTCAGCGGCGGGCAGTTCCAGGTCGACCACCACCAGGGCCTCGTCGAACTGTGGTCCGCGAGCGACGACGGCGCCGGCCGCGTCCACGACGATCGAGTCGCCGTCGAAGACCAGTTCATCCTGGCCGCCGACCAGGTTGACGTAGGCGAGGGCCGCGCCCGCCTCGCCTCCGCGCCGCAGGCAGAGCTCGACCCGCTCGGTGCCCTTGCCGCGCTCGTAGGGGGAGGCGTTGGGCACGACCAGCAGCCCGGCGCCTGCCTGCCTGGCGACGGCGACCGGCCCGCCGTCCTGCCACAGGTCCTCGCAGACCGCGACGGCCACGTCGACCAGGCCGCCCTCGTTCGCGGCGAGCCGGATCACCGGCAGCACGTCGCCCGGTACGAAGTACCTGAATTCGTCGAAGACCCCGTAGTTCGGCAGATGGTGCTTCGCCGACCGTACCGCGACAGAGCCGCCATACAGCACCGCGGCCGCGTCGAGCGGAGCGCCGTGGGGGAGCCCGACCCTAGGCTGCAGGCCCGCCTTGCGGTCCAGGTAGCCGACCACCACCGCGATCTCGCCGAGGCCGGCGTCGCCGAGTTCGGCGGCGGTGCGTTCGAGCGCGGCGATCGAGGCGTCCACGAACGACGCTCGCAGCGCCAGGTCCTCGACCGGGTAGCCGGTCAGCATCATCTCGGGGAAGACCACGACCCTGGCCCCGGCGGCGACCGCCTTCGCCGTCCACCCGACCACGGCGGCGCTGTTGCCGTCCAGGTCACCGACGGTGGAGTTGCACTGGGCAAGGGCGATTCGTAGCTGCGGCACCCAAATAGCTTATGGGGGCAGCTAAATCTGCCCAGTCCGGGTCTTGACACGCCCCGTGTTACATGGGCGAAACGCTGACCGGGCACACTGGCGAGATGGACAGGCAGGAAGAGTTCGTGCTGCACACGCTCGAAGAACGCGACATCCGGTTCGTCCGGCTGTGGTTCACCGACGTGCTCGGTCAGCTCAAGTCGGTGGCGGTCGCGCCCGCCGAGCTCGAAGGCGCGTTCGCCGAGGGGATCGGGTTCGACGGGTCAGCCGTCGAGGGGTTCTCGAGGGTCTACGAGGCGGACATGATCGCCAAGCCGGACCCGTCGACGTTCCAGCTCATGCCGCTGCCGGACGGCTCGGCCGGGGTCGGCAAGATGTTCTGCGACATCCTGCTGCCGGACGGCACGCCATCGCACGCGGACCCGAGGTACGTGCTGAAGCGGGCGCTGGCCAAGGCGGCCAGCCTGGGCTTCACCTTTTACACCCACCCCGAGATCGAGTTCTTCCTGCTGCGCGAGCGGCCCGAGCCCGGGTCCAAGCCGCGTCCCATCGACCAGGGCGGGTACTTCGACCACACTCCGCACAGCATCGCCCGCGATTTCCGGAAGTCGGCGATCACGATGCTGGAGGCGATGGGCATCTCGGTGGAGTTCAGCCACCACGAGGGGGCGCCTGGGCAGCAGGAGATCGACCTGCGCTACGCCGACGCGCTGAGCACCGCCGACAACATCATGTCGTTCCGGCTGGCCATGAAGGAGGTCGCGCTCGACCAGGGGGTCTACGCGACGTTCATGCCGAAGCCGTTCACCGAGTACCCGGGCTCGGGGATGCACACCCACATGTCGCTGTTCGAAGGCGACAAGAACGTCTTCTTCGATCCGGGCGGCGACTACCAGCTGTCCAAGCTGGGCAAGGCGTTCATCGCGGGCCTGCTCGCGCATGCCGCCGAGATCACTGCGGTCTGCAACCAGTGGGTCAACTCCTACAAGCGGTTGTGGGGCGGCGCCGAACGCATCGCAGGGGCCGGCGGTGAGGCGCCCGCGTACGTCTGCTGGGGTCACAACAACCGCTCAGCCCTGGTCCGGGTGCCCATGTACAAGCCGAAGAAGGGCAACGCGACCAGGATCGAGTTCCGCTCGCTGGACCCGGCATGCAACCCCTACCTGGCGTTCGCCGTGATCCTGGCGGCCGGCCTGAAGGGGATCGAGGAGAACTACGAGCTCGTCCCAGGCGCCGAGGACGACGTCTGGGCGCTGACCCCGGCTGAGCGGCGCGCGCTCGGTATCGCGCCACTTCCGCAGAGCCTGTCCGACGCCTGCAACGTCATGCAGAACAGCGAGCTCGTCGCCGAGACGCTGGGGGAGCACGTGTTCGACTTCTTCCTGCGGAACAAGCGCGAGGAATGGCAGGACTATCGCCGCCAGGTGACTGAATTCGAGCTTGACCGCTACTTGTCTGTCCTGTGAGGAACCAGTAGCGCGTGAGTCACGTCAAAAGGCCATGAGCAATGACCTTCCGCACGAGCCTGGATCGCAGCAGGCTTCTTATTCTCAGCCTCGCGGGATCGCGATCGTCGGCCTCGCGGCGATCGCCCTGGTCGTCAGCGCGAGTGCGGCGCCGCACGCCGACGCGGCCAGCGGGAACCGGATCGGCCGGCACGCGTCCGCCGCCGCCGGTCAGGGCCAGGGCGCGCCCGGCATCGGGCACCAGGGCCGAGTCATTGCGGCTGGCCAGGAAGCTGGTCGGCAAGGCTGTCCTGCCGCCGGGGACGCATGCGTTCCACGGCAAGCGGCTGCCACCTGGCCTGCGCCATCCGGCGTCCACGCTCGGCGCGGAGACCAGGGTCGACGCGCACCTGGTCTACAGCGAAAAGGACTCACTGAAGCAGGCCATCGCCTTCCTGAAGCACCATCACCCGGCCGGCTGGCGACAGGACGGCACCGGTGCGTCCTGGCGCGGTGGTGCGCACGGCAAGGAAGTGCTCGTCGAGAAGGATGTCGCCTACTGGCTGCGCAAGTTCGGGCCGCAGTACTCGGCGATCGAGATGGATGTCGTGGTCGTGCCCGGTCACCACGGCCACGCGTTCCTCCGCGCCGACGTCCAGGTCGTCTGGTTCCCGCCTCGGTCGGCCACCGAGCACCTGGTCGCCAGCGACTTCAAGTCGGTCACCATTCACGAGGAGCGACTCGGCAAGAAGGTGCAGCACGCCCGGCGCACCTTTAAGCAGCAGGCGATCATCGCCAAGCTGACCCGAGTGCTCAACCACGAGCACGCGTCGCCCGGCGGGTTCATGAGCTGCCCGGCCGAATTCGTCACCTACGAACTCGTCTTCACCCCGAAGCAGGGGCATCCGAAGGCCGTCATCAATGCCAGCGGATGCTTCCAGTACGGGATCACGGTAGGCACCCACCCGCAGCCGGCCCTGGTCGACGACGGCAAGGTGGAAAGCATCGCCAAGCACCTGATGCGCAAGCACGGCCACCAGGTCCATCCCGACGGCACCCCCAGGCTTCCCTAACCGGGCCCCCAAGGCCAGCGAATTCGTCGCGCACGGAACCATTCGCCGGCCTTGGGGAGTCCAATCCTCATGCGCACGCGATCAGCCTCCGTCAGTATTACCGGTACCTTCGCCACGACCGTGACCGTGGCCGTCCTCCTGGCCGTACTCGCCGCCTGCGGGGTCCGCAAAGCCGGGTCAGCCGCACCGAACGAGCCGGCGGGGTCAGGCACGCATACCGTCACCTCAGCGCGAGGCACCGGGACTGGCCCGTCAGCGGCGGCCAGGTTCAACGCGCAAGCCCGGGCTTACGCCAGGCGGATGCTTGCCGGAGCGCCGGTGCCTGCGGGTGCGCGCGCCCTGCCAGAAGGCCAGCGCCCAGCCTCGCTCAAGGTGGCGGCGGTGATCGTAGCTAGCGGCCGGACGATCTCGGTGACCAGGTACTACCGCGTCGCTGGGACGATCGCCGAGGTGGCGCAGTTCCTTCGCGCGCACACACCGCGCGGCACCATGAACCCGACCGTCGGCGTGAATGGCGGCAACGACCCCGGCGAGCACCTGGTCAGTTTCAGTTACACGTCCATGCCGGGAGACGTGGTCGCGAACGAGGTCGTCGACTCAATGGCGCTGGGTCCGCAGCACTCGACCCTGCTGCGGATCGACGCTGAGGCCGTTCCCGCGATCCCGCGCTCCGCAGCCGAGCACATCGACCCGCTGAACTACCGGGCCGTGAAGGTCACGCTGCGCCGGATGCTGCCAAGCTCAGGATCGGTCACCAAGACCTTCACATCCCGGGCGGTCATCGCCGAGCTGGCAAGCAGGCTCAACGGAATGCCGACCGCGTCCGGGCTGCTCATGTTCTGCCCGTTCTTCGGCGAGCCCTCCCACCTGGTCTTCGAGCCAAAATCGCCGAAGGATGAAAGGGTCGTGGCCGTCACTGCCCCCTGCGACTCGGTCGACGTGCGCGTCGGTGCCGCCCGGCAGCCCGTGCTGCAGGACAGCACCGGCCTCACGAGCCTGGTCAGCCGCCTGGTGGGCACAGGCCGGAACCGCCCGGGGCACCATCTCCCGTAACAGCGCCGGCGGCGGCTGGTCCGCTATGGTCGGGCTGTGACGGATTGGGATGAAGTACTCCGGCAGAACGCGGCCGCCTACGTCCAGGTGGCGATCGAGAACATCGGGCGCGAGTTCCCGGTCGGCTTCTACTGGCACATGCAGGCGGCCGACGACCTGCCCGGAAGGCCGAAAGATCTCACCCCGGTCTTCTACGGCAGCTTCGACTGGCACTCCTGCGTGGAGATGCACTGGCTGATGGTGCGGCTCCTGCGCACCGTGCCAGGGGCCGTTCCGGCCGGCGACATCGTGACCACGCTCGACCAGCAGTTCACCGTGGACAAGCTCGCGGCCGAGGCCGCCGCGATGGCCGGCCTGTTCGGCCTGACCGAGCGCCCCTACGGCTGGGCCTGGGCGCTGACGCTGGCCGACGACGTCAGGGAACTGGCCGGGCAGGCGTCCGCCGACCCTGCCCACCGCGATGCGGCCCGGCGCTGGCTGGCGGCACTCGAGCCGCTCGCCGACGCCCTGACCGAGAACTTCGTGAACTGGCTGCCCAAGGCCACCTACCCAGCCAGGTACGGCGTGCACGGGAACAGCGCGTTCGCGCTGGGCCGGGCGCTGCCCTATGCGCGCGAGCGCGCCCGCGCCGGTGACTCCCGGCTCGAAGCTGCCATCACCGACGCCATCGGCCGGTGGTTCGCCGCCGACCGGGACGCGCCCGCAGGCTGGGAACCCTCCAGCTCTGACTTCCTCTCCCCAGCCCTGATCGAAGCCGAGCTGATGGCAACCCTGATGCCGCGCGAGGAGTTCAGCCAGTGGCTGACGGGCTTCCTGCCCGGGATCGCCGCCGGCTCGCCTGCGGCGATCTTCACCCCGGCCGAGGTCTCCGACTCGGCCGACGGCCATATCGCGCACCTGCACGGCCTCAACATGAGCCGCGCCTGGTGCTGGCGCCGCCTCGCCGAGTCCCTGCCACCAGGTGACCCCCGAATCGAGCCAGCCGTCGCCGCCGCGACCCGCCACGCCGACGCCGCGCTCCCGCATGTCGTCGGCGACCACTACATGGTCGAGCACTGGCTAGCCGCCTACGCCGTCCTCCTGCTCACCTAAGTCACCAGCCTGGAGGGTCCATGCAAACGGGTGCAGGATCGGCCGACGAGATCGGCAAGGTTCCGCTCGGCTACGACGCGGCCTGGGGGTTCGCCCGGTCCGATCAGACCAGTCCGGCTCGGGCCGGGGCGATGGACGCGCTCGTCGACGTCGGACTCGACGACCAGCCGGTCACCGAGCTTCGCATCCACGGGGTCTCGGGCTCGAACGGCCCGACGATGCTCGAGCATCCGACCGCCTTGCAGGTCGGCGGCGACAAGGTGGCGGGCTTCTTCCGGCGCTGGAGTCCCGGCGGCGTCGGGCGGGCGAGCGTCCCCTGGAAGCTCGAAGCCTATTCGTGGGGCGGGCTGACCGAAAAGCCGCTGGCATCGGCGTCGTGGCTGCTGCTCGCGCCGTTCATGATGTACAACGTCGCCGCATTTCATGCTGCCGCCGCAGGCCAGGCCCGGGCGGGACGCCCGCCACTGGGCGGCGGAGGCGCTCTTGCGCCTGCTCGCGCTGACGGCGACCGTCCAGCTCGTGGCGGGGGCGGCGACGGTGGCGATCAGCACCGCTGGCTGGCAGGCCGGGCGCACGGGCCTGCTGCCGAGCTGGATGGGCTGGTACGCGGACCAGTCCACCGGCTGGCGGATCGCGATCGCGCTGATCGGCGTCGTCGCCGTGCTCGTCCTGCTGTGGGCGATCAGCGCGGCGACCGCGTCCAGATACGAGTCGAGGACGACGACCGCCCGGGCCGAGCACGCCAGTTCGTGGCCGCTGACCGAGCCCGGGTTCTGGCGCGGCGACCGGCTGGTGCGCAGGCAGCGCTCGCTGCACATCGCGGCGGGCGGGGCCACGGCGGCCCTGATCGCCGCCCTCCCGGCTGAACGCGTCGCGGCGCTCAGGGACGTCGCCCTGGCGCTCGCCGCTGCCGTGCTGATCGCGGCGACCGCGCTGGTGCTCTCCCCGCTCGCCGATCGGCAATCCCAGCTCAAGGCCAGCAGACCAGGCCCAGCTTCCCGTGCCGTCACGGCGACGTGACCGGGCCGAGCTCGGCTGTCATCTGCTGGCTGTCGCCGCTGCGGTCGCGATCGTGCTGGCCGCGCTGGCAGCCGGTCTCGGCGACACCGCTGCCGGGCGCGCGGCGCGGTCCGCTGCCTGGCCTGACCGGCTTCACCCTGTGGCTGGTCGTCGCCCAGCTAGCGCTGATCGTCGCTCTCGCCGTGACCGTCGCTCGCTCGATCGTCGCCGCCCGCGCCCGCCGGGTCGTCAGAGGGCCTCGACGAGGGCAGCCGCAGCCGCCCGGCAAGGCTTTCACCCCCTACTGCGGCGGCGGGCTGTCGATCGTGTTCGCCGCGCTGGCGTTCTGCCTTGGCTGGCAGTTCACCGTGCTGCTCAACCTGGGCGTCGCCAGGCTGCTCGGCTCTCCGGTGCCGGGCGGCTTCAGGTTCGCTGCCACCACGCGCGCCGGTCTTCGACGTGCCGTGGCCGGTCTTCGCGGCCGGAGCAGGTGCTTTCGGCCTGGCTGTCGGCGCGCTGGCGGCCGGAATCACAGTGGCCGTGACTTATCTGCGGCTGCGCCGGCGAATCAGCGCCGACCGGGCCGGCGGGATCTCGATCGCCGCCGCCTACGCCTGCCGGGGCGGCGACGCCATCGGCCGCTGGGCCGACGCCGGCTTGCGAGCGTCTGGGCGGTCGCCCAGCTCGCCGAGAGCCTCACGCCCGCCGTGCTCCTGCTCGTCGGCTGCTGGCTGGCAGCCATCGTCGTCGGCGAGATTGTCTTCGGCAGCCTCGCCGGAACCTCGGCGAACCCTTACGTCCTGACCGGCTCGGGCTGGCTGCACGGCGGGGTGTCGCTGGTGGTGGTGACGGGGGTACTGGCCGCAGGCGTCCTGCTGTACCTGCTGCGCTCGGACATCAGCAGCGAATCCGACCGGCGGCTCATCGGAGCGCTGTGGGACGTCGCTACCTTCTGGCCGCGCGCGGCTCATCCGCTGGCACCGCCCTGTTACGCGGAACGCGCTGTCCCCGAAGTAGTCGACCGGATCAGGCTGATCACCGGCGGCGCTGCTCACGCTGCCGATGACCCGGTGCGTCTCCTGCGCCATGCGGAGCAGCCCGATCTGGCGAGGTCTCCTGGACTGACCGTGCCGACGGGCCCGGTCCTGCTCACCGGCTACAGCCAGGGCACGGTGATCGCCATCGCTGTCGCGGCCCAGCTGCCGGAGCCGACGAGGGACCAGATCGCCCTGCTGACTCTCGCCTGCCCGGCGCGGCGGCTCTACGGGCGGGCGTTCCCCGCCTACTTCGGTCCTGGCCAGCTCGAGCTGCTCAGCGGGATGCTGCGGGGTCCGGCCGATGAATCCGGCTACCGCTGGCGCAACGTCGTGCGCCGCAGCGACTACATCGGCTCCTGGATTTTCGACGACCCGCTTGACCACCTCACCGACGACGGCTACGACAAGCTGCGCTGGCTCGCCCAGCACGTCGACCAGGCGTGCTGGGACCCCGTCGTGCTGGTGCCGGATGCCAACCCGACCCCGCCACCGGTGAACCGGCACGCGGCGTGGTGGCCAGACCCGCGCGCCGGCCAGGTCGCCGACCTCCTCGCGGCCAGGCTGACCCGCCAGGTGACGGCGCCCGGACAGGAGCAACCCCGGTGGCGCCGCCCGCGCTAGGGCCGACCCGAGACGTGCCGCAGGGCACCCGGCCGAGTCGCGGCCTGGCACGGCGGCCTGGCGAGCGGCGCAGCGTTCCTGTCGAGTACCGCACGCTCGACGTCGGCGCGATGTCCGGTCCACCACCACAGCAAAGCGCTAGCCGACACGAACAGGTGATCACAGGAAGCGTCGTCGGCGACATAATGCCGCTTCAGCTGCCACAGATCACACACCCGCTCCCACCACAGCCCCCGTACCGCCTGCACGATCGCTGCGGCTCCGAGCGGGACCTCCTCCCGGTAGCCGCAGACAAACGCCGTCACCAGCCCGAGGTCCAGGCCGCGCTCGTCGCCATGGCCGAACGTCAGGGTCGCCGAGCGCACCAGCTCAAATGCGAAGGGCCGCTCGCCCAGACGATCGAAGTCCAGCACAGCCGCCAGCTCCCCGCCGTCCCATAGGACGTTCAGGTCATGAAAGTCGCCGTGGCCCCAGCCGCACGGCTCCCACGCCGCCTCCGCCTCCGGCCGCTGATCCTGCACTCGCTCCAGCAGCCAGTGACGTCGGTTCAGCTGATCGGCAGCAAACTCGTCGAAACTGCTGCGTACGCCCCGCTGGCCGATCTGGTCGCGGTATACGCCGATATCCCTGAATGCCTTAGCGGGATCAGCGACAGGCATCGTCCGCGCCTGCCTCGCCGCCGGCATGACCTCCGCCAGGATCAGGTGCATGCGGCCCAGCACGGAGCCCAGAGCGCCCGCCTGCGCTGCGGTCATCTGCACGCCCCGGATGTGGCTGCCATTCACCCACGGATAGATCGCGAACAGGGCGCCGTCATGCTCGATCAGGGTGCTGCCGTCATCGGCCGCGAATGGCGTGCAGACGGGAAGCCCCCGCTCGGAAAGCGCCGCCGTTGCCCTGTGCTGGAGCCGCGCCTGATCGGCATCGACGTCCAGTACCTGCTTGATGAACACCCGCTCATTCCCAGACGTTGTCACCGCCCAGCTGAGGTTCATCAGCCCTTCGGTCACCAGCTCCGCCGTCGAGGTCTTGCCCAGGCCGAGCCGATTCAGTGCTGAGTCGAGGCGCTGCCAAGCGAGGGCCTCGCCGCCTTGCCGTATCTGAGTCATCTGAACTCGATCCGTGCCGCCATGCCTCAAGAGCCTCCCAGACGCTAGCAGCCGGATCCCGGCTCGCACAGGCACCGTCGCCAACGACAGCATGTAGGGCCGTACTGCTGTTCGCAGGCCGGTCCTGACGACAGCATGGTCCTACTTGCTGCTATCCCCACGGCAGTAGGTAGGACCATGCTGCTGTTGGTTTTCGCTGCTCAACTGCTGCTCGGTCGCCGACAGCGGCGGATTACGGGCGGCGGCGGGAAATCGGCCCTGGCGGTTGTCCCGCCCGCACCTGGGGATCCCCGGTGGCCGCCCCGACGACACCAGGGATCCCCAGGTGCGCAACGAATCCTGGACGCGATGGCGCAGGCGAAGCCAGCGCGACAGATGTGACGAGTGATACATACTCGACCCGGCAAGGCAGCTCCCAATGGGCAACAGTCGTGGCGCGTTGGGGGCAACGAAGATCAACTAGCCCAAATACCTGCTCGGCCTATCGGCTATGTGGTCCTCCTAGGCAGGCAAGCAGCTACGCCACACTCTCCCAGCGGCCCGGCGCGCCGCCCGCGCTAGGTTTCAGTGGTGATGATGCCGAGGGAAGCGACCCTGGCAGGCCGGCTGGCCACGCTCGGGTTCGCTGACACGGCCACCGCCGAGCGGCTGGTCAGCTCCCAGCTTCGGCTGGAACCGGCCGGTGCCGACGCCAGCGTGGTGACGGCGCTCGCGGCGGCGCCTGATCCTGACCTCGCCCTCGCCGGCCTGGCGGAGCTGCGGCCGGACGACGAGCTGCTCGCCGAGCTGCGGGGCGACGCCGGCTTGCGAGGCAGGCTCACCGCCGTGCTCGGGGTCAGCCCGGCCCTCGGCGAGCACCTGCGCCGCCATCAGGCCGACTGGCGGCTGCTCAGCAGCAGCCATCAGCGACCGGCAGAGGAACTGCGCGAGGCGCTGGGCCTGGCCGCCACTCCCGACGAGCTGAAGATCGCCTACCGGCGAGCGCTGCTCGGCCTCGCGGCCAGGGACCTGACCGGCGCGACCAGCCTGGACGACGTCATGGCCGAGCTGGCCGACCTCGCCGGTGCCGCCCTGCAGGCGGCGCTCGCGATCGCCGAGCGGCAGCAGTCGCCCACGGCGAGGCCGGCCAGGCTCGCGGTCATCGCGATGGGCAAATGCGGCGCTCGCGAGCTCAACTACGCCAGCGACGTCGACGTCGTCTTCGCAGCCGAGTCTCCGCCGGGACCGACCGCCGACGAGGCCGGCCTGCGGGGTGCGACCCAGCTTGCCGGAGCGATGATCAGGGTCTGCTCGGACGCTACCGCCGAGGGGACGCTCTTCCCGGTCGACCCGAACCTGCGCCCCGAGGGACGCAGCGGCCCGCTCGTCAGGACGATCGCCAGCCACCGTGCCTACTACGATCGCTGGGCCAAGACCTGGGAGTTCCAGGCCCTGCTCAAGGCCAGGCCGGTCGCCGGTGACCCCGAGCTTGGCCAGGCCTACCTCGACGCGGTGACACCGCTGATCTGGCAGGCCGCCCAGCGCGACGACTTCGTCGCCGACGTGCAGGCCATGCGCCGCCGGGTGGTCGAGAACATCCCGGCGGCGGACGCGGGACGCGAGCTCAAGCTGGGACCTGGCGGGCTGCGTGACATCGAATTCGCCGTCCAGCTACTGCAGCTCGTGCACGGCCGGGCGGACGAGACGCTGCGTGACCCGGCGACACTGCCCGCGCTCGCGGCACTCGCGGCCGGTGGCTATGTCGGCCGGCAGGACGGGGCTGCGCTGGCGGAGGCATACCGGTTCCTGCGCGCGGTCGAGCACCTCCTGCAGCTGCGGCAGCTCCGGCGGACCCATTCGCTGCCGACCGACCCGGCGGTGCTGCGTCAGCTCGGCCGCGCGCTGCGGTCGCTCGGCTACCTCCCCGCGACCGGCGATCCGGCTGAGGAACTGAACACCCAGTGGCGGCGGCACGCCACCGTGGCCAGGCAGCTGCACGAGAAGCTCTTCTACCGGCCGCTGCTGGACGCCGTCGCGCGACTCCCAGGCGAGGTCATCAGGCTGACCTCGCAGGCCGCGACCGCCCGGCTGGAAGCGCTCGGCTATGCCGACCCGGCCGGGGCGCTCCGCCACATCGAGGCGCTGACCACCGGCATGACGAGGAAGGCCGCGATCCAGCGCACCCTGCTCCCCGCCCTGCTCGGCTGGTTCGCCGACGCCCCGGGACCGGACGCCGGGCTGCTCGCGTTCCGCCAGGTCAGTGAGGCCCTCGGGAACTCACCGTGGTACCTGCGGCTGCTGCGCGACGACACCAGCGTCGCCTGGCGGATGGCCAGGCTGCTCGCCTCGGGCCGGTACCCGGTCGACCTGCTGATGCGCGCACCGGCGGCGGTCGCGATGCTGGCGGGCGACGAGCTGCTCGCTGCCCGCGACGCCGCCAGCCTGACCGCCGAGGCCGACGCCGTGCTGCGCCGGTACGAGCAGGCCGAGCCGGCCCAGGCCGTCGCCGGCCTGCTCGCGATGCGCAGGACCGATCTGTTCCGCACCGCCGCCGCCGACGTGCTGGGCTCGCCGGGCCGCGAGCAGGTCGCCGACGCCCTCACCATGGTCACCGAGGTGACCCTGGACGGCGCCCTGAAGGTGGCGGAGCGGCAGGCGCAGCGCTCGCTCGGCGCTGACCTGCCGACGCGGCTCTGCGTGATCGCGATGGGCCGGTTCGGCGGGCGGGAAATGGGTTACGGCAGCGACGCCGACGTGCTCTTCGTGCACCAGCCGCTGCCCGGCGCCGACGAGGAAGCAGCGACCAGAGCCGCCCAGGCGGTCGCCGACGGGCTGCGCCGGCTGCTCGGCAAACCAGGTCAGGACCCGGCCTTGCTCGTCGACGCCGACCTGCGCCCTGAAGGCAGGCAAGGTCCGCTGGTGCGCACGCTGCGCGCCTACCTGACGCTACTACAGCCGCTGGTCGGCGCCCTGGGAGGCGCAGGCGCTGCTGCGCGCCCGCCCGATCGCCGGTGACCTGCGCCTCGGCGCGGACTTCAGCGCCATGGCCGACGAGATCCGCTATCCGGCAGGCGGACTCGGCGAGCAGGCGGGCCGGGAGATCAAGCGGATAAAAGCCAGGATCGAGGCTGAACGCATGCCTCGCGGCGTCGATCCGGTCCTCCAGGTCAAGCTCGGCCCGGGCGGACTCAGCGACACCGAGTGGGTGGCCCAGCTGATCCAGCTCAAGGCGGCCGGCGCCGGCCCGAGCTGCGCACCACGCAGACGCTAGCCGCCCTCGCCGCAGCCCGCGACGCGGGACTGCTCGCGGCGCAGGACGAGGCGGCCCTGCGCGCATCGTGGCTGCTCGCCACCAGGATCAGGAACGCGGCCATGCTGGTCAGTGGCCGCCCCGGCGACGTGCTGCCGACCGGGCCGCCCGACCTCGCCGGGGTTGCCAGGCTGCTCGGCTACCCGGCCGGCGAGTCGCAGCAGCTAGTCGAGGACTGGCGCCGGACGGCCAGGCGGGCCAGGGCGGTCATGGAGCGCACCTTCTACGGCTAGCCGCATCACCGCTAGCCGCACCACCGGGCCGCCTTGCTAGAGCACCTTGACGGCCTCGTGAGCCTCGACGTCGCTCTCCTCGAGCTGGTCAAGGCGGGCCTTGATCGAGTTGAGCACCCGCACCTCGTCCTCGGTGAGGGACGCGAAGACGTCGCGCTGCTCTTCGCTGAGCATGTCGACCGGATTGCCGGCGGCACGCAGCGCGGCCAGTGAATCGAAAGCCATGACTACACTCCTTGAGCGAACTCCCCGTCAGATGCCCCGATTGCGGGCTAATACCTAGTCTCGTCCGCTATCGGTCCCGGTCGTCCATGCGACCTTAGGGCCAGTTGACGGCCGTGCGGTGTGGCGCGGCGGGGCTGGCTCGGTGCCGACGTGCGCAGTGACGTCGTGAGCATCGCGGCGAGGCCAGCCTGAAGCCGGCTCTCCAGCCCGAGCTTGGTCAAGATGGCCGTGACATGGCGCTTGGCCGTCCGCTCGCTGACCTCCAGCACCCGGGCCAGCGATCGGTTGTCGTACCCGAGACCGAGTAGCTCGAACACGGCCGTCTCACGCGGCGACAGGCTCCTGGTCCGGATCAGGGCACTGGCAATGTGCTGCGGCACGACGGCCTTGAGCATGATGTTCCTGGTGGGCGCGAGTCGGTCAGCGAGCAGCCCGCCACAGTGCGGACAACTGTCCGACGTGGCGCTGGGTCGCCTGCCGGCGCCGCTAAGGTGCGGTCACCCGCGACTCCACCCGCCACCAACGCCTCATCGGATAGTCGCGACAGTCTAGTAATAATTGTCCTATAACGCGCGTTAGCCCTTGTCAACGCTACCCGATGCCAGCGCTGCCCTTGTCCGTGAGAGGCGGTCAGGCCGAGCCGCCGGTCAGGAACGTCACCGGGTCGACCCGGCGACCGCGCGGCGAAGGAGCCGCGTCGGCATGCCGCCGGCTGCCAGGAGCGCTGCCGCGGTCGTGACCGGCGTGGCCCGCCACCTTGCCTTCCAGCCAGCGCCAGTCGCCGGCGAGATTGACCTCCAGGAAGACCGGCGTCCCGTCGTCGACGAGGAAGTCGAAGGCACCGAACTCGATCGGGATGGCCGCCGCGAGTGCCTCAGCCGCAGCGACGATCGCCGCCGGGGGATCGACCAGTGCGGCGGTCACCCGCTCGGGCGCGCGCCAGGGATCGGCCGGAGTGGCTTTGGTGACCGAGAACGCCGCCACCACCTGGTCGTGCACGTAGTAGACGCGAAGTTCGCGCTCGTGCGGAGCGAACTCCTGCACCACCAGCGGCGGCCCGGTGCCCGACGCGAGCGACTCGCGCTCGGTGACCTGGGCGAAAATCGCCGCTCAGCAGTCCTGGGCTCGCCTCGACGAAATGCTCGTGCAGTGCCTTGACGACGACGCGCGGGGTCGCCAGGACGTCCTTCGCGACGGCGAGGTCGGTAGTGACCACGGTGCGCGGCACCGCGATGCCGAGCGACCTGGCCAGGGCAAGCTGGGTCAGCAGCCCGGGCCCGGTCGCCGCGATGGTCGTCGCCGAGACCACGGCGAGCTGATCGGCAACGGCTCGCCAGGAGTCGGCGGCGAACGCCTGGTGCCGCTCCTGACCGCCGGCTGGCATCGCGCGGTGCGAGAAATGCCGCAGCCACGTGACGGTCGGGGTGATCCAGCTGTCCCGGACCAGGACAGCGCCCCGGTCCAGGTCGATGGCGAGCCCAGCGTCGGCGATCGTGTCGGCATCCAGCCTGGCGACCGGCACGCCGGCCGACGTCAGGCGGCGGGTCAGCAGGTCGAACTCGGCATCGGCGCTCCGGCTGACCAGCAGCACGGCCGGCCCGGCGGCACTGGCCCGGGCGGTACTGGTCCGGGTGGTACTGGTCCGGGCGGTCTGTCCGGCGAGCCGGCAGCCGACGCAGGTCAAGCACGTACCCGCCGTCGTCAAGCTGCCCGGTGAACGCGCCGGTCAGGGCTATCCGCCGGTCGCGTCGGCGAGCAGGTCGTCCGCGGTCACGAGCAGCCTGCTGACGGTCGAGGCCACCGGGCCTGACGCCGAGGGGAGGCGCAGGGCGATCCGCTGCAGCAGCGGCCGCGTCGCCGTTGGACGAGGCCCGTCTTTCCGCTCTGCAGCCGCAGCCGGACGAGCAGTTCGAGCGCGAGCGCCACCTCGGTGGCGAGCATGCCGATCAGGTCCACGTCGGAGAGTTCCCCGCGCACCCGGGTGCCCTTGTCGAGCACTTCGAGCACGCCGATGCATTCGCCGTTCCGAAGCAGCGGCGCGGCCATGATGCGACGTGGGCACGTAGCCGGTCGACTCGGCCGCGTCGCGGGCGAACTGCGGATTGCTGTTCACGTCGTCGACGAGCAGTGACTGGCCGGACATCGCGACCCAGCCAGCGAGGCCGGTGCCGCTCGGAAAGCGCATGCCGATCAGGTCGTCTTCACCTTCGCCCGCAACCGCCTCGAAGACGAGTTCGTCGGTCTGCTCGTCCAGCAGGAAGACCGACGCGGCGGCGGCGCCGAACACGCTGCGCGCTACCTCGACGATGGATTGCAGCAGGCTGCGCTCGGTGATGTCCGAAGGATCGCCCATCTCGGGTGCGGCATTACGGGGTGGCATGGTTGCCTCCCAGCGTCGGGGAAACGTTGCTTGCGGCCAGGTAAAGCACGGTCTTCAGCTGAAACGGCGTCAGCATCGGATGCTTGCTGAGGATACGCGCGCAGATACCAGCAATGTGCGGAGTAGCGAAGCTATTGCCGGTACTGCGAGTTTTCTTGCCACCCGGCCACGCCACCTCCACTCGAAGGCCGCGAGCATAAAAATCGACTGGAGGCGACGGATTATAGTAATAGGTTTCGGGGTCGTCTTCGTCATGGCTGGCCACGGAGATCACCGAGGAGAACGGCCAGGGATAACTGCGCACCGGCATATTGTGCGCCGACGCCACCATGACGCATCGACGGAAGTACGCGCGGTCGGCGAGTTCATGCAAATCCTGCACAAATTGCGGTTTTCCGGTCGACAGGCTCATGTTGATGACGTCGAAGCCCTCGTCGACCGCCCAGCGCAGCCCCGCGATCAGCCCGGCGCCGCTGCCGTGCTTGCCGTTTGTCAGGACCCGGACCGAGGTGATCGCCGCGCCGGGCGCGAGGGCCCTGATCAGGCTCGCGCAGGCGGTCCCGTGCCCAGCGCCGTCGACCGGCTCGCAATCCTCGACGGTGAACTCGCCGTCCGCCCCGGCCACGATGCCGACCGACCGGTCGAGCCCGTTGATCATCGGGTGGGAGCCGTCGACTCCGCTGTCGAGCACGGCCACGCGGACCCCTGAGCCGTCGGAACCGCCCCACGCCCATTCCGGCGTGACGTGGTCCATCCGGCTGATCTCGAACTCTTCCTGGCGCAGGCTCGCCGTCGAGGCACCCCAGGCGGGGATGCCAGGAAAGTGGTGCCGTGGCGGGCGCCGCCACGGCGGCTCAGCTGATGGGTCTGGCTCCTGCCTCATGGCGCGTTTCGCTCGGCGGGCGGGGCGTCCCCGACGCTGCTGAGCAGCCGCTGAGCGCGCAGGCTAAGCCTGCTGGCGCCCTTGGCCTCGTACCGGCGCAGCGCGGTCGCCGCCGCCTGGGCAGCGTCGCCCTGCTGGCCGGCCTGGGCCGCGACGATCGCGAGGTCGGCATGGCAGTCGCCCTGCAGGCACAAGTCGTCGGTCTCGCCGCTGCGCAGCGCGACGGCGGTGGCGAGCTCCAGCGCCCGCGCGGCTCGCCCGGTGACGGCGGCGATCCTCGCCTGCAGCGAAGTCACGATCAGCTCGGTCCGCAAGTCGAGCACCGGTGCCTCCGAGTTGAGCTGCTGCAGCGCCGCCTCGGCCTCGGCGACCTTGCCCTGCTCGAACAGCTCCCTGGCGGCGTATGCCTCGTAGGTGATCGCGCCGCCCGGCTGGCCCATCTCGATCAGCAGCTGCTGGCACCGGCGGTAGCTCATCTCCGCCAGCCGGTGATCCCCGCCGAGCGCGTCGACGTGACCGGTCACCGCCATGATCGCCGCGTCCGAGATATCCAGGTGCAGCTCGTTGGTGTAGGCCCTGACCTCGGCCAGCGCCGCCCGCGCACCGTTGAGGTCGCCGCCGAGGGCAGCCAGGTGCGCCTTGGTCATCAGCACGGGGACGAGGTTGGCGCGGTTCGAGGCGAACCGCTCGGACAGCTCGGCGCAGAGCTTCAGCCCGGCGCTGACCGTGGTCGGCGTCCACTGCGACAGCTCGCAGATCGCGCCGCGCAGCCGGTCAGCCTCGTAGCTGTCCCGCAGCGCCTGCGCTCGCTTCAGTGCCAGTCGCAGCTCGGCTACGGCGTCGGCGCTGCGCTCGGCGGCAATGTAGAGGAACGCCTGCAGCCAGTGCAGCCGGCACCACGCGAGGTCTCCGACCTGGCTGCCCCGGCCGCGCTGCTCGCGCTCAGCCTGGCGCAGCTCGGCCGCCAGCCGCTCGGCGGTCGGGGTCAGCTGCGCCACCGTGGCCAGGCCGACCCTGCGCTCGGCGATGCACCGCTGAATCTGGCCGGTGAGGTCCGCGAGCAGGTCCTGCTGCGGGGTGGCCGCGATCGCGGCGAGAGCCCGCTCGACGTCGGAGAGCCACAGCCAGCAGTCGGAGATGTGGACCATGAGCGAGATCTGGCGCTCGTCGTCAGGCGGCACGAGCCCGCGCCCGCGTTCGAGCAGCGCGACGGCGGCGGGGATGTCCTTGCGGTGCAGCGCTCGCATGCCCTCGCTGATCAGGATGCTGGCCGCCAGCGGCGCGTGCTCGGGCAGGCGCACCTCGCCTGGCCGCAGCTCGCGGGCGAGCTGGCCCGCCGCCTCGACGTGGTAGGCCAGTGCCATCCGCTCGTCCTGGTGCGCGCTGTCGGCGTCGGTGCAGGCCCGGGCGAGCTGGTCGGCGAGCAGCAGGTGCCAGTGCTCGCGCCTGGCCTTCGGCGACAGCGAGTAGGCGGTATCGCGCATCAGCGCCTGGCCGAACCGGAACCCGTCGGTGTCGACCCGGCTCAGGATCCGGCGCCTGACCAGGCTGGCGACAACCTCCTGGGCCTGGCTGTCGCCGACGCCCTCGGCAGCGAGCATCGCCCGCAGCACGGTCCAGGAGAAATCGCGGCCGATGGCCGAGGCGATCTCGAGCAGGTGCCGCTCGCCGTCCGGCAGCTTGTCAAGCCTGGAGGACAGCAGCGCCGAGATGGTCGGTGGCAGCCCTGAACCCGGCGCGGTGTCGGCGAAGACGTCGAGCATCAGCTCGGCGAAGAGGGGGTTACCCTCGCACTGGACCGCGACCTGCTCGTACAGGGCGTCGTGCCCGTGCGCGCACACTTCCTCGCGGATCGCGATCTCGGCGACCAGCTCCGCGCTCTGGGCCGCGCTGAGCGGCGCCACGTCCAGCGCCATCGCGCACGGCTTGCCGCCGCCCCAGGACGGCCTGGCATCCAGCAGCTCCATGCGGGACAGGCACAGCAGCATGACCGGTACGTCGGTGAGCCAGGTCACCACGTCGTCGATCATGTCGAGCAGGGTCGACTCAGCCCAGTGCAGGTCGTCCCAGACCATGATCACCGGCTTGGTCTTGCCGAGCTGGCCGAGCAGGTACCTGACCGCCCAGGAGATCTCCTCGGTGCCCGTCTCGTCGCCGGTCGTCGCTTCCGCGCCGGCCGGGAGAGCCTGGTCGGCGATGATCGCCGACAGGCACGCGGCGGCACGCCCGGCGTCCGCTCCGTCCGACTGCAGCGTCCTGACCCGACTGGTCCAGCCGCCGTCCATCGCCAGCAGCATGTCGGTCAGCGGCTTGTAGGTGATACCGCGGCCGTAGGCGGAGCACTTGCCTCTCAGCACGGTGACCTCGGCCGGCCCGAACGAGCTGACAAAGTCGCGCACCAGGCGGGACTTGCCGATCCCCGGCGCCCCGAGCACCGTGACCAGGCAGAGCTGGTTGCGCTTGGTGACCCGCTTGTAAGCGGCCTTGAGCTCCTCGAGCTCATCTTCGCGGCCGATCAGCGGGGTCAGCGCCGGGCTGCCGGAGGGGTCGCCTGGCAGCTCGCTGCTGGTGACCCGCCAGGCAGGCACTGGCTGCGACTTGCCCTTGAGCTTCAGCGGCTCGACCGGGTCCAGGCCCACAGCCGTCCTGATCATGCTCGCGCTCGCCGCGTCGACCAGGATCTCGCCAGGCTGCGCGGCGGTCTGCAGCCGGGCGGCGGTGTTGACCGGGTCGCCGATCACCCGGAAGTCACCGGCCGTCGTGATCGCCATGACCTCGCCCGAGCAGATCCCGCACCGGACTTCGAGCGTGACCTTGTGGCTCGCCATGAGCCCGGCGCTCAGCTCGCTGACCCGCTGCACCGCTTCCCTGGCGGCCCGCACCGCGCGCAGCGCGTCGTCCTCGTGGCTGAGCGTCGCGCCGAAGACCGCCATCACGGCGTCGCCGATGAATTTCTCGACCTCGCCGCCGTGCGCGGTAATGCTCGCCGAAGCGGCGGCGAAATAGCGGTCCATGACCTGCCGCAATGGCTCAGGGTCCAGCATCTCGCCGAGGGTCGTCGACCCGACCAGATCCATGAACAGGATCGCGACGTTCTTCCTGGCCTCCCTGGCCGGGCTGGCGGCCGTGACCGGCGTCCCGCACATGGCGCAGAAGCGGCTGTCGTCACCAATCGTCGCGTGACACGATGCGCACGTCACAGGTTCACCGCGCAAGCCTCCCGAAATGGCCAGGACACATTCTCCCGCGCTGCATACGGTGGCCGCATATCGCGCGCTACGACCCAGCCTCGCCGACAGTGTCGCCCGATGTTGCCAGCCGGTCTATGCGACCTTCGGGTCAGGCCGAGCCCTTGGGTCTGCATGTCCCGATGTTGCCAAGCCGCCGGCTTGGTGAGTCATCCTATTATTGCCTTTTCCGCTTCGCTTGCGTAGGGGCTTATGCGTTGGGTTGCTGTTCGTGACCACTGATCTCGTCGCCGCCGCGTCTCAGGCCCTCGGCCAGGCGCTGTCCGATCCGGCCGAACTGGCCAGCAGCGACCGCACCGTCGTGCTCCGGTGCCGCGTCGCGGCCGGCGGCACGGTGATCGTCAAGTCCTACCGGCCTCACGGCGAGGGCCGGGAGGGTTTCAGCGCGGAAGCGACCGGCCTTGCGTTCACCACCGGCACCGGCACGGGCCCTGACCTGCTCGCGACCGACCCGGAGCGGCTGCTGATCGTGATGAGCGACCTGGGTGCCGCCCCGAGCCTGGCCGACGCGCTGCTTGCCACGGTGCCCGAGGCAGCCTGGGAGCAGGTGCTGGCCTGGGCCGGAGCCTGCGGCTCGCTCGCGGTCAGCACGGCCGGCCGGGCGGGGGAGTTCAGCCGGCTGCGGGCCGGTCACGTTGTAGCCGCCCCGCAGGCCGGGCACTGGCTGCAGCGGCGACTCTGGCAGATCCCCGGCCTGCTGCGCGAGCTGTCGATCGAGCCGCCCTGTGACCTGGCCGGCGACCTCGCCAGCGTCGCCGGGCTGCTGTCGGTCACCGACTACCAGGTGTTCTCGCCGGGGGACCTGTGCCCGGACAACAATCTGGTCACCGGCGACGGCATCCGGTTCATCGACTTCGAGAGCGCCGAGTTCCACTCGGTCTTCCTCGACGCCGCCTACCTCACGATGCCGTTCAGCACGTGCTGGTGTGTCTTCCGGCTGCCGCCCGACCTCGCCCGCGCGGCCCTGGCGGCGTACCGGGAGGCAGTCAGCTCGATCTTCGCGCCTCTGGCGGACGACGCGGTCTGGCGGCCGGGCCTGCGGCTCGCGCAGGCCGCCTGGACCTTGCACGCGATGACCTACCTGCTCGACCGGTCGATGCTGGCCGACGCCTCGATGTACCCGCAAGCCAGGCAGGCGCCGACGGCCCGGCAGCTGCTGCGCTACCGGTGGCGGCACCTCGAAGACGAACTCGGCAGGGCAGGCGAGCTGCCAGCGATCCGCGCCTTGATGAGTCACCTGCTCACCATCAGCGAGATCTGGCAGTCGCCCGCCCTGCCGCCCTATCCAGCCTTTCGCTAGCTCAGCTCGGCCTTCGCTAGCTCAGCCCAGCCTTCCGCTAACTCAGCCTCCGGTTAGAAGGCTCCGATCCCGTTCGGGGTGCCGAGCCCGGTGGGGGCGTCGTAACCCTTCTTCGCCACGCACAGGTAGTCCTTGCCGCACGCCAGCTTCGACGGCTCGAACAGCGCGTTGCTGCCACGGGTGATGTCGAACAGGGACCCCCGGTGGCTGTAGGCGAAGCCGGGCGGAATGCTCGACCCATTGCCGGCGAGTCCGTAGATCCCGGCGATGAGCGGGGAGGAGACGCTGGTGCCGGCCACGGTGATCCAGCCGCCGTAGACCTTGTTGAAGATCGGGATGTTGTCGGCGACCGCTGAGACGTCGGCGAGCGTGCGACCAGGGCAGTGCTTGTCATGCTGCCAGGCCGGCTTGCGCACGTAGGCCGAGCAGCCGCTGCTGCCGGCGATCCAGGCGCTTTCTGACCAGCCGCGCTTGTTGTGCGCGTGCTTGAGCACCGTCCCGCCTGCGGCCGTCACCGACTGCAGGTCGGCCGGGAAGTTCGCCGCCGTGTAGCCGAAGTCTCCGGTCGAGGCGACGATCGTAGCGCCATGGTGGTCGTATGACCTGGCCGAGGTGAGGGACGGACCGTTTTCCCTGATGCCGTAGCTGTTGCTGATCACGTCGGCGCCAAGGCGAGCCGCCGTCCGCTCGGTCTGAGCCAGGGCGTTGGTGCTCGGGTTCTTGCCCTCGACCACGATGATCTTGCAGGACGGGCAGGCCACCGAGATCATCGAGACGTCCAGCGTGACCTCAAGGTCCCAGCCGGTGAACTTGCCCGACGGCTCGTTCGGTGACGCCTTGCCCTGCGCGTTGACCTGGCGGAAGCAGCCGCTGCGCACGGTGCACGGCGGCAGCCCGAAGTGCCGCCGGTAGGTGGCCAGGTATTCGGCGAGGTGCGGGGTGTGGAAGGCGATCGACACCGCGACGGTCTGATGGGAGTCACGGCTGATCGGCAGCCGGTACGCCCGCTCGATTTCCTTGGGGGTCAGGCCGTGCGGCTCGGACCGCCGGCCGGCGATGCCCTCGGCGATGGCCCGGTTGACGCTGGTCTGCGGCCGGTACAACGCGAAGCAGCGCGCGTAGCCGCCGGCGCCTTCGGGCAGGCCGCCCGCAGGCTGCCGACCGACATCGGCCGGGCCGGGGCTGGCCGGGCGTGCGTCCCGGTCTGGCTCACCGCCGCGCCGGCTGGCATCAGCGGTGCTGTCAGCGCGATCGAGGCCAGAGCGGTCACCGCGCCGGTCAGCGCGAGCGTAGTTCGGCGAACTCGCCAATTGCTCATATTGATTGTGCTCCCTTATCCGCTTAGGCCTGCGGCCCGACGCTGTAGCCGTTGGTGATGGTCTCGGTAATGGACGAGCCGCTGGAGTCGGAGGCGCTGAACTTGGTGGTGACGTCGACGCCTGCCGGGGCGTGGAAGGTCACCTGGTACTGGCCGTCGCCGGTCCTGGTGACGGTGGCCGGCTGGAAGAACTTGCCGCCGTCGTAGGAAACCGAGGCGCTCGCCTTGGTGATCGTCGTCGCTGCGGCGGGCTCGGCGGCGCCGACGCTGACGTTGATCGTCTGCTTGCCCGCTGGCGTCACACCGGTCAGCGCGAGCCCGCTCACCTGGTAGTTCAGCGTGAGCACGTCAGGGACGCCGCACTTCTGGGTGAAGCCGAAGTTGTTGAAATCGATGCAGGCCCAGGTGCGCGGCACCCGTGCCTTCAGGTCGCGAGCGGTGCGGAACGTCCAGGTCGTCGCGGTCTGCGGCGAGAGCACGCTCAGCGGATTGGACATCGTCGACTGGACCGACAGCGAGATCGTCGCCGGCTTCGCGCTGACCCGCGCGAAGATGCCGCCGAAGTACCGGCCGTGCTCGATCTGCTTGCCGTTCTGCTTCAGCACGAAAGTGCCCCGGGTGAAGCTGTCGCCGAGGTGACCGAACACGTTGTCGGTGAACGGCTGCGGCTCGAGGACCATGAGGTTGCCGGTGCGGAACCACGTCGGGAACTGGAACAGCTTACGTCCGGTCCGCCCGGTCAGCAGCTGCACGGACGACTGCGGGTGCAGCGGGTAGTTGTTCCAGTTCTCGGTGGTCTGGCGGCCTGCGGGCAGCCGGTGGATCGCGTCGCTGATGCCCTGCTCGCCGACGAAGAAGTCGCTGGTCCACAGGACGGCGGGACCGCCGCCCATGAACTGGGTCTGCTGTGCGGGCAGGTGGATCGGGGCGAACAGGCTGAAGATCCCGAGCTCGGTGGCCTGCTCGATCGTCATCCCGGTCGTGGTCCAGAAACCCAGGTGCGGCGCGTTGAGGAAAAACCGCTCGTGCACGGTCGCCACGCTGGCCTGGGTGACGTCGAAGTGCTGGCTGGGAACCCTGCCGAGCGGTCCGGGGAAATCGAGGTTGTACGCGTAGGCCGGGCCCTTGACCTTCGCCGGCTTGAGCAGGGTCGCGGTCGTGAAGGACTGGATGTTGCCGACGCTCGGCTTC
Organism: uncultured Actinomycetota bacterium; assembly: GCA_963737865.1. Taxonomy (GTDB): domain Bacteria; phylum Actinomycetota; class Actinomycetes; order Streptosporangiales; family Streptosporangiaceae; genus Chersky-822. The sequence goes on along the minus strand of CAVTUG010000011.1, from coordinate 1,220,428 downwards.
TTGCCGACCGGGCTGATGAACGTGGGCGCGTTGCCGATTGTCGCCGTGCTGACCGCGGCCGGGAAGCCATGCCCGCCCTGCCGCACGACGGTGAACGAGTCGAAGGTGTTGCTGACCGGCTTCGACGTGGTGAACGAGATCTCACTGGTCGCGGAGCGGGCCGACAGGTGCAGCTTGCGACCGCCGGAGACGGTGAACTGCGGCTCGATGACCAGCCGCTGGATCAGGCTGTGCTTGACCGGGGTCAGGAAGTCCGCGATCGCCCAGTAGTGCCCGGCCGGGACGCTGTACTTGGTCACGCCGTGGAAGAACACGCCGCCGATCTCGAAGGGGTCGCCGAAGATCTCCTGGTTGTCGGCGTTCAAGAGCAGCATCGGGTCGCCGCTGTCCACCTTGCCGGCCTCGTTGGTCCCGGTCACGGTGACCGTGTGCATCGGGAACTGCGGCCGGACCGGCGCGCTCGACCGCACTCCGGCCAGCGCGATGCTGAGTCCGCCGGCGAACATGCCAGAGCTGCTGTAGCGGCCCGTGGCGTGCTGGGCGACGAACTGCCTGAACAGGGCGGCGCCGAAGATCTTCGCCGAGGCCGAGGTCAGGTAGCCGGTGGCGACCCGGCCGGTCTGGCTCTTGATGGTGATCCCCGGCAGCGCCGGCCGGCTGACCGGCGAAGCTCACCGTGACCGGGATCCGGCCGCCGGACTCGTGCTTGGCGAGCAGGGCGCGGTTGAACAGGCTCGGGTCCAGGCCGTGGCCGAAGTACGGCAGCGCGTCGGCCGGGACGTCGAAGGTGCCGCTGGCCAGGTGCAGGGTCAGCATCGGGCCGCCGTCCGGCGCCGGCGCGAGCGAGCTGGCCTCGCCGCCGAGAACCTTCCTGATCACCAGCTTGTCGCCATTGACCAGCAGCACTCGCTGCAGGCTGGGCTTGGTGAGCTGGCGCAGTGCCGCGGCGCGGCCGACGGCCGGCTGAGCTAGCGCGCCTGGCGCTAGCCCGACGCCCGTCACAGCGACGGCCGTCGCTGTCAGTATGAGAGCAGTCCGGCCGATGTTTTGGCGAACACCGGATGGCCGGTACCTGGACAGTTGAAGAGGCACGTGATCGATCTCCCTTGTAACCCTGGCTGCCGCATGGGCAGCCAGGTGCATGCGACTCGGGTACACCATTGCCGCCTTGTCATCTAAAGAGACGCAATTACTGCATCCAGCGATGCGCCGGAGGCCGGACTTTTTTGGCCGCGTTTCTGGCGCGGGTTACTGGCGCGACATCGATTGCCTGGCGTTCGCCGAGGCAATCTCCGCAGCGGCCGGATCCCGGGAGGATAGGAGCTGGATCTCGACCCGCTCCAGGGTGCCCTCGAACGGGAACGAGCCGGTGTAACGCTCGCTGACCGGCAGGCCATGGTCGAATCCGACCCGTGGGCCGACGCTGGAAATGATCAGCATAACGAACGGGATCGTGACGCTTCCGCAGGCGACGCCGTCGATGACCAGCGTCGCGGCCCCGCTGCGATCGGCCAGCCGCCGGAACCGGACGCCGACGACGCTCCGGCCCGCCGGTACCTCGATCTCTGACTCCGCGAGCTGATGGTCGCCGAAGCAGTTGTAGTCGAAGACCAGGCGCTCGCCGGTGACGAAGAGAGAAAGGCCAGAGTTGCCGTTCCCGGTGGAGTAGAGCACGCCGCCGGCCCGGCCGGCCGGTCGATGGTCGCGTCCAGATCCCAGCTCCGGCCGCCGATCCTCGGACCGGCCTGAGCCGGAATCGGGGACATCGGCGGCCGGTAGGTGTAATGCCTGCTCTTGGGGTGCGGTGAATGCTCGGGCTGCGCCTGGGCGAGGCCCGCGAGGCCGCGATTGACCGCCGCCGCGCGCCGGGCGCCGCCGCCGAATAGCTCGATCGTCCGGTCGTCCAGCGGCAGCACGCCGTGCTCGCGCGCCTCCTGCCACCACAGGTCCACCAGGCTGGCCAGCCTGGCGGGCTCGGCGTGCGCCAGGTTCACGCACTCGGACCGGTCGGTCTCGACGTGGTACAGCTCCCAGTTGTCGTCGTCATAGGGAGTGCCGGGCACGTGCCTCGTGACGGCCTTCCACCCGTCGGCGTAGATCGCCCGGTGGCCCATCATCTCGAAGTACTGCACGGCCTTACGGGAGGCAGCGGCCTGGTCGTCCAGGGTGTAGCGCATCGAGGTGCCGGTGACCGGAAGCTGGGGGTACCCCCGGAACACCGGCGGCGGGGTCACCGACAGCAGATCGTAGATCGTCGGCGCGAGGTCGATCACATGGTGGAACTGGTCCCGGAGCCCGCCCGGATCGGCGATGCCCGCCGGCCAGTGCACGATCAGGGGAACGTGCACCCCGCCCTCATGAGTGTTCTGCTTGTACCACCTGAACGGGGTGTTGCCCGCCTGCGCCCAGCCCCAGGGGTAATTAGTGTGGCTGTGCTCAGTTCCGATGTCGTCCAGCTTGGTCACCGCGTCGTCCGGCGATTCGGGCAGGAAGTTAAAATACTTCCATTCGTGCAGGACGCCGAACTTTCCGCCTTCCTGACTCGCGCCATTGTCGGACAGCAGGATGATGAGCGTATTGTCGAGCTCGCCTAGCTGCTCCAGAGCCGCCACCAGACGTCCTAGCTGGGCATCAGTGTGGTCGAGAAACGCGGCGAAGGCCTCCTGGAGCCTGGCCGCGAGCCGCTGGTGTGATTCCGGAAGATCAGTCCACGCTTCGACGCCTGGATTGCGCGGTGCGAGCTGCGTTCCCGCTGAAAAAAGACCGAGTTCCTGCTGCCTTGCGAACCATTCGTCACGCGCGACGTCCCAGCCGTCGTCAAAGGCGCCCCGGTACCTGGCGAGATAGTCGGCCGGAGCCTGATGCGGGGCATGCATGGCTCCCGTCGCGAAGTACAGGAAAAACGGCCGGTCGGGCCGGATCGACTTGCTGTCGTGCAGGAAGCCGATCGCATGGTCGACGAGGTCCTCGGTGAGGTGATAGCCGGGCCGCTCCGGCGCCTCGAGGTGATGGTTGTCGTAGACCAGCTCGGGGTGGAACTGATCGGTCTCGCCGTCCAGGAATCCGTAGTAGCGGTCGAAACCGCGCTGGCAGGGCCACTGGTCGAAGGGACCGGCCGCCGAGGTGTCCTCAAGCTGGCACAGGTGCCATTTGCCGATCGCGAAGGTGGCGTAGCCCTCGTCACGCAGGACCTCGGCCATCGTGGCCGCGTGGTGCGAGATGCTGCCGCGCATGTTCGGGAAGCCGGTGCTGAAGTTGGCCAGCGACCGCATGCCGACCTCGTGGTGGTTCCTGCCGGTCAGCAGGGCGGCCCTGGTGGGCGAGCACAGCGGCGTGACGTGGAAATTGGTGTAGCGCAGGCCGTCGGCGGCGAGCCGGTCGATGTTCGGCGTATGCAGGGTCGAGCCGAAGCAGCCGAGCTGGGCGAAGCCGGTGTCGTCGAGCAGGATGAGAACGACGTTGGGGGCATCGGGTCCTGGATGGGGCCGCGCGGGCCAGGACGGCACCGATTCGGCGACGGTTGGCCCGATCGTGCCGTCGAAGTCCTCGAAGCTGGTCACTAGGCCCCCGCCTTTCAGGTGTGCGGGGATCTTAGCACCGTCAACATTAAGCTGGACGTTGTCGAAATCCGATCTGCCAGCGGGGAAGAGCGAGCCCGGTTGCGCGGTTTCTGCTGGGCGTGACAGCTAACTGGCGCGCAGGGGACTGGCCGGCCGTGTCCCGTCGTCGTCGCCCCGATGGCTGGCGGCGTCTCCACCCCAGGGCTGGTCCTGGCCGCCGCCCAGGCAGGCGCGCTGGGTTTCCTCGCGGGCGGGTACAAGTCCGCGGCTGGCCTGCGCGCCCAGATCGACGAGGTGCGGGCCGGTACGCAGCTGCCGTTCGGCGTCAACGTCTTCGTCCCCGGCTCACCGGCCGCCGACTCCGGCTCGCTGACCGCCTATCTGGCGAGCCTGCGCGCCGACGCGGCCCGGCTTGGCGCTGACCTGGGCGAGCCCGCGTGGGAGGACGACGACTTCGACGCGAAGGTGGCCGACCTGGTCGAGCGGCCGGTCCCGGTCGTGAGCTTCACTTTCGGCTGCCCGCAGGCCGGCGTGATCGAGGCGCTCCGGGCGGCCGGCAGCGTGGTGTGGGTCACGGTGACCGACCCTGACGAGGCTGGCCTGGCGCTGACGGCGGGGGCCGGCGGTCTCGTGGTGCAGGGCATCGAGGCCGGGGCGCACCGGGGCACGTTCGGCAACGATTCAGCTGCCGGTGCCCTGAGTACCGCTGACCTGCTCGCGGCCGTGCGCGCGGATGCGGACGTCCCGCTGGTCGCCGCCGGGGGAATCATGACGGCGCAGACGGTCGCCGCGATGCTGGCCGCTGGCGCGGTCGCGGTGCAGTGCGGTACCGCGTTTCTGCGCAGTCCGGAGAGCGGAGCGAGCCCGTGGCACAAGGCCGCGCTGGCCGATCCGCGCTTCGAGCGGACCGGCCTGACCAGGGCCTTCAGCGGCCGCCCGGCCCGTGGCCTGGTGAATGCCTTCATGACCGAGCATGCCGACGCCCCGCCCGCCTACCCGGAGATCAACAATGCCACCCGGTCGCTGCGGGCGGCGGCTGCCTCCGTGGGCGATGTGGATCGGATGAGCTTGTGGGCAGGGGAGGGCTACCGGCTCGCCGTCCGACCGTCCGGTCGCGGAGGTGGTCGGCAAGCTGTGCGAGCAGTCGTGAGCGGCGGGCTGGCCTAGATTCCATATTTCGCTAATCAAAACTAGTGTTAGAGTGTCGGGATGCGGTACGACGAAGATGACGGCATCGCAGCCGTCGGCGGACTGGAAGACCCGGTCCGCCGTCGCCTGTACACCTATGTATCCAGCCGCAACGACGCGGTGAGCAGGGATGATGCTGCTGCGGCCACCTCGATCGGCCGGCCGCTCGCCGCTTATCATCTCGACAAGCTCGTCGAGGCTCGGACTGCTCGTCGCGTCCTACCAGCGCCCGCCGGGCGGCGCGGCCCCGGCGCAGGCCGGCCGGCAAAGGTCTACGCCAGGTCGGGCCGCGAGTTCACGGTCAGCGTGCCGCCGAGGGAGTACGAACTAGCCGCGCGGCTGCTCGCCCACGCCGTATCGGCCGACGTGAGCGGCACCGCGAGGGTCGAGCTCGACCAGGCGGCGCGCCAGTTCGGCACCAACCTGGGCCGGGGCAGCCGCGCCTCGGGGGTGGCGACGGCGGATGACGTCAGCGATGCCGAGGTCGCGCTCTCCGATCACGGCTTCGAGCCGTGGCGCGACGCCGACGGCAGCGTGAAGCTCGCGAACTGCCCGTTCCACAAGCTTGCCGCGCAATACCCCGATCTTGTCTGCGGCATGAACCTGGCACTCATCGACGGCCTGGTACAAGGACTTGGCCTGGCCGGCGTGCACCCCGTGCTCGACCCGCAGCCAGGGCGGTGTTGCGTCGCGATCCGAACCAGTGGCGACCCCTCAGAGACTGGAGCGTCATGACCCAAGAACTGACCCTCGACCCGGCCGAGCTGGCGATTCCGCCCGTACTTCTGGTGGCGGAACCTCGGGTCGCCGACCTGGCCGCCGCCGAGCGAGCCGCAGCCGAGTTCCTCGCGGCGCTCGGCGTCGACTCGACGAGGAGGGACTCGACGAGACGCCGGCCAGGATGGCCCGCGCCTACGCCGAGCTCTTCGAGGTCAAGCCGATGCGGCTGACCACCTTCCCCAATACCGAGGGCTACGACGAGCTGGTGATCGCCCGCAGCATTCCGTTCCGCACCGTGTGCGAGCATCATCTGCTGCCGTTCTCCGGGGTAGCGCAGGTCGGATATCTGCCCGGCGACCGGATTCTCGGTCTGTCGAAGCTGGCCAGGCTCGTGGAGTATTTCGCGGCCCGGCCTCAGACGCAGGAGCGGCTGACCAAGCAGGTCGCCGACTACCTGTTCGAGCGCGTCCGGGCGCGCGGTGCCGGTGTGGTGCTCGAGGCCGAGCACACCTGCATGACGCTCCGGGGCGTGCGAGCTGTCGGATCTACCACCGTCACGTCGGCACTGCTAGGGACGCTTCGCAGCGATCCCCGGTCGCGCGCCGAGTTTTTCGCGCTCGCCGGACTGTGGCGGCCTGACACCTATCCGGATTGAGGAATCTGCTATGGCCAATGCACGACGCATTCGTGATCGTAGGCGCGAGCCTGGCCGGCGCGAACGCTGCGCAGGCGCTGCGCGAGGAAGGCTTCACCGGCCCGATCGTCCTGATTGGCGAAGAGGACGAGCTGCCGTACGAGCGCCCGCCGCTGTCCAAGGACTACCTGATGGGCAAGGCAGGCAAGGAGAAGCTCTACGCGCTGCCCGCAGAGTGGTACGAGGAGAACAACGTCCAGCTCAAGCTGGGCGAGACCGTCACCGGCATCGACCGCGGCGCGCAGAAGCCTGGCGCTGGCGTCCGGCGGTACCGTGCCCTACGCCAAGCTGCTGCTCACCACGCGGCTCGTCGCCCCGCGCGGCTGAGGGTGCCCGGTGCGGACGCCGACGGCGTGCACTACCTGCGGCGGATCCAGGACAGCGACGCGATCAGGTCGGCCTTCGCGGCCTCGGCCAGATCGCCGTGATCGGGGCCGGCTGGATCGGCCTCGGAGGTCGCCGCGGCCGCGCGCGCGGCCGGAGTGGACGTGACCGTGTTCGAGGTCGCCGAGCTGCCGCTGCTGCGCGTGCTCGGCCGCGAGGTCGCTCAGGTCTTCGCCGACCTGCACACCGCGAACGGCACCCACCTGGTCTTCGGCGCTCACGTCGCCGAGATCACCGACCAGCGACGGCAAGGTCACCGGCGTCCGGCTCGGCCGACGGCACGGCACTTCCACGCCGACGCCGTGATCGTCGGCGTCGGGATCACCCCGAACGTGAGCTGGCCGCCGACCGCCGGGCCTGAACGTCGACAACGGCATCAAGGTCGACGCCCGGCTGCAGCACCTCCGACCCGGCATCTACGCCGCAGGCGACGTGGCCAACGCGTTCCACCCGCTATGACAAGCACGTGCGGGTCGAGCACTGGTCGAACGCCAGGCACCAGCCGCGCGCCGCCGCCAAGGCAATGCTCGGCCAGGAGGTCAAGTACGACCGGGTGCCGTACTTCTTCACCGACCAGTACGACCTCGGCATGGAGTACTCGGGCTACGTCGAGCCCGAGGGCTACGACCGGGTCGTGTTCCGAGGTGACGTCGCCGCCCGCGAGTTCATCGCGTTCTGGCTCGGCAGCGACGGCCAGGTGCTGGCCGGGATGAACGTCAACATCTGGGACGTCAACGACCAGCTCGCCGAGCTAGTCCGCTCCGGCAAGCCGGTCAGCGTCACGGCCCTCCAGGACCCCGGCACCCCGCTGGACGCGGTCACGACCTCCTGACGCCTGCGGCCTGGTCTGGCGCTCGGCCCCGTAAGCCTGGGGCCTTAGATCTGGGGGCAGGGATCAGGGTCGGTGTCGCAACGCCCGCGTGCGGCACCGCCCCTGCCGTCACTATCGGGAGCCGAGCTGGTTTGCTGCCGCTGTAAGACGGCGGACCCAGGCTCGCGCCTCGGTCGTCGCGACCGGGGAATCGGAGTAGCTGAGCAGCCCCTGCACAGCTGTCGCGGGCAGCACCCGAGCCAGGTCGGGCGCCGGGCCGTAGGCGGCCGTTACCTCGTCCCAGCGCGTGGGCTCCGTCGACGACACCAGGAGCCAGGCGAGGTCGACGATGCCGGGAGCGGCGGACACATCTTCCCAGTCGAGCAGCGCGATCTCGCCGTCCGGGGCCGTCCGCAAGTTCTGGAGCGAGGCGTCTCCGTGTACCAGCGTGAGGGGACCGGCGGTACCCATCGCCCACTCACCCAAGGTGACCCGGCCCAGCAGCCGCTCGCCAAGCGCGCGAACCGGCTCAGTCAGCTCTGGGCGGGCGGCGATCTGCGGCCAGACGCGCGCGTAGAGGTCTTCGACCAGGTGCACGCCGGTGCCGACCTGGCGCAGCCAGGGCCACCGCTCGCGGGCTTGGCCGGCCCATCGCTGGTGCATACCCGCCAGCACCTGCGCGGCCGCCGCCGGATCGGCCCCTGGCTGCCAGTCGGACAGGTCCTCTAGCTCAAGCATGGTGCCAGCGTCGGTGGCGTCGGCGCGGTAACAGGCCGGAACCCGGACGCCGACGACGGGAGCGATCTCCCGGTAGAACCGCACCTCGGCCCGAAAGCTGTCCAGCGCCTCGGTGATCGAACCGGGCTCAGGCAGACCACGCTTCTTCACGTGGACGCGCATGGAGCCAGACTACGGGGTAGCCGTCACATGAGCGCCTGCCGTCGCACGAGCCAGGTCTCCCAACCCTGTCGTTGTTGGTTTGCTCGTGCTGCGGCGCGGTCGTTGACGCGGGCCGCCCCGGGCGAGTGGCGGTCAGAATTCGTCGGGTGAGGTGACGGCCTCGGCGATGACGATCTCGGGCGGCACCGGCGCGGCACCGATCGTCCCGATGAAGGCCTGCAGGTCGGGATTGGCGAAGAACCGCTCGAATTGCTCGGCCGACTCCCATTCCTGGACGATCATGGCGTAGCCGTCGCCAATCCCGAACTTGTGGTGGATGCCGCCGACCGCACGCGCCTGGTCCGAGATGGCCACGAATTCCGATGACCGTTCGGTGAGCGCCTGCCGGAACTTGGCGGTGTCGCCCTGGAACCTGCCGATTACGAGCACGCTCATGAGATGCCTCCTATGGTCGCGGGTGTCTTGACGGGAGCCTCGGCCTGATCCGCCGGCGTGGTGGCGGGCAGCGTCGGCCTGATGGGCGGGCCACGGTGGCGGCGCAGGGCGCCGAGGCCTTCCTGCTCGGTGAGGTAGGCGCCTCGAACGCGCTGAAGGAACGGACTCACGCTTCGGTAGTCGAGACGGTCGTCGTCGCCGCACGCAGGGCAGATGATCTCCCAGTGGCCCGTCCACCCGCCCTGGGCCGCGCCGCCGACGATGCGGGCCTGCCGCAGCCTGAGCACGGCCGAGTTGCCCCCGTGGCCAGGCTCCCCTGGCCTGATCCCCCTCATGACGTCATTCTGCGGCAGCAGAACGCTCTCGACTCGCTGAGTAGTCAAATGATTACTCAGCGAGTCGAGAGTTAGCTAGGGCATGACCCGGCTGTTAGCAGTCGAAGTACATCTCGAACTCGTGCGGGTGCGGGCGCAGCCTGACCGGGTCGATCTCGTGCGTCTGCTTGTACTCGACCCAGGTCGAGATCAGGTCAGGGGTGAAGACGCCGCCGTCCAGCAGGTAGTCGTGGTCGGCTTCCAGGCTCTCCAGCACCTTCTCAAGCGAGCCGGGCACCTGCGGGATGGACAGCGCCTCGTCCGGCGGCAGCTCGTACAGGTCCTTGTCGACCGGCTCGGGCGGCTCGACCTTGTTCTTGATGCCGTCCAGGCCAGCCATCAGCATCGCCGCGAAGGCGATGTACGGGTTGCTGGACGGGTCAGGTACCCGGAATTCGATTCGCTTGGCCTTCGGGCTCGGGCCCGTGATCGGGATGCGGACGCACGCGGACCGGTTCCGCTGGCTGTACACGAGGTTCACCGGAGCTTCGAAGCCAGGAACCAGCCGGTGGTAGGAGTTCACGGTCGGATTGGTGAAAGCAAGCAGCGACGGCGCGTGCTTGAGCAGCCCGCCGATGTAGTACCTGGCCATGTCCGACAGGCCTGCGTAGCCCACCTCGTCGTAGAAGAGCGGCTCGCCGTCCCTCCACAAGCTCTGATGACAGTGCATGCCAGAGCCGTTGTCGCCGAAAAGCGGCTTCGGCATGAAAGTAACCGTCTTCCCAGCCGCCCTGGCAACGTTCTTCACGACGTACTTGAACGTCATCAAGTTGTCGGCCATGTGCAGCAAGCTGCCGAACCGGATGTTGATCTCGGACTGGCCGCCGGTGCCGACCTCGTGGTGCTGCATCTCGACTGTGATGCCGCAGTCCATCAGGGTCTTCGCCATCTCCGCGCGCAGGTCAGCGAAGTGGTCGTTCGGCGGGACGGGGAAATAGCCGCCCTTGAACCTTGGCTTGTAGGCCAGGTTGCCGCCAGGCTCGTCCCGTCCGGAGTTCCAGGCGCCCTCGATCGAGTCCAGGAAGTAGTAGCCCGCCGAGCCTGAGGTCTCGAACCGCGCCGAGTCGAAGATGTAGAACTCGGCCTCCGGGCCGAAGAACGCGGTGTCCGCGATGCCGCTGCCGCGCAGGTACTCCTCGGCCTTCTTGGCGATGTTCCTCGGGTCGCGGCTGTACGGCTCGCCGGTCAGCGGGTCGTGCACGAAGAAGGTGAGGTTCAGCGTGCGGTGCGTGCGGAAGGGGTCGAGCACCGCCGTCGTCGGGTCAGGCAGCAGGAGCATGTCCGACTCGTGGATCTGCTGGAAGCCCCTGATCGACGAGCCGTCGAACATGAGCCCTTCGGTGAAGACCTTCTCGTCGAAGGCTCTGGCCGGGACGGTGAAATGCTGCATCGTCCCTGGCAGGTCACAGAACCTGACATCGACGAACTGCACGTCGTTCTCTGCGATATACCGCAGAACCTCGTCGCCCGTGGTGAACATCAGCTCTCCCTTGCTCGCTCGTGGTGACCTGTGTCAAGCCCTGATCGCGGGTGACTCCCGAGCGAAGTGAAGTACTCGGCTGAGTCTGGTCGACGCTAGCCGCTAGCGGTTTCCTGACCGTGTCCCCGATGTTTCAGCCGCGTTACGGCAACTCGGCCGCAGCCCGTGTGCGGCACTCCTACGCGCTGTCGGTACTCTCGAAGACGTGACCGAGCAGTACCGAGCTAACGCTGGCTCCCGTGATCGCCAAGGCTACCCTGGCGAGTTCCTCGGGCTGCCTGAGACCGGGCCGGGGTCCGTCTCGGCCATGATGAGGCGGATCGGCGCCATCTTCATCGACTGGCTGATCTGCACGTTCATCGTGGTCGCGCTGATCAGGCCGGCGCATGTCGACACCGAGTACTGGACGCTGCTGATCTTCGCGGCGCAGGACCTGCTGCTGACCGCGCTGACCGGGTTCACCATCGGCAAGCGGTTGCTCGGCATCCGGGTCGTGCGGCTCGACGGCAAGATGGTCGGGCCGCTGTGGGGACTGCTGCGCACGCTGCTGCTGCTGACGGTGGTACCGGCACTCTTCCTCAACCGCGATCTGCGCGGCCTGCACGACCGCGCCTCGAACACGGTCGTCGTCCGGATCTAGCGACCTACGAGGGATTGGCGAAACTCCATCGCTTAAGTGCCAGTTTGACCTCCGCCACGATCCCGCCCCCGGTCCGTCCCGCCACGCCCCGTCAGCAGTAAGACTACTGCCGGGGGTCGTTTCAACGACACCATGGTCCTACTTACTGTCGTCCCGACAGCGGTAGGACCATGGTGCTGTCCGAAAACAGCCTGCGCCCTGCGTCAGCGATCGCAGGCCGGGCAGCAACGCGTTCACCGGATGTCCCAGCGGAGAGGGTTTCAAAACCCTACTAGCGCACCTTCGGGCGGGGGGCCTGGGCGTGCGGCCGCCCTTCGGCATCGGGCCGCGCGGGGCCTGCATCGTCGTCGGCAGGGCCTTCAGGCGGTTGTTCAGGTCCCGGACAGCAGGCGGCTTGAGCTCGGTGCGCATCCGCATCAGCTTGGTCCGCAGCTGCTTGATGGGAACCTGACCGGGAGCGTCGCCGACCTGCAAGTCGATGATCGGCACGCCGTAAGCGATCCGGGAGATCCGCTTCTTTTCCGCCGAGAACAGCGGCGCCAGTCCGTTCGGAGCTCCTTCGCCCAGCAGGACCACGCCCGGCTTGCCGACGACCCGGTGCACGATGTCCAGGTTCCGGTTGCCGGCGACGGCTGGGGTCACCGTCCAGTTGCCCCGCATCGACTGCACGATCGCGGCGGCGGCGCCTGGCTGCCCCGCGATCGCCGAGTACTGCGCGGCCTGGGCGTACCGGCCGAACAAGATCATGGTGGTGCCGACGCCGACCAGGATGCCCAGCGGCAGCAGCAACCCGAGCAGGCCGGTGAACACGCCCACCAGCACGGCGACGACGATGACGCCGACGCCACTGCCGATGACGATGGGCAGCGCCTTCGGGTCGCTCTTGCGGATGATGCCGGCGACCATGGCGATCTGCTTGAGCCGCCCCTCGGGCGGGTCCGCAGCGCTCGCCAGGGCAGAGTTACTGGCCGGCGCAGAGTTACTGGTCGGCTTTGGGTCCGCAGCACCGCGCCGGGGGATCTTTACCATGGCTGTGAGGATACGAGCACTGGGGCGCGGGCGCGAAACGCGGTCAGGCTGAAGTCGCCGCTGTGACGTTGACCTGGGCATTCACTGATCCGGCCGAGCCTGACCCAGCCGAGCCTGCCCCGGCCGAGGCCGCTGCCGCGTCCACGGCCTGCCGGTACAGCCGTCCGGCCCGGTAGGAGGACCTGACTAGCGGGCCGGACATTACGCCGGCGAATCCCAGTTCCCGGGCTTCCTTTTCAAACTCAGCGAATTCCTGCGGAGTTACCCAGCGCTCGACCGGGTGATGCCTGGCCGACGGGCGCAGGTACTGGGTAATTGTCAGCAGGTCGCAGCCGGCCGACCTCAGGTCAGCCATCGCGGTCGTGATCTCGGCGCGCTCTTCGCCCATGCCGAGGATCAGGTTGGACTTCGTGATCAGCCCGGCGGTCCTGGCTGCGGTGAGCACCGACAGCGAGCGCTCGTAGCGGAAGCCTGGCCTGATGCTGCGGAAGATGCGGGGGACCGTCTCGATGTTGTGGGCGAGTACCTCCGGCCGGGCGGCGAAGACCTCGGCAAGCTGCTCAGGCTCGGCGTTGAAGTCGGGGATCAGCAGTTCCACGCCGCAGCCGGGCACGGCCTCGTGGATGGCGATCGCCGTCTGCGCGTACAGCCAGGCCCCGCCGTCTTCGAGGTCGTCCCTGGCTACGCCGGTGACCGTCGCGTAGCGCAGGCCCATCGCGCGCACGGACCCGGCGACCCGGCGTGGCTCGTCGGTGTCGAGCGGCTCAGGCTTGCCGGTGGCGATCTGGCAGAAGTCGCAGCGGCGGGTGCACTGGTCTCCGCCGATCAGGAACGTGGCCTCCCGGTCTTCCCAGCACTCGAAGATGTTGGGGCAGCCGGCTTCCTGGCAGACCGTGTGCAAGCCCTCGCGGCTGACCAGGTTCCGCAGCTTGGTGTACTCGGGTCCGGTGCGGAGCCTGGTCTTGATCCATTCCGGCTTGCGCTCGATCGGCACCTGGCTGTTGCGGGCCTCGATCCGCAGCAGCCGCCGCTCTCCTGGTGCGATAACCACGCCCCTAGCGTATGTGGTGCGGGTCAATCGAGTTGACGAGCACTCCTTCGGTTCGGGGATCATGGACCCATGCCAAATCAGTTTGACCCGCCGTCCGGCACGCGTGACTTCCTGGCCGCCGACTGCACCAAGCGGGAGTGGGCCTTCGGCGTCCTCCGCTCGGTCTTCGCCAGCTACGGGTTCGAGCCGTTGCAGACGCCCGCGTTCGAACGGCTCGACGTGCTGTTCGGCAAGTACGGCGACGAAGCCGACAAGCTGGTCTTCAAGATCTTGCGCCGGGGGGAGCACGAGGCTTCTGGCGAGGCTGACCTGGCCCTGCGCTACGACATGACGGTCCCGCTGGCCCGGGTCGCGGCGGCGTACGGCAGCAAGATCCCGATGCCTTACAAGCGTTACGCGATGGGTCCGGTCTGGCGGGCTGACCGGCCTGGCCGGGGGCGGTTCCGCGAGTTTGTGCAGTGTGATCTGGACGTCCTTGGCACCACCTCGCCGATGGCCGACGCCGAGACGCTGTGCGCGCACCACGACGCGATGGCGGGCCTGGGCCTGCGGGACTTCACCATCCAGCTGAACTCGCGCCAGGTGCTCTTCGGGCTGCTCGAGGTCTTCGACGTGCCGGCCGACCTGGGCGAGTCCGTGCTGATCTCGCTCGACAAGCTGGACAAGCTGAGCCCCGCAGCCGTCATCGAGGAACTCGCCGGCCGGGGTCTGCCTGCGCAGACCGCTTCCGAGCTGGTCGGGACGATGACCGCCGACGACGCGACCGACAAGATCAGGACGGTGCTCAAGCGGAGCGATCTGGGCAGCGCGGGCCTCGACGAGGTCGACGCGGTGCTGCGGCTGGTGACGGCGCAGGTCCCGGCTGAGCGGATCGCCTTCACCCCGAGGATGGTGCGGGGCCTGAGCTACTACACCGGGCCGATCTGGGAACTGGTCGCGGCGGGAGTGCCCGGCTCGATCGGCTCTGGCGGGCGGTACGACCACCTGATCGCTCAGCTCGGCGGCCCGGATGTGCCAGGCACCGGAAGCTCCGTGGGGATCGAGCGGGTGCTCATGCTGCTGCCCGACGACGTCGGAGCCGCAGCGGGCCGCCTCGACGTGGCCGTGCCGGTGCTGGACGACGAGTTGTCGGTGCCGGCTTTCACCCTCGCTGGCGCGGCGCGGGCGGCCGGGCTGCGGGCCAGCGTCTACCTGGGGTCCTCGGGCAAGCTCAGCAAGCAGCTCAAATGGGCTTCGGACAGCGGTGCCCGCTGGTGCCTGATCTACGGCAACACCGAGCGCGACGCCGGTACGGTCACCGTCCGCGATATGACCAGTGGCGTCCAGGAGCCGGTGCCGGTCGACGGCGTGACCGAGTACCTGGCTGCCTCCGCCCGGGCCGATGGCTGACAGCGGGTTCGTCGACGCGGACACCTGGTACGCCGGGCTGCCGGGCGTCGTCGTGGCCGCCGGAGCGCTGATCACCGACGTGGCCGGCAGCGTTCTGCTCGTCAAGCCCAACTACCGGGAGCTGTGGTCGCTGCCCGGGGGTATCTGCGAGTTCGGCGAGAAACCGCAGCTCGGGTGTGAGCGCGAGGTCGCCGAGGAACTCGGGCTCGCCATCAGGCCAGGGCGGCTCCTCGTGGTCGACTGGAACCAGCCCTACGGCGCCGATGCCAGGCCGATCATTCACTTCGTCTTCGACGGCGGGGTTCGCCAGGACGGGAGCGGCATCGTGGTGCAGGAGTCTGAGCTGGACGGATTCAGGTTCACCGCCGAATCTGAGCTCCCGGCGCACCTGCCGCCAGCCGGACTGACCCGGATCACCGGCGCGCTGCGCGCCCTGGCCGAGGACACGACGATCTTCCTCCCGCAGGAAGCCGCCCCACCCGCCCGCTAGCCGCCGCCGGCCGCCCGACCCCGCCCCGGCGGCCCGCCCTCAGGCTGGCCCGCCCGTCAGGCCGCCCCGCCCCGAACCTCCCCCGCGCATGGCACCGCAACTCGGCTCTGGCAGCACCAAACCGGGCCACGGCCGCTGGGCCGACCTGCTTGCAACGACAGCATGGTGCTACCTAGTGCTGTCAGGACGACGGTAAGTAGGACCTTGCTGCTGTCAAAACCCGCGCGTCAGCAGCAGTAAGGGGGGACATGCTGCTGTTGACGCGGCAGGAGGTCGCGCCGAGGACGTCGGCTAGGTGCCGCTGGACTGGCTCGATCACCTCGGAGACCGTGATCAGCCGGCCCAGTTCGGCGGTCATGGAGGTTGCCGAGGCGTCGCTGATCCCGCACGGGACTATCCGGTCGAACCAGGACAGGTCATTGTCGCAGTTCAGCGCGAACCCGTGCATCGTGACGCCGCGCGCGACCCGGATGCCGATCGCTGCCACCTTGCGGTCCAGAGCGGGCAGCGCGACAGTGCCCGACTGACCCGACTGGCCCGACTGACCCGACTGGCCCGACCGGCTGGACTGGGCGGTGATCCAGGCGCCGCTGCGGCCTTCGACTCGGGTCACGGCGAGGCCGAAGTCCGCGCAGGTCCTGATCATCGCTTCCTCGACGGCCCGGACGTAGGCGATGACGTCGATGGGGTCGCTTAGCTTGACGATCGGGTAGCCGACGAGCTGACCTGGCCCGTGCCAGGTGATCTTGCCGCCGCGATCCACCTCGATGACCGGCGCGCCCGGGTCACCTACGGGACGGTCGAGCGGGCTGGTCCGCCGGCCGGCGGTGTAGACCGGCTGGTGCTCGAGCAGCAGGCAGGTGTCGGGGATCTCGTCGTTGACGCGGCGCTCATGCAGCTCACGCTGGAGTTCGAGGGCCTGCTCGTACGGCAGCGCGTCCGGGCCGAGGCCAGCATGCAGGAAGACAAGTTCACCATCCACGCCAGCTAGCGTATGCCCAGCCGCCCGGCCGGCCAACGACGTCCAGCGCTCCCAGGCGAGAGCGGCCCGCATGGCAGAGCGCCGCTGGGGGGTTCGCTACCCGTCAGTTACGATTTTTGGTAATGGATGACAAGTTCGATGCCAACGCATTGCAGACTCTCTCCGAGGATGAGCGGCGGCAGTTGCTACGGCGGCTTGTCGAGGCCGGGCAGACGTCGCCGGCTAAGCCTGGGACGAGCTGGAAGTGGGACCTGCTGCTCGTCGTGGTCGTCTTCGGCTGCATCCTGCTCGCCGCCTGGACCGGCTACCTCGCGGTCAGCCTGCCGGCCTTCTACCGTGCCGGGAGCTGGCGTGGGGCCTGGGTCGGGTTCGACCTCGCCGAGCTGGCGGCTTTCGCCGCGACCGGCTGGGCGGCCTGGCGCCGACGGCAGATCCTGATCATCTGCCTGGTCGTGCTGGCGACCCTGCTGCTATGCGACGCCTGGTTCGATGTTGTCCTGGATGCCAGGACAGCTGGGTTCGTCAGCAGCCTGCTCTCGGCGCTGCTGGTCGAGGTCCCGATCGCGATCCTGGCGATCCTGGTCGCCCGGCGGTTGCTGAAGCTGACGATCGCGCAGGCGATGCGGTACGAAGGCGGCACTGGCCGGGTGCCGTCGCTGTGGAAGCTGCCGCTGTTCGGCCCGGAAGGCCAAGGCACGCTGCTAGAACGGCTGATCCGCCTCGCCAAGGCCGACGTGGACGTGGACGTGGCCAAGGAGCCCGACGGCCCGGGCACACAGCAGGACGATCTGGTCAAGCAGGCTGACAGCTAGCTAGCCGCCGCGTACAGCCGCCTCAAGCGCGCTGGCGATCTCGGGGTAGCGGAAGCTAAACCCCGCCTCCGTCAGCCGCGCTGGGACCGCCCTGACGCTGCCCAGCAGCTCACTGGACACCTCGCCGAGTGCCCCGCGCAGTAGCGGCGCGGGCAGGCTCAGCAACGCCGGCCGGCGCAAGGCTGACGCGAGCGCGCTCGTGAAAGCCGCGTTGGTCACTGGCTCGGGAGCGGTCAGGTTCACCGGACCGCTCAGCTGGTCGTTTTCAAGCACGAACCTGATGGCCCGTACCTCGTCGGCCAGGCTGATCCAGGTCAGGTACTGACTGCCCGAGCCGATCCTGGCGCCGAGGCCGAGCCGGAACGGCAGCATCAGCGGGCCGAGCATCCCGCCCTGGCGGGCCAGCACGATGCCGCTGCGCAAGTTCACGACCCTGATCCCGGCCGCCGACGCAGGCTCGGTCGCCGCTTCCCAGTCGCGCACCAGGTCGGCAAGGAACCCGCTGCCTCCCTCCGCCGTCTCGTCCACCACCCGGTCACCGGTCTGGCCGTAGTACCCGATGGCTGAGCCGCAGATCAGCACCGACGGAACCGGACTGGCGGCAGCCATGGCCGCCGCCAGTGCCCGGGTCGAGTCGATCCGGCTGGAGCGGAGCACGGCCTTGCGGGCTGGCGTCCACCGCCGCGCAGCGACCGGCGCTCCCGACAAGTGGATCACCGCGTCGACGTCGTGCAGCGCGGCCGGGTCCAGGCCCGAGCCGCCCGGATCCCAGCTCAGCTCGTCCTGCGACCTCGCCGGCAGGCGCACGAGCTTGACGACGTCGGCGTCGCCGCGCAGATCCGCGACGAGCGCCGACCCGATCAGGCCCGTCGCGCCCGAGACGGCCACTCGCATCCGGCTGCCCGATGGCTGCCTAGCCGTGTCGCTCACGTCCTGCCGCTACCCGCCACGGTTGCTCGCCAGCCGCCGCTACCGGCCAAGTTCCGACTCGAAGGCACCTTCCTGCAGCCGGTTCTTGATCGTCACCAGGAACCGGGCCGCGTCGGCCCCGTCGACCAGTCGGTGGTCGTAGGTCAGCGCCAGGTAGACGATAGACCGGACCGTGATGACCTCGCCCAGGTCAGGGTCGTCGACGACGACGGCGCGCTTGTTGACCGTGCCGGTGCCGAGGATGCCGACCTGCGGCTGGTTGATGATCGGGGTGTCGAAGAGAGCACCCCGGCTGCCGGTGTTCGTCAGCGTGAACGTGCCGCCGGACAGGTCGTCGGGGCTGACCTGGCCAGCCCTGGTCCGCTGGGCCAGATCGGCGATCTTGCGGGCGAGGCCGCCGATGTTGAGGTCTCCGGCGTTCCTGATCACCGGCACCATCAGGCCGCGCTCGGTGTCGACCGCGATCCCCAGATGCTCGGCGTCGTGATAAGTGACCGTGCCGCTGGCCGTGTCGAGTACCGCGTTGAGCTTGGGATGGACCTTGAGCGCCTCGACCGCCGCCAGCGCGAAGAACGGCAGGAACGACAGCTTGACGCCTTCCCTGGCCTCGAATGCCGCCTTGGTCCGCGCACGCAGCTTCGCGATCGCGGTGACGTCAGCCTCGACCACCGTGGTGAGCTGAGCCGACGTCTGCAGCGACTCGACCATCCGCGAGGCGATGACCTGGCGGGCACGGGACAGCCGCTCTGTCCGGCCGCGCTTGGCTGCCGCATCGGTATCCGCCCCGGCGGCGGGTGCCTTCGGCTGGCCGGCCGCGCCGAGTCCGGGCGGGGGAGCGGCAGGAGCAGCAGCGACTGGAGCAGGTGCCGCCGACGGCGCGGGTGCGGCCTGGGCTGCCACAGGCTGAGCCACCGGAGACGGAGCCGCCGGAGCGTGGGCTGGAGCCGACTGAGCCGGGGTTGCCTGAGTTGGAGTTGCCTGGGCCGGGGTTGCCTGCGCCGGGGTTGCCTGCGCCGGGGTTGCCTGGGCTGGGGCAGACACGGCCGGGCCGGGCTGCGGCGCGAACTGAGCCGGCGCGGGCGCCGCAGCGCTCGCGAACCCCGGCGCGGCGTCGCCACGCTTGGTCCGCGCGGCTTCCAGGACGTCCTGCTTGCGGATCCGGCCGCCGACCCCGGTCCCGCTGAGCGTGCTGAGATCGATGCCGTGCTCGGCGGCCAGCTTGCGCACCAGCGGCGTCACGTAGGCGTTCTCGGCGCCGTCCGCGCTAGCCTGATCGTCGCTCGCCTCGGCGCTAGCCGCCGGCGCCTCGCCCTGCCCGACGGCGGGCGCGGCGTGCTCAGCCGCGTCGTCGAAGCCGGTGTGCCGCCCCGAGTCGTAGACGTGCGCCTCGGGCTCGGCGAACTGGTACTGCGTCGGCTGCTGGCCGGAGTTCGGCTGCTGCCCGTAAGCCGACTGCTCGTAGCTCGGCTGCTCGTAGCTCGGCTGCGGCGGTGCCTGGTAGGCCGGCTCAGGCTGGTAGCTCGGCGGCGCCTGGTACGCCGGCTGCTCCTGGTAGCCGGACTGAGCCTGGTAACTGGGCTGGGCCTGGTAGCCGGACTGAGCCTGGTAGCCGGACTGGGCCGGATAGCTGGGCTGCGGCTCATAGCTCGGCTCGGAAGCCGCCGACTCCGCCGGAGTCGCAGGAGCCGCCGGAGCCGCCGGAGCCGCCTCGCTCTCGGCCTCCTGGGCTGCCGGCGCGGCCGGAGCGCTCTGGGCGCCCCCGTCCTCGTCGATCACGGCCAGCTCAGCCCCGACGGCCACCGTCTCGTCCTCGGCGACCGTGATGCCCCGCAGGACGCCGGAGACTGGCGACGGAATTTCGGTGTCCACCTTGTCGGTCGACACTTCGAGCAACGGCTCGTCAGCGGAGACGTGGTCACCCTCGTGCTTCAGCCAGCGGGTGACGGTGCCTTCGGTGACGCTCTCGCCAAGCTGCGGCATGGATACGGAGACCGACATAGCTTCGGCTGACCCCTTCGTAATCGTTCGTCGTAAGTAAAAGCAGCGAAAACAGCGTTATGAGTGGAAGTGCAGTGGCTTGCCGGCCAGCGCCAGGTGCGCCTCGCCGATAGCCTCCGACTGGGTCGGGTGCGGATGGATGAGATTGGCGACGTCGGAGGGGAACGCCTCCCAGTTGTAGATCAGCTGCCCCTCGGCGATCAGTTCCCCGGCGCGAGCCCCCACCAGGTGGATGCCGAGCACCGGACCGCCGCCCTTGGCGGCGATCACCTTCGCGCTGCCCTGAGTCTGCAAGATCACGCTCTTGCCGTTGCCGCCCAGGTTGTAGGTGATCTCGTCAACCTCGATACCGCGCTCGGCCGCCTGCGCCGAGGTGATGCCCACCGAGGCGACCTCGGGATCGCAGTAGGTCACCCGGGGCACGCCCTCGTAGTCGATCGGCGCGGGCTTCAGGCCGGCCAGCCGCTCGGCCACCCCGATGCCCTCGGCGAAGCCGACATGCGCCAGCTGCGGTCCGGGAGTGAGGTCACCGACCGCCGAGATCGTCGGGAGGTTGGTCCGCCAGAGCTCGTCCACCAGCACGAACCCGCGCTCCATGGCCACGCCGACTTCCTCGTAGCCAAGTCCGGAAGATACCGGCCCGCGCCCGACAGCCACGAGCATGACCTCGGCCTCGATCGTCTTGCCGTTCTCCAGCGTCACGAGAACCCCGGAAGCGGTCTCCTTGACGCTTTCGAACCTGACCCCCAGGTGCGAGTTAATCCCGCGCCGCCGGAACGCCCGCTCCAGCTGCCGCGAACTCGACTCGTCCTCGGGCGGCAGCAGGCGGGGCAGCATCTCGACGATCGTCACCTCGGCGCCGAACGAGCGCCACACGCTGGCGAACTCGACCCCGATGACACCGCCGCCCAGGATCACCGCCGACGACGGCACGTGATCGAGGCGCAGCGCGTGCTCGCTGGTGATGACCCGCTGGCCGTCGATCGCCAGGCCTGGCAGGCTGCGCGGCTCTGATCCGGTGCCGAGCACGATGTGCGAGCCCTCGTACACCTGGTCGCCCACGGCCACCTGGGTCGGCGAGATCAGCTTGCCCTCACCCTGGACGATCTCGACCTTGCGACTCGACAGCAGTCCTTGCAGGCCCTTGAACAGCCGGTCGACGACCTTGTCCTTGTAGCTGTTCACGCCCGGCATGTCGATCCGCTCGAAGCTCGCGATCACCCCGACCGAGGCCGCGTCCTTCGCGTGGTCAGCGACCTCGGCCGCGTGCAGCAGTGCCTTGGTGGGAATGCAGCCCTTGTGCAGGCAGGTCCCGCCGACCTTGTCCTTCTCGATCATCAGGACCCGGCTGCCGAGCTCCGCCGCGCGCAGCGCGCAGGCGTATCCGCCGCTCCCGCCGCCCAGGATGACGAGGTCGTAGCTACCGGTCTCCGTCACCAGTTACTCCTTGATCTCCGTTGATCATGCACCGCGTGGGTTGGATGCACCGCGTGGGTTGGATGCACAGCTTCTGCCCGATCTGCACTAAAGATTGCCGTCTGCGACGTCTTCGGCGATCTGAATCAGCGTACGAACCGCGACTCCGGTGCCGCCCTTCGGGGTGTAGCCGTAGGCTTCGCCGGGGTTGAACGATGGCCCCGCGATGTCCAGGTGCGCCCACCTGACGCCGTCAGGCACGAACTCGCGCAGGAACAATCCGGCCACCAGCATGCCGCCGTCCCGCTCGCCGGCCACGTTGGCGAGGTCGGCGACCTTGGAGTCCAGTCCCTTGCGCAGTTCCTGCGGCAGCGGCATCGGCCAGAACGCCTCACCCGCCGTGGCTGCGGACGCGACGACGCCGTGCAGGACGTCGTCGTGGTTGGCCATAATCGCGGACACCCGCATGCCGAGCGCGACGACCTGCGCCCCGGTCAGCGTCGCGATGTCGACCAGCAGGTCCGGGTGATCCTCCTGCGACCTGGCGATCGCGTCGGCCAGCACGAGCCGGCCTTCGGCGTCGGTGTTCAGCACCTCGACGGTCTTGCCGCCGAACATGGTGATCACGTCGGAGGGACGCAGCGCCTCGCCGCCCGGCATGTTCTCGGCGAGCGCCAGGTAGCCGACGACGTTGACGACCGGCTTGAGCGCGGCGACCGCCTGCAAGGTGGCGAGCACGGTAGCGGCACCGGCCATGTCCGACTTCATCGTCTCCATGGCCTTCGGCGGCTTCAGCGACAGGCCGCCGGAGTCGAACGTGATGCCCTTGCCGACGAACACGACCGATTTCGTTGCCTCAGGGTGCTTGTAGGTCAGCTTGACCAGGCGGGGCGGGCGCGCCGAGCCCTGGCCGACTCCCGAGATGCCGCCATAGCCCCCCGCGATCAGCGCCACCTCGTTGAGTACCTCGATCTCCAGGCCGCTCTTGCCGGCGATCCTCTCGGCCTCGGCGGCGAAGGTCTCGGGATACAGGTGTGACGGGCTTGTGTTGACCAGGTCCCTGACCAGGTTGACCGCGTCGCCGATGATCTGAGCGCGCTCGGCGGCCGACGCTGCGTCCCCGGCCGCGACGAGCGTGAGGTCCGGCGCGGCGTGGCCGTTGCCACGGTACTTGCCGAAGCTGTAGCTGCCGAGCAGCGCGCCGAGCGCCACGGCCTGCGCCGAGGCGGCGTCCGCGACCGGAAGGGCCAGCGCGATACGCCGGGTCCTGGCCGACGCCAGGGCGCGAACCGCCGCACCCGCGCTGCGCCGCAGGCGCTCGGCGTCGACGTCGAGCGCCTTGCCGATGCCGACGGCGGCGATCACCGGGGCGGCAAGCTTGCCGCCGGACAGGAGCTTGGTGAGCTCTTCTGGCTTGCCGGTCGCGCCGAGCGCGGCCAGGGTCTCAGTCAGGGTGCCGCCGAGAGCGGCGTCGGCGTCGTTCGCGCCGCCCGCGAGCACCGGCCCGTCTGGCCCCTCGCTGACGGCGATGACTAGAACGTCGGCGATGACGTCACGTGCGGGCAGGTCGGTCGTAGCCAAGCTAGGCGTCGCAAAAGTAGAAGTCACGCATCTGAGCCTAGTGCCTGCGCGACTAGCTCATGGACGACCCGGACCTCCCGCTAACGTCGCGTCAATTCTTGCCGGTCTGGTGTTAAGACGGCGTCAAGATCATCGGTTTCCGGCTGATCCTGGGATGCACTGGTAAGCGCTATGACCAGGACTGAACTGATGCAGAACCGGCCGGCCCAGCAGGTCGGCGCCAGAACACGGCCGCGCGGCATCGCCGCCGTCTACGCCCTGCCCTCGGGGCTCGCTGCCCTGCTCGCGGTCGGGGCGTTCGCCGCCGCCACGCGCGGCGCGATCTCGGCCGGCTGGGTGCTCTTGCTGAGCGCCATCATCGTCGCCGTGACCGCCCTGATCGCCGAGCCCGGCGCGGCGCTGTTCGTCGCGGGCGGCGGCTGGCTCGCCACGGCGGGCTTCTCCGCCCCGCCCTACGCCCAGCTCCGGATCACCGGGAGCGCGGGCCTGCGCAACGCGCTGATCCTGGCCGCCTGCACCGCCGCCGGCCTGCTGATCGGCGCGGGGGTGCGCGCGATCCGATCTTCGTTCACACTGTGGATTGTGAGGGATGACCTGGGCGTACCTGAGGAAGCAGCGCTTCCTGCCCGCGAAAGCCCTTCAACCGCCAGGGTGAACGCAGTGTGGCGCCGCCTCGTCGACCGGACTAGCGGACTCGATCGCAGGCGTCAGATCGCCGGGGCCGGACTGGTACTCCTGATGCCGGTCCTGACGGCGGCCTTGCTGCCCGCCGCTCACGCCCACGCGCTGCGCCTGCCAGATGACCTGCTGATCTTCCTGGTGTCGGTAGTCGGCATCGCCGTGGTCGGCGGCTTCTGGCCGGCGGTGCTCGCGGCGGTGACCGCGAGCCTGCTGCTGAACTGGTTCTTCACCCCGCCCGTGCACACGTTCACGATCGCCGACCCGCAGAACATCCTGGCCCTGCTGCTCTTCATCACCGTGGCTGTCTCGGTGAGCAGCGTCGTGCACCTGGCCGCTCGCCGGGCCGATCAGGCCGCCCGCAGCAAGCAGGACGCGGCGGCGCTGCTGACCCTGGCGCAGACCGTGCTCGGCGGCGAGGACACCCCGTCCGCCGTGCTCGATCACCTGACCGGCACCTGGGGCGGCCGCGCGGAACTCGCCGAGCTGGTCAAGGGCCAGTGGGTCACGGTCGCCGTGGCCGGGAGCGCTCCCGGCGGCGATCCCGACGGTGCTCCCGGCGGTGCTCCTGGCACGGCCGAGCCGGTCAGCGTCCGGGCCGGCGACAACCTCACGCTGGTCGTGTCTGGCCAGCACGAGGCGATCAGCCCGCGACTGCGGGGCGGCTTCGCCGCGCAGGCGGCGGCCGCACTCGACCGGGACCGGCTCCGCACCCAGGCCGCCCAGGCCGAGGCGCTCGCCGAGGGCAACCGGATGCGCACCGCGCTGCTCGCCGCGGTCAGCCACGACCTGCGGACCCCGCTGGCTTCGATCAAGGCCAGCGTCGGCACGCTCCGCGAGCCCGGCGTGGAGCTCCCTGACGATGACGAGGCGGCGCTGCTCGCCACCATCGAGCAGTCGGCCGACCGGCTGAACGCCCTGATCGGCAACCTGCTCGACATGTCCAGGCTCGCGGCCGGCTCGCTGGAGCCGTTCCTGCGGCCAGCCTCGATCGACGAGGTCGCTCCGCTCGCCTTCGAGCCCGGCACGAACGTCAGGCTCGTGGTCCCCGACGACCTGCCGCTGGTGCGGACCGACCCCGGGCTGCTCGAGCGCGTCCTGGCCAATCTCTTCGCCAACGCGATCGCGCACAGCCCCGCTGGCCTGCCGCCGGTCATGGTCGCCAGGAGTACAGGGGACCTCGTGGTCATCGACGTGATCGACCAGGGCAAGGGCGTTCCCGATGGCAGCAAGCAGCGGATGTTCGAGCCGTTCGAGCGCCTGACCGATCGCGGCACCGGGAACGGCGTCGGCCTCGGGCTCGCGGTCGCCAAGGGCTTCCTGACCGCGATGGGCGGCACGATCGAGGCGGTCGACACGCCCGGAGGCGGGCTCACGATGCGGGTCACGCTGCCGGTGGCCGTCTCGGTGGTGGGAGCAGGGTCGTTTGGCGCGGAGTCGCTGGGAGCGGAGCCGTGACCCGGGTGCTCGTCATCGACGACGAAGAGCCGATCCTGCGTGCGCTCCGGATCAACCTGACCGCGCACCAGTACGAGGTCAGCACGGCCGCCGACGGCACCTCAGGGCTGGCGGCGATCGCCAGGGAGCGGCCCGACGTGCTGATCCTGGACCTCGGGCTGCCGGACATGGACGGCACCGAGGTGATCAGCGGCATCCGGGGCTGGTCACAGATGCCGATCATCGTGCTGTCGGCCTGGGGTCAGGAGAGCTCGAAGGTGGCCGCGCTGGACGCGGGCGCCGACGACTACGTGACCAAGCCGTTCGGGATGGGCGAGTTGCTGGCGAGACTGCGGGTCGCCGTGCGGCGGGCCTCGCCGGCCCCGGACGAGCCGGTGATCACCAGCGGCGACTTCACCGTGGACCTCGCCGCCAAGCGCGTCCAGCGGGACGGCGCCGACGTGCGGCTGACCCCGACCGAGTGGCAGCTGCTCGAAGTGCTGGTGCGGCACCGCGAGAAACTCGTCACCCAGAAGCAGCTGCTCGCCGAGGTCTGGGGTCCTGAGTACCAGACCGAAGGTAACTATCTCCGCGTCTACATGGCGCACCTGCGACGCAAGCTAGAGCCAGACCCGTCTAAGCCTCGCTACCTTGTGACCGAACCAGGGATGGGCTACCGGTTCACCTGTAGTGAATCTGTGACCTCGCCGGGCGGCCTGAGCTCGTAGTCGGGATTGAAGATCGTCTGCGCGCCATGGATGGTCGCGATCCGGCCCTTCACGACCATCTTGCGGCCGGGCTCGATACCGGGGATCTCGCGGCGGCCGAGCCAGACCAGCGTGACGCTGCCAGAGCCGTCCCACAAGTCGGCCTGGAGCGAGAGGCTGCTGCCGCGCGGGCGGGCCGTCACGGCGCGCAGGGTGCCGGTCACGACCGCGACCTCCCGGTCGGCCGTCGCCGCGATCGGGGTTGCCCTGACGGTCGCGACGTGCTCCTGAAGTTCCTTGGCCTGCATCCTCTCGTTACTCGGCAGGGCGAGACCGAGACCCTTCGGCTGCGGCACGGCGGGGATGGATTTGGCCGACTCCAGCTGGTAGGGCACGCTGGCGACGACCACGCCCGGCAGGAGCAGCAGCCTGGCCTTGAGCCGCAGGGCGCTCTGGTTGTGCAGGATCTGCTCCCACCAGTGGCCGAGCACGTACTCGGGGATGTAGACGGTGACGACGTCGCGCGGGCTTTCCCGGCGCAGGCGGCTTACGTAGGCGACGACGGGGCCGGTGATGTCGCGGTAGGGGGAGGCGACGACCGTCAGCGGCACCGGCAGGTCGGCGCGATCCCATTCCGCCCTGAACCGCTCGGTCTCGGCGCTGTCGACGCTGACCGTGACCGCTTCGACGTGGCTCGGCTGGGTGGCCCTAGCGTAGGCGAGCGCGCGCAGGGTCGGCAGGTGCAGCTTGGAGACCAGCACGATCGCCCGGTTGCTGGCCGGCAGCGTGATCGCCTCGTTCTCCGGTGGCTTCAGCTCGATGGCGACCTTCGCGTAGTGCTTGCTGATGCCGCGCATGGTGAGCCAGATCGCCGGCATCGCGACCACCACGATCCACGCGCCGCTCGCGAACTTGGTGACCAGCACGATGGCCAGCACGACGGCGGTGAAGCAGGCGCCGACCGAGTTGATGACCCTGGTGCGGATCATGCGGCGGCGCGCGTTCGGGTCCGTGGTAATCCGCAGCAGGCGGTTCCAGTGCCGGATCATGCCGGTCTGGCTGCAGACGAACGAGACGAACACGCCGATGATGTAGAGCTGGATCAGCCGCGTGGGCGAGGCGTTGAAGACCACGATCAGCAAGATCGCGAAGCCGGACAGCAGCAGGATGCCGTTGCTGAACGCGAGCCGGTCACCTCTGTTGTGCAGCTGGCGCGGCAGGTAGCCGTCCCTGGACAGGATCGAGGCGAGCACCGGGAAGCCGTTGAAGGCCGTGTTGGCGGCGAGCACGAGGATCAGCGCGGTGACGAACGACAGCAGGTAGAACAGCGGCGACGCGCCGAAGACGGCCAGGCCGACCTGGGCGATCACCGTCTTCTCCGGGTGGCCGGGCAGCACGTGCACGTGGCTGATCAGCGCGAGTGCGGTGACGCCGGCGAACATGGCGACGGCAATCGTGCCGAGCAGGGCCAGGGTCGTCGCGGCGTTCTTGCTCTTGGGCACCCGGAAGGCCGGGACGCCGTTACTGATCGCCTCGACGCCGGTCAGCGCCGTGCAGCCGGACGAGAACGCCCGCAGCAGCACCCAGAGCAGGAGGAATCCGCTGTAGGTGCCCTGGGACGGCACGTGCAGGTGCGCGCTCTCCGCGGTCAGCGTGTGGCCGGTGGCGAGCCTGGTCAGGCCCCAGCCGATCATCAGCACGACCACGCCGATGAAGACGTACGTCGGAACGGCGAAGGCCGTGCCTGACTCGCGGACGCCGCGCAGGTTCATGACCGCGATCACGGCGACGAGGAGGACGGCGATGAGCGCGACGTGGCTGTTGAGCGAGGGGAACGCGGACGCCAGGTTCGCGACGCCGGCCGAGACGGACACCGCGACGGTCAGCGTGTAGTCGACCATCAGCGCGCTGGCGACCGCGAGGCCGATCTTCGGCCCGAGGTTGGTCGTCGCGACCTCGTAGTCGCCGCCGCCCGAGGGGTAGGCGTGCACGTTCTGCCGGTATGACGCGACCACGACCAGCATCAGCAGCGCGACGGCGGCGCCGATGTAGGGGGTGTAGTGCAGCAGCGCGAGGCCGCCGACCGACAGGACGAGCAGGATTTCCTCGGTGGCATAGGCCACCGAGGACAGCGCGTCGCTGGCGAACACCGGCAGCGCGATCTTCTTGGAGAGGAGCGTATGCCCCAGATTCTCGCTCTGCATCGGTCGTCCGACGAGCAGCCGCTTGGTCGTTCCGAATAGCCCCGCCACGTGCGCATGCTAGGCGGAACTGCGCAAGTTAGCTAGTGGCTGCATTAATCGCAACTCTTCAGGAAGCGCCAGAAGTGCCGCCCCGTTCGATCGCGAACCTAACGACTGTTAGAATCGCGGTCGTGGGTCCAGGGATTGTGCTGTTCATCTCAGTGTTCCTCGCCTGTGCGGTCGAGGCGGTCGAGGCTACGACGATCGTGCTCGCGGCGGGCACGGCGCGAGACTGGCGCTCGGCCTTGTCTGGCGGCGGGGCCGGGATCTTGGTACTGGCGGTCATTACGGCAGTTCTCGGCCCGGCGGTCACTCAGCTGCCGCTCGGAGCGCTCCGGCTCGTCGTCGGCGCACTGCTGCTCGTCTTCGGGCTGCAGTGGCTGCGCAAGGCGATCTTGCGGGCGAGCGGCCACAAGTCGCTGCACGACGAGGACGAGATCTACCGCAAGCAACTCGCCGCCGCGCAGGCGGCCGAGTCCGGGCGGCTCGGGTTCGTGCCGGACGGCTACGCGTTCACGCTGTCCTTCAAGGGCGTGCTGCTCGAAGGGCTCGAAGTGGTCTTCATCGCGCTGACGTTCGGCAGCAACGCCCATGACATCCCGCTCGCCGCCGCAGCCGCCGTGCTCGCGGTCCTCGCCGTCGCCCTGCTCGGCGTGGCGGTGCGGGCGCCGCTGGCCCGGGTACCTGAGAACACGATGAAGTTCGTCGTCGGCATCATGCTGACCGCGTTCGGCACGTTCTGGGGTGCGGAAGGGCCGGCGTCCGCTGGCCGGGGTCAGACGGTGCGCTGCTAGTGATCGCGCCTGGGGTAGCCGTCTTCGCGCTGGCGCTCGTCGCCCTGCTCCGCCGGAGCGCCAAGGCGCCGCCGGTCGTCGTCCCGGCGGGGGAGCAGCCGGAAGGAGCCAGGCTGTGAACCGGCTCAAGGCATTCGGCGCGTTCCTGTACGACTTCGTCATAGGCAACGACTGGCTGGTCGCCGCCGGGGTAGCCGTCGCGCTGATCCTCACGTACGTGCTGGCCCACGTCGCCAAGGTGTCCGCGTGGTGGCTGGTCCCGCTGGCCATCCTCGTGCTGCTCCCGCTCAGCCTGAAGCGCGCCACCCGCAAGGGCTAGCGGCTAACGGCTCTCTGCTTCCTCGGCGTAGACGCGGGCGGCGAACTCTTCCAGCGTCTGCTCGCAGCCGGCGATGGCCACCTCGGCAGCGGCGCGGCCGGTCGCGCCGAACACGTCCCGGTCGGCTACCTTGGCGAACCAGTTGCGCAGCTTCACCAGGTCGACCTCGTTCTCCTCGAGCTCGGCGTAGGTGAAGTGATGCGCGACGTATTCCTTGCGTAGCTGGGCCTGGAAGTCGTCGCACTTGTCGACGATCTCCTCGTACTCGTCGTCCCTGGCCGCCTGGAACGCCGCCTTGATCTCAGCCTCGCCCGCGAGGACCGAGCAGGCCAGCAAGGTTGCCGTTCCCGACATATCAAGAATTTCGGCGCGCAGCTTGCGCAGCGCCCGCTCAGCCGAGGTACTGGCGGGCAGCGCCGCAGCTGAGTTCTGCAGGTAGATGGCGCCGAGGCTTTTCAGCCGGCGCCAGACGGCGGCGCGCAGCCTGGTCGGCTCCGACGGGATCCGGTAGACCAGCAGGAACCAGCCTCGGCCGCCCTGCTGAGCCTGGTCCTTCGGGTTCACCTAGCTATTGTGGCAGCGCTAACTTGCCTGACGACGCTGGGCTAACTTGCCTGACGACGCTGGCGGGCGCCACCGAGCCTCGCGTGGCGGCGGAGCGAGCGGAGTCGCCGAATCCGGCAGGGGCAGCTGGGCCCGGGCGGTGTCGATCCGCCGCATCAGCTCGGCCTCGGCGTTGATCTCGGCCTCGCTGGGCGACAGTGCGATCGTCGCGGTCATGATGAAGGTCAGCACGCTCACGCCGACGATCAGCGGCAGCAGGAAGGCGGTGGCGTCCGCGCCGCCCGTCGGCATCGATCCGGGCGCTGCGCGATAGATGTGCATGGCCGCGACGCCGGTGTAGTGCATGCCGCTGACCGCGACGCCCATGATCGCGGCGGCTGCGAGCGTCGACCACATGGTGCTCAGCCGCAGCGCGGCCCACAGCGCGGCGGTCGACGCCACGATCGCGATGACCACCGACAGGACGAACAGCAGCGGGTTGTAGCCCATCCGCATCTGCGCTTCCATGGCGGCCATGCCGGTGTAGTGCATCGCCGCGACACCGAGGCCGGTCACGACCCCGGCCATGACCAGTGCCACGTTGCCGGCCGGACCGTAGCTGACGATCATCAGGCCCAGCGAGACGAACGCCA
The DNA here is from genome assembly GCA_963737865.1 of uncultured Actinomycetota bacterium. GTDB lineage: Bacteria > Actinomycetota > Actinomycetes > Streptosporangiales > Streptosporangiaceae > Chersky-822. The sequence goes on along the minus strand of CAVTUG010000011.1, from coordinate 1,190,190 downwards.
CCGCGATGACCATGCTGCCGATCGTGATCGGCACGTTGAACTCGATGGTCTGGCCAGGGATCGAGAAGCCCAGCATCGCGATGAAGTGCATGACCCAGATGCCGGTCACGCCGAAGGAGACCGACGCGACGGCGAGCCAGCCCCGCCGTGACCGGCCCGAACTCGCTCGCGCCCGGCTGGTGCAGCGCAGGCCGAGGAACGAGCCCACGAAGGACATCAGATAGGCCAGCGCCGGTGTCAGCAGGCCATAGGAGAAATTGTGGACAGTAAGCACAGTTGGACTCCGGGAATCACGACCCACCCCCATGCGGACATAGCGACAGTCGAGGTCGCCAGCCGATATCGGAGCTTACTCTCCATAACCGGCCCGTGACTCAAGAACCCGGCAACTACCCCGAGTGACGGCGAAACCGGACGAGACGGTGCTAGTCCTCAAGACGGTGGGTGTCGAGCTCGGTCTCCCGGGCCGTTCCGTCCGCCGCCTGCTCGACCCGGTAGCCGTAAGCGCCAGGCCGGTCGGCCACGATCTCAGCCAGCTCGTCGTCGACGAAGTGCGCGGCGGCGCCGTCGTCGCAGGCGATCCCGGCGTCCAGCGTGCCGTCAGCGACCAGGGACTGGAAGAGCGGCCGCCGGCCGGGCTCGGCGTCGTAGTGCGGGCTGTAGGAGCCGGCCAGCAGGCCGAGACCTCCGGTGAAGTCACGCAGCTCCCCGAACGAGTCGGTGGTGCCGCCGGTGAACCAGCAGATCGCGCCCGCGCTGACGCCGGACAGCACGATGCCGGCCTCCCAGGCTTGGCGCAGTATCGCATCGAGGCCATGGACCCGCCACACCGCGACGGCATTGGCCACGCTGCCGCCGCCCACGAAGATGACGTCCTGAGCCAGGAGCCAGCCGGCCGGGTCCGGCTGGTTCGGCATCGGGAAAAGCTGAAGGTGGCTGATCCGCGCGGCCATGGCGTTCATGGCCGCGTAGGTCCTCAGGTAACTGCCGGGGTCGTCGCCCGTCGCGGTGTTGATGATGCAGATCCGGGGGTTGGCCGCGCCGGACAGCCGGGCCGCGTAGTCGAGCAGCAGCGGCGTGTCGTCCTTGGTGCGCCCGATGTCCTCCGGCCCGCCAGTACCGCCGATTGCGAGCACATGCCGTCGTCCGTCCGTTGCCACGGCGACACGCTACCGTGCGAGGGTGACCGAATGTGTAGGTAAGCACCGGCAGGGCGGTCCGCGGACGGCAGTCCAGGGACCGAACTGCACGTTCTGTGACATCGCCGCCGGAGTCGTCCCCGCGCACCAGGTTTTCAGCGACGACCTCGTCGTCGCATTCCTGGATGCCAGGCCGGTGTTCAAGGGGCACGTGCTGGTGGTGCCGCGTGCGCACGTCGTGACCCTGGCTGACCTGCCGGCTGCGCTGATCGTGCCGTTCTTCACGGTGGTCAAGCGGATCAGCGCGACCCTGCCCGGCGCGCTCGGCGCGCAGGGCACGTTCATCGGGATGAACAACATCGTGAGCCAGAGCGTGCCGCACCTGCACGCGCACGTCGTGCCGCGCACGAAGGGCGACGGCCTGCGCGGCTTCTTCTGGCCCAGGCACAAGTACGCCTCCGACGACGAGGCGGCCAGCTACGCGAAGCGGATCGAGACGGCGATCGCCGACCTGAGCTAGCCGAGCGGGCCTGGCTCGCGCATTAAGCCAACGGCGAACCGCCAAATGGGCGAAACGGGGATAGCCTGGATTTCATGGCTGAGTGGTGGTCTATCGAAGTGTTCGATTCACGCGTCCAGGCCGCCTTGTCGTGGAAAGACTCCTACCGGAGGCAGCTCACCGAGGCCGCGATTACCACCGGCGCGGTGGAGTGGACCTGGATCGAGCACAAATCGGGCGTCGTCTTCGAGGTCTGCTTCCCCGACGAGGCGAAATGGGAGACCTTCCGGGCGCTGCCCGTCGTGCAGAGCGCGCTCGACGCGGTGCCCGATCCGGCCTACGGGCTGCTGGTGTACGGGGGGCGCGGAGGCGGCGCGGGGGCGAGACAGCCTAAACGTCCCAAGCCCACTGCGGGCGCCGGGGCGATCGAGCTGCCCGAGCCCGCCGACCAGCGCATCTACGACCTGACCGCCGCCGAGCTAGCTCGTCGCGCGGCGACAGCGCCAGCGCAGGCGGCGTCCTGATTTACGACCACTGCACAAGCTGCGCCGTGCGGCGGTGCAGGATGGGTGCATGAGTACCACAGCCTCAGCCGACGAGATGCTGTCGGCGATCGAGCGGAGCGGCTATTACCCGGGAATTGTCGCCGACGCCATGTTCTCGGCTATCGGCGACGAATCAGTCGTCTCCTACTTTGTTCATCATGATGCGCATTTCGACCCCGGCATGGAGGTGCGGCGTCATATGACCGTTCTCGCGCTGACGCCGACCAGGCTGGTCTATTCACACACCGACGAGTACCCCGCTGACGAGAACGTGCCGGACTCCCGCCCACAGGCCGAGACCTCGACCGAGGCGATCCGCTGCTCCCGGGTCTCGTCCGTCGCGCTGACCAGGGTCATCCCGGACCCGGCCAGCTACCAGCGCGGCGTGACGATGCCGTCGGAGGTAGTGCTGACCATCGGCTGGAACTCGCTGCGCCATCTGGAAGCTCGAGCCCGCGCACTGCGGGGATGAGAGCTGCGAGGCCGACCACGGTTACACCGGCGCGATGACCTCGGACGACGTGACGATGCGCATCAGCGAGGCCGCCGACGGGGCCGAGGCCGTCGGCCAGGTACTCGCCTTCGCGAACGCGCTCTCCGCAGCGACCACCTGACCGTGACCACCCAGGCCATCGAGCCCACCCTGCCCAGATACGGCGAGGCGTCACTAGACGCGCTCGCGACGTCGGTCCTCGCCTCCCTCGGCGCACCGGACGAGCCCAATCCGCTCCGCCTTGAGGAGGCCGAGCGCGTGTGCCTGCTGCTGATCGACGGACTTGGCTGGGAGTTGCTCCGGGCCCATCAGGCCGCCGCGCCGTTCCTGTCCGAGATCGCGATGACGGCCGCTCCGCTGACCGTCGGGTTCCCCGCGACGACGGCCACCAGCCTCGCCTCGCTCGGCACCGGGCGTCCGCCTGGGCAGCACGGGATGCTCGGCTACCAGGTGCGGATTCCCGGGTCCTCGAAGCTGCTCAACGCCCTGCGCTGGGACCAGAGCGTCGACCCGGTGCGCTGGCAGCCCGGCTCGACGATCTTCGAGCGGGCAACGCAGGCCGGAATCAGGTCGTTCCGGGTCGCGCCCGGCCAGTTCGACGGCACCGGATTGTCCACAGCGGCGATGCGGGGAGCCGAGTACCTGCCGGCCGGGACGTTCGGCGGGCTGGTGTCACGAGCCGCAGCCGCCTTGTCCGAGAACGTCAGCGCGCCGCCTGCATTCGCCGAGGTCTACTACGGCGGACTGGACGCGACCGGCCACACGCACGGCTGCACCAGCGACGCCTGGCGCTACGAACTCGCCCACGTCGACAAGCTCGCCGAGCAACTCGCCTCGGCCTTGCCCCGGGGAACGGTGCTCCACGTCACAGGGGACCATGGAATGGTGGACGTCCCCGACGCCGAGCGGATCGACACCGACGCCACGCCCGACCTGCGTGCGGGCGTGGCGCTGCTGGGCGGCGAGCCACGCGCCCGTCACCTCTACTGCGAACCGGGAGCCGCCGACGACGTGCTCGCCACCTGGAGCGGAATGCTCGGCGAGCGCGCCTGGGTGCTCAGCCGGGAGCAGGCGATCACCGCAGGCTGGTTCGGCCCGGTCGACGACGCCTACCTCGCGCGGATCGGCGACGTGGTCGTCGCGCCGAGCGGTCCGACGGCCATCGTCTCGTCGAAGGCCGAGCCCGGCGAGACGAAACTCGAGGGACTGCACGGGTCACTCACCCAGTCCGAGCAGCTTGTGCCATTGCTGACGGTTACGATCGGTTGATTCGGACGTTTGTCCACAGGCGGCGATGGGAACCGCACCGCCTATGGCCCGGTTATCCACAAAATCCCGGAGGTTGTCCACAGTGTCTAGCCAGCCGGTGATGAGCCAGCCCGATCGAAATCAGCCTGAACGAAGTCAGCCCGGGCCGGGTCAGCCCGGGCCGGGTGAGCCCGCGAGCACGAGCCCGCTGATCGCGGTGGACCAGTTGTCGGCGCTCCTGGCCGCACCGGAGCCACCGGTCGTGCTGGATGTCCGGTGGCGGCTGGCCGGGCCGCCGGGCATCGACAGCTACCTGGACGGGCATCTGCCGACCGCACGATTCGTGGATCTCGACAAGGAACTGTCGGGCAACGCGGGTCTCGGCGGCCGCCATCCGCTGCCGGACAGCGCCAGGTTCGAGGCCGCCATGCGGCTTGCCGGACTGCACGCGAACCAGGTCGCCGTCGCTTACGACGACGGCGACTCCACGGTCGCCGCCAGGCTGTGGTGGACCCTGCGGTACTTCGGGCACCAGCAGGTGGCGGTGCTCGACGGGGGCTTCCGGGCCTGGGCCCGGGCTGGACTGCCGCTGACGAAGGTGGTCAAGCGCCCGCCGGCGGGAGACTTCACCGCCTCCGCCGGCGGCGGAATGCCGATGCTCAGCGACACCGAGGCCGGGCAGCTAGCCAGGTCGGGCTACCTGCTTGACTCTCGGGTCACCGCCCGCTACACCGGCGAGATCGAGCCCATCGACCGGGTCGGCGGCCACATCCCCGGCGCGATCAGCGTGCCCACGTTCGAGAACGTAGGTGAGGACGGCCGGTTCCGCCCCCAGGCCGAGTTGACCGAGCGGTTCGCCGCCCTGGGCCTGCCCCACGACGACCCAGCAGACGGCGCTCCCGTCATCGGCGCATACTGCGGCTCAGGCGTAACAGCCGCCCACCAGGTGCTCGCACTCGAACTGACCGGCCGCAGGGCGGCCCTATACGTAGGATCCTGGTCCGCATGGTCAGCCGACCCCCGCCGCCCAGTAGCCACCGGCCCCAACCCCGGCTAACCCCCGAGACCTGCCGACCCCCGAGCCCCCGGGCCACCAGTAGCCACCGGCCCCAAACCCCGGCTAGCCCCCGAGACCTGCCGAGCCCCCGAGCCCCAGGCCACCACCGGCCCCGACCCCGGCTAACCCCGCAAAGGGCCGAGACCCGCCGAGCCCACCAAGCCCTCCGAGCCCTCCGACCCGCCGTCGGCGCGGCGGGGGCTCCGGTGCGGCTCCAAGGGCAGTAAGTAGGACCTTGCTGCTGTAGACGACGTAGTTCTTACAGCAGCAAGGTCCTACTTGCTGTCGTCCCGACAGCGGTAGGTAGGACCTTGCTGCTCACGCTCTGCGGTCCTCAGCAGCAGCAGGTAGGCACTTACTGCCGTTAACCTGGCCCTGCCCCGGGCGGAGCCCGCCTGAAAGGCGGAACCCTCCCGGCCGCTTGAGCAGAGCCGGCCCGGAGGGAGCACAACACGGCGCCGCCCGAGCGGCGCCTGCCCGAAGGGAGCAACGCACCTCCCGCCAGGGCTAGGACCGGCTAACCCCTCGAAGCGCCGAGCCCCCGAGCCCCTTGTTGGCGGTGAGAAATTCCAGGTGGGCAGCCGCGAACCCGGTGATCACGCGCAGTGACACAGGGAAGCTCCGCGTACCCGAAGGCGTGAGGCTGCCTGAACCAGCAACTTCAGCCCGTGACTGCAGAAACCCGAATTCATCCGAGGGCAAGCCGACCCGGAGCACAGGGCCGCCAGGCCCGAGCACCGGAAGCGGCGCGGCAGCACCTCCCGCCTAGCCCGTGACGGCCGCCACCCCTGGTGACGAACTGTCCGCCAGCCTGGAACCGAAGTGACCGCAAGGCAGGAACCCCGTCCGCGCACCTGGACTTTCTGACGGCAGCTGTCACCCCGCCGGCCCGCCGTCGGCCCGGCCGTCGCTCCGGTGCGGCTCCAAGGGCAGTAAGTAGGACCTTGCTGCTGTAGACGACGTAGTTCTTACAGCAGCAAGGTCCTACTTGCTGTCGTCCCGACAGCGGTAGGTAGGACCTTGCTGCTCACGCTCTGCGGTCCTCAGCAGCAGCAGGTAGGCACTTACTGCCGTTAACCTGGCCCTGCCCCGGGCGGAGCTCGCCTGAAAGGCGGAACCCTCCCGGCCGCTTGAGCAGAGCCGGCCCGGAGGGAGCACAACACGGCGCCGCCCGAGCGGCGCCTGCCCGAAGGGAGCAACGCACCTCCTGCCAGGGCTGGCTGGGAGTAGCTGGAGGGGTTGTGGAGTCGGTAAGTTGCCTGATTCTGGTCGATCTTCAGGCTGGGTTTGTCGACGGGCCGCACGCGGTGGCGGGCGCGGGCGGGCTCGTGGTGGCGGCCGGAGATCTCCTTGACCGCGCCCGGCAGGCTGGGAGCCTGGTCATTCACCTGCAGAACGACGGCGAGCCCGGAACTCCGGACCAGCCCGGCACGCCCGGCTGGGAACTGCACCTGAAGCCCGACGAGGGCGAGCCGGTGATCCGGAAGTCGAGCGACGACGGCTTCGAGGGCACCCACCTTGGTGCCATGCTCGACAGCCACCAGATCCGCCGCCTCGCGATCACGGGCCTGCTGTCCGAGATGTGCGTCAGCGCGACCGCCAGGACCGCCCTGCACCGTGGCCTGGAAGTTGTCCTGGCCCACGACGCCCACGCCACGTACGACATCCCGGAACTGCCAGGAATCGCGCCGACGGTCCCGGCAGTGGCCGTCGCCCGGGTGGCCGAGTGGGCGCTGGGGGAGGAACTCGAACTCGCCGCCGTCAGTGGCGACGTGCTGTTCGCGCGGTGTGCACGTCCCGGCGAGCGGTGATCGCCAGCCAGGTCAGGGCGCCGGCCGCCAGGGCCGGGCAGGCCGGGCCTGGGCGGGCGGCGAAGACGGCGCCGGCGCCGGCGCCAATCGCGACGATTGCCCGCAGCAGCAGCCTGACCGGGAGCCCGGCACCCACCGCATCGATCAGCCGGTGCCACCGCCGAGCCCCGGCACCGGCGGCCTGACCTGCCCTCGCCGTCCGGGTGGCCGCGCGGGCCTCGCCTCGGCCGAAAGCGGTCCGCAGTTCGGTGTAGGCGGCTGCGGCGGTCGCGAAGCGGTCGGGGTCGCCGCCGTCGGCGCGGTCGGGGTGGGTCGCCGCCGCTATCCGGCGCCAGGCGGCTCGCACGTCGTCGTCGGTGAGCTCGCCTGCCGGGGCCAAGCCCAGCACCTCGAACGGATCCGCGCTCACGACGGGCCGTCCTCGGGGCCGAACGCCAGGTCGAGCACAGGGCTCACGTCGGCTAGGACCGCGTGAGCGAGAACGGCCCCGCCCGAGGTCACCGCTGCCGCCAGGCCGATGCCGAGCTGACGGCTCGGCTGCACGGTGCCGACCGCATCGGGGATCGCGGTGTCGACGGCTGTCCCGCGGCTGCGAGCCGATGCTCGTGGCACCGCCGCCGGGCTGGCTACGAGGCGCTTGACCTGGACGTAGGTCACGCCGCCCCGGTAGATGTAGGCGACCTGGCCGACGTCCAGCGATCGGATCAGGCTGGGATCGACGACCGGCACCTCGTGGATCCTGGACGACCCGCGCTGCGACCAGAACGGGTAGCGTCGCAGCTGCCTGGTCGTATCGACGGCCTTGCGGGTGCCGGCGAACGTCGTCACCGGCTCGGGTTCTGGCGTCCTGAGCAGCCAGATGCCGCCTTCCGCCGACGCTGCGATGCGGTGCCGCTCGTCGGTCGAGGCGCCCAGGCCGTGCCACGACTGCGCCGACACCTGGACGGCCAGTCCCAGGGACCGGGCGCGCTCGTAGAGCTGCCAGATCGGCAGCCGCCTGGACACGGCGCTGAACTCGTCGACGGCGAGCAGGATCTCCCGCTGCTCGGCGCCGCGCACCGCGAAGCTGGCCAGCAGGTCAACGAGCGCCCGCGCCTGACCTTCGGCGACCGAGACCTGGTCCGTGCCTTCCAGGATGCAATACCAGGCGTCCGCGTCGCTGAATCCGCCAGGCCCGTCCAGGCCAGGGCCGAGCCGCCGGAAGAGGGTACGGTACCGCAGCGCCACGTCGCCCAGGTGCCTGGTCGCCGACCTGATCAGGACGTGGTCGGCGGCCGTGCCCGCGCCCGCGTACGCGGCGGCGAGCCAGCCGGGCTCGAGCCTGGCCAGCAGATCCTGGCTGTTCGCCGGCGGGCCGCACGGCGCCTCGACGGCCAGCCCGATCAGCGCCTCAAGGACGTCGGCGTAGTAGGCGGCCGATCCCGTCCCATGCTCGATCAGATCGACGAGCGTCGTGGTGAGCTGCCGTGGCGGCAGCGACCACAGCGACAGGCTCGCCTCGTCGGGCCAGATCGCCGTGGACCTCGCCCCGGCGTCCCGCAGGACCCGCCTGACCCGGTCGGCGGTGCGGCGAGCGCTCGAACCTCCCTTGCAGTCCAGCACGACGAGCAGGGGAGGCGGGCTGAGTCCGGCGGCGTGCCGTCTGAGGCCAGCGGCCATGAACCCGGCCCACAGCCGCAGCAGCAACGTCGTCTTCCCGGTGCCGGTCGTGCCCACGACGACCTGGTGCGAGCGCATCTGCTCATAGCCGACGGTGGCCAGCGGTCCAGCCCGGTGCCTGACCGCCCTGATCACGGCACCGGTGGCGAGCGAGTCGTTCCGTGTGGTTAGCGGTACCGAGCCGGGAGCGGCGATCCTCGCCTGCGCCGAGCGCACCTGATGCCGCCACTGCCGCAGGTCGAAGGCTACGGCCGAGGCCGGCGAGCGGCCGCCCGCGCCGGCCTGGAGGGAGCCGATGCGGTAGGTCCACGCCAGGTAGCCGGCGAGGAATCCGAGCGGGATGGCGATCGGCGCGGCCGTGGCCGCCGCGCGCAGGTAGGCGCCGTGCTCGGCCAGTCTCCAGAACCCGAGCCAGGCATGGTAGGGCGCGAGCCCGAGGCTGGCCGGTCCTGACTGGTCAGCGACCACGGCCAGCCAGACCGCGACCATCGGGCCGCACCACGCGGTCGCGACGAGCAATTGCCGTGGCTGCCAGCCGCGCCACCAGGCGAGGGCGCAGGCGCCGGCCGCGACCAGGGCGACCGGGGCGCCGGTGACCGCGACAGCGGCCACGACCAGGGCAGAGGCGAGCCGAGCCGCACCGCGCGCGAGCCCTTGAGCGACGATCAGGCTGAGCCACCGGCGGATCACGGCGGTTCGCCGGCGTTCAGGGTGTGGTCCAGGGCCGCACCGTCGGGCAGCGCCCTGATCTCGATCCGCCCGCCGAGTTCGCCGAGCGCGTCGCGAGCCCTGGCCACGACCCGGCGGGCGGCGGGCGAGCAGACGTAGATCGCGCGGGCGTGCCTGGGCGGCTGCCCAGCCGCGCAGACCTCGCCGCCGTAGTCACCGGTGCGGGTCAGCACCTCGCGCATGATCGCGGTGGTCCTGCTCACCGTCTTAGGACTCAGCTCGGCCTCGATCGCCCAGCACTCGCCTGCCCAGGGGAACGGACCGGAGTCCGGCCAGTGCACCTCACCGTCCGGCAGGTGCTCGCGCAGCCCGAGCCGGCGACCGTACTTCGCGCGCAGCCGCCGCTCACTGCGCCAGAACGCCTGCGCCGCCTCGAACTGCGGCGTCCCGGCCAGCGCCAGCTGGACGGCCGTGACGGCGCGCAGATGAGCCAGCCGCGATAAGGCGGGCGTCGATGCCGTGTAGGGGAGGCCGCAGCGGGCCAGGCCGGTCTTCGTGAGCCAGACCCAGCGCGGTCCTGGTCCGAGCCTCGCCGACTCCGCCAGGCCGGCGGTAGCCCATCTCGCGACCAGCGCGCTGACTCGCCGGTCGCTCACCTCGAGCGCGGCGGCGAGCTGGTCGACCTGCACCCCGTACATCTCGCCGACCAGGAGCAGCCCGTCGGTGCCGGTGCTCGCCGGCCTGACCGGTGAGGGCGGTGAGTCAAGAGACGGCTGTGACTCAAGAGACGACCGGGATTGCCGGGGCTGCGCAGCCTGAACCACGCTTCCATCTCACCACGAGAACCGGCGGCGCGAAATGGCGTGCCGCGAGGGCGGGTAGCTAGGCGGCGTTGGGGTTATGCGTGGTTTAAAGCGATCGCGAGCTATGCCTGGGCGGCCAGGGCGAGGGTGACGTGCCGGTACCAGGCGACGTGTTTTCTGACCTGGCAGTGGTCGAGCGCGGTCTCGTTCCTGGCGGCCTGGAAGGTTCCCTCGGCCGCCCGCCTGGCCCCGGCGACCCGGACCAGTTCGGCCAGGGGTGACGTCGATCCAGCCACCCCGCCGGACCGACATCACAGCCGCTGGGAGCGGCGGCCGCAACGCGACTCATCAGGACTGTCACAAGCCAGATGATCACGAAGCGGCCGTCCCCATGCCACCACGCCACGCCGCGAGCACCTAACAAACTGATGTTGCCCTAGTAGTAGGTCTTTGGTGAAACCCGTGGGTCGCAGATCAGGTCGAGACGGGTTGGCCGGCTCAAGGCTGGGCCGGGCCGGGTGTCGGAGGGTTGTCGGTGTTTTGCGCGGAGGGCTGTCACTCTGCGGTGAGGATTCAGTTATATATGCGGAAAAGTCGCCGCAGAGTGAGAGAATTCCGCGCTGAGCGAGATTCCGGGTGACCACCGAATCCCGCCAGTCCCGCCTGTCGCAACAGCCCCGGTGCTGACATGAATTCGCGCAGTTTCGCCAAGCTCTCTAGCCAGTAGACGAGAGAATACAAAGACACGCGGCTTAAGCAGTTCAGATTTCATAGCCAGAAAAGGACAGCCGGGTTGCGACAGGCTGGAAGGTGTATGGGCATGCCTCACCAAGGACGATCTCGACCTGGCTACTCGCTTGTGGGACACTGGATTCGACCCAACTGCTCCGGACCACTTCGGCGCCTTCCTCGCAGCAGGACTTGGCGTGGCAGACCCGACCGTATCGACTAGGCACGAGGCCGCGTGCTGGCAGAGGATCAAGGCCTGGCTACGGCCCGGACCCAAGCTCGTCACGGTCCGGAGAACGTGATGGCCCGTCTTGTGGGCCAGTATTCTCGATAGTTTTCCTTGGGGGTCCGGCTACGAGAGAGTGAAAATGCGCGTGCGAACGACACGTGTGAAGCGGGTGCCTTTAACAGCGACGGTCCTTGCGGCAGCGCTGATATCTGTGCTTGCTGGATGCAGCAATGAAAGCGGCAATGGCAATAACAGTGGTCAGACCACTCAAGGTCCACTTGTGACCGGGGTCGATGGCAGGGTTACGCGCGGTTTCAACTGCGTACCTGGGGGTGAACCCCAGACCTTTGGTGACCAGTTGTTCACCAACCACGGAACTGGTGCTGTGGTGCTGGATCGCGTAACCCTGCTGCACCCACAAAACGAGCGCATTATTGGTTCCTATGCGGTGCCGGGGCAGCTCCTCGTCGGCGTAGTACCCTGGCCACCAAAGCACCACTTGCCGCCCGCGTGGAAGGACCGCCAAGCGGTGCGTGGATTTCGGGTCGGGCCGGGCAAGTCGTTCAATATGGTGCTCGGCGCGGAAGCTATCGGAGCGGGCCGGGGAACGTCGCGGGGCATGCTGGTCTACTACCACGACGCGTCAGGAACCTATGTGACCAAGAACTACTTCGCGATGATCATCGCGGCAAGCAAGCGTGGATGCCGCTAACCATGTGGCAGCACGTCCGTTACGGCCTGCCGTCAACTGAAAAGTTGCTGAGCGGTCCGACTTCGCAACGATGGCCACCCAGCCCGCTTCACTGACTTGGATGGTGGCTGTTAACGCCGCCATCCAAGTCGATGGTCCTCGGCCGTGCGCTGAAGTGAGTGCTATGGCCGGTTGTCTCGCTGCACTAGAAGCGCTGCCGAAGACTCCGACCCGTTGGTGCCGCACAGATAGCCGAAGTGCTTGAAATGAAATTCCATGACCGCGTTGGCGTCATAACCGGTCTGCGCCGATCCGCTATAGCTCGTTTTCAGGTCTGAGCCTTTAATGCCGAGAGATGCGCCGAGGTCAAATCCCCCGGACCATTCGATCGCTTTGCCGAAATCGCTTCCGAAAGTATCGCCTTTCTGGTGCTGTGCGCAGTATTTTGCGGGAGTCTTAAAGGCTGTCTTTGGGTGAACAGCGTTTTGGCCGCCGAACCAGCCTGTGGATTGAATCATCCAAAAACACTTGTGGACGTAGAACACGACGTTTTGCTCGTTCTTGAAACTGCGGGGACACTTTTTCTGTTTCTGGTGCGGAACTGTATTATCATTGGGATTGCCGTAGCAAATGTCCCGGAACTGTCCTGTTTTGAACTCCGTCTGGAACCAGGTACTCTTGCCTTCGTTTCCGTAACTCTCTGACCGCTTGACGGTCGAGGTGTGAGTACCGTCTTTCTGGTATCCGGCGTCGAACCCGTGTCCTGATACGGCTACACCAAGCTCCGTTGCCTGCTCATGACTGGCACCCTTTGTGTAGAGAAACTTCATGAAGTCGCCCACAGTGTCTTTCTGCTGAAGAATGTAGCCCTGCCCAACTACCGCCCATGCCGGATCCCTCTTTCGCTCCAGCATAAAGCCGGTGAAGTTGTATGGCTGCCCTTCAGGGTTGAGGCCGCACGGGAGCTTGGACTTTGCATCAAGGTTGACTGTAATGGGCGCCGTTGGCGAACCTGTCTCATAGGAAAAGAACCACATTCCGCCGACTGCGCTAACGATCTCCAGATTCGCATAGCCGGACTCGACTGTCGATGCCTTCAGCTTCGCCGGGTCAACCCGCAACATGTAGTTTCCTGTGCTGTTCGTGGTAGTCGTAGTGAGCAGCGTAGTCGGCACAAGTTGCCCGACCCCCATGGCATCCAGCACGGCGTCTGACGGCCAGGCATACAGATCGACTGTCGCACCGGGTACTGCTGATCCGTTGGCGCTGGTGACCGTTCCGCCGGCAACTGCCGTGCCTGACGTCGCGGCCGTTCTGGCGGACATCTGTTTGGTGGCAGAACCTGGGATTGCATACGCCGGACCGGCTGCGAGCGATATCGCTAACGATATATCGACTGCCAGTACGGCCAGATTACGTACACGGAATAATTGCATGAAGCAACCTCCTGCCCTCATATGGACGTAGAGCTGCGTGAACAAGCATGGCGCGTCATCGGCATCTGAGTAAGTGGCATATGCCGAAACGCAGAAATAATTCCTTTGCACTCACGCACGTGCGTATACGCCCCGTAGATCACCTTGTCGTGGCCCCGTTTATGCCACGCCCGGCAGCCTAGCCCTGGCTCCATCCACAGCGCAAGTATGGCTTTCACGGCTCTTATCCGTTCCAGAGTCCTGGGACCATTTGTGCATTTCAGAAGATCAAGAATCAAGAGCACTGAGAGCTATCTATTCTCAATAGAGCGTCATGAGGTCTCTATTTGCCCGCGCATACGCGCTGAGCTTGCGCCGACTAGTTGGGGGAGTCGGTCGTCTCCACGGAACGGCGCCGTTGTCCAATCGTCTTTTCCTCGGCACGATGTGCCGTGCCAACTCGACTGGCGATCGCAGTACTGGTCGGGCAGCCGAGGGAGACGACCGTGAACGAGTCAACTCGATGAGTTGCTGTTCAGCTTGATCCGGCCGAGCGGCACGAGCAACTGCCGTGGCTGCCAGCCGCGCCACCAGGCGAGAGCGCAGGCGCCGGCGGCGACCGGGGCGCCGGTGACCACGACGGCGGCCGCGACGAGCCCAGCCGCACCGCGCGCGAGCCCTTGAGCGACGATCAGGCTGAGCCACCGGCGGATCACGCTGGTTCGCCGGCGGTCAGGGTGTGGTCCAGGGCCGCACCTTCGGGCAGTGCCCTGATCTCGATCCGCCTGTGCCTGATCCCGACCCTGCCCGGTGCCTGGTACACCGATCCGGTGACCTACGCGCGTGAGCAGGAACGCGCTGGTCGCGGCTGATCCGGCCTGAACGGCCGCGATCTGCGGACGGAATGGCGCGCCACGCGGGTGGGGGTGGTGCTGGCAACGGAGGCTTGCGTACTGCACAATGTCTCTGGAGTATCAGCAGCACACACTGGCGTCCGACAGTTCGCGCTCGCCGACAGTCCGTGCTTGCCGACAGTCCGTGCTCGCCGACCTGGGCCTCGTGCCCGGGCCTGAGGTTCGTTGGGGAAGACGCACCTCGTCCGGCTGGCAGGGAGGTCTGGTGACCGTTCGCGGCGTGCTGCAGATTCACTCTGCGCCCCCGGCGCTGAGCCCGCATGTCGAGTGGGCGGTAGCCGGGATTTTCGGCGTGCCCGTCAAGCTTTCCTGGATCGACCAGCCGGCCTCGCCAGGTGCGGTCCGCACCGAGCTGGCCTGGCAGGGCCGGCCAGGCATGTCGGGCGAGATTGCCTCGTCGCTCGCCACCTGGAAGATGCTGCGGTTCGAGGTGACCGAGGATGCGAGTCCCGGCTGCGACGCGATGCGCTATAGCTGCACGCCCGACCTCGGCATGTTCGGCGCGACCGTCAGCGCCAGCGGCGACATCATGATCAGCGAGAATCGGCTCCGCGCCGTCATGACGCTGGCCGCAGGCGCGGCAGCCGACGGTGAGCCGCTCGGCGGCCTGCGCGAGCTGCACGGGCCGCGCCACCCGGCGCTAGGCGGCTCGCTGGAGGCCGAACTCAAGCTGCTGCTCGGCGAGCCATGGGACGCCGAGCTCGAGCCGTTCAGGCACGCCTCAGCGGGCGCTCCGGTCAGGTGGCTGCACGCGACTGGCTAGCGTCCGGTTCGGCTGGGCGGTTCTCGCGAGATCCACTCGTCGATCTGCTCCCACCAGTCGTAGAGCCACTGCAGCTGAGCCTCGTGGTCCAGGTCGCGCGGCACGTCGTCGCAGGCGATCCGCCACCATTTGGCGCGGATCTCCTGGCCGACGGACAGGTGCCGCCAGACGTCGGCGGCGGTCACCAGCCGGTCGAGTCCGGCATGGGCGACGAAGATCACGTCGGCCTGCGGGCAGGCCAGGATGGCCGCGAACGCGCCGCCGCTGCGCGGGGCGAGCAGGTTAGGCATCTGCCGGGCCCGGCTCGGCGAGGTCGTCCCGGCCCAGCTGCTCGAGCCTGCCGATCCCGCGCTGCCAGCGGCCAGGCGTCCAGTTGCCGCCCTCCGGGAACAGCACGAGCGCTCCCTGCTGGTCCAGGCCCGCCGCGAGCCGCTCGATCTGCTCGGTAAAGAGTGCTCGCCGGTCTTGGCGTGGTTGACGAACACGTTGGGCAGCCGGTTGACGACCACGTCGATGCCCGGGTCGAGCTGCAACGATGCCTTCATCACGACCCTGGGCCGACGCTGGTAGACGCTGAGCAGCTGGCGCACCAGGAGGAACGAGTCGCCTGGCCCCGCGTGCCGGCTCAGCACGATCACCGGCCTGGCCAGCCTGGCGGCGAGCTCGGGCTCGGTCAGCGGCGGTTCCTCGACCTCGATGTGCAGCCCGAACGCGCGCCTGGCCGCGTCATACACCGCGTCAAGGAACCAGCGCATCACGGCGTAGTGCCGCCGCGCGAACGGCTCGGTGCGCAGCCGTCCGCCGAACCCGCTGGCGAGCCACAGCCCCAGGCACATGAAGAGCACGGCGGACTCGGCGAAGAGCCAGACCAGCGCGAAGAACAGCAGCCGCAGCGCCCGCGTGCGGCGTGGCCGCCGCCGGTCGACCCAGCTCACCACCACGGTCACCAGGGCCAGCAGGGGGAAGAGGACGGCCAGCGCTAGCGCTATGACGACGCCGAGCGGCGCCAGCACCATCCGGCGGATCAGCCTCGGTGGCAGCATGGCAGGCTCCTCGCGTGCGCTCAGCCCTCCAGGGCGGCTAGGTAGCTGGCCGACGCCTCGTAGGCGCGCTCGATGCTGTCGGTGACCATAGTCTTATCGCGATAGCGCAGCTGGGACGAATTGGCGCTGCGCCTGGTCCCGCCGGTCGGCAGCACGTGCACGGTGATGTCGTCGGGAAGGGCCGACATTTCCTCGAAAAACGGTGCCTGCGCGCGATCTCGAACGCGATCAGGCCGACCTCCAGGGCCGCCTGGGAACCGCAGCGTCGTCTCGATCCGGCCCACCTGGAGCACGTACACGGTGCTCGCGCCGAGCGCGACCGCCCGGCCAACCGGGATGGAGTCGACGAGCCCGCCGTCGAAGTAGTGCTCGCCGCCGACCTCGACCGGAGGCAGCAGCCCGGGCACCGCGCACGAGGCGAGCACGGCAGGCACGAGCGGGCCGCTGGAGAACCACACGGCGCTGGCCTTCTCGATACTCGCCGCGACACAGTGGAACGGCAGCTTGAGGTCGGCGAAGTCCTCGGCGGTGAGCGCTCTGGCCAGCATCTTCCCGAGCGGCTCGATGTCGTGCAGGTGAGTACCTGACCTGGCCAGGCGCACCGCCCGGTTCCACAGCGGCTCGCTGAAGGCCTGCTGCAGCGCCTCGCCGTTCCACAGCTCGGCGAGCCGCTCGGCGGCGCCATCGGGGTCGGCCGCCACGAACGCGCCGTTGATCGCGCCGATCGAGGTGCCCACAACGAGACCGGGCCGGATGCCGGCCTCGCGACAGCGCCCGCAGCATGCCGACCTCGTGGGCGCCGAGCAGTCCGCCGCCGCCGAGCACGAATGCCGTTGTCACGAACTGCCCGGAGTAGGACGTGGTGACTAGCCTCGGCTGACCGCACGGGCCAGGATGCCGAGCGTGGCGCGCAGCGCCGACTCGGGGATGACGGGGAAGATCGCGGCCTCGCGCCACTTGGGATCGATCTGCGACCAGTCGTAGTACGAGGTGACCAGCGTCCCGCCGTCGGCCGGCTCAAGCCGGTAGCCGTAGACGTGGCCAATCTGCGGCCGGATCTGCCCGAGTATGGTCCAGGCGATCTCACGGTCCGGCTCGAACGCGGCGATGCTCACCGTCACGTCGTACTGACCGAGCGGGTAGTCGTTCAGCGCCTCGCGGTCCATGTGCACGACGAACGAGTCGCCGACGGCGCTGACCGGGTCGCCGTCGGCCGACATCAGCATGCCGGAACTGTCGATCGCCACGTGGCCCTGCGGATCGCAGAGCACCCGGAAAATGGCCGAAGGCTCGGCGGCAATGGTGCGCTGCACTTCGATCCGCTCGTCGTTCATGGCCTCATCCTGCCATGCCGAATACCATGCACCCAGGCGTCAGGCGGCGGTGAAGACCACGGCGACGTTGGAGCCGCCGAAGCCGAACGAGTTGTTGATCACCGCCATCGGCTCGGCACCGCGCTGGTGCAGCTCGGTCGGCTTCACCGCGATGTCGACGCCAAGGTCGTCCTCCGGATCGTCCAGGTTGATCGTCGGCGGCGCGATCCGGTCCCGCAGGGCCAAGATGGCGGCGACCGACTCGACCGCGCCGGCGCCGCCGAGCAGGTGACCGGTCATCGACTTGGTCGACGACACGATCACGCCTGCGGCGGCATCACCGAGCGCGACCGCGATGGCCTTGGCTTCCAGCGCGTCACCGGCCAGGGTCGAGGTGGCGTGGGCGTTGACGTGCGCCACCTGCTCCGCCGTGACTTCGGCGTTGGCCAGCGCGCGCCTGATCGCGAGCACCGCGCCCTTGCCGTCCGGGTCCGGCTGGGCGATGTGGTGGGCATCGCAGGAGTAGCCCGCTCCGGCCGCGACCGCATACACCCTCGCGCCCCGGCTCGCCGCGTGGCTTTCCGACTCCAGGATCACGATGCCTGCGCCCTCGCCGAGCACGAAGCCGTCCCGGCCCTTGTCGAACGGCCGGGAGGCGCGCTCGGGCTCGTCGTTGCGCAGCGACAGCGCCCGCATCGCCGCGAACGCGGCGATGTTCAGCTCGATGATCGCCGCCTCGGTGCCGCCCGCGATGACCACATCGGCGCGCCCGGATTTGATCATGTCGATGCCGTAGCTGATCGCCTCCGCACCGGACGCGCACGCGCTCACCGGGGTGTGCACGCCCGCCCTGGCACCGAACTCGATACTGATCCAGCCGGCCGAGCCGTTGGGCATCAGCATCGGCACGGTAAACGGCGACAGCCGCTGCCAGCCCCGCTCCCTCAGCGTGTCGTAGGCGGTCAGCGTCGAGCTGATCCCGCCGATGCCGCTCGCGACCGCGACGCCGAGCATCTCGGGGTCCACGTCGGGCTGCCCCGCGTCGGCCCACGCCTCGCGCGCCGCGATCAGCGCGAACATCTCGCACCTGTCCAGCTTCCTCGCCTGCACCCGGTCGATCAGGGTGCTCGGCTCGGCTGCGGCAGGGGCCGCGATCTTGCAGGGCAGCCGCGCCGCCCATTCCTGGGTCAGGTTCGTCACGCCGCTGCGGCCGGCCAGCATGGACTGCCACGTCGTCGGGGCGTCGGCACCTACCGGGCTGATCGCGCCAACACCGGTGATGACGACCCGGGTCGATGCACTGGTCACTTCTCGAGCTCCTCCGTCTTAAGAAACCTCCGCCCGCTCAGGCCGAACGATGTCAGGCCGAACGGCGTCAGGCCGAAACCGAGGAACGCGCCACGTAGTCGATGACGTCCTGGACCGTCTTCAGGTCCTTGAGCTGCTCGTCGGGGATCTCCACGCCGAACTTGTCCTGGGCCGCCACGGCGATCTCGACCATCGACAGGCTGTCGATGTCCAGGTCGTCGACGAAGGTCTTGTCCGCGGTGACCTCGTCAGCGGGGACCCCCGCGATCTCGTCGATGATCTCGCTGAGCCCGGCGAGAATCTCCGCTTGCGTCATGGCCATTTCTGGTTTCTCCCTTTTGTGGATATCTATTGCTGAGACCTGGTAAAGCGCAGGTCAGGGTATCGTGATCACCTGCGCGGCGTAGCACACCCCCGCACCGAAGCCGATCAGCAGCGCCTTGTCGCCGCTGGCCAGCTCGCCGCGCTCGATCATCCTGGACAGCGCGAGCGGTATCGACGCCGACGACGTGTTGCCCGCCGTGACGATATCGGTTGCCACCTTCGCCTGCGGCGCTCCGATCTTGCGCGCCAGCGCCTCGATGATCCGCAGGTTCGCCTGGTGCGGCACGAAGACGGCGAGTTCCCTGGGGTCGACTCCGGCCCTCTCGCAGGCCTCGAGCGCGACCGGGTGCAAGGCCGTGGTCGCCCACCGGAAGACCGCCTGGCCCTCCTGGAAGATGAACGAGTTGCGGTCCTTGATGTAGATCTTGTCCGCCATGTCACCGTCGCTACCCCAGGAAACCGGACCTACGACAGCGCCTGGATCGTCCTGCTCGTCGGCGGGCCCGACCACGGCCGCGCCGGCCCCGTCGGCGAAGATGATGCAGGTCGACCGGTCAGTCCAGTCCACCCACTGGGAGAGCTTCTCGGCGCCGATGACGAGCACGTACCTGGCCGACCCGGCCCGGACGGCGTCGCTGGCGCTGGCCAGCGCGTAGCAGAAGCCGGCGCAGGCGGCATTCAGGTCGTAGGCACCTGGCGCGCTGATGCCGAGCCGCCGGGCGACGATGGCGGCCGTGTTCGGGATCATCACCTCGGGCGTGCAGGTCGCGACGATCACCAGGTCGATGTCGGCGGGGGACAGGCCACTGCCGGCGAGCGCCTTGCCGGCCGCCGCCACCGCCATGTCGGCGACGGTCTCGTCCGGCCCGGCCAGCCTGCGGCTCGCGATCCCGACCCGGCTGCGAATCCACTCGTCGTTGGTATCGACCGTCTTCGCCAGGTCGTCGTTGGTCACTACCCTGGCCGGCTGATATCCGCCGAACGCCAGCACTCGTGCGCCGGCAGCGCCGTCGTGGGTTCGCATCGCTACTGCCCTTCCCTAGTCAGCGTCGTGGTCGGCGATGAGCGTCTTGGCGGCGTCGAGCTGCTCTGGCGTCTTGAGCGTGAGCAGCGCGACCCCGGGCATCGCCCGGCGGGCCAGGGCGACCAGCGTGCCGGCCGGCGGCAGCTCGATGAGCGCGGTCGTTCCGAGGCTGCGCATCGACGCCATGCACAGGTCCCAGCGGACCGGGGCGCTCACCTGGGTGACGATGCGCTCCAGCCACTCGGCGCCGGTGCGCACGGCCGCGCCGTCCCGGTTCGACAGCACGGTCAGCGCCGGGTCAGCCGTGCTCACTCCGGCCGCCGCCGCTGCCAGCGCGTCGACTGCCGGTGCCATGTGCTCGGTGTGGAAGGCGCCGGCCACCGACAGCGAGCGCAGCTTGGACCTCGGCGGCGGGTCGGCCGCGAACGCCGCCAGCTGCTCCACGGTACCTGCCGCGACGATCTGGCCCGCCGCGTTCATGTTCGCCGGGGTGAGCCCGTGCCTGGCAATACTGGCCAGCACCTCGGCCTCCTCGCCGCCGAGCACCGCGGTCATGGAGGTCTGCTCGGCTGCCGCAGCGGCGGCCATCGCCCGGCCCCGCACCCCGACCAGCCGCATCGCGTCCTGCGCGCCCAGAATGCCGCCGATCACGCCCGCACCCAGCTCGCCGACGCTGTGACCCGCTGTGATGCCCGAAGTGACCTCGGTGCCGACGCCGAGCACGCCGGCGGCCGCGATCGCCGCCGCGACCAGCAGCGGCTGGGCCACGGCGGTGTCCCTGATCTCGTCGGCGTCACCGACCGTGCCGTACCGGATCAGGTCGCATTCAGCCAGCTCAGACCATGTGCCGAGCTGCTCGGCGACGCCGGGGAACTCCAGCCACGGGCAGAGGAAGCCAGGAGCCTGAGCACCTTGTCCTGGCGCGACGATGACGAGCATCTAACTACCTTGCACTGTAGGAGTCCACCATACGAATAGAAAAGTCTACGAACTTACCGGCACTGGAACTGTAGCTATCCCACAAAACTACGTTCGCTTGTGCGCCAGCCGGCCGTAGACCACGGCGAGCCAGAGCGCGAACCCGCCGCGCCCGTCTCCGGGGTTGAATCCGGTCAGGGTGCTCGCCCGGCGCAGCCGGTAACGGACCGTGTTGGGATGAACGAACAGCATCCGAGCCGTAGCCTCCAGCGAGTGTCCCTGCTCCAGGTAAGTCGTCACTGTATCGAGCAGCGCCGCGCCGCCGCGGCACAGCGGCTCGTAAATGTGCTCGATCAGCTCGGCCCTGGCGCCCTCGTCCCCGTCGAGCGCGCGCTCGGGCAGCAGGTGCGAGGCCAGCACGGGCCTGGGCGCGTCCGGCCACGCGGCAGCCGAGCGCAGGCCAGCGAGCGCCGCCCGGGCCGACCCGGCCGCGCGCTCGATGTCGTCAGCCGCCGGGCCGACGACGACCGGCCCCGGCCCGAACCGCGAGGCGAGCTGGCGGGCGACCGACATCGGGTCACCCAGGCCGCCGAGCACGACCACCAGCCGGTGCCCGTGCACCCCGGCCATCAGGTCGAACTTCGCCCGCCGTGCGACCAGCCGCAGCTCGTCGATCAGTCCTTCCGGCTCGTTGCCGTCCGCCGGCCGGCGTGCCCGGCGAGCACCGTCACCGGCGCCGACGGCCAGTTCAGCGCGGAGGCCCAGGACGGCAGGCTGTCGTCGACCTCGCCTCGCACCAGCGAGTCGACCACCAGCGCCTCCAGCCGGGCGTCCCACGCGCCGCGCGCCTCGGCCGACCTGGCGTAGACCTGGGCGGCGGCGAACGCGACCTCCCTGGTGTACCTGAGCACGGCCTCGCGCAGCTCGGACTCGCCGCCGGGGGCCGCCGAGCTCGTCGACGCGGCTCTCCACCACGTCGACAATGATGCGGACCATCTCCACCGCCTGCTGCAGGCTCACCGCCCTGGCCAGCTCGCGCGGTGCCGTGCCGAACACCTCCCCGGCCACGGCCGGCCTGCCGCGCTCCGGATGCTTGACCCAGTCCAGGAACGCCGCGACGCCCGCCTGGGCAACCAGCCCGAGCCAGGACCTGTTCTCCGCCGACAGCGCGCGGAACCACGGCAGCCGCTTCTCCATCGACGTCATCGCCGCCGTGCCGAGCGCGCTCATCGACTGCTCGAGCCGGGCGATCGTCTCCGCCCGCACCCGGCCCCGGGCGCGGGCCGATCCTTCAGCCGCTGAACTTGCCTTCGCGCTCACCCGATCAGGGTGTCATGCCGTGCGACGGAGCCTGCGGGGTCCCTGGCCGTTGTGTCACACGGCGTTGTATCTGGCCCGGCTATGCCGCACAGTGTGTGACAGTGACCGCCGACCTGGGAGT
This sequence comes from uncultured Actinomycetota bacterium, assembly GCA_963737865.1. Classification (GTDB taxonomy): domain Bacteria; phylum Actinomycetota; class Actinomycetes; order Streptosporangiales; family Streptosporangiaceae; genus Chersky-822. The sequence goes on along the minus strand of CAVTUG010000011.1, from coordinate 1,168,155 downwards.
TCGGCACCCGACCCAGCAGTACCGACCCAGCAGAAAGGACCCTCAGCGATGACCAGGACCCGCCTGTCGAAGCGGATCTGGCAATTTGGCGTAGCTATCTCGGCCGGAGCTCTGGGGCTGACAGCATTCGCCGTGCCAGCCTCGGCGAGTTCGCACGCAGCGAGCCTGATCTTCAGGAAACTAAACAACAGCAGCGATCCGAGCTTCAACCAGTTGCTGGGAATCAACAATCACGGCAGGATCGTCGGCTATTTCGGGTCGGGCGCCCACGGGCATCCGAACCAGGGCTACCTGCTCGCTCCGCCATACCACCAGGCCAATTACAAGCCGGAGAACTTTCCGGGCTCGGCGCAGACCGAGGTTACCGGGCTGAATGACGCGGGGGTCACCGTGGGCTTCTTCTCCAGGACCAACAAGATGAACCCGTTCGCCAATGCACTCGCCGGGTTCTATCTCAAGGGCGGCAAGTACCACAAGGTGGCCTTCCCGACGGCTGACCATTCCAAGCCCGGCGGTCAACGAGCTGCTGGGCATCAACGGCGGCGGCGTCGCCGTCGGCTTCTACCTCGACTCGCTCGGCGGCGCGCATAGCTACCGGTACAGCACGCTCACGCACAAGTTCGGGCGGATCAACGTAGGCGGCTCAGGCAACGTCACCGCGACCGCGATCAACGGCGCGGCACCGTCGTCGGCTTCTTCACCAGCAGCGCCGGCAAGGTGATCGCGTTCCTCAAGCGGGCCAACGGCACCACGCTCACGTTCGCCAAGGCCGGGGCCGACCTGACTCAGGCGTTCGGCATCAACAAGTCAGGCGAGGTCGTCGGCGCCTTCACCAAGGGCAACAGCACGTTCGGCTTCACCTGGCAGCTCGGCAAGGGGTTCACTACGGTGAGCGACCCCAACGGCAAGGGCAGCACGATCATCAACGGCATCAACAACTCGGGCGAACTGGTCGGTTTCTACACCGACGCCCACGGCAACACCGACGGCATGCTGGCTATACCGTAGCCAGCACAGTCTGTAGCCAGAGCACAGCGCAGGCGCCCACCACGCCTGCCTCTGCGCTCACTCGGGGGACAACCCCGGAACCCTCCGCGCGGGAGGGCCTATCTCGATACCGGTTTCGGTAAGACCTCGCCACGGACGATCCTCCTATCAGGCGCAGGCCATCCCTTCGCGGGAGGGTTTTCGGGCGGCTGCGGGAGGACTTTCGCGTCCTGGAGAGTTTCTCGGTCCTGAGAGGCGGTATTTCGTGTCCCTGCTGGAGTGATTTCGCATAAAGGAGGATCGCCGTCGCGGGGTGCGGTCAAGGCTCCTGCATGCGAATACCGTCCCCCAGGAACACGAAGAGCCCCCTGCCGAGCGAGCCAGGGGCGCCCACCACGCCTGCGGGGGCGCCGATGGCGCCCCCCGGGACAGCGTGCTCAGACCTGGCTGACGTCCAGGCCCAGGCCGTACTTCGTCACCGCCTCGTCGAGGACCTCCGGCTTGAGGTCGCCGTGCCGACCAGCTGGCTGAGCACCGCCAGCGTGATCGACTGGGCGTCGACGTGGAAGAACCTCCGCGCCGCGGGCCGGGTGTCCGAGAAGCCCTAGCCGTCGGTGCCCAGCGACACGTACGGCGCGGGGACCCAGCGGGCGATCTGGTCGGGGACGGCCCTGATCCAGTCGCTGACGGCGACGACCGGCGGGCAGCTGCTCACCGAGCGCCGGGTCACGTACGGCACCCTGCGCGGCTCGTCCGGGTGCAGCAGGTTCCACTCCTCGCAGGCCAGCCCGTCCCGGCGCAGCTCGGTCCACGAGGTCGCCGACCACACCTCCGCTGCTACGCCCCAGTCCTGCCGCCAGCAGCCGCTGGGCGTCGAGTGCCCACCGCATGGCTACCCCGGAAGCGAGGACGCGCGCCCTGGGCATTCCCGTTCTCAGCTCTGGTGTTGCTGGCCGCAGATCCGCCGGGACTGTCCGCCGGCGTAGCGGTACAGGCCGCGCACGATCGCCTCGTTCGAGCGCCTGCGGCCCGCCCGGGTACTCGGCAGGCTGGGCGGGCTGGACGTAGGGCTCGTTGTAGACGGTGAGGTAGTAGAAGATGTCCTCGCCGTGCGGGTGCTCGGGGGATGACGCCGTACATCCGGCGCAGGCCGTTCTTGACGATGGTCGGCCAGCTCGTAGGCCCAGGCGGCGTCGTAGGCGACGCAGGCCGGGTTGATCGAGGCGAGCAGCACCGAGTGCCCGTCGTTGTGCTGCAGGCCCTCTCCGGTCAGCGTGGTCCGGCCGGCCGTCGCACCGAGCAGGAAGCCGCGCCCCAGCTGGTCACCGAACGCCCACAGCTGGTCACCAGTGCGCTGGAACCCGAACATCGAGTAGAAGATGTACACCGGGATCATCGGCGTGCCGTGCGTGGCGTAGCTGGTGCCGGTCGCGATGACGACGCCGATGCGCCCGCCTCGCTGATGCCCTCGTGCAGGATCTGGCCCTGCTCGGACTCCTTGTAGGACAGCAGGAGCGCCCGGTCGACCGCGTCGTAGGTCTGGCCGTGCGGGCTGTAGATCCGAGCGGTCGGGAACAGCGAGTCCATGCCGAACGTCCGCGCCTCGTCCGGGATGATCGGCACGAACCGGTCGCCGATCGCCGGGTCCTTCATCAGGTCCTTGAGCAGCCGGACGAACGCCATCGTCGTGGCGACCGCCTGCTTGCCTGAGCCGCGCCGCAGCTCGTCGAAGCGGTGTCGGCCGGAGCCGCCAGCGGCTTGGAACGCACGACCCGCTTGGGGAGGTAGCCGCCGAGCGCCTGGCGGCGCTCCTTCATGTAGGAGATCTCCTCGGAGTTCTCGCCCGGGTGGAAGTACGGCGGGAGATCGGCCTCCAGCGCCGAGTCCGGGATGTCGAGGTAGAGCCGGTCCCTGAACTCCTTCAGCTCGGCCACGGTCAGCTTCTTCATCTGGTGCGTGGCGTTGCGGGCCTCGAAGTCGGGGCCGAGGGTCCAGCCCTTGATCGTGTGGGCCAGGATCACGGTCGGCTGCCCGACGTGCTCGGTCGCCGACTTGAACGCCGCGTAGACCTTGCGGTAGTCGTGCCCGCCGCGCGACAGATTCCTGACCTGGGTGTCCGACAGGTGCGACACGATCGACCGCAGCCTGGGGTCGCCGCCGAAGAAGTGCTCGCGGGTGTACGCGCCCGATTCGACCGCGTAGGTCTGGAACTGCCCGTCTGGCGTCGAGTTCATCTTGTTGACCAGCACGCCGTCGACGTCCTGAGCCAGCAGCGGGTCCCAGTCGCGGCCCCAGATGACCTTGATCACGTTCCAGCCCGCGCCCCGGAAGAAGGACTCGAGCTCCTGGATGATCTTGCCGTTGCCGCGCACCGGGCCGTCGAGGCGCTGCAGGTTGCAGTTGACCACGAAGATCAGGTTGTCGAGTTCCTCCCGGGCGGCCAGCCCGATGGAGCCGAGCACCTCGGGCTCGTCTGTCTCACCGTCGCCGAGGAACGCCCAGACGCGCGAACGGCTGGTGTCCTTCAGCTCCCTCGCCAGTAGATATCGGTTGAACCTAGCCTGGTAGATGGCATCGATAGCGCCTAGGCCCATCGAGACGGTGGGGAACTCCCAGAAGTCCGGCATCAGCCGGGGGTGCGGGTACGAGGGCAGGCCGCCGCCGGGGGAGGAGAGTTCCTGGCGGAAGCCATTCAGCTGGGCTTCGGAGAGCCGGCCTTCCAGGAACGCGCGGGCGTAGATGCCCGGAGCCGCGTGGCCCTGGATGAACACCTGGTCGCCAGACTCGCCGTGGTCCTTGCCGCGGAAGAAGTGGTTGAACCCGACTTCGTACAGACTCGCCGCAGACGCGTACGTCGCGATGTGGCCCCCGACGCCAAGCCCGGCCCGGTTGGCGCGAGAGACCATGACAGCGGCATTCCACCTGATGTAGGCCCTGATCCGGCGCTCGATGTACTCGTCGCCAGGGAACCACGGCTCGCGCTCGGGCGGGATCGTGTTGATGTAATCGGTACTGCGCAGGCCGGGCACGCCGACCTGCTGCTCACGGGCGCGCTCAAGCAACCGGAGCATGACGTAGCGAGCGCGGGCCCGGCCACGGGTCCTGACCACGCTGTCAAACGATTCGAGCCACTCCCTGGTCTCGTCGGTGTCGATGTCCGGGAGCTGGTTCGGCAAGCCATCGGTGATGATCGAGAAGCGCTGGCGTCCTGAGGCCACGGGTTGATCCCCTCCATATCGTTAACAGGTCCATCCTCATACGCCGCGAGCAGTAGTGCATCCACGGCCCCTGGATGCTGAGCAAGATTTCGCTCGCGGCTGGCACGGAGCTTGGCCGCGAAAGCCTCGTGCAGGCTAGCGCGCAACTGTCTCATAACAGGTCGAAACCAGCCCGAAAGCCGTGCTGCGTAAGCGGGCGGCAGACGGGGGAAGATGGAATGATGACCTCGGTTAACTGGCTCTGCACGAATTGTGACTTGCGCAAGACGCTTCGCGAGTGTGAACTGTCCCAGCAAGAGGTACAGACGATCGCGCAAGGCCGTCGTCGGCCCCGAGAAGTGCCGCCATCCGGTGGCATGTGCCGGGCCCGGTCTTGCGCGCGGCTGGGACAGGGAGGACGTTAGTGAGCGCGACCGCTGGCCAGGCGCAGGATCATGATCTGGCCATGCGGCTCGGCATCAAGCCGGGCCATGTAGTCCAGGAGATCGGCTACGACGACGACTGCGATGAACTGCTACGTGAGCAGGTCGCGGCGGGAGAGGGCGTCGAGCTAGTCGACGAGGACTACGACGATGTCGTGGACGGGGTGCTGCTCTGGTGGCGTGACGACGACGGAGATCTCGTCGACGCCCTGGTAGACGCCCTGACACCCCTTGCAGACGGCGGTTACATCGTGCTGCTCACCCCCAAGGCTGGCCGCGAGGGCCACGTCGAGCCAAGCGAGATCGGGGAAGCGGCACCAACCGCCGGACTATCGCAGACGTCCACGGTGAGCGCGGGGAAGAACTGGTCGGCCAGCCGCCTGGTCGCGCCTAAGGCGCGGCGGTTATAGGCAGGCGCTGACGCTGCGTCTTCCAACGGTCCGGGTCTGCCGCGGTCGACTGGCCGTGGCAGACTCGGACTCATCCCGCGCGTTCGGGCGCTGTCGCGCCCGAAGTCACGTGCGAGAGTCCCTTGCGGCCCAATGGGGTCACCGCGCGCGACTTGCTGAAAGGACCATCAATGGCGGTAGAGATCGGTGACGTGGCACCGGACTTCACACTCAAGGACCAGCACGGCACTGACATCAAGCTCTCCGAGCTGCGCGGCAGTAAGAACGTCGTGCTCGTGTTCTACCCGCTGGCGTTCAGCGGGGTATGCAGCGGCGAGCTCTGCGAGATGCGCGACCAGTTCCCCGAGGCCGACGGCGAGGACGTCGAGCTGCTGACCGTGTCGGTCGACTCGATCTTCGTGCACAAGCAGTGGGCGGAAGAGCAGAACTACCAGTTTGGCCTGTTGTCCGATTTCTGGCCGCATGGCGGCGTCGCGAAGGCGTACGGTGTCTTCGATGACGAGCGGGGTATCGCCACCAGGGGCACCTTCGTCATCGACAAGACCGGTGTTATCCGCTGGAAGGTAGTCAACGCAATACCGCAGGCTCGCGAGCTCGCCGAGTACAAGAAGGCGCTCGCTGAGCTCAGCTAGCCCGCCTTCGCGGCTGGTCGCCTTAGCCGGCTGGGTCTGCGGTCCTCCTCAGAACTTGTTCCGGAACAGGCGGCAGATGCCTTGTTATCGATGTGGCACCCGGCAGGTCGACCCTGACCGAGGCAGCAGCCCATGGCTGCGCGGAGTCAGGGCCGACCGCCAGGTGCTGATCTGTCCCGGCTGCCAGAGTGACGGCGAGTGGGTGACGGATCTTGACCGTTGCTCAGTGTGCGCGAGCACCAGGCTCGTGCGCAGGCTCGGCGAGGTGGAATGCCGCGAATGCGGCGCGGTGAGTGGTGGTGCCGTGGGTGGCGCTGGCCTGTCGGCCGGGCCTGACGGCTCGCCCCCGGGGCTGGCGCAGGAGGTCGAGCAGGCCCTTGCCCGGGTCCTTCGGCCGCTGCCGATCCGCTCGGAGCGAAGCCGCTGATGACCAACGACGACTTCACCGCCGAGTTAATCACGCTCGCGGACCGGCTGCCGGAATCGCAGGAGTGGGCCAGCGGTGAGCTGTCCCGCGTCGCCAAGATCGAGCGCAGCCTGGAAGCCGAGATCGTGGCGCTGATCCTGCGCTGCTACGGCCCCGTGACGATCCTGGCCGAGGAGCACTACGCCCAGCACCACGACTACGCTCACCGGGCACCTGGCGAGTGGTGGTTCGCCGTGGATCCGCTCGACGGATCCAATTCGTACCGCGCAGGACGCGACACCTACGCGGTCTCGGTCGCGCGGTGTCAGGGGCACGCTCCGGTCTCAGCGTTCGTGTACCGGCCGAGCACGGGAACGCTGTACTCGGCCGAGCAGGGTGGCGGCGCCTATGCCAATGGCCTGCGCCTGTCCGCCGCTGACGACGCCAGGCGCAGGCTCATCGCGGTAGGCAACGGCGTGGTGATCGATCCGGCCGCCAATCCGGCGGTGGAAAACCTCCTGCTGCTCTCTTACGAGCTTGAGCACATGGCCTGCACGTCGCTGAAGCTGTGCTTCCTCGCCGAGGGGTCACGGGCCGGGTTCATCAAGCGGCTCGGCGGGCAGGACGGGGTGCCGCGAGTCTGGGGGATGGCGGCAGGACAGCTGGTCGCCTCGGAAGCCGGAGTCAGGCCCGCCCGCCTCGACCGCACTCCGTGGAGCTGGCAGGCAGGCACCATCGTCGTCGGCGACCAGCGATTCCACGCCGACCTGCACCGGCGAGGTCGGGATTGAGCACGCCAGCGGACCTGGCCAGGCAGGCCGCGATCGAGCTCGCAGGCCCCGGCCGGCCGGCCTGGATGGACTTCCCCCGTACCTCACCAGGCTTGCTGGCGGGGTTCGAGTCGCTGGCCAGCCAGCGGGCGGACCTGGACGACGTGGTGCTGATCGGGATGGGCGGATCGTCCCTTGCGGCTGAGGTGGTCGCGTCGGCCGCCGGCAGGCGGCTGACCGTGCTGGACACCACGGACTGCCAGCAGGTCGGCGCCGTTCTCGCCCGTGACCCCGGCCGGATGCTCGTGGTCCTTTCCAGCAAGAGCGGGGAGACGATCGAGACCAACAGCCTCGGCCGCGTCTTCATCAGGCAGCTCGCGCACCGGCTCCCCGCGCAGGAGGCGGGACGGCACTTCGCCGCCGTGACCGATCCTGGTTCGCTGCTGCACCGCATCGCTGGCGACCGCGGCTTCGACGTGGTGCTCGCTGATCCCGGTGTCGGCGGGCGCTACAGCGCGCTCGGTCCGTTCGGCCTGGTCCCGGCAAGCCTGCTGGGGGTCGACGTGCGCGCTCTGCTGGACGAATCCGCAGCGCTGCTCGCCGAACTCGAGCGCCTGGACAATCCCGGCAGCGCGCTTGGCCTGGCGCTGGCGTCCGAGGCAGCCGCCGGACGGGACAAGCTGGTCATCGACGTGCCCGATCCCGCCCTGCGCGGCCTGGCGGACTGGATCGAGCAGCTCATCGCCGAGTCGAGCGGCAAGCAGGGCCGGGGCATCTTGCCGGTGTCCGGCGGTCGTGCCACTCCCGATTCGATCCGCACCACGCTGCCGTGGGCACGACCGCTGGGCGCCCAGTTTCTCCTGTGGGAGTACGCGACGGTCGTGGCCTGCCGCCTGCTCGGGGTCGATCCCTTCGATCAGCCGAACGTCGAGGAGTCGAAGGCGAATACGGCCGAATTGCTGCGCAGCGGCGAGGTGAGCGTCCAGCCGGACTTCGTCGAGGGGGCGATCGAGGTGTACGCGGCGGACGGTGCACCGCGAGCGCGGAACGTGGCTGACGTGCTGGCCGCACTTGTCGGGCAGATCCCCGCCGATGGTTATCTGTCGGTCATGGCGTACCTGGATCGCGCGGGGGACCACCTGGTGGCCGGGCTCGAGCCGGCGCTGCGGGCCCGGACGCCGCGCCCGGTCACCTTCGGATGGGGACCGCGCTTGCTCCATTCGGTCGGTCAGTACCACAAGGGCGGTCCGCCTGCTGGGGTGTTCTGCCAGATCACCGGGGCGGTGACCAGTGACATCGAGATCCCTGGCAGGCCATTCACCCTGGCAGGCCTGCAGGCTGCCCAGGCGGCCGGTGATCAGCGTGCGCTGCGGGCCCGCGACCGCCCGGTGGTGCGCCTGCATTTGCGGGACCGCCGGGCTGGTATCGAGCAGTTGCTGCTGGCAGCCTCGTGAGTCACGATGCGCGGCGAACGCGCACTTGCTTGCCTATCCACTCCGCGGCTGCCAGTCCGGTGGCGCCCAGGAGGCAGCAGGGGGCCGGGCGGGATCGTGGCGGCCTGACAACTCTCCTGCCAGCTGCCGGCCTGCCCTGGGCGGGAGGGCTGCCGGGTTCCTGGTGGAGGTTTCCCGCGTGGCGGAGGGTTTCCGTGCCCTGGGAGGAGGGATTCCAGGCGCAGGCAGGAGCCGATTCGTGCCAGGGAAAGTTGTCCGCGTGATAGCGCTGACAAGTCTCCTGCGTGCGATATCCCTCCTGCACCCACCAGAAAATCCTCCAGCACACGACAGGCCCCAGCAGCGGCCGCTGACACAGCCTTCGCCAAAGCCTCCTAGGAGCTGGAGACAAGGCGGGCAGCTGAGCCTTCCGGGGGCGGCACTGTGCAGTCGGTTATCATGGCATCGTCGACTGGACGTGGCTAGGGTTCCGCCGGCTTACCAGGTCGGGCTGGTCCGAGCGCCGCGACCCGCTGCGGCGGGCATCTGAAGGGATAAAAGCCCGGTAGGGCGACGTCGGCACGCTGTGGCGTGCCCCGACGTGAGCCCCGAGGTGCTGATGTTCCTTTCCGTGCTGATCCGAGCGGTGCCGATTCGTTCGGTGCTGATCCGAGCGGTGCCGGACCGGGTCCGCTCTTCTGCCCGTTCGTTCCGCAGCGTGCTGGCTCTGCCGCATGCGCGAGCTGTCGCTGCCTCGTCGCTCGTCGCCCGGCTGCCTAAGGGCATGGTGCCGCTGGCCACGGTCCTGTTGCTGCACCAGGCCACCGGCTCCTACGCGCTGGCCGGGGTTACCGCGGCGCTGGTAGCGGCGGGTGACGCGGCCTCCACGCCGCTGCAGGGCCGGCTCATCGACCGCGTGGGCCGTGGCCGGGTCCTGATACCGACTGCGGCGCTGCACGTGATGGCGGTGACCGCGCTGCTCCTGCTGGCCTCGGCGCACGGCTCGGCCTGGGCGCTCGCGGCCAGCGCGACGGTGGCTGGGGTCGGCATGCCGCCGGTCTCAGGGAGCATCAAGGCGGTCTGGCCGCAGCTGGCCGGCCCGGATCGGGTGGCGGACGCCTACACGATCGAGTCGCTGCTCCAGCAGCTCTTCTTCCTGGCCGGGCCGCTGCTGGTGGCGCTGCTGGTCACGGTCAGCGGTCCGGGAGCCGCGCTGGCGTGCTCGGCCGGGATGGTGCTGATCGGCAACGTCTGGTTCACCTTGGCCACTGCCGGGCTGCCCAGGCCCGCCGTCCGCAGGTCGCAGTCCAGGACTTCGCCGTGGGCCTGGGACGTGCGGATCCTGGTGGGCTGCACGCTGCTGCAAGGGCTGATCTTCGGGGAGCTGCCGGTCGGGGTGGCTGCGGTGACGGCAGCGGCCAGGCTCCCCGGCCTGGCCGGAGTGCTGCAGGCGGCGACGACCGTGGGCGGGCTCGCCGGCACTTTCGCGCTGGTGGTCGCGGCCAGCCGCCGTGGCTACGTGCGGGTCATCAGCGCTTTCGCAGCGACGCTCATTCCGGCAGCCGTGCTGGCAACCGCGCCGTCGGCCCTGGTGCTGGCGGCCCTGGGTGCCAGCCTCGCGGTGGCTGGCCTGTTCCTGACGCCGGTGGCGGCGGTCGGCTACGTCCTCATGGAGCAGGCGGCCACCCCGGCGCGCCGCACCGAGGCGTTCGCGTGGCTGTCCACCGGGCTCGCGGTGGGCACGGCGGCCGGGTCCGGCCTGGCCGGGCTGCTCGCGTCCTGGGCTGGCCCGGCGGCCGTGCTGGCGATCGGCCCGGCAGCGGCTGGCCTGTCAGCCCTGCTGGCAAGGTTGCTGCGCGGCGCGCCGGTCAGCCTGGCGGGTATCCCAGATCTCGCAGAAACTGGTCGTCCCCGATCAGCAGACCGCCTGGATGACCGTCCCACCGATCGCCATTGAAGCGGTGCGACACGAGGCCCATCTCGCGGCACACCACGAGCCCTGCCACCGTGCCCCAGGAATGCACGATGCTCCGGCTCTCGGAAAGCCATTTGACCAGTCCGGCTCGCTGGCCCTGCGCCAGCCAGCACAGCTTGAGCGAGGTGGATTCCATCCGCTCCACCGCGTAACCCTCCCGGGTCAGCCGGCCGACGTGGGCGGCCAGCTCGGGCTCCCTGTCCACCCACTGCTTCTTCACCACGGCGATCCTGGCGGCCGTCGTGGGGTCCCTGACGAGCGGCTGGTCGCCCACGTAGCAGCCGTGTCCGGCGAGCGCCGAGTACAGCAGCCCGCTCGCCGGGACGTACACCAGCCCGACCGTCGGCTGGCCGTCCACCAGGATGGCCAGGCTGGTGGCGTACCGGGTGCTGGAGCGCGCGTAGCTGGCCGAGCCGTCCAGGGCGTCCAGGACAAACCGCACCCTGCTGCCTGGTGCCGTGGTATCCCAGCGCTGCTCGTGGCTGAAGTGCTCCTCCGCCAGGATCGGGGCAGGCCCGCAGCACTGTGACACAGCGGCCGCCAGGCGCTCCTCCAGCCGCCACTCCAGGCTTTCCACCGCACCGGCGCGGGCACTGGCGTCCGGCTGCTCGCCGGCCAGCCACGCGGACTCCGCGCATAGCCGTGCGATCAGCTCGGTGAGCTGCTCCCGGTGCAGTGGCCCGTCGAGCTGGTTCAGCCAGGGAGGCTGCGGGACCGTGGTCAGGAGCCGTCTCGCAAGATTCGCTCATAACGGGTGAACCGCCGGATCTTGTGGAAATCGGTGTCGGCTGGTCCCGTCGGAATGTAATCGTCGATGAAGAGCGGCAGATCCTGCTTGGGCGGGCGCACGAAGTCCTCGCCGTCCTCGTAGGGGCGAAGGATGATCCGCTGTTCCCTGGTCATCCGCGCGAGCAGATCCTCTGGGTAGGAGTAGTAGTTCGCCAGCCAGCTGGGGGCATAGGTCAGGAAGATCGTGATCCGGGTACGGTCGCTCTGGTTCGGGTCGATCCGGTGCCAGACGTTCGCGTGAGCCACGGTGAGGGTGCCGGCCGAGCCGCAGATTACCTCCTGCCCCAGCGCGTCCCCGGTACCGCTGTGCTCCAGGTCGTAGTCCGCCTTATGGCTGCCTGGCACATACACGTAATTGCCCATGTTGGGCTCCTGGACATCGGTGAGCCAGTAACCGATGCGCAGCTTCAGCGGAAGCTCGGGCGAGAAGACCCGGTACGGGAGAGCACGCGGCCCGTCGATGTGCCAGGAGTTCACGATGCCGCCCGGCGGGCGGACGAACAAGTCCGACTGGACTAGCTGAAGCTGGTCGCCGTAGAGATCGTAGCCGAATCCGGCGTGCTGGTCGTGGTCGATCAGCTCCCACAGTTTCTCGTGCTGTGGCAGCACATTCGCGACCCGGAATGCGTGCGCCGGATCGTAGTCAGAGTGCCGCTCGATCAGCTCTAGCGCGGCCGCTCGGTATCGTTCGCAGGCTTCGGCCGGCACAGCGCCGGGCAGCGCGATGAATCCCTTGTCGGAAAATTCGCTCCACTGCTCGATGGTGAAGCCTGCCGGCGCCTTACGTAGTGCAGTTGTTGCCATGTCCTCGCTCCATGGATGAGATGATTCTGCGATTGCGCTGCGCTACCTGGCCTGTCCGTCCGCGTTCTGCCTCGCGCCAGTGGCGGCCAGGCCTGACCAGGGCTTGTCGCCGTGCACGCTGTCTGTGCCGACCAGCGCAAACAGCCGCTGCAATGAGTCCAGCTGCGGTTCGATTCCGGCGCTCGATCCATGCTCGCTGATGCTCGCGAGCGTGTCGCGTATTGTCCGGGTTGTCGCGCGAATTAGCTGATTGGCATAGATAGCCGCCGAGATTCCCAGATCCGTGAGCTGAGCGGTGGTCGCCGTGTAGTACGTGGTGGGGATCGCGATGAGCGGGAGCTTCCTGCCCGTCGCGCGCCATCGGCCGGCGAACTCGGCGATCTCGCCGATGTCCGCCGCCCGGCTGTGAATGAGCAGGCAATCGGCGCCCGCATCGTGATACTTCTGCGCGCGGTCCACCGCATCGTCCATGCTCTCGCCGACGATCAGCGACTCCAGCCGGGCGATGACCGCGAAATCGGGTGTGCGCTGGGCGTCTTTCGCCGCGCGGATCCTGGCGCAGAACTCCGCCGGGTCTGCCAGCTGGCTGCCATCACGGAAGCTGTTCCGCTTCGGTCCGACCTTGTCCTCGATGCACACGGCATCGATGCCGGCCGCCTCGTAGAGGCGCACCATGCGCTGCACGACGTTCAGGTCGCCGAATCCCGCGTCGACGTCGGCGATGATCGGCAGGTCGCAGGCGTGCCGGATCTGCGTGGCTGCGCTGAGGAATTCGGTCATCGTCAGCAGGCCCGCATCCGGCACGCAATAAGACGTTGATACGGCCAGCCCGCTTACCCAGACGCCGTCGAATCCGGCCTCCTGGACGAGCGCGGCTGATAAACCATCATGGACACCAACGAGCCGCGCGCATAAATGCCCCTTAAGTAAGGCGCTAAAATCTCCGTTTGGCATTTATTACCTCCTCGTTTTTCCGGGAGGCCCAGGCTTTTGCGCCGGGCAAGAACCAAAAGAGCTTTGAAGAACGTTGGCGGCGAGGAGGTTACCGGCCTTGCCTGCCGGTCAGGCGCAGGAGCTGGCAACCAGCAGGATCCGGTCGGCTATCCGTAGCCATACATGCCCATTCCGTCCGAATTGCGAATTGTGCGCAGGTTATCAAGATGTGTCGAACTCGTCAAGAAAAAATGAACGACGGTCGTCCTGGCTCAGGCGCATATCATCTAGCTGACCTGGAGTCAATACCCGAAAGAGTGCGAATCTGCTATCCCCTAATAAGGCTTCGAGCCTCCGGCCCGGCCGCCACGAGCGCCCCTTGCCAATCTCGTAGCGCCGTGGTTGAGTAAATGCGCTATCCACTCCGGCATATGACCCGCTGGCTCAATGGAGAATGCGCTGCCGGAGCGGTATGCGGTGGACCAATTCTAAGATCTGGCAAATCGGAATGAGGTTATTGCCCGTGCGACCGGACATCATTCTCGAGGACACCACGCTGCGTGACGGTGAGCAAGCACCAGGAGTCGCGTTCAGCAGTGATACCAAAGCCGCGATTCTGGACGCGCTGATTCGCGCAGGGGTGCGATGGGTCGAGGTCGGCATCCCGGCCATGGGCGGTAATGAGGTCGATCTCCTCAGAAAGGCCGTCGGCAGGCAGGACGAGGCCACGCTGGTGGTCTGGAATCGCGGGGTGCGAGCCGATGTCGAATTCTCGCTTGATTTAGGCTACCGGGCCGTTCATATCGGGCTCCCGGCCTCCAGGGTCCACCTGGAGCAGAGTGTCCACAAGAGCCGGGAATGGCTGATCCAGAACGCGACGTCGCTGGTCAGGATGGCCAAGGACCGTGGTGTCTTTGTCTCGATCAGCGCCGAGGATATCGCTCGGACCGAGCCGGAGTTTCTCGTAGAATATGCAGCCGCCGTCGCTGAAGCCGGTGCCGACCGGCTGCGCTTGTCCGACACGATCGGCATTCTCACCCCCGAGGGCTATGCCAGTCGAGTGGCCGCCGTGGTCTCCGAAGTTGACATCGACGTGCAATGCCACGCGCACAATGATTTCGGCCTCGGTTTTGCTAACACTCTTGGCGGCCTCAATGCCGGCGCGCGGTATTTCCACGTGACCGTCAACGGAGTAGCCGAGCGGGCGGGCATGACCGACCTAGCCCAGGCCGCCGTCACCCTGCAGTATCTGTACCAGATAGATCTTGGCATCGACCTGACTCAGATGACCGCGCTGAGCAGGCTCGTCGCGGACGCCTGCGGCCAGGTGACGGCGCCCTGGCAGGCGATCACCGGCGCGAATGTGTTCGCCCATGAGTCGGGGATCCACGTCAACGCCATGCTGAACGACACTTCGACGTTCGAGCCGTTCTCGCCGGAAGCCTGTCGGGCGGCGAGCGCCGGTATGTCCTTGGCAAGCACTCGGGCCGGGCGATCATCGAGGACGTGCTCACCAGGAACGGCCGTGCCTTCACCCAGGACGACCTTGGCACCTGGCTGACCTGGCTGCGCCAGGAATCCGTTAACCGGCAAGGCGAAGTGCGGGAAGAAGAGCTGCTGGCGGCCTTCGACGGCCGCAGCTGAGGATGCGCCTGCGAGCAGCAGCGCCGGAGCTGCTGGCCCGGCTGGCTGAGGTGGTCACTGACCAGCCAGGCCCGGCAGCTGTCGCGGCCGCGCTGGACGACGCCCGGACGTCCGGGGCGCTGGTGCCCGACAGCGACGGGGTGCTGATCCCTGCCCTGCGGCTGCCGTCCGACCAGGTCCCCGCCCCGCTCGTCCCCTGGACAGAGCGCGGCTTCCTGCCCTTCCGGGTGAAGCCGGTCAGCCGCACTCCCGGCGAGCTGCGCGCGCTCGACGTGCTCGCCGGGGTGCTGCGGCAACTGCCTGAGCTGCGGTGCGTCCCGCTGTGGATCAGCGCCGGGCACGTGCTGAGCCTGCACCTGCCGGATGCCACGGACCTGGGGGAGGCGCTCATCCGTGCTGCTCCAGGTGACCGCCTGGCCTGGCACGCCGCCTGCCTGCGCTCGCTCGAGCGTTTCGTCGAGCGGGACAGCCTGCTGCGCCAGGCGCTGGACAGCGCCAGCCTGGCACCCCCGCCCAGATTTCCCGTGCTCAGCCGCTACCGGCGGGCGCGCGCCGAGCTGGAGGGGGCGATCGGCGGCACGGACCTGCCGCCCGCCCTGCCGGAACTGGCCGGGTCCGGCCTGACGGCCCTGTTCTGTGATCCCAAGCCGGCCAACTTCCTGCTCCCGGCGCGCGAGGCCGTCGACGAGGCCGTTCGCGTGGACCTCGACCTGCTGTACTACGACTGCCCGGTCGCACTCCAGATTGTCCTCGTCTTCTTCGCGCATCCGGTCGCATTCCACTGCGACGGCAGCGTGACCGACCAGTTCGAGAACCTGCTCACCGTCGTCCGGGCGGCGGGCCAGCGGTTCGGCATCCGGCCGGCCGAGATCGACGCGATGCTCCTTTACCATCTGCTGCGCAACTTCACCTCAGCCGCGCTCGGCGAGACCAGCAGGGATGCGCGCAAGGCCCGGGCGCTGGCACCGCTGCTGGCCTGTGCCGCGCAGGGCCTGCCGGGCGTCGGTGCCGCTCCGGCCACGGCAGCCCGGCTCAGGTGCTGGGCGGACCGCTACCCAGCCCACGGTGACCTGGAGGAATTCAGGTGAGCCAGGCGCTTGCGATCGTACGGATCGCGGGAGACGGCGTCGGGCCCGAGCTGGTGCAGGCCGGCACCGACGTGATCGAGGCTCTGGGCCTGGACGTGCGCTGGATCGACATGATGGCCGGGATGGCCGCCTATCACCAGACCGGAGCTACCGCTCCGGCGGCGACCATCGAGGCGCTCCGGAAGTACCGGCTCGCGATCAAGGGCCCGTTCTATACGCCGAACGGCGGCACGATCCGGTCGGGCAATCATTACCTGAGGCGGATGCTCGACCTCTACGCCTGCCTCCGGCCGCTGCCGATCGTGCCTGGGCGGCCGCCAGTCCTGCTCGTCCGCGAGAACCTCGAGGATCTCTACGGAGCTATCGAATGGATGGCTGCACCCGGCGTCGCGCAGGCGGTGAAGATCGCGAGCCAGGGCGGCTGCGAGCGCATCACCCGGTATGCCTTCGACCTGGCCCGCAGCGAGGGCCGAACTCGGGTCACCCTGGTCCACAAGGCCAACAACCTGAAGCTGACCGAAGGTCTCTTCCTCGACGTCGCGCGCGGGGTGGCAGCGGCGTATCCCGACGTCGAGTTCGATGACATGCTGGCCGACACCGCAGCGTCGAGCCTTGTCCTTGACCCAGGCCGATTTGACGTCATCGTCACCTCGCACTCCATCGGGGACATCCTGAGCAACCTGGGCGCGGCTCTGGCCGGCAGTCTCGGGCTGGTCGGCAGCCTGGACAGCTCAGGAGAGGTGCACGTCGCTGAGGCGTCGCACGGGGCGGCGGAGGAGCTCGCCGGCAAGGGGCGGGTGAACCCGCTGGCCTTCCTGCGCGGCGTCAGCCTGCTGCTGCGCGCCATCGGCCGCGATCTTGAATACGAGCGGCTCACCAGCAGCCTCGACGAAGCCGCGCGGCATGGCCCGCGCACCGTTGACCTGGGCGGCCAGGCGCACCTGGCCGACGTCGTCGCGCACATCTGCCAGGCTGTGCGCGGCGAGCGACCAGCTGCGGCGACCGGATGACCAGCGTGCCAGAGCTGGTCGACCACGTGCTGCTCAGGCTGGCGGCGATGTGGCCGCATGGGCAGGCCGTCGCCAGCGCGGTGGTGCTCGGCCGGCCGCAGGATGCTGCGGTCCCGCTGCGGCCGGGCCAGTCGACGCCATCCGGGTCGGCGACTCGTGGACGTTCACGGGAGGCGGAGCGCAGGCAGCCGTTCAGGTCCTTGTCGGCCAGCAAACCCGGTGCTGGCTCCTGAGCTATACCTTCGTGCCTGCCAGCCCGCTAGCGCCGCACCCGGGCGCGGGCCTGGAGGCGGTCCCCGAACGGGCCGGTGCCGATACCGCCGCGCTGTGCGAATACATGCGGGACCGAGGGCTCGGGGACGCCTGGCCGCAGCTGCTGCTGCTCCGGGCTGACCGGCTCCCGCAGGGCACGGCCTGCGCGCTGGTCGCCTTCACCGAGGCGGTGCACGCCGCCCGCCTGGTCCCGCCGCTCCTGGCGGAGAGCCGGCCGTGACCAGAGTCGGCGTGCTCGGAGCCGGCGTCATCGGCAAGCGGCTAGCGGCCGTCCTGACGCAGGACCGTGACGTCACGCTGGCCGGGATCGCGATCCGAGGCCCGGCCATATTCGCCCTGGCCCGGCCGGATCTGCCGTACTTCGCGGCTGACCCGGATGCGATCCCGGGGCTGGAGAAGGCAGGGATCTCGGTACGCGGCAGCCTGGACGACCTGCTGGACGCGTGCGACGCGATCGTCGACTGCGGTCCGTCAGGGACGGCAGGATCCCGGGCGGCGCTCTACCGCGCGCACGAAAGGCGCCGGATCTTCTGCGGAGGCGAGCGGGATCCTGGCCTTGGCCCGCTGGTGCACAGTGCACTCAATCCCGAGGTCGCGCCGGCGGCGGCGGTGCGGCTGCTGAGCTGCAACACCACTGCGCTCGCCAGGGTCCTCGCCGCCGTCGGGACCGAGGCCGTCGCCAGCCTGGACGCGACCATCATCCGCTGCTGCACCGACAGCGACAAGGCGGGCAAGGGCATCACCAACGGTGCCGCGATTTACCCTGCCGCCACGCATCATGCCCATGACCTCAGCGAACTCGTCCCCGGTGTGGCCTTGCGGACAGCGGCAATGACCGCGCCGATGACCGCTGGTCACGTGATCCGCGCTCAGCTTCGCCTCGCCGGCGGCTGCCTCGCCGAGACCGCCCTTGACCGGCTGGCCGCTGAGCCGCGCATCACCGTGCTGTCCGGTCCGACCCGCTGAGCACGGCCGAGCTGAAGGCAGCCACGAGCCGCTGCTGGCACAACCGCTACGAGCTGGCGGTGCTGCCGATCGCCCATCCGGAGCCCGATGCGCTCGACCTCTGGCTGTCCCTGGACAATGAGGCGATCACCCTCCCCGAGACTGTCGATGTGCTCAGGCTCACCGACCCTGGGGTGACGGTGCCAGAGGCGCATCGGCGCACGAACGTGCTGCTCGGCATCGCCGAACGGCCCGGCCAGCCGGGCACGGTGCGCCGATGACGGCCCAGCGCCCGATCGAGCTCGCGGTGGTCGGCTGCGGCCGGGTCGCCAGCGCGGTGCACCTGCCCCTGATCCAGCTGATGCCGGAGGCGTTCCGGCTGGCCGCGATCGTGGACACCGACCGGCAGCGCGCCGAGGCGCTGGGGCGCCAGTACCCGGGCGCGCAAGCCTGTGACCACCTGGATCAGCTCGCCGCGAGCGGAGCGCAGGCCGTGCTCTGCGCGACTCCGTGGCCGTCGCACCGGCAGGTCCTGCTGGCGGCGCTCGAGCTGGGAATGCCGGTCCTCTGCGAGAAACCGGTGAGCCTGGATCCTGCGCAGCTCCGCGAGCTGGCGCAGGCGGAACGCCAGGCAGGGGCACGGGTCTCGGTCGGTTACATGAAGAGACACGACCCAGCCGTCCAGCGGTTCATCGACACGGCGTGCGGCCTGCGCGGGCAGCTGCGTTCGATCACCGTCTCCATCGCTGATCCCAACGCGCCGCATCAGGTCTCGCACCGGCTCGCCGTCCCGCTGCAGCCGAGCCCGCAGTCTCGCGCCGCCGCCGACCGGGACGCCGCGCGAATACTCGGTGACGGTCACCCTGCTTCCCGGCGCACGGCCTTCAGCCACGGTCTCGGCGGCTCGCTGATTCACCAGGTGAACCTGGTACAGGCCATCTTGCGCGGGTCGGGGCTGCGCCTGAGCGGGCGGCTCGGTTACTCGCGGCACTGGGCTGATGGCAACGCGGTGGCCTGCGGGTGGTGGCCATCAGATGAGATCGGGGTGCAGATGAGCCACGTGCGGGTACCCGGGCTCCAGCGTTACAGCGAGGTGATCGCGGCTGTCACCGAGTCCCGCCGGCTGACCCTGGCGCTTCCGTCGCCCTACCTCCTGGACCGGACTGCGGTCTTCACCGACGAGCTGGGCGATGGCACCTCGTCCAGGTACGAGTCACCACCCGCTGGCAATGGTTTCGCCGGGCAGCTGCGCGCCTGGGCAGCGTCAGTCCGCTCCGGAGGTGCGCAGCCCCTGCCGGGGCTCGACGAAGCCGTCAGCGACCTGCTTGTCGTTCTCGAAGCCGCCCGGGCCTCCGCAGCACCTGGCGCCTGCGGCTGACCAACCAGAGCTGACCACTCAGAGCTGACCACTCAGAGCTGACCACTCAGAGCTGACCACGCAGAAAGGAAATCCGTTGACAGACACCAGCCTTGCGAACCTGATCGTGGATATCCCCGACTACCCCAGCGCCGGAGTGGTCTTCCGCGACATCACCCCCCTGCTGGCCGACCCTGATGCCTTCACCGAAGCCGTGGACCGGATGACCGAGTGGGCGCGCAGCCGCGAGGTGGAAGCCGTCGCCGCGGTCGATGCCCGCGGATTCATCTTCGGCGGGGCACTGGCTGCCTCGCTAGGCTGCGGCTTCGTTCCGCTGCGCAAGAAGGGGAAGCTGCCGCGTGACCGGATCAGCGTCGAGTTCGACTCCGAGTACTCCACCGAGACGCTGGAGGTGCATACCGACGCCATCAAGCCAGGAACCCGGGTGCTGTTCCACGACGACGTCATAGCGGTCGGCAACTGCTCGCGCGGGTCGATTGACCTGCTCGAGCGGATCGGGGCAACCGTGGTCGGCGCCTGTTTCCTGATCGAGCTCGAGTTCCTGCGTGGCCGGCGGAAGCTGGACGGCTACGACGTCTTCTCCCTCGTCCGCTACTCCAGGTGACGGGGGTTACGGGTAGATGTCCCTGGACGACCAGGCCGGCTCCGGCAGCGCGGCCCGGTCGAGCTTGCCGTTCGCCGTGACCGGCAGGCGATCCACCCTCACGTAGGCGACCGGGACCATGTACGCGGGCAGCCGCGACGCCAGCTGCGCCTTGAGGTCGGTCCGGTTCAGGGCACCGTCTTGCGGCACCACCCAGGCGACCAGGCGCTGGTCGCCCTGGGCGCTCGGGCGCACGCCGACTGCGGCCTGGCGCACCTGCGGGTGTTCCGCCAGCACGCTCTCGATCTCGGCGGGCTCGACCCGGTAGCCGCGCAGCTTGATCTGAGCATCGAGCCGCCCGAGGAACTCCAGGACGCCGTCACTGCGCCGCAGCACCTGGTCGCCCGTGTGGTAATAGCGCTGGGCCGGGCGCCCTGCGAACGAGGCCAGGGTGAACGCCTTCTCGGTCAGGTCTGGCCAGCGCCAGTAGCCGCGCGCGACGCCAGCCCCGCCAATCCACAGTTCCCCGGGTGTCCCGTCGGCCACCTCCGCCCCGGCTGCGTCGGTGACTCGCAGGTCGGTGCCCTGCACGGGCCTGCCGATGGGCACCGGGTTCCCGGATTCCGGCAGCGCGGTCACCTGGTGGCAGCTGGCAAAGGTGGTCGTCTCCGTAGGCCCGTAACCGTTGACCAGCCTGCACGCCGGGGCCGCGGCCCGGAACCGGTGCACGTGGCTGACGGACAGCACATCGCCGCCGGCCAGCAGGGTCGCCAAGCTGGCGAATGCTGCCGGATCGGTATCGACCTGCAGGTGGAACAGCGCGGCGGTCAGCCAGAGCACGGTGATGCCGGCCTCGCGCACAAGACGGGAGAGCAGAGCCGGATCGACCGGGCCTGACGGAGCAACCACCAGCTGGGCACCGTTCAGCAGGGCTCCCCAGATCTCGAAGGTGGACGCGTCAAAGGCGGCCGGAGCCGCCTGCAGGACGCGGTCCGACGAGCCGAGCTCGACATAGTTCGGATGCGTTACCAGGTTGGTGATGTTCCGGTGCTCGACGACCACGGCCTTGGGCCTGCCGGTGGACCCCGACGTGTACATCAGGTAGGCGATGTCAGACGGGGCGACCTTCGGCAGCCGCGCCGCCGGCGACGGAAGCTCCCGGTCCGTCGCGGGTGGGTCGGCGAGGAACACCGGCAGGCCGAACCCGGTGGTCGCGGACTCCAGCTGCCGGTCGCAGCAGACGGCTGCGGCATCGCAGTCAGCGAGGATCTCAGCGATCCGGTGGTCAGGTGCCGAATCGTCCAGCGGCACGTAGGCAGCGCCGGCCTTGAGGATCGCCAGCAAGGTGAGCACGAGGGCCGGCGACCGCCGGACCCGCACCGCGACCCGGTCACCGGGGCAGATGCCGCCGCGCACGAGCCGGCCCGCCAGCACGTCGGACTGCGCGTCCAGTTCGGCGTAGGTCAGCTGCCCTGCCGCAGGCCCGGCCGGCGGTACTGGCGCTGCGGCGCGGACCGCGACCTTTCCCGGAGCTAGTTCGGCTTGCTCCCGCAGCAGCGCGATGACGGTCTTTCCGGCCGGTTCAGGCACTGAATCCGTCCGCCTCGCGGCAGATCAGGTCCAGCAGGCGAGCAGAGGACGAGATCGCCGCCGCGTCCTCCTCCAGCGTCTGGGTCTCGACCAGCCCAGCCGGCCAGCTGGCAGGAGGCGCGAAGCTCTGATCTGCGCTCAGCACGGCCCGGACCGGCGTTCCTGGCGGCTGAACCTCGGCGTCGCGCGAGGCGAGCAGGAACCCTAGCCAGTGGGCATAACGCTCGATCAGCACCTCGGACATCAGCTCGAGCTCCTCCTGGTCCAGCTGCTCAGCAGCCAGCTTCTCCGCGATCTGGCCGGCCAGCGCAGCGAGCATCGGGTCCAGGTCGAGCGGGCCTGGCAGGCCGGGTGCGGGCTGCGTGCCCAGGGACTCCTGCATCTCGGCGAAGGACGCAGCGATGAGCTCGTCGTCCACCAGCGACGGATTCACCAGCATCAGCGCAGGCCGCCCGGCCGATCGCGCGCAGAGCCGCTCCCAGATACCCAGCGCGAGCACTGCGGCGCTGCAATAGCCGACGATGACCGCCGGCTCGGCGGGCAGCCGCTCCAGTGCCGCCGTGCACACCGCCGCCAGCTCGCTCAGCGACGGCCGCCGTGCGGTCCGGCCCGTGGCCGCGAACGCCAGGACACCGTCGATCTGATACAGCCCGCGCGGCCCGGCACCCTGCTGCAGCAGCTTAGCCAGCGTGGGCTTGTCGGAGAACATGAGAAAGTCCACCAGCAGCACCGGCGAGCGCTGACCCGGGCTGAGCGTCGTGACGATCTCACCAGGCACTAGCGCACCCCGCTGGTCACGCTCGGGACCGGTACCGCCGGAGCGCCGGACTGGGCACGGAGCAGCGCGGACCAGTGCTGGACAGCGAGAGGCAGCAGCTTGACGGGGGCATCGGCGTCCCCGCAACTGTCGCTGTAGGCAATGATGCGGGCCTCGGTGAGCCTGCGGGCGACGGTGTCGGCGGAGGTGAGGATGTGCGTCACGGCGATATCAACGGCTGCGGCGTGACCTGACAGGTGCGCGCAGAGCGGAACCAGCGTGGTGCCCGTTGAGCAGAGATCCTCCACGACCAGGCAGCGGCGTCCGGCGATGCCTTCAGGCAGCTCCTCGTAATACGTGCCGCGCTGCGGTGACTTCAGCTTGGTCATCACCACGGCGCTCAGCCCGAGCGCCTGCGCGACCCGGCTGGCCCGGCCCGCCCCGCCAGCGTCGGGGGAGACGACGACGTCAGGAAGCGCGCCGGAGGCTTCGACGGCCGCCGCGATCGGCCCGCTGCAGTCGAAGTCGATCACGACAGGCTCGCCGGGTCCCTGGGCGAGCTGGCTGTGCCGGTCGGCGGTGATCACGGACTGGCATCCGGCCGCCGCGATCGCCCGGAGCACGATGCGCGCCGTCGTCGCCTGGCCGGCCGCCATCGCCCGGTCCTGCCGCTGGAAGCACAGGTAGGGGACGAAGGCGGTGACCGAAGCTGCCCCTGCAGCCGCTGCGGCGTCGATCAGCTGCAGCAGGCTGATCAGGTGCTCAGACTGAGGCGCGGAGGTCGTCTGCACCACCAGGACGTCGCTATCGCGGATCGCCTCCGCATCGGCAAGAGCGATCAGATGCTCTCCGTCGCCGAAGCTGGTGCGATGCGCCTGGTAGGTCGGCAGGCCCGGATCAGGGATCGAGCGGTGCTGGTCGTCGGGGCCGAGCACGAGGGCGGCGCGGGAACCGCTCATGGCGAGGCCCGATCGGCCGGGGTCCGCGCGTCATCGGCGAACGCGGTGACCAGCCGGGTGAGCACCGCTCCCAGCCGGTCGACCAGTCCTGCGGGATACCGGCCGACGACGGACGAGATCGTGATCACGATTCCCTCGTCGGCACGCTCGACCGCGATGGCCGGCCCGGGGAAGGACGTTGTCGCGACATGCGGCTCGACCGGGCTTGCCGCTGCCGAGCCGAACGTGGCGTCCGTGTCCCGATGATCGACGTAGTCGAAGTAGATGTACGGGTTGCGCGGTGACCGCCGCCCGACCAGTCCCTGGTACCTGCGGATGAGGGTATGGAACGGCACCGGGTGCCGGTAGGCGAAGATGAGCCGCTCCTGGGCGTGCTGGACGAAGGTGCTCAGCGGGGCGGTGCGCAAGGGTACTTCCGCTGCCGGCCGGAGCCTGGCCAGCACCTGGTTGGAGAGCCATCCGACGACCAGCGCCTCGCTGTCACTGTCGCGCCCCGAATGCGCGGAGCAGACCACCACGTCGGCTCGCCCGTCCAGCAGGTGCAGGGCGGCGGAGAAGAGGCCCATGAAGGCGGCGTGCTCGGTGGCCTTGCACTCCAGGCACGAGCGCGAGAAGCGCGACGCGACGTCGGCCGGCACCCTCCATTCCTGCCTGGCAGCGGGCTGCGGCGGCGTGAATTCCTCGTCGGGCGTGACCGGCATCAGGTCGGCCAGCGGCGCGAACGGGTAGCCGGCTAGCTCGGTGTCCCAGGCCGTGAGCAGCTGCGACCCCCTGGCGAGCCGCTCCTCGTCTCGCCGGGCAAGAAACGCCTGGACGGAGAGCGTCGCCGGAGGCAGGTCGGCAACGCGGCCCCGCGCCGCCGCGAGATAAAGCTGCGTCAGGTCATTCCACAGCACGGTCATCGACGGGCCGTCGGACACGAGGTGGTCGACGGTGATGGTGAGAACGGACTGCGTATCGGAAATAAGGCCAATCTGGATCGCGATCAGGGGAGGGTGCCGGTAGTCGAAAGCAGTGTTCGCCCGCTGCCCTGCGGCGCTGATGATCTCGTCCCAGGCGGCCTGCGGCGCCAGCGTGCGCACGTCCTGAACCGTGATGTGCCAGTCCGGAGCCACCGGCAGCTCCTGCACCGCGATGGCGCCGCTGTCGTCAAGCAGGCGCGTGCGCAGGGCGGCGTGCCTGGCCAGCAGCGCCCTGGCCGCCTCGTCCAGGGCCCGAACGTCTACCGCTGCGCCGTCGAGCCGCGCCACGTGCTGAAGGGGGAACGGCGCATCCGGCTGCCCGGCTCGCAGCCGCTCGCCTGCCATCTCCAGGCGGTTGCGCTGGGAGAGCGACACCAGCTCGCGCTCGGCTCCGGCGGGCACAGACCGCGGGGCCTGAAGGGACTGCGTGCGCAGCAGCTCGTGCTGCTCCCGGAGCGTGCGGCGCTCAAGGAGGTCACCGATGCCTACCCGGGTGTAGCCAAGCTTGCGGATGCGCCCGACCAAGCGCATCGCGAGCAGGGAAGAACCGCCAAGCGCGAAGAAATCGGCGTCTTCCCCAGCTGTCGCCCCGGTACCGAGCAGCAGCTCCCACTGCTCGCTAAGCCAGGCTGACAGCTGCCCATCTGGTAACCCAGCCTGGGTCATCGCCGACGCTCCCTTCGCTCAAGGGGCCGGTGATCCGCGGCTAGCGATACGGTAGCGGCAGCCACCAGAGTCATCCAGAATGATCTTATGACAAGCGACCAGCCTGAACGGCCCCGAGTCAGCAGCCGGTACGCTGCGTTAGCGTATCCGCACTTCAGGGATTTCTGGCTCAGCTCGATGGTCTCTGCCATTGGCAGTGCCCTGATCCCGGTGACCCTCGCGTTCGCCGTGCTCAGATCGGGCGGGGGCGCGTTTGAGCTCGGCTACGTCCTGGCGAGCGGTGCCATTGCCCAGGTCGCGTTGCTGCCGGTCGGCGGGGTGTGGTCCGACCGGCTGCCGCGCAAGACCGTCATTATCGGGGCCAATGTGGTCAGCGCTGTCCTGTATACCGGAATGGGCGTGCTGTTGTTCACCGGCAGCGCCCATGGAGTCGAGTTTGCCCTGCTGTCGGTGCTGAGCGCCGCAGCCAAGGCGTTCCTGCGTCCGGCGACCTCCGGCCTGGTCGCGCAGACGGTCCCGGCAGCCGAGCTCCAGTCCGCCAATGCCCTGATCTCGCTCTCTAACAGCGTCCCGATGGTAGCTGGCCCTGCGATCGCTGGCGTTCTCGCGGCGCTGGCCGGCCCGGGATGGGCCTTTGTCATCAACGGTGTCAGCTTCGTGGCCGCTATTGCCCTCATGATGCGGATCCCGGCGGTCGGCTCCCCCCGCAGGGCAGCCGAGCGCAAGGCGTTCTGGCCCGATCTGATGATCGGCGCCCGCGAGGTGTCCGCGACCCCGTGGCTGTGGCGGAACCTGCTGGCACATTGCCTGTGGAACCTCGGATTCAGCATGCTGTTCGTCGTCGGTCCCGCGACGCTCATCAGGGGTTCGCACATCACCGGCTGGGCGGTGGTGTCGACGGCGATCACGTTCGGGTCGGTGACAGGAGCCCTGGTTGCCCTGCGGGTCAAGGCCAAGCGGCCGCTGGTCACGGGAAACCTTGCGCTGCTGCCGGGGGTGCTTCCGTTCGTGGCCTTGCTGGCCGGGGCGCCTGGCTGGCTCGTCGCCGTGTGCGCCGCGCTGGCCTCGGCCGGCGTCGACGTGCTGAGCGCGCTGTGGAATGCCACCATGCAGCGGCTGGTCCCGGCCGACCGGCTGGCCCGGGTCACCTCCTACGACTGGATGGTCTCGCTGTGCACGACTCCGGTGAGCTACCTGGCCGCCGGGCTGCTGCTCGGGTCGGTCGGTACCACGACCGCCCTGGTGGTGCCAATCGGGCTGATGGTCCTCCCGACCTGCCTTGTCGTGCTGGCCGGCAGCGTCCGGTCGGTTCTCGGGCCTGGGACGGACCACGCTGAGCCGCCGGCGGCTACGCCCGACCCGGCGCAGGTGTCCGCTGATCAGGCTGGCTAGCGCGATGAGACGAGGAAAGCGGCGATGACACCAGACGGAGCACATCGGAGCCTCACCGCGGCATTCGAGGCAGCGGCGCGGCAGCATCCGGGCCGGATCGCCGTCGTTGACGAGGAGAACGCGCTGACCTATGCCGAGCTCGCCAGCCGGGCTGACGGCATCGCGCTCCGTCTTGCGGCGGGGCAGCCAGAACCGGGACTGATCGGGCTCAGCGCGGAGCGGACCGTCGACCTCGTCGCAGGAATCCTGGCGATCCTGAAGGCAGGCTCGGCCTATGTTCCGCTGGATCCCGGCCTGCCGGCCCAGCGCCTGCGATTCATCGCTGAGGACAGCGGGCTGACCAGCGTCCTCGCGGACGATCTCACCCGTGAGTTCCCGCCGTCGATCCCGGTGGTGCCGCTGGCCCCGCCGGAGCACCCCGGCGGGGCGCTGCTTTCCCCCGCGCCGGCTGCCACGACGCCGACCGACCTCGCGTACGTCATCTACACGTCGGGCTCGACCGGAGTGCCCAAGGGCGTCCTGGTCGAGCACGGCCAGGTACTGAACCTGTTCGCTGCCACGGCAGGCCTGTTCAGCTTCGGTCCCGACGACGTCTGGTCGGTGCTGCATTCCTGCTCGTTCGACTTTTCGGTGTGGGAGATCTTCGGAGCGCTGCTGCACGGCGGCTGCGCGGTCCTGGCGTCTGAGCGCACCACCCGATCGCCGGACGAGCTGTGGGGGCTGCTGGCCAGGGAGGGCGTCACCATGCTGAGCGTGACCCCGTCATACTTCGCCCAGCTTGCTGCGGCGGATCAAGGCCGCGCCGGGGGCCTTGCGCATGTCTTCTTCGGCGGCGAGGCCCTGGACTTCGCCATTCTCAGCCGCTGGTCAGAGAGGTACGGGACGGTCAAGCCTGCGCTCGTGAATATGTACGGAATTACCGAGACCACCGTTCACGCGACGTATCACGTGATCCAGCCGGATGAGGTCAGCGCGAAA
This sequence comes from uncultured Actinomycetota bacterium, assembly GCA_963737865.1. Taxonomy (GTDB): domain Bacteria; phylum Actinomycetota; class Actinomycetes; order Streptosporangiales; family Streptosporangiaceae; genus Chersky-822. Next base: position 1,141,151 of record CAVTUG010000011.1, on the reverse strand, counting down.
CGCTCGCTCATCGGCCGCCCGCTGCCGCACCTGCAGATCCTGATCCTGGACGAGGAGCTGCGGGAAATCCCGGACGGCGATACCGGTGAAATCTGCGTATCAGGTGGCGGGGTCGCCCGTGGTTACCTAGGCCGGCCAGAGCTGACAGCGCAGCGCTTTCCTTCCGTCAGCGGAGTCCGCCTCTATCGCAGCGGCGATCTCGGCAGGGTACTCGCGGATGGCTCGATCGAGTACCTGGGACGGCTGGACGAGCAGCTCAAGATCCGCGGTTACCGGGTCGAGCCGGGGGAGATCGAGCACGCGCTCCGGTCCCATCCCGAAGTCGCCGACGTCGCCGTTGTCGGCCACCAGAACGCCGAATCCGGGGCGCGGCTGGTCGCCTACGTCGCCTCGCTGCCTGACCGCCAGGTACCGTCCGCCGCCAGCCTGCGTGACTTCCTTGCCGAGGTCCTGCCCGCGTATATGATCCCCAGCTGGTTTGTCCCAGTCGGCCGGCTCCCCGTGAACCACAACGGAAAGCTCGACCGGGCCGCGCTCCCCGAGCCCGGGGTGCTCGCCGCGCGCCCCGCTGCGCCGCCAGGGCAGCCGCAGTCCGCGCCGGCCCTCCTTGCCGTCTGGCGGGACGTGCTCGAGAATCAGGGAATAGGCGTGCAGGACCGCTTCTACGAGGTCGGCGGCGACTCAATTCTGGCCATCCGGGTCGTGGCCCAGGCTCGCGCCTCCGGCCTGACGGTCGAGGTCGAGGACCTCATTGACAACCCGACGGTCGAGTCGGTCATCGCGCTGCTCGAGCAGCGTCAGGACGTCTCGCGGGAGCCGCAGGTCGGCCCAGGGGAGCTCCTGGCCGCTGAGGATCGCGGTGCGATCGGCAGCGGGATCGTCGATGCCTACCCTCTCACCGCACTGCAGCTGGGCATGGTCTACCACGCGCAGACCTCATCGGGCCACCTGTACCACAGCGTGTCGCACGCGACCGTGCACCTGGCCTTCGACGCTGAGCGAATGATGGCGTGCCTGCGGACCCAGGTGGAGCGGCATGAGATCCTGCGCTCCTGGTTCGACCTCGACGGCTTTTCCGTGCCCGTGCAGCGGGTAGCCGCCAGCGCCGAGCCGGTGCTGCGCGTCGTCGATCTCAGCGGCCGGCCTGCGGCCGAGATCCGGGAACTACTTGACGAAGAGGCGGCTCAGCCCCTTGACGGCGGAGTCGCGCCGATGATCCGGTTCACCGCGGTCATCCGTGGTCCCAGGGAGTTCGTGCTCATCTGGGCCGAGGCCCACGCGATCCTCGACGGCTGGAGCAGCAACAGCCTCTTCGCCGAGCTGGTCGGCCGGTACGCAGGACAGCCCGATCCGCAGCCAGATCTGGTCGTGCCGCCATTCCGCGACTACGTCGCCGCCGAGCGGTCCGCTGTTCGCGACCCGGCTCAGCGCGAGTTCTGGGCCGGTTATCTCAGCGGAGCGCCGTCGTCGGGGCCGGCCGCAGCCTTGACGGAGGGCAGCCAGCTTGCCCTCGACGTGCCGGCCGGCACCAACGGAAAGCTGCTCGCTGCTGCGAACGCGATCGGCGTCCCGCCCGGGTCGCTGCTGCTCGCGGTCGTGGCGGCTGCGCTCAGCCAGCGTCAGGGCCAGCCCGAAGCGGTGGTGGGCCACCCGTCCCACGGAAGGCTCAGCCGTCCCGGGGGAGAGCGAGCCGTCGGCCTGTTTCTCAACACCCTGCCACTACGGGTGCGGACCACGGGAACCTGGCGGGAGGTCGCAGCGGCCGCGGCCGCCGCGCAGAAGGTCACAGCGCCGTTCCGGCGCTATCCGCTCTCGGCCATCCAGCGCGCCGCTGGGTCCGCCTTCCGGCTGGGCAATCTCGTCAACTTCACCAGGTTCTCTCCGGTCGAGTTGCTGACCGAGGCTGGCCTGGTCGGCCAGGACGGCGCAGCCAATCAGACGTGGACCAGCATGCCGCTGCTTGTCGATGCCGAATGCCTGGTCTCCGGTGAGCTCGCCGTCACGCTCCAGTTCCGTGGCGCCGAGTGGCCGGAGCCAGACCGGGCGGAATTCGCCAGGCTCCTTCGTGACCTGCTCCGGCGGGCCATCTCTGACCTCGACTCGCCCGCGATCGCTGACCGCGTGCCCGGGACGCCGCAAGCGGATCAGGTCACCGATGCTGCTAGCGCCGATCGGATAGAAACGCCCGCCCAAGCCGAGCCTGTGACGGCGAGCCGTGCGGGAGCAGAATCACCGCCGTTGCGGGGTGCCGATGACGAACTGGTCGCGAACATCTGGCAGTCGATCCTGGGCATCGCTCCATCAGGTCGTGACGACCGGTTCACCGATCTCGGCGGGGACTCGCTGACGGCGATCAGGGCGGTCTTCGGCTACGCGCAGCAGGGGATTGAGGTGAGCGCGGGCGAGCTGATGGAGTGCAGCACAGTCGCTGCGCAGGCGGCCCTGGTTGCCACCCGACGGCAGGCGAGGTGACGATGGCGTTCGCCGCGACGGCTGAGCAACGGGAGATGTGGCATCTCGACCAGGTGCTTGGCGCGGGTGCCGCTCTCAACGTCCCGGTGGCCTGGCGCCTGCGCGGACCGCTGGACGAGCAGGCGCTGCATACGGCCCTGCGTCAGGTGATGGACGCCAACGAGGGCTTGCGGGTCTCGTTCGGCGAGCAGGACACCGAACTACTCGCATCCATCATGCCGGTGCCCCGGAGCTGCCTGGAGGTCGAGGACCTGGCGGACCCAGCTGGAGCGGATCAGCGGCTGGCCTCGTTCGCCTCGGAGCCGTTCGACCTCGGCGCGGGCACGCTGCTGCGCGCGCTCCTGCTGCGGCTGCCGGACGGAGACCGGCTGCTGGCGCTGCTCTTTCACCACATCGCGGTCGATGCATGGTCCCTGGACCAGATCGAAGAGGATCTGGGGCAGGCATACCAGGCGGCCCTGGACCACCGGCAGACCGCCGGCTCAGTGCCACCGGTGCCGCTTGAGGAAACAGTGCGGCGCGTCAACGCCTGGCGGCAGGACCCGGCCTGGCGACAGGAACTCGACTACTGGGCGGATCAGCTGCGCGGCGTGACCGGCCACGCGGACCTGCCCGGCGATACCGCCAGCGCCCGCCCCACGGAGTTCGCGGCGCAGGTCATCGAGCGCCCGCTAGCCGCAGCGACCGCGCGACGGCTGACGGCACTGGCGCGCAGCCTCGGCCTGACCCAGTTTCAGCTGCTGTTCGCGGCCTACGCCGGGACAATTGCCAGATGGGCGAATCAGGGCGACCTCGTCCTTGCCGTTCCGGTCAGTAACCGTGGCGGCGCTGGTGCGCAGGCTCAGTCGCTGCTCGCGGTCGACCTGCTGCCGATCCGCGTGAATCTCGCGGGTGATCCGCCGTTTTCCGAAGTCGCGGGCGAGATCAGGCGGCTGCTGATCGAGGCCATGAAGCACGGATCGCCGACCCTTTCAGAGATCCAGCGTCGCTGCCAGTCCGAGACCGGGCACCAGATCGACGGCCTGTCCGACCTCGTCCTCACCTATCAGGCCCACCGCGGCGAAGGGCTTGACCTGGCCGGCGTGCACTGTCATCAGGTACCGGTCACCACGACCACATCGCTCTACCGGCTCGCCTGTCACATCGATGCCTACGATGACGACGACATCCGCATCGAGCTGCGCAGCCGCGTGCTCGGTGCCGCCGACCTTGCCAGCTTGTCGGAGCGGATAGCCGCTGTCGCGGATGCGGTGACTCAGAACCCGGCGCTTGCGCTGTCCGACTGGCCAGTGCTGCTGCCGGCCGAGTCCCCGGGCATCGCTGGCGGGCCAGCGCCGGCTTCGCCACCGGAGGGCATCCCGGGGCTGTTCCTCGACACCTCGGTGGAATTCGCCGAGACGCTGGCCGTCGAAACGGCTGCCGAGCGGCTCACGTACTGGCAGCTGCGGCGCAGCGTTCTCGGCCTGGCGGCGCGGATCGAGGCAGCCCCGGCTGCACGCGGGGAGCCGATCGCCGTCTGCGTCAGCCGTGGCAGCGCGACGGTGACCGCGATGCACGCTGTTTTCCTCGCCGGTCGTGTTTACCTGCCCATCGACCGAACCTGGCCGCAGGGCCGGATGCGCCTGATCCTCGGTGACGCCGGAGCGCGCTGCGTGATCTGCGATGAGACCACGGCCAGCCTGCCGGCGTTCAGCGGTGTCACGAAGATAATGGCTGCACCGGCCGCCGGCGGCGGGAGCCCGCTGCCGCAGGCCAGGCCGGCCAGTACCGATCCCGCCTACCTCATCTACACGTCCGGATCAAGCGGCACCCCCAAAGGCGTGCTCGTCGAGCACGGCACGCTCGGGTGGCTTATCGCGTCGATGCGGGAGCTGCTGAGCGCTGCGCCGGTTGAGCGGGTACTGGCCTGCACAGCCACGGTGTTCGATATCTCCCTGGTGGAACTGCTGCTTCCGGTCATCCTGGGCGCTACCTGCGTCGTCGCCGACGACGAGGCAGCACGCGACCCCATGCTGCTCGCCGAGTTCATCGCCGCGCGGCGAATCGACTTCGCCCAGGCGACGCCCACCTTCTGGGCCGCGCTCCTTGAGCACCTCAAGGTCCGGATCCCGGTCGCGGTCGCCGCCGGCGAGCCGCTGCCAGGCAGCCTGCGCGACCGGATGCTCGCGGTCGCCGACCTGGCCCTCAACGGCTATGGGCCGACAGAGGCGACCATCTATGCCACGATGTGGCCCTTGGAGGCCGACGTTCCGGTGGCCATCGGACGGCCGCTACCGGGTGCCAGCGCCTGGGTCCTGGACCGCTGGGACAGGCCATGCGTGCCAGGTACCACCGGCCAGCTGCTCCTCGGGGGTGCCGGGGTCGCCCGAGGGTACCTTGAGCGGGATGGCGCGCTCACCCGGGACCGATTCCTTGACGGCCTGGCCACAGTGACCCAGGAGCGGGCTTACCGCTCTGGTGACCTTGCGTCGTGCTCGCCCGCCGGGACGCTGTTCGTGCACGGCCGCGAGGATGACCAGGTTAAGGTGCGCGGTAACCGCGTCGAGCTCGGTGAGATCGAGGCCGTCCTGCAGGCGGTAGACGGCGTTGCCGCAGCGGCCGCCGTCGTGTTCGGCCGAGGTGATAACCGGGCCCTGGCCGCCTTCGTGCAGCCCCAGCTCAGCACGCCGGACGGGCTTCCCGCCGACCTGCAGCAGCGCATCCGGACCGCGCTGGCTCACAGCCTCCCGAGCGCGGTGCGGCCGCAGGTGATCCTGCCGGTCGGAGCGATGCCCCTGACGAGCAGCGGCAAGATCGATCGGGTAGAGCTCGCGCGCCGAGCGCACGCCAGCCCTAGCCTGCCCGCCGAGACCTCCGCGCCAGCGGACGAGCTGCTCGCCGCGGTCACCGCCACGTTCGCGGAGGTGCTTGGCCTCCCGGCGGTCGGACCCCTCGCGGACTTCTTCGGACTCGGCGGCGACTCGATGGGCGCCGCCCGGGTGGTGGCGAAGATGCGGCGGCGGTTCGGCGTGCCGATGTCGCTGCAGACCTTCCTTGACGGTCCCACCGCATCCGATGTGGCAATCACTATTCGCAGCAGCATGGCCGGGAGCCGTAGTGGCAGCTGACAGCCTGCCCCGGCTCGCCGTCGTCTTTGACTTCGGCTCCGCGACGCCCACCGAAATCGCGCGAGGGCTGAAGGGTATGGCGTCCGTCCGGTTCATCGTGCCGCGCTCTCCGTACGTCCGCACGGTGCTTCCGCTGCTGGAACACTACGGCGAGGTCAGCATGCTGGACCGGGTGCTGGCCGCAGGCAGGCTTCCCGAGCGCGCGGACGGCATCGTCACCTTCAGCGAGCGGATGATCCCCGCCACGGCGAGGCTGGCCGAGCAGCTTGGGCTTCCGTACCACAGCGTCGACGTGGCCGCTGGGCTCACCGACAAGAGCAGGCAGCGGGACTTGCTGGCGTCCGCCGGGATCGAGAAACTTCGCTATCAGGCGGCCAGGAACGTGGCGGAACTGGAGTCCGCGCTGGCATTCGTGGGCTACCCGGCGATGGTCAAGCCCACCCGGGGCGAGGGCAGCATGAACGTGGTGCTGATCGGTGATGCTTCGCAGGCATCGGAGGTCATCCGGGAGCTGGCTCAGCAGTGGCCAGAGAACACGCTGGATGGCGGACCCGCAGTCTTGCTCGCCGAAGAGTACCTGAGCGGAACCCCGGCCGAGCCGGGCATTGACGACTACGTCTCGGTCGAGAGCCTGGCGGTCGACGGGCGCTGGCAGCACCTGGCCATCGTCGGCAACTTCGTTCAGGTGCCGCCCTTCAGGGAAACTGGGCACTTCTGGCCTGCCGCGATCGACGCCGCACTGGCGGCCAGCGTTGCCGACCTGACGAGCGCCGCGCTCGCCGCGCTCTCGGCCCGGACCGGCATCGGCCATACGGAGATCAAGCTGACCCCGTCGGGGCCGAGGATCATCGAGGTGCACGGCCGGCTCGGAGGCGACCGCGCACCGCTACTCCGCCAGGCCGCAGGAGCGGATCTGGTGACCCTAGCCGGTTTGGCCGCCCTGGGACACACGCCGGTCGCTGCGTTCCCCGTGCCGACCGACATCCACTTCCGGTATCACCATCAGGCCCCAGCCGGGACCGACCGCCTGCTCCAGGTCGCCGGGCAGGACAGCGTGCGGGGGCTGCCCGGTGTCATCGACTACTCGGTAGCGAAGCTCCCGGCCGCGATGTCCGCCGTCAGCACGACCTACACCGACGCCCTGCTGGGCAGCGCGGACACGCACCGGAATCTGGTCGAGCTCGTGTGTGCCGCCAGCCGCCTGCTGACCTTTACCTTTGCTCGCGCGGGGGATGGCGGAACGATGACGGTAAACGGCGCGGCACTCAACCCTGCGTGCGGATGACCTGCGCGACGGCGGCTGACAAGATGCCGCCGCTGCGCAGCAGCTGGAGTTCGAGAGCGGTATCGACGCGAGCCAGCATGCGGAACACCACCGGGGCGCGATCATCCGGAGTCCTCCGACACCTGACCTCGACGGTGCCGCGCGGCTGCAGCGACGCGAGGCCCGCCAGGTCGTACAGCTCGTGACCGGTCAGGCCCAGCCTGTCAGCGTCCTCGCCGCTCGCGAATTGCAGCGGCAAGATGCCCATCCCGATCAGGTTGCTGCGATGTATCCGCTCGAATCCGGCGGCGAGCACCGCCCGCACCCCTAGCCAGCGCGGACCTTTGGCGGCCCAGTCCCGCGAGCTTCCGGTGCCGTACTCGCTCCCGGCCAGGATAAGGCTGGGTATCCCGGCCGATCGGTAGTGCTCGGCGGCTGCCCGAATCCGAACGGGGCTGGCGCCTGGCGACAGCACAGTCCAGGCGCCGGTTCGCCCGGGCGCGAGCCGGTTGGCGAAGTTACGGTTGTCGAAAGTGCCTCGGACCAGCACATCGTGGTTGCCGCGCCGGCAGCCATAGGAGTTCAGCTCCGCCGCCGGGACGCCGAAGTCCGCGAGGTACTGTCCCGCGTCGCTGCGCGGAGGTATCGACCCGGCGGGAGAAATGTGGTCCGTGGTCGTAGCGTCCGGCGCCCAGACCAGAACCCGGGCACCGGTAATGTCCGTCAGCCAGTCCTCGCCGACGGAGGCCACGAACGGCGAGCGCCTGAGGTAGGTGGATTCCTGCGGCCAGTCATATACCGGGCCCTGCGGAGGATCGAGCGCCGCCCACTGCTCGTCGCCTTCGTAGAGCTGAGCGCGCTCGCGCTCGAAGGCGTCGGGGCCGACCGCCGCCACAGCGTTGTCGACCTCGTCCGGGCCGGGCCATAGCTCTGCGAGCATGACCGGGTCTCCGGAGTGATCAAAGCCGATTGGCTCGCTCTCCAGGTTGGTGCGCACATTGCCGGCCAGGGCGAAGGCAACGACCAGCGGGGGCGACATCAGGTAACTGGCGGAGATGTCGAAATGAATCCGGCCAGGGAAGTTGCGATTGCCCGAGAGCACGGCGACCATGCGGGCCCCATCGGCCACGGCGCGCGCCGCAGGCTCGAGCAGAGCGCCCGAGTTTCCGATGCAGGTAGTACAGCCGTATCCGACAACGTGAAATCCCAGCTTCTCGAGCCAGGGCAGCAGTCCCAGCTGATCCAGGTACCCAGTCACCACCCGTGATCCGGGCGCGAGGCTGGTCTTGACGCCGGCCGGCACAGCCAGTCCGCGCTTGGCCGCATTGCGCGCGACCAGGCCGGCGGTAACCATAGCCCGAGGGTTCGAGGTGTTGGTGCAGCTAGTAATCGCGGCGATGGCGACATCCCCGTCGCGGGCCTGCTCGCCCCGGTCATCGGCTGCCCGTGCCAGGGTGCGGAAGCTCCCGGGAACTTCGGCTAGCCGCATCGTGGCGTGCGGCTTGTCTGGTCCGGCTACGGACTGGCGGATTTCCGTCAGATCGAACCGGACCACCTCAGCGAAATCCGGTTCGGCCGCCACGCTGTGCTGGCTGAACAGGTCCTGGGCCCGCGCATATGCCTCGACCAGCTCGATGGTGACCTCGGGACGGCCGGTGAGCCGCAGGTACTCCAGCGTCTTTGCGTCCTGGGGGAAATAAGCGACCGTGCAGCCGTACTCCGGTGCCATGTTGGCGATGGTCGCCCGGTCGGTGACCGCGAGACTGGCCAGTCCCGGGCCATGGAACTCGACGAAGGATCCGACGACGCCGACCTTCCTGAGCGTCCTGGCGAGCGCGAGTGCTACATCCGTAGCCAGAACGCCCGGAGCCATCGAGCCTTCGACCCGGACGCCGACCACTCGCGGGCTGAGCACCGACACCGGCCAGCCGAGCAGCGCGGAGGTCGCCTCGACGCCCCCGACCCCCCAGCCGAGTATGCCCAGGGCATTCACCATCGGGGTATGCGAGTCGGTGCCTAGGAAAGTGTCTGGCCGCACTATCCCGTCGGGGCTGACCACCACCATCCTGGCCAGATGCTCAAGGTGCATCTGGTGGATGATGCCTTTGCTCGGCGGGACGACCCGCACATCCGGTACCGAGCGCTCCGCCCACCGCAGGAAGCGGTAGCGCTCGGCATTGAGCACGTACTCGCGCTGGACGTTGCCGCTCAGCGCTCGTGGTCCAGACTCATCCACCGTCACCGAATGATCGACTACGACGTCGACCGGGAGCTTCGGGCGGATGACCTCCGGGTCCAGGCCACGCTCGGCCGCGACAGCGCGCAGCGACGCGAGATCGGCGAGCACGGGGATGCCTGAGTGGTCCTGGAGCAGCAGCCGCCCCGGTTCGAATTCCACCTCAGGAGCCGGACCTCGTCCGGAAGCCGCCTGCACCATCGCCGAGACGACCGCCAGCGCCGCATCGCCCCGCCCGGAGATCACGGCCCGGTACAGCACGCTCTCGGCCAGCAACCGAACGCTGCGCGGACAGCGCGACAGCCCGCTGACACCGAGCCGCTCGGCAGCTGCCAGGCTCACAAGCCGATATGACCGGCTACCTGACGAAAAGTCTTCGAGAAGGGCCGCGGCCATCAGCTCGAACCCGATCCGCTGCCGACTAACCGTCCTGCTGGATTTGCGGCCAGGTAACCTTGAACGGTCATTTTCTCCACGATCGCCATATTATCGACCACGCTGGCCGGTCGGTAGGCCCACACCCCGCACCCCCCACCCCGCGCCCTCCCTGCGCGCATCGGATTCGCCCTTCACGCGGCAATTGTCCCCACACATCACCCAGCCCGCACGGAGAACCGCCCCGGGCCGGGGCGGCCGGCCCTGGCCGCCCTGGGTCGGGCCGGGTCGGGCCGGGCCTGGCCGGGCCTGGCCGCCCGGGGTCGGGTCGGGCCGAGCTTGGCCGGGCCTGGCCGCCCGGGGTCGGGCCGGGCCGAGCTTGGCCGGGCCTGGCCGCCCGGGGTCGGGCCGGGCCGAGCGGCCGGGGTCGGGCCGGGCCTGGCCGCGCCGGGCCACAGCGCGTCGGGCGCCGGGGCCGGGGTCGGGCCGCGCCTGGCCGGGCGACGGGCCGGGCCGCCCCGCAACCGGCGTACTTGTCACCGGCGCCGCCGTCCTCAGTGCCCCGCACCCACGGGCGACCCACCCGCAACCACCGAACTAGGGCCACGCGCCCGATTTCCGCTCGGCCTAACGACACCATGGTCCTACTTACCGTCATCAGGACGACAGCAGGTAGGACCATGCTGCTGTTGAAGGACACCGAGTTCGCCTTCGCTACTAGTGCCGCTGCGGCAAGTCGTGCGGCTCTCCGACAGGTCGGCGAAGCGGTACGCTTAGGCCCGGTCTTGGGTGCATAGCTCAGCGGTAGAGCACTCGCCTTACAAGCGAGGGGTCACAGGTTCGAAACCTGTTGCGCCCACCAGGTCAGAGGGTTTGCAGCTCCGGTCGGGAGTCGTCTGGGAGCCAAACTGGGAGCCAACCGGGTAAGGCTCGAGTCATGGCTCGCATCACGACTGCGCGACGACGCGCGCCTGGCGAAGACGGCATCTACTTCGACGCGTCCAAGAACCGCTACGTCGGTGCCGTGTCGCTCGGGCACGGTTGCGACGGCAAGCGGATCAGGCGCAAGGTCTCCGGCAAGACCAAGGCGGAGGTCCGCCAGAAGCTCAAGGAACTGCATTCCGACATCGACGCCGGGTTGCACACTCCTGCGGGCTACACCGTTCGGAACGCCGTCGACGACTGGCTCGCCGATGGGCTCTCCAGGCCGGGCCGAGCGGACGCTGACGCTGTACCGGGATGGCGTGCAGCCCGTAGTTGACCGGATGGGGTCTAAGGAGCTGCGGCTTCTCACCGCCAAGGATGTCCGTGCCGCCCTTGCTGGATTGAGCGATCAGCTGTCGACGCGGTCACTTCAGATCGCGCACAACTGCCTGGTGCGGGCGATCCGTCACGCCGAGGCGAGCGACATCGTCGGGAGGAATGTCGCGGGACTAGTGCGGCCGCCGGTGGGGCGGGAAGGGCGCCTGTCGAAGGCGCTGAATCTCGAGCAGGCTCGTGCTCTCGTGCGGGCAGCGGCTGGGCTGGCCATCGATGGCGGGGAGCGGGTCCGGACGGAGTCGTATCGGCTGTACGCCTACGTGGTTCTGTTGCTGATGACTGGGCTGCGGCCGGAAGAGGCTCGGGCGCTGCGCTGGGATCACCTGGACCTGGAGGCTGGGACTGTCGCCGTGTGGCGTTCTGACCGGGCCGGGGGAGATACCAAGACGCCTAAGTCGCGGCGGACGCTGAAGTTGCCGCAGATGGCGGTAGAGGCGCTTCGCGAGCGCAAGGTCGCCCAGGCGGGGGAGCGCCTCAAGGCGGGGGCGCTGTGGCAGGACGAGGGGCTGGTGTTCGCCACGGCGGTCGGGACGATGATGGATCAGCACAACGTCAGGCGGGAGTTCCGGCAGATCACCAAGGCGGCCGGGCTCGGGTCGGACTGGGTGCCTCGGGAGTTGCGGCATACCTTCGTGAGCATCATGTCCGAGGGCGGGGTGCCGGTCGAAGAGATTGCTCGCGTCGCTGGTCATAAGCAGACGAGTACGACTGAGCTGATCTACCGGAAGGAACTGCGGCCGGTTATCACGACCGGGGCGGAGCTAATGGACAAGATTTTCGCCCGCTGAGAGGGTCATGAATTTAGACGCCGTTGGCACGCTTCTGGTAGTCGTCAACTGCGCAGCAGTGCTGGGCCGTCGCGTCACCGAAACTAACGCAACCTCCACTCCTGAGCTATGGCCGACTTTGGCCGCTTTTGGCGGGTGAAGTAGGCCGCCCGAAAGCCGATTTGGATGTGTAGCGGCTCTTGGCTGTACATATGCTGGCGCCGATCGCTGCGCCTGCGGCTGACTTGGGTCCTGACTAACCTGGGCAGATTCCGGGCTTGAACACCGAACCTGCGGATTAAGAGTGGGCGGGTTCAGCGAGCTGATCGCTCGGGATGCACAGATGGCCGGGCTGGATGCCCGGAACGCCCAGATTGCACAGGTTGTACGAGGACATTGTTTCCACGAAGGTTCCACGAGGGTCGGCCAACTGGTGTCTCTCTGCTCACGGTGCGTAGCCGTCACTGCCGCCGAGGCTCGCAGTGAGCCAAGTGCTCCGGTCTGTCGGAACCATGGTGGCGAGCGGACGGCGACTCTGGGCCGAAGCATGGGAGTTGGTGTCCCCGGGGGGATTCGTCGGCTACGTACATGGGTGAGGTCACTTTTGAGTGGCTGGTGGGGGCGGACCTGTGAGCGGGCGGGCGGATCGGTGGATTCGGCGGGTGACGATCGGGTGCGTGGGGCTGCTGGCTTTGATCGCGGGTACGGTCTCGTACCTTCACATGCACATGCTTGTGGTTCTGCACGGGCAGCCGGGATGGGTGGCGGCGCTGACGCCGTTGTCGGTGGACGGGATGATCGTGGCGGCGTCGACGACGTTGCTGGCTGATTCGAGGTCCGGCCGCAGGGGCGGGGTGCTGCCGTGGGTTTTGCTGGTGATCGGCAGCGTGGCGAGCCTGGCGGCGAATGTGGCGGTTGCAGAGCCGACGGTGACGGGCCGGGTTATCGCGGCGTGGCCGTCGTTTGCGCTGATCGGGTCGTATGAGTTGCTGATGCGCCAGGTCCGGTGCACGGCTTCGCTCAGGGCACCGGATCGCGAGCGGCAAGTGCGGTCGGGGCGGCACGAAGACCCCGTTGCCTCGCGAACCGCGGCCTCTGCTGGGCTTGGGGCGGTCTCAGGGGTAACTACGAGGCGGCGGGCGTGGGAGTGGGCGCTGGCGCATAAGGCTGCTGACGGGTCTTTGCCTGCGGGCAAGATAATCGGCGACCGGTTCGGCCTGCATGAGCGGTGGGGTCGGCTAATCAAGAGCGCGGGCGCTGCAGGCGAGTTCGACCGGTCTGAATCGGGCGTAGCTGAGTTCCCGGCGCGAGGTGGGCGCTAGTCAGTGACTGATTGACCCTCGTAGCTGTCGGGCAGGCTTGCAGTCAAAGTGCTGCGTTCCCTTATCGCCGTCGCTAGCGCTGCGGTATCGGCGGTAGTGAGGGCAGGTGCGGATGTCGAGGGCGGCCTGGTGCGGGCGGCAGGGAGGTCGCTGGTGGCTGTGGCCGAGGCAATCCGAGCATCGGTGAACAGCCTTCGAAATGGTAAGCGCTGATGTAACGAAACGACCCAACGTGGCGCGGCTATCTCCGTCGCCACCACAGGCCGAGTGCCTCGACGATTTTCGGGATGTCTTCCCGCTTACAGCGGAGCAAGGCCACTAGGGCGAGGAGCCCAAGCACGACGAGGACAGCCACTACTGCTAGCACTCCGTATCGGCTAGCGCCTAGTACGTCTTCCAGCATCGCCGCTGGCCTCCCGGTAACAGCTGGTTCACCATGGCCGCGACCGATTCGGCCCGCCGTGCTAACGGTTCCTGTTGGGGTCATACTGTAACAGACAACGGCGTAACTCTGACTGACGCAACTGCACAACCTCGGAGTTGGGCCGTTGCCGTAGAACTTCGCAACGGTATAGGCTGTGCGGCACATCCAGACACACGGGAGCACCCATGGTCAGCGAGACGAGCACGGCGACAACACGACGACCGAAGGGGCGTAGCCCGGCATACCCGGCGATCAGCCTGGAGACCGCAATCCAGCGAGCGCGGCAACTCCACGACAAGGAGCGCGGCTACGCGACTCCGGTGGGTACGATCGCTGCGCATTGGGGCTACAACTCGCTGAACGGTCCTGCCCTCGGGGCGCTCGCAGCGCTCAAGAAGTATGGATTGCTCGAAGACGAAGGCGCGAGCGAAGACAGGAAGGCCAGGCTCTCGGATCTGGCGGACGTCATTCTGGTGCATCCAAGCGAGGCGAGGCGGAAAACCGCAATTCAGGAGGCAGCGCTACGGCCCCCAGTCCACCGGGAAATGTGGGAGAAGTACCACGAGCGACTTCCGTCGGATAGCAACCTCCGGTGGGAACTCACTCGCGACCGAGGCTTCACAGAGCGAGGCGCTGGCGAGTTCCTTCGAGTCTACCGAGCCACGATCACATTTGCCCAGTTGACTAGTAGCGGCCTGATCACCTCCGAAGGAGAAGCCGACGAGCTTGACTCGGAGAGCAACGACGACATCAATATCCTCGATCCAGAGGAAAGCAAAGGGCGCGAGCTGGGGCGTTCATACGATCTCACCTCACCCACCAGGGCCTATCCAATTCCTCTAATCGGTGGCGGTGTCGTCACGGTATCCGGAGAATTTCCGATTGGTGAGCGGGACTGGGATCAGTTCATGGCCGTACTCGCCGCGATGAAGCCAGGCCTGGTCAGGAACGAGTTGGAGAGCACCGAGTGAGCCCGCGCGCATCGACGGAAGACGCAGGTTGAGCGAGGTGACGACGCCTTCAGATGGTGAGACCCCCGACCCGGGCACTCCCGAGCAACACCGGGAGCTGGCCCGTCGTCAGATATCCGGTTACGAGCCTAAGCGCAGAGAACTGATGCTCGACTTGGAGAGGCTGCCGATTGGCCCCACAGTTGCCCGACGCCTCCGAAGCCTCGCTCGACAAGAACTGCGGTCCCGGCAGTCGCGGACTGTCAATCCTGCCTGGTCGTCCGTCAAGGAAGCCATCCCCGGCCTGATCGTTGTCCAGCGGTATAACGGTTGTGATGCGTTCAACGCATCACGCTACATCGCTGATCTAGACGCGGCCATGCGGCGCGCTGCCGGCCTGCTGGCGATGCTGGAAGCCGGTGATCAAGTAGAGGCGTGGCCACGCCCTATCCGGCCGGAACGTGGCGGGCTATGGCTTCTCGATGCTCGATACGGATCGCTAGACCTGCTCTGGACCATGTATGGGTCGCTGGTAGCGGCGGCCACCAGCACACCCGTCACCCTCGCGTCGTTCACATGCCTTGCCTGGTCGTCCGGCAAAGGCGTCCGCAAAGCCGGCCAGTGGGTGGTGCAAACACTGACACCCGGTCAACTTCATCAGCGGCCCAGCGCGAGTGATTATGCTGAACAGGATATCGGCGCTAATGGAGAGATCTGGCATGAACGGACTACCAAGCGACTAGTTCCTGTTTTCAAGCAGGCCATTAACGATGGTCGTGGGCTCGACTTCCGGGCTACAGGCCCAGGCGGTGAACTGCGGCTGATTGTCACGCCCAGAGTAACAGCCGAGGCAGCAGCTGAAGAAAAGAAATCGTGAAAGCTGATTATCGGTGGTTCAGCTAGCGACCTAAAAGAACAACAGCACGGGTGTGCGGCCAATACTGATGATTTAAGGGCTCAATGGTGCCGCAGGTGAATTCGGTAGGCCTGAATCTGCTAGATCGGGGTCGCGGCGTGACGCCGCCTACTAGTCAGTGATCTTTCGTTCTTGAGTCAAAGGAAACGCTGGTAGCCGCAATCTCGGGCTGGGTAACCTGTTTCGGTTCCGCCTCAAACTGACCGTGGATGATGACAACGAGGCCAGGTCGGTGCAGGCCTCGGAGGCCTGGCGTTTCTCGTATGGGTGTTAGGTAACCCGGGCATACCCTGAAGAAATCTACGAAACCAATTCTTTAAGCAGGCGCACCAGTTCCGCTGGAACTTCGTCTTTACGAAGAAGCGCTGCGAGGCGTGCGCCATCTCGACGTTTCTTGAATCTAACGCCAAACGCCTGACAAACGCTGTCTAGCAACTCATCGCCCGGTAGTAGCTCAAGCTTGATACCACTCTTCCAGCCATCTTCGACCTGTTTCTCTGCGCGTCCTATCTCCTCACTTATCTCTGTCTTTCTGGCATCTAGCAGCGCGATTCTGCTCTCTATCTCGGCTGTTAGGCGGTCCGTCAGTTCCATTGGAACGGCATCGTTCGTAATGGCGTTTCGATCGAAGTAAACAGGACTGCACAATGATCGCCTCACTCTTTTCTCGACAGCTAGCTGACGAAGGTCGTCCGCAGACTTGTCGATCTGAGCTGCGACCGAGGCTTCACTTATATCAGAGGAATCGGAGCCCTGCAGTTTTCGCTTCTCGCATATGAACTCGTGCAGTGCACGAGGCACTGCAAGATAGTTCTCCATTTCCCTGCGCTTAAGCACATGAACCTTAGCGACGCTTCCTGCGCGATCAAGAAGCGATTTCAGCTCATCTTCAGATGCTTCGTCACGATCGAGGATGAAAGAAAGTCTTACGCGGCGTTTGGCTAGGAGATCAATCGTGGCTTGGGTTGCAAAGTGCGTAAAATTCCTACCACTTCCCATGACGACGAATCCGACGTTGTTATGTCCAAAATTGACTCCAATGATAGAAGCCAACTCTCTAAGGACTGCCTCATCAGAAGCGCCCTCAACAAAAACAAGGCGATCGTACATGAAGAGTGAACTCATGCGGAGTCCTAGTTCTTCAGGTATCGCCGCTTCCGCTTGTTCGTAATCGAGCAACGTCGCCGTAACCCATGGCTCGCGCCTCGTTAGGTAAACATTCCGCATCTCAGATGTGTCGAGAAAATTCGTTGAGTGAGTACTTAGGAATATTTGTGCTCTTTCGCTTGCTGATTTCAGATAGAGCAGCATGCTTAGCTCAAGCGCGGGGTGCAGATGTACTTCGGGTTCTTCGACGAGCAGCACTAGTGGCGCACTCAGTTCATTGTCCAAAATAAGGCGAAGGGCTTCTCTTATTCCGGCGCCGTTCATCTCGACCAAGACTTCGTCTACGTCCATTTCTGCTCGACCGTCTTGACCGCTGGAACTTTTTTCGCTCTCGAAGGCATCTATGCTGACACCAAGCAGCGAGTGCACGGTACCCTGTATATTACGGAGAACTTCCGGACCTTTTCGGCGAGTTTTAAGAGACAAAAGTTTCTGTGCCTCTTCCTTGCCGACTGGTTCTCGCCGGTCCCGAAGGTGCAGAACTGTCAGGGTGCGCACTAGAGCCAAAATAGAAGGTACGTATTGCGGAATACTATGTGCTTCACCTGAGAAGGTTTCTAGACCTGTCTTGAACGGTTCATCGCTGGCACGGCGAGCGGCGGTGGTTTCTGATGATGTAAGGGCTTCGACCTGTTGCCGAAAGTCGTTGTAGTTTTCAGAATGTCTGATGATCGACTCTAGATCGAACGCTATGTCGCCGGCATAGCTGATCATCCGGCGGAGGCGTACGGAGCTTGATGAGCGTTCGGCCGGAGTGAACCCTTCTCGTCTGAGCATCTGAAAATCTTCTGGGTCTATTCGCCGTACGAGCCGCAAATAGTTCTGAAGATCGCCGCTCGGCCATTCGGCGCTTCTGCTCACGGGTCAGTATTTCGGTGGCAGTGTCACTACCAATAGCCAAGAGTGTTCTGCCGATTGGGAGAGCACCGTCATGTCGCGTAAGCTCTATTTTCGATATATATGCGAAAGGTCGGCTGAACTCTATTGACGATACAGTTATCCGGAGACAGTCGGTTGCTGGTGCATTCTCCAATGCATTCTTCATCTGTGGAGCTTCGTTAATTATGCTTTCTGTAATATGCCGAAACTCGTCTGGCTCAAGATCGAATGTGATGGCAATATCTATTGCCTTTGGCGAGTCGCCGCCCCGATGAAAGTCGGTATCTGCTCCGAGTGGAGTACTGGAGACAGTTACTATCGAATCTGTAGACATTACCTGGAAGAAGGAATCAATCGCATCGAGAATAGTCGATTTCCCGGAATTATTCTTGCCAATGAGTACGTTCAGCGCTCCGCAGGACGTCAATGATGTCGCGCTGACCCCGCGGAATTTCGCAATGTCAACTTGCTTAACTTTCATGTTCGCCTTATCTGCCGCCTGTCGGTTTGTGCCATCGTACACCTCTGGCCTGAGGTTTGCGCTGTATCGTGCGTCTATGCTGGCTGGCGTTGTATAAGGGAGTTGCTAAGGGTCAAGAAGCGCCGAGGCTGGGCGCTGGTCAAGTCAAGGCATGCCGTTAACCCTGTCGAATCATCCCAAATCGCCGCCAACTGATCGATCTCGGCACAACGATTTCCAGCCGGGTTTCACCTTCATGGCTGTCAAGGCATGAACACTGCGACGAACGTTTCCTCGGTCTGTGGGATTGCGATGACTGACGCTACCCGGGAGCCAGCGTTCGGATCGTGACACTGCATGAGGTTCTGGGCGCTTTATCACTCTAAATTCAGCGAATGCGTGCAAGCGTAACGGTAACTCCAATCACGATCTCGAAGTCACGGTGCGGCTGGACGGATGTGCTGAGCTTGTCCAAAGGGAAGGCCGCGGGCGAGATCTTGAAGGTCCGGCAGTAGTGGAGGGGGACTCGCCACCTACGTACATGGGCGAGATCACCAGCGAGTTGCTGGTGGGGAGCGGACCTGTGAATGGGCGGACGGACTCGTGGGTCCGGAGGACGACGATCGGGTGCGTGGGACTGCTGGCCGTGATCGCCGGGACTGTCTCGTATCTTCACATGCACGAGTTGGTGGCGATACATGGGCAGCCAGGCTGGGGTGGCGGCCCTGACACCCTTGTCGGTGGACGGGATGATCGTGGCCGCCTCGACGACACTGCTTGACGATTCAAGGTCAGGCAAGCGAGGCGGGCTGTTGCCCTGGGACCCTGCTAGTGATTGGAAGCGTCGCTAGCCTCGCTGCGAACGTCGCGGTGGCCGAGCCAACGGTGATGGGACGTGCGATCGCAGCGTGGCCGTCATTCGCGCTGATTGGGGCATACGAGTTGCTAATGCGCCAAATTCGGGGTGCGGCATCTGATAGCCAAGCCCTCGCGAAACCGGAGCAGTCATCGCCGCAGCAGACGAACGACGCTGACGTCAAACCGCTGACACCGGAACGTACTGAGCGGGCGGTCGGTAGCGATATGCGCCGACAGGCGTGGGAGTGGGCATTAGCGAATCAGGCGCGAATGGGTCCATGCCGAGTGGCAAGGCAATCGCCGAACGCTGCGGACGGCATGAGCGGTGGGATCGGCTAGTTAAGAGCGCTGGCGCGGCAGGTGAGTACGCGCGTCCCATGGCGGACGTCCAATGATCCTTCGTGACTTGCTGAGGCACGCCTGGCTACTCGGCGCGCCGGGTCACTGGTCGGGAAGCAAGCGTTTGCTGCCCTCCTCCAATGCCTGATACTCGCCAGTTGTCGGATGTCTCGCTACGAAGTGCTGCTCAGCAATGAGCCGCCTGAGGCTGTGGGCGCGGTTCTCATTGCCAGATGCGCTCTCGCTGACACGCAAGATGACGTAGTCAGTCGGACCGCCAGCGAGGAGTTCGCTCCGAGCGCGCGTCATCTCCTCGTCGGCAGTGACCAGAGTCACCCCGTACACGCTCACGCCATGAGGCGTCCAGCCGTGAAGGCGGCTAAGTCGTTCTAGGCGAATGCCTTCACGTTGCTCATCGGCCAACGCCCGCTGCGCTCTGAGACTCTCTCGCCAGGGCGGCTGCTCCGCCGATGAACGCAGTGACGACGAGCACGGCTGCCGAGAGGCCGCGACGATGGGGCCTACGAGGGACCAGCCGGACAGTGTTGACCACCAGGCGGCGGAGGCAGGATGATCCGCACAAGCTACATCGCCAGCCGGGCGTCGCCGGACGGCCAAGCAGTCGCAGACCGTTCCGATCGGGCCGGGTTGTCAAGGGCTTCCAGGCGGGCTGGCCCCGACCTCCTTGGACACAGCTGTTCCTTGGCCGCTCAGTCCCCTACGCAGGCTGTAGCACTGGTCAAGATATTGTTAATACCTTCTCTGCGCGGCGGCATCCTCTCCCAGCCGCAGCTCGCCTTGGGTGTTCCGCCGGAGCCAGGGAGGCATTTATTTGGCTAACAGGCAGACGGCCGCCTCATGCCGCCCCTCTCGCACGACGAAGGAAAGTCGCGCTAGCAAGCCCGGACGACCGTTTGGTTACGCGCAGCCGATCAACCATTAGGCGCGTCGCCAGGGTGCCCAGGCAAGTACACCACGGCCATGGCACCAGGCTGTGTAGTCCATATCCGCAGATCAGGGTCTACTGAATGTCCCGATAAGGAGCAAAGATGGCACCAGCCAAATCGCTTCCCCGACGTGATAGGGCGACTACATACACAGAATTTCGCCGCGAGACCTCATTGTATCGGTCCATGTAAATTATGCGCGAGCTGGCTATTCAATCCACCCGAAGATATGCTCGCGTCAATAATGGCTTCGATGCTAGAGATCCCCTCCTACCGTGGGCCATAAGTATGATAGCTCGCGAAGCGCTCGTCACGCCCGGGAAAGCCACTCGCCGCTCTCCCGGGCGTAGGAATATCAGTGGTCAGGAGCTGGATCGCCTTGGAGCGTATGCCCTAGCGCTATCCGATCCACTTTCGGCTGTCGCTAAGGCCCCGGGCGCTATTGACGGCTTCCTGGTCCGTATGGCATTTCAACAGTTCTCTTACCAAGAACCTTCGTACCATTCTATAGCTAGAATGCGGCCGATGTTTGACCGTGATTATCCAGCAGGTAGATTTTCGGTTCTATCAAAGGAGAGCCTTAAGGAAGTTCTTGGCGGAAGACTGGATGTCTTCGTCGACTCGGCTCCGTTCTTTGTTGCTGCGGCTATGGCTAATCAAGGGAATTTTTCGCCAAAGTGGCTAGAAGGCTCACAATTTGACGAGGTTCGCGAGAGGATAGATCTTGAAGAACTACGGTCGGTATTCGATATTGGTTGGTCGGCTTCCCGGGCAGATCTAAGAGCGGAGGCGATTCGCGCCCAGTCCCAGGACTTGCAACTGCGTCAACATGATTGGAACCCTTTCGTAGGACGGCCATTCATGCAGACCGGTGAAGGGCAGTATATTGCACCGCAGGCATGGTATGTGGCGAGCCGCGTGTCACCTTCAGCAGTCTATTATCTTGGTCTAGATCGCTACGGTGAGGATTGGACTCGCGATCTCGGGCAGGCCCACGAAGACTACATTCTGCGCCACTCCGCCAACTCGAACCCACCGCTGCCGTGTTTAATGAACTTGAATACGAGACTAAGGACGGGAAAGCTAAGACGGTCGACGGTATTGTGACCTTTGACGACGTTACCGTCTTGGTGGAAGCGAAAAGCCTCCGTGCGCGGCTTGATAGTCACCACACCTTCGAAGCGTATAGCACGCGACTAAAGCGAGATATGTGCAAGGCTTTCAGGCAGGTCGGCAAGACCGCCAGCATGATCCGTGAAGGGTACACAGTTTTTAAAGGTGCTATTGATCCGGGTAAGCCCATTTGTGCAGTTGTCGTTACACCAGAACCTTTGTGGCTTGCAAATAGGGCTAGTTTTACTTCTGCGTATCCCGACCCGACCACACCGACTGCTATTCTGTCATTGCGCGAACTGGAAGATATCGTTGGATATTCCTGTTCCCAGAACCACGGATCACTGTGGCTGGCAGTAACAGAGGCTAACGAGGCCGGTGATCGTGATCCGCGCGCGGCTCTTTACCGACATCAGCAGAAACACGGTTTACCCAGCAATCAACTATTGACAAAATCGTACGAACAGGGCGCATGGCATTGAAAGTCCTGACGCCGACTTCGTTATTCCGCCGTATGGAGTATTTTACGCCTCGCGCCCATCCGCCGCCGTCCTCATTGTGCTTGAGACCCGGTTAGTGATCGATCTTCTCGTACAGCCATCTTGCGGCGCTGAATCTGAAGCTGCTCCCCGACACTCCGGGGATGCGCTGCTCCATCAACTCCGCTAGGAGCGCGACGATCTACTCGGCGAGCCGCCGCGGGCATTCGGGTCGGCCATGGCGAACTGATGCTCTCGCCGCGCTGATGGGCCAACATCCCAGCGGCCACGATGGCGCACCGCGCCTTAGTTAAACCATTGAGTTACGCCTAGGCTCATGTCATCCTGAACACTATGTCTTCGCCGGTAGTCATATATTTGGACCAGAATAAGTGGATTGACCTTCTACGATGCGACAAGGGCAGAGAGTCCAGTGCGGAAATCAAGCAAGTACTTGAGCTTTTAAGAATCAAGGTTTCGGCAAAAAAAGTTCTGCTGCCCTTGTCGCCAGCTCACTATCTTGAGACCTGGAACCGCCGCAATTGGCAGTCACGTCACGAACTTGCCGGGCTAATGAGAGAACTCTCTGGATTCGCAACGCTAGCGGCTGTGCAGCGAGTCCTTTGCTGGGAAGTAGAGAATTTTTTGTTGAGCAACTTTCGTAGCGCTAGCTGCAATTGCCCGATACCGGACGTACCGAAACTTGTCTTGGGACGTGGCGTCGATCATGCTTTTAGTTCAGTTACCGGCCGGATGCGCTTGGTGGACCGCGTGGCCACGAAAGATGCCGTAGAGGGAAGAAAAATACAGCCGCCCGAGCCTTTGATCGCTCTTATCGCAAGGGTACGAGAAACCGCCAATGAATCATATGAATGGTGGTCACTAGCCGGCTTTGAGGACTCTCTTGACTACGAAGGCTTCGAGACACGGTCAGAGTATCGGCTAGGGTCAGAGAGAGTGTTGCGCGAGGAATCGTTCGCGCTTAGGCTCAAGCATGATCCGTACCTGCTACGGCGTCTATCTGACTATTTGATCGCGGAAGAGATAGGATTCGCTACCGATAATATTAATCAAATTGGATTCTGGCACGACTCGAAAATCGGTCAACTCAAAGATGCCTGGATGAAAGAAGGGCCAACATTTGGGCGCGCTCTGATTGACTCTCTGCCCAGCCGTTCGTGCATCGTTAACATACGCAAGGCCAAACACGACAACCCGCAATGGAAATGGCAGCAACACGACCAAACGGACATGGCCCAGCTAGCGGTCTCCGTACCGTATTGCGACGTTGTTGTAACGGAGCGGCAGTGGTGCCATGTTATCCGAGCCACGAAACTTGATCGCCGTTTCAACACGCAAGCCCTAGATCGGCTAGTAGATCTTTTGCCGATTTTGGAAACGGTATAAGTGGGTAGCCGTCACCCTTGTCGGGCGGCGCTTAGGCGCAGAGGCTTCAGAAAATCTGGACCGCTTGACGACGAGTTGGAAGGCACCCGCGAAGAGATCCTGGCCAGACTCTGTCGAGAATTCGGAGACAGTGGGAGATCGGGCAGATTCGATCCCGGAACGAGGCGGCAGAGGCCCCTCCGTGATGCCGACGGAGCGCTGGAGTGCCTGATTGCTGGCCCCGGTCGGTCTCGGCTTCGGTAGTCCAATGGACGAGGACGCGGCTCGGCCGGTCGTCAAGTGCCGCCCGGGCACTGGCCGAGATTGAGGTCGCAATCGGCGATCTGCGACGCGATGTCGGCGCGACCACGGGAGGGTCATTGGAAGCGACGGCGAGTTCGTCGATAGTGACTCTGCCGCTTTCGTCTGCTGACGAACAGTTCGTGTCCACCCCAGTAAATGCAGCGACGTCAGAGCAGTTGCTTAGCCGGGGTAATCATTCGATGTGATAGACGCTGTCATCCCTCTTTCGTATTGGTCGGGCTGCGCCGCAGGTCCGGGGGAACAGTGAGTTATGCAAAGCAGGCGCTTTGCAGGAGGCTAGCGATGGTGTCGTGGGAGAACTCCTCGATCTGGTCGTCGAGGTCTCGGGCCTCGGGTGAGCCTCGGTACCGGGTGACGGCGACTTCGCGGCGGAGGCGGCTGAGTCGCTTGGGGAGCCGTGACGTCCGGCGACTTGGTGGAACTGCGAGCACCGGCCCGACTCCGGTCAGGGAGGCATCCAGGTCACCTGCGTTCAGGTACGCAGCGGCGAGGTCGATGCGCGCGATCATGTAGCAGTCCTCGCTGTGAGCCTCGCCATCCCCGGGGCCGGTTTCGTAGAGCTGGGCGGATTGGCCCAGGTGGTTGATGGCTTCTGATGCTGCGCTGGGGAGGTCGGCGGCTGCAGATCCGGCTAGGTAGTGGTAGCAGGCTCGGGACAGGCCGAACTGTCCGCCGATGGTCAGCAGGTCGTCGGTGCAGTCCGAGTCGAAGGCGTCAGCGGCGCGCGAGATCTGGGCCAAGGCGGTGTCTGTGTCGCCGAGGCGGGCGGCGGTCACCGGCGGCGGGCCGACGGCCGACAAGCCCGGCGTAGCCTTCGCCCGGCCCGCCGACCCGGCCGGGTCAGCCACGCGATGACGCTGCGGGTCGCCGACTGCCGCGGAGCCTATGAGGCGCTCCGCCGACGAGGCGCCGCGTTCCTCACCCCGCCGCACGACAGGGGCGCGGAGATCCGCTATTTCCTACGCGACCCTGACGGCCACCTCGTGGAACTCAGCCAGGTCAAGAGCTAGCCCGGCACCCAGGCGCGCTCTGGCTGACGACGACCAGCCGCGCGTGCCGCCAGCTGACCAGCGCGGTCGCGCCGCGACGTTCACCGGGATCGCTCGCCCTTCGCGGCCCGCTTGCACCGCTCTGCCCGCCGCTCACTACGTCCCTTTTACCACGTTTGCCGGTTTTTCTTTTCTGATCTTGATCTGCTGATTTCGCATCCTCGAAGCATGATCTAGTTCGCGCTTCACACCCATGCACCATCTGATGATCATGGGCAGTTCTGTGGTGCTGTCCGCTTCCGGCCGGGGCCGCCGGTAGTGGCAGTGGTGGCGACGCTGTCCAAGGGCTATGACCTGGACTACATCTGGCGGCAGGTCGACCGGGGCGCCGGGAAGACGGCAGTCGGGTTACTACATCCAGGCGTCTGAAGGCGGCGGTGAGCCGCCGGGCCGGTGGTGGGGGCCAGGCGCCCGGGCGCTGGGGTTCACGGACGGGCAGGTCGTCGAGCGTGAGCCGTATGACCTGCTGTTCGGGGAGCGGAAGGGTCCTGACGGGACGCAGCTGGGCCGGCGTGCCGTCGGGTGGTCAGGCTGCTGCGGATCTGTATCGCGGCTGTTAGCGGCCGAGCCGTATGCGACGGCGGAGCGGAGGCGGGAGCTGCGGCTGGAGGCGGCGAGCCGGGTGCGGCGCAGTCCTTTGTATTTCGATCTGACGTTGTCGCTGTCGAAGTCGATCTCGGTGTTTCATGCCTCGCTCGGGGAGAACGCCCGGCTGGCGCGGCTGGCCGGTGACGAGCAGGGCGCGGCGTACTGGGACGGGCTGGTCGGCGAGATGGACGACATGATCTGGCGGGCGGTCTATGCGGGGTTCGGGTATTTCCAGCGGGAGGCCGGGTACACGCGGACCGGGTCGCATGCGCGTCGGGTGCATGGCCGGGAGACCGGGCAGTGGCATGAGGCGGGCCTGGTGGTGGCGCACTGGCTGCAGCACACCGAGCCGGGACGGTGACATGCAGCTGCACGTCCATTCCCAGATCGCCCACACCGCCCGCACCGAGCATGACGGGAAATGGCGGGCGCCGGACTCCTACGGCTATAACGAGCACCTCGGCGCGGTCGCGCGCGATCGTGTCCCAGCATCTCGAAGAAGCGCTCACGGCCCGGTTCGGCGTGGAGTGGGTGCCGCGCGAGGACGGGCACGGGTTCGAGATCAGGGGGATCAGCGGGCAGGTGATGCGCCTGTTCTCCACCCGGCGGGAGACGCATCACCGCTGACCTGCGCGTGCGGGCGCGCGAGTTCGCGTCCCGGTACGGGCGGGCAGCCGTCGCAGCGGGAGCTTGCGCAGCTCGCGCAGGCGTCGAACTTCGCCACGCGGAGCCGCAAGGACGCGGGTCCGGTGGACTTCGCTGCGGTGCGGGCGGGGTGGGCGGACCAGCTCGCGCGGACGCTGGGGATCTCGCTGGCGTCGATTGCGCCGTCGGTGTGGGGCGCCGCGACAGGAGCCAGGCCCGGACCCGCCTTCGGGACAGCCGATGCGGCGGCGGGGCGAGGCTGAGCCGGGCCGAGGCGGAGCGGGCGGGGCAGATGGCGCTGGCGCTGGCGCAGCGGGAGAAGACCACGTTCACCAGGGCGGATCGTGATCAAGCACCTGGGCCGGGTGCTGCCTCGCACCGGGCTGGATCCCGATGCGGCGGTCCGGCTGCTGGAGCACGTGGCCGGCCGGGCGCTGAGCGGCGAGTTCGAGCCGGTTGTCTGCCTGGAGGCACCCGAGCCGTCGAGCCGCCGCCGGAGCTGCTCCGCGCGGACGGGCGCAGCGTCTATCAGCGGCACGGCGGCACCCGGTACGCCACGCACCGTCAGCTCGCCCTCGAAGAACGGCTCGTCGCGCAGGCCCAGGCCAGCGGACGCGCCAGCCATGACACGCGCAGGACGCGGCGCGGGCGCTCGGCGCTGCGTCACGCAACTCGACGCCGCGCTCACGCAGCCCGCGCCACCGCTCACGCGGATCCCCTCGCACCCGCCGTGCCGCACGTACGGGTCATGCGACGCAGGCAGGGCTCCGCGCCGATCACGCTGCTGCGGCGTTCGCGGCCGTGACTGACCCGCGCCGCGTGTCGGTCATCAACGCGCCGGCCGGGTCGGGCAAGACCACGCGTCCTGATGGCGGCAGGCGATGCCTGGCAGGACGCCGGGCTGGGCCGGGTGGTCGGCGTGACGCCGTCGCAGTCGGCGCGGAACACGCTCGCCGCCGGGGTCCCCGAGTCGTACAACTCGGCGCAGTTCCTCGGCGACCTGCCCGGCGAGCCGGGGGCACGCGGCCCGGTGCCGCTCGGCCCGGGCGATCTGGTGCTCGTCGATGAGGGGTCGATGCATCTCCACCCGCGACCTCGCCGAGTCCTCGGACCACGCCGAGCCGCAGCGGCGCGAAGGTGATCATGGCCGGGGACACCGAGCAGCTCCAGGCCGTCGAGGACGGCGGCGGCGCTGAGCCTGCTCGCCGACACCCTCGGGTACGTGCAGCTGGCCGAGCCGGTCCGGTTCGCCCAGGACTGGGAACGCGCCGCGAGCCTGCGGCTGCGGGCCGGCGACATCTCCGTGCTGGCCGAGTACGACGAGCACGGCCGGATCACCGGCGGCGACCCCGAGGAGATGATGGACGCCGCCGCCCGGGCCTATGTCGCGCTGAGGCTGGACGGCAAGGACGTGCTGCTGATGGCGGCCGACCACGCCCGCCGCCGGGAACTGTCCCGCCGCATCCGCGATGACCTCATCCATCTCGGCCTGGTCAGCCCGGCCCGGCCGTCCGGCTCGCGTAGCGGGTCGCGGGCCAGGGCCGGGGACCTGATCGTCTGCACCCGCAACGACCATCACGTCGAAGCCGGGACCTCCGGGCCGGACGCTGGCCAACGGCGACCTGCTCCGGATCGAGGCGGTCACCGAGCATGGCCTGTTCGTGCGCCGCGCGACCGGAACCGACCCGGTGACCGGCGGCCATGCGGTGGACAGGCCGGGAATTTCCTGTACGGCGATTATCACGATTGCGAACTCGGGTACGCGGTCACCGATCACGTCGCCCAGAGCCGCACCGTGCACACCGCGCTCGCCCTGATCACCGGGCTCGAGGACCGGCAGCACTTCTATGTCGGCATGACCCGCGGCGATCCACGGCAACCGCGCCTTCGTGCTCACCACGTCACCCAAGCTCGCCGACCCCACGCCCGGCCCCCGCCCCGCACCCGAACTCGCCCGCTACGACCGGCAGCAAGCCCTCCGCGCCGGCCACCCCGCCCCGCAACCCGTGCACTGACACCGACGCGGCTCGACGTGCTCGCCCAGGTCATCAGCCGCGACGGACACGAGCTGTCCGCCACCGAGATCCGGCGGCAGAACCTGGCCGACGCCGACCACCTGGCCATCTTGCACGCCATCTGGATCACCGAGACCACCCCGCACCGCGACCAGCGCTACCGCGACCTGCTCGCCAGCGTCCTGCCCGCCGAGTTCGGAACCGATCTCGGACCCAAGGCGAAATGGCTCTACCGGACCCTGCGCGCCGCCGAACTCGCCGGGCTCGACCCCGCCGAGGTCATCACCCATGCCGTCGCCCAGCGCAGCCTGCGTGATGCCAGCGACGTCGCGGCCGTTATCGACGCCCGCATCCGCCAGCGCATCCGCGGAACCTGGTCCCGCAGCCAGCCGCGGCCGTGGTCCGGCCAGATCCCGCAGCTCCCCGACCCTCACCGGCACGACTACATCACCCAGATCGCCCGGGCCATGGACGAGCGCAAGGAACGCATCGGGAACCCACCTCGCCGAGCACCCGCCCGCCTGGGCTCTCACCGCGCTCGGCCCGGTGCCCGGCGAGCCCCTGGCCCGGGTCGACTGGCAGCAGCGCGCCAGCTCCGTCGGTGCCTACCGCGAACTGTACGGATACCACCACCCCGCCGAAGCCATCGGCTCCGAACCGGCCAGCGACAGCCCGGACAAGCGAGCCGCCTGGCACGAGGCGTTCACCGCTCTCCGGCTCGAAGGCGACGCCCAGGTCCGCGCCATGACCGACGGGCAGCTGCATCACCTGCGCAGCACCTACGCCGCCGTCACCGAATGGGCGCCGCCGTGGGTCGGCGACGAGCTGCGGCAGGTCCGGCGCGGCGCAACGGACGCCCGCCTCGCCGCCATCCGCGCCGCTGCCGAAGCCAGCCGAGCCCGCAACAGGGACCGGCACGACGTGGCCGCCCGGCACGATGACGCTCGCCGCCAGTTACCGCGCCATGACCATCGCCTATACGCACCGCGAAACCGTCTTCGCCGGGCTCATGGACGACCGGCAGGTATGGGAACGCGCCACCGAAGGCAAACGGCGGCTCGCCATCGCGGCCGACGCCGAACTCAGACGACGCCACCCCCGCCAGAAGCTCGCACCACTGCGCTCCGCCGAACCCGCAGCCGTCGGCGACGCGCAGCGAGGCGAGCTGA
The DNA here is from genome assembly GCA_963737865.1 of uncultured Actinomycetota bacterium. Taxonomy (GTDB): domain Bacteria; phylum Actinomycetota; class Actinomycetes; order Streptosporangiales; family Streptosporangiaceae; genus Chersky-822. The sequence goes on along the minus strand of CAVTUG010000011.1, from coordinate 1,112,580 downwards.
CCCTGGCACCGGAAGACACCATCCCCGACGTAAGTCCCTGGATTAAAGAACTCGCCGCCGAACGCGCACACTTCGCAAGGAGGCTGTCGGAAGAACGAGCCAGGTTGAAGGACGATCTGGGCTTCAGCGATGCCCTCCAAGGCTCACTGTCCCGGCCGGAACTCAGTCGGCCTTTGCTCGAGGCGCCCAAGCCACAGATACTGCCCTCAACCCGGGTGCTAGAACGGGTCGGCCAGCGACAAGCCGACCTTGAAGCCCGCTCATGACAGCCGCCCGGATGGCAACCGTGGACCTTACGGCTCAGGCTCATCGCCGACGATCTGATCCGCCTGATCGAACACGCTGACACTGACGAGCCGTATTCAATACCCTTGAAATCGCATTAGCTTTGGGAATTGCCTCCGAGGTAGGGTTGAATCCACAATTGAGTCGCCCACAGCCAGACGGACGCCGCTATGCCAGCGAGAATACCTGACCAGAATAGCCAGCGATCTGCCTGTTGTTGCCCGAGAATATTTACAAGGGTTGCGGTGGGATGTAGAATCTGGCTGCTTTCCCAGGACAAGGTATTTGTTGAGCCAGATGGGCTTGGTGCAGAAGCGTCGATCTGGCTATCAGGCGGGACGTCACCAGCCGACACTTCTTGCTCGGATCGTGGCACGTTATACGCTACCTGCGTTTCGTCGCCCTGAAGATCGATGTTGTTATAGGGTGGGTAAACCTCTTGCAGGAAGGAATTCGGCTGAGCTGTGGCTGGGTTCTCGAAGGACCTGCGCAACGGGAAGACGATAGGCAGTTGGTAAGAGGTCGCTGGCCCAGATCTCGCGGCAACCGGCGATTTGAGATTTCCCGAGGCGACCGCACGGAAGACGCGCCGATCATTGCTGAAAGGTTGTCGGCACAGTCCTCCTCCTTGAGTCATCTGAACCTTTACCAGTGGCCGCTCTCCTGGAACTTCCAGGGCAAATCGCTTGGCGGAGTTAAATACTAGAAGATTGGGGTGCCCTAGAAAGCTGCTCTTAATTTCAGCATCACCGGCGAGAGCAATGGCATAAGGCAAACAGGCATCCGCAGGGTAGGTGCGGCTGGTACGAACAACCAACGTGATGAACATCAATGGTTCAGGGCTCGCTGGATCGTCGATTTCGACAGAGATCTTTGCCCTCGCAACGGCACCGTAGACATATGCTGCGACGGCTCCTTGAAATTGCGACTGGGGAATCGGAGGCGTGGCCGCCCTGTAGGTGAGCCAGGCGAGTGCCGTAATCCCAACGCTAATGAACGTCAACAAAATCTTGGGCCACTTACTAAAGTGGGACTTTGTTGAACGAGGATCGGCGGCGCGCAGGTCCCCGCCTGGATCCTGTTGAGTAACCTCGGCAGTTGCCAGAGTACTTATGCTAGATTTCGCAGCTGCCCTAACTGAATCGGTACGATATGCATCATCCTTCGGCGTCCTCTTGGCGCGTCGAACGATTTCAGCCACACCTATTGCGCATGAGAGCAGCATCACGGCTTCCAGGACGCGGCTCTTGTCCCCTCCTGGCGGTCGCCGAACTCCGATAGCACCGAGCTTCTTTCGCACAAATAGCTCCTCATGCCGGTCGCCGAACTGATCCGCATGTCGTCACCCCTAAGAATCGCATACCGCTTCCATCGGGATCAGCTGTGCCAGCTGCGACATTATTGTTTGCGCGTGGATCATTCACTCATGGATGCGGCGACGAAGGTCCATCGGCTGTGGATGCTGACGATGAGGTCGCGTTCGCGGAGGATGGCCAGGGCGTGGCGAACGGTGATGTACAAGTTCGTATTCCCTCGGCGAGTGGGCGTTCAGTGGGGAGTTTGCGGGTGATCTCGCCTTCGGTGATGCGCCTGGCCGCGTCGTTGGCGGCCTGAATGTAGGTGTGGTCTAGCCGCGTGATGTCCACAGGCCGGGCTGGTAATGGCCTGCAGCCTGCAGATTCGCCTGAACTACTCCAACATCGTGTCAGTCGCACAAGCTCATGGAGCTATGGTAGCAATATGAGTTCTGATCCAACCGACGTTGCCCTGTCGGCGACTAGCGAGCCGACCGCTGGCCGAGACCTTGTAGACCGACCAGAGCACGCTGATGTCGGTGGTGATCGGGTGGGCGGCCGGACTGTTTTGCGGGTGCTGGTGGCGGAGCGGCACTGGCAGAAGTTCGGGACTTTTGAGCGACAGTTCAGCCGGGCTGCGGGCGAGCTGGCGGTGCGTGACGGGGAGCCGGACCTGGCGAAGGTCACGGTGTCGGTGCGGCAGTTCGAGCGGTGGTGCGCCGGGACGGTGAAGACCAGGCCTCATCCTGACGCGTGCCGGATTCTGGAGTTCATGTTCGGCTGTGCCGGTCGCCGGTTTGCTTGCCCCGGCGACGGCCTCTGGCGGCCAGTCTGGCCAGGCGCGGGGGCCGGGTGAGACTGCGGAGCTGACGGACTGGCTGACCGACACCTTGATTGGCGACGAGGAGATCGACTATCTGGATCGGGCGGCGCTGGAGCTGGCGGAGTCGCATGTGCTGGAGGTGCCTCGGGTGGTGCTGACGCGTGCCCGTCAGCTGCAGGCGGCTACCCAGAGTCTGCTGAAGGTCGGCAAGCTGCGGCACCGGCAGGTGCGGGAGTTGCTGCGGATTAATGGGGGCTTGCTGGCTCACATCAGCCTGCTGTTAAGCGATCTGGGGTGCTATGGCGCGGCGGGTGAGTTCGGCCGGGTGGCGCTGGCGTTTCAGCGTGAGGCTGGGGTGAGCGAGAGCACGGCCTGGTATGTGCTGGCTAAGGCTGCGCGGTGGCAGGGTGAGTATGCTGAAGGCTGCGGACCTGGCGAAGCACGGGCGGGAGACAGGCAGCCTGGATGCGATGGGGGTTCAGCTCGCTTGTTATGAGGCGCATGCTGCCGCGCTGGCGGGGGACAGGGATCGCGCAGAGGTGGCGCTGGGCTTGGCTGAGCAGGCTCGCGGCGGGGTGGCTGCGGATCGCCTGACGTTGTCGCCGTGGTCGGTGTCGGATGAGCGGATGACGATGTTCCGGATCGCGGTCGGGCTGCGGACGGGTGATCCCGGGCGGGCGGCTGCTCAGGCCACAGGGCCTGGTGCGTATCCGCGCCGGGAGAAGATCACTGCTGTCCGGGCGCAGATCAGGGTCGGGGCGGCTATCGGGCTGCTGGACGGGGGTCAGCTTGACGGTGCCGTTGCCGAGGTCGGCCCGGTGCTGGAGCTGCCTGCGGAGCTGCGGATCACCACGGTGACGGGCTGGCTCGCTGACCTGCAGCGTCGCCTGGCTGCGGGCAGGTACGCCGGCAGTTCCGCTGCGGCCGGCCTGGATGAGCAGGTGCGCGAGTTCGCCAGGTCCGCCGCCTAGTCCGCTATGAGCGCCGATTTGGCCGGTGAACGGTCGGGCGCGGATGACGGAAAGATGCCGTCGATATGACGGTCGCGATGACGTCGCCTTGTCTGGCCCAATGGGAGTCGACGACATGACGGTGGTCGCCTGAAACGCCAGCAGTGGGCTATCGGGCATGGCCGCCGGTTCCGGGTCTGTGGCCAGGAGGTATGGCGAATGACAGTGATGCTCAGCGATAGTCGCCTGAGGCCGCCGGGCGAGTTCCCGGTCATGGGCGAGACGGGAGAGGCTGTCGCGGACATGCTGACGGCGGGCGGCCTTGACGTGCTTATCCCTGGGGGAGATGACTCGGTTTTCCTGAAGATCACGAACTCCCGCCGGGCGGTCTGCGAGCTGAGCGTCTGCTCGAACGGATCGGTCGCTCTCGAGTACCTCAGCTTCGACGGCAGCCGCTCTGATCCGGGTCAGCTGACGGGCATCGTGCTCGGCTTGCTTGACCCCGGTGGGACCAGAGCACCGGGCTGCCGGTGCTCGCCCCTGCGAGCATCTCGTTCAAGGCGGCTGTCGGACGGGCGCTCGCCGAGCGGGGAATGCACGTCACGCTCGGCGCCGTGTACGCGGACGAGCAGTCGTTCGATGCCGACGCGGAGATCGTGGTGACGAATCCGGCCTGTCCGGAGCGGGGCACGGTCGGGGTGGCTGATCACGGCGCGATGTGGTGGGCGTGCCGGGCTTACCTGCCAGGCAAGAGGAATTCCGGGCTCGGACTGGATGAAGTCGCCGCGACGGTGGCGCGGGCGCTGGCCGGGAAGCAGCTGCCGCTAGCTGCCTGATCGGGCTTGGAAGTTAGGTGCCGAGGCGGATGGTGGCGACTGGATGCCAGTCCCAGAGTCGTTCGGGTCCTTGCTGGATGACGAGGCTGACCTCGCTGATCTCGACGCGGCGCTCGGGCAGGTGGCGGCCGATGGCTGCGATGATCGGCTCGGCGGGCTGACGGGATTCGCTGTAGCAGACGGTGATGTGCGGGGTCCAGGTCACATCGGGAGGCGGTTGGCTGGCGGTTACTTCCCGGGTCGCTGCCAGGGCGGCTTCGCGGATGGGCGCCAGGGCTGCGGGTGGTTCGGCGGCGAGCATGATGGCCTCGGGGTGGTACAGGACGCGGCCAAGGGTGACCGGGATGGGCGGCTGGGCGGCGAGGCGACGTTGCGCGGAGGCGGCCATTTCCTCGATCTGCTGCTGGTGAATGTCGGCGCTGGGTCCGGCTATGAGGGTCGTCATGTGGAGCCAGTTCGGCGGGGTGAGGTGGATGCCGTCGAAGCCGGCGACCCGCTGGCGGATTTCCTGGGCGAGTGCGGTGACTTCGGGGTGGTGGCCGACGAGCATGTGCCAGTAGAGGAGGCCCTCGCCGGGTGCTGGCTCTGACCGGTCTTGCCAGCGGTTGGTGAACTCTGCGGGCAGAGGGCTCATCGGTGGTGTCCTTTCAGGACGGCGGGTGGGCGGCGTCTCCGGTGAAGTGGCGGATCTGCTCTGTCAGGCTCGCAGCGATGGGGTTCCCGGCATAGCGCGGGGCGGTGAGGCGGCGGCGGAGATCGCCGAGCCAGCCGGTGATTGTAGCGATCCGGAACTCCGGCGGCAGGGCGAGCATGGGGGCGACTTCCTGGGCGGCGCCGTCGAGGTTGCCCTGGTCCAGGCGGGCGATGGCGGCGCCGACGCGGATCTGCGCCCAGGCGGCGGTGACGTGGGGCCGGTCGTGTTCCCTGTCGGGGTTCCAGGATGCGGCGGCCTGGAGGGCGCGGTCGGGGTCTTTGGTGCCGAGGGCGACGGAGACCCGGAAGATCGTCAGCCGTTCTTCGGGGAACGACCAGGGTGACAGGGTGACCTGCCCGGCGGGGAGGTTGGCGGCGATGTCCTCGGCGAGCCGCATGGCGGTGGTGGCCCTGGTGGTGTCGCCGGCGAGGACGGCGGCGTTGGCTTCGTAGCTGGCGAGCTGGGCACGCATCGCGCTCGGGGCGGTGCCTTGCAGGCCGGCCCTGGCGAGGTCGGCGGCCTGGGCGTACTGGTGCCGCCATCGGGCGATCTTCGCGAGGACATACAGGGCGGTGGCCTCGGTGGCGCCGCGGCTTCATTCAGGTACAGGCGGGCGGCGCGGGCGTATTCCTCGCCGGCGGTGTCGTCGTCGAGGTCGCTGAGCAGCAGGCCGATGTGGGCGAGCGTGATGCCGTTGATGCGGAGCAGCTCGCGTTCCTGGCGGTGCCGCATGCCGCCTTGGCGGAGCAGGTTCTGGATGCGTTCCTGGGCTTGCCGGGCCTCGGCCAGGACCTGGGCCGGGGCGGCGAGTGAGTGGTTCTCGGCGAGGCGGGCGATGGTGCGGTCCAGGGTGCTGATGGCCTCGTCGCTGGTCGAGCTGGTGGTGAGCCAGTCGGTCAGGGTTCCCGCGTAGCCGGCGGTGAGCAGCGGCACCGCAGCGCTGGCCGGGCCCGGGGTGGTGCAGCGCTCCGCGACGAGCAGCCAGAACTGGTCCTGGGCGTTCGGGGATGCCCTGTCCAGGGCGGTGTCCAGGATCTCCTGCGTCAGCGGCCGGACGACCATGTCCTGCCGCTGGCGCCAGTAGGCGACGGTGCGGACGGCGACGCCGAGGTGCTCGGCGAACGACTCGTTCGACATGCGCATGGCGCGGCGCAGGCTGTCGGCCTGGCAGCCGGTCCAGGTCTGGACTAAGTGCGGCAATCTGATCCTCTGTTGCACTGCTGTTGCATGGTGGCTGCAGTTCCGGTGCCTGGCCCGGTGAGGGCAGCGGAACAAGCCTAGAACCATGACCGAAAACGTGCCGGGAACGGACCTTCCGGAACGCTCCCAGCAGGCCGCAACGGCAGCCGGCGAGACCCCCAGGAGCCTGCCGGCGCAGGCCGGGACCATCCCCGCTCGCCGGTCGCTGAGTGCGGTCAGGGACAGGTCCGGGATCTGGCTGGGCAATGCTGCGGCGGGCCTCGCGCTGCTGGCTGCGGCGGCCGGGGTGGTGAGCTTTTCCGCTCAGTACCAGATGGTGGATGCGGCGCGGGGGCTGCCGGTCGTCGCCGCGCTGGAAGCGGCGATCCCGGATACGGCGGCGCTGATCTTCGCCTCGCTGGGCATCGCGCTGGCGCTGCAGGGGCGGCGGGCGGTCCGGGCCCGGCTGCTGAACCTGGCATCGGTCGCGACCTCGGTGTTCATGAACGTGCTCGCCGCGTCCGGGGGCTGGCGGGGCCTGGCGATCTGGGCCATGCCGCCGGTTGCTTACGCGCTGGCTCGGACACGCTCGATCGGCGTCGTCCGGTCGACGACGATCGCCCGGCACCAGGCCCTGCGCCAGGCCGCCGGCGACGAGACCACACCGCTCGCCGTGATCGGCGGCCTGGTGTTGTGGCTGCCCCGGCTCGTCCTCGCGCCGGTCTCGACGCTGCGCGGGTTCCGCCGTGGGTGCTCGGCGAGCTCCCGGCCGCGCCCGCCCGCCCCGATCGCCGGCCGTCCCGGCCGGCGGCCGGAACCGGCCGGATGCTCCGTACCGCCTCCCCGGTCCGCTCTCCGCACAGGCACCGGGCCGGCGACCAAGACGGCCCCGTTCCTGGCCCTGGCAGCGAAGAGCCACGGCCCGCTCGTAGCCATCACCTCTCAGCAGTCTCGAGGATCTGCGCCGACCTGGCCCCGCTAGCCGGGCTGAACACCGGGCGCGGCCCGGACGGCGCTTCGCAAGGCCGTCCTGGCCGCGCGGGACGGATACCACCAATGATGAGATACGCGATCGATCTGTCTGTCGCCTGGCGGTCTTCCTGCTGCTCGCCGCCTCGCCTCGTGGGCGTTCCTGCCCGCGAAGTACCTGCCGTCGAACCGGGTCCGGCACCTGCGGGTGCGGGTGCACCTGCGGCTGCATCCGGGCAAGGGCTTCGCGACCGTGTTCGCGCTGCACCTGCGCTGGGGCCGGATCGCCGCGCTGGCGCCGGTCGGGCCGGATCCGCCGTCGCTGCCCTGGTGGCGCGCGCCATCTCGCCCGGCGAGCATTCGGTGTTCCTCGGCCGGGCGCATTACCGGCACGGGCTCCGGGTGCCGCTGGAAGAGCACGTCCTGGTGATCGCGCCGCCGCGGACGTTCAAGACCGCGTTCCTGGCCGATGTCATCCTGCGGCTACCCGGGCCCGGTCGTCTCGACCACGACCAAGGCCGACGTGCACGCGCTGACCGGGGCGGTGCGGGCGCAGCGCGGCCCGGTGCACGTGTTCAACCCGCAGCACGTCGGCGGCGTCGCGTCGACGTTCCGGTGGTCGCCGGTCGCGGGCTGCGAGGACCCGGCGACCGCGATCCGCCGGGCGGACGGGTTCGCCTATGCGGTGTCGCAGAAAGGCGTCGAGGAAGCGACGTTCTGGTCCTCGAAGGCATCGGACTACCTGCGCGCCTACTTCCACGCTGCCGCTCTTAGCCGGGCTCGACATGCGCGCCGTCGCGGCCTGGGTCGCGGGCGCGAACCCGGGGGAGGCCGAGCAGATCCTGCGCGCGGCCGGAGCGCGGCAGTGGGCGTTCACGCTCGCCGAGATGACGGGCGAGGCGACGAAGACGGCCGCGACGGTGCGGATGGTGATGTCCCGCGCCCTGTCGTTCATGGCCGATCCCGGCGCTGGCCGCCAGCGTCCTGCCCGGCCCCGGCGGCGGGTTCGACATCGGCGAGTTCCTGGCCGCGAACGGCACCGTGTACCTGATCGCCGAGTCGGCAGGCGAGGACGCCCCGGTCGCGCCGCTGTTCGCCGCCATGACCAGCGAGATCCACTACCAGGCCGCCCAGATCGGCCAGGCCTCGCCTCGGGCAGGCTGGATCCGCCTCTGCTGATGGGCCTCGATGAGGTCACCCAGATCTGCCCGGTGCCGCTGCCGGCCTGGCTGTCGGACTCGGGCGGCAAGGGCATCCAGGTCATCGCGGTCGCGCACGGCGAGGCCCAGCTCGCGTCCCGGTGGGGCGACCACGGCCGGCAGGTCGTGCTCGATACCTGCTCGGTCAAGGTGTTCCTGCCCGGCATCACCAACCCCGCCACCTTGCGACACCGCCTCCAAGCTGTGCGGCCAGGCCGCCTGGAAGATCCGCGGCCACTACCACCCCACCTGGCACGACATCGCCACCCCCGACATGATCCGCCAGCTGCCCTCCGGATTCGCGCTCGTCATCCGGGGCGGCTACGCGCCCGCGATCGCGCGGCTGCCCCGGGCCTGGCGCAACCCCGCCTACAAGCGAGCCCGCCGCCTCAGCCGGGGACCGGCGACACGGCTGACTGCCTGCTCGATGGTTACGGCGAGCCCGCACCCGCAGCGGCCCTGCCGCCCGGCCTGACGGGCACGGCCGGTCATCCCGGACTACCTGCCCGACGACCTGATCGACGGCGACGACGGCGGAGCCTTCCCGTGGAGCTAGCACGCCCGAGGACGCCGATGGCCGCGGTGCTGGACCTGCTCGCCGCGCACGCCGACGGCAGCCCTCGCCCCAGCTCAGACGCCGGTGACACGCCGAGGAGGTGGACCGGCCGCGACCTGGCCAGACGGCTCACCCAGCGCGTCGACGTGCTCGGGCCGCCCGCCTGGACCAGGTCAGCCCTGGCCCGGCGACGACGCCGACGACGACGGGAAAGAGCCGCCGTACGCCCCGGCGCCGACGCGCCGCTGGTGGAAGCTCGACCGGCCGGGAACGCGACAACCTCGTGGTCCCGCTGCGCGGCTGGGTCAGCCAGATCTACCGGCCCGGCTACGGCAAGCTCGCCGCCGCCCTCGGCCCCTGCTGGGACCAGCACCCGCTGTGCCTGTACGTCCTCGACATCCTCACCGAACTGTGGACCGCTGCTCTACCTCCCCGACCGCGCGCACCCGGCCTCGCTCTCCGCCCAGGCCGAATTCCAGGCCCGCATCCTGCCCGCCTCTCGCCGAGCAGCTCGCCGCGAAACCGCCCGCTGCCCGCCACCACCGCCAGCGACGAGCGCCCGGCAGCTACCGGCAACCCCCGACAGAACCGAACCGGAGGCCGCCCAGTGACCCGGCTCAGCTCGTCTCAGCTCAGCACCACCCAGCTCAGCAACGTCATCTCAGCCGAAGGCAGAACCCACATGACACCACGCTCAGCACCAGCCGCACCCCACGATCAGCCCGTCCAGACTACAGACCAGACGACCAGGCTCTCGCGCTGAGCACATCCAGCGGCTCCGCGCCCACGGCGCCACGCTTCCGGGCCATCGCCGAGGCCGCCGGGCTCGGCACCATGACCGTCCATGACCTGGCGCCCAGCCGCAGCCATGCCCGACACCCGGACACCCTCGCCGCGATCCTCGCCGTCCGGCCCGCAGTCGCTTCACCCGCGTCCGGGTCGACGCCGGCGGCACCCGGCTGCGGCTCCGCGCCCTGCACGTCATGGGCCACGGCCCCGCCCGCCTGGCCCGCGCCACCGGGGTCAGCGAGAAAACCATCCGCGCCTAGTCGACGGCCAGGCGCCCACCGTCAGCACCCGGCTCCGCGACTCCGTCATCACGGTCTACGACCGGTGGTGGGACAAACGAGCACCCGAACGCACCCGCATCCGAGCGCGCCGCCGCCAGCCTCGCCCGCTCGCCGCGCCATCCGCGGCAACTGGTGCGCGGCGGCCGCCCTCGACGACGACGAGCTCGACACCCCCGGCTACAAGCCCGCCTGGGGCTGGCGCCCCGCCACCGGCACCGGCGTCGCCGACGACGAACGACCCCGGCACGCACCCCTGCGACGGGGCGCATGACCTGCCGAATCACCCTCACCACCTATGGAGGCGCACCTGACCGCACAGCCAGTCACGCATTACCCGGACGGGACACCGAAATATGACTACAGCCCATCAGCCTGCACCACTCCGCTACCCGCCGGCCGCAACCTCGGAGCTGCGCCGCGAGGATCAGGAACGTCTTGCTCAGGTGGCCCGTGCTGCTGCGCAGCGCACGGTCCTCAACGTCACCCGCGCTGTGGACACCCAGGCCGGCCGCGAGCCCTCGGCGACGAGTTCCGCCGAACCGCTACGCCGGCGTCAGGGCTGCGAAAGAGCTCGAACGCGCGTCCAGGACGATCACGACCGATTACATCCGCGAGGCCCGCGAGGCAGGGCACAGCTGGATCGGCATCGGCCGCGCTCTCGGAGCGGAGCCCGGCCCGGCGACCCGCGACCCGCACCACGACATCGCTGACGCCGCCTTCCGGTACGCGACCAGGGAGGCTCCCGAGACCGCCCGGATCTACGGACGGCCGTTCACCTGGAACTGCGTCTCCTGCGACAGCATCGTCGCCGACTACGGCACCCTCTACGGCCCGAACCTGGACGAAGAAGGCCACGCCGGCGGCTGCAGCCGCCACATCCAGGCCGTCGCTGGCTGGAACCAGGAACGCCGGCCTCCTGAAACCGCATCTGCAGGCCGGGGGCACGAGGCGGGATGGGAGGCCGGGCAATGACCGCCCAGCACGACCCTGGCCGGAAGCGGTTCGCGGCCAGGACGGTGGCTCACCGCGCCATGCTCGACCTCGCCCGTGGCGACGGAATCCCTGTTGCCAGCTATCCGCCCTACCCAGGCGCACCCGCCGCCACGCCCGAGGTCGCGGCACTCACCGGCCTGAACCTCAGCAGGCGCATCGAGCTCGCCGCCCGGGAGCACTCCCGCAGCTACATCCGGGCCGCCCGCGAAGCTGGCCACACCTGGCATGACATCGGCACCGCCCTGGGCCTGGTCCCCGGCGGCGACGCCCAGCAAGAGGGTGAGACCGTCGCCGAAGCCGCGTTCACCTACGCCGCCGGGCACCCCGGCACCGACCACGCCCGCCGGTACGGCCGGTACGTCGGCTGGACCTGCGGCACCTGCGACAGCGCTATCACCGACTACGGCCTCAGCAACGGCCCCGCCGACGACGAGCAGGGCCACACCCGGGACTGCGGACGGCACGCCACCGCCATCGCCGCCTGGCACGCCGACTGGGACGAGATCGAGGCAGGCTGGGAGGCCGGCCGATGACCGACCGACCCGCGCCACGCTTACTCCCCGCCTCCACCCCCGAGCAACCGATAGCCGATGCGGCACCGCTGGTGGACCGGCTGGCGTACTCCGTCGCGGAAGCCGCCGAGGCCACCGGCTTGTCCAGGGACCTGCTGTACGACGAGATGCGGGCCGGCCGGCTCGCCTACCTCAAGGTAGGCCGCCGCCGCATCATCACCCGCCAGCACCTCCATGCGTTCCTGACCGAAAACCAGGCCGGCAGAGCGCCGCGACCAGGGAGCCGGGCATGAGCGGGCGGTCACTGCCGCAGGCAACCGGATGGGGAACTCAGCGGCGGCTCCAGGCCCTCGCCACCCGAGGCTGGTCATCGGGTGCGATCGGCCAGGCGACCGGCATCCCGGCCGCCGACATCACGGCCGCGATCACCGACCCGCAGGACACCGCCGCCGACCTGAGCACCCGCGTCGCCCAGGCGTACAACCTGCTGTGGGACCGGCAGCCTCCGCAGGCCACACCGCACGACCAGGTCATGACCCGCGCCACGCGAGCCGAGGCTGAACGGAACGGGTGGGCGCCGCCGATGGCCTGGGACGACGAGGTCATCGACCTCCCCGACTCCCAGCCAGCGCAGGGGTGGAAGCCCCCGGCTCGCCCCCACCACCGGGCGGCGGACCTGGTCGAGGACGCCGAGTGGGTCCGTTCCCACGACGGCTACCGGCACGCATCGGTAGCCCAGGTCGCTGCCCGTCTTGGCGTGACCTGGGCCGCGCTGGCCAAGGCCCACGAACGCGTCGTCAACCGGGAGGCCGAGGCAGGCTGACCCACTGCCACCCGCACCGTCAGCGGACGGGTTGGGAGGTCATCCACAGCCCCCGAAGTCGCAGTTCACGCGCTTCGCGAACCGCTGGCATCCTCACCACGCCACCTATCACCACCAGAACGAGGAAACCTCCCTTATGAATCGGCTCAGCTCAGCCCGCACCCGCCTCGACAGCACTCCCGACCTGCCGTCAGCGCTCGACGCGGCGTACTGCGCGTTCGAGGCCATCCTCGCTGTCCTCCGCCACCATCAGGAGCGATCCGGTCCGGCCTTCCCGGCGTTCGTCCTGGCCGCCGGCGCCGCCGCCAGCGGACGCGACTGGATCACGCGAGCGCCATCCCTGCCACCTGCCGCACCAGGCCAGGACGAGCCTTTGGCTGGTGATGGCCTGCTGACGGACCGGGCACCCGACCAGGTGGCAGCAGCAGCCGGAGAGCTCGCCCATGAACTTGCGACGCGGCTGAGCGTGATGGCCGGCCACGCTGACCAGCGCGACGGGACCGCCTGCCTGCAGGCAGCCCGGTACGCGGCACGGATCACTGTCCTGCTCGACCAAACGGGCCGAACATGAAAGACCGGCCTGTCTTCGGCGACTTCGCAGTCGCCGCCGAAGACGACCTGGACTCCCTGCCCAGGCCGGTCCTCCGCCGATCCAGGACCGCCAGGCCGGCCGGCGATGCCAGGGACATCGCCGAAAGCGTCCGGGCGGCTCTGCGCCCCATGACCCGCTATACCGCCGACGTCAACCAGGTGTTCGACACCATCCCGCTCGACCACCGCCACAGCCACGCCCTCTGGATCCGCGCCGCCAGCCGCGCCCGCGAAGCACTCGCCAGCGCCGAAGCCTTCCTGAACCTCATCCCAGACCCGGCGCACAGCCAGCCTCGCTGCCCGGCCGCTGCCGCGCTGCACTCCGCCGCGACCTCGATGACGCTGACCCGGGACGTCCTGCACACCCACGCAGGATCAGGAGCACGGTTCACCTCGGAATGGACACCGGTCATCACGTCCCTGCCGATCGGCCGGGCCGTGCTCCACGAAGTCGCCGGCTGGGCCGCCAGGATCGCACCCCACGGCGGCCAGGCCGCCATCACCACTATGTCCGGCACCAGGGCAGACCGGCGGAACCTGAACGCCGCCTGCCAGTGGCTCTGGGTCCTGGCCTGGACCGTCGAAGCAGCCTGCGACCACCAGCCCGTCCCCGCCGGCGACATCGACTTACTCCACTCCGTACCGCTCAACTCGCTCACCCCGCGCCAGCTGCCCAAGGCCGCCGAGCCCCTCCCTGCCCTCTGCCGGGGCGTCATCGCCACCGCCGACCGCAGCCGCGCCCTGACGACACGCAGCCAGGCACCCAGATTCGCCGATCAGAGCGCGGACTCGTTCCGGCACCTGACCGACCACTGCATGATCACCACCTGGAACTGCCACCAGATCTTCCAGTCCCTGGCCACCAGCCCCCACTGCCCGCCATCCCTCCGGCCCCAGCTCCAGGCAGCCGCCGACACCGCAGACCACGCCTACAGAGCCTGGCTCAGCGCGTCGCAAGCCTGGGACGTCTTCACCACCGCCACCACCGGCACTCTGTCCCGGGCCGCGATCACCGCTGAGGACCTGGCCCTGTGGACCGGACGATTAGCGCACGCCAATCCGGAATGGACCCCGGCCTCAGCCAGCACCGCCAGCCCCGATCCACGACCGCTCCTGGCCGCCAGCCCAGATGACCTGCGCCGCACGATCGCAGCAGCCCACCACGCCTGCGACGCCACCACCCGCCTCGCCACCCTCACCCGCCGCCAGCTCGAGATCAGCGTCAGCAGCGGAAGACTCCTCGCCCCCGCCCGCAGCCTGCCGGAACACGCCAGCCCGTCCTACACCTTCACCAAGGCCAGCGCCGACGCAGCAGCGTCACTGATCCCTGCCTACAAGAACGCCGAAGCCGCCAGCACCCAGGCCACGACCGCAGCAGCTCAGATAGCTGCCGCCATCCAGGCACCCAGCCGCACCCTCACCACCCTCCAGGCACTCGCGCAGCAAGGGCAGCGCACCGGAAGCGCGCATGGCAAGGACGCACGGCATCCAGCCAGATGGGCGTTACCGCCCGGCCCAGCCGAGCGTGTCCTGCACGACCTCGGCATCACCGACCACGACCACCTGCAACTCGCCTCCGCCCTTGACCGGGCCACCAGCCAGCTCATCCTCCAGGCCGCAACAGCCACTGGCCAGGATCGCAGCCGCCAGGCCGAGAACCTGGGCAACTCCGCCGTCAGCGCCGACCTCATCGACCACGCCATCGCCACCGGCGAAGCCAGCACCCTCCTGCCCCCACCACCACCCACACCCCGAAGACCAAGAGAGGCAGGCCGCAAACCGCGGACCCTCATCCGGGCAGCCCTGCCAGCAAACCCGGTCGCAGCCCGCCAGGCCCGCCAGCAGCTCCGCGCCGCCCTGACCCAGCACGGCCTGTCCGAACTCGCACCCGACGCCGAACTGCTCACCTCCGAACTCGTCGCCAACGCCGCCGAACACGCCGGAGGAACCCACATCGACCTGCTAGTCCGCCAGCACACCACCACCGACGGCCGAACCGCCATCACCTGCGAAGTCACCGACCAGTCCCAGGACCTGCCAAAACCCAGACCCGCCGGAGAACACGCCGAACGAGGACGAGGACTAGCCATCGTCGCCGCCCTAGCCACCGAAAGCGGCATCCGAGGCGGCCCGAAAGGCAAGACCTGCTGGTTTACCTTGACCACTCCAGCGGACCCGACACCAGCCGCCCGCATGCCATCACCTGAAATGGAGGCTGAACCCGGTGACTGACTAGTGTCATCAGTTATATGAGAGATGGCCACCCCTATATGAGAGATGGCCACCCCGCACGGGAACTCCGCGCATACCTTGACCGCCACGGCCTCGCCGATCAGGTAGCTGTCATCCCGGCGAGAATCAGCGCCGACCCGGGACTGATGAAGCCGAGCCCGCACCTGATCACCCAGGCAATCCGGAACCTGAATGCGTTGGCGGATGAATGTGTGCTCTTCCGGGGATTCGGTCACAGACGTTTAGGCCGGACAGGCCGCCGCCATCGATATCATCGGCTACGCGAATAGGTCGGGCAAGAAGCAGAGCCGCATGGACAACGGGGCGACTGTCCTGATATCCAGCATAGCGACTTGGTTCCGCCGCTGCGATCAAGCAGACGATGGCGGTGAGACGAAGTCGAAGATCTTCTCTGCACCGCGTTTAGCGGCCTTAGCCACGGAGTGTCCGCTAATACCTGCCATAAGAAGGATGATGTTCATGAGGCTATCAAGAATGAAGCGATCTGCATTAAGTATTGTCAAGAGATAGTAAAAAAACAGGAGCCACGTCAGGATATAGCAGAACTGACCGGCTATGAATCGCTGCTGATCTCGGCTAAGTCCTGAAGCAGCGTTATCAGTAGGCAGTTCAGCAACTCCAGCAGCTCGCGCCGACTCCTGCAGGGTTAGTCCAGAGACGAGTCTGCTGCCGAGATCCATTACGCTAATTCGCCACAGATATTACCTGTGCAATTCTAGGGCATCAGATGCAAGCTTGGTGACATCCAAGGCATGGAGTTGACTCAAATAAAGTCCTCGGTACTCAGCCAGCACCTTGGCAGTGTTGTTGAGGGCGATTCCCTGGCTGCGAATTAGGAAAGCGTTAAGTGTCGCGCTCGTCGTGCTAAGATCAGCCATCTGCGCCGGGTTCAGCTGTAGCTTCTGGGTACTCGGCCAGCATCTTGACGGTATGAATGAGGTAAGTTCCCTGCACGCTGTTCAAGTATTCGCCCAGCCTGAGCACGGTTTTACTGACGTCAATAACCCGACTTCCGCTGAACGCCGACGACAGGCTAGCCACGTCACTAACTTTAGCCGCAAATGCGCATGGCCAAGGCACTGTCAGGACGATCCACACCTGGTATCTGGCAATTACCATGCCAACAGCTTTCGATCAAGTGTCCGGGTCGGCCAAGACCTCCAACGGCCGAGCTAGCCGTCATGGGAGTGCGATCAGCGTCATCAGACCGTGCAAGAGGCTCTGAGGCGTTGCGACCAGCGCGCGCTCCGAACCCGTTCCGAGCCCGTCCGCTGCCCTACTAAGCCGTACTAGATCAAGGACGGCGCGCAAGCGCGCCGCTGGCCGATGTCAGCGCCCGGCCTCCTGCCTCCGGCCCAGCCGGGCACACGCCGGCACATCGCCCACCCCGAAATGATCTAAGGCGATCATTCGCGTCCGCCGCAGCAGGCAACCGATCGTCTGGTGCTCGTCGGGCTTAGCTCAGCTGTCGAAAGTGCGGGTGGATGGCGGCCTTCACCCGGCGCGGAAGTATCAGCCTTCCACGGGACCAGTCAAGGGTTCCAAGATCCTTTCGCCGCGCCAGCTCGGCATCAGCGCATCATCAGCAGTTCTCTGGCTTCTGACGGCGAAAGCATCTTGGAAGTCCTCCGGACCAGGCCCTTGACAACTCCCGCTTCAGGCAGTGATCGGCGCATATCAGGTGAAGCCCACCAGATGTGACGCCACAAGCCCAGGAGACGCCGTGAACTCCAGCACCAGCCAGGAACAAGCCGAGCCCCGCCCCGCAGGAAACGCTGTCAACGACGGCTTGACACCAAAACGCCGACGCCCGGTCACCGAGAACTCCGAGTTCGCCGCCTTCGCCCGCCGCATCCTCCGGCTTACAGTCGCGGCATCGAAACGGCGGCATCGAAACACTCACCCACCTGATCAGCCTGGCCAACGACATCAACGACGCCATCCAGCAAGCCATCAATGGCCTTCGCGCCGCTGGCCACTCGTGGTCCGAAATCGGAGCCCGGCTCGGCACCCCCGTCAGGCCGCACAGCAACGCTGGTCAACCCGAAGGCGCAGATGACGGCGATACCATTGCCTAGCCGCACTCATGCGTAAGACTTGCAGCAAGACTCTTGTTAGTTCACATCTCAGATCGAAGGTCGGTGCTTCCTGCGTCATGAGGTCACCAAGTCACGGGAGACGATAGGAGATTCATTGAATAACTCTCACGGCGACGAACCCGCGCACGCGCCATGGCTACGGTCAGTGCAACACGAAATCTCAGAGGATTATAAACGTCTACATGTCAGAGCCCTCGACGATCCTCAACGTGCTGGTCACGGATCGGAGCAAACCTGGGCAAGGTTTTTGGAGGACTGGCTGCCTCCTTCATATCGCGTAGTAACACGTAGGTTTATCGTTCCCGAGATCGGGACATCCGAGGCGTTTGAAACGGATCTCGTAGTACTACGTCCATCGTATCCTTCAAGACTAGCTAGGCGCGAAGAAATTCTATCGGGAGGCGTAGCGGCCGCTTTCAGCGTGCGACTCACTCTCGACGCTGCGGGTATCAGAGACGGTCTAGAGCGCGCAGTCAAACTACGTAAATCCCTGAAAAGGCGAGTCGGAACGACCGTGGATGAAATGGTGCCCCCTTTCTGCGTAGGCATCCTTGCTCATTCGCATACATGGAAGAAAGCCGCATCCCGACCGCTCGAAAATGTAACCCGTACTCTCCGTTTGCTGGACAATAATTTGGTCGAACACCCAAGGGAATGCCTGGATTTTCTTTGCGTCGCTGACCTCGGCCTTTGGTGGACGACGCGCATACCGCTGGTAAGAGAGGCCGTAAGGGACGAAGGCAACACGGAAGAGGTGATATTTAAGGAATTTGCGATGACTGGCATAGGTCACACCGGACCTGGTGAGATCTTCGGGCCGGTCGCATCATTCATCACGCATGTTCTGGCTAAGCTTTCATATAGTGATCCGGCGCTAGGTGAGCTAGTGGGAAATCTCCGAAACATGGGTACGCTTGGTGAATCAAATGGCAACGGCAGGGAGTGGCCGCTTGGAGACGTATTCTCGAATATTTCTCAAGCGCAATTGCCGTACGAGCTACTCTCTCCCAAAGGGCCTGGTATCTGGGGCACGCCAATGTTTTGAAGCTGATACCCGGCAGCCCACTGCGATCGATCTGCTAAGCAGGCGTTCAAGTTGATGGCCCTGATAGTCCTAGACATGGCCTAACGTTGACCATAGAGCGCGGAGCACAGGGGTATGACGACTAAGGCCGGGCAAGACCCGCTCCGGAGGTCGCGCAATCGAAGTAGCTATCTCGGTGAAGAACCGACACCCGGTTCGGGATTGGTCGACGGGGCATACCAACGCTGGTTGCAGTGATTGGATCCAAATTTGGCAAAGTTTATGCCTGCATTCCCTTAGAAAATTTTACACTTGCGAGTCACCAGCTCCGCGCGGGTATCTAGCTGCTCGAAGTCACGGCATCTCTAGTGTCGGGGCTCAAGCTATTAAGTGCCCATGCATTTCCGGCCAGATAGTCGAAGATGAGAAGCAAGTCGCTTACCGCCTCTAGTACGCGATCGATAAAGTCAGCCGCCGGAGGGGTAGATCCTGCGTGTACGGCAGTATTGCGTGCAGTCACGGCTTTCTTCAAAGTTTCGAGCAGCGATGACGGTACCTTAATTGGGTTTTCGCCTACGAGTAGTCGCGCCGGGAGTCTTGGAATGTAGTCTCTAATGATCTTGTCGACCGGTGGAGTAGGCAGATTGAATGCCAGCCACTCAGCATCCGGGACCAGATCTCCGATGATCTGCTTCACTCCGATCTCAAGCGCTACGACTGCCATCATTAGAGCGCTGGAATGACTCTTAGCGTGAGCATTAGCTCTGGCTTCCCTCAGCAAGACATGTGCGAGCGGTTCTCTAGCACCGTTAGACAGCAGTCCGGCTACTTCCGAGGCGTCGCTCTCGTTAAGTCTTCGTGAGACTGTCGCTTGCAGCTTCATAGTAATTCGGTTTGGCACTCGATTCCAGGATATGTTGTCATCCGACCATTCAAGCTTCCCAGCCCGGAACGGCCGTGGAGGACCCGAGATAGAAAAGCGCCAGCGGATCACGCCAAAAGCGTCAATGGCAACATCGGCAAGTTCGTCATAGAGTCTATTGCTGAACTCCTTTAGCGGTCCCGGCAGGGCGTCAAAGTAGTCTGGCTGAGGGACGGGACCGACTGCCCTATCCCGCAAGACCTGAGCCGCTTTCGACGGTGGTTCAAACTCAACTAGCACTTGAATCAAGTTATGCGCAAGCGTCTTTGCATCTGAATTATCGTCGGCTGGGTTCCGCGATAGGATGATGACTGCATTTCGGGCGCCTGCGACATTTATGATGAGAGAGCTGCTTTGCAGTGAAATGACGTATGACTGAATTTCATAGCTGAATCTAAAGTACATCTTCTATCTCTCAATTTCGTTTCGGCATGATAGTTACCTTATCGAAGAAGTTTCGAAAGCGCACGTGACTGTCTGGCTGTTGGAGGTGGTTGACCTGCACAAGTGCTGGTGAGCGGTCCGTCGTTATCGATCTTCTAAGCTACTGCGCCTGGCATGCGGCTGGCACTACCCTGACCCCAGAGGACCGATGACAATGCAGGTAGCGCGGGTGCGTGGGCTAGTGTCCTGAGTCGTTAATTCGCTGGCAGTAGGTGGCGATGGACTCGAAGATCTCTTCCGGGGTCTTGGTCCACGTGGTGGTGAATGACTTGGTCGGAATCGCCGCTCGTAGAGCAGCGCGCTGCCACTGCGTATCATCCCCCGAGTTCAGTTTTACGCGGCAATGGCGCGGCGGGCAGCCTGAACAGACCGGAAGTAATCTTGGGGACCGGCCCTGAGGCCGACCCGACCGCTGGTGGTTGCAAGTTCATAACGACATACCGCTCTCAATTGCCGGAGTCTGGGTGATCGGGGGAGCCAAAGCGGGAGCCAACACCGAACTGCATGGGCCGAGCGTCGGCGACGTCCAGCGACACTTCTCCCAGGTAGAGGCCACATTCAGCAATATCTGGCACCTTCCAGAACCCAACTCGATGCGCCTTACAAGCGAGGGGTCACAGGTTCGAAACCTGTTGCGCCCACCATCTTGATTCCCGTATATGGCCAGGTCAGAGGCTTGTTGTCCGCTGCCTATCCCAACCGTCGGGTGCCGCTCCGGCGGGCCTTGGGAGGAATTTGGGAGATCATCTCTAGTCCGCGCTCCCTGGTTGGCTCCCGCTGTGCCTCCCGGTGGGGGGTGTCCCCATGTTCTTTGTCAAGTCGTCTGGGTGTCTGGCGGTGACGGATTGTGGCGGGTCAGGCGGCGCTGGCGAGTGGTGGTGCGGGGCGGGCGGGCTGGTAGGGCTGGCTGGTGCGGAGCATGGCGAGGATGACGTCGCAGCGTCTTCTGGCGAGGCAGATGAGGGCGGCGTTGTGGCGTTTGCCCTCGGCTCGCTTGCGGTCGTAGAAGGTCCTGGAGGCGGGGTCGCGGAGGCTGGCGAAGGCGGCGAGGAACATGGCGTTCTTGAGCCGGTGGTTGCCGCGCTGGCTGCGAGTGGCGGCGTTGAGGGAGGTGCCGGACTGGCGGGTGACGGGGGCGAGGCCGGCGTAGGCGGCGAGCTTGCTGCCGGTGGCGAAGGCGGAGCCGTCGCCGATCTCGGCGAGGATGCGGGCGCCGGTCCTGGGGCCGATCCCTGGCATCGTGGCCAGCAGCTCACCGAAAGGGTGGGACAGGAATGCCTCCTCGATCTCGGCGGCGAGGGCGTCGCGGCGGGCGGTGACGCGGTCGAGCTCGGCGGCGAGGTCGGCGATGACGCGGCCGGTCGCGGCCTCGGCCGGGACGGTGACGTCCTGCCGGGCCAGGGCGACGGCGATCGCGGCGGTGACCTTGGCGGCGATCCGCGGGGAGTGCTTCTTGATCACCTGCTCGATGCGGGACTGGCTGACGGCCCGGAGCGTGGTCAGGGTCGGGTATTTCATCGAGCAGGTCGCGGATCCCGGCCTGGTGCAGCCGCTCGCCGATGGTCCGCTCGAGCATGGGCGCGATGGCGGTGAGCGAGTCGCGGAGCCGGCTGGCGATCCGGGTCGCGTCGGCGGCCAGGTCGATGTCGTAGCCGTTGAGGACCCGCAGCGACGCGAGCAGCTCATCGGAGGCCGTGTCGAGCCAGTGGACCTGCCGGCGGCGGGTCCGGCCGGTATCGGCGAGGACGTAGGCGTCGCGGCGGTCGGTTTTGGCCTCACCCGGATACAGGTCAGCGGCCCGCCGCATCACCAGCCCCGGCACATACGCGACGGGTGTGCCCCGGCGGGCGGCAACTGCGAGAGCGAGCTGCGCGATAGAACCGGGCTGGCCGGTCACCAGCCCGGGAACGCCGTGCCGGGCCGCCCGGTCCAGCAGGCTCTCCAGTTCTGCCTGGTCGCTGGCCACCGCGCGGGAGAACAGCCGCTCGCCGTCATCATCGAGCACGTCGGCGAAATGCTCGCTCTTGCCGACGTCCAGCCCGACCCCGCACGCTCACCTGCGAAGGCGTCGCCACACCAGCCCCTTCCTTGATCACGATGCCTGGTCAGATCCGCGGGAAGGCCGTCCATGGTGCGCTCGCCGTCATCCACCTTACGAATCAGCGATCAGGCCGCATGTCCCCATCAGAGGTTCACGCACCAGCCGCGCCGGCGGCAACACCCCCCAGGCCATGACAGCTGCAGGGGCGAATGAGCCATACCAGCACAACCGGACTTCCCGAACCCGGACCGTAGTTGCCCGGGCTCAAGGAAGAAGGTAAGGGGCGAGCAGGGCGTCCAGGAGCGGGAGCCCGGCAACCGCAATTGCGGCCTCTTCTGGGCCGCATGTCGAGCTGTTGAAGCAGGCCGGGCCAACCTGCTGGACGAACTCGGCGCGGCGGCAGCGACAGCGGGACTGACAGACCGAGAGATCAGCCAGACGATCGCCTCTGCGCGGCGCGCGGCGGGCGGCGGGCGGCTAACTCGCCTACGGCGCGAGCCCCGAATCCCGCCGGAACTCATCGACCATCTGCCAGAACTCGTCTACGTGCTTGCTTATGCGCTTGGCGTGGGTGACGGAGTTCAGGAAGGGCTTGCGCTTGCCGACGAGGAGCGTGTCGGTGTTGTCGTCCCAGTCAGGGACCGGCTGGCAGTGGACGACCGGGGCGAGCGTGCGTGATCGGACGGTGTCGGGGAGCCGGGCGCGGAGCCAGGCGACCTGGCGGGTGGTGAACATGCTGGTCGGGAAGCCCAGCTTCTGGAGCCCGGTCAGCGTGCCGAGCGGCTCGATGCGGTCGTCGTCGATCCGTTTGGCGCTGAACTTCAGCGACCGTAGGCCTGTGAGTGCGGCGAGCGGATCGAGTGACTCGAACACCGACGAGCGCCGCATGGTGTCTCCGAACACGAGCTCCCGCAGCGACTCGCCGACGGGCAGATCGCGCAGGTGGTGCAGCCGGGTGAAGTCCTCGAACTGCAGCCCGGTCAGGCCGGGCGTGCGGGCCAGGTTCCACAGTTGCGTGGCGCGCTGGTTCCAGGAGATGTCGATCAGGCGGAGGCCGGGCAGGTCTTCCAGCGGGCTCAGGTCCGCGATCAGCGGGCAGTGCTCCAGCTCGATGGCCAGGAACTGCTTGCCGTAGCGGGCAACCATGTTCTCGAAGCCCGCCTGGTCCAGCTTGCTGATCCGCAGTGCGATGGCATCGGGGCGCTCGCTGATCACGGCGATATCCGCCGCCGTCAGGCGGCCGGGTAGGTCCTTCGGAAGGACCGTCACCTTCCACGGCGGCACGGGGTGATACGGCGGCCGCAGATCATCCAAGGTCTTCGGCTCCGAGGGCATTTCCGCGAAACGGTCGTCGATGACGACCGACTCAAGCTGGGCGTCGAAGATCTGCTCCGTCAGCCAGTCTCCGATGATCTGGCTCTCTTCGACGTCCGCAGCATCATCCGGCGAATCTGTGTCCACAAAGTCGAGTCTTTCACGATCGCGTCAGCCTGGTATGAGTCATGCTGAACCGTTTTGCGCACAGAGTCCTAATTATGCTTCTTGGCATTGAGCCTGGGACGAGCGGCGGGGCGGCGCTGGCGGTCAGCCCGGGCGGCCGGATGGTCTTCACGACCGCCGCTACTCTCGTCGCTCGCACCGAACTTCCGACCGAGCCTTGCGGAGACGACTGCTTCTACTTCGACGGCCGCTGCTGGTGCTACTACGGAGAGCTCACCTCGCCCGAGTTCGACAACCCCGCGCTCAACCAGCTCGAGCCGCCGTTCTAAGGCGGCGACTGGGGCGGTGCCTGGCGACGCAGGCACCGCCCTTCAACCGTGCGTCACTTGGACAGGCCGGGCCGGGACAGTGCTCCGCTCCACAGGAGAATGTCGTGAATGCGAAGCCGCGTAAGACGAACACCGCCATGTTCCTCAGCTTGCGTGTCGAACCATTTTTCAAGCTGAGTGAATTGAGAGTCCTGGCGGGTCAGCTCGTGGTGAAGTGTCTGCCAGGCGTCCTCGCCGCCCATCTGGGCGACCGTGTTGTTGTCGAAGATGGGGAAGAACTTCGGTCGCTTCCGATGCAGCGTCTTGTAGGTGATCGCAACTCCAACACCATCGAGGCCCATCAACAGCGCCCACGCGCGCCAGAGCCACCACGATTGCGCTCCCTGCTCTGGTGGCTTTGGCCCAAGCTCATCCCGGGGCAGTTCCCAGAACGTCTGCGACTCATCAACGTGAGCGAGGACCTCGTTGAGGTCAGGGAGAATCGCCTCGATAGCTAGGAACTCTGTGCCGCCCGCTCGGGCGTCGAGCGCGGCTACCGCGAGCACGTCGACCATGGAGAACGTCTCCGGCGCGCTGCGCAGGCAGTCGTAGGTTTGGTACGCCCACTTGGAGCGGACCTCGCTTCGAGGCCGCCTGGCAAGCGTTGGATCAGCCGACGCGGGAAGCTTCGACTTCCAGATCAGCTTGGTCTTGTCGAAGGCGAACTTGGTGAGTACGGCTTGGGCGTCAGCCTCCGAGTAGCTCACTGAGCCGCGGCCGATAGTCAGCCATGACGTGGACTTCGGGTCAGAATCAGACATCAGGTCTGGCCTTTCGTGGTGTGGCTAGCAGTGGCCCGGTTTGGTCGTGAAGCCGACTCCGAAGTAGGTGTGCTGGTGGAATCGCTCTTTGCCGACGTGGTACCAGATGTTGATGCCTTTGTCGGTGGGCCTGGGGCCTGATGTCTTGAGCACCAGGAGGAGGTTGGTCTGGTTGGCGTTGTTGCCGGTGTAGGGCACGCGGGCGCCGATCGCGTTGGTGTGATTGCTGCTGGTCCAGGGATAGTGGAAGGGTCCGGCGTTCGGCGGCACAAAGGGTAGGTCGCCGTAGGCCGGCTGGTTGTGCAGGTAGACGGCGTAGGAACGCGCGATCCGCAATCCGCGTGGCCGGACCAGGCTGATCTTGGTGATGACCGCCACGGTGGCTCGCCAGGAGTCGGTCACCTCGTTAAGCCCCTCGGTGACAAGCTGGCCGGGATGGCGGAAGGGCACGCAGTTCTGGCCACTGTTGCCGCCGTCGCCGAATGGCCCGGTCTTCACCTGGTGGATCGAGTTGCCGCATCCGGCTACGGCCACGGCGAGCGCGGCGACCGCCCAGCCGAAGCCTAACTTCCATGCACGTTTTGTCATCCGATCAAGCTATCCGCCAGCCTGACGAAACTCAAATCACCACCAGGCCTCTGCTAGCCAATCTGACCACTTGCACAATAGAATCCGATCAGCATTAGCTAGCTGCCCAGTCCTGCACACCGTTGCATTACAATGATGATAATCAATCGAGCTCGGCTAACGGTGCTAGGAATGCTTTCGATCTTCAGCGGCTATGACCCTCGGTATCTGACCCGCGCGGTCGCGGCCGGCAAAGAGAACTATTACCTGTCGGCGGTCGTCGAGCACGGCGAGCCGCCCGGTATCTGGACCGGCTTAGGCTGTCCGGAGCTTGGGCTGGCGATCGGGTCCCAGGTGGACGGCCCGGTACTCAAGCGCCGAGCCCGACGCGACCAGCGAGCGACGTGAGCAGCTCGTCATGCAGGCCAAGCGCGAGCGCCGGGCGGCGGTGTACTTCTTCGACGCGACGTTCTCCGTGCCAAAGTCAGTCAGCTTGCTGCATGCATCACTCCAGGTCAGGGCCCAGCAGGCAGGCGTCCAGGGACACCGTGACGAGGCCGAACGGTGGACGGCTCAGGCTCAGGCGGTCTGGGACGCGATCATGGCGGCGAACCAGGTCATGCTCGAGTATCTCCAGCGGGAGGCTGGCTACAGCCAGGCCGGTTATCACTCCGCGCACTCGGGCCGGTTCGCTGACGCGCACGAGTGGGTGGTCGCCTCGTTCGCCCAGCACACGAGCCGGGACAGCGACCCGCAGCTGCACGTGCACAACGCGATCTTGAACCGCGTCCTGCGCGACGACCCGCTCGCGTTGCGGGCCGGTGACCGCCGGGCTTGGCGGACCCTGGACGGCGCCGGGTTATTCGCGGCGGAGCCCGCCGCTGCCGCTATTGCCGAGCGGACGCTGGCTGAGACATTGAGCGAGAAGTTCGGTGTCGAGCTAGTCCTGCGGACCGACGGGAACGGCTGGGAACTCGGCGGGATTTCCCCGGACCTTCTCGATCAATTCTCTTCTCGGCGGCAGGCCATCGAGCCACGGCTCCAGGAGATCATCGCCGAATATAAACGCCGCCACGGCAAAGAGCCGCATGCGCAGGCCTTGTGGTCGCTGGCCCAATTCGTCACGCTCGATTCGCGGCAGCCCAAGGCGCATTCCGCCCCTTCGCGGCAGGAACTGCTGGCTCGGTGGGAGGCGCAGTCCCGCGCGAACGAGGTCCAGGCGCTGAGTGACGTTCCGGAGGCCGCGCTTCATCGCGGCAAAGACGGCGGCCACCCAGGCGCTGGTCTGTCGGCCGACCTGGAGATCGAGCAGGTTCTGGCGGCGGCAGTTGCTGATGCGGTTAGTTCCAAATCTGTCTTCAGTCGCTATGAGCTGATCCGCATGATCAACCGTCACCTGCCTGATCACCTCGGCGGCCTGTCGGGAGCGCAGGTGACAGCGCTGCTGGAGGAACCGGCCGACCGGGCTCTTTCGGCCTGGCGGGTCGTGCGGGACCGTGCTGCTGACTGCGCCCGACATGGTGCCGGTGTCGGACGTATATCGGCGGGCTGACGGGCTGAGCTTGCGGCGGCGGCATGGCGCCGAGGTCTATACGACGCGCGGGCAGCTTGACCTGGAGACGCGCCTGCTCCGCGCCTCGGCGCAAATCGGCGCACCCTGCGTTGCGCCAGCTCGCGCCGCCGAGGCGCTGGGCGCGGACCGGGCGCGCATCGAGGCTGCGCTGTGGCGCGAGCACGCTCATCGGGGCGCGGCGGCAGCGCCCGAAGGCTCCAAGCGAGCCGCTCAGCAGCGCGGGACTGACCGACGACCAGGCGCAAGCTGCCTACGGCATCCTGACGTCAGGGCGCGCCATCGACGTGCTGGTCGGAGCTGCCGGCACCGGGAAGACCAGAGTCGTCGCGACGCTGGCCGGGATCTGGCTCGACAGCGGGACCGGGCGCGTCATCGGGCTGGCGACGTCGACGAGCGCGGCGCACATTCTGGCCGCTGAGGGAGTCCCGGAGACCCGCAACCTGGCTGACTTCCTCGGCCGGCTTCCTGGGACGAGCCGAACTCGAGGGCATCTGCGCGGGGCCCCGGCGATCTGCTGATTGTCGACGAAGCGTCGATGGTGCCGACGGCCGACCTCGCCGAGGTCGAGGCGATCGCGGCGCGCAGCGGCGCGAAGATCCTGCTCACCGGTGACACGGCGCAGTTGTCGGCGCCGAGGCGCGGGCGGCGCGATGCGGCTCCTGGCGGACGAGCACGGCTACTACCGGCTTGGCACGGTGCAGCGCTTCGACCAGGAATGGGAGAGCCAGGCCTCGCTGCGCCTGCGCGCCGGTGACCGCGAGGCGCTCGCCGAGTACGACCAGCGCGGCCGGATCCTCGACGGCACCCGGGAGGAAATGGCGGTGGCGGCGAGCCGCCGCTGGCTAGGCGATCACCTCCGCGGCCTGGACACCGTGCTGCTGACCACGACGAACGTGCAGGCTGCTGAACTGGCCCGGCGGGTCCGGGCCGAGCTGGCCGGGCTCGGCGTCGTCGAGCGGGACGACGTGGTCGAGCTCTACGACGGGAACGTGGCCGGTCCCGGTGATCTGCTGATCGCCCGTCAGAACTCGCGGATCACGGCCGGGCGGCAGGGGAGACGGCTGGCAAATCGCGACGTCTTGCGGTTCGAGCTGTGGGATGAGATAGGGGAGGAAAGATTCGCTGTAGTCCGTCGGCGTCTTGGGCGTGATCGGCGTACCGGGCTGGTGCGATGGTCCGACCATTTCGAGTTGTCCGAGTCCTACCTTGAGCGGCACGTTCAGCTCGCCTATGCCGGCAATGTCCACGTGGCTCAGGGCCGCACGGTCGAGACGGCTCACCTGGTGGTGGACGAGACCGCTGGACGCGAGGCGTTCTACGTCGGAATGAGCCGTGGCCGTCAGCAGAACACTGCCTATGTGGTCCATGAGCGCACAGGGCCTGATCCCAGTTCTGATGAGAATGGCAGGCATGACCAAAGGGCAGGACCGCCCGGATCAGCGACATGCTGTCGGCGCGCGTGGTTGCGGTCGTCGCGGCTACGCGGGGCGCTGGTCCAGCGGTCTAGCCGCCGATGGCAGCCGGGAGAATCGCCAGCAAAGCAAGCTCGTTGCCACTGCGGCCGCCGCCAGCAACCCCATTGCGGCGGCGAAGGCGGCTTCGTGGTCAGCAAGGCCGAACGCTGGATCGCCGGGTGTACCGCCGAGGACGAGCCGGTACAACACCCCGGTCACCGCGAATCCGACCGCGAATCCGAACTGCACCACTGTGGCGGTTATGCCTGATGCGGCAGGCGTCGCCAGGCAGGATACGACTAAGGATCCTGGCCACGAGCGGGGCGACAACCAGTCCTTCGCCCCAGGCTGAGCGGGAAGCCTCGGGTGGCGAGTACGTGCGGCGGGTAGAGCGGGTTCCCTTCGCGGGCCACCACCCGGCGTTGTTGCCGGGTAAGAACGGTGACGGCGAGCAGGCCCGCAAGCGCGCTGACCCAAACCCAGACTGACCAATTGGCCCGAGGACCGAAGATCAACGGCACTAGCAGGGCGGGGATCGCGAACGCAGTCAGGACGGCCCCTCCGACGTCTAATCCGACAGTGGTACCCGACCGGCTCTCGGGGATGGTGAACTGCCCAGCGCCAGGATGGCGATCCCGATCGGCACATTGACCAGGAACACGCTCCGCCAACCGAGCGCTGCCACGTCCAAGCCGACCATGATCGCCAGCACTTGCGGGATCATCGCCGCTGCGCCGACCCCTGAGCGAATCGGAAGATGATCAGGAGGCTGGCGTCAGGAGCGAGCCCGCACAATAGCGACATGAGCGTGAAGCCAGCCACGCCGGTCACGGAAGAGGCGCCGACGGCCGAAGGGGTCCCCCAGCCCCCCCGGTACCGCCCGCAGCCTGAGCCAGCGCGTGGCCCGGCAAGTACAGCAGCCTCTGACCCGCTGCGGCGAGCAGCCCGATCAAGAAACGTAGGGCGCACTAATCTGAATGGGCTGAGTGGTCAAAGATGCTGCATCCAGAGGTTGGTTTCCTCGTAGGTTCCCCGGTCTTGGTCGCGGTCGATGTCCACCGGGTCAAGAGCGTCGGGGACGACGTAGCGACCGCTGCCGGGGAATGCCATGCTCGTCCACTCTTCCCATTCGGCGACGGTCCCGGTAATGGTCATGGCTTTGGGTGCGGGGGCGAGGATGGTCGCGCCGAGCCGCTGGTGGGTGCGGATCCAGGGGTCGATGTGCAGGCCGTCCTCGCGCGTCCATTGGGCGAAGCTGTCCATGGGGGTGATCGGATACCGGCTCTTAAGAGCGGGCCTGACCGGGGCGATGACGCGGCGCAGTCCGGTGCCGACGGCCCGCTCTCGCAACGCCGTCAGGGTCTGGCCCGCCAGGCCGGTGCCCTGCCGGTCGGCACGGACGGCGGCAGCCATGATGCAGAGCGTGTCGGCCGGCTCGCCGTTCTCGTGCCCGGTCACCGAACTGATCAGCGCACCATCGTAGCCGCGATCGGGCAGGCTGCCCCTCTGCCCGTTCCAGCGGAGGGGGACGGCCCAGGCTCCCGCGACGACGTGGCCCTGGTCGAGCAGCATCACGTCGTAGTAAGGAAAGTAGTCCTCGACCCGGTCAATGTACTGGGCGCTAACCGGGTCGTGGAAGATGAACTTCGGCCAGGCGGGGCGGAAAGCGGCCCGGGCTTCCTCATCGAGGTCATGCCGCTGGCCGCTGGTAACGACCTCGATGTCAGCCATGTCAGCGCCCTCCCCGGTACCGTGACCGGAGATTACCGACATCCGGTTCTCCGGTCACCTCAATTCTGGTGACGTGGAACGGGCCGTCGCCGAGGAGATCGACCGGCAGCTCGCTAGGTACGGCAGGCTCCGGGCCGTATCGTGCCCAGGCGGGTGTCCGTGATTAAGATCGGGCTGCCCAAAGGGCGGATTACTTCTCAGTCGTTGGAAATATGCCGCGCGCTGGGTGTAGAGCCGAAGCCAGAGACGCTGCGTTATACCGCGAATCTCGATGGCTGCTGCGTCGGTGTCTACTTTCTCAAGGCGCCGGATGTCGCCCGCTTAGTCAAGGGCAATGTCCTGGATCTCGGCCTGAGCGGGGATGAATGGCTGCTGGAGCACGGTGTTGCCCTCGGCCGATGGTGTGTCGAGGCGGGTTCGTGTGTCGCTTCGGTGTGCCTGCTGATGGCGAAGGGTGATCGCCGTTCGCTTCGGTGGATCCGCTCGGTGGTGACTCCTTATCCGAATCTCGCTCGGGTGCCGCTGGCTGATCTGGTGCCGGATCCGCAGATCGTAGCGGTGCGGGGAGCAGCGAAGGGCTGGTGCCGGATGTGGGGGATGCGTGCTTTGATCTGGTCGAGACCGGGGGCACGGCCACGAGTCATCAGCTGGTGATCAGGCGGGCGTTCCGACGGGTGACGACTCATGTGGCGTGCTCGGACCGGAGCCGCGCGTCGGTGGTGGCGCCGGTGATTCAGGTGATTGGCTCGGCTCTCGCTGGCGGGTCGGTATCGCGATCCGCTGTTGGTGATGCGGGAGCTGGCGGCGCTGGAGCTCGCCTAGCTGTTTCCGATCGCCGGGAAGTTCCGGGGTGGAGTGTATGACGGGCAGGTGCAGTACCGGCTGAACGGGTGGGGGCGGTCACTGGCGGCGCGGCTCGCATCGGGACGGGCCGGGGGCGCGTGTTCCATGGATCTGCGGCGGTCAATCGGAGAGCATCTGGCGGCTGCGGTTGAGCGGTACGAGGCGTTCTTGCGGGAGCTGGATGTGGTTTGGCAGGGGTACGACCGCGATCTGGTTGAGGTCGCGCTGGCGCTGCCGATTCCTGCGGGCTGAGGAACTCGGGTTCGACGGCGTGTTGGCGTTCGATCATTTCGAGACGTATCCGGCTCGTAATCGTGGTCCGGTGCTTGAGGCATGGACGACGCTGGCGGCGTTATCGCAGGTGACCGAACGGGTGATGCTCGGGACGCTGGTGTCCTGCGCTTCGTATCGGCCTGCTGGCATTGCGGTGAAGATGGCGCAGAATCTGCAGATGCTTAGCGGCGGGCGCTTCTGCTTCGGGGTCGGGGCCGGTTGGGATCAAGGCGAGTTCGAATCGCTCGGCGTTCCGTTCGGAACTGCGGGAGAACGTTCAGATCGGCTGGAGGCGCTATTGGCAAGGCTCGCTACGCCGAGGATGGTGAGTCGCCGAGGCCCGCTCATCCTGGTGGAAGCTGGTCTGGGAGTTCCTGGAGGAATACCGGTGGGAAGCCCGAGATGTTCAACTTTCGTTGCTGCGAGAAATGCCGTCACAAGTCGGGGACGAGCGGTGGGATGCGTTGCTGGCGGCGCTAGCTGAGCATCTGGCTGCTGGCCATAACGTCGCCCCGCCGCAATGGGCTGAGTCGCGAGTTCTGCGGCGGCCGTGGTTCCCGGCGCAGTTGAAGACCCAGCGAGCCGAGGCTCTGGTGTGGGCACCTGCCGCCTTCCGAAAGCATGGTGTCTACCTGTCCGCGCGGGACCTGGAGGCTGCGTGAGCGGAACCGCTGATGTACTGCTCGGGCGGGCTGAGTTGGAGCGTGCCTTTACTACCATGAGCCAAGAGGTCATCAGGACTATATAAAGGCCTGACGCGAACCTAGATAAACCTAGTTCGATATCATGCACGCCTCAGTATCGCCCATGGGGCCATGCTGAATTCAGGATGATCTGCAGTCATCCTGAATTCACTCAACAGAAACGCTGACGCTTAGTGCGGTGGTGGCGTCGCGAGAATGTACAGACCACGTCCGGTACGGTGCAGCGGCGTCCCGCATTGGCTGGGCGGACCGCCGGGAGCGTTGTCGACCATGCCCTGGAAGGTGGGATCGAGGCTTGGTCGGTCGTGGTCGCCTCGCGGATACCGCCGCCAGATCCACTCGTACAAGCTGACTCGCGTGAACGGCGCTTGCCCAGCGGCGGTCAGCGCCTGAGCGGCTTCGAGGATGAGCTGCCAGTTCGGCTGCGGATGCGTCATGGCTTGCTCACTGTCGTCGTGCTTGTCCGGAGTGGTATTCCTTTGAAAACCTGGCGGGTGTGCCACGTTATGTGGCCTGGGGCGGGGACGAGTGTTCCTGGCCGTGGTGCCAACTGACGCTCGTGAAGGTCGTAGAGAGCCCGCCCTGCCTTCGTTCGAGCTGTGAAGGCTGACGAGACCTGAATTCGCAGACCGCCGTCCAGCCCGAGCACGCCTAGGTCGAACAGCTTGTGATGCAGCGTACAGAGCGCCAGCCCGTTGTCGAGATCGTCAGGACCGTCAAAGGAGAACCACCGGACGTGCGCCGCGTCTAGGCCTGCCGTCGCTCCCGCCAGTTGCCCGTCATACCCGCAGAAGGCACACTGACGGTCCCATGCCTGCAGCACTGCCGCCCGCCACCCTGGGTTCCGCCGCCTGGCCAGTTGCCCTGGCTCACCTTGCCCAGGCTCGGGGCTGCCCAGCACGAGCTGCGGATCAAGGCCAGCAGCCGCCAGCGCATCCGGCGCAACCGACTCGGGAAAGTTCGACAGCACCAGCATCCTGGCCACCGACATTGCCAGCGAGGGATCAGCCAGGAGCGCATCTTCTACTGACCGCTCGAACCGTCCCGTGACGTCAAGCTCAGCGAGCGGCCCGACGCGGTCCATCGGCACATCATGATCAAGCACCCATACGCCGTCCGCGCGCAGCCGGGTAAACGGATAAGCAGCAGACTGCGCCCGGCCAGTGCGCGACGGCGGCCCGAACTCAGCTACCAGCTCTGCAAGGTCATGCTCGGCCACCGACCAGGGCAAACTGCTCGACCCCAAATTCGCCAATCGGCCAAGAGCCAGCAGTACCAGCATCGGCTTATGCGGAGACCGCTGACCACCCCGCTGATACTGCCGCAACGCACCGAACCGCTCGGCGACGCCATCGCGAGCGCCGTCAGCCAATGACCGCATCGCCTCAGGGTGTCATAGACCCGCCGCAACAGCGATGTAACCGACGCCAAGCATGCAGACCTCCGGATCCGGTCAGCGGTTCCAACGGGCAGCTCAGGATCCAAAACCTATTCGCCTGAAGCGCGATCGGCCGAGGCTCTGTATCAGCCGAACCTGCATAACGCCGAATCGGCGCGCTGGACGCAACACGCGCGTCTCGACACAGGCGCGCACAGATCATCCAGATCTGCCAGGTACGCCAATGTTGAACTACAGGACAGGTCGCTCTCAAGAGCCTCGGGTGTGCGTCAGCTCGGTCAGCGCAGTGGGCAGCACGGTACTCGCCGACGAAATCAGTTGACTCGACCAACCGGACACCTTGTGAATCTGCGTCGGCTTAGCTGAAGGGCTTGGCTTCGGCTTCACTGTCGTCTTCGGGGGAACGGTCGGCTTGGCTGTTGAAGTGCTCGCCGGTGTCGAGGCGGTAGGCGTCGGCGTACTGCTGGGTGGTGGATCGTAGAAGGTCTTCCATATCGTGAAGCCGGTCATGACGACAAGCGTCACCGTGAAGATGACGAGCCACACGGTCAATCTATTGAGCGACCGCTGCGTTTTCTTGTCCTGGTCTTCGCTGACCGCCTGGTTCGTAACGAGTACCAGTTCCCGCAGTTCCGTCTCTCGTGCCTTGATACTCGCTATGGCCTCCATGAGAACCTTTCGCGGCACCTCAGCTGGATGGCGCGTCGGCGACGACGGTTGGTTCGGGTCCACCGCCACGATCAGCGGATAGTCCCCCCAGAGTGACGTCCACGTCGTGTTGTCGATCGCTCCCCTAATGTCCCCGCAGACGACTGCAATATCGCGGCTCAGGCCAAGCAGCTGGTTTCGTAGCTGCTCAATGGGCAATGCCGACCGCTTGATGTGGAACCATTGGACCACCGCGTCCCAAGCTCGTTGAATCTTCACACAGCACGAGGGTGACTCCGCCACTGGACCGAAGTCATGACTGGCGAGCGCGGCACGGGCAGCACGCATGCGCGACTCGAACGAGTCGAGTACGGCTTCCAGTGCCAAGACGACCATATACCTGAAGATTTCCCGGTGGAGTATGTCCGGAGTTACCGAGACATCTGGGTAGGTCTTGGCCGCCTCTTCCTCGTTGAACGCTGCGATGTATTCGCGGCGGCGCTGGCTGCTCCTTGGCACTAGGAACATATAGTTCCAGCGGGCGAACTTGCGCGCATTGAAACTGCTGGCGAGGTCCAGCAAACGCAGGTAGGCCGGCGGTGGCGAATCGGTGATAGCTCGCGTCTCGCACAGCGTTCCCCTGGCGACGCTTATAAGCGAGCAAAGCGGTACGCCGACCCCGTCCCCAACCCCAAGCGTTCCCGGCGCCCAACCTTGCAACCAAATCGCACAGCGCCGGCCAACCTCGTCCAGCACTGTCTGGACCCGCTTGGATTTGACGTGGTAAACGGTCTCGATAGGGACCAGGGAATCGGTGTATCGCAATTTCGCATCCGCTTCATCACGGATCGCCCTGTCCAAGCAATCGGCTTCTTCATTCGTGAGTACGAACGTCAACACGAGGGAGGTCAGCGACGGACCGAGTACATTCAACTGGCCAATGACCCGCGCTATGCCGACCGGCGGATCTGTCTCGCCATAGCTCTCCTTGAACGAGGGGGAGGCCCGGGACGGGCGCAGCAAGAACTCACTGGTGTACGGCGCGTCCAACTGCCGAGCTGTGCCTATCTCCTCGGCAAACTGTTCGTTGGTGTTGACCCATGTGGTTTTCTGCAAGGCTGCGGCCAGCGCGTCGATCTCCGCCCCAACGTACAACTCTGCCAGGGTGACCGACCGGAACGTAACGTGCTCACCGCCTGGTCGGCTCGTCCTCTCATTCTCCTGGGCGTGCATAGCTTGCAGCTCTGCAAACCGCTGCTTGACATACGTCGGCGGATCCTCCGGCAGTACATGCACCTTCGGGTCTGTTGTCTGGTGCACTTCGTCTGCGCCGGATAGGCTAAGTGGTTCCTCGTCACGGGATGATTCAATGGCAGTAGCAACGCGACGCCGGTACCGGAACCGTCCGATCCAGTCGACCCTGGGCACCTCGGGCGCAGACTCAGCGGCTGGCGCAGGCTCTTCCTCGGGTTCGTTGCCCGCATCGTTCTGGCTAGGCACCTCGTCGTCCGGCACGAGCAGATTGTTCCATGCCTGCTACGCGAGTGACTGCATTGACGACTTGAAGGGTCGTGCCCAACGGAGAGGCGGCATCAAGAACTCAGCCCGCGCGCGACTGTTCGTGGAAGTACGAAATTAGGGTCAATAGTTCGGGCAGCAGATCGGCTATTCTGCGTCGTCAGCGCCGCTCGCACTTCTGCGCTGGAGGGAACACCCGACGGTACCGCGACCGACTGCACCAGAACGAGCCTTCGTCGCGCTGAAGAGCTGAGGTACATCGATCACAATCTGTGACCGGTGCTGGGCGCCCGGTTGGATCACAGAGCAGCCCCGAGCGCCGAATCGGCGCGCATGCCGATCGCGGTCGGCTGAGCGAATGGCCGCGCAGATCATCCGATTCGGCGCGGGAGCCAAACAACCTTGGTCACTAGGCTGGCGAGCAGTGAATCATGGGCGGCGCCGAGCATCATGGCCTGTCGCGATGTTTGCGCCGGGCGCCTCTCCTTGAGTCAATGCACATGGATCATCGCTCCTGGTCGCTGCCGTCGGCAGGCCGGTAGCTGCCGATGGCGCGGATGGAGTCGCTGATCGCGAAGAGTTCGGTGGACAGCGGGTAGGGGGCGCTGGCGTTCATGCGGACGACCATGGTTCCAAGGCGGGCGGCGAGGTCACTGTGCCGGGCGTTCCACATGTAGACGAGGTCACGCTCGGGTGCGACGGCCAGGACCGGCCAGCCGACGACGCCGCTGACCACCTCCCGCAGGGTCCGCGCCAGCAGGAGCGAGGCGCTGGACGGCGAGCCGACGGCAAAGCTCAGCAGGGTGGCGCCGTCCTTCGGCCCGGTGGTGACCTGCGGTGCCCGCCGCGCCGCCGCGTCCAGGTTGGACCACGCCCGCTCGGCTGCCGATTCCGCCGGCATGCCGAGTTCGCTCAGTGCCCGTGGGGTCATCCAGCGGATCAGCGCCGCGCCCGGATCGGCGTGCACCAGGACGCGGTCTAGCCGAGGGCTGACGGCGGCGCGGTAGTCAGGACGGTCCTGGTAGTCGTTCGGCTCGAGGTACCAGTACAGCCCGTCCGCCGACAGGGCCGCCGGGCCCGTCGCCCCGATGACCTGGTCCGTGAACCATGCCACCCGGTCTGGGTCGCTCTTGTCGCCGGTCACCTGCCGGGCCAGGTTATCCAGGCTGACCAAGAGCTTCACACCGCCCGCCCAGACAACGCACCGGTCCGACCCGGCGACCGAGGCGTGCCGGATCCCGCGCCTGGCGAGCTCGGCCTCGAACAGCTCCCCGGGCATCCACGGGATGAAGGCTAGCCGCCACGCGCGACCATACCGCGACACGGGCATGGCTGACACCGATAGAGCCGGGCCTTTCACAATCCGAGCATGCGGCCCCTGGCAGTGCGCCGCCAGGCAGCCCGGAATCGAACAGTCATCACTGTGCGTGATACAACGGGCTCCCGTTATGCGCCTGATCGAATCGGTATCCCGGATGGTTAATTTCGGCTAGTGACTGTGTCCGCGCAGATTATCGTTTCGGTGCGAGTCGGGTGGTGGCAGAGCTATGCCGCAGGGCAGCAAACTGGCTGCGGGGTGATCCCGAAACGCCACGCGGAGCCTTCTTGCAAGATCGGGGCGCGAACCACGTGCCCGGTCGGCGAGGGCTTCGCTGCCGATGAGGTAGCTGAGGGTCCGGATTAGCCGGTGGATCACGTGATTGAGGCGCCGGTCGCCGCGCCTGGACAGGCGGAAGATCTTGCGGCTGCCGGAAGACACTTCGATCGGTGCGGTGCCGTTGTACGACGCGAACCTGTCGGCAGTCGGGAACCGGGAGACGTCCGCGACGTCGCCGAGCACACTGGTCAGGGTGGTGCAGGACGCCTTGACCGCGGTAGCGATCCGCTTCTTGGTGTCGGCGATCCGGCTGCCGATGCGGCGCAGGTCAGCGAGGTGGTCCCTGGCCAGGTCATGCCAGGCCAGTGCGACCGGGCTGCCGGGCACGTGCGCGTCGAGGATGACAGCGGCGCGGTTCGCGGTGATCTCCTTGGGCACGCCGCCGGGGGACGATCTCGCACAGCGCGGCGTGCAGGCGGCAGGCGGCCTGGGTGCGCAGCGAGGACAGCTGCCGGTGCCGACGGGACCAGACCTGCAGCACGGCCGCGGATGCATGTCACGGTCGGTAGTTGCTGCAACATCGGGTTCACGTCGACCTCGGGTCTTTGTAGGTTCGACGGGGAGTTATCTTTCAGGCGGCGATGACAGCTCGCGCGGCTGTGCAGTTGCCGGTCTCATTTTGCTCTGGCTGACTTAGCTGGTTGAGGTCCTTGTCGGCGACCTGACTACGCCTACGCCGGCTGGACGGTCAGTACGAATGTCTGGCTGGCGGTGCCTGAGGCGTTTTTCACGGTGAAGGTGATCGGGTACGTGCCGGCTGAGTTAGCTGACGGCGTGCCGCTGATGGTGCCGGTGGCGGCCTTGTATGTCAGGCCGGCTGGCAGTGAGCCGGTCTTTCGGACGACTGGGGCTGGGTAGCCAGTGGCCGTGGCAGTGAATGTGAATGGGCTGCCTGCAGTTGCCGTGGCGGCGTGCGGGCTGGTGATGGCGGGCGCCTCGTCTACTTTGAGAGTGAAGGTCTGGCTGGCGGTTCCCAATTGGTTTGCCGCGGTGAATGTGATGGCGTAGGCAGCACCGCTGCCGGGACGGGGAATTCCGGCGATCGTCGCGGTGCCGTCGCCGTTGTCTGTGAAAATCGTGCCATCTGGCAGGGCACCTGATTGTGACAGCGAGGGGGTGACCTGGCCCGTTGCGGTGATGGTCAGCGAGAATGCTGTGCCGACGTGGACGGTGGTTGTCCGGATGGTCTTGATCGCCGGGGCCCTGGTGATTGTCAGGACGAAACTTTGAGTTGCGGCTCCCTCTGTGTTCTTGGCTTTGAGGGTGAGGGCGTAGCTGCCGACAGCGGAGCTAGCCGGTGTTCCGCTGATGGTCGCAGTTCCGTCCTTGTTGTCGGTAAAAGTCACCCCGGGCGGGAGACTGCCGGTCTTGGTTAGCAGCGGTATCGGGAAGCCGGTGGTGGTGACTATGAAGATAAACGGCACGCCGAATGTCTCGGTATCGGAGTTGGCGCTGGAGATGGCTGGTGTTGATGCTGTCGAGGTAACGGAAAGAACGAATTGCTGTGTAGCCGGGGTTCCGAGGCCATTGACGGCCGTTATCGTGATCGGATAGTTTCCGCCGGTGCCCGCGGGTGGATTGCCCGCCAAATCAGCTGTTCCGTCACCGTTGTCGGTGAACGTGACGCCTGGCGGCAGGTCGCCGGTCTCTGTGAGCGCCGGGGTCGGGTCACCGGATGTAGTTACGGCGAAGTCGAACGGAGTCCGCATGCCCGTGCTCGCTGCTGAGCCGCTCGTTATGCTGGGCGCCGCGCCGACGACGACGGTGATGGTGTCGCTCGGGCTGCTCTCCTCCCCGGCTCGGACGGCTGTGACGTCGTATGAGTAGGTACCCTCGCCGACAGACGTGTCCGCGTAGGTGGGACCGGTGCTCTGCGCAATCAGCATGCCGTCTCGGTAGACGTTGTATGCCGTGGCCCCTGGGACAGAGTTCCAGGACATGCTTGGCTGCAGCGTCGGTGACGCGGCCGTGAGGCCGGTCGGAGCTGCCAGCCCAGCTTGCGTCAGGATCGCGTAGCCGTTGGCGAAGGCGCTGCCGATGGCCGTCACGGCGAACCCGGCTGGGATGGCGACAATCGTGGCTTCCTGCTGTCCGAAAGCGGCTCCGCCGCTCCCGGTTGACCCGCTGATATCCCATCCCCAGGAGTACTCGTTGCCGTCAGAGCCAGTCGCGTAGCCATCGAAGCCGCCCGCTGCCAGCGCGATAGCAGTGACACCTGATGGGAAGGGCATCTTCACCGGCGTCATCGAGCAGGGCTGCCTCTGCTGCACCGTGACCTGGCAAGTCTGCGGATCCGGGGCTCCGCCCAGGGAACCGTTCTCATCGCTGCCCCAGGAGTAGACGCGCCCGTCCGAGCCGATAGCGTATGTGCTGGTATCTCCTGCGGCCACTGCCGTGGCCTGAATGCCGGGCGGGAACTGCACGGACACGGGCACGGGCTCGCAGGTGTCGTTGCCGTCCTGGCATGCCTGACTGCCCATGGTGCCGTTGCCCAGTTGCCCGGAACCGGCAGCACCCCAGGCGTATAGCCGGCCGTCGGAGCCGACCGCGTAGGCCGTACGGTCCCCGCCGTATATGGAGACAGGCGTTACGCCGGATGGCAGGGAAACCTGGACCGGGACATCGGAGCCTGCGGAGACAGTGCCATTGCCGAGCTGCCCGTCGAGGTCGCTGCCCCAGGCATACAGGTGCCCGTCCGAACCCACGGCGTAACCGTCCGCCGATCCAGCGGCGATCGCAGTAGCAGTCACGCCTGCCGGCAACGCGACAGCGACCGGGGTATCAGTGCACGGGTAACTGGCCTGGCCGCTGAAACAGGACTTCGAACCCATAGTGCCATTTCCGAGTTCCCCGTCCGCAGCGGATCCCCAGGCATATACCGTCCCGCTTGAACTAAGGGCATACCCAGTGATATCTCCCGCTGCGACTTCTGATGGCGTTACCCCGCCTGGGAGGGAGACCGCGACCGGGGTTTCGGCGCAGCTGATGCTGAATGGCCCGTTCTGGCACGTCATGGTGGAAGGAGCGCCGCCGGTTCCATTGCCCAACTGGCCAGCTTCATTGCCGCCCCACGCGTACACATGGCCGTCAGAACCTATCGCGAGCTCGGTGTCGCCGACGCTGCCCGTCGCGATAGCCGTTGCCGTCACGCCGTCCGGAAGTCGGGTTGCGACGGGAACTAGCTGATCCGCCGTGCTGCCATCTCCATTCGCGCCGAAAGCCCCTTGGCCCCAAGAATAAATTTCCCGGCCAGCGGGAGATGCGCCGGCGCCCGCGGAAGTCATGCCTGAGAAGGAGAGCGCTACTATGCCGGCAAGCACAGCCAGCGTCACAGGCCAAGGCAGCCGACGACTACAGGACTTGGGCTGTAAAGACACGAAACGGCAAAACACTACTGCTCACCCCCGCCGTGTCGGCCATGCCGACATAACCTTGCCGGATCATTCGGCAATGCCGAAACAACCCTGAATGGTGACAGTACCGTGTTGCACTGGTGGCCGGCAAGACGGAACTGTCAGACAGCTAGTGAATATGGCCTCAAGTCCCGTAGCACTATTGACCCAAATACTGACATGTACGCGAGTGGGCTAGCTTGTCACGTTGTGACCTCGGAGATCGTCGGCCAGAGCTAATCATCCGCTTGGGAAAATTACCGCAACCACGACTCACTAAAGCGGGAATTATGATATTCATCTGAACTCGGGCAGCAAAGCTCCTCAGCAGCGGTGTCGCCGAGCGATTGATCGAAAAATATCCACCTGCAGTCAGCCAGGCACGAGAAATCATCAACTGGACCTGAGACGTCTCCTCGATGGCCTGGCATTCGGCAGAAAGCCACAAATTGCCCCTTGCAGACGGCATGCCGATCATCTGTTCTAGCTTCAGCCAGACCTTCGTTCAGAGATCAGCAGGGCCAGGTGAGTCGGCGGGGGGAATTTCGCCCGCCGCTCTCAGGACCGGACGTGACAGTCTCCCGTCATCCGGCCCCCACAGTCCGCCGGCTCGTGAACGCGACAAGCTTCCAGTGGGCGAACAGGGTCGGGTTGCAGAGGTAAGCCTTCTGCAACCAGGCCATGGCCCTGGCGTACTTGCGCTTGAATCGCTTGAGCTTGTGCATGGCCCACCGGGCCAGGTGGCTGATGTTCCATGCGAGGAAGTTCAACTCGGAGCGGCAGAAGGCCCCGTAATAGCTGATCCAGCCCCTGACTTGCGGATTGACAGCATCCGCGAGGCCGGACAGGTCCGCGCTGCTGCGCAGGCTGAGGTTCCAGTCCCTGATCTGGCGGCTTTTCGCTTTCCTCGCGCTGGCGCTGACGGCCGGGCTGAAGCCCGCGAGATATCCGCGCCGTCCCAGGGCCTTGCGCGCCCGGAAGGTAGAGCCGAGGAAGTCAAAGCTGGTGTGCTCGCAGTCTCCCCGGCGGTTCGCGTCCTTGCAGTACACGATCTTCGTCCTGACCGGATGCAGTTCCAGGCCCGGCGAGCCGACCGGCCAGCACGGCTGACCGGAGCTGCCGGGCCTGGTCCTCAGAATCACAATGCACAATCACGTCATCCGCGTAACGCTCGAACGGGCAGCCGGGAAATTCCCGGATGATCCACATGCCGAACGCATAGTGCATGAACAGATTAGCCAGCAAAGGAGAAATCGGAGACCCTGCGGAGTCCCTTTACCCCGGGCACGATGGTCCCGTCCGGCATCTGCACCGGCGCGACCAGCCACCGGGAGATGCACAGCAGGACCCGCCGCTCGCTGGTGTGGTGAGCCACCGCTTTCATCATGAGGTCATGCGGAACGGAATCGAGAAAGGCGCGGACATCAAGGTCCGGCACCCGGTCCTTCTTCCAGCACCGCTGACGGCACACCGCCAGCGCGTCATGCGCGCTGCGGCCAGGCCGGTACCCGTAGCTACCGAGATGGAACACCGGCTCCAGGTCCCGTTCCAGCAGCATCGCCGCC
Organism: uncultured Actinomycetota bacterium; assembly: GCA_963737865.1. Lineage (GTDB taxonomy): Bacteria > Actinomycetota > Actinomycetes > Streptosporangiales > Streptosporangiaceae > Chersky-822. The sequence goes on along the minus strand of CAVTUG010000011.1, from coordinate 1,071,129 downwards.
GTAGTCTGCGCCACCCGGTCCGCCACGTCCGGCACCCCGAGCAAACGCACACCCGCCCCGTGATCTTCCGGTATCTCCACGCCCCGCACCGGCTCCGGGAAATAGCTCCCCGGCGACATCCTGTTCCACAGCTTGTGCAGACTGCCTTTCGGCTGCTCCCCGAACAGGCCGATGCTGACCGCGTCCACGCCCGGCGCGCCCTTACTGGCCCGGACCTTCTCTTGCGCCCCGAGAATGAGGCGCTTATCAATCTCAGACGACTTCACTACCGGTTCGGGCCCCGGCCGAAAGCTCATTCCCTGACGGGCTGGCCTGCACCAGTCCCTGGCCTGCACGGCTCCTTCGCTTCGGCCCCATGACAGGACCTTCACCGCTACTACTAGCCGTCCCGCCCCCGTGCCCACTCTCCTTTCAGGACACACCGCAGATCGAGCCTTCGTGGATAGCGGTTTCGGCTTTCGTGGAACAAGGTGATGCTTGCCGGGCCCGCCTGGCCGGCTGGCTGCTGCCCAGGCGGAGCCCGAGGTGGTTATCTGGTGGCTCCGGCGAGGTAGGCGGCGGCGACGTAGGCGGCGTGGCGGTCCAGGGATGCCCGGGTGCGGTCGTATGTCATGGTGGTGCGCGGGTCGGCGTGGGACGCGGGTTCCTGGACGTGCCCCTGGCGGTCGGGTTGATCACGAAGTAGCCGGGATGCGGCTCGTTGGGCAGTAAACTTGAGATCGTGGAACAGACCACCGGGCATGCCTTCGTTTCCTATGTGCGAGAGGATGCGCATCAGGTCGACCAGTTGCAGCAGGTCCTCGAAGCCCAAGGTATCCCAGTGTGGCGTGACACCGCTGATCTGTGGCCAGGCCAGGATTGGCGGCGGAGGATCCGCCAGGCTATCACTGACAACGCGCTCGTCTTCATTGCATGTTTTTCCAGCCGGAGCACTGCAAGACCCAAAAGCTTTCAATATGAAGAACTAATGCTTGCCATAGATCAGTTGCGATTGCGGCCGCCAGATGTCCCTTGGCTCATTCCGGTCCGCTTCGATGACTGCGCAGTGCCCGATCTTGAGATCGGCGGCGGTCGCACGGTGGGATCGATTCAACGCGCCGACCTGTTTGGGAGTCATCGGGATACCGAAATTCTGAGACTGCTCGCCGTTGTCCGGCAACTTCTCGGACTAGATCCCGTCGAGCCAGGCGGAGGAGGCTCGCAGGAGATCCCAGATACGGTACCGGAATGGGCTGCCAGGACATCAGATTGGCTGCACTGGAGCGCGGCTCAGGTCTACAGCATCGCTTACAAGCCGGAGATCGCGGCGCCGCTGATCCGGCTTACGCAGGCGCTCGGCGGGGACGCCGCCGGAACGGCGTCCGTGCTCGGCCGCATGCCGGACCGCCGGAAGGCCGCTGCCATCTTGGAGGCTATGGGCAGGCACAACGCGCTGCCGGTCCTGCACGCGATGGATGCTTCCCGGCGGGGGCTGATCATGCCGTATCTTGCACCAGGGTTCCACTACGACATGACGGCGGACGATCATGGTCATGCCGGAAGCCCTGAGTAATGCCGGATGGCCTCACCGCCCGTCACCTGCACCGGGCTTATGCTGAACGACGTCGCCGCTTCGGTTAGCAGCCAAAAGCCGGCCGTCGGCTCGCGTGAGGATGCAGCTCATCCCCGGCGTGGCGGATCTGGGGGCTGGCGAGGTACTCGGTTCCGGGCATCTCGTGCGTGGCAGGGAAGGCCGAGGCGCGTATCGCTGCTAGCCGTTCTCGGACTGCCATAGTGTCGTGGTCAGCGTGACGGGGCCGCTATTGGTTCCATCTCCTGGCGAAATGGAAGTGATGCGCACATAAGCGATCTCGCCTTGGCTGACGGCAAGACAGTAGCCGTGGCCATGGAAAAGATTCTGCGCATTAGTGTCCATGGGATGACTAATGATCGCCTGCCGGCACGCGGAGTACGAAGGCGCTTGCGAGCCGAGGTCGGCGATCGGATCACCGGATGCCCACGGCGGATCGTCAAGTCCCGGGTCATAGACAAGGTCACCGGTCGACTCGTCATAGTTGTAGCTGAGTGAGACCCGGGGTGGCGAGGAGAGATTGATCCCGGCGCTGTCGGACCCGGTCATCGCGGGTATGCGGAGCCTGGCGTTCACGTAGACCGTGTTCACATTTCCGGGCGCCGGCGTTCCAGCCGACGCGCTCGCGCTGACGGTCGGCTTCGCGTCAAACGGGCTCCCTCTCGTACTTGAAGACGGCGCGCCCGGCGGCGGTGAGCCGGGCGGCGGTGAGCCGGGCGGCGGTGAGCCGGGCGGCGACTGCGAAGCTGCTTGCCCGGGCTGACCTGAGCCGTCACGTCCTGTCGATATGACGATGACGAGCACGACGATGAGCAGGAAGACGAGCATGCCGGTAACCGCGAGTAGTGCCCGGCTCCTCCAGTCACGCAGCCACATACCTGGTTCAGGTAACGACGCGCCTGACCCTGTGCCGAGCGTGTAGCGCGGCCTGATCACGATCTCTCGGCCTGGCGCTGGCTCCAGCGAGCTATGTTCCTCCGGTTCCGGGCCCCGCGCCCCGATGCCGGGCTTGCCATCCGGCCGAGTCTCATGCGCCGCAGATGCCCCGCCTTCGGCATCTCGATTCCCGTGCGCACGTGCTGGCATGAGCCTTACCTCCCGCAAGTGATGTCATGAAAAAGAACACGAAACCGCAGTAGCAGGCTGCCAGTAGCCTTAAAGCGCCACGAACAGCGGCGCATGGGATGAACAGTTCACTCTAGAATGTCTAGCTGCTGCCCGGGCGTGACATCACCAACTTGTGCCGCCGGAACCGATCCAGCCGTGGCCGGCACCGTGCATGACATCGGCTGCAGCGCCGAAACCGGCCCGAATCACGACTCGCCTTGCGCCCTGCTGTCAGCCATTCGCTAACTCGCGCCGCCGACCAGAAGGCGCTGGCACCCTTCTGAACGGCGCCACCCTCAACCGGTGACCCAATCGGCATTCTCCCGACGCAGATCGACTTTTCTGGTCTTGCCATTGACACCATGCTAACCGCCTGCGCAAAGCAGCGAACGAGCCATATTTGCGCGCTTTACCTCGGGGTCCAAGTGACTATCAGTAACGATCACCGCGCCGAAGCGTTCTGCCGGCTGTTGGTGCACCGGGGTCTGTGGTGTCGCTCGACTCGACGTCAGGTGGTGCGGGTCGCGACGTAGTAGCCCTTGCCTCGCACGCTGACGATCACGCCCTCGTCTCGGAGGGTTGTCAGGGCGTGGGCGGCTGTTCGGTGGGAGACGGCGTGCTGCTGGGCGAGGCTCAGGATTGATGGGACCCGGCCAGTCAACTCGCCTGAGGTGATCTGGCTGCGCAGCAGGTCAGCCAGTTGCTGGTGTAGTGGTACCGGCGCATCATGGTCGAGCACGAAACGTTAGCTAACTTCCCCCGACGCACATGACACCGCTGACCTCAGGGCTGCATGCGCCAGGGTCGATGCTTTAGACCTTGAGCCTGTCGTCTTCAAGCTCGTGCATCCTGAGCCTGGCGAGACGGGGCTCACGCTCGCCGACGCGGATCAGGCCGTCGGCCTTTACCGCTGCTTCTCGAAGCTGTGCGTGCATCGGCATGACGCCTCGCTGGTGCCCACCAGACTGATCGATCGTGTCTGGCATGCGCACCTGCTGGACACGGCCAAGTATCGCGCCGACTGCCAGCAGGTATTTGGCCGGGTTCTCGACCACTTCCCCTATGCCGGACTACTCGGAGAGGCTGACGAGGCTGCCTGGCTGAGGGACTTCGCCCGGACGCGGCAGCTCTTCCTCGAGCACTTCGGCGTCGATCTTGCTGGCGAGCCGACGGCCAGTGTGTGCCACGTCCACGACGACGGGTCCGATTGCTGCGTCCCCGCCGCCAGCATCACGACCGATCCGCTCGCCGACGCCAGACCGCGCCCAATCCGCATCGCGCCAAGGCTCCGAGAGCGCCCGTGAGTCGGCCATCACCCAAGACCCGCCCGGATACAGCCGCGCCCTCTGACTCCCAGACGCCACTCGGGGAACTGCTGCGGCAGGCTGAATGGGGTCCCCGGCAGCTAGTCGGGGCGGTGAACGCTCGGTTGTCCCGTCAGGGGCGGGAACGTCTACGTCTGGACCCGACGGCCGGGTACTCCTGGGTCAAGCGCGGCTTCCAGCCGCGCACACCCATCCCTGATCTGGTCGCTGCTGTGCTGACCGAGCGGCTCGGACACACCGTCAGCGTCGCGGAACTCTGGCCGGGAGACACAGCAGCAAGCGAAACCGCCAGAGGCGCCACCGCCGACCTGGACGAGATCTCCGACCTCGACGACCTGGCCAAAGAACTACGTGCACTGGCTACGGACGCGACCACGCCGCGATGTCCGGTGGCCGAGGTCTCTGGAACTGAACTGGCGTTCGCGGTAGTCGACCGGTTCCGGCACGTCAGCATCGCAAGGCTAGACCGGGCGGATCGTGACCGGGTCTTTCCCGCTCAGGTCGATCTGATCGCAACTCATGTGGCCGCGTTGAGGCGCCTGGATGACCGTTGTGGCGGCGGGGCGCTCAGCCTCAGGTACGTGACGGCGGAGCTGCGCAGCGTCATTGACCTGGTCGAGTGCGGTAACTACGACGCAGCCACCGGCCGGGCGCTGCTCACCGTTGTCGCGGACCTGGCCCAGCTGCTCGGCTGGCTGAGCTTCGACTCCGGCCGGCTCGGAGCTGCTGAGCGATATCTGCTGCTGAGCCTTGGCTTCTGCCGGGCGCTGGGGGCAGCTGACCGGGCGGCGAACGCGATCGGGATGCTCAGCTATGTGTCTGCGTTTGCCGGTCACGGGCCGCAGGCGGTCAAGGCTGGCCGAGGCCGCCTCGGCGGAGTGCGCGAAAGCAGACCCGGTCCTCAGAGAGCGGCTGCTTGGGCGGGAGGCGACCGCAGCGGCCGCCGGCGGTGATCTGCGCACATTCCGCCAGCGATCCGAGCAAGCCGCAGAGACGCTAGCCCGCTACGCGGCGAGCGACCCGCCTGAATACCTCTACTACCTCAACCCCGAGCAACTCGCAGCTGAGACCGGTCAGTCACTGGTCATGCTGGCCGCCAAAGCGTCGGCGGGGCAGCGCTCGCTCCTGGCCGAGGCGATCACGCTGCTGGGTGCCGCCGTTCCGGTCATCGCCTCGCCGGCACAGACCTCTGGCTACCCGCGCTCTGCTTTGCTGCACGGTGCGTTCCTCGCTCAGGCTTGTGTATTGCACGGTGACTTCGATCAGGCGGTCGCCGTCATGCGTGACGGGCTTGCTCTGCTGACCCAGGTGCAGTCGCCAAGGGCGAGGAACCACCTGTTCAATCTCCGTCCGCTGCTAGCACGAAGGTCGCGCTCGCCGGTCGTGCGGGATCTTCTAGCCGAGTTCGATGAGGCATCATCACTGGTGTGAAGAGCCAGTCGCCGATTTGGCTGTGATGCGCGAGGCAGCCTGTCCGCTCGAGATCATCGGGCGCCGTTCCGATCACGATGACGCTTCGAAACTGCTCAGCGCGTTCTACGACGAGCAAGTCGAGCGCTATGGCTTTGCGGAGTCAGCCGAGCTCAGGTCCGTCGACTTCGTCGTGCCCAATGGCGAGTTCATCGTCGCGTACAGACATGGGCAGCCAGTCGGCTGCGGGGGATGGCGCTGGCATGACCGCGCCGCCATGGTGGCCGAGATCAAGAAGGTCTTTCTGGCGCCGTCTGGACGGGGTATCGGGGCCGGCCGGGTCCTCCTGTCGTCGATCGAACGGAGTGCGGCGGCGGCGGGCGCCGTGCGGGCGATTCTCGAGACAGGGGTTCGCAACACCGAGGCGCTCGGGTTGTTTGCGAGCCAGGGTTACGTGCCGATCGACAGGTACGTAGCTGGCCGCGATCCAGCCATCAACCGGGCCTTCGCGCGACGGCTCGTCGACCGCGCTTAACGCTCCGGGTATTCACGAAATTCACGGCTGTCCCGCGAAGTTCTCGCAGTTCACGGCTGGGAGCCATTCCGGCCGGCGTTCGACGCTGATCGACTTGTCAGGCAGGGCGGCGCACGGGCACGCCCACCATGGCCAGGCAAGGACGGGCTTTCCTCATGGGCACCAACATCGGCGTCGACCACATACCGGGCCGAACGAAGGCAACGGCGGGGACACCCGCGATGGACGTGGCGCGGCTAAGGCGAGTGTTCGCCGGCCTGGATAGCCAGTTGCAGCCAATGCGGAGCTGGCTCAGCTCGTTACTGCCGCCCGGCGCTCTGTGTGACGACGTGCTGAGCGTCGCCACCGAGCTTGGGACCAATGCGCTCCAGCACACGGCCACTGGTCACGGAGGCTCTTTCGCCGTCGAACTCACCTGCTCGCCGTCCGCCGACCGGATCACGGTCACCGACAACGGCGGACCAAGCGACCCGCGCCTGATTGATGACCCAGACGCGGAACACGGGAGAGGACTGCTGCTCGTCTGCGGTCTTGCGGCCCGGATGGGCGTGGCGGGCGACGGGCGTGGCCGGCAGGTGTGGGCCGAGATAGCTCGCGCAGAAGCTTACGACGAACCGGTCACCAGAAAGGATCGCCCATGATTGCTCGACTCAGCCCGGAGCAGCGAACCCTCGGGATCACCTACCGGCCCGGCCGGTTCGCCAGAATTCGTCTCGCCTATCCCGAAGGCTGGCGCCCCTCCCGGATGGCCAGATTCCGCAAGCGGAATCGCTACCCGGTCGCCAGGAGCCATCCTGCCTACGACCCGGACCTAGCCATCGAACTTGTCGGCCGAACCGGCGAGCTGCCCACAAGCAAGCACGACCTCGTCGTCCTCCTGACCGAGTACCGACACGCGCTGATCGACCTGGCGACGCAGGCGCTCAACGTGCGGCAGGAGAACTAGCAGCCAGGCTATCCGGGTTAGGGCCTGCCGGTGGTCAAGCGTGCACCGCCGCGTTTGGCCCCCGCAACCGGCCTTTCGCTGCGCTCACGCCGGGCGGGCAAAGATCTTTCCAAACTGCGGAAACATCTTGCCCGTCCGGGGGACGGCCGGTGGTGCGGTGCCCGGCCGCAACGGTGCATGCCGCGTGACCCGGGAGGCCCCCGCCGCCCGGACCCAGTTCGGAAAGGACTGATCACGCGTGGACGCATCTCCCGTAACCTCCGCCCCTCGCCACCTGATGCCGGTTACTGACCTCACCGGGCACCCGGGCAATGTCCGCGAGGACCTGAACCTCACCGACGAGTTCAAGGCATCGGTCGCCGCCGAAGGCGTCCGGATTCCGCTGCTCATCACCGCCGGCCCGATAACACCTGGCGCGTCATCGAAGGACACCGCCGTCTCGCCGCCGCGCTGGCGGCAGGCATTGCCGAAGTGCCCTGCGACATCGACCTCGGCCGCGCCGACGACGAGGCCGGGCAGTACCTGGACATAGTGCTCGCCAACGGCGACGCCCACCCATCCAGACGGGCTCCCGCACCAGCACCTGGACTTGCGGTCCAAGGGCGGCTACATAGAGCACGCTCGGCATGACCCAGACCGCGACCGATCGAGGAGAGCTGAGGTCGGCGGCTAGCAGGTTCATGACCATCGAGCCGAGAGCGCAGGCGACATTCAGGACTCGTTCGACCGTGCCGCGCTGGCCTCGGCGGGCAAGAGATAGTGCCAGAAGCGCGAAGATGACCGCCCCGGTGTCGAGCCCGACGGCTTCGAGCATCGACGGGACACGGGTGCGTTTTGCGTGATCTATGAAGGTGTATTGAGCGCGAAAGCTCACATAACCTTGCGCGGCGGCGAGTACCAGGAGCAAGATCGCCGCCGCGATGAGCAGGATCGCTCCGGTGTCGCGCCCAGGTTCGTGCCGGTCTAGCCGATGAGCGCCGGGTGGGCGCGGTGCCACGTCGACGCCGCTCGTGGCCGGTCCTCGTCATCAGCAGCCGGCCTGTCGGTGGGCTCAGCCTCGGGCTCCTGGCCGATGAGGGTGTCGCCGAGGCGCTTGAGTGCGGCGCGGGTGATCTTGTTGGAGACCTTGGTGTAGACCTCCATGGTCATGGTGATCTTGGCGTGCCGCAGGATGCGCATCGCCACTCTGGGATGCACTTCCAGTTCGGCCAGCAATGAGGCGCAGGTATGCCGGGTGTCGTGCGAGTCTGCTACCCGTCGCAGTTGTCGGAATGTCTCGTCAGCGGCAGCATCTGACGGCAGTTCGGACACAGATCACCGGTTCGCGACTGCTCTTCCTGGCGAGCGGCCCCAGAGCCGTCACCACCACCACTATCGATGCAGGTCTTGCAGGCTCGAAGGCCGCGCATTTGCTCGGGAGTGGCCGGTATAGGAGTGCCTAGGCGGACGCCGTCCGCCCAATCGAAGTGGCTGCAATCGGGATAGTGCCGCAGTCTGGGTGCAGCTCCAGTCAGCGTCCCATCCATGTGCACAGGGTTGACGACATGCGTGATGTCAGCATGCTCTATCTCGCTCTTCATGAGATCAAGATACGAGGCGTTCATCGCCGTCCTGCGCCATTCTGAAGAGGTAGCTGTCGACGCTCTGGCCTGCGCCGAGCTTACGGCAGCTAATCGGTGTCCGCGCGCCACGGTGCTTGCGGATCGCTCAAAGTGTCAAGCATGAACTCGCACCACAACCTAGCGGCGTTGATTGCGAGGCGGGCATGTCGCGACCCCAGGCCTGCCCGAGTCGTTCCTTGGCCATGACCAGTGCCATATCCCCGATTGCGAAGTTCGGCAATACCCGCAGTGATGGTGGTAGCTGCGCCGAGGACTTTCCTTACCGCATCGGAACCGTCAGGCCCCGCTGATCGTGTCGCTGGGTGAACTGCAAGCGACTTCTCGGCCTTTAGTACAAGCGCTGGAACATCTTCCGAGTCGGCGTATGGTGCATTCCGCTCCCGCAAAACGAGCTTCGCAGTACTCTCGATCAGTTCCTTCGCCGACCCTATCGCTTGCGCAGGGTCATCGCGCTCGATCGCGGCTGATATGCGGTCGAGGTGCTCATGAATGACTGCGGCATCGACGAGGTTGGCAAGAAAACCATCGGAAATAATTACCTGGACGCCTCCGGTGATGCGGCCCTCGTCGTCGAGAGCATAGCCGTCACGTTGAAACAGTCGCCGCAGCCGAGGGATTGTCACTTCGACACCGTGCGTGAAGCCTTCTGGCGGCGAGAACCACGACCGGAGCGCTTCTTCGAAGACTCGAAGAGCTCGCGCGACATGACCCGGGTCTGTCCAGTCAACCTGATTTAAGTATCCCTGGAACCGTGTGACGCGCTGACCGCCGACAGGTTCAGGATCTTCGGCTGGCGGGAACAATTCGTCCTGCCACATGTCGTCAATCTCGCGGAGTGGCGTACTGCTCATCATGTCGCGTACCGCCTCACGCGTCCGCTGACCGACAAGCTCGCGACGGGCGAGCGATCTCTCGCCGATCATCAAGTCTGCCTTCGCAGGACCTTCCCCACAGCAGACCATAGGGTCGGCCAAACTAGGGAACGCACAGCAACACCGTAGACCTAAGTACTGTATCTCCCAGATCCGATCCCGCCCGCCCCGTTGTAGTCGTTGTCGGGTGGTTGAAAGCGTACCCAAGCTTGGCTCGCGAGACCTCAGCAACAGCCTTAGTTCCAAAGTGGCGAGGCAAACTTCAGCTGACGGACTAAGTGAGCCCGCTGGGATGTGCCTGACGCATCTGCGCTGTGTCCGAAGATCAAAGGCCCAGATTCTACGTCCAGCAGCTGCCATAAGTCGGTATTGACCTGCTCTTTCCCGGGATGGAGCGAGCAGGCCCCGGCTTGACGTGATGATGATCGTTACTTGTTCTTTCCACGCCATCAGTCCGTGCCGCACTGCCAGATCAACGCCCGGCGAATTCGGTGTCGGCCGGTGGTGTGTGCTGCCCCGCCGGCGGGCTGGACCGACCCGCTTCCGGTGGACTGCTCATCTGGACGCTCTGCGGTACAGCTACCTGGCCACGCTGATCGACATGTTCTCCCACAACGTCGTCGGCTGGGCGGCTGCCCGATCACATCCGCACCAGCCGCGTCCTAGACGTCCTCGACGCCCGGAACCCGGGCATCGGCGAGCTGTTCATCCATCACGACCTCAGCTCGCAGTACACCTCGAACGAGTACCGCGACCGGCTATTCGCAGAGTATCTTTTCTGGCAGTTACCAGTCACCGGCCACGAGCCCGATACCGATACCGAACGAGCCGTAGTTGTTCTGATCAGATTCGTTGGCAGGAACTGGTCGTGCGCCGGAACCGGATTCGCGGTGGCCACAGTCTGCCGTAGGTGCCCGACGGGCAGGGACTGGTTTAGGCGCCTGGCTGGCATAGCGCGGCCATCTTCGGGAGCCGCCGCTCCATCTCGGCCTGGTTGTTGAAGTCGAAGTCCCAGGCTGGGTCCAGCGCGGGGTACTTTTCGCGGGCTACGTCGTCGGGCAGGTCCTCGCCGGTCGCGGCCTGGTAGGCGGTGTCGGCGATGTACAGTCCCTCTTCGCAGTCGAGCCAGCCCTGATCGGAGACCGCAGCGCGGACGGCCGCGACGTCGGCCAGAGCGTCCGGGTCTTCCAGCCCCGACTCAAACGTCTCCTGGCCCTGGGTGATAAGCCAGCCGCGGAAGTAGTCGAAGCCGTCGTCAGAGCACCCGCCGTTGACCAGGTACGCGACTGCCCACAGTGGCGCCAGGTAAGACCGGACCATCAGCGAGTAGACAATCCGCGCCGCGGCGACGATGTCTTCGGCTGGACGGGCGGCCAGGATGCGTGCAGCCTGCGCGGCGACGGCGTCACCGTCAGCCGGGTTGGCGACCCGGCTGCGCCCGTGCTCGATCAGACCCCAGAACTGGCCAGTATCCACGGCGCCCGAGGCGCCCAGGATGCATCTGGCCACAGGACACGGCCGCGCAGCCACCATTGAGGCTGACACGCGGTCACCACCCGGCCAGCGCTGAATCAGTCAGCTCCTGACAAACAAACTGCGTTTGACCGCCGGTTCGGTTCATTTCGGGGAACCTGCGCAGCGTGATTGATGGCGGCAGATCGCCTGTTATGCGCCAGTGATATCGCTCTGAGGATGACATAAGCGAGCGAATGGCTGCATAGCGACATCTGTCCAGTACAATGGCCGGGTGAATTCGCTGAGGCGCATACGAGGCATGCTTGTCGCCATGCTGCCGGGACTGCTATCGTCTAACGGGAATACTTCACTGCTATCTGGAGTGACGCATGAGGATCTTATCTCGAATAGGCATCCCGGCTATGGGTGCGGCGATCGCTGCTGCTAGCCTGATCGCGGTCGCTCCCGGGGCCAGCGCGAACGGGGCCGGCCCAGGCTATTCCTACCAGTCTCCCAGCGACTGTTCCTTGTCGCTCGGCCCTCCGTACGAGACCGTTCAGATGACCTGCACTGGTCAGCCCGCCAGCCAGCAATGGCAGCTGTTCGCCAACTGCTCCTACGGCAACCCGAAGAATGGCGGGCCGCCTGACGTGGACGTTTACGGTAACCTAGTCACAGGCAATGGCACATCGAGCCTCCACTGCCCGGTATCTACCTTTTTCGTGTATGCGGAATACCAGTAGAGTCGCGCCCGGCGCGCTGAGCGGAATGTGATTCAGTTCACGCGGCCTGGGCACGCAGTCCGCGCAGAGCGCCGAAGCTGTCGGTGCCGGAGCTAGCTACCCGGCGGCGCCCGCGATCTCCTCCGTCATGCCAGGCGGCGACTACGTTGCCGCCTGGCATGGCCCATCTGGCGCCCGGTTCGCCAATGCTCGCTGCCAGGCATCTCGCCGCAGATCACCTCCGACCATCGGCGCGCCACTGTGCCTCGAACAGGGCGCCGACGCCGATGAGGCGGCAGGCCTCCCCGGCCGATGCGGCTCGCGGGACATGATCACGGTGAATAACTGGGTCATGCCGCCGGGGAGGCGCTGGGTGGTCGGGCCAGGGGACGGCGCATCGGCTGGCGCGGCCTTCGCTGGGTCGCGCGTAGCGTAGAAGCTCGCGGGTGATGCCGGCGCTTCCCCTCGCTGCCTATCCAGCACACGCGCAACATGTGGCCGCTGAAGGACCAGGCGCGATACGCACCAGCCACTTGCCAACTACCTCCCAGAACGAGCCGGGCGTGCGCGGTTTACGCCGGTGCTGGTGACGGCGAATGGCCGCCTTCGCTGGCTCGTCTGGCCAGATCGCCGAGTCTGTAGTCCACCCCGGCGTGCAGTTGCAGCGTTCTGGTGCGCGCAGATCGATCGTTCGCGTGTTCAGGCTTCGGATGGAATGGACAAGAGAAGCGCGAGACATGCCCCGGTGCCCCGGTCTGCCATATGTCGGCTAACTTAGTGCAGGGTGAAGCCATGGCCGACGTTGCAGGCATCACGGAAGAGCGCGGCCCGCGCTAAGGGGTGCGCCCCTCGGGCGAGATTGACACGGTTGTGCTGCCTGCAGCAAGATCGCTTACGGCGTTGACTGACGCCCAACCTCTGAGGACCTGCCCAAGCCGGGCTCTCGTGATGGCGAGGGGGAATCTGCCCTCGATGTCGCTGCCATTCCGGGCCTGTTTCGAGTGTCGCGCTGCTGTGGGCGAGAGCACGTCGAGGAGGCTTGTCATGGCTAAGCAGGGCAGTTTTAAGCGTGCAGTACGTCAGCCTGCACGCAGGACAGGACAGCGGTGCACCGAGGCGCGCGCCGGCTCATGACCGGGAAACGAGCCGACACGCTGCTAGAGATGATGCGCCCAATTGAGCACTTCACCCTTGCCCGCGCCTGGGAGGGCCTGACCGATGATGAGTTCTTCTGGGAGCCGTTCACGACGACCTGGAGCATTCGCCGACAGGACCAGTGCAGAACACCGAACCCGTTCGGAGCCGGCGATTGGGTGGCCGACTTCGCGATCCCCGAGCCAGCCCCGGTTCCGATGACCACCATCGCCTGGCTGTACTGGCACATGGGGTCGGTGCCGGGCCGCCTGTGCGACATCGACTTCTTGGGCGGAACGCGCACCATGGCCAGCGGCTGGACGTCCCCGTACCTCACCCATCACCCGATCTTCACCAGCGCCGCCGACGCCATGACCGCGTTGCGCGACGGCTGGCAGAGACTCCGCGAGGCGATCGAGCGAGCCGACGACGACCAGCTCGAAGTGACGACCGCTAGGTACACGTACGCCGCCGGAGTCCTTCCGCTCGTGGTGCGGCCCGCCGGGTCCCGCGCACACGGCCACGCACTTCATCGCCGCCACGCTCACCGAGGTAGGTCACCACGGTACCCAGATCGGCGCTCTGCGCGATGTCTACGCGTGGCGGCGATCTGCCGCCGCCGGCACGGCGACCTGACAGGAACGCGCTTTCAGATAGATCGAGGTGCAGCGAATGGACGACCAAACAGCCGCCACCCCGGGTGGTGCCGAGTCGGTGCCGGAACTCGTCCGGGTTGATCCGATAGCGGGGGAGCTTTTTACCGAGACGTTCGACTACGACGGCGGCCGGCAGGTAACGGTGTACGTGCCGCCGGATCGGCCGGAGGCGGTCGTGTTTGCCGGCGACGGGCAGCTGATCTCGCAGTGGGGCGGGTATCTTGAGGCGGCCGACGTACCGTCGACGATGATCGTGGGGGCCTATCGGACGGACGACGAGGACGAGATGGTGCGTATCAAGGAGTACTCGCCTTCGTTCGACGAGGCACGGTTCGCGGCCCATGAGAGCTTCTTCGTCGAAGACGTCCGCCTATGGGTCGGGTCGAGGTTCGGCGTCGTGATGCCCGCCGAACGCACCGCAGTGTGCGGCGTATCGGCGAGTGCAGAGCTCTCACTCGCCATGGGGCTTCGGCATCCGGACATCTACGGAGCGGTCTTCTCCGCTTCCCCGGGTGCCGGGTATCGGCCGCCTTCTGTGATGCCCAGCCCGCTTCCGCGCATCTATCTGGTGGCCGGCACACAGGAGCCGTTCTTCCTCGAGAATGCGGCCCGCTGGGCGAACGCACTGCGTGATGCCGGTGCCGACGTCATGATGACCGAGCGGGCCGGGGGCCACGGCGACCCATTCTGGCAAGCCGAGTTCCCGTTGATGGTGGCCTGGGCGTTCCGACGCTGAAGCAAGCAAGCCCGAGATCCATCCTTTACCGGCACGAGCCGCCGAGGAGAACGTCCAGGCCGGCGAAACCCTCACCGGCCTGGACGAGCACCAGGTCCGCATCTGGCCGCCTGCGCCGCTGCCAGCGGCAGGCACCGTGACCATGAAGATCACGAACTACGGCTGGAGTGCTAGTACTACAGTAGTATTTCGTTATAGGAAGCCTGTCTTCGCCGGTAGTGACTTGTCCTGGCCTGGTGCTGATGGTGCCTTCGCCAGGTGGACCAGGCCCATGTGGCGGCGCGGCTTGGGATGCAGGGGGTCAGGTGTGCCAGGAGACGGCGGACCTCGCCGAGCGTGAGCGGGATGAGGCCGCTGCCAGGGCTTTTGGGGCGTTCGCCGCCGTGACCGCGAGGTAGGCGTGGGCTAGGACGGCGAGGGTGGCGTGCCGGTACCAGGCGTCGTAGCGGCGGACCTGGTAGTGGTCGAGGCCGGCCTTGTTCTTCGCCGTCTGGAAGCACTCCTCAACGGCCCAGCGGGTTCCGGCGACCCGGATCAGCTCCTCGTCTTCGGTCCCGGCCGGGCCGGCGCACAGGTAGTAGGCCAGCTCCAGCTCGCCCTTGGAGTTCGGCGTGAGGGAGCGGCGGACCAGCAGGTACCGGGACCAGCCAGCCGGCCAGTGCCGTCTTCGGGCAAGGTCGCGGCTGCCCAGTCGTAGACCCGGGGGCCTTTGGAGCCGTTTCCGCAGCTGCGGCGCTTCCATGCCTGGTCCGGGGCGTGCGCGGTCAGCACGTCGGCGCGGGACTTCCCGGCGTCGCCGGCCACGGCCTGGCTCTTCGGGACGGCGGCGACGTAGCCGATGCGGCGCTGCTCCAGCCAGCTCCGGAAGCTGCCTTCCTTGCCGTAGGCCTCGTCGGCGGTTACCCAGGACGCGGGCACCCCGGCGTCCAGCGCCCGGCCCAGCATCAGGCGGGCGAGTTCGGTCTTGGAGGCGAACTGCATGTCATCGGGGACGCCGGCCTCGCCGCAGCGGTCCCGGTCCTCGGTCCAGGATCTGGGCAGGTAAAGCTCCCGGTCAATGAGCGCGCGCCCCTTCGGCGCGGCGTAGGCGAGGAACACGCCCAGCTGGCAGTTCTCGACCCGCCCGGCGGTCCCCGAGTACTGCCGCTGCACCCCCGCTGACCTGGTGCCTTTCTTAATGAACCCGGTCTCGTCCACGACCAGCACCCCGCTGGCGTCGCCCAGGTGCCGTGCCACGTAGCCGGCACGTCGTCGCGGACCCCGCCGTCGTCCCACGACGCCCGGTTCAGCAGCCGCTGCATCTTGTCCGGCGTCTTGTTTCCGGCCGCCTCGGCCAGCGTCCAGCTGTTCTTCGCCGCCAGCGGCGCAAGCAGCCCGCGCACGTACGCCCGCGCCTGCAGCCGCGGCTCAACCCGCGGAAACCGGCCCGCGACCAGCGCGAACAGGTCATCTAGCCCGGCGACCCACAGCGTCAGGTCCTCATCGTCCAGCACGCACAAATACTACCAGAACCAACTAATAACGAAATACTACTGTAGTACTAGACGCAGACGAGGTTGCGGTTGGTGTCGATCTGGTCGAAGTCGCCGATGCCGTTGAGCTGGCCGTCGCCGCCTGACCACTGCCACATCATCTGGCACTGGCTGGGGGCCGAGGCGAACCACACGGCGGTCGTCCCGCCGACGGAGAAACCGGTCGGGAACGTGGCCAGCGAGCTGGTCTCGTTCACGTAGGTCCACTCCGCCGTGCCGCCCAGCGACTGGCTGCCGAAGATATCGCTCCACGAGTTGCCGCCGTCGCCGCCGGCCTCGTACACCGCGGCCAGGTAGGGGCTGTCGTCCTCGACATAGTCCCAGAACCCGTTGAAGGTGTCCCGGTCCAGCGTGGCCGAGATCGAGCTGGCCGTCTCGCTGCTGCCGCACACGCTGCTGAAGCCCTCGTTCCAGCCGTGCGGATCTGCCGCCTCGATATCCATGAAGATGTAGGGAAAACTCAGCGGCTGGATCATGGCATCGGAGACAGCGCGCTGCGCCTGTGAGGTGCCCCAGCTGGTTGCACTGGCTTCGGAGGTGGTGAAGCCGCCAGGCTCACGGCCCGGGCCTGCCATCATCCAGTAGCCGCCGGCGCCGACGCCCGCGCTGTGGCTGGTGAAGTTGCTCTGCGCGTCGTTGTAGGCGGTCGGGTTCCAGTTGACGCCGCTAGTGCAACCTTGCCACACGTCGTACGCGCCGAGTTCGCCCACGTAGCCGCCGTAGGCGCCGCCGGTCGGGCTGTCCGGCATCTGCCACACGCCGCCGCTGGAGGAGGTGGGCACCGGCGCGTTGCTGTCCGAGCCGTACCAGAACCCGTTCGGGTTGTCACCGTCGGGGGTCACGCCTCTGTTCGCCTGCGTCAGCGCCCGCGCCGCCGGCATCACCGCAGCGGCCGATGGCTGGCCGGCCAGGAACGCCAGCACCCGGGGCAGGCCGCAGAACGTGACCGGCCGGGTCAGGCGGACGGTCAGGCCGGGCTCCGGCGTCGGTAAGCCCGGGGGAGATCGTGGCGCTGGCGGCCACGTGGCAGGCTGCTCCGGTCGTCTGGGTCACCAGGGCGATCGATGCGGACGTCGCGCTGCTCAGGGTGAGATCGGTCTGCGCCGGGCGGGCTCGCTGGTAGCTGATCAGCGGGCTCCTGATCACGCCGCTGGGCAGCATGGGCAGGGCCTTGGCGATCTGCGTGGCGCCGTCCGCGCCGTGCAGCGTGATGGCCGGCCACTCACCTGCCAGGGCACAGGGCCTAGAGCCGCGGCTCACCAGGCGGAGCACCTGCACCGAGCCGCCCTGGGCGGCCGCGCCGTAGCTTGCCGCCACCCGCATGTCCTGCGCCGTGCAGGCGGCAGGCGGCCTGGCGCTGCTCGTCGGGTAGGCCGGCGGGCTCCGTGCCGCATGCAGTTTCCTGATAGCGGTGGTCAGCACGCTGCGCGGGTAGAACGGGGACAGCCGGAGCAGCCCGCCCCCGCACGGACCAGACAGGCTGGCTGGCTGCGCCGCCGCGAGCGACCCTGCCCTGCCCGGCAGCTGCAGCATCAGCGTCCACCGCGCCGAGCAGCCGGTCGTGCTGTCGGAGGCCTGCACGGTGACGACGGCCTGCTGGCCGGCCGCCAGCGCCATGACCTGCGGACGCACCGTGGCCAGGTTGCTGAACGACACATCCGCACTGGCGAGAGCGACTCGCCTCCCGGCGGACGTGACGCTCAGGACTGGCCAGCCGGCGAGCGAGCACGCTGCCTTGCTGGTGTTGCGCAGCACGATGTTCCAGGCCAGCCTGCCCATGCCCGCTGCGGGATCACCGGCTATGGCCCTGGGCACGGTCATGCCCAGCTGGCTGGCCGCGCACGCGCGATCTTGCTGACTGGCGGCTGACGTCCTGGCCAGGGCCGGTCCCGTGATCATGGTCAGAGCCAGTACGCTCGCCGTGGCGGCGGTTAACGCAAGCGGGACCGATAAGTTTGATTTTCTCTTCACCGAAAGTTCCTCCACTTTCTCGGATGTTCGTGACGTTTTTCTCGTATGTTCGTGACGTTGCGGCTGCTCGCATTCTCCCGCTGCATTCAATCCCTGGCGACCCTCTTTCCTCCCTTCAGCGCCTTTGAGCAAAGATCTCCCTGTGCGGTTGATCGAGAGAAATGGGACCGATGCTTCTCTGCTGGCTGTACAGGCTTTGATCGCGGAATCGCCTCTGCCGTCGCATGGGATGGTCCTGGCGTGACGACCCTGCTCTCTCTTGCCTTCCATTAGCCGTCAATCTTTCGGAGTGCTTAACGGCAGATCTGATGCACGCCTTGCCAGCGAATCCCAGGCACACCAGTTTCATCTAGCCGCACCACAGGGAGGAGCCGCCGTGTCGCGTACCATCACTGCGGCCAGCGACCCGGACACGGCGAGTTCCCTTTGTATCGGCCTGGCTTAGCACGCCGGGTCTTCCGGATCTGGCAGGCTGAAGTGAGGAGTTCTTAGCCGGCCAGACCGATGTACGGGAGGTAGCTGATGACAGCCGATGCTCGTCCGCCGGTGATCTCGGTGATGCTTGCCGTGCCTGACGCGCCAGTCGCCGCGCGGTGGTACGCCCGCGCGCTCGGCGCCACCGAGTTGTGGAACCTGGGCAGCGTGGTCGGGCTGGAGATTGCCGGTGCCCCGTTCTTTCTCGGCCAGCCCGAGAACAACAGGTGGGACACCCCGTCCGCGCTCGGATCGCGGACCGTCCGCGTCGAGGTGTTCACCGACGACCCGGACGCCTTCATCGAGCGAGCCGTGGCCGCCGGAGCCGACGCCAGCACCGACAAGATCCGCGATCACCAGGCCCCCTGGGGCGTGCACCGTCAGGGATCGTTCATCGACCCGTTCGGCCACCTGTGGCTCGTCGGTGACCGGTCCCCGCTGAAGGCACACCCGCCGCGTTGATTGCGTCCTGAGCTGCGGCGGGTTGCCTTTCCGGCGTTGTCAGCTTGCGCCCTGCGGTCAGTTCGCTCAACCTGCCTCTCGCTGCGCTCGCCCGGGGCTGCCAGAGATCTTTTCCCAGTCGCGGTCCAAGGGCCCGCTCGAGACGAATTCACACTCGACAGCCTGAAGCTGCCCTTCTGAGCCCGATGTGGAGGCGCTCATCGCGGTGAGCGCCTCCACATCATGACTCGCTAGATGCGATCGCTTGGTCAAACGCGGCGAGGCTGGCGGTGAGGTCTTCGTGGTGGTGGGCGCTGATCCAGTTCCTGATCAGCTGGGGGAGCGGCTGGGGCAGGGCGACCTGGATGGTCATAGTGACGCCGGTGATCGCTTCGAGCAGTCGTTGTAGGTCCTGGGGAGCGACACCGGGTTCGGGGGCGCAGGCAATGAGGTAGTTCTCGTCTGAGGACAGGTCATGGTGGGTCTTGACGGGCAGCTGGGTCCACCCGTCCAGGTGCGGGAAGTTCGAGGACCGCCGGCGCCCGGTCCTGCGCTCGTCGATCTCCTTGGCCACGTCGAAGGGTCTGGTGAACGGCGGGAACCTGTCGATGGCCAGCATCGTCAGGTTGCGCTCGGGGCGCAGGAAACGGCCGGTCTCGGAGCTGACCTGCTTGCTGGCTTCGGCTTCGCTGGTAGTGGTGATCCTGGCGGCCAGCCGCAAGCCAGCCGTGCGGCCGGCGGCGAGCCCGGCGAGATCTCCGGTGACCGTGCAGCCAGTCAGGAAGTCGGGGGACCCGATGATGTCGACGATCTGCTTGCTGCTCGTGCCGGGATCTGCCAGGACGCGGCGGAGCGCGCCGATGACGGCGGCGGGACGATACGGGGGCCGGGTGCCGTGCTGGTAGGTGCTGCCGTTGATCAGGCCGATGGGCACGGGGGCGAGGCGGTGACGTTCGGACTCGAGCGCCAGGTGCCCGGCGGGGGAGAGCCGGGCGCGGGTGTAGTCCCACGGGGACGGGGGATCGCCGTCCTGGGTGCCGAAGCATCCGAGCGGCTCGACCAGCGGCACCGGCAGCATCCAGCGACGAGTGAGGTCGGCCAGCACCTGGTACGAGTAGCCGGGTGCCAGCCCGATCTTGTCCTCGACGACCTTGAGTACCTTGGCGGAGAGCACGTGATCGCGATCTGGCCTGCCGCCGACCCCGTCCAGTGCCTCCAGGATGCAGACCTCGACGATCCCGAGGCCGGTGCGCTCGCTCACTGACTCACTCCCTGGACGGCTGACCGCCGTCCAGGTCGATGACGATGACGGCGGTGTTGTCGCTGCCGCCATTGTCGTTGGCGAACTCGACGAGCCGCGCGGCCGCCTGGCCTGGTTCGGCGACCCTGGTCAGGATGTCAGCGATCTGGGTGTCTTCGGCGTGGGCGGTCAGCCCGTCGGTGCACAGCAGCAGCCGCGCTGTTCCAGACACTGCGGGCAGGCAGACGTCGGGCTCGGTGTCCGGGGTGACGCCGAGGGCGCGGGTGAGCAGGGTGCGGCGGGGGTGGGTGCGGGCTTCGTCTCGGGTGAGCTTCTCCGGCGTCGATGAGCGCCTGCACGACACTGTGGTCGCGGGTGATCTGGCGCAACTGCCCGTCGCTGAGCAGGTAAGCGCGGGAGTCTCCGACGCTCGCCACGGCGAGCTGCACCTGGTCGCCGGTGCGCAGGACGGCCAGGGCGGTGAGGGTGGTGGCCATGCCGTCCAGCGACGGGTCCGATCCTGCTTTATCCCAGACAGCCTTGCTGGCGGCGCGCACCGCCCCGGCGAGCCCGGCTGCGGTGGCCGGGCCGGTGAACCGGGCCTGAAGGGTGTCCAGGGCCAGGCGGCTGGCGGTTTCCCCTGCCGGCGACGGGCCGATGCCGTCGGCTACGGCGAACAGAGGGGAGCTAATCAGGACCGCGTCCTGGTTGGTATCGCGCACAGTTCCGGTGTCAGTGGCCGAGCCGGCCGTGAGCCTGGTCATGGTGGTGCCTCCATCGTGTCGGGTGGAACCGGGGTAGGTGGTAGCGGCAATGCCAAGTTGCTGGCGGGCCGCTGCGAGCGCGCTTCTGCGGTCGGTGAGTTCCTGGTCCAGGCTGCGTTCCCAGGCTTGCAGTCGGCTTTCGTCCGGGTCCTGCAGGAACTCGCAGATCTCCCGGAGCGCGATCCCGGCTCGGCGCAGCAGGACGATCAGCTTGGCCACGGACAGCTGGTGCGGGGCGTAATACCGGTACCCGGACCAGGCATCGACTGCTGCAGGGGCCAGCAGTCCCTCAGCCGCGTAGGTGCGCAGGACCTTCACCGACAGCCCGCACCGGGCCGAGAATTCACCAATCGGCAGTAGTTCGCTCACCGCACCACCATGAAGTCTGACCAGCGGGCAGAGTCAAGGCGGTGAGCCGTCTCAACGGAACAGCAATCATCATGCAGGCCAGGCGCGAGCGGCAGGCGGCTGTCTATTTCTTCGATGCGACGTTCTCCGTGCCCAAGTCGGTTAGCTTGCTGCATGCGTCGTTGCAGGTCAGGGCGTATCAGGCTCGCGGACTGGGGCTCGCGGCCGAGGCCGATCGGTGGGACGGGCGGGCCGAGGTCGTGCTCGCCAGAACGCCAGGATCACGGCCGGGCAGCGGGGGAGGCGCCTGACCAATCGTGATGTCCTGCGCATCGAGCCGTGGGATGAGATAGGCGAGGAAAGATTCGCAGTGGTCCGTCGCCGTCTCGGCCGCGATCACCGTTCCGCGCGAGACCAAGCCCGACGACTGGTCGCTGGTCCCGGCGCGTCCTCGATGAGACCAAGGCGTCCGCCGAAGCCGTCAACCTCGTCCAGGGGTCCAGGAGTTAGCCCCAGCTACCACTCGTCACCAGCCAGACGCAGTGCCTTTCGGCCTTTCCGTTTCTCAATGGAACATACCCGCTATCGACTCGACTGCTCCCGAGAATCTTTCCGAGTTCAGCCAATGTACCTTCGTCAGGCCACGAAGGATTCGCCTCAAGCATCAGCCTAATTCCGTCCCCGACTTGCTGCGGCGTTAGCGTCTCCATTGCGCGCGCCGGCTCCAAGGGATCACTTTCATCCTCGATCCGAGCATTGCGTAGTACTCTTAGCTGATCTTCGCTGAAGAGCCTGGCCACTGAAGCCGCAACAAATCGTTCCCGCGCTTCTGCCCTGCTCATGCTGGCTCTCTACACTTCGAGCGGTGCAACCACTTCATGGGAGGCATCTGCAGGCGCAGATTCCATCAAGGTGGACGACTCGGCAGAAGCGACTTGACTGTCAGCCTCACGAGTTCTAGCGAGTCTGTTCCGCATCGATTTCATGGTCGGGAGTGCCTGACTGCTCCACCATCTCTTGACGTGCGGCTCGACCGCCCGCAGAGCAAGGATGGCGCCAATAATAAGTAGGCTGCGGAGCAGATCTCCGGGTTCCGAGGACTCTTCTGCACGTGAATCCGACGCGTACTCATCGGTGACGAAGATCGGCAGCCAGTCCACTAGTGAATCTGCCTCGTCCTCGCCGATAGGGCTTAGCGTTACCTGCCCTAGCCTATTCGTACCATATTCGCGCGTAAGAGGGCTGTAATCGCCAGGCTTCTTCTGCGATTGCGAAAGATACGAACCGCCTTCATACTCAACCCACATTTTTTGCCTAATCATTGGCCGCCTCCATCCTGCGGGCATGGAATCGCCAGGGAATCCGCACACTTAAGCACCTCGACTCCGCAGGCCACGACGATGCCCTGCCGGACAACGCCCGATGACCTCCGCCGACGTCGTCTCAACGTCGTCGGCCGCGACCTGGAGGCGAAGGCAAGGAGCCTGACAAGGCTGACGCCACCTAGCCGCATGCCCAGATGGGACGCCCGTCATGGCGGACTTCGTCATCGGGAACTACCACAAGAGCTTCGAGATCGGGAAGAGCTTCCGAATGTCGAAGGTCAGACATCCGGAAGACCCATCTACCACCATAAGCGCGAGTCCATCGTGGCCCACCCCACTATCTTCCTCGCCGCCCTCGCCGTCGGCCGCTGGATCGCGGCACAGACTCGCTGATCCATCAGAAAGTTAGCCAAGACCGCGCGCCGCTACCACACGATTCAGATCCAGGTCGGCACCCGCACCGTCACCGGCGCTGATCCCGTCCCCGACGACCTCCGCCAGGCACTCGCCAGGATCAACCAGGCGACCCGCGGTACGCACTAATTGAGCCAAGTCAGGACGGCAGGTACCGTCCCGCTGAAGGCGAGCAGCAGCCCGCAGGACCGACGCCAGCACCAGGGCCAGCGAGGCGCCAGCCAGCGGTCTCGATATCGCCGGAAGCCTTGCTCGCCGAACTGCGGGCATCGGACGGCACCCTGACGCTTGCTGACCCGAGTCCAGCTTTGCGAGCGGCATATCGCAGCGCCATCAGCCGCGCGATCACCGACTCATAACCGGCGCCAGCGGCACCGAAATGATCACCCTGACCGCCGCCGAAGCCCGCCGCCTCTTCAACCTCAGCACCCGGACAACCCGCCACCTGGAACACCACCAGCAATGGTCAGACTGGCGCCGCGCCCATCAGGCCCGCGCCCGCCGCTCCCACTACGACCGACGACTCAGCAATTGCAAGCTGATGCCGTAGTACTAGTGGACCTCGGCCAGTGGCGCTCGGGCTCCCGGTGCCTGGAGGGCATTGCCGAACCATGAGCGCCGAGATCGGGCGTATCTGTTCTCAAGCCGAACCATGTTGCCCACTCCGCTCGGTCGCCATTTTACTTGGAGGTTCGGCGGAGAAAGTGTGCTTATGCCGGCCATCGGTGGTGTTTGATTGCTTTATGCGACTTGCGGGCGGGGATTTCTATGTCTCGGGCACATTCTGGGTCAGTGTCGTCGGAGTTATCGTGGCGGTGATCGGCGCTGTCGCTGTGGTGCGGGCCACCATCGTGATCGGCCGCCCCAAGAGGCGACTGTTGTACTGGATGCCAAAGGCAGCGCCGCTGCTGAACGCTGAGGGGGAGGCGAGCCGGAACCTTCAGGTGCGGTGGGGCGATCGGGTCGTGGGTGATCCCCACGTTGCGGAGATCGGGCTTTTCAATCAAGGTTCGCAGGCCATCTCCGCAGACGACTTCGGCGAGGGCCTGCCGCTGAGGTTGGACGTCGGCGTTCCGATCATCGGAGTTCTCAAGTCGAGCACCACGCCAAAAAGTCGCCCGATACCTGATAGGACGGTCGCTGACGTTCTCGAGATTGGCCCAGGCCTCATCGGCAGTCGCCAGACCGTCATGTTTTCCGTCCTCGTCGACGGAACTCCCTCCCGCCTGACCTGCGCTCCAGCAGCGATAAAAGACGTCGAGGTTAGCCGCAGGGACAGTACCTACGATCGGCTGAGGCATTTCATCAGCATCCGCCAGGGTCGGCCCGCAGCCCCGGTCGTCGCCGCCGTATTTCTGGCTCTGTTCCTGGGTGCCGGGCTTGGCTACATTGCGCGGCCGGCCCGCCATGCACCGCGATCTATATCTCATCCGACGTCGCCATCTCAACCCGCTAGCACACGACCGCCAGTTGTGGCCGGACCTGCCTTGCAAGACCCGGCCGGCACAGGGGTTGCTGGCGTCGCGTACAGCCCAGGCGGCACGGTCCTGGCCGTCGGCGACAGGAATGGCAGCACATACCTCTGGTCCGTGAAAGCGGCAAAGGCCGCTCTCACAAGTCCGGCGCTCCGCAACCCGAACGGTCAGGCGGTCTTCGCCGTGGCATTCAGCCCCGGCGGTGCCATGCTCGCCGCGGGCACCATTAACAGCAGTTTCACCTCAGGCAGCATCTACCTGTGGGACATCAAGACACGCACGCTTATCACCGCCGCCCCGCTTCACGACCCCGGCAGCAAGGGCGTTAACGGCGTCGCGTTCAGCCCGGACGGCAGTGTCCTCGCTGCCGCCGACGACAACGGCAGTACCTACCTGTGGGACGTCAGAACCCGCAAGCTCATCCACGCCCTCCCGGACCCGGGCAGCGGAGGCGTCACAGGCGTCGCGTTCAGCCCGGCTGGCACTACCCTCGCCGCCTCCGACAACAACGGCAGCACCTACCTATGGGACGCGGCCGCGCACACGATCACCGCCACGCTTCCAGACCCCGGCAGCAAGAACGTCAACGCCGTCGCGTTCGGCCCTGACGGCAGCGCCCTCACGGCGGCCGACACCAACGGCAATGCCTACCTATGGAACGTCAAAACCCGCACGATCACCCGCACCCTCTCCTGTCCAGGCGGCCAGGGAGCCTACGGCGTCGCGTTCGATCCAGGCAGCAGCGGCCTAGCCGTCACCTGCGACAACGGCCGCCACACCAAATCCAGCATCCGCGTCTGGGCCACCGCCCGCGAGCGCCCCCATACGGTCCACGACCAGGGCAGCCAGGGAGCCTTCCGCCTCGCCTTCAGCCCCGACGGCAGCACCCTCGCTGTTGGCGACGCCAACGCCCGCTGCTATCTGTGGAATATCACCGGGCTTAGCTCCTGAACCACGACCCAAAAGCAAACCCCGCGGCAACAGCCGATCGCCCCTGCAAATTCGGCGCGTCTTGCCTGCCGAATATGATTCGGCTACCAGCGCTTCTCTCCAGGGTAGTAGTTTTCCTTTCGGCGGAATATAACTGCAGGAGAAAGGCACATCATGGCAGACGCCAAAGGTGAAGACCGGCCGGTAGCCGTCGGATCAGCCATCGAACCTATGCCTTCTCAGATGCCGAGTCAGTCACCATAGAAAGTCAGCTTTCTGAATTCCTGTTTCTGGATCGAGTGCACCATTGATAGATCCTCCGAGGATAGTGAACTACGTGAACTGTGAGAGTGGGACGATGCCTATCATTTTCTTCGGACCAGTGTGTGGTCTTCCACCGCTAGCTCGTCGGTTCAGGTAGTTGGCATCGGGCCAACTGACTCACGTCAGCTGAGCCTTTGTCACCGGAAGGAAGTCAGTGACCTCGACTCGACAGAGCAAGCGCATTATTAGAGACTAACGCCACCTGTGTGGATGGCGCTATCAGCATGCGACTCCCCAAAGGACCCCGAATGAGTGGCGTCCGTTGTTAGCAAGGTTCCGCGCCTAGCGCTGCAATCCGAATCGCAGCTCGCTGGACTTCCCTCTGGCAGGCTGAATCGCGCGAATCTGCTACTCGTCGCAGTTGTCGCAATGTCTCGTCAGCGGCAGCAACTGACGGCAGTTCGGACACAGATCACCGGTTCGCGACTGTTCCTCCTTACGGGTGGGAGCCCCAGAGCCGTCACCACCACCTCTATCGATGCAGGTCTTGCAAGCTCGAAGATCGCGCATTTGCTCGGGAGTGGCCGGTATAGGAGTGCCAAGGCGGACGCCGTCCGCCCACTCGAAGTGGCCGCAATCGGGATAGTGCCGCAGTCTGGGTTCAGCTCCAGTCAGCGTCCCATCCATGTGCACAGGGCTGACGACATGCATGATGTCAGCATGCTCTATCTCGCTCATCATGAGATCAGGATACGAGTCGTTCATCGCCGTCCTGCGCCATTCTGAGGAGATAGCTGTCGGCACTCAGGCCTGCACCGAGCCCACGGTATCTACTCGGTGTCGGCGCGCCACGGTGCTAGCGGATCGCTCAAAGTGTCAAGCATGAACTCGCACCACAACCTAGCGGCGTTGATTGCGAGGCGGGCATGTCGCGACCCCAGACCTGCCCGAGTCGTTCCTTGGCCATGACCAGTGCTGTATCCCCGATTGCGAAGTTCGGCAATACCCGCAGTGATGGTGGTAGCTGCGCCGAGGATTTTCCTCACCGCATCGGAACCGTCGGCCCCGCTGATCGTGTTGCTGGGTGAACTGCAAGCGACTTCTCGGCTTTTAGTACAAGCGCTGGAACATCGTCCGAGTCGGCGTATGGCGCGTTCCGCTCCCGCAAAACGAGCTTCGCGGTACTCTCGATCAACTCCTTCGCCGATCCTATCGCTTGCGCGGGGTCATCGCGCTCGATCGCGGCTGATATGCGGTTGAGGTGCTCATGAATGACTGCCGCATCGGAGAGGTTGGCAAGCAAACCATCGGCAATAATTACCTGGACGCCTCCGGCGATGTGCCCCTCGCCATCGAGAACGTAGCCGTCACGTTGAAACAATCGCCGCAGCCGAGGGATCATCACTTCGACACCGTGCGTGAAGCCTTCGGGCGGCGAGAACCACTGCCGGAGCGCTTCTTCGAAGACTCGAAGAGCAGGCGATGTCAAGCTGCGCTGGAAGCTGGTCTGGGAGTTCCTGGAGGAGTACCGGTGGGAAGCCCGAGATGTTCAGGTTTCGCTGCTGCGGGACGTGCCGCCCCTAGTCGGCGACGAGCGGTGGGATGCCCTGCTAGCGGCCCTGGCTGAGCATCTGGCTGCTGGCCATGACCTTGCCCCGCCGCAGTGGGCTGAGCCCAGGGTCCTGCGTCGGCCGTGGTTCCCGGCGCAGTTGAAGACGCAGCGAGCCGACGCTCTTGTCTGGGCACCCGCCGCTTTCCGAAAGCACGGCGTCTATCTCTCCGCGCGGGATCTGGAGGCCGCGTGAACGGGAGCGATGATGTCCTGCTCGGGCGGGCTGAGCTGGAGCATGCCTTCACTGCCTTGGGGGAGAGGCTTGCCAGGCGGGGCGTCGTAGCTGACGTGTTCGTCGTCGGGGTGCGGCCATGGCACTGGCCTATGACGCGCAGCGGGTGACCCGAGACGTGGATGCCGTATTCGTTCCGCATGGCATCGTCCACGACGAAGCCCTGAAGGTAGCCGACGATGTGGGCTGCCTCGCTGATGGCTGAACGAGCAGGCCAGCCTCGCCCCAGGCGGCCGACAACAGGTACTTCATGGCAGGTTCTCGGGAGCCAAAATGGGAGCCAATGGTGGCAGTCGGTCAGCGACGGCAGGCGCAATGGGCGCCGATGAGAGCTATACGCCGACGATCCGGTGATGCCTTACAAGCGAGGGGCCGGTGGTTCGAACCGACCGGCGCCCACCAGGTCAGAGGGGTTTGGGCTCCGCTCCGGCATCGTCTGGGAGCCAAACTGGAGCCAACCGAGCTGACTCGGGTTAATGGCTCCCATCACGGCCAACGCCGCGCGCCTGGCGAGCCGGGAGTTACGCGGGGTAGCCAGGGGAGGCCCGGTTTTCGGCGTGGGCAAGAGGTGGATAGTTGAGTTGCCGTAGCAGGTCGTTGGCCTGAGCGAGCATGCTGGGCGGGATCAGGTCAGCCGGGAGATCTGTTTCGGGGCCGGGGTTCTGGGATGCTAGTCCTGTCTGGCTGCTTTCCCAGGGTGCTGCCTGGGTGTCAATGTGGGCGATGCCGAGAAAGGCCGTGATTTTCTTTCCTGCGGTGTCGTGCTGGGCGTGGGCTAGGTCCTCGAAGCGCACCCGCAGGCATGCCTGGGGGTGCGCCGCCTCGAAGGCGAGCACGGTTCGGGTGTACGTCACCCAGTAGGCGGTCAGTGCCGCGAGCGTGCTCGCTGGGTACGCCAGGGTGAATGGTGCGAACACAGGATCGGCTATCCCCCAGGGGCTGGCGTCCAGGGCGGCGCGGACCACGCCTGGGCAGGCGCGGTGCAGGCACAGGAACCGCGTCCCGGGGTACAGCATCAGGAACGTCTCCGCAGCCGGGGGATTCGCGGCAGCCATCTCGCACCAGCGTCGTTTCCCCTCCCTGGCCAGCACTGAGGTGATGACGCTGGCGGCCAGTGCCCGGGTGGTGGTGACGGCCAGCCGGGACGGCGGCCCGGCGGCCCGGCCGTCGGCGATCCGCCAGGTGGTCATGGCCTGCTCGCACAGGGGGAGCAGGCCAGTTCCTGAGGTGCAGGCCAGGTCAGGCTGGCGGGCCAGCAGCGCCCGCAGCCCTGCGGCGCCTGCGTACGGCGAGCCGAGCACGATCACCGGGGCGTCGCTGGTCGCGCTGCCCGGATTTGACATCAGGGAGCCGCTGTGGCGGCGGCAGCCGCCGCCATATCCGGGGGCGTAGTGTCTGCCGGCTCCCGCGGGCTGAGGCCGAGCAGGTCGGCGAGCATCGCCACTCGTGTCTGGGCGGCTAGCGGGCTGTCCTCTCCTGACGCGCAGTAGCGCAGGTCGCAGCGGCGCAGCAGGGAGTACAGGTTGGCCTGCCCGTCCAGGACTGACCGCCACGATTCAGGAGAGCCGACCATGCTCCACTCGACCTCGCTCTCGGCCTCCTCGTCATCTGGCGTTACTGTCCGGGATGCGATGTCGACTACCCACTGAGCTTCGCTGCCGTCCGCGATGGTGCGGCACACGACCAGCAGCTTCCCGGCCGCCTGGGACTCCCACCTGCTGGCGAACTGCTCGTCGGCGCCTTCCGTGCGGGACCGCAGTGCCTCCAGCAGCGGCTTGTGCCCGGAGGCAGGCTGATCGCGGGACGGCAAGCCGGGCGCCGGCGCCGGGCCGGGGATCGTGCCGGGAAGCCGCGGATCACGTGGCCTGCCCGGGGTCCCCCAGTCCGCGTCGACCGGGACGTAGCCCAGCTTGCCCGCTAGCTCGTTGATCGCGGCAGCGACTGGCGGGAGGATCATCCCTGCCGGGACCAGTTCCCCCGTGCCCACCGAGTCCGTGCTGATCTCCTTCGTCGCCCAGATCTTGTAATCTGCCGGCCCGAAGCGCTCCTGCGCGCGGCTGAAGCCCGTTCGCGCCACCCCGGGCATCGGCTCTGCGCCGATGAAGGCGTACACGTCCGCCATGACGCTCTCGGGATCCTCGACAAGGTCCTCATACCGCACCCGGTGGCACCGGCCCGGATGGGCCTGCTCCGCCCTGGCGATCAGCGTCGCGTGGTCCAGCCAGTACCGGGCCAGCGCCAGCACGGCGTTGCCCGGCGACCCCGCGATGTACTCATCAAACCCGTACCCGGTCAGTCCGAACGGGCAGGCGTCCAGCCCCGACCGGATCATGTCCATCGGATGCCGGTACAGGCACACGAACCGCGCTCCCGGGTAGATCTGCGTCAGCAGATCCGCGAACCGGGCTGACCCCAGGCTCTTGTCGCACAGCAGCCGCTTGCCCCGCCGCGCCAGGTAGGACCCGGTCATCTCACCGGCCATCCGCCGGATCCCCTCCAGGGCCGCCTCCGGGAGCCGGGTCGGGGTGGCGCCGCGCTCGTCTGACAGCGGCGCCCCCTCGATCAGTGACCAGACCACCGCCAGCTGCCCGTACAACGCCGGCAGGCTCGTCTCAGGCGGGCATGCCAGATCCGGGTGCGCGTCCAGCAGGAACCGCAGCAGCGTTGACCCGGACCGGGCCATGCACAGCACGAACACCGGATCAGGCCCCGGCGCCGCCGCGTGGCCGCCGGCCAGCGTGCCGTCGTCAGCCCGCCCCGTCAACGCATCCATTGGGAGCCTTTCACCCGATGTAGAAGCAGCCCGGACCCAGCGAGCCGCCGGCCTGCGCACCCCGCCGTCGGCTGGCCGTGGCCTGTTACTGCGGACAGGTGTTGCTGTCGCTTTCGCCCACCTCCTGGGTGACGAATACGTCGTGCAGGTCAATGCGCACTTTCACGTGCCCCGGGCTGAGAAGGAAAGACCTGAGCGACCCGGAAGGATCAATGCCGATGATAGAGCCGAAGTTGTTGCCGGCGCAGTATGACTGGATAACGGTGTTAGGGGGCATGGCATGGATTCCGGGGTGAGCGAGACACGTAGGTCCATGGTTTTCGGCCGCCGTGTAGTACAGGTGGATCCACTGGCGGGTACCTGAATTACAGTTCTCCACTGTGATATTCGGCGTGACTTCCTGGCCCTTGGGCATTTGAGATGGAATGCCCGGCATCGCGAGCGCGTTGACCGCCGGCGTTAACGAGACGGCAGCAGCGGCCCCGGTGAATACCGTGGCGACGCGGAAAGATCTTTTCATCGGACAGCGTCCTTTCCCGGCCGAATCGGCAGATCTTGCCTCATTTCGGCAGGTAATTGATTCTGTATCGCTAACCCAGAGCCTGTCAACCCGTCGCACTAAATGATGAAGAGACACTAGATTGGCCCTAACTGCCTGTATACACCTTTTACGACCGAGATAGGCGGATTGAGGTTTCCGTTCGCCATCAACAGGCACCGGCCGCCCGGAGTGGCTGGTCCTGGATGTGAGCCGGCTCCGGGCCTGGTGTGCCCGGCCGGGGGCGGCCGCCGGGCACGATGGGTGCGTGAGTCATCGGGTGGCCGGAAGCCAGGCGCGGGATTTCCTGGCGGGCAAGTACGGTGCGGTCGGGGAGCTGCAGCCGCTCAGCGGCGGGGCCTGGTCCTGTGCCTACTCCTTCCGGAGCGCCGGGCGCGCCCTGGTCGTCCGGTTCGGGCCCGGCAGGGACTGGTTCGAGGCCGACAGGGCAGCGGTGTCCTTCTCCTCGCCAGAACTTCCGGTGCCGGAGGTGCTCGAAGTCGGCGATGCCTTCGGCGGCGGCTACGCCGTCTCGGTCCGCCGCTGCGGGACCTTCCTCGAAGATGTCCGGCCAGATCAGTGCGAGGTGGCCGGGCCGATGCTGGCATCCCTGCTCGGCGCCCTGTTCAGGGTGCCGAAGGATCCGGGCCTGCCGGTTCGCTGGCACGGGCGGCCGCCCGGCGACGGCCTGTCCTGGCGCGCCTGGCTCTGTGACCGCCTGGCTGATGACCCGGCGCAGCCGGTGCACGGCTGGCGCACGGCCATCAGCGCGCACAGCGACCTGGACCGGATCTTCCTGGCCGGCGAATCCCGCGTCCGCGACCTAGCCCGGGCCTGCCCCGAGCGGCGCGACCTGGTCCACGGCGACCTGCTCCACGCCAACGTGCTGGTGGCCGAGGACGCCAGCCGCCCGAACGCGGTCTTCTCCTGGAAGAACTCGGTGCGCGGCGACTTCCTGTACGACACAGCCTGGTGCACCTTCTGCACCATCTGGTACCCGGGGATCGCCGCACTCGACCTATGGCAGCTGATCCACCAGGAACCTTCCGTGAAAGACGACCCCGGCGCCCTGGCCGATGCCCCGCTACGGCACCACTGCTACGAACTGGTCATCGGACTCCGAGCCCTCGCCTGGAACACCTGGACAGGCGATGCGCACGTGCGCCAGCAGGCCGCCGCCCGCCTGACCGAAATCCTCGAACGAGGACCACTCCCGGCAAGCACATAACGTCCCGATACGCATCGTCGCTGACAGCTTCGAGGACCCCGCTGCAACTTTTCTTTGCTGGCAGCGGGGCGTCGTCAGAGCCGGGCCAGGGCCTCGCGCAGCGGGTCTAGGCCCATGGAGCCCAGGCTGAGTGCCTGTGAGTGGAAGTCCTTGAGGCTGAAGGCGCCTGCGGCCCGTTCCCTGGCCTCGTCCCTGGCCTGGAGCCAGATCCGCTCGCCCAGCTTGTAGGACGGGGCCTGCCCGGGCCAGCCGAGGAAGCGGTTCATCCCGAGACGCAGCCGCTCTTCGCCCCGGCTGGAGTGGGCTCGCAGGAACTCCCAGGCGATCCCGGCGTTCCAGCGCTCGCCTTCGCGCCAGCCGGTGCCCCTGGGGATCTCCAGCTCCAGGTGCACCCCGATGTCCGCGACCACCAGGGCGGCGAGCAGCAGCTGACCGTCGAGCATCCCCAGGTGCGCCCCCGGGTCGCTCAGGTAGCCGAGCTCTCCCATGAGCCGCTCGGAGTACAGCGCCCAGCCCTCGCCGTGGCCCGGGACCCAGCACATCAGCCGCTGCCAGCGGTTCAGGTTCTCCCGCTCGGCCACGGCCTGCGATATCTGCAGGTGGTGGCCGGGAACGCCCTCGTGGTAGACGAGCGTGACCTCCTTCCAGGTGGGGAAGGTGTCCGTGCCTTCGGGCACCGACCACCACATCTGCCCGGGACGGGACCAGTCCTCCGACGGCCTGGTGTAGTAGATCCCTGCGCCGTCAGCGGGGGCGATCATGGCCTGGATCCGGCGCGCCGGCTCCGGGATATCGAAGTGCGTCCCGTGCAGCTCCGAGATAGCGCGGTCGGCCAGGTCCTGCATCCAGGCGCGGAAGTTCTCGCGCCCTTCGATGCGCTGGGCCGGGTCCCCGTCCAGGATCGCCGCAGCCTCCTGCCGGGCGGCCCCCGGCTTGATCAGGCCGCTGACCCGTGCCTGCTCGGCCCGCAGCCGGGCGATCTCCTCCCAGCTCCAGGCGTAGGCCCCGGCCAGATCCACGGCGGCGCCGAGGAAGTACCGCGAGGCACGGGCGTAGACCTCGGGCCCGCAGGCGTCCTTCTCCCGGGCCAGCGGCATCAGCTCGCGGCGCAGGAAGTCGCCGAGCCCGGCCGTGGCGGCTGTCGCCGCGCGGGCGGCCGCGTCCAGCTCCCCGCGCAGCGAGTCAGGCACCCCGGTCAGCCGCGCCGCCAGTCCGCAGTAAAACGAGTCCCCCGGCCTGGCCCACGCGGCGCACTGCCTGGCGACCTCCTCGACCTGCCGGCGGGCTGGGGCCGGCCGTTCCGGGCCGCGCCCAGCAAGGTCCCGGAGAGCTGGCGGTAGGCCTCCGGCACCGCGGCCATGCGCCTGGCGACGCTGGCGGCGGACTCCTCGCCATCGACCGGCATCAGGTCGAATAGCTGGCGCACCCACTGCACCCAGCTGGCGGTCACGTTGAGCTCGCTGGCGGTGTCCCCGGCGTCGTAGCGCTCCACGTCCAGGGCCAGCCGCTCGACCATCGCGGCCCGCGCGACCTGCTCGCGCAGCTCCGGAGCCTCGGCCGCCTCAAGCGCAGCCAGAGTCGAGCGATCCAGCTCAGCCCGCCCGGCGAACCCGTCCGCGCTAAGATCCGCCAGCTCATGGTCATGCCCGGCGATCCCGAGATAGGTCGCACCTAACGGGTCCAGGGCGGCATACCGCTCCACATACTCCCCGGCGATGCTGCCGATCGAAGGCACAGCCAAGACTCTAACCCCCACACCGCCCGCCCGGAAACCCCGCCGTGTGCGCTGTCGGATCGGGTCGGGGGTGTTCGTAGTGGGGGTGAGAGGCCGCCCAGGAGGGCGCCCCGACGGAGCCGAGAAGGACACCGCAAACGCGATCGACCGCACTACAGGTCTAGGGCGGCGCGGAGGGCGATGGCGACTTGTTCGAGGGCGTCGGGGTCGATGCGGCCTTCGAGGTCGCCGATGCGGTCCTTGCGGACGGCGGTGATGCTGTCGAGGCGGATGACGCCTTCGATGGGGTGGGTGATGGGGACGGTGACCAGGATGTCGGGGGAGGCGCCGGTGGTGTCGATGGGGGCGGTGATGACCCAGCCGGTGCTGCCGGTCTCGTTGAGGGCGTCGTTGCTGAGGATGAGGGCGTGCTGGTCGCGGCTGGTGACGCGGCTGTGGATGACGCGGATCTCGCCGCGTCTCACGCGGCGTGTGCCTGGTCGGCTTCGGTGTCGTCGAGCCAGCTGGTGAGCTCGGGGAGGGTTGTGGCGGCGAGTTGGGTGCGGAGGGTTTCGTTGCGCAGTGCGCGGTCGACGAAGGCGGACATGCTGCCGCCGTCGGCGGCGGCCCTGGCGGCGTCGAGGGTGTGGGCGGAGAGCAGGAACGTTGCCTTACGTTTGTCCATACGATCCACCATACGCTCGTCCTGCTGGCTGGCTGTAGCGTTCGCGGCCACGAGTTCATCGTGCGCTTCTGGGCGGTGGTCCCTGGAGCCTTTGCGCCTGGTTCTCCCGTTCAGGGCCGGATGTGGCATCATCTGGGCAGCGGACGAGTGCGGAGAGGTGCAATGACCGGGCCGGGTGAGCAGGAACGGCACGATAGCTGGAAGGCATCGGGAATCAGCACGGATGTCCCGCATCCGGCCAGGGTCTACGACTACCTTCTGGGCGGCAAGGACAACTTCGCCGTCGACAGGGAGGCGGCCGAGATGTCCCTGAAGATCTCGCCGGAGATCCGGCACAGCGCGCGGGCTAACCGTCAGTTCCTGGTGCGCGCGGTGCGGTTCCTGCGTGACAGCGGAATCCGCCAGTTTCTTGACGTCGGGACCGGACTGCCGACCAGTCCCAACACTTACGAGGTCGCCCAGGACGGGCATCCGGATGCCCGGGTCGTTTACGTCGATAAAGATCCCGTGGTGGTCGTGCACGCCGAGGCGCTGATGGCCAACAACCGGACCACCGCAGTGGTACGGGCTGACCTGCGGGACGTGGACGAAGTTCTCGCCGCGACGGGGAAACTCCTGGATTTCACCAGGCCGGTGGGGCTGCTGTTCGTCGCGTGCCTGCACAACATCCCAGATGACGATGATCCGGCAGGTACCGTCGCCCGCTACCTGACTGCGCTCGCGCCAGGAAGTTTCCTGGTCATCTCCCACGTAACCGACGAGCTCGACCCCGACAGGATGCACGCGATCACGGCGGAATACGCGAAGCGGGGTACCGTCTTCGTCGGCCGGAGCAAGGAGTCCATCCAGCGCATGTTCAATGGCGCGGAGATGGTTGATCCCGGGGTCGTGCTCATCTCACACTGGCGTCCCGACGGCGGCCGGCCGGACTACAACGCCGATCAGGTCTGGGGTTACTCCGGCGTCGCCCGGTTGTGAGGGGCTGGTCTTGTTCAGTCTTCGGCGATCGGGTCACGGTGCCACCGGCGCTGCGAGTTCTCGTAGTCGGAGAGGCGCCACATCATCGCCGACCGGGGCCTGATGGCGTAGACGACATCGAACGCCGGGTCGGCTTCCGGCAGGTACTGCCTGTCCCCTTCTCCTGTGTATTTCGCGGACAGGCCCGCTCCGACTGCGGGTACCTGGGCTGGTGTTCCCAGGTCCTCGGCGGTGCCGCGCACGATCACGACGTCGTCGGCGTTGTCCAGGTGAACCACCACGCGCGGGTTGGCCGCGAGGTTACGGGCCTTGAGGGTCCGGCGCTCGCTGTACAGATACAGGACGTCATCGATCAGCACGCCCCACACCGGGGCCGCGTGCGGTGCGCCGGAGGGGGCGGTGGTGCAGAGCCAGTAGCCTCGCGCCGCCGCCAGGCGGATCGCTACCTCGCGCCAGGACACCACGTTCGCCATCAGGAGCGCCATGGCCGCACCGCGAGCCGGCCCAGTCCGGTCACTTGCCTGCGTGGCGGCTGAACTGGTTCTTGCCGTCCGGGTAGTCCCGGAGATAGTCCTGGTCTTCGGCCTTGGCCTCCCAGAACGGGACGGCCGGGCTGATCTTGGTCACGACCTTGCCGGGCCATATCCCTGCGGCGTCAGCGTCTACGATGGCGTACTGAGCGATCTGACGCTGCTCGTCGCTGGCGCAGAAGATCTCGGAGCGGTAGTCGGAGCCGATCAGCGACTCGCCAAGGTCGGGCCTGTGGGCCTGGAGGAAGAACTCGACGATGTCCCGGTAGCTTGTCCGCTCGGGATCGAAAACGACCTCCACCGCCTCGGCGTGCCCCGGATGGTCGCCTGCGGTCGGGTTGGGGCTCTCCCCGCCGGTATAGCCGACCCGGGTCGAGATGACTCCCTTGCGGGTACGCAGCAGTTCCTGCAGTGGCCAGAAACAACCCCCGGCCAAGATCGCGACCTTAGTCTCCACCCCGGTCCCCCTCCGACGTTGCGCTGAACACTACCCATCTATCCGGCGGTCTCACCTCGGATTCAATGACAGCGCCTGCCGACAGGCACCTTATAGCCGACTGGGAAATGGATCAGGTAGCGCGTCCCAGCGGACTTGTAGTACAGGTTCACTCCCGAAGCTGTGCCGATTTTCCCGGTCGGCTTGATAACTATCACAAGGTTGATCAGGTCGTGTCCCCGTGTGTGCCGTATAATCGCGCCCGGGATGCTTTGCCGCAGTGCCCACTGAAAGCCGGGATCGAAGTCCGATGCGCGCGGGTAACCTGGTCCTGAGTCGCCGAGCGGGCCGCTTGTCGGAACGACCCAGGCGGCGACCAAGCGCAAGTGCCGGGCATCGACCAGCGTAATTTTGCTTATTCTGGCTGTTCCGCCTGTATTGCGAAACGCATCAAAGCTGTCGTGCAAGACCGCGCCTGGCGGTGTCTGCTCGCAGAGGGTTCCTGAGTTGGTGCCGCCATTGCCGAACGGCCCGTCTGCGGACGGCTTGCCGCTGCTGCAGGCGACGGCAAAGAGGATGAGGGCCAGCCCCGCCCCCAGAAGGGAATGTGTACGTAATAGACACATTCTTGTTATACCCGGACTGGCCGAGACGCTGATGCCGATCTCCTTCTTCAGGTCGACGCCTGCCTTGAACGTGCCCGCTCTCCCATTGCTCCTGGTAAAGATCCCGCCCCCGTGGATATGTTGAGTGCGCGTCAGCCTGGCGGGCTGCTTATCGCGGCCATCACGGCGTACTGGCAGCACGTTGTCCTGGACGACCGTACTTGCCTGGTGGTCGCCTGGTAGGCCCACATGTGCTGGCCTGGGCCCTGGTAGAACAGCCAGGAGCCGCGGGCCGACCATGTGGTTACTGACAGCAGGAATGCAGCCGAGGACGGCACAGCCGTCGCCTGCGTTCCGGGCCGGTCAGGTGAAGGACGAACACACGGGCGATGCCCTTGCTGACGGGCGCAACTACCGCCTCGGCAGCCATCAGCTGGCCTGAAGGCGCTATCTCGCTGCGAGACCAGGCCCAGTTACCTCCGTGGGGCGGCGCCCATCCTCTTGTTCCCCTCGGCGCTGCGAACGAGCGGAGCCTGCCGGTGCCGATGTCGAATACCCGCAGGGTGCGGCAGGCGTAAAAGGCGAAATTCCCTGCGTACACTGAGCTCCGGGCCGTCGACGGGTTCGCGCATTCCGTACCGTAGGCGGCCAGCCGGGGGCTGACATCGAAGCCTTCGGCCGACGATGAATGCGGCAGCGGCAGCGGCGCGGTACCCGGGTTCCACAGCCAGAACGGGCCGCCCACGATGCTGGAGCGCGGCTCCAGCAGCAGGCCCGCGTCCGTACCGGCGACCAGCTGCGTTCCCTTGGGCAGCGTGATCGGCGGCCCGCGCGGCCCGCCGGCCACCGGCACGGACCGCACCCTGACCGCGCTCGCGCTGGTCTGGTAGGAGCCGTACTCGAGCCAGACATCGCCACGCGCGGCGGACGGGGCGAACGCCGGCGCCTTCCCGAGAACGTGGGTTTTGCCGGTCAGCGCATCGGTGTCCCTGACTGTGTTGTTCATGACGTAGACGATCCAGCGGCCAACCGCCATGATCGGCTGATACTCACCGGGGTCCACGGCCGGCATCACCCGCAAGGGTCTGCCTGTACGCAGGTTGCTGAGGTCAATTCTGCCTGCCTGACCGCCCGCCGGCCACATCAGCACGGCCGTGCCGATGCTCTTCGGGATGGGGCCGGGTACCTGCGGGCGATCGGGGTGCCGGGCTGCGGGCCGGCTCTCGGTATCCCGGCCCGCTCGCGCCGTGAATTCCGGTGAATACGCCCAGGGCTGCGGCCAGCACAACCGCCGCTGCGCCGGCAGTCGCACCTGCGGCGCCTGCGCTGGCGGCGCCGCGCCTCCTTGATCAGCGCCTCGATCTCGGCACCGGAATCAGGCGCCGTCATGACGGCCGCGTTCTTCATCACCAGCTCGCTCCTACGACACCTGCGCGATGATCTCTGCCAGCTCTTCTGGCCGGTACCCGCACTGCCGGGCCACCGCGACCAGCTCGCGCGCCTTCGCCACCACGGCGCTCCGCTCCGGCCCGATGCCGCTTACCGTCACTCCCCGCCCGCGCCGGAACTCCACTAGCCCTTCGTCCCGAAGCGTGCGCAGCCCGCGGAACACCGTGTTGACGTTGACACCGAGCACCGCCGCGAGGTCCCTGGCAGGCGGGAGCCGCTCGCCCGCGCCGACCTCACCGTCGGCTATCGCCCGCCGGACCGCCGCCGCGACCTGCTCATGCAGCGGCACCGGACTCGAATGGTCAATCTCCATTGTCGGCCTGGTGCTACTCACATTAGCACCATACCATCGCGCCAGGACGCTGAGTAGCTGAGCTGTTCAAGGCTGAGTAGTTCAGCTCTGGGGCGGAGATGCCAGGCGTACCAGGATCGGGGGCAGCAGGCTCGCAGACAATGATGGAAGAGGTAACGGCATGCGCTCACGACGGTTGACCGCACAGTGCGCTGGAGTCCTGGCCGGCGTGTTACTCACCGGGACAACGGCAACGGCAACGGCCGCGACCGCGTCTCCAGGCGCCGGCGTCGGACCGGCTGCATCGCTGCCGGTTCCGGGCAGCCTGTTCGGCGTGGCGGTCATGTCCTCGCAGGCGGCCTGGACCGTGGGCAGCCACTCAAGCAGGAGTCTCAGGACCAGGCCGGTCTTCGCGGCCTGGAATGGCACCCGGTGGAAGCAGGCGCCGGTTCCGGGTATCAGGTCCGCGTGGCTAAGAAGCGTGGCTGCCACGTCCCCCGGCAATGCCTGGGCGGTCGGAACCAGCGAGTTCCTGGAAGGGCCGGCCGTCATCGCGCACTGGAACGGTCGCACCTGGAAGCAAGTGCCCAGCCACATCCCGGGCAGCGGTGCCGAGCTGCTCGGCGTGGCCGCCGCTTCGGCCAGCAGTGCCTGGGTGGTCGGCCAGACCTCGGGCAACGCTCCGCTGATCCAGCGCTGGAACGGCAGGGTATGGTCGCAGGTCCCCATCCGCGGCCTCTTCGGTTCCATGCTGCTGGGCGTGGCCGCGGTCTCGGCCAGCGACGCCTGGGCCGTCGGCTCCACCTCGCTCGGCGTCCCCCTGATCCTCAGGTGGAACGGCCGGACATGGAAGCGGGTACCCAGCCCCAACCCCAGCCCGGTCGAGGGCACCGACCTGAACGGCGTCACCGCCCTGTCGGCCCGCAACGCCTGGGCGGTCGGCGGCTACTTGCTGCACTCCCAGTACAAGACGCTAATCCTGCACTGGAACGGCACTAGATGGCAGCGGGTACCCAGCCCCAGTCCCAGAAATGTGGAACTCACCAGCGTGACCGCCACCTCGGCCCGCAACGCCTGGGCGGTCGGCTTCAGCGACACCAGCAACCCCCGCCCGCTGATCCTGCACTGGAACGGCACCACGTGGAAGAGCGTTCCCGTCCCGCCGGGCACCGGCGGCCTGTACAGCGTGGCCGCCGCCTCCGCCCGCAGCGCCTGGGCAGTCGGCGAGACCCGGACATCCAGGACGCTGATCCTGCACTGGAACGGCTCGGCCTGGAGATAACCCGGCGCACGCCTCCCAGGTCGATGACCTGCTGTACGCCGGCGAAGACCGTGCAGGTTGATGCCGGGATGCGATGATATTCCGGTCTTCGTAAGATTGGTGGCGCGGATGATTGCGGCAGGGGCGGACCCGCAGGAGCCGGGGTCGGAGGCAGGTGGCCGTCGTGCGGGCCGACGGCAAGCCGTGCGCAAGACGGCATGGGTGCTGACGGGGCTCAGCGCGCTGGCGGTGGCTGGCTTGGTCTGCGGGGCTGTCGCCGGAGCCCGCTACGAGCCGCTTGCCGCTGGCGATCCCTATGAGCTGCCCATCCACGCACTTGCGGGGCTTCCGGCTGGCAGGGGGATCATCCCGGTCAATACTTTCGGCCGCTACCGGCAGGACATCTACGTGCCGCCTCAGCGCGGTCCGTTCTCGCTGTTCGTGACGGTGGAAAACAATGGCTCCCGCCCGGTCACGATCGTGTCGGTGGCGCCGCCGTCTGGCTTGCAGTCAGCTGGCGTGGCCCGATACCTGGCGCCAGCTCCGCATGGCGAGGCCGGGCGGCAGCTTTGGCGGGTGCTGCGCAACTACCAGCTCGGTCCTGGTGACGCAGTAGAGGTCGGCATGCCGGTGCGCACCTGGCCATGCGCTCAGCTCGACGGGTGGGAGAACGCCCCCGACTTCGAAGTGACGATGAGGTTCGCCGCGTTCACCCGCAAGGTGCCGCTGCCGTGGGGCTCGTCCGGGGATACGCTGATCATGCGCGACCAGGGCGGCGAGCCCGGCGAGCCCGCCACCTTCTGCCTGCCGGGCACCGTCCTTCCGCCGCTTCCCAAGGGAAGCGCGCTTCCGGGAGACCAGCTCGTCGCCGTGTCCGGCATGATCGTCCGGATACATCACGGACGCACTGCGGGTGACCTGCGGCTCACCAGGATCCCCAGGCCGGACGCCGCTGCCGGCTACAACAACCCGCGCTGCCTGGTAACCCGCCCGCCCGGGCAGCGGCTAGCCGACTTCGACCTGAGCTGGGCAGCGATCGCCGGGCAGCACGCACCCTCTCCAGCGGTACACCTGTCGATCGCCGGCCCGCACGGCGAGCCGGTTACCGCGCTGATCCCGCAAGGACCCGAGTACACCAGGCTCGCCTGCCGCGACGCGCGCAGCCTGGTGCTGCCCTCTCAGCCACCCGGAGCGCAATTCGTCATCGGGCTCGTCTTGCAACGCCCTAAGGACGAATGGGTGCGCAAGCTCCTGGTGAGCGTCGACGGCCATGCCGTTCTCCTCCCGCTAACCCGCGCGTGCTCGGGCCGCGGATGCTTCCAGGACACCCCCGCCGTCCGCTACCAGCCAGGAACCGCCTACTCGCACACGCTCCGGATCTAGCTGGCTCGCTTGTAGGCCCTGACGGCGAGGGGCATGAAGACGATGAATATCCCCGCCAGCCAGATGACGCTCTTCCACAGGTCAGCCTCGATGGGGCCGCCGAGTGCCAGCGCCCGCATCGCATTGATGACGTAAGTGACCGGCTGGTTGTTGGCGAATGCCTGAAGCCAGCCTGGCATCGACTGGATCGGCACGAAGGCCGAGCTGAGGAAGGTCAGCGGGAACAACCAGATCAGCCCGAACGCCTGCACCGATTCCTCATCACCGATCGCGAGGCCGGTATAAGCGGAAATCACGCAGATCGCGAGCCCGAAGACGGTCGCTAGCACAATCATCAAGATCGCGGGGACCGCGCCATTGAGGAACCGGAATCCCACCGCGTAGCCCACCCCGACGACGATCAGGATCGTCACTAGCATCCGCCCGGTATCGGCGACCAGGCGTCCGCCGAGCACCGCCGACCGGGCCATGGGCATGGACCTGAGCCGGTCGATGACGCCTTTCTTCAGCTCCTGGGCCAGCGCGATCGCGGTGCCGAAGGTCGCGAACGCGGCCGTCTGCGCGATGATGCCCGGCATCAGGAAATCCACGTAGCTGATGTTGCCGGGAATCTTGATCGCGCCGCCGAAGACGTAGCGGAACAGCAGCACGAACATCACCGGCTGGATGACGGTGAACACCAGGTAGGCCGGGACACGCATCCACACCAGCAGGTTCCGCCGGGTAATGGTGAGGGTATCGCTCACCGCCCACCGGACCCTGGCCGGCAGGCCAGGCTCGTCCAGCTGCTCGGTGACGGCAGCGGTCGCGGCGGTCATGACCCGGCCTTCCTCTCATCGGTCGCTGCTCGGCGGCCCCGCCGGCCACGCCGGCTCCCGCCAGGCTGATCATCTTCCTCAG
Organism: uncultured Actinomycetota bacterium; assembly: GCA_963737865.1. Lineage (GTDB taxonomy): Bacteria > Actinomycetota > Actinomycetes > Streptosporangiales > Streptosporangiaceae > Chersky-822. The sequence goes on along the minus strand of CAVTUG010000011.1, from coordinate 1,029,245 downwards.
CCGCGTGCCCGGTCAGAGCCAGGAACACGTCGTCGAGCGACGGCCTCCGCAGCGCCAGCCCCCGAGTGCGGACCCCCGCCGCGTCCAGCGTGCGCACCGCGTCGACGAGCGCGTCTGAGCCCCGGCCTCCGACTCCGGCGCTGACCACGCCCGTCTCCTTGTCCGCGTGCGGATCGCCCTCGCCGACACTCGCGATCGCGGCGACCGCCTCGCTGATCTGGGACCGGTCAGGGACGGTGAACTCGAGCACGTCGCCGCCGACCCGGCTCTTGAGTTCCTCTGCCGTCCCGGCGGCGATGACCAGGCCCCGGTCGATGACGACGATCTCGTCTGCCAGCTCGTCGGCTTCATCGAGGTACTGGGTAGTGAGCAGCAGCGTCGTCCCGCCGTCCACCAGCGACCTGATGATGTCCCACATTCCCAGCCGCGACCGGGGGTCAAGGCCGGTGGTGGGCTCGTCGAGGAAGAGCACCTGCGGCCTGCCGACCAGGCTCGCGGCCAGGTCGAGGCGGCGCTGCATGCCGCCGGAGTAGTTCTTAGCCGGGCGGTTGGCCGCGTCGACCAGGTCGAACTGCTCCAGCAAGAGGGCAGCCCGGCTACGAGCATCAGGCCAGCTCAGATGGAACAGGCGCCCGATGATCTCCAGATTCTCCCGGCCAGTGAGTTCCTCCTGGATCGCGGCCGACTGACCGGAGAGCCCGATCGAACGGCGTACCGAGGCAGCCTGGCGCACCACATCCCGCCCGGCGACCAGCGCCCGGCCCTTGTCCGGCCGCAGCAATGTGGTGAGGATCCGCACGGCTGTCGTCTTGCCCGCGCCGTTCGGCCCCAGCACTCCGAGCACAGTGCCGCGCGGCACCGCGAGATCGATGCCCCGCAGCGCGTGCACGTCGCCGAACGACTTCGTCAGGCCCTCCGCGAGGATCGCCAGTTCCGACTTATCCTCCGTCACCCCTACCCCTCCCAATTCAACGTCCGCCCAATGAACCTACCGGCAGCGACGAACTGCCAGCGAACCTGGCGCGTCCCGGGGGAGAGGCTTGCGAATGGCCGGGGTGCGGGCGGTCAGGACGCCCAGTGGGGCGGGCGGTCCCGGCGGAGGCGCTCGTCGGCGGACTCGGCGTGGTCCAGGCGGTCACCCCAGCCCAGGTCGGTGTCCTCGCGGCTCTGCATAGCCAAGATCGCCGGACCCTGCGGCGAACTGGTCCGCGGGGAGAGGATCTGGTCGATGCGGGCACGATGCGCAGCTTCCCAGTCGTCCAGAGACTGGCTGTCCTCCTGCTCAGCCTTGGCGAGCGCCTGGCGAACTATCTCATCCTGGCGGTCCCGGGGAACCACTGCGACCCCATCGGCGTCCGCCACGATCAGGTCGCCGGGATTGACGAGAACGCCGCCGCACCGGACCGGGGTGCGCAGTTCGGTCACCTCGGCCTTGGTCCCGGGCTTGGGAATGACACCACGCCCGAATACGGGGAAATTACGTTCGCGCACCTCGGCCAGGTCGCGGATCAGGCCGTCGAGCACGAACCCGGCGACGCCGCGTCGCTGAGCCACGGCGCAGACGTTTCCGCCGGCGAGCGCGTAGTCGAGGTCGCCGGATTCGACGATGATCACCGAGCCGGGCGCAGCACGGTAGATCGCGGCGTGCAGCATGAGATTGTCGCCGGGCGGGCACCGAACGGTAAACGCCGGCCCGGCGAGGCGGGGGACAGGCGCCCACAGCGAGCGGATGCCGATGTCCATGATCTGGTCGCGACCAAGGAAGTCAGCGAGCGCGGCCGTGCTGACAGCCTGGCTAGCGGGCATCGCGGCTGCGCTCACCTGGACTTCCCATCCTGCGGGTCGCCCGAGTCACCTAGAAGCGATGGGCACCGTAGCGAACATGCGTTCCAACATAGTAATGATGACGACGCGGCCGCATTACGGGTGGATGCCGAAGGGGCCGAGCTGCCCGTAGTCGATCCGCAGTGACTCGACCAGCTGGTAGGCGTTGGCCTGGGTATAGACGTCGGCCCCGCCGAGTCTGCCGACCCAGTTCGGCGTGACCGCGCTGGCGGCCTGGGCGGCGACGGCGTCGAGGTAGCCGCGGAAGATAGCCCAGGGGTTAGCCGGATCGACGGACTCGAAGATGCTGGTGGGGTCGAAGGTCGCGATCGCGATCGCGGCCTGTGCCTTGAGCTCGGCCACGTACTCCTGCTGGACGACGACGTCGTCACGGGTACCCAGGCGCGTCAGATGACCGCCGACGAAGATATCGAAGGGATAGCCGAGCGCCTTGGCGGGAGCCTCCAGCCACCCCGGGATGTCCTGCGATTCGGCGAGATAGGCGAAGGGCACCCAGCCTGGGAAGACGACGTCGACGAGCATGAGGACCCGCTGAGCCGGCAGGTGGATGTAGATGTTGCCTGGCGAGTGGTTGGGGCCGTGATAGGCCAGGTCCAGGTAGTCCTCGCCGACCTGGACTGTCAGGTGCCGGTCGAACGTCACGTCAGGCAGCGGGCGGTTCGGGTCATTCGTCTGCCGGAGCAGGTGCTCGACGTCTTTGTGCGCATAGAACCTGGCGCCCTGGTAGAGGATCATCGCGCCGGTGTGATCGGCGTGGTGATGGCTGTAGACGGCATGGGTGACTCGTGACCTGGTCACGGTTGCGATAGCGCGCAGGATGTTGTTCCCGATGGTCGGAGGGGCATCGACGGCAACCACTCCGTCGGCGGTCGTTACGAAGATCATCTGATAGAGGCCGTCTGTCACCCAGTACACGCGATCGGCGATCTCCTGGACCAGGTAGCCAGCCGCGGGGATGGCTGGACCCTTCGCCGCCTGGGGGACAGGCGCGGTCGTTCCGGGAGGGCAGTCCGAGGAGGGGGAGGATGCGGCCTGGGCGGTGCCTGGCCTCAGCAGCGGCGCTGCCGAGGCCACGGCCAGTCCGGTCGAGGCGATGAGATTCCGGCGGGTTAGTAGCGACCGTCGCCCTGGCGGGTCCGGTGTCTGTGTCGACGAGGCCATTGACGTCCACCTTTCCGGTGGCTAGGCGGGTGGAGCTTCAATCTAACAAACTTGCGTGCGCACGCAAATAGTTGGCTGAGATATTTGCTTGCGCACGCGCATGACCTCCTGCGTCGCAGTATCGTGGGCTCGTGACCGAGCTCGCAGCGGCGCTAGAGCGACTCCAGCAGCAGACCCCTGTCTGGCAGAGCTTCCTCGCCGTGCACCGGCAGATCGTCGAGCAGCTTGCCGACGAGATGCTCACCGAGCATCAGCTGCCGCTGGAGTGGTTCGACGTTCTGGTGCACCTCGCCGATCTGCCTGGCATGCGGGCGCGTCAGAAGGAGATGCGGGATCGCGTGCTGCTCAGCGAAAGCGGGGTCAGCCGGATGCTCGTCCGGATGGAGAAGGCGGGACTTATCACCCGCAGCACCGCCGGTGACGACCGGCGCGGCATGGAGATCGCCGTCACGCAGGCCGGGCAGGCCGCGCTGCTCGCGGCCATCGACTCGCATCTGCGGCTCGTCGCCGCCCTGTTCAGCGACCGCCTCACCGCGACCGACAGCGCAGCGCTCAGCAAGCTGCTGCCAAAGCTTCTCGCCGAACCCGCACCCGGCGGGTGAGACCGGTGCGCACTGACTGACACCCCGCATCGCCTCACGAAGCACCGCTCAGACGTAATCGCATTGCCCGCTACGAACGTCTCTTATGCAGAGGGATTCGTCGAGTTCACTGGATTCAGCACCTGGCCGGCGAGGCTCTCGCAGTTCGCTGACAGTGCAGGTGCCTTGGGTGGAGCGTCGATGGTCGACTTAGAGCAGGTCATGACAACGGCCGCAGCAGCGGAGACAGGGCAGCGAAGACTCTTTTCAGGGCATCCCAGCCAGCTCCGACCAATGCGCGACTGGCTGAGTGCCCTGATACCACCGGACTCACCCCGTGACGACCTGCTCACCATCGCCACCGAACTGGCCACTAACGCGATCATGCACACCGCCTCCGGAAACGCGGGGCAGTTCGGCGTCGAACTGATCTGCAGCTCAGCCTCCGTCCTCATCGTCGTCACCGATCAAGGCGGACCCGGTGAACCGCAATTCATGCAACACCCAGGCGCTGAGCATGGCCGCGGACTAGCGCTCGTCCAGGCCCTGTCGGCTCAGATAGGCATCGCAGGCGACAGCAACGGCCGCATGATCTGGGCCGAAGCACGGTCAGGCGTCTAGGGTGTCCCGAACAGCAGCATGTCCCTACTTACTGCTGTCAGCGCAGAGGTTTCGACAGCACCATGGTCCTACTTGCTGTCGTCCCGACAGCACTAAGTAGGTAGACGCTTCCTCTAAACTCAGTATACCAGTTGGTGGTACCTGATTCGCGATGGTGGCTTGGGGTTCTGGTTGTGTTTGTTTCTGTTCCTTCTGCGAGCTGCCCGCCGTATCTGAACGGCAGCAACCAGTCTTAGCCCGGCGCACCGGACGGCTCGGAGGACGGGTTGCGGGACTCGGGCGGACCGATCCCACCCTGCGCCAGGTCGCTGGGACCTGTCTTCCGATCAGCCTGGCCCGTGTTTTCCGTGCGGGTTAGGCTGATCAGAACAGCGTTTCCTGTGCGTGGGCGGGGCTGCTGAGTCCGGGTTGTTCGGGCGGGTGGTTGCTGATGCCCCATTTGGGCGGGAAGAACAGGCTGATGGGCTCTGGGGTGGGGGTGTATCTGGTCTTGATCCGCTTGCGGGCGCTGGTGAGTTCGGGGGCTGCCTGGCGGCAGTATTTGTCGGTCTCGCAGAACAGGCCCTGGCAGTCGATCGCCTGCAGGGGCCGGCCCCAGAGTCCGCTGAACGGCAGTCCGAGGCGGGCGAACTCGTGTTCCTGGCGGTCGGTCATCCAGTGCACAATGTCGGCGGGGGTGTAGTCGCCCGGGTCCTGGAAGCATTTCCTGATGCCGCGCAGGGCGCCGGGTCCGGCCTGGGTGAAGTCGTTCTCGCTGTAGTCGAGCAGGCTGGAGTAGTTCAGGTCGATGGTGATCTGGTAGGACATGAAGTCGCCCATGAGCGGGAAGCCGTGCAGCAGCTGGTACACCTCATGCAGCGACCTGGCGTTCAGGAGTCTTGAGCCGAGCTGGTCGTGCAGGAACATGTGGCGGAACAGCTCGACGTGGTTGAGGTGCTTGGCCGGCTGGCCGTAGGCGTCTGTGGCGCACAAGATGAATGCCCCGGTGTACAGGCCGCCGTTGCGCTGCCTGGCGGTATCCAGGGCCTGGCCGAAAGACCCGTCCGCGAGGTCGTCCAGGACGGGGTAGCGGCCGAGGATGTCGCGGACGGTGGTCCAGGTAGCGGCTTTGCTGAAGGTGCGGAATGCGGTGATCTGGAACAGCCGGTCTTCGGCGGTGCACGGCTCGTCGTGGTAGCAGACGTCGCGGATCATGTACTGCGAGACCCGGTCGGCAGCCCGGAACACGTTGCAGAATTTGAACTCGCGCAGGATCGGGTCCTGGGTCCACGGCCCCGTCTCGCCTGCGACTCGGCGCTCGAACACGCGCTGCCGTTCGGACGCGAAATACCAGTACAGGTCGTAAATCCCTGGCCGGGGCACGGGCGGGCGCATCACGTCGCCTGCTGGCGGTAGAAGACACCTGTCCCGTGCAGGTGGAACCACCGGGGATCATCGAGCAGTGCACGGCCGGCGATCCGTTCCCCGAGGGTGTATCGGAATCGGTTAGTGCCGGTGAAGTGGTCGAAGATGATCGCGCCGCCGGGAACAGTCCGCTCTCGCGCGACCTGCAGGGCGGCTGCGGCGGGGGTGTAGTTGTCGGTGTCGATGAACGAAACCACGAGGTCCTCCTTTTCCAGCCGCCTGCAGGTGTCTGCGATGTCACCGCTGATGATCTCGATGTCCCGCCCGTCAAGATAGCGCCGTACGGCAGCCTGGTCGGTGAAGACGCAGCCGGGGTGGTCGTACATGTCCAGTGCGGAGCGGCGGGGCGGGAAGCCGCCGAAGGTGTCGAACCCGATCACCGGCCAGTCCGCGCCGAGCCGCTCGATGATCCGCGACACGAACATCGTGGTCCCTCCCTTGAACATGCCGAACTCGGCGACCACGCCGCGCAGGCCGATCCTTGAGGCGTTGACAAGGCACTGGTACAGGTGGATCAGAGAGTTCGGATAGCCGTTGGCCAGTGACGGCACGAGGAGCTGCGCCCGCTCATCTTCGAACACGGAGTCACCGAAGCCCAGGTGCCCGTATCCGGCCACGATCACTTTCGGCGTCCCGGCGATGAACGGCAGCGCCGCGCACAGCAGGTCCTCTTTCTCCTCGTCAGCGGCGACTACCACGACCCCGCAGTTCGCGTCGCGCAGGGCGGCCATCGGCCGTACCGGCACCGTCAGCTTCGGGGAGCCATGCCCGTCCCCGGGAACATAGACAGCCTCGATGGCGCGGTTCACGCCAGGTGCCACCGAGGCCAGGAGACGCAAGGTGACAGGTGTCAGCCCGAGGACCGCTACCGGTCCTGCACCCGCGAGCAGTGCCCGCCGGGTGTCAGCCACCAGCTTGGCGTAGTCGTCATCGCGCATGAGCCGCACCTCTCGTTTCGCCGGAAGCCAGGTACGGGCTCGCGAACCGAACCCTCTGCATGCCGGCTGCCTGATTGAGGTAGAGAGTGGCAGCGTCCTCGGCGCGATGCCGAAGCTGAGCGTCGCGGGACTCACCGGAATGGGTCATCGGCCAGCACCTTCCTGTAGGCCAGCTGCCGGGTATCCAGGTTCGCGACGAGGTATCCGCCGTCGTTCTCAGCAAGCTGGGACATCGCCCGGAATCCCTGGTGAATCGCTGCCTGCCAGGCCCAGGCCGGTACCGCCTCCGCCTCCAGCCCCGTCGCGGCGGCCCTGGCAACCTCGATAACGCCCCCGTCAACGCTTGACGAGGTCAGGAACCCGGTGCGGGCGGGAGCAAGCCTGGACAGGACAGCGGCCAGTCCTTCCTCGGCGAAGATCGCGCGAGCCCCGTCCTCGCATTCATCGGTCTCAGCGCTGGACCTGCGCTTAACCCGCAGCAGCGACCGCATCGCAGGTGACCAGCCCAGCACCGCCATGAATCCCAGATGGATCGCATCATGGAACCGGTAAGCATCACTGCGCCGCGAGTTGTCCGTCAGCGGATCTCCCAGCGCCGCGCCGACCCGGAAGCCGAGCGTCCTCGCTCCGCAGAGGACCGGGCCGTCCGGGAAGGGGTTAGGTTCAGCGTGGACCAGCCTCAGCACCGCACCTGAGCGACCAGACGCCAGCACCGTCCCGGTCACCGAGACGACCAGGCAGCGCGGGAACCGCTCGCGATCGGGATACGCCGCATCGAAGACCGGCAGGTCACGGTGCGGCGCCTGGCTGTGACGGCGGGGGTAGCGGTCCCTGGCGCGGGCAAGGTTCGCTTCCGCCACCTCCTCCAGGTCCAGGTCATGCGCAGTGGCGACCGCAGCGGCATACCAGAGCAGGTCGCCAAGCTCCTCGCGCAGCAGTTCCCGGCTGGCCGCAACGCCCAGACCGCCCCGCAGGTATTTCTTGAAGACACTGAGGATTGAGCCCACCTCGCCGGCCAGGCCGAGCACGGGCATGATCGCGGCATCCGATCCCTCCAGCCCGAGCTGGCGAGTCTCACCAGCGGCCCGCTGGTAGGCGGATAACTCCACGGTCACCTCCCCGTGGACGACGGCTAATAGCTAACCGGGTCAGCGGCCTCGGAATTCTCAGCATGTGCCTTGACGCGTTCCTGCTTACGCTGAAAGCGATGATATTCATCAGACAGAATCGAATGCACGACAGAATCGCGCCACGCCCCGCGCGTGAACAAATGTCCCCTCATGGTTCCTTCTTCTATCATTCCCGCACTTGTCATTGTGCGCTGAGACGCCGAATTGACAGGACTGCGCGCTCCCCAGATCCGATGAAGCTGAAGCATCTCGAATCCCAGGCGCTGAAGAAGGCAGACAACCTCTACCCCCTTGCGCTGGCCCCATTGGTCAGGCCGCAACGCGAATCCGATCTGGCCGCTCTCGTGCTCGCCGATGCCCAGCCGGGCAGCTCCTACCAGCTCGTCATTTCCTCGGTCAGCTATCGCGAGCATGTAAACCGTGCGGGGCTCTGCGACCGCTGCGGTCAGTCCTGCGGAGATGATCTCCGTGACCTGATCCAGGGTTCTCGGCTCGAAACTCAGGTGCCGCGTGGCCTCAGGATCGCCATAAACTCGGTGCATGGGCGCAGCGTCGTCCTCGCGCAGTTCGCGGAGAACGAGGCGATCGGATGAGACTTGTACCGGATACATGTCCTCTGCCTTCAGAACCTCGGGGCTAGCGGGGCAGCGCTGCGGCCGGAGTCCGGCAGTATGCTTCTATTTCTTCCTGGAGATCAGCAGCCAGAGCCGCTTCGGAAGCAAGCGCCGCGATTTCATGATGTACATTCACGACACTCGTGACTATTCCATGAATACGCTGCCCGTGGGGAAGCTGAAGAACTGGAGCAACGGCCTCGCTGGCACCTTCTATATCACCGGCCCGCACGCGAGAAATCGCGAGAGCAGTTCGCGAGCCGGCCTCATCGCTGAAGGACCGGTCCGCGTCTGGCGCGCTCTCGTAGGCTGCTATCGCGTCGGCGGCATACTGAGCGCTGCGAGAATCCTGCGCGGTGCCCGCTGCTCCTGGCAGCGAAATTCCGGCGTCGGCGGCATAGTAGAGCTGACGCGGACGCGAGAAACGGCACATGCCGCCGATGCTGTCGAGATCATCTCCGGTTACTTGCTCCCGCATGTCTGCGGCGCGCTCTATAGCACGCCGGCTCTCAGCGCCGTTGCCCAGCGCCGACCATGCCCTCGCTTCAAGTGAGGCGAGCCAGACGCCCACTGTGCCGACGACGCCTGTGATTTCCTGTCCCGCCTGCGCGTACTCCAGGGCCTCGCGCGGCCGGTCCGCCCAGTAAGTTATGAGCGACTGAAGACCATGGACCCATGCGAGAAGCGCAGAATGGTCTGCATTTCTGGCGCAGAGCATCGCCGTCCGGGCGTGCGTCATCGCAAGGTGCGGATCACGCAGGTCATGCGCGGCCTTAGCGAGCATCCCTGAGGTCAGCCCGCCGACCACGTAGAGGTCCTGTGTTTCCCTGGGACGCTGCCTTCCTTCGAGCAGGCTGAAAGTGTGGTCCTGCAGCGATGCAATATCTCCCAGTATTTCCGCCAAGGGCTGCCGAAGATACGCTATGGCCAAACGGCCTGTCTCACTGTGAAGCTGATCGAGTGAGTCGCTGCCAATATTAGTCGCATCTGCCATTGCACCGAACCGGAGCGCTCTGCGGGCTGCCATCGAGATTATCCTTTCGGAATCATGCGGGGACGGGTAAGAGTCATCGAAAGCTAGCCTTGGGGTTTCATGCGTCGCGAATTTCTCGACGTAATCACACGCCGCCCATGTTGGCGAAGAATTGGCGGCACCTGTAGCTGCCTGACCGCGACGCACTCCGACGCCTGACAGTCCATCCTGTCCTAATGGCGCCGACTCCGTGGTCACCGATACTTGCGACTCGGAGGTCAGGAGCTGCGCTATCGGATAGCCAAACATGTGCTCGAGAACGCGGCAGGAATCGGGACGCGGCGCTGACTTAATTCTGCCCGCGTACCAGCGCTCGAACTGCCGGGCAGACACGGATAGCTGCCCGATTCCCGGTTCGCCCTCAATCTCGGCAAGCCTTTGGGCAGCTCGGGCGAACTGAGCCGAGAAGGTCTCAAATCGCTGCCAGTGCCGTCCGGTGATCAGGACGCGCAGCAGGGTCGGCTCGGTCGGCATAGCTTCCTCCCTGGCCCATCTGGCTTACATCCCTCATCGTATGGCCTCGCCCGGGTGACGTCCCTGGCTGGGAGCCGAGATGACGGCGACATGACGGCAGTCTTGACGGTCGAGGCGTCGGGAAAGGGTGCCGAACTGGCGCGGGAACGACGGTAGAGACGCGCGACGCCTGGCTCCCATCATGGATCAGCGACTTCCAGGGAACGCGGAGAGCGGAATCTGATGATCGAGGAAAGCAAAGCGCCGACGCCAAATGTCGCGCGCATCTATGACTTCTTACTAGGAGGGAGAGACAACTATGAAGCTGACCGGCATGCGGCGCGGAACCTACTTGAAGCTGTTCCCGATGCCGCCGTCGCCGCATGGGACAACCGGGTCTTCCTCAGGCGTGTTGTGCAGTTCCTCGCGCGCGACGCTGGCGTCAGGCAGTTCATAGATATAGGCACAGGCTTGCCCACCCGCGGCAATGTGCATTCCATCGCGCACCGTGTTTCAGCGGATTCACGTGTTGCTTATGTCGATAATGACCCGGTAGTAATCACCCACGCACGCGCGCTTCTCGGCAAGCACGCCAATGTCACCGTAATCGAGGCAGACCTGCGGCAGCCAACGAAAATCCTCGCTGAACCGGCCGTTCGCTCGCTAATCAGGCTTGATGAACCTGTCGCGATTCTCCTGGTTGCCGTCCTGCATTTCATATCTGAATCAGAAAGGCCCAGGGAGATCGTTGAGCACCTAACCTCAGCTGTCGCGCCAGGCAGCTACCTGGTTGTCTCGCACGTGACAGGTGATTACGTCTCGGCTGCGTCCGCAGATACCGCTCGCGAGCTATACGAGAAAGCAAACGCACCGGGGGTCACCAGGAGCAGACGGCAGATCGCTGAATTCTTTCGCGGACTTCAGATGCTCCCGCCGGGCCTCGTAGACGTTGCGCACTGGCGACCAGAATTCCCTGAGCCCGGTTCGTCGAGAACGATCTTTTATGGAGGAGTCGGGTTCAAGACGGGCGCAGAAGCGAGCCCGAATGGGCCGTAAACCCGAAATACGGCACGGAGTGACACGGACGATTCATCAGAGCGAAGTTAACGGCGCGCGCCCAGGCAAACGCGCCCCGGCAGGCGGAGACCGAAGGGAGAGGTGATGAGGAAGGCAGGCTTCCCGGACAGCGGGCTGCGCGAGAGCGCAGCGACCGGAGCTGACGAGCGAATGCGTGGCAGAGGCTTGCGAGTTGGCGTGGCGGGCCTGGACGCCGCATGCCGGAGGGTCGGCGGCGAAGCGCCAAATGTCACATCAGAAGTGTTTACGGGGAGCGCTGGTGAGGTGCGGGCGGTGCGGGCGTTCGTGCGGCGTGTTCTGGACGGTCATCCTGCGGCCGATGACGCGGTGCTGGTGGCATCGGAGCTTGCCACGAACGCGGTGGCGCACACTTTCAGCGGCCTGGACGCAGGCCGCTTCGCGGTACACGTGACCGCCTTCACCCCTGAGCTGGCGGGTGTGGTGGTAACTGACCAGGGAGCAGCTGGCCGGCCCCGTATCGGCGGGCTTGACCACGAGGCTGAGTCCGGACGCGGGCTGGCCGTGGTCCGTTCCGTGGCCAGCGAGCTGCTCTTCACCGACAGCCCCGGCGGCCCGCGCAGCGTGCTGGCCGTCATCCCGGCCAGGTTCCCCGGCCGGTAGCCGGGCCGGGTCTTTCAGCTCGGCCGGTTCCTTCGCCGGCCGGGTCGTGACTTTCTCTTGTCATCTAGGAGCTGTGGAGCTATGCGTAATGCTGCTGATGTGCTGCCGCCCGGCACTGCCCCGGAGCCGCGTCTGGAGCCTGATGCGATCGGGGTGGCGCAGGACACGGTGATCGGCATGGCGTCGGCCGCGCCGGGTGTGTCGGTCGGGCTGACGCTGGCGGGATTAGCTGCCGTCACCGCCTACTCGGGCGGGCTGACGATCCTCATCACCGCCGTTCCCATGCTGATCATCGCGAACGCGTACCGCCGGCTGAATATGTGGTCGGCGAACTGCGGCGCGTCGTTTGAGTGGGTGGGGCGGTCGATCAGCCCGTATCTGGGGTTCATGACCGGGTGGTTGATGATCGCCGCCTATGTGACGGGGGCGGTGTCCGGTGTCGAGGTGATCGGCCCCAGCGTGCTGGCCGTCTCGGGGAGTCCGGGCGGGAAGTGGCCCGATGTTGGCATCGCGACGGTGATCACCGTGGTGATGCTGGTGGTCGCGGTGGTCGGCATCAGGCTGACTGCCCAGACGCAGGTCGCGATGGCCGCTGCTGAGTACGCGATCCTGGTGGGGTTCGCTGCCGCCGGCCTGGTGCTGGTGCTGGGTCATGCGCCGGGGACGTTCCCCCTGACGTCGGGGTGGTTCAGCCTGTCGGGGGTGACCGGGCACGGGAGCCTGCCCGCCGGATTGCTGACCGCCGTCTACATCTACTCGGGGTGGGACGGCACCTTGTACGTGGGCGAGGAAGTCCGGCACCGCCGGGTCAACCCCGGCCGGGCGGCGATCCTGGCCGTGGTCATCCTCACCGTCTTGTACGTCTTCGTGATCACCGGCCTGCAGGGCGTCGTCTCGCCCGCACGGCTGCAGGCGCACGCGACGGACGCCCTGGTGTACGCCGCCCAGGCGATCGCGGGGCCGGGGTGGGCGAAGGTGATGGCGTTCGCGCTGGCCCTGTCCGTGATCGCCGCGACCGGCACCAGCATCGTGCTGACGGCCCGGATCATCTACGGGATGGCGTCGCGGGGCACCCTGCCCGCCCGGTTCGCGAACATCTCCCGCAGGTATAAGACGCCGGTCGCGGCGAGCGTGGCGACCGGGGTGCTGGTGATCGTGCTGACGTGGGTGTACCTGCTCGCCGCCTCAGTCCAGTCCGCGTTCGACGCGGTCGTCAACGTCAGCGGCCAGCTGTTCGGCCTGTCCTACATCCTCACCGCTCTGGCGACGGTCGTGTACTACCGGCAGCGGGCCAGGGCCAGCATCGGCAGCGCCCTGACGCTCGCCATCTTCCCGGTGGCCGCTGCGGTGTTCCTGGCCTGGGTGCTGGTGAAATCGGTGCTGGCGGCGCCGGCGGCGCAGAACTGGTCGCTGGGCGGGGTGATCGCGGCCGGGCTGGTGCTGATGGTGTACGCGCGGCTGGATGCCGGGACCCGGTACTTCCGGATCGGGCTGGCGTCCCGGTTCTTCCAGATCCCCCGCGAGCACGACACCGCCGCCCCCACTGTGCGGGGGCGGCTGTGAGGCCCGGTGCGGGCACTTTGCCTGACCCGGAGTTCTGGACGGTCAAGGAGGCTTCGGTCCTGATGCGGGTCAGCAGGATGACGGTGTACCGGCTGATCCACAACGGGACGCTGGAATCAGTGCGCGTCGGCCGGGTGTTCCGGATTCCCCAGCGTGCTATCGGCAGCTACCTCCGTGTTCACGGCACCGCGACCCCGCCCGCTGCCGGGGACACCGGGCCGGCGCCCCGGCCCGCGTCCCCGCTCCCCGCCGTCCGTGCCGGGGGCCGGGCATGATGCGGCTGCTCGACGGGCTGAGCGCCCTCCCGGACCTCGCCGCGCCCCTTGGTTTTGCTGCGGGGAGCACGGCGGACGCGGCTGGCCGTGAGCGTGCCCGGCTGGCGGCAGCGCGCGGGCTGCTGGCTGGGATCGCGGAGGGTCATGCGGCGGGGTGCCCGGCGTGCAGCATGGCGCCGGGCACCGCTCCCCGGCCTGTTCTGATGCTCCTGCCCCGGGACGGGGGCAGGGATGAGGGCCGGGTTCCGGCAGGAACGGAAACCGGCCCGGCGGGAAGCGTCTCCCCGGTCACCGGGGCCTTCCCGGGCGGCCTGTCCCGGAGTGGAGTGCCGGGCAGGCCGCGCACCGCGCACGGCTGCGCGGGAGCACCTGGCGGCCCCGGTCCCGCGCCCGGCGCACCGGGGGGAGGTCCCGCAGTGCCCCTGACCGGGACCTCCCCCGCCCCATCAGGCCCCCGGCCCGCACGCCCCTCCCCGGTGCGCCCTGAGCCCTCGCCGGAGCGCGGGCCGGGCTCCATCCCCGCCGCCAGACCCGTACCTGACCAGGAAGCCACGATCATCATGCCGCCCTGCACCGCCGACCGCCCTGCCCTGTCCGCTGGTACTCGCCGTGCCTTGTCCGCTGGCACTCGCCGCGCCTCGTCTGCCGGGAGCATCCGGTGACCGCCCCCGGCTGGCCGCCTGGCCGGGGCAGCGCGGTGACGGTTCCCGATGGTGCCGGCCCGCCGTGCTCAGCCGGCCTGGTTCCTGGGGAGGGGGAGTCGCGGGCGGCTGACCAGGTTCTCGCGCGGGTGGCGGACGCCCGGGTGCTGATGGCGGTGAGCGTGCCGGCGCGGGTGATGCAGGCCGGCGCGGTGGTGGTGCAGACGGTGACCGGGGCCTGGGTACGGGGCCACGTCGCGGTGTCGTGGCCCCTGGTGACCGCGTGCCTGGCGGTGACCGCCCTGGGGCTGACATTGCCGCGCCTGGCCCGCTATCGGGGCGAGCCCTGGTGGGTGCAGGCGGCCCGGGTCCATGCCCGGTCACTGGAGGCCCGGGTGCCCCTGCCGTGCCTGGACATCGCCGCCCGCCATGCCCGGGTGACCGGGGAGCGGACGGGCCGGGACGCGTACCTGTACGTGCCCCGGTGCGGTCAGCCAGGCCGCCCGCACCTGGGGGCGTGCCACCTGGCGGGGGTCCTGCACCTGAACGGCAGGCTGCTGGTCGTCGTGGGCGAGCACCTCGCGTCCGGGCCGCCGCACCTGGTGGCCGGGATGCTGGGGCGCGAGGTCCGGCACGTGACCGGGTGGCGGCTCCCGGTCACCTGCCTGCGGGTGGTGCTCACCGTGGCCGGGCCGTTCCTGCTCGGCTGGGCACTGCCCCCGCTGGTCCTGCCCGCCATCCTCGCAGTGTTCCTGGTGATGATGATGGTCGTGTCGTGGGTGACGGAGATCTCCTGCGACCTGGGAGCAGCCCGCGCCGGCCGCCCCGCCGGCATGCTGGCCGCCCTGGACTACCTCAGCGGCGTGACCGCCGCCGGGCGGGCTGGAGTGCCTGCCTGGAAGCGGTACGCGGCCAGCACCCTGACGTGGGTGACCGGCCCGCCGCTTCCCCCGCTCCGGGTCCGCCGTAGTCTCGTCACGGCCATGTCCCGCCGCAGCGATCCGGGGGCGTGGGCGGCGTGATGTGGGACGAGCGGGCGTGGGAGATGGCTGCCCTGATCGCGCCGGAGTCCCGGTCGCTGTGGTTCGAGGCACTGGTGTCGGTGCCGCGTCACGAGCTGGCGCCCCGCTGGCTGGAGCACACCAGCAGCCGCGGGAACACCGGGCCGCAGGGCTGGATCGTCACGGACGGCCCGTATGACCCCGGGGAATGGCTCGACGCGGCCTACAACCCGTACCGGACCCTGCCCACCCGGTCCGGCACCACCCACGCGGACCACGCCGCCCCGGGCCGGGTCCTTGCCGGGCCGGTGACCAGCCATGCCCTGGCCCCGGCCCTGGCGGTGGCGCTGTTCCGGCACGCGGTGATCTACCCCGGCTGTCACATCCTGGAAGCCGGGACCGGCAGCGGGTACGGGACCGCGCTGCTCGCCCGCCGGTTCGGCAGCGAGCACGTCACCAGCACCAGCACCAGCCCGTACCTGACCGAGGCGGCGACCGGCCGGCTGGGCAGCCTCGGGCTGCGGCCCCTGCTCCTGACCCGCCCCGCCGGCGCGGACCTGCCCGCAGGTTATGACCGGATCATCGGCACCACACCCCTGCCCGGCCTTCCGCCGTCGTGGCTGGCCGCTCTGCGGCCCGGCGGCAGGCTGGTGCTGTGGCTGCACTGCGGGGTGATCATCACCGCGAGCACTGACCCCGAGGGCGGGGCCGCCGGGCAGGTCGAGCACGACCGCACCGCGATCACCATGGGCCTGGAGATCTATGACGACCCGCCGCCGATGCCCGGCACCGGGCCGGTCACCGCGACCCGCAGCCCCTACCCGGTAACGGACCCCCAGACCGGGGACCTCGCCGCCATGCTCGCCATCACCGACCCCGGCCTGACCGTCACCGCCAGGACCGACTACCAGGCCGGTGTCACCACGACCTGGCTCGCCCACCCCGACGGGTCCTGGGCCAGGGCCGAGGGCAGCGAGAGCGAGCCCGCCCGCGTCCACCAGGCCGGACCCCGGAACCTGTGGGACATCGTGGACCAGCACCGCCGCCACTGGCTCGCTGACGGCCGGCTCCCCGTCACCAGCGCCGGCGTCCGGATCGACCCCGACGGCACCATCCGCCTGCAGTACGGCACCTGGCACGCCACCATCCCCCCGCACCACCCCTAACCCAAACAGAGCCCCCGGCCCGCGCGCCATCCATCCCCACCGTGGTCACCACCCGGCGCGCGGGCCGGGCCACCACCCACCCACCCCAGCCCCCTGGAACAGAGCCAATCACGTCATGACCTCACCAGCATTCCCGCCCGGGGTACTCCGGGTCGCTGTCGCCAACCTGGAGTACGGGGGCCTGTCCGAGACCGGGGACGACACCGCGTGGCACCGGCCGATGGCATGCCTGCGAAAGTGGGTGTGTTTACTGAACTACCGCCGGGGCCGTGATCATTCGCCGTGCGGATGGGGCTGGTGGTGGTTACGGTCCCTGCTCATGGCTGAATGTGGAGATCTTCCCCGGGACCTGGGCTCGCTTGTCGTGCCCGCTGCGGGTGCGGTCGCTGAGACTGGTGATCTGTGGGAGCCGTGCCGCCTGCTGAGTCCTGACGGCGAGCGTGTTGAGGCGGTAGCGGAGTTCCTGCGTGACTTGCAGGCGGCTGGGAGGCCGGTGACGACTCAGCGGTCTTATGCGCTGGCGCTGCTGCGGTGGTTTCGGTTCATCTGGGCGGTCGAAGTCTGCTGGGACCAGGTGACCAGGGCCGAGGCCCGCGATTTCTGCCGGTGGCTCCAGCTTGCTGGCAAGCCCGGTCGGCTGCCATCTGCGGGTCGGGGCGGGTGCCTGACGGGCTCGAAGTACGCGGCGTCGACGGCGGCGCACTGCGAGACGGTCTGCCGGGGCTTCTACGCCTACCACCTGGAAGCCGGGACTGGGCCGATCGTGAACCCGTTCCCCATGGCCAGGCCGGGCCGGGCGAACGCGCACCGCAACCCGATGGATCCGTTTCCCCGGCGGAGGGCCGGGCTGTTCCGGCCGCGGGTTCCCGGTCGCATCCCGCAGCAGATCCCTGATGATGTGTTCAACGGCTTGTTCGCCCGGCTGGGCTCGCACCGGGACCGGGCACTGGTGGCGTTCTGGGTTTCACCGGCGCGCGCGCCTCCGAACTGCTCGGCGTGCTGTGCTCAGGTGCCGATCCGGGGCAGCAGGTGATCACCGTGATCCGCAAGGGATCACGGGCCATGCAGCAGCTCCCGGCATCTCCGGACGCGTTCGTGTGGCTGCGGCTCTACCAGCAGCAGATGCACGGGCTGGTGCCGGCCGGCCTGGACGACCCGTTGTGGTGGACCCTTCGGCGGCCGTTCCGTCCGCTGGGCTATCACGCCGCCAGGGCGATGTTCGTGCGGGCGAACGCCGTAGCAGGTGCCCGATGGACGCTGCATGACCTGCGTCACACTGCGGCCTACCGGCTCGCCCGGGATCCGGGCGTCCCGATCACCGACGTGCAATGGATTTTGGGTCACCAGTCGCTGTCGACCACGCAGATTTATGTCACGCCGACAGCGGAGGACGTCATCGAGAGCGCCCTGGCTCATCACCGGCGGGCAGGGCAGCCGGAGTCACGGCCCGAGCCGCCGTCGGTACGCTACCGCCCGGAGAGCCTGGACGTCCTGTTCGGCCGGGACCAGGCATGACCGCCGGCACTGCCGAGCGGGCCGCCGGGCGGCCCCGGCAGCTGAGCGCGGAAGCGCTGGCGCTGTGGGAGAAGTTCCCGCCGCGCCTGGTCCCGGCTAGCTGGCCGGCGACTCGCCAGCCTAGGGATAAGGTTTTGGCCCGGCTGCTGGCGCCGCCGTTCCTGGCCGATGGCTCCCAGTCGCGGTGCACCCGGAGGCTGGCCCTGCTGAGGGTGCTGGACTGGCTGGAGCTTCATCCGGGCACTAGCTGGCAAGAACGCTGGAACGCCACCGGTGCCGGGGCCGACGGCCGCCGTGACTGGCGGCGCATCCTCATCAGCGAGCTGACCGCCGCCGGCAGCATGTGGCCGCAGGGGGAGCGGATCGTCCGCATCCTCGGGCAGGACATGATCCAGCTAATCGGTGCCGACGTCATTCGCCCGAGCCTGGGCTGGCTGATGGCAACATCGACGCCGCAGCAGGTTGCCGGCGAGATGGCCCGGGCTCGTGACCCGGCGGGCCTCGCCCGGCTGCACGCGTTCCGCGAAGCCGGAACGGTCGGCGAGGTCAGCGCCGCTGCCGCGATCGAGAAGGCCGCGGCGATCATGGCCGCCAAGGGCGGCCTGGTCAGCGGCATTACCGTCGGGGACTGCCTGGAGCTGGTCAAAACCACCCGGGAAGTGCTTCCCGGGTCGCCGAGGACGGCCAGGCACAGCCCGTTCTTCTACCAGATGCTGCACGCCGCCGGGGTGTTCCCGGCAGGCGCTCCGCCGACAGTCCGGATGTTCAGCAGCCGGTTCGCCGGCCAGCTGACTGCGGAGCAGATGATCGACCGCTACGACCTTGCCTGCCGGCCCGTCCGGGATCTGCTGGTGGACTACCTGCGCGAGCGGCAGCCCGCCATCGACTACGGCACGCTGGCCAGCCTGGCGACCGCGCTGGGCCGGTGGTTCTGGAAGGACCTGGAGAACCACCACCCGGGCATCAGCTCGCTGCGCCTGCCGCCTGACATCGCCGCCGCCTGGAAGCAGCGGATCCAGACCAGGACTGTCCGGCCAGCCGGCGGGCAGGGCGAGGCTGCCGGGACCCTGGCAGAGCGGAAAGGGGCCGCCGACATCCTGATCACGGTGCGGGCCTTTTACCTCGACCTGTCGCAATGGGCGCTGGACGACCCGGCCCGCTGGGGGCCGTGGGCGGTCCCGTGCCCGGTCCGGGCACATGATGTCCAGTACCGGAAGATGCTCTTCCGCCGCAAGGCCCGCATGGACCAGCGGACACGGGAGCGGCTGCCCGTGCTGCCCGTCCTTGCCGCCGTCGTCGGCAAGTCCCGCCAGGACACCGCTGCCCGCCTGCAAGCCGCCGCTGGTGCCAAGCCCGGCGAGTTGTTCACCGCAGCCGGCATGACACTGCGCCGCACTCTGGTGACACGCCGCTCGCCTCGCGTATGGGCCGAGGACCCGCACACCGGCCGCCGCCGGGACCTCACCAAGGAGGAGGAGAATGCGTTCTGGGCCTGGGCAGCCGTCGAAGTCCTGCGCCTGACCGGCGTGCGGGCCGAGGAGCTAACCGAACTGTCCCACCACAGCCTCGTGCAGTACCGGCTGCCCTCAACCGGCGAGCTCATCCCGCTGCTGTCGGTCGCCCCGTCCAAGACAGACGAAGAACGGCTACTGGTCATCGCCCCGGAACTCGCCGATGTGCTATCGGCGATCATCTGCCGGATACGCAACGCCGACGGCGGCGTTCCGCTGGTGATCGCCTACGACACCAACGAGAAGACGTGGAACCCGCCGATGCCGCTGCTGTTCCAGCGTCCCGCCGGCCTGGAGAACCGCCCCATCCCGGTCTCCGGCGCTCGCCGCCGCAGGACTCACCGCGGCCGGCGGAAAGCCGCTGCATTCCGCCCCGCACGACTTCCGCCGCATCTTCACCACCGAGGCGATCATGAACGGGATGCCGCCCCACATCGCCCAGCTCCTTCTCGGCCACCGCGACATCAACACCACCATGGGCTACAAAGCCATCTACCCCGACGAAGCCATTAGCGGCCACCGAGCGTTCATCGCCCGCCGTCGCGCACTGCGCCCCAGCGAGGAATACCGCACCCCCACCGATGAAGAATGGGATGAATTCCTCGGCCACTTCGAGCGCCGCCGCGTCGCGCTCGGCGACTGCGGGCGCGCATACGGCACCAGCTGCATTCATGAGCATAGCTGCGTCCGCTGCCCGCTCCTGCGGGCCGATCCCAGCCAGCGGCCCCGGCTCGCCAGCATCCGCGACAGCCTGACCACCCGCATCGCCGAGGCAGAACGCGAAGGCTGGGTCGGCGAAGCCGAAGGACTCAAGGTCAGCCTCGCCGCCGCCGAGGCCAAACTCACCCAGATCGATGGCCTGATGGCCCGCCGCGCCGCCGCAACCGACCTGGGCATCCCCGCTTACCGCGACATCGCCGTCCACACCGCGGCAGTCTCCGGAGACCACCGGTGACAACCAGAGAACTCGCCGCAGCCCTGCGCGCCTGCGCCGCCGGCCTCTACCCGCTCGAGGCCGGCGTCGCCCTGCTCATCGACAGCGGCGCGCTCCTGCACTGCGCCGACTTCACCGGCCGCTTCATCGAGCACGGCACCAGCGACGGCACCGCGATGGCCGCCATCGACTGGGACGCTGCGGTCACCGCCCTCAACACCGGCGAACTGCCCTGCTCAGGCGGAGAACGGCGCATCCTCATGCTGGCAGCCAGCCTCGCCGGCGGCATCCCCGCCGACCTCCGCGACGCCGTCCCCGGCCTCGACGACCACAACGTCCGGCGGCTGCTCACCGCGATCCGCCACGCATCCGGAAAACGACCTGAATCAGAGGACATTCATGATCGTTTTTAGTTCAGAGAAGGCGCCCGACGTGGTGCTGGTGCAGGAGATGAACGGCCGGGTGCCGTACCGGCTCCAGCAGCACCTGCGGCGCACCGCGAACCACCTCGCCATGACCCCGCTCCCCGGCCCGCCCCTGCCCGGATCAGCGTCCGGCAACCACCCCGCCCTGCTCATCCGCACCACCGGCGGGCTGCAGATCCTGGACACCGGACCCCCGCCCTTCACCCCCGCAGCACTGTCCGCAGCCTGGTGCCAGGCCGAGGTAGCCGTACCCGGCCTGGACCACCCCGTCCAGTTCATCAGCGTCCACCTCCCGCCCCGCTCCGCCACCCGCCAGCACATCGCCGCCGAGCAGCTCGCCACCCTCATCGCCACCCGGGGCGGGCACACCGTCGCCGGCGGGGACTGGAACAGCTACGCCCCCGCCGACCCCCTCACCACCCACGCCCTCGCGCAGCTCCCCGCCCGCCTCCACCCCGCCCGCATGCAGCTGGGTCCCGGCGGGCACCTCGAACCCGACTACCACGTCCACCATGTCCTGGCCAGCGCCGGCCTCGCCGACGCCGCCGCCGAGCTGCCGGCCGGCCGCCGCACCCCGCCGCCGCTCACCCCCACCAGCACGACCGGGGGAGCCCGGATCGACCGGATCTACCTCACCCCCGGCCTGATCCCCGCGCTGGAACGCTACGAGCAGGCCGCGACCGGGGGCAGCGACCACCACGCGCTCCTGCTCACCTTCCGCACCGAACAAGCACACCAGTAAACAGCCGACCAGAAAGGAAACACCAATGACCCTCACCACCATCACCGCCGGGCAGGCACAGGCGGGCCAGCGGATCGACGCGCTGGACCTGGAGCCCATCGTGGCCAAGCTCATGCACCCCGAGCCCGGCCAGACCGCGATGACCCTGGCCGAGGCCGACCAGCTCATCGCCGCCTACCGGCACTTCCTGAAACTCTGCGCCTGGTACCCAGACGAGGACATCGTGCCCTCCAGGGCGATCGACCAGGCCTGGCACGCCCACATCCTGGACACCGGCAAGTACGCCGCCGACAGCAACGCCGTGTTCGGGTACTTCCTGCACCACTTCCCCTACTTCGGCATGCGCGGCACCGACGACGTCACCACCTGGCAGGCCGCCTATCAGCGCACCAGCGACCTGTTCCGCCAGCACTCCGGCACCCCCCTGCCCGCCGGCCAGGCCAGCGCCGAATGCCACAACGGCGGCAGCGACTGCAAAGACAGCGCAGGCAGCATCTGCTCCAGCCGCGAATGCGACACCAGCGCCCAGGACACCACCAGCAACCCGCGCCCCCGCCCCCACCGGACCACCGCACCCGCCTAACCCAGCCAGCCCGCACACAGCCCGGTCCCAGGACATCAGTGCCGCCGGCGACGCACCACGCACCGCGCCAGCCCTCGCCGGCGGCACCGACACCCGCCTGGCCGCCCAGCGCGGCGAGCCGACCACCGCCGGCAGGACCTAAACCTTCTGCAACCCCCCGCGCCAGCCACCCGGGCGGCCATCCCGGATCCGCCCTCGCCGTCACCCGCCCGCGCACGGCAGCCGTCACTTCCGCCCGCCCCTGAAAACAGGCAGCAAAACGGGACACCTCTTGCACCCATGCCCGAAAAGCGGCGTATCAGTGTAATGCCGGTATCTGTAAGGCGCTCTGTCAAGCTGCCTGCCAGCTCGCCGGAAGACACGTCATGTCGGCAAGAAGGTACTTCGGGTGCGGGGGCTGTGGGTTTTGCGGTTGCATGGCGAGGAGGGGCGGACGTTGCTGTGCATACTGGTCTCGATCGCGCTGAACCCGAGGCTCAGCCCAGCGTTGCAGTTGCCTGCCCTCCACCGGGTCGGCGGACGGGCCGCCATCCCGGATTGCCGCCCCGATCTGCTGCCTTTGCCGCAGCAATACAATGCGTGCGCAGGCAGGCAGCATGAGCCGGGTTATACCACACAGCGCGCGAGAAGTCGGCGTACCTTGGCTGGGACGACAGGGAAGACCATGGTGATATGAGATGATTCGGAAACGCGCGTGGGTGCCAGTCGGCCTGGCCGGTATCCTTTGCCTTGTCATCGCACTCTGTGCCCTGCCACGCATGATGCTGCTGGAAGACGGGCCTTACTACGATCGGGGCAGCGTTCGAGCACCGCAGATTCCGCCGCCAAAGGACCTTACTGACGATCAGTTGGCCGTCGTTAAGCGTAAGAGAGACAGAGTCAACGGGATCCGCAAGAGATCGTTCTGGCGGTACAAGCGATATCAGGTGATGACGCTTGCGTCAGCACTGTCTGGAATACTGGTCGCCGTTGCGATTCAGGCTGATTCACCACGCCTGGTGCCTGTCGTTCTCGGTGCCATTGCCGCAGCAGCTCAGTTATTTCAGCTCGTATACCGAGATCAGGAGCTGGCGATCAACGCGCAGCGGGCCATCGCGCTCTACGACGCGGCGTTCGAGAGGCTGTACGTGCCAACAGATTCCAGCACCGCCGAGCAGCGATTCAGGAACTTCATCGAGGAGCACCGGAAGATCGAAAGCGAATACTTCGGCAGGGGTCTGGATATCGCATCCCAGGCAGTCTCCTCATCTATCCCCGCCACTCGTCACTGAACCCAAGGGTTACCGGGACGCGCCGCCCGGCACCGGGACGGGCAGCAGCGGTCCCGGCATGAAGGGGCAATGCCGCACGACCCCGGCGACGAACTGCGGGACAGGGCTTCAGCCGGTCCCTCAGCAGCCGACAGCCGACTAAGCCGTCATCATCGTCCGCGTCGTTGCGGTCGGCGGCATCTCGGGCGCAGTCGCCGGAACCTCTCCTGGTCGGTGACCACGGGGTTCCGCGCGGCAACTGCGCTGACCCGGTCGGCTGACTCGTGATCCATCGGCGTCGGCTTCGCCATCGGTCTCTCCCCGTGTCGCCCCGGGGACTGTTCTTCACCTTCCCCTGCCCGGTCTCCGGCTGGCTATCGCCGGCTGTCATAGTCACCCGCCGAATGCCGTATTTGACGCATGCAGGTTGTTCTCGGGAACGGGTGCAAGAGGTGTCCCGACTTCGACGCTGTTTTCGGGGCACACCGGGAGTGATCGCGGTCGTGCGGACGGCGTGTGATGTTGGGCGTGAAGCGGCGGGCGGATGGGTAGCTTGCTGGCTGGGTTGGTGCGGCGCTCTGGCGGGCGCTGAGGCGGCTCCGGGGAGCGGTCTGAGGCGGAGGCCGGCCCGAGGGGCAGGCTGGCGGCCCTGGCAGGCGGGGTGCGGCTGACGGGCGGACGAGGCTTCAGGCGCGGGGTGATGGCGGCGCTAGAACTGGGTCAGCGCGGGGCTGGCGCGTTGGCTGGCGGCATGCGGGCCGATGAGCTGGGGATGTGAAGGCTGGCGTGTCAGGCGGGAAGCTGCCGCGCATGCTCGGCTGGCGGAGCTGCTGATGATGGCGGAGACCCAGGGCCTGGGCGAAGCGGACTGGTCCGCAGCTGGTGGACGGGGGTCGCGTGCAGCCCGTGGCGCGGGGCCGGGTCGCGGGGGCAGGGTCCGGCCAGCTGGGGCTGGCTGTAGCTGGCAGCTGCTGAGCCTGCTGGGGGACGGGCTCGGGCTGGGCACGCCGTGCACGGCTGGGCGCGGCTGCCCTCGGGGTTTCCGGTGGACGTGGCGCTACCGGGGCGGATGGTGCGCCGGGGACCGCCCCCGGGGCGGGTTTCGGGTCGCCCGGGGGTGGTGGCGGGGTGCTAGTTGGCGATCCCGGGCCAGACCCAGCGCTGGTTGGAGCTGCCGTTGCAGGAGGCGATCACGAGGGGGGCGCCGGAGTTGCTGTTGGCGTTGTCGGTGAGGCAGGCGTTCGAGCTGGAGGTCGGGTCAGCACCGTCGACTGCGAGGAGGATCTGGCTGCCACCCGGGCCGACGTCAGCGACTCCGTAGTCCTCGACAGTGGTAGGAAAGCAGTTCCAGATCTGCTGCTGGGTTCCTGCGGTCGTGGAGCCGTTGGGATCGTTCAGGCACTGCCCGGCATTGTCTACGACCCAGCTGAACCCGGAGCCGCCTTCCCCGGAGAAGGCATGCCAGGACTGGCCGTTGCTCTGGGGGTCGCAGTTGTTGAGGATGACCTTGGTGCCGTTGCCGGCCTGGCTGTTGTCGCTCCAGCATTTCCCGCCCCCGACATTGCTGGACGTGCAGTAAGTGCTGGCCGGCAGGATGTTCGGGTTGCAGCCGGTGACCAGCGGCCGGATCCCGCGCGTGCTCAGGGCGAACGGGGCGCTGATCTCATAGACCCTCCTGCCGCCCAGCTGGGTCCACTGGCCCTGGCACGACGTGTGAGTAACCGCGCAGAGCTGCCGCAGGGCGGAGGGCACGGGCCCTGCCGTGCTGGCCGAGGCGGGGCCCGATAACAGCGCCAGGCCGAGGGTCAGCCCTGCGGCTGACCCTCGGCCTGGCGAGCAGTGACACGAAGCATCAGTCTCTCCTACTCAGATCGAGAACGTGCCGGGACGCTTCCCCGGGAGGCGGCAGTCATTCCTGGGGGGAGGGCAGGGGCGGGGCACGTCGTGCACGGGCTGGGGCACGGCTGCCGCCAGCGGCTGGTGGATGAGGGCTTGCCGGACGGGTGTGCGGGGCCTGCCCCGGGGGCGGGCTTCCCATCGCCCCGGGGGGTGGTGGCGGGGCGCCAGCTGGCGACTCCATGCCAGACCCGGCGCTGGCTGGAGCTGCCGATGCGGGCGGCGGCCACGAGCGGTGCGCCGGAACTGCAGGTACTGCAGGCGTCGCAGACGTTCGGGGCGGAGGTCATCGCGGACCTGACCCGGACCGCGCTCTGCGATATCTCCGGGGCCTGCGCCCTGGCCTGCGCGGGCCGGCTCGCCGCCGGGCTGGACAGCCCGGACTCCGCCGGCCCTGCGTGGCTGGGTGGCCGGGGCGGTGGGCCTTGAGCTGGCTGGGCCGGTGGTGGCTGTGCCTGGCCTGTGCCCCGGGCGGGCACAGCGGGCATGAGGCAGGCACGGCCCCGGCTGGGCGCGTTGGCGCTGCGGCATCGTGGCTTCCGGCAGGCGGTGGACGAGGGAGGCCAGGTGCCCGGGCAGAGGAAATTCCTTGTCACGATCCCTGGGGGTTGGCGAGGACTATCTCGAGGAATTGCAGGGCATCGGGAACCACTGGCTGTGCCGAGGCGGCCTGCGAGCACAGGGGGTTGGGCGGGGTGGGACCAGGAACGGGAATCTCGAAGCCGTCGCTGTAGCCGAACGTCGTCGGCGCCCAGACCAGTACTGCCCGGCTCGGTACCCGGCCGTAGATGTCCCGGCGATGAACCTCGACGTCGGCTATGACGTAGTGGATGTCATCCAGAGTCTCGATCTGCGCACCGCCGACATTGCCGCATTGGGCGGGAGGCCATCTGTGGTGTGTCGTCCTTTCAGCTCATCAACCGGTCCTGATGACCGAGACAGTGTTGCCAGCAAGGTTGGTGACGTAGGCAGTGCGCGTGGCCGGGTCGGTTGTCACGGTAATTGCCCCAGCGCCGACGCCGGTGATGGTCCTGGTGACGGTGTTGGTGGTGGTGTTGATGACCGAGACCGACCTGTCGTAGTCGTCGGCGACATAGGCGGTGTGGCTGGCTGGGTCGAGTGCCACGCCAGCTGGGTGCTTGCCGACATGGATTGTGGCGGTGATGGTGTTGGTGGCGGTGTTGATGACCGAGACCGAGTCGGCGCTCCAGTCGGTGACGTAGGCGGTGTGGGTGGCCGGGTCGATCGCCGCGCTGCTTGGCGACTGCTCGTCGGTAGGCCTCGTGGCGGTGATGGTCTTGGTGACGGTGTTGGTGGTGGTGTTGATGACCGCGATCGATGTGCCGCCAGCGTTGGCGACGTAGGCCGTGCGGGTGGCTGATTCAACCGCCACCCCCCATGGGAGCGCGCCGACGCCGATTGTGGCGGTGACGGTATTCGTGGTCGTGTTGATGACCGAGACAGTGTTGCCGCCGAAGTTGGTGACGTAGGCGGTGCGGGCGGCCGGATCAAGAGCCACGCCAACTGGCTCAGAGCCGACGCCGATTGTGGCAGTGACGGTATTCGTGGTGGTGTTGATGACCGAGACGGTGTTGTCACCGCCGTTGGCGACGTAGGCAGTGTCGGTGACCGGGTCGATCGCCATGCCGTAGGGGTACTTGCCGACTCCGATTGTGGCGGTGACGGTGTTCGTGGTGGTGTTGATGACCGAGACTCTGCTGCCGCCGCTGTTGGTGATGTAGGCGGTGTCGGCGGCAGGGTCGACTGCTACGGCAAATGGGTCCTTGCCGACAGAGATGGTAGCGGCGACCCGGGCTGTGTGGATGACTGGGCCGGGTGAATTAGTTTCGTGCGGATGTGGCACGGGAGAGCGATGGACATGCGGACCGCCAGGCGCGGCAATCGCCGCCCACACCAATATTGGAGTGCCGATTATCGCGACAATTCCAGAAATAAGCGCAACAGGCACATTTATATCGTCAGCTAGCTGCTTTATCTTCTTTAGCCCGCGTTCGCGCTGACCGTCGTTCTGCTGCTCGGGTGCGGCTGCATTCTTTTCCCGCTGCGGGCTATCTGGCTGGCGCTCCGACGCTTCGCTCCGCGAATCTGGCCCCGGGCCGGAAACAGGCTGCTGCGGAAGATATGAGGCGCGGTTGCGCGGGAGAGCCTCGTCGAGAGCCTTCCAGAACTCAATGACATGCACTCTATTGCGACCCTGGTCCAGCACCACTGTACTTGGCTCGGAGACACTAAGTGCGTGGACGTTTCCATCGTCATCGACCCGGATCGATATGCGCTCCCTAAATTTGGATAGCAGACCTATGCGATCAAGCGCGAGCAGGCCAACTTCCTCCAGAAATCCTGAGTTCGGACGATGAGAGTAAGGGCCATCAGAAGAGACCGCCCTGAGGGTCCCTGACTGCGGGTCCGATGCCGTTACTATGAACCCGAGCGGCTGCATGACATCAGTACAGGCCCGGAATATACGCGTCCTTGAATCGTCGTAACGCCTGACGTCACTGTAGCTAGCTGTCACCCTGTCGTTCGGCCCTTTCCGATGATGACACGCACGCAGCCTGATGCGGCACAGATGCCCATTAGCATAGGCGTAGCGGTCATACCTCACGCGCAACAGCCAGAAGTCCGCAGCCAGACTCGTCATCCCGTCCAGGCTTCGCCAGACAACGTAAAGTGACTGAAACCGTCCTGGTATTAGCGAACACCGGACCAGGAGTGATTACTGCCAGCGGGCCGAAGCCTCGAGAGGCTGATGCGCGACTGCGCCAGCAGGTCGGCGAGCCTCAGGCTACGGCTCCTGCGCTGCTCGCGCCCCGCCAGGCACGCCGCTGTTCAACGGGATCTATGGCTCATTCCATGAGGATGATGGTGCTCCGCTCTGCGCTGGTGAGCTGGATTAGATCCGGCCGGTCCCTGATCAGGACCCGGAGCGCGTCTGCGGCCAGTGCGCTCGCCTCCCTGGCCAGCCTGGTCAAGGTCCTGAGGATCGGCTTCGGCTCCGTGGACAACCTTGCTGCGCGGGCTGGCGGAAGGCTGGTTTCGCGGCTTCCGCCTGCCTGGCCGACCCGGGAATCAGCGAGCCTGCCCCGGAGATGGCAGCTGCGCCGCACCAGCCCCGATCTGCGTGCCGTTACCGTGGGTCATCCCGGCGGGCGTGTGATGTCGTCGGCCAGCCGCCGGAACCGGGTCATGACGTGCCGTTCCGGCTGCGCGCCTGGGCTGCGGCGAGGGGCGCGGGGAATCTGATGGCTTGACCCGGCCGGTTCCCGGGGGAGCGGTGGCCGGCCTCGGGCGGGTGTCCAGGCGGGGTGTGCGCAGCGGCGGCGCGGCTGGTCGGCTCGCCCTGCCGTCGCCGTCGCGGGCGCGGGCCAGATCATCCGCGCCCGTGGCAAGCGTGATCAGCAGTGACATAGTCCGGGCAGCCCGGCTGGACGCCAGGGCAGCTGCCGATGAACTCCCGCCGTGGGGTATTGCCCGTTACTCAGGTCGGCGTGTTTCAGGTTCGGCGAGGATGCCCGCTAGCTCGCCTTCGTCGTTGAGCCTGTCGAACAGCGGCCAGTCTCTGATATCAGCGCGATCGATCTGGCCGTTGCGGAGTAGTTCTGCGATGCCGGCGACCGCCTCCGGATCGCGGCGGAGGAGGATCAGGCGTGCTACTGCGTACGTTTCCGGCAGTCCGCTGACATCCCACTGGGCGACCTCGGCCTGAATGGCCTCGGGGCCGAGGCCGGCTTGCCGTGCGAGCCAGCGGTTGACTTTGGCGGTTGCCAGTGCTCCGGCGTCGCCGGCGAAGACCTCGGCCGCGTGCGCCAGTCCTTCTGCCTGGCGCCAGCGCCCCGAGCGCAGGCTGTCGAAGATCGGGCCGCCTGCTGCTTCTGCGGCCAGGACGCCCATGCCCGGGTCGAGATGGTGCCATGTGGCTATGACCAGGGCGAACCTGATGGCGGCGATCTCGTCGATGAGTGACTGCACGTCGCTGGCATCGAACGTCAGGACGGTATTGGCAGCCGAGCCGGTTTTCTGGCTGTGGCGGGCATCGACCACGCCTGCGCGGTGGACCAGGACGTTGCGGTCCTCCCACAGCCGTCCGAGCCGGTCCCAGTCGACCAGGCCGGCAAGCTCAGCCACGCCCAGCTGATCCACCAGCACCGATCGCCACGTGCCCGGCGGCCCGAAGCAGCGCCTGCGTGACTCCCGCTCCAGGACCGGATCTGCCAGAGAGCTATACGCCTGCGGTTCCTGCCGGTGGATCAGGAGGCGGACAAGCCTGGTCACGAGCGGCTCGACAATCCCGATCACCGTCACGAACAGGGCCTTGAGCAGGAATTCCGTGCGCGGCTGCCTGGTCTTCGCCGTCATGTAAGCCCGGAAGTACAGGGCCTGATCAGAGGAGAGGCTCAGCAGCCCGATGGCATCTGACAGCAGAACATTCCCGAATCTCGGCATGTCGATCAGCGATCCCAGCACGCCGAACGGATTCGCGATCAGCTCGGCCTCTCCGATCGCGGCGATCTGAGCATCATCAGGCAGCGATGAGTGAAAAACAGAGTCAAGCGCTGCCGCGAACTTGCGAGCGGCTGCCCGGACGCTGGCCCGGTCATCCGCGTTCAGCCGGCGGCTGGCGGCGCTCCGGTCAGCGGCATCCTCGGGCGAGATCTGGTCGTACCCCTCGCCGGCCGCTACCACGACGGGAACCAGCCCCCACAGCGCGTCCGTCAGCTCAAGGCCCTCACCTAGCCGGACGACCATCTCCCATCCGTGCGGCGACCCGTAAATAGCCGTGATCACGGCCCCGACCTCATCTGCCTCATATCCCACAACAGCAGCATGACCGCATCGCGAGGGCGGCCGCATCCGATTTCCGGGCTGCAAGTTCCTTCACTGGCGCTTCCCGCTCGTCGGGGCAGCCCCGGGCCGACGGAAACCTGGATGCGGCTGGGCGGGCAGCGACCTGGTTCCGGTGACGCCGGGCCAGCTGGGACCGTCCTGGGCACGCCCCTGCCAGTTCTGCCCGCCTGCGGTCACCTCACGGTACGCGAGACCCGGATCACCACCCGCATGGGCCGGACGATTCGGTACCTGGTCCCCCGGTTCACCCCCTCCCCGGACACTCCGACCGAACCCTGAGCGCGGCCATCACCCAGAATCCGGACCCCGTACAGGTGACTGACCGTCACCACCGGGTTGTCTCACACGCCGCCTGCGCGCCTGCGCGCGAAGGGACTGCATCCGGCCCGTGAGACAACGCAGTAAGACAGTCGCCCGTCGTCACCAGCCGGGCTCCACCGGCCGCACGCTAGACAGCCACCTCAGCATTCCGGCTTACCCAAGTCGCCATCTCCGGCTCCTGTCGATGACAGACAACCGAGCGCCGAAACCGAATCTCTACTAGACAAGTAGGCTTGGTCGTCGCGAATTGCGTAGATCAAACTGTTCTGTAAGTAATTGTTACGAGATGGCTCGGCGTCAAGGTCGCCGCGCGATTCATGCTGACTGGTTCCGCTGGTCGCTGGAAGCGTGGGCCGGGTGGGTTGGGGGCTGTCAGTTCGAGGCGATCTGGTTATCGTAGGCGTCTGTGAGATTTCGATGGTGTTGGTTTGGCGCGGTCGAGTTTTTCCGGGTGTGCCGGGCGTGTGATCAGCGGCTAAAAATCCGGTGTCTGCCGCGACATCGCGCATTGAGAGCGGGCACAGCGGATGGCGGATGCCGTCATCCGGTCGGGCTTCCCCGTCGAGGCTGACGCGCTGGTCGCCGCTTTGCGACTCTGGGCTGGCCATAGCGAAGTTAAAGGCGTGGTGGCCGCTGTACGCCGGCTTAAGCCTGGCCTGAGGGGGATAGCCCTGCTTCTGCGATTCCGGCCGATCTCTGACATATGTGGCATGCAGATCATGGGTCCTGAATGCCGCAGGCCGCCGCGACGAGGCAGGACGTTTCTCCGGAGAGGATAATCTGACTCGATGGTCGATTGGGGCGGCAAGGTCGCTACCTGGTTCGCGAGCGTCGCCGGAGCGAGTGTGGCGCTCGCGGCCTTGGTCGCGACGATGGTTACACCGTTGCGCGGCTGGCCGCATGCCGTGTTCATCGTATTGGTGGTCATGGCGGTCGTCGCGTTCGTCGCGCTGCTGCTGACGGCCGCGCCTGCCGTGTGGTCCGCGTGGCGTAGCCGCCGGAGTGCAGTGGCAGCATCGCTTGGCCCAGGCCAGCCCGCCGGAGACTCGTCAAGGCCAGCGGCCACGTTCGACGCCGATGCTGCTGGTCGGCCTGCCTTCACCGCTGCTGGAGAACAGCTGCAGAGAGCGCATGATTTTGTGCCTGGTGAAGGTCTTAAGGACCGCCAGGCTGAAACCGCTGCGCTTGTCGAATTCTGCGAGGGGAACGATTCGTATCTCATCGTAGTCGGCGCTCCATGGGCCGGGAAGACCGCGCTCTTGGCCAGCTTCGTCTTGAGTCCGCCTGTCACGGTCGACGTCGTGTCTTTCTTCGTGAGCAGCCGCGGTAACGGGGGCCTCGATAGCGCGGAATTCACGGACGCGCTCGTCGGCCAGGCCGCCGAGTTGCTAGGAGAGTCGGCTGCGCTCCCATCGGAGCCTCGGGACCGGGATCTGTATCGTCGACAGCTCCTTTCGCAGTGCTGCCACCGGGCCAATGCAGAAGGGCGGAAGCTGCTGGTCGTCGTGGACGGGCTGGACGAGGACGAGTCGATCGGGACTGGCCGCGACAGCCGAGTATCGCATCGATGCTGCCAGCCTGCCCGCCAGGTTTGCGCGTGCTGGCTGCGGCACGCAGCAGTTATGTATTGCCTTCCGATGTTCGAGATGATCATCCATTGCAGCGCTGCCGGGAATTGGAAATCACGTCATCACCGTGGGCAGGTGTGCAGCAGAGGGCTGCTGAGGTTGAGCTGGAACGGCTGCTCCACGACGATGAGCGCCGCGACCTGCTCGCGTTCCTCGCGGTATCTGGAGGTGGGCTGTCGCGCGACGACCTCGCCATCCTGACGTCTCGCGCGCCGTACTCGATAACTCAGGCATTAACGGGCGTCACGGCGCGTACCGTCATCTGCGTTTCGTCCGGGGCAGAGACGGGTTTGGTATTCACCTTTGCCCACGAGCGGCTGCTCGCTGCGGCCAGGTCAGCCTTCGGCGCCACTGCGCTCGACCAATACGGGATCCGAATAGATGAATGGGCAAGAAATTTCCAGATCGCTGGCTGGCCCGCCGAGTCACCGCGCTATCTACTCGCAGACTACGGGGCGAAGCGGCCCGGAGAACGGCCACCCGCATCGATGATCTCGTTCGCCCTTGACTCCACACGGCATGAACGAATGCTCGACCTGGTAAACGGCCACACGTCAGCCCTGCGCGAAGTT
Organism: uncultured Actinomycetota bacterium; assembly: GCA_963737865.1. Classification (GTDB taxonomy): domain Bacteria; phylum Actinomycetota; class Actinomycetes; order Streptosporangiales; family Streptosporangiaceae; genus Chersky-822. The sequence continues at coordinate 996,878 of CAVTUG010000011.1, read as the reverse complement.
GACGCGGCAGGACAACTTCTGATCAGCAAGACCCCTGATGATGTTGAGACCGGGATAAGGCTAGCCATCGAGCGGAACGAAGTCAGCAATGGCCATCAGGTCGGACTCCAGGTGATCACTACATGGGCTGCCGTCGGCAACCCTCGCAGGGCGCAGGCACTCGCGCTGAGTACTGGAAACACCCATCAGGTCGGCCGCGCCCTGGTTGCGCTTGCGGTTTCGCTTACCCGGTGCGCGAGGCCGGATCTCGCGGAGCAGATTCTGGGCACAACCATCAGCGCTGACTGGGCTAACGCCGCACTCGCTAAGATGGCTCAGGCGGCGGCGGAGGAACGGGACGTGTCAACGACCGCCAGGATTGCAGGACGGCTCACTGGTACGCCCCATGCCGACCGCGCGTTCGCTGCCCTGATACGAGTGACGGCTGATGCCGGCGAATTCGATAAGGCGGAGGATTATCTCCGCCGCAACGTCACTTCGAGGGAAGAGAGGAAAAGAGCGCTTGCCTCGATAGCTGCGGCCTGGGCTCGCACCGGAAAGCCCGAGGCAGCGCTGGCTCGCGCGAAGGAAGAGAGCATTGTCCCTGTACGCGATGCTGCTCTTGAGGCAATTGCACGCGTCGTTATCGCTCAGGGCGACCTGGTCACTTTGCAAAGCATTCTTGGTCACATCACTGACGGGCAGATCGCCGACCGCTGCCGCGCGCATTCAGTTGGCCTGGTTTACTCATCATCGGGCCGCCAGGCTGCAGACGGGCTGATTGCCTCGCTAGCTCAGCTGAGTGCAAGGGATCAGGCTTCAGTTAATCTCGCTCTCGCCCTTGCCCGCGATGGCAAGACTGATGATGCTGAATCGATCGTGGCAGAGGTTTCCGCAAGGGTCGGGGAGGCACCGATCGCTCTAGCCGTTGCCGTGGCTGCGACTGGTGACGTCACCGGAAGCATGCGTTTGGCCACTCGGATCCGCAAAGAGGATCGGCGCGCGCGATGCCTGGCGGCGATCGCGAGACGCTCAGCCGAACTCGGCCAGTTTGACAGGGCGGAATATCTGGCACGACAGATCACTAACCCCGAACGCGCGGCAAGTGCCCTGGCGGCCCTTGCCCGTGTCAGTTATCGCATGGATCGTCAGGACCGGGGTTTCGCGGCGGCAGCCGAGGAGATGTACCGGAGTCACGCGAGGCAGAGACGGGCATCGCGGGCGTTCCGCGCACTCGCCGCAGCTCTCGCGGACGTGGATGACGTGCGGAGAGCCTCCCGGGCACTGGCTAGTATCTCAGATCCGTTGAACCGGGAAATAGCTGCTCAGTCAGTCGCGCGCCCGCTCTAGTGCGCGGCGGGCTTGCTGATGCTGCCGAGTCTGTGCTGAAAACGCTTCCTTCTAGCTCGCGCTCTAAGGCCACTCGCGCTGGTGTAGCGCTCGCCTACCTTAAGATCGGAAACACCCAGCGTGCCAAGGAGCTGCTAGAGGGCATCAGGGGCACGCCACAATATATAGTTGGACTTAGCAGACTAGCGGTGCAACTGGTGCAGGAAGGTAACAGCGCCGAGGGCCTTGAGGTAAGTCACTCAGCGGCTGCAGCCGCATTCGCTCTTCCTCATACATCGGCACAGATGACATTCGCGAGCGTCGCCGGTGCACTTGTGAGTTCCGGCGATGTCGATTACGCATTCGTCATCGCCGGCAGCGCGGAAGGAGATCAGATGATCCAGGCCGCTACGGAGGAAATTGCTAGTGTCCTCGCCGATCGCAGAGACTTCGATAGGGCCAGTTCACTGCTCGACGCGCTCAGCCGCACCGCCTCGGCTGACGCGGTTCTGCTCCGGCTCGTGAGGGCGACGGCTACGGCAGGCGAACTTTCACGTGCATTTGAATTCCTGGCACAAATTCAAGGACACTGGGGCCGGGCTGTGGCAAGAGGCACAATCGCCGGACTGCTGGACGAGATGCAGCAAGAACTGCAGGAAAGGCTCCTCAACGAGGCAGCGCTCATTGCACGCGAGTCATCTCAGCCAGCCCGGGTTCTAGCCGACACGGTGGCAGCATCATGCAGCATCACCAGCGTGCAGCGAGCGCGCCGCCTGCTGACAGAGGCATTCACATACGGGACATGGACGCCGCTATTGCCTGCTCTCGCCCGGTTTGACCCCGACGCACTTGCCAGGCTGGCCGACGAATTTGACCACGACCATAAACCCGGAGACAGCAAGATTCACGTCATCTGAGGCCAATCTGGCTTCCTTTTGATGCAGTATCCCAGCGACCTGTACACGCGTCGAAGAAGCCTGGCTAAGTGTGTCGCCCCCGCGTTCGCTCGGTACGGATCATGCCGTGCCGAGCAGGAAGCGTAGCCGCATACGCCTACATTGACAGATAGTGCCAACGCCCCGAAGGGCACCGCTACGCCCCGCGCCTCCTAGACTGTCCCGTACCTCACAGGTGATGACACCTGGAAGGTGTATAGCCCGTTCCAGATCCAGACGAGAGGATGAGGACTGTTGCTTCACAGTAGGCGTAAGCGTCTAGCGGACCTTGCATCCCGCGAGGCAGCAGGTGAGACGTTCTGGACGGATAAGTTTGATGAAGCCGCTAGAACGAAAGTCGTCCAAGCCTTTAACTACGCTGCTGGCGGCTGGGGTGAATACTATTCGCTTGCCCGCGAGGCTATCTGTCAGAACGAGGGCCGCTTTTATCTGAGTAAACCACAAACGACCCATGATGTCGACCTGCTCACTTATATGATGACTTGCAAAGATGACATGGTGCCAACGGTTATCGAGGCAATGTCATTGGCGTGCAATGACGGGCAGCTAAACATGACAACGGGCATCTGGCATCGAACGGAGACCTTTGACGTCTCCGTCAACGTTATCCTCCGAGAGCACCGTATCGCCTATGAGTTGAATGGTCGTCAGATGATCGAATTTGCGACTAAGGAACTTCATGAGGAGGTAGTCGTTCCGGTCTTGCGGCTTCTAGCTGGTCGTTCTGACTTGGACAAAGTAGAGTCCGCGTATCGATCAGCGCTTGAGGAAATTACAATCGGCAACGCTGCCGATGCCATTACGGACGCCGGTACGGCAATGCAGGAAATGCTTTCATCGTTGGGGTGTGCGGGAAATGCTCTAGGGCCTCAGATTGCCTCAGCGAGAGCTAAAGGGATACTCGCTCCGCATGACTCGCCAATGCTCACGGCAGTTGAAAAGATTCTTCATTGGGTATCCGCCGACCGAAGCGAGAAAGGCGACGCTCATGGAGTAAAGTCGCCTGAACTGGATGACGCCTGGTTCATTGTGCATGTAGTTGGTGCAACAATTCTCAGGCTCAGTAAGTCTTCCCCGCGACAGGCATAAAGGGGCGTGGTCCGTCGATCCTCGCAACGTGAAGACTCGGACATTTCTTCGTGTTCAGCCTTCACGTTGAAACCTGACTTGGGCCACGTTTTTGGATTCGTGGGTTGCTTGGGTCTCTGAACTGCGGGTTCTCGTGTTCAGCTGAGCGTTTTTGCGCACTAATCCGGTCGTAGGGTGGCGTGTGGGCGTGCAGGCGGCCCGGGTCGGAAGCGAGGACAACTGGCGGTGTTGGCGGGACCAGACCCGCAGCACGACAGCGTGGTCATCCGCGGTCCATCTGGCGGCGGCTATGCCGATCTGCCCGTCATCGCATCCGGCGAAGGCGGTGCCCGGGAGGGTAGGCGTCCGTGCTGCCCGGCTCGGAGTCGAGGAAGACAACTGGCATGCCGGCCCGGCGGCAGAACCCGGTCAGGTCCGCGCGGATGGCGTCAGCCTCGTTCGCCATGATGAATCCGCCGGCGTACTCATGGCGGCGGCTGACAATACCGTCCAGTAACCGGAGCTGGCTCGCCCCGCTGTAGTCGCGGTCAGGGACCTTGAGTACCAGGTCGAGCCCCCGCCGCTCCAGGTTCTCGTGCAGGTTACGGATCAGCTGGGCCACCCAGGGCTTGTGCGGGAAAGCCGCCACGACCAGGAACACCCGCCTGGGCCTGCGGTGTGCCCGCACCACCAGAACCGATGCCATCACCGCCCACCCCGCCAGCACCAGGAGCCAGGGCACGAACGCCGGCCAGGACGCCTGCGACCGGAACGCTATCCCGGCAGCGGCCGTCACGAGTGCTACCAGCAGCCCGCTCGCAGTCGAGGCAGCGACCGCGAACCGCATCGGATGCTCAGCCTGGTCAATACCGGTCAAAGAGTCTGCCCCTGAAATAACGCGTACCCGCCCCGGACCACATCATCATCACCCGCTCGCGGTCCCGCTTCATGATAAAGCGACCGGCATCGGCCAGGATCAACGGCCGCAGCAACTGCGGCCTTCCTGCGGCGGCAGCAAGTCCCGCCGGCTCCGCCCACCAAATCTCCGGTCGCGAGAAGTGACTGCGGCGTGGCCCGGCTATCTACCGCTATCTCACAGATCAGCTCGACCAGGCTCCGTGTCATGAACGAGGCAGCAGCACCACAGCAGAGCGAACCGGCGTGAACGGCGCAGCGACGGAAGACCAAGAAAATGACCCGCAGAGCACCCCCGCCTCTGCTAGCCCGCGCCCGCGCTGACAGCAGGAAGGATCTGCGTCCCGGTGATCACCACCCGGGGATCATGCCGGCGCGGATACACGACAGCGCGGACTTCGAACTCGGCCAGCATCTCCCGCCGCCGCGCGTTATCAGCCGCGTCCCATTCCTGCCCGATCGTCCGCCCGGCCGGCACCTCCCGGATACCCGGCTTGCGCTCCGGCAGCGCCCGCAGTGCCGTGATGTCGCGGCCGATGCGCTGGTACTCGCCCCGGTACCACTCCGCCTCGACCGGGGTGTCGTACAGGCCGGCCTGCCGGTCATCACGCAGCCGCCGGCGGGCGGCTTCGAGTTCGGCGATCTCGCTGGCATGGCTGCTGCCCGGATCGTAGATCTTCGTCATGACCTCCCCGGCCCCGTACCGCCCCAGGAACCACCCGGTGACCTCCCGGTCCAGCAGGTGCACCCCGATCGTCGGGGCAGGCTTGCAGCCCTCAGCGGTCTGCAGACCCCGCACCCGGGCAGTGCACCCGTACGCCCACGAGTCGGTGCTCCACCCGGTCAGGTACAGCCGGGTCCCGCAGTTCCCGCAGAACCCGATCCCCGACAGCAGCTGCATCCCCTTCGGCGCCCGGCTCCCCGCCCGCTTCGGCCCCGTCCTCACCAGCAGCGCCTCATGAGTCGACCGGTCCCACAGCGGGCCAGCGAGGCGGACCGGGCGGCCGTCGTCGCCGAGCACGGGGCGGGTGCCGTGCATCAGGTACCCCAGCGCAGCCTCGCTGCGCAAGATGTGCTTCAGGGTGTTCGGGTGCCACGCCATCCCCCGCACCGGCCGGCCGTACAGCTGAGCACGGCGGTCACCGGGCGAGGGAACCCGTTCCCGGTTCAGCCGCGCTGACTCCGTCGTATGGGTGATCGTGCCCGTCTCATCCGCCAGGATGCGGCGGGCCACGTTCCGGATGACTTCTGCCGCGACGGGGTCGATCTCGACGTGGTCGACTTTCCCCATCGGGATCAGCCGGACGTACATGTAGCCGTAGGAGGGGCGCTGCTTAGGCTCGCCCGCGTCCCTGGCCCGGACCGTGTCATCCCGGTTCCGCTTCTGGATCATCCGCAGCTCCATCTGCGACCCCCACGCCTTGATCAGCCACTCATCCTCCTGATTCGGATCAGAAAAGTCCCACACCCCGCTGTGGTCGGCCGTCACCACCATCTTGCCCTGCCCCGTCAGCAGCGCCTGGGTGTTCAGGGTGTCCCGCACATTCCGGCCCACCCGCGACACATCCCGCGCCACGATCCCGTCATGCGGACCCCGCTCACCCCGCAGCCACGGACCGAACCCCTTCCTCGTCAAAGGGTCCGTCGCCCCGGACACCTCCCAGTCATCACCCCACGCGATAATGTGACCCCCGACCTCGGCTGCCGCCTTCAGGATCTGGCTCGCCTGCTCCTGCGGACTGCTCGTCTTATCCGTCTTCCGGCTCAGCCGCCGCAACCCCACCAGACAGCACCCGCACCCGTCGAACTCCGTCACCGCCGCCACGACATCCACCATGCCCACGCCTCCCAGTGCATTACGGAAGCGTCCGGGACCATGGTGCTGTTGGATTCACCGGCTCTGGGGCGCGCGCTCTTGGGTGGCCCCCTGGCCATCAGCGCCAGCGGCCGGGGCGGCGCTCTCGTCCGGGTTGACCCCTCGGAGTCAGGTCCCAACGTGTGGTCGATCGTCGCTGCAGAGCCGGTCAAGTTGACGGTGCCGGGCTTGCGTGTCAGTGCTAGTCGCTACTATCCCGAGGGTGGCGACAGATTCACTTCCGCCGGTGCCGCCGGGTCCTTGGGTCAGCGGCGAGCCGGCTCTCGCTGTCTTGCTCGACGGCGGGGTCGTCTGGGGCGACAGCGGGGAGTGGCTGCGGGTTCTGCCGGCGGACTCTGTCGATCTGTGGTTTACCAGCCCGCCGTACGCTGACGCTCGTGCCTACAGCCGGATCCATCCGGACCGGTATGTCGAGTGGTTCCTGCCCTTCGCCAAGGACATGCTGGCGGCCACGAAGGATACGGGCTGGCTTGTACTCAACATCAAGAACCGGGTCGCCAGCAGCGGGGCCTTCCGTGGCCAGCGGCATCCCTACGTCTACCAGCTCGTGATCTCTCTGCAGGAGCTGGGATGGCGCTGGGTGGAGACCTACATCTGGTCCAAGCCCAACGCTGTACCCGGGCGCTTCGGTCCGCGGACCAAAGACAGCTTCGAGTACGTGTACGCGTTCGCGAAGGGACCCAGGCCATACTTCAACCTTGACGCCGTCAGGGTTCCGTACCGGGCAAGTGCCGGGGAGATCGAGCGTCGCAAGCTCGACAAACTCGGACGCCGCAATACTGAAGCAGGTTTCGGGCGCGATCGGACCAAGACCTACCTGAACGGCGGTGCCGACCCGGGCAACGTCGTGTCAGTCCCTCAGACCTATAACCAGCACCGAGGAGCCGGGGGACACACTGCGGCGATGCCCGAGGGTCTTGCTGAGTTCTTCGTGAAGGCATGCTCGCCGCCCGCTGGCGTCGTTGTGGATCCGTTCGCGGGATCGGGGACCACGCCCCTAGTGGCGCGCCGCCTCGGCCGGCGGGCTGGGGGGCTTGAGGTCCACGAAGCCTTCGTCACCGCCGCACAAGAACGCCTCAGACTGGGCGAGACTGACAATGTGCCCGTTGTCATCGAACTCGCCCGCTAATCTGCTTTCGGAGCGATCCGCGCTCGCCATTCAGCGATCCCTCGTGCTGCTACTCGACTCGCCGCCTGAGGACTTGCCGGAGCTCACGACCTGGCTTAGCGACCTTCTCGACTGAAACAGGGCCATGCCCGGCGTTCGCGGGGAAAGCAACAGCAGCAAGGTCCTATGTACTGCTATCCAGACGACAGTAAGTAGGACCATGCTGTCGTCAAGGTCCGAGCGCGGGCCGGGCCGCCGGGCTGCGGGAACGTTATACTGTAGGTGTTGTGTCACGAAAAAAGATGAATTGCTAACTGGGAGTCATGGCGCGCTATCCCGCTCGTTCTGAGGTGCTCGAGGCCTACCGGAATCTTCCGCCCCGCCCGGAGGCGGACGTATTCGGAGCGCGGTTTTCGCAGGATGTGATCGCCTGCGGCGACGAGAGCCTGCTGGCGGCCTCGCTGGCCCTGGGCCGGGATCTCGGGCGTCCGGTCGTGACGGCGGATGTCACGGCTGGCTGGCTTGAGACCGCTACGCGGCCAGCCTCGGTGCTGCTGTTCGCTGGCCGGCCGGGCTTCTCGGCGGAGCTGGCCCGCGAGTGGGTGACCTCGTCGCGACGCCACGAGGTGCCGCTGGGATTCGTCCTGGCCGACGACCCGCAGGACGCCGAGTTCCACGCCGCCAAGATTGTGCTTGCCCATACCCGTGTCGTCGCAGGCGATGACGCGGTGGTCGATGCTGTCAACGGGTTCTGCGGCAGCCCTTTAGATCCTGAGGTTTCCCGGCCTGAGCGGCTAGATTCGGTGCTGGCTGCACCGTGGCGGCTCCTGACGATCAGCGGGCACACCGATCTCGGACATGTCAGCATGGGCTCGCACGTGATCTGCGGGGCCGCCAGCGCGGAGCTGGTCGGCGGCCAGTCGCTGGCTGATGGCTGCGATCCGGTCAGCGGCAGTTGCAGGCGCAGGCTCGGATTTCAGCGCACCGCCGTGCCCGCCGTAGCACTGCGCACCGCCGTTCTAGCGCTGCTGGGCTGCAATTCCTTTGACCTCACGATGAGCGAGTACCAGTCCACTAACAGCCTGTGCGCGAGCGCCCTGAGCGGCCAGGCAGTCGCCGTGATCGGAACGCTCGGCCGGATGAACTCTGACCTCGACGCCGTCGGGCTATTCACCAGCGCCGTGGCGGAGGGACTGAGCCTGGGCGAGGCTGTCCAGCGCCTCGACCGCTCGCACCAGATTCCGACCGGCTACGGAATCGCCCTGGCAGGTGATCCCGCCCTGCGGTTCCCGCCCCGCGCACCGGCCGGAACTGCCGGCCAGCAGCTGGGCGTTACCGCCGACTGCCGCGAGACCGCAAAGCCGTTGCTTGACGAGTGTCACGACCTGATCGCCAGGACGAGGTCGGCGGACCGCCTCCAGCGTGCTCTGCTCAACGCCAGCGGGATGTCGCTGGAGCCTGGCATAGAGGAAGCCCTCGACACCCTTGCTCGCAGGTGCGAGCAAGTCCAGGCGGCAGCCTGGGAGGGCATCAGGCTGCTGAATGAGGCGGTCGAGAACCGGCTGTGGCAGGAACCCGATCGCATCATGACGCGGCTGCATCGGGCCGTCGGGCGATGGGACGACGCGTTTATCGCGGCTGCTGCCATGTTCGGCGGCAACGACATGTACTCGGCCCTGCACGCGTTTCACCGGCTGGACGGCGCGGGCGCCGAAGGAGCATGCGACCGGTGCGGATCGCGGATTCAGGTCTTCACCTACAGCGACCCCGAGCTGACCGGGCAGCGCCGGCTCGCTCGTGAATGCTGGCTCTGCGGCCCGGTGTCGGAGGCGGCGGGCACCGGGCCGAGGCTGAAGATCACTGCGGACGGCCTGCATCGGCCCGGCGCTGTGATCCGGCCGTGCCTGTCGCTCCAGAATCGGGCGGACCTTCCGGACCGGCCCGGCCAGCTGGCGGTGGTCGTGAACGACCGGCCGAGCGACAAGGTGCTCGCGGCGCACCAGGCGGCAGGAAGACTTGACGACCTGGCGGATTTCTCGCTGACGATCCCGGCAGCTGCTCGCAGCGATCTCCATGTGCTGTGGGCGGCGTGGGTCAGCGAGCTGACGGTGTGCTTCGCCGCCACCCGCCTCGCCGTTACCCGGGTGAGCTGACGGCGGCGGCAAGATCGCGCACGGTCGTGCCCGGCTGATCCGCTGCCAGCCGCAGGAGCTGGCAGAACTGGCCGATGATGCGCTCCGCGGTCCTGGCCTCGAACAGCTCGGTCGCGTATTCAAGGAAGCCAAGATAGCCGCCCTTGTCGGCAGCCAGCGTCAGGCGCAGATCGAACTTGGCGTGTCCGGTGTGGACGTGCAGTCGCTCGGCCGCCACTCCGGGCAGATCCAGGGCGCCCTGGCCGGCGTCATCGACCACTAGCACAGTTCGGAACAGCGGCTGTGCCAGCGGCTGGCGGCGAGTGAGCACCCGCCGGCTGAGCTCGCCGTAGGAGATGGCGGCGTGGGCAACCGCTCCGCCGACGGTTACCTTGGCGGACGCGACCAGGTCAGCAAAGGAGTCGTCGGGTCGCACCGCGAAGCGCAGCGGCAAGAGGTCGGTGATGCAGGCGATCATCTGGTCGAGGTCCGCTTCGCCCCGCCGGGACACTGGCGCGCCGATGATCACGTCTTCGGATTCTGCGGCGGCAGCCACCTGGCTCGCCAGCGCGCACGCGAAGACGGTGAATGGGGTGCTGCGCAGGGCGCGGCTCACCGCGCGTACCGCTCCGGCCAGTCCCGCACCGATCGTGAAGGCGATCTCGGCGCCCTGCCAGCTGGGCTCGGCGGGCCGAGGCCGGTCGGCTGGCATGGTGCTGGGGCTGGGCCGGTCACGCAGCGCGGTGAGCCAGTACTCAATGACCTCGGGGTCGACGCCGGCCTGGCGCTGGCCGAGCGCGTACGGCCCTGGCTGAAGGGGCAGCGGCGCCAGCTGCGGTGACCTTCCCTCAAGGTGGGCTCGGTAGCACTCGGCGAAGTCGTGATCCAGAACATGAAGCGCCCAGTCATCGATCACGATGTGATGGAGTTGCACTGCCAGGACTGCATCGTCTGGGCCCAGCCGGATGAGGTGGCCGCGCATGGGCGAGGTAGTAAGGTCGACCGGCGTCGTGATGATTCTCCGCAGCTCACGGTCGAGGTCACCGGGCGCGCAATCGAGGACGGCGAGCACCGGCCTGGGCACCGGGCCCGGCCTCTGCACCAGTTCGCCGTCGCTCACGTCAATGGCCGAGCGCAGGACGTCATGCCTGCGCACGACCTCGGTGAGAGCCGCTTCCAGTGCGGAGACCTCGACGCGGCCGGTCAGCCGGTAGGTCCAGGACTCCAGGTACCGCGTCGGCTCCTGATGGAGGTTTTCGTCGAGCCAGATCGACTCCTGCTCGAAGGTGAGCGGGTACTGACGCACCGGTCAGCTCACCGTGGCGACCCGGCGCGGCTGGCCGGCTAGCTGACTCAGCTGAACTCGGTCGAGCTTCCCGTTGGGAGTAATCGGGAAGGCGTCGAGCCGCCGGATGATGGCCGGGACCATATACCCCGGCAGCCGCGCCGCCAGGAATGCGCGCACAGCGAGCGGATCGCCGCCGCTGCCAGCGTGATCGGCATGCTTCGGGTCGCTGAGGTAGAACAGGGCGAGCCGGGTCACCCTGCCGTCTGCGGCGGTGACCGGCACCACGACGCACTCGCGAACTCCTGCGGCGCAGCGGGCCGCCGCCTCGACTTCGGCAGGCTCGATGCGGTGGCCGCTCAGCTTGAGCTGGCGGTCCTGCCGCCCTCGAAAATGCAGCACGCCGCCGTCGTCGAGCAAGCCGACGTCGCCAGTCCGGTAGATGCGGACCTCGTCGGATTCGACGGTGACGGTGGGGAACTTGGCGGCAGTCAATGCCGGATCGCCCAGATAGCCGATGGCCAGCCCGCGTCCGGCGGCGCAGATCTGGCCGATGGCACCCGGCGGCACCGGCTTGTCGTCGTCGTCAAGGACCATGACCTGCGTGCCGGCTACCGGGGACCCAACTGGTATGCCGCTCGGATTATCGCAGTCATTGACGGTTATCAGATGCGTGGTCGTGAGCATGCAGTTCTCGGCCGGGCCGTAGGCATTGCGGAGCGATATCGCTGGGTGCGCATGCAGGAAGGTCCGGATGTGCGCTGGCGATAGCCTCTCGCCCCCTGTCAGCACCTGGCGCAGGCCGGCGAAACAGCCGGGATCCTCGTCAATGAACAGGTTAAACAGTGACGTTGTCAGCCACAGGGTGTCGACGCCCGCGCTCATCACCAGGTCACGCAGCGTGCTGGGCATCAGATGGTCCTCGGTGACGAGGACGGCGCAGCCTCCGGTACTGAGCTGGCTCCATAGTTCGAACGCGTACATGTCCCAGGCCACCGGTGCGGCCTGGGGAGCGGCATGGCCGGGACCGTACCCAGGCAAGCCGCCTGGACCGAATACTCTGGTGACCGCCTGATGCGGCACGAGCACGCCTTTCGGGCCGCCGGTCGTGCCCGAGGTGAAGAAGACGGTCGCTGCCGCAGCCGGGTCGGCTGGCTCGGCTGGCGCGGTGGGCGCGGTGCCAGCGCGCGGTGCCAGGTGGTCGCCGGACAGGTCCAGCTCAGCGATCCGCAGGACCTGGTATCCGGCCAGAGCTTCATCCATCGCCGCGTTGCCAGCCGGACCGCTGACTATGAGAGCCGGGCCTACCAATGCGAGGATCTCGGCCGCCCGGCTGGCCGGCCAGCGCACGTCAAGCGAGGCGTAGGCTGCTCCGCACTTCAGCACCGCGAGCTGCACGACTACCAGGTCCAGTGACCGAGGCAGCAACACGGGAACGACCTGACCTCGGGCGACGCCGCGGTCCCGCAGCGACTCCGCCAGGACATCGGCTGCGGCGTCGAGTGCTCCGTAGCTCACCCGGTCAGTTCCCTGAATCAGCGCGATCGCCTGCGGCTGACGGCGAGCGTGCCGGGCAACAGCGCGGTGCAGGACCGGCTCGAAGCCGGCATCGTCACGCATCGGCTTTGTCTGCGTGCGCGATCAGGCAGGCCGCGAAGTCGGCCAGCACGTCGTGCGAGAGCAGCCAGGCTGGCTTCGCCCGAAGCCCGACTTCACGCTCGACGCGGGCGCACACCCGGATGGCTTGCAGGGATGTGCCGCCGAAGTCATAGAAGCTATCGGTGCGGCCGAAGCGGTCTATATCGAGTATCTCTGCCTGAATCTTTGCAATGGTCAGCTCAATTTCTCCAGCTGGGCCAATGAATTCGGTATCGACCCAGCTTTCCCGTGACTCTGCCATGTCAGGTACCTGTCGCCAACGACGCCGTTTGCCTTTGCCTAGTCGCGTCGCCTTGCAGCTGGACCAGGGCGGCGGCGATACGCTCAATGCCCGCAGTGATATCCGCCGCCGGCGCCGTCAGGCTGATCCGGAAGCACTGCCGTGAGTGCAGGCCAAGCGGTCCGCCACCGTCGAGGTCTGAAAAGAAGAATCTGCCCGGCACGATCGCTACTCCCATGCTCTTCATCAGCTGATAAAACGTCAGGTCGTCGAACCAGGCAGCGTCAATCCAGATCCAGCTGAACATGCCGCCCCGGCTGTCGTGCAGCCGCCACGGCACTGACTCCGGCAGCACCGCCCGCAGCATCGCCTCCGCAAATCTTCGACGTTCGGCATAGAACGGGGTGATGGCCGAGCCGACGATAGCGTCCAGCCGGCCGGATTCGAGCGCCGTCGCGACCGCGACCTGTGCCAGTTGCGGGGCATGGATGGCCGCATTGGTCAGGAACGATACGAGCGGATCAAGGTAGCGCTCGTCGCCGATGGCAAAGGCGATGCGCTCGCCTGGGAGGCCTGCCTTGGAAAGGCTGAAGCAGTTGATCGCGGCGCGGTGCCACTGGGGCGCGACGAGGTCAGCGCCGATCCTGGGGAATGGCGCCCCGTATGCGTTGTCGATCAGCAGCGGGATGTCGCGTTCCTGCGCCAGGCGGGCAAGACGGGCGAGCTCATCGCCATCAGCGCGCCGGCCGGCCGGGTTGCTCGGGCTGGAGAGCAGCAGCAATCCGATGTGCGAGACTCGCTCGACAGCGGGAAAGTCGAGCAGGTACCGGAACGTCCGGTCGTCCAGCATCTGAATCTCCGGCAGCACTCCGGTCAGCACGCCGGGGGCAAGGCTCAGTCCGTGATAGCCGGCGTAGTCCGGCAGCGCCGGCAGCACCAGCCGGGCCGTGCACCGCTGCGCTGGCCCGGAGAAGAGCGCTGCGGCCATGAAGCACAGCATCTGACTGCCCGGAACGACGACGATGTTGCGCGGGCCAATATCCCAGCCGTAATGGCGCCGGAAGTAGCTTTCGATCGCGGCGACCAGCTCCGGGGTGCCGCGCGACGGGCCGTAGCGGCTGACGGCCTGATCAAAGCTGGTCGTCACCGCGCCTGCGAGGAGCTCGCGCCACATCGCCGAGACTTCGGGGATTGCGGCCGGATTGCCGATACCGAGGTTGAGCCAGGGGGTGCCGGAGCGGTCAGCAGCGGACCGCGCGATGTCCTCCATGATGGAACGCAGTCCTCCGCTGGCGGCCATCATCGCGCCGGACCGGGAGATGATCATCGGGACAGGTCCAGGTTCAGGCCGAGTGCGGCAGCGATCGCGGCGTGCACGGCCTCGGCGTGATCGATGATGGCGAAGTGGCCGCCAGCCAGGGCGCAGATGGCGAACTCTGCCGTGGTCTGCTCCCGCCAGGCGGTCATCATCGTGACATCCGCCCCGGTGTCCCTGGTGCCGGCGAACGCGGTAATAGGAACGCTCAGCGGGTCCTGTGCCGCGAACTCGTAGTTCTCATTCACCTCGAAATCCGCTACCAGCAGTGGCTGCATCGCGACCAGCAGGTCAGTGTCGGCTAACAGATCGGGCGGCGTGCCGCCGAGCTTGCGCAGCAAGGCGGCCAGCTCCGCCGGACTGAGCCGGGCGAGGTCGCTGCGGCGGATCGGCAGCTGCGGCGCGCGGCGCCCGGCGACAAACAGATGCACCGGCCCTGGCGCACCCAGACGGCGGATCTCGCGGGCGAGCTTCGAAGGACGCGAGCGCTCCCGTGCTATGGCCGAAGATCGCATACGGGGTGGCAACCGAGCTGACCACCTGGCCGGCAAGTTCCCTGGCGAGCGGGCCCACTTGGCTGAACGGCTGCTCGGCCCGTCTGCGCTCCCGGCCAGGCGGCTGAACCGGGCATACCGCGATCGCCGGCGCAGGCCCCGGCCCCAGCTTCGAAATACCGAAGCGCCTGCTCCCGCGTGCGGCAGGCACAGCAGGCGGATGGGCGCGTCGGAGTGCACTCCGAACGGCAGCCAGGGGCTTGTGCGCTGATCGGACACCCGCGCGCTCCTTCCGCCGAGCCGGCTCAAAGCAGGTCAATGCCCCACGAGACGTCCGTAGCAGGTTGGCACAAACCATTATACAATATGTCATGCACGGATACGCTAGGCAAGCACCCACATAGCGTTGTATCATCACGGTTTGTGATCAGTACCGTAGTTCGCTACCGTTAAGAGATCAATACATATATGTCTCACGTAGACGGATTAAATCGCAATCGCGACCTCGCCGTGGTGGGCATTTCCTGCAGTTTCCCCGGCGCCAGCGATGCTGATCAATTCTGGGCTAACGTCTGCGCTGGCACAGAGTCCGTCACTTTCTTCACCGGCGAGCAGCTGGCCGAAGCCGGTGTCCCCGCCAGCGAGTTCGGCCGGCCGGGCTACGTCAAGGCCGGGTTCTCCCTCGCTGGACCTGAGCTGTTCGACGCCGAGTTCTTCGGCTATTCGCCACTCGAAGCGCGGATCATGGACCCGCAGCACCGGCTGTTTCTGGAACACAGCTACGCGGCGCTTGCGGATGCCGGCTACGACCCTGGCCGGTACAAGGGCAGGATCGGCATCTTCGGCGGCGAAAGCTCGGCCTCCGCCTACCTGGACAACATCGCCAGCAACCTTGATCATGGCGCAGCCATC
This sequence comes from uncultured Actinomycetota bacterium, assembly GCA_963737865.1. Lineage (GTDB taxonomy): Bacteria > Actinomycetota > Actinomycetes > Streptosporangiales > Streptosporangiaceae > Chersky-822. Next base: position 981,630 of record CAVTUG010000011.1, on the reverse strand, counting down.
CGCGACCAGAACGCGGGACAGGGCTACGAGGCTTGCTATCTCACCACCCGCGTCTCCTACAAGCTCGATCTGCGGGGGCCTAGCGTGCCCGTGCAGACCGCTTGCTCGACGGGGCTGGTGGCGGTCCATCTTGCCTGCCGGAGCCTGCTCGACGGCGAATGCGAGATGGCGCTGGCCGGGGCGGCCGCCTTCAAGAGCCAGCCCCAGACCGGATACCTGGCCCAGTCAGAGTCCGTTCTCTCCACGGACGGACATATCTACCCCTTCGATGACGCGGCCTGCGGAACGGTGTTTGGCTCCGGGGTCGGAGTCCTGGCGCTCAGGCGGCTGGAGGACGCGCTGGCGGCCGGGGACACGGTCTATGCGGTGATCAGGGGATCCGCCATCAACAACGACGGGGCGGGCAAGGCGAGCTTTGTCGCGCCCGCTGCGGACGGCCAGGCCGAGGTGGTGCTGGCCGCGCTGCGAGCGGCGGGCGCAAATGCGCGATCCATCGAGTACGTCGAGGCGCACGGCACGGGCACCCCGATCGGCGACCGGATCGAGATCGCAGCGCTCACCCGGGCATTCCGGCGGGATACTGAGGCAGTTGGCTTCTGCCGGATCGGATCGGTGAAAGCCAACGTCGGCCATCTGGACGCGGCGGCCGGAATGGCCGGCATCATCAAGGTGATCATGGCGCTGCGCAGCGCCATGCTGCCGCCGTCCATCAATGTGGTCAGGCCAAGCCGGGCCATCGACTTCGAGGCCAGCCCGTTCCGTCTCCAGCAGATTCTCGAGCCGTGGCCGGAGCCGGACGGAGCGCGGCTCGCTGGCGTCAGCGCCTTTGGCTTCGGCGGCACCAACGCTCACGTGATCCTGGCGGAGCCGCCCGAGCGGCCATCGCCCTGTCCAGCTGGCCGGCGAAGCGAACTGGTCATGCTGTCGGCGCGGACGCCGCAGGCGCTGGACGAGGCGACAGCGCGGCTAGCGGGCTATGCCGCTACATTGCCAGCGGCCGGGTCGCCGGAACTGGCGGACGCGGCCTTTACCCTGGCAACGGGGCGCCAGCACTTCCGGCACCGCCGGGTGCTGGTGGCAGCCGACCCGGCCGCGCTGACCGACCTGCTGCGCAGCGAAGATCCCGGCCGAGCTGCTGACGTCGGAACTGCCGGACTCACCCGGCCGGGTGGCGTTCCTGCTGAGCGGCCAGGGGGCGCAGTACGCCGGGATGGCGGCGGCTCTACGCTGCCGAACCGGTGTTCCGCGCGGCAGTCGCCAGCTGCGCTGAGGGCAGTCAGTCGCTGGGGTTCGACGTCACCGCGACGCTCTTCACTCCGCCGGAACCGGGCGGTACAGCGGAGGCAGCCGCGCTGCTGGCCCAGACTCACATCACGCAGCCAGCCCTGTTCATCGTTGAATACGCGATGGCACGGCTGCTCGAGTCCTGGGGGATCAGGCCGGCGGCGCTGATCGGGCATTCGATCGGCGAGCTAGTCGCCGCCTGCCTGGCCGGCGTCTTCTCCGTGAGCGACGCCCTTGACCTGGTCGCGATCCGCGGCAAGCTCATGACCGCGCAGCAGCCCGGTGCGATGGTCAGCATCACGGCTGAGCGGGAGTGGGTCGAGCCGCTCCTGCCGGACGGCGTGTGCCTGGCGGCTCACAACGGGCCGCGGAGTTGCGTGGTGGCAGGCCAGGCTCAGCAAGTGGCCGATTTCGCCGAGGGCCTAGCCGCGCAAGGCGTGGCGCTGCAGCCCGTTCGCGACGTCGCGGGCATTCCACTCGGCCCTGATGGCACCGATGGTGGATGAGTTCGTCGCCGCCGTGGCGGACAGGGACAGGAATGTCCCGGCGATTCCCTTCATCTCCAATGTCACCGGCACCTGGATCACCGATGCGCAGGCACGGGATCCTCGGTACTGGGGTCGCCAGATCCTGGCCTGCGTGGAGTTCGCTGCTGGCCTGCGAACGCTCGCGGCTGAGCCGACGCTGAGCATGGTCGAGATCGGCCCAGGTCAGACGCTGGCCGGCCTGGCCCGGCGGATCGTCGGCGGCACCGGTCGCAGGCTCATTACGCACGCTCTGCCGCACAAGGACGACCCGCGCGGTGACCTGGCCACGCTGCAGCGCTGCCTCGGGCAGCTGTGGATGGCCGGCGCGGAGCCCGACTGGGATGGGTACTACCGGGGACAGGGGCGGCGCAGGGCAGCGCTGCCCGGCTATCCGTTCCAGCGGCGGCGGCACTGGCTGGAGCTGAACCCGGCGACTCCGGCTCCGGCTGCCTCGGGCGGCGTGGCTGCGGTGGCAGCCGATCGCGGGCCCCATCCGCTGATCGACGGCTCGTGCTGTCCTCCATGGGCGAATCGACCTTCGGCACCCGGCTTGACCCGGCGCGCCACTGGATACTCGCCGAGCACAAGCTGCTCGGCGAGCCGACCGTGCCGGGCTCGGCCTTCCTGGAGATCGCCCGGGCAGCCGCTCAGCTCCACCTCGGGCAGGTCGTGACGGAGCTGTCCGGGGTGGATTTCCTGGTTCCCCTCGTCGTACCGGAGGGAAGCTCCCGGCTGCTGCACATCAGGATCTGGGACGTCGGGCCAGACACCGTCGAGTTTCGGATGGTGAGCTCTGACCCCGATCGCGCGGACGCCCGGCGGTGGACTGAGCACGCCCGTGGCCGCGCCAGCGCCGCCGCTGGTCCTGGCGGCCGCCGGTACGACGTGCTGGCCGAGCGAAGTGCTCGCGGCGGCGTCGAAGTCGAGTCGCCGGAGGCGGCGCCGGCGGGCCAGGTCTGGCTCGGCCCCCGCTGGCGCGGCCTGCTGACCTGTGCCGGCGAGCGCTCTGAGCGCGCGTTCGCGCAGCTGCGCCTGCCACCCGAGTACGCCGCCGAGGCCGGCGAGTACGGTCTTCACCCTGCGCTGCTCGACCTCGCGGCGGGCAGCTACGGGCTCGCGCTGGCCGGGCGAGGGTCAGGCAGCGGAGCACCCGCTCAGCCCGGCTTCTTTCTCCCCATCGGCTACGACCGCATCCGGATTCGCCTGCCTCTTCCGGCGAGCGTGATCTGCCTGGCCTGCCCGAGCCCCGGCTACGAGCAAAGTGCGCAGCTGAACAAGCTCGACATCGTTATCTGCGACGAGGCCGGCGACACGGTGGCGGACATCACCGGGTTCACGGCGCGGCAGGCGTCCGACCTGGCGACCACCCTGGAGCGGCTGCGGCCGCACGAGCAGCACCACGTGATCAGGTGGCAGGAGGTTCCGCCGCCGCAGGACCAGCTGTCCGGGCAGGCAGTGCTGGTCGCGTCCGACGGGCCATCGGCGGCCGGGCGAGCGCTCGCTGCTGAGCTGCGCACCGCGGGCTGCGCCGTCACCGAGGCAGTTATCGGAGCCGCGCAGCCGGATTGCGAAAGCCTCTTCGCGACGCTGCCGGACCGGGCTGCCGACATCGCCGTGTACGTGGCGCCAGAGCAGGATCATCCGGCCTCCTTTTCCGACGACCCGGCCCTGCGTTTCTTCGAGTTCGTCAAGGCGCTGGCTGAGGCTGACGCGGGGATATCGCAGCTGTGCGTCGTGGCGCGGCACGTCGACCGGATCAGCGGCGACGAGGCGCACACCGCACCCTGGCTCGCCGCACTTTTCGGCCTGGCCAAGACGATCGGCCACGAGATCAATGGCGTGACGGGTCGCAGCCTCGACATCGACGAGGCGACGGACCTGACGCTGGTTGCGGCGCAGGTGCTGGCGAGGGACGGTGCTAGCGCGGTTGGCCTGCGCGGGGGCCGGTGCTTCGGGCCCGAACTGGTCCCGCACGTCGCTATCCCCGCCGGAGCTGACGCAGGCGCCAGCCGGTCCGGCGCTGGTGTTGGCCGGCGCCTGCCTCATCACCGGCGGGGCCTGGTGGCTCGGCCTGCGGTAGCCCGCCACCTGGCGGCCACCCAGCCGGGGGTGCGGCTAGCGCTGGCCGGACGTACTGTGCTGCCGCAGCCCGAGCGCCAGGTGGCTGCCTTTCGCGAGCTTGAGGAACTCGGCGCGCAGGTGCGGTACTACCCGGCTGATGTCGCGCGGGCTGACCAGGTGGCGGAGCTGATCGGGGCCGTGCACGCCGACTTCGGGCGGATTGGCCTGATCGTGCACAGCGCCGGGCTTCCCGGCAACGGTCTTCTGCTGAGGAAGGACAAGGCTGCCTTCGCCGCCACCCTGAGCCCGAAAACGGCCGGCGCGTGGCACCTCGATGCCGCTACGGCGGATGAGGCGCCAGAGATGATCCTCTTTGCCTCGACCATCGGGTTGTTCGGCGGCGTGGGCCAAAGTGACTACACCGCCGCCAATTCCTTCCTGGACGCCTTCGCCAGCTACCGCTCGGCACTTGGCCGCCGCACCGTGGCGGTCGACTGGTCCGACTGGCTGGACACGGGCATGGCGGCTGACCACGGGCTGCAGGCCGATAGCGGATTCTTCCTGTCGGTGCGTCCCTCGGCCGGCCTGGCCAGCTTCGACGAGGTCCGGGCCGGGCGGTGAGAGCCGGGTGGTCGTCGGCCGGGTCAACCTGCCCTACCTGACCTCGCTGCCGGAGCAGGAATGGTCGTGGTGGTGCCGCCGCAGCCCGGTACGGCTCCCGGCCGCGCTGACGGCGGAGGTCGAACTCGGCGCGGGACCGGGCCGGGCGGCAGGACCGCCAGCTCGCTCCCGCCAAGGCCGCCGCACCGATTGGCTCACCAGCAGGTGACACCATCGGGCCCCCGGACGGCGCCGATAGCGACACCGAAGTTCAGGTTGCTCAGATCTGGGGCCGTGAGCTTGATCTTCACGGAGCTGAACGTCTTCGAGATCCTTCGACCTTGGCGGCAACTCCCTGATGGCATTGCGGATCGCCCAGAACATCGAGCGCAGCCTCGGTGTCCGGGTCAGGGTAGCTGACCTCTTCCGGCATGCGACGGTTGCGGATCTGGCCGCCCATATCGACATGGTGCGCGACGAGTTAGTGCCTTCCGGCGGAGGTGAAGCGATGACTATGGCCGACTGCAAGTATCCGGTGCGGATAGCTGCGCAGGTCCAGCCGCAGCGATGTGAGTACGCGCAGATCCGCCGCACCGCCGCGCGCCTCGAGAACATCGGCGTCGACCTGCTGATGAACTGGGATCATTTCTTCTCGCAGTACGGCTCGCCCGACGAGCCGCATTATGAATGCTGGACGATGCTCGCGGCCTGGGCCGAGGCCACGAGCCGGGTGGAACTCGGGCCGCTGGTCACGTGCGCGGCCTACCGCAATCCGGATCTGCTCGCCGACATGGCGCGAACCGTGGACCACATCAGTGACGGGCGGCTTATTCTCGGCATCGGCGCAGGCTGGTCTGAGCGTGACTTCACCGAGTACGGGTACGAGTTCGGCACGCCGGCAACGCGCCTTGACCACCTGGCCGACTCGCTGTCGCGGATCAGGCGCCGGATGGAGCGGCTGAACCCTCCGCCTCGCCGGGCGATCCCGATCCTGGTCGGCGGCAACGGCCCGCGCCGTACGCTTCGGATCGCCGCCGAGCACGCCGACATCTGGCATGGCTTCGGCACCGCCGCCAGCCTCCTGAAGCTGCATCAGCGCCTGGACGAATGGTGCGCCATCGTTGGCCGTGAGCCGGCCGAGATCGAGCGGTCCACGCGAGTATTCAGGAAAATGCCGGACGAGGTCGGCCTGTCGCTGACCGACATCGGCACGCGGCTGTTCACCCTCGTCATCGAGAGCCCTGAATTCGACGCTGGCTACATCAGGGCCTGGCTGGATTTCCGGGACGACTTCAATCGCGGTACGCAGCACCGGTTGTTAAAGCAACTGATCGGGAACCGAGAGGACGATCGTCGTTGACCTTGAGCCACCTTTCCACGGAACAAGAGCAGCGCCAGAAGGAGTTCCGGCACTTTGCTCAGCAGGCAATTGCCCCGCAGGCCGGGACGAGCGACGCGGATCAGACGATGCCGCGCAGCGTCATCAAGGCGCTGGCCGAGGCCGGCTACATCGGGGCGCTGCTCCCCGCCAGCCGAGGCGGCCGGGGGATGACCATGGTCGACTACGGCCTGCTGACCGAGGAGATCGGCCGGACCTGCCAGTCCGCCCGCAACCTGGTCGCAGTCCTGGACATGGTGGCGCGCTCGATCGATCGGTGGGGCACGACGGCTCAGCGGGAGCGCTGGCTGCCGGGCATCATTGCCGGAAGCTCGGTTGCCGCCTTCGCGCTCACCGAGCCCGAGGTGGGCAGTGACGCGGCTGCGGTTCAGACCACCGCCACCCGCGACGGCGACGACGTGGTGCTGACCGGCGTGAAGAAGTGGATCAGCTTCGGGCAGCTCGCCGACCTCTACTTAGTTTTCGCCAGGTACGAGGGCGGGCCGACCAGCTTCCTGGTGGAGCGGCATACCGCCTGGCCTGTCGGTCAGCCCCATCACCGGATTGCTTGGCCTGCGCGGCTCCATGCTCGGCAAGCTCACTTTCGACCAGTGCCGCGTGCCGCTTGGCAACATGATCGGCCGTCCTGGCAGCGGCATCGCCTTCGTCGCCTCAGATGCCCTCGACCTCGGCCGCTACAGCACCGCCTGGGGGTCGGTGGGGCTGGCCCAGGAGTGTCTTGACATCGCCGCCAGCTACGCCGCGCAGCGAGTGCAGTTCGGCACCCAGCTCGTCAACCACCAGCTCATCCAGGAGCTGCTGGCGGACGTAGCGACCGACACCATGGCCGCCAGGCTGCTGTGCCACCACGCGCGTAGCAAGGAGCGCGGTGATCGTGACGCCGTGCAGCAGACCCTGATGGCCAAATGCCACGCATCCCGCACGGCGGTCAAGGCGGCGGCCAGCTCGGTGCAGATCCTGGGTGCCCGCGGCATCAGCGCGGAGTCGCCCGCCGAGCGGTTTTACCGCGATGCCAAGGTCATGGAGATCATCGAGGGGACCACGCAGATCCAGCAGGGGCTCATCGGCCAGTACGTCGCGCAGACGGCTCAGCGATGACCATCGCGGCAGCGTCCATCGTCGAGATCGCCCGCCGGCGAGCGGCCGAGCAGGCCGGCGCGATCGCCTACAGCTTCCACGGCGATGCCGAATCGGCATCGGTCACCTACGCGGGCCTCGACGCCAGAGCCCGCGCCATCGGCCGCCAGCTCGGCGAGACCTGCCCGCCGGGCAGCCGGGTCCTGCTTGTCCTGCCCGCCGGGCTGGACTACATCGCGGCGTTCCTTGGCTGCCTGTACGCCGGGACGGTCGCCGTGCCCGCGTACCCGCCCCGACGCGCGGGGTCGGCGCGCGGCCTGGCCAGGCTGCGGTCGATCGCGGCCGATGCGCACCCGATCGCGGCGGTGACGGACTCGGTCACGCGAAGCAGGTCCGGCGCTCTCACCGAGTCCGGCGGGAAGCTCGCCGGGCTCCGCTGGATCCTTGCCGATCAGATCGGCGCGGATGCCGGGTCCGGCTGGGCACCGACGCCCGCCGAGCCGGAGGCGCTGGCGTTCCTGCAGTACACGTCAGGCTCGACCTCGGCGCCCAAGGGCGTGATGGTGCGGCATCAGAACGTCATGGCGAATTGCGCGGAGATCGAGCGCTTCTTTGGCCTGTCCCAGGCGAGCAGCGCCGTTATCTGGCTGCCGCCGTACCACGATATGGGCCTGATCGGCGGTCTCCTCCAGCCGCTGTACACCGGCTATCCGACGGCCTTGCTGCCGACGGCCGAATTCGCCCGCAGCCCGCTGCGCTGGCTCGAGCTGATCTCCGAGACCGGGGCGACAGTGAGCGGCGGGCCGAACTTCGCCTACGACCTGTGCGCCCGCCGGGTCACCCCGGAGCAGGTAGCTCACCTCGACCTGGCGAGCTGGGAGGTGGCGTTTAACGGCGCCGAGCCGATCCGGGCTGAGGTCATGGAGCGCTTCACCCGGCTGCTGGTGCCGGCCGGGCTGCGGCCCGATGCATTTTCGCCGTGCTACGGACTGGCCGAGGCGACGCTCATTGTCAGCGGTGGCAGGCCAGCGGGCGGGACCGTCCAGCGCGAGCACCAGCAGCCTGGCGGCAGGCCGATCTCGGTCGTCGGCTGCGGCCGCGCTGCGCCTGGCCACGAAGTTCGCATCGTGAATCCGCAGACGTGCGTGCCGGTGGCAGAGGGCAGCGAGGGCGAGATCTGGTTTCGCGGGCCGAGCGTGGCCGCCGGCTACTGGGGCAGTCCGGAGCAGACCTCGGCTACCTTCGGGGCGCGGCTGGGCACCCAGCTTCCGGCCGGCGAGGTAGCGGGGCCGTTCCTGCGTACCGGTGACCTCGGGCTGCTGGCCGACGGCGAGACTCTTCGTCACCGGCCGGATCAAGGACCTGATCATCCAGCGCGGACTCAACCACTATCCGCAGGACATCGAGATCACGGCCAGCCAGGCCTGCGACGGGCTGCTGGCGGGCGGAGCGGCGGCCTTCACGGTGCCGGGTGATTCCGGGGAGCAGCTGATCGTGGCCCAGGAGGTGGCGCCTCGGCACCGCGATCTCGACCAGCAGGCGGCGAAGCTGGCGATCCGGGCCGCCGTCGCTGCCGCACATGAGCTGACGGTCCATGACGTCGTCCTGGTCCGGGCCTGCCGCCTCGCCCGTACGTCAAGCGGCAAGATCCAGCGGCACGCCATTGCCGGCGGCTACCTGCGCGGCGAGCTTGACGTGCTCGGCGGGTCCGGCGAGCTGCCTGCCGTCGCCCGGCAGGCCGGTCCCAGCGCGGAACCGGCGGGCGAGACGCTACAGCGCCTGCTCGCCGCGGTCAGCAGGCGGCTCGGCCGGTCGCTGACCGAGGATGACGTGACCGCGACCGGCATCCAGCTCGGCCTGGATTCGCTCGCGCTGCTCGAGCTGCAGCACGAGGTCGAGCGCACCTTCGGACTCGCACTTGACCCTGAGGATTTCTATCAGAGCAGCCTGGCGCAGCTAGCCGAAGAGCTCGACGCGACACTGGGCGCCGACCAGGGCGAGCAGCCCGGCGCTGCCGAGCCAGCTCGCCCAGCCGGCCTGCAGCCATGGCCAGCGCGGCCTGTGGCTGCTCCACCAGATGTCGTCGGCAGGCGCGGCCTATAACGTCGCGGGAGCGATCCGCTTCCAGGGAACCGCTGACACTCGCACGGTCGAGCGGAGCCTCCAGGAGCTGGCCGGCCGGGCATGGAAATCTGCGCACGACGTTCCCTCGCAGCCCGGCAGGCCCGGTCCGGTCGGTCGCCGCGACAGCGGACTGGCACCTGGTCGTGCACGACGACGGGGGTGCCGATAGCGCTGACCGGATCGGCGCGGAGGCCAGCCAGATCGCGGCCGAGCCGTTTGACCTCGAGACGGGTCCGCTCGTGCGGGCGCACCTGTGGCCAGCCGCGCCTGACGGTGCCGTGCTGGTCCTGGTGATGCACCACATCATCGCCGACTTCTGGAGCTTCAACCTCCTGCTGCGCGAGCTGGCGGCCAGCTACCAGATGCACGTCGGCGCCTGCGCAGACCCGGTCCCGGCCCACCCCGAGCCGGGCAGCTACGACGACTTCGTCGCCTGGCAGGACGGCTACGTGGACTCGGCTGCGGGCAGGGCCGCGCGAGATTACTGGCTCAGCGAGCTGTCCGGGACGCTGCCGCAGCTGGCTATGCCTGCTGACCGCCCACGGCCCCCGGTCCAGACCTTCGCCGGCGCCCGGCACTGCTTCGTGCTGGATGCTCACCTCACCGGTCAGCTAGCCGACCTCGCCAGGGCCGGGCGGGCGTCGCTCTACACCGTGCTCATGGCAGCATTCCAGGTGCTCTTGCACCGCTGGACTGGCCAGACCGACATTCTTGTCGGGTCGCCGTCCTCGGGCCGTACCCGCTCGGCCCACGCAGGCACCGCCGGCTACCTGGTCAACCCGATCGTCGTACGCGGCCGGCTGACTGGCGACCAGCCATTCCGCGCGGTGCTGTCGGGCTTTGCCGAGCAGACGGCCAGGTCGCTGGCACACCAGGACTACCCGTTCGCGCTGCTGGCCGAGCAGCTCAGGACCGCGCACGACCCCAGCCGCTCGCCCGTGTTCCAGGCCATGCTGCTCTTCCAGCAGGCTCCGCCGGGTGAGACGGGGCTGGCCCTGGCTGCCATCGGCCACCACGGTGCTCGCGTGGAGCTGTCCGGACTCGTCTTCGAGCCGTTGCCAGTGGACCAGCCGACGGCGCAGTTCGATCTCACGCTCGCACTGGCGACGGGCAGCGGCCAGCTGCATGGCTCCTTCCTTTACAACACCGATCTGTTCGACGCGGCTACCGTGGAGCGGCTGACCGAGGCGTTCCGCACCCTGCTCGCGTCGGTCGTGCGCGACCCCGGTCTCCCCGTCGGCGAGCTGACCCTGATCAGTCCGGCCGACCGGGAACAGCTGATCCAGCTTGGCAATGCGACGGCCAGGCCGCTGGCCGAAGATGCCGGTGTCCACCAGCTCTTCGAGGCGGTCGCTGCCAGGCAGCCCGATGCCGTGGCCGTCGCCGGCAAGGACGACCGGCTGACCTATCGCGAGCTGGACAGCCTCGCCCGCCAGATTGCCGGCCAGCTTCAGGCCAGCGGAGTTGTCCCTGGCGACCTTGTCGGCGTCTGCGTGGAACGATCACCTGAGCTGATTGCCGCCCTGCTCGGCGTGCTGAAGGCGGGCGCCGCCTATGTGCCGCTCGATCCTGGATATCCGGCGGAGCGAATCGCCCTTGCGATCACCGATACCAGGCCGGCCGTGATCCTCGCCAGCGCGTCCACCGCCAGCCTGCTGCCGGCCGGGCTGCCGCCAGTTCTCACCGTAGCCGCGCCGGGCGCTGATCCGGCCGGGATCATCGAGGACCTGCCGTGGTCGGCGGGCGCTACGGCCTACGTGCTGCACACCTCGGGATCGACGGGGACTCCCAAGGGAGTGGTCGTCACTCACCGCAACGTGCTCAACTTCCTCGCCGGCATCGACGAGCGGGTGGCCTGCGGACCGGACGACACCGTCCTCGCGGTCACCAGCGTGGCCTTCGACATCTCGCTCCTCGAGCTGCTGTGGCCGCTGACCCACGGCGCCCGGATTGTCCTTGCCTCGGACCGGGCCCAGGGCGCCGGTCAGCCAGCCAGAGCGGCGGACCGAAACGCCCGCTGGACTTCAGCCTGTTCTACTTCGCCAGCTCCGACCAGCAGGGCGCTGGATACCGGCTGGTCACCGAGGGAGCCCGGTTCGCCGACCAGAACGGCTTTGCCGCAGTGTGGACACCTGAGCGGCATTTTCACGAGTTCGGCGGGCTGTATCCGAACCCGGCCGTGCTCAGCGCGGCGCTCGCCACCATTACCGAGCGAGTTGCCCTGCGGGCCGGCAGCGTCGTCCTGCCGCTGCATGATCCCATCCGGGTAGCCGAAGAGTGGTCCCTCGTCGACAACCTGTCCGGCGGACGGACGGGAATCGCGTTCGCCTCGGGCTGGCACGCCGACGACTTCGTCTTCTTTCCCGAGCGCTACCCCGACCGGAAGGCCTACCTGGCGTCCGCGCTCAAGGTGGTGCACGAGCTCTGGCAGGGCGGCACCACGGAGGTCCAGGGCGGGTCGGGTACCACGATCAGCGTCCGGATTCACCCAAAGCCGGTTCAGCCGACCCTGCCCACCTGGATTACGACAGCCGGGACGCCAGACACGTTCGTCCAGGCCGGCACCCTGGGCGCCAACGTGCTCACGCATCTGCTCGGGCAGTCGGTCGAGCAGGTCGCCGCGAACATCAGCCGGTACCGCGCGGCCCGCGCGGCCGGCGGTCACGACCCGGATGAGGGCATCGTCACGCTGATGATGCACGCCTTCGTCGGCACGGACGATACCGACCTCAGGGAGACTGTCCGGGTTCCCTTCACTGACTACCTGCGGTCATCGGTCGGCCTGATCGAGAATCTGGTCCGCAGCCTGAAGCTGCCTCTCGACCTGGCGAACTTGTCCGAGCAAGACCGCGACGCACTGCTGGCGTTCGCCTTTGACCGGTACTTCGAATCCAGCGCCCTGTTCGGCACGGCCCAGTCCGTGCAGCCCTTGCTGGACCGGCTGTCAGCGGCGGGGGTCGACGAGGTGGCCTGCCTGATCGACTTCGGCCTGCCGGAGGAGCTGACGCTAGCCAGCTTGCCCCAGCTCGCGCGAGCGCGTCAGCTCCAGCACGACCGGGCCGCCGAGCGCGACTGGACGCTCGCCGAGATCATCAGTGCCTACCCGCCGACGCTGCTGCAGTGCACGCCATCGACCATGCGGATGGTACTCGCCGACCAGCGGGCCGCCGGTGGCCTGTCCGGGCTGCGCACGCTCCTGCTCGGCGGTGAGGCCCTGCCGAGCGCCCTGGCCAGGCAGCTGCTGGCGGGACTGCCTGACACCACGCTGCTGAACATGTACGGGCCGACCGAGACCACCATCTGGTCCACGATGCACCAGGTAACCGATACCGAAGGGCCGGTTCCGATCGGCTTGCCGATGGCGAACACCCAGGTTCATGTCGTGAACGCCCGCCTCGAGCTGGTCCCCGTCGGGGTGACCGGCGAGCTGCTGATCGGCGGCGACGGCGTATCTCGCGGGTACTGGCGCAAGCCTGCGGCCACCGCCGACCGGTTCGTTCCCGATCCCTACGGCCCGCCGGGCGGCAGGCTCTACCGGACCGGTGACCTCGCCAGGCGCCGGGCCGACGGGACGCTGGAATTCCTGGGCCGGATCGATCGCCAGGTCAAGGTGCATGGACACCGGATCGAGCTCGGCGACATCGAGCACGCACTAGAGCGGCTACCCGACATCAGCTCCGCCGTGGTGGCCGGTCAGACCAGCGCCGATTCAGGCACCAGGCTGGTCGCCTACGTCGTCTACGCGCCCGGCGCCGCGCCCGCGCACCGCGAGCTGTCACAGCAGCTAGCTGCCATCTTGCCGGCCAGCCTGATCCCGACCGCGTACGTGCCGCTCACCGCGCTGCCCATGACGGCCAACGGCAAAGTCGATGTCGGCGCGCTGCCGAAGTTCGAGCCAGCGCAGCTCGCTGGCCGGACCATCGCGGCGCCGAGGAGCCAGCTGGAAAAGCAGATCGCGGCGATCTGGAGCGAGGTGCTTGGCGTAGGCGAAGTTGGCTTGTACGACAACTTCTTCGACCTGGGCGGGCACTCGCTGCTGATTGTCGCCGTGCATTCACGGCTCAGCGAGCTCACCGACGGCGAGGTCGAGCTGATCAAGCTGCTCGAATACCCCAGCGTCGGCTCGCTGGCCGGCTACCTCACCAGTGCCGGGGCGGCGTCGTCCTTGCAGGCCAGCGCTGACCGGGCCGCCCTGCAGCGGGCAAGCCGGCGCAGGAACGCGGCCAGGCGCGGACAGCCGTCATGACCGCCGAGGCCGAAGCGAGCAGCGACATCGCCATCGTCGGCATGGCCGGGCGCTTCCCCGGCGCCGGCGACGTGGAGACCTTCTGGGCCAACCTCGCGCAGGGCCGCGAGTCGCATCACCGCCTTCACCGACGAGCGAGCTCGCTCGCCGCGGGCGCCGACCCCGGGCGCTACGGCGCAGCCGGATTCGTCGGCGGCCAAGGGCGTGCTCGACAGGACGCCGACCGCTTCGATCGACCGGCTTCTTCGGCTACTCGCCCGCGCGAGGCCGAACTCATCGACCCCCAGCACCGGCTGTTCCTCGAACTGCGCCTGGCAGGCGCTGGAGTCGGCGGGCCGTCGACCCGCAGGGCTTCGACCGGGCTCGATCGGCGTCTTCGCCGGCGCCGGCCTGAACACCTACCTGCTGTTCAACCTCATGAACAACCAGCAGGTGCTCGACAGCGGCCGGACTGCAGCAGGCGATGCTCGGCAACGACAAGGACTTCCTGGCCACCCGCGTCGCCTACAAGCTCGACCTCACGGGCCCCGCGCATCACCGTGCAGACCGCCTGCTCCACCTCGCTGGTCGCCGTGCACCTGGCCTGCCAGAGCCTGCTCAACGACGAGTGCGACATCGCGCTGGCCGGCGGCGTCACGTGGTGCTCGTCCCCGCTGATCGGCGGCTACCAGTACGAGCCCGGCGGCATCCTCCTCCCCGGACGGGCACTGCCGCGCCTTCGACGCCGACGCCGACGGCACCGTCTTCGGGCAACGGCGTCGGGAGTCGTCGTCCTGCGCAGGCTCGACGACGCCCTCGCCGACGGCGACGCGTGATCTACGCGGTGATCCTGGGCACCGCCGTCAACAACGACGGCTCGCTCAAGGCCGGCTACACCGCGCCCAGCGTCGACGGCCAGGCCGACGTCATCGCCGAGGCGCTGGCCGCTGGCCGGCGTCGACCGCGGCCGACACCGTCGGCTACGTCGAGACGCACGGCACCGGCACGCCGCTCGGCGACCCGATCGAGGTCGCCGCGCTCACCCAGGCCTTCCGGCACAGGCACCAGTGCCAGCCGGCTACTGCGCGCTCGGCTCCGTCAAGACCAACGTCGGCCACCTGGACGCCGCCGCCGGCGTCACCGGCCTGATCAAGACCGCGCTCGCGCTCAAGCATCGGGCGCTCCCGCCGACCCTGCACTTCGACGCCCCAACCCGCAGATCGACCTGGACGGCCAGCCCGTTCTACGTCAACACCGCGCTGCGGACCTGGCCGCGCGGCCAGGGCCGCGCCGGGCCGGCGTCAGCTCGCTTCGGTATCGGCGGCACCAATGCGCACGTGTCCTCGAGGAGGCGCCGGCCAGCCCGAGCCGGCCCAGCCCGAGCCGGCCGAGCCCGAGCCAGCGCCAGCCCGGACGCAGTCCCCGCAGCTGATCACCGTGTCGGCCAGGACGCAGAGCGCGCTGACGGAGCTGGCCGGGCAGCTAGCAGCCCGGCTCAGCGGCGGCGACGCGCCCGAGCTGGCCGACGTCGCTCACACGCTGAGCTGCGGCCGAGTCCGCTTTGAGCACCGCCGGGCGTTCGTCGCCCGAGATCGGCAGGAAGCGGCCGAGCTGCTGGTCAGTCCGCCGGGCGGCCGGGTCAGGCAGCGCCAGGAGGCGCGGGGCGACCGAGGCGTGGTCTTCATGTTCTCCGGGCTCGGCGACCAGTACCCCGGAATGGGCGCCGGGCTGTACGAACGGGAGCCGGTCTTCCGTGCCACCGTCGACGAGTGCTGTGACCTGCTGCGGCCGCTTCTGCGCCGGGACTTGCGCGAGCTGCTGTACCCGGCAGGAAGCGCACAGCCAGCGTCCGCCGGGAGCCTTGACCTGCGGATGATGCTGACCGGAGCGTCGGACTCAGCGTTCCACCGAACCGCTGTCGCACATCCGGCGCTCTTCGTGACCGAGCTCGCCATGGCCAGGCTGTGGGAATCCTGGGGGATCAAGCCCGAGGCACTCATCGGCCACAGCCTCGGTGAGTACGTCGCCGCCACCTTTGCCGGCGTCTTCTCGCTGGCCGACGGGCTGGCCCTGATCGCGCGCCGGGCGCAGCTGATCGCCGAGCTGCCAGCCGGAGCCATGCTCGCGGTGCCGCTGCCAGCCGGCGAGGTCGCCGCGCTCGCACCGCCTGACGCGCACGTCGCGCTGATCAACGGTCCCAGGTTCACTGTCGCGGCCGGATCGCCAGCGGCCGTCGCTGACCTGGAGCGGACCCTCACCGGCCGCCGGATCACCAGCCTGCGGCTCAACGCCGAGCATGCGTTTCACACCCCGCTGCTCAGCCCGATCACGGCCCCGCTGCGGGAGCTGGCCGCGACGATGGAGCTCGGGCTGCCACGGCTGCCGTTCGTGTCGAACGTCAGCGGCGACTGGATTACCGATGCGCAGGCGTCCGATCCCGGCTACTGGAGTGAGCACAGCACCCTGCCGGTGCGGTTCGCGGCCGGCTTGTCGACGCTGCGGGCCGACCGCGACGCCGTGCTGCTGGAACTCGGGCCGGGTCACGCGCTGTGCTCGCTGGCCCTGGAGCACGCCGCCGAGCCCACCACCGAGCACACCGCCGAGCCCACCGCCGAGCAGGGCGAACCGCCGACCGTGGCCAGCTCGCTCCGCGCCGGGTACGACCACCGGCTGGATGACCGCAGCTACCTGCTCGACGCCGTGGCCGAGCTGTACGTAGCCGGGGCACCCAGGGCACACGTCATCGAACCTGGCCGACGGCCCGCCCGGGTAGCCCTGCCGACCTACCCGTTCGAGCGCGAGCGGGCCTGGATCAACCCCGCCACCTCCGCCCAGCCCGCGCCGGCCGCAGGAAAGCGCCCGGTCTCCGACGGCTGGTTCTGGGCGCCAGGCTGGCGGACCATCGCGCCGCCCGAGCCGGCTCTGCCCGGCGCGGGCAGTCAGCACTGGCTGGTGCTCGCCGGATCAGCTGATCGCTGCGCCGGCCTGCTCACCGCTGCCGCCGGAGCCTGCCGCCGGCTCACCCACGTCGCCGCAGCCGATCAGGCGAAGCTGGAGGCAGTACTGGCAGACCTGGCCGCCGCTGGCGATCTGCCGGAGATCGTTCTCGACCTGCGCCCGCTCGATGGCCTGGCGGAGGACGGTGTCAGCGAGATGATCGGCCTGACCGCGCTGCTGCGCGCGCTGGCGGGCTCGGGGGCCAGCGCTGCCATCGACGTCTGGCTGCTCACCCGGGGACTCGCCCAGGTCGAGAGCGGGGACCGGGCCGATCCGCAGGCCGCGCTGCTGCTCGGACCGGCGATGTGCGGCCCGCAGGAATACGACGGCATCGGCGTCCGGTGCCTGGACCTGCCGGCAGAGGCAGCCTGGCCAAGCCCGGACCGGCTCCTTGCGATCATCGGTTCGGCACCCGCCGACCGGCTGCTTGCCGCCCGAGGCGACCTGGTGTGGGTTCGTCAGTTTGATCAGCTGACCGTGAGCCGGCCGCGCTTCACGATCCCGGCGGGCGGGGTGCACCTGATCACGGGCGGCCTCGGGACTATCGGCCTGGAACTGGCCGCAAGCCTCGCTGAGCAGTTCGGCGGCCACTTCATCCTCACCGGCCGGACGCCATTCCCCGAGCCGGCCGAATGGGACGCCTGGCTGGCCGGGCACCCGGCGGACGATTCGGTCAGCCGCCGGATCTGCAGGCTCAGGAAGATCACTGACCTGGGCTGCACGGTCCTCGTGCGGACCGCCGACGCGGCCGACGCGGAGCAGATGCGGGCGGTCGCCGCCGAGGCACGTGACCGGCTGGGCGGCATCGACGGCATCATCCACGCCGCCGGGATCACCGGCCAGCAGACCTTCCAGCTGCTCGACCAGATGACGGCTAGCACCGTCGAGCCTGTGCTGCGGGCCAAGGTGACCGGAACCCAGGTCATCGGAGAGCTGGCCGCTGAGCACCGCCCCGGCTACGTGCTGCTCCTCTCGTCCAATGTGTCGATCCTGGGCGGGATCGGCGCGGTCGCTTACTCGGCCGGCAACCACTTCCTCAACGCCTACGCGCAACTGCACCGGCAGGACCCGGGAACCCGCTGGCTGTCGGTCAGCATCGAGGAGTGGCTTGGCGGCGACACCGCGCTGCCGGTGCTCAGCTTCACCCAGTACGGCCTGCGGCCAGAAGAAGGAGTCGATGCCCTGTTCCGGGCCGTCCAGTGCGCGCCGGCCTGCTGGAGCGCGGTCGTCACCGGCGACCTCGATCGCCGGATCGATCAGTGGGTCCGCCATCCCGAGGCGGCCAGGCGCCCGCGCACGGGGGACAGCTCGGAGCGGCAGCCCCGGCCCGCCCTGGACGTGCCGTTCGCCGAGCCGGCCGACGATACCGAGCTGGCCGTGGCCGAGTTCTGGCAGGACGTGCTCGGGGTGGAGCCCGTTGGCCGCGATGATGACTTTTACCTGCTCGGCGGCCATTCGCTGCTTGCCACCCAGATCGTCACCAGGGTGCGCGCCCGGTTCGGCGTGGAGCTCTCGCTTTTGCAGCTGCTCAACCGGCCGACCGTCGCCGGCTTTGCCGAGCAGGTTGGCGAGCTGCTGGCAGCGGGTCCAGGCCAGGCAGGGGGCGCCATCGAGCGAGTCGAGCGCGGGCCGGCCATGCCGTTGTCCTATGCGCAGCGCCGGTTCTGGTTCTTCGATCAGCTGGTGCCTGGCAACCCGATGTACAACATCCCCGATGTCGTGGCCATCTCGGGCCCGCTCGATCTGGCGGCGCTCGAAGCGGGCATCAACACGATCATCGCCAGGCACGAGGCCCTGCGCACGAGCTTCACCGCCATCAACGGCCAGCCGGTCCAGCGGATCGCGGCACAGGTAAGCCTGAACCTCCGCGTCACCGATCTGAGCCAGCTGCCCGAGGCAGAGCGAAACGACGCGCGGGAGCGCGCGGCGACCGCCGAGGCTAACCGGCCGTTCGAGCTGTCGGAGGCCCCGCTGCTGCGGGCGAGCGTGCTGCGGCTCGCCGGCAGCGAGCACATCCTCCTGCTCACCAGCCACCACAGCATCTCCGACGCGTGGTCGAGCGGGGTCTTCATCCGGGAGCTGGCCGCCTGCTACTCGGCCGGGCTTGCGGGGCGAGAGGCGAAGCTGCCGGACCTCACCGTCCAGTACGCCGACTTCGCGCACTGGCAGCAGGAGTATCTCAGCGCCGATACCAGGGAGATGCTGCTGTCCTTCTGGCGGACTGAGCTGGCCGGCGCCCCGCCGCTGACGGGCTTCCCGGCGGACCGCGACCGGCCGCCGGTCCAGACGTTCGCCGGGGCGACACATCCGGTCGAGCTCAACGCCGGCCTCATCGACAATCTGGTCAGGCTCGGAAACGAGCACGGCTGCACCCTGTTCATGACCCTGCTGGCCGCGTTCACCTGCCTGCTCTGCCGCTATACGGGGGAACGGGACCTGGTGGTCGGCTCGCCCATCGCCGGCCGGGTCAGGCCGGAGCTTGAGGACCTCATCGGCGTCTTCGTCAACATGATTCCGCTGCGAACCCAGGTCAGGCCGCAGGAGCCGTTCGCCGAGCTGCTGACCCGGGTCCGCCAGCGCACGCTCCAGGCCTTCGCGCACCAGGATCTGCCGTTCGAGCTGCTCGTGGAGGAACTGAGCCCGCTGCACTCGCTCAGCCATCACAAGATCTTCCAGCAGGTCCTGGTGCTGCAGAACGCGCCGCTGCCCGCGCTCGAGCTGGGCGGGCTGACGTTGCGCGAGATCTCGCGTCCGGCAACGACGGCGAAGTTCGACTTCATGCTGATGCTGCGGCAGACCGCCGAGGGCGCAGTCGGTGGCATCGAGTACTCCACCGACTTGTTCAGCCCGGAGACGATCAGGCAGATCGCTGCGGACTTCGCCGCCCTGCTCGCGGCGATCTGCGGCGAGCCTGGCGCAGCCGTCGATGACCTGGTGGCGGCTCGGGACGCGCGTCGCGGCGGACCGCCGCCGACCAGGACGGCCGGGATGCAGCCGCCGGAGCCGGCTGACGCAGCGGCAGCCCGGTCGGTGCCGGCGCTGCTGAGCGCCCAGGCCGCCCTGTCCCCGGCCGCCGTCGCGGTGCGGATGGCCGGCACCGGCGCTGGCGCCATGACCTTCGGCGAGCTTGAGGCACTCTCGAACCGGATCGCCCGCGTCGTGCAGTCACACGGCGTCGGCCCGGGCGCTCTGGTGGGAGTGTCGCTGGATCGGTCGCCGCTGACGATGGCCGTGCTGCTCGGCATCATGAAGGCCCGGGCGGCGTATGTGCCGCTCGACCCTGGCTATCCGCAGGCCAGGATCGAGTTCATGGCCGCCGATGCGGGGCTGGACCTGCTGGTGACCGCGCCGGGCGGCGACGGTGCCCAGCCGTTTGATGCTCTGTCGTCTGGTGCACCGTCGCTGTCCGTCGATCAGCTGCTGGCGGCCTGCGACCAGGCTAGCGACGCCCCGCTCGCGGAGCCGGTGCGCCCGGATGACCCGGCGTACGTGCTGTACACCTCGGGCTCGACCGGCCAGCCCAAGGGCGCCGTCGGCGTGCATCGCGGCATGGTCAGCAGGTTTGCCTGGATGTGGCGCGAGTACCCCTTCGAGCCGGGGGAGATGCTGTGCCAGAAGACGTCACTGAACTTCCTCGACTCGTTCTGGGAGATGTTCGGCGGCATCTGCGCGGGCACTCCGGTCACGATCATCCCGCCGTGGATGCTGCTCGAGCCCGATGCCCTCGTCGGGGCGCTGGCCAGCGAGCGGGTCACCCGGATAGTGCTGGTGCCTGCGCTCCTGCGGCTGCTGCTTGACACGGTGCCTGACCTTGGCCGGAAGCTGCCGGACCTGGCGCTGTGGACGGTCAGCGGCGAGGCGCTGACCGGTGAGCTGGCCGCGAGCTTCCTGGCGGCCCTGCCCGGCCGGGTGCTGCTCAACCTGTTCGGATCATCGGAAGTCTCGGCCGATGTCACCTGCCACCAGGTCACGGCGGCCGACGCAGCGAGTCGCCTGGTGCCGATCGGCAGGCCGATCGACCGAACCTGGCTGCACATCCTGGACGACCAGCTGCGGCCGGTCCCGCCCTCGGTACCCGGCGAGATCTACGTCGGCGGCATCTCCCTCGGCCGGGGATATCTGGGCCAGCCCGGGCTTACCGCGGACCGGTTCATACCTGATCCCTACGCCTGCCCGCCCGGCGGCCTGCTGTTCCGCACCGGCGATCGCGGCCGGTTCCGGCACGATGACGTCATCGAGTACCTCGGCCGGCACGACCATCAGGTCAAGGTCCGGGGCTTCAGGATCGAGCTGGCTGAGGTAGAGGCCGCCCTGGTCAGCCATCCGCAGATAGCGCAGGCGGCCGCCGCCGTGCATGCCGAGACCCTGGTCGGCTATTACGCGCCGGCGGCCGGGCCCGAGGTGGATCCCGGCCAGGTTCTTGGCTACCTGCGCGACCGGCTGCCCGGCCCCCTGGTGCCGTCGGTCCTCATTCCCTGCGAGGTCCTGCCGACGACCCAGAGCGGCAAGCTCGACCGGGCCGCGCTGCCAGGCCCGGAGGCCGCAGCGACCTGGAGCGGCCTGGATCAGACGGCGCCGCGCGACGTGCTGGAGGAGGCCCTGGCCGTCATCTGGCAGGAGAGCCTGGATCAGCAGGGCCAGCCCGGCATCTTCGCGAACTTCTTCGCGGCCGGCGGTCACTCACTGACCGCGAGCAGGTTCGTCATGGCCGCCCGCGAGGACCTCGACGTCGCGCTGCCGCTGCGGGTATTCCTGGCCGACCCCACCGTCGCCGCCGTCGCCGCCGCGCTGGCGGACCAGTCCGCAGGGTCTGCGGCACTGACGGCCAGGGCACAGCTGATCGTCCAGATCGCCGCCAGGTCAGAGCCGGCCGAGCAGCGACGTGAGCTGCTGCGCCGCCTGGCCGCCGAGCAGGGACACCCCGGGTCCCAGTACCACGCCATTCCCGCGAATGACGGCGAGCCGACCGGCGAGCTGTCGTTCGCGCAGCAGGAAATCTGGCTATTCGAGCAGATCTCGCCGGGCAGCGCGGTCTACAACGTGCCGACGGTCATCAGGATCAGCGGGCCGCTGGACGCCGACGCTCTCGAGGCGGCCCTGGACAGCGCCCGGCAACGGCACAGCATCCTGCGCGCCGCCTTCGAGGTCAGGCAGGGCAGGCCCTGGCAGCGGACCGAGCCCTGGGCGCCGGTGCCGCTGCGCCGAGCCGACGTGCGCACCGAGCCGGCCAGCAGCCGGGAGCGACGGGCCGTCGAGCTGGCGCGCTCGGAGATCTCCCGGCCGTTCGACCTGACGGCCGCGCCGCTGCTGCGCGGCCTGCTGATCCAGCTTGCGCAGGACGATCATCTGCTGACCCTGACCATGCACCACACCGTCGGCGACGCGCTGTCGTGGGAGATTCTGCTCGCCGACATCTCGGCGCAGCTGCGATCGCGGCCGGAGCTGGTCCCGCTGCCCATCGAGTACGGCGACTATGCGCGGTGGCAGCGGCAGGCCGTGGCCGACGACAGCGCGGCCGAGGACCTCCGATACTGGCGGCAGCGGCTGACCCCAGCCCCCGAGCCGATGGAGCTGCCGGCCGACCGGCCGCGACCGGCCCGGCCCTCGTTCCGGGGCGGCCTGTCCCGATTCGCCATCCCGGCCGCCGTCACCCAGCGGCTGCGGGCGCTGGCCGGTGCTGAACGGACGACTCCGTTCGCGGTGGCACTCGCCGCCTTCTTCGTGCTCCTGGAGCGGCACAGCGGCCGATCCGATCTCGCCGTCGGCACGCCGGTGGCCTGCCGTGATCATCCGCAGCTCGAATCGATGGTCGGCCATTTCGTCAATACCGTGGTGGTCCGGGCGAGCGTGCGCGGCGAGGCCACGTTCCGGGACCTGATCCGGCAGGTCGCGGGGGAGTCGGCCGCCGCGATCGCCCACCGGACCCTGCCGTTCGAGCGGCTGGTGGCCGAGCTGCAGCCAGCCCGCCTGGCGGATCGCTCGCCCCTGTTCCAGGTCATGTTCTCGATCCGGAGCACCCGCCTGACCTGGCAGCTTGGTGACCTGCGGGCCGCCGTCGTGCCGCTGCACAATGACACGGCCAAGCGCGATCTGACCGTGCTGCTGCTCGACCACGACGGCGAGCTCACCGCCGAGCTTGAATACAACAGCGACCTCTTCGAGGCAGCGACGATCGAGCGCCTTGGCCGGCATCTCACGGCCCTCCTGGGCGCGATGACGGCCGATCCGGACGCCAAGATCGCTGCCGCGCCCATGCTGGACGCCAGCGACGTCGGGCCGCTGTACCAGGCCAACTCGGCCACCGTGCAGGTGCCGGGCGGCCGGATCGACGAGCTGTTCGAGGCCCAGGCCAGGCGGAGCCCGGCGGCGACGGCCGTGCGGTTCCGCGAGCAGCGGCTCACCTACCAGGAGCTGGACGCCGCCGCCGACGCGCTCGCCACCCGGCTCGCGGCGACCGGCGTCGGCGCCGGCACGACCGTCGGGATCTGCCTGGGGCGCACGCCGGAGATCGTCATCGCGGTGCTTGCCGTGCTGAAGGCCGGCGGCGCTTTCGTGCCGGTCGAGCCGGCCGATCCAGTGGCTCGCCAGGCCGGCATTCTGAGCAGCGCCGCCGTGACCGCTGTCATTGCTGACACTGGGAACGCTGCCCTGCCCGAACTCAACCTGGCCGGCCGGGCAGTGCCGATCCTGCCGGTGTCGCTGACCGTGCCTGCGGGAGCCGAGCCGCCAGCCAAGCCTGACGGGTCCGGCCGCTCTTCGGATGCCGCGTACGTGCTGTACACCTCGGGCTCCACCGGGCGCCCCAAGGGCGTGGTCGTCGAGCACCGCCAGGCGCTCAGCTATGTCTTCGCTGCCCTGGAGCGGCTGGCGATCACCAGGCCGCTGCGGTATCTCATGGTCCAGCCGCTGACCGTGGATTCCTGCCT
This sequence comes from uncultured Actinomycetota bacterium, assembly GCA_963737865.1. Taxonomy (GTDB): domain Bacteria; phylum Actinomycetota; class Actinomycetes; order Streptosporangiales; family Streptosporangiaceae; genus Chersky-822. Next base: position 958,410 of record CAVTUG010000011.1, on the reverse strand, counting down.
CACGATGTTGTTCCCCGCCTTGCTGACGGGCGGCGAGCTGCATCTCGTCAGCAAGGTGGATGCCCTGGATGCCGGCCGGCTAGCGGCCTATATCCGCGACCACGAGATCGACGCCCTGAAGATCGCCCCGTCGCACCTGCAGGCGCTGACTGCCGCCGGCTTCGCCGAGCTGCCGCGAACGCTGCTGGTCATCGGCGGCGAGGCAGCCGGCTGGGAGTGGATGCGGAGCGTGCAGGAGCAGGCTCCGCGATGCGTCGTGCACGGCCACTACGGACCCACGGAGACCACCGTCGGCGTGCTCACGGCGCGGGTCGACCAGTACCCGGCGGCCGGATATCTGATGACCCCGCTCGGATTGCCGCTGCCAGGCTGCCGCGCCTGGATCCTGGACGACTACGGCCAGCTCCGCCCGCCCGGTGTCACCGGCGAGCTTTATATCGGCGGCAGCCAGGTCGCCCGAGGCTACCTCGGCCAGCCTGGCCTGACGGCGGCCGCCTTCCTTCCTGACCCGTTCGGCGAGCCGGGCGGGCGGCTGTACCGCACCGGCGATCTGGCGAGGTACCGGCCGGATGGCACGATCGAATTCCTCGGCCGGCGGGATGACCAGCTCAAGATCAGCGGCTTCCGCGTCGAGCTAGCTGAGATCGACGCCGCGATGGCCGCGTGTCCGGGCGTCGAGCAGGCGGTCGCGGCAGTGCAGCGGCGATCGCCGTCCAGGCCCGAGATCATCGGCTACGTCGTGGCGGCTGACGCCGGCTTTGACCTGGCCGCCCTGCTGACCTTCCTGCGGGACCGGCTGCCGGTCCACATGCTCCCCGCAGACCTCGTGCTGCTGCCGGAACTGCCGCTGTCCGCGCACGGCAAGGTCGACAGAAAGGCCCTGCCGGCTCCGGCCAGGCGGCGGCCGGCCATGCCGTCGGCCACCCGCCCGGCGAACGACCTCGAGCTTCGCGTGGCCGGCATCTGGCGCCGGGTCCTGGCCAGCGACGGGGGCGATCCCGGGGACTTCGGCGCCGACCAGAATTTCTTCGACGCAGGCGGCTACTCGCTGCTGATGATCGCCCTGCAGGCCGAGCTTGAGCAGGAGTTTGGCCAGCCGATCGAGCTGCTTGACCTGTTTACCGCCACGACGGTGCAGGCCCAGGCCGCGCTGCTATCCGACGGGGCGGGCCAGGGCTCGCAGGCGGGGATCGCCGCGAGGTCGGCCAGGTCGCAGGCCCGAGGGGCCCAGCAGGCCGAGGCGATGCGCCGGCAGCGGCAGCGGCGGGGGAGCGAGAGCCAGTCATGAGCAGCAGCCGCGCCGAGCTCCTGTCCTGCCACGAGGACAGCCTGGACATCGCGGTGGTGGGCATGGACTGCCGCTTTCCAGGGTCACCTGACCTGGAATCCTTCTGGCGCCTGCTGCTGGAGGCCCGTCCTGCCGTCACGTTCTTCACCGACGAGCAGCTCAGTGAGCGCGGCGTGGCGCCAGCGAGCCTGGCTGATCCGCGTTATGTCAAGGCCGGCAACCTGATCGCCGACGTGGACCTCTTCGACGCGGAGTTCTTCGGCATCTCGCCGCGCGAGGCCGAGCTGATGGATCCGCAGCACCGGGTGCTGCTGGAAGTCGCCTGGACCACCCTGGAGCGAGCTGCCTGCGATCCGAGCCGGTTCGACGGCCTGATCGGGGTCTACGCCGGGGCCAGCGCCAGCACGTACCTGATGGTCAACCTCGCCTCGCACGCCGGTCTCCTCGAGTCGGCCGGCTCCCAGCAGCTCATGCTCGGGAACCTGGGCGACTTCCTCGCCACCCGGCTGTCCTACAAGCTGGGGCTGGAAGGACCCAGTCTCACGGTGCAGTCCGCGTGCTCGACCTCGCTGGTCGCCGTGACGCTCGCCTGCCAGGCGCTCACCTCATTCCAGTGTGATCTCGCGCTGGCCGGAGGGGTGGCCATCGACGTCCTCAAGGATCGCGGCTACCAGTTCGAGGAGGACGGGCTATTTTCCCCGGACGGGTACTGCCGGTCCTTCGACCTGCAGGCGGAGGGCACCGTCGGCGGCAACGGGGTCGGCATGGTCGCGCTGCGCCGCATGTACGACGCGGTGCGGGACGGCGATCACATCCATGCCGTCATCAAGGGCTCGGCGGTCAACAATGACGGCTCCCGCCGGGCGGGCTTCACCGCGCCAAGCGCGTCCACCCAGGCAGCGGTCATCAGCACGGCGCTGGCCAGTGCGGAGATCGAGCCAGCCTCGATCGGCTTTGTCGAAGGCCACGGCACCGCGACCGTGCTCGGCGACCCGATCGAGGTCGCCGCGCTCAATGCGGCGTTCGGGCTGGCTGACCGGCCTGCCTCGATCGCACTGGGCTCGGTCAAGGCCACCATCGGGCACCTCGATGCGGCAGCGGGCATCGCCGGCCTGATCAAGGCCGTGCTGGCGGTCGAGCACGGCCAGGTGCCAGCCACCGTGCACTATCAGCAGCCGAACCCGCGCATTCAGTTCGGACGCGGGCCGTTCTTCGTCAACGACGCGACCATCGACTGGCCGGTCGCCAGCGGACCGCGCCGCGCGGCCGTCAGCAGCTTTGGTCTCGGCGGCACCAACGCCCACGTCGTCCTGGAGCAGGCACCGGCCATCTCGCGCCCGGACACCGAGCCCGCTGACGAACTTTTCCTCCTATCTGCCAAGACCCCGGCAGCGCTCGACGCAGCATCGGACGGCCTGGCCGCGCACCTGCGAACGCATCCTGACCTGCCGGCTGCCGACGTGGCGCGCACGCTGCGTGAGGGGCGGCGCCAGTTCAGCCACCGCAGGGTCGTCGTAGCGAAGACCACCGCCGACGCGCTGGACGCGCTGGAGGCCCGCACCGACGGCCGGCTGCTGTCCGGCATCGCCGCAGGCCGGACCGACCGGCCGGTCGCCTTCATGCTGACCGGCTTCGGTGATCAGTACCCGGGGATGGCCAGTCAGCTCTACCGGGACGAGCCCGTCTTCCGGGCCGAGTTCGATCGCTGCGCCGCGATCGCCGAGCGCTTCCTTGGCACCGAGCTGCGGCCCGTCGTGTTCAGCGACCGCGAGAGCCGGCCGTCGTCAGGCGTCGACTTCCGCGCCATGGTGCAGCCGCCCGAGCGATCCGATCACCTGATCCACCAGCCCTCCTATGGCTACGCGGCGCTGTTCTGCGTCGAGTACGCCCTTGTCGGGCTCTGGCGCTCGCGGGGCATTACCCCGACCGCGCTCATCGGGCACAGCCTGGGCGAGCTGATCGCCGCGACCATCGCCGGGGTCTACCCGCTGCAGGACGCGGTGCGGCTGGCGATCGCCAGAGCGCGGCTGATCGAGCAGCAGCCGGACGGGGCCATGCTGGCCGTGCCGCTGGCGGAGCAGGCGGCGGCCAGCTACCTGACTGCTGACGTCAGCGTGGCGGCGGTCAGCGGACCGATGACCACCGTGCTCTCCGGGCCGGTGTCAGCCATGACGGAACTGGCCGCGGCTGACCGCAGACAAGATCGCGTTCCGGCGGCTAGCGGGCAGGTCCGGCTTCCACTCGGCGCTCATGGAGCCGGTCGCGGCGGCCTATCGCGACCTGCTCGATGAGGTCAGCCTGCAGCCGGCGCAGATCCCGCTGATCTCCAACACCTCCGGCACCTGGCTTGCACCAGACGAGGCAGTCAGCGCCGACTACTGGGCCAGGCACATGCGGCAGCCGGTGCGGCTCGCGGACGGGATCGCGGAGCCTCCTGGCCTTGCCCGAGGTGGTGCTGATCGAGATCGGACCTGGCCGGTCGCTGTGCACGGCCGCGCTGCAGCACCCGGCCGGGCGGGAGCTGGCCGACCGGGTGGTGGTCCCGTCGCTGCCCGATGCCTACGACAGCGACAGCGACCGGGCGTGCGCGCTGCGCTCGCTCGGACGACTATGGCTGACCGGTGCGCCCGTGCGGTGGGACGGACTAGCGGAGCAGCCCGAGGCGGGCACCGAGCTCGGCGCGCTGCGGGTACCGCTGCCCGGGTACGCCTTCCAGCGGCGCCGCTACTGGATCTCACCGGCGTCGGCGAGCCAGGGACTGGCGCCGGCCAGCCGCCGCAATCCCGCCGGGAAGTGGCTCTGGGCGCCGTCGTGGCGACGGCTGCCGGAGCTGAGCCAGGACGGCGGCCCGGCTGACGGGCGCTGGCTGATCTTCGCGGACCAGTCCGGGCTTGCTGACCCGTGCGCGGCCCGGCTCCGGGCACGGGGGGCAGCGGTCACCACTGTCCGCGCCGGGACCAGCTGGCGTCAGCTCGGACCGGCTGACTACGAACTCGATCCGGCTGACCCATCGCACTATGTCCTGCTCGTCACCGACCTGCGGGCCGGCGGCGGGCTGGCCGGCTGTCGCGTGCTGCACTGCTGGGCGGCGGACGGGACCGCTGAACCCGAACCTGACCGGGCGGCCACCGACCGGCTCCTGACGCTCGGCTTCCGCAGCCTCGTCAGCTTCGTGCGGGCGGCGGAGCGGGACCTGCTGTCGGGGGACCATCTGTGGCACGTGGTCACGACCGGGGCGTGCGCGGTCACCGGCGAGGAGGTGCTGGTGCCATCGTCGGCAGCGGTCTCCGGACTGTGCCGGGTCATCGGCCAGGAGTATCCGAACCTGAAGATCGGCCTGCTCGACGTGGCCCGGGCGGGAGAACCCGGAGCTGCCGGCCTGGCCGACCGGGTACTGGCCGAGATCGGGGCTGACTGGCAGGCCAGCACGATCGCGCTGCGCTCGCACCGCTGGGCAGCTGGCTACGAGCCCGTGGCCGGGCCGGTGCAGGCCACGCCGAGGCTGCGCCCGGAGGGGACCTACCTGCTGACCGGCGGTCTGGGCCGGATCGGCCTGGTGCTGGCTGATTACCTGGCCCGCACTGTCCGGGCCCGGCTGGTGCTGGTCGGCCGGACCGGGCTGCCACCCAGGTCAGACTGGGATAACCCGGCGCTGCCGGCCCAGGTCCGCGCCGTCATCGCCGCCGTCCGCGCGCTTGAGGAAGCGGGCGCCGAGGTGCTGGTCATCGCTGCTGATATCAGCGACCGGGAGCAAGCCTGCGCGGCCGTCGCGCAGGCTGAGGCCGTGTTCGGCCGCCTGGACGGGGTCGTGCACTGCGCTGGCACGACCGGGTCCGCGGCGCACCGCGTCCTGACCGAGCTCGGTCCTGACGAGGTCGACTGGCATTTCGGGCCGAAGATTCACGGCGTCGGCGCGCTGCGCGCGGCCCTGGCGGAACGTCACCTTGACTTCGTCATCGTGTGCTCGTCGGTGGCTGCCATCCTGGGCGGTCTGGGGTTCGCCGCCTATGCCGCCGCCAACGCCTACCTGGACGCCTTCGCCCACGGTCACGCTGGCTGGACCAGCGTCAACTGGGAAGCGTGGCGGTTCGGGGACGAGGCGCCTGCGGGGGCCGCCGGTCCCGAGGGCGCAGGCGCTGGCTCGGCGATTCAGGAGCTGGCCATCAGCCCGGAGGAAGGACAGGCCATCTTCGGCCAGATCCTCGCCGCGCCGGCGATGCCGCAGCTGATCGTCTCGACCTCCGACATCGGCGCCAGGCTCAGGCGGTGGGCCGACCCGCTGCTGGCCGATCCCGAGAATGCGCTGGTGCGCCATGCCCGGCCGCTGCTGAGCAATCCGTATGTCGAGCCAGGCACCGAGACTGAGCACGCGATCGCGGCCCTGTGGGCCGACCTGCTGGGGGTCGACGAGGTGGGCGTGTACGACAACTTCTTCGAGATGGGCGGCAGCTCGCTGCTCGGCCTGCAGATCGTCCACCGGCTCCGCTCGGATTTCCAGATGGCGGTACCGCTGACCGTGGTGTACGAGGGACCGACGGTGCGGACCCTGGCCGCCCTGGTGGACGAGCTGCGGACGGGGGCGCTGTGACAGAACCGGCTGGCGGTCTCGATCCGGGCCTGGGTCGCGGCGTTGCGGTGATCGGGATGGCCGGGCGGTTTCCTGGTGCGCGGGGGGTGGCGGAGTTCTGGGCGAATGTGTGCGCGGGGACGGAGTCGGTGGCGTTCTTCTCTGAGGGGGAGCTGCTGGCTGCGGGGGTGCCGGAGGCGGAGCTGGCCCGGCCGGGGTATGTGCGGGCGGGGGCCCGGATGGCGGGGTTTGATGAGTTCGATGCGGAGTTCTTCGGGTATACGGCGCGGGAAGCGCAGATCATGGATCCGCAGCACCGGCTGTTCCTGGAGACGGCGTGGCAGGCGCTGGAGCACGCCGGGCATGACCCGGCCGGGTTCGACGGACCAGTCGGCGTCTTCGGCGGCACCGGCGCCAACGGCTATCTAGCCAACGTGTACTCCAATTCTGCCGTCGTCCAGACGGTGGGCAGGACGCAGATCCTGCTGGGCAACGAGCTGAATTTCCTCACGACCAGGGTGTCCTACAAGCTCGGCCTGCGCGGACCCAGCGTCTCGATGCGGACGGCCTGCTCGACCTCCCTGGTCGCGGTGCATCTGGCGGTTCGCAGCCTGCGGGCCGGCGAGTGTGATCTGGCGCTGGCCGGCGGCGCCTTCGTGAACCTGGAGCAAGATCGCGGCTACCAGCACCAGGACGGCTCGTTCTTGTCGCCGGACGGGCATTGCCGGCCGTTCGACGCCGAGGCCAGGGGGACGGTGTTCGGCACCGGCGTGGGGGTGGTGGTGCTGCGGCGGCTGGCGGACGCGGTGGCGGAACGCGATGTGGTGTACGCGGTCGTGCGCGGGACGGCGGTCAACAACGACGGGGCGGTCAAGGTCGGCTTTACCGCGCCGAGCGTGTCGGGGCAGGCGGAGGTGATCTCGCAGGCGCTTGCGGACGCGGAGATCGGCGCGGACACGATCGACTACGTCGAAGCACATGGCACAGGGACGGTTCTCGGGGATCCGGTCGAGGTGCAGGCGCTGACGAGGGCGTTCCGGCGGGATACGGAGCGGGTGGGGTTCTGCGGGATCGGGTCGGTGAAGTCGAATATTGGTCATCTGGATGCTGCGGCGGGGATGGCGGGGCTGATCAAGACGGTTCTTGCGGTGCATCATGGGGTGATCCCGCCGACGATTAATTTCCGGGGGCCTAATCCTGATATTGATTTTGCGGGGAGCCCGTTCCGGGTTCAGGATCAGCTGGCGCCGTGGCCGGTGTCGCCGACGCCGGCCAGGGCGGGGGTCAGCGCGTTCGGGTTCGGCGGGACGAACGCCCATGTGGTGGTGGAGCAGGCACCCCCGGCGGGGGAGCCGGTGCCCTCGAGCCGGGGCACTGAGCTGCTGGTGCTGTCGGCCCGTACCCCGGAGCAGCTGGAGCAGGCCACCGACAACCTGGCCGCCTACCTGCGCGGTTCGGCTGCCCCGCTCGCCGACGTGGCGTTCACCCTGGCGGCCGGGCGGCGGGCCTTCGGGCACCGGCGGGTCCTGACCGCCGCCAGCGCCGCCGCCGCCGCCCGGGCACTGGAAACCCGCGACCCCGCCGCCCTGATCACCGCAGCCACGGTCACCGACCGGCCCCCGGCCGCGTTCCTGTACACAGGCCAGGGCTCCCAGCACCCGGGCATGGGCCAGCAACTATACGACACCGAGCCGGTCTTCCGGGACGCCATCGACGAGTGCGCCGCTCGCCTCACCCCGCACCTGGGCCTGGACCTCCGCGACATCCTGTACCCGCCGGCCGGGGCGGTGCCGCCTGATCATCCGATCCATCAGACGGATCTGGCGCAGCCCGCGCTGTTCGCCACCGAGTACGCGCTCACCGCGCTGTGGCGGTCCTGGGGAATCACCCCGGCCGCGCTGGCGGGGCACAGCCTGGGGGAGTACGTCGCCGCGACCGTCGCCGGCGTGTTCGCCCTGCCCGACGCGCTCGCCCTGATCGCCCTGCGCGGCAAGCTCATGCAGGCCCGGCCGCCCGGCGCCATGCTCACCGTCATCGGCGACCGTGACACCGTCACCAGGCTGCTCACCCCCGGCCTGAGCCTGGCCGCCCACAACAGCCCCCAGGACTGCGTCGTCTCCGGTGCTGCCGGGCTGATCGCGGCGTTCGCTGCCGCAGCCGACGAGCACGGCCTGATCACTCATCCGACTCCGGCCAGCCGGGCGTTCCACTCCCAGCTGATGGCCCCCATCGTCGCCGAATTCGCCGCCGCAGTCGGCCAGGTCACGCTGCGGCCGCCGGAGATCCCGGTCGTGTCCAACACCACCGGCACCTGGCTGACACCGGAACAGGCGACCAGCCCCGACTACTGGGCCGCCCACATCCTCGCGCCCGTCGAGTTCGCCGAGGCGCTGCGCACGCTGGGCACCACCCCCGGTCTCACGCTGCTGGAGGTAGGTCCGGGCCAGACTCTCGCCAGCCTCGCCCGGCGGACCCTGCCCGCCAGCCACCTCATCACCGCCAGCCTCCCGCACTCCCGCGACGCCAGGACGCCTGCCGAGACCATCCAGCGCACCCTCGGGCAGCTCTGGGCTAGCGGCCATCCGGTGAGCTGGGCCGCCTACTACCAGCCTGCGCCCCGCCGCACGCCACTGCCGGGCTACCCGTTCCAGTCGCGCACCCACTGGCTCCCTGCGCAGCAGGCCACCATCACCCCAGCAGCCGATGCGGGCCCAGCCGCCGGGCCTGCCGGAGCGGCGCAGGACGAGGTCGACGGCAGGCAGCGCGACCTGGCGGACTGGTTCTGGCTGCCTGCGTGGGCTCGTACCGCGAACCGGCCAGCCGCGATCAGCGCGCCCGACGCCAGCGCTAGCTGGCTGGTCTTTACCGATGAGCTCGGTCTCGGAGCGGCGCTCGCCGAGCGCCTGCGCGGCATCGGCGCCAGGGTATGCACGGTGCGGGCGGGGGCGTCGTGGACCCGGCATGACGAGGACAGCTTCACCATCGATCCGGCCGCGCAGGATTGCTATGACCGGCTCCTGGACGCGCTCTGGCAGCAGGCGGCACCGACTCGGCTGGTGCACTGCTGGTCGGTGACGGCACCAGGCGGCGGCGCCGATCCGGCGGCTGTCATCCCGGCCGGGTTCGGCAGCCTGCTGCTGCTGTCGCGTGCCTTCGGCCGCCGCAGCGAGGTCGCCGACCGGCACCTGTGGGTGATCAGCAACGGGGTGCACAACGTCACCGACGCCGAGTGGCTGGCGCCCGCCAAGGCCACGGTGCTCGGCGCCTGCCGGGTCATCCCGCGCGAGCAATCGTGGCTTCGGTGCGCCAGCATCGATGTGGTGGTGGACGGAGCGCCCTCCGCCCGCCTCGTGGATCAGCTGCTTGGCGAGCTGGCCGCTGAGCCTGATCCAGCCGCCGTGGCCTACCGGGGCGCGCACCGCTGGCGCCAGCAGTTCACTCAGGCGGGGCTGCGTGCCGCGCTGGGGACAGCGCCCTTGCCGCCCGCGATCAGGTCCGGCGGCAGCTACCTGATCACCGGCGGCCTGGGTGGCCTCGGGCTGACCCTGGCTGAGTGGATCACCAGCGCCGGCGGGCGGGTCCTGCTCACCAGCAGGACAGCGCTGCCACCGGAGGCCGACTGGGATGCGCCCGGTCAGCCTGATGACCGGATTCGCGACCTCACCAGGCAGCTCGCGAAGCTGCGGGCCAACGGGGCCGACCTCTGTGTGGCGCAGGCTGACGTCAGCGACGCCAGCGCGATGCGTCGGGCGCTGACGATGGCGACCGAGCGCTGGGGCGCCATCGACGGTGCCTTTCACGCCGCTGGCGTCCCGGGTGGCGGTCTCATTCAGGTCAGGTCGCAAGGCGACATCGAGGCAGTGCTGGCGCCGAAGGTGGACGGCACCCTCGTGCTCAGCGAGGTTCTTGCCGATCAGCCGCTGGACTTCCTGCTGCTGTTCGGGTCGAACGCCGCCAACGTCGGGGAGATAGGGCAGGCAGACTACTGCGCGGCCAACTGCTTCCTTGACGCGTTCGCGCACGCCGCGCGCGGACGGCGGGTGATCTGCGTCGACTGGGGACCGTGGCAGGAGGTCGGGATGTCGGCCTCAGCGCAGCTGCCAGACCGGATCCGCAGTCTCCGGCAGGCTGACCTCGCGGCTCGCGGCATGACGCGGGCCGAAGGGCTCGCGATGCTGAATCGGGTGCTGACCACAGCCGGTGATCCGCAGATCGTCGTCTCTCCGGTCGCCTTGCCGGTGCTGCTTGACCGGGCCTTGTCGCTGGGCGCCACCGAGGCCTTCGCCGAGCAGCTCGCCGGACTTGAGCCGCCCGCCGCCGGGCCCCGGCCGGACCTGGCCACCCGCTACGTGCCGCCCCGCACGCCCACCGAGCGGGAGCTGTGCTCGATCTGGCAGTCGCTCCTGGGGATCGACCAGGTCGGGGTCAACGACAACTTCTTCGACCTGGGCGCGGACTCACTGGCTGCCATCCAGTTCGCCGGCAGCGTGAACCGGCGGGTGGCGGGCGCGGCCGTGACGTTTGCTCAGCTCTACGAGGTGCTGACCGTCAGCCAGCTGGCGGCGGCGATCGACCAGCCAGTCGACGTGCCCCTGGCCGCCCAGCGGGAACTGGCCGAGCAGCGGGAACGCGTGCAGCAACGTCGGCAGCATCAGCAGCGTCGGGCCAACAGGCAAAGGTGACAGACATGACCCAGGAGGAAAGCAGCCGAGGCGTCGCGGTGATCGGGATGGCCGGGCGGTTTCCTGGTGCGCGGGGGGTGGCGGAGTTCTGGGCGAATGTGTGCGCGGGGACGGAGTCGGTGGCGTTCTTTTCTGAGGGGGAGCTGCTGGCTGCGGGGGTGCCGCAGGCGGAGCTGGCCCGGCCGGGGTATGTGCGGGCGGGGGCCCGGATGGCGGGGTTTGATGAGTTCGATGCGGAGTTCTTCGGGTATACGGCGCGGGAAGCGCAGATCATGGATCCGCAGCACCGGCTGTTCCTGGAGACGGCGTGGCAGGCTCTGGAGCATGCGGGGCATGACCCGGCCGGGTTCGACGGACCGGTCGGCGTCTTCGGCGGCGCCAGCACCAGCTCCTACCTGTCGAACATCTTCGCCAACCTCGACGGCGGCGCAGGCATCAAGGACGCCAATGTCGGGCTGGGTAACGAGCTCGGGTTCCTCACGACCAGAGTCTCCTACAAGCTCGGCCTGCGCGGACCCAGCTACCCGGTCCAGACAGCCTGCTCGACCTCCCTGGTCGCGGTGCACCTGGCGTGCCAGAGCCTGCTGAGCTACGAATGCGACCTGGCCATCTGCGGCGGGGTGTCATTCAAGACCCCGCCTGGGACCGGATACCTCTACGTCGACGGCTCGTTCTTGTCGCCGGACGGGCATTGCCGGCCGTTCGATGCCGACGCCAGGGGGACGATCTTCAGCAATGGGGTCGGGGTGGTGGTGCTGCGGCGGCTAGCGGACGCGGTGGCCGAACGCGATGTGGTGTACGCGGTCGTGCGCGGGACGGCGGTCAACAACGACGGCGCCGTCAAGGCGAACTTCACTGCGCCGAGCGTGTCGGGGCAGGCGGAGGTGATCTCGCAGGCCCTGGCCGACGCGGAGATCAGCGCAGACAGCATCGACTATGTCGAAGCGCACGGCAGCGGCACTCAGATTGGTGACTCTATTGAGGTGCAGGCGCTGACGAGGGCGTTCCGGCGGGATACGGAGCGGGCGGGGTTCTGCGGGATCGGGTCGGTGAAGTCGAATATTGGTCATCTGGATGCTGCGGCGGGGATGGCGGGGCTGATCAAGACGGTTCTTGCGGTGCATCATGGGGTGATCCCGCCGACGATTAATTTCCGGGGGCCTAATCCTGATATTGATTTTGCGGGGAGCCCGTTCCGGGTTCAGGATCAGCTGGCGCCGTGGCCGGTGTCGCCGACGCCGGCCAGGGCGGGGGTCAGCGCGTTCGGGTTCGGCGGGACGAACGCCCATGTGGTGGTGGAGCAGGCACCCCCGGCGGGGGAGCCGGTGCCCTCGAGCCGGGGCACTGAGCTGCTGGTGCTGTCGGCCCGTACCCCGGAGCAGCTGGAGCAGGCCACCGACAACCTGGCTGCTTACCTGCGTGGTTCGGCTGCCCCGCTCGCTGATGTGGCCTTCACCCTGGCCGCCGGGCGGCGCGGGTTTCCGCACCGGCGGGTCCTGACCGCCGCCAGCGCGGCGGCCGCCGCCCGGGCGCTGGAAACCCGTGACCCGGCCGCGCTGATCACTGCGGTGACGGTCACCGACCGGCCCCCGGCCGCGTTCCTGTATACCGGGCAGGGCTCCCAGCACCCGGGCATGGGCCAGCAGCTATATGACACCGAGCCGGTCTTCCGGGACGCCATCGACACCTGCGCCGGCCACCTCACCCCCCACCTGGGCCTGGACCTCCGCGACATCCTGTACCCGCCGGCCGGACAAGCCCGCCCCGGACAGGCCCAGCCCGGCCACCCGATCCACCAGACCGATCTGGCGCAGCCCGCGCTGTTCGCCACCGAGTACGCGCTCACCGCGCTGTGGCGGTCCTGGGGGATCACGCCGGCCGCGCTGGCGGGACACAGCCTGGGGGAGTACGTCGCCGCGACCGTCGCCGGGGTGTTCGCCCTGCCCGACGCGCTCGCCCTGATCGCCCTGCGCGGCAAGCTCATGCAAGCCCAGCCGCCCGGCGCCATGCTCACCGTCATCGGCGACCGCGACACCGTCACCAGGCTGCTCACCCCCGGCCTGAGCCTGGCCGCCCACAACAGCCCCCAGGACTGCGTCATCTCCGGTGATGCCGGCCACCTCGCCGCCTTCACCGCCATCGCCGACGAACACGGCCTGATCACCGCCCCCACCCCCGCCACCCGCGCCTTCCACTCCCAGCTGATGGCCCCCATCGTCGCCGAATTCGCCGCCGCCGTCAGCGGCGTCACCCTGAACCCCCCCGCCATCCCCGTCATCTCCAACACCACCGGCACCTGGCTCACCCCCGAGCAGGCCACCAGCCCCGACTACTGGGCCGGCCACATCCTCGCGCCCGTCGAGTTCGCCGCCGTCCTGCACACCCTCGGCACCACCCCAGCCACCACCCTCCTGGAAGTAGGCCCGGGCCAGACCCTCGCCAGCCTCGCCCGCCGCACGCTGCCCCCCACCCACCTCATCACCGCCAGCCTGCCGCACCCCCGCGACCCAGCCACCCCCGCCGAGACCGTTCAGCGCACCCTCGGCCAGCTCTGGACCGCCGGCCACCCAGTCGACTGGCCCGCCTATTACCAGAACCAGCCCCGCCGCCGCACCCCGCTGCCCTCTTACCCCCTCCATCCCGCCACCCACTGGCTCGCATCCCGCCCAGCCCCTGCCCCCGCCGCACCCGCAGCCGGACCGCATCCGCTGCTTGACCGCGTGCTGGTCATGACCATGGGCGAGACGATCTTCTCGACCACCATGGACCTGGACCGGCACTGGATGCTCAGCGAGCACAAGATGCTGACCGAGGCCATCGTGCCTGGTACCACCTACCTGGAGATGGCCAGGGCAGCAGGCGAGCACGTGCTAGGCCAGCCCGTCACCGAGATCAGCGACGTGGACTTTCTCGTTCCGATGCTGGTCAGCGAGGGTCAGCCGCGCGAACTGCACATCGCGGTACGGCAGACCCAGAGCGAGGGCTCGCTGGAGTTCACGATCGTGAGCAACGACGAGCAGGCAGTGGGCGGCACGAGCTGGGTTCTGCACGCTCGCGGCACAGTATCGGCGCGACCCGCCGTCGCTCGGCCGCCCGGCATCGACGTGACCGAGCTGCGCCACCGCTGCGACATCGAAACCATGGATGTCGGCCGGGGTCAGGCCGAGCACCGGGTGATGCAGTTCGGCCGTCGATGGCAGGGCAGCTTGCAGACGGTCTACTCGGGTGACCTGGAGGCCCTTGGCCGGCTCGACCTGCCGGCCGAGTATCACCAGGCCGACGCGGCTTATCAGCTCCATCCCGCGCTACTCGACCTGGCTACCGGATTCAGCGGCTTCGCCGCGCTGGCAGCCGACGTGCGCGACCGGGCCAAGGCCGCACCGGTCACCGACTTCTACCTGCCAGTGGGCTACGACAAGCTCACGGTCCACGCACCGCTGCCGGTGCTCGGCTACAGCCATATCAGGCCACAGCCTGACGTGCCCCCCACGCCGGAGTACCGCAAGCTCGACGTGACGATCCTGGACGACGCCGGTCAGATCGCGGTCGAGATCACCGGCTTCGCCGTCAAGCGTGTCAACGCGCCAGCGCAGACCGTCAGCGACCTCAAATCCGCCAGCCGCCACTTCGGCACCGCCTGGGTGGAATTGCCGGCCCTGGACGCCGGCGCTAGCCAGCCCAGCCTGCTGATCGTGCCCGGCCCCGGCAGCGCCGCCGACGACGTGATCGACCTCGCCCGGCGCAGCGGCCATGGCGTCACGGTCCTGCCAGCCGAGGTCCTGGCCGCGCCGGACGGACTGGCCGAGCCGCCTGGCCGTCCTCGCCTGGCCGAGCTCGTGCCTGAGCCGCCCGCCCACCTGGTCTTCTTCGCAGCAGCGGCCGCCGAGGACACCCATGCCGACCCGGTGCTGCTCGAGGCGGTTCTCGATGACGCGCTGCACAGCCTGTTCCGCCTGACTAAGTCCCTGGGCGAGATCGGCGCCATCCCGGCAGCGCTGACGGTGGTAGCACCGCAGGTCAGCGTGGTGACCGGGAAAGAACCGTGGGTCACGCCCGGCCATGCCGCCATGTTCGGGCTGGCCAAGGTGATCAGCAGGGAGTATGAAGGCACGGCCGTGCGATGCCTCGACATCGAGACCGCCAGCACGGCCGAGCAGGTGCTGGCCGAGATCTGCGCGGCTGACCAGCCCGGCCTCGTGGCACTTCGCGACGGTTTACGCTACGTCCAGGAACTGCGCAGTGTTGACTTGCGCAGTGCTGACCTGCGCGGGCAGCCAGTGGCGCGGCCGGCTGAAGGCGTCTACCTGATTACCGGCGGCCTGGGCGGTCTTGGCCTGGCGGTGGCTGGTCATCTGAGCAGTACCGTACCCGGGGCCCGGCTGGCACTGGTCAGCCGGAGCGGGCTGCCGGCGCGGGAGCAATGGCACGAGGTCGCGGCCGCCGGAGGCCGGACAGCCGACCAGATCAGGGCCGTCATGGCCATCGAGGCGGCCGGCACCCACGTCGCCGTCTTCGCTGGTGACGTCGCCTCCGCCGCCGACCTGGCCACGGTGATGGCCGGGATCCACGCCGAACTCGGCCGGGTCAGCTGCGTCATCCACGCGGCCGGAACGGCCGGCGACGGGTTCATGTTCCGCAAGAGCCCGGAGGAATTCCGGGCCACGCTGGCTCCGAAAGTGCGGGGCACCGTCATCCTCGATGCCGCGACCCGATCCGACGCGCCGGAGCTGATGGTGCTGTTCAGCTCGACTAGCGCGGTCTTCGGTGCTCCCGGCCAGAGCGACTACACCGCCGCCAGCAACTTCCTCGACTCCTTTGCCGAGTTCCGCACCAGCCAGGGCCTGCGGACGGTCTCGGTTGACTGGACCGACTGGCTCAGCGTCGGCATGGCCTTCGACCATGGCGTGGTCCAGGATCAGGGCTTCTTCCGGTCCATCTCGGTAGCCGACGGCCTGGCCAGCTTCAGCCTGATCCTGGCCGCCGACCTGACCAGGGTGATCGTGGGCGACCTCAATCTTCCGATCCTCGCGCTAGCACCCCAGGACGCACTGGCCGACCAGCTCAGGCGCTCGCCCCTGCAGCTCTCCCGTCCGCTGCTGCAGGCAGTCCGTGATCTGCGCCGGCCGCCAGGCGAAGGGTCAGCGAGCTCGGCGCAAGCGCCGCCAGTCACGCTGACCGGGCGGCCAGCGGGGAGCCAGTACAGCCACACCGAGGATCTGCTGGCGCGGATCTGGGCCCAGGAACTCGGGCTAGCCGAAGTCGACGTCGAGCAAGGCTCCTACGACCTGGGCGCGGACTCGCTGACCACCCTCCGGCTCGCCGGGGTCATCCAGCGAACGCTGGGCATCCGCGTCACGATCGTCGACCTCTTCCGGTACGTGACCATCGCCGAACTGGCGGCCCATCTTGATGACAAAGGGTGATCACATGACAATCACGAAGGTGGGCGTCGTCGGGGCTGGCACCATCGGCCGGGGCGTCGCGCAGTCGCTGGCGCAGGGCGGCCTTCTGGTCAGTCTCATCGACATCTCGCAAGAGCAGCTGGACCGCGCGCTGGCCGACATCGCGCAGAGCCTCCGGCTGGCCGGGCTGTTCAGGCAGCATGACGGCTACGGCAGCAGCCCGCAGGAAGCACAGGCGGTGCTCGATCGGATCACCCCCAGTCGCGGCATCGAGGACGTGGCCGACACCGACTTCGTCATCGAGAACGTCACTGAGAACTGGGACATCAAGCGCGAGGTTTACCTCGCCCTTGACCGGATCGCCGAGCCCGCAGCCATTTTCGGCGTGAATACCTCGGCCGTCTCGATCACCAAGGTCGCGGCGGTGACGTCGCGGGCACCGCAGGTCATCGGCCTGCACTTCATGAATCCGGTGCCGCTTATGCCGACCGTGGAGGTCATCCGAGGGCACTTTACCTCGGACGACACGCTAGCGGCCGCCGAGGGCCTGCTGAAGATGGTCGGCAAGGAGGGGATCGTCGTCGGCGATCTGCCGGGCTTTGTTACCAACCGGATCCTGATGCTGACCATCAATGAGGCCGTCTTCTGCATTCAGGACCAGGTATCGACGGCCACCGATATCGACCGCATGTTCAAGGGCTGCTTCGGGCACAAGATGGGGCCGCTGCAGACCGCTGACCTGATCGGGCTCGACACGGTACTGAACTCTTTGACCGTCATGTACGAGAGTTACAGGGACTGCAAATTCCGGCCGGCGCCACTGCTGCAGAAGCTCGTGGACGCCGGGCAGATCGGCCGCAAGTCCGGCGCCGGATTCTATCAATATAAAGCCGCATAGAAAGCAGCTACCTATGGAAGATATAAAGCTCCGGATCAGGCAATTTCTGGCGCCCGCTCTTGGTGGTTATGAAGTCGCCGACCGGGAGGATATATTCTCGCTTGGCTACGTTAATTCCCTGTTTGCCATGCAGCTGGTCAACTTTATCGAGCAGGAGTTCGCGCTCACCATCGAGTCGCAGGACCTGGAGTTCGACAACTTCCGCACCGTGTCCGGCATGGCCGATCTGGTGAGCGCCAAGACGGGCCAGAGCTGACCGTGACCGTCGTGCAGCTGCTGCTGACGCTCCGCGCGAGCAACGTGAAGGTGTGGGTCAGCGACGGCACCCTGCAGGTGGATGCCCCCGACGGGAAGCTCACCGCCGGTCTGCGCGAGCAGCTGGAGCAGAACGCCGACTCGATCATCTCGTACCTGACCGACGCAGCGGACTATGCGCACAGCACGCGCTATTTCGTCGCGAGCGATGGCGCCAGGCTGGCGGTGGACTTGTTCCGGCCGGCACCGGACGGCAAGGTGGTCACCGAGCCGCTGCCGGTCATCTGGTGTCAGGACCGATATCACCGGGCCGAGATCTCCGGCGGCCTGACGGTGACCAAGCTGGACATCTGGCCGTGGCTGCGCGACGTGCTGCGGCATGGCTACGTGATCGCCGCGGTTGACAGCCGAGGCACGGGCGCCTCCACCGGCAGCCGAAGCTCGGAGTTCAGCGTCCGGGAGCGACTGGATGCCTACGAGGTCACCGAGTGGCTCGCCGCGCAGCCGTGGTGCAGTCAGCGAGTCGGCATGTTCGGCGACAGCTATCTGGGAATTGCCCAGTTCCTGGCTGCCGCGACCGGTCCTCCGCACCTGAAGGCCATCTTCCCGCAGATGGCCGCCTTTGATCTTTACTCTTTCCTGTATCCCGGCGGGGTCTTCCGGGAGGACTTCACCCGGAGCTGGGGAGCGCTGGTGCGGCGGCTGGACGCCGGCCCTGCTGCGCCGGTCGCGGGAGCGGAGCATCTGGCTGAGTTCATCGCCGCCGGGCACCAGGGCAATGCGGACGTGCTGTCGCGAGCGGTCGCCAATCGATTCCGAGACAGCCATGACGAGGTCCTCGATGCCAGCCCCTACGTCGATTTCAGCCCGTCTGGCCTGCTGGCCGCCATCCGGGCGGCGGCCGTGCCGGTCTATCAGCTGAGCGGCTGGATGGACCTGTGGGTGCGCGACGCGCTGTGCTGGCATGCCAACCTCGCCGGGCCGCAGCGACTGCTCATTACCGCCGACTCCCACAACACCAGGACCGAGGTCGACCTCGCGGCCGAGCATGTGCGCTGGTTCGATTACTGGCTCAAGGACGCCGACAACGGCATGGCCGATGATCCGGCCATTACCTACCGGGTCATGAACGCCGCCCCCGGGCGCGAGTGGCGACACACCTCGCGCTGGCCACCGCCGGCCGAGATCACCCCGTTCTACTTCAGGTCCTGGCCGCCCGAGAGCGCTGGCACCGGTGCCGAGGGCGGCCTGCTCTCGCCCGAGCCGCCCGGGCTGACCGAAGCTCCCGACGACTTCGTCGTCGACTACTCGGCCAGCACCGGCCAGGGAAGTCGCTGGGCCGCCGGCGACGGAGCCGAGTTCGGGTACCCGGATCTGGCCGCGAACGACCGCAAGGGCCTGACCTACACCTCGCCGCCGCTGCAGCGCGACCTCGAGGTGGCGGGTCACCCGGTCGCGCATGTCTGGCTGACCTCCAGCTATCCGGACGCGGACCTCTTTGTCTATCTCGAGCTCGTGGAGCCTGGCGGCTGCTCGCGGTACGTCACTGAGGGCGTCCTGCGGGGCTCGCACCGCGCCCTGGCCGAGCCGCCGTTCGACTACCTCGGGCTGCCGTACCACAGCGGGCGCGCAGCGGAGGTCGCTGAGCTGCCGGCGACGGCGGTCGAATTCGTACTTGACCTGCATCCGACTGCCTGCGTCTTCCCGGCAGGCGGCCGAGGATCACCCTGACCGGCTGCGATCGTGACAACGCCAGCACTCCGGCGCACTATCCGCCGCCCGTGCTGACGGTGCTGCGGCATGGCCGGCATGCGTCCAGAGTCGACCTGCCCGTGCTGCCGGGCGATCAAGCCGGCAGCGAACCGCCAGGAAAGGCAGCTCACCGTGACTGAAGGCATGACGATCACCGTCCAGCTCGACCAGCCGGTGCCAGCGGAGCAGGAGGATGAGCTGCCGCCGCCGCCTGTTCTTCGTGTCGGCGGAGATCACCGGCTTCGACCTGGTCGTCAGCGACGGCGCCATCACCGACGTGGTGCTGCGGTCCGACGAGCACCTCGAGCCGGCCGACCTCGCCCGCAAGCTGGGGTTCGTCGTCGCTAACGACCTGGCCCGCCAGCGGCATGTGCCGGGCCGGACGATCTGGACCTCTCCGCACCAGCGGGCCAGTGACGATTCGGTCTTCGGTCAGCTGCTGGATTCGGGCGCGGTCGCCGAGCTCGGCGAAGGCCAGGTGGCCTTCGGCGAGCCATTAATCGCCCTGGCCGATCTTTTCGACGCCCGGCTGACCGAGCTCGTCTCCGATGAGTTCGGAACGGTCCGGCACTATCGCTACCCGACGCTGATCCCGACGAGGGTACTGGAGGAGGCGGGTTACTTCTCGTCGTTCCCCCAGCACCTCATGTTCGTCACGCGACTGCACAGCGATGTGGACGTCTACCGGGAATTCCAGCAGGAGTACCGGCAAGCTGGCCGCCTGGTACCCGAGATGCTCCGGCAGTGTCGTAATGTCGACTATTGCCTGCCGCCGACGATGTGTTTCCACACTTTCGGCCACTACCGTGGCACCCTGGCAGCGGATGATCTGCAGGTCATCACGGCGAAAGGAAAGTCGTTCCGCTTTGAGTCACGCTACGCGACGACGATGGAGCGCCTGTGGGATTTCACCATCAGGGAAGTGGTTTTCCTGGGCAATCGCGCGCCGGTGGTAGCGGCGAGGAAGCGGCTGATGGACAGAGTCTTCGCGTTCATAGCCGAGCTCGGGCTGGCGGCGCGATGCGAGGTCGCTAACGACCCCTTCTACTGCGAGCCCGACGGCGAGGTCGGCCGGGTCTCGACGCAGCGGCTGCTCGAGCTGAAGTACGAGCTGCGGCTTCCGGTCAGCGCTGACCGCTCGATCGCGGTCGGCTCGTTCAATTTCCACGACAACTTCTTCGGCCAGGCATTCGCGATCAGCCAGCCGGCCGGTGAGCCTGCGGTGAGCGGGTGCGCGGGTTTCGGCATTGAGCGACTCGTTTATGCGTTCCTGTGCCAGTACGGCCTGGACCAGCGGACCTGGCCGCCGGCATTCGCCGGCGCTGGCAGCAAGTGACGTCAGGAGGCAGCACATGAGCTGGGCCGATGATCGCGAAGCCAGCGCGGCGTTCGCGGTGGTGCTCAACCACGAGGAGCAGTATTCCGTCTGGCCGCAGGACTGGGACCTGCCCGCCGGCTGGCGGGCCGAGGGGTACGCGGGCAGCAAGGCTGACTGCCTGGCGCACATCGAGGAAGTCTGGACGGACATGCGGCCGCTGAGCGCACGCCGGGCCGGGGGATCGGCCCGATGAGCGCCGACCGCAGTGCTCCGGTGACCTACGGGCAGCTGTCGGTCCTGCGCTCGCAGGAGTCTGACGGGCACGCCGGCGCCAGGTACGCCAACCTGGTCGGCGTGTGGCGCCTGCCGCCAGGCCATGACGTCGCCGACGTCGTGCACGCGTGGCGGCACCTGGTCGAGCTGCACGAGTCGCTGCGGACTAGCTATGCCGCCGTCCCCGGCGGCTTCCGCCAGGTCGTAACCAGCGGTCCGCCTGGCACCATCACCGTGACCGAACTGGCCGATGATCTGTTCGAAACCGCCCGCCAGGCCGGAGTCGAGCTGGCAGCCGAGCCGATCGACATCTTCGCTCGCTGGCCATGGCGGGCACTGGTCGTCACGTACCTGACCGAGCCGGCGTACCTGGTGACCGTGCTGCATCACGTCGCGGCCGACAACGGTGCCCAGACCGTGCTTGAGGCCCAGCTCGGCCAGCTCCTGAGCGGCGTGCCGGTCGTCGTCGATGCCCAGCCGATCGACCTGGCCCAGCTGCAGGAGGCTGAACCCGAAGAGCGCGCGATCGAGTTCTGGACCGACCAGTGGAAGCGGTTCCGGCCGCAGGACAGGCGAGGCGGCGACAGCAGTACCCGGCGCCGGGCGACGCTGTACAGCGAGGAGGCGCTGACGGCCGCGAGGGAGCTGTCAAAGCGGCTGAGGATCTCGGTTCAGTCGGCGGTGCTGGGCGCCGGCGCGCTGGCGCTAGCCCGGCTGGCCGGAACCGCGGACATCACGTTCGCCCTGATGGCAGCCAACCGAGTCGACGATCGATGGGCTCAGCTGGTCAGCTCGCTCAATCAGTGTGCTCCGCTGACCGTCTGCGTCGACGACAACTCAGATGCTGACGGGTTCTTGCGGGAGACCTACTACCAGTCCCTGGCCGCCTACCAGCGCGCGAGCTACGACGTCGACGCCTTGTGCCGCAGCCTCAACGGGGCCGGCATCCCTGAGTCAGATCCCACGTTCTTCGCCAAGCACTTCAACTTCCTCGGTACCGCCAGCCAGCCGCCGCTACCCGGCTCGCCCGAGCGGACAGCCGTTGCCTGGCGCGCGTCATCGCAGCGCTCAGGGCCGACCTTCCATCTGCCGGTAGCGGTAGGAGACGGCCTGTTTATCGGCGTCGGCGCCAGTCAGGATCTGCTCCCTGGCGACCGGCCGGCGATCCTCGCAACTCACATCGAGGCGGCGCTGGTGAGCATGGCCAACGGCGCTGGCCAGCCGGTGCGGCAGGTGAGCACGGAACCGCTCCGGGTCCTGTGAAGCCCGGACAGAAGATCAGAAATCGACACAGATAACTTTATTTGTCATAGTAATTCACCTCCTTGATCTGAATCTGGATCCTAGGACCTGAGGAATCGGTTTCGCAATGAGGGACAACCTGGCCAGGCCGGTCACGGCATTTCGGTATCTGTGGTGGCTGGTCGCCAGCCAGCGACGGCGGGTCTTGGCCGGAGCGTTCTGGGGCACCACGTGGACGACCAGCCTGATGGTGCCGCCGTACCTGATGTCCCTGGCCATCGACCGGGGACTGCGAAGCCACGATTTCGCGGCCCTGGCCACCTGGGTCGCGCTGCTGGTCGCGGTCGGCCTGCTCACCGGATGGCTGGGCGTCATGCGGCACCGGACGATGACCAGGATCCGAATGGAAAGCACGTTCCGCACGAACAACCTGATCGTCGCTCACGCCGCCCGGGTCGGCGCGGCGCTGCCCCGGCTGATGTCAGCCGGGGAGGTGGTCACGATCGGCGCTGCCGATGTCCGGCAGATCAGCATGACGCTGACCATTACCGGCCCAGGAATCGGCGCCGTCGTCGCCTACCTTGTCGCGGCAGCTATCTTGCTGTCCTTCTCCGGGCTGCTGGCCGCAGTCGTGCTGCTGGGCGTGCCCGTCCTCGCCGTGGCGCTCGGACCATTGCTCGGCCGCCTGCAGTCGGCCGAGTCCACCTACCGGGACCGCGAGGGATCAGTCGCCGGGCGGATCTCGGACATTATCAGCGGGCTGAGGGTGCTCAACGGCATTGGCGGCAAGCAGCTCTTCGCCGACCGGTACAAGCGCGGATCCGCCGAGCTCCGGGCCGAGGGTTACCGGGTGGGCGCGGTGACTAGCTGGATCCAGGCGTGCGGGCTCGGGCTGCCCGCATTCTTCGGCGCGCTGGTCACCTGGCTGGCAGCCCGCATGGCGGTCGAGGGGGCGATCTCCGTGGGGCAGATGATCGCGATCTACGGCTACACGGCCGTGCTGGTCGTCCCGGTGTCCTTCTTTATCGAGGGCTCCTATGACCTCCGGCGCGGGCTGGTCGCGGCAGGCCGGGTAGCCCGGCTGCTCAACTTTGCCCCTGACCAGTCCTCGGATGACGGGGCGCAGCACGCCCCGGCCGCCCCGGCAGAGCTCTATGATCCGGCGTCGGGTGTCCGGCTGCCACCAGGTGAGCTGACCGCCCTCGTAGGGCCCAGCCCGAGCGAGTGCCTGGCCGTGGTCGACCGGCTCGGCCGGTTCGCTGGCTCGGCCGTGACCTGGGGCGCCTGCGACCTGAGCGAGATAGCAATCTCGGAGGTCAGGCGGGCCATCGTCGTGGCCGACAACGATGCGGCGCTGTTTCGCGGTCAGCTCCGTCACGTCGTGGCCGGGGCCCGCGATGCCGACGCCGGCGAGGTGTCAGCCGCCCTGCATGCCGCCGTCGCCGATGAGCTGGTCCTTGGCTTGCCGGCGGGCATCAACTCGCTCATTGAATCGCAGGGGACCAACCTCTCGGGCGGGCAGCGTCAGCGCGTCCGGCTTGCCCGTGCGCTCCTTGCCGAGCCCCCGATCCTGCTGCTGGTCGAGCCGACCTCGGCGGTAGACGCGCACACCGAGGCCAGCATCGCGGTCAGCCTGCAGGCCGCACGGGCTGGCCGCACGACCCTCGTGGTCACCACGTCGCCGCTGTGGCTGGATAAGGCGAACAGCGTCTGCTTCCTGGTTGACGGCAAGGTCTGCGCGGTGGGCAGCCATGCCGATCTCCTGGCCAGCAATGATCAGTACAGGCTGCTGGTCCGCCGGGCCGGCTCGGCGAGTGAGGTGGCTGGATGACCTCGGACCAGGACACCTATGTGCATCTGCCGGTCGCCGAGCCCAGGCAGGCGCTGCGAGCCGCCCGCCGCATCCTCACCTCCGACGGCTGGTCTGGTCTGGCCGGAACGGTTGCACTCAACGTTCTCGCGGCGATCGCCGGACTCGGTGCACCGTGGCTGCTGGGCCGGATCGTCAACGCCGTCCAGGCCCATCAGCCGGTTGCCGTCATCGACCGGCTCGCGCTGGGCATCCTCGCCTTCGCGACCTGTCAGTTCCTGCTGGCCAGATTCGCGAATTACACCAGCCACCGCCAGGCCGAACGGGTGCTGGCGAAGGTCCGCGACGAGTTCGTCGACCGAACCCTGAATATCTCAGCCTCGGCCATCGAGAAGGCCGGCACCGGTGATCTCATGGCCCGCAGTTCCGGCGACATGGCGACGGTCGGATCAGCCCTTCGTGACGCCGGGCCGATGGTGATCGCGGCGGCCGTGCAGGTCCTGTTCATCCTGGCGGCCATCTTCCTGGTGGCGCCGCTGCTGGGGATCTGCGGCGTGGTCGGCCTGGCCAGCATCGGCATCGTCGTGCGCTGGTACATGCGCCGGGCTCGCCCCGCTTACCTCGCGGAGGGCGAGGCGAACTCCGTGCTCGCAGAGGTGATGACCAGCACAGCGACCGGGGCCAGGACGGTGGAAGCGCTCAGCCTGCAGCAGCGCCGGCGCGACGAATGCGGCGAGGCGGTCGATCGCAGCCGGCGGACCCGGATGCGCACGCTCGCCTTGCGGAGCGTGCTGTTCGGCTGCGTCGACGCCGCGTATACGGTGCCGATTGCCGGCGTGCTGCTGGTCGGGTTCGTGCTGACCGGCCGGGGCATCGTCACCCTCGGTGCGGTCGTCTCGGCCGTGGCCTACCTGTGGCAGCTCGTCGCCCCCATGGACGCGATCCTGGCCTGCGCCGACGTCCTGCAGCAAGGGTCGGCGTCCTTCTCCAGAGTGCAGGGGCTGAGCCAGGTCGAGCAGCACCGTCCGGCGACGGGCAGGGTGCCTGATGATCAGACGATCGGCGTGGCGGGCGTTCATTACGCCTATCAGCCTGGCCGCGATGTGATCCACGGGATCGACCTCGTGGTCCATCCTGGAGAGCGGCTGGCCGTCGTGGGGGAGTCCGGCGCAGGCAAGTCGACCCTCGGCCGCCTCCTGGCCGGGGTGGACGCGCCCAGGCTGGGCCAGGTGACAGTGGGCGGCGTGCCCCTGACCGAGCTGGATGCCGGGCAGCTCCGCACTCAGGTCATCCTGGTCACCCAGGAACAGCACGTGTTCCTGGCCACGGTGCGCGAGAACCTGATGATCGCTGCCCCCGAGGCGACCGACGCGCAACTGCGCCAGGCCATGGCAGTAGTCGACGCGCACTGGCATGAAGATCTTCCTGACGGGCTCGACACCGAGCTCGGGGCCGGCGGGAGCCAGCTCGACGCCGCGCAGGCGCAGCAGGTGGCGCTGGCCCGGGTGGTACTGGCAAATCCGCACACGCTCGTGCTCGACGAGGCCACCGCGCTGCTGGATCCGGCAACGGCCAGGCACACCGAGCGTGCGCTGGCTGCCGTGCTCCCTGACCGGACCGTCATCGCCATCGCCCACCGGCTGCACACCGCGCAGGATGCCGACCGGATCGCGGTGCTGCGGGACGGCCGGATCGCCGAGCTGGGCAGCCATGATGAACTGCTCGCCCTGAACGGGGTCTACGCCTCGCTATGGCGCTCGTGGCAGAGCGCCAAGTCGCCGACCAGCTGACCTCCACCTTCCGCAAGGGACCAATCAACTATGCCGACCCCTCAGCAGCGCGCCGACGGCTGGATCCTGCCACTGGCGAGTCCGAGCCGGCTTCCAGCCGCGAGATCTGACCGAACCCGGCTGTTCTGCTTCCCCAACGCCGGTGGCGGAGCGACCAGCTACCGCCGGTGGCCGGCGGCGCTGTCGGACTACGCTCAGCTGTTCGCGATCCAGCCGCCCGGTCGTGAAGAGCGCTTCGGTGAGCAGCCGTTTACCAGGCTCGAGCCCTTGCTAGCGGAGCTGGTCCCGTGCCTGCTGCCCCACCTGGACGGCCCGTTCGCCTTCTTCGGTCACAGCATGGGAGCGCTGATCTGCGCCGAAGCGGCACGCCTCCTGCAGGCACAGTACGGTCGCACCCCGAATCACCTGTTCGTCTCGGCCAGCGACGCGCTGCCGCTTGTGCAAGACCGCAGCAAGCGGTACCTGCTTTCCGACGAGGCCCTCGTAGCCGACCTCCGCACGCTGGACGGCACGCCGGAGGAATTGCTGGCCCACCCTGAAATGCTGCGGTTGCTGCTGCCGTTGCTGCGCGCGGACTACTCCATCCTGGGCCGGTATGCCTACCAGCCAGGTCCCCGGCTGACCTGCCCGATCACGGTACTGGCCGGCGATTCCGATCCGCTCGTCAGCGCTGACGGCCTGCGCGCCTGGCAGGATCTCACGATCGGGCCAGTCGACATCCAGATCTTCGCCGGCGGTCACTTCTATCTGCACTCGGCCCAGGCGGACCTGCTTGACTTCATTGCCGGCCGGCTCGGCCGATCACTCTGAGATCCTGACCAGAACCTTCCCGAAATACTCTCCGCGCATCATGTCGATAAAGATGCGAGGGGCATTATCGAGACCATCGATGACGGTTTCCGTATAGCGAATCTTACCTTCGTCAAGCCAGTTTGAGATAATCTTCAGGTGGGCATCGCGCCGGTCCACATAATCGTCGATTATGTATCCCTGCATGGTGATCCGCTTGGCAATAATCTGCATAATGTTGCGGGGACCCTCGGCAAGATCCAGGCTGTTATAGCGCGAGATCATGCCGCACGCGGCTATCCTGCCGTGCGGGTTCATCATCGCAATGGCAGCCTCAAGGTGCTCCGCGCCCACATTGTCAAGATAGACGTCTATGCCGTCGGGTGCGCTGCGACGAAGCTGGATATCGAGCGGACCCTGGCGGTAGTCGATGGCGGCGTCGAATCCAAACTTCGAGGTCAGCAATCCCGCCTTCCTGGGACTGCCGGTGCTTCCGATCACCTTGCTCGCACCACGAAGTCTCGCGATCTGGCCTGCGGCGAGGCCGACAGCCCCGGCGGCGCTGGAGATAAAGACCGTCTCGCCCGCCTGCACGGCCGCGACATCGACGATACCCGCGTAGGCCGTCAGACCTGGCATACCCAGGATGCCCAGGTGCCTGCCCGCCTGCACCGCGGTGCCTCCGACCGGGCCAACCTGACTGGCCTCGACCACCGCGTACTCCCGCCAGCCACCTTCGTGAACAACCAGAGTGCCGGGGCTTATCCCAGGTGCCTCGCTGCGCAGGACTCGCCCGACGGCACCGCCCTCAAGTGCCCGGTCGATCGCGTAGGCAGGAACGTAGGAACGAACGGCGTTCATGCGGTTGCGCATGTAGGGATCGACGCTCATCAGAAGGTTCTGAATAAGGAGCTGACCCTTCTCGACTGGCGGCACCGGGGCGCAGACGACCTCGAAATCAGCAAGCTCCGGCCAGCCCATCGGCCGTCGTGCCAGCCGTATCTCACGGCCTGCCTGCGGCTCTGACATGGCGCTCCTTCAGGAGTTGAGCAGCCTAGAAGGTCGCGCCCTCTTGCGAATGGGGATCGAAGACAGCGGTCGGCCCGAACATCCGGGAGTGCTTTTCCCCGGCGAAGGCCAGCGTGCCGCTCTCGTCCCTGGAGATCGCGACGTCGGCCAGCTGGTTGACCACCGCAGGCGGCGCAAGCTCCTGATCGCGCAGTTCAGGAGAGCGGGACATCAGCACCATGGCGGTGGTGCTGTAGCCCTCTTTGAGCCAGGACTCCCAGATCAGGTCGCGGTCCTGCTCCTGATCCGCGAAAAGCTCCTCGCGGCGCGGGTGCCGGCGGGCCGGAGCCGGGGCTTTACTGCGGGCCTCGGTGCGCAGCTGGACCCGGCGGCCAGCGAGATAGGCGACGGCGATGCCCTTGCGGATGGCGAAGTTCAGGGCCTGTGCCGCCGTATCAGCTATCGGCTCACCCTTGTCGTTCAGGGAGGTGTTGCACAGCATCGGAACTCCCGTGCTCAGCCGGAACGCCTCTATCGCCCGGTAGAGCAGGGGGTTCGTCTCGGCGGCCAGCGTCTGGTGCCGAGCTGAATTGTCGAGATGCAGAATGGCCGGAACCAGCTGGCGCTTGGACTCGCGAACGTACGTTGTCTCGAGCATGTAGGGCGAGGGCCAGGAATTCTCGAACCACTCGCCGGTGTGCTCCTCCAGCACAATGGGAGCGACGGGCGCCACCACTGCCGCCCCTTGCACTCGTTCAGCTGCTCTTTCGATCGGGGTGAGCGAGGATCGGCGAGGATGCTTCGATTGCCAAGGCTCTCGGGCCGATCTCGGCCGCCCCGTCCGCCCACACTAAGGGTCCGCGGCTGATGTCCTCGACGAACTGGGTGTCGGCAAAGTCCTGGACCTCCTCGATGAAATCGTCGAAGTGCCGCAGTGCGATCTCGACATCGGCTAGCTGGGAGCCGTAATAGGGCGTCCCGAGCCGGAAGTCGCCGTCAGGGAGCTGGCCCGTGCCGACGAGGCCGAGCAGGCCGAGTCCCAGAGCCTGGCCAGAGTCGTTGGCGCAGGGCGGGATGAGCAGGCCCTTGAAGCCGTAGCGGCGCAGGAGGAAGGAGTTCGTCGGGCAGTTGAGGGCAAAGCCGCCACTGAGCGAAAGGTATGCCTGATGCGGGTCCACCGCTCCCGAGCTGAGCAGCCGGTCGATGTTGCGCGCCATCACGAGCTCGCAGGCCGTCTGAACGACCTTCATGACGGCCGACTGCAGGTGTTCCTGCGCGGTGAAGCGGCTGTCTAGCTCCAGCGATGGCAGCTGGAAGCTCGGCGGAGCGGATGACGGCCTCGACGAGCGGAATCGTATCGAGCAAGGGTATGCGCCGGCCGCCATAGAGCTGCAGTGACTGCACCGCCTCCTCGGTGTCGAAGGCGATTTCAGTAGGGCAGGCTGACGCCAGCGCCATGAGGGTGCCAGGCTCCTTGCCGAACTCGGACTCCGCAGCGTCGTAGATGGCAGCCGGTGACTCGACGGGAGCGAAAGTTACGGCACCTCTCTTGGACACGCAGCCCGCATACCAGTACTTCTTGCTCACCTGGTCAAGACCAAAGTCGGGCCGGCCGTCTACCGCGATTCCGACGATAGTCTGGCTCCGGAATATCTCGGAGTCGAGAAGCAGGCCGCTGTAGAGATGGGAAAGGCTGTGCACCGGAAAGTTCTCGCTGCCGGCCGGCAACTGAAGTTCTGAGTGCTGCGGCAGGCCGCGCGTGCCCCAGGACGAAGTCACGTCATCCAGAGCCAGTCCCTCGGCCGCGAGCAGGTCAGTTAGCACCCGGTGACATCGGTCTGCCGTAAAGAGCGGCCAGTAGTGATGCTTTTGCCCGCTGATACGCTCAAGTTCCCACACCCTGACCAGTTCGGTCTGCGACCCGCGGACGCGCCATAGCGCAATATTCTGATCATGGCGGGTTGCTATTACCGACATGCTGCTCGGCGAAGAGAGGTAGCTCGACAGGAAGTACTTCGTACCTGGGCGCGCGGTCACGATTCCATCCGCTCCTCAACAAGCTGAATCAGAGCACCGACATCGTCCACGTCGAACATATCGACAACGTCCAGATCGACCTTAAATCTGCGTTTTACAGCGGCCATCAGCCGAAGAAATGACACGGACGTAGCCTCGAGCTCCTCGAACGTGCTGTCAGGCGAGACCGCAATGGGAGCAAACACCTCAGAAACTACCGATATTAAGTCATCTGGCATTTGGATCGACATTACGCGTTCCCCAGACTTTTATCGCATTCGAGGTACTATGCGTTAAATGATGGTATTGCGCGAGATGGGCGGTGTCAAGCCCTCGCATGGCGCGCGAAACCTACGGTAAACTGCCCGACGGATCGCCGCATAACATAGTACTAGGGGTAGTTGTGCCAGAAATCAGCTTTCGGCCGCTCACACCAGTCACCGGCGCCGAGGTGGAAGGCGTCGATCTAGCTGTCGATCTTCAGCCGGCCGTTGTCGCCAGCGTGCGTGACGCGCTGCTTCGCTACAAGGTCCTGGTTTTCCGTGATCAGCCAATGAACGACGCGGACCATGTCGCACTCACCGACGCCCTGGGCGGCGCCACCGCCGCCCATCCCATCGCGAATGGCCTGCGCGACGCTCCTGCCGTGCTGCGAACCGTGCTGTCAGAGGATCGGCCCGGGCTGGTAGCGTCCGAACTTGGCGATCCCTTGCGAGGGACCACGCCGAGGCGGCTGCGCACCGAGTGGCATATCGACAGCACCTTCGTGGCCAATCCCACCGCCATCTCCATCCTGCGCGCCATCGAGATCCCCCCGGCGGGCGGCGACACCCTTTTCGCCAATCTGGAAGCGCTCTACGCCGGCCTGTCGCCTTCCCTGCGGGGATACCTCGACACCCTGCAGGCCATCCACTCCCGGCACGATCCCTCGCCGGCGCCCCGGTTCGACGGCAAGAAGGCAGGCCCCTTCGCCGCCGTCCATCCGCTGGTGCGGGTCCATCCTGAGACCGGGGCCCGGAGCCTGTTTGTCAGCAGCGTGTTCCTGGCGGGAATTCGAGGTCTCAAGCCCCGCGAGAGCGCCGCCCTGCTGGACTTCCTCCTCGACGAGCTCGCCGGGCGCGACGAGATCCATGCCCGCGTCCGCTGGGACAATGACACCCTCGTCATGTGGGACAACCGCGCCGTGGCCCATGCCGGGCCGGTGGACGGCCTGATGTTCGAGGAAGAGCGGATCGTCCATCGGACCACCGTCGTCGGCGACCTGCCCCGCGGGCCTGACGGCTTCGTCTCGCGCGCCCTGATGGGGGACTTGTTCGAAGCGCTGGCCTGACCGCCACCGCCGCCCGGACATGAGGTCAGCCAACTACCCGGAATTCTTCCTTCTGGGAGATAAAGGAGGCGTAGCTGACTTCTCGTACACCACCTGCCATTGGGTCATAATAGGCGACCCGCTGGCCGCCGCTGGTGGATGTCCCATAGCCTAGATCCGGATCGAGCCGGTTCGGAATGACTAGCACGCTGGACTCCTCAACCGGCTTGCCCAGCAGGCCGAGAAGCGCGTCGTGAATGCTCGGGCACCGGATGCTGCCCGTAAGACGGGGCACTAGCGCGACGCAGCGCCGCTGCCTCAGTAGGCACCGAATCTCGCGCCGCCAACCGCAGAGGCCATGTCGCGGAAGGCCCAGCTCATAGCACGCGGAGGGGCGCTCTCAAGAGGTTGAGCGACGGCATCGGGATGAGGGCCGATATCGGCGGCAACGCGCGTTAGCGCATCCTCGTCGAGCTGGTAGCAGCGAATAGCATTGGCGCCTAGTATCGTGCGCACCTGATCAGTGGGGACATCGTAGAACGCGGCCCGCAAGGCCTCGAAGGTGAACGGCCAGGTTCCTTCAAGGTGAGGGTAGTCGCGGCCCCAGGTGATTGTCTCGATCCCCATCTGGTCCCGGTGTTCGAGTTCGAAGTGGGCGAGGAAGCTGCCGCCGACAAAGCAGTGGCGGCGCCAGTAGGTACTCGGTAGCTGAGGCAGTTGTGACCTGAGTTCGCGATTGGCCGGGTTGAGGTAAATCGCATCGAGCTCGCGCAACGTCTGCGGAACCCAGTAGCCTCGTTGCTCGTTCAAGATGAGACGAAGTCCTGGATGCCGTTCGAAGACCCCTCCGAAGATCATCATCGGCACTGGCATGCGCCCGACCAGGTGCGTCTCGGACCAGAACAGTGCTCTCCGAGCTATTCCGGCGCCGGGAAAGCTGTGCAGACTGGTTCCCGAATGACAGTTAAGTGAGAGATCGACTTCTTCCACGATTGACCAGAATGGTTCCCATACGATGTCATCGTATGTTGGGATACCTTGCCGCGGTGCGGCCAGGTTAATCGCCGAAAGGCCGGCATCGGCCGCCCGCTTTACCTCCTGTACCGCCGCCTCTACGCTCCAGTAGGGTATTTCGGCCACGCCTAGCAAGCGGTGCGGCGCGACCGAACAGAAGTCGGCAAGCCACCGGTTGAACATTCTCTTCCCGGCCGCCTGGTGATCAAGATCCCAGGCACGACCTGCCGATCCGCCAACCGCGACGTTCGCGAAGGGGATATAACCGCGAGAATTGCGAAGGTGATTGTTGCCGTGGAAGATAACCTCTGCGGCGATGCCGTCTGCGTCCATGTTACGCAGCCGTTCATGGGGATCGTTGACACCTCGATCATTCGCCTGACGCTCGATTAAATCATCGCTCGTTGCACGGGCCCGACCTGCGGTCTCCCTGTCGATGAGCGCATTGGTCTCCGCGATGAATTGTTCAAGGTCGCCGACTAAGGCTTTATCGCATTGGTCCAGAAATGCATCAACACTCGGCCCAACGTGCGAGTCGGTCGACACGACGAGGTATCGATCCACTTGTCAGTCCTCCGTAAGTGCATCCTTTTAGTTTTGCGAATTGCCGAAGAGCCGGGCTAGCCGTCCCCCGAAGAACTCATCCTGCTGCCGCGCATTGAGCGTCCCGTCGACCAGCTCCCGAAACTGTGCGACGGGCTCGGGCGAGCTGCACCCGTGCGGGTAGTCGCTGCCGTATGCCAGCCCTTCGCCCCGGGTTTCGAGCAGGTGCCTGATGTCGCGGTCGGTCGGGCAGCTCACCACCGACGTCACCTGCTCCGCGAAGATCTCGCTCGGCTGCCGGATCCGACCCGTCCGCTTCACCCCCTGCTGCTTGTCAAGGGTGCTCTGGCGCAGGTCCATCTCGGCCAGGAACGTGGGCACCCAGTCGACACCCAGCTCGGCCAGGACCACGTGCAGGTCCCGGTGCCTGTCGAAGACTCCGTTGAAGATCATGTCGCTGAGGGCGAGCTGCGAGGCCACGTTGAGGAACATGCCAGTGGCCGCGCCGAAGCCGCCAGCTCCGGTCGCCTCCCACGCGTCGATGTTCGCGACGGCGTAGCGGTGGCCTGCGGTGATGTGCCAGAACGGGGTGACCCGGCTCTCGGTGAAGGCCCGCCACAGCACCGCGCTGTCAGGATGCGAAGGCGGCTTACCGCCCACGAGGCCGGGGACGAACATCGCGAACCTGCAGCCACCGGCGCCGAGCCGCTCGATCTGGTCGACCGCCCACTCGACGTCGTCGAGCCGGATGTGCCCGACTGGGCAGAGCCGTCCCCGGGTGGCCACGACCACTTCGATCGCCCACCGGTTCCAGGCCCCCATGTTCGCCTTGGCGGCCTCCGGGTCGGTCAGCATGAGGCTGTCTATGAGTCCCTGGAACTGGGGGAGCAGGATCGAGCAGTCGGCTCCCCAGGAGCCGGCTAGACCGGCCCGTGCCTCGACGTCCCAGTAGTCGCGCGGCACCTGCTCGTACAGATCCTTCTCGCACGGCAGGCCCGCCGCACGCCGCCTTCGCACTTCGCCGGAGGCGTTCTGGTTCATCGGGAACGTCGGGACGACGAAGAAGAGGCGCCGCCCGCCGTACATCAGGTGGCTGTATCCAAGTTCGTCGGTGTCGACGGAGAGTGCTAGATGCTGCTGGGCATAGCTGAGGTGATCTCGCCACAGCGAAGGATGCTCGTAGAAATGGGAATCTCCATCGACGAGCATGGGCCGACCTCCAAGGATTTCTCGGTTCGGAAGAATGGCGTTATGCGGCAATGCGCTGCAGCCATCCTCGGGGATTAGTCGTGACAAGGTACTTTTCCTGCTCCCGCTTTATCGCGAAATTTCGCCCGCTATCAGATCTGAGCCATTCGTCGACGGCAACGAGGGCGCCGTTGACCTTGCTCGGCATGTCATCAGGGAGCATGCCCGGGTAGTCCCGATGCCCGTCTTCGACCACGAAGTACCCGTGCAGCGGTACCAGGTGAGCGAAGTGGGTGAGCGAAGCCATCGTCGTGTCGTACATGTGCGCCGAGTCCTCGATCACGAGGACCCGCGCCCCCTCTGGCACGACCCTGGCTACAGCGTCCGTCAGCGCCGGATCCCTGATATCGCTGGCGATCAGCGTGATCGTCTCGGCGTAGGCGGGATCGATTCGGCCCAGCAGCTCGCGCGGAACCTCGAGATCGCGATCGACGGAGACGACCAGCGGTGGGAGGGATGCGCGGTACCGCGCGAGCGCCGCGAGCCGGTCACGGAACCACATGGCACTCCCGCCGTGACCGGTACCGAGCTCAAGCACAACCTCGATGGACTGCTCCCAGATGATGCGCTCGTAGGTACACAGATCCTCGGGAAACTTGCGCATTCGAATGCCGACGTACGTTTCGTCCATGTGGGTGCGGATGCGGTCCAGGTAGTACTGCTGGAGCGGCATGGACAGGCTGGTCTCGATGTGATTTTCTCGAGCCTCTGAGATACCGGTCATCGATCTAGATGAGCCCGAGTGGTGCGCGCCGATTCATGCGCTCTTCCATCTCAGGCAGCCAGGTCCTGCGGTCCGGCTCCGTCCGGGGCACCGGCTCGGCATGGAACTCCAGTGCCCAGGCGCGGCGCTGGAGCGCCGAGGTGTTGGCGCCGGCGCGATGCACGGTCCGGCAGTGGTGGATGCTTGCCTCGCCTGCACGCATGGCACACTCGCGTGCGGACGCGACGTCGGGTTCGGCGACCATCAGGCCGGAAGTGTCGTCGTCGATAAAGACGTGCCGCGCGCTCCCGGTGTGCGAGCCGGGGATGAAGCTCATGGCGCCACTTTTCGTGGTCGCGTCGTCCATGGTGATCCAGATCGTGACCGCGCGGGGTTCATGCGTCTGGAGCACAGGCCAGAGCCAGTACGCCTCGTCCTGATGCCAGGGGGTGTCGCGGCCGGTCTCCGGTTGCTTGTAGGTGAGATGGCTGAAGCCCTTGAGGTCATCCTCCGGCGTCTCCAGCAGTTGTGCGGCGAGCCGGCGTCCGTGGCTGAAGTACGTGGTCTCCCACAATTCCGGGAAGTGCTCCTCGGGCTTCAAGACCTGGACCTGGGACACCGCAATGCCGTCAGCTCGCGTTCCCAGCAGCCGGTGCCCAAGGTTGCGCGCCAGCACCTCGTCATAGATCTCGCGCATGATTATCAGTTGCTCGTCATCGGCCAGTCGGCCGAGCAGCAGAAACCCGTTGGCATTGAACTCGGCCACTTGACTGTCGGTAAGGCCAATTCGAGTGGACAGCTGTTCCGTCACGTTGTACCTCCGATTACCGTTTCTCGCTGCCACGGGGCGACAGCCATCAGCCGGTGAGGATCGGCAGCAGGCCACCGACCGCGCCGGATGGCATGGCGTCCTTGTGCGACTTGATGCCGGCGATGCAGTTGCAGGACTGGCGGCTGCAGACGACCGGCTCTCGCGGCAGCCGCAGTTGCTGGTCGTAGATGCTGCCGAGCACGCCGCCCACCCGGCACGATGCGCGCCAGATCTCGTCGAACCGGATGAAGAGCGTCGTGAGGCCGACGTCGCAGGCCCAGCCTTGCCAGGAATTAAGCCCGTTGTCGATGATCTGCAGGGCGGAGAGCCGTCTGGCCAGCTGACCCGGGCCTGACAGGACCATGTCGCCCTTCAGCACAGTGGACCGCTGCTTCACGTTGTGCTCGGTGGCCCGGGCGATCGCGTCGGTAAGGACGGTCTGCTGCCCGGGATCGTAGGTCGTCGGGCGACGCCAGCCGTCCTCGAACATGATCTTGAAGTTCACGGCGGCCGCCGATTCGGCCATGGCCCGGATGCCGAAGGCGATGGTCTGGTCAAAATTCGACGGATCAATGACCACGTTGAACTGCACTGACGCGGACGGCGTCAGGACGTCCGCAACTTTGAGCAGGTGATCGTCGTCGGCTCGCTCGTGGTGGTAACTGAGCATCACCTCGTCAACGGCGTCGGCCCGTTCTCGCCACCACTCGACCGCCTTGCTGCCGTTGCTGAGCACGGCGATGGAGCAGCCCCGCTCTCGCAGCAGCGTCATAAGAGGCACTAGCCGCCGGTAGGTGGTGATCTCGCCGCCTGTCAGCAGGAACGTAAGGTCGCTGTCGCGGTAGTGATCGCAGACCCGCTCGACAAACGAGCTGACCGTCGTCCAGTCCGGGTAGCGCACCCGGCCGTCGTGTAGGGCGGCCGGACAGTACGAGCACGTGTAGTTGCAGATGCTCGACATCAGCCACTCCACGACCACCCGGACGCGGTCGGCGCGGTCAGCGAAATCGACCCTGTCGTAGACAGGCGGCATCGTAGTCATGCGGAAATCCTCTCGACGAGGTGCTTCACCAGTCGGGTCACGCTCATTCCGGTGCGCTCCAGTAGTTCGCCACGGGACACGACGTCGCCCGGGTCGCAGTAACCGACCACTGAGCTGCGGGCCGCTATCTCAGCCCGCTCGAACAGCATCGCCTTGAGCGCTGACGCGTACCCAGGCACGGCGAAGACCACTGGGCAGGTGCCAGGGAAGCAGCTCGGCCGTCCGCCTGGACTCAGCCGGGATCCAGCCGCTGACCGGGGATCGAGGACGGTCAGGTCATGGAGACAGACGTAGCGCGCCGCGACGCCTGGGCATTGGTCCCGCAGCTGCTCGAGCGCAGCGAGTAAGGCGGCCGTGGCGACGTCACCCGCGCCACAGAGCACTATGTCGGGTTCTCCGGCGTCGGAGTAGTGCGGCCAGGCCGCGATGCCGTCGGAAAGCTCGGCGTCGAGCGGGCCCGCCGGGTACATCGCGTCGGCCGTCTTCGACGCCGCGACGAGGTGGATCCCGCCACGGCTGCGGAGACTGCGATCCAGCGTCGCCGCGACCCGAAGCGGATCGGCCGGCAGCAGCACATGGGTGGCACCCAGAGCCGTGTCAAGAATGGCCCCGTAGATCGCAGGGTCCTGGTGCGAGTAGTTGTTCGTCCAGCCAAGGCTCGTCACCAGGTAGACCAAGCTGGACGGCTGGGCGCCGCCCGCGCGGTCGGCCAGAGCCCGGGTCTTGGCATACTGCCGGAGCAGCGATGCCGTCACTGTCGCGAATGCCTCGTAGGTGATGAACACGCCTCGCCCGCCGTTTTCGAGGTATCCCTGCAGCCACAAGTGGCACATGGACTCGTTGAGCACTTCGACGCACGGGCGCACGCTGCTGGCGGCACTGGCGTCGATCCGGTTGGACGAGAGCTCGTCGGGGCTGAAGACGCGGAAGTCGGGCCCGGCGTGCTGGCGAAGGACGACGGAGACGGCTTCGGAGAAGGTCGGAGCCGACGGAATGGTTAGGGGCGCCGGGCTGGAGGCCGGAGCCGGCCGGGGCTTTGCCGCGGCCGGGCGTGGGCCAGTGGGCATTGCCGGAGGGAACTCCGTCGCAAAAGAGGCGCTCAGGCCGGTAACCTGCAAGCCACGCCCGCAGCAGCTCAAGTTCCGCCGGATCGGATGCGGGATTGGTCAGCGGGGTCTTGTGCACGCGCGGCGTGCCGAGGACAGCAGCGCCGCGACCGTCCCGCTCGGGCGCGCCGGCACCTTTCGGCATCACGCATACCACCAGGTGCTGGTCGCGCGAGCCGACAGGACCGCTCTCCTCGCACGCCACGGCAAGGGCCGTGGCAAGGTCAGCCGGGACCGACCCGTCGGCCAGGTGCGGTGTCCAGCCCAGACCGGTGAAGTACGCGATAAGTTCCTCGGTCGAAAGGCTCGACAGCAGCGAAGGGCCGCCCATCCGCAGCCCGTTGAGCAGCACCACCGGTATCAGGTATCCGTGCGCGGAGCCCTGAGCGCGCAGGGCGCGCGTCGATAGCCAGGCTGCCGACGTCTCGCCGGTCTCGCATTCGCCGTCCCCCAGCACCGGGACGACGAGGCGCCCGGGGCTGTCGAGTACTGCCCCCGTCGCGAAGGCCAGGGCCGGCCCGAGTCGCCCGCCCATATAAGTGACACCGGGGATCAGCGGCGTGACCTCACCACCCCAGGGTCCGGCTCCGGGGAACGCGCCGAACAGGGCGTCGATCCCCGCCCGGTCACGGCGGTAGCGACCGTCCACCTCGCCGAGGTCACCGTCGAGCCAGGCCCGTGCCAGCGCGGCGGCGCCGGCGTGTCCGGCCCCCACGACCAGAGCTACGCTGCCGGCGAGATCGGCAGGCCAGAAATCCCGAGCCAGCACCGGAGCGAGGACCGAGACCACGGCGTTGAGGTTGGGACAGACACCCCAGTGTCCGGCGGGTCGCTCTTTGACGTCGGCCGGGGACAGGCTGCCCGGGTTGTCGACATGGCGGCGCAGATAGAGCTGGCCTGCGCAGAGGTAGTCGAGCGCGTCACGGCGAGCAAGCACGTGGTCGGAGGGCTCGCTAGCAAGGCGCGGGGCCACGCGCTCAGCGATCGTGGACATCCTTGGCCCTGGCCGCCGTGAGGTCCGCGACTGCCGCCACCGCGTTGGCAACGCGGTGGCGTCTGACGTCCGGATCGTCAGCTTCCTTGATCATGGTGACGAGCTGATCCAGCTCGTGCGACTCCATGAGGTCGGCGCTGAGACCCTCGGCCGCGAGCGCCGTGGTGAAATCCCCCGGTAGCCGGAGGGTCGGGCGTTGCGCCAGAACGCGAAGACGGACTTGGACGACGTTGCCTTCTGCGATGTCGTCGCCTGGGACCGGGATCATTGCCCGGTCGCCCACGGCCATGATGAGCTGGGAGCCGGTACGACTGCCATCGACGATGACACGGTACCGACGTCCGCGCGACGGCCCGAACCCGGCCCGGTACGGCAGGGCGAGCATGATGCGGTGGCCGATCCTGGAGGCGACGGCCTCGCATTCGATCGTCTCGCCGACCTCGTCAGGGAGTACCGGCAACGCGGTCAGGTGAAGCTCCTCGCTGTCAGGCACTTCGCACCCCGAATTCGTCACGCAGGCGAGTCCCCAGAGATCGCAGCGACCGGATCGAATCAGGACCGTCCTGCTGAGCTGCGCGATCTATCAGCAGCGCCTGGCATCCTGCCGCTCGGGCACCGCGGACGTCGGTCTCAAAGGCATCGCCGATGTGCACGATGCGATGCCGATCGACATCGAAATGCCGCGCAACTGCCCAGAACGCGCGCCGATCTGGCTTGGCGTAGCCGATGTCGCAGCTGTAAAAGGTGGCGTCTATTGCGCCGTCGAGCGGCGGTGCGGTCCCGGCCGGAGGCGCCGCGCAGCCCATGACGTTGCTGAGCAAGACGACGCGGACCGGTAGTTGGCGCAGTTCATGCAGCGCGGGCAGAACATCGTCGAACAATGTCATGACCGCGATGTCACGCGCGGCCCGCTCGAGAACGGCCGTCGCCTCGGCTGTGCGGTCCTGACGCCCGGTGGCGACGCACACTCCGGCAGCGACTACCTGCGGACCGTCCCGGCGTGTCTTGAACTGCTGCACGGCCGCTCGAACGGCATCGAACTCGCGATCGATCGCGACTGCCAGCTGGGCGGTGATGGACCCCTCGCCGTTCTTGGCCACGGTCCCGCCTATGTCAAGGCTGACTAGCTCGATGAACATTGCGGTGCTCATGCGGCCGGGAGCAGGTCGACGGCGGCAAGGTCGTCGTCGATGCGCGACTCGCGCGCGGCAGCG
Source organism: uncultured Actinomycetota bacterium (assembly GCA_963737865.1). Lineage (GTDB taxonomy): Bacteria > Actinomycetota > Actinomycetes > Streptosporangiales > Streptosporangiaceae > Chersky-822. The sequence continues at coordinate 919,336 of CAVTUG010000011.1, read as the reverse complement.
ACATCGGAGGCGCGCAAGGTGCCCGAACGCGGGGCTAGAGGCTGGTAGGCGAATCGCTGACGAGACGGTTCCTGCGTGAGGTGATACTCGACGGCCGGAACTGCCTCGGTACCGCACCGCGCGGCCAGTGCGCAGCCGGCGATCAGGCTGCCCCCGTGCGGATAGACGGGAATTCTGAGCGCGCTGGCCAAGTCGGTGGCTGCGGTGGCAGCCGACAGCCCACCGCACCACCCGACATCCGGCTGCCAGATATCGACCAGACCGGATGCCAGCGCAGCTCGCTGGTCGGCCAGGTCGTACGCGTGCTCACCCCAGGCCAGCCGGACGCCCGGCCCGGCGAGCGGGGCGAGTGCGGCTACGCCGCCGGCGACCGGCTCCTCGATCCATCCGACACCGACCGAGGCGAGCTCCCGGGATAATCGTGCCAGCATATTCCGCTGGCCAGCTGGCGACGCCGTCGACCAGCACCCGGTGGTGCCCGCCCGCTGCGGCACCTATCTCCATGATCCTGACGATGTCGTCCCGCATCCGGGGCAGCTCGCCAGAGAGCCGCCATTTCTGAAGCCCGTAGCCCTGCTCGGTGAGCCAGGCCGCGAGATCCGCGGCGATCGGGTGGTTGATGTCGAACCCCAGCGCCGAGGCGTAGACCGATATGACCCCGGGCCCGCACGAGGCGGGCATGAGCAGATCCCATAGAGCAAGGTCGACAGCGGATACCGCGATCCGGAAATGACTGCCAGAACGATGGCGTCCGATGGAAGGAACCTGCTGCGCGACGCCCTCCGTGCAGAAGCTGAGCGGAGTGGTCAGGGCCGGCGCGATCTGCAGCCTGATGATCTGAAGGACGATCGACGAGAAGCTGCCGTACCGCCCTTGCCGACCCTCGTCGTCGACGATCGTCAGCTCCCATTGCTCGTCATTTTCCGGCCAGGGTGCTGGCACGGGGCGCAGTCCGGGACTCGCCCAGTCAGGCACGGTGCTGACAGGCCAGGTGGCGCGAAGCCGACGCACCGTCAGGGAGGTGACGGCGACCTGGAACGCCGACTCCACCACGCCAGCCTCCACGGCATCAGACCCGGACGCTCTGGAGCGGCTCGCCCGCGAAGGAGAAGTACCACAGCGGACGGTAGTTCTCCCAGGATTGCGGTCGGAGGCCGGTGTCCTGGAACAACTCCTCGATCATGCGCCGCATCGACAAGTAGTACTCGATCCGCTCGGCGCCGGGCGTCACGTAGCGGTCCATGAAATTCGAATGCGGCTGGAAGACCTGGAACCGCGGGAAGGTAGTCGTCACGGGCGCGTACCTGGACAGGTACTCGCGGGCGAGATCCTGCGAATCAAGGCCGATGATGTAGGTGTAGTCGGCGAGGACGCCCCGCTCCCTGGCTGATCGCAGGACGTTCTCAACGTCCTCGGGCGTCAGCTTCGCCTTCGACTGCTTGAGTATCTGCGGACGGCGCCCGAAGCACTCGACCGTCACGGTGAGGTGGAACGGGCCGATCGCGGCAGCAGCGTCGAGGCCGCTGTCGCTGGTCAGGACGCTGGAGAGGAAGTGGATGTAGCCCGTGCAGCCATTCCGGGTCATCGCGGTGCGGACTTCGCGCAAGTGCTGCAGGGCGAGATTCTCGTAATGGAAGCAGCCCGTGCAGATCGTGACCTTCTGGACGCCGCTCATGTCGCCGAGGTCGAAGTCGGTGACCAGCGCCGCCAGGTAACTGTCGAGATCGTCGAGCGCCGCCAGGCGCGGGTCTGACGCCGCCTCCATCGTGTTCGGGCAGAATGCGCATCCGACGCACTGGCTTCGGGCATTCGAGTTGAGCGTGAGAACCCGTCGATCGTTGCGGAAGTAGCCGAGGACAGCGTCGTCGTCCTCGAGGGTCTCGATATCGGCGATCGTGTCCCCGAAGAAGGAGATCCGCTCCTCGTCGAGCTCGAATGGCGAATCCAGCCGGCCCAGCGAGAGAATCAGGAAAATAGCCTCCTCAGGACGAGACCGGAGGCGAAGTCTGATGCGCATGCGCGATTTCGGTATCCGAGATCGCACACCGCATTTATTTAAGGCTATGAGGAGAATATCCTCTGCGGGAATGCCCCAGGTGCGAGCGAGCATCCCGGCCTCGTTTTGGCTGTCAAGCACAAACGAGCTCATTCACCACATCCTCGTTCCAAAACTCTCCGGCGAATTAGTCGCATATGCGCCTGATATAGCGGGGACGTATCGGAAGATGATCAAACCAGCACTATTAAGGCTATCGTGGTGCCGGTGATCGGTCAAGGAGATCTGGCTGGCACCGGAAGCTCGGCCCGTGAGCTGGTCAGGCAGCACTGGCGGCTCGCGGCGCGCCGAGCCTGCCCGGGGGCACCTTGGCCGCCGCTAGACCGCGTAATGCAAAGATCCATTCCTGCGACCGCGCCAGATGAACACAAGGCAGGCGAGAAAGCACGCGCTGAGCCATCCGATGCCGACTGCCGCCTCTGCCAGGATCTGTGACGTGATCTGTGGTCCGTGCCCCTCGATCACCGCGCGGATAGCGATAAGTCCATGCGTCAGCGGCAGAAACTGGGATATCCATCTCACCGGGGCTGGGTATTCCGTCAGTGGCACATTGACCCCGCTCAGCACCATCAACCCGACGAGGCCGACGTTCGCAACAAGGCCATTCAGCCAGCGGTAGCCGATCAGCAGGGCGCCTAGGAAGGCGCCGAAACCGTACGCGGAGGCCGCGACCAGCACGGTCAGCGGGATGACCAGCAAGACCCGCGGCCAGGGCAAGGACAGGCCGAACAGGTGCCCGAGCACGAGCAGCGCACTGACTGAGGACACCGTGCCGTCGGCGATCAGATACATCCCCCGGGTCGCGAGCACCAGCGCTGGAGTGGTCGGACTTGCAGCCAGCAGCGGCAGCGTCCCGTACCCGCGCTCCCAGATGACCATGTTCAGCGCCCAGACGCCTTCCATCGCGGCGAGCATGATGGCGTTGCCGATCAGCAGGAAATAGGTCTGCTGAGTCGAGTCGAGCAGCCGGCCGAGCAGTGCGAAGAACATCACCTGTGCAAGCACGCGCACGAGCCAGCCACCCAGCCACGACCGCCACGTGTAGATCGCGCTGTAGTCGCGCACGCCGCACAGCAGCGCGCACCTGACGATCCGTAGCGACGTCACAGGAGGCCCAGCTCCCCGCTCTGCCTGACCCGGCGGAGAATCAGCGCCAGCATGACCGATGCCACCGCGAACGCCGCGGCGCCGAGCACGAAGATCATGAAGAGGTCCAGGCTGGGGTCGGTCAGAGGTCCGGGGTCGAGACTGGCCCGCAGGAGCCGCGCCGACCAGGACAGGAATACCGCGTTGGAGATCGGCTGCAGCCAGCCAGGCAGCAGTGTCACTGGCACCAGGATGCCGCCGAGCAGATAGAGCGGGTAGCTGGCGGAATTGGAGAAGGTAAAGGCGCTGCGGGTCAGCACGAACAGATTCGCCAGGAAAAGGGCCGTCGCAGCCATCGCAAAAAGGGTCAGCAGCAGCGAGATGAGGAAAACAGTCGTGTGATGGATAGTAACGTCAGCATGCAGGGCATATCGCGCGAACAGCCAGACTTCCACGAAGGCCGCTAGCCCGGTGACCATAGTGGTGCCGATGCGGCCCATGACGACGGAGAGAAATCCGGTCAGCGCCCCCACCAGATACTCGATGGTGCCTTCCACCCGTTCCGTGTCAATCACGCGGCCGCCGCTGTAGAGCGCGAACCACCATAGCGACATGTAGAACGGCGCTAACGCGACGTGACCGGTGAGGTCCTCGCGCCCTCCCTCGCGTACCACCATGGTGAAGATGATGGTGTAGAGCGGTGCTGTGAGCAGCGGAATCAGCTGGTCAGGGTAGTTGCGGAAGAAGGACAATTGCAGCCGGAACCCGGCGTAGAGGCCGCGCAGCACGGTGCTAAATGCTCACACGGAGTGCGTGCCGCATGGTTGAGTTCCTTCCGCAGAGTGGCTTTACGGGCACAAGATTAGCCTATAAGCGACAGATTTTGGCAGATTGTAGTTGGTGTTCCTGTGAGGTCAAGTACCCCGGCGGTGCTCGCTCCCGCAGCGCTCCCGCCTGATCTGGTGGTTGCGCGCTTGCTGCAGATCTCTCTACTGTTACGAGTGCCGACTGACTGGAGGGCAGGGTGGACGCTCACGGAGCCGACGTCAACGGTGTCCGGGTCGGCCTGGCGCCAAGGCTAAACACCGACACCCGCTCGTACAAGATCCTCATGGACGTGGCGGGCGACTCGATGTCCTACGCGATCGATCCGGCCAGGTTGCGCGGGGTGGCTAGGTCAATCTGCGTCGCGCTCAAGCCGGTCGGCATTCCCGATTGCGTCATCGGCCTGGCTCCCGGGGGGATCGCCCTCGCCATCGCGGTCGCCTTCGAGTTAGACGTCAAGGCGGTCATCGCCTACAAGACGAAGCTCGGTCTCGAACATGAGCTGCGCTTCAGCGAGCCGCACAGTAGCAACTCCATCTTCTACCTCTACGGCGTGGCGGGTGAGACCTCCGTAGTGGTGGTCGACGACGAGGTGGACAGCGGCAGGACCCTGCTCGACTGCGTCACCGCGCTGCGGGGGGCGGCAACGCGCGTCCTGGCGGTGGCGACCGCGGTCGAGGCGCTGCACGAGGGGCGCTCCGAGGGCCGCGAGAAGCTGGAATCGGCGGGCGTCAACCTCGTGACGATCGCTCGCGTCGAGGTGGCCAGCGCCTCGTGAACCCCGACGTGCGATCGGCGTCGTTTCCGTCCCTGCGGTACGACCCCCCGACGGGCCGGGACGACGATCGGTGACGTCACGCGTGGCCGCCATCTATCGCTACCCGGTGAAGTCGATGCTGGGTGAGATGCTGGATCGGGTGAAAGTGGGCACCTACGGCATCGCCGGGGACCGGGCGTACGCCGTGCAAGACCTGGCGACCGGCCTGGTGGCGAGCGCAAAGGTCCCGCGCCGGTGGGCCACGTTACTGACATTCTCGGCCCGCTACGTCGTCGGCGATCCGGACCACCACTGGCGAGTTGGCCTGACCGCCGCCGACGGCTCGGTAGCCCATGGCGACGACCCGGACGTCGGCCAATGGCTGTCGGCGCGCCTGGGCCGCGAGGTGACCCTGGTCACGACCGCGCCGAAGGGCGTGCGCTACGAGCTGGAGTGGCCGGACGTGGCGGAGATGGCTCCGGACGACGTCATCGAGTACACGAGAACCGGTACCAGCCCTGAGGGCCGTCCGGTGAGCACGCTCCCGGTGTCACCGAGAGTGCCGGGGAGCTTCAACGATGTCGCGCCGGTTTCCCTGCTCACGACGACGTCGCTGCGCACAGCCTCGGCGCGACAGCCCGCCGGGGCCTGGCAGGCTGCCAGGTTCCGGCCCAATTTCGTCCTTGACATGCCTGGCGCTCTCTTCCCGGAGAACGAGTGGAACGGCCGTCGGTTGCGCCTAGGCGAAGTCGTGCTCGAGGTCACGGCGCCGACGGCCAGGTGCATCATGACGACGCTGCCGCAGGACTCCCTGCCAGAAGACCTGTCGATTCTCCGGACGCTGGCGCGGTTCAACCGCGTCCCGGTGGAGCCGTATGGGCGGTTCGCGTGTTTCGGGGCGTACGCCTCGGTGCTGACCCCCAGCGACGTCGCGATTGGTGACGAGGTGGTGCTGCTCGATTCGTGATAGGGCTCCGCCCTACGTGGTCGATAAACTTAGGTTCGTTTCTGCGCGGTGTCGCATGCTCGCCCATCGCGTGGATGTCGCCAAGGGAGCGCACGTGCACTCGTCCAGCCTGTTCGCGGGCACCGCATCGTCGTACGCGAGATTCCGGCCGCCGTACCCCGGCGACCTGCTCGATTTACTCGTGGCCGCCCCGCCCGGCCGCCGCCGGGTGGTGGATCTCGGCAGCGGCACCGGTGAGCTCGCCCGCCCCCTCGCCCGGGCCTTCGACGAGGTCCTGGCCGTGGAGCCGGAACCAGAGATGGTCGAGGTCGGGATCGCCCGGGCAGCCGGGGACGACATAGGCAACATCACCTGGTCGATCGGCAGGGCGGAGACGGCCGAACTCGAGCCCGCGTCGGCGGACTTGATCGCCGTGGGGTCTGCCTTCCACTGGATGGACCGGGAACTGGTCCTGGACAAGGCCGCGGCCGGCCTCGCCAGGGGCGGGGTGTTCGCGGTAGTGGGCGGCAACAGCCCGTGGACTGGCAAGGAACCGTGGCAGCAGCTGATCGTCTCGGTGATCGAGGACGTCGTCGGTCCCCGCAGGAGGGCCGGCGCTGGCGAGTTCCGCGAGCCGTCCGACCCCCACGAGGTCGTCATGGCCCGGCACGGATTCTCCGATGTCACGCAGCACGATTTCGTGACGACGCACAGCTGGACGCTCGACGGCATTCTCGGCTACCTGAAGTCGACATCTTTCGCGTCGCGTGCCGTCCTGGGTGACAAGGCCGATGAATTCGACCACGTCCTCACGCGCGAACTGCTGGCATTGCACCCGGACGGAAGCTATTCGGAAGAGCTGCCCTTCTATGCGATGCTCGGCCACCCGGACGGGGGGCTGTCATGACCCTGTCCGCGTTCGCCGGGGCGCCGAATCCGGCACCTTCACATCGAGCCGACCACCCGGTGCAACGCGGCATGTCCGATGTGTGCCCGCAACGACCTGGGCAGAGTCGCGCCGGGTCTGCCCATGGTCGACCTCGACCCTCGGCTGCTGAGACAGCGACTGGAGACCGACGGCGTCGCTCCCGTCCACGGCGTTGATCTTTGCGGCGCTTACGGCGACCCGGCTTTGCACTCCGATCTGACTGCGCTCCTTGGGGTTCTGCGCGCGCACAGCTCAGAAGCCGCCATTTCGCTGTTCACCAACGGAGGTATTCGCTCGCCAGGCTGGTGGTCCGCTCTCGCGGAGGCGCTAGGCCCACGAGGTCGGGTGATCTTCGCTATCGACGGACTCCGCGACACCCTCGGGGTATACCGGCGCAACGTCTCCTACGACAAGGCCGTCGCGAATGCGTCGGCGTTCATCGCGGCAGGCGGCCAGGCCGAGTGGGACTACCTCGTCTTCGCGCACAACGAGCACCAGGTGGCACAAGCGCGTGAACAAGCCGAAACCTCAGGGTTCGCGCGGTTCAATGTGAAGCACAGCGCCCGGTTCGTCAAGGTCCTCTACGAATATGTGCCTGAGACCCGCGCCGGGGCAAGCGTCGACAGGTTCCCGATTACCGATCCCGACGGCACCGTGCTCGGGTGGCTGGAGCCGCCGGCTGCCGGGCATCGCAATACCGCAGCTGATCGGCTCGGCGAGCAGATCCTCGCGGAGGAGTCGCCTGACGCGGTGTGGGCCGGCATGTCGGTCACCTGCCAGGTGCTGCAGAGCCGGTCGGTTTTCATCAGCGCCGGAGGGCTGGTGTTCCCCTGCTGCTGGACGTACGTGCAAGCGACTGTGCCGCTGCGCGACGACGCAGCGGCTCCATCTGAACGGCAGATGCGGGCGGTCATCGAGGAACACGGCGGTGTGTCGTCGCTGGACCTGCGGGAACACAGCCTCCGGGCGATTGTGTCTGGTGAGGTCTTCGCGGCCATCGAGGGGTCGTGGGGGGCGCCGACGCCGGCGGATGGCAAGCTGCGGGTTTGCGCCCGGGTGTGCGGCCAGGCAGGCAGCTACCACGCTCAGTTCGCTAGCCCCGACCGGATCCCTGGTCTCGCTGGCCAGCCGTGACGTCTGGATTTTTGGCGGATCCAGTCTCAGCGATGCGCCTCAAGCACCGAGAAGTATGAACCAGGGACGGTCGTCACCGACTGCACGCTGTAGCCGCTGCTGGCGAACAGTTCCGCGAACTCCTCGGCGGTCCGCTCTCGCCCTCCGGTGAGCAAGAGCATCCCGAGGTCGCTCCACTTGCTGGGGTGCCAGGCGTCAGAGGCAGGCAGAAGCATCTCCACCACCAGCAAGCGCCCGCCAGGCGGCAGCTCGCGGCGGCTTCGACTGAGAATACGGACAGCTTGCTCGTCCGCCCAGTCGTGCAGGACGCTGCACATGACGTGCGTGTCTGCGCCGGGTGGCGCCGCTTCGAAGAAGTCTCCGCCGACGAGCTGACACCGCTCGCCGAACTCCGAGAGAAGGCCAGAATGCCGCACCATGTCGATCACGGCCGGCCGATCAAACAGGATGCCCTCGAGGTGGCCGTAGCAGCGCAATATCCGCTCGACCATGAACCCGTCACCGCCGCCGATATCCGCGACTACCCGGGTGCTGGACCAATCCACGACCTGCGCTACCTGCGCGTACAGGCGGCTGCAGCGCTCCCGCATGCGGCGCAGGAAGGCGGCGTCAGCGGCGGGATCGCGCTCCTTATGGGTGAAAAAGGCCCCGTGCGCACTGCCGAAGGCCGAGCGGCCGGTCTGGATTCCCCTCAAGCCGTCCAGCCAGGCAAGATGTGAGTCCCGGTTGGCAAGTGACGCCCAGACACTGTTCGTCGCATCCGGGCACAGCCGCCTGCCCGACTCCGTCAGACCGAAGCAGCCGGGCTCCGGCTCGGTGAACATGCCCGTGGTAACCAGCGTACGGAGCAGCCGGCGCAGCGCACCGGTGTCCGCATCCACCAGCTTGGCCAGATCCTCGACCGGCAGGGGCTTCTCCGACAGGGCCTCTGCGACCCCCAGGTCTACCGTGATGCGCAGGGCGTGCGGGAGGATGGCGACCGCGCTGTCATCGACCAGCGTCAGGTACTCGTCGACGAGCAGGCTCAGCATGCCGTCTGTAGGAGGGTCTTGGGACTGTCCAGCGCCTGCCGCTGTCACCCCTAGACTCGTCCCCGCCTGGGCTGCCCGCCGACGTAGCGATCGAACTGCCGGCGGTAGGCGGCGAACCGCGCCTGGGTCAGCTCATCCGTGCTCGTCGTTCCGTCGGCCTCTATCTCCGAGAGCCAGAACCTGCTGTCGGCGCGGAGGAAATCGACACACATATAAGCCAGTCCAAGCGAATTCGCGAGCCTCTCCGACGGCCTGACCAGCTCCTGGGGCACGTCGACGACCTCCATCACGCCGCCCTGGTGATAGTTGCCGGCGACCGCACCGTCGCTGGGCTTCCTGGTCATCGCCTTGTACGCTGACCCGTCGATGCAGTACACCCGATAGTCGACCACGTTGCGGCCGAGCCATGGCTGGATGACCATGGTCAGCTCACTCGCTCCGGCGAACTGCAGTATGGTCTCAAGCTCTCGCCGGTTCTCAGCGCGCATGACTCCATAGCCCCCGCCCCAGCTCGCCGGCTTGACCACGACCGGATAGTCCATACCAAGGTCGTCGATCGGCAGCCGGCTGAACTGGCGGGTGGAGATCCGCAGGGTTGGTATCAGCCCCTCGGTCGGATCGGCGTATCGCAGCAGGGCCACGAGCTTGTCGTTGGTGGCGATGTTGAGCGATGCCGGGACGGTCGTATGGAAGCCAGCCGCTTCTACGGCGTCAAAGACCGACAGCATCCGCCAGATGTCGATCTGGACATCCGGCCAGGTCAGCAGCTTAGTGTGGAAGAAGCACGAATCTCGGTGAATCTCCTCGCCGCAGACCAGGACCTTCGCTCCGTCAGACGATCCAAGCACCACGATGTCATCGACTGACACGTACCGGAGGTCCATGCCAGCCTGGGCCGCGGCGCGCGACCTGCTGGGGAAGAAGCTGGTCATGAAGGACTCTTGAACGGCCAGCCTATTGCGCTGCGCCTGGAGCCAGTACATCACGACTTTTCTGTCGGCGGTGCTGACAATCTGATCCGACACCATCAGCAAGTACCTTTCGAGTGACCAATACTGGCATAACTAACACTCACCTCGGAGCGGCACCCAGGATGACCTCGGTGAGCTGATCGGGCACGCTCAGCGCGACGAGATGCCCGCCCTCGATCACCTCAGGGACCAATCCCAGGCGCTCGGCGATAATCCTGCGCTGGAACTCCAGCGGGAACAGGCGGTCATGACGACCGACGATGCATTTGGTGGGCGTACGCGGCCAGCGTGGCAGTGGCCATGGCTCCTCGAATGGTCGCAGTGCCTGCCTTCTCATGTGGCGGGTGAACTGCCGGGCGACGCACTCGGGCATGTCGTGAAGGTAGGTCTCCGAGATGCTGAAAGGTGCAGCGGGATCGCGCCCCTGCTCGATCCGTAGGCGCCTGGCGGCCTCTCGCTGCCCCGTGTTGTCCAGCCACTGCGACGCGGACTCGCCATAGGTGGGCACCATCGGAGAGACGAGGATCATCAGCTTCACTTCTGCGTTAACGGCGATCATCGGTGCAATGAACGCCGCCATTCCCTGGGCGACGATCGTCAGGCCCGGATGCTCGTTGGCGATGCCCGCTACCACCGCCGTGTAGTCGGCGAGTCCTTTGCTGGGGTCCTCCACGGGCAGGTCAACGGCGACCGCCTGAAACCCTGCCTTGATGACACGCGGCACCACCCGGTGCCAATACCACGAGTCTGACTTCGGTCCGTGGATGAAGATGAATATGCCGGCGCCAGCTTTGTCATCTCGGCAAGGCATCTGAGCTGACGGATCGGCGAGCATCAGATGTCCAGCCCGCGATCGCCGATCAGTCCCACGTAGACCTCCTCGAGGCTTGGCCGGGACGTCCTGACCGCCGTGATGCCGTTCTCGACCAGGACCTTGAGGACGCCAGACAGGGTGTTTTCGTCGTCGACGTGGATACGGGCGCCATCGGCATCGCGATCAACGCGGACGACGCCGGGCAGCAGATCGATGCGATCGAGCAGCGTCGCATCGGCCCCCTCGATGTCGACCCGCTGAAACTGAGAGATCAGCCGCGCCAGCGAGCGTGGTGACTCGGTCGCGATGACGTGACCCCGGTCCATCAGCGTCACGCGGTTGCAGAGCATTTCCGCCTCGAGCATGTCGTGCGTCGCGAGAAGAATCGTCCTGCCCTCCGTACGCAGGTCACCGATGAGCGTGCGCATCTCGCGTGCGGCCATCGGGTCCATGCCCGTCGTAGGCTCGTCCAGGAACAGCACAGCCGCGTCAGCGATCAGCCCTCGGGCTAAGTGAAGCCGCTGCCTCATGCCGCGCGAGTAGGTCTCCACGCGCTCATCGGCCTTCCCCGCCAAGCCCACCCGTTCGAGCAGTTCGACAGTGCGGGTACCGATCTGCGCGCGTGGCAATCGGTACAGCGTGGCCCAGTACGACAAGTTCTGCCTGCGGTCAGCCGCGTGTACAGACCGCGGTCACCGCCGAGCACGATGCCGACGAGCGGACGCACGGCCTTGGCCTGGGTCACCACGTCGTAGCCGCAGATGGCCGCGCGGCCTGCCGTGGGCAGCAGGATCGTGGACAGGATCTTGACCAGAGAGGTCTTCCCCGCCCCATTCGGCCCCAGCAATCCGTGCACTTCTCCGAAGGGAACGCACAGCGACACGTTATCTAGCGCGACCAAGGGTGTCCCGCGATGTCCTCGGAACTCGCGAACAAGGTCGACGACATCGATTGCGGGTACATTTCCAGGCATATCTCTGACCATATCTCAGTTCCGGGAGACCCAGCCTCATCCGGTCTTCTCTGGAAAACGGCTTTTCGGGACCGGCGGCAGAATCAGCAGGCGGGATATGGCCGCATCCTCGTCGGACGTGTAAGGAACGCCCCGACCGATCACGACCGGGCAGGCGGCGGTGGTCTGGCCCATCAAGATGGACGCTGCGCCGGAGATTTCGTCGACGCGATTGATGATTACCTTGATCGGCTTACCGTAGAGGTCCGGTTCGTCGCGGGCCTCCTCTAGGTGCCGGATGCCGGCAATGCCGATCGCCGCGCCGACCGCGCCCTGGCGCTCGGCCCTGCCCATGGAGTCCGACACGATCACGGCGGCCGTCGCGCCCGTAAGCTCGCGAAGGCCATCCCTGATTCTGCGGGCGGACGCGTCCGAGTCGACGGGCAAGAGGACAGCGCTCTCCTCGGCCGGCTCGGCGGCGTTGGACATGTCCACCCCCGCCGCAGTGTCCACGAAGCCGAGCTTGTGCAAGGTGATGACGTAGCGGCCCTTGATCCTGAGGATGGCCGTGGACTCATCCAGGTACAGCTGACATAGCCGAGGGTCACGCCCGGTGATCTCGGCCAGCTCCATCGCCTCTGGCGTCGGCGTCACGTCCGCGAAGCGCACGATGCGACCTTCGGCCTTCGAGACGATCTTCTGCGCCACGACGACCACGTCACCGTCAGCGAGCTGCATGCCGTCGGCCTGCGCGGCCCTGACGATGAGGGCGGCGATGTCGTCGCCCGGCTTGACGAGCGGGATCCCGGGCAACGCCCGGAATCTGAGATCCCATCCGGTCACGGCAATGCTCCTCGCATGTCAGGCCCGTTCAGGTAGCTGGTCACGAACTAGTACTGCGGATCAGCACTGGTCGCGCACCCGTGCCAGCACTGGAGCGAAGCTCGTCATGGCGTCGGCGCGAACCGTGTAGTGGGTAATGCCCCATCGAGCGTGCCGCGCCACGAGCTGCTCGGCGATCTCATCGGGGCTACCGACCAGCACGTACGGTGACTCCATGGCCTCGCGCACCGACAGCTCAGGCATCCGGGCGGCGAGTTCCGTCTCGGTCTCGGAACGTCGCGGCGAGACCAGGACAGTGTGAAGGAGCAGCTGGATCTCCGGATCGCTCTGCGCGGACCGCTGAGCACTTCGGATCCACTCGATCTGGCGGTCGACCTGCTCGGCTCGTCGGTCACGGCCCGTGCCGGCAATGCCGGCCGTGTCTGCAACGCCGGCTGCCAGCCGAAGAGTCGTGGCACTGCCGCCGCCTATCAGCATCGGGACATGCGCCTGGACTGGTCGCTGCTCGCAGTACTCGCCGCTCAGTTCATAGTGCTTGCCCGCGTGATCGACGACCTCACCGTCGAGCAGCCGGCGGATCAGGCTGGCCGACTCAGCCAGCCTGGCGAGCCGCACGGAGGCCGGGTCGAAACGTAATCCTGACCGCCGGTACTCCTGGTGCGCATAGCCAGCCCCTATGCCGAGCTTCGAGACGTCCGTCCGACAGGACGTCTAGCGCGGCCGCCTCTCTGGCGAGGACGGACGGGTGCCTCAGATCGTTGTTGAGGACGAGCGTGCCGAGCCGCATGACGCTCGTGGCGTGCGCCGCCGAGGCGAGTGCGACGAGCGGCGGGGCGCAGAACGTCAGGTGATCCGCCGTCACGAGCAGGTCATAGCCGAGGTCCTCGGCGCGTGCCACGTCGGACAGCCATGCCTTGCGGCTGCTGATACGTGTCATCTGGAGACTGAAGCGGAACGGTATCAAGCGTGCCCCAATCTGCGGCCGTGCTCCGCACCTTTTTCTACCAGTCGTGCTGGAACATCTGTCAAGGCCCATTGCGACCCCTGGCGAACGCTCGCCCGCGAGGTATCCTGGCATTACTCTCCCGAATGGAAGGCTGCGTGCGTGCCGGACGTTCCATCGAATCGCCAGGCTGGAAGCGGGGGATCGCGGGGTTTCCCGCGCGAGATCGAAGCCATTCTGCTCGACGTTGGCGGCGTCATGCTGATCCCCGACGTGCAGATCCTGTCTGAGGAGCTCGCTGAGCTCGGCTCCCCGCTGGACCCGGATGCCTTCTGGCGTGCGCACTACTTCGGCATGGCAGCGCTCGACCGATTCGGCGTCAGGCCGGGTGCGTGGGCTGAGGGCTACGTCGAAGGCGTTCTCGACGGTCTGGGATGGACGGGAGCAGACGGCGATCGCCTGAGGTCGGTACTCGCCCGCGCCCGGCGCATGAGTGATTCGGATTTCTGGCGCTGGCCGGTGCCGGGTTCTGCCGAGGCTCTGCGCGAGCTCGCCGGGAGGCCGGTGAAACTGGCCTTCGTCAGCAATTCGGATGGCACTGCCGAGCAGAAGCTGGCCTCGATGCGGCTGAGTCAGGTGGGGCCTGGAGCCGGCGTCGAGGTGCAGGCGATCTTCGACTCCGCAGTCGCCGGGGTTGCCAAGCCCGACCCCGCAATCTTCGCGATGGCCGTCGACACCCTGGGCGTGGACGCCGGTCGCTCGGTCTTCGTCGGCGACAGCTGTCTGTACGACGTCGACGGCGCGCGTGCGGCGGGTATATTCCCGCTACACTTTGACCCATTCATGCTCTGCGATCGTGGTGATCATGACCACATCGCGGGCTTGAAAGACCTGCTGACGATGGTTTAGAAGAATGCGCGGTGCCGAGTTCGCCCGTTGCCGTGCATCGGACATTCACCGGAGGCTGCAATTAAGTTACTTGTCTTAGGCGGCTCTCGCTTCGTTGGCCGGTATATCGTGCGGACGGCCATCGGACAGGGACATGACGTCACGGTGTTCAACCGGGGCAGTATTCCGCTGGACGCAGAAGGACCCTGCAAGCAGCTGATCGGCGACCGTCGCACCGGTGACCTGTCGCCATTGGAGCAAGGCCGGTGGGACGCGGTCATCGACGGCTGCGGCTATACGGCCGCGGACGTCGCGCGCACGGCGAAAGTCCTGCAGTCCCGGGTCGGGCATTACTGCTTCATCTCCACGAGTGCCGTCTACGCGGACAAGTCCCAGATCACTACCGAGGACACCCCGCTGGTCCCGGCGTTTACGGCGGTGCCCAATGACAGGGATCTGATTTCCCACTACGCCGAGCTCAAGGTCGCCTGCGAGCAGGAACTCCAGGCGCTCATCGGACCTCGCCTTTCCATCGTGCGCCTGGGCGTGATCGTCGGGGCAGGCGACTACACAGACCGGCTCAACTACTGGGTCCGCCGCGTGGGCAGGGGAGGTCTGATGCTCGGTCCGCCCAGAGCGGAGCAGCCTCTGCAGCTGCTGCACGCGCGCGATATGGCCGAGTCCGTGCTCAGCATCGTCTCCGCTGGGAAGAATGCCTGCGTCAACCTTGCCGGACCCGAGATGACGTTCGCTGAACTGATCCGGGCGTGCGTCACTGCGAGTGGCAGCGACGTCGACGTGATGTGGGGCGGGCCGGAGAGTCTCCCGCTCGCAATCTCCGCCGACGGGTCCCACGATGGCGCCTACCGGGTGACCTCGAATGCGGGCAACCTTGACTCGGAAGGCTGGCAGCCGATCGAGGGGACCTGCCGTGAGATCCTGACCTGGGACGAGCAGCGTGGTCGGCCACCGCTCCGACCTGGCATCCCCAGCGACGAAGCGGAGCAGGCGCTGATCGCGGAGCTGAGTGGTCAGCTGGCCGTGGAGACGTATGCGAAGTTCTCGTCCCGGCCCGAGTGACGGTCACCATGTCCTTTGACGACTCGATCCGGGCTACCCGGTGCCCGTATGCGGGGCTCACCGTGTGGCGCCAGCTTGAGATCGAAGGGCGCCTGCTCGACGAGCGAGGCATCGGCGTGCTCGAGGACCTGGGCGGAACCGCGCGCCAGCTCATCCTCGCCGACGAAGATCGGGACCTGGATATGCTCGTCGTCGAGCTCGATCATCCCTCGCTGACCGACGGCCTCGAGTCCTTCACCCGCGCGGCCGCCCTTTTCATGCGGGGATTACTCGGCCCGGAAGCTCTTCCTGGTCAGCCTGGTGATTCCGATGCCGACCTCGGTCACTGGGTCGCGTACGTGGCAGGCAAGAGACTGTTCGTCTTCACGCTCTGCCCGTTCTACGGCGAATCGCACCCGCGACGCAGCACCACCGCCGCCTCCTACATCGTTGTCCAGTTCCTCAATTCCTTCCGCAAGATCAACATGCACCGCATGAGCCTGGCCGAGAAGAAACAGCTTTCTGACAAGGTCAAGTCAGTTTTCACGAAGGCGGGAGTCGAGTATTTCGCCTACATCACTCAGGAGTCGCCCGAGGCGCTCAAGCTAGTGAAGCCGCTTGAGCAAGGGGACACTCCGATCAAGTGGTGGCAGGCGCTCTGACCCTCGATGCACGGGTGTCCGCCGGTCAGGACGCGAACTCGAAGCAGTGCCACGAAAGGAGTGCGTCATCAACGGCAGACCACGGCCGTCGCCGTTTGCCCGTATAGCGGCAGGCGCCCGACGGGGCCGGCGTGAGGCGATTGTCGGCCTCGCCCCCGGCCCATTCGCCCGCTTCATTGCGAGGCACCGCCAGAATCCGGTGCTGCAGCTTAGTTCCACCGTCGCGCAGATGTACCTGTCAGCCTTCGAGAGCGAGGACTGGGACATCTGCCTGAACGGAGAGGGGCGCTTCCTGTCGTCGGTCGTCGGACTCTCGCCTGATTGCTTCACCGCCTTCGACGTCGGCTGCTACGCCGGGCAGTGGGCGAAGATCGTGCTTGACAACAACGAGCACGCGCTGGTGCACTGCTTCGAGGTGGTAGATCACTTGTACCATACGCTCAAGGACGACATGGCCAGATACCCTGGCGCGACCGTCAACCAGCTAGGACTGTGGTCGTCCACGAACACGCTGACCGGCCAGTTCGTCAGCGGGGTCGCCGGAATGTCGTCGCTCATCCCAGATGTCTGGCAATACACCGGCGAATGGCAGCGCACCGGGGACGCCAGCACGCCCTTCCACGTGAGTGTCGAGCGAGGCGACGACTACTGCGATCGCAACGGCGTGACTCACATTGACTTCCTGAAAGTAGACGTCGAGGGCGCTGAATTCGAAGTGCTCCGAGGGTTTGAACGGCTTTTCTCCGCTGGGCAAATCGACGTCGTCCAGTTCGAGTACGGTCCGCTGGCCCTAGCGGCGAAGACGCCGCTGAAGGATTTTTTCGATTTCTTCTCCAGTGCCGGGATGCTGCTGGGCAAGGTCTATCCGCGCTATGTCAAGCTCATGGATCGCTACTTTCCTGGACTTGACGACTTCAGGTGGGCTAACTACGTCGCCTTGCGCCCGGCGATCACCGAGCGGCTGCCTAAAGATTTCCGCAGTTCTTAATCACGGGCCTCATGAGGAAGGGATGGAGGCGAACTCGATGATTCGCTGGATGCCCGGTGTATAGCCATCTGTGGTATCGACCTCTAATACCGGGCAATCCAGTTCTAGCGGTGGGTCAAACTGCGACCGGCGCTTTCTCATTCTCTCGCGCAGCGCAGTCACCTCGGCGTGCCCGAGGTCGGAAATGCTCTGCAGACGTCGCGCCCAGCGTTCTTCTGCGCAAGGAGTCGCACAATGCACGATGCGCACCGACGCTTTAGGTATAAGCCGGGAGCGGATAATGACGTCGCACAATCCTCGCCAGGTTGTCTGATCCGCGATCACGCTGACACCGCTGTCAAGAAGAGTTCCGAGGATGGTCCAGTACGTCTCCCAGGCCGTGGCATGGTTCGAGGCGTCGCTGCTATCGGTGACCTCCAGTGCCCTTGCCATCTCGGCCTTGCTCACGCGATACAGGCCGACCTCCTCGCGGAGAATATGGCTAAGCCGAGTCTTCCCGCTTCCGGGCGCGCCGCTGACGAGCAGCAGAGTGGGACTCTTCCTAGTGTTCATATCGTCATGGTAACTGCCGAAAGCAACGACGCTAGTGTCGCCGTCTAGCTGCAGCTTGTGATGGCCGGGCTGATGGCATGGAGGCTTTAAGGGTGATGATGCATGTCTCAGGCTTGGGATTACATACTTGTAGGTGCGGGTTCGGCGGGAGCAACGCTCGCAGCGCGCCTTTCGGAGGATTCCACGGTCAGTGTCTTGCTCCTGGAGGCGGGTCCGGACTTTCGCACTTCCGAGACGCCAACTGGATTCCAGACGCGGGATATCGATATGAGGGTGGACGCTAATCCAGAGTTCTGGTGGACGAAGCTGACGGCTATCCGAAATCCCGAACAGTCGCCCTACAATTACCTGAGGGGCAGGGGAACCGGCGGGAGTTCGACGGTCAATGCGCTGACAGCGTTGCGGGGGGTTCCTGACGACTACGACGAATGGGCTCGTCTCGGCGCCGCAGGGTGGGGGTTTAACGACGTGCTCCCGGTCCTAATCCAGCTTGAGGACGAGCGTGATTTCCCTGCGGAGAGTTACCACGGAACGGGCGGTCCGGTCCCGATCTACCGTGAGCATGAGGACGGCTGGGGAGGCGTAGACCGGGCTTTTCGTGATGCCGCGCTGAACGTTGGCTACGCCTGGTGCGAGGATTACAACGCCCCTCAGTCCACGGGCGTGTCGCCGATGGCGATGCACATCAGAGACGGACGACGGGTGTCCACCAACGACGGCTACCTGGAGCCGGCCAGGAACCGGCCCAACCTGACGGTGCGAGGGTACAGCCAGGCTGACAGCCTGATTGTCAGCCCTGCAAGGCCCGTCGTGACGGGAGTCCGCCTAGCTGACGGCGAGTCGGTGCACCTGAATAATGGTGGCGAGGTCATTGTCGCGTGCGGCGCCGCGCATTCACCAGCGCTGCTGCTTCGCTCCGGGATCGGCCCAGCTGCCGAACTGGCCCGGCTCGGGATCGCGCCCGTCGCCAATCTGCCCGAGGCGCCACAGTCCAGGATCATGCGTCGCTGATGATCAGGATTCTCACTCCTGACCGCGTACGCGGCAGCCTCGACTTTCGGTCCAGTAACTGTGTGCTGCGCTACTCTTCCGAGCTTGCGGGGGCGGGGCCGAACGACATGATGCTGCGCCCGTACAACGGATGGGGCTACCCGCACAGTGTCTTGTGGATTCACCAGCAGCAGGTCTTCTCGCGGGGCAACCTGACGCTCCAGTCGCGGGACCCCGGCGTAGATCCGCGCATCGAACTGGGACTGCTCACCGAGGACCGCGACCTAGTCCGCATGCGTGACGCTCTGGACAGGGCTACCGAGCTGCTGAGCGCTCCGGCGTTCGCGACCATCATCGAAAGCCCGCCCGAGCTGCCTGAGAAACAGGATCTGCCTCGAGTCGTCATGGACAGCATGCACATAAGCGGCACTTGCCCGATGGGCTCTCCTGACGACGGGGGCACGGTCGTCGACCCCGATTGCCGGGTCCTGGGCATTGACGGGCTGCGAGTTATCGACGCTTCCGTCATCCCCGAGATCCCGCGAGCGAATCTGCACCTAACGGTCGTTATGATCGCCGAACTCATGGCTTCGCGATTGTCGTGCGCCCGAGCCGGGGAATCCCCGTAGCGGGCACACGACTCGAGAATTACCCAGCTGCCTCGGTTCGGTAGCCCGGGATCACACCCCGGGCTACCAAGCTGTCGGGTGTCGAGATGGTCACCTGATCGTCGCTGACGTGACAAATCCGAAGGGAATGTCCGCACCCTGATCGCGCCTGGCGTGCTTGCCGCCGAACAGTGCCCGGTCAACCTCACCGATGATATGCGCTGTCCATTCGCGCATCCACGTCATCCCGGCAACGGCGGGCGGAATCAGCTCCGGCGACAGCACCACATACGAAAAGGACACGGTGACGGGCAGCCGCTCGCAGAGCGTGTCACGCAAGTCCTGGACGAGCTTGGCGAAGTCCGCTCCGGTGCAGTCCAAGACCACGACTATCTCGTCTCCGCCGAAGGTCGCGAGCACACCTCCGCGGATTGAGTCGTCCAGCGTCGGCAGCCAGCACCGGGCCAGACTGCCTAGCTGAGCCATCACCTTGTTGCCGACCTGATGTCCCCAGGCGCGCGGGTCATGAATGCGCTCAGCTTCGACATAGGCCTTGAATTCATCACAGTCGCCGATGGCCAAGCCGATGCATCGGCCGGCCTGGAGCTGACTTATCAATAGCTGCGGGAACGCCTCCTCAAACTGAGGCCATGCCGTCAGTCCCGTAATCGGGTCGTCTCTCAGCTCCATGCACCAGCCACCCCGATGCGGCGGTGGGTAACGATCCCATCTTGCCGACGGATTCGTCGCAGAGTTATTATCCAGGTAAGATGTCATTGCCATTTCTTCCTTTCGCAAGGATTAGGGCATCCGCCAGCTGACCAGGGCAATGTGAGCTTCGCGGACGAGACAGCCGAGGCGGTAGCGAAGCCTGGAGATCGGGGTGGTCACACCGTAAGGTTGCGTCGACGGCGCTGACGGTCGGCCCGGGGCCTACGTGGTGTTTGCCGCACTCAGAGCCTTCTCGCACCAGCCAGCTCAGTTCAGCGGCGCGAATGAGGCGGTTCCTCACCGGCTGAGGTTTTCGCACTAGGGATTGCGGCCCACCACGAAATAAGCGCTGATCGTCTCCGTTAGCAGACCGCTGGAGGAGAACGTCTCGAGCGTCTTCCGGAGATCGAACTCGAAGCCCTCCCGCGCTTCCCCCCAGAACTGGAGTGACGAGTACGACGTCGAGCGAAGGTATCCGATGAACTGGTTGATCTCCCACACATACGGCACGGGAAACTCATGCTTGGCGACGTCTTCGAACCCCGCTTGGGTCAGCACCGCCTGACTCGTCGCCTTAGGCTGGCTGGGTGCCGGAGCTGGACTTCACCTCGCTTTGGGCCTGGGCAGCCTGGGGCAGCCACCGCTCGTAAACCTCGCCGACCGCCGTCAGCCACGGCTCACTCGCCTTGAATGGACCTGACGTGTCGGCGCCCATGTCGATGAAGTGACCACCGCTGCGCAGCCATCGCATGCTGAGCTCGGCGATCAGCGGCCGATTCAGCCGGTGATAGGCACGCCCGATCGCCACCATGGCGAAGTGACCGTCTGGAACCCCCACCTCTTCGGCCCGGCCAACTAGCCAGCGGGGTCGCGCGATGCCTCGATCGAACGCGTTCCGCCTGGCCGCCTCGACCATCTCAGGCTCGAGGTCGATCGCCCAGATATCGGCGACCCGGTCGGCGAATGCGAGGGTCACCTCTCCGGTGCCGCACGCCAGATCGAGGAGGGCGTCATCGGGCCCGAGGCCCACCGTGCGCTCGATCGCGTTGATCAGGACGGCGGATACCTAGGGCGGAACCGCGAGTAGTAATCGGCCGTTCCCCTGAACAACTCCGACGAATAGACCGGTACGAGCGGGTGGGCGTACGGCTCGGCGTTCCCATTGTCCACCGTCACACTATATAACCCGCAGTCGCGGGCCGGAAACCTGTTTGCCCCTCTACTCGGGGCGACGGATCAGCCATTCGCTATAGACGAGACGCGGTCACATGTCAATGTCACTTAGCGCTCGCTGGCCATTAACTCCCACCCAAGGACGCGGTTCGCCATCGTGTACCTGCCGCTGCACGCACCCGGATGCCGGGCTGGCGCTGCTCGTCGCCCAGGATCCGATGCAGGCTCCTGACTCTTGCCGCTGGTCAGTCAGAGGCCGACGGGCTCGACGACTTCATCGCCACGATGCCGGCCAGGACGCCGTCGAACGCCCAGCGCGACCCTGACGCTCGGCCCCGACACGGTCAAGCTGACCGGGACGCTCGGTCAGTAGGCGATCCTGATGCTCGCCTGGTCATCGAGCGAAGAGGGCGGGACTCTCTCGCTCGGCGACGCGATGTCGATGGCGACAGACGGCCGGTCCCTGGTCCAGCAGCCGGTCGGCGTCCTGCTGTCCGCGAGCATGTCCCTAAGCTCCTGCACCGTGTCAGTGAGCTACGCGGACGAAGTCTGGACGACCATTGAATTCAGCCTCGACGCCGATCCCGCCGAGACCTGGGGCGTCGCCTCGGGGGCACTGAAGCAAATCGGCGTCTCCTTCAGCGCGCAATACAGCCTGCTGCAGGAGGATTTCCAAATATCTAATGGCGGAAGTATTCATGCCACATTAGACCTCGGCCAGGAATTCACTGTCGTCGTCGGCCTGTCACCCAGGAACTTCTGGGAAGTCGACCTGACCGCCGAGAACGGGCGTTCGGGCTGTTCGCCCCGGTCCTCGGCCTCTCCAGCACGGCGCCGGGCAACTGACCTCTTACAATGACTCAGCGGCGGACATGACAAGCGCCGCGTTGATGCCTTTGTCCCTGGGCTTGGGGCCTGATGTTCTGAGTATCAGGAGCAGGTTGGTCTGGTTGGCGTTGGTGCCTCTGTGCTGACGCCGTCGTCACAATGGACCATACCTCCCGGCGAGCGTGTACGCACCATGGTTGTCCAGGTTGTGCCGGTTCTTGTTGTACCGCTGTGTGGTGCGCGGATCCTTGTGCCTGGCGAAGTCCTGAGCCTCGGCAAGCGATGCGCCAGCGTTCAGGTACTCGGTGATCGCGGTAGCGCGCAGGGAATGCGGCGAAAGGACGGCCGCCTGGGGGATGCCGGCACGGGCCGCGAGCTCGCGGACAAGTCGCCACACCCACACCTCGTAGACCTGACGCCCGCTGCGAAGCACGAACAGCCACCCATCGGCCGGTGAACCGCGCCAGGCGAGCATCGCGTCAATCGGCTCGCCGACAGCGGGCGGGATGGCGACGCGGTCCCGGTATCCGCCTTTACGCGTGAGGTCCAGGACACGATGCCCGCGGTCATGCCCGAGGTTCTCGATCCTGGCGTCAAGGGCAGACCCGACGCGCAGGCCGTTGACGAGGAGCACCCGCATCAACGCGGAGGTGGTATAGCCGTCCTTGTCGGCCGCCTCGATCAGGCGGTCAGCCTCAGCGCGCGACAAGCCCACCGTGGGGGAGTAGTCCGGATCGATCTTGGGTCGCGCGCGAGTCTTTGCCGGGTTGCGGACCGCCAGCGGCGATGGTGTGTCACAGGTGTTGTCGATCAGGTAGTCGTACCAACTGGCGACGGCGGACACCCGGCGGGCAATGCTCGCCTCGGCCGCGCCTTCGCGCCGCTGTTTCTCGATCCAGAGATCGGCGTGAGCTTTCCGTGCCTCGTCGGGCTTGGTGTCGCAGTCGATGCACCAGTCGAGCCAGCGATTGAGGTCACGCCTGTAGCAGGCACGGGTGTGCTGGGACTTGAACGAGGCGAGCCAGATCTCGGTGAGAGCGCGCGAACGGGCCTGCTCATCGGGCCACGCGAGCGCGAACCGTTTCTGGGTGATGATCGCGAGATCGCCGCCGGACATCTGTGAAGTATAACCGTAATTATCCTACGCCGCTGAACCGTTTAATTACGTATTACATTTCGCGCATCTGAATGTAATGAAATGATTAGACTGAGCGGCACCGACCCAGCGAGCGTGAGGACGAGGGACGTGACCGAGCAGCCGACGGCGACAGCTACCTGCAAGTACCCAGGCTGCGAGGATCCGCCTGAGCGGCCCACCGGCAAGCCGGGCCGGCCGCCTGAGTATTGCGCCGATCCCGGCCACGCTCGCGTCAGCGCCTGGCGCGAGCGGCGTCGGCTCGATGCCGGGCAGTCCGGGCTGCTTACCACCGACGCCGACACCGCGCAGCCCGTCACCATGGCGAGGGTCTTCGGCACCCAGCTCCTGCGCGACGTCACTGCCACGGCTGACCGGCTGGCGGGTATGGTCACCCAGTTGCATCAGGTGATCGCGGTCGCGGGCGACCCGACCGCCGCCGAGGTCGAGATCGAGGCGATCCGTGCCTCGTCCGAGCACCGCGCGGCCGAGGCCGAAGCTGCCCGCGCCCGGGCCGAGCACCAGGCCAACGCCGCAAGCCGACTGCGAGCGGCGGCCGACGATGCCGCCGACGAGCTGGCCGAGCAGCTGAACGCTGCGCGCGGTTTGGCCGACAAGGCCAGCCACCGGCTAGCCGAGGCGATCGCTGCCCACGACGCCGAGCTCGCTCGAGCGGGCGAGGAAGCAGCCGACCGGATAGCTGGCCTTGCGACCCAGCACGACCAGGCCCTCCGGCACGCTCAGGCCGAAGCCGACCTGGCCATCGCCGCAGCCGACACCTGCGCCCGGGCTGCCGAGCAGGATGCCGCCCGCCACCAGGCACAGGCCGTCGCGGCCGGCCAGCGCGCCGTCGCGGCCGACCGGCGCGCCGAGGTGGCCGACAGCCGCGCGGAGGCGGCCAGGGCCGAGGCCGTCCGGACCGTCGAGCAGGTCAGGTCCGACACCGAAGCGCAGGTCCAGGCCGCCCAGGCGCTTGCCGAGCAGGCCCGGCAGGAGACAATCCGCTATCAGGACCAGGCCGCAGCCGCCGAGCGCCGCGCCGACGCCGCCGACTCCCGGGCCGGCCTCGCCCGGGCCGACGCCCAGGCGCAGGTGCTGGCCATCCGCGAAGAGGCTGCCCGCGAGCGCGAGGAACTGCGAGCCAGAGATGATGCCCGCATCCAGGCCCTCGACGACGCCCGCGCCGACCTCCGGGCCCGCGCCGAGCGAGCCGAGGCAGAACTCGACCGCCTCCGCGCCGCAGCCAGCCAGGGACCGGTTTCTATCGTCGTAGACGACGACTAAGGAGAACTAGTACATTGGCAGCCTGCATCCCGGCGTAAGTGATTTCATACCATTTCACCGGATGTGCTGTTCGGCACTGGCCTAAGAAGTGAATCCTGGTGCCGGGCGGGCCCCAATTCACTGATTCAAGGCTGCGCAGGACGCTCATATGAGAGTGAAGTCGCCCACGATCACGTTGCTGACCGGCGCGGGCCTTGGCATTGTCCTGCTTGCTGCCAGCATTGCGGCAACCGCTCACGGCGCCGCGCCTTCCGCCCCGGCGCCCACCGCGTCGCCGGCCCACGCCGATGACGCCGGCTCGCCGCAGGCGTCGCCCACGCAGGCGACCTCGGCGCCTGCGAACGCGCCGACCCGCGCTTCCTACGTCGCGCAGGTGCACGGGGGTGGCGCGGCAGTCGCGATCTCCGTCAGCGGCGAGCGGGCCACCGCCTACGTCTGCAAGGGATCGGTCATCGAGGCGCGCCTCAGCGGCACAGCGGCCGGCGGAAACCTGACCCTGACCGGTCGCGGCCATGCTCGGCTTCGTGCGAGCTACAACTTCAAGAAGGCCGTCGGCGACGTTGTGGCCAACGGCATCCGCTACCCGTTCTCGGCGCCAGCGTCGCGGAAGTCCCCTGCCGAGCACGAGTCCGTTCGCTCCCGGTGCGAAAGCGAGAGCCGGGCTGGGACGGGTGCCGGGCAGGGCGGCGGCGGCGAGCACGGCGGCGGACAGGGCGGGGGCGGCCACGGCGTGGCGGTGGCGGTGACTGACGAACCCATGCCAGCTATACGGAGCCGAATATGACAGCACAGCTATGACAGCACAGCCGGAAGCTTCCGCTCCGCTGCCACCGGAGCGCGCCGCATCGGGTGCGGCCAAGCTGGTGGTGCCGTGCCTGATCGGCGCGCTGGTCGCGCTGACCCTGGGTGTCTTCGGGCGCCTCCATCATCCGACCGGCATAGCGATCAACATCGCGGGATTCTCGAGCGTTGGCTCAGTGAAGGCCTGGCTGGCCACGATCGCGACCGCGTTCGCGCTGATCCAGGTTGGCTCGGCGCTCGTGATCTACGGGAAGATCCCGCGCATGCGCGCGCCGTCCTGGATCGGCGGCCTGCACCGATGGTCAGGCCGGATCGCATTTCTCGTGGCTGTTCCTGTCGCGGTGCAATGCCTGTACGCGCTTGGATTTCAGACCTTCAGCGCACGGGTGCTCATTCACTCGATTCTCGGCTGCCTGTTCTTCGGCTCCTTTACCGTCAAGATGCTGATCTTGCCCAAGCGCGGCATGCCATCGTGGCTGCTGCCCGCCCTGGGTGCGCTGGTGTTCACGGCCCTGACCGGAGTGTGGCTCACCTCCGCCTACTGGTTCTTCTCCACTTTCGGCATCAAGCGCTGAGGAGTTCGCCATGACAGAGCCCGGCGTTCCCGCCGCCAGCCGCCGCGTCATGCTGGCCTGCGCCTGCGCGACCGCGCTGGCCGGATGCGCGCGCTATAGCTCCAGCGGAGGGATCGACGGCGGTCAGCCGGCCCCGGGCAGCCCCGAGCCAGCAGGCTCGGACGGGTCCGGTGTACTGGCCACGACCTCGGAGATCCCCGTCGGCGGCGGCAAGATCCTGACCACCCAGAAGATCGTCATCACCCAGCCGCAGGCCGGCTCATTCGATGCGTTCACAGCGGTCTGCACTCACCTGGGCTGCATCGTCAACACCGTGACCGCCGGGACCATCGACTGCCCATGCCACGGCAGCAAGTTCAGCATCTCCGACGGCTCGGTCGTCAACGGCCCGGCTACCGCGCCCCTTGCCCGGATCAGCATCAAGGTTCAGGGCAGCTCGATCACTCGGGTGTAGGCCGCCCGAGTCACCTAGAAGCGATGGGTACCGTGGCGAACATGCGTTCCAACATAGTAGCGATGGCGGCGCGAACTCGTCGAAGGCAGACTTGCTCAGCCGGCGACTCCCAGGACATTCAGTTTGAACAGAGCGCGCCCGCCGTCGTGCCTGCTGCTCACTGACGTATCCGCAGTTCAGGGCACCGGATGGCATCCGATCACCGCACCTGACCTGGGCTGGCAGAGGCTCGCCGCTCCCAGTCTTCTCCCGGAATCGGACACCACTGCGACCTCTTGTCGCCAGAGACAGGCCTGGCGGGTCGGACGCGAGCGGATGTCACTGATGCGATGCAGCCAGGTCGTCTCTGGGGCATATTCTGGCATCGACGCCGTGTCAGATTGACCTGTTCCGCCGATGTGAGGGTGATGGCTTCAGCATTCGGGACGCTACGACGGGCGGTGGCTGCTTTCGCCCATGTGAATTGTCTTGTCGATCTCTTTACCCGTACCTGCAGCCAGGAAAGTCCAGTCGAGACACGATACGTCGGCCGAAGCTGCCGCTTCAGGTGAGCAGGGTGTCGCGTAGCCATACACGAGCTCGTTCAGCGCTGTGTAGGCGATGCCGTTCTTGATGGTGAGCTTGCTGCATTCGGCGCCGCAGTCTGGCCCGACGGGCAGCGTGAGAAGTCCCAGCTGGACGGTGGCATCGCCAGGAATCGCAGTGCCGTCTCCGCCGACCTGCTGCCGCCATCGGGTATATGCCTGCGCTGCGGTCAGCGAAGGGGCAGCGTTTCCTGGTGGCGGCGCGAAGGTTTCGCCTACGTCCGGGTCGATGGTGATCGTTGCTGGTACTGCGGTGGCTCTGATCGCCTGAGCCTGGCCCACGCCTGCCAGTGTCAGGAGTCCGCCCGCCACGGCGGTGATCCCGATCGCGCCGGCCACAATGAAGGTCTTCCGCTTCCGCATGTCTCTCCTCACCTACTGGCTATTCCTGGTGTCATAGAACTTCATTATCTGGCCGAAGTTTTGCTCACTGTCCTGATAGACGTTAACGCAGAATCCACTGGGGAACGCGCCTATGTCTCCCCACTGCCTAGTTGTCCAGTTGTCGCTTCCATCCAGCCCCTGAACGCGATATGCCCAATTACTGGTCATTCCGACTGAAGATCTGGAGCGCGGCTAATTTGACCACGACATGATCCGCCGATTAGGCGCAAGAGGATCGCCTAGAGATCCAAGGCGGCGTGGAGTGCGATGGCGACGCCTTCGAGAGTTTCGGGGTCGGCTCTCAGCCGAGGTGGTTGAGGAAGCCGGATCCTCGGACGCGCAGGACGCCGTTGGCGGTGAGGGCGCAGCCTGCGGCTACGGGTGTCAGCGTGGCCCACACGACAAGGGAGAAGTCAGCGGACTCGCCTCCTCCTGTGATCTGGAAGAACGCGAACTGCTGCTTGCCTTTGCCGCGTGCCGGGGCGGGGGGCCAGAACGGTGACAGCAAGTTCAGGCTGACCGGCCTGGCCAGAGGGTCACTCAAGCGCGTGACCGCCGCCGGCCCTGGTCCCCGGTAAGCGAGCCGGAACTTCACGCCGGGCTTCCCTTCGTTGCAGGAGCCCACGAGATTTCCGACTCCCCGGACGGTCAGGACCGCGCCTTGCTGACCAGATCGCAGGTTCCGGCTAGATGCCAGCATCGTGACAGCCGTCGGATTGGCGCCCTTGCTGCGGACGAGCCGCAATTCCTGCTGATGAAGCGTGACCGACAGAGGACGGGCGACTACCGGCGCTTTGGGCGGGGACGCCTGCGGGGGCCTGGAACGGGGCTGGGACGACCCAGCCGAGCACGCCGCAAGTACCAGCCCGACGGCTGCCGCCAGCAAGATAGCTCGCGTAGTAGCTGCGATGTTTTGCATTTGTCCCATCCTCCTGCTGACCTCTGGGTGTCGTGTCTCTGCAAACTTAAGGCGTCTGGCAATCTTGGGTGCGTTTGCACCTGACGTGGCGTGAGCCTTTAGCGTCAGGGCCATGACAGGAAGCGGGCGGCCGGAGGGGTCCGGCAGGACATGGAAGGTCGGCGCGCTGGCGATGGCCACCGGGCTGACTGTCAGGACGCTGCACTACTACGACCAGATCGGGCTGCTGCGGCCGTCGGCGCGGCTGGCCGGAGGTCACCGGCTCTATGACGCCGCTGATGCCGCCCGGCTGTACCGGATCATCCGGCTGCGCCAGCTCGGATTCCCGCTCAGCCAGGTAGGCGAGGTGCTGGCCGAGCCGCAATGGCAGCTAGCGCCCGCGATCGACCGGCATCTGACCGACGCCAGGCGCCGGGCGGCGACGGCCGCCAGGCTGTGTTCCCGGCTCGCCGCGATGGCCGCTGAGCTCGCGCGGCACGATGACCCCTCGCCCGAGGAACTGTTCGCAACCGTTGAGGAGATGATCATGATGGACGGCACCATTCACGGCACCACCGGGCTGCTGATCTACGACGACGTCGATGCCGCGCACGATTACATCGTCGCCGTGTTCGGCCTGGCGCCGGGGCAGGTCTGGAAATCAGGCGATGGCGTCACCCAGTATCGCGAGATCCGGGCCGGCGAGCAGGTCATCGGCCTGCACCCCGCAAACGACAAAGGCTTCCGGTCGCCCAGGTCCGCGCAAGCGGTCACTGGCACAACAGTGATCTCGGTTGACGACGCCGACGCCCACCACGCCCGCACGGCCGCCAACGGCGCGAAGATTGTCTGCGAGCCCCTCGATCAGCCCTATGGCATCAGGGAATACGGCGCCATGGACCCCGAGGGACAGATCTGGTGGTTCCAGTCCCCACTGGGCTAACCCGGCGTCGGCACCTGCATAATCGGTGAGATCAGGAGCAAGTCCATTCTCAGCGGAACGTTTGGGGCGGTATGAAGACGCTGGCGAAGACGTTGACCCAGGCAGTGATCGCTGCGACTGTCATCGCCGGGAGCGCTGGCTGCGCAGGTGCGACTCCTGGCACCGTCACCGGAATCTTCGTCAGGATCGGCGGCCCCGCGCCCGTCGGTCCGTCTGGCGACGGAGTCCCGCTGCCCGGCAACGTAGTCGCCGCCGGCACCACCGGCAAGCGCTTCACGGCGCGCACGGGCAAGAGCGGCCGATACACGATGACACTGCCCCCAGGCACCTACCATCTGACCGGCCACAGCCCCGAGGTTGGCAGCAACGGCCATCAGATGCGCTGCTTCGCGGAGCATCCCGTTCAGGTCAAGGCAGGCAGGTCCATCCGAGGCGTCAAGGTCATCTGCTCAATCCGCTGAGGCGCCGATGGCGCGCCGTCTCGGCCAGCGGGCTGGAGGTCTCAAGGTCCACGCGACCTTTGTGACCGGCGCACAAGAACGCCTCCGACTGGGCGAGACCAGGCTCGCGCTCACGCGTTAGGGTGGTCGGCGTGGCTTACGATGCCGAACTCGCCAACCGGATCAGGTTTATGGTCGGTACCGGGCCGGGTGTGACAGAGAAGAAGATGTTCGGCGGACTGGCGTTCCTGATCGCTGGCCACCTGGCCATCAGCGCTAGCGGTCAGGGCGGCGCCCTCGTCCGGGTTGACCCTTCGGAGTCTGCCGACCTCACTGAGACGACGCCTGCCACGGTAGCGATCATGGGCGGCCGCCCGAGGCCAGGCTGGCTGCGCGTCAGTTCCGACGATCTGGAGTCCGACGAGCAGCTCGGGGAATGGATCGGCCGTGCCCTCGGCTACACCCGCTCCCTGCCACCTAAGCGTTAAATAGTCCGTCGCTTCTCAGCCGGAAGGCTCAACGACCTGACCGGATATGACGCTGCGTTCACTCGGATCTGAAGCTCATGGGCAACAACTGGTCCACTGCCACCCGCCGGCGCTTCACCGGCCCGCAAGAGCCGCGCCAGCTAGGCCGCAACAGCAGTAAGGCCCGCCCTGCTGCTGTTGCGGGGCGGCGCTTGACGACACCATGGTCCTACTCACTGTCATCGGGACAGCAGTAAGTAGGACCATGGTGCTGCTGAAACAGTCACCCCAACGACAGCAAGTAGGGTCATGCCGTCGTTGCGGGGTGCGGGCCGGGGCTGCGGACCGCCGCCGGGGTGCGGGCCGGGGGTGCGGGCCGCCGCCGGGGTTCGGGCCGGGGGCTGCGGACCGCCGCCGGGGTTCGGGCCGGTTGCGGACCCCGGACCGCCGCCGGGGTGCGGGGCTGGGGCGGGGCTGGGCGGTCGGGGTGAGCCTGGACGGGGCTGGTCTCTCGACCGTTCTCGTGTCCTAGAGTACGTTTTGTCTGTGGCTAGACCTTCAATGGCACGGTCGCACGGGCGTCTCACTGTCACCGTTTACGAGGATCCACGCGATCTGGCCGCCATTGGCTGGGATGAGGTCGTCGGCTCGGCGGGGGCGCCGGTCTTCTACGGGTCGGCGTATCTCCAGGCTTATCAGAGTTTCCGCTGGCGCCCATCGAGCGGTTCGGTTACCTGGTCATCCACGAGAGTGCGGCCGAGTTGCCGGTCGCGGTGCTGCCGGTGGCGCTGCACACCCAGGCGGATCCGCTGGGCTGGCTGCGCGAAACCCACCCGGGTATCGAGGGGGAACGCGCTCTGCTGAGCCACGTCTGGCACTGCTACGACACCCAGCTGGTCGGGCCAGCCGAACGGCCGGACATCGCGGCCGCCCTGGTCACCGCGCAGGCTGCTTTAGCGCAGGACTGGAAGGTGCCCTGGTTCGGCTTCGTCAACGTCGAACGCGGGACTCCAAGCTCGGCCGCGCTGACCAGTGCGGGCCTGACCGGTCAGCACCTGATGGACAGGTTCGTCGCGGATCTTTCCGGGCTCTCGGATCTGGACGAGTACCTGAGCCGGCTGGGCAGCAGGCCGCGCGCCAACCTGACGAGGAACGCTCGCCGGGCGGCCGAAACCGGCATGACGACCACAGTCGCGCCGGCCTCGGATAGCAACCTTGACGAGGTCGCAGAGCTGTGCGCCAGGACCACGGCCCGGCTCGGCAGCGCACATTTCTACCCCGTCTCGACCTTCGTGCGCTTCGTCGGCGAGCTGGGCGGATCCGCGCTCGTGCTGGCCGTGCGCCAGTCTGACCGGCTGGTCGCGGCCGGAGTGTGCCTGACCGACGAACGGCGGTTCCACACCTGGGCGTGTGGCGTGGATTACAACGTCACCGGCAACGCCAGCCCTTATGCGGTGCTCTTCGCGCAGTCGATCGCGCTGGCGATCAAGCTCGGGGCGACCGTTCTCGAAGGGGGTCGCGCTAACGATGTGTTCAAGGTCAGGCACGGCTTGTCGGTCCGGCACCTCGACGCCTACCTCAGCCGTGCCTGAGCGCGACGCCAGCCTCAGTGCCAGCGTCTGCGACGGCCTCGCGCCGCAGTGGCCCGCGCTGGCCGCTGACGGCCCGTTCTTCACCAGCCCCGCCTGGTTACGGGCCATGGACGGCCGGCTCGGCGACCAGACCGTCACCATCGTGGTCAGCGAGAACGACCAGGCCGTGGCGGCGGTGCACG
The DNA here is from genome assembly GCA_963737865.1 of uncultured Actinomycetota bacterium. Taxonomy (GTDB): domain Bacteria; phylum Actinomycetota; class Actinomycetes; order Streptosporangiales; family Streptosporangiaceae; genus Chersky-822. The sequence continues at coordinate 887,852 of CAVTUG010000011.1, read as the reverse complement.
CCTGCGTACAGTCCGAGCCGGCTCCGCGACATCCTCGATCTGCACCATATCTTCGTGAGCCCGACGCCGCCGCTGCCGCTCACCCACGCCGCCCGGGCGGCACGGGCGGAATTCGAGCGCTCGGCCCCGCCATCGTCGCGCTGGGTCCCTAGCCTGGTGGCGATGCTGCCGGGCAACGAATGCCTGCCGGTCGGTCCTGGCCGCGACGACGCCAGGATTCTCGGCGAGCTCGCCTCGGCGGCCTGTGCCTGGGCCGACCAGCGGGACCTGCGCACGGTCGCGTTCCTGTACACCAGGCCCGAGGACGTCGGCCTGGCGGCGGCGCTCGCTGGCGGCGGCTTCACCGGCGTTCCGCTCTCGATCACCTGGGATCTGCCCGTCCCGGCCGATGGCCTGCCCGGCTACCTGGAGGCGCTGCCACGCAAGCGGGGCAAGGAAGCCAGGCGCGAGCTCGCGCGGATCGACGAGGCTGGGGTCCGCATCGGTGAGATCGACCCCGCTGCGCTGACGTCCGGGCCGGTGCTCGATCAGCTGGCCGCGTTGCGGCGCCAGCTTGCGGCTAAGTACGGGCGAAATAACGATCAAGGGTCGGAACGCGCCCGCCTCTCCCGGTTCATCACCGAAGCCGGCGCCGGCCAGGCACGCGCAATCGGAGCCAGGGCGGGGGACGAGCTGATCGGCTTCGCACTGTTCCGCCCCTACGGAAAAACCTGGTACTGCCTGGCCGTCGGCTTCGACTACACCGATCCGCGCAGCAGGCTGTGTTACTTCGGCGCCGCGTTCTACGGCGCGGTGCCGCTCGCGGCCGCCGACGGCGCGACCTCGCTCAGCTACGGGCAGGGGGCCGCGCAGGCCAAGCGGGCCCGGGGATGCGTAGGAACGCCGCTCACCTGCTGGGTGCGGACGAACGACCCAGCGCTGGACGCCGCGATCCGCGCCAGCGCCGCCATCACCGAACTGGAGTACCTGGATGCCGATGCGGCCTGAGGACCTTTACGACAGGCTGCTTGAGCCTGACAGCTGGGACAATCCGTATCCGCTGTACGCGGCCCTGCACGCGCACGGAACCGTGCTCCCGGTCGGCGACGGGCTAGTGCTCGTGCCCGGCTATCGCGCGGTGCGGTCCGTGCTGAGCGATGTCGAGTTCCTGGTGGACGACGCGGAGATCTTCGATCGCGTGGATGACAGCTGGCGGGAGCACCCGGCGCTGAACTCACCGAGCCTGCTGAGCCTCAACGGCACCGACCACGCCAGGATCCGGGACCTGCTCGGCCGGCGGCTGACCCGTCGGCGGGTGCAGGCGCTCAGGCCGGGGATCAGCGCTCAGGTCGAGCGGCTTCTCGACGAGCTGGCGCTCGAAGGCGCCGATGGCAGTCCTGTCGATTACGTGGCGGCATTCGCCTGCCCGCTGCCAGCCGCGGTCATCTGCGAGCTGATCGGGGCGACCGACTGGGACGTAACGCTGCTGCGCAGCTTGTCCTGGAGCCTGACGGCGGTGCTCGAACCGGAGCTTGACGACGAAATGCTCGCTGACGCGGACGCGGCAATGACCACGCTGCGCGGCATGTTCACCGAACTTGTCGCCGACCGGCGCGCGCGGCCCCGCGACGATCTGGTCAGCGACCTCGTCGCGGCCGCCGGCGCGCTGGCGGGGCGGATCAGCGAGGCCGAGCTGATTCAGAACCTGATCCTGCTGCTCGTGGCCGGCCTCGAGTGCTCGATGAATCTGCTCGGCAGCGGCCTGCACGTCCTGTGCACCGAGCCCGGCATCGGCGCGGGACTGAGCTCTGGCCAGATCGCGCCCGGCAGTTTTGTCGAAGAGCTGCTCAGATGCGAGCCGCCGACCCAGGAGACCGGGCGGCGCCGGCATGAAGCCAGGAGAGATCGACGGGATCGCCGTCGACACTGACGATGAGGTCGTGCTGCTCATCGGCGCGGCCAACCGGGACCCGCGCAGGTTCGCCGATCCTGACGTGTTCGCGCCCGAGCGGACCGATAGCGGGTCGCTGAGCTTCGGAGCCGGGCGCGCATTTCTGCATCGGCGCGGCCCTGGCGAGGCTGCAGTCTGAGCTTGCCTTCCCAGAGCTGATGCGGCGGTTCCCCGGGCTCGTCGCCGCTGGGCCAGCTGTCCGGCGACCGAGCGCGATCTCGCGCGGTTTTGACCAGCTGCCAGTCAGCCTGGGCTAGCAACCGACTCAGCCTCGGTCAGGCTGGGCTCTGGCGGCCGCGTGACCTTGCGATACGGCAGCAGCGCACAGCCGACCACGAGGAATCCGGCAGCCACGCCGAGGTAGATCGGGCGGAACCCCACGAAACTGATGATCGCCGCAGCCACGGCGGTCGCGAGCGTGAGCGGAATCGTGATCATCGCGTCGGAGGCCGAGAGCGCCCGGCCCTGCAGCTCGGCCGGCGTTCGCCGCTGGATCAAGGTGATCTCGCTGACCACGATCATCGGCAGGCCGACGCCCAGCAGGAACATGCCGGCGATCGCGGCGGGCAGCGTCGCCAGGCTCGAGATCGCGAGTCCGGCCGCGTTGAGCAGGTAACCGATGCAGGCAGCGCTGTACTCGCCGATTCGGCGCATCGCGGCGGCCACGGCGAGGCTCGCGAGCACGCTGCCCGCTCCCTCGACGCTCGTCAGCACTCCGAGAATGGACGTCGAGCGGTGCAGGCCGTCGCTGACCAGCGAGAACACCGCAACGTTGATCAGCCCGGCGCCGAGGAACGCGAGGCTGCTCGCCAGGACCAGGCGGCCGATGACCGAGTCCGCGACCACGTGCCGCACGCCGGCGACCAGCTCGCGGCCGAACTCGGCCCGGAAGCGGCGCCGTGACTCGTCGGCGTCGACCGGCGCGCTCAGATCGGGCACGTGCCGCATCGCGAGATAGGACGCCACCGACACCGCGAACGTGGCCACGTCGGCGACGACCATGACGCCGCTGCCCCAGGCTGCGTAGACGCCGGCGCCGGCCAGCGGGCCGACGATCCGGGTGCCTTGCGACAGGCTGCTCAGCAGGCCGTTCGCGTCGCCGAGCTGCTCGCTGGTCAGCATCGAGTGCAGCAGCCCGCCTCGGGCGGCCCGGTACACCTGACCCGACACCCCGTAGGCCGCCGCCACGACGTAGATCAGCCACACCTCCGAGCGGCCATGCACGAACAGTAAAAGCGCGATCACCAGGCCGGTCAGCGAGTCGTTGATGATCAGCACGCGCCGGCGCGGGAACTTGTCGACGATCAGCCCGGCGACCGGGGCCAGGAACGAGGACGCGGTGAGCACCAGGAAAACCAGGCCGGCCTGACCGCTCGACCCGGTCAGGTTCTTCGTCCAGATGCCGAGCACGATGGTCATCGCGCTGTTGCCGAGCATGTTCGTCGTCTGCCCTGCGAGCAGGATCCGCAGATTGCGGTCGGCGAGCAAGCTCCTTTCTCTCACACCGGCCTCCAGACCTAAGATCAGACTCATGTTAAACGCACGGTGCGTCGCGGCAAAGCGTCAGGGTCTGGCCCGGGATCGCGCCGCAATGGCCGGCGCTGGCTGTCGACGGGCCGCTGCTCACCAGTTCGTCGTGGCTGGATGGGCTGGCCCACCGGCTCGGCGACCAGCTGATCACCTTTGTGGTGACGCAGGACGGCGACGCCAGGCTAGCGGCGCTGGCGACGGTGCACCGCACGCCGGCTCCTGGCGAGTTGTTCGACCTGCATCACGTCGTGGTCACCGGGGCATCGGTGCTGCCATTGACCGAATCAGCCCGTGCCGCCCGAGCCGATCTGGCGCTAACGGCACCGCCGCCCGAGGGATGGGTTCCAAATCTGATCGTGATGCTTCCCGGGTACGAGTGCGTGCCGGTCGGGCCTGGCCGCGATGATCTCACGTTGCTCCGCGAGCTGGTCAGCGGGGCCGTGAGCTGGGCCGAGCAGCAGAACCTGGCCACCGTTGCCTTTCTGTACACCCACGCGGAGCCAGCCGGTCTCGGCACGGCGCTGTCCGAGCACGGCTTCACCGCGCTGCCGCTCTCGCGCACCTGGGTGCTGCCGGTACCGGCGGACGGGATCGACGGTTACCTGGCAGCTCTCTCGCCTAAGCGCCGGGCGGAGGCGGGACGGGAGCTCAGGCGGCTCGGCGATGCGGGAGTACGGGTCCGTCAGCTAGATCCAGCCGAACTGACTGACGAGCCGACCCTGGCCCGCCTCGCGGCCCTCCGTGCGAAGATGCAGCACAAGTACCGTGGCAAGGCCGACGACCAGCGGGAGCTGGCCAAGCTGCGCCCGCTGCTGGCCGACGTCTGCGGCGGCCGAGGCATCGTGTTCGCGGCCGAGGCCGACGGCGAGATGATCGGCTTCACTCTTTTCTGCCCGCACGGCGACAGCTGGTATTGCCTGGCAGCCGGCTATGACTATGCCGATCCGCGCAGCAGGTTCTGTTACTTCGCCACCGCGTTCTACGCCCCGGTGCCGGTCGCGGCGCAGACCGGGGTGAGCTCGCTGGCCTTCGGCCAGGGTTCGGCCGGAGCGAAGAGATCCCGAGGTTGCGTGGGCCTGCCGCTCACCGGCTGGATCCGGTCGGCAGAGCCCGCGCTGACAGCGGCGATTCAGGCGTCCGCACGGATCACCGAGCTGCAGCCAGCCTGATCCGCTCTCGCGGTCACGCTAGTCGGAGGTGCGCGTCACGCCGCGCGGCCAGAATCGCCGGGAGGTGGCGAGCACCAGCCTGTCCCAGGCGTCGAGGTCGGTGCCGTAGAGCCGCAGCGCTGCTGAGACCCGTTCCACGTCAGGGCCGGGGGAGCCCGGCGTAAAGTCGGCCGCCAGGACGTCGGTCAGCGGATGCGCGGCAGGCATCAGGCTGGCGAGCCGCTCGCCGCTGCGCGCGGACGCCAGCTCGGATTCGCCGGCCTCGAGCATCGCTCCGGCCGTCTTGCGTACCGGCCTCGGCAGGTCGTCCCAGGCGGCGGTCAGCGAGCGGGCGCGCAGGCCGGCGAGGACTTGCCGGTAGCCTCGCTGCTCGGGCGTGCTGGACTGCTGTAGCAACCCGAGTACCGTGCGCAGCTCATCGGTCTCCGGGCCAGGCGAGTACCCCTGCGGACCGAAGAACACCGTGCTCTCGGTGGCCGAGTCCGCCGCTGAATCGGCGCTGTGCATCAGCGCGAGCATCATGTTGATCGACGCGAGATCGCCCCGGATCGTGCCAGGACCGGCCAGCTCCGGGTCGCTGGAGCCCTTCGCCAGCCGCAACCGCTGGTGACTGGACTGGCCGGGCTCGGGCCTGTCGTCGGCCAGCAGCAGCGCGATCGTCGGACCGAACGCGAAGAGCTGGTCGACCAGCCGGTACAGGTACGTCTGCCAGGCCTGCGAGATGTTGCGGCCATGGAAAGAATCCAGGTCGGCCGGGCGATGCCACAGGACGCGCCAGCTCACCGGCACGAAGCCAGCCGCCTCGATCCGGTCGAGTACCGCGCAGGCCCAGGTGCCGAGCCAGCGCATCGGGGCTGATGAGCGCGAAGACAGTACGGTCCCACTCGAGATCGCCCACAGGCACACCATCCGTCCGCCGCAATTTGGCCGCCGTGCGCGACGGCGGGACCGGGGCACGATAGCCACGTCTGCAGCGGTTCGCACCCCGGCCGAGAACGACTGAAGCATCGTCCGTCGTGCCGCAGGGGCCTCAAGACGATGCGCAGTACCTCTGCTCTCTGAGCGCTACTTCTTTTCCTTCTTCTTGATTCGCGGCCTGCGTGCGGCTCTGCGCGAGCGGTCCATCGGTGCCTCCTTCTTGGGCTACTTCTTGTCCGTCTTCTTGATCCGTGGCCTGCGTGCGGCCCTAGCCGAGCGGTTCATCGGTGCCTCCTTCTCGTGCTACTTCTTGTCCTTCTTCTTGATCCTCGGCCTGCGTGCGGCCCTGAGCGAGCGGTTCATCGGTGCCTCCTTCCACGTGGCGACGGTGATTCCGGTCAGATGGCCGGACCCTCAGGGTCTGGTGCGCCTGGAGATCTCCTCGAATCGTTCTTCGGTGACGAAGTCACCGATGGTCAGCAAGAAGCGACCGATCGGCGTATCAGCCCACGCGAGATCTCCCTGCCGGAAGAGCACGGTGCTAGTCACGTCCGGGCGCTCGCCATCGAGCGGAAGCCCGAAGGCAAGCAGCCCGCCGCTCATCGCGGCAGGCACCGGCAGGCGTTCCTGAATCACGTCCCAGGCGCGCGACTCGGCCCGGCCGATCTCGCCGGTGATCATCCGGCGCTGCAGCTGCCGGCCGGTGCCCGCTACGGGACGCAGGAAGAAGCTGGCTGCCCGAGCCAGCCGCCGGGCTCGGATCGCGGGCGCCGCCAGCCGCCGGGCTGGCCACGCCGGCAGTGGCGGCAGGCCGACCTTCTCCACCATGGCGATGAGCTCGCTGTACTCAACACCGAGGCTGAGGGAGACAACCGCCTGGTGCAAGGCGGCTAGCTCGCTGCCGCTCAGCGCCTCGTGCAAGAACACGACGTCGATCAGATCGCGGGCGCGGAACGGCTGCTCGTAGCGCTCGTAGAGCAGCATGATGATGTTCTTGATGGCCGGGACGCGCCAGTTCTCCCGCATCTGCGCGAGCGGGCTCACCGCGCCGAAGTTGCCCAGTGAGTAGAAGGTCGCCAGCTCGATGCCGTAGGGAATGTCATACGGGTCGTGGCTGGGCCGCCGCACGCTCGCGATCACCTGGATGGCCCCGGCGAAATAGGAGAACGTCGCTGTATCCATCTCCCAGCCGTCCGCGATGAGCAGGTCACACACCAGCCACAGATCGGACTCGCTGCTGGCGATCAGGTCCAGATCGTTCAGGTGCCTGGTCCAGCCCGCCGGATACAGGTCGAGGATCTCCAGGCCCTTGACTGAGGTGAGCCCGGGAACCTTCGACATCAGGGCCGCGTTGACGGTGCGGTAGTAGTCGACCCTGGCTCGCTCGACCGTCAAGTTCGGCCTGCAGGGCCGGGCTAAGCTCGCGCCCCTCCGCCAGCCAGGCCGACAGCACAGTCGGCGTCAGGGACGGCTCGCCCTGGCGCAGCAGCGCCACCGTCTCGCCGAGGCCGTTGACCTCTTCCCCGGTGCAGGCGGTCACTACGGCGACAAGGTCTTCCGAGGTTAAGCCCATCGTGCTCCCAGACGCCCGCGCGGCAACAGCTAATTAGCCATCAGCTTAAGAAGAAGCCGCAGGACGGTCAATGAGCGCGGAGCGGCCGAGGTGCTTCCGTTCTAGCGCAGGATCACATAAATTCGTCCAAACAGCCCGGGGCCATTTCGCGGTGGGGCGGGGGGTGGGTTCTTGACCGCTCAGGCACCGCGCGGGACCCGCGCCGTGGCTCAGGATCTCCGTAAGCTTGCGCGAAGGCTCGACGAGCGGTACCGGAACGCCTATCTCGACCTGGCCGACATCCTGGACTCCGGTGCGGCCCGCGTGCTGGTGACGATCGACCTCGCCAGGGTGTTCTCGCCGGATTCCCTGCTGATCGAACGGCATTCCCGGCTGCTTCGGGTGATCCGCCGGCTCTGTAACGCGGGCATCGTCTTCGCGGCCGCCTTTGCGGTGTGGCAGTTCTTCGCCGTGAGCCCGGCCCCCAGGAGTGCCGACGCGTTCCTTCGGGCCTGGCGGCATGGCAACGGTAACTACGCGCTGCCGCTGCGTCAGTCGGCGGCGATCGTCTCGGTGCTCGTGGCGGTCGTCTTCGTCTTAACGGTGATCTACTGCCTGGCCGGCTGCGCTACCGGATGCCGAGGAACTCCAGGCGAGCGATCAGGAAGCTGCTCAAGGAGGCCTCGCTGACGCTCGGCCCGCCCCCGCGTCGGGGACGGGGCTCGCCGCAGCAGGCGGCCGAGAAAGAGATCAGGGCTAGTACGAGAGTCGCGCGGCAGAGTCTGAGCAAGGCGCGCCGGCAGATCGTCAGGGATCCGGCGCTCGGCGCTACCCGCCTGAGGTTCGACCGCCTCGACCGGGCTCTGACCCAGGTTGAAACCCACGCGCTCCCGCTTCCCCCGACTCTCCTCGAGCTGATCAGAGCGCGCGAGGTGCTCGGTGGCGACGTTGCCCGGCTCGACCTCGAATCCGGGCAGCTGATCGCCGAGTTGCAGCGAATCATCGAAACCTTGGCCGCATCGCATCGTCCACGGGATCCGGCCAAGGTCCGCGAGGCCGAGAAGTTCGTCCTGCGGGCCAAGGAGTGCGTTAACAGCATTCTTGGCGAGCTTGACCGCTGCCTGGAAGTGCTCAGGGGAGTGCAGTTCGAGGGAGGAGACCGATGAGGACGACGTTGATCAGCGGGCTCGTTGTCAGCGTCGTCCTTGCGCTGGCGCTGATCTGGCTGGGGCACGCTCCGCTGCAGACCAGCCAGTCGGCCCGGCCGGCCCCGATCTCGACCCCGACACCGACGCCGACGCCAACGCCGACGGTGACCGTGATCCGGAATATCCAGCCGCATGCGGTGACGCTCAAGGTGGGAGTCCCTCCGGGCCTCCTGCAGAGCCAGGCTCATCAGTATGCGGCCAAGGCAACCCTGGTCGCCGACGTCATGACGCAATTGCGGCATCGCAAGCTGGGCGGCAGGCGCGCCGGAGTCGATCCTGGTTTTCGCCTCCGGCCCGACGACAGGGATAAGCCGGCGCTCGCCGAGGCCCGGATGGCGGTCAAGGCTCTGAAAAAGCAAGACCAGGCCGTTTTCGGTAAAGCTTCATCGATGGCGCTCTGGCGAGGACCAGGGAACGGATTCAAGCTGGTCATCTTCTTCTTCGATCGGCCTCACCCGGCCCGGACCTAGCCGCCGGCGGTCCGCCCGAGTGCGTCGTAGGTGCTGGCGAGACTGGCCCGGCATCGCGCGGTGCGGGGATGGTCGGGTCCGAAGATGGCTTCGATGATGCCCAGGGCGCGCTGCTGCAAGGGGAGCGCGCCGGCAGGCAGGCCGAGGTCGTTATAGGTGCCGGCGAGGTTGCCCAGGCACCGCGCGGTGTCGGGGTGGTTGCCTCCGAGCCTGGCTTCGGTGATCTGCAGGGCCCGCCGCTCGAGAGGGAGGGCGTCCGGCAGTCGCCTCGGCCGAGATCGTTGTAAGTGCGGGCGAGGTTGCCCATGATCAGGGCGGTGTCAGGGTGATCAGGTCCGAGTTCGGCCTCGTAGCTGCGCAGCGCCTGTTCGTAACACCGGAGAGCCAGCTGATGCTCGCCCTGCGCCTGGTGAAACAGCCCGAGCTGGTTCGCCACCCGGGCAAGTGCCAGGGGCTGGTCATTGCCGGGAAAGCGGGTGTGGAGGACGTCGGCGTGCGGCGCCAGTGCCCGCAGCAGCGACCAGCCGGTCACGTCGCTGAACGGGTCGGCAGGGATCGCGGCGTCCAGCCAGCTGAGGGCGGTCTGTGCAGGGTGATGGCCGTTGCCGCTGGGTGCGGTCTTGTCCAGGATGACGGCCTGGACCAGACGGTGCAGGGTGACGGTGTCGGTGGTGAGGTTGATCATGCTGTAGGAGGCGAGCAGAGCCAGCTGCCTGCTGGTCGTAGCGTGGTTGTCGGCAGTGCCGAGGATGGCCCGGGGGATGTCGTCAGGGGAGTAGCAGGCCAGGATCCGCAGCAGGTCGACTGCGCCGGGGTCGCGGGCCGTGATGGCGGCCAGGGTGAGGTCGAAGAGCCGGGCGATGGTCTGCTGGGCCAGGTCCTTGTCAGCGGTGTCCATCGCGGGGCTGCCATGACGCAGGCTGGCCAGGTACTCGCTCGGGGGCTCGCGGGTGGCGCTCAGGTAGGCGGCCGCCTGGTCTAGTGCCAGCGGCAGGTAGCCCAGTTCGCGGGCGATCGCGGCGGCGTCGGCGTGGAGGTGGCCGGGGTGCTCGCTGAGCTGCGCGGTGAGGATGGCCGTGCCGGATGCGGGGTCGAGGACATCGAGGCGAATGGGGATGGCGGTGCGCTGCCAGCCGGTGTCGCGCCGGGTCGTGACGATGATGTGTCCGCCGGTGAGCTGGGCGAGTAACGGCTCGACGTCGGCCGCGTTGTCGACGTTGTCGAGGACAAGCAGCCAGCGGTCGTGAGCTTGCAGCCAGCCCATGGCCCAGGCGGCCGCGTCCGGCGTGGTACCGGCCATGGCCACGGGCGGGCACAGCCGCCCGGCCAGCTCCGCCAGCCCGACCTCGATCTGCGCCGCGCTGGCAGCGGTGACCCACCAGCTGAGCTGATAGGAATCGCGATGGGCACTGGCGTACTGAAGGGCCAGTTCCGACTTTCCGACGTCGCCCAGCCCGTGCACGGCATGGGCCTTGCCCCTCTCGGCGCGGCCCTCGAACACCTGAGCCGGCGGGCGGGGCAGGTTGTTGAGCCCTGGCTGCGGGCTCACCAGGGCCGGAGGCGTGATGGTCCGCGCGTCCAGGGTCACGAAACGCGTGTTGTCGCCGGTTGAGAACTGACCGGAGAGGTTCACCCCGGCGATCCCTCGACCGGACGCCGTGACCGTGACACCTGCCCCGGCCAGCAGTCCCCGGATCTCGGCTTGCAGGCCCGGGTCGGCGGCCAGTGCCTTGCGGACTGCCAGCCGCAGCGCGGCGATCGCGTCGTTGTCACCTGGATCCTCAGCCAGATCGGCGACCGCAGTGGGAGCGGGCTCGCCCGGTCGCCGTGACCCGAAGATCTTCTGCAGCAGCCGCCGTCCTAGGCTGACCGTCGCGTCTGCGGCGTCATCGCGGGTCTTCGCCAGCACCGCCCCGCCGTAAGCGGCAATCGCAGCCGACGCATACTGAACCACCTCCGTCGCGAGCGAAGCGACTTCGCCAGCCACCCGTCACCACCCCACGCCGCAGGTACCGTCAGCCGAAGTATCCGCCATTGGCACGCCTTTGGCGGCACCAGGCTCAAGCCTTCGCCGGCACCCGATTTTCAACGACAGCATGGTCCTACTTGGTGCTGTGGGGACGACAGTAAGTAGGACCATGGTGCTGTCAGGTCTCGCGCGTTTACAGCAGTAAGGAGGGACATGCTGCTGTTGGGCCTGCCGCCGGGCCGGAGGTCTGGCGTCCGTAGCGTCCGGTATTCATACTGAGGCCATGCTGACTCGCCGGACCTTTATGCAACTGATGGGTGCGTCGACTGGGGCGGCGCTGACAGGTACGGAACTCCTGGCGCAGGCCGCGGCCAGCGCCGCGCCGACCGCGTCCTCAGCCGGCTCGAAGGGTGTCGAGCACGTGGTCATCCTCATGATGGAGAACCGGTCGTTCGATCACTTCCTGGGCTGGCTACCGGGTGCCGACGGCCGGCACGACCTGGTCTTACGAGGCGCCGGACGGCAAGTTCTATCGCAACTACCCGCTCGCGCCCGACTTCCAGGGCTGCGGGTACAGCGACCCTGACCACAGCTGGGAAGGCTGGCTGGTCCAGCACAACCGAGGCAAGATGGACGGGTTCCTGAGGCGGCCAACCACCCCGGCCCATAATCCCGGCGTCAAGCTCGCGAAGGCGAACACCTTCCCGATCGGCTACTACACCAACCTGAACCCGGATCACAGTCGCAAGACGGTTCCCGACCTGCCCGTGATCGGCGCGCTGGCCGAGCACTACACGGTGCTTGACCACTACTTCTGCTCCTTCGCCGGCGAGACCTTCCCGAACCGGATCTACCAGCACGCGGCCCGGACCGACCGGGATCACAACAGCTTCGACGTCTCCAAGCTGCCCACGATCTGGGATCAGCTGTCACCGGTGCCGAATAAGAAAGGGATCCCGACCGGCGGGTACTTCTTCAGAGATCTGCCGATGCTGGCGCTGTGGGGCCAGAAGTACAAGCCGTTCTGGCACAAGTTCGAGCATGGCGACACCGACGTCCTGGGGATCCCGGTCAAGACCAGGCCGTTCCTCCAGCTTGTCGCCCAAGGGGAGCTGCCCAACGTCAGCTTCATCGACCCGGCCTTCGACTCCGAGGGCAACGGCACCTCGGCCGATGACCACCCGCTGGCCGACATCCGGCTCGGGGAACGGTTCATCGCCGATGCCTACCACGCCCTCGACAAGGCCGGCTACCTGGACAAGACCGTCTTCATCGTCACCTTCGACGAATGGGGCGGCTTCTACGATCACGTACGGCCGCCGAAGGTTATCGACGACACCAATCCGAAGCACGTCAATCATGCAGGTGACGGCAAGAAGCCGACCGACGGCCGCCTGATCCCCGACTACCGGCAGCTCGGGTTCCGCGTCCCGGCCATCGTGGTCTCCAACCTGGCCCGCCGAGGCCGGGTGGTCCGCCAGGGCCCATTCGAGCACACCTCGTCCCTGAAGCTGATCGAGACCACCTTCGGCCTGCACCCCCTCACGGCCAGGGACAAGCACGCCCTGAACCTCGGCCGGGTACTGGACAGCCACCCGCATCCTCCAGTCCCGGCCGGCGCGATCCCGGCCAGCCACGAAGTACCGGGACCGAAGAACGACGCCAGCGCGGTCTGCAGCGCGACAAGCATCCAGTCAGTCTCGCCTCCGCCGGTCCGCACGGGCCAGCGCCCAGCACAGCCAACACCGCTCGTGCCGTCCGGATGGCCGACCGGCTCGGGAATGGCCGGCCTTGGCAGGGAACTGCGAAAGGACAGGCACGGCGAAGGGCACGGATCTGCGGGCTGACCCCACGCGCTCGATCCAGATCCGGCACGCTGCTAGCACCTCGTGCTCGATCCGGAACTCGGGCCCGAACGACAGCAAGTAGGGACTTACTGCTGCCCTAGGCCGGTTTAGCATCCAGTCGGCCGGTCGGGCCGGCAGAGTGGACTGGCTCAGGATCGAAACAGGTCGCGGTGGAGGTCGAGCGCGAGAATTCCGGTGTGCAGGCCGACAGTGACGGTGGCGCCCCGCTGGTGCGATCGGCGACGCGCTCGACATCCTCCGCGCGGCCTACGACCTGGACAGCTAGCTGTCTCTCAGCGGACAGCGACCTCGGCCCGCGCTGAGACTACCTGACCGATTCGGTCGGTCACCTCGTCACTCGAGCTCCAGGTCCCCGTGCAGCTCAGCCGCCCACGCCAGGCCCCTGATCAGCTGCTCGTTGAACCCGACCAGAACGCTGCGCCGCCCCTCGTCGGTGAGGTAGCTGACTGGTGCGGCGGTCAGCAGCATCTCTAGCAGCCCGCGCAGCAGCTTCGCAGGCTCGCAGACGGCGGTCAGCCGCAGCCGGCACTGCTTGCCCCATCGGACGCTGGGCCGCACCGTCCGGGCGGCCGCGCAGTGCTCAAGCAGCTCACGCACCCCAGCCGGCCAGTCCTGCACCGGACCGAGGAAGGCGAGCACCGCCCGGCCGTAGCCGTCGTCCCGGCTCACCGGGCCTTCGAGCGCAGCCGGCGCCGGCGGACGTCCGGCCAGGTCGAGCACCCGGTCGCGGAGCTCGCCGACCAGCGTGCGAGCGCTCCAGAGCTGATCCGCCGCCAGGCCAAGCAGGACATCATCGGCGCATTCCGGGCGGTAGATCATCGGCTCCCAGCCCAGCACCTGGTCGGCCACCGCCTGCGCCAGGGCCGTGGACCCGACCGCGCCCTGCCTGAGCAGTTCTCCGACCATGCGTACTACGAACTCGAACGGCTCGAATCCCCGGCGGCCCGACCCAGGCTCGGCGACCGTGGCCAGCAGCCGCACGTCACCGACCGCCAGGGCCAGCGGCCTGCGGGTCAGCCAGTAAAACCAGTCCGATGGCGGTGAGAAGCTCTGCCCGCCAGGCGCCAGCCGCTCCGCCAGGGCGAACAGCAAGCACCGTGCGCTCTCGTCCGGCAGGCCAGCCAGGATCGCCTCGACGTCCCAGCTCTCGTAGGCCCGCGACGCCGGTCCCGGATACTGCGGCAGCTCAGCCTTCACCGCCGCCGCGAGCCGCTCGAACTCGGCCAGCATGCCGACCAGCAGCAGCCGGCCCTCGACCAGCCGGGTAGCGCTCAGCTCGTCCAGGGCCTCGGCCACGTCACGGATCGCACTCATCCCAGCTAGGGTAAGCCCGGTCCCAGCTAAGGTAAGCCCGGTTCACCTCACCTCGGCGCGTCCCAGCTCGAACAGCTCGAACGTCAGTCCGTAATACCGGTCGGTCTGCCCCAGATGCTCCAGGCCCAGGCGCCGGCATACCTCGCGCGACCGGACATTGTCCGGATCGACCAGCGCCACGACGCGGTCAAGCACCAGCCTGCCGCCTCGGCTGGCCAGCGGAGGACCCACCTGCTCGCCGGCCACCCGGTGCAGGCCGAAGGCCAGGGCAATGGCACCACGACCGGCCTCGGTGGCATAGCCGTGACCCCAGTGATCCGGGTTCAGGTGCCAGCCGATCTCCACTGGGGCATCGGCTCCCTCCAGCGGCGTGAGCAGGACCGCTCCGACCATCTCGCCGGTGGCCCTCAGCTCGATCGGCCACAGACCATAGTCGGGCTGCTCACGACAGCGCTCGATCCGCCGGTCGAGCACCCGCCGCATGTTTGCCAGCGACCCGACCGGCCGCCGGGGCTGCGGCCCGAGCCACCGCGCCACCTCGTCCCGCCCGTAGATCGCGAACGCCGCCTCCAGGTCCTCCGCCATCCAGTCCCTGGCGACCAGCCGCGCCGTCGTAAAGTGCTCCACCGCCCCAGTGTGCCGCCCCGCCGCCGCAACAGCAGTATGTCCCTCCTTACTGCTGTTAACGAGCAAGTTCTGACGGCACCATGGTCCTACTTACCGTCGTCCCCATAGCAGTAAGTAGGACCATGGTGTCGTTGAAACCAGGTGTCGGCGAAGGCTCGGCCCCGGTACTGGCGCGCCTCCCGCCTCCCGGCCGGGGTTCATGGCAATCTGCCTCATTGCCAGGGGTTGATGAGTCTGCAGCGGAGGCGTGGTGCGCGAGGTTGAGGTGAAGTTCCGTGTCCCGGACGCTGGGTCACTGCTGACGGCGCTGGCCGCCCGTGGCATCGAGCTAGGTCCTCCGACGCGGCAGGATGATCAGGCCTACGCACCGATTGGCTGGGAGTACGGCGATGCTCGGGCTGGCGTGCCATTCGCGCGGCTTCGGACCGTTCAGGATCAGCACACGTTCACGGTGAAGCGTCCGGCAGAGAACGTCATGTCCTGCGATGAGTTCGAGTCGCCGGTCGCTGACCGACACCAGATGCACCTCGCGGTCCTCGCGATGGGATTCCGGCCCACTGTCCGGATCGGCAAGCTCCGCCGCACAGCCGCCCTGGACGACGGACAGGTGTCGCTGTGCGTCGACGATGTCGACGACCTGGGTACTTTCGTCGAGGTGGAGCGGATAGTGCCAGACGGTGTGCCGGGCGAGCTGGTACAGGCCGAGCTGGCCAGCTTCGTGGCCTCACTCGGCGTCACTGCCGAGCGTTCTGAGGAGAGCTACGACACCCTCGTCCGGTCGGCCCTTCAGAAAAGAGCCGCAGGCGCCAACTCAGTGACTGGATCTGAGACCTGAAAGGGGTCGCGCGGCTAGCCGCCCCGCCGCCGCAACAGCAGACCGTCGTCCCCATAGCAGTAAGTAGGACCATGGTGTCGTTGAAAACCGGGCCGGCGGGGCGGGTTCAGGCTGGGTGGATCTCTACCAGGTTGCTGTGGAAGGTGCTCTGGCCGCCGATGTCGCCGACGGCGTCGGGGGTGGTCCAGTTCACGTTGCGGCCGTCGGGGCTCGCCGACTGCCAGCGGGCCTTGGGTGATACGGCGACTCCTGGCAGGACGTTGTCCGTGACTACTGCCCGCAGCCGGCACTGGCCACGCTCGTTCCGCACCACCACCATCGAGCCGTCCGCGATACCGCGCGGGCGGGCGTCCTCCGGGTTGATCTCGATCCAGGGAACCTCGCGTTCCTTGGCGACCAGGCGGGGCATGTTCGCGAAGCTGCTGGAGGTGAAGTGATGCGCCGCCCCGGTGACGAGAGTGAGCCGCCCGTCGTCCCCGTCCCGCCGGCCGGCGAACTCCGATGGCGGGGTGTAGTCAGGCAGCGGGTCAAGCCCGGCCTGAGCGAAGGAGTCAGCGCGCAGTTCCAGCTTGCCCGACGGAGTCGGGAAGACGCCGTCGGAGAACGGCACCTCCTTCCCAGGCGGAAAGTGCAGCGGGAGCGTCCCTTCGGCCCGCAGCCGCTCGAAGGTAATCCCCGCAAGGACCGGGCTCTTCGGACGGGAGACCTCGATCAGCTCGGCGATCGCTTCCTGCGCGGTCTGCCGCAGCCACGGCTCGGTGTAGCCCATCGCGGCGGCGAGCAGCCGCATCACGTCCCAGTTGCTCTTGCACTCCCCGAGCGGGGCAATGGCGGGCTCGTTGTACTGCAGGTAACGGTGGCCGTAGGCCTGGTTCACGTCCGGATGCTCGAGCTGGCTCGTCGACGGCAGGACGAGATCGGCATAGCGGGCGGTGTCCGTCATGAAAATCTCATGCACCACTGTGAAAAGATCATCCCGCACCAGGCCCCGCACGACCCTCGCGGTGTTCGGGGCGACCGCCACGGGATTCGATGCGAACACGAAGAGTGACATGATCGGCGGGTCGGTGACCTCGCCGGTCAGGGCGGCGCCGAGCCGGTTCATGTTCACCACCCGAGGCGTCGGCGGGCACTGCGTCGCGTGACCGACCGTCTCGGCGTCCAGGTCGATGTAGTCGCTGGTCGAGTACGCGAGCCCGCCGCCACGGACACCGACCTGGCCCACCACGGCCGGAAGGCAGATGATCGCCCGCGTGGTCTGACCCCCGTTGCCGTGCCGCTGTACCCCGTCGGCGAACTTGACCAGGGCGGGCTTCGTCGTGCCGAGCCGCCGCGCCAGCGCGACGATCGTCCCCGCCGGAATGCCGGTGATCTCGGCGACGTGATCCGGAGGGAACTTCGCGGCCCGGTCGCGCAGTTCGCGCCAGCCAACCGTGTTCGCCTCGAGCCAGGCCTCGTCGTGCAGGTTCTGGGCGAACAGTACCTGCATGAGGCCGAGGGCCAGTGCGGCGTCGGTGGCCGGGCGCGGCCGGAGGTGCTCGTCTGCCGAGCGGGCCGTCAGCGTCCGGCGCGGATCGATGAGCACGACGTGCGCGCCGTTCTGCTGCGCCTCGCGCAGCATGGGCATGAAATGCGGCGCCGTCGAGGCTGGATTGTGACCCCAGAGCAGGATCAGCCGGCTGTCGACGACGTCGGTGTACTCCGGTGCCCAGCGCGCGCCGTACGTCGCCTGCACCGCTGCGGTGGCCGCCGCGCTGCAGATCGAGCGCTGCAGTCCGCTCGCCCCCATGCGGTTCCAGAGCCGCTCATTGGACAAGCCGAGATTGACCCAGCCAGTGGTGCCGCTGAACGAGTACGGCAAGATCGCCGCCGCGCCGTGCCGCTCGATGATCTGCCGCCACCGCGCCGCGATCTCGGCGATGGCGTCGTCCCACGAGATTGGCTCCCACCGGTCGGGGTTCCCCTTCGGACCGACCCGGCGCAGAGGCGTGCGCAGCCGGTCCGGGTGATAGACGAAATCCAGGTACGGGCGTACCTTCGCGCAGAGCCAGCCCCGGGTGATGGGATGGTCGGGATCGCCACTGAAGCCAACCGCGCGACCATCCCGAACCTCAGTCACCGTGGCGCACGTGTCCGGGCAGTTATGCGTGCAGGCGCCCCTGACGAACTCAGATCCGCTGTTCTCCTGCTGTCCCATCGCTCCATTCTGGCCAAGGCTTATGGCAGCGCTGTACCCCGGCTAGCCCCAGATCGCCAGGTCCGCTTCGTTGCCCTCGGGGTCGGCGAGAGTCCACCAGCCGTGGGCGCTGGCATCGCGGACGATCTGGCCGCCGGCCGCGAGCGCAGCCTCGATCCGGGCCTGCACCTGATCGCCGGGCACGTAGATGTCGATGTGAAAGCGATTGCGCTCGGTCCTGGGGGAGTCCATCTGCTGGAACCAGAACGACGGCCCGATCCGATACACGTCCAGCAAGTCCTCCGCGCCAACGGGCGCATAGCCAAGAACCGCGTGCCAGAACGGTCGCACCCGGTCGCGGTCCATGACATCGAGCGCGACCTGCACGTGCTGCACCGCGCCGGGATCGGCCGGGGCCTGCAGCCGGGCGGCAGCAGCCGAAATCTGCCTGGCCAGGGCGACGTCCTGGCTGGTGACGCCCCGCATGGCGGGAGTTTGCACCCGGACGGTGACGCTTTCGGGGCGCACGTCGACGTCCAGATCCTGGCCGGCGGCGGCGGCCAGCTCGCCGATCGCCGTGACCAGCGCGATCCCGGCCGCGAACGAGCCGGTCCGAAAGTGCGCCGCCGCGTACCCTGCGCCCCACACCACCCGCCAGTCACTGACACCAGCGCAGGCCGCGAACTGCGCGACCGTCATCCTGCGGCCCGGTTCGTCCGTCGCTGAGAGCTCGGATTCAGTCATGGCCGCCAGGCTAGGGCCTGTAGCGGACGTTCGGCTTCCGGAACAGTTCCTTGGCAATGTTACTTTTTCTGGTCAATACTGGACTCTGTTGGTGCGCCGCCGGCGACATGGCCTCAGGACCGCCACACCGTAGCA
This sequence comes from uncultured Actinomycetota bacterium, assembly GCA_963737865.1. Classification (GTDB taxonomy): domain Bacteria; phylum Actinomycetota; class Actinomycetes; order Streptosporangiales; family Streptosporangiaceae; genus Chersky-822. The sequence continues at coordinate 869,407 of CAVTUG010000011.1, read as the reverse complement.
GCCAGATAGCAGGGAGGACGCTATCAAAGTGCGCGCCCTGCGGGAGCGTAACTTCAGGTTGCTATTCATAGGCCAGGCGACCTCGGCGCTCGGCGATAGGTTTGTCCCGGTCGCGCTCGTTTTCGCGATCTTGCGGCTCAGTCACTCAGCGGCGGATCTGGGATATGTGCTTGGCGCTCAGGCACTGACCCAGGTGACCTTCCTTTTAATTGGCGGAGTGATAGCCGACCGGTTTTCCCGACGCCATCTTATGATGGGCGCTGATGTCTTTCGCGGCACCTGCGAACTGATCCTGGGCGCCAGTCTCATCGCGGCGCATCCCCCGGTCGTCCTGGTCGGAGTCTTCGGCGCGGCCCAGGGTCTCGGCGGTGCCGTCTTCGCGCCGGCGGCGAGCGGCCTCACCGCGAACGTCGTGCCGAAGGAGAACTTGCAGCAGGCCAACGCCCTGATCCAGACTGCCACTGCCGTGGCGGCGGTCACCGGGCCGGCGATCGCGGGAGTCTGCGTGCTCACAGTCGGAGCTGGCTGGGCGATCCTCGCGGACGGGGTGACGTTCCTCGTGAATGTCGTTGCCCTTTCTTTCATCAATGCCGAGATACCCAAGCGGGCCCGGACGTCGTCGATGCTGGGTGACCTCAAGGCGGGGTGGACCGAGTTCTCGGCCCGTAAGTGGTTCAGGACCACGGTCTTCGGCGCGGCCTTGTTCAATCTGCTGTACGGCGCTTACGCCGTTATCGGCCCGGTCGCGAGCGTGCGCCTGTACTCCGGCGCGACGATGTGGGCGACCGCTTCGTCAGCGGCGGGTTTCGGCGCGATCGCCGGAGGCATTGCCGTCACGACCGCGGGATCGCGGCGCGAGTGGCGGCTCGCCAGGGGAGTGCTGCTCATCGGCTTGTACGCGCTCGCCCCGCTGCTGATGGCGGCGCACCTGGCCATTCCCGCGATCGCCGTGGCCGCCGCGCTCGGCGGCGCTGGAATGACCGCGTTCGGAGCCATCTGGAACACCATCGTGCAGCGCGAGGTCCCCGAGCAGCTGCTGTCCCGGGTCATCTCGTTCGACTATTTCGGCTCGCTGGTGGCGCTTCCCACCGGGCTCGCGATCTCCGGCGTCCTGATCACCGTCGTGGGAGTGCGTCCGCTCCTGTGGGTCGTGGCGGGCGTGCAGGTGCTGACGATAGCGACGCTCGCGCTCAGTCCGAGCGTTCGAGCAGTCGGCCGGCCCGGCGCGAGCGCGGGCCTGGCATCGGCATCGGACGACGAACCGGAGCTATCAGACCAGCGATCCGCAGCCGTGCCGAGGGCAGAGGAGACGTGATGCCGCAGGACCCCAGCCGAGCGCTCAAGGCAATCTGCCAGATCTGCGAGGAAATGTTCGGCGAGACCGGCCTGACCGGGCAGGAGAACTTCTTCGAGCTCGGCGGGACCTCTCTCGACGCCATTGAAATGATCACGATCCTGAAGGAAAGCCACGGTCTCGTGATCGAATACCAAAATGTGTTCGAGGCGACGACGCTGGCGGAACTGGCTGCGGAGGTTCTGACAGACGCGAATTCGGTGCCTGAGTAGGGGGAGTCCGCATGGTGGTGCGGCTGGGAGAGTTCGCGCGGCAGTCCATCTCGGTGCAGCTGGGGTCCCAGGGCCGCCCGGACCAGGTGAGCCGCCTGGAGCCGAGCGTGTTCCGCGAGCGCGTGGCCAGCCTCAGCCGGCAACTCGAGATCGTGCCGGACATTCCCGGCAAGGCGATCAGCGTCGAGACGCGCGACCCGTTCGCCGCCATGGTGAGCCTCGTCGCGCTCTGGCACGTCGGCGGCGTCGGGGTTCCGGTCGACCCGGGCTGGCCTGCGCACCGGAAGGCGCAGGTCTACGCGAAAGCCGACGTCGCCGCCCGGCTGGAATTCGACGAGAGTGCCACGAGTTCGCGGGCGACGGCGCGAGCCGTGCCGCGCGAGGACTATCGCGGGGGCCAGTTCCCTGGCGGGGCCTACATCTTGTGCACCAGCGGATCGAGCGGTGAGCCCAAAGGGGTACTCGTCGGCACCGAGGCACTCGAGCACCGCCTGGCCGACCTGGTGACCAGGCTCAGGCCCCGAGCCGGCGGCTCGATCGCGGCGATGACCACTCCGACCTTCGACATCTCGCTGCTGGAGATGCTGCTGCCGTTCGTCAGCGACGTCACGGGCTGGTTCCCTGACCAGGCGTTGCGCGACGACCTGCCGGCGCTCGCGAAGGCGATGGCCGCCGATCCGCCGGCCATCGTGCAGGGGACGCCGACGCTGTTCTCGGTCCTGACCACGCTCGGCTGGCAGCCACCTGCCGGGACGGACCTGTGGTGCGGCGGCGAGGCGCTGCCGACCCCGCTCGCACTGCGGCTGATCGAGCTGTCGGATCGGGTCTGGAATCTCTACGGTCCCACCGAGGCGACCATCTGGGCGACCGCCTGGCAGGTCACCGAGCAGGTACGCGGGTTCAACGTCGCTCCGATCGGATCCCCGCTCGGCACCACGACCGTCCGCCTGGAGCCGGAAGCCGAGCTGTGGCTGGCCGGACCGGGCCTGGCGACGGAGTACGTCCAGGAGAGCGAGCGAACCGCCCGGTCCTTCCCGGTCGCCGACGGCCAGCGGTGGTACCGGACCGGAGACCTGTGCACTGCCGACGAGAACGGCCTGCTGCATTTCCTGGGGCGGCACGACAACCAGGTCAAGATCCGAGGGTTCCGGGTCGAGCTCGAGGAAGTCGAAGGCGAGATCGTCAGGATGCCGGGGGTGGCCCAGGCGGCGGTGCTTCCCGAGACGCGCGACCGAGTGGTGGTCCGCCTGGTCGCCGTCGTCGTCGCTGCGCAGCTCAGCTCGCACGAGATCCGGCAGTGGTGCCGCGACAACCTGCCGGCCTACATGTGGCCGGCCAGGGTCGTCGTCACCGACGAGTTGCCCAGGCTCGCCTCCGGCAAGGTCGACCGCCGCGAGCTGGCCGGGCGCGTCGCGGTCCAGTCCACCCGAGTGCGCGGCTGATGGTGGTCGCGACGCTCGGGGTCCTGTACGGCGTGGGTGCCGCCTCGCCATCGGAGATCGTGGCCGCGCTCCCGCCGCGACTGGCGCATGTGCTGGCTCGCCGACCCCCGCGACGCGGCATCCGGTCCGCTGCGCGCTGTGCTGGAGCAAAGCGGCCCGGTGCACGGCTGGCGGGAATTCCTCGCGGCCGTGCCGCCGGTGAAGCTGGCCGCCGTGACCACGTTCTGCGACCCCATGGTGCTTCCGGCCGCCCTCGTCCGGCAGGCGCTGGGACTCCACGGCACGTCGGTGCGGGCGGCCGAGGCCCTGACCGACAAGTTCCTCCAGCGGCAGCGGCTGGCCGCCGCCGGACTCGACCACACCCGTTGCCTGCCGGTCACCGCACCGCCGACCTGGCATCAGCGCTCGACTCCATCGGCTTGCCCGCTGTGCTCAAGCCCCGGACGAGCGTCGGCAGCGCCTACACGTTCCGGATCGGCTCGAAGGCCGAGCTTGATCAGGCGGCCGCGGACGTCCCGCCGGGGGTGTGGGCGAGCGGCGGGCATGGTCATCGAGGCCGAGCTGCCTGGCCGGGGGCCGGGAGATACGGGGCTCGCGGACTACGTCTCGGTCGAGACGCTGTCGACCGGCGGCCGCCATCGGCCGGTGGCCGTCACCGGCCGCCTGACCCTGGCGGCGCCGTTTCGCGAGCGCGGCGGGGTGATGCCGGCCGGGCTTGGCCAGGCTGACCTGCACCGGGTGACCGAGCTCGCGGTCGCGGCGCTCGACGCGATCGGGGTCAGCGACGGCGTCTCCCATACCGAGATCAAGCTCCAGCGCGACGGCGCTCGCGTCATCGAGGTCAACGGCAGGCTCGGCGGTCACATCGCCTGGCTGTGGAAGCGCATTGGCGGCGGGGACCTTGTCGCGCTGGAGCTGGCCGCCGCTTGCCGCGGGAGCGGGTCAGCGGGTCGGTCAGGCTGGCCCGAGCGGCCGGAGCCGGCCGAGGTCGTCGCCTTCCGGTACCTGCTGCCCGCCCCGATGACGGTCGGGCGCGTCCGGGCCGTCAGCGGCGTCGCGCAGGCGCGCAGGCTTCCCGGCGTCGAGCTGCGTGCAGTTGCGAGCCCGCCCGGGGACCGTCCTGGACTGGCGGCGAGGGCACCGGCAGCTACGTCGCGCTGGTCAGCGGCGCCACGCCGACCTTCGAGGAAATGCACCGCTGCATCGACCAGATCGACTCGCTGGTCAGGGTCGATCTCGACGACCTGTCCGGTCGACCGACCGCGCGAGCCGATGATGCGCTTCGACACCTTCGGATCGCTCCGCGATCTCGACGCCCAGGAGTTCGACCGGCTGGACGCCAGCTGCGGCCCGGTGGGCTGCCATGCCCGGCTCGTGCAGCTCGAACGGGACCGCCGCTGGTCGACCGAGTACCTGTGCGCGTACGAGGGCCGCACGCTGCTCGCCGCCGTCCCGCTCTACCGGCTGAGGAAAGGCGCGTGGCCCGACCCCAGTTACGACCCGGCGACCTGGGGCCTGGACCAGCCGCCCGGCCGGCCAGCCGCCAGCGCCCAGTGACAGCACCGTCGTCGGCGGCCGCAGCGGCCTGCTGTCGAGCCTGCACGTCGCGTCGGCAATCAGCGGCACCCGGCGGCACCTATCAGGCTGATCGAGGAACTGCTGGCGCGCGAGCCGCGCCGGTCGCTGCTCCTGCCTTTCCTGACCGATGACCAGCTGAGGCCCTGGAAGGAAGTTCTCGGCACGCGCCTTCGGCACCAGGTCCTCGGCGCCGACGCCCGCTTCGACGGCCACCTCGCTGGCCGAGGCCGCTGCCCCGCAAGGTGCGGCAAACCCTCGGCGCGGACCAGCGGATGGCCGAAAGTACGGCGTCGAGTCGGCCGTCACGACCTGGAGCGAGGTCCGGCCGTTCGCGGCCGGCCTCATCGCCGCAGCACAACCAGGCCTACGGCCTGCCCGACGCCGAGCAGCTCGTCGACTTCCGGGTCCGGCAGTGGGAAGCCTGCGAAGGCGTCCGCGTCGTGGTCCTCACCGCGAAGGCGCCCGGCGAGCAGGGCGTGTCGTGTGGCGTCATCTGGCGAGACTGGATCGACCTGCAGGAGATGGGCCTCACCGGCGAGCCCGAGCGACCTGCGGCGAACCCTGTACGCGCAGTTGCTCTTTCATCTGCCCGTCCGGTTCGCTCGCAGCACGGCGGCATTCAGGCACATCCGCGCTGGCCTTAAGGCCGAGCAGCCCAAGGCCATCCGTGGGGCCTCTTTTGTTCCGCTGACCGGCGGCATGTTCAGCTTTTCCTCGCGACCAGATAGCAGGAGTGAGACGTGACCGAATGCACCGCCGAGCAGTCCTACGGGCTCAACGACGCGCAGCGGCAGCGGCTGGCCCTGGAGGAACTGCTAGGCGAGCCGTCACCGTCGTGGCTGGTCGCCGTGGCCACCGTCGACGGCGTCGACGAGCCTGGACGAGATTTCACGATGCGCTGGCCGACCTCGCGCGGGTCTACCCCGTGCTCCGCACGACCTTCGTGACGACGGGACCGACGAAGTCGTGGCATCAGTGCATCAGAAGCTGCCAGGAGCTCGCCGGAGCAGTCCGCCGCCATCTTCGGCTGCCCGGAGGCGACCTCGTGGGCCGACCTGATCGCGGCCCTGGAGGAGCACCTGGAGGGCCGGACCCGGACTACCGCTACGCGGCCGCCTACGGCATCGACGATTCCGGCTGCCTGCGAGTCGCGTTCGCGTTCGACCACATGGTGTTCGACATCAGGTCCATCGACATCGTCCTGGCCCACCTGGCCAGGAACGCTCGAGCGGCGAAGCCGCGCCCGAACACGCGGCCCGTCCTGCCGCTGCGGCAGCAACGAATTCGTGAGCTTCGTCCAGCGAACGGCCGCCATTGCCGACAGGCTAGACCCTGCCAGAACGGTATGAGTGGGCGCATGAGCTGATGCTGGCCGCGCGCAGCCCGCACGCCTACGTGTCCCTGCCGGTCGCCATCCCCATGTCGATCATGGACGCGGGAGGCACCGACCCGGTTTCGGTCGCGCTTTGTCACCGACCCGGCCGGCGGTACAGCTACACGCCATTCGCGGCCTTCGTCAGCGCGCTGACGCTGAGCCTTGAGATCAATTTCGAGTCACCAGCGCTGTTCTACGCCCCGTCGCTCAACCGGCAGCCAGCCGAGATGGAGTCGGTTGGCTGGTTCGCTGGCACCCCGATCCTGCCGGTGCGATCGGACAAGCCGATCATGTCCGCGGTCGCGGCGGAGCGGATCCTGGACCGCGGCCCGCGACCGTCGGAGGTCAGGCGGCGACGACCGAGACCGATGCGGGACGGCCCGCTGCTGACGACCATCGTCCACCGCCGGCTCAGCGACGCCCTCGGCGGCCGGCTGCCTTTCATGGACTGCCTGCCCGACAGCCTGCCCTACATCGTTCTCGGCTACGCGGACCGCGTCCGGGAACGCACTGGAGTGGAGGCCGGGGACGTCACCGTCACGGAGAGCGCGCATGGCGATCGCCGCCTTTCCGCCGCCGCTTGTTCCGCCCGGCTATATCTTCGTTCGCCTGATCGCGCCAAGAAAGGCCGAGTGGTCGGTCGAGGTGGACTATGAGACGGAGCGCTACGAGAACCGGCCCATCCAGACGCTGATGTCCTCGCGGAGGGGTACCTCAGGCAGTTGCTCGGCTGATCTGGACTCAGGAGAGGGCCGGGACGATGGCGGTGCCGCACGCCCCGGCCGCCAGGTGACCGCGCGGACGATCATCCGCGCGGTGGTGGTCTTACTTCTTGGCCTTGGGCTTCCTCACGATCGGGCTCATGTCATCCTCCTTCCCTGGTGATCGCCGGTATCTGGCGCGGGCGGGCGGGGCACCGACCCCGCCCGGCGGCTTACTTCTTGGCCGTGCGGGGCTTCCGTGCGATAGAGCTCGACTATCCTCCTTTCGTCGTGCGATGTCCGGTCCGGAAAGCTCGTCGATCGCCGACTGGAGGACCTCGTCTCCGATTGTCAGCACGAAACGCGCCACCGGGGTGTCGACCCAGGTGATCCCCTGACGGTGGCGCAGCACCGCAGCGCTCACGTCAGGCGGCGCCCTTCGATCGGCATCCCGAAGGCGAGCAGGCCGGACCGCACCGCCGAGACGACGGACATCGAGCGCGGCAGCACGCCCCAGGCCAGGCTCTCGGCCCGGCCAGCCCGGGCGAGCAGCTGCCGGCGCTGCAGGTTGCGCGCGGCGGAGCCGAGCGGACTGCGCAGGAAGCTCACCTGACGTGCGAGGCGGCGGCCCCGGGCCTGAGCGACCGCCCGGCGCCGCCCGGCAGCGGCGCGAACGTCGCCAGTCCGGCGGCGCGGACCAGCCCGGCAGCTCGCGGTACTCCACCGCCAGGCACAACTCAGCGATCGCCGCGTGCAGCTGGCCGAGCTCGGCACTCGCTCAGCTGCTCGTGCAGCAGCACGGAATCGATCAGATCCTTCGCGCGGAACGGCTGCTCGTACCGCTCATTCAGCAGCATCAGCATGTTCTTGACCGCCGGCGTCTGCCACCGGGGCGGCAGGCTGACCACTGGCGGGATCCCGGCGAGGTTGCCCAGCGTGTAGACCGTGCCGATCTCGGCGGTGTAGGCCGCCTGATAGCGGTCCTCGTGCGGCAGGCCCATGCCGACCATCAGGTGCAGCTCGCCGTCCAGGCTGACGGCTGACGCCGATTCGAGCGCCCAGCCGTCCTGCATCAGGAGCGCGACAACGTCCCACTGCGCCGATTCGGAAGGCGCGATGACGTCGATGTCGGTCATGTTCCTGACGACGCCCGCTGGGTACAGTGCCGCCACTTCCAGCCCTTTGATGAGCGTCAGGTCCGGCACCTTGGCGCCGATGCGCTCGACCACGCTCTGGTAAAAGGCCATCCGCTGCCGGACGGCCTCGACTTCGGCGTGTAACGCGAGGCTCAGGCCCTCACCGGCGGCTTCCCAGGCGGAGAACAGCGTCACGGCCAGACCAGGCTCGGACCGCCGGACTAGCTCGACCATCTCATCCGGGCTCGTGGCCGACTTCCCCGAGCACAGGGCCAGCGCGTCGAGCACTTTTTCCGCGGTTAGATCCACTGAACCCCTAGCCAGCCGAGTTATTTCCTGAGCTGGTCCTTTCAAAGAAAAGACATAAAGCTCCCGTTAGCGTAGAAAAAATCTCATGCGCGGTCAATGCCTACTCTGGGCTGCCGAACCAGGCGGGACCCGCTGGCCGTTACGGAGCCTGGTCACCGGCACGCGGCAGGGACTGCCCGCCGATGTCGGCCTGCCCGTTGACGACGAGCCAGGTCAGCGCCTCGTGCAGGGCATCGAGTGCGCTGTAGCGGGGCGCGTAGCCCAGGACCTCGCGGGCGCGGGCGATGCTCGCGGTGATGCTGCGGAACGTGTGCTCGCGGGTGCCCTCTGCGGGCTCCTCGCCGGCCTGCCGGGTGAACTCGGCCCAGTCGACGAAGTCCAGCACCGGTGCGCGGCCGAACCACCCGGCCACTCCTGTCGCGAGGCCGCGCAGGGTCATCGCCTGCTCGGCGACCACGTGGAAGCTCGCTCCGATCGCCTCAGGCCGGCCGAGCGCCAGCTCGAACGCCTGCGCCACGTCATCGGCGTGCACATGGTGCAGGACCCCGAGCCCGTGGTCGGGCAGCGCGAGCGGCTGCCCGGTCGCCAGGGAGGTCCAGGTGGCGGGGTCGAGGTTCCCGGCCGGCGTGATGACCGGCCAGCCCGGTCCGCTGATGTGACCTGGATGCAGCACCACCGACGGGACGCCGCCCGCCCGGGTCTCGGCGTGCAGCAGTTCCTCGATCTCGGCCTTGCCCGTGCCGTACTCGCCGTAAGCGGTGCGCGGCTCGTCCTCGGTCACCGGCACAGCCAGCGCGGGACCGTGCACCCAGATAGTGCCGCAGTGCACCAGCAGCGGCCGCCTGGGACGCAAGGCGTCGACGAGCTGCTGCGCCGACGCCCTGGTGAAGCAGATCAGGTCGATCACGACCTCCGGGCTCAGCGCCGCGATCCGGTCGCCGAAGGTCCCTGCCGCATCCTCGGCCTCCCGGTCGGCCGCGATCGTCGTCACCGCCTGCCACTGCGGTTTGTCATGGTATGGCCCTCGCAGTCCCCGGCTGACCGCGATCACCTCGTGACCAGCGTCGACCAGCCGAGGCACCAGGTACGTGCCGATATGTCCCGTCGCCCCGATGACCGCCACCCGGCTCATCGCCACCGATCCCTTCGTTCGTTTCTCCCAGTCTGGCCGCCCAGACTGGCTCCAGCAGCAGTAAGTAGGACCATGCTGCTGTCACGGACCGGGTGCTCGGATGCCGAATCGGTCGGTGATCGCCTCCGGGACGTCCTGCAGGGGGTTGCGCATGACGTACAGGCTGCTGAGCGCCGGCAGGTCGGCCAGCCAGGCGGGCAGCGACGTCAGCTTGTTGTCGGACAGGTTCAGGGCGGTGAGAGCGCTGAGCCCGGCTATCGAGGCTGGCAGCTCGGTGAACAGGTTGTGCTCGAGGTCCAGCCGCGTCAGCTTGCCGAGCCGGCAGATGCTGCCGGGCAGCGAGCGGAGCTGGTTGTTGCCGAGACTGAGCCAGGTGAGTTCCGTGAGCTGGCCGATAGCGTCGGGCAGCATGGTCAGCTTGTTGTAGTACAGGTGCAGCTCGCTCACAAAGGTCATCGACCACACTTCCTGCGGAATCTCCGGCAGGTAGTGTCCGTGCAGGTCAAGCTCGTGGTGCCGCCAGCGCCTGGTCGACGCGATCTGGTCCGCTGGTGCTCGGTAGGCCGTCACGCTGTCCCAGTAGGCGCCCTGGCTGACGCCGTCCCAGTCGTCGCTGTCGCTCACCCGGCCTACAGTCCGACCAGCTCAGAGCTGACCTGCCACAGCCGCGCGGCGACGGCGACGTCGTACGAGGCCTTGCTTGAGGATTTCGGCTTGCAATTGACGAAATAGCGTCCGGTAACGCCCTGCGCCTCGGGCGACGATGCCAGGTAAATGGAGGTCGCCGCTCCCTCGGCCGGCGATTTCGACGACGGGCTGGCGATGAAGATCAGCACATTCAGCAATGCCGACGGATCTTCCGATCCGAGGGTCGTCCGTACGAGGCCGGGATGCAGGACAGTCGCGGTGACGCCGGTACCCTCGAGACGGCGGGCGAGCTCGTAGGTGAAAGCGATATTGGCGAGCTTGGACTGAGCGTAGGCGAGTCGGCCCGAGTAGCGTCTCTCAGCCTGCAGGTCCTCGAAGTTGAGCTTCCCCATCGCGTGACCGTTTGACGAGACCGTCACGATCCGGGCCGGGGCACTGGCCTTGATCCGGTCAAGCAGCAGGCTGGTCAGCAGGAACGGTGCCAGGTGGTTCACCGCGAACACGGACTCGAACCCGTCGACAGTCACATGCCTGCTGTTGTAGAAGGTGCCGGCATTGTTGACCAGCACGTCGAGCCGCGGGTAGGTCTCCAGCACGGTGGCGGCGAGGTCCCGGACCTCAGCCTGCGACGACATGTCGGCGGCGAAGCCATCCACCTGCGGATTGCCGGATTCAGTCGCGATCTCGGCGGCGGCAGTCTTCGTCCGCTCCGGGTCGCGCCCGGTAATGCCGACGCGGGCGCCCAGCGCCGCGAGGCCGACGGCCGTAGCCCGGCCAAGACCCTTCGTCCCGCCGGTGACCAGGACGGTCTTCCCGGCCATCAGCCCGGTGCCGGATTCGGTCATCGTGCCCCTCCAGTGCGATTCCTGTCGTCGCGGCCGACCAGACCCCGACGAGGTGATTCCTGCCGAGTATCGACTTTTTCGGTCAAGGTGACAATAGGAGATCTGCTCGGAAATCATCGCGCCGCGAAGCCTATTGACAATAGGCGTTCGAGCGAATTTGTTCACGCTGGTGAACCCGCCATCCGGCCACATGGCCCATCCCGCACGGTACCCCCGCCCACGCACGATTTACCTGTGTGAGGGTGGCGTGCTGGCTCTCGGAGTAGTAGGTGCGAAGCTGGCGAGGGTCTTCCATTGCTCGCTGTTCTCGCCGATGTCGCACAGTTCCAGTGCCTGCGGCGTCGCGCTCGTGCTGCCGGCCAGTACCTGTCTGCCGATGGTGGCTGCTTCAGGCTGATCGTCGCGGTCGAGCTTTGCCAGGGAGATGTGGGGCATGAACGAGCCGCGTATGTACTGGCTGCCGAACGGGTCCGCATCCAGGCTCTCTCGGGCCCGGGCGGCGATGTGGAGGATTGCCTCGTGCAGCGTCAGGAGCGCTGGTGAGCGCTCGATGTTGAGCATGACGTATCCGCCGCCGGCTGGTTCGACTCCTGCCGGGGTGATCTCGGGCAGGGCGTCCGCTGCGAGTTGTTCCAGGGCGCTGGTGACCTCTCCGAGCGCGGGCCGGGGGATTGTGCAGATGTGCAGGCTCAGGTGCGGCGGGAAGGTCTTGCTGTCGATGACGTTGGCGTTGTAGTAGAACTCATCGGTGATTCCCTGGCTGGCGCTGATCACGGCGTCGAAGAGCGGCTTGCCGGGGATCAGCGCGAAGGCGACCCTGACCAGTTCCACGGTCCCTACCTTTCGCTGCCGTCAGGCATGCGGTCGCTTTGCTCTAAGAGCCTGTCGAAGTCCTGTCGCATGAATGACAGCATGCCTCCGTCGGAGAGCAGCAAGGCGGGGCTGGGCTGGGCTCGCCGCATAGCGCGTAGAGAGCCAGTATCGCCTGGTGTCCTCTGGCGACACCTGTCTAACCCGTCCCCGTCTCTGAGGCGAGCACGCGTGGCGTACCGTCAGATCGATTTGTCCGGTTCGCGCCGTAGCCCGGCGCACCTCTGCTCGATAACATCGGGTGGCGTCGTTACCCACGGAACAGGTGTCGCGAATTGTCCTAAGTTAAGTAACTAGGAGAGGATAGTCCGCAAGAACCTCACAGTGCGGAGTTCGCGATTCAAGCTAGCCTATTGCCATTGATGCGGTGAATGAACTCGCGCCACTCCTCGACACTCACCACCAACTTCGGCCCGTCCGGGTCCTTCGAGTCCCGTATGGCCACCAGGCCAGGCAGGTTGGTGGCGACCTCCACACAGTTGCCTGACGTGCCGCTGTAGCTGCTCTTGCGCCAGACGGCAGGTTCAAGGTTTGGCTGATCATCATGCTGGTGGTGCAGGTCGATCACGGTTCCCCGGCTACCTCTTCAATCAAGCGCACGGTTGCCACCGTGGACAGGGCTGATGCGCGCAGGTGGTCACACACCAGCGTATAACGCGCAACCTCGTCGGCGCTCTCCAGGTAGATGCCGCCGGTTTGCCCTTCGAGGTAGACCACGCCCAGATCCGGGGCCTCCGGGAACTTCATGATGACAAACGGGCCGCTGGTAGCCGCGTGGGCTCCGGCCGAGAACGGCAGCACTTGCAGGGTCACGTTGGATCGCTCGTTGCTGACTTCGATGAGATGCCGGAGCTGGGCCTGCATGACTTCCCGTCCGCCAACGAGTTGCCGCAGGGCTCCCTCGCTCAGGATGGCCCAGAACTGGAGCGGGTTGTCTCGGCTCAGTACCTGCTGACGTCTCAACCTGGCCTGAACGAACTGCTCGCGCTCGTCCTGGGTTTCGCCGAAGAGGCTGGCCGAGGCGATGGCCCTGGCGTATTCCTCGGTCTGAAGTAGTCCTGGTACGAGCTGGGCTTCGTAGGTCCAGATGGTCGAGGCGCTGGCCTCCAGGCTGATGAAGTCCTGGTAGGCGTCTGAAAGCACATGACTGTAGGACTGCCACCAGCCGACTTGGCGGGCCTGACGAGCAACGGTCAGGAGAGCGTCCCGGCGGTCGGGCTCGACGCCGTACTCGTCAAGCAACTCCCCTAGCTCCTTGGGCCGGATACCGCGCTGACCGGTCTCGATCCGGCTGATCTTGGAGCGGTCGCACTCCAAGATCCGCGCAGCATCGTCGAGGGTGTAACCGGCGGTCTCACGGAAGCGGCGCAGGGCAGCGCCAAGGAGTCGGCGGCGAACGGGCGGAACGTCGGTCATCAGTGGGCCTCTACTCAGAATCGGAGATCACGAAAACGAACTTGGCACGAATGCGTTTGGCAATATTGCCAAACGCACCGTCTTGCGTCATGCTAGCTCAAGAGCTTGCCAGCCAGGAGCAAGCGCCAGCAGGCGAACCGAGGAAGACGGACGAGACGGTGAGCACCTACGAGCCCGACCGACGACACGCTGCTGCTCACGATCGACCCAGCGGTCGGCAGCGCGATCTCGCCGTGCCGACTGAATGGTCAATTCCTCGGCAGATGGCTCATGCAAGCGGCAGTACCGGCGCTGTATCGACCGGGTGTGGTGGAGCGCACCCAACCGGATTTGGCGTGGATCGCGGCGTGGTCACAGAGCGCAGCTCCAGCGCCGGTACTGTCTCCAGCGACTGGGCACTGATCAGCAAACTGGAGCTGGGCCCGCTTGCAACTGCAATTGGCTGTGGCCGTGATCATGCGCGGCAGGTGCTCAGGGAATGGGGACTCGGGCAGCTCGCAGACGATGCCGTTCTACTCGTCAGTGAGCTGCTGACCAACGCCCTCAAAGCATCACAGGCGCTCAGAGTGCCAACGCCAATCGTGCTGCGGCTGCTGGCCAACGATCAGCAGCTCATCATCGAGGCCTGGGACAGCTGGGTCGAGGGGTTCGATCTCCAGAGCCGCAGCAGCGATGACGAACATGGCCGGGGGCTGCAGGTCGTTGCCGCGCTCAGCAGGCGGTGGGGCGTCGGGAGCATCAGCGAACAGTACAAGGTTGTGTGGTGTGAGTTGCTGTTTGAGCGACGATGACTGGTCGGCCTTGGTACGACAATTACCTGTTAGCGCTCGTTAGCTTGTCTGCTACCACTGCCGATGAGACCAATATGACTTTCCTTGGTGGTCAGGGGAATCAGATGCCAGGCCGTGGTATGATATTGTGTCGACAAAGCCGCCAAATGTCCTCCTGACGATCCATGAACGACCATGCGCCACTCTGCAAAGGAAATTGCCAAACGGACTGTGGCTGCAAACCACCAATGGCCACGACGATCATCAGTCGGAGCATGTAACCATGTCCTACTACCATACAGACTCTAGTGTCGTCAGCAATTAACTCAAGCACGGTTCGTGCTCTGGCTACTCCGGACTCCCAGCTCTCCCCACCCGGAACGGAAGGGGCGTCAGGAGCTAGGCTCATCCATGCTCTATAATGGGGGGCCAAATCAGACGTCAAGATCTGATCGCGCGAAAGGCCCTCGAAAGGTCGAAAGTCCAATTCTTTGAGACCTTCGTGCACCTCGATTTCCAAATCGGCAAAGGCCGGAAGGGACCGGATAATCGCCGCACTCTGCCGAGCACGCAACATTGGGCTAACCAGCATCCGCTGAATCTCATAACCAGAGATCTGCGAAGCAGTATTAATCAAGGAGTCACGAGCAGATGAATCCAGAGGCAGATCACTGCGCCCATTCAATCGACCCTCGATATTGTACCTCGTGACTCCGTGCCGCACAGCGATAAATCCCGCCATTATGCAATCTTAGCGTGAAAAGGTCCGTGGCACATTTGCTGCTAGCAGACGTGTAGGGCCGTCAATAGAAGCAAAGTACTCATGGCAAGCCTCCGGAATAAACGGACGCCAGTCCCCACCGGCCTGCACTGTTGTTTTCAGTTCCGTAGCGCTCGGGAGGTGCAAGTCACTAACATCGAGAATGCGTGTCTCCTTCCCTTCGCGGTGCCAGCGGACAAGATTCTGTCGATCTTCATCATCCTTATTAGTCGTACACTGGAGATAGCGCGGTGGTAAGAAGTCATTAGCCCTGCTACCGGAGATGTCACTCCGCGGAATACCAATAACTCGGACGCGCTCCTGCCCCGTGTCAACCCCTTGAATCAATAAGTCCATCAGACACATTCGCTCCCAAACCGTGAACGGGTTTACCTCCGGAATATGTTTAGGGTTAAGTCGGACTGCGGGTGAGTTCCACGGGTCGCTAAGGGACCAGACTATTGCGCAAATGTGAGGTTCAGACCAGACTGCCAGACTTCGGCGAAGGATCGCTTCATGGCCTACATGCGGAGGCTGATATCGACCACTCCACACCACATGAAAGGCATCATATCTCATACACTATTGCCTCCCTCCTATACCAAGACGCGACTCGGTCGAAGATGTAACCTCGCGCAGATATCCAACAATCAGCGATATAACGTCAAATGCAGCTTCGGTGTGACTAAAGTTGTGGTCTGCGCGAGCGATTTCCTTTACCAATGTTCTATCCGAGAGGCAAACCCAAGCTGGTTGTACGTAATGATCACTGGCACCAAAAACCGCCATATTTATAGCCGCGTATCCTTGCTGCCAGAGCTGGTCGGCTTGGACAATATACTGCTCGTCTATTGGCATGCCATGGCGGACAAGAGTCTTGTGGTTTCGTATAACATCCGATTCTTCAAGTGGCATCGTGTTTGCCAATATAGTTTCGAGTCCGGTCATGGGGGCAAGGGCGATGCGGGTGATGGTCGCAGCGGACGACCCTAGTTCGCTCTTTGTTAGCGATACGAATGCAGCCGTCATTGAATGCCCGAGTAGTATTAGATGGGCCGAGTCTGCTCTCGAAACTACCGCACGCAGCGAGAGCATGTCTGACTCCAGGCTCCTCCGAACCGGATCTGATTCCCCGTATCCAAGCGGATCGTAAGTATACGTCGCTATACCTTCAAGCGCCAGCCTTTGGGCAAGTCGCGTAAACAGCCCGTAGGGTCCAGCGCGAGCGTTGCTAAAGTAGCCTGGAATGATAATTGCGGCCGCTTGCCTGACCTCCCATGAAGGCAGAAACCGAGTCGCCTTGATGCGCCCCCATTGCGTGGCGATTTCGTGGGACTCTGACTCAGGCCACGACGAGAGGCTAAGCGGTACAGCGGGTTGCACCGGGCCCTTCGCCATAAGTTCAAAAGCCCTCAATGAGCCCGAAGATGCGACATAGTTGTAGTAGTCGGGTCCTGGTAGATCGCCTGCAACAAGATTGGTTAGCATTGTCAAGATCGAACTACTAACAATGACCAACGAGCCGACAAGGGAAGTAAACCCATGAGTCTCCTGCCATTCGCTGATCCTTCGACTAATACTTTGCATAGACTCAGCACCGGGGACCGCTAGTTCAGACGCCGGAATAGCACGATGCCGAAACATATCCAGAGAATAGGCCACTTGTGGCATCTCTCGATATAGTTCGGCTTGAGACTTACCTGCAGCTACGCCGAGGTTGACTGGAGATAGGCCTAGAGGCCCAGTCATTGGTAGTTGCGCAATCTCTGAGACCAATTGCGCCGTTGCTATAGCCTGTCGTGTTGGTGCATATACTATGCCCGATACCCAACGCAAGTTGCGGCAGATCTGTGCCACTTCAGCCGCTTGTTTACGACCGATAGTACTTATTGAATCCAGGCTAGAAGAGCCGTGAATACTTCGCCTGTTCTTCTCTGTCTCCACATGTCGAGCGATAAGGAATCGGCCCGTTCGTTCCGATGACGACATCTGAATTAGAATTACGAGATACCGACGAATTCTTTCCCTTCCAAGAGACGCTCGGCCGCTACCATGGCAGTGAGGTAGTATCGTTGAATTCTCGGGAGAAAGTCAGCCTGAGTTACCGTGCGCTTTTCCGGCTTAAATGACCGCTGGTCGGCGTCATACGTAATACCGCTAATCTCTAGCGCATCGACTTTACTGGTCATAAGCCGCATTCCGGATTCTAGGTCAACCCAGAACAGTCCCCATATTTCCTCGATAGGCGGACGGTATTCGGACAGATCATGGTCGTCCCTGAGCATGAAAACGGACTGGTACTCTCGGTTGTGATGGCCATTGCCCGATTCGTCTGCGACTTCTACCCGTTCTCCGAGATAGAATAGCTGGTCGAATGATGCATCGATTCCTAGTTCTTCTTGAACTTCGCGTATCCCTTGTTCGAGCGATTCGCCCGCCTCCAGATGACCTGCGGCGCTGACATCTAGAGCGTTTGGGAAATTAGTGCTGTTTGGAGACCTTACCTGGAAGAGTATTGCGGGTGTCGGATCTCTCCTATAGAGCCAGCAGTGGAACGTGCGGTGCCAGTGCCCATCCAGATGTGCCTTACGCCTCTCCATCTTTCCTATCTGCGTCAGGTTAGCATCGTATATGTCGATCTCTTCCACTATGGTCTTCTCTCTCTCTGAGCTACATGTCACTTGGCGATCTGCCTGAAACTCTGTTGTCAGATTCGACACAGATGCTGTGTCCATTCTAACCACTTATCTACCCGCCACGAATGTTATTCTGAGAACCTTCCACCTCCCACACCGACCTTGACAGCGTGTCGTCGAGAAGAGTCTTTATCTCTCGCGCCTCTATCTCTCGACCAATGGCATTGAGCAGACAGTGTTCCAAATATAGTGCCTTTGCGTACTTGGAGAGCGAGAGTCCTCTGGTGAACGCATCTTTAGACTCGCGGACACTCACAAGCGCCTCATTGGCCAGCCCTTGCGCTATTGAATCGTCTGGACGTATTCTAGCTTTTCCATCCAAAATATTTAGATATGTCGATATCGTTAGCGCTTCCGCATGCTCAAGTTGCCCAATTTCGATATCTTGCCTTCTAGATCTGTCAGGAAACGCAGCAAGGATGTCAGCTTCGGCTTCCTTCAGCAATCCTCGCGCCTGGTCAAGGCCGTGACGCGATTCAATCACTGCCTTATGGCGCTTTGCCTTGGAACGAAGGAAACGAAGTTCGTTCGTGAGCTGATCTGTTGGTAGCATGTCTACTATTTCGATAGCACGGTCTATATGACTTACTGCCTTAGCGCCGTTGCCTGCCATGTGATTCGCCCAGCCAAGATCGTCCACTAGAATTGCCACCTGGCGCTCAGTTTGATGCTCACGCAACGACGCGCCGAAAGCCAGCTCACCAAGCTTTATCCGATCAGCATTTGCGCTTTGCGTGTGGAAAAGGGTGCCAACCCCTTCACGCAAATCCAATATGGCGTCATCCCGCCCCGCTTTTGCGAGCGACGAAGCGTATTCAATAACCGCAGTTCTAAATTGACCCGACGTAGTAGTAGAACCATGAACTCTTGAGCGTCTTACAATTAGACTGTAGGCTAGGCCGACTGTGAGAATATAGCAGGCCGACAAGGTAGTCGGCGTCAGCCAAAGAAAAGTGTCGCGCGGTAGTTGGGTAAATTCTGATACCCACGATTGAGAAACTTGAAAGATAAATGCCCCAGGCGCAAATAATAGGCCGGAGCCTACGGCGGCTACTATAACCGTTTTTACATGAGCCCCCTTGATAGGCAACAAATTTTTCATGCCTACACCTCGCTGCTTCCCCCGCCTGCTTGGCGCCGAGCGCGGGCCTTGACCCATCACAGGTAGCGCTTTGTCCACAGTATGCCTCAGACGTGTGCAAGTTGCGGGTGTCTTGGCAACGTTGCGCGTCAACGCGATGGTCATCGACATATTAGTGCCATAGACATGACAGTAAAGGCAGCTACCTGTCACCTTCGGCCGCTTTTGTCGTAGATCTCCACCGCCAGATCCCAGAGCATCCGCCCTTCATGCCTTTCACGCCGAAGGGTGTCCGGCAGGACGCCAAGCAATTCAACTGCGTGTTGTCGTCTGGTTTCGAGGTTCATTCCGGTCGTGCCGGGTTTGAGGCAAGAGAGTATGAGTAGCGCTTCAGCTTCAGGACCGCCGATGCTGTCGATAGCCTCGCGGATGAGCTGTTCGGCGGCTATGGCCCGGTCGGCTATGCCCGATTCAGGGTATTCCTGGGCAGGACGGACTAGCTCGACTAGCTCAGGGCAGTGGCGAATCAGCCGCGATGCTCGGGTGCCGTGCCGGAGCGATCTACGCAGCTCTCTATGCAGCGCCTCCAGATCGAGACGCCTTGTGCCAACCACGAAGGCGGCTACGGGTAACGCGCCCGTTGAGCCTTCGTCGCTTCCCTTCCTAAGCTTGCATACCAGTATCGTGCCAGTTTGGAGTGCAGAGAACGGCCAGTGCTGGTCGCTGACTCGTACCACGAGCTCGTTTCAAGATTTCTTCCATGAGGCTGAGCACCCCGCTCAGCAGGGACATGGAAGGGATCACCAATGGGCGAACTGATACCCCGGCCCGCAGAGGCTCTGCGGAGTCTG
Organism: uncultured Actinomycetota bacterium; assembly: GCA_963737865.1. Taxonomy (GTDB): domain Bacteria; phylum Actinomycetota; class Actinomycetes; order Streptosporangiales; family Streptosporangiaceae; genus Chersky-822. The sequence continues at coordinate 850,231 of CAVTUG010000011.1, read as the reverse complement.
CGCGGAGCCGATCCGCTGGCACCAGTCTTGCCGACAAGACTCCGACGCGCCGTCGATCGGGAGTCCGCCTGGGCCTGGTCAATGCCGCTCGGGCGCAGGCGGCAGGTTTCGTAGCCGAGGCTCGCGTGGATGCTGTCGAGCTGGTGACCGAGCGGACCATGCTCGGACTGGACCGCCTGCAGCGGGTCGAAGTCGCCATTGCCAAGGCTGACCCGATCAAGGCCAAGCGCTTCACCGGACTTGTCGAAGACTTCCTGCTTGTAGCCCGCAATGAGATCCGCAGGTTGCCGAGGGAGTTCTGAGGTGGGTCTTTTCATCGTCCGGCTCGCCCTGATCGTGATGATGAGCGTCGGCAGCTTCTTCGCTTGGCGTGCGATTAGGCGTCAGCAAGCTGAGCGCCGCCGAAACCAGACCCGGTTGCGGCTCATCGAAGGCCAACTGGCCACCCTGCGCGGTACTCCGGATCGATCAGGCCGAGTACCTGACCAGGCAGCGGCTGCAGGCCGAGCTACACCGCGATCTGTTCGCCAATCCCACGAGCTGTGAAGAGCCGGATGAATGGCGGTAGGCACCATGCCGGGTCCAGAAGGCCAGCCTCGGTGGCACGGTCACCAGAGCCCCGCTCGGCTACAGGAACGTTCACCTGACCGACGAACTGGGGCGCATAAACCGCACGGTGCAGGTCGACCCTGAACGCGCTCATCTCATCACCTGGGCGTTCTACCGCTACGCCGAGGGTGACTGCAGCTTGTCGATCCTGCTTGAGCAGTTCACCGCCCGTGGCCTGACGACCCGGCCCACACCGAAATGGCCCGCCCGGCCGCTGTCCATACCGACCCTGCACAAACTGCTGCACAATCCTTACTACAAGGGCCAGGTCCGCTACAAGGGTGCGAACTACGACGGCACCCACGAGCCCTTGGTCGATCCGGCAACCTGGCAGCAAGTCCAGGACCTGCTCGCCGCCAACAACCAGGCCGGGACGCACCAGCGCACCAACTTGCACTACCTGCGCGGCAGCGTCTACTGCGGGGCTTGCGGGTCACGGCTCTTTCTGACCACCGCGCGCAACCGCTGGGGTACGTTGTACCCCTACTTCATCTGCTCCGGCTGCGCCCGCAAGACCGCTGCCTGCGAGCGAAGGCCATGCTTGTCGATCTCGTCGCTGAGCTGATCGAGGATGAATACCGCACCATTGCGCTCTCGCCGGAACTGCGCGAAAACGTCGAGCAGCTCATCCTCGAAGACTTCGACAATCTTCAGGAAGCTGCCACTGCCGAGCGGCACGACCTCGAAGCCCAGCGCAGTACCTTGGTCGCCCAGCGGCAGAAGCTTCTGGATGCCCACTACGCCGGAGCCATCCCACTGGACCTGCTCAAGAGCGAACAGGACCGCATCGCCAGCCAGCTCAGTCATATCCACCAGCAGCTGGCGGCTGCCACCGACAGCTACGAGCAGGCACGCCAGACGCTGGGCGAATGCATGGACCTGACACGTGACTGCCACGCCGCCTACCTCGAAGCCAACGACCACACCCGGCGCCTGTTCAACCAGGCATTCTTCTCCAGGATCTACATCGATGAAGACGATGACAGCCGCGAACAGGCCATCAGAGTCGATTACAACCAGCCGTTCGATGAGCTGCTGGCCCGGCTTGTCCCAGCTCGTGTCCATCACCAGCTGCAGGAAAAGGGCAGGAACAACAAGAAGCCCGCCGGGTAAACCCGGCGGGCTCTGTCATCTCCGGCCCCGGCGTCCATGAGGTCCAGGGTTCTCATACGAGTACTTTGGTGGGAGAACAGGTATATGGCGTGCCGGAATATCGCCGCAGCCGGCTGTGGGTGGCGGTGCCGGACGGGCTAGCCGGATGATCCATACTGAATCGGCACCTTGACCGTCTGAACTTTTGTCCATGCGCCGGCAGGGCTCTGGCCCTTGCCGAGCTGCCAGACCGTGAGGGTGCCCCCGGTCGCTTCCAGAGCCTGCGTCACGCCCCCGCCAGGCATTGCGATCGTGACAGCATTGCCGGCCGGGACCGGCGGTGTCAGCGTCCAGGAGGATCCCGGTGCTGGCAGGATTTCGGCGCGGCCGCTCGACAGGACGATACCTACGCCGCCGGCCGCACCGAACGCCGTCGTGCTGACCGACGCATCGCCGAGCGCGAGCGACGCCGACATCGTCCATCTGCCGCTCTTGCCAAGCCAGGCCGCCGCGACGACCGATCTGGCGCCGCTCCCGGCGAGCAGCAGCGCGGTCGTCTGGGTTACGCCGGTTACCAGGCGAAGCACCTGGACCGGGCCGCCCCGCAGCGACAGGCCGGCTGCCTGCCAGTTCCCGCCGCTCGAGCTGAAGATGCCCGCCACGCCGGGCCGACGGCAGTTGCCTGCCAGCAGGGCCTGACCATTCGGCGCATAGCCGACCGCGCTCAGCGAGGTCAGGCCGCAAGCCTGGCCTGCGGGCGAGGCGGCGAGCGACCGCGTGCTCACCACCGGGGACCAGCCGTGCCTCGTCACCGACGACGAGCTGACCTCGCCGGCCTTGCTGAGCGCGAGCAGCTGCCTGCCGCCGGGGGTAGCGGCGAGCGCGTCAGGAACGGACGCCAGGCCCTGGGCCGGCGGCCCGGCCGTCCAGTGCTGCCCTCCGTCGGCAGTAAGGCTGACCGGCGAGAACGACAGGTACAAGCTCGGTCTCACGCCCATCACCAGCGACGTCCCGGCCAGGCCGCCCAGCGCGAGCGCGCCGCTGGTGGCGACGTCAGGCGGGGTATGCAGGGTCCACCTCGACTGCCCGGCGGGGCGCAGGAAGAGCTGCCAGAACTGGTTCTCCCCAGAGGTGGCCCCCATCGGCAGCACAGCCCAGGTCGCGCCGCTCGTCGCCTCCGAGTACGCGAGCGAGGTCCTGGCACCCTGCGCGACGGCCGGCGGCCTGCCGCCCGCAGTCGGCACCACAGGGGTACCGCAGCCAGCTACAGCGAAGCCCCCGGCCAGCACAGCGACGACAGCGGCCGGCGCAGACAGCCGGCTCATGACTGGCCGAGCGCTTCCCGGGCGGCGTCCGCGAGTTCGGTCGCGAAGGACGAGACGGTGGCCTGAGTGCCGGGTCCGGGGTTGAAGCCCAGTTCCTGACGCAGTCTGCCGTCGGCGCCGATGACGAACGTGGCGTCGCTGTGACCGAGCATCGCCCCGGCCGGCAGGGTGTCGGAGACCACTCCGTAGCGCCGCCAGATCGGCTTGAGCTGGGCGGGCGAGCCGGTCAGGAACAGCCAGTTCTTGATGCCGGTGAGCCGTTCTTCCCGGTCGAATGCCCGAACGTAGCTGACGTCGGTATAGAGCGGATTCAGGTTCACCGCGACCAGCTCGACCTGCCCGCGCCGCGCGGCCAGCATTTGCCCGGCCAGCCGGAACTCCTGGGCGATCAGCGGGCAGTCGGTCACGCACACCGGGTCGAGGAAGGTCAGCAGCACGACCTTGCCGCGCAGGCTTGCCGTCGACACAGTCTTGCCGGACTGGCCCGTCAGCGTGAACGCCGGCGCCGGACCCGTCAGCGGCTCGCTCGACCCGTCCACGGCCTGGGCCAGGATCGGCGTCGCCGTGCTGCTCGCCTGAGCAGCCGCCATGGGCACCGCGCCGAGCAGCACCAGCCCGACCGCGCCCGCCGAGGCCAGGCTGCTGAGCCTGGTGGTCGACAGCGCGGTCACCAGGGCGGCCGGGCGCAGCCGTTCAGCCCAGCCTGGTGCGGGGGGTGACTCGGTCGTCACAGTCCCGGCCGATGGCGACGCTTCCGCCGGCCGCGTGAGCGCCTGATAACCAGCCACCGCCAGCACAAGCATCGGGATCATGCTGTTCGGATCGGTGCCCAGCCCGCCCAGAAACCCCAGATCCTGCACCAGCACCCAGACCGCGACCGCGAACACCGCCAAGGCGATGACCGCCGGCCCGGCCGCCCGCCGCCAGCCGGACCCGAGCACCGCTCCGAGTCCGCCGAGCACGACGACAGCAGTCAGGTTGATCGCGAACCCGTGCGCCCGGGTCAGCGACGCGAACCCCGACGCCAGGCTCGCCAGGCCGCCCGGCTGGGACAGCGACGCCATCGAAGCCACCATCGCGGTCAGCGACCCTGGCTGGCCATGCACGTCCCCCTGCCAGAATCCCCGGCCAGGCCACGCCTGCAGAACCGCCATCACGACCAGGAACAGGCCGAAGACCCGGAGGATCACCTGCCCTGTCCGCGCGGTTCGCCAGTACCGGTCAGGCATCGCCACCAGCATGCCAGCGACGCAGTACACCAGCGCGGCACCCGGCGCACCGGTCAGCCAGCTCAGCCCAGGAGCCAGGATGCCGCCGAACGACTCGCCGAACACCCAGACCACCAGGCCCCAGCCGACCGAGACCAGCCCGGCCAGCCGCGACAGCTGCCCTGACCTGGCGAGCACCAGCCAGACCCCGATCCCGACCTGGATCCAGACCGCGCCGGCCGCAGCCTGGATGGGGTGATACGACCAGCTCGTCCCGGCGAAGTTCACCAGATGCTGCACCCACGACGGCGAGCTCTGCGCCGCTGGCCTGATCACCTGCGAAGGCAGCCCGACCGCCATCCCCGGCTGTGCCTGAAGCACCCCGTCGAAAACCCACAGCAGCCCGAATCCGATCCGCAGCAGCCGCCGAGCCGGGGGTTCAGGGACACCGGCGCCGACCTGAGCGGCGCTCGCCGGGCGCAGCTCGCGAACGGTGAACCACAGCAATCCAAGCGTCCCGAAGATCAGCAGCGCAGCGATCCCCTGATGCAGCAACGCCTGCCTGAACGCCGCGACGACAGTGGGGTCGGTGCTGTTGAGGCCGGTGGTCATTCCGGGCATGGACCCATTCCTTCAGGCATCGAACAAGGGCTCGCGAGCTAGATTCGCGAAGTTGAGGGACTGCTAGCGCGCACCAGAGGAAAATACCTGGCCCTGGTTTACCAATTACCCCCCAGGGGTTTAGCTATATACCCCGGAGGGGTTCCCCGCTTTCGTCGGTGAATTGTTGTTTTCAGAGAGTTCAAGCAGGTCAGCGGCCAAGTTGCGAAGCAAGTAACGGCCGGCTTAAAATCACGTCACACTATTTCTGGAGCGCAATTCAGGTCGGTCAAGTGACCCGGTCCCAGAGACGGCGGAGACTCAGCATGACGACTGAGAGCGTGGCGATGACCGCTCCGCAACGACTACGAGAGCACGGCGAAGCCGCCGGACCGGTTCTGGCGGTCGCTGATCCCCGTCGCGTGCTCCAGCTCGCGCTGGCCGCGATCTGGGTGCTCGACGGCGTGCTTCAGTACCAGTCGTTCATGTTCACCAGAGCCTTCGGCCAGATGCTCGCCGAGAGCGCTCGGGGCAACCCGGCGGTCATCGCCGACCCGATCACCTGGGCGGCGAGGATCGTCGAGCAGCATCCCGTGCCCGCCAACGCGGCATTCGCGACCATCCAGCTGCTGATCGGCCTCGGCCTCGCCTGCCGCCCGACGATCAGGGCAGCCCTGGCCGCATCGGTGGCCTGGTCGCTGGCCGTGTGGTGGTTCGGCGAAGGACTCGGCGGTGTCCTGTCCGGCGGCGCGAGCCCGCTCAACGGCGCACCCGGCGCCGTCATCCTTTACGCGCTGCTCGCCGTGCTGATCTGGCCGGCTAACGCCGACGACTCCGGGCGGCCGGGCTTCGTGGCGGCCCGGCCGGTCGGCCTGCCTGCGGCGAAGACGCTGTGGCTGATCTTGTGGGGCAGCCTCGCCTACTTCGCGGTGACGGGAGCGAACCGGGCACCCCAGGCCCTGCACGACATGATCGCGGGCATGGGCCATGGCGAGCCTGGGTGGCTTGGCGCGATCAACCGAGGCGCGGCGAACCTGCTCGGGCACCAGGGGCTGACGGCATCCATCGTTCTCGCAGTGCTGCTGGCTGCCGTCGCCGCCGGCGTATTCCTGCCGCTGCCCCTGTGCAAGGCGGCCATCGTCCTGGCGATCGCCATCTCGCTGCTGATCTGGCTCGTCGCCCAGGACCTCGGCGAGCTGTTCACCGGAGGCGCCACCGATCCGAACTCAGGCCCGCTGCTCGTACTGATCGCTCTGGCCTACTGGCCGTCGTCGCCCGCTCCGTCCGCTCCGTCCGTGCGGCATGCAGGCGAGTCATGATTCCCGCCGCGATCCTGGGCACCTTCGCCGCGATCATGCTGGTCGTGGCATTGGTCAGCGCCGGCCGGCTAGTGGCGTCCAGGCTCTGGACGCATCCCGTGGCTGACGCCGACATCGACGTCGCTCATGTCCTGATGGGCGTTGCCATGGCCGGGATGCTGGCCAGCGGACTGCGGACGCTGCCCGACGGCGTCTGGGCGGCCGTGTTCGCCCTCGTCACAGCCTGGTTCGGGGGGCGCGTCGCGAGTGAGACCCGAGGCAGCAGCGGCCTGGCAGCCAGGCTCGCCGGTCATCACGTGCCGCACCTGATCCACGGCGCCGTCATGATCTACATGTTCACCGCGGCGGGCACGGCAGCCGGCCCTGGGGCCGGGAGCGATGCCGGGATGGCTGGCACGGGCGGCGGCACAGGAAGGCTGAGCGTCCCAGCCCTAGGGCTCGCGTTCGTGCTCATCATGGCGGCATGGGCGGTCTGGGACCTCGACCGGATCACCGAGTCCCGCCGAGACCGTGCGCGGCCGGTCAGCGTGCTCAGCACCGAGCCACCTGCCGGTTATCTGCACGACGACGCCGGCTTCGGAAGAACTAGCACCGGTCTGCTCCTGAATCCGCGAGTGGCCACCGCCGGCCGGGTGGCCATGGGCATCACCATGGCCTTGATGCTGATCATCCTGATCTGACCTCAGGCGACCCCGCCGGGCCGCCGAGCTGGTCGCGGCGACGGATGAGGTACGCCGTCTCGGCAGTGTTGCCGGCCAGCTCGATGGCCCGGTCGTACGCCGTCCGCGACTCCGCGCTGCGACCCTGCCGGCGGAGCAGGTCGGCGCGGGTGGCGTGGTAGAGGTGGTAGCCCTCTAGCGGCAGGCGGTCTACCTCCGCCAGCGCGCACTCGGGGCCGTCGAGCTCGGCGACCGCGATCGCGCGGTTGAGCCGCACGATCGGCGACGGGTCGAGGCGGACGAGCTGGTCGTAGAGCGCGACGACCTGGGACCAGTCGGTGTCCCTGACGTCGCGGGCGTCGGTGTGCACGGCGTTGATCGCGGCAAGGATCTGGTAGCGCCCGGGTGCCTGACCTGAGGCGAGGCGGGCGCGGACCAGGGCATGGCCTTCGGCGATCAGCTCGCGATCCCAGGCGCCTCGATCCTGCTCGCCGAGCACGACGAGCTCGCCGCTCGCCGACACCCGAGCGGTCCGGCGGGCTTCGATCAGGAGCATCAGCGCCAGCAGCCCGGCGGCCTCGCCGTCGGCTGGCATCAGGACCCGGACCAGGCGAGTCAGCCGGATCGCCTCGGCAGTCAGGTCGGCGCGGATCGCCTCCTTCCCGGGATCCGAGGCCAGGTAACCCTCGTTGAAGATCAGGTAAAGCACGGCCAGCACCCCGGTGACGCGGCCCGGAAGGTCCGCCAGCGACGGCACGCGATACGGGATCTTCGCGTCCTTGATCTTGGTCTTCGCGCGGGTGATCCGCCGGGCGATGGCGGCCTCCTGGACCAGGAACGCATGGGCGATCTCCGGCACGGTGAGCCCGCCGACCATCCGCAAGGTCAGCGCGACCCGCGCCTCCATGGCCAGCGCCGGATGGCAGCAGGTGAAAACCAGGCGCAGCCGGTCGTCGTCGATGACGCCGAGTGACTCGGGAGCATCGGACAGCATCAGCGCCTCCCTATGCTTGTCCGCACGCCTGGTCTCGCGCCGGACCCGGTCGATGGCCTTGCGCTGGGCGGTAGTGGTGAGCCACCCGCCCGGATTGGCCGGGAGGCCCTCGCCCGGCCAGCGCTCGACGGCGGTCGCGAACGCCTCGGCAGCCATCTCCTCCGCGAGATCGAGGTCACCGAACCGCCTGGCCAGGGTCGCGACCACCCGGGCCCACTCCTCGCGGTGCACCCGGGCGATCGCCTCTCCGACGTCGGTCATCCGACCAGCAGCGGCCGGACCTCGACCCTCCGGTTGCAGCTCTTGGACCCCTGGGCGGCGAGCCGCAGCGCCACGTCGAGGTCGGGAGCCTCGATGATCCACAGGCCGGCGACGTACTCCTTGGTCTCCACATAGGGCCCGTCGGTGAACACCGGCTCCCCGTCCCGGCCATCGACGACGGTGGCCGAGCCGGGCGCCGCGAGGCCGCCAGCGAACACCCAGTGACCGTCGGCCATCAGCTGCTCGTTGAAGACGTCGATCGCGGCCATCTCGGCGTCGGTGCCCATCTCACCGGTGTCGGTGAGCACGGAAATCTGGTACTGCGCCATCGGAATCATCTCCTGTCAGCTCTGGCCGCCCCTCGGGCCGCCCTTCACCCCTGCTACGAACGCCGCTGCCCCGATCGGACACGCTCCGCCGGGATTTTTGCGACCGATCCGGTTCGGTCGACAAGCGGGCACGACCCCGCCATCATGGAGCGAACCGTACGGGGAGGCAGTCCGATGACTTCATATGACAACCTTGATCCAGAGCTTGCCGAACTGATGGCGCTGGAGGAGGCCGAGCGAGCCAGCGCGACCGGAATCGCTCCTGGCCAGCCTCAGCCGCTCGACCCCGAGCTGGCCGAGCTGCTCGCACTCGAGGAGCAGGAGCGCCGGCGCCAGCAAGGCTAGCGACTCCCGGCTTCCTTGACGAGTACCACGAACTCTTCGCAGCGGAGACTGGCCCGGCGCAGCCCCCACCCGCAGCGCTCGGCGAGCCCGGTGAGCGTGGCGATGTGGGCCGGGGTGAAGCCGGCCAGCCGGCCGCTCATGGTCCGGACCGGGAACGACACCACGACCTGCCGGGCGCCCACCTCCTGAACCAGCCGCAGGGCCGCTCCCGGCTGCCGGTCCTCGATGCAGTGGTAGGTCTTGAGCAGCAGCGCCACGTCGGCCTTGATCTCGGCGGGCTGGGTCAGGATCTCCCGGTGCGATACGTCAGATCTCACGTCATAGCTGGAAAGGAACCGACTGGCCAGCTCGACATAGCCAAGATTGATGTCGTAGCCGGCGTAACTCGCTTCCGTCGCCGCGCGCAGCCAGGGCAGCGTGAACGGATTCAGGGCACAGGCCAGATCGGCGATCGCGGCGACCGGGCCGGTCAGCTCGAGGATCGTCGGGTACAGCACGTCCAGGTCCGCAAGCCGCTCGGCGGTCGAGACGTGGCTCGCCAGCATGGTGCGGCACCACGCGCGCAGCTCGGCCTCGTCACCGGCCAGGGCTTCGTCCATCCCCCTGGCCAACCGCTCCGGCCGAACGCTGACCAGGTACAGGGCCATGATCTTGTGCAGCTTCAGCCGGGCCCGCCGCTCCAGGTCCTTGGCGCTGCTGGCGTAGCCGGACTCCTGCCGGACGATGTCGAGCACGGTGTCGGCGTGCAGCTGACGGTACTTCGGCGCGGCTCGCAGCCGCTCCGCCGTGGCGAGGACGACCTCGCTGTTCATGCTTGTCGCAGCGTCTCGATCAGGCGCGCGTAGAACCGCAGGTTGTGCAGCGTAGCCAGGTTCACGGCGAGGCCGTCTTCGACCTTGAGCAAATGCGCCAGATAAGCCGCCGGCACGGTCGTGCACAGCCGGCAGTCGCAGGTCGGGTCCACGGGTCCGCCGCAGCGCACCCACCGCTCGGCGTCCAGCCGTGCTATCCGGTAGAGGTCGCGCCCGTCCAGGCTGGCCGGGTCGAGGTCGGTGTAGAGCACGCCGCGCCGGGCGTTGCGCGTCGGCAGCGTGCAGTCGAAGAGGCGATAGCCGGCCCGCCAGGCGGCGACCACGTTCTCCGGGGTACCGATGCCCAGGCCGTGCAGGATGCTGCCGGCTGGCACCAGGCTGGCGACCAGCGCCACCTCGTCCACCATCTGGCCGCCGACGATCGGATAGCCGCCGAACCCGTAGCCGTCGAAGCCGATCTCGGCCAGGGCCTGGGCGCAGCGGGTGCGCCGGGGCTCGTCCGAGCCGCCCTGCACGACCGCGAACAGCAGCGGCCGCTCGGCCGGCGGCACGTCGGCGGTGAGCCGGTCGAACGTGGCCCGGCATTGCGCGGCCCAGTTCAAGGTCAGCTCGACGCTGCGGTCCTGCTCGGCCGCCGGCGCGTTCGGGTGGGTGCAGTAGTCCAGGCAGTAGATGATCTCGGCGCCGAGCCGCAGCTGGTTCTCGATGCAGCTGGCCGGGGTGAGCTGACGAAACCGCTGCTTGGGCGAGAACCGGTACGACAGGCCGTTGTCGGACACGCTCGCCAGTCCCTGCCGGGAGGCGAGCAGCGAGAAAACCTGGAATCCGCCCGAGTCCGAGACGATAGGACCGCCCCAGCCCATGAACCGGTGCACGCCGCCGAGGCTGGCGATGACCGAGGTGCCCGGCTGAGCGGCCAGGTGAACGCTGCTGACCAGGACCGCTTCCAGCCCTGCGCTGATCAGCACGTCGGCTGCGGTGCCCCGGACCACGGCGCGGGTGGCGTCAGGGACGAAGAGCGGCAGCCGGAGGTCGCCCCTGCGGGTGCGCAGTACATCCGGGGCGGGGGCTGCGACGCTCGCGGATGGCGCGCTCCCCGGACCAGCGGGCGTCATCGGCTGCCCAGCTCCGACGTGGCTTCGAGGACGATGCCACCCCGAGGGCGCTGCCTGATCTTGACCCGGACCTGGTCCGCTCCGGTCGCGTCGTGGATCTCCGCCGCGATCTCGGCGGCGAGGGCCTCGGCGAACACCTTGCGGTCGCGGAACGACCACAGGTAGAGCTTCAGCGACTTCGACTCGACGCAGAGCGCGCGGGGAACGTACTCGATCTCGACGGTCGAGATGTCGGGCTGCCCGGTCACCGGGCACAGCGAGGTCACCTCGTCGGTGGTGAACCTGACCAGCGTCACGGTCTGCGGCGCAGGGAAGCACTCGACGTGGTCGACTGGCTCGCGCCGGTCAGATCCCAGCAGCGAAAGCCCAGTCACGTCAGACACGATGGCAAGGATATCAGCGCTGATCAGCAGTTCAGCTGTGTGATCCGCGCCCGGGCTGGGCGTCGATGACGGCCTGGACCCGCTTGTAGACGTCGTTGCGCGGCAGGTCGGTGACCTCCCTGACCACGTCCCTGACCGTGTGGGCCGGCTGGCCGCGCTGCAGCAGGGCGATGGCGAGGCGGTCGGCTAGTTCCTCGTCGAAGGTGGTCTCCCGCTCGGGGGCACCTTGCACCACCACGGTGTACTCGCCTCGGATCTCGGCCCGGTCCGCGAGTTGCGTCTGGATGGCTGACAGCCGCCCGCGCAGTATTTCCTCGTCCTTCTTTGTGAGGTTCCGCGCGATCGCGACGCTCCGGTCACCGAGGACCTCGCGCAGGTCGGCGATGGTTTCCAGCAGCCGGTGCGGCGCCTCGAACAAGACCAGCGTCGAGGCCAGGGCGGCCAGCTTGCCGATCGCGGCCTGGCGGGCCGCCGCCTTGCGGGGCAGGAAGCCGACGTAGGTGAAGCTGTGGCTCGGCAGGCCCGAGCCGATCAGCGCGGTCAGCGCCGCCGAGGGGCCGGGCAGCGGGCAGACCCGCAGCCCTTCGGCGATCGCGGCGGTGACCACCCGGAAGCCGGGGTCGTTGACCAGCGGCGTGCCCGCGTCGGTGATCAGCGCCACGTCGTCGCCGGCCGCGAGCAGGCGCAGGATCTCGGCGGCGCGGGAGCGCTCGTTCACGTCGTGGCAGCTGATCACCTTCGGGCGCAGGTCGAGCGAGGCGAAGAGCGTCCGCGCCTTCCTGGTGTCCTCGGCCGCGACCACGTCGACCGAGCCCAGCACGTCGATGGCGCGCAGCGTCAGGTCGCGCAGGTTGCCGATCGGGGTCGGCACCAGGTACAGCGTGCCCGAGTCAGGAACGTCGCGGTCAGTCACGGTCCTATCGTCCCCGATAGGTGCAGCCGGACGTACGGGTCTCGCCGACCGTGATGGCGCTCAGCCCGGGCAGGGCGGGGGTGAGCCGGTTCCAGATCCAGCGGGCCAGGATCTCGCTCGTGGGGTTCTCCAGCCCGGGGATGTCGTTCAGGCAGCAGTGGTCGAGCTCGGCCCGGATCGGCTCGAAGGCCGTCTTGAGCTCGCCGAAGTCCATGACCCAGCCGGTGTCGTCGGCTACCTCACCCTCCACGTGCACGACGACCCGGTAGGAGTGGCCGTGCAGCCGGGCGCACTTGTGCGAGGCCGGCACGCGCGGCAGCTGGTGGGCGGCCTCGAAGGTGAACTCGCGGTAGATCTCCAACTATCTGATCCCCAGGTACTTGTGCGTCTGCAGCGAGAGCTGCCAGCGGGGGTGCGCAAGGCAGTACTCGATCGCCGCCTGCACGTTCTGCTCCAGGTCGGGGCCATCGAGCGGCTGCAGCCTGAAGGAGGCGAAGTCGAGCTGCTCGAACTGGGCGGGCTCGCCGCCCGCCTGGGGGTAGACCAGCTTCAGCTCGTCGCCGCTGCGGACCACCAGGTCGGCGCCGATCTTGGGGCTGACGCAGAGCCAGTCGATCCCGGACGGTGGTCGCTGGGTGCCGTTCGTCTCCACGGCGATCTCGAAGCCCCGCTCAGCCAGCGCGGTCGTGGCGGCCTCGTCGAGCTGCAGGAGCGGTTCCCCGCCGGTGCAGACGACGAACCGGTGCGCGACCGACCCGGACGGCCAGTGCTGTGCGACGGCGTCGGCCAGGGCTTCGGCGCTGCGGAACCGCCCGCCGCCGTCGCCGTCGGTACCGACGAAGTCGGTGTCGCAGAACTGGCAGACGGCCCGGTGCCGGTCTCGCTCCAGCCCGGTCCACAGGTTGCATCGAGAAAACCGGCAGAAGACCGCCGGGCGTCCGGCGTGCGTGCCCTCGCCTTGCAGCGTGTAGAAGATCTCCTTGACGAAATAGGTCATGTCACGCGTTCTGGTAGGCGACTGGACACGGCCAGTCTAGGTCGCGACCCGACCTGAGGGCGTACCCGCTACCCGCCCGGCTCCAGGTGGAACACCTGCTCGTCGCCGAACTCAGCCTCGCCTGTCACCTGGTAGGAGCCGGCCTCGGCCAGGCGCTCCGCCGACGCCCGGGCGTCGTCGCTGTACCCGCGCCGGCCGGACAGGCTGCGCCGGGGGAACGACAGGATCACGTGCCGGCAGGTCAGGTTGCGCAGCACGCGATCGGCCGCGTCGCTGGCCTGCTGCTGCAGCGTCGGCACCGTCTTGAGCAGGAAGGCAACGTCGGCCTCGAGTTCCGGCGGCGAGGCGACCAGGTCACGGGCGACGACCTGGACCGCTGCCGGCATGATCTCGTCCAGCCGGGCCAGCGCGGCGACGAGCGCCCGGTCCACCTCGCAGGCCCAGTAGCGGGCGTCCGGGGCCAGCGACATCCACGGGATGGCCAGCGGGTTCAGGCCGCAGGCCAGGTCAGCCACCGAGCCGGGCTGGCCGCACCACGCGGTGACCTGCTCGTAGAAGGGCTCAAGCCACGCCAGTCGCTCGGCCGACGACGCATGCGCGCGCATCGCGTGCCTGGCCGCCTCGCGGACATCGCCCGGGCCGGAGCCGACGGCCGCCACCATCGCGCTGACGGCCTCGGCTGGCGATCCGCTGGCGAAGGCGCCGAAAGCCTGGTGCAGCTTGCGCCTGGCGTACTTCTCGGCCTCGCCCCTGCTCTTGAAGCGCTGCACCGCGTCGACGGCCGCCCGGTGCACCAGGCCGGGGTCGAGGTGCCGGTACTTCGCGCTGCCCAGGATGCGCGCCGCCAGGCCGGTGGCGTCCGTCGCGGGCTTGCCCTTCTGGTCCACCGCCGGTCCTCGGTCAGGCTGGCCGGTAGGTAACCGGGTCGGTCAGGCCGGCCTCGGCGAAGCCCTTCAGCCGCATCAGGCAGGTGTCGCACTGGCCGCAGGCCCGGCCGACGTCGTCGGGGTCATAGCAGCTCGAGGTCTGGCCGTAGTCGACGCCGAGCCGGACGCCTTCCCGGATGATGCCGGCCTTGGACAGGGCGATCAGCGGGGCGTGGATCTTCAGGCGGTCGGTGCCCTCGACGCCGGCCGCGTGGCGAGATTGGCCATGGCGCAGTACGCGTCGATGTACTCGGGGCGGCAGTCCGGGTAGCCGCTGTAGTCCACGGCGGTGACGCCGATGAAGATGTCGGTCGAGCCGGTGACCTCGGCGTACGCGAGGGCGAAGGACAGGAAGATCGTGTTGCGGGCCGGCACGTAGGTGATCGGGATGGCGCTGTCGTCCAGGTCGGTCACCGAGTCGTGCTTGGGAACGCTGACGTCGGACGTCAGCGCGGAGCCGCCGAAGACCCGCAGGTCGATATCCACGATCTCGTGCCTGGCCGCGCCCATGGCCTTCGCGACCCGCTCCGCCGCCCGCAGCTCCACGCTGTGCCGCTGGCCGTAGCGGAAGCTGAGCGCATAGGGCGTGAACCCCTGGTCGCGGGCGATGGCGAGCACCGTGGTGGAGTCGAGACCACCGCTCAGCAGCACGACAGCTGGCCGTTCCACTACTTACCTCCGGGAAAGTGAAAGCTACCCAGCCAGTCTAGGAGGCGCTCGGCCCGGGTCAGGTTGAACCGCAGCATGTACCTACCTGCTGCTGCTGAGGACCGGTCGTGACAGCACCATGGTCCTACTTACCGCTGTCAGGACGACGGCAAGTAGGACCATGGTGCTGTTCTATTCTTATGGTCATCCGGCCATCAGAGTTGGTCGTGTTCTGTGCCTTACCGGAAAGGTTGGACTATGGAGGACCTACGCCGGTCAAGTGCGGGGACGCTCGTGCGCCGGATGCTGTGGTACCGGGAGGCTGGTCGGCCTTCTCGCCCGCAGCCTGTGATTGTGCTTCTAGGTCCGGTCGGCTCGGGCAAGTCATTGGTTGCAGAAGCCATTTCTCGTGACCTCGGCCAGGGCGTTGTACATGCGCGGTTCGACTTCGACCGGGACTTGCCGTCAGCTTCAGATGAGCCGCCGACAACCCTGGAGGTCGTCATCAAGCTGGCGTACGGGTTATCTCGTGAGTGGCCACACCGGCCCAGGCCGCATTTCACGGGCTTCGCCATTGCTGTTATCGCCCTGCTGACTCCGCTTGGCGGGACGAACCGGGAACAGGACAGGGAGCAGCTGCGTAACCGGCTGAACGATTTCCGGCGTAACCTCAGGGTTGAGGAACTGCTCGAAAGCCTAGTAGAACCGCTAGCCGAAGCGGCGCTGGAGGCGAGCCACCTGCCCGCGCCGTTTATCGGCTCGTTCAAGAGGATCTTCCCCCTGCTGGTCCGGGCTGTCGGGCGGCGGAAGCTGGGCGATGCTATGCGTGCGCTTGCCCGTTCTCCGCATGCGGGCGGAGGCAGCCCGCTGGACGCGCTCGTTGATCTCAGCCTTCTCGGGCACGGGCGGTCACAGGATGCCAGGAAGGTTACTGAATGGCTGATGGACGCATTTCTTGCGGACGTTCGTGAAAATTACCGGAAGATGTCTGCTCCAGATGCGAAAAGCCCCTGTGACTGCAGGAATCCCGAGCGCGTTCCGCACTCTCATAGCTGGGTCTTGGTGCTTGACAACATCGATCATGCCGGAGGCACGGACTTTCTCGACGATCTCACCGCTGCACGCGAGCAGCATCGCCGCCAGAATCCCGGTGATGCCGAGGCGAATGACCCCCTGCTGGTGGTGGCAACCAGCGGGAGATGGCATCGAGGGTGGGAATCAGAGTGGCGGCCGCCCTGGAATCTCAAGGGGCCAGATCTGGGTTCACCAGGTCGTTCGCGCCTCGTGCCAGCATGCCATGCCGCTACGTATGAGCATTGGGCCAGTCCGGCCCCGGGCGGCCGCCATTCACCCTATTACCCGATGCTCCTTGACGCGCTTCAGATCGAGGAGATCGCCCATATGCTCGGCACCAGTCTGGCCGACCCGAAGGCCGAATTCGCCTATCGCGCCACGGGCGGGCTGCCCCTGGCAGTCGATCAGCTCAAGGCTGTGCTTCAGGAACGAGTTGTCGAGCACGGGGCGCGCGACCTGCTGGGTCCGGGCGAGGCGTCCGACCCGGCGAGTGACCTGTGGCACAGGCGGCTGAAAGCGCTCAAGCTAGTCGATCATCTCCCTGAACTGAGCATCGATGACTTCGTCACCGCAGCCCCCTTCGCCACTGCGCCGTGGCTGATCCCGGCGTCCGCGATGAGCCGCAGCAGCCAGCCGAATATCGGGCGGATCCTCACCGAACTTCGCACCGCTTTGTGGGTGACAGCACGAGCAGAGGGCGACATGGCTGGCCATGTCACCTTGCATCAGTGGATTGCCGCGAATCTGGTGTCGGCGCTTGCCGACCGGAGGCCATCGGGAGGCTGCTTGCCTTACGACGATCAGTTCGGTGCGTTAATCGACGACGTGGATGGCTCCAAGCATCCGGTGCACCTCGCATACTGCCAGCTGGCTCTCGGTAACGTCGACACTGTAATAACACGATTCGAAGAGGAATTTGACAAGATTCCCCACGAAGAGTGGGTCAGTCTCTTAGCTTTGTCGTGCACGCCCCGGACAGCCTGCCGCTCGACCGCAGCTACCGTCAGCTGTACGAAGGACTCGTCGATGCGGACATCACGCGCGGACCGCAGCTGCGCACCGCAGTTCGCAACAATGTGGCGCGCCTGATCGTGGCCGGCTGGCTGACAGCAAATCCGTTTGCGGTACGTGGCCAAGACCAGAATAACGAGATTGCCAACGCGTTTCAGGCCCTGGCTTCCTTGTCCCAGCGTCCCGACGTCGAAGCGCTGTATGACGCCGCCAGTCGCGCACGCCGCGGCCATCTGCCCTGACTTACCGAATGGAACTGGCTATGCCCCGATACCTTGCTTTTCTTAGTCGTCTCTTTAGCAGGCTAGGGCCTGACCCCCGCGCCAGCCGTCCGCCTGTGCGCCCGCGCGGCTGGCTCCGCAGGCACTGGTGGATGTTCGCGACCCCGGCGGCCCTGATCCTCGCGGTCGGGCTGGTCTGGTGGCACCCGTGGAGTAATGAGCCCTGCGGCCCGGGCATGAAGCCGGTCGGCTCGCCATATGTCTGCGTCGGGCTTGATCTGGACTCCTCTGCCCTGCAAGCCGGGGATCGGCTGGCTGACCTGGAAAAAATCATCGCCCGTCACGACGCGCACGTCTCCGGTAATTTCAGGACTGTCGTGCTGCTGGATAATTTAACGCCGAACCCATCCATCGATACCACGTCGCTGTCGGCTGCCCGCCATGACATTGAAGGCGGGATCACGGCGGCCTGGCCAGACGATAAACCAGATGGCATCAAGCTCCTGCTGGCGAACGTCGGCAGTAATGCTGTCTATTGGCGACAAACCGTGAATGATATCATCAAGTGGGGTAAGACCCGGCGTATCATAGCAGTGACGGACCTGGGCCAGAGCCTGGACAATACCCGGAATGCCGTCGCCGCGCTGTCTAAGGCCGGCATCGCCGCTATCGGCTCCTCGGTTACCGCTGACGATATGAACAGAGGCACCGACAACGCTCGGTCTAAGTTCTTTTTCCGAGTTGGACCGACAAATAGCGACGAGGCGAATGCCGCTGCCAACTACATAGCTGCAGGACACTTTCACCGCATCATGCTAGTCAAGGACCTGAATGTATCCGATAGTTACGCGGCCACGCTCACGGACGCGTTCCAGAGGCAGTCCAGAGTCCGGATACAGTACACTCAGCAATACTATTCTCCCGACAGTTCGCTAGGTACGAACAGGGAGCAGTACCTTGAAGAAGTATTCAAAGGCGAGCATGACACCATCTGCGATGAACGACCCGATCTTATTTACTTCACCGGGCGAGGCGTTGATCTCCGGTCCTTCGTGGCCGCGTTGTCCAGTGGCGGGGCATGCCTGCTGCGCTCGGTGACCGTGATGACTGGTGACGATGCGGCCCGTATCATCGGCTCTCGCCTTGCGTTGTCAGGGGATATAGCCGTGAAGCTGCTGTATACCGGACTCGCCTACCCGGGCGAGTGGGGCACCGGCGATAGCATAAATCAAACAAACTACGCCGATTTCGCGCGACAATTCGTGGATATTTACCGATTCCCGCCGAGTGACCTGGCCGATTCCGGCGCGATCATGGAACACGATGCGGTGCTCACTGCCGTCACGGCGGCGATGGAAGACCCCGCGACCAGCCCGAACTCGATAGCCAACATTCTTTTCAATTTTAACTGTCATAGCACGATCGCGGGAGCCAGCGGGCAGATCGCATTCCAGCCGGACACTGGCAACCAGATCGACAAGGCAATGCCTATCCTGCAGCTCAATACTGATGGTTCGGTGCGCCAAGCGGGTCTGGCCTGGTCTCAGGGACATCCCCTGAATACGTCCCCGTCCTGTTCCTCCTGAGGAATCCGGGTATCGCATTCCTCGCCCGCAGCGCATCAGGCTAGACGTTGGATCTGATGCTGCCGCCGTCGACCTGGTAGGAGGCGCCAGTGATGTAGGAGGCCTGCTGGGAGGCTAGGAAGGCGACGAGGTTGCCTAGCTCGATCGGCTGGCCGAGCCGGCGCATCGGGATCGTCGCGGCCAGGGGAGCCAGCTGCTCCATCAGCGCCTGGTCGGCCTCGGCGCTGATCCCGGCTCCCGCAGCGATCCGCGAGGTCAGGAACATGCCGGGCAGGACGAGGTTGATCGTGATGCCGTCCTTGGCGAGGTCGGGAGCAAGCGCCTTGACCAGGCCGGCGATGCCGGGCCTGATCCCATTCGACAGGTCGATGCCGTCGACTGGCTGCTTTACCGAGCTCGACTGGATTCCGATGATCCGGCCCCAGCCCCTGGCCCGCATGTGCGGCACGGCCGCGCGCACGAACCGGACAAAGCTCAGCGTGACGATCTCGAATGCCTGCTGCCAGTCCTCGTCGCTGAACTCCCAGAACTGCCCTCGCGGCGGCCCGCCCGAGTTGCTGACCAGCACGTCGACGCCGCCGAATCGCTCGACGGTCGCGGCGACCACGGCGCGGATGCCCTCGGCGCTGGTCAGGTCGGCCGGAACGGCCAGCACGTCCGCGCCGGTCTCGGCGCGGATCTCCTGGGCAGCCGTTTCCAGTTCCGCCTGCGTCCGCGCGCAGACCGTCACCCGCGCTCCCTCGCGCGCCAGCGCGAGAGCCGACGCCTTGCCGAGTCCCTTGCTCGACGCCGCGACGAGCGCGACCTTGCCTGCCAGCCCTAGATCCACTCGGTCACCCCTAGTACCTGCTTCGTCCGCCTGAGTCCAGGCCGACTCTAACGCGGTCGCGCCGTGGTCGCGTGACCCAGGGATTCGCGCGCCATCAGCGTGATCAGGTCGAAGACGACCGTCGCCGCGGCGATCGCGGTGATCTCGGCGTGGTCGTAGGCGGGCGCCACCTCGACCACGTCGGCGCTGACCAGGTTGAGGTCGGTCAGCGCCGCGCAGCACGCGCAGCAGTTCCCGGCTGGTGAGCCCGCCCGCCTCCGGCGTCCCGGTGCCCGGGCGCGATACGACGGGTCGAGCACGTCGATGTCGATCGACAGGTAGACGGGCAGGTCGCCCACGCGCTCGGTGATCGCGCCGATCGTCCCGGCGACGCCGAGGACGTCGATGTCGCTGGCCCGGATGGTCCGGAAGCCGAACCGCCGGTCGTCGTCGAGGTCGGCCTCCGCCGTAGACCGGCCCGCGGATGCCCGACGTGGATCGAGTGGTCCTCGACCAGCAGCCCCTCCTCGAACGCGCGCCGGAAGATGGTGCCGTGCGTGGTCGGCGCGTTGAAGTAGGTGTCCCAGGTGTCCAGGTGCGCGTCGAAGTGCACCAGCGCGACCGGGCCGTGCCGCGCGCGTCACCGACCGCAGCATCGGCAGCGCGATCGTGTGGTCGCCGCCGATCGCGATGACCTTCCTGTCGCCCTGCAGCAGCTCGGCGGCGTGGTCCGGGATCTGGTCCATGGCCGTCGTCGATCGAGAACGGCGTGACCGGCACGTCGCCCGCGTCCACCACCTGGATCGTGCCGAACGGGCGCAGTCCGAGCTCGACGTGGTGGCCGGGCCGCAGATGCCGCGAGGCCTGCCGGACGGCCATCGGGCCGAACCGGGCGCCCGGCCGGTAGGACGTCCCGTTGTCGAACGGCGCGCCGAGCACCGCGACGTCGTAGTCGGTGACCCGGTCGATCTCGGGCAGCCGGGCGAAGTCGACGGCCCCGGCGAACCGGGGCACCTTCCGCCCGTCCACCGGCCCGACCGGCTCGCGGGGCTCGCCAGTCTGCCAGCCTCAACTCTGCTCTCCGACGGACTGATGCGCTCGCAGGTCAGGCCCGGGTGCGGGTCACGCCGCCGTTGGGCTGCAGCACCTGCCCGACGACCGCGCTCGACCCCGGCCCGGCCAGGAAGGCCACCGCGCCGGCGATGTCGTCGGCCGTGGCGAGCTGGCGGATCGGGATCAGCTCGCGGTACCGCTGGCGCATCTCGTCCAGCGTGATGCCGGCGTCGTCGGCATCGACGCGCAGCTGCTCGGTGTCGATGAAGGAGGGCGCGATCGCGTTGGTCAGGATGCCCTGCGGGCCCAGCTCCCGGCCCAGGCCCTTGGTCAGCGCGATCAGCCCGGCCTTGGACGCGGCGTAGGCGGTGGCGTTCGGGTGGCCGATGACGCCCCAGCCGGAGCTGATGATGACGATCCGGCCGTGGCCCTGGGCGCGCATGCCCGGGATGACCGCCTGGATGAGCCGGAAGTGGCCCGGACAGGTTGACGTCGATCTGACGCCACCAGCTCGCCGGGTCCTGGCCTCCAGGAACGGGCTCATCGCCATCGCGGCGGCGTTGGCCACCAGGACCTCGCACCGGCCCGAGCCGGCCGGCCACGGCCGCGGCCATGGCCGGCCCGGCGTCCGGGTCGGCGATGTCCCCGGGGACGGCGATCCCGCCGATCCGCGCGGCCAGCTCGGCAGCCGGCCGTCGTCGGCGATGTCGTTGACCGCGACGGCGAATCCGTCCGCCGCCAGCCGCAGGGCCGTCGCGGGCCCAGGCCCTGGGCCGCCCCGGTGACCAGGGCCACCGCGCTTCGCGTCATCGTCAGATCACCGCCCCGGCGTTGGGCGACAGCACCTCGCCGCAGTACATGGATCCCTCGGTGGCCAGGTAGTACACGGCGTCGGCGATCTCCTCCGGGGTCGACCAGCCGGCCGCAGCGGCAGGGTGGCCAGGTAATCGGGCTTGCGCCAGAGCGAGTCCGCGGCCAGCAGCGGCGTGTCGGTCGGCCCCGGGGCCACCGCGTTGACCCGGATGGCGGTCTCCGCCACCTCCATCGCCAGCGACTTGACCAGGCCGAGCACCGCGCCCTTGGCCGCCACGTAGTGCAGGTCGGTGGCGCTGCCGGCCAGCGCCAGCTCGGAGGAGATCGCCACGATGCGTCCCGCGCCCCGGCTGAGCATGTGCGGCAGCACCGCGGCGCAGCAGTTCACCGTGCCGCCCAGGATGACCGCGAGCATCCGGTCCCACTGCGCGCGCGTGATGTCGGCGACGTCGATGCCCTCCTCGTAGTAGCCGGCCGCGCTGACCAGCAGGTCGATCCGCCGAACCGCCCGCGACCTGCGTCGACCGCGCCGGCCACCGCGGCCCGGTCGGACACGTCGGCCCGCAGCGGACAGGTCGGTGTCCGACGGGTTCAGGTCGATGCCCGCGGTCCGCCAGCCGGACCGGCGCATCAGCGCCGGCGCAGGCGCGCGCCGATCCCGCTGGCCGCGCCGGTGACCACGACGACGCGGCGCACCGTCGGCGTCATGCGCTCGTCCGCCTCCGCCACGACGGGCGGCAGTCGCCGCGTCGCGCGTCGCCGCCCGGCCGGAAGACCCGCCGGACACGAGCAGCCCGCCGAGCACGCCCAGCACGCACGGTCATGATGAGGATGCCCCAGTTGAGGTACCACTCGCCGAAGACGTCGGCGGCCAGACGATGTTGATGATCTCGGCGACAGCCAGATGCGGCCACGGTGGTGACCAGCGCGGCCCACGCCCACGACACCGGGCCTGGGCGCCAGCTGCCGCGCAGCCTGTAGCGCCAGCGCCACGACCGGCATGGAGTACGAGAGGAAGAAGCCGACCGCGGAGAACGACGACCAGCAGCGTGAACACCTTCGCGTGCTGGCGAACATCAGCGCGCCCGGCGATGATCAGCGGTCAGGCCGATCGCGTACCGGGGCAGGTTGCTCCGCGCCCGGAGAGCCTGCCCAGCAGCCCGTGCCCGGCAGCAGCCGGTCGCGGGCGCTGGCCCAGATCGCCCGGGTCACCGCGGTCTGCACGGCGATCATGCTGGAGGTGAAGCCGATCGCGAGCACGATGAGCAGCGTGCGCCCCGCCCCCGAGCCGAGCCGGGTCTCCAGCGTGGTGGCGATCGGGTTGGCGTCCTTGCCGGACAGCACCGCGCCGATGTCGGGGATCGCGAGGATGAGGCCGAGGCGTGGCGAACATGACCAGCACGCCGCCGACCGCAGCGACAGGCTGATCGCCTTGGGCAGCACGTGCCGGGCCTCCTTGACCTCCTCGGCGATGGAGCCGGCGGCCTCGAAGCCGATGAACGAGTAGGCGATGTAGGCCACGGGCAGCAGGAACGGCCCGAACAGCCAGCCGCGCCGTGCCCGGTGCCCGCCCCGTTGAACATGATCGAGAACGGGTTGATGCGGTGGAAGAACAGCAGCGTGATGCCGATCCCGAGCGAGGCGATGAGCTCGGCGGTCAGCGAGATGTAGATCAGGCCCTTCAGGAACCGCCGCCGATCATGTTCGCGACCGAGCCGAAGAGCAGCACCCCGAGCGCCACCAGGCTCGACGGTGATCTGCGCTGAGCGAGTTGACGCCCGAGCGCGCCGCGCGAGGAAGCCGGCGGCGGCGAGCGCGACCGCGCCAGCGCGAGCGTGAGCCCCCAGCTGTACGCCCAGCCGGTGAACCATCCGTACCGGGGGCCGATCAGCTCCCGCGACCAGGCGTAGACGCTGCCCTGGAGCGGCCACTTCGAGACCAGGTTGCCGAAGACGCCGCAGACGAGCAGCTGCCCGACCAGCACGATCGGGAAGGCCCCAGAAGAACGCCGGCCCGGCCGCGAGCAGGCCGATGGCGAAGACCGTGTAGATGCCGACGATCGGCGACAGGTCGGAGAACGAGAGCGCGAACGCCGACCGCAGCGTGAAGTCCCTGACCGGGCGTCTGCGACAGTCGGTCACGACGGCTGCTCGGGCGCGATTTCCGTCATGGCGTGTCTCCTTTGCTCAGACGATGCGTCACGTGCGAGGCCGGGCGACCCAGTAGGCGCCCGTCGGGCAGGACCGGCTGCGGGCAGGTCCGCGGGGCCAGGTTCAGGCTGGCGCCGTGCGTCGGCGACCTCGCCGACGGTGGTGATCCAGAGCCCGGCCAGGGACTCCATCCGCTCGATGAGCCGCTCCAGCGCCTCGGCGCGGGACGGGCCGCCCGGACAGGAACGGGTGACAGCACAGGACGAAAGCGGCGCCGATCCGGTGCATGGCCTCCAGCTCGAGCGTCCACATCTCCAGCGCCTTGGCCGGGCTCTCGATGACGCCGGAGCCGGTCAGGTCGGGCAGGAACGCGTACTGCTCCCAGTCGTCGAGGCCCCACCACACCGGGACCTCGACCAGGCTCGTCGGCCTGGTCCGCGCCCCGTCCACCGCGAGCCGGTAGGGATGGTCGGAGTCCATCAGGCTGGAGTCGTAGCTGAAGCCGCGGTCGGCCAGCAGCCTGGGCGTGTTGTAGGTCATCTCCCACATCGGCGCCCGGTAGCCCGCCGGGCCGGACCCCGGCCACGTCGTGGAGCGCCCGCAGCCCGAGGTCGATCATGTCGGCCTCGGTGCGCGGCGTCCATGCCGACGGTGTTCTCGTGGAAGTAGGAATGGTGCGCGATCTCGTGGCCGGCCTCGGCGATGGCCCGCACCACGGCCGGGTACCGGTGCGCCGAATAGCCCGGGATGAAGAACGTTGCCGCGATCTCGTGCCGGGCCAGCAGATCTCAAGGATCCGGGGAACCCCGGCCAGCGGGCCGTAGGCCTGGTGGCTCATCGGGCTCATCCGGTGGATGGCTGAGATATCCGCGGTGAGCACGGCGGCCTCGGCGTCCAGGTCGAAGCTCAGGCAGGCCGCCGCCCGTATAGCCCTCGGGCCAGGTCACCGGCGCGGCGGGCGTGGCTGTGCTGGCCAGGTCCCGCACTCGAGCGCTCGACTTCATGTCGGCAAGCATGTGACCTGCGGCCAGGCCTTGACCATCCGACTACGGCGCAAACTTCCCGGCTGCCCTCATACCGTGGTATGACGGGAAGTCAGCATCCGGTGTACCTGGTGAAACGGCGGTCGAGCGCGGCAGAGACCCGGCAGAGGACTGAGATGGCGATTACCGTGCGCGGGCTGCTCAAGCGCCCGAGGCTGCAGCTGACCCTGGTGGGCGGCGCGGCCGGCCTGGACCGCGAGATCACCTGGGCGCACATCTCAGACCTGCCTGCGCCCTGGGACTTTCTCGGTCCGAGCGAGCTGCTGCTCAGCAACGGCACTGGCATCGGCGCGTCGCCGGCGGCTCAGGTGGAGTTCGTCGAGCACCTGGCCAGGGTCGGCGCGAGCGGCCTGGTCGTCGGCCTGGGTACGGGCGGGGCGGCGGTCACCGCCGAGCTGGCGAGCCGGTCGGGGGAGCTCGAGCTGCCGCTGCTCACCGTTCCTTACTCCATCAGGTTCAGCGACATCGTGCGGACCGTCGCCGACGGCGACGGCCGTGAGGCCGGCGTGCCGATCCAGGATCTCGCCCAGTTCTACGACCTGCTCCGGCTGTCCCTGGCCGCTGGCGACCTCGGACCGGCGACCTTCGACGCCCTCGGGCGTCAGCTCGGCCTGCGGCTGCACCTGCTCGACGCCGAGACCGGCGCGTCGGTCTTCGACGACCAGCCCCTGATCCCGCTCGGCGAGGTGCTGGCCGCTAGGGTCGCCGAGCACGGCCACGCGATTCCCGGCCTGCTTCAGCTCAGCCGCGACGGCAGCGCCGACGGCGACGTGTGCGCGCTGGCGGTCGCGGTACCTGGAGAGCCACTGACCGCCCTGGTCGCGGAGCCGCTCGGCACTCGGCTGCCCAGCGCGGCCGTCCTGCAGCATGTCGCCGTCGCCGGCGCCGTCCAGCTGGCCCAGCTCGTATCGCAGCGGCAGCGGCACCGCCGCCAGGGCAGTGAATTGCTCGGCCAGCTGCTTGACCCTCGCAGTTCCTGGCCACGGGCGGGGGAGGAGCCCAGCGTCGGCGGGCTCGAGCCCGGCCAGAGCGTCCTGGTCGTCCTGCGGGCGCTGCGCCCGGGTACCGATGATGCGCTGCACCGGGCGTGTTCCCGCGCGCATGTGGTCAGCTTGCTGCTGCAGCGCGGAGACTTGCTCTACGCGGTCCTGCCGGAGGCGGCGGTGACCGCCCAGCTGCTGCCGCTGCTGGCCGAGCTGGGCTGTGCCGCCGGTGTCAGCGCCATGCTCGCCTCGGCGACCCGGATGGCCGACGCGGCCCAGGAAGCAGTCTGGGCGCTCGGCGTCGCCGAAGCCGACGGCGCGGCCCTGTCCAGGTATGGCGACGGCGTAGGGCTGCTCATGCCGCGAACTCCCGCCGAGGCCCAGGCCCTGGTCGATCACGTGCTGGGCGACCTGCTGGCTTACGACGGCGCGCACGGAACGCGATATTTCCAAACCGTCAGAGAATTCGTGCGAGCGGACGGATCATGGCAGCAGGCCGCCGCCCAGATCCACGTGCACAAGCAAACCCTCGGATATCGGCTGCGCAAGGTGGAGGAACTCACCGGACGCGGCTTCTCGAGAACCGCCCACCTAGCCGAATGGTGGTTCGCGCTCCAGGCCTACGACCTCCTGGCCGCCTGCCGCGACCGCGGGTTAGCTCGGCCGGGTTGGCGCAGTATGGGGCTACTTACTGCTGTTGAAGGCCGGAAAGGAACAGCAGCATGGTCCGGGTGACCGGGAAGTCTGCCGGTAAGTCATCCGGTTAGTCAGCTATTGCGGAGTCAGCGTCGTCCGCTGACGATGACCTCAGGCAAGTGACCTGATCGACGATGGTTGCCTGATTTGAGGCAAAGATGGTGCGGCACCCGAAGATTTGGCTGGTGGCAGCAGCCTTAGTCGTGGCCGCCGTGGCTTCAGTGCTAGTGCTGGCGCGGCCGTCAGCATCGCGGCGCCCGGCGCCGGGCGCGCAGGCGCGGGTCTACCTCAACGCCACCGCCTGCCTGCTCACCAACCCGAGCGGAATTGCCCCTGGCGGGCCAGGCGCTCCGGTGTGGGGAGCGATGGAGAAAGCCTCGCTCGCGACCCACGTGATGGTCAGCTATCTGCCCGCCTCCGGGCCAGCTGAGGTCCCTGTCCTGCTCAACACCCTGGTCGAGCGGCGCTGCGGCGTCATCATCGCGGCCGGCCCAGCCCCTGGCCGGGTCGCCGCAGCGGCGAAGGCCAATCCGCGCCAGCAGTTCGTCGTCGTGGTCGCGCCTGGCACCAGAGCTGGCGAGCTGACGCCCAACGCCCAGGCCGTTTCCGCCGCCGATGCTCCCGCGCGGATCGGCCGGGTGATCCGCGCGCTCGCCTCAGGCCGGTCCTGATTTCCTGACCGACTCCCGCCACCCGAGTGGAGACCTTCAATGGTGAGCTTGCTGCCGCACCGCGAGCGTCCCTGGCTATGGCTGCGCGTGTTCGTCGCCGCTGCCCTCACGGCATGGGCGGTGGCGCCGACGGCTGCGCTGGCATCGCCGGCGGGCGGCGTGAGGTCTGGCGGGCCAGCCGTACGGCCGCCCAGGATGTTCGGATACGCCACCGGACCCGCCGAGCATTTCGGGACGGCCGCAGGGCGAGCACATCAGGTGCCGGTGACAGCGACGCGTACGCACCTGGCCCCCGCTGACGGCCGGGGGCACCGGGCGCCACGGCCGGACCTGGCACCACCGGCGATGGGGAAGCCGAAGAAGGTCAGGGTCGGCGAGGTGCGGCGGGCGCCAGGCCATGCGGTCGTGCCGGTCAAGCGGCCGGGCGGCACGGTGAGGCCGGCGGTCAGTTCCGACAACGCGTCCTACGGCGTGGCGGCGACCTTCGACACCGTGGCCATGGCGGATCAGACCGGCCGGATCTCGGTGACGCTGACCAACACCGGCACGTCCACCTGGGCGGGGTACGGGCTGGGCACGCAGGTCTTCCCGGCGGGCGATACGACCGGGACCGGGACGCCGCTGTCGTCCAGCAACGTCGTGATGATCAGCGGCAATGTCGCGCCTGGCGGCACCGCGACCGCCGAGAGCGTGACTCCTGCCGAGAACCCGGGCTCGTACGAGATCTGCTGGGACATGGCCAACGCGGCCGGGACGTACTTCTCGGCCGAGGGCGGTGCCGAATTCTGCGCGCCCTACACCATCGCGGCATTCCAGCCGGTCATCAACGAGCAAGAACCGCTGCCGGGCACGGACGTGGACTCGCAGACCCCGCTGCTGAGCGCGTCGGCGGTCATCCCTGGAGGGTTCCCGGCCAATCCGACGTTCTCGTTCGCCTTCAAGATCCTCAGCGGGCCTTCGCCCACCTCCACGGTGGTCGCGTCCTCCGGGTGGGTCGCGGGGAACGGCAACTCGTGGAGCCCGACCACCAATCTGACGTGGGGCACTACCTACTACTGGGAAGCCACGGTCACCGACGCCGCCACGCCGCCGAGCCTGACCGGTACCGGCATCACCTGGACCACCCCGATCTCCTTCGTCGTCGGCAACGCCCAGCCCACCGTGTCCTCCCGGCTCGGCTCCTCCTACCAGGCCAGCGACGGCGACCCGGTCATGACGTCCGATCTCGGCGGCGCCGACTACGCGGGCTCGGGCAAGACCGTCGACCCGCAGAGCGGCAACGTGTCGCAGGCGGTCACCGACGCCAGCATCGCGACGGTCGGTCCGGCGCTGTCGATCGTGCGCGACTACAACTCGCTCGACCCGCGCTCGACCCAGGCGTTCGGCGCGGGCTGGTCGTCGGCCCTGGACATGTCGCTGGTGCCCGATCCCGACGGTACCGGCGCCCTGATCCTCACGCTCGCCAGCGGACGGCAGGTGCGGTTCGCGAAGAACGCGGCCGGGGGCTACGCGCCACCGCAGACCATGTACGCGGTCGTGGCCGCGCTGACCGGCGGCGGTTTCTCGATCACCGACCAGACCGGCACCACCTACGACTTCGCGCAGGCCAGCGGCTCGTCCTTCCTGATCTCCAAGATCGTGGACAGCTCCGGCCTGGCCGAGACGTTCACCTACTCGGCCGGCCAGCTCACCACGATCACCAGCATCACGTCGGGGCGGGCGCTGCACCTGGCCTGGGCGACTCCCGCCGGCGCGACGTCTGCGCACGTGGCCACGGTCACCACCGACCCGGTGACGGCCGGTTCGCCGGCTACCGCCCTGACCTGGACGTACGGCTACAGCGCTGACCTGCTCACCTCGGTCTGCCCGCCAGGCACCACGACCGCCTGCACCACGTACGGCTACGCCACGACCGGCTCGCACGCGCCGACGTCGGTGCTGAACGCCGACCCGACCAGCTACTTCCGGCTCGATGACCCGGCCGGGGCGACGGCGGCGGCCAACCAGGTCCCGGTCGACGACCTGACCACGATGAACCCGCCGGCCACCGAGATGAGCACCACGCTGGGCGTGGCCGGCCCGGTCGCAGGGGTGACCGCGACCGGCTTCAACGGCACGGCTCGTGGATCCCGCTTGACGGTGCCTGGTGCCCGACCGCCAGCAAGGAGAGCTCCTGCGGCTCGGTCCCCGACTCCGGCCGGGTGCTGCCCAGCGGCACCGCCGCCCAGAGCCTCGGCATCAGCCTGTGGTTCAAGACAGCGGCCAGCTCGGGTGTGCTGCTCAGCGACAACTCAGTGCTGCCAGGCCAGAACCCCTGCCCGTTCGCGTGCGCCGACGCCGTCACCGTGCCGCTGCTGTGGATCGGCAGCAACGGTCACCTGAATGGCCTGCTCAGCATCGGCGACGGCATCAACCAGTACGCGGCCTCGGCGCTGACCTCGCCGGCCGCGGTCAACAACGGCGCCTGGCACCAGGCCGTCCTGATCCCCGGCCAGGCCCTGTACGTCGACGGTGCCCTGGTCGCCAGCGGGCATACCACCGTCACGCTGCCAAGCGGTGAGGCCGTGCTCGGTGCCGGCATTACCAACGGCGGCAACTCAGAGACGCCGAGCTGGACCTGGTTCAACGGCTCGCTCGCCGATCTGTCGGTCTACGGCAGCCAGCTTCCGAGTTCCGGCACCGTCGCGGCCCAGTACTCGGCCGAGACCCGTTCCGCCGCCGAGCTGACGACGATCACGAGCCCGTCGGGACGCGTCGACCTGTCGGCCACCTACGACACGGTCAACGACCGGGTGGCCTCGCTGACCGACGCCGACGGCGGCACGTGGACCTACGGCGGCCCGGTCACCTCCGCGTCCTCCAGCGGCTACGTCGCGGCCGTGATGGGGTCATCTCCTGAGGACTTCTGGCCGCTGAACGACACCTCCGGGCCGCTCGCGGCCGACGAGGTCGGCTCGGCGGCGACCACAGCGAAGCCGCGCCCGCCGGCCACCTATTCGGGCGTGACACTCGGCGCCGCCGGCCCGGCCGGCCTTCCCGACGGAACAGCGGCCACGTTCAGCGGCAGCAGCTCCCAGATCAGCGTTCCCGGCGGGTACTTCGGCGGGGCGGGCGCGCAGTCGGAAGAACTGTGGTTCAAGACCAGCACCGCCATCACGCGCGCTGTCACGCTGCTGTCGGCGAGCAGCGGGACCGGCGGCAACAAGCCCACCATCTGGATCAGCCAGTTCAGCGGCTGCCTGACCGCGCAGATCGCGGGAGCCCAGACGGCGTCGCTGACGTCGAGCAGCTGCCCGGCCGTGAACGACGGCAAGTGGCATCAGGCCGTGCTGACGCTGAGCGCGGGCACGACATCGCCGTCGGGTTCTTTCAGCCAGATCGCGACTTTGTACCTTGACGGAGTCCAGGCTGCTACCGCGACAGTTACCCGGCAGGCCACGGCCTCGCCGACCGGCTACACGGCCATTGTCGGCAACGGCCCCGACGGCGACCTGACCGGGTCGGTCGCCGACGTGTCGCTGTACACCACCGCGCTGACCTCCACCCAGGTGCAGAGCCACTACGCCACGCTGCAGAACCAGATCGCCATCGTGGACGGCAGCAAGCTGCCGTCAGGGGTCACCGCTCCGGCGCTGAACACCCAGACGATTACCGCTACCGATCCGGTCGGCAAGAACGTGCGGTTCGTCTACTCCGGCAAGGCCCTGGTGAAGGCCGTCAGCGCTATCGGCGGGGTGACGCTGTACGGATACGACGCCGCCAGCAGGGCCACGACGATCACCGACGCGGACGGCGACACCAGCTACCTGACCTTCGACGCGCACAACAACGTGACCTCGAGCACCACCTGCGCGGCCGTCAGCAACTGCCAGACCTCGTACGCGTCGTACTACGAGAACCTGACCAGCCCGCTCGACCCGCGCAACGACAAGGTCACCGACTCGCGCGGCGAGCTGTCCTCATCGCCGACCGATCCCACCTACGACACCGCGACCGCCTACAACGCCGTCGGGCAGGTCACGACCATCACGACGCCAGCGACCCCGGCCTGCCCGGCGGGCTGTGTTACCACGCACGCCTACACGAAGGGGACAGAGGCGGCGATCGGCGGCGGCACCGAGCCTGCGGGGCTGCTCGCATCGGTGACCACTCCAGGCGGCGGCGTCACCACGTATGCCTATGACTCCTCCGGTGACCTGATGCAGACCGCCAATCCGCTTGGCCTGGTCACCAAGTTCACTTACGACAACCTCGGCCGCGAGCTGACCACCGCTCAGATCTCCGACAGCTATCCGGCCGGGCTGACCACGAGCTTCAGCTACGACGCCCAGGACCGGCTAATGACTCAGACCGATCCGTCGGTCACCGACCGGGTCACCGGCGCCGTGCACACCAAGGTCACCTCGTACACCTACGACGCGGACTCGGACGTGCTGACCTCCGTGGTCAGCGACGCGACCGGGGGAGACCCGGCCCGCACCACCACGAGCACCTACAACGCTCACGGGCAGGTTGCCACCGTGACCGACCCGATGGGACGTGTCACCAGCTACAGCTACGACCCGCTAGGCGACCTGGCAACCGTGACCGATCCGGCCGCAGTGGTGACGGCGTACACCTACGACGCGGACGGCGACGAGCTGACCACGACGATCGACGGGTACACCGGCAACCCGTCCGCGCCGATCCCGGCCGAGAACCTGGTCACCGAATCCCGCGCCTACGACCCGGCCGGACGCCTCGCCTCGGTCACCGACGTCACCGGCACCACGACGGCCTATACGTACTACGACAACAACGAGATCGCATCGAGCTACGTAGTCAACCCGGGCGTCAGCGGCGGCATGGAGGCCGTCACCACGTACGGCTATGACGCGACAGGCAACCAGATCACCCAGACCGCGCCGGGCGGCCTGGTCACCAGCGCCACCTACAACGCCGATAACCAGGTCGTCACGATGACCGACGACCCGCTCGGCGCGGACCGCGTCGTCACCGCCAGGTACGACGCCGACGGCAACGTGATCTCGGACACCCTCAGCCAGGGCGGCGGAGCCGCCCAGACCGTCACCGCGACCTACAACGTGATGGACCAGCTGCTGTCGCAGACCACCGGCATGGGCAGCGGAGCGGGCCTGACCGACAAGTTCACCAGGGACCAGCGCGGCCTGGTGACCGCGCAAACCGACCCGAACGGCAACGTCACCCTCATCTCCAGCGACGAGGACGGCCGCGCCGTCGTCGAGACCGATCCGGCCGTGCCGACCGAGTCAGCCACCGGAACGACCGTCACGGCCAGCCCGGTCACCGAGGTCGGCTATGACACGTTCGGCGACGAGACCGAGTTCTCCGACGCCGACGGCAACCTCAGCAAGGCCGCCTACAACGCCGACGGCGACGAGACGTCGGTCACCGACCCGTCCTACACCGCGCCAGGCGCCGCGAGCCCCGTCAACGGCACGAGCACCATGGCCTACAACGCGCTGGGCAAGGAGGCCAGCGAGACCGACCCGCTCGGCAACGTCAGCCGGTTCGGCTACGACCAACTCGGCGACCTGGTCAGCCAGACCGACGCGGACAGCGGGGTGTGGACCTACACCTACGACCCGGCCGGCCAGCAGATCAGCGTCACCAACCCGGACGGCGCGAAGACCGAGGCGACCTACGACAATCTCGGCAGCGTGGTCACCACGACCGACCTGGTCAGGCAGAACACGTCGGCCGCCTACACCACCACGTACGGCTACGACCAGGCAGGGAACCTGACCTCGGAAACGAGCCCGACCGGCGTCACCACGACGGCTGCGTACAACGCGCTCGGCGAGCAGACGTCGACCATCGACGGCGCCGGGGACACCACCAGCTACACCTACAACGCAGCCGGGCAGCTCACCAAGGCCACCGCCCCGGACGGCACCGCCACGGCCGCCACCTACGACCCCGCCGGGCGCACGACCTCGGTGTCCAACCTGAGCGCCACGGGTGCCGTCCTCACCAGCACCTCGGCCGCCTACGACGCCGACGGTGACCTGACCTCGGAGACCGACGCGCGCGGCTTCACGAGCACGTATAGCTATGACGCCTCCCGGATGCTGACCTCGCAGACCCAGCCGGTCTCCGCCACTTCGGGGATCACGGTGCGCTTCGGCTACGACGCGGCCGGCAACGAGACCGCGTACACCAACGGCAATGGCAACACCAGCTTACCTCGTACAACTCGCTCGGCCTGCCACAGACGATCACCGAGCCGCACACAGCGCAGTACACGACAGCAGCCGACTCGGTCACGACCGACAGCTACGACGCCAGCGGCGACCTGACCAGCCAGAGCCTGCCGGGCGGCGTGCAGCCCAGCAACGCCTACGACTCGATGGGCAACCTGGTCACCCAGTCGGGCAGCGGCGGCAGCGCCCCGACCGCGACGAGGACCTACACCTACGACCTCGACGGGCAGCTCCTGACCGCCTCGACCGGCGCTGCCGGGACGCCGACGGCCGCTGGCTACCAGCCGGCCACGTCAGAGTCGTTCGGCTACGACGACCGGGGCAGGCTCCTGTCGACGTCGGGGTCGGCAGGGACGTCGACTTTCAGCTACAACGGCAGCGGCCAGGTCAGCCTCGGTGACGGACGCGGCGGGCACCACCGGCTACACCTACGACTCGGCCGGGCGGCTGGCCACCATGTCCGACCCGACGACGGGAACCCAGCCTCCTATACCTACAACAGCCTGGAGCCAGGTCACGAAGATCGGCTACGGCACCGGCGGTGACACGGGTCCTTCGGCTACAACGGCCTGCACGACCTGACCTCGGACAGCCTGGCGTCGCCGGCCGGAGCGCACCCTCGCGTCGATCGCCTACGGGTACGACGCCGACGGTGACCTCGCGTCGAAGACCACCACGGGCTTCGCCGGCGCTACCGCGAATACCTACACCTACGACGAGGCTGACCGGCTGACCTCGTGGAACAACGGGACCACGACCACTAACTACGCCTACGACGGCGACGGCAACCTGACCCAGGCCGGCCCGTTCGCCTATACCTAGACGCCCGCGATCCAGGAAACGTCGATCAGCTGCTGCGGCGGCCAGCCGACGACGATGTCCTACACGGCGAACGGCCAGCTCTCCAACGTCTCCGGCCCGGACGGCGTCTACAACCCGACCAGCGACGCCTACGGCCAGGAAATCAGCCTGACGACGCAGAACGAGTACTACGACGCGCTCGGGCGCGTGGTCACCGACCAGGGCTTCACGGGCAATCACACGCTGACCTACTCGGGCGCCAGCAGCCAGATCGCCTCCGACGGCCTCAGCACCTACAGCTACGACCCGGCCGGGAACGTCATCGGCATCGGCGTGCAGGGCGGCACGGCCAGCCAGGGCGCCCATGCCTACACCGACGCCCACACCGACGTGGTCGGCGCCTTCACCCCGGCCGGAACCGCCCTCGCCGCCTCGGTCGCCTACGACCCGTGGGGTGACGTGATCGCCACGTCCGGCACCGCCATGCCGGGAGCCCTCGGCTACCAGTCCGCCTACTCGGGCTCGGGCAACGGGCTCGTGCGCATGGACTCGCCGGTACTGGCCGGGCGGGCACACCTTCGTCACGAAGGACACCCAGGACAACAGCGCGGTCCCCGACTCCGCTAGCGCCAACCCGTTCGCCTACGGCGACGACGACCCGCTCGGACAGACCGACCCGACTGGGCACGGGTCGTCGTCGGGCAGTTCAGGCGCGGGCAACGTGACCAAGGCCGACGTCGAGGCCGCCTACGCCAGGGCGCAGGAGGCCGAGCAGAAGGCCGCGGCAGCGGAAACCGCGGCCAAGGACGCCTGGGCCGACGCCTACGAGGCGCAGCGGGCCGCGACCCAGGAGGCTGCCTACGCCAGGGAGCTCAACAGCGAGGCCGGGAGCCTGCTGGCCCAGTACAACAGCACGCTGGCCAAGGCGAACGCCGCCTTTGCGCTGGGGTCGCTCGACGCCCAGATGGCCACCTATGACCTCGGGGAGGCGAGCAGGGATCAGGAGGCGCTCAACTACCTGAAGCAGCAGGACGCCACGCTGATCGCCGTCACCATCCCCGGCGGCGGGCTGAGCGGGTCGGGCAGCTCGGGCTCGAGCCTCAGCTGCGGCGGTTCCGCCATGCTGACCACGGGCATCGGCTCGTTCCAGGCCGGCACCTGCTCAGTCAGCAGCAGCAGCAGCGGCAGCGGGAGCGGCCAGGGAACCATCACGGTGTACGTGCACCCCGACAACTCGGCCGCCGAGGCGAGCCTCGAGTCGAACATCAGCGAGCTCGACGGGGAAGCTAAGACGCTCATGGCCGCCTCGCGGACGCAGGACAGCCAGGGCCGTTCTCTTCAGGCGGAGGCCGACGGACTCCACAAGAGGTATGAAGCCACGAAGGCGGCGGCCGCGAAGGCTGCGGGCGAGGCCGCAGCGGCCCAGCGTTATGCCAACGAGGAATTCTCCAAGGCGAAGTACCTCACCCAGGTGGCTAACGACGACGAGGCGGCCGCCAAGAAGGCCGAGCAGGCGTACCAGGCGATCCTGAAGCAGTACCAGGCCGAGCAGCGCGCGAAGCCCAAGCCCAAGCCGAAGCCGAAGGCCGCGCCTTCGCCCGCTCCCGGGGGCGGAGTAGGTGCGCCGCCCGTCCTGCCGCCCGCCGGACCGGGAAGCGGCAAGCCGCCGAGCAAGACGATCAGGGCGCTTGCCAACGACGTGATCCTCGTCGCGCAGGCCGTCTACTCGACGGTCACCGAGGGCATCGAGTCGGCCGCGACGTCCGTGGCGAGCTGCGCCACCCAGCCCCAGGTCGGTAGCTGCCTCGAGGCCGCCGCCGCAGTCGGCGGGCTCCTGCTCGGCGACGGCGAAGGAGACGCCGCGCTCGGCGGGGCCGGTGACCTAGCCGACGCCGGCGCGGCCGACGCGGCCGGCGACGCCGCAGGCCCGGTCGCCAGCAAGCCGATCGCGGTGATCGGCAGGCTGCCCGACACGGCCGTCGCGGCGAACTGGCCAGGTCACGAGATACTGGACATCCCGGACTGGACCCCGGAGAAGAACGACGAATGGGACCAGAGCGTGATCGACCGGGGACTGGACGTCTACGTCGCGTCGAATCCGACCCCGGAGAATCTCTTCGATACCGTGGCCGGCAGGCAGCGCCCGTTCGGCCGGGAACTCGATCACTTCGAGGCGGCCGGCTATACCTGGGACGGCTGGATGCTGCGAGCCCCGGGAGGCCGATGATGACGAGCGGAATCACCGGATAATGGTGGAAAGATTCACGCCAGGCGATCTCGCGCAGGACGGCTTCGACTGGTACGGACCGGCTCCGATCCCCGACGTCCGGGACAGCGTCGTAGACGAGTTCATTAGCCAGGTCCGGGATGGCGACGCCGCTGCGATTGCCGCCCTGGCGGCGGGACCCAGCGACAGGGGCGCGAGCGTGCTCCGCGTCTACGCCGAGCGGATGTCCAGCCTCGCGGTCCGCCGCGAGGACCCGGCGGTGCTGGTGCGCGCCGTGGTCGCGCTCGTCGCCGGCGGGCTCGCCCGAGGTGACCGGGAGGCCATCATGGTGATGGCGCTGATCGAGCACAGCGCCCGCCTGCTCCACGAGGACCTGGCGGAGATCTTCAAGCCAGCCGCCAGCGCCATCAATGCCTTGAGCGCAGGCGGACCTGAAAACCTGGCCGCCTGGCTCGCCCGCGCCCCGGAAGACCGGACGCTAGCGGCGATGGGCTTCGAGGAATCCGCCGACCAAGACGGCTTCCGCTACCGCTATACCGCGTGAGCCGGGCTGGGTTGGAGGCTGATCGGGTGCCTCGGCGCGGCTGACGTAGCACTGGATCACCGGGTTCCAGCCAGACTCATAACCTTTGCGGACCGTAGGCCCGTCGGGCCTGCGGTCCCAGCCCGAGTGGATGAGCTCCACTACGGTCTGGCCCTGACCGTCCTCGGTAAAGGACACCTCGACGCTGGTCGCCTCGGTCGGCGAAGTGCCAGCGTGCCAGGTGAAGGCAACGCCAGCGGGCGGGTCCCACCGCGTGACTGTGCCCCACTGCGAGGTAGTGCCATCGGCCAGGGACTCGACGATCCGGCCGCCGACGCCGTTGCCGAAGACCACGCCCGTGGCAGTGCCCTGGCCTACGGAGTGCGTCGCGATCGGCCACCACTCACCGAAGCGGGCGGTGAAGAGGTCGAAGGCCCGCTCCGGCGTGAGCGGCACTGACACAGCCTTGCGGATGGGCGTGAGGTCGTCAGTCATTGGCGTCAGTCCGTTCCTTTGTCAGGCCGGTCGAGCTGCCGGCGGCGTCGTTCCGCGCGGCCTCGGCGAAGGCGTCGAGAGCTTCCTGCCACAGGCCGTCCATCCAGGCCCGCAGTTCCCGCAGGCCAGTCGGGTCGAGCCGGTACACGTTGCGCGTGCCGGACTCCTCGTAGGTGACGAGCCTGCTGCGGCGCAAGACGGTCAGGTGCTGTGAGACCGCAGGCCGGCTGACCGGCAGCCGCGCGGCCAGCTCGGCAACCGAGGACGGGCCGCTGCGTCGCAGCACGTCCACGATCTGGCGCCGGGTGCCGTCAGCCAGCGCCTCAAGCACAGCTTCGTAAGTCTCCACGAACCGTAAGTTACGCCTAACGAATCGACGGCGTCAACCTTGGCTGTGATGTTCGTCAGGACGCGAGCCGAGGAACCAGCCGAGCGAGCGTCGAGGCGGCCAGCCGGCTGACGTGATGCCATGGCCACGCGCCCGATTTCCGCTCGACTTGAACGTCACCATGGTCCTACTTACCGCTATTGGAACGACAGTAAGTAGCACCATGGTGTCGTCGAAAACCCTGCCGGAACAGCAGTAAGTAGGACCATGCTGCTGTTCAGCGGCGCGGGGGCCGGCGCACCGGGGCCGGCGCACGGGAAGCAGTCCGTGGGCTACAAGAATTTGAGCCCGGCGATAATGCTCTGGATGTTGGCAAGCTCGGCCTGCCCCTGAGCTGACGTGCCGTCGCCGCCGACGGCCACGACCTGCCAGTAGTTTTCGCCGGAAATGGGCAGGAACATCACAGCCGCAAAGAAGTCGATTCCCGGCTTGAAGCCATGAACATCGCCGGCCACCGCTACTCCCTGGTACCCATTCTGAGTCAGGGCGTTCCCGATGACTTCCTTGACTTCCCCTATGTTTCCGACCGCCGGAGATACCTCATACCCGGTAGCCGACCACCATAATTCGGCCATTCTTACCCTCCAGCAATCGAGCACGTAGTTTCGTGCGCTTGTGGTATTACGCACAGTGTCCCTTCCGACGCTTAGTGTCAATAGCCGCATGATGAGCTATGAAGGTACTACCGCCAGTATGCGAAGAAAGTCCGCACCGTCTCTGCTGTTCGCAGGCCGCCCTGACGACTGCATGGTTTTCGCTGCCCGCCTGCTGCCCGGCCCCGACAGCGACAGACTGCGGGCGGCGGGCGGGAGATCGGCCCCGGCGGTCGTCCCGCCTGCACCTGGGGAGCCCCGGTGCTGCCCCGACGACACCAGGGATCCCCAGGTGCGCAACGAACACTCTGCTACCGCGCCCGCTAGGCACCCGGCGACCATGACAGCAGATCGTGCGCGAATCTTACGTTTCTGGTGATTGACGGGTTCTTGACCCAGTTGTATCGTCCGATCTATTAGGAAAGTTTCCTAATAGATCAACTATGGGAGGCCGCGTGTTATTTTCACGCCGCGTGCGGCTCATCTGTCTCCTCAGCATGCCGGCGATAGCACTACTTGGAGTCACCGCCCCCAGTGCCTCGGCGGCGGTAAATCTCCTCACCAACGGCAACTTCGGTACCGGAACCACAGCCGGCTGGACCTGCGCAGCCGGCGATCACATCGTCACCACACCCGTCGCGACCGGCTCGTCGTTCGCGCTATCAGGCACCCCGACGAGCAGCGACTTCGCGCAGTGCAGCCAGGTCGTCAGCGTCCAGCCGAGCTCGTCCTACACGCTGACGGGCCTGGTCGAAGGCCAGTACGTGTTCCTAGGCGACACCGGCACGGGTACCAGTGACACCAGCAACTGGACCCCGTCGGCGACGACGTTCACCCAGCTGTCGACCACCTTCACCACCGGCGCCGCGACCACCAGCGTCACCATCTACATCCACGGCTGGTATGCGCAGCCGACCTATTTCGCGGACAACCTGACGCTGACCGGCCCGGCCGCGCCGGGGAGCACCGCCGCCTCCGCCGCCGAGCGCCCCGTCAGCCCCCACCGGCCTGACCGTCACCGGGACCACCGCAAGCTCGGTCTCCCTGTCGTGGACGGCTCCGTCGGGCACGGTCACCGGCTACCACGTGCTGCAGAACGGCACCCAGGTCGCCAGCCCCACCGGCACCACCGCCACGATCACCGGCCTGACCGCGTCGACCACGTACACCTTCGCGGTCAACGCCTTCAACTCCGTCGGCACCTCAGCCAACTCGGCCTCGGTCTCCGCGACAACCTCAGCCCCGGCCGGCACCGGCGGAGGCGGAGGCAGCAGCGGGCTCCCGGCCCACCTGCTGATGGGCTACTGGCAGGACTTCACTAACGGCGCGACCGCGCTGAAGCTCTCCGCCGTGCCCACCACCTACAACCTGATCGCGGTCGCGTTCGGCAACTCCACCACCACCCCGGGCCAGGTCAGCTTCTCGCTCGACTCCGGGCTGTCCACCGCGCTCGGCGGCTACACGCAAGCGCAGTTCATCAGCGACATCAAGACCGACCAGGCGCGCGGCCAGAAGGTGATCCTCTCGGTCGGCGGGCAGAACGGCACCGTCTCCGTCAGCGACGCCGCCAGCGCGAGTAGCTTCGCCAGCAGCGTCTTCTCGATCATTCAGCAGTACGGATTCAACGGCGTCGACATCGACCTGGAAAATGGCGTGAACCCGACGTTCATGGCCCAGGCGCTTGAGCAGCTCGAAAGCGACGTCGGCCCGGGCCTGATCATCACGCTCGCGCCGCAGACGGTCGACACCCAGTCGACCGCCAACGACTACTTCGCGCTCGCACTCAACATCAAGACCATCCTCACGATGATCAACACCCAGTACTACAACTCGGGCACGATGAACGGCTGCGACGGCAACGTCTACGCCGAAGGCACCGAGAACTTCATGACCGCACTCGCCTGCACCGAACTCGAAGGCGGCCTGGCGCCAGCTCAGGTCGGCCTCGGCCTGCCAGCCTCGACCTCGGCGGCCGGCGGCGGTTTCGTCAGCCCCTCGGTGATCAACAACGCGCTCGACTGCCTGGCCGCGCGCACCAACTGCGGCACCTTCGTTCCGCCCACCACCTGGCCTGGCATCAGGGGAGTGATGACCTGGTCGATCAACTGGGACGCCTCGAACGGCTTCAGCTTCGCCAACACAGTTTCGCCGCACCTGGCAACCCTGCCCTAGCCAGAGTCCGGTCCCGGCGGGGCGCGCAATCCCGCCGGGACCGCCCTGACCGACGCCCCGTCGTTGTGAGTTTGCTGGCGCTGCGACGCGGTCGCTGTGAGTTTGCTGGGCCTCAAGCCTCGGAGTCGGGTGTGCCAGAAATGGTCGTCGTCGTAACTGAACGGCGGGGCTCGGCGGCAGCGTTTGATGCTTGACAGGCGGATATTTGCGCTGTCTTGTTATTCCATGAGTGTCGTGCCCGAGTTGCGCGATTCAAGGACCGTCCGCCCTGGCCGGGTGCCGGCGAGGCATATCTCGCTGAGCCTGGTCGACGCCATGCGGGCGGATCTCTCGACGTCGGTCGTGTTCTTCTACGAGCAGCGGCTGGACGAGGCGGCGCTCGCCGACGGACTCGCCCGGGCGCTCGGTCACGTGCCAGTCTTCGGCGGCCGCCTGCGCGAAGAGGACGACACCCTGCATATCGCCTGCGACGGCCAGGGCGTGCCGATGACGACGTACGAGGTGGGAGACACGCTCGACGACGCGATCGGCCGGGTCACGTTGCCCGGGGCGGGCCTGGCCGAGCACGTCGACGCTCCCGCCGCCCGGCACGGGGAACTGCCGCTGCTCACCGTCCGGATCAGCAGGCTCGCGGACGGCGGAACGGCGGTCGGCTGCTCGTGGGATCACGTCGTCGGCGACCTGAGCAGCTTCATGCTGCTGATGAGGGCCTGGTCAGCCGCCGTCGAGGGCCAGCCGCTGCCGGACGTGGTGCTCGCCGACGACCGGGACGCCTACCTCGACCAGGTGCTGCCGCAGGCGCACAGCGACCGCCCGGGGATCAGGCTGCTCGGTGCCGACGAGGCCGCGAGCCTGGCCAGCGACATCCGCGGCGCGGCGATGACGAGCCGGACCGTGCAGCTCTACTTCGGCGACGCCGAGACCAAGCGGCTGTGCGCGGAGTTCAGCGCAGCAGCAGGCGTGCGGCTCTCGGTCAACGACGCGCTCTGCGCGGCGGTGGTCTCCGCCACGCGTCAGCTCGACGGCGACGAGGACGAGCGGAATCTCGCGATCGCCGTGGACATCCGGCACCGGCTTGACCTGCCGCCCAGCGTGATCGGAAACCTGGTGAGCGACATCTACCTGTCGTCGCCCGCGCAGGCGACCGCCCCCGAGCTGGCCGCTCAGATCCGGGCCGCCGTCGGTGACATCGCCGGCTCGCATCTGAGCATTCGGGCGAGCAGGGCGTTCCTCGACGGGATCGGGCGGTCTCGGATCGGCGAGTGCGTCCCGATCGGGTTCGACCTCCGCCGGCGGACGTTCACGTTCAGCAGCTGGCGGCGGTTCGGCGCGTACGACCTCGTGTTCGACGGTCAGCGTCCGGCTTACTTCAGCCCGGCCGCCAGCGTGCAGCTGCCGTGGACGTCCTGGCTGGTCGAGGGATTCGGCGGCAGCGGCTACCTGTTCACGGTCGTGGTGCCGGCCAAGCTGGCGGCCAGGCTCAGGAGCGCCGAGGGACGGGCTGCCCTGCATCGTTACCGTGCCCCGGGCGACGAGCTGCCGGCCCGGGCCGCCGCAGCGCGTAAGCTCCTGTTATTCCCGATCGGTGGGGAGGTACGCCATGCTGGCCGAGGCGCCGAGCGCTGACGAGTCGCTGATCGCCCAGGCCGAGGCGCTGCTGACCAGCCACCCGGACTTCGGCGTGACCAGCCTGATCCGGGAGCGAGCGTCGGCCCGGCTGCGGTTCGCGCTGCAGATCCTGGGCGAGCGGGCGCCCGGGGCTGGCCGGGCCGTCGCCGAGCTAGACGAGTGCGGCTACCTCCCGCACGTGCTGCGTGACCCGGTCGTCCGGATGGCCACCGAGGCCGCCTTACAACGGCTCTACCACGGTCAGCCGGAGTCGTTAGCTGAGCTAGAGCAGGTGCTGGTGCAGGCCAGGGCGTGCGCCGCTCCCGGCGAGGACCGGGTGCCGACGCAGGCGGCCGAGGGCACCGGGCTAGTCGCCGGCCCGGACGGCGGGCTCTGGATGCCGGGCTTTCCAGGCTCGGGCCGCCCGGGAGCGGCGGACCTGCCAGACCGGCTCGCGCAGGCCTGCACCGAGAACTTCATCTCGCGGGCCGGCCGCACCGGCGAGCTGAACCCCGGCACGGACCACAGCGCCGCCCAGGTGAGCGCCGCCTGCGAGGTGCTCGCCGGAGTGCTGCCAGTGCTAGGTCCTGCGGTGATCGGGCACGTGACCGCCGTCGGCCTGATCACGGCCCAGGGCAGCGACGGCGCGATGCTGTCGGCCGCCGGCGGCGCACCCGTGCCCGGCATCATCGTGATCCGGCCGAGCGGACTCGAGCGGCCGTGGGACGCGGCGGGCCGGATCCTGCACGAGGCGCTGCACCTGCGGCTCTTCGACATCAGCATGTGCTCGGCCCTGATCGCCGACGTCGATGCTGGTGCTCAGGTGCCGTGGCGGCCAGTGCGGTGGGACCTGCGCAGGATCGTGGCGGCGTTCCACGTGTATGCGCATCTGGCGGTCTTCGAGGCCGCGACCCGCTCCCGCCAGAATCGGCTGGTGCGCCGCTTCGGTGCACCGCCGGCCAACCCCGGCGTGAGTGCGTCGGAGAACGACGACTATGCCCAGCCTGAGCAGCGGCTGCGGTTCCTGGGGGAGCAGCTCACCGGCCCGCTCGCCGGGAACCTGACGCCGACGGGCCGACGGTTCGTCCGCTGGCAGCTCGACTCGATCGCGCCGATCGTGGACTGGCCGGCCGGGCCGGCTCAGGCTGTGCGGTCCGCGGACTTCCGTCAGCGCCCGTCGGCACGCGCGACGCATCCCGCTCAGGGGTACCGGCAGGCCGAGGGCATCGTGGTCCGCCGGGATCAGCAGGCCGGGCTGCTGCTCGCGTTCAATCCCGGGCGCGGCGCGCTGCACGTGATCAACCTGGCCGTCTGGGTGGCGTTCGAGCTGTGCGACGGCCGCGATCTGGACGCCATCCGCACCTCCTACGCCGACATCGTGGCCAGCAAGCTCAGCCCGGCTGACGGCCGACACCTGGCTGCCGCGCTGACCCAGCTCCGCGACGCCGGCCTCATCGAGCCAGCCGGGCAGCCGCCCGCCGAATTACCCCCCGCCGGACTAGCCGAGGAAGGGAGGTGACACATGGAAGATACTCTGCGCAGCCTCGTCAGCCGCGCCGCCGACCTCCCCGAGCCGTCCGTGACCAGCGGTTCGGCCAAGGAGATCGCGTGGCTCCCGTCGGACGACGACTTCGACTTCATCGACTTCTAGTCGCGTCGACGTAACTGAAGCTAGTCACCACAGGCGACCGGAGAAGCTGGCTGGAGCAACCGCGCCGCTTCTCCGGTCCGGACGGACCTGGCACCGGTCGCAGCGGTTACTTCCTGGCCTGCTCCCGCGAGCACCACCAGGTGGTGATCGGCGAGCAGGTTGCCGATCCCGGCGATGGCGTCCTGGTTGAGCAGCCGGGCCTTGACCGGCGCCGTGCCGCGAGTGAACGCCGCCCTGAACATCGCCGGCGTGATCGCGCCGGCATTGGGCCCGAGGTTGCCGACCGGAGGGTCGAGCCGGACCCGGCCAAGCCGACGCGGGTCGACCAGGAGCAGCATCCCGCCATCATCAAAGGTGATCGAGAACCGTGAGTAACGGTGGTCGCCGTTCGTGCGCCCTCGCTGCCAGTAGTCGCCGCCCTCGACCTCGCCGCCGTGCCCGTCGGCGATCACGATCTTGCCGGACATGCCCAGATGAAGGCCAAGGACCGGCCCCGGCGTGCGGGAGCGACCAGCACCCGAGGTATCGCACCACATGCTCTTGCCCCGCCGGTGCACGGCCGTCAGCCGCCGCCCGGTCAGCGCGACGCGAATGTCGCCTGGCCGGTGCGGACGGCATTCATAGCTGTCGCTGTCGTCGACGTCGTCGATCACGCGTCCGAGCGCAGCCTGCTCGATGACCGCGCGAGCGGACTCCACTTCAGGTAGCTCAGGCACGCGTCCGCCCAAGCTGATCCCGGCTCACCATGCGTGCATCCTGCCAGATACCCTGCGGCCGCATTCGTGCCCGGCTCGACCCGCGCCCCTGCCCAGATCGGCCGCGTGTCCGTAGCCGACCGCGCGGATTTCGAAATATTTCGACTAGTAGTCGCTGTATCCCGTGGATCTGACCTTCGGCAACGTCGACGTCCAGGCCGTAGGCCGACCATTGGCGAGCCATTGACAGCATTATTCCGTCGGCTTAGCGTGAATCTAGTTCGATAGTTGATTCCGAAACTTTCGAGACCGGAGGCAGCACTATGAGACGCCGGAGTTTCCTGACGATGAGCGGCGCCGCCGGGATGGCGGCGGCGATACCCGGCATCAGGGCCGCCAGCGCCGCCACCACGGGCACCGCCGCGACCGCGACCCGGACGGCAGGCTTGCCAGGCAACGCGGCCAGCACCCTGCGCGGCCTCGCCGCGCCGATCGGCCTGCGCATCGGCACGGCAGTCATCCCGTTCGACCTCGACACCCCCGCCTACAAGCCGTGCTCGCCGAGCAGTTCTCGGTAGTCACGCCGGGCAACGAGATGAAGTGGGGCGTAGTAGAGCCGACCCAGGGAGTCTTCGACTG
The DNA here is from genome assembly GCA_963737865.1 of uncultured Actinomycetota bacterium. Lineage (GTDB taxonomy): Bacteria > Actinomycetota > Actinomycetes > Streptosporangiales > Streptosporangiaceae > Chersky-822. Next base: position 805,571 of record CAVTUG010000011.1, on the reverse strand, counting down.
GTCAGGCGCTGACCGGCTCGTCAGTTTCGCCGAGCAGCACGGCCAGCTGGTGCGAGGACACACGCTGCTCTGGCACAACCAGCTCCCGACCTGGCTCACTAACGGCGTCGCGAGCGGCAGCATCAGCAAGAGCCAGCTCCGAGATTGCTCGAGCAGCACATCTTCACCGAGGTAGGCCGCTACCGGGGCAGGATCTGGCAGTGGGATGTCGCGAACGAGTTCTTCACCGACGCCAATCCCTCCGGCATCAATCCCGACGACTTCTGGGTCTCCAACCTCGGCGCCGACATCATTCCGCAGGCGTTCCGCTGGGCGCACCAGGCTGACCCGCACGCCCTGCTCTTCTACAACGACTACAACATCGCCGGCGAGGACGGCACGAACGCCAAGAGCGACGCGGCCTTCGCGTGGCTGCGGCAGTTGCTCGACGAAGGCGTGCCGGTCAACGGCGTCGGCGATCAGGGCCACCTTGACACGCAGTTCGGCTTCTCCGGCACGCAAATGACCCAGGACCTGCAGCGCTATGCAAGCATCGGTCTGAAGGTTGCCATCACCGAGGCCGACGTCCGCACCTTCGTCGACGGCCCGACCACTCAGGTGCCGACCGACAACCTGGCCCTCTTCGCCCAGCCGTACGAGTTCTCGCAGATGCTCAAGGCCGCCCTGGCGGTGCCCGAGTGCATCTCGTTCACCGTCTGGGGCTTCGGCGACGCGGACTCCTGGGTTCCCGGTTTCTTCACCGGCGAAGGCTACGCCACCCTCTTCGACGTGAACCTCCAGCCCAAGCTGGCCTTCTTCGACCTCCTGCAGGAACTGCAGCTCGGCGCCTTCGGCGCCCCGCGCCGGATTGGCGGCCGGCGAGTCCGCTGACCAGCACCGAACTGGGAAAGAGTTGTGGTTTGCGATCGACGCGGGTCTTCCCGGTGAGCTAGCCAGCCGAGGAGATTGCCGAGCAGACCTCGCCTGGCCAGGTCAAGATCGCGGGCGTCGCGCCGGTGGCCGCGACGATGGCGCGGGCGGCCCGCAGGGCGGCCCGCCCGTCCTCGCTGTCATCGGGTAGCACTCGGCTGAGCACGGCGAGCGCCGCCGCCTCGCCGAGCCGGTACCCGGCGTCGCCGTGCAAGGCGATGGCCGCCTCCGCGTCTTTGACGGCTGATCCGAGGTCACCGGCGGCGGCCTGGGCGACCGCCCGCGCGGTCCGCGCCTGACCTGCCACTAGCCGGAACTCCGCCGGATCAGCGATGGCGAGGGCGTCGTCGGCGTGCGTGATCGCCTCGGCTGTATTCGTCGTGGCGAGCGCGGCGCTCAGTCCGGTCAGGGACTCGGCGATCGCGTACTGACTGCGTGTCCGGCGAGCCGCCCGCAGCGCCTGCGCATGGTCAGGCACGGCGCCATTGACCCCGTGCGTGCGCAGCCGAAGCCTGGCCCCGTACGTTGAGCGCGAGCGCTTCGGACTGTAGATCGCCGGTTTCCCGCAGCACGGCCAGCGCGCCCTCGAGCAGCTCAGCCGCCAGGTCATACCGGCCGGTGTCGCGGTGGAGGTCGGCGAGATCCATCAGCGTGTGGCCGACTCCGCGACGGCTGCCGGTACTGTGGTGGATGTCGCTGGCCCGGATCAGCTGCCGGCTGGCCCCGGCGAGGTCGCCGAGCGCGTGCCTGGTAAACCCGGAGAACTGCAGAGCTATCGCCTCTCGACCCGCATGCCCGTGCATGCGTGCCAGCCGCAGCGCTTCGCGGCGGTGCGCTTCGGCCTGCCTGAGCTGTCCGAGCTGGTAGGCGATGATGCCGAGGTTCGTCAGGCTGGCGCACTGCTGCTGCCAGCGATCGTCGGGCTGGCTGAGCGCCAGCACCCGGCGGTGGCACGACTGCGCGGCCCGCAGCTCGCCGCTGTCAATGTGCAGGTTGCCGAGGTTGGCCAGGCACAACTGCTGCCCGAGCAGCCAGTCCGCCGACAGCGCCGATTCGTAGGCCGCGGTGTAGAGACTCATCGCCTCGTCGTGGTGGGAAAGGCACGCGTGCACAGCTCCGAGATTGAGCCGCATGATCGCCGACGCCTGCTGGTCGCCGCCGGTCGCCGCGGCCGCCAGTCCGGCCTGAGCGGATTCGAGCCAGTCCGCCAGGTACCTGGTGTGCCAGAAGTAGAGGTGCAGTGCTTTCGACAGCCGCCAGGCCAGGGACGCGCTCGACGTCGTCGGCTCCGGTGATCGCGGCCACAAGATTGACACGCTCGGCCTCGAGCCAGGCAATCGCCTCCTGGTCCGAGCAGAAGGCGTGATCGGAGGCCGCCGCCTCGTCGGGCGCTGCGGGGGACGCGTACAGCCGCGCAGACGCCTGCGCGACCGTGCGCAGATACCAGCTCAGCAACCTGCTCCTGGCCTGCAGCCGCGCGTCGGGGCTGTCCCGCGCGCTCGCGCGCTCGCAGGCGTACAGCCGCAGCAGATCGTGCAGGGCATAGCGCCCTGGACTGCGTTCTTCCACGAGGTGCGTGGCGGTCAGGCGACGGAGCGCGGTGGTGGCATCGGCTGGCGTGACCTCGGCGAGCGCGGCGGCGCCAGGTACCGTGATATCCGCGCCGGGCATCAGGCTCAGCAGCCGGAAAACCCGCTGGTGCTCCGGCGGCAGCGAGCGGTACGAGGCATCGAAGGCGCCGCGGATGGCGCTGCCCGGGTCGCCGTCGATCGACAGGGCCGTCAGCCGATCACCTGAGCGGAGCCGCTGCGACGTAGGCGCTGATCGTGTCGTAACGCTCTCCGACGATCGTCGCGGCCGCGATCCGCAGCGCCAGCGGCAGGCGCGCGCACAAGGCGGCGAGATCGGCGACCGCCGATCTCCGCCCCGATCCGCTCGGCACCCAGCACCGGCATCAGCAGGGTTGCGACCTCGTCCAGGCGGAGCACGCCGAGATCGATGCGGCGCGCGCCATCCCTGGCGGCGAGGCCATCGAGCCGGTCCCGGCTGGTGACGGCGACCGCGCAGTTCCGGCCTCCCGGCAAGAGCGGGCGAACCTGGCTGGCGCAGCTGGCGTTGTCGAGCACGACGAGCATGCGCCGGTCGGCGAGCAGGCTACGGTAGGCCGCCTCCGCCTCGTCGGCGTCGAGTGGCACCCGGTCGGCCGGCACTTCGCACGCCCGGAGGAAACGGGCAAGCACCTCGCTCGGCTTAGCCTGCGTATCCGCGGAGTACCCGCGCAGATCAGCGTAAAGCTGCCCGTTGGGGAACCGCTCTCGCGCCCGGTGCGCCCAGTGCAAGATCAGTGCTGTCTTGCCGATTCCGGCCATGCCCGCCACCACGGCGACGGGGGTGTCGGTGGCCGCCGTCGGCTGCAGCGCCGCGTCGAGAGCGGCCAGCTGCTCGCGGCGGCCGCGAAGCCGCAGGGATCCGGGGGAAGTTGCGCGGGCACGGCCGCCGACGGCGACCCCAGGTGCGCGGCTGCCGCGACCTCGACCGCGCGGGCCGGGTCAGGCCCCATCAGGCTCTGGTCACCAGCGAGGATGCGCTGCTGCAGTTGCCGCAGCTCGGCTCCGGGCTCGACCCCGAGCTCCTCGATGATCAGCTGCTGATAGGTGCGCTGGTACTCATCTAGCGCGTCAGCCTGCCGCCGCAGCGATAGAGCGCGAGCATCTGCAAGCCGCGCAGCCGTTCCCGGAACGGGTGCTCCGCGATCAGCTCGCCAAGGGCGGCGACAACGTCGGCGGGCCTGGCCGTTGTCCAGGTCGAGCCGCATGCCCTCTTCGAACAGCGTCATCCTGCGCTCTTCGAGCCGGGCGGCAACCGCCGCGATCGCCTCCATCTCCAGGAGCCGCAGTAGGCGTAGTCTGCGCCAGAGCGCGAGGGCGGACCGCAACGCCGTGGCGGCTGACCCCAGCCGTCCCCGTGACGCTCCTCAGCCGCCTGTGCCGCGAGTCGCTCGAACGTCACGGCGTCAAGCTCGCCGGTGCGCGGGCAGATCGCGTACGCGCCCGGATAGGACTCGACTCGGTCGTCGTCGCCCAGCAACTGGCGCAGGCGGGAGATATACACGGACAGGGTGCGCCGCGCGGTTGGCGGCGGCGTCCCGACGAACACCGGCGGTTCGATCGACGCCGAGTCGGCCTGCACTTGCGAGCAAGTCCGAGAGAGCAGCAGCGCCAGCGTGCGCCGGAGCAGCTTCGTCGGCACGGGCTGCAGCTGCCCGTCCCGCACGAAAGTCAGGGACCCAGGATGCCGAATTCGTACCATGTGACCCTAATCTTATCGCGGCCTATAGTCACCAATACAGACCCAGATCATGCCATTGCGCCGACTGCAACATTGGTGCAACCAGACCGCAGCATTGCTGCACACCGCCCGGCGGAAGATCCCGCCATGCATATGCCCGACCTGCGGCATCCCCGTCGCCTCCCGTTCATGCGTCCCGCCCTCTCTTTTGTTGCCAGCGCTGCGATGGTCACCAGCGCGCTGTCGGCGATCAGCCTGACGACCAGCTCGATGCCGGCCTCGGCCGCCGGACACCTGGCCAGCGAGATCTCGGTACCGGCCCGACCCTCCGCACGGCCGGTCAGACTGCCCGCCGAGCCCTCGCAGCCACCGCTGACCCGGCCAGTGTGGCCCGCCGCGTCGCAGGCCACAGTGCGCCTGCGGCACAGTGCCACGGTGCGCCTTCGGCACAGTGCCACGGTGCGCCTTCGGCACAGTGCCACGGTGCGCCTTCGGCACAGTGCCACCCCGGCGATGACCGCCACCGCTCAGGGTCTGCGACTCGGGGCGGTGACGTCCAGGTCGACCAGGTCTCCGTCTTCGGTGCGGGTCAAGGTGCTGGCCAGGCGGGTCGTGCTGGCGGCGGGCGGCCAGGGCATCGGCGTCGACATCACTCGGGACGACGGCGTCGGTACGCAGGCGCCCGTGCGGATCTCGATCAGCTACGCGAAGTTCGCCACCGCCTACGGCGCCGACTTCGCCGGGCGGCTGCGCCTGGTCACGCTGCCTGCCTGCGCACTGACGACGCCCTCGGTAGCGGCGTGCTCGACGCCTACTTTCGTCCGGGGTGCGGCCAACAACAAGGCGGCACGCACGATCACCGGAGTCGTCCCCGCGAATCCGGACCCGGCGGCAGCAAGGACGGCGAGCGGCGCGCGGCTCACTGGTCAGGCAGGTAACCCTGCCCTGGCTGGCAGCATCGTGACCCTGGCCGCGACCGACTCGTCCGACGGCGGCGACTTCCGCGCCAGCCCGCTGTCGATCACCGGTTCCTGGTCGGTGTCACCGGGGTCGGGTGACTTCAGCTACAGCCTGCCGATCAAGCTCCCGCCGCCCGCCGAAGGCACGGCGCCCGATCTTGCGCTCGGCTACGATTCGCAGTCCGTCGACGGGCTTACCTCGTCCACGAACACTCAGGCGTCAGGCGTCGGCCTCGGGTGGTCACTCAACATGGCCTACATCGAGCGCGGCTTCCGCGACTGCGAAGCCGACGGGCAGGGCGCGATCGAGGAAGACCTGTGCTGGTACTCGCCGTACGCCGGCACGGACGCCGGGCACGCCGCCGACTCGGTATACACGATCGTGCTGAACGGGCAGTCGTCCCAGCTCGTGCCCGATGCGAACACTCCGGGCCGGTTCCACCTGACCGACGACCCTGGCTGGTACGTCGTCAAGCACGGCAGCCCGAACTCCTCGGCGACCGCGACGACGTCAAGCGAGACGTGGGAGGTGTTCAGCCCGGACGGGACCATCTACCACCTCGGCTACGGCTCGGACTACAAGACCGGCGCGGCGGACGGCTCGGTCCTGATGGAGCCCGTATTCGGCAACGACACCGGCGAGCCGTGCAACAGCAACTGGTCGTCCACCGAGGATGACCGCAAGCCGTGCCTGCAGGCCTGGCGGTGGATGCTCGACACCACGATCAGCCCGGACGAGGTCGTCACCTCCTACCACTACTCGATCGAGTCCAACTCGTACCGCTCGGTCGAGGGTCCGAACATGTCGCGCAGCTATGACATGGACGCGAACCTGACCGAGATCGACTACGGCTGGGCCGAGCAGCTGCCGGGCACGAGCTACACCGACAAGGTCGTGCTCGACTGGGTCAGCCGGTGCACCGACCGGATGAGCGAGACCGACCCGATCAGGACCGCCGTGGCCGACTGCCCGTCGCTGTCGTCGTCGCCGACGCACTACCCGGACGTCCCGACCGACAAGATCTGCTCGGACCCGACCGGCGACACCACCGGGTGCGCCAGCCCGGTGACCTCCTACGCGCCGGTCTACTTCTCGACCCAGATGCTCTGGAACATCAAGACCTACACGCTGACGACCACGGGAACCGCGACGGAGGTGATGGACTACCAGCTCAAGCACGACTTCCATAATCCGGCAGGTTCGATCAGCGACTTCCTCTGGCTCGACTACGTCCAGCGCGAGGGATTCTCGGGCACCGGATCGCCGATCGTCTTGCCGGTGATCAACTTCAACGGCGCTGACCTGGACAACATCGTCGGCTCGACCGATCTGGAGTTCCGCCGCATCACGACCATCGACAACGATCTCGGCGGGATCACGACGATCAGCTACGGGCTGCCGGACGCGTGCACGTCCACCGATCTGCCGACCGAGTCGAGCAACACGATGGACTGCTTCAAGCAGACCTGGACCCCGGACGGCTCGACCACCCCGCAGACCGGCTGGTTCAAGAAATACGTGGTCACCGAGATCGACAACGATCCGAACGTCGGCACCGGCACCAGCCACGACGGCGATCCGGTGCAGACGATCAGCTACGACTACTCGGGCGGCAAGCCAGGCTGGCGGTTCCCGGCCAATCCGCTGCAGCAGCGCAAGGACGAATCGTGGACCGAGTGGCGTGGCTACTCTCAGGTCGTACTCAACTACGGTGCCGGCACGCAACCAGCACGCGGTCGCCTACTGGATCTACCAGGGCCTCGACGGCGACCGGACGGTCACCGACGGCTCGAAGACCAAGTCGGTCACCGTGACTGGCTCGTCGGCAGGCCCGGCCCTGTCCCTGACCGATTCGCCCTGGCTGGCTGACAAGGTCTACGAGGAGTCGTTCAGGGACAGCGGCGGCATCTCGCAGGAGTACGTCGTCAACACCTACGGGTTCGCGCAGGACACCGCCGACTACGACGGCCTGCCCGACGCGCGCATGGTGCGCCAGACCGCGACGAACACCTGGCAGCGGACCTCGACCGCGACCTCGGACACCTCCACCTGGCGGGAATCTGAGCAGCAGACGATCTACGACACCACCGACGAGGCCAGCGCCGACTTCGGGCTGCCCGCCAGGGCCGAGGACGACGGCCAGATCGGCGTCGGCTCCGACAACACCTGCACGACCTTCGGCTACGCGTACAACAACGATCCTGCCGACAGCCGCTGGATGGCCCTGCCGGACGAGGCACGCCACTACGGCGACACCTGCGCCAACCGCTCGTCGTCGAACCAGGACAGCTACTCGGTCACCCTTTACGACGGCGCCACCTCACCGGCCACCGACGTGCCCGTCGACGGCAATCCGACCGAGATCGACACCTACACGAGCGCGACGACCTTCAAGTCGGTCAAGCACACCTACGACCAGGGCGGGCGCGTGCTGTCGACCACCGACGGCAACGGCAACACGACCACGACCACCTACACCCCGGTGGCGGGCTGGCCGACCGGCGGCGTCACCACCACGAGCCCTGTCCCCGACGTCGCAGCCGACGACTTCCACGGCGCGACCGGCTCAGCTTCGGCGCTGACCACCACGACCGTGTCGGAACCGGCCTACGGCAACCCCATCAGCGTGAGCGACTCCAACGGCGACGTCACGACCGAGCAGTACGACACCGCTGGCCGCCTGATCAACGTCTGGCAGCCGAAGGACCCCACCACCGGCAACCCGACCGACAAGTACGCCTACACGACGCCGGACAGCGGGGCCAGCGAGACCGGCACGCCGGACGTCGTCACCGGCCCGTCGGTCACCTCGTCGCAGCGCCTTCAGGAGATCTCCGGCGGCGTGCAGGGCTACGTCGCCTCCTACACCTACCTGGACGGGCTCGGGCAGACCAGGGAGGTGCAGTCACCTGCGCCTGACGGGTCAGCGGGGCGGGATGTCGTGTCCACTCGCTACGACTCCTCCGGCTACAGCGAGGGGTCGTCGGATCCCTACTACAACAGCGGGGCGCCAGGCTCCGGCATGGTCAATCCGGCGGTGTCCGCGCTCCCGGCCTATCACGACGCGATCGTAGACTGGGAGGGCCGGATCACCGAGGCGCAACTCGACCACGACGGCACCGCCCTGCTCGCCGGTGACGTCAAGACCACCTATTTCCCGGACTACACCCAGGTCACCGACGCCGACGGCAACGTCACCAAAACCAGCCTCAATATCTTCGGCAAGCCGACCAGCATCGCGCAGCAGACGCCGGGCCTGTACGGCTCGAACACTCCGGCGAACACGGTGACCACCAGTTACGGCTACGACGACAAGCAGCAGCTGATCAGCGTCACCGACGCTGGCGGCAACGTGAGCTCGTACAGCTATGACTGGGCCGGGCAGCAGACCGCCTCCAGCAGCCCGAACGCGGGACGGAGCTGCACCTACTACGACGGCGCCGGCAACCCGCAGTACGTGGACGCGAACGCCCCTGCCACCTGCCCGGCCGACCCGACCACGCTGGCCAGCAGGATCACCACCGTCTACGACGCACTCGAACGGCCGACCTCGCTGTGGCAGGGAGCACCAGGCACCGGCACCGCCCTGACCTCGGACACCTACGACACCGCGCCGCTGGGCAAGGGCGCGATCGCATCAGCGGTGTCCTACGCCGGCGGCGGTACCTACACGACCAGCGCCGACGGCTACGACAAGGATGGCAACAGCCTCGGAAGCACCGTGACGATCCCGGCGAGCGCCGGATTCACCGCCACCTCCTTCGACACCCAGACCACGTCCTACGACTCGGCGGGCGACCCGCTGACCCTCAGCTATCCGGCGGCGGGTACCGGCAGCTCAGCGCTCCCGGCCGAGACCGTGACGGTCGGGTACAACAACGCCGGGTCGCCGACGACGCTCACCAGCAACATCACCGGCACCAGCAGCTACGCCACCGACACCTGGACCAACTACGGCCCGCTGGCCTCGCGCACCTACGGCAGCGGCACCCTCACGGCCAGCCGCCTGTACAGCTGGGACCAGGCCACCGGCTGGCTGACCAACATCAGCACCACGGTGACCAGCAACGGGACTCCCGCCACCGCGCAGAACGACACCTACGGCTACGACAACAACGGCGACGTCACGGAGATCGCCTCGGCGGCCGGGGCGGCCGGGCCTGCCCAGCAGCAGTGCTTCGGGTACGACCCGCTGAACCGCCTGACGACGGCCTTCACCACCACGACAGCCACCGTGCCGACCACGGTCGTGGCGGGCTGCGGCACGGCGTCGGCCAGCCACACTGGCGGTACCGCTCCCTACGACCTGACCTACAGCTACGACCAGCTCGGCAACATCGCCTCGGTCGCGGACAAGGTGGCGGGGACGACCGCGACCTACAGCTACGCGGCCAACGGCACCACCATCCCTGGCGGCCCCAGCGCGGTCACCAAGGTCGTCCACTCGAACACCGCGACGGGCGCGGTCACGGGCACCGACACCTACGGCTACGACGCGAACGGCAACATGACCAGCCGCAGCGTGGGCGGGGTCGCCGCCACGATGACCTACGACCCGCAGCAGCAGATGTCGGCGTTCACCGCTGGCGGCGCCGCCGACGGCTACGTGTACGACAGCTCAGGCAGCCTGCTGCTGCGGAGCGGCCCGAGCGGGTCGACGCTCTACCTGCCGGGCGAGGAAATCAGCCTGGCCGGCGGCGTCGTCACGCCAACCCGCTACTACAACCTGAACGGATCGCAGGTCGCCATGCGGGTCGGTGGCGGCGGCGCGACCGGAACCCTGACCTGGCTGGCCGCCGACGGCCAGCGAAGCACCCAGGTCGCGATCAGTGCCGCGAGCGGAACCGTCACCCGGCAGCTGTACCTGCCCTACGGAGGCCAGCGCGGCCCCCAGGGACCAACGCCCGGCACCCAGCGCGGGTACCTGGACCAGGCGTTCGATCCCGCGACCGCGCTGCTGCAGGACGGCGCCCGGTTCTACGACCCGAGCCTGGGCCGGTTCCTCAGCCCAGACGAGCTCGTGACACCCACGGTCCCGGCCGATCTCGACTCCTACAGCTACGGCTACGACAATCCGGAGACAAACAGCGATCCCAGCGGCCTTTACGTGCTCGGCCCAGGCGGCAGCCCGTCGTGCCCGAGCGGCATCCCTGGCCACTGTGACACGAACTACTCACCCGATCCGAACGGCGGCAACAACGGCTCGAGTACGAGCAGCACGACGACCACCCCTACCAATACGACCAGCAATAACATCACGACCATCGGGAAAACGACAGTTACCACCATTACTTTCCAGAATGGAGCTCACCTGACGATTAGCTCGACCACCATAATCGAGCAGTATTACCAGTGCCACACCGGCGAGATCTGCATCGCGCCCGCAGGCATGAACGTCATCTGCAATGGCGGCAGCGGTGCCTGTCTCGTCCAGTCCGGCACGAGGATCGCGGTGATCTTCCCGGTGACGCCACCTGCGATCAGCAACGACAGCCTGATGTCAGACATGTCAAATTATGGCCAGGTCTCCGCCTTCGCCGGCGGCCTGCTTCTAGGCGCGATCGGCTGCTTCACCACCGTCGAATTCGGCTGCCTCGAAGGTGCGGCCGGCGGCGCGGCGCTCGGCGGCGGAATCGGACTGGACCTCGGAGCGGCACACCACTCTTCGGTCCGAGATGACGCCCTGAGCGGGGCACTCAGCAACCAGCAGATCATGGCGCTTCAGAACTACGTGTTCCGGGACACGCTGCCGGACAGGACCAAGGTCAATGCCGCCAAGGCCCAGTGGCACAAGCCGGCCGTGGTGATAGGCCAGCCGGCCTGGAACCCGTAACCCGCCTCAGGGCGAGCCGGCGAGCCGGCGGACCTCGATGCTGACCCGGAGGGCGGCGGACCACCACGGCGGTGGCCGCCGCCCTCCGGGTCTGACAGCAGGCGAAGTTAGCGTACCGGCGTGACGCTGACCGAGATTGGTGCCGGTGCCGGGACGAGATGCCTGACCTGCTCGAGCACGATCCGGTACTGACCGGGCGGCAGCGGGGGCATCTTGTTGTGCGGCAGGCAGGCCGGGCTGGCATAGCTCGCGGTCCGGCCGCACTGCATGTAAGTGGCGGGGATGCCGATCCGGTAGCGGATTGTGCCCTTTCGCAGAGTGAGCCGCTGCAGGCAGGTGGGCCACGCCACGGTCGGGCGGTAACTGGGGCTGAAATACTCGAGCATGAACAGCGAACCGCAGCCGCTCGCAAGAATGGCGTGACCGGTGTTGTTCTCGACGATCAGGGTGGCGCGCAGGGCCGCGCCCGCTTTCACGGTTCGGGACGGCACCACGATCCGTGCACTCAGCGGTGCGCGCGGCACAGCCTTCGCAGGCGCATTCCGCCCATGATGAGCCGTCTGAGTACCGCACGCTGTCGCTACGGCTAGCACGGCGACCAGGCTCAATGAGCCCGCGATTATTCTCATTCTCGTAAGACGCCCCGCCGAAGTCGCCGGTTCCGTCGATCCTTATCGGCACCTCCTGCCGTTAGGCTCTGGTAGTGGATCACGGACGACCTGAGCAGATCCTGCGCGGTCTGCGCGAGTTCTATACCGCCGAGCCAGCTCAGGCCGCCGGCCCCGCCGAGCAGGCCGCACTGGAGCTGTTCCACGACGCCGCGCGGTCCGTACCGGCCTACGCCGCCTTCTTGCGCTCCGCTGGCGTCGATCCAGGCGACATCCGGTCGCCCGGAGATTTCGACCGGCTGCCGATGCTGACCAAAGACACCTACCATCGCCGGTATCCGCTGGCTGACCTATGCCGCGACGGGCGGCTTGACGCCTGCGACATGGTGGCGGTGTCGTCAGGCTCGTCGGGCACGCCGACCGTGTGGCCCAGGTCGGTGCTCGACGAGCGTGCCGTCGCGGCCAGGTTCGAGCAGGTGTTCCGCGACGGGTTCCTGGCCGACCAGCGCAGCACGCTGGCCGTCATCTGCTTCGCGCTCGGCAGCTGGGTCGGCGGCATGTACACCGCTGCCTGCTGCCGGCATCTCGCGGCCAAGGGCTATCCCATCACGGTGGTGACTCCCGGCAACGACCTGGCGGAGATCCTGCGCGTGGTCGGTGAGCTGGCGCCGCTCTACGACCAGGTGGTCCTGGCCGGCTATCCGCCGTTCGTGAAGAACGTCATCGACACCGGGCTCGCCCAGGGCATCGACTGGCCCGCGTACCAGGTCAAGCTCGTCCTCGCCGGCGAGGTGTTCAGCGAGGAATGGCGGGACCTGGTCGGCCGCCGCGCCCAGCTGACCAGCCCGCTCGCCGACTCCGCGTCCCTGTACGGGACGGCCGACGCGGGCGTGCTCGGGACCGAGACCCCGCTGAGCGTGTCGATCCGCCGGTTCCTGGCCAGGAATCCGGACGCGCTGCGCGACCTGGCGGGGGAGTCCCGCCTTCCGACGCTGGTGCAGTACGACCCGATGACCCGCTACTTCCAGACCTCGGGCTCGACCCTGCTGTTCAGCAGCGACGGGGCGACACCGCTGATCAGGTACCACATCGCCGACGAAGGCGGGCTGGCCGGCTACCAGGAGCTGCTCGACTTCTGCGCGCGCCACGGGCACGATCCGCTCGCCGAGGCCGGGACCGGGCGGGGCGCGCCGAAGCTGCCGTTCGCCTACGTGTTCGGGCGGTCCCTGTTCACGGTCTCTTACTTCGGCGCCAACATCTACCCGGAGAACGTCACCGTCGCCCTGGAACGGCCCGGCATCAGCGACTGGGTCACCGGCAAGTTCGTGCTGCAGACCGCCGAGACGGCTGACCGCGACCGTGAGCTGCGGGTGACCGCGGAGCTGGCGCCCGGGGAGGTGAGGTCCCGCGAGCGGGCGGCCGAGCTTGCCGACGCGATCAAGGCCGAGCTGCGCCGGCTCAACAGCGAGTTCGCCCACTACGTCCCCGAGCCGTTCCAGCTGCCAGCAGTCGAGCTGCGCGCCGCCGGGGACGCTGAGTATTTCCCGCCCGGAGTCAAGCACCGCTACACCCGCCCAGGAACCACCAGCTAAGCGAGGAATGATGCCGTTAGCGCTCCATCAGGCCATCACCCTGCACGGCCTTGTCGAGGCCCGGGCCGAGGAACTGCCAGGCAAGGCCGCACTCTCAAGCGACGGTCAGGTCATGACCTATGCCGAGGCTCAACCAGAGCGCCAATAGGATCGCGCACCATTTACGGGAGACGACCGGCATCCGCCCCGACGATCCGGTCGCGCTGCTGATCAGGCAGCCGGTGACCTCGATCGTGGCGATGCTCGCCGTGCTCAAGGCGGGCGGCGCCTACGTGCCGGTCGATCCGGACAGCCCGCCGGCGTTAACCGCCCAGATCCTCGACCATATCGCGCCCAAGGCGGTCCTGCTGGAGTCGTCCCAGGCCGCGAAGGCCACGTTCTTCGACGGCGAGATCTTCGTCGTCGACGTGATGACAGCCGTCCTCGACACCTCGCAGCCAATCCCAGCCCGCTGGCCGGGCCCGGACACCTGGCCTACGTCATGCACACCTCGGGGACGACCGGCAGCCCAAGGGCGTCGCCGTCGAGCACCGGGCCATCATCAACACCGTCGCCTGGCGCAACAGCTACTACGAGTTCGGGCCGGCCGACGTGTCCCTGTCGGTGTCGCGGCACACCTTCGACAGCTCGGTCGAAGATATCTTCTGCATGCTCGCCGCCGGGGGAGCGGTGCGACTCGCCGACCGCGACCGGGTGACGGACCGCCGGTACCTGGTGGACCTGATCGCCCGCGCCGGGATCACCAACATCATCATGACGCCCGCCTTGTACCGGCGCCTGGTCGGCGGCCTGGACACGTGCCGCCGCGCCGACACTGCGCACGGTGACGATCGCGGGCGAGTGGTTCACGCCCGACCTGGTCCAGGCGCACTACGACCGGCTTCCTGGCGTCGCGCTCTTCAACGAGTACGGACCGGCGGAGAACGCTGTCTGCTCGACCATCCACCCGCTGTCCGCCGGCGACCCGACCATCCTCATCGGCCGGCCCATCGACAACGTCAGCGCCCTCGTCGTCCGGGAGGACGGCACGCCGGCGACGGCTGGCGAGGTCGGCGAGCTCTACCTGGGCGGCGCCGGCCTGGCGCGCGGCTACTACGGCAACGCCGAACTGACCGCCGAGAAGTTCCCGCTCTGGCAGCCGCCCGGCGGGCAGCCCGACCCGGTCTACCGGTCGGGCGACTTCGTCCGGCTGCACGAGACGGGCGACCTGCAGTTCATCGGCCGTCAGGACCGCCAGGTCAAGATTCGCGGGCGGCGGGTCGAACTCGACCACATCGCCACCTGCCTGACGGGGGACCCGCAGGTGAGCGATGGCCATGTGCCGCATTACGAATCGGCCTCGGGCACCCCGTACATCGTCGCGTTCATCGTCAGTCCGGAGTCCGATCCTGAGCGGCTGCTGACCGTGGCGCGCGAATCGCTGCCCTCGTACATGGTGCCGTCCGCGATCATCGGTGTCGGCGAAATCCCGCTCACCAGGAGCGGCAAGGTCGACGAGGAGGCGCTGCTGGAGATCTACCGCCAGCTCATGGCCGGCGGCCAGCCTGCGGCAGCCGGCCGGGTCGAGCTACCAGCTGTCGCTGCTGTCGCTGTGGCAGAAGATGTTCCCGCCGCTCACCGTCGGGCTCGACCACGACTTCTTCGACCTCGGCGGCGACTCGCTCCTGGCCATGGAGCTGGTCGCCGGCATCGAGGAGATCTTTTCGGTATTCAGCTCGAAAGCTCAGATGTCTATCGAAGCCAGGTCGGTCAGGAATCTGGCGCTGCTCGTAGACCGGTCCAGCCCAGCATCGTCGAAGGAATCGTGATGAATCAGGAACTACACCAATCGGAGTTCACCCAAGCACCGCATTTCGACGGCGTCGACTACGACGTGGTCATCGCGGGCGGCGGCTCTAGCCGGACTGTGCCTGGCCAAGCAACTGGTGGATGCCGATCCTGACCTTGTCGGTACTCGTGATCGACCGCCGCCGGGCGCCGCTTCCAGCGGCCGCGTTGAAGGTCGGAGAGTCGACGGTCGAGGTCGGCGCCTACTACATGTCACGGTCGTCGGCATGCTGACTACCTGGAAGACCTCCAGCTGGAAAAGCTCGGCCTCCGCTACTTCTACGTGGGCGAGCGGGGCATCCTGCACAGGGCCGAGTTCCCCGAGGAGCCCGAGTTCGGGGTCAGACAGTTCCTCCCGGCCAAGTCCTACCAGCTCGACCGGGGCACGCTCGAGGCGCACCTGCGGAAGCTGGTCCGTCCTGGCGGCGCCGACGCTGCCGAAGGTCAGCGCGTCATCGACATCTGCCTGGCCGAGCCGGGCCAGCAGCACGCGGTCCGGTACCGCGAGCGAAGACGCGACCAGGACGCACCGCAGACGCTCGGTCACCGTGACGCTGGGTCATGGACGCGACCGGTCGCAGGCGGCTCCTGCAGCGCAAGCTCGGCCTGACCAAGCAGTACCCGAAGAAGCACAACGCTGTCTGGTTCCGCCTCGAAGGCCGCCTGGACATCGACGAGATCGTCGGCGACAGGCACTCCGGCTGGCACGAGCGCGTCAAGGACCCGCGCTGGCATTCCACCAACCACCTCATGTTCGAGGGCGGCTGGGTCTGGCTCATCCCGCTGTATCCCGACAACACCAGCGTGGGGATCGTCACCGCCGAGGAAGTGCACTCGATCGACACCTTCAACAGGATCGACAAGGCGATCGAGTTCATCGACCAGCGGCTGCCGGGCCTCGCCGAGGCCATCCGGCCACTGCCGGTACTCGACTTCCGGGTGCTGCGGAACTACAGCCACTCCTCCCGGCAGATCTTCTCCCTCGACCGGTGGGCCTGCGTCGGGGACGCCGGGGCGTTCGCCGACCCCTATTATTCGGTCGGCTCGAACATGATCGCCTATGCGAACGGCTTCCTCACCAAGATGGTGACCGACGACGTAGCCGGGCAGCTGGACGCGGATTTCGTGCGCACGCCAATCGATGGTTCCTGTCGCTGATCGAGAACCTGACCAATGTCATCCAGGCGGCGTACCCCTTTTACCACAACCCCGTCATCATGGTGCTGAAGACAATCTGGGACTTCTATGTCGGCTGGGCTTTCTCCGACCCGCAGTATTACGACCAGACGTTCCTGGACATCGCCGCCAGCACGACGCTCAGCGGTCTCGGATCCCGCTCGATCGCCGCGCAGTCGAGCGTCATCGGCTTGCTCGCCGACTGGTCACGGAAGTATCGCGGCGTCTTCGAGTTCGACTACATCGACTACTACGACGACCTTCCGACCCTGGCCCGGCTGTTCGTCAGCAACCTTCCGGCTTCCTCGCCCCGCCCGTTCGGCGAGGTCATGAACCGGATCCGCGAGGGCCAGGATCGCATCGAAGAGCTCGCACACGTAATTTTCCACCTAGCGCTCGAGGATGTCCTTCCTGACGAGCTGCCGAGGGTGCGGGCGGCGGGCTGGATCAACGTCGCCGCGATCAGCCTGGATCCCAGCCGGTGGGAGGCTGACGGGCTGCTGCGCCCCCGCAGCCGACCGCGGCCGGAGGCGCTGGCTGCCCTGGAGGCCGAGATGCGCCTGATCTTCCGCCGGCGGGCGGAGGTGCCCGCGAACTGAAACCTGTTCTAGTTGTCAGGTCCGGCGTAGAGTCTGCTCGGGATATCTGTCATAAGGAGACCGCGATGCGTGATCATGACCGTTTCTACATCGGCGGCGAGTGGGTCAAGCCGGCTGGCTCAGCCACGATCGAGGTCATCTCACCGCATACCGAAGAGGTCATCGGCCGCGTGCCGGACGGTACCACGGCTGATATCGACCGGGCGGTCGCGGCGGCCCGCGACGCGTTCGACAACGGGCCGTGGCCGCAGCTGGACCCGGCCGAGCGCGCCGCCATGGTAGGCAAGCTTGCCGATCTCTACGCGACCAAGCTGGGTGACTTCGCCGAGCTGATCACGCAGGAGATGGGTTCGCCGATCACGTTCTCCCAGCTGGCGCAGGCTCCGCAGCCGCAGATGATGCTGAGCTATTTCGCCGAGCTCGGCAAGACGTTCACCTGGGAGGACGAGCGGCCTGGCATGTTCGGGCCGGTCACGGTGCGGCGCGAGCCGGTCGGGGTGGTCGCCGCCATTGTCCCGTGGAACGTGCCCCAGTTCACGATCATGACGAAGCTGCCGGCCGCGCTGGTCGCCGGCTGCACGGTTGTCGTCAAGCCGGCGCCCGAGACGCCGCTCGACTCCTACCTGCTGGCAGAGCTGATCGACGAGGCCGGGCTGCCGCCGGGCGTGGTCAGCTTCGTGCCGGCTGGGCGTGAGGTGGGCGAGCATCTGGTGTCGCATCCGGGCATCGACAAGGTCGCCTTCACCGGCTCGACGGCGGCGGGGCGCCGGATCGGGTCGATCTGCGGGCAGCAGCTCAAGCGCTGCAGCCTGGAGCTGGGCGGCAAGTCGGCGGCGATCATCCTGGACGACGCCGACCTGCAGGCCACGATGGGCTGGCTGGAAATGGCGTCGCTGATGAACAACGGCCAGGCGTGTGTCGCGCAGACCCGGATCCTCGCTCCGCGCAGCCGGTACGCGGAGACAGTCGACGCGCTCGCCGGAATGGTGTCCGGGCTCAAGGTCGGCGATCCCGGCGATCCGTCGACGCAGATCGGACCGCTCGTCGCCAAGCGCCAGCAGGACCGGGTCGAGAGCTACATCTCGGCCGGCCAGGAGGAGGGCGCGAAGCTCGTCACCGGCGGCTCGCGGGCCTCGGGTCACGACCAGGGCTGGTACGTGGCCCCGACCGTCTTCGCCGACGTGGACCCGGGAATGCGGATCGCCCGCGAGGAGATCTTCGGCCCGGTGCTCGCCGTCATTCCCTACGAGGACGAGGCGCACGCGATCCAGATCGCCAACGACAGCGACTACGGCCTGGCCGGCACCGTGTGGACGGCCGACACCGAGCGCGGCATGGCTGTCGCCCGCCGGGTCAGGACGGGCACCTACGGCGTCAACCTGTACATGATCGAGACTTGCGCGCCGTTCGGCGGCTACAAGGCCAGCGGCATCGGCCGTGAACTCGGCCCGGAGGGCCTGATGAGCTACCTCGAGTACAAGTCCATCGCCCGCGCCGCCTGATCGGCGCCGCCTGATCGGCGCCGCCTGAGGCGTCCTGCTACCCTTCCGACATGGCCCGGTTTGTGCTCTTCGACCTGTTCAACACGCTTGTCGACGGCGCTGATCACGACCGGAACCGCATCGATAACCGGGAACACGTCGCAGCCGAGATGGCCAGGACGGTCGGCGTGGACCCGATGGGGCTGATCGACGCCTTCAACGCGACCTGGCGGCAGCGCCAGACCGAATGGAGTATCGAGGACACGGTCAGGATCCTTACCGAGCGGCTGGGCGGCACGGCCTCCGCTGACCAGGTTAAGGAGGCGGCCGCGCTGCGCCGGGCGTTCGGCCACCGCGTCCTGGCCACGGTCACGGAATCGACGATCGAGGTGCTCGGCGCCATACGTGGCGCTGGCTACAGGCTCGGCCTGGTGAGCAATGCGAGCGCCGACGCTTCGGAGGCCTGGCCAGACTCGACGCTCGCCCGCTACCTCGATGTCGCGATCTTCTCCTGCGAGGTCCGCCTGGCCAAGCCGGATGCTGGCATCTATCTGGCCGCGACGTCCGCGCTGGGAGCGGACCCGGCCGACTGTGTCTACGTGGGCGATGGCGCCGACTGGGAACTGCCTGGAGCGGCAGCCCTGCGGATGACCGTGTATCGAACCACCGAGCACGCCGACAGTGATCCGTCCTGGCAAGGACCGGTCATCGAGCACCTAGCTGACCTGCCGCCGTTGCTGGGCGCGGCGGACGCCACTTAGACCTCCCCCGAGGGCGCCAACAGCAGCATGGTCCTACCTGATGCTGTTGGCGGGCCATTTCGAACAGCAGCATGGTCCTACTTACTGTCGTCCTGACAGCAGTAAGTAGGACCATGCTGTCGTCGGGCACCAGCCCGGAACAGCAGTAAGTAGGGCCATCCTGTCGTCGGAGGCGGGCCGGACGGGCGGAGGCGAGCCGGGCGGGCCGGAGGGCTACTGATACAGCTCTTCGACTCGCCTGATCTGGGTGACGGCCTTGCTCGTCGGCACGCCGTGCTTCTCGAAGACCGGCAGGATGGCCGAGTACCGGTCGGACAGGAACGCGATCGCGTTGTGCTCGTCGCGGATCCTGAGCCAGACGGCGACCCGGCTATGCGGCAGCGACACCAGCTCGGCGATCGACAGCTCGTCGTACTTCGCCTCCCAGGTCGGGACGACCCAGCGGCTGATCGGGACGCCGCGCAGCCGCACGCCCCAGTCGAAGAACTCCAGCCTGGCCAGTGAGCCGCTGGTGATCACGTGCCGGCACATGACTCCGCCCCAGAAGAATTCCTCGAACTCACCAGCAGGCCGGTCGATCAGCCGGTTGTTGGTAGCAGCCAGCTTCGCCCACAGGACCAGCCCGCCCCCGCACAACACGACCAGCACGACGACAAGAACGGCAACGAGTAGCACCCAATCCTCCTGCGCGGCAGCCGAAGATCACAGCAGCGATGATTACTGCACTCGAAGTGTTGCCTTCGGCGGGCCGTCGCGCAACCGCGCGGCCGCGCTAGCGACCGCGATCCCCATCAGCGCATCGCCCGATCACGCACAGGCGAGGCGGCGAACAAATCGACAAGATCATCAAGATGAATGGCCAGCAGCCCGACGACAACGCCCCCGGCAGCGGCAACGAGGCCGGCCCCCACCGAAGAGGCCGTGGTGCCAGCGATACTGGCCGCGAGCCCGATGACCGCGATGACCAGCAGGGCAACGTTGCGCACGAGATGCGGCGGGCCGAGCGGCCGGGACGCGGACGACCCGAAGCAGGCACAGCGCGCCCGCGTGCCACGGCGCAGCACCATGGCCACGCCCACGGTCAGCACGCCGGTCAGGACAACGGCGGCGGCGAGCGTCGCGGACGCAAGGCCGCTGGGAGCCGGGGGAGCGGCCACGAGATAGCTGGCGGCGGCGACCGCGACCACCGCGACGAGCGCCTCGCCCGCTGCCAGCACGGCTGCCGTCGCTGCCAGGGCGCGGCCCGCGACGAGGCCGCTCTCGGCCAGGCCGTCGACGTAGCCGCGGTAGAACCGCCGGCCGCGCAGCTTGGTCACCGCCGACGCGCCGAACACGACGACGATCACAGCGAGCGCGAAGATCACAGTCTCGGTCAAGCGTCACTCTCCGTCATGAACAACCTGGCACAACTCGGCCTCGATCCGGATCGTAGAACCGGCACGGCAACTTTGACCAGAGTGCCCCCTTCAGAACCCTACTAGCCGCTGCCCGGGGTGCCGCGCCGATAGACCTCCAGGTCGGTGGCCTTGACCGCCAGCCACACCTCGCTCCCGGGCGCCAGTGACAGGTCGGTGACCGCCGCGGCGGTGACGTCGACCAGCGCGGGCGGCTCGCCGTCTACCTCCAGCCGCACCCGGTCGGCGAGCAGCGTGAGCCCGGTGATCTTCGCCTGCCACACGTTGCGCGGGCTGGCCTGCTCGGGTCGCTGGTGGCTGATCGCGACCGCGGACGGCCGGACCGCGACCAGCACGTCCCCGCGAGCGTCCCGGCCAGGTACCTCGAACCGGCCGCCGGTCGCGAGCTCGACAAACGGCCCGGTCCCGACCCCCTGATACAGGTTCAGCCCGACCAGCTTGGCGACGTAGTCCGTCGCAGGCTGCCTGGCGACCTGGCCGGGCGAGCCCTCCTGCACGATCCGGCCGCCTTCGAGCACGATCAGCCGGTCGGCCAGCACCAGCGCTTCGAGCGGGTCGTGGGTCACGATCAGGCAGGGCCCGCCGAACTCGGCGAGGTGGGCGCGCAACTCCGACTCGACGTCGAGCCTGGTCCCCGCGTCGAGCGCGGACAGCGGCTCGTCGAGCAGCAGCAGTTCGGGCTCGCCGGCCAGCGCCCTGGCCAGGGCGACCCGCTGCGCCTGCCCGCCGGACAGGGCAGCGGGCTTGCGGCCGGCGAACTCGCCCAGCCGCAGCCGCTCCATCCAGTGCGTGGCGACCGCCCGCGCCGCAGGCCGGCCGAGTCCGCGCGACCGGGGCGAGAAGGCCACGTTCTCCAGCACGCTCAGGTGCGGGAACAGCCGGTAGTCCTGGAACACGAACCCGACCGGCCGGCTGGCGGGCTCCGCGAACACCCGGGTCCCGGCGTCGTCCACGACCCGCCCGCCCAGGGTGATCCTGCCTGTGGACACGGGGATCAGCCCGGCGAGTGCTTTCAGCAAAGTGGATTTTCCTGAGCCGTTGGGGCCGAGCACGCCGACGACCTCACCCGGCTCCACGGTGAACGCCACCTCCAGCACGAACCCGCCCCGCCTGACCTCGGCCGCGACGACCAGGTCCTGGCCGTTCGTCACCGCGACGAGCCTCCGCGCAGCCACCGGTCCCGCAGCGAGACCAGCACGGCGATCGACACCAGGAGCAGCACGAGGCTGAGGGCGATGGCCGCGTCGGGGTCGGTTTCCAGCGCGTAGTAGACGGCGATCGGCATCGTCTCGGTCTGCCCGGGAAAGCTGCCGGCGAAGGTGATCGTGGCGCCGAACTCGCCCAGCGCCCGCGCCCAGCACAGCACCGCCCCGGCGCCGAGCGACGGCGCGATGAGCGGCACAGTCACCCGGCGGAACACCGTGGTCTTCGACGCGCCCATGCTCGCCGCTGCCTCTTCGTAGCCCTGGTCAGCCGACCGCAATGCCCCTTCGACGGTCACGATCAGGAACGGCATCGCCACGAAGGTTTCCGCCATGACAACGGCGATTGGCGTGAAAGGTATCGTCAGCCCGAACCAGTCATCCAGCAGGCTGCCGACGAAGCCGTCCCGGCCGAAGACCAGCAGCAGCGCGACGCCGCCGACCACCGGCGGCAGCACCAGAGGCAGCGTGACCAGCGCCCGGAGCAGGCGCTGGCCTGGAAAGCTGGTCCTGGCCAGCAGCCAGGCCAGCGGAACACCGATGACCAGGGCGATCGCCGTCGCCAGCGTGGCCGTCCAGAGCGAGAGCCGCAGCGCCTGGACGGCGTCCGAGCGGCTGAGCACGGCCCCGATGCGGTCCCAGGGAGCCCGGACGATCAGGCCGATCAGCGGCAGCACCAGGAACGCGACCGCGATCAGCCCCGGTGCCAGCAGTGACACCGGGGCTGCTCGGGATCCGCCGCCGCGCTCGGCGCGCCGCGCCCGGTCTCGGGCCGACAGCCTGGTCAGCGTTATGGCTTCTCGAAGCCGTCCTTGGCCAGCACTTTCTGGCCGGCGGACGAGTTCACGTAGGACATGAAGGCCTTCGCGGTCGCCATGTTCTTGGACTTCTTGACCGTGGCGATCGGATAGGCGGTCGAGGCGTTCTGGTCGTTGGGAATCGCGATGCCCTTGACCTTCTTGCCGGCTGCCTTGACGTCGGTCACGTAGACCATTCCGGCGTCGACGTTGTTCAGCTCGACCTGGGTGAGCACGGACTTCACGTCCGGCTGCAGGGTCACCGGCTTGACGTTGATGTCGGCCTTGCCGAAGATCTTCCTCGCGGTAAACCCGCAGGGAACCTGCTCCTGGCACAGCGCCGTCTTGACGGACGACTTCGACAGGTTCTTGATCGAGGTGACGTGGGCCGGGTTGCTCGGCGGGACGGCCACCTCCATCTTATTCTTCGCGAACGTCACGGGCGTCGATACGTCGCCGGACTTCTGCACCGTCTCCATGTTCTGCGGGCTCGCCGAGGCGAACACGTCGGCGGGGGACCCGGACTTGATCTGGTCAGCCAGGCCCGAACTGGGCCCGAAGCTGAACTTGACCGTCGTGCCCGGGTGCGCCGCCATGAACATCTTGCCGATGGTGGTGAAGGCGCCCTGCAGCGACGCGGCCGCGAGGACCGTGATGCTGCCCCTGACGCCGCTGGCGGCGCCCTGGGCTGCCTTCGAGGCGGACGAGGCGCCCGACTTGATCGAACTGGTGGTGCTGGACGAGCATCCCGCAACCGCGATCGCGGCTAGCCCTGCGGCGAGCGCGATCCCCCCGATTCTGCGCACAGCCTTGCTCCTTGCTCGAACACGTTAAGTAGTCTCGCGAATACTACCCGTGCTGTTGAGCAAGAAACGGTTACCCGCGACCGCGCGTTTCGACCCGGTCAGGAAGCGGCGAATCTGGATTGCAGCTTGGTCAGCGTGGCCTCGATTCCGCTGGCGTTCTGCTTCAGGCTGCCGAACCATTTCAGCCCGCCGGCCTTGGCGCCGCTCAGCCGGCTGAAGTCGAAGGTCTCGGTCACGAGCGTCGCGTCGTCCGACAGCGGCCTGACCTCCCAGCGCCAGCGGTGGCCGAGCGGGTGCTGCCACTCCACCACCTGGTCGGCTTCGAAGTCGGTGACGACGCTGGTGATCTTGTAAGGGAAGCCGTACTGCTTCATCTTGGTGGAAAACTTCGCGTCCTTGGCGAGCCGCTCCGGCCCCGACACGTTGTCCTTGACCGTCCCTGAGCCGTCAAGCTCGCTGTGCCGGCGGGATCGGCGATGATCTCGAAAATATCGTGGGCAGAGGCGGCGACCTCGATCGAACGACTGATCTTCTTAGGTCCCGCGTCCACAATGGCTGCGCTCATGAGCGCAGACTATTGCCTGGTATTTCCGCCTTTCAACGCGGGAGCCTTACCAGCGCGGCCATAAGCCTGGTCAGCTCGGCGGCCGGGTCGCTGGTGAGCCCGGTGTGCACCGGCCCCGGCTGGACCACGGTGCTGCGCGGGGCGGTCAGCCAGCGGAACCGGCGGCCGATGTCCTGCTGGCCGGCCGACCCGGCGGACGGCTGCTGATCGCACACCTCGGCGACGGCCGCCAGCGCGCGGCGGATCCCGGCGAGGTCGGCGCCGGGATCCAGGGCCAGCAGACGCGTGGTGTCGAGTTCCACGCCCGCGCCGAGGTAGCGGAGCGGCCGGCAGTACAGCAGGACGCCAGCGTTCATCTGCTCGCCCCGGTCGACTCTGGGCACGACCCGCAGCAGGGCGTACTCGAAGGCGTGCAGGCGGCGCGCCGTGACGGCCGGAGTGCTCATGACCGGTTCCCTTCGCTGGCGCGCTGCCGGGCGAGCCGGTCAGCCAGGCGGGTGGTGCCGACCGTCCGGTCGCGTGCCGGACCGGTGGCTGCCTGGCCGCCTCGCGCAGCGGCGGCAGCCAGACGTCGCGGGCGGCGAGGCGCTCGGCGAGCCGCTGCGCGTAGGCGGCGCGGACGACCTGCGGGCCGCCGACGGCCGGATCGGGCTCCAGCCAGTCCGCCGGGATCCGCGCGACCGCCTCGGTGAGCACGTCGTCGTCCAGCCGCCGGGCCAGCTCGGCATCGGCGTCGTCGATCAGCGGCCCGCAGCCAGCCAGCGCGTGGTCCGTGACGTCGTAAAGCCTGGTGGCGGCGGCCGCCGCCGTTTCCCACCGGTGCTGAAAGGTCAGCGTCGCGCCGTGGTCGATGAGGAACAGCTCACCCCGCCAGAAGAGCATGTTCGGGTTGCGCCAGGACCGGTCGGCGTTGCCGACGAGCGCGTCGAACCACATGATCCGGCCAGCCAGCTCGCCGCTGACCGTCGCGGCCGCCGCGTCGAAGTCGACCGCGCCCGACAGGAAATCGACCCCGAGATTCAGCCCCGCGCTGGCCCGCAGCAGGTCCTGGATCTCCTGATCCGGCTCACCGCCGGCGAGTTCCCCGTCCAGCTGAACCGTCACCAGGTCAGGGACCGCGAGCCCGCAGGCTCGGGCGAGGTGCGCGCTGACCACCTCGGCGATCAGGGCCTTGCGGCCCTGGCCCGCACCGCGAAATTTCACCACGTAAGTACCGAGGTTATCGGCCTCCATCACGGCGGGCAGCGAGCCGCCCTCGCGCAGCGGTGTCACGTACCTGATCGCGGTGACCTGCTCAAGCATGGCTGGCAGCCTACGCCCAGGACGCAATTGCGATTGCCCGCGCCGACGCCAGCTTGGGATCATTCTCAGCTGACCTGTGCATATGATCGAGGAGTATGCCTGGCATTGCGGGCATGCTGACTTTATAAGGGAGCTTATAGACGGTTCTACTGGCCAGTAATCGTCCTATGGCAATCCCTGCTAACCACGACGAACTGGCCCTAATTGGGAGGGCGTTGTGGGCAATCCAGTGATGCGGGCATTGACCGGACTCGTGCCTGAGGCGCGAGCGGGCGAGCTGCCCCGTGGCGGGCGCATGCTGAGGTGGGCGGAGGCCGGTGCAGGCGGACCGACCGTCGTGCTGGACGCCGCCTTAGGAGAGCCGGGCTCGCTCGCCTGGGTGGGCATCATGGCCAAGATCGCCCCGCGCTCGAGAGCGGTCGCGTACGACCGGGCTGGGCTTGGGATGAGTGAGCACGCGTCACCGCTCACCCTCCAGACCTCGCTCGGCGACCTTGAGGCGCTCGCCGAGCATGTCGCCCAGCGCGGCTGCGTCCTGGTCGGGCATAGCTGGAGCGGCCTCCTGGCTCAGCTCGTGGCCCTGCGGCGACCTGACCTGGTTTCCGGGCTGGTACTGGTCGACTCCGCCGAGGAGACCTACTGGGCGTCACTTCCAGCCGAGATACACCAGCAGAATGATGATCTGGCCGCCGAACTGCGGAGCAGGCTGGCCGCCGGCACGCTGAGCGAGCTGATCAGGGACACTTTCGAGCGCCATGCCCGGCAGCTCACCGACGACCCCGGCCTTCAGGAGCTTGTCCTGCGAGCCTATGAGGCCAGCTACGCGACGCGCGCTCAGATCGAGACTTACCCGGCCGAGTTCAGGGTGCTCGACTCCTCGATCGCGGCCATCACCGAAATGCGCGCGGCGACGCCGCTGCCTGACGTGCCCATGGTCGTTCTCAGCGCGACCGAGGGCGCGCTGCCTGAGCACCGGGCCGCATGGACGAGCCTGCACGCCAAGCTCGCTGCCTCGGTCCCCAGGGGCCAGCACATCGTGCTGCCCGACACCGACCACGCCGTCAACCAGGTGCGGCCCGAGGCGGTCGTCGCGGCCATCGAGACCGTGCTGTCGGAGATCTAGCGGCGACCGCTACACGCCCCTGACCCTGACCTGGCCTGGATGCTCGACGGTGAAGCGGTGCCTGACCGTCGCCGACTTGCCGCTGTCCAGCTGGAGTTCCCAGGTCAGCTCGCCGAGGTCGGACTGCTCGGCCGGGCTGGGACTGGTCTCGCGCAGCCGGACCTTGACCTCGCCGTCGATGGACACCGGGATGTGGTCCTTGACGCTGATGCGCGCCTTGCCTGGCCGGTGGTTCTCGACGGTGATCTCGTAGCTGATGTCGACCGTGCGGCTGCCGCCGAGCACCGCCTTGCTCGTGGTGCGCCGGCGCAGTTCCCGCTCGATCCTGATCTGCTCGTCCACCCCGAGCTGCAGCTCGAATTCCTCCCCGGACGCCACGGTCTCGATCGAGGTCTCGCCGACGAACTGCCCGTCGTGGAACACCCGGGCCGGACCGGGCAGGAGCAGCAGCCTGGAGGTGTTCGTCATCGTGGCCCGCAGGTACGCCTCGGCGGCGAGGACGGGGACGGCCAGGTGGTCGAGCGCCGCGTCCAGGTCGATCAGCGCGATGGTCGTCTTGTGCGGGCTGCCGTCGGACGGCACGGCCAGCGGCCTGGGGATCCGGTAGGCGAGTCCGGCCCCTGCCTCGCCGACCTCGGCGGTCAGCGGCGGCGCGGCCTGCCCTGCGGGCGGGGCCGCGAACTGCGGGGCTGGTGCGGTGGCGTCGTAGCTCGCCGCCATCGCAGACGCGGCGGCGCGCGCCGCCTTCGGCATCATGGGCGGCTCGGGCCTGGCGACTCCGATGTACCAGGGGGCGAGCTCCGGCAGCGTCTGGTGCTGACCCTGGCGGGTCGTGGACACCGTCAGCTCAACCTCCGGCCAGTCCTCGCCGGTGCGCTGGGTGAGCTCGGCCAGGTAGCTGACGGCGAGCTTCTCGCCGGACAAGCCGAGGTCGTACAGCGGACGCCAGGACACGCCGCTGACGTGATAGGAGATGTCGACGTCGGCGTCGGTCGCCGCGCTCGCTTCCACCACCGCCGTCACCTCGATGAACTGCGGCGTCGCCTGCTGGCGCTGAACGCCTGCCAGGCGCCGTTCCGCCGCCTCGAGTTCCCGGGTCACGGCGCGCTTGCGCGCGCTGATCTCGCGCCGCCTGGCCAGGGCGCTGGCGGTGCTGGCCGACAGGTGCGCGGCCATCTGGTCGAGCTCGTCGTGCCCGATCCGGCCGAAGCTGACGGCTCGCGCGAGCGCGACCGCCGCCGCCTCGGACAGGTGGCCGGTGAACCCGACCGCCACCTGCTCGGCGGAATCGGTGTCGTCGAGCGCCTGGAGCTCGTCGCGCCGGGCGTCCACGTCGGCCTGAAGCCTGGCGGTGTCCTGGTGGTGCGGGTCGGCCACATGCCGCCGGTTGACCTCGATGTCCAGCAGCGCCACGTGCTGACCGCGCACGGCGACCCGCACCGACGCCGGATCCGCCGCCGTCGGCAGGCCGCTGACCACGATCCGGGAGGTCCCGGCGGCGGCCGTCACCGCACCGCTGCGCAGGACCCGGGCCCCGTCGCGGAACACGGTGACGGCCATGATCGGGGCGTCCAGCGTGATGGTGGCCTGGGAGTCGGTGTCTGTCACGCGCTCCAGTATCGGCCACATCGGCACCGCGATGTTCCGGTCCGCGCGGGTCAGGTGCGGGGGTTTGGGTACGTTGCCGACAGGTGGCGCAAGCTCGGAGGTCCGATGAGCCGGATAAACGACGTCGGCGGGATGCAGGGTTTCGCCGGAGTCCAGCCCGATGCCGACGAGCCGCCGTTTCACGCCGACTGGGAGGCGCACGTGTTCGCGCTGAACCGCGCGCTGCTCGGCCAGGGCCTGTACAACCTGGACGAGTTCCGCGACGCGATCGAGCGCATCCCGCCGCAGCGGTACCTGGCCTCGCAGTACTACGAGAAGTGGTTCACCGCGATCGAGACGCTGCTGACCGAGAAGGGCATCGTCACCGAGCAGGAGCTGGCCGGTGAGTGAGGCTGCCGCTCCCGCGTTCGCGCCCGGCGACCTGGTGCGGACGAACCGCGCCGACCCGCCGCATCACACCCGGCTGCCCAGGTACGTGCGAGGCGCGGTGGGGACCATCGTCGAGGTGGAGGGCGCGCATCCGCTGCCTGACCTGCGCTCCCGCCTGCTGCCCGCGCCTCCCGAGCCGGTGTACGCGGTCAGGTTCTCCGCCAGTGACCTCTTCGGAGCGGGCGACCACACGATCACCGTGGCCTTGTGGGAGAGCTACCTTCGTCGCATCGATCAGGAGAGTGCCCGATGAGCGGTGACCACTCCGGCCCGGGCGCGACGATCGCCGCGCGGGTCAGGCAGCTCGAAAGCCTGCTCGAGGCGCGGGGCCTGGTCGACGCCAGCCGGCTCGACCAGGACCTGGCCGCCTACCTGTCAAGGGCGTCGCCGGCGAACGGAGCGCGGGTGGTCGCGCGCGCCTGGCTCGACCCGGCGTTCGGTGCCAGGCTGCTGGCCGACGCGAACGCGGCGCTGCCCGAACTCGGCCTGTCGATGGGCGGCGGCCTGCAGGAGCAGCGGCTCAAGGTCGTGGAGAACACCGCCAGCCGCCACAACGTGATCGTGTGCACGCTCTGCTCGTGCTACCCGATCGCGCTGCTCGGCCCCTCGCCCACCTGGTACAAGAGCGAGGCCTACCGGTCCGCCGTGGTCAGGGACCCGCGCGCGGTGCTGGCCGAGTTCGGCTTCGAGCTGCCCGCCGGCGTCACCGTCGACGTCTGGGACGCCTCGGCCGAGTCCCGGTACCTGGTGCTGCCCAGGCGTCCCGACGGCACCGAGGGCCTGGCCGAGCAGGCGCTCGCCGCGCTGGTAACCCGCAACGGCCTGATCGGCGTCGCCCCGGTCTGACCGCTTGCAGCAGCCGTGTAGCGTGGGCGGTCGTGGCAGCTGAAGATCGCGGGCGCGTGCGCCGGGTCAGCACGCTCGTGGTCATGGCCGGTGTCGCCGTTCTCGTGCTCGCGGGCGACGTGATCTCCAAGACCCTCGTGCTGCGGCACCTGCCGTTCGGCCACCGGCCGGTCCAGCTGATCGACGGCCTGATCACCTTGAAGCTGACCTTCAACGCCGGCGCCGCCTTCGGCCTCGGCACCTCCTACACCGTGGCGATCGCCCTGATCGCGTGCGGGGTGGTGGTAGTCGTCGTCCGCATCGCCCGCCGGCTGCGCAGCCTGACCTGGGCGATCGCGCTCGGCCTGCTGCTCGGCGGTGCCACCGGCAATCTCTGCGATCGGATCTTCCGTGCTCCTGGCCCGTTCCGTGGCCGGGTGGTCGACTGGATCAACCTGCCGCACTTCCCGTGGACGTTCAACATCGCCGACGCGTCGATCGTGTGCGCCGCAGCGCTGATCGCCCTGCTGGCCGTGCTCGGCAAGCCGATCGATGGCCCGCGACCAGAGAGCCAGCCGCAGGCCATCGAGTAACGGCGGCTACCAGATCTCGGTATTCAGTGACAGCCGGATGTCCGGCTTAAGGCTGACCAGCCTGCCGTGATTGATCCAGCCGTTGAAGCTCGTGCCGCCGGCGGGACCGCCGCCCGATTCGCCAGTCACGAGCAGGAACCCGGTGGACGGGTCGACGCTGAGCTGAGCGATCAGCGATAGCCTGGCCGTCACCCGGAACAAGGTCCGCAGCGGCTTGCCGGTGCTGATCGAGTTCTGGGTGACGCGGCTGCCGCGACTGTCCGCGATCACCACGTCCACGGCCGGCGCCGCCGCGCTCACGTCAGCGGTCTGGACGGCACCGGTCCTCGGCCGCACGAGCTGATGCTGGGTGAAGACCACGTGGCCGCCGCGCGACAGCTGTCCGCCTGTCAGCGCGTGCCGCGTCACCACCATTTCGAAGTCGCGCGAGGTGCAGCCACGGGCGCCCTTCACGCAGTGCGCCTTACCGAAGGCACCCAGCGTTTTCCCGTCTCCCGAAAGCGACAGATCGTAAGGTATGAAACGTCCGCCGTGCGGAAACACCGACGTCTCCCAGGTGGCGTGCTTGCCGGTGCTGGTGCTGACGACCCAGATCTGGCTGGTCGGCCCGGACTTGGCCGGCGCGATGGCCACGGCCAGCTCGGATCCGTCGGCCGAAGCCGCCATGTCGCCGGCCCGCAGCCCGGTCAGGTTCCCGCCCGCCATCAGCCGCAGCCCCGTGACGTGACCGGTCTCGCTCATCCCGAACCGGTAGATCTTCGTCCCGAGCCTGACCTTGGTGCCCGCACTGGCGTCGACCTGGCACGAGAGGAAGAACACCCGGCCGCCCGCCGCCTCGGCGGCGGAGATCGCGGACGGAAAACATCCAGGGCAGTGCACCGTCGCCGCGACGGCGCCGGTCGCCGTCACCCGCACCTGGGCCCGCTGCTCGGACGACGCCGGCCCGGCGGTGTCGAGTTCGACGTAGAAGCGCGGCGGTCCCGCGTGCTTCGCCTGGCCGGCAACCGGGTTGCCGGCGAGCCTGCCGGTGGCCACGGCGACGCCGACGCCGCTGCCCAGCACGGCCACCACGGACGTCGTGAGGACGGCCGCGATCGCCCGGCGCCGGACGGCCTGCCGCCGCCACACCCGCGAAAGGGCGGTCTGAACCAGGTCCTCGGCTAGCGCCCAGTCACCGGTGAGCAGCCACGCACTGCGCTGCAAGGCCCGCTGCCGGTCCTCGACGAACTCGGCGAACTCGGTCATCCCGTCCTTCACGGCACCTCCGGGCCGATTTGATCCATCGCAGAGCACGACAACCCAGCTCACCCCGAAGGTTCAGCCCGGTGCTGGATCAGCTTGAAGGATTTGGCGACGTCCCGGCAAAAAGGTGAACACCGTTATTGCCGGGACGAAACAGTTGTGATCCACTTGCCAGTGATGTTCGCAGGGCGATCGCCCCGGGGAATCACGCGAGAAGGACAAGGTTCGATGCTGCTCAACCGCGATGACTGGTATGAGGTGTCGAGGGACCTGGACTGGACGTTATCGTACGTCGACGAGCAGGCCGCCTTTCCCGCTGAATGGACCGGCACCAAGGACATCCCCGGCGAGGCGTGGCAGTCGTGGGAAGAGCCGTTCCGGGTCTCTTACCGAGACTACGTCCGGATTCAGCGGGAAAAGGAAAGCGGCGTCAAGGCAGTCAGCAACGCGCTCGCCCGCGCCGGGGTCTTCGAGAAGCTGGATCCAGCGCACGTCGCGGCATCGCAACTGCACATGGGCGGCACCGCCATGGTCGAGTACATGGCGGTCACCATGCAAAGCCGCTTCTGCCGGTTCGCCCCGTCGCCTAAGTGGCGCAACCTCGGCGTGTTCGGGATGCTGGACGAGACCCGTCATACTCAGCTTGACCTGCGATTCTCCCACGAGCTTCTGAAGCGGGACCAGCGGTTCGACTGGGCCCAGCGCGCCTTCCACACCAACGAGTGGGCGATCCTGGCGGTCAGGAACTTCTTCGACGACATCATGCTGAGCGCGGACTGCGTCGAGGCGGCACTGGCGACCAGCCTGACCGTGGAGCACGGCTTCACCAACATCCAGTTCGTCGCGCTGGCGGCGGACGCCATGGCCGCCGGCGACGTCAACTGGTCCAATCTGCTGTCCTCGATCCAGACCGACGAGGCCAGGCACGCCCAGCAGGGATTCCCGACGCTGCAGATCCTGATGGAGCACGACCCCGAGCGCGCCCAGCAGATCATGGACGTCGCATTCTGGCGAGCGACCAGGCTATTCCAGATACTCACTGGTCCGGCTATGGACTACTACACGCCGCTGAAACAGCGAAGGCAGTCGTTCAAGGAGTTCATGACTGAATGGATCGTGAACCAGCATGAACGGATCAGGGAAGATTACGGCCTGAAAAAGCCGTGGTACTGGGACCAGTTCGAAATAGCACTGGAAAACGGGCACCACGCCTGCCATCTGGGCACCTGGTTCTGGCGCCCCACCTTGTTCTGGAAGCCCAACGCGGGTGTCTCGAAGGCCGAGCGGAAGTGGCTCAGCGAGAAGTATCCAAACTGGGAGCAGACCTGGGGTCCGCTGTGGGACCAGATCATCGCCAACGTCAACGCGGGCCACGTCGAGCTGACGCTTCCGGAGACGCTGCCGGCGATCTGCAGCGTGACCCAGCTGCCGATCGGGTCGGCGATGTCGCCGAGCGAGCTGCGCCCGGCGACGAGCGTCTACAACGGCCGCCTCTACCACTTCGACTCCGAGATCTCCAAGTGGTGCTTCGACATCGAGCCTGAGCGCTACGCGGGCCACACCACCGTGATCGACCGGTTCCTGTCCGGGCAGATCCAGCCGATGACCCTGGCCGGCGGCCTGCAGTGGATGGGGCTCACGCCCGAGGTCATGGGCGACGACGCGTACGACTACCGCTGGGCGGCCGACTACGCGGGAGCGGAGTAGCGATGGCGCTGTTCCCGATCTACGGCAGGTTCGCCGGCGATTTCCTGTCGCAGCTGGTCGCGGTGGACACCGACGACACCATGGACCAGGTCGCCGAGAAGGTCGCGGTGCACGTCGTCGGCCGCCGGATCGCCCGGCCGGCGACCCCGCCCGGCTACGACGTGCTGCTCGACGGCGAGGTGATCGCCCCGGCCACCACCCTGGGCGAGCTGGAACTGGTCCCGCTGCAGTGGCTGGACGTGCGATTCCGTGCGTGACGAGCAGTTCGCGGTCATCGCCGGGGCCGACCTGTGGGACGGCGAGATGGAGTCGTACCTGCTCGACGGCGGCGCCGAGGTCGTGCTGATCAGGCTGGATGGCCAGTACCACGCCTACGACGGCCGGTGCCCGCACTCCGGCACCCCGCTCGCCGAAGGCCGGCTCGACGGCACCTCGCTGATCTGCGGCGCGCACGAATGGGAGTTCGACGCGCGGACGGGCGCTGGCATCAACCCCCGGACCGCGTGCCTGAAACGGCACGAGGTCCGCGTCGTCGACGGCCAGGTGCTCGTCAGCCGGACCGCCACCCGAAAGGTCCCGTGATGGCAGTAGTAGAGGTAGCCGACCTGTCCGCGCTCGGCCCTGATCTGGTCGGCCCGGTGCTGCGGTCGGGTCCGCTCGCCGACGCCGTCATCGACGCCGTGGCCGACGACAATCCGGAGTGCGACGTCATCGTCGTCGACCGGGGCGACTACCTGCGGATTCACACTGTCCGGTCGTGCCGGCTGACCCGGACCAGCCTGGAGCGGCACCTGGGACAGCCGATGCTGCTCGCCGCGCTCGAATCCGAGATGCCGTCCTTCACGGGCCGGCTGCGCACCCGCGTCGACGAGTACGTGTGGTTCTACGACAAGGAGTCCTGATGGCGGGCAAGCTCAGAACGTGGAGTGCCCTGGGCGACCTCGGCCGGCGGCCGACCGAGTACGAGATCCTCACCCACGGGCTGAACCACACGATGACGCCGGTGCCGCTGGAGCTCAGTCCCGACGTCAACGGCAACACCTGGCTGATGGCGCACCGGGACGCGATCAGCATCGCGGCAGCGGACTGGAACGCCTTCCGCGACCCCGACGCCCTCACCTACGGCAGCTACGTCGCGCTGCAGGACGACCAGGAAACCTACGTCGAAGGACTGCTGGAGCGCTTCGACGCCGAGGGCCACGACGACCAGCTCACCGAGGCTGCGCTGGATTACCTCGCGCTGGTGATGACGCCCTGCCGCTACCTCGCGCACGCCGAGCAGATGCTGTCCGCCTGCGTCCAGCAGCTCGCGCCGAGCAGCTACGTCGCGAACTGCGCGACCTTCCAGACCGCTGACCAGCTTCGCCGGGTGCAGCTCGTCGCGTACCGGACGACGCAGCTCGCCCGTACTTATCCGGAGCGCGGCTTCGGTACAGGTGAGCGGGCGATCTGGGAGACCTACCCCGGCTGGCAGCCGATCCGCGCCGCCGTCGAGAACGCGCTCGTCGAGTACGACTGGGACCGCGGCCTGGTCGCCACTCAGCTGGTCGTCAAGCCCGTCGCCGACCTGCTCTTCCTGGCCAGCGCCAGCCGGCAGCTCGCCGCCGCCGGCGCGACGCTCGACGGCCTGATCGCCGAGAACCTGTGGCTGGACAGCAAGCGATCGCGGCGGTGGACCTCCGCGCTGCTGCGGTTCCTGGTCGACGCCGACCCGGGGAACGGGCAGGCACTGCAGACCATCCTGAGCGACTGGGCCGCGCACGGACACCAGATGGCGATCGCCGGCAGCGAGCTGCTCGCGCTGGAGACCGGGCGGCCGAGCAGCGAGATCCTCAGCAGCGTCCTGACCGGCTGGCGCGAGCTGGTCGAGCCGGCCGGGCTGACCGTGGCCGAGGCATGACCGGTGTCCCCGCAGGGGACGAGCAGTTCGCGCGCAATCTCATCGGCGGCAGGTGGCAGTTCCCAGCCGTGCCGTTCGAGTACGAGATCCGCAGCCCGCTCGACGGGACGGTCCTGGCTGCGGTCCCGCTGTCCAGCCGGCTGGACGTCGCCCGCGCGGTCCGCGCGGCCGCCACGGCGAAGCAGGCCTGGGCCGCCGACCCAGACGCGAGGCGCGCTGCGCTGGCCAGGCTGGCCGACGCGCTGACCGCCCGCACTGACGAGCTCGCCGAGCTACAGGCGGCCGAAACTGGCCTGGATCCGCCCGACTCGGCGTTCGCAGCGAAGGCCGCCGTGGACCTGGCCGCCAGGCTGCTCGGCGCTGGCGCGCGAGCGAGCGGCGTCACCGGCCACGTCCTGTCCTGGGGCCTGCCGCTGACCGAGGTGATCTGCTCGGTACTGCCGCGCCTGGCCGCCGGCCAGACCGCCGTGGTCAAGCCGTCGCTGCGGGCGCCGCTGTCCGCTACCGCGTTCGCGCACCTGGCCACTGAGGCCGGGCTCCCCGCCGGCGTGCTCAACCTGGTCCAGGGCACCGGCACCGACGTCGGCGCGGCGCTGCTCGGCGAGCCATGCCTGCGCTCGCTCCACGTGCGGGCGAGCGAGCGGACGCTGGCCGACGCCGTCCGGGCGGCGGCAAGGACCGGCGCGCGGCTGGTCGCGGTCCGCTCAGGCGGCAACGTCCACGTCGCCGGCCGGGACGCCGACCCCGAGCAGGTCGCGATGGCGGCTACCGCGACGCTGGCTCTGCACAGTGCCGGCGGCCTTGGCTACCTCCCGTTGCTGTGCGCGCAGGAGACCCGGGCGCCAGCCATTGCGGAGGCCATTGCCGCCAGGCTGCCTATGATCCAGCCCGCACCGCTGCCGGCCGAGCCGCTCCGCCAGCGCGCCCTGGCCAGGATCGAGCAGCTCGGCGCGGCCGGCGCCCGCCTGGTCCACGGCGGGGCTGTCCCCGACGACGCCAGGCACCGGATGGGGTGGATCATCCCGCCCGCGCTGCTCGACCTCGGTCACGCCGGCACACCGGCCGCCACGGCTGCCCTGGCCAGCGAGCCGCTCGGCCCCGTCCTGCTCGTCCTGACCTGGCGTACGCCCGATGACCTGGACGGCATCTTCACCCACCCCCGCTACGCCGACGGCGCAGCCTTCCTCGCCGGCGTCAGCGAGGACGAGATCAAGCAGGCGAACCTGCCCCACAAGAGCGCCCCGGGCTAGGTTTCAGGCATGCCTTCGGTCGACGACATCGCGGCGGAGTACGTGGCGCGGGCCGCCGCCCTGGACCCGTGCTACGCCACTTCCGCCGGGATCGCGGGGCACGACCACGAGCTGCCGGATCTGGGTGCTGACGGGTTCGCCGGACGGGCCGGGCTGGATCGCTCGACCCTCGCGGCCCTGGACGCGGCGCAAGCCCAGGACCGGCGTGAGCGGGTCGCGCGGGCCGCGATGCGGGAGCGGCTGGCGGTGGCTGCGGAGCGCTACGACGCCGGGGACATCACCAGCGAGCTCAGCACCATCGCCAGCTGGGTGCAGAAGGTGCGCGAGGTCTTCGACCTGATGCCCGCAGACGGCGAGGAGGCCGCCGTCACCATCGCCAGGCGGATGGCCGCGGTGCCGCGGGCTTACCGCCAGTTGTCGGAGACCTTGCTGGAGGCGGCCAGGGATGGCCGGTGCGCGGCCAGGCGGCAGGTCCAGGAGGTCGCCAGGCAGTGCGCGGCGTGGGCCAGGCCGGGGGATTCCTTCTATACCGGGCTGGCCGGGCGGCTGACCGGGGTCCCGGACTCGCTGCGGGGGGAGCTGGCCGCGGCCGCGCGCGCGGCCACGGCCGCCACGGCCGAGCTTGGCGCCTTCCTGGACCGCGAGCTGATGCCGCTGGCCAGTGCGAAGGATGGCTGCGGGCCTGAGGTCTACGCCCGGGCCTCGCGGTATTACCTGGGTGCCGCCGTGGATCTGCGGGAAGCCTACGCCTGGAGCTGGGAGGAGCTCGCCCGGCTGCGGGCCGAGCTCGCGCGGGTCAGCGACCAGGTCCGGCCCGGGGCCACCGTCGCCGAGGCCGTGGCGATCCTGGACCAGGACCCGGCCCGGCGCGTCGAGGGGCGCGAGAACTTCCGTGCCTGGATGCAGGAGCAGGCCGAGCGCACCATTGCCGAGCTGGACGGGACGCACTTCGACATCCCGCAGCCCGCGCACCGGATCGAGGCCGTGATCGCACCTACCAACGACGGGGGGATCTCCTACACCGAGCCCTCCGAGGACTGGTCCCGGCCCGGGCGGATGTGCTGGTCGGTGCCGGACGGCGTGGAAACTTTCTCCACCTGGAAGGAAGTCACGGTCGTCTACCACGAGGGCGTTCCCGGCCATCACCTGCAGATGTCGCACGCCCTGGCCGAGCGGGAGAACCTGAACCGCTGGCAGCGCATGTCCTGGGTATCGGGCCACGGCGAGGGCTGGGCGCTCTACGCCGAGCGGCTCATGGGAGAACTCGGATACCTGGACGACCCGGGGACATATCTCGGGATGCTCGACAGCCAGCAGCTCCTCACCGCCCAGGTGGCCCTGGACATCGGGGTGCACCTGGAACTGGACGTCCCGAGAGGCACCGGCTGGCGCGAGGGCGAGCGCTGGAACGCCGAGATCGCCTGGGAGATCCTGCGCGCCCACTCCAGCTGGGATGAACGGCAGCTGCTCTCCGAGCTACGCCGCTGCCTCGGCCTACCGGGCCAGGCCCCCTCCTACAAGCTCGGCGAACGGATCTGGCTGCAGGCCAGACACGATGCCATGGCACGGGCCGGAGCAGCCTTCAGCCTCAAGGACTTTCACGCCAGGGCACTCAGCCTGGGCGCCATGGGCCTTGACCCGCTGCGCGAGGCGCTTGCCCGCATCTAACCCGGTCCGCGATGACGAGGTGATGCGGTGGCTCGGCCCGCAGCCACGGCGACCCCTGGCCGCTTGACCAGATGCGGGACGTCCTGCCCCGGCGGATCGAGCGCAGCGCTGACGCAGGGCGCAGGCTGTTTTCGGACAGCATCATGGTCCTACTTACTGCTGTCGGGACGACAGTAAGTAGGACCATGGTGTCGTTGAAAACGACCCGCCAGCAGGGCTTCAGCCGGGGGATCAGCTGAAGCCGCCGTTGCTCATGAGGA
Source organism: uncultured Actinomycetota bacterium (assembly GCA_963737865.1). GTDB lineage: Bacteria > Actinomycetota > Actinomycetes > Streptosporangiales > Streptosporangiaceae > Chersky-822. The sequence continues at coordinate 767,845 of CAVTUG010000011.1, read as the reverse complement.
GCTGGCCGTTGATCCAGCCGCCCTCGGGGGAGCAGAGGAACTCGACCAGACGGGCGGTGTCTTGCGGGGTGCCGAGGCGGCCCAGCGGTGTCTGCCGCAGGACGGACTGCCGCAGGTCGTCGGTCATCCATCCGGTGTCGACCGGGCCGGGGTTGATCGCGTTCGCGGTGATGCCCAGGTGTGCCAGCTCGTGTGCGGCCGCGAGGGTGATGCGGTCCAGGGCGGCCTTGCTCGCACCGTAGGGCAGGTTGCCGACGGTGTGGTCGCTGGTGAGGCTGATGACTCGTCCGGTGCCGTGCGGTCCGCGGAACCGCCGCCCGTACTCGCGGATCAGGAGCCAGGATGCGCGGGCGTTGACGGCGAAGTGCCGGTCGAAGCTCTCGGTGGTCGTGTCGAGCAGGCCGGAGTCGACGGACTCGCAGTGGCACATCACCAGCGCGGCCACGTTGCCCAGCCGCCGTTCGGCCTCATCGAAGAGCAGCGCCGGGGAGCCGGCGTCAGCAAGGTCGGCCTCGATAGCCGCGACTGCTGCGCCGTGCCCGCTGAGCGATCTTTCGATGGCACCGGCTGCCGCTGGCTCGATGCCCCAGGGCATCCGCTCGTCATAGGCCGTCCAGTAGGTGAATGCGATGTCCCAGCCAGATGCTGCCAGCCGGGCCGCGATGCCCGCGCCGATGCCGATGGTGCGGCCCACGCCTGTGACGAGTGCCACCGGCCTGCCGGGTCCCGAAGAGCTCTCGATGGTCATGGTCATGGAGTCAACCTCACAGCCGGGATCTCAGTATGGCGACCTCGGGGAACTCGTCCGGCGAGCCGTAGCCGTGCTCGGCCAGCCAGCGGACGTTAGTCAGGCATCGCAGCGACCGCCATGCGTGGATGAGGTCGCGGTCGACGTCGGTGCCGTAGCCGGCGACGACGTCGCCAAGGTGCTCCTTGTGTCCGAGCGTGAGGATGGCGAGGTCAAAGAGCGCGTCGCCCTGGGACGCCTCGGACCAGTCGATCACGCCGGTGATCTCGTCACCGGCGACGAAGACGTGGTCGACCTGCAGGTCGCCGTGCGTGAAGACCGGTGTCCACGGCCGGAGCGCAGTCTCGGCGAGCCGGCGGTTGCGCGTGACCAGGCCGGCGGGAAGGACGTCGTTGGCGACGAGCCACTCGCACTCGCCGGCGAGGCGCGATGCGAGCTCGTCGAGGCTCTGACCGGGCCATGGCGGCAGCGGCGCGTCGTGCAGCATCCGCACTGCGGCACCGGCCGCGGCCCAGGCCGCCGGCGACGCCTTCGACGGCTCGCCGAGGTGGCCGAGTGCCGCGCCGGGGAGGGCGGCGATCGCGAGCACGGGCGGCTTGCGCCACAGGATCTCCGGCGTCGGGATCGGCGCCAGGGCCATCGCCTCGACCTCAGCGTCGGCCCGCACCTGATCAGCGTCGATCTTCAGGAACACGTCACCGACCCGCAGGGTCGCGCGCTCGGAATGGGCAACGACGACCGCGACCTCTGCCACACCGGCCATTGTCGCGGGGTTGATCACCGACGTCACCTGGTTTATCGCGTGCGACTCGTCATGGCAGGAGAGGTCCCTACAAAGTTGCGGAAAAGACTGGAACCCGGCCGCGCGCGGGCGCGGCCGCCAGGCTTCTGCGCATCTAATCCATGGCTTGAGGGACGCAGATACTGTTGCTGCAGCCGGGATCTCAGAGCCACTCGGCCCGGTCCTCACCGTCCTTCGCTGGCAAACGGCGTCCGAACTCGACGGCCTCTTCACCCACCCACGTTACAAAGACGGCTACGCCCGGATACTTGGCGTCAGCGAGACCGAACTCAGGCCAGCGAACCTGCCCCAGCCCGTCTTCGAGGCGCGCATGCAGACCCGAATTACGCCGTAATCACGGAGACTTCTCGTGCGCGTGTAGGAGCGGTCTCGCATGAAGGAGCAGAATCGTCGTATAGCCCGGTCAAAGCTCCCTTATGCGAAACGCCTCCCACACGCGCACGACAAGCCCCCTTCCGCCGCCGCATAGGTGCCGCCCACCCCGCTCGTCTGCGCACTCCAGCAACTCGAACCGCACCTCGGAACCTCAACGACCGCCACCCGCGCCGACCTCACCACCACCGCAACCACCGCCATCGCCACCCACTTCCCCGCTTTCGCCTCCTACACCAGCGACATCACCGCCCTGCTAGCCGACTACTACCACCTCACGAGCTGACCACAGCCATTCAACTCCGAGAGGTAAACCAGATGCCAGCCCCAGGAGTCTTATTCCCGGACGAGATCGAAGGGGGAAGCATATGGATGACACTCGGCTTGAATTCCTGGACCTCAACCAGTTCCGGGGTGTGGGAGAATATCGGGTGTACACCAGCCCGCAGCTCGAACGCGGTGTCTTTCGCCGGTCGGCAGCGGAAGAATAGGCGGCCGGACTGCTATGTCAACCGTATCGAGTCCGCTGTACTACAGCGCGCCGCTGACTCCGGCCAGTCATGGTGACTGGTGTATCGACTCGGTGTCGCGTCCACCGGAGGTGCTGTTCAACTTTCGCAAGGTCGCCGTCGACATGACCATCACTGATCTGCGCGATGGCTCGATGGAACCGAGGCTGGACGACACCGGCTTCGAGAAGGTAGTGGCGCCCAGCGGCATAGACCAGTACGCCTTATTAGCCGGCGCCGGCGGGTATCAGCGGGAGACAGGCGAACTGCTGAAGTCGCACATTGGGGCGGACGAGGTGCTGTTCTTCGACTCAACCCTGCGGCAAGAGGGCACCGGCTTACCTCCGGGCCTATCGCATCAGCCGGCGCATCTGCGTGTTCATGTCGACCAGAATCCGGACAGCGCTCGGTCGCGTGCCGTCAGGCACGGACGGGGGCGCGGGTTCCGCCGGTTTCAGATCGTCAACGTCTGGCACCCGCTGATCGAGCCTGTTCGCAACTTCTCACTCGCGCTGTGCGACTACCGATCGGTGAACGCGGCTACCGATCTGGTGGTGACAAAGCTGGACTTCCCAGCATGGCTCAGTGACCGCGAGAACTATTCGGTACAGCACAACCCCCGCCACCGCTGGTATTACTGGCACTCGCTCACCCCCGACGAGGTGATCCTCTTCAAGTGTTACGACAGCGCGAGCCGCGACCTGGCGCTCGCCAGCGGTGATGCGGAGCACGGCGAGTTGCTCGACGTGGCCGGACTCTGCCCGCATACGGCATTCTTCGACCAGCGCGGTCCAGCCACCGGCCGTCTGCGCATTTCCCTGGAAATGCGCGCCCTGCTTTTCTATTACTGAGGGAGCGCGAAATGGCGGACACACCAGTACCACTCTTCAGCCTCGCCGCGCTGCTGCGGGGAGCCGACCAGAAGCGGTTCCGCGAGTGCGTGACGGGCTCGGGGGTTTTCTACCTTACTGATTGCGGAGTCACCGACCAGGACCATCAAGCGGCCAGGGAAATGGCGCTGGACTTTTTCGAGCGCGGCACCGCGACGGCGAAGCAGGCCGTGAGCACCGCAGTCTCGACGATGCGCCGCGGGTACTCGGCGCTGGAGGCTGAGAGCACGGCCCAGGTGACCAGCACCGGCGACTACACGGACTACTCGATGTCCTTCTCGATGGGGAGCACCGGCAACCTCTTCCCCTCGCTGGAGTTCGAGACGCTATGGACCGCCTACTACGACCGGCTCTGCGGTGCCGCGCGGAATACCGCACGGGTGGTGCTGAATTCGACGGGGACATACGACGGCGAAGACCTGGAGACGCTGCTGGACTGCGACCCCGTGCTGCGGCTGCGGTACTTCCCTGAGGTCCCTGAGCATCGCGTCGCCGAGCTGGAGCCGAGGCGGATGGCGCCGCACTACGACCTGTCGATCATCACCCTGATCCACCAGACCCCGTGTGCCAACGGCTTCGTGAGCCTGCACGTCGACGTCGGAGGTGAATCGGTCGGCCTGCCTGCGGTGCCTGACACCGTGATCGGGCTGGGCGGCGCAGTCGCGCCCCTGGTCACGGGGGGCGCGGTGCCCGCGCCCGGGCACTACGTCGCGGCCCCGGACGCCGCCCGGCGGGTGGGCAGCGACCGCACGTCCAGCGTGCTCTTCCTGCGCCCGTCAGCGGACTTCACGTTCTCCGTCAAGCAGGCCCGCGCGTATGGCCTCGACGTCAGCCTTACCGCCGAGAGCGCGACGTTCGGGGACTGGATCGGCACCAACTACGACACTATGCACGCACTGTCGAAGCCGTAGATGCGTACAGCGCGCTGGAAGGATGCCGATGCTCGTCGTTGCGCTGAAGCCGGGGCACGATGGCGGGGTCGCCGCCATCGAAGATCGCCGGTTGCTCTACTCGCTCGAATCCGAGAAGGACTCGCGCCTGCGCTACTCGCCGCTGCACCCGGCGACTGTACTCGACCTAGCCGAGAGACTCGGCGACCTGCCTGACGTGGTGGCCCTCGGCGGCTGGAGCGACCTGAACCCCACGCGCATCGCCCACACCGGGGCGGGATACGTGGGGACGGACGACCCCGTCGTCACCACCTCGCGTTTCTTCGGGAAGGAGGTCAGGCTCTTCACCTCTACCCACGAGAGGTCGCATATCTACATGGCGCTGGGAATGGCACCGAGGGATGCAGCTCCGGTGCGGACGGTCCTCGTCTGGGAGGGCGACGTCGGCGCCTTCTATCTCGTCGACTCGCGGCACCGGATCGTGCGCACCATGCCGGTCATGACCGCGCCCGGTGCACGGTTTTCTTTCCTCTTCGGGCTCGCCGATCCCGCCTTCCCTGATACCGGAGCGAAGCCGCGCCTCAGCGACGCGGGCAAGCTGATGGCCCTGGCGGCGTTCGCGAGTCCGGATGACGCCGGCCCGGACATCACCCACACCGTGGAACGGATCCTGAAGCAGGACTCGATGTATCCCGCTCCCAAGGACGAGTACCGGGACTCCGTCATCTACAACGCGGGGGTCACGTCGGCCGAATGCAAGACCGCCGCCGCGCTGCTTACCGCTCGTATCTTCGAGACTTTCGCCCGCGTAGCGCGCGAGGAGATTCCTGCGGGCGGCCCGTTGTACATTTCCGGAGGCTGCGGGCTCAACTGCGACTGGAACACCAACTGGTCCGAACTCGGGCACTTCTCGTCGGTGTTCGTCGCTCCGTGCACCAACGACTCCGGGTCGGCGCTGGGAACGGCGATCGACGCGATCACCACGTTCACAGGTGATCCGCACATCGAGTGGAGCGTGTATAGCGGACTCGACTTCGTCTGCGACACCCAGGTTGATGCCACCAGGTGGCAGTCCCGCCCTCTCGCCTACGAGGCCCTCGCCGCCGCCCTGGCCGCTGGCAGGATCGTCGCCTGGGTGCAGGGCCGGTGGGAGATCGGCCCGCGCGCGCTGGGCAACAGGTCGCTTCTGGCTGAGCCGTTCGGCGCGAGTACCCGCGACCGGCTCAACGAGATCAAGCAGCGGGAGGACTACCGTCCGATCGCGCCATGCTGCCGGATCGAGGATCTCGCGGCGGCCTTCTACGAGGATTTCGAGGATCCGCACATGCTCTACTTCCGCCGCGTACGAGAGTCAAGCGGCCTGCAGGCGGTGACTCACGTCGACGGTTCGGCCCGGGTCCAGACGGTCGCAGCGCCAGGCAACCCTCCCCTGCACCGGTTGCTTTCCGCCTTCGCCGCCCAGCGGGGAATCGGCCTGTTGTGCAACACCTCACTGAACTTCAGTGGCGAGGGATTCGTCAACCGCCTGTCCGACCTCGCACTCTACTGCGAGTCACGCGGAATCTCCGACATGGTCGTCGGCGGCACCTGGTATCAGCGCAGCGAGGCCCGCTGACCAGCCGGCCTGGGCATGCTCAGGTCCCGAAGCACGCGACGCAGTGCCAGACCTGCTTGACCGCCTGCGGATCATGGCGCCCAGCGCGGACCGCGTTACCGATGATGCGGGGGTCGAGGATGCCGTCTTCGGCGATTTCGGCGCCCAGTTCGACGAATTCCGGGCCACGATAGTCAGGGTGGCGGCGCAGTTCATCCACAGTGAGCCGGAAGCCGCTGTGCCATCGCGTCGGGAACGGCAGTCGGCGGGCGGCGGCCTCGACCTCGGTGCCGCGATAGCAGGGGTCGAGTACCAGCGCCTCGACGTGCCGCTTGAGTAGCACGGGTCCGTGCACCTGGGCTTCGATGTAGTTGTGCAGCGGGTCTCCGGTCCCGGCCATGGCCAGGCCGATCAGTCCCATGTGCGCGGCAGTGCCGAACGCCTCAGGTTCGTCGGAGCTGTCCGGGTAGCAGAACGTGGCCCTGCCGAGGATGCTGGAACTCAGGCGCAGGTGGGATGAACCGAAACGTGGCGCGGCTCCGAAGGGACTGGGCCGGAAGTTCAGCGCGCCGTAGATGGGCCGATGGTCGGCGGGCGTATTGTCGTACGCGCTGGCGAAGATCCGGCTTTCCCAAAGCCACCGGTCGCCGTTCGGGTGGGCGGTCAGGCTGCCGTTGCTGGTGCCGGTGACGAACTGCGAGCGGTACATGTCGTCTTCGGCCAGGGCGGTGAGGATTGCTCGGCCGTCGGCCGCGCGATCCGGATGGAAGTTCACGGTGATCCGCAGCGCTGGATCCAGCGCCGGCCCGGACGACAGCACCGAGATGCGGCGTATCGCCTGTTCCGCTGGCGAGCGCGCGACCTGGAAGCCCGCAGCCCTGGTCAGCACCTGGAGGGCCTACTGCTCGGCGGCCGGGGTACGCAACGTGGCATAGTTCCGGCCGATCCAGTCGCCGAACGTCGAGGTCTCTCCCGTGACGGCCACGTCGAGGCCGCACTTCCTGGCCGCTGAGACCGAGAACGTGAAGCCGGGGCTTGGCCGGAAGAAGAAGACGCTGGACGTGCGGCCGCTGCCGACGCGCTTGTCCGCAGGCGGGGCCAGGACATGATGCCGTGGGGCCAGCACTGCGCCGCCGGACATCAGGGTCGCGACGGCTCCGCACATGACGATGATCGCGTCCTGGACAAAGGGGAGGTCCACCATGCTGTCCCCGATCTGGGCCTGGAGGCTCACGAACGAGTTCGCGCACGGCGTCTGGTGAATCAGGGTGATGATGGAAAGGTCGTAGTGCGGGGCCATGCGGAGCGGTTCTTCTTCGGCGATCCGGTCCTTCGGAACGTCGGGGAAGTACCGGAGCCGCAGCACCGGGTCGCCGTCCAGCAGTTCGTCCGCGCCGCCCGGCGGCGCCATGCCGGCCGCGCTCAGCACCTCGCGGGCCGTCGCCTGCGCGATGCCGTACAGCCGGTCGAAGTAGCCTGCCCACACCTGCTCGAACTCGTGCGTGGGGAACAGGTTCTCTCCGATGCCCATCGAGAAGGACATCGAGTAGTCCGAGTACTCTCCCGTGCTGGTGACTTGCGCCGTGCTCTCCGCCTCCAGACCTGAATAGCCCCGGCGGATGGTCGGCGTCATGGTGGTCACCCGGTGCTTCTCCTCCGCGCTGGAGTGCTCGAAGAAGTCCATCGCGGTATCCGTTGCGAGCTGGTGATCCACCGTGGAAGCACCGTAGTCCGTCAGGTAGAACACCCCCTTCTCCGTCAGGCAGCCCAGGAACTCGTCCTGGCGCAGTCCCCGTCGCAGTTCGGCCAGGCTGAAAGTCGGCACCGTCGCGCTCATCGTGTCCTCCCGATTCCTCATGGGGCTAACGCCCCGCCAGTTCCCCGAGCGCCTCCGCGAGGCGCTCGATGTCGTCCTCGGTATTGAAGAAATGTGTCGAGACCCGGATCAGCGGCCGTCCCGGCCCTTGCACGACAGCGGCATCGACGCGGAACCGCTCCCAGAGCCCCGCCGACAGCCCAGCGGCGTCTGTTCCGGCAGGCAGCGCGAACGCGGTCATCCCGCCGCTCAGCGTGGCGTGCTCCGGCGTAACCGGCTCCAGGCCACGCCAGTGCGCCAGCCGTTCACGCACATGCCGGGACAGCTCGCGCATCCGGCCCCTGATCCGTTCTGGGCCCAGCCGGGCCTGGAAATCTATGGCTTCCGGCAGCGCGAGCCACGGGCAGATGTCCCGCGTGCCGTTGATCTCGAACCTCCGCAGCGGCGACGTACGGCCGGAGCCGTCGCGTTCCTCTGGCGGCCCGCCGCCTGGTAGCGGCTGATAACCCCAGCTCACCTGCATCGGCCTGAGGCGTTCCAGGGCGCCGACGGCAGAATGCAGGAACCCGTTGCCCACGGGTGCTAGCAGCCACTTGTGGCCGCTGCCGGCGTAGTAGTCGCACTGGATGTCCGCGACATCCAGATCCGTGAAGGCGGGCCCGTGGGCACCGTCGACCACGGAAATGACACCGCGCTCCGAGGCCGCCCGGCACAGGCCCCGCGCCGGCATCACCAGCCCGGTCGATGACACGACGTGGCTGAAGAAGAACAGCCGCGTACGCGGGCTCATCGCCGCGATGGCGGCCTCGATGATCTCCTCAGGACCTGCGGGATCCGGTGGCAGACTGAGGAAGCGGACCGTCAGGCCCTGCCGCTCGGCCGCACGCTCCCAGCACCACCGCATGGGCTGGTATTCCTGATCGGTCAGCAGGACCTCCCCGGGATACTCGAGCGCCAGGCCGGATGCGACGAGGTTCACCGCGCCGGTCACGTTGGTGGTCAGCACCAGTCGGCGCGGGTCGCCGCCGATGTAGCCGGCCAGCTGTTCGCGGGCCGCCCGCAGGAGCGGGGGAACGTGCCGGATCAGGAAGTCGGCCGGCTGCTCCGCGAGGTGCCGGCGGAACCCGCTGACCCGCTCGAAGACGGCGCGGGGGAGCGGTCCGGCCGCCCCCGCGTTGAGGTAGGCGGTGCCAGGATCCAGCATCATCTGGCCGCGAGCGGCGTCCACTCAGGTCTGGCCGTTCTTGACGATCAGCGCGTCAAGACCCTGCCGCACGTACTCGCCGTACGGCAGGGCCGCGTTCCCGCCGGCCTCTCCTGGACCGTCAGGGTGGAAGGGTTCCATCAGGCTCTGGTTCCCCGCGTGCACGAAGAACGGCAATGACAGCCGCTGGGCGTTGACGAACGTCACGCGGTGGTTCGGCGCGGGATAGTAGCCGTTGGTGAGGTGGGGCATGAACGTGCCGCAGTTGATCAGGAAGTCTTCCCCAGAGGTCGGCACATCCTGCCAGCCCTGCGCCGTTTCGACCTGGAGGTTCGGGACCGGCGTCTGGAACAGGACGGTGATGATCGAGACGTCCCGATGGTCCTCGAAGCTGAGCTTCCTGCCGTCTGGACCAGTCTTGACCGGAGGGTAGCGTTCCAGCCTCGGGTAGCGGATCAGCGATACCGCCGAGAGCGTGTCTTCCCTGGTGACGTGGCAGTCGAAGTAATGTTCATCCAGGTGGAGCGCTAAGGCGAGGCCGCGCAGCAGGATGCGGGACAGCCCGAGCACGTCCCTGAAGTACGCCTCGCAGTACGCGCGGAAGCCGGGGTGGGCGGTCTCGTCCGGCCACCAGTTCACCTCGTGCATCGGGGTCCGCGATGTGATCATCGGGTGGTCCGGTGTGAAGGACGGGTTGAGATAGCAGAACGACTCGGCCGGCTTCTTGCCGGGGATCGCCAGGTAGTAGCCGTTGCGCACGTGGGGGTTGGCGTGGTTGTAGGCATGGATCGCCAGTTGGAACTTTTCCTCGTCCGTCATCGTGTGGTGGAATTCCTCAACCACGTCCTGAAGGCGATGGATGTTGATTCCGTGGCCCGTCGCGTAGAAGAAGCCTGAGCCTCGGCAAGCCGTGTCGATCTCTTTCGCGACGCTCAGCTTGGCTTCTGCGTCGCCGCCGGAGAGCGGCGAGATGTCGATGGCGGGGACGTGTGCAGGCTGGTTCATGACTCCTCCAGGTGTGATGATTGCCGTGGCTCGGGATACGTCAGGAGCTCCGCTATGGTCCGGCCCATGGCCGCTACCAGGGGCTGGTCCTCCACCCAGTCGTGGTGGGTGCGCCCGGGCAGAGGCTCAAGCTGGATAGAAGCGCTGGGCAGGAGCGTGTCTAGATAGTTGAAGGTCGACGCGCGGTACAACTCGAACAGGCGGCGCTGGTCCTCGCTGGTGGTGATCTCGTTCGGCTCGCAGGCCTTGAACAAGACCAGGTCGCCGATGGCCGCGCTCAGCAGGTCCAGGCTGGCCCGGCTCGGGGCGTAGCGGTAGTTGACGGGATCGAGCAGGTTTTTTACGCCGGATAGCCCGGCCTGCTCCAGCGCGTGCAGGACGTCGAAGTACGGGTCGATCAGCAGCAGGTGGTCGATGCGCTCCCCGGCTACGGCCAGCTGAAGCGCCAGTTCCACGGACAGCACGCCGCCAAAGCTCCAGCCGAGGAGACTGTAGGTCCGGCCGGCTGGAGCTGGCGGATCTGGCCAACGTAATACTCGGCCAGCGCCTCGAAAGACGCTCCGGGTGTGTGCAGGTGCAGATTGTTGAAAAGCACAAGCTTGTGGCCGGGTAGCTGCCTGGCGATGTTGCTGAGGTAGCTTTCGGCGCCTCCCTCGCCGGGCGGCAGGACGAACAGCGTGCGCCCGTCCGCGCCTTCGTTGACGGCGATGAAGGGGACGAAGGCGCTCCGGCCTTCGCCCTCCGCACGGCTGCTCTCCCCGCGCGTGGCGCCGAATCCGGCGGCAGCTGAGGTGTGAGCGACCACCTCCGCCAGCCGCGCCGCGAGTTCGGTGACGAACCGCCGCGTGACCCTCTGTTCCCAGCGACTGTCGACGACGGTGACGAGGCGGTCATCGACGCAGCTCATAGTGACGTCGAGGGCCGAGTCACTGGCGCCCTCGCCGCCGACGACAGTGCTGCCTGCCCACGTCCCCGCGTCGAGCCGCCATCGCATGGTGCCGTCGGCACTGCCGCTGGTGAGCCGGCCGAGGTAGTTGAAGCTGACCTGCGGCAGCGGGGCGCCGGCGCTGCCGTAGGTTCCTCGCAGCAGGCCGTATCCGATGCCGTGGTGCGGCACCCGCCGCCGGCTCGCCCTCGTAGCCAGGATGCTCAGGCCCAGATCCTGATCCAGTTCGAGTGCGACCGGATGCATCGTGGTGAACCATCCCACGGTGTCACGGATGTCGGGCGCGCCGTCGAGCAACTCGCGCCCGTGGCCTTCGACGGTGACATGGGTCGTGGCCCGGCCGGTGACCGCGCGCAGTGCGTAGCCGACCGCCGTGAGGAGCAGGTCGCTGATGTCGGTGTCGTAGGCCCAGTTGCTCGCTGTCAGCAGGGCCTGCGTCTGCGGCGCGCCCAGGGTGAATTCCTCGCGAAGCGCGATGGCTGCGCGGGCCGGAGACGGCGCGCCGTCCGGTCTCTCGGTGATCACGTCAGCCGCGATCTGTTCCCATAGCTCCGCCTCGCCGTCAGCAGGTGCGTAGCGCTGCGTCGCCTGGACCCACTGCCGGTAGCTGGGTTCCCTGGGCCCCAGCGCGCCGCCGTGGTAGAGGATCTCCAGATCCTGCGCGATGATCCGCCAGCTCACGGCGTCCACGACGAGGTGGTGCACCGCGAACCAGACCCGCGCACTGCCGTCGGCAATGCCGTCGAGATACGCGGCACAGAAGATGGGGCCGTGCTCGAGGTCGAATCCGCCCTGCCAGTGAGCCAGCTGTTCCGCAATCTCGTCGTCGCGCAGCCCCGTTACGCTCAGCGTGCGGAGTACCACCGGCGGACGATCGGTCGTGTAGAACTGCGTGACGTCTCCTGTGTCGCCGTCCGGGGTCCGGTAGCGCAGGTGGAACGCGTCGTGATGCTCGACAAGAGCGCAGAGAGCCGACCGAAGCCTCGCCACGTCCAGCGGCGGCGTCCGGACAGCGAAGTTCTGGTTCCAGCGGGACCTGCTGGCCAGGGACTTGGCGAAGAACCACCGCTGGATCGGGAGCAGGGAGCACTCCCCGCTCAGCGGCTCCTCTTCACCGGCGGCAGGCTCCTGACGGAGCCGGTCGCCGGTCATGTCCTGCGGACGCGAAAGCACATGGCCTGCGAAGGCGCGGACAGTGGGGTGGTCGAATACGTCCTTCACGCTCACCGCACCGCCGGTCTCGCGCTGCGCACGGCTCGCCAGATGCAGGGCAGCGATGCTGTCGCCGCCGTACCGGAAGAAGTCGTCGTCGATCCCGACACCGTCCACCGGCAGGAACTGGCTCCACAGCTGGCACAATTTCGCCTCGGCCCGGCTGCGCGGAGCCACGTAAGCGGTGCGCCTGGCGGTGAAGTTTGCCTGCGGCAGAGCTTCGGTGTCGAGCTTTCCGCTGACCGTCATCGGCAGCGGCCTGCCGAGCCGTATCAGCAGCGACGGCACCATGCTCGGTGCCAGCGTTGCCCGCAGGGCCGCCATGATCCGGTCGTCGTCGACGTCGGTGCCGCTTTCGGCCAGGTAGTAGCCGACGAGCCGCTTCGAGCCGGCCGAAAGCTCGTCGTCGCGGACGACGACGGCGCATTCCCGCACGCCCGGGCAGGCCGCGATGACCGCTTCTATCTCGCCGGGTTCGATGCGGAGGCCTCGTATCTTGACCTGCGTGTCGTTGCGTCCGAGGTATCGCAGCTCGCCGGTGGCACCGAGCCGGACGACGTCGCCGGTCCGGTAAAGGACGGGGAACTGCCCGTTCCGCTTCTCGGCGCCGGTCCGCAGGTGGTTGGCGATGAACCGCGCGGCCGTGAGCCCTGGCCGGTTCAGGTAACCGCGGCTCACGCACTCACCGGCGATGTAAAGCTCGCCCGGAGCGTCTGCGGGAAGAGGATTCAGCGCGTCGTCGAGTATGTAAAGCCGGGTGTTCCCGAGCGGCTCGCCGACGTCGTTCCTGTACTCCTCGCCGGGACTGAAGCACCGCACTGTGTTGTATACGGTCGTCTCGGTCGTCCCGTAGGCGTTGAATACCGGCCCGCCGAATTCCCGGCGGATCCTGGCGAACTGGTGCCGAGAAAATTTCTCCCCCGCGATCAGCACGCACCGCAGACCCGTCAGTCTCGACAGGTCCAGCTGCTGGATCTGCGTCGGCGTTCCGCTGAGGAAAGTAATGCCCTCTCGGCGGGCGAACTCGTGGAATCCGGGGTCGGACACCGGTGGCGGGATGATCAGCTTGTGACCGCTGAGCACGGAAAGCGCGAGCTGCTCGACAGAGAAGTCGAAGACGTAGCTGGCCAGGAACAAGACGCCATGACGCGCTTCGGCTTCCGGGTCGAAGTACTTTCCGCGCAGGCTCTGATGAAAGCTGACGGCGTTGCCGTGCTGGACCAGCACTGCCTTGGGCGTGCCTGTCGTGCCCGACGTGTAGATGGCATAGGCCAGGTCGGCAGGTGTGCCGGGAACGGCGGGATTCTCGCGGAGCGTCCCGGCTGGCGTCGGCGCTTCGACGTCCAGCACCGGCGCTGTTCCGTTCGCGATCCGCCGCATGCGGCCGCCATGCACCTCGCTGGCGAGCACCAGCCGCGCCTGGGTGTCTTCGAGCATGAAGGCGATCCGGTCGTCGGGATAACCCGGATCGACCGGCACGTACGCGGCTCCGGCCTTCCACACCGCCAGTACGGCGATGATCATCAGCTCGCTCTTGTCCAGGACCAGAGCGACCAGGTCGTCCGCGCGGAGCGGGAGCGTAGCGAGCAGGTGGTGCGCGAGCTGGTTGGCCCGTTCGTTCAGGTCACGATAAGTGAGCCGGGAGCCGGGCCAGGCGACCGCTACGTCGTCCGGCCGCTGCCGCGCCGCCTGCTCGAACAGGTCGTGAAGAGAGCGGGCGCGGGCCGGATCGGCCGCTCGCACCGCAGCAGCGGGCTCCCGCACGGGCTGCCCGGCTGCGCCTGGCCACCCGATGCCTCCGATCCGCGTCTGGTCCGCTGCCGGAGCCAGGCGGGCGAACTGCTCGAGGATGTACCGGAACGTGTCGAGGAAGCTCCTCACGCTCGCTTCCTCGAGCAGTGACGCGGCGTAGGTCACGGTGCCGGCGATACCGTCCTGGCCCTCGTGCAAGATCGCCGAGAGATCGAACTTCACGCTCGTGAGACCGGCGCGGGACGGCTGGTATCCGGACACGGCCTGGTGGCCGTCAGCGGGCCCGGCCCCCCTGAGCAGCGTGAAGCTGACCTGAACGACCGGATGCCGGCTTGGGTCCTTGTCCAGCCGCAGTTCCTTGACCAGTTGCTCGAATGGCAGGTCAGCGTGCACCTGTGCCGCGATCACGGCGGCGCCGACGGAGTGGAGGTAGTCAGTCAGCGTCATCGCCCGGCGCAGGCGCACCCGCACCGGAAGCAGGTTGGCCAGGAATCCGACGACCCTGTCGAATTCCGGCCTCCCCCGGTTGGCGAAAGGGGTGCCGACCACGACGTCCTCCTGGCCGGTGAAGCCGTGCAGCATGAGGCACCACGCGGCGAGCAGGACACTGTAGAGGCTCACCCGGGAGGACCGGGCCAAGGTCATAAGCTGCTCGGCCGTCAGGGCGTCGAGACTGAAGGGCACTTCGCGGCCCTGGTAGTCGAACCGAGCTGGCCTCGGCAGGTCAAGCGGAAGCCGGACCGCCTCGAAACCGTCGAGGTTCTCTGTCCAGTAGCTCGCCAGCTCTGACACCTGCCGGCCAGTCAGGTGCTGGCGCTGCCACACGGCGAAGTCAGCGTACCTGCCGCGAACTGCCGGGAGCTGGTCCGCAGGCCGGCCGTCGAGGAGAGCGCACAGCTCGCTGCGGAAGATGTCCCAGGACCAGCCGTCGATACAGGTGTGGTGGAAGACCAGGCTCATGAACAGGTCGCCGGGGACAGCCGAGGTGGTGAAGAGCCCCGCCCTGACAGGCAGTTCCTCGCCAAGCCGGAACACGTACTCCTCCCGCGCGAGGAGGGCCTCGTCGAGTTCGGCCACGCTCCCGGCGGACAGGACGTCGACGGCCAGCAAGGCCGAGGCGTCTTCGGCGGTCAGGATGTGCTGACGGTGCACGCCGTCTTCGCCGGCCCGCAGCAGGGTGCGGAGCGCGGCATGGCGGCCGACGAGCGTCCGCAGAGCGCCGCTGGCCGCGTCGGCCGGCACTGCGGTGAGGCGGAGGTTGAAAGGCACGTTGTAGGCAGCAGTCCTGCCTTCGAACTCGTCGATGAACAGCAAGCGTTCCTGCGCCAGCGATACCGGTGGTGTACCGGTCCGTGCCGCCGCGATGCCGGCTGCCCGCCCGGCGCCCACGCCACTTTCCCTTGCGGCGCTATTTCGGATGTGCCGCGCCTGCGCCGCGAGCGTGGTGTTCTCGAATACCGCGGCGACCCCGAGGTCCTGGCCGAAGGCGGAAGTCGCGGCCTGCGCGAGCGCCATGACCCGGATGCTGTCGCCGCCCAGCGCGAAGAAGTCGTCATGCGCGCCGATGAGGTCTGGCGCGATGCCGAGCACCTCGGCCCAGATCCGGCACATCCTGATCTCGACGTCGCTGGCGGGGGCGGCGTAGAGGCCGGCGTCCGCCGGGGCGAAATCGGTCGGCGGCAGCCGTTTCACGTCCAGCTTTCCGCTGGGCGTGACCGGGATGTCCTCGATTCGCAGGACGCGGGCAGGTACCAGGGCCTCGGCCAGCTTGCCGCGCATCCACTCGAGCACGCTGTGCTCGGTGAGGCCGGGGTCGCCGATATAGAAGCCGACGAGGTACTTTTGCGGCGCCACGGCGGTCGCCGTTTCGTGTTCGCGTGCGATGACCAGCGCCCTGCTCACCCCTGGGCAGGATCCCAGGACCGCCTCGATCTCGCCGAGCTCGACGCGCTGGCCCCGGATCTTGACCTGAAGGTCGGTGCGCCCGAGGTACTCCAGCTCGCCGTTGGGCAGCCACCGAGCCAGGTCACCAGTCTTGTACAGGCGAGCGTCGCGGCCCTCGCGCTCCTCCCGCACCGTCCGGAACGGATTGTCGACGAAGCGCGCCGCTGTCAGGTCCGGACGGTTGAGGTAACCCCGCGCGACACCGATCCCGCCGATATAGAGCTCGCCGATACCACCCACCGGGACCCGCTTCGCGTTGCTGTTCAGCACGTAGCAGGCGGTGTTGGCGACGGGCAGCCCGATGCTCTTGTCGGTGCGGCGCTCGCCCGGCAGGTACAGCCGCTTGTGGCTGGTGATCGAGATCTCGGTCGGGCCATAGCCGTTGACGACGACGCCGGGAAAGGTGCCGCGGATCTTGTCGAAGACCGGCTCGGTGAAATCCTCGCCGATGGCGTCGATGCGACGGAGCGTGGTCGTCGCCGAGAAGTCGTAGAGCGAGAGCACCGAAGGCGTGCCGGACAGGTAGGTGACCTGGTTGTCGTTGACGTACCGGCACAGCCGCGCCTCGTCGGTCCGCATCCGGTCGTCGAGGACGACGAGCTTCTGGCCGTTGAGCAAGGCGTCGGTCAGCTGCTCGACGAAATGGTCGAACACGTAGTTGGAAAAGGACAGCACGGCCTCGTCGGTCTTGCGCTTGTCCAGTCCGAACAGCTTCGCCATCGAGGTCTGGAGGTTCACCACACCACGGTGCTCCACGAGTACCGCCTTGGGCAGGCCGGTGGTGCCCGATGTGTAGATCGCGTAGGCCAGGTCCGTGCTGGTCGTCGCCGTGACCGGGTTGCCCGTCGGCTGGCCGCGCAGATCCAGCTCTTCCAGGGCCAGCACTGGCCGCCCGGCGTCGCCTGCGAGGCTCCGCAGCCGGCTCGCGTACGGCTGGTTGGTGAGCACGAACCGGCAGTCGGTGTCCGCCAGCATGTAGGCGACGCGGTCATCTGGGTAGGCAGGGTCGACGGGCACGTACGCGGCACCGGTCTTCCACGTCGCCACGATCGCGGCAATCATCAGCTCGCTCTTGTCGAGGACCAGGGCGATCAGGTCGTCCGCGCGCAGCGGGGCCAGGGACAGCAGATGGTGCGCGAGCTGATTGGCGCGCTCGTTTAGTTCCCGGTACGTGAGGCTCGTGTCGTTGTAGACGACCGCCGGGGCGTCCGGCCAGGTAGCGACCACCTCCTCGAACACCGCATGCAAGGTCTTGTCGGCTGGGAAAGCCGCTGCCGTGCGGTTCCAGGCCGCCAGGCGCCGGGCCATGGCTGGCGACAGAAACTCCAGTTCGCCTACGGGCAGCGTCATGTCCGCCGCGACCTGCTCGAAGATCACCCGGGTCGTCTCCAGCAGCGTGTCGATGCCAGTGTCAGAGAACAGCTCGCCCGCGAACCACAGGGTGAGCGTCAGCTCGCCGCCCTCCTCCCGGGCGACGAGCGCCAGCGGATGGTCGACCCGGTCGGCGTCGAAGAACTTCTCGAAGCGGAGCAGTTCCCGGTGCCGTCGTTCCTCGGCGTCATCCTGTAGCCGGGGGTAGTTCTCCAGGACCAGCAGGGTGTCGAACAGCTGGCGCTTCATCGCACCGCTTCGCAGGCACCCAAGCTCCACGACGCTCTTGTCGTTCATGGCGTGCACAGCGGACTGGATTTCGGCGACGGCCTCGGCGACGGAGCGGGGTGACTGGTCCGCGTGGTCGACCACCAGCGGCAGGGTGTTGATGAACAGCCCGACCGAGGTTTCGATGCCGCCGATCGGCACGTTGCGCCCGGAGACGATAGTGCCCACCACGGTCATGCGCCCGCCGCCGATCGCGTACAGCGCTCTGTGCCACGCGAACTGAAGAACCGAATGCAGGGTGACCTCGTTGGCGGTGCATGCCGCGACAAGTCTCCGGGTCAGTTCCGCCCCGAGCCGCAGCTGCTTCGCCTGGTGATCGCGGACGTGGTCGTAGTCGCGTAGCGCGACCTTGTAGCGGCTGTGCTCGTTGAGCAGGCCGCCGAGATCACCGCGCTCGTCGATCTTGTCGATCTGCCGGGTCCAGTAGTCCACGTGGTCGCTGCGATGATCTTTCCAGTAGCGCTGCGCCGCGACATAGGCATGGTCCTGCTTGGTCTCGAGCTCCTTGCCCTCGGCGAGGTCGAGATAGGCGCGGTGCACCTCGTCGTGCAGAACCGGCAGGCTCCAGCCGTCGATGATGATGTGGTGGCAGCTGAACACGAGCGTGAAACGTTCCCTGGCCTGCCGGATCAGGTAGACGCGGAACAGCGCGCCGCCGGCTGGACGGTAGCGCTCGGCCCGGTCGTGCTCTTGAATTGCCGCGATACCGGCTTCCTGCTCGCCAGCATCGGCCAGACCGCTCAGGTCGACGAAGCGCCAGTCCAGCGGGCCGCCTTCCTCGATGATCTGGCGCGGCCCGGCGCCCGGCTCGAAACGGAGCCGCAGGCTCGGGTACATCCGCTGGGCGTGCTGCCAGGCCTGTTCCATGAGATCCGGCCGGATGGCACTGTGGTAGCGGTATACCGACTGCACCACGTAGGCGTCGTCTCCGTCCTGGCTCTTCATGGCGTGGTAGAGAAGACCCTGCTGAAGGCCGTTAGCCAGGAAGCTCTGCGGCTGGCCGCCGGCCGGCGCGTCGTCGTAGGCCAGGACGTCTTCTCGTTCTTCCTGCCTGGTCAGGTGGTCGGCGAGCGCAGCGAGGGTCCGCAGCCTGAAGACGTCCTGGACGCGGATGTCCCTGTGCAGCCGTCGTCGGGTCCTGGCAATCAGCAGGACGCAGGAGATGCTATGGCCGCCGAGCCGGAAGAAATCGTCGCCCGCCGCGATCCGCGTCGCCGGGATGCCCAGGACGGCACTCCAGATGGCCCGGGGACTCAGTCAGGACGATGCCTTCATCCGCTGCGCCGTCAGCGCCGGATCCGGACGGTAGTCCGGGGTCGAAGGGCCCGGCCTCGGGCAGAGCGCGCCAGTCGACCTTTCCGTTGACGTTGACCGGGAAGTTCGAAAGCCGGATCATCCGGGCCGGCACCATGACCTGGACCAGGTGCTCCCGCAGGTAGGCCAGCAGGTCCGGCTCCGTGACCGTCGCCGAGGCCTCCGCCACGTAGTAGCCCACGAGATACCGGTCACCGGTGCCTCCGGCGGCCTCCTTCGCGATGACGACGCATTTGCGCACACCGGGGTATTCCGCGCCTCGCGCCTCGATCTCGCCCGGCTCGATCCGGACTCCGTTGATCTTCAGCTGGAAGTCGGAGCGGCCGAGGTATTCGACCTCGCCGTCCGGCAGCATCCGGGCGAGGTCACCGGTCTTGTAGATGCGCGCGTTGTGCCCTCGCGCCCTGTCCTCTTCCGACTGGAAGGGATTCGCGAAGTACACCTGCGCCGTCAGCTCGTCACGGTGCAGGTAGCCTGCGGCCACGCCGCAGCCGCCGATGTAGAGCTCGCCGATGGCACCGACCGGCAGCTGCTTGCGGTTCTGGCTCAGCACGTACCAGGTCACGTTGCGCAGCGGCAGGCCGATGCTGCGGTCAGTCCGCTCGGTGACGCCCGGCGGGAAGTCCTTGACGGCCGTGACGAACGCCGACTCGGTGAAGGCGTACTCGTTGACGATGTGTCCTTCGAAGCGCTCGCGCAGCCTGCGCAGGCCCGCGCTGGTCAGTTCCTCTCCGACAAGCAGCAGCCGCTTGAGGCTCGGGCAGCGGCGCAGGTCGAAATGCTGGAGCACCGAGCCGGTCGCATTCAGGTACGTGACCCCGTGGCGTGCGAGGTAGGCGGGAAACCGGTCGGGGTCAAGCCGGATGTCGTCCGGGACGACGACCAGGGTCTGGCCGTTGATGAGCGCGATGAGGGTCTGGCGCAGATGCGGTTCGAATACGTAAGAGGCGAAGAGAGCCACCCGTTCTGTGCCGGGACGCTGCATGTCGTAGCGCTGCGAGAGATCGGTGATGCTGTTGACGACGCTGCGGTGCTCCTTAGGCACGCCCTTGGGAACGCCCGTGGTGCCGGATGTGTAGGTCACGTAGGCGAGATCTGCGCTGGTGGTATCGACGTCCGGCTTGTCCCGAGGCAGGTCCGCGGCTCCGCCACCTGGCCCGAGGACCGCCTCGATCTCGATCACGGTGACCTCAGGCCGCCGCCCGGCCTGGCCGTGCTGCCCGGCGAGGAGCCCCCGGAGCCGCTCGGCGTGGCGCTGATTGGTGACGATGGCTGCGGCGAGGGTGTCGCCGACGATGAAGCGGACGCGGTCGGCTGGATAAGACGGGTCGATCGGGACGTACGCCGCGCCGGCCTTCCAGATGCCGAACGTGGCGATCACGCCCAGGTCGCTCTTGTCGAGGCAGAGGGCGACCATGTCCCTTGGCCGAACGCGCACCGCAGGTCCTGCAAGCCAGTGCGCGAACTGGCTGGATCGCTCGTCCAGCTCTCGGTAGGTCATCCGCGCGTCGCCGAAGACGACGGCCTCCCGGTCCTGCGAGCGGCGTGCGCAGTTCTCGAACAGCTCGTTGAGACGCAGGTCCGCCGGGAACGCGCCCCCGGTCGCGTTCCAGCGGGAAAGCTGCCGCCTCTGGCCGGCGGGCAGGAGCTCGAGGTCCCTGACCAATAGCCCGGGGTACACGGCGAACTGGAGGAACACCTCGCGGAGCACGTCTAGCACCCCGGCGATGACAGCGTCGTCGAAGAGCTCCGCCGCGTAGGCCAGGGTCCAGGCCAGGCATCCGGCTGCCTCGTCGTCGCGGACGATGGCGACCAGCGGTACCGACGACAGGCCCGCCGGGCCGAGCTCGGCGTCGGCCAGGACGAGCGCGACGTCGAAGAGGCCGCGCTCGAGGAGTTCCTCAGGGTCGGTGAACGATTCCCTGTCGCCCAGCGCGCACCTGAGACGCTCGACTGCCTCGCCGCAGGAGAGTGCCGACTGCTCAGCCTGGTCGATGATGACGGGCAGGAGCCCGAACTCGCCTGAACTGCTCGCCGTGAGGGCATCCAGGTATGCCACGACGGTCCGCGTCCCGTGGCCGTAGGCATCGAGGGTCGCGTGCAGCGCGGCGAGCGCCAGCGCCCCGAGCGAGTCGCTGTCCTCGCAAAGCCGGTCCCTCAACGCGGAATACTCCTGGCCAGCGAGATCGATCCGCCGCTGCCGCACAGTCCGCGCGCCCCGGTCGTCGCGGGGGACGATCCGGTGCCGCCACTCGTCCCTCAGCAGCACGTCCAGGTCACAGCGATCACCGGATAACCCCTCGATTCGCGCGCGCCAGTCATCGGCCCGGGCCAGGCACGAAGACGTCTTAGGAAATTTCCCCATGAATTGCCATCTCTTCTCGGCAGGAATCGTTTCCCGGATTCCCAGCAGAAACCGTCACTAGACGCGTGAGCGGCCTGGTGGGATGACTATCCAGTTGGCTACGAAATACTTACCGTCATTTTGCTGCGACCTGTCATCCGGCAAGCCGGACAAGGCGTCGTAACTGTCAACCCCGATAACTGGAGCGTATCTAACTATGTGGCCTTCGCAGGGAGATGATGAGCCTGAATGCCACGGTGCGGGGTGGATGCGGCGGCTGGCAGGGTACTGCCTGCGCTACCGCAGGAATACGTTTTTAGCATTAGGCGGGACGCTGCTGGCGAACGTGGCCGTCGCGCTGATCCCGCTAGTGCAGCGGCAGATCATCGACAATGTGATCGTTACCCGGACCAGGCCGATCTGGCCGCTGGCGATCACGCTGGCAGCGGCGTGCTTGCTCACCTTCTCCGCCATATACGTGCGCCGGTACCACGCTTTCCGGCTGTCTCTTTGCATTCAGCATGACCTGCGGACGGAGCTGTTCGGGGCGCTCTCGCGGCTGGACGGCGCCCGCCAGGACGAACTCAGCACCGGTCAGGTGGTCGGCCGGTTCATCTCCGACGTCAACAACGTGCAGGACCTGCTCAGCAGGATTCCGGTGATGCTCGGCAACCTCCTGCTGTTCGCCGCCTCGCTGATCATCATGCTGTTCCTGTCCCCGCTGCTCACCATCGTGGTGGTCGCGGTCGGACCCGCGCTGTGGTGTGTCACCGTCGCCTCGCGGAACCGGCTGTTCCCGGCTAGCTGGCACGGGCAGCAGCAGGCGGCCGCCGTCGCCGGGGTGATCGAGGCCGCGGTGACCGGCGTGCGGGTGGTCAAAGGCTTCGGCCAGGAGGAACAGGAGCTTCAACGGCTGGAGGAGGCAAGCGAGCGGCTGTTCGCCTCGCGGGTGCGGACCGTCAGGCTCACCGCCCGCTATAGCCCGGCGCTGCAGGCGATCCCGTCCCTGGGGCAGATCGGGGTGCTGGCGCTGGGCGGCTGGCTAGCCATCCACGGTTCGATCACTCTTGGCACCTTCCTCGCCTTCTCGGCCTACCTGGCCCAGCTGGCGGGCATGATGCGGATGCTCGCCGTCCTGATCACGATCGGCCAGGAGGCACGGGCCAGCGTCGTCCGGGTGTTCGAGGTGATCGACGCGCGCCCGCTGGTCACCGAGAAGCCGGACGCGGACGCGCTGCCGGACGGTGCGGTAGGCGTGACCTTCGACGACGTCCACTTCAGCTACCTGCCGTCTGAGCCAGTGCTCAGGGGACTGTCGCTGGAGGCCAGGCCCGGCGAGACGCTCGCCCTGGTCGGCACGTCGGGCTCCGGCAAGTCCACGGTTTCGCTGCTGCTCTCGCGTTTTTACGACGTGGATGCTGGCGCGGTGCGAGTGGGCGGCGCAGACGTGCGGGACGTGGCGGTCGACTCGCTGCGGGCCGCGATCGGCCTGGTATTCGAGGACAGCTTCCTGTTCTCCGGCACAGTGCGGGCCAACATCGCCTACGGCCGGCCGGACGCCACCGCGGCGCAGGTGGTCGCTGCCGCGCGGGCGGCCCAGGCCGAGGAGTTCATCGCCGGGCTGCCTGGGGGCTACGACACGGTCGTCGGCGAGCGGGGGCTGACACTGTCCGGCGGTCAGCGGCAGCGGATCGCGCTGGCCCGGGCCTTGCTGATCGACCCTCGGATCCTAGTGCTGGACGACGCCACGTCCTCAGTCGATCCCCGGATAGAGGCAGACATCCACGCCGCGCTGCGCCGGGTGATGCGCGGCCGGACGACTCTGCTCATCGCGCACCGGCGATCCACGCTCCAGCTCGCGGACCGGATCGCTGTGCTGCACGAGGGTCGAGTGCTGGACGTGGGCACTCACCACGAGCTGGCCGGGCGCTGCCCCCTGTACCGGCTGCTGCTGATCAGCCCGGATGATGAGCCTGAGCCTGGACACGACGCCGCGCCTGGCCAGGCCGGCCGCGTAACGGGGGAGCAGCACGCCCCGGCCGCGACGGGAGCCGCCGCCAGATCCAGTGCCAGGACACGCGGTCGCGCCGGCGACTCGGGCATGATGCTCGCCAGCGTCCCGCTGAGCCGCAAGATGCTCGCCCGGCTCGAGGCACTGCCGCCCGCGACCGATGTCCCGCGGGTGGACGCCGCCAGGGCGCGTGCGCCAGAACCACATTTCACCCTGCGCAAGCTGCTCAGGCCGTTCCTGGTCGCGCTGGTGGCCGGCCTGGTGCTCGACGGCCTCGACGCGCTGGGCAGCCTGGTGCTGCCGGCGCTGGTCCGGGGCGGCATCGACCACGGCATTGAAAGCCGGGCCTTCCACGGGATCGTGCTGGTCTCGCTCATCGGCCTGGCCATCGTGGCCGCCGACTGGGCGGTCAACATCGCGGAGACGCTGGTGGTCGGGCGCAACGGTGAGCGGCTGCTCTACACGCTGCGCGTCAAGGTGTTCGCCTACCTCCAGGGGCTGGGGCTCGACTTTTACGAGCGTGAGCAATCCGGCCAGATCCTGACCAGGATGACCACGGACGTGGACGCGCTGTCCACGTTCCTGCGGACCGGCCTCGTCAGCATGGTCAGCTCGCTGCTGTCGTTCATCGGCGTGATGGCGGCCCTGCTGATCATCAACCTCAGGCTCGGCCTGACCGTGCTCACGATCATCCCCGGACTCGTCGCGGCCACGGTGATCTTCCGGGTTAAGTCGACAAGGGCGTACGAGCGCGCACGGGAAAAGATCGGCGTGGTCAACGCCGACCTGGCCGAGAACCTGGCCGGGCTGCAGGTGACCCAGGCCTACCGGCGGGAGAGGCACAACCGGGCCAGGTTCACCGGGTACAGCGAGGCCTACCTCACGGCGCGGCTGCGATCGCAGCGCCTCTTCACGCTGTACTTCCCGTTCGTCCAGGCGCTGCCCACGATCGCCGGCGCCCTGGTGCTGGTGGTCGCGGTCGGACAGGTGCGCGACGGCGCGCTGACCGCCGGAGCGCTGGTCGCCTACCTGCTCTACATCGACATGTTCTTCGCGCCGGTGCAGCAGCTGAGCCTGGTGTTCGACAGCTACCAGCAGGCCGTCGTCGGACTGCGCCGGATCACTCAGCTCCTCGCTGTGCCTGCCACCACACCGGTTTCCTGCCGTCCCCGGCCGGTGCGGCGGCTGCGCGGACGGATCGCACTGCGCGACGTGAGCTTCCGCTACGCCGGGACCGGCCGCGACACGCTGCACGAGGTCAGCCTGACCATCGAGCCTGGCGAGACCGTGGCGCTGGTCGGCCAGACCGGGGCGGGCAAGTCCACGCTGCTCAAGCTGGTGGCCCGGTTCTACGACGTGACAGCGGGCGCAATTCTGGTGGACGGCGTGGACGTGCGCGACTACGACCTGACCGCCTATCGGCACCAGCTGGGCGTGGTCCCGCAGGAGCCGTACCTGTTCGCCGGCACGGTGGCCAGCGCGATCGCCTACGGCCGGCCCCTCGCCAGCCCGGCCGAGATCGAGGCCGCAGCCCGCGCGATGGGGGCGCACGAGATGATCTCCGCGCTGCCAGGGGGCTACGCATGCGAGGTCGGCGAGCAAGGCTGCGGCCTGTCGGCCGGGCAGCGACAGCTGATCGCGCTGGCACGGGCCCAGCTCGTCGACCCGACGATCCTGCTGCTCGACGAGGCGACCTCCGCGCTCGACCTGGCCACCGAGGCTGCCGTGCTGCGCGCCGTGCGGCAGCTGACCACGGAGCGCACCACTCTGGTCGTCGCGCACCGGCTGACGACCGCGGCCAGAGCCGACCGGATCATCGTGGTGGACGGCGGCCGGATCGTCGAGGCCGGGCGGCCCGGCGAGTTGCTCGCCGCGGACGGCACTTATGCATCCCTGTGGGCGGCGTTCGCCGCCGCTGGCCGGTCGACGGTTCCGTGAAGGGACAGGGAGAACATGGACAGAGCTAATAAGGCTGACTGGCGCGCGACATACGCTGTATCTATCGGGAGATTTCATCCATACCATCTCGGTCACTTTGCCATACTCAAAAAGATGTGCCAGGAACTTGCTTTGCCGCACCTCATCATCATCGTCTGCCATGACGTACGCCTGGGTAACTACGAGAAGTCCGGGAAGAATTCACTGGCGTATAACCCGTTTAGCGCCTGGGAGCGAGCCACGATGATCGGCATGACCGTAGCGGCGGAGCCGCCAGGGCAGGAAATAGACTGGGCCTTCATGCCGTATACGACGGTGGCAAGCCGGGCTGGAATAGCCGCCTACCTGCCCAGGCACGTGGTCCGCTGCACGACCAATAAGGACGCCGCGGACCTGCGAAAGGCACGCAACTGGCATGAGCTCGGCTGGAAGACCTTCGTGCTAGATGTCAGCGGCACTCCCGTGATCAACTCGTCTCAGCTGCGACGCGAAGTAGCCGCAGGAAAAGACTGGCGAAGATTTCTTCATCCTTCGACCCATCAGTATTTCAGTGAGATAGACGGACCGGAGAGAATATTGAAGTCGGTCGCCGAAGAGGATGCAATCGGAGGGGTCGCGTGAGCCGCGAAGGGCGGGCGGCCCGCGAGGCCGTCCTCGCGCGTGCTTGCCCAGAGTTACATGCGGCATTCGCGGCATGGCGGCACGAGCCGCTCGCCGACTACGCGGCCCACCTCTACCAGGCCCAGGCGATACCGCTGCTGGACCTGGCCACTGTTCGCGAGTCACGCTCGATCCTGGCCGCGGAACTCGAGCCCTGGGCGCGTTCCCAGCTGGTACCCGCCGTCGCCGACGCGCTGCTCGCAGATGTCCTGGACCGGCCCGTGCTGCAGACCGGCGATCATGCGGAACTGCTGCTGTCGAAGCTGAACTTCTCGACGAACGCCGTCGCCGCTCTGGGGGCGCGCGGTTCCGGCCGCGCGGCGTTCATCGTGAACGCGGCGAGCACACTTACCCTGCGCACCAGAGCCGGGGCCGGTCCCGGCCTCCTTCAGGTCGGCGGGACCCGGTTCAACCTGTTCGGGCTGCCCAGGCGGGTGCTGTCCGGCACGAGCCTGTACGCCATGGGGGCGGTCAAGCTGGAGTGGCGCCAGAGCGGCGAACCGCTGCCTGCCGCCGAGGAACGGCTGATCGCGACGTTGCGCGAACTGACCGGCGACGAAATGTTCCCGTGCGCTGCGGACGCGATCCTCACATTCAACCGGCGGCTTTGGAAGCGGCTGGATCCCCTGTGGTCGCGCGGCGGGCTACCGGAGCCGCTCTTCACCGACGATCGGCTGACCGCCATGGTCGTCGCCGCCCACCTCGAGCGCGGAACGCCGCTGGCCGAGCTGCTGTTCAGCCCCGGTCCCCGGAACAGATTCCTGCGCCATAGAGACGCCGCCGGGGGGACGATCCCCCAGGGGACTGATTTCTTCTCGGCGGTGCGCGGCGGCCGGATAGTGCCGCTGCGGCTTGACCAGGATGCTGACCACGGTGTCTGCCTGCGCGAGCGGCCCCAGGCCGCTGGCAGCTGCGACGACCGGCTCGTGGTCCCGTTCGAGCCTGCGACGATCGCCCGCATGATACGGGCGGGTCATCTGGTGCCCGACCTGGTCACCGGCTTCGCGGCGTTGTCGGTGCTGCCGGCCGCGCGTGCACTCGGCGGAACGAGACAGTCCATCTATCTCCCCGCGCTGGCCCGCGCGGTCGCGGACGCGCTGGGCGTGGCCGACCGGTCGGCTGGCAGCCTGTACGGCTGGATCACGGGCGCCTGGGAGGTTCCTGCTCACCCGGTCAGGATCCTGGCGCGGGCGCCTGCGCCCGATCCGCAAGCCCCAGCGCTGCTTGACGCCCTAGGTCGCAGCCCGCTTGACACGACCGCCGGCACGCTGGCCATGGCGGAATTCATAACGCACTGCTCGAGAAAGGCAAAGCAATGCTCACCAAGCATCAGTATGTCGGCGCAGAGATACACGCTCAAGGCGCCACCCTGACCGAATGCGGTAAAGACGAGCTGGTCGAGCTGGTCCGCAAGCAGGGCTATGTAGTGCTGTCCGGATTCGCCCCCACGGTGACTGAATACGAACAGTTCACCGCCCAGTTCGGGTCCTGCGCGGTCACCCGGCCGGTACGCTATCCGCAAAGCCGCGTAGCTTTAGGCTTTCATGCGGAAGACGCGTACACCCCGTACCGCCCGGATGCCCTCTGGTTTCTTTGCGTCAGCGAGGGTAGCGGTGTCGGTGTCCCGACCGGTGTAGTCGACGGCAGTGAACTGCTCGCCGCATTGCCGACTGGCTGGCAGGCATTCTGCCGCGAGAATTCGCTGCATTTCGAGCGGCAGTGGAGCCCGGCAGTCTGGCAGCAGGATGCCCCCGAGGCACCCAGGCGCGCAGCATTGTCCGCAGTGCTGGATGCCATTCCAGGAATTACGCACGCATTCCTTGAGGACGGCTTTCTTTACATCAGTTACCACGTCGCCCTGGTCACCCGCACAAGCAACGGGCAGGAGGCTTTCGCCAACGGGCTGCTGCAGGCATCAACCTGGCCGCAGTACTACGGCATGAGCTTGTCAGACGGCTCACCGGTCCCGGCCGAACTGATAGCGATCGTGGATGAGCTTTCGCTCGCGCTGGAGCGCGACCTCAACTGGCACACCGGCGACTTCGGTGTCGTGGACAATCTCCGGTTCATGCACCGACGCCGCCAGAACGAATTGCTGGATCGCGATCTGCGGGTCCGGTCTTGTGAGGACTTTTTCGGCGCTACGCTGCCCGGGGCAGACACCCGACTGAGCAGGTGGGTGAAGGACCTGATCATGAGCGAGGGCGCCAAGCCCGACCGCGTCGGCCCGGTGGAGGGCGGCTGACTCGCTATAATTGCCCGTTATGCGCCAGTTGCCTGCCAGCGAGACCGCCAGCATCGAGGTCAACGGCGCGCCGGCTACCCGCGAGCAGCTCGCGGCGCTCGCGCTCGACGGCTACGGGCACTTCACCGCCATGCAGGTCAGGAAGGGATGCGTCCGAGGACTCGCCCTTCACCAGGTGAGGCTCCGTGCGGCCAATCAGGAGATGTTCGGCCAGGATCTGGATGCCGAGGCGATCCGCGCCCACATCAGGCAGGCGCTGGACACCTGGCAGGCGACCGACGCTTCCGTCCGCGTCTACCTGCGGCACGGCACCGGCGACACCCCGCTCGTCCTGGTCACGGTCCGCCCGCCCGGCACCATGCCCCAGCGGCCCTGGCGCCTGGCCACCGTGCCCTACCAGCGGACCATGGCCCACCTCAAGCACCTCGGCGACTTCGGCCAGGCCTACTACCGGCGCCAGGTCCAGGCGAACGGCTACGACGAGGCGCTGCTGACTGGTGACGACGGCACCATCGCCGAGGGCTCTATTACTAACGTCGGCTTCGGCGACGGCGCCCAGGTCATCTGGCCAGAGGCCCCCATGCTCGCCGGCATCACGATGCAGGTGCTCAACGCCCAGCTGACAGCAGCCGGGCTCACCGTCGCCCGCCGGCCGATCAGGGCCGCAGACCTGGGCCAATTCTGCGCGGCCTTCGTCACCAACGCGCGCGGCATCGCCCCGGTCGGCGCCATCGACGACCACGTCTTCGAGCCGGACCAGGACCTCATGACCCGGATCACCGGCGCCTACGAGACTGCTCTGTGGGACAAGATCTAGCCCATGACCAGACCAGCGCCGTTCGGCTTCAGCAAGGTCGTGTTCCTCAGCCACGTGCTCACCACCAGCACCACGCTCTTCCCGGGCGACCCGGCCGTCGAGATCAGGCCGGCCGCGACCATCAGCGACGAGGGCTACTTTCTCCAGCGCGTCACCTTCGGCGAGCAGTCGGGCACCCACTGGGCGGCCGCCGCGCACTTCAGCGCGGGCGAGCTGGCCGCCGACCAGCTCGACGCCAGCGACTTCTTCTTCGAGGCCGTGGTACTCGACCACCGTGCCGACGCCGAGGCCAACCCCGACTACGCGGTGACGATCGCCGACCTGCAGCGCTGGGAAGCCGGACATGGCCAGATCCGCGAGGGAGTTGCCGTTCTGCTGCTGTCTGGTTACGACGCCAGGTGGGAGGACGAGTCCGCTTACCTGGGCGATGCTGGCGACGGGGCGATGCACTACCCGGGCTTCGGCGAGCAGGCGGTCCGCTGGCTGATCGACGAGCGGCACATCGGCGCTCTCGGCACCGACACCATGGGCATCGACCCAGGCCCCGACCACACCTTCGCGGGGAACGCGCTGCTCCTGCACGGCAATCGCCTGCACCTGGAGAACCTGCGCGGGCTTGACCAGCTCCCCCCGTCGGGCGGGTGGATCATCGTCGGCGGCGTCAGGGTCCAGGGCGGCTCCGGGTCTCCGGCCACCATTTTCGGCCTCGTGCCCTAGCGCGCGACCCGCGCATTGCCGGATAATCCGGGCAATGCTGCTGCAACCAGAGCGGCCTACGTTGGGGGAGTGACCCATGAGTGAAGCCGCCCCCGTGCCCTTCACAGAAACTAAGGCGCCGGAATCCGCCGAGCGCCTGCACCGAGGAGCCCTCGGCCTGGTCGACATCGCCGCGTCCACGATGGCCAACATCGGGCCCGCGTACAGCTTCTACTTCGGTTTCGGGTTCCTGGTGTTCACGGCCGGCATCGCGGCCCCGCTGACGATCATCGTGGCCGGCATCGCGATCGCCCTGCTCGGCAACACCCTCGCGCAGTTCTCTCGCGCGCACCCGAGCACCGGGGGCTTCATCTCGTTCGTCGGCAAGACGTTCGGCGGTTCTACCGGCGTGACCACGGCGATCCTCACCGGCATCGGCTACATCGTCGCCATCTCGTCGGTGCTGGCGATCTCCGGCGGCTTCCTGGCCGACACGCTGGCGCACTACTTCCACTGGAACATCCCGTGGATCATCTTGTCGGTGCTGCTGACCGCCGGCGCGGTCTACATGACCGTCAGGGGCGTGGGCGTCTCTACCAAGCTGGCCGGCTTCTTCTTCGGCTTCGAGATGATCGTGCTGATCGTGGTGTCGATCGCGGCCCTGATCAAGAACGGCGGCCACCTGAGCCTGGCGCCCTTCGAGCCGAGCCATATCAAGGACGGCGCGACGGGCCTCGCGGCCGGCTTCCCGCTGGCGGTCTACTTCTTCATCGGCTGGGAGAACTCGGCCGCCCTCGCCGAGGAGACCGGCAATCCGCGCCGCGACGTCCCGCGCGCCGTGTTCCTGTCCGCCGCGCTCATGGTCGTCAGCTACGTGCTCTTCGCCTACGCCACCGTCAGCGGCTTCGGCTACAACGCCGCCG
Organism: uncultured Actinomycetota bacterium; assembly: GCA_963737865.1. Taxonomy (GTDB): domain Bacteria; phylum Actinomycetota; class Actinomycetes; order Streptosporangiales; family Streptosporangiaceae; genus Chersky-822. The sequence continues at coordinate 737,554 of CAVTUG010000011.1, read as the reverse complement.
CGGTGAGCAACCCGAACATCATCCCGTTCATCACGCTCGCCCAGGGCCTGCTCGCCGTCTTCGCGTTCTTCGCCTACCTCGCCGGGCTCACCTCGACCGTCGGCGTGCTGATCTCCGCGATCAACTCCCAGGCCCGGCTGATCTTCAACGCCGGCCGGGAAGGCCTGCTGCCGCGCTTCATCGGACGGGTGCACCCGACGAGGCGGACGCCGGTCAACGCGCTGTTCACGTTCACCGGGGTGGCCGGGCTCATCATCTTGGTCTGGGCCTTCCTGCACCTCATCGGCAACCACGCGGCCAGGGGAAGCATGAACCCCGAGACCTTCTTCGTCGAGTCGTCCACGATGGGCACGATCCTGGTGCTGATCGTGTACTTCCTGGCCAACCTCGCGCTGCCGTTCTACTACCGCAGGTTCAGGCCGGCTGAGTTCAACGTGCTCAAGCACGTGATCCTGCCCGTGCTCGGCATGATCGCGATCGTGGTGCCGGTCTACTACCTCGTCAAGCCAGGCCAGGACCCGCCGTACGACTGGTTCCCCTATCTGGCCCTCGGCATCGTCATCGTCGCTGTCGGCTACGGCTGGTTCCTCAACCGCAGGGACCCCGACCTGAAGAACCGGGTCGGCTCGATCGTCGCCGACGAGTAAGCCCAGCTGGCGTCCTCGACCAGGACAAATCGGTTCCAATACGGAACGGTATCGTTTCGTAAAGATCGCCCGGATTAGGCCGCTGGGGTCCCGGGAACTCAAATCGGGACCTCAGCGGGACTTGATCGGGACTCGACAACGGCCCAGAATGCCCTCGTCATAGGTATGATCCCGCTAGGCGCGGCGCAGAACGCCGCCATGCGCGCACCAGGGGCGAAGGAGCGATTTGATGGGCATTCTCAACGAGGCCCGCCGCGAGTTCATTGCGGCGCCAGACAACTCGAAGGGTCAAATCGTTTATAAGTGGCCCGACACCAACATCCGCAAGTTCTCCCGGGCCATCGTCGAGCCCGACGCGATGGCGGTCTTCATCAGCCAGGGCCAGGTCATGGGGACCATGGGCCCGGGCCAGCACACGCTGGACGCCAAGGAGCTCCCGTTCCTCGGCCTGTTCGTGGACTGGGCGACCAACAGCAACGCCTTCAAGGCCGAGATCTTCTTCGTCGGCGCGCGCGAGTTCCCGAACCAGCGCTTCGGCGGCCGCCTTGACGAAGTGCAGGACCCGCAGACCGGCCTGATCGTGACCATGCGCTCGTTCGGCGAGTACGCGCTGCGCGTGGTCGACCCCGTCAAGCTGATCACCAACCTCGTCGGCACGGTCGACGTCACCAACAACGCGTCCGTCACCGACTGGGTCACCCAGCAGCTGCTCAAGGCCACCCGTACCACGGTCACCACTCAGCTCATGTCCGGCACCTGGCAGATCCTGGGCCTGTCGATGCACAGCCCCGAGATCGAGGTCGGCGCCATGGAAGGCGCCAACCACGAGCTGTCGGACTACGGCATCTCGATCACCCGGCTGGGCAACCTCGACATCAACCTGGATGACGAGGACAACAAGAGGCTCAAGAAGCTCGCCGGCGACACCGCGTACAGCAGGCTGGCTGGCGGCTACCTCCAGGCCGCGCAGGCCGAGATGATGCAGGGCGCTGGCCAGGGCCTGGCTCAGGGCGGTGGCGCGACGGCACCTATCTTCTTCGGCGCTGGCATGGGCCTCGCCGGCAACATGCAGGCCCCGGTTCCGCAGCAGGCCCCGTACCCGCCGCCCGCCGCTCCCGGTTTCGCCGGCGGTGGCGCGGGTTACGCCCCGCCCGCACCCGAGCAGCCCGCGTACCCGGCTCCGCAGCAGGCGCAGCAGCCCGCACCGCAGCAGCAGGCACCCGCGCCGGTCGCTGACGCCGTTCCAGTGGCGACGATGGCATGCGGCAACTGCCAGAGCCCGGTCAACGTCGGCGCGAAGTTCTGCGCCGAGTGCGGTACGCCGACCTCCAAGCACTGCACCAACTGCAACGCGAGCCTCGCCGGTACCGCGAAGTTCTGCGCGGAGTGCGGAACCCCCACGGCGCCGCCCGCCGGCTAGGCGCGGAGCGCGGGGCCGCACACACAAACCTACGGGGAGCTAGGTCTAGGGGCATTACCAGGTGCGATGAGGTGTACCTGGGCTACGATCTGATCCTCTTAACTGGCTGTTCGCCTGCTTAGGGTCATCTCGAGAAGAAAGGCATGTCCGTATGGATCGGATCGAGTGCCAATGGTGTAAGGCACAGAACGAGTCGGCGCGCACGAGCTGCAATACCTGTGGCGCGCCGCTCGATCAGCGCAACGTGGTTTCTGACTCCGGCTGGACCGAAGCTCCCCGACTGCGTGACATGACGGAGTTCCATTTCTCGAACTCCACCTGCCAGGTTGAGGGCGAGATCGTGCCGGTGGCTGAGCTTTCCTTGTCACACGGCGACTCGGTGTTCTTCGAGCATCACGTGATGCTGTGGAAGGAGCCGAGCGTGCCCATGTCGGCGCTGAACACCGGCGGTGGCATGAAGCGGAGCATCGGCGGCATGCCGCACGTCGTCAGCGTGGCGCACGGTCCCGGCCGGATTGCCTTCTCCCGCGACGCGACCGGCGAGATCGTCGTGCTGCCGCTGCACCCGAGCATGGAGCTCGACGTGCGCGAGCACGCGTTCCTCGTCGGCTCGCACTCGATCAACTACTCCTTCGTGCGGATCAAGGGCCTGGCCAACGTGATGCACGGCGGCAGCGGCATGTACATGGACAGGTTCGTGACCCACAACGAGCCCGGGATCGTCATCCTGCACGGCTATGGCAACGTGTTCCAGAAGACTCTCCAGCAGGGCGAGAAGATCCTGGTCGAGCCGGGCGGCTTCCTCTACAAGGACTCGTCCGTGCAGATGAATACCGTCAAGCAGAACATCAAGACCGGGCTCATGGGCCACAACATGTTCCTCGCTGAGATGGTTGGCCCGGGTCGCGTCGGCATCCAGTCGATGTATCACCACCACGGCCACAGCGAGTAGGGGAACTGTCATGTCGATGCCCCCACAGGGCACGAGTAGCAGCTACACGTGTCCGTACTGCCGGAACGTGAGCGACGGCGACGGCTATTCGTGCAGCCGCTGCGGCGCTCCCGTCGATATCAAGCTCAAGGTCACCAAGTCGGGCTGGGCCAAGCAGCCGCCGATCGCTGACATGGCCAGGATCAGGTTCAACCGGTCCACCTGCCAGATCAGCGGCACCCAGGTTCCCGTCGCCGAGATGAAGCTGGACGGCGAGGACTCGGTCTACTTCAGCCACCACGTGCTGCTGCACTCCGACACCGACATCAATCTCGAGTCGCTGCGGATGGGCGGCGGCTGGAATCGCGTGCTCGCCGGCATGCCGCTGATCATGATGCAGGCCAAGGGGCCAGGCCACATCGCCTTCAGCGCCGACCACCCGGGTGAGACGCTGGCGATCCCGCTCCAGCAGAATCAGGCCGTCGACGTCGTCGAGCACCGGTTCCTGGTCGCTACGAGCAACATCAACTACGCCTTCGAGCGTTCGGGGGTCTGGTTCACCACCCAGGACGGCGACGAGCAGGAGTGGCATTATCCGCTCGGCCAGATGATGGACAGGTTCTCCGCGCACGGCGGCCACGGCCTGCTGCTGCTGCATGGACCAGGCAACACGTTCATCAGGGACTTGAACCACGGGGAGAGCATTCTCGTACAACCAGGTGGACTCATCTGGAAAGACATCACCGTGAGAATGCACCTGCACTTCGAGTACCCGAGGGGCCAGTACTGGTTCAGCTCGTCTCGCTGGCAGGCCAAGTCGATGTGGCTCCGGCTGACCGGACCAGGCCGAGTCGCCATCCAGTCGGTCTTCGAGCAGCAGGAGATGGTGGGCGCGGTGATGAATAGCTCGCCGTCGACCACGCACTACTGGTAGGTCGAGCTGTGTTCTCTCGGTGCGCTGCCGGGACTGGCGACGAGGCCAGTGCCGGCAGCGCAGCCGTGCAAGGTTTGCCAGGTGCTGGGGCAATGCCGGCGATGCAGACTAGCTTTAGGGACGACTTCAAAGTCATGATGTCGGACATGACCTTCGGATCGCCGTATCGTCGAGGAGCACGGCGTCGCCAGGGAGTATGGGCTTGACGGATCTTCTGGCGCAGCCGGCAGCGGTGATCATCGCCATCGCGGCGGCGATCTGCTTCGCCATCGCGAACGTGCTGCAGCAGCGGGTGGCCGCGCAGCTGCCGTCGACTAAGGCATTCGACTCCGGGGTCCTGATCAGGCTGGCGCACCGCCCGATGTGGATGGTCGGGTTCGTCGCCGTCATCTTCAGCATCTCGCTGCAGGCCGCCGCACTCGGCCTCGGGCGGCTCGTGGTCGTGGAGCCGGTGCTGGCCACCAGCCTGCTCGGCGCGCTCGCGCTAGCGGCCCGGGCCGAGCGCCGCCGCATGCGCCCAGGGGAGTGGGCGGCCGCGATCGCGACCTTTGCCGGGCTGGCAGTCTTCCTGGTCGCGTCCGAGCCCTCCAGCGGCAGCCCGACGGCGAACGCCGGCCTGCTCGCGCTGGCCTCCGCCGGCGCGTTCTGCTTCGCCGGGGTCACCACCCTGATCGCGGTCAGGCTGTCCGCCGTGCGGCGCGCCCTCGTGCTGGGCATCGGCGGCGGCGTCGCCGCCGGGGTCACCGACGCGCTCACCAAGAGCGTCGCCTTTCTCGCCGGGTCCAGGCAATTCGGGGTCTTCGCCGACCCCCGGCTCTATCTGCTGATCGTCGTCGGCCTGATGACCTTCACGATTCAGCAGAACGGCTACCGTGCCGCCAGTCTCGCTGCCTTCCTTCCGGCATTCGCCGTCCTCGACCCCGTGGTCGGCTCGGTTCTCGGCCTGTCGATCTACCACGAGCGTCTCGACGGCGGCGCGATCAGGATCGGCATCGAGGCCCTCGCCGTGGTCGCCGCCACCTGGGGCATCGCCCGGCTGGCGAAGTACAGCGCGACCCCGGCCACCCAGCCCGTGCGTCAGCCGCTACCAGTGCCTGCGGCCGGGCCCAGCCCGACACCCGACCTGGCACCGGATCCCGCGCCAGTGTCGACAATCATCCCAGGAGCAGGCCGCCTGCCCGCCATACTCCCGCTCAGCATCGCCGCAGCCGCCGCCGAACTATCCCCCCCGCCACCAGTAGCAGCCGAATAACCCCGCACCCCCGCACCCCCGCACCCCCGCACCCCCGCACCCCCGCACCCCCGCACCCCCGCACCCCCGCGACAGCAGCAAACCGGGCCACGCCCGGTCAGCCAAGCCCTGCCGCGCGCATCGTTGTGAGTTTGCCCGCGCTGCGGCACCATCGTTGTGAGTTTGCTGGGCCTCGGCCGGGCTGTACCGCGACGCCGCGCTGGCCTTACAGCAGTAAGGGGCGACCTGCTGCTGTTGTCGGCCCGCGTTCGACAGCACCAAGGTCCTACCTGCTGTCGTCCCCACAGCGGTAAGTAGGACCATGGTGCTGTCGCCGTCCGCTCCCTCGAGGTGCTCTTGATGCGTTGTGCGCGGCGGGCGGGCGCGCTGCGGGGTGTCTGCCCGGGTGCGTACGATCGGCGCGTGCCTACTCGCTACGACAAGTCCGGCGTGCCGCCGCAAGGCGGCTATCCGGCCAAGCAATGCCCGGTCCGGGCGCAATGGGACGCGATCATGCCGTGCGAGCCCGCACCGCCGTCGCCGGCGGTCCGGCGGCGGATGGACCGGGGCGTGGCGTTCGAGCGGCGGATTGTCGAGCGGCTGGCGGGCATGCATGCTGACCTGCGGGTGATCCCGAGCACGGGGGAGCGGTCGGACGAGGACAAGGCTGCGCGTGAGGCAGCGACCATCGAGGCGATGCGAACGCGGATGCCGTTGATCGCGGCCGGCCGGCTGCCCGTCGACCAGGCTGGACGCCGGGTCGGGGAGCCCGATCTGCTGGTCGTGGCGCAGGCCGGCGGCTACCGGCCCGTGGACGTCAAGCACCACGCCAGCCTGAGCCCGGTCGAGCAGAGGGCTGGTCAGCCCGCGCGGGGCTTGACAGCACAGGGGTTGACAGCACGGGGTTTGACAGCACGGGGTTTGATAGCACGGGGTTTGACAGCCCGGTGCAGCACGCTGGATGAGCCGGCCTGGGAGGCGGCTGCCCCGAGCGGCGTGTCGGTGGCGCGCAAGCGCTACGGGGATCTGCTGCAGCTCGCGCACTATCAGCGGATGCTCGAGGCCGCAGGCTTCGCGGCGGAGGATGGCAGGATCGGCGGCATCATCGGGTCCGAGGGCGTGGTCACCTGGTTCGACCTCGACGCGCCGATCTGGCTCACGCGATCAGCGAGCGGCCGGCGCACGGCCCGGTCGACGATGGCCGTCTACGACTTCGAGTTTGACTTCAGGCTCGACATCATCGCGGCCGCGATCAGCCGCGATCAGGACGAGCCGCAGGCCGGCCTGCTCGTCACGCCCGTCCGCACCGGCGAGTGCGACGAGTGCCCGTGGTGGGTCTGGTGCGGGCCGCAACTCGCCGCTGGGTCCGGCGACGTCAGCCTCGTGCCTCGGGTGGGCTGGCGTGGCTGGCGCACGCATCAGGATCACGGCGTCACCGACCGGGCCGGGCTGGCGGCACTCGACCATCGCACCGCCACGCTGGTCAGCGCGGGCATCGACCTCCGGCCGGTCCTGGCCGCCCTGGATGCGCTGCCGGACGCGACGCCGGTGAGCGAGGTGATCGGCCCGCGCAGGCAAGGGCCCGCGAATCGCCTGGCCGCCGCCGGGATCAGCGCCCTGGCCGAAGCCAGGACTCTCGACCGCCGCACCGCCGGCTACAGCGACACCCCGCTGCGCGACCTGCCCGAGCAGATCGACCAGGCCAGGGCCGCCCTGGGCGAGCATCCCGCCTATCGCCGGCGCGGGGTCGGAACGGTCACCGTGCCGCGCGGTGACGTCGAGGTCGACATCGACATGGAGAACGGCGAGGACGGCGTCTACCTGTGGGGGACGCTCGTCACAGACCGGACCGGGCGGGAGCTGACCGAGTCCGGCTACCGGGCGTTCTCCGCCTGGACGCCGATGAGCAAGCCGGCTGAGGGAGTCGTCTTCGCTGAATTCTGGGCGTGGCTGACCGGGCTCAGGAAGGAGGTGGCGAGGGCCGGGTTGTCGTTCCGCGCCTACTGCTATAACGCTGCGGCGGAGAACGGTCAGCTTCGCCGGATCGCGGCCCACCTCGGACTCGATGCCGAGGTCGGCGAATTCATCGCCTCGCCAGAGTGGATCGACCTGCTCAAGGTTCTCGGCAGTCAGCTGGTCACGGCGGTCCGATAGGGCTGAAGGAGGTGGCGGAGCTGGCTGGGTTCCGGTGGACGGTAGCGAATCCAGGCGGGGCGAATGCCCTGGTCCGCTACGACGCCGCGATTGGCGACGGTGACGACGCCGCTGCGGCACGACAATGGCTGCTCGACTACAACCGCTGCGACGTGGAGGCGACCCGGGCGCTGCGTGACTGGCTCGACTTGCGCGCGAGCGGCTGCCCGGCGGTCGCAGACATCGAGCCGCCGAGACAGGGAAGAACTACGTAACCATGGCCACGCCCCCTGACGCTCCCGCTTCCGCCGCGCCCGCCCCCTCCGCTCAGCTCAGTCAGCGGCAGATCCTGGTCGTCATGACCGGGCTGCTGCTCGGAATGCTGCTGGCAGCCCTTGACCAGACCATTGTCGCGACCGCGCTGCCGACCATCGCCGGGGAACTGCACGACCTGTCCAGGCTGTCCTGGGTCGTGACGGCCTACCTGCTGGCCTCGACCGTCTCGACGCCGCTGTGGGGCAAGCTCGGTGACCTGTACGGGCGCAAGACGTTCTTCCAGGCCGCGATCGTGATCTTCCTCGTCGGCTCGGTGCTGTCTGGCCTGTCGCAGTCGATGACGGAGCTGATCATCTTCCGCGCGGTACAGGGGATCGGCGGCGGCGGGCTGATGGTCGGTGCGCAGACGATCGTCGGCGACATCGTGCCGCCCCGCGAGCGCGGCCGGTACCAGGGGTTCTTCGGCGCGGTGTTCGGCGTGTCGAGCGTGATCGGCCCGCTGATCGGCGGGTTCTTCGTGGACACCCTGTCGTGGCGCTGGGTGTTCTACGTCAACGTGCCGATCGGCGTGATCGCGCTGATCGTGGTCGCGGCGGTGCTTCCTGGCAGCCTGAGCAAGGTCAAGCGCAGCATCGACTACCTCGGCACGGTCATGATCGGCGGGGCGGCGACCTGCCTGGTCCTGCTGACCTCGCTCGGCGGGGTCACGTATCGGTGGGGGTCGGCGCCGATCATCACGCTCGGCGTACTCGGGGTGGCCTTCACGGCCGGCTTCGTGGTCGCCGAGCGACGGGCGGCCGAGCCGGTGCTGCCGCTGCGCCTGTTCAAGCTGCGGGTGTTCGCGGCGGCTTCGGCGATCGGGTTCGCGGTCGGCTTCGCGATGTTCGGCGCGCTGACCTACCTTCCGCAGTACCTGCAGATCGTGAAGGGCGTGAGCCCGACGTCGTCGGGCCTGCGGCTGCTGCCGCTGATGGCGGGGCTGCTGCTGACGTCGATCGGCACCGGCCAGCTGATCTCCCGGTGGGGCAGGTACAAGGTGTTCCCGATCGTCGGGACCGCGCTGCTGACCCTCGGCCTGTACCTGCTGTCCCATCTTGGGGTGTCCACCTCGGCACTCCAGAGCTCGCTCTACATGTTCGTGCTGGGTGTCGGCATCGGCGCGACCATGCAGGTACTCGTCATCGCCGTGCAGAACGCGGTGAGCTACGGCGATCTCGGCGCAGGCACGTCGGGCGCGACGTTCTTCCGGTCCATCGGCGGGTCGTTCGGGACGGCGGTGTTCGGCGCGATCTTCGGCAACGTGCTGCCCGGCCACATCCTGACCGCGCTGCACGGCCTGACGCTGCCGCCGGGCGTCGGCATCACCAGCGGCGCCAGCCCGGCCGTGCTCGCGAAGCTGCCGCCGGCCCTGCACACGGCGATCGTCACCGGCTACGCGGCCTCGATCCGGACGGTGTTCCTCGCCGCCGTGCCGGTCGGCGCGCTGGCTTTCATCCTGACCTGGACGCTGCAGGAGCTGCCGCTGCGCTCGACGACCAAGGCCGTCGACCCGGCCGACCGGCTCGCCCCGACGGCGCGGCCGACGATCAGGACCTCGGACGAGGAACTGCGGCGGGCGATCAGCTCGCTGCTGCGCCGGGAACGCCGCCGGGAGGTTTACGGCGGCCTCGTCGCCACCGCCGGGCTGGTGCTGTCGCCTCGGGCTGGCTGGCTGCTGCTGCGGATCGGCGAGCACCGAGGCGACACGCGAGCCGAACTGGCTCAGCGGCTGTCGATCAGCGCCGGCGAGCTGAACAGCCGCCTGGTCGAGCTGACGAGCGCTGGCTTTGTCGTCATCGAGCCCGACGGGCCGGGCGACCCGGCGGTGCTGACCGAGCCGGGGGAGGCCGCCTACCGCGAGATGTTCGCCGCCCGGGAGGCGAGGATCGCCCGGCTGCTCGACGGCTGGCATCCCGAGCAGCACGCGCCGATGTTGTCGCTGCTCGCCTCGATCACGCACGAGCTGGCGGCCAGCAACGAGCGGCCAGGCCGTGACCTGGACCTGGTGCCGGCCGGACGGTCAGGTCGCCGTGCTGGCGACGCTGGCGGCGCTGGCGGCGAGCCGCCTGAAGGCGAGCGCTGAGCCGGCAGTCAGTTCCGAGAGGAATGATGGACTGTTCTTCCACTGGCATTGATACGGGCCAGCCGGCGAGACGGCTGAGATAGGCGATGATTCCGGCCTGACCCCAGTGCCAGGACATTTCCCTGGGACTGCTCCATCGCCGGATCCGGGTATTGAGGTAGTCGCTCCACCAGATGCCGCGTCGGCCAGTGCATCGCTACTTTCCTGATCCAGGTAACGATCGAGAGCGCGGCGGCCTGGATATTTCCTGTCTCCGGTGGTCACGTAAAGGTCATGGAGGAAATACCCGCACCCGGCCGCGCCGTTGTCCAGGCTGGTGTGGTAGCTGGTGGTATTGCCGCCGCCGATGTCTTCGACGCAGGTCAGGGCATTGTCCAGATGGGTCAGGTGGGCGAGGAGGTAGTTGCCGGCCCGGCGGGCGATGGCGAGGTACATCCGGGCGCCGGTGACCTCGTAGGCGTTGAGCAGTACCCAGCCGATACCGGCGCTGCCCTCCTCCGTCCCGAGGGCGACGGCATTGTTGTCCTGCCGGCCTGACCGGTCGTACTCGATCGGCCAGGACTCTCGGGCGCCGTGGACTTGGCCAGTGTGCTCGACGAAGCCGAGCAGCCGGTCGGCGTCGCGCAGCCACTGCCGGTCGTGGGTGTGGTGGTACAGGCTCAGGAACATGAAGGCATCCCCGGCGGAGCCGGAAAGGTAGCCGGTGTCCCAGCCGGGCTGGCCAGGCTGCTCGGGGACGGCGTCGATGCGAGGACTGATCAGATGCTGGACGTAGCGGGCAGCGCCCTCCGCGTAGTCTTCGTCCCTGGCGCTGCCAGTGCGCTGAGCAAACAGGTCGAAGGTGTAGGCGATCCCGGCTACGCCCATCCCCATTCCGGTATAGACCCCGTCTTTGCGATGCTGGTCCCATTGCCAGAAGCAGATTGACCGGGCACGTCCTGCCGTCGGCCCCGCGCGCGGCCGCCTCTTCCCATCTCAGGGCGGCCTCCGCAGCGCGCAAGTAGGCCACGTGGTGATCAAGCGCGTACACCCGGTACAGGAAATCCGCGATGCCCATCGCGCCGTCGTCGAACGAGGTGTAACTCGTGTGGTCGGTTCCGCTGGCAGACACGCTGTTCGGCCAGTGCAGGCCGCCGTGGGCCTTTCCGCTATCGACACCAGCCAGTCTGCGGCCTCCTCGGCGGCATGCAGGAAGGCCGGCGTGTGCGTGACCTGGTACGAGGCGATGAAGCCCATGCCGACGCTCGCGGCGCCGACATCACGATCGGTATTGACCTGCGGCGCCTGGATCGAGCTCGGCCACGCCCACCCTTTTCCATGCGGGCCCGGGATGTGAAAGCGAATCATCGACCACGCCGCGCGGTTCAGCAGGCTCCGAATTTCGCTCCTGTCAGATAGCCGGACCCGAGCGGGATCGGTGGTACCTCCCCGGGCGAGAGCCGCAGCTCCGGATGCCAGCGCCACCGCCGTGACGATCGCCAGCAGCCCGACTGCGGGCCGGCCTCGGGTCATCCGCCGCAGGTGCCTGTCCATAGGTCCATCATGCAGGCCAGGCGCACCGACAGACGCCGAAAGGTCACGCCCGACCTGGGGCGCTCGCTTTTATGAGCAATTCCCGGTTTCATGGGAGCCATGGTCTTAGCGGCGAGCGATTTCTACGTTTCGGGTGGTTTCTGGGTTAGTGCTCTCGGCGCCGTAGCTGGCGTTCTCGGCACCATCGCCATCATTGTCGTCACCATCTGGATAGGCCGTCCGCAGCGACGACTGCTGTACTGGATGCCGGTCAGTGCGCCTTTACTCAATGCCGGGCAAGATGTGCGCGGAAAACTAACCGTGACCCGCGGCAATGAGATCTTGTCCGAGCCGCAGCTCCTTGAGATCGGCCTGCTCAACCAGGGCCGGCTCGACATCCCCACCACCGCATTTGACCGTGAGAAGCCGCTGAGGCTTGATGTCGGTGAGCAGATCGTCGAGTTGCTGGACGTGACCACAGTGCCGGCCAACCGCGCGGTTCCTGACGTGCAGATCGACGGTTCTACGCTGCTGATCGGCCCGAGCCTGATCCCGAAGCGCGAGACGGTGGTCTTCTCCCTCCTGATCGATGGCCCGGAACCCCGGCTCACGTGCGTCGCACCTGAACTAATCGACGTCGACGTCGACGAGCGCCATCAGGATGGCCTGCACGACCTGGTCCGTCATCTGCTTGGCAGGCGAGGCGTCCCCGTCGTGTCGGCGGCCGGCATAATCTCGCTTGTCCTGCTGCTCGTGATCGGCCTGCTCATCGGACGGGTCTACGGAGCGCCCGTAGCGACCAGCGTTGGCTGCACGATCACGGGAAGCCTGCAGCCCGGCCAGACAGTCGAGCTGACCTACCATTTCGACTCGTCCGCTGCCCGGCAGATCGGGCTCGGCGCTGGCCTCTACGACAACACCGGCAAGGACCATTCCACCGGTCACGGAGACATCGGCAGCTACCAGCTAGCCCCGGGCGGAGTTCAAGGACCCGCCCGGTGCCGATCCCGGGCCGCCTGGCACCGGGCCGCTACGAACTCGACGCGGAGCTGTGGCCTCCGATGGAGGTCGGCAAGAACAACACCCAGACAATCGCGGCCGCCACCTGCGGCTTCCTGACCGTCCGCTAGCCGGATCAGCCAGCTGAGTCGGGGTCAGGCGGCGATCGCCTGCTCCTCGTCCGGCGTGCCCGGGTCGTCGGGCTGGCCTGACCACATCTCGCGGACGGCCATGGCGACCAGGTACGGCACGAGGTCCGTCGACCGGTTCAGCACCCACGCGGTGCCCTTGGTCGACATCCAGGCGAACTGGGCCCGCCTGGACGGCGGCGGGCTCGACGGCTCGGCCTCGGGCGCCGGCGCTACCGGCAGCCCGGCGCCGCGCAGCAGGTCGTGGAACGACCTGGCGATCAGCCGGTGCCCGCGCTCGTTCGGGTGCAGCCGGTCCACGGCCCACATCTGCTTCTCGTAGGTGGCCGGGTTGCCGGCCGCGTCGAAGTGCAGCGTGCCGAAGCGCCGAGCCACGGCGTCGATGGCCGCGTTGACCGCCGCCGTGCGGCGGGCCAGCGGCCTGGCCAGCGCGTCAGGCAGCCCGAGCATCCAGCCGGAGTCGGGCAGCCGCATGGTCAGCACCTCGGCCCCGGCCGACCGCAGCGCGCTCGACGGTCCGCGCCGCCGCGGCCTCGATCCGCCGGGGTCGAAGCCGGGCCGCAGCGTGTCGTTGATGCCGAACACGACGCTGGCCACGTCGGGCCGGCAGGCCAGCGCCTGCGGCAGCTGGTCGCGGGCGATGTCCGCCGCGCAGGCCCCGTTGGAGGCCAGGTTGTGCAGTCCGGCTCGTGCAGCGTCTCGGCCAGCAGGCCGCCCAGCCACGCCAGGCCCGGCGCTTGTCCTCGCCCAGCCGCACCGGGTCGCCGACCCCGAGGGTGATCGAGTCACCCAGGGCGGTGAAGGTCGTCATGCCGCCGCTCCGATTACGCCCCGCAGGTCGGTCCGACCCAGCACGGCCTCGTAGTGACCGATCAGCTCGTCGCCTCTGGCCGTCCAGCTCCGGTCCAGCATGCTGCGCCGGGCCGCGTGCCCCTGCGCCGCGCGCAGCTGCCAGTCTGCCGCCAGCTTCGCCACCGCGTCAGCTCATGGCCGCAGAGTCGCCCGGCGTGACCAGGAACCCGGTCACGCCGTCCTCCACAAGGTCGAGCGGCCCGCCAGCCGCGGGCGCGACCACGGGCAGGCCGCTTGCGGCGGCCTCCTGGAGGGTATTACCGAACGTTTCATGCGGACCGCTATGGACAAATATGTCGAGCTCGCATATATTCTCGCAAGCTCTTCGCCATGGCTCTGCCCGAGGAACAGCCGCCGTCGGCAGGGCGCCCTCGCCCGCAGCCTCGGTCGGCCCGGCGCCGACGATCACCAGGCGGACGCCGGGCAGCGCGGCGACGCCGGTCAGCAGGTCGAGCCGCTTCTCGGCGGCCAGCCGCCCCACGTAGCCGACGATCAGCTCGCCTGATGGCGCCAGCCTGGCCCGCAGCTCGTGGTCGCGCTTGCCGGGTCGAACCGCCGTGTCCACGCCCCTGTCCCCAGACGCTGACCCGCTCGAATCCCGGGCCCGCAGGTCCGTGGCGGTCGCGGTGGACGGCGAGAGCGTCAGGTCGACGGCGTTGTGCGTGCGCCTGGTCAGCCTCCAGGCGACAGATTCGCCGAGCCTGCCCAGATGGTAGGCGCGGGCGTAGGCCGCCATGTCAGTCGCGTACACGGCCACCACTGGCAGCCCGAGGCTCCTGGCCGCGGCTCCGCCGCTGGCCCCGAACATCACCGGCCCGGCCAGGTGCACCAGATCGGCCTGGTGCGCCTCGATCGCGGCCCGGATGCGCGGGCCTGGCAGGCCGAACCGGAAGTCCGGGTACACCGGAAGGCCGACCGAGGGCATCCTGGCCACGGGGAAGCAGAAATCCTCGTCAGGCCAGCGTGGCCCCGCGCCTGCCTCCGGAGCGATAACCAGAGGCTGATGACCCCGACGGACCAAATGCTCGGCAACGCGCATCGCGGTGATCGCGACGCCGTTGACGACGGGTGGGAAGGACTCCGTGACATACGCGATCCGCACACCAACACCTTCGCCGACTCAAGGCAGCGGCAGACTCCGACAACGTGGCATTAAGGCAAACAGTAGATGATAAATTCGCATGAAGTCGCAGGTCAAGCACTTAGCGCTAAGTCGGCGTTTGCGCCGGTCCTACGCTGGTAGTTCTCTGGCGGGAGGGCCTTTAGATATGAGCGCCCGAGAGCCTGATAGGGCGACGCAGCGCAATGCCGCCGGCCAGCCGATCCGCCGCAACGCCGCCGAGCGGCTGATCCGCCGCGTCGACGCCTTTCAGCAGCGCCACCGGCCGGCCGCTTTCACCGTCGGGGTGGTGAAGAAGTACGGCGACGACAACGCGGGCCAGCTCGTCGCCAGCTTGTCGCACGCGGCTTTCGTGTCACTGTTCCCGCTGCTGCTGGTGCTGGTGACCATCCTCGGCCTGGTCGCCGCCAGCAATCCCGGCCTGCGCCACGACGTGCTGTCGGCGGTCACCAAGCAGTTCCCGCTCATCGGGCAGGACCTCGGGCGCAACGTCAAGCAGCTGCACAAGTCGAGCCTGATCGGGCTGATCATCGGGCTCGCCGTCACCATCTGGGGCACGTCCGGGCTGGCACAGGCCGGCATGTACACGATGGCCCAGGTCTGGAACATCCCAGGGCCGAAGCGCCCTGGCTACCTCCAGCGACTCGGCCGGAGCGGCCTCTTCCTGCTGGTGCTCCTCGTCGGGGTGCTCGCCACCACCGGCCTGACGAGCCTGACCGCGTTCGGGAACCACCTGGCCATCGTGGTGGCCGCGCCGACGCGCTCGCGCTGATCGTCAACATGGGCATGTACGTGCTGGCCTTCCGGGTGCTGACCCCGAAGGTAATCGCCATCGGTGACCTGATACCCGGGGCGATGGTCGCCGGGGTCGCCTGGACGGTCCTGCAGGCCGGCGGCACGCTCGTCGTCGGCCATTTCCTCAAGAGCGGCTCGGTCTACGGAATCTTCGCCATCGTGCTGAGCCTGCTCGCCTGGCTCTACCTGGTCATCAACGTGACCGTCTACGCCGCCGAGATAAACGTGGTTCGGGTGCGCAGGCTGTGGCCGAGATCACTGGTCCAGCCGCCGCTCACCGAGGCCGACCGGGCCGCCCTGGCCCTGCAGCCGATGCAGAACCAGCGCATCGACGAGCAGCAGATCGCGGTCACGTTCGACGACCAGCCCGACGCCGGGACAAGACGACCACCCCGGTAAGGGCTTACAGTTTGTCCATGATGGGCGAAGTAGCGCCGCGCGAACAGGACGGCGCACCACAGGTTAGTCAGCTCCGCGCCTCGCACGAGGACCGCGACGCGGTGATCGAGCTGCTCAGGGTCGCGGCCGGGGACGGCAGGCTGACCGCCGAGGAACTCGACGAGCGGCTGGAGCTTGCCTTCAACGCCCGCACCTACGGTGAGCTGGCCACGCTGACCGCTGACCTGCCCGTAGCGGCGCAATCGACCGCTCCCGCCGTGCCCGTCAAGCAGAAGGACCTGGCCAGGATCGACTGCCGGAGCGGCCATACCTCCAGGGACGGCAACTGGGTGGTTCCCAGGCGGCTCGAGGTCAAGGTGTCGAGCGGGCATGTGCGCCTGGACCTCACCCAGGCCGTGATCACCCATCCGGTGCTCGACATCGACGCCGAGGTCCGCAGCGGCCACCTGTCGATCATCACCAAGCCCGGCATCGCGGTCGACGCCGACGACGTGCAGGTGCGCAGCGGGCACGTCAGGATCAAGTCGCCGTGGGGCCTGTCAGCTCCGGTGACGCTGCGGGTCAATGTCTGCGGCGTGGTCGGCAGCGGGCACCTCAGCGCCCGCCCGCCGCGCCGTAGCTTCTGGCAGTGGCTGACCAGGCAGCCGCGGCGGTACGCCCTGCCCCCCGCCTAGCCACGCCGCCCAGCCACGCCGGCGAGTCAGCCAGGGAGCGCGCCGACCTTATCCACGGCGGTCTTGAGCATCTTCGCGTAGACCACCCCGCCGGCGGGCTGGGGGTGGATGCCGTCCGGCCACAGCAGGCTGGTCTGGTGCTCGATGGTGGTGAACCAGTCGGCGAGCACGACGCTGCCCGGATGGGCGGCGGCGGCCGAGGCGAGCGTTGAGTTGACTTCCTGCTCCCAGGGCCGGTCCTCATAGGTGTTCACCAGGACGAGCCGGCGGTCGGGTCCGATCTCGGCGAAGAGCTGGGCGATCTCGTCGGAAGTGACGGTGCCGTTGGTGCCCAGGCCGACGACCACGATCGGCCGCAGCTGCCCTTGCGCCTTCAGGCTGGCGATGACGTCGAGGCCGGTGCTGAACTGGCGGCCGACCATGGCATCGATGGAGATCCCGGGCAGCGCCTGGTCGAGCGCAGGCGTCGCGGCGACCATCACCGAATCACCGACCGCCGAAATCGACGAGCCCGGGACGCTGGCCAGGGCGACCGGGGTAGCGGACGGCGAGCTGGACGGTGTCGGCGTGGCGCGCCTGGTCCTGAGCCGCTTGCCCGCCAGGCCGGCTGGCGTGGCGGGTCGGGACCGGCGTGAGCGGGGTCCGGCTCGACTTGCCGATCGCGGCGGGCCCGCCGCTGCCAGGCGGGCCGGCGGCATACGACATCAGCCGGGCGCCGGCGAGCACGCACAGCACCAGGACAGTGACCAGACCGCTGCTCCGCAGCGTGATGGCCAGCCTCCCGGGCCGGCCACCTCGTCGAACAGCACCACGCGGTCGTCTGTGTTTCGCCATAAAGTCTTCGTTCCTGAGGTAGTCGGGGACTCAGGCACTCGGCTGCCCACCATACCTTGCGCCAAACAGCCCGACCTGGCGAAGAACGAGATGTCACGCTTGGCCGAAGTAGGCCGCTAACCGAGAAATGAGACCCTGACCTGCCGCTCCGGGTTGTCGATGTTGAGGTCGACCAGCGCCACGGACTGCCAGGTTCCCAGCGCCAGCTGCCCGCCGACGACGGGCAGTACGGCGAACGGCGGCAAGACCGCCGGAAGCACGTGCGACCTGCCATGACCCCGGGATCCGTGCGCGTGCCGCCACCGGCTGTCGGCCGGCAGCACCTGCGCGAGCACCTCCAGCAGGTCCTCGTCGCTGCCCGACCCCAGTTCCATGATCACCAGGCCCGCCGTGGCGTGCGGCACGAACACGTGCAGAAGGCCATCCGATCCCTGCGCCGCCTCGCGGGCGAACGCGGCGCACTGGGAGGTGAGGTCGAGGACGCGGTCGCGGCCGCCAGTCGTGACCGCGAACGTGGCGGTCTTCACGCGGGACGGTCCTTCTTCGGCAGCCTGGCGACGACGGCCTGGTAGGACGCGTCGATGGCCTCGATCAGCTCGTCGTCGGGAATGCCGCCGTCGATGCGCAGCGAATTCCACCCGGAACGGCCGATGTAGGCCATCACCGTCGCATCCTCCGGGTAGCGCAGCAGCCATTCGTCGGCCGCTTCCCGGCTCGCGCCGCACTTGATGCCGACCGAGGCGCCGGCGCCCTCGGTGCCGAAGAACGCGAAGATCTTGCTCCCGACCTTCGCCACCACGTCGTCTTCCCACGGCTCGTCCTGCCAGGCCCCCGGCTTGGTCAGGCAGTAGCTGATCAGCTCCGACCGGATCACGCGCACCTCCCAGCTCCCAGTTTCATCAGCTCCTGATGATCCCAGCCGAGCCTGCGCCGGACCAGACCCTGGCCGGGCGTACTAGCGGGTGCGGGACGAGGCCATGCCGTCCTGCCAGGCGCTCGCGCCGGCCGTCGTAGCGGCCTTGGCCTGGGTGATCTTGCGCTTGACGATGTGGCTCGGCGGCTCCTGCTGCGCCATGACCCAGCGCCTGACCGCGTTGATGGCGGCCGTGCCGCTGATCCCCATGCCGCACAGGCTGATCAGCCCGCCGGTCGCCACCAGCGCGAACCCGACGATCAGCGCCTTGGAGTTGGTCGAGCTGATCTGAATGCGCGTCGTCGACTCTGTGGTCGTCATGATTTCCCCCGATGTCGGTCCTGCTCAGTCCACCAGCGTTCCCGGTCAGCCGGGCGATCAGTCACCCTCGGCGGGTGATGTCCGGCCTGCCAAACGGCCTCGCCGGCTCAGCCACCTGCTATTTAGGAGGAAATGGTTGTGCATGGCTGGTGGTTACGCAATGCTGTTCGACGCCTACCGACGAGCTTGCCACTGCCAGGAGCTTTGCACTCTATGCAGTTATGCGCCCTAACCGCCGCTTTTGCTGCTGCCCCGCAGCCGCAGCGGCACTGGCTGCTGTTACCGCAGCCGATCTTCGACCGCCTGCCTGACCCCGCCGTCTTCGGCCTGGGCATCATGGCCGGCGTGCTCGCCGTGGTGGTTACCAGGAGCTGGCTGCGCCTGCGGCGGCCAAGGCCGGCCGCGCACCAGGCTGACCTGCCCGCCTCAGCACCGGTCGCGACCGGGTCGCAGGTCCTTGAGCCGGTGACCGCCGGGCCGCTGGTCACCGGGCCGCCCGCCGAGCCGGGGCCGCCGCCGGAGCCCGCCGGGGCCGCCGAGCCGCTCGTCGGGACCGAGGTCACCGCCACCTTGCTGCCCGACCTGGAAGAGCTGAGGGTCACGCTCGCCGACGGGCCGCCCGAGCTGGTTCAGGCCCTGCTGGACGACGCGGCCGCCGAGGCGCGGCAGGCGCGATCGGGCCGTGCGAGCTGGTCCTGGTGGGCTTCGCCGACGCCGGCCGGGAGGCGAGCACCCACTGCGAGCAGGTGACGGCCGCGCTCGACCTTGTCGCGGCCAGGACGGTCGCCGCCCGGCGGCGCCGCACCGAGAGCCCGGCGCCGCCGGCACCGCCCGAGCCGGTCGCGACGATCATCGTCAGCCACATCCCGGCGACGTCGACCGAGCTGTCGATGCTCGCCGACCTGGTCAGCGAGCCAGGACGGATGGCAGCCCTGCTGCCGGCCGGTCCCGCGCGGCCAGGACGCCGGGTCGAGCGAGCGGCGGTGCTCGGGCTCGGCTACGGCGACACGGGGGTGGTCACCACGCTGCGCCCGCCTCCCGAGCCCGTGCCCGCCGCGCTGCGGATCGGCGTGCTCGGCCAGCTGACGATCAACGGCCAGCCAGGGGCGCTGCTGCCCGCCCAGACCCAGCTGCTGGTCGCCCTGGCTCTGAACAGCCCGGCCGGCCTGCTGAACCGCCAGCTCTGCGACCTGCTCGGCTCGGACAGCGAGCATCCCAAGCCGGCCGACTCACTGCGGCAGCTGATCGCCAGGACACGTCGTCAGCTGGGACACGCGGACGACGGCCGCGAGTGGATACTTCACCTCGGCCACGGCCGGTACGGGCTGCACGAGCACAGCAGGCTGGACTGGGCGGAGTTCGAGACGCTCACCGAAGAGGGCATCGCGTCGAAGGACGCGGTCAAGCTCGCGGCTGCCCTGGCGATGATCAGGGGCCAGCCGTTCACCGGGTGCTTCTACTGGTGGCTCGACATCGAGCTGGTGGAGTCGGTCGGCGCCAAGATCCTCGCCGCCAGCTCGACGCTCGCCGAGCTGGCGCTCGCCGGCCGCGACCCGGCCGCCGCCGGGCGCGCGGCCAGGATCGGACTGGTCGCCGACTCAACCGCCGAGCGGCTGTGGCGGCTGCTGATGGAGGCCGAGCACGCGGCCGGTAACCTCGCGGGGGTGCGTGAGGCCTGGGCTCGGTGCGCCGAGGCGATCTCCGACATCGCCGTGGACGGCCAGCCAGAAGCGGCGACGATCGCCCTGTACCGGCGGCTGGTTAGTCGCTGACTCTACCCGGGCGCTGACTTACGTGGGCGCTGACTTTACGTGGACGCTGACCTGCGTGTGGGCTTGGCAGATGCCCGGACTTGCGCCGATGCTGTAAGAGCGTGCACAGATCGCCAGTGCGATGGCGGCGTGCGATGTCGGTGCTTTTCCCGGCTAGTGGATAGGTGACCGATAACATGCTCGGCAGCCCACTCCACGTTGGGGACGCAGGTGAAACGATCGATTCATGAGGTCGCCCTGGTAGCAACAGCGACCAGCAACGATGGCCGCGCCGGCGCGCGCGGGTAGCGGGGAGCAGGTGCCGGCGCCGGCCGCACCTGCTGGTGGAAGATCACCTGGAGTCCCGGGTCAGGATTCCCGCCGACCTGCTTCGCTGTGTCATCGCGGCCGTCGAGATCGGCCTGCTCGCCGGGCTTGCCCTGCTCGCGAACGCGACGGCGACCGGCGTGGACGTCGACATCGTCGGCGCCAGCGAGCGGGTACCGGTCGCCTTGCTGCACCTGATCGGCCTGGCTGGCAACCTGGCGCTGCCGATCCTGCCGGTCGCGCTGGCTCTCCGCCTCGGCCTGCTCCGGCAGTTCCGCAGGCTGGCCGAGGCCGTCGCCACCGGGGCGATCACCGTCGGCGTCGTCGCGATCGCGAACTTCCTGCTGAACCTCACTTCCATGGCTCACCTGCACTCGGCGCTGCATACGACCAGCGTCGCGACCGGTCACGAGGCCGCCCTGGACGGGTATCTGGCCGGCCTGGTCGCCTACGTGACCGTGGTCGGCCTTCGCGGCCACGCGCACCTGCGGCCCGCCTTCCTGGCGGGCCTCGGCCTGTACGGGCTCGCCACGCTCGCCGACCGCAACGCCACCGTCCTGTCCTTGCTGATCACCGTGCTCATCGGCTCGGCGATCGGCTCCGGGCTGCGCTACGCGCTCGGCACCATCTCTGGCCGTCCTACTGCCACCATCATCGCGACGGCGCTGAGCACCGCGCACGCACCGATCGTGGCGATCCGCCGGGTCGGCAACGGCGGCTCCGAAGTGCGCCGGTACGCGGCGACCACGGACGCCGGACGGCTGCTCGACGTCATCGTCTTCGACCGGGACCAGCAGGCGGCCGACGCGTTCTACCGGCTCTACCGCCGGGTCCGGGTCAGGAATTCGGTCTCCCGCAGCGCGCCGCTCACCCTGGAGGGCGCCGTCGAGCGGCAGGCGCTGCTGATCTACGCCACCTCGGACGCCGGTGTCCGCACGCCTGGCCTGCACGCCGTGACCAGGGTCGGGCCGGAGGCAGCGGCGATCGCCACCGATCACCTCGACGGCGTGACGCTGGCCGAGCTCGGCGAGCGGACCACCGACGACCAGCTCAGCAGCGTGTGGGACACCGTGCTGGCGCTGCACCGGCACCGGGTCACGCACCGGGCGCTGACCGCCGACCGGATCATGTTCACCGAGGGCCAGGTGGTGCTGCTCGACCCCAGCAGCGGTGACGTCGCCGCCAGCGACCTGCAGGCCCGGATCGACCTGGCCCAGCTGATCGCCCAGACCGCCCTGATCGTCGGCACGGACCGGGCCGCCGATCTCGCGATCGAGAAGATCAGGAAAGAGGATCTGCCCAGCCTGGTGCCGCTGCTGCAGCCGGTCGCGCTCTACCGGTCGACCAGGTCCGACCTGCGCGGCAAGAAGGCCCTGCTGGCCGCGCTGCGCAAGCGGCTGATCGACGCCGGGCCCGAGGGCGAGGTCGTCCAGCCCGTGCAGCTCGAGCGGATCAGGCCGCGCACGCTGATCACGCTGCTCGCTGGCGTCTTCGCCGCCTACCTGCTGGCGACCCAGCTAGCCGACGTGTCGTTCTCCAAGCTGCTGGCCCAGGCCAATCTCGGCTGGACGTTCGTCGCGCTCGCGCTCTCGGCGGCCACCTACCTCGGGGCGACCTGGGCGCTGTCCGGGTTCGTGCTGGAACGGCTCAGCACGGTGCGGACCTTCCTGGTGCAGGTCGCGTCGTCGTTCGTCATCCTGGTCACCCCGGCTGCGGTCGGGCACGTGGCGCTGAACGTCAGGTACCTGCGCCGGGCCAAGGTGAACGCCACCGACGCGGCCGCGAGCGTCGGCGCCACCCAGGCGATGTCGTTCCTCGTCTACGCGGTCCTGGTGCTGGTCTCGGTGGCGATCACCGGCCAGTCGCACGCGGCGAACGCGCTCAAGCCGCACGAGTGGGAGTACATCGCGTTCGCCGTCGTGGTCGGCATCGTGCTGATCGTGATCGCCGTTCCGGCCGGGCGCAGGCAGGTGTTCTCCCGGGTCGGCTCGATCGCCGGCCAGGTGGTTCCCCGGCTGCTCGACGTCGCCCAGCGGCGGGGCAAGCTGATCGAGGGGATCGGCGGCTCGTTCCTGCTCACCATCGCCTACATCTTGTGCCTGGCGGCCTCGGTCCGGGCCATGGGCGTCAGCAACGTGCCGCTGGCCAGCATCGCCGTCGTCTTCCTGAGCGGCAACGCCGTCGGCTCGATCGTGCCGATCCCGGGCGGCATCGGAGCAATCGAGACCGCGATGACGCTGGGGCTGACCGCGGCCGGCCTGCCCGGCGGGACGGCCATCGCCGCCGTGCTCCTGTACCGGACGGTTACCTTCTGGCTGCCGGCGCTGGCGGGCTGGGCGGCCCTGCATTACCTGCAGCGCCGGGGTGTGCTGTAACGCTCCGGGGAATCAGCTCGGTGATGCTCCCGTCTGCGCCGTTGCTCACCCAGACCCGGCCCCGGTAGGTGGCAAGTCCGGCGGGCCGGGCGAAGCCGTACCGAGAGGCGGCAAGGCGGCCGATCGGCCGTCCGGTGGCCGGATCGAAGCCGGTCAGGGAATTGCTGCCCGCGCTGGCCACCCACAGCACCCCAGTGCCGACCGCGAGTGCCGACGGCCCGAGGATCCCGTACCGATGGCCGGGGACGGTCCTTATCAGCGCGCCGGTGACCGTGTCGATCTCGCTGATGGTGCCAGACGCCCGTCCGGCGACCCAGAGCCTGGTCGCGGTCGCGGCTTCGGCCACGGGAGCGCGCAGCCCGAAGCCGCGGCCACGCAGGGTCGCGATCCACGCTCCCGTCCTGGCGTTCAGCTCGGTGACCGTGCCGTTGCCCGAGTTCGCGACCCAGAGGTGACCGGCGCTGACGGCGAGCGCGGCCGGCTGGTCGAAGTCGTAGCGCGCGTCCCGGAACACCGAGATCAGGACACCGTTCTTCGCGTCGAGCACCGCGAGCGAGTTCTTATTCGCCACCCAGAGCCGGCTGCCGTACAAAATGAGCGCCGAGGGGTGGTCGATCCACGACTGGTGCGAGATAATCCGGATTACCGCTCCGTTCACCGTGCTTATCTCAGTAAGCGATCTGGTACTGGCGATCCAAAGCCGATAGCGGCTCGCGGTCAGCGCCGACGGCCGGGCGAATTCGTATTCGCTGCCCGACCAGACCCTGGGCGAGCCCGAGCGCCAGCCAAGCTCCGTCACCGAGTTCGTCGTCTCGTCGGCCACCCAGACCTGGCCCCGGTGGACGATGATCGGGCCGGGCTGCAGCAGCCCGTAAGCGGGCGCTGAGTCGACCACGCCCCGGTAGGAGTCGTCGAGGCGCGGCAGCGCTGCTGGCCGAGGGCACTGCGACGGCCTGCAGCCGGCCGGCTGACCGTCCTGCGAGCGGAGCGCGGCGACTCCGGTACCTCCCGCCAGCAGGGCGAGCCCGACGACGATCATGATCATCGTCCGCAGTCGCCGTCGTGGCTGGCGCGCGGGCGGCTGGGGTGGCGGCGCAGCATGCCTGGGCGAATACCCGATATTTACCGCTTGCACGAGAGTCATCGATCCTTTGGTGATTAGCAGGACAACATCGGCATTCTTTTACGGTCATGAAATCCGTTCGGCCGAGTTTACCGACCGATGATTTAATGAGCCAGCACGGTAAGGGGCAGACGGTATTTCCGCCCGCCCCTTACCGAAATGTGCCGATGTTATTTGCGAGCTAATAATCCACTTAGGAGACGATGTCGGCGTGCTCCGGATAACGCCCGGTTGCTACGCCGATCTGGCCCGGCGAACGCCTGCGATGGTGAGCAGCAGGCCGATAATGGCCACGACCGGGCCGATGATCTTGAAAGCCGAATTGCCCGACATGAAACCGCCGCCGATGGCTCCGAATCCCTGCAGCGCCCAGAAGGCACCGATCACGATCAGCACCACACCGCCGATCGTCATAAGCCTATTGCCCACGGTGCACCTTTTCCGCTCAGGCTAGCCGGGCCGTGGCGAGGGCCGCGGCTAGCAGGACAACCCCCCACGACAGGGAACGTAGCGCCCGTTCGAGTGGTTCAAGAAGCGCGGCCCCATCCAGGGCAATCACGTCGCCGCCGATCAGGGTGATGCTGCCGGTGGCCGCCGCGGTCCTGCGGCGCAGCAGGCGCGCGGGAGTGCTCAGGTGCCGCTGCGCGGCCGACAGCGCCATCGCCGCGCCCGCCATGAGGACCGGTGCGATCGCCAGCCGCCCGGCCTGGGCGACGTAGCCGGTCAGCGCGGGAAAGGCGCCCCAGGCCGCCGCGAAACCCAGGTCAGTGTGAATGACGCCGCCGAAGAGCTCGGCGTTGTAGCCGACGACCAGCAGCATCCCGGCGACGATGAACGGCACCAGGATCCAGCCGACCCGGACGACACCCCAGACGCCGAACGCGACCGCGCCCGCCAGGCTCGCGACGGAGACGGCGACCAGCGTCGGGGACGGGATGGCGGTGCGCAGCGGCCGGCCCTGAAGCTCGTCGATGGCGTGTGCCGCCACGCCCACGGCGAGGAAGAACGCGCCGAGCGCGGCCAGCAGCTTGACCAGCTGCACCTGCGGGGCGATCATCGCGCCGAGCACGACGTAGGACAGATGCCACGCGGTGAACGGCGGATGCAGCAGCGTCCACCAGTCACGCCAGCGGCCGGGGCCAGCCGCGTAGAAGGCCGGTTTCGTCGGCCCGGCCTGGGACTCAGCCACCTGACCTGGTTCCCCACATGACCAGTCCGCCGCCGAGACTCATGATCTTGGTTCCGACGTCGGTGAAACCGGCCTCGCGCCAGGCCTGGACGGTCCAGCTGACCGGGTACTTGCGGTAGTGCGCTGAGATGTTGGGCCCGAGGAACTTGCCGACGTCGAGCCATTCCCGCCCGCCCGTGAGGTAGCCGCCGAGCGGCAGCAGCGTCCTGGTGTAGAGCCACCAGGCGGCATGCCAGAACGGCGACGGGGGAGCGCAGAACTCCAGGCTGGCGACCCGGCCGCCGGGCTTGACGACGCGGGCGAGCTCGGTCAGCGTCGCCTGCGGGTCATCGACGTAGCGGAGCAGGTAGGTGAAGGTGAGGGCGTCGACGCTGGCGTCAGGCAGCGGCAGCTGCTCGGCTCGCCCGCACGTGAGCGTGACCCGGCTGGACAGGCCGGCGTCGGCCACGTTGCGCTTGCCCTGGCGCAGCATCTGCTCGGTCAGGTCGACCCCGACGACGCTGGCGCCCGTCCTCTCGGGCGAGCTGAATGGCGACGCCGGCCGTTCCCGACGCGACGTCCAGGATGACTCCGTCCGGCGTCGGGACCACCCGGTCGACCATGGCGCGCCGCCAGCGCCCGTTCTGCCCGAAGGAGAGCCATTCCGCGAGCCGGTCGTAGCGAGCGGGCAGGTGGGTGAAGAGGTCCTGGGCGAAGCTGTTGCGATCGGTCGTGGCTGAGAGCGGCACGGAGGTCTCCTTGACTGCTCGCGGGATTATGCGCGAAGGCCCGGCGTCCAGGCTGGAGCGCCGGACACCATTCGATCCTTCCCGTGCATTAAGCCGAATATGAGTGGCTGGCCGCAACCGCTGTGCCCGGAGCGCGGCTGCCTGCGGACTCGTCGCTAGGCTCGCAGGATACGCGCGGCCTGACTCGCAGGCACGGACGGGGATTGGAGCGGCAATGACCACTGCGGCGGCGACGAGATTCTCACTGCGGGCTGCCGACGGCCGGTCGATCGAGGTCCTGGCGGCAGGCCCGGAGGACGCGCTGCCGCTCGTGTTCCACACCGGCACTCCGTCGGGCCTGGTCGACTACGCGCCGCTACGGGACGCCGCGGCCCGGGCCGGACTGCGCGTGATCTGTTACTCGCGGCCGGGATACGGCAACTCCAGTTCCCAGCCGGGGCGCCAGGTCGCCGATGCCGTCAGCGACGTCGCCGCCATCCTGGATCACCTCGGCGCCGATCGCTTCGTGACGGCCGGCTGGTCGGGCGGCGGCCCGCACGCGCTGGCGTGCGCCGCGCTTCTGGCTGACCGGTGCGCGGCGGTCGCGACGCTCGCTGGGGTGGCGCCGCACTCGGCTGACGGGCTGGACTGGCTGGCGGGCATGGCGGAGGACAACATCACCGAGTTCGGCGCGGCTACGGAGGGCGAGGCGGCGCTGGGCGCGCTCCTCTCGCAGGCGGCGTCGGAATTTGGCGGCGTGACCGCCGATCAGGTTGCCGAGTCCTTCGGCGACCTGATCACCGCGCCCGACCGGGCGTCGCTGAAGGGCGAGTTCGCCGAGTACCTGGCACAGACCTCGACCACGGCCATCTCGACCGGGATCACCGGGTGGCGCGACGACGACCTCGCGTTCATCGCTGACTGGGGCTTCGCCATCGACCAGGTGAAGGTCCCCGCCGCTGTCTGGCAGGGCGGCCAGGACGCCATGGTCCCGCTCGCGCACGGCGAATGGCTGGCTGCCCACATCCCCGGCGCGACCGCCCACCTGCTGCAGGACGAGGGCCACCTGAGCCTGGTCGCCAACCACCTGGACGCGATCCTCGAGGAACTGGCGAAGCTCGCGGCGGCCTGTGCATGACTCTGTGGAGAACTCACGCTCAGCCGCTGCTCACGGTGGATAAGCACGGCGGCCGCTGTGGATAAGCCAAAGAATCTTGGATTAACTCGCTGAACGCCTTGTGCGGGCCACGGATCTGGCAGTAGAACTGCTCTCACCACCGAAGCGGGCACGCCCTGAGGAAACTCCAGGGACCGTCGGGATGGCCGGAGATCCGGTGACCTCGGCGGGTGTCCCGGGTCCGGTGAGGGTCGGGTCCGCGCCCTGGCAGCCGAGTAATCGGCTAGCTAGCGCCACCCGAGCTGGCAGAGGCCCCTCCATCTCATACATGGAGGGGCCTCTCGCTTGGTCGCTCCGCCCCGCGCGCCGCCCGCCCCGCGACACCCCCGGAACCCGACAGCAGCATGGTCCTACATCCTGCTGTTCGAGGCCGGTGCCTGACAGCACCATGGTCCTGACTTACTGTCATCCAGACAGCAGTAAGTAGGACCATGGTGTCGTCGGAATCGCGGGGCGACCCGGGGCATGGCCCGGGTTGCTGCTGTTGCGCCGGAGCTGCCGAGGCCGGGCTGGCAGGCGGCGAGACGCGCGCGGGTTAGTAGTTGTAGTACAGGCGGGCGCGGGTGACGCCTCTCACTACGCCGCCGGTGATGAAGAGGACGATGCCTACGGTGAGGCTGGCTGCGACGTCGCCGATGCGGGTGCCGCAGGTGGCCGCACACAGCCGGAACGCGTCGTGGCCGGCCGGGACCAGGAAGGCGTCGATAAGGGCGCTGCCGGCAAGGTAGAGCCCGACCACGGCCACGATGGCGCCGAGGAGCCCGAGGGCCAGCCGGATCGGGCGGATTCCGGTGCTTCCGCCGGGCTGGCCCATCACGCCGCCCGGGGTGAAGCCGGGCATCTGACCGTAGGGGGACTGGCCGGGCACGTTGTCGAACACGTTGCCCGGAGTGGTCGCCGTCACGCCGCCAGGCGTTCCGAACCCGCCGCCCGGGGTTCCGAACCCGCCGCCGGGGCTGCCGAACCCGCCTGGAGAGCCGAGGCCGCCGGGAGTGCCGAAACCGCCGCCGCCGGCGGATCCGAGGCCGCCGATGCCGCCCATCCCGCCAGGACCGCCAGGGCCGCCCATTCCGCCAGGTCCGTAGCGGCCGCTCAAGCCCGCGGTTCCCCAGCCAGCGCGGGCCAGCAGGTGCCTGCGGATCGTGGACCACACCATGCCGACGAGCATCAGCGCCAGCGCCCCGATCAGGTACAGGTGCAGCTGGCCCCTGGTCACCGAGCTGAGCGGCCCGGCGGTGTCAGGCCCGCCCGGCTCGGCCGAGCCGGGCGGGCCTCCGCCGCCGCTCGCGGTCGCCGGCGGGTTGGTGGCGGCCTCGAAGTTCGCGCCGTTCAGGTGCGCGCCGGTGAACTTCGCGCCGGTGAGCGTCGCTGCGGTGAAGTTCGCGTCGGTCAGGTTGGCGCGGGAGAAGTTCGTGCCGTCGGCGGTCACTTCCTCCAGCGTCGCCTTGGACAGGTTCGCCGACGTGAAGTTGGCGTCGCTGAGCGTGGCCTGAGTCAGGTCCGCCGAGCTGAGGTCAGCGCCCTTGAGGATCACCTTGGTCATGGTGGCCTGGCCGAGCTTGGCGCGGTGCAGGTCGGCGCCAGTGAGGTTCGCGCCTGACATGGTCGCCTGGGTCAGGTCGGCCGACACCAGATTGGCGTTTTGCAGTTTGGCATCCACCAAAGTGGCCTGCCCGAGGTCGGCGTGCGCCAGATTGGCATGCCGCAGATTGGCGCCGGCCAGGTCGAGCTGGCTCAGGCTGAGCCCGCTCAGGTTCGCCTTCTGCAGGTTCGCGCACACCAGGCCGCCAGCCGTCGCCTCGTAGTGCTCGATCTCGGCCTTGGTGACGCGCTTTCCGGCCAGGTTGACGCCCGAGCCGTGCCCGCAATGCACGGTGCTCCCGGAGACGGCAGCGCTCCCGGAAACGGCGGCGCTTCCGGAGACGGCGGCGCTCGCGTCGCTGGCGGTGGCCAGCAGGATCAGGCCAGCCATGGTGCTCGCGGCGACCAGCGCTGCCGACAGGACCCGGTGGCCGGGCAGGCCCAGGGTCGCAGGATGTTTCATTGGCTCCCCCAGAAACGGGCCACAGGAACAAAATCGCAGAATTAGAGGATAACTAGATCATGACCCTACTAGCGATGTCACTAGATGCAGCAAACCAGTGGCTGCTCGTGTCCGCAACGGCAGGAACAGTCTCTTAACCCAGCCGCCAGCTCGCCCCGGGATCGGCGGCGACGCAATGGCCGAGCACCAGGTGCGCGACGACGGCCCGCGCATCGGCAGGGTCAGCCAGGCACAGGCCGCGCGCCGGGTTGATCAGCTCGCTGCCCACCGGACCGCCGCTGACCTGCCACTGCTGCGCGACCGTGCCCCGGCAGACCGCCAGCCGGACCGCCGCGCCTGAGCCACCGGTCGCCGCCAGGCACCGGCCCGCGCTGCGGAGCGTGCCGTCCGGCCACGGGGTCCAGGTCGTCGCCCGGCCGTTGCCGCACTGACGCAGGCTCACCGAGCCCGGCCGCGACCCCGGCCGGATGCCAGCCGCTGGCACACCAGCCGGCCACGCCGGAGACGAGCGGGG
The DNA here is from genome assembly GCA_963737865.1 of uncultured Actinomycetota bacterium. Classification (GTDB taxonomy): domain Bacteria; phylum Actinomycetota; class Actinomycetes; order Streptosporangiales; family Streptosporangiaceae; genus Chersky-822. Next base: position 708,085 of record CAVTUG010000011.1, on the reverse strand, counting down.
CCGCCGGGATCACCCATTGCTGACCGCTCGCGCCGCCGCAGGACGTGACCCGCAGCGGCGAGTTGTGACGCCGCGCGCCTGCCGTCAGGCAGGCACCCGTCCGCCCGTTCCTCATCGTGCCGCCGGTGCCTGGCCGCCACTGCTGGAAGATCGTTCCCCGGCACGGGCGCGCCTGGACCTGGCCCTCGCGGAGCACGGCCAGGCAGCTGCCGCTCTGGCGGACCGAGCCGCCGGCCGTGAGCGTCCAGCGCTGCCGGGCGCGCGCGCAGCCGGCCAGGCGAAGCCCGCCGCCCCGGCTGACCAGGCAGCTGCTGGTGCCGAACTGGCGCAGCTCACCGGCCGGGCCGGACACCGGCGGCTGGCGTACCTGCCAGGCCAGCGTGGTCGTGCCGAGCGTCGCGCCGTCAGAACCGGCGACGGTGATGACCGCATGGTAGGTGCCTGCCTGGGTGAGCCACCCGGACACCAGGCCGCACGGGCCGATGGCAAGGCCGGGCGGCAGCCCGGCAGCGGCGAACCGCAGCGTGCAGCCGCGCACGCCGTCACTCGCCGGCAACTGCAGGAACACAGGACCGCCGACCAGGCCAGACCGCGCTGAGGATCGGGGGAGTCGCACTGGGCCGATAACGTTCCACCGGAAGCTTTGCAAGACCGGGGTCAGGCCGGTTCCCGAGATCGTGACCGTGACCGGCACGCTGGCCGGTGCCGCAGGCAGGGTGCCCGTGATCGCGCCGCTCACGGGGTCGATGGCCAGGCCGAGCGGAAGCCCCGTCGCGCTGTAGCTGAGCAGCTGCCCGGCGGCGGCGTTGACGGAGCGGATGGGCACGTCCACCGTGGTGCCGGCCGGGTCGGTCCGGTCGGCCGGGGCGGCGACTTCGAGTGCCGCCGGGTTGAGCTCGCTGAGATCGGTCGAGCCATGGATGCCTGGCACCTTGCCGGTGCTGGTGTACTGCCAGTACGCCCAGGCCGGCCAGCCGACCGGCATCGTCGGGCCGGTCGTGCCCGGGTCGTAGCTGGCCACCCAGAGCGGGTCGCCGGCGGGCGGCTTGCTGCGGCCGGTGCAGGCGTTCCACCAGCTGGCGACCGTGTAGATGACGGGCTCCTGGCCCGTGCGCCGGTGTACTTCGGCGGAGAACGTCCTGATCCAGGACATCATCCGCGCCTGGGTCAGGCCGTAGCACTCGTTCGTGTGATCCTGGGCGGCGTACGGGTCGAATTCCAGGTCAGCGATCAGCGGCAGCGTCCCGCCGTCTCGCCCGGACCCCGCGTGGTCGACCGCGAAGTCCGCTTGCAGCGCGCCACCGGAGAACGACGGGTTCGCGAAGTGGTAGGCGGCCACGAGCAGGCCGGCCGCTCGCGCGCCGGCCAGATCCGAGGCGAGGAAGGGGTTGTCGTAGTAGCTGCCCTCGGTGGCCTTGACGAAGGCGAAGCGGTAGCCAGCCTCCGCGACCTGGTTCCAGTCGATCGTCGCCCCGCCGTCGTGCTGTCCGGAGGCGACGTCGATGCCGAGGACCGTGCCCGGGGGAGGCGGCTCGGCCGGCGCGGCGGCGCTGGCTGCCAGCAGGCTGGTCGAGACGGCCAGCACGATCACCAGCGGAACGAGGAGTATGCGCACGAAATGGCTAGCCTAGCGGTTCGCGCGGATGCGTGGTGATATGCGTAAGCTGTCGAGCCATGACGGCTACGGTGTACCAGGACGCGGCCCTGGCTGACGGCAGGTCCGCGCAGCTGCGGCTCGGCGTGAGCATCCTCGTGGAAGACGACCGGATCAGCTGGATCAGGCCCGCATCGGACGCAGGCGTGCTGCCCGCCGGCTGCGAGATCGTCGACGCCGGCGGATCGACGATCGTGCCAGGTCTGGTCGACGGTCACAGTCACCTGAGCCTGCCTGGCGGCTCGCACTGGATCGACCGGGGCGCCGACCCGACCGGGATGCTGCTCGAGGTGGCCGAGGCCAACGGCGAGCTGCAGCACCGGTCAGGAGTCCGGTGGGCCCGCGATGTCGGCTCGCCGCGCCGCGAGGTCGACGGCCAGGAGCGGGCCGTCACGATCGCGGTGCGCGAGCGCTGGCAGGGCCGCCGGGACCGGCCCTACGTGCGCGCGGCCGGCACCTGGCTTACCGTGCCCGGGCTCCTGCCGCCGGGACTGACGATCGAGGCCAAGGACAGCGACGAGCTGCTGGCGGCGGCGATGGCGCAGCTGGACGAGGGCGCGGACTTCATCAAGCTGTACCTGGACGGCCCTGACCCGCAGACGTCGCCGTGGACGACGGACGAGGTCACGAAGGTGGTCAGGGCGGTGCACGACCGGGGCGCGAAGGTCACCGCGCACTCGGGCCGGCTGTCCGGCTCCCGGGTGTGCGCGGAGGCGGGCGTGGACTCGATCGAGCATGGGTTCGAGCTGGACGCCGACTGCGCTGCGGCGATGGTCGCCGCCGGAACCGCGCTCGTGACGACGATGACGGTGCTGAAATCGTGGCTGACGTTCGGCACGACCACCGACCTTCCCCGGTTCACCGGGGACGAGAACCGGTCGAGGATCGCCGAGCGGCTGGAGATCGCCAAGCACAGCGCGCTGCTCGCGCACCAGGCGGGGGTGGCGATGGTGGGCGGCACTGACTTCGGCGGCGGTTCAGCCCGGGCGAATCAGCTGCCCTGGGAAGTCGAGTGCCTGGTCGAGGCCGGCCTGGAGCCCTGGGAGGCGCTGGCCTGCGTCACCTGGCGCGGCGGCGAGCTGCTAGGCGAGCCCCAAGCGGGCGTGATCGCCGAAGGCGGCCCGGCCGACTTCTCGCTGGTGCACGGCGACCCGCTATCCGACCCAACCGCCCTGTGGCGCGTGTGGCGAGTGGCGTAGCCGGGGCTCGCGCCCGGCTACCAGATGCGGACGCGGGCTTCGGGGGCGAGCCAGAGCTCGTCATCGGCACCGACGGCAAACGCGTCGTAGAACTCGTCTAGGTTCCGCACGATCTGGTTGCAGCGGAACTCGCCGGGGGAGTGCGGGTCGACGGCGAGCAGCCGGATGAGTTCGGTGTCACGGGACTTCTGCTGCCAGGCCCGAGCCCAGGACAGGAAGAACCGCTGCGCGCCCGTCAGGCCGTCGATGACCGGTGCCTCTTCGCCATTCAGCGACACCAGATAGGCGCGCCACGCGATGCCGAGGCCGCCGAGGTCCCCGATGTTCTCCCCGATCGTCAGCGCCCCGTTCACATGCTGGTCAGGAGCTTGTTTCGGAGCGAGGCCGTTGTACTGCTCGATCAGCGAGCCGGTCCGGGTTTCGAACGCTTTCCGGTCCGCTGCGGTCCACCAGTCGGCGAGCTTGCCGTCACCGTCGAATTTCGAGCCCTGGTCATCGAAGCCGTGGCCGATCTCGTGACCGATGATCGCGCCGATCGCTCCGAAGTTGGCCGCATCGTCCCGGTCCGGATTGAAGAAAGGATCCTGCAAGATCGCGGCGGGGAACACGATCTCGTTCATCCCCGCGTTGTAGTAGGCGTTGACCATCTGGGGTGTCATGAGCCACTCGTCGCGGTCGACCGGCTGGCCGATCTTGCCTAGCTGGCGGTGGAACTCGAAAACATGGGCAGCCCGCACGCTGGCCATGAGATCCCCCAGGGTGATCTCGAGGCTGGAGTAGTCCCGCCATTTCACCGGGTAGGCGATCTTCGGCATGAACTTCCCCAGCTTGTCCAGAGCCCGCCGGCGGGTGTCCGTCCCCATCCATTCGAGCGTCTCGATGCTCTGGCGGTACGCCTCCAGGAGGCTGGCCACCAGGTCATCTATGCGCTCCCGCGCCGAAGGCGGGAAGTGCCTGCCTACGTAGGCCCGGCCGACGGCTTCCCCCATCGCCCGCTCGGCCAGCGAGACCGCCCGCTTCCAGCGCTCGCGCAGCTCGGGCGTGCCGGTCAGGGTGCGGCCGTAGAAGTCGAAATCCTCAGTCGACGAACGCCTCGGACAGATACCCGGCGGCGCTGTGGATCAGCTGCCAGCACAGCCAGTCCCGCCACGCCGGCAGATGCTCGTCGGTGAGCAGCGTGGCCAGCCCGGTGCTGAAGCTCGGCTGACGGAGCACGATCTCGTCGAGCGCGCCAGCGGGCGCGTCCAGAGCCGCCAGCCACCCCCGCAGATCCGGCCCCTCGGACAGCATCTCGGCCCACGTGTACAGGTTGTAAGTCTTCTCGCGGTCGCGGCTCGCGACGTTGTCCCAGTGGTGCGCGGCGACCGCCGTCTCCAGCGCGAGCACCCGCCTGGCCGCCTGGTCGGCGTCCGGCACTCCGGCCAGCTCGAACATGCGCCGCACATGAGTGGTGAAGGCGTCGCGGACTCCGGCGAACCGTTCCTCGCGGTAGTAGCTCTCGTCGGGCAGCGAGATGGCTCCCTGCTCGAAGAACACCAGACTGCGCTCCGGGTTGCCCGGGTCGGTGCTCACAAAGAGCCGGTACACGCTCTCGATACCCGTTCGCTCCAGCCGTCCGAGCGTCTCCAGCAGCTCCGGAATGGACCTGACGGCCCGAGCCGCCGCTAGAGGCTCGCTGATGGGCTGCGCGCCAAGCAGTTCTGCCCGGTCCGCGTCCATGAAGCTGGCATACAGGTCGCCGAACTTCCGCTCTTCGCTGCCTTCTGGTGCCGACGCAGCCTCTTCCACGATCTCGCGCACCGCACGCTCGGCCTCTTCGGCCACAGCCCGGAACGCGCCGTCGCGCGCCCGGTCGGCCGGGATTTCGGTCCGCTCAAGCCACCGGCCGTTCACATGCCGGAACAGGTCGTCCTGCGGGCGGATGCCGGGATCAAGCTCGTCAAGGGGGATACCAGAAGGCAGCGTCATGCCTTCTAGCGTAGGACCAGAGACGTGCGGGACGCCGTACCCACTACACGGGCTCTACGATATCAGCGCTGATACTCCCGATATGCGGGGCTACCGGGCGGATAACCGCATTCACCGCCCGTCGCATGCTTGCGGTATCGCAGGCGGTATCGAAGCGTCCCAAGAGCCTGCCGCCATCTGGGAGAATTAAGGAATTCGGTTTCCCCGGGCATCAGGAACCAGCCAGATTCAGGCTCGTCACGCTCGCCCATGAACTTTCCCTTCCCGCCGTTTTCCTTGAGACTACCCCTCATGGCCCGGCCAGATGCCGATTCGAGGCGACGCCACGACGCTGGGAGCTCCCTGCGCCATTGCTGCCTGGACACGGGCGACCTCCGGGGACTGCTTCCAAGCTAATCTGCCCCGAAAGAGCGCATCGAGGTGGGGCCGGCGCTTGGGTGGATGAACGGGCGGTAGCCGGCTGTCAGGCCGCCGGCGATGGACGGGGGAGTCAGCAGCGTGACGCTGGTGTCCGGGCTGACGGCGACCGCGTGCCCGTAGCCGTCCAGTGACCAGGGGAGCAACGCTCCGCCTGAGATCAGCGCGGGCTGGCCTTCACCGAGTTGCACCATGGCGCCGTCGGGCAGTTCGCCGAGCGTGGCGGGGCGGGTGAGCTTGGTGCGGTGGCGGTCGACGCGCTCGGCGTGCAGGGTGACGTCCATTTCCCAGGCGTAAGGCCGCACAGCCAGACCCTGCGCGGCCCGCCACGACTCGCCGAACCAGCGGTGGTCGGCGCGCCGGCAGTACCCGCACGGGCGATGACCGGCCGACAGCGCGGTCGCCTCGTCGAGGAAGAACAGCGCCGTCCACCGACCTGGCGGCATCACGTCACGCTTGCGGCCATACCAGTCAAGGACGCACGAGATCCACATCTTGGTACGCCACCGGGTGACGCCGAGCGTGCGGTCCGGCTGGTGGATGCAGCCTCGGTTGCCCATCAGCAGGCCGCGCCGGGGGTCAGCCACGATATCGCCGGTCGGCAGCACCCTATTCTGCAGTGGCGTCTTGCCAGATTCCGTCACGATGATCAGTGTCCTGCCAGGAGATGATCGCGGCAGCGACGTCGCCGGCGAGCGGCGGCCGCAGGAACTCGTAGTGGTCGCTTTCGACCGTCAGCGTACGGGCCGGCCCGCGCAGGTGCCGCAGCCACCGCCGGCTGACCTGTGCGTTGGGCGACCGGCTGGCGGACACCAGCAGCGCCGGCGCAGCCACCTGGCCGTCAGCGCCCGGCTCATAGCCGGCGAGCAGCCGCCAATGGGCGGCGAACACCTCGAACCTCCGGTCGAGTTCCGCCGACGGCGCTACCGGCCCCAGGCTGGCGCCGACGTCGGCGATGAACTGCGCCCGCAGCCCGTCGTCGTCCGAGCCCTCGTCCGAGCCCTCGCCCGAGCCCTCGCCCGAGCCCTCGCCCGAGCCCTCGCCCGAGCCCTCGCCCGAGCCCTCGTCAGCCGGGATCGAGTACGGCGGGTCGAGCAGGATCAGCAGCCCGACCTCGGCGCCGTCCCGCTCGAGCCGCCTGGTCAGCTCGTAGGCGAGCACGCCGCCCATCGACCAGCCGCCGAGGCAGTAGGGACCGTCCGGGACGGCCGCCCTGATGACCGCCAGGTAGTGGCCGACGAGCTTGTCCAGGCTGGCCGCAGGCGGCGACCCGGCCCGAGCGAGCCCGGGCGATTCCAGCCCGTGAACCGCACGCGCGGACCCGAGCGCGGCGGCCAGCGCCGCGTAGTCGGTCACGGTGCCGCCGATGGCATGGAGCATGACCAGCGGCGGCCCGCCGCCCGGCGAAGGCGAAGGCGACAGCGGCACGAGCGGCCCCGGCCCGAGTGATCCGGGCACCGCGGCGGCGCCGGCGACGGATCGCAGGTGGGCCGCGAGCTGACGCGGAGTCGGATGCACGAACACGGCCGCTGGCGTGATCTCCGCCCCGCAGCGCTCGTGCACAAGGTCGACGAGCCGCATGACCAGCAGCGAGTTGCCGCCGATCGCGAAGAAGCTCTCCTCAGGCGACGCCACTACCCGCCCCAGCACGTCGCCGTAGAGCTCCGCGACCACCTGCTCGGCCGGGCTGAGCGCCGCACCAGCCCCGGCAACCGCACCCGGCACCGGCAGGCGACTGCGATCCAGCTTGCCGCTGACATTGAGCGGGAACTCATCCAGCACCACGAAGTGCGCCGGGATCAGGTAGCCCGGCACGGACGCGGCCAGCCGAGCCCGAAGCCCAGCCGGGTCGAGCACCTGCCCAGGCCCCAGCCGCACATACGCGGTCAGTTCCTTGTCCCCGGCCGGGCTGACCGTGACCGCGACGACGGCCTGGGCGACGTGCGGCGCCAGCGCCGCCTCGATCTCCCCGAGCTCGATCCGCAGGCCCCGGATCTTGACCTGCTGGTCGATCCGGCCGACGTAGCCGATCGCGCCGTCCGGCCTGCGGTACACCAGGTCGCCGGTCTTGTAGAGCCGCCCAAGCTCGAGATGATCGGGATGCGCGACGAACCGCTGCCGGGTCAGTTCCTCGCGGTTCAGGTAGCCGCGCGTGACGCCGGCACCACCGAGGTGCAGCTCACCGGTCACCCCGACGGGGACCGGGTTCAGGTAGGCATCGAGCACGTACGCCTGGTAGTTCGGCGCCGGCCACCCGATCGGCGGCGGCCCGGCCAGCCCCGCCGCCCCCGCATCCACGTCGGCGAACAAGGCCGTGATCGTCGTCTCGGTCGGCCCGTAGTCGTTGACGAACCGAAGCCCGGGCCGCACCCACCGGGCGGGCAGGTCCGCAGGCATCTCCTCGCCCCCGCACATCAGCACCCTCAGGTCCCCGGGCGGCTCGCCGGCCAGCAGCCGCGCCACGGACGGCGTCAGGCACGCGAACGTGACGCGGCGCAGCAGCGCGGCCAGCCGCCGCACCGAGTGCCGCGCCTGCTCGGGGACCATCACCACCCGCCCGCCCGCCAGCAGCGGCATGAACAGCTCCTGCACCGAGGCGTCGAAGTTCAGCGACGCGAACTGCAGCACCCGGTCCGCAGGTCCCACGTCGAAGACGTCGATCAGCCCGTGCAGCAGATTGACCAGCTGCCGGTGCTCGACCACGACGCCCTTGGGCCGCCCGGTGGACCCCGACGTGTAGATCACGTAAGCGGCGTTGTCCGGCCTGACCCCGGACGGCGCCGGCCGGTCCGCGTCCGGGAACTCGGCCTGGTCCCCGACGATCACCCTGAGCCCGCTGTCGGCAATCAGGAACTCGATCCGCTCGCGCGGCAGGGCCGGGTCGAGCGGCACGTACGCACCGCCGGCCTTCCAGATGCCGAGCAGCGCGGCGAGCCGTTCCGGCCCGCTCGGCAGGGACACGCCGACGAACGTCTCCGGTCCCACGCCGGCCGCACGCAGCTGCCGGGCGACACCGTTGGCGCGCCGGTCCAGCGCGGCATACGAGAGCTGGACGGCGCCGGCCTCGACGGCGATCGCGTCCGGCGTCCGGGCCGCCTGCGCCTCGAAGGCCTCGTGCGCGCAGCTCACCGGATAGCTCCGGGCGGTGTCGTTCCAGGTGGTCAGCTCGCGTTCACGCTCGGCGGCGGTCAGCAGCGGCAGCCGGGACACCCTCGACGCGGGATCGGCGATGGCGCCACGCAGCAGTACCTCGAAATGGGCGAGCAGGCGACGAATTCTTTCCTCGTCGAATAAAGCAGTCTTGTACGAGCATTCGATCCACAGCCCGCTCGCCCTGGCCTCGGCGGTGAAATCCAGGTCGAATTTCGCCGCCGTCCTGATCCCGGCCACGAGCCCGGTCAGCGCGAAGTCCGCCCCGGCGGCGGGCACGGGGGCCTCGTCGGGCTCGGCGAACGTGAGCACGTGCTGAAACACCGGTGCCCGGCTCGCGTCCCGCGCCACGCCGGCGGCGGCCACGATCGCGGCGAACGGCAGTTCCTGGTGCGCGTACGCCCCGACGGTCGCCTCCCCGGCCCGGGCCAGCACCTCGGTGAACGCGGGGTCTCCCGACAGGTCGACCCGGAGCGGCAGGGTGTTGACGCAGAACCCGATCAGCGCGGCGAGCTCGGCCGGCGCCGGTTCGCCGCGACGGTGCCGACGACCAGATCCGTCTGGCCCGTGTACCGGTGCAGCAGCGCCAGCAGCGCCGCCATCAGCGTGCCGAACAGCGTGGCGCCCTCGCGCCTGGCGAGGTCCCGCAGCCCGTCGAGCACGTCGACGTCGATCAGCCGCTCGGCGAGCCCGCCCGCCGTGTCGTCGACCGCGGGTCGCGCCCGGTCAGCCGGAAACCGCACCGTGTCGGCCCCGGCGAGCGCGCCCCGCCAGTACGACTCGAGCTCGGCCAGCGACGCGCCTTGCAGCCGCCCCCGTTCCCAGGCCGCGTAGTCCCCGTACTGGATCGCGAGCGGGGGAAGTCCGGACGCCCCCGCTTCATGCAGTGCTATCTCGTACAGCGCCGCAAGATCGCGCACCAGGATCCCGGCTGACCACCCGTCGAAAACCACATGGTGAACGACAACAAGGAGGACATGTTCCTCCGTTTCCAGGCGGATCAGCCTGGCCCGCAGCAATGGTCCGTGCTCCAGGCTGAACGGCCTGCCGGATTCGGAGTCGAGCACGGCGGCCAGCCGGGCCTGCCGCTGGCGCGGCCGCACTCCGGAGAGGTCGTCCAGGGGGAGCGGGACCGGCGCGGGCGGATCGATCACCTGGACCGGCTCGCCGTCCTGGCCGGTCACGAGCCGGGTCCGCAGCGCCTCGTGCCGCGCCGCGACCCCGCTGACCGCCGCCGTGAGCGCCGCGACGTCGAGCGGCCCGGTGACCCGCAGCGCCTGCGGCAGGTTGTAGGCCGGCCGGGCGCGAGCTTGTCCAGGAACCACAGCTGCTCCTGAGCGAACGACAACGGCGCGAGGTCCGCCTCCCCGGGACGGCTCGGACGCCGGGGGATCGCGTCGGGCTCGCTGCGGCCTTGCCGGAGCCGGGCGGTCAGCGCGGAGCGCTGTGTCTCTGTCAGCATGCGCACCGCCTAGCCGGACAGGGCCTCGGCGACGGCCGTGACGGCGGGCGGGCGAAGGAACGAGTAGTGGTCGCCGTCCACCGGGACGACCGTGGCCGGGCCGGTGAGCACGGCCGGCCAGCGGTCCCTGGCGGGGAAGTTCAGCGAGTCGCGGGCGCTGATGACCACGGCCGGCGCGCTGACCGGCGTTGACGGCTCGTATCCCGCCAGCATCGTGGAATGCGCGCTGAAGACGCTGAGCCGCCGCCGCAGTTCCTCGCGGGTCTGCTCCCGTGTCGAGTCGCCGCCGCCCAGCGCCGCGGCGAGCCAGTCGAGCTGCTCGGCTGCCGTCAGCCCGGCTGGGGCGAGCCCGGATCCGAGGCTCTGCGCCGCGTCGCGGACGAACTGCCCGGCGAGCTGGTCCGGCCCGCCCGCCCGGTCGCCCGGCACGGCGAATGGCGCGTCCAGCAGCCCGAGCAGCGCCACCTCGGCCCCGTCGCATTCGAGCCGGGCGGCGATCTCGTAGGCGACGACGCCGCCCATGGACCAGCCGGCCAGACGGTACGGCCCGTCGGGGAACGCCGCGCGGATCAGCTCGACGTAGCGGCTGACCAGCTCGTCCAGCGTGCCGGGGGTGCTGCCGCCGTCGGTCAGCCCTGGCGCCTGCAGCCCGTGCACGGCGTACCGGCCGGCCAGCAGCCCGGCGAACGCCGTGTAGTCGGTGATCGTGCCGCCGACAGCGTGGATGAGGACGAGCGGCGAGGCGCCAGGCGACGCGGAGTTGAGCGGGGTCAGCGGGCTGGTGACCGGGGTGAGCGTGTCGAGGTGGGCGGCGAGCCGGCGAGGCGTGGGGTGCACGAACACGGCGGCCGGGGTGAGGTCCGCGCCGGTGCGGGCCGCGATCAGGTCGATCAGCCACATGACCTGCAGCGAGTTTCCGCCGGAGGCGAAGAAGCTGTCGGCGGCGCCGACGGGTGAGCCCAGCACCTCGCCGAACAGGCCGGTGATCGCGGCTTCGGCGGGTGTGGCCGGCGCTTCGGGAGTCCCGGGGTCGGCCTCGCTGACCGGTGCGGGCAATGCCCGGCGGTCGATCTTGCCGTTGCGGGTCAGCGGGAAGTCGTCCAGCGTGACGAAGCTGGCGGGCACCATGTAGGCGGGCAGGGTGGCGCCCAGGTGCTCGCGAAGCTCGGCCAGGTCCAGGCCGGCCGGGCTCACGTACCCGGTCAGTTCCCTGGCCCCGGTCCGGTTCGTGGTGACGGCGACGACGGCCTGGTCCACCTTGGGGTGGGCGGTGAGGGTCGCCTCGATCTCGCCCAGCTCGATCCGCAGGCCGCGCAGCTTGACCTGGTGGTCGGTGCGGCCGTCGTGGACGAGGCTGCCGTCCCGGCGGCGATGGCCGAGGTCACCGGACTTGTACAGCCGGCCGCCGGGCCTGAACGGGTCGTCGATGAACTTCCCGGCGGTCAGCTCGGGCCGGCCGAGGTAGCCCCGGCCGACGCTGGCGCCGCCGAGGTACAGCTCGCCGGTGACGCCGACGGGGACCGGGTTCAGGTGCTCGTCGAGCACGTACGCCTGGTAGTTCGCGAGCGGGAAGCCGATCGACGGCGGCAGCGGCGCGTCCGGCGTGAGCACGGCGTAGGTGGCGAGGACGGTGACCTCGGTGGGTCCGTAGCCGTTGACGAACTGCGGGATCCGCCCGCGCCAGCGGACCGCGAGCTCCGGCGGCATCTCCTCGCCGCCGCACAGCAGCATCCGCAGGGCAGGCAGGTCAGCGTCGCCGAGCAGCACCGCCACCGAGGGAGTGAGCGTCGCCATCGTGACGCCGTGATCGCGCATCAGCGCGACCAGCCGGCGCGGCGTATGCAGGGTCTCGGGAGCCGCCAGCACGACGGTGCCGCCGCACAGCAGCGCCAGGTACGTGTCGACGATCGAGACGTCGAAGGTGAACGCGGAGAACTGCAGCACCTTGTCGGCCGGACCGGCGCGGAAGTCCTCGATCATCGCCCGCAGGAAATTCACCGCGTGCCGGTGCTCGATCACGACGCCCTTGGGCTGCCCGGTCGATCCTGACGTGTACATCACGTAGGCGACGTTGGCGGGCGTGGCCCGGGGCCCGGCGGCCTGACCGGCCGCCTCGCCCCCGGGGTCCCTCACCAGCCGCGCCGTGCTCGCTGGAAGAACTGTGCTCTCCGGAACGGCGGTGCCCTCTGAGAGAACGGCGGCCCCGGCTTCGTCGACGACGATCAGCGGCATCGCGGCGTCGCCGATCAGGTAGGCGAGCCGGTCGGGCGGCAGGCTGGGATCCAGCGGCACGTACCCGCCGCCGGCCTTCCAGATCCCCAGGAACGTCGCCAGCCTGACCAGGCTCGTCGTCATGCAGACGCCCACGAGTGACTCGGGGCCGACCCCGGCGCCGCGCAGCCCGGCCGCGATCCGGTCGGCGGCTGCGTCCAGCTCGGCGTAGGTGATCCGCTCCGGCCCGAGCTCGGCGGCCACGGCGTGCGGGGTCCTGCGGGCCTGGGCTTCGAACGCCTCGTGAATGCAGCCGCCCGGCAGGTCCCGGTCCGTGTCGTTCCAGGTGACCAGCTCGGCGTCGAGCTCGGCGCGGCTGAGCAGCGGCAGCTGCGACACCCGCTGGCCCGGGTCGGCCGCCGCCCCGTGCAGCAGGCACTCCAGGTGAGCGAGCAGCCGCTCGATGGTCTCGGCGTCGAACAGCGAGGTCTTGTAGGAGCATTCGATCCACAGCGTTTGCCAGCCCGGCCCGGCCTCCCGCACCTCGGCGAGGAAGCTCAGGTCGAACTTCGCGGCGTGGACGCCGGCGACCAGGTCGGTGTTGGCGAACGTCACCGTGCCCGCCTGGACGGGGCTGGTGTCCCGCTCGGCGAAGGCGAGCGCGATCTGGAACACCGGTGCCCGGCCCGCGTCCCTGTCCACCTTGAGCAGGTCGACGAGCTTGCCGAACGGCAGTTCCTGGTGGCCGTACGCGCCGGTGGTCGCCTCCTTGACCCGCTCGATCACCTCGCTGAACGACGGGTCACCCGACAGGTCGACCCGGATCGGCAGGGTGTTCACGCAGAACCCGATCATCGGCGCGACCTCGGGCCTGGCCCGGTTCGCCGACACGGTGCCGACGACCAGGTCGCTCTGCCCGGTGTACCGGGCGAGCACGGCGTGCAGCCCGGCCATCAGCGTGACGAACAGCGTCGCCGAGTGGCGGCGGCTCAGCTCGCGCAGGTCGTCGAGCAGCCCGGTGCAGCGGACGGCCAGCCCGCCGTCCCAGTCCTCCAGCACCGGGCGCGGCCGGTCGGTCGGGAAGTGCACGGTCTCGAACCCGTCCAGGGTCTCCTGCCAGTACCGGGCGAGCTCGGCGGGGACCGGCCTGGCCCGCTCCCAGAGCGCGTAGTCGGCGAACTGCACCGGCAGCTCGGCCAGCCCGGTTCCGGCGTACAGCGCCGCGAGGTCGCGCAGCAGCACCCCGGCCGACCAGCCGTCGAAAACCGCATGATGAACGGCAACGACCAGCACGCTCTCGTCCGCCTGCAGGCGGATCAGGCTGAAGCGGATCAGGGGGCCGTCGGCCAGGCTGAACGGCCGTACCGCCTCGGCGTCGATGTAGCCGCCGAGCTCGCCCGGGTCCAGGCGCAGGTCGGTCACCGGAACGGGCGCCGGCGGGTCCACGACCTGGACCGGGACCCGGCCGGGGACCAGCCGGGTCCGCAGCACCTCGTGCCTGGTCACGAGCTGGTCGAGCGCCCGCCCGAGCGCGGCCCGGTCCAGGTCGCCCCGGATCGCGATGGCGAGCGGGATGTTGTACATGGCCTGGCCGGGCGCGAACCGGTCGATGAACCACAGCTGCTCCTGCCCGAACGACAAGGGCAGGTCAGCCGCCGCCGGGTCGCGCCGGCCGATGGCATCCACGGTGCGTCCGCGCCGCAGCCGCGCGGTCAGCGCGGCCCGCTGGGCGTCGGTCAGCTTGGGCATCGTCGTCTCCGGCGAGCTAGAGGCGTTCCAGGTCGTCCACGCTGTCGAGGTCGGCATCTTCGAAGCCGTGCTTGTCCCGCAGCACGGCGGCGAGCTGCTGCGGTGTCGGCGCCAGGAACACCGCGCTGACGTCCAGGTCCACCGCCAGCGCCGAGTACAGCTGGGCGACCAGCCGCAGCGCCTGCAGGGAGTTGCCGCCCGCGTCGAAGAAGCTGTCCGCCGCGCCGAGCTGCTCGTTGCCCAGGATGGTGGCGTAGAGGTCGACCAGGACGGTCTCGATCAGGGTGCGCGGCGGCACCGGCGGCGCGGTGGTGAGCACCGACTCCGGGGCGGGGAGCGCCGCCTTGTCGATCTTGCCGTTCGTGGTCAGCGGCAGCTCGTCCATCGTGATCAGGAAGGTCGGGACCATGTACGACGGCAGCGTGCTGGCCAGGTGCGCGCGCAGCTCGGGGGGCGCGGGCGCCGCGCCGGCCGCAGGTACCCGGCGAGCTGCCTGGCGCCGCTCGGGCTGGTCGCGACGGTGACGACGGCCTGGCTGACCGCCGGGTGGCGCATCAGGGCCGCCTCGATCTCGCCCAGCTCGACCCGCAGGCCGTTGATCTTGACCTGGTGGTCGATCCGGCCGGCGAAGACCAGCGTGCCGTCTGGCCGCCGCCGGACCAGGTCACCCGTCTTGTACAGGCGGCCGCCTGCCCTGAACGGGTCCTCGATGAACTTCTCGGCGGTCAGCTCAGGCTGGTTCAGGTACCCCCGGCTGACGCCCGGCCCCGCCGACGTGCAGCTCCCCGATGACCCCGACAGGGACCGGGTTGAGGTGCTCGTCGAGCACGTACGCCTGGCAGTTGGGCTTGGGCCGGCCGATCGGCGGCGGCAGCGGCGTGCTGGGCTCGAGCCGCATGAACGTGGTGCCGATGGCGCACTCGGTCGGCCCGTAGCCGTTGTAGATCTCCAGGCCGTCGCGCATCCAGTGCCGCAGCAGCTCGCTGGTCAGTTCCTCCCCTGCGGACAGCAGCGTCCGCAGCTCCCCGAAGTCCTCGCCGGTCAGCAGGCTGAGCACGGCGGGCGGCAGGCAGGCGAAGGTGACCTTGGACTCGCGGATCAGCGCGGCCAGCCTCGGCGGCGAGTGCAGCGTCTCTGGCGAGGCCATGACGACCTTCGCGCCGGCGAGCAGCGGCATGAAGAAGTCCATCACCGACACGTCGAACGTGTAGGCGGCGAACGATAGCACCGCGCTGCCGGCGGTGATGTGCCAGGCCTGCACCATGCCCTGCAGGAAGTTGATCGCGTGCCGGTGCTCGACCACGACGCCCTTGGGCTGGCCGGTGGAGCCCGAGGTGTAGATCACGTAGGCGACGTTCGAGGGGGCGGCGCGGCCGGGCAGGAGCTGGACCGGCTCGCCTGGGTCGGCGAAGTACGCATCGCTCAGGATGATGACGGGCACGTCGGCCTGGGGCAGGCTGGCGGCGCTCTGCTTGTCGGTGACGACGACCTTCATGCCGGTGTCGCCGATCATGTACCGGAGCCGCTCGGCGGGCAGCCCCGGGTCGAGCGGCACGTAGCCGCCGCCCGCTTTCCAGATCCCGAGCAGCGCGGCGAGCCTGGTGATCGAGGTCTGCATGCAGACCCCGGCGAGTTCCTCCGGCGCGATGCCGTGCCCGCGCAGCTCGCTGGCGAGGTGGCTCGCGAGGGCGTCGAGCTCGGCGTAGGTGACCTGCTCGGTGCCGTATTCGGCGGCGATCGCGGCGGGCGTCCGCCGTACCTGAGCCTCGAAGCCCTCGTGGATGCAGATCTTCGGGAACTCCCTGGCGGTGTCGTTCCACTCGGTGAGCTCGCGGCGTCGTTCGGCGTCGGTGAGCAGCGGCAGCCCGGACACCGGCGTGCCGGGGTCGGCGACGATGCCCCGCAGCAGGACGTCGAGGTGGCCGAGCATCCGCCGCACCGTGCCGGCGTCGAACAGCGCGGGCGGGTAGGTCAGCGCGACGTCAAGGCCGTCCTCGCCGGGCCGGGCGTCCAGGCCGAGGTCGTACCGGCTGGCCAGCAGGTCGACCGGCTCGACCGAGAACGTCACCCCGGCCCCGGTGGCGGGGCTGACCGGCTCGCCGCACCGCAGCCAGGTCTGGAAGACCGGGAACCGGCCGGTGTCGCGCTCGACCCCGAGCAGGTCCACGATCCGGGCGAACGGCAGGTCCTGGTGGGCGACCGCGCCGGCGAGCGCGGCCGTCACCCCGGCGACGAGCTCGGTGAAGGGCTGATCGCCGTCCAGGCTGGCCCGCACGGGGAGCGTCGCCTCGACGAAGCCGACCAGGCCGGCCAGCCCCGGCCCGGCCCGGTTCGGGCTGGCCGTGCCGACGACGAGGTCGGTCTGCCCGGTGTACCGGTACAGCATGACGTCCAGGGCGGCGAGCAGCACGGCCTGCAGGCTCGTGCCCTGCTGGCCGGCGAGCTGGCGCAGGCCGGCGAGCACATCGGCGCCGATGCGCGCCCGCTCGACCGCGCCGTCGTGGCTGGCGAGCGGCGGCCGGGGCCGGTCGGCCGGGAACCGGGAGGCGGGCAGGCCGGCGAGAGTGTCCCGCCAGTACGCCTCGTCCTGCGCGGTGATCCGGTCCGGCTCGGCCAGCGCGTACTGCGCGAAGGTGAGCCGCGCTCCCTGGCCGGCCGGTGCCCGCCCGCTGACCTCGGCGTCGTACAGCGCCGCGAGGTCAGCGGCGACGATGCCCAGCGACACCTCGTCGAAGGCAAGCTGGTGCACGACGAGCACGAGGGCGTGGTCGCGGTCGGTCAGCCGCACCAGGTGCCCGCGCACCGGCCAGCCGGCCGCGAGCCGGAACGGCCTGACCGCCTCGGCCCGCCCGATCTCGCCCAGCCGGCGCTCCGCCGCGTCGGCCGGCCTGCCGGTCAGGTCGGTGAACTCGAGCTTCACCGGGCCGGCCGGGTCGGTCGCCTGGACCGGCAGGCCGTCCTCGCCGGCCGGCAGCCGCGTCCGCAGCACCGCGTGCCGGGCGACCAGCCCGTCGATCGCCCGCCGGAGCGCGGCCAGGTCACACCGGCCGCGCAGCCGCAGCTGAGCGGGCAGGTTGTGCGCCGCGAGCCCGTGATGGAACTCATCGATGAACCACAGCTGCTGCTGACTGCTGGTGAGTTTCATCGGGGCATCTCCTTGAGCCGGAAGATGGGGGAGAAGGCCAGCCAGAGCATCGGGGTGGTGAGCGCGAGGGCGGAGATGAGCATCGCGTGCCACAGCCCGACGGTGCTGCCGAGCAGGCCGGCCAGGAAAGCGCCGACTGGCAGGGCGCCGAAGAGCACCATCCGGTAGGTCGCGTTCATCCGGCCGAGCAGCCGCATCGGGGTCAGCACCTGGCGCAGGGTGATCGTGTTGACGTTCCACACCGAGATGCCGAAGCCGTGCCCGAGCCAGGCCGCCATCGCCAGCGCCAGCGACGTCAGCCCGGCGTCGCGGGGGATCAGCAGGAGCAGCGGCGAGGCGCAGACCCCGACGATGGCCAGCGACAGCGTGAGCGGCAGCCCGAGCAGCCGCTCGATCCGCCCGGCGAGCAGCGACCCGGCGAGGGCGCCGGCGGCCAGCGAGCCGATCGCGACGCCGAGCTTGTCGGGGCTGAAGCCGAGCACCCGGATGCCGTAGACGGTGAAGATCGTCGACACCATGCCGAAGCCGACGTTGAGCGTGGCCGACTGGCCGAGCAGGATGCGCAGCAGCGGTGTCCCGTAGACCGCGCGGAACCCCTCGGCCAGCGACTGCCGGATCGAGACCCTCGTCTCGGGCTGTTCAGGAGCGGGTTCCCGCTTGGAAATGGAGACCATCCCGGCGGCGGAGAACAGGTACGACACCGCGTCTGCCGACAGCGCGATCGGCGCGGTGATCAGCCCGACGATGTACCCGGCGATGCCAGGCCCGGCGATCCCGGCGAACGCGATGCTGGCCTGGAGCTTGCTGTTGCTCTCGGTCAGGTGCTCGCGCTCGACGAGGAACGGCACGTAGGACAGCGCGCCGACGTCGAAGATCACCGTCAGCGCCCCGGCGAGCGTGATCACGACGTAGAGCAGCCCGATGGACAGGAACCCGGCGACCGAGCTGATCGGCACCAGGGCGATCAGCACCGCGTTGCCGAGGGCGCACATGATCATGATGGGCCGTCGTCGTCTGCGGTCGAGCCAGACCCCGGCGAAGATCCCGACCACGATGACGGGCACGAACTTCAGCGCGTTCAGAATGCCGACCTGGAAGGCGGTGGCGTTCAAAGTGATAATGGCGACCAGCGGCATCGTGAACTGGGTGACCTGACTGCCGATCTGCGAGATCGTCTCCCCGGCGAACAGCCGGGCGAAATCCCGGTTGCTCAGCACGCCGCCCGCTGGCGCGGTCGTGGCCGGGCTCGATTCGGCGATCTGATCAGAGGTCATTGCCATTCCTGCCTGCTTGCCCGTAGATCTGGCTGGCATGCGCCTGGAGTATCTGCTGCCGGCGCGGCTTGTACTGCGACGTCAGCATGCCGTTGCTGATGCTAAACCGCTCGGGCGCGACGATGATCTCCTTGATCTGCTCGTCCGCCGCGAACTCGGCATTGGCCGCCGCGAGCCATTGCGTGATGGCGCTGGTGTCCGGGGCGTCGGCGGCGGCGGAGACGACCGCGACCAGGTGCGTCTGGGTCGGGCAGAAGACGACCGCCTCGTCGATGGCGGGGCTGGAGCGCAGGAATTCCTCCAGCGGCCTGACGATGATCTTCTTGCCGTTGTCCAGCACGATCACGTCGTCGGCGCGGCCCCTGATGTAGAGGAAGCCGTCCTCGTCGAGGTAGCCGAGGTCGCCGGAGCGTACCGTGCCGTCGGGGCCGAAGACCCGCTCGGAATCACCGGGCTCGGCGTACTCGTAGCGCCAGTTGACCGGGTGCTCGCTGCGCACGCTGACCACGCCGTCGGCGTCGATCAGCACCTGCTTGCCCGGCAGCACCTGCCCGACGCTGCCTTCCCGGTGCGCACCGGGGTGATTCTTGGCGACGATGCACGCCTCGTTGAGGCCGTAGCCCTCGTAGATGGGCAGCCCGAGGTCGGTGTAAAAGCGCAGCATCGACGGCCTGGCCGGCGCCGAGCCGGTCCACAGGTACCTGATCCGGCCGCCGAACAGCTTCGCAGCGGCGGCCGCCGGGTCGGGCCTGGACTCCAGGTGCTTCCTGGCGGTCTCGAAGAAGCCGGGCACGCCCATCACCACGGTCGGCGCGACCCGGCCAAGCACGGCGAACGCCGCCTCGTAGGTGCTGATCGTGAGGTCGTGGCCGTAGGCCAGCGCCGAGTACACCCAGTACCGCTGCTGCAGCAGCGACAGCGGCAGGAAGACGAAGAGGTTGTCGCCGTCGCGGTGCTCGAACAGCTGCTGGACCGCGCTGATCGAGGCGTCGATGCTGCCGGCGGTGGCGCCGAGCCCCTTCGGGATCCCGGTGCTTCCCGAGGTGAACTTGATCGTGGTCACCTCCGCCGGCGCGTAGCTGACCGGCTGCGGGCGCCGCCCCGGGCGGCACCCCGGCGACGAGGCCGGCGACTGCGCCGATCGTGGCGTCGCTGAACAGCATGGCCAGGTCGTAGCGGCTGAGTAAGTCGGGTTCGGCGTCGAACTTGGCGGGCTCGAAGCCGGCGGTCACCGCGCCGAGCCGGAGCGCGGCGAGGTCGAGCAGCACCCACTCGATCCGGTTCGCCGCGCAAATCCCGATCCGGTCGCCTGGTCCGATGCCGGCCTCCGCCAGCGCCACCGCGAGCCGCCCGACTGCTCGTACACCTCGGTCAGCGGCAGCGAGCTGGTGCCGCCGAGGGTGGCCATCGTGATGGCGTGGCCCGGCTGCGGCGGCCGGGCGATGATCCGGTTGATCACCTCGCCGCTCACGGTGCGCTCGCAGCGATGGCGTCCGCCATGGCTTCCAGCACCCGCAGCTCGTACAGGCGGTCCAGGGTGATGCTGACGCCGAACTCCTTGCGCACCCGGGTGAGGATCCGCGCCCCGGCGAGGGAGTCCCCGCCGAGGGCGTAGAAGTCGCTGCGGGGGCTGATCGTCTCGGGCGGCACCTTCAGCACCGACGCCCACACCGCGATCAGCTCGCCTTCGAGCCGGGTCGCCGCGCCGCCGGCGGCCCGGTGGTGCCTGGGGCGGGCGGGAGCGCGGCCAGGCTGCCCCGGTCGACCTTGCCATTCCGGGTGAGCGGCAGGCTGTCGTGCCAGACGACGCTGGAGGGGGTCATGTAGTCCGGCAGATGCTCGCGCAGCGCGGTCCTGATCTCGTCGTCGGCCGGCCTGACGTCACCAGCGGGGACGAGGTGGGCGACGAGCCGGTCGCCGCGCGCCCCGGCCTGCCGGACGACGGCGGCCTGCTTGACCGCGCCGATCGCGGCGAGCCTGGTCTCGACCTCGCCCGCCTCGATCCGGTAGCCGTTGACCTTGATCTGGAAGTCGCTGCGCCCGGTGATGTCGATGCTGCCGTCCGGCAGGTACCGGCCGAGGTCACCGGTACGGTACAGCCGCTCGCCCCGGGTCTGGTCCAGCCAGAACCGCTGCGCGGTCATCGCCTCGTCGCCCCAGTAGCCCCGGGCCAGGCCCGTGCCTGCGGCGCAGATCTCGCCGACCACCCAGTCCGGGGTGTCCAGGTCGGCGGCGTCCAGGATGTAGGCGCGGTTGTTCGCGGTGGGCCGGCCGTAGGGGACCGGGTCGAGCTCGCTGTGGCTGCGGCCGATCGGGTGCGAGATGTTCCAGATCGTGGTCTCGGTCGGGCCGCCGAGCGACATGAGCTGGAGGTCGGGCTTGAGCCGCCACAGGAGGCCGGGCAGCGCGGGCGGGATCCGGTCACCGCTCATCATCACCAGCCGCAGCGCGCGCGGCGGTGCAGCCTGGTCCTGGGCAGCCTGGTCCTGGGCAGCCTGGTCCTGGGCGGTCGCGTGCTCGGCCATGAGCCCGGCGATGGCGGGCACCGAGTTCCAGATCGTGACGCCGAACCGGTCGCACAGCTCAAGCCAGTGGGCGGGGTCGGCGGCCCGGTCCGCGTCCGGCAGCACGATCGCGGCGCCGGCCGACAGCGCGCCGAACACGTCGTAGACCGACAGGTCGAAGTTGAACGCGCTGACCCCGATGAACCGGTCGCCCGGCCCGACGCCGAACCGGGCATTGCAGTCGGTGACCACGTTGACCGCGCTGCGGTGGCTGACCATGACGCCCTTGGGCGCGCCGGTGGTGCCCGAGGTGTAGAGCACGTAGCCGAGGTCGTCGGCGCTGGCGTCCGGGCGCGGCGCGTACCCGGCTCCGTCCGGGCGCCCGGCGAGATCGACCTGCAGGACCTGATGCTCGCCGTCGCCTTCCCAGCCCGTGTTCGACAGGACGAACCGCACCTTGCCGTCGCGCAGCAGGTAGCCGATCCGTGCCTCAGGCAGCGCCGCGTCGACCGGCAGGTAGGCGGCACCGGCGAGGACGGTGGCCAGGATCGCGACGATCTGCTCAGGACCGCGCCGCATGATCAGCCCGACCAGCTCACCCGTGCTTGCCTCACCCGTGCCTGCCTCACCCGTGCCGACCCCGGCGTCGCGCAGCCATGACGCAGCACTGGCCGCCCGGGCGGCGGCTCGCCGTAGCTGAGCGAGCCGGACGTCGTGAGCACCGCCGGGGCGTCCGGGGTTCGCCTGGCCTGCTCGGTGAACGCCTCGTGCAGCAGCCGCTCGCTCGGCGGCGTCGCGGTGTCGTTGGCGGCGATCCGGCGTTCCCGCTGGCCGGCGGGCAGCAGGTCGAACGTCGCCGCCGACCAGGACGCGTCGTCACCGCACAGCGACTCGAGCAGCCGCTGGTAACCGCCGGTCATCGCCTCGATCAGCCCGTCGGGGAAGAGCCCGTCCACGGCGTCTACCTGCACGACCACGCCGCCGTGGTACTCGAACGCGAACGCGTTCAGCCAGAGCTGCGGGGTCTGGCTCGAGGTGTAGATCTCGGGGCCGAAGAGGTCCACGGCCGAGCCGTCGACGCGGGAGCGGCATCCCTGACGTAGCCGATGGGGGCGTTGAACGTGAACGGCATCCGCGCGTCACCCTGCCGGCGCGCAGCTCGCGCAGCACCTCGATCCCGGAGAAGTGCCGGTGGTCCAGGTCGCGCCGCATCCGGCTCTGCAGCGCCTGCGCCCGCTCGCGGAAGCTCAGCCGCCGGTCCAGGCCGATCTCGACCAGCATGGTCTCGGAGAAATTGCCGAGTGCGCTGGCGATGCCGGGATGGATCGGCGGCCGGCTGGCGACCGTGGTGGTCAGCGTGAAGCGGCTGCCCGCACCCCACCGGGCCAGAGTCTCGGCATAGGCGGCGAGCAGCACGGTGACCGGGGTCAGCCCGGCGCTGGCGGCCCGGCTCCTGAGCGCGGTCCAGTCCTGCTCGCCGAGCCGGGCCGAGTACTGGGTGAACCTGGGCCTGGTGATCGCCGCCGGGTTGGCCCGCAGCGGCAGGCCGGGACGCGGTGGCAGGTCGTCGAGCCGGTCAAGCCAGTACGCCCGCGAGCGCCGGGCGGCGGGCTGGCCGGCCACGGCCGCCACGGCCGCGACGTAGTCGGCGAACGGCACGTCCTGCTCGGGCGGCAGGCTGCCGCCAGAGTAGGCGTGGTGCCAGTCGATGAAGAACATGAACATCGAGATGCCGTCGAGCACCAGGCCGTCGGTGCTGACGTGCAGCCGCATCCGGTCATCGGCCAGCAGGGTGACCTCGACCGCGATCATCGGCGCCCGGTCCAGCGGCAGCAGCCGGTGCGACCGCTGCGACCGCAGCTCGGCCAGCCGCTGCTCCTGGGCGGGGTCGCCGCGCAGGTCGAGCCGCTCGATCCGGACGTCCACCTCGGGCTCGGTGACGGCGAGGCCGTCGTCGGTGAAGCGGGTACGGAGCATGCCGTGCCGGGCGACCACGGCGCGCAGCGCCGCCTCGAGCCGGTCGACGTCCCAGCAGCCGTCCACCTCGTGGTACACGTGACTGGCCACGTTGCCGATCTCGATCGAGTCGCCCCGGCCGATCAGGTAGCCGCGCTGCAGCAGCGTGAGCCCGAAGTGGTTTTCCCTGGCGGTCGCGGTCAGGTGCTCGATCAGCTCGGCCTTGGCCGCCCTGATGCTGGCGACCAGGTCGGCGTCGACCCGCTGCCTGGGGCCTTGCAGCTTCAGGTCGGCCCCGGCCACGGTCAGGCGCAGGCCGCGCGCGGCGACCTCGCGCAGCACGTCCAGGTGACTCATACGACGACCTCGGCGCTGTCATCGCTGTCACGTGTCACCGCTGTACCCTGCTGTTCCCTTAACTGGCGCTGCTGACGCCGTGCGGCCACCTCGGCGATGGTGCGGTCACCGAGCAGGTCCTCGATCGAGATGTCGGCGCCGGTGCGCTGCAGGATCTGGTACTGCAGCGCGATCGCCTGCATCGAGGTGACGCCCAGCGCGACGAGCGTGGCGGCGGGGTCGACGCCGTCGGCGGCGATCGCCTCGGCGACGACGCCGGTGAGCCAGCTCAGCAGGCCGGGGTCCGGCATCCGGAAGAAGACCTGGCCTGCCAGCTGCACCTTGGTGCCGGGCGGGACGAGGGACACCAGCTCGGGCCAGGTCTGCGGCTCGCCGAGGCCGAGCGCCGCCCCGAGCTTCGCGGCGAACCTGGGCATCACCGGCGCCGCGCAGTGCGCGAGCAGCCTGGCCGCCGCCAGCTCGAGCGCGATCGCCGTGCGGGCCTCGTCCTTCCACTCCGGCATTGTCGCGGTGGCCGCCTCGAACCGGGCGAACCGCACCGCGTCGGCGACGATCCCGTCCAGCGCCCGCGCGGCCTGGTTCAGCGAGAAGCCGTCCTGGCTGAGCGCCCCGGTCACCAGTCGCAGCGAGCTTTCCAGCCTGGCCCAGAACGCGGTGTGCTCTGGGGTCCAGATGCCCGCGTCCGGCACGACGCCGCCGTACCGCTGCTCGCACCTGGTGCCGAGGTCGTCCAGCCAGCGCTGCCAGGTGCCGACGAGCGTGCCCCGGGTGACGGCCTCGTACTGCTCGATGGTGAAGTTCGTGCGGTGCGTCTCGGGGCGGGTCAGCGCCAGGAAATACCGGACCGCGTCGACGGTGTCCGGGGTCAGCAGGTCCTTGCCCCAGATCACATGCCGGCGGCTGGTGGAGAACTTGTCGCCGTCGAGCAGGTAGAACTCGTTGACGTTGTAGTCGACGTCCGGCGTCCACCCCGGGCTGGCGATCTTGTACAGGGCCGGGCTGAAGATCGAGTGGTAGAAGGTGTTGTCGTAGCCGAGGAAGTGCACGATCTTCCAGTCGTCCTGCGGGTTCGCGGCACTCCAGTCCTTGCCGAGCTTGCGGCCGAGGGTCTCGATGCCGTAGATGAAGCCGAACCCGAGCTCGATCCACACCCAGATCACCTGGCCGGGCACGTCGTCCTGGACTGGCCTGACCCCCCAGTCGGACGGATGGGTCAGCGCCATGTCGAGCCGCTCGCGGCGCAGCAGCCGGTTCGCCAGCTCGCGTACCTTGGCGGGCGCCCGCCCGACGCTGTGGTGGGCGAGCAGGTCCTCGCGCAGCTCGTGCAGCGGCAGCGTGTACCGGGTGATCATGCCCTCCTGCGGTGTCGCCGTCCCGGTCGTCGGCCGGGGGTCGGTCAGGTCGGTGCAGAAGTTCGGCTCGCCGCAGATCTCGCACATGTTCCCGCCGGTCTCGTTGCCGCAGCCAGGGCACCCGCCGCCGACGTACGGCTCGTACAGGTACTGGCCGGTCTCGCCGTCGAAGAGTGCCGCGCCCTCCTGCCTGGTGACCATGCCGGAGTCGACCAGCCTGCTGAAGAACGCCTGCAGCGCCTGCGCGTACCCGGGCTCGGTGCTGGTGTGGTTGGTCTGGTCGGGGTAGATGTCCATCGCCGCCAGGGTCTGCCCGATCTCGGCGGCGTAGGCGCTGGCGACCTCCTGGGGACTGCGGCCCTCCCGACCGGCGCATTCCAGCACGTAGCTCTGGAAGTCGTCGGTCGCGGCCAGGTGGTAGACCTGCGTGCCGTTCATCCGCTGGAACCTGACGAACGCGTCGGTGCCCAGGTACGGGCCGGACAGGTGGCCGATGTGCAGGCCGCCGTTCGGGGTCGGCGGGGTCGAGAACACGAAGACCGGACGGTCCCCGAATCGCCGCCGGCCGGCTCCGGCGCCTTCTTGACGGCGCGGGGCGCGTCCCGCCAGTAGAAGGTGGCGAACAGGATGTCGGTGTCGCCGGTGTTGTCCAGGTAATGCGTCTCGAACGGCTCGAACTGCACGACCATCGGCAGCGTGATCGGCGTGCGGCCGGCGTCCACCACGATGTCGCCGCGGCCGGCGAAGATCACGAAAGTCTCGGTCTCGTCGTGCTGGTGCGGGTCGGAGTGCCTGCCCGGCGGCACCCGCGCGAAGCTGGCGCCCACGCCGAGCGCCTCGACCGTGCCGAGGTCGATGTCGCCGAGGTCGATGCCGAACGAGGGGTGCAGATGCCCGGGGTCATACGTGCTGATGATCATCTCAGTAGCCTCACGGTCTCGGTGGCGATGGCGGGGGCGAGCCGGTACCCGGACCCGCTGGCACCCCCGGCGAAGACGACGCGGGGGTGCAGCGCGGTCACGACCGGCTCGCGGTTCGGGCTGTAGGCGTCGCAGCACACCCGCCCGCTCGCCAGCGCGGCGGCGAGTTCGGGCGAGTAGCGGCGCAGGCAGTCCCGGGCGGCGGCGAGATCGGCGGGGGACAGGCCGGGCACGGCGTCGGGGTCCGCACCCCACTCGGTGCTGGTGTAGCTGAACAGCCAGTGACCACGGTGCTGCAGCGGCAGCAGGAACGCGTCGTCGGCGTCGAAGATGATCGCCTCGTCGCCGGGGGATGGCCGCTGCTCCAGGTGCATCGCGACGATCTTCTTGACCGCCAGCCCGAGCGGCGCGACCAGGTCACCCCAGGCAGGCGACCCGATCCACGGCCCCGGGGCGAGCACCACCTGGTCGGCGTGCAGGTCGCCGGAGCCGCAGTGCAGGGTGACCGCGTCGTCGGTCACGGTGAGCCCGGTGACCTTGACGCTCTCGGCGAACCGCACCCGGGGCCGCGCCATCGCGGCGAGCCGCTGGGTGAGCGCGTACACGTCGGCGAAGTGGCAGCCGCTCAGGGCCCACGCCTGCTCGCCGTCCGGCACGCCGATCGCGCCGCTCAGCTCGGCTCGCGCGGGCGCGCTGAGATCGGCGAGGTACCCGGCCGCCACCGGATCGCCCGGCATGAGCACCTTGGCCCCCACCGGGTAGATCGGCAGCCCGGGGCAGGCGGCGGCCAGCCGCGCGTAGTACCGGTGGCTGACCGCCGACAGCTCCCTGACCCGCGCCGACCCGCCCCTGGGCAGCGACAAGCCCGCCGACCGGCGGGTCACCCCCGAGCCAGCCAGATCACGGTCGACCACCGTGATCTCGGCCTCGGGGTCGGCCTCGGCCAGTTCCCGCGCGATCAGGCACCCGATGATCCCGGCGCCGACGATCGCCGTGCCGGTCATCGCCCGCCGTTCGGCAGCTCGTCGCTGGAGGGCTTGGTCATCCAGTCGATGAACGACTCGAGCTGGTGCTCGGTGCGGACGCCCCTGATCCGGTCCAGGATCCGCTGGCTGCGCCAGGCGTTGAGGCTGAGGTTCGGGTCGGCCAGCCCCCGCTGCCCGCGCGCGGCGTTCTGCAGGAAGATGTTGTTGTCGGTGGGGCCGTCCCACTGCACGGCGAAGCTTCCGTCGATCTTGTACTCGTCGCTGTCGCGGTCCAGCCGCGAGCTGATCGGGTCGAGGAAGTCCAGCGGGGTCGGGCGGTAGCCGGTCGCCCAGATGATGACGTCGAGCTCGGCGCTCTCCTTGACGACGCCGTGCCCGTTGACCAAGCCGGGCCCGGCCCCGTGCTCGTTGTGGGCGAGGGCGAGCTTCCACGCGCGGCCCGGCGCGCTCGTGACGTCGAGCACCGTCCGGTTGGGATACAGCGCGACGAGGTCGGCGTAGCCGTCGATGAACCGGCGCATGTAGATGCGCTGGTAGATCTGCCGCAGCGTGGCCTCGGAGATGCCGTCGCTGGTCAGGACGTGCCGCGAGTTCAGCGCGAGCCTGGTGGCGGCGTCGAGGCTGGCGAAGTAATCCGAATAGCTCGGCGAATAGTAGTCATTGGTGAACGGCGAATCATCCAGCGGAAGGAAGTTAGGCCTTCTGGAGATCCAGACGACGCGACGAGGTAACTCGGGTTCCGGGCGCGACAGCAGGTCAAGGAATGCCTCCGCGCCGGACTGACCGCCGCCGATGACCCCGACCCGCAGGCCGCCCAGGCTCCTGGCCCTGGTCAGGTAGTCGCTCACGTGGAACTGGCGATCCCCGAGGTGCGGCTGCGCGGCGAGCGGCACGACCGGCTGGACCCCGACCCCGATGGCGAGGTTGTCGGCGGTGACCGTCGCCGACCCGGTGCGGACCACGAAGGTGCCCGAGTACTCCACCGAGCGCACCTCCTGGCCGAAGACGATGTTCTCGTTCTTACGGCACGCCCATTCCATGTAGTTCCTGAATTCCTCGCGCGGAACCGACTCGAATTGCGCGTTGAGGAAATGATAGATGCGGCCGAGCTCGCACAGATAGGCGAGGAAAGAAAAGGGATTGGTCGGCTCAGACAGGCTCACAAGATCCTTGAGCATGGAAACCTGGATCGTGGTCCCGGAAATCTGCTGACCGTCATGCCAGCCGAAGGTCTCCTTCTTATCCAGGAAGAGGTTCGTGATCTCCGGACGGCTGTGCATTAAAGATGCCAGGCTCAGGTTCGCCGGACCGACGCCGATGCCGACACAGCGATAGTGACGGGCCTGACCAGCCGCTTCCTTGACCACAGTTGTTGACCTCTCGGAGAACATGTTGGGCATGCCTAATTGCCGTACGCCGTGGTGCAGTAATCAGGAAAAGCAGCCAGCACCTACCTTCACGCTTCCCGGAAGATGGCGACGAAAGGCTATCTATGACCAGAACGATCTATTGTGTCCGATTGGCTGTCAAGGCTAGTCTTGTGTGGTGGTGCCACGTAAGCGAGACATCCTCAAGCTCTCTACCGGGGATTTGCTGGCCAGACGACATGTTCTCGCCGCCCGGCTCGGCGATCTCGAGCAGGTGCTGCTCGGCTCGCTCGTGGAGCAGCATCGCCGGTGCGGCAAGACGGGGTGCCGCTGCGCGGGGGGCGAGCAGCACGGTCCCTACACCTACCTGACCCCGCGACGCGGCGGGCGCGGGATGCGCTACGTCCCGGCCACGCTGACCCCGGTGGTGGATTCCTACTTACGGCACGGCGAGCAGGTCGAGGCGGTGCTCGCCGAGATCTCCGCGATTAATGTCGAATTGCTCGCCCGCCGGGAAGCTCGGCTGATAACTGCGGCATCACGAAACCGTCTCTTTAATAAATCATCTCTTGTCTTGCCTTTTCGGGCACGTACGATATCGAAAAGCGAGGTCATGAAAGAGGCCCGAGTAAATGCGACTGCCGCCCCGCGCGCTTCGGCATGTGATGACGCACCGCACAGCCATTTCGGCGGTGGCCTTCACGGCAGTGATCACCTCAGCGTTCACCGCGGCGGCCGCCGCCTTCCTCAGCGTCGTAGCGCTCGTGTCGGTGCAGTCGGACCTCGCCAGGGACCCGGGCTCCGACATCGTGATAGCGGCCGCCGTTCCCGCGAGCGAAGTCAGCCAGGCCACTGCCCGGGTGACCCGCGCGGTCAGCGCCGGCGGGCTGTCCGCCCGGATCGGCCTCAGCCTGCAGTCCGGCATCCTGCGCCTGGCCGGGGCTGACGGCAAGCCGACCAAGCTCGAGACGCAGATCATCTCGCTGCCCGACGAGGCCGGGCACGTGAAGGTGCTGAGCGGGACCTGCGATTCGGCCTGCGTGCCGCAGAGCGCGGCCCGGGTGCTCGGCCTCACCGCCGGCCAGCGGCTCACCCTGCGCGACACCGTCTCCGGGGCAGCGGTCCACGTCCGGATCAGCGGTATCTTCGCCCCGGTCCAGCCGGCGAGCCGGTACTGGCAGCTCAACCCGACCGGCCAGAAACCTGTGCACCTGGCCGGCGGCCTGGTCACCGCCGGCCCGCTGGTCATGAGCCGGGCCGCAGCGGACTCCGTCTTTGTCGTCAGGGGCGCGGCCTGGCTCGGCCAGCCAGAGTTCGGCAACCTGGGCACGACCGGCATCGCCAGCCTCGGCCGCCAGCTCGCCGTCAGGCTCGCCGCCCTGCAGAACTCGGCGCTCCTGTCCGGCGCCACCGTGACGACTGCCCTGCCCAGGGAGCTGACCTCGCTGGCCACGGCCCTGGTCGTGACCCGCAGCGAGTTGCTGGCCGGACTGCTCACGCTCCTGGTCATCGCCGGTGCCACGCTCGCGCTGGGAGTCAGGCTGCTAAGCCAGCGGCGCGCGGCCGAGGCTGCGCTGCTCGCGGCGCGCGGCGCGTCCAGGCCCCAGATCGCCGCCCGCGCGGTGGTCGACATGCTCGTCGTGGCCATCCCCTCGGCCGTCATCGGCCCGGTCCTCGGCACCTGGCTGGCGCTGAGGCTGCTGCGGGCCAGCCTCAGCCCGGCCGGCATCGCCGTGCCCGCGCTGACGCCCAGCGCGACCGGGCTCACCTGGCTCGCCGCCGGCCTGGTGAGCCTGGGCGCCATGGTCATCATCATGCTGCCCTGGCTGCGCCAGCCACCGTCGCCGATCCGCCGCCGCGCCGCCCAGGGCAGGCAGCGGTCCGTGGTCGGCGCGGTCACCGCCAGGGCTGACCTCGTCGTCGTGCTGATCGCCGCCGGCGCGGCCTGGCAGCTGATCCACTCGCGCAGCCCCGTCTCGGCCGGGCTCGGCGGCTCGCTGTCCGCCGACCCGATCCTGCTGCTCGCACCAGTCCTGGCCCTGGTCGCCGGGGCGCTCCTGACGCTGCGCCTGCTGCCGCTCGCCGCCAGGCTCGGCGACCGGGTCGCCGCCCGCAGCCGCGGCCTGGTGCTGCCGGTCGCGGCCTGGCAGATCAGCCGCAGGACGCTGCGCCAGGCCGGCCCGACCCTGGTCGGCGTGCTCGCCGTCGCCGCTGCCGTCATGGCCCTGTCGCAGCGCGACAGCTGGGAGAAGTCCGTACAGGCTCAGGCCAGCTTCCAGGTCGGCGCCGACACGAGGATCACCATCCCGCCGGCCGCGCAGATCCCGGTCGGCGCTGTCACCGGCATCACCAGCGCTCCCGGCGTCAAGGCCAGCACCCCGGCCGTCCGCGCGACGGTCCTGCTCCCCGGCGACAACCTCGGCACCCTGCTCGCGCTCGACACCTCCGTCGCCGAGCACGTCATCCCGGTGTCGGCCGCCGGGCCTTCGGCCGACCTGCTGCGCAAGCTCGCCGCCGAGGTGCCGAGCGACGGGGTGCAGCTGCCAGGCAAGCCGGCCACGCTGGCGCTGACGGCGAGGATCAGCGGGGCGCAGGTTCGCCAGCCTGAGCTCTTCGTGCAGGTCACCGACGCAGCCGGGATCGGCTACGTGCTCTCGGCCGGCCCGGTGCCCGCCGACGGCAAGCCGCACACCGCGAAGGTCGTCATCGGCAGCGGCGCCGACTACCCGCTGCGCCTGACCGGGTTCTCGCTGCAGTTCAACACGCCGCCCAAGGCCCAGCCGCTGGCCACGCTCACCTTGTCGGGGGGAATGGCGCTGGCCGCGCCCCAGGCACGTTCGGGCACCGCGTTCCGGCTCGCTGTCGGGCACCGGCTGGTCACCTCGATCCTGCCGACCCCGGGCAGCCAGCAGCCGTCGATCACCAGCGCCCAGGCCAGCGGGGGCACGGTGACCGTGTCGTTCAGGCAAGGAGTGCGCGGCAGGTTCATCTCGCTCAGCCCCACCGGGATCTCGCTCTCCGACAGCTACCTCGGCCTGAACAAGCCGCTGCCGGCGGTGGTGACCAGCAGCTTCCTCGCCAGCACGGGCACCAGGCTCGGGCAGCACCTCGAGGCGCAGTTCGACGGGACGACCGTCGCGATCACGCCGCTCGCCGTCCTGCCGCACCTGCCGACCGTCACCAACGGCAGCCCGGGCGTGCTAGTCGACCAGAACGCCCTGACCGACGCCCTGCAGGCAGCCGGCGCCCAGCCAGAGAGCGTCACCGAATGGTGGCTGAGCACCAGGGGCCACGTCGTGCTGGCCGGGCTGCCGCCAGGGACCGCGACCGCGAGCCTGGCGAAGGTCTCCCGGGCACTGCTCGCCGACCCGCTGTCGCTGGCCTCGCAGCAGGCCCTGCTCACCCTCGCCATCGCCGCCGTGCTGCTGGCCCTGATCGGAATGGGTGTCAACATCGTGACCGCGAGCGAGCAGTCACGCGACGTCGCGCTGCTCGACGCGCTCGGCATGCCGCCCAGGCAGATCGCCCGGCTGCTCGGCCTCGAGCAGGGGCTCTCGGCGATCGCGCCGAGCGCGATCGGGCTGCTGTTCGGCGCGGCCCTGAGCGAGTTCATCATCCCGGCCGTGACCCTGACGTCCAGGGCATCCAGGCCGATCCCGGCGGTCGCCGTGCAGGTGCCCTGGCTCCTCGCCATCGCGATCGCCGTCGTGATGGCCATCTTGCCGACGGCGGCGATCACCCTCGCGCTGCCCCGCCAGGGCAGCGGCGCCGCGCGGATCAGGATGGAGGAGGAGGCATGATCACGCACCGCTCGCTGCGCCGGGCTGCCTTCGGGGACTCCGGCCTGCGCCCCGCGCTCGTGCTCGGCGGCGTCGCGCTGATCACCTCGTTCATCTCGATCGCAGGGGCCCGCGCCCTGGTCTCGGCGGACAACACCGCGACCACGCAGGCGCTCACCCAGCTTCCTGCGGTCGACCGGGGTGTCCAGGTCTCGGGCGACTTCACCGCCTGGCCGCTGACCGGCGTCCTCAAGGCCGACAAGATCGACGCGACCGGGACCGGCCTGGCGGCCAGCCTGCCCGCCCAGAGGTTCGTGCTGCGGGCCCAGGGCTGGGGGGCGGCCACCATGACAGCTGCCACCGACACGAACGCGCCGCCGAAGGCGATCCTCTCCATCTCTCCTCAGCTGGAACTCGGCTATCGCACCGGCCTGGACAAGTACGCCAAGGTCGTTACCGGGTCGTTCCCCGAAGGTAAGGCCGTCGTCTCCCGAGGCGGGGCGCAGCTGACCTTCCCGGCCGCGCTGACCACGGCGGTCGCTGCCCGGTTCGGCGTCAAGGTCGGATCGGTCATCGACCTGGCCCCGGCCTCCGAAGGCGACCCCCGCCTGCTCCTCAAGATCACCGGCATCCTGCAGCCCGCCGACGCCGGCTCCAGCTTCTGGCAGATCTCGCCAGAGTTCGCCACCCCGTCGCTGGAGTCCCGAGGCTCCGGTCCCCTGACGATCTACTACTGGCTCGGCGGCGTCTTCATCGGCCCGCAGGAAGTCTCCGCGCTCGGCAAGGCGTACCAGGGCACGAGCGAGACGACCACCTGGTTCTTCCCGCTGCGCCAGAACCTGACCGCCGCCCAGGTCCCGCCGCTGGAAGCCACCCTCCTGCACTACTCGGGGTCGCCTAAGCCGCGCAACGTCGAGCTCACGGCAGGAGCCGGGCATCCTGCAGGACAGCACAGTCACCGTCGGCCTCATCCAGGGCCTGGCAGCCTTCGACGCCCAGTGGCACACCGTCGAGCAGTCCGACTCGCTGCTGCTCGTCGGGCTGTTCGTGGCCGGCGCCATGCTGCTGTTCATCTGCGCCGAGGCTCGCCGTCGAGGCGTACAGGCCTGAGCTGCTCATCGTCCGGGTGCGCGGCGGCAGCCTGCGCCAGCTCGTCAGGATCATGCTGGCCAGGTCGTGCCTCATCACGGGTGTCCCGGTCGTCGCCGGCGCGGCGGCCGCGATCGCCCTGCTGCCCTCGGGCGGGAGCACGGCCGGCTGGGTACTCGGCGCGCTGACCGCCATCGCGGCCATCGGCGGCCTCCCGGCGATCGCGTTCGGACTGAACCGCGACCACCGGCTCGGCGACTCGGGCCGGCAAGACGACGTCGTCGCCGCCAAGCCCAGGTTCCGCCGGCTCGTCGCCGAGGCCGCCATCGTGCTCATCGCCTGCGCCGCCATCGCTGACCTGCGGCTGCGCGGCGGAGGCAGCTCGAGCACCAGCAGCTACCTCAGCGCCAGCGCGGTCCTGGTCGCCGCCGCCGTCGGCCTCATCGTCAACCGCGCCTACCGGGGCCCGCTCCGTGCCGCCGCCCGCGTCGCCGGCACGATGAAGGGACCGGTCGGCGCCGTCGGGCTCACCAGGGCGGCCTTCTCCCGGATCAGCTCGGTCGCGCCGGCCCTGGTGCTCATGCTGACCCTGACACTGGTCGCCTTCGCCGGCATGATCATGTCCGCCGTCACCTCCGGCCAGGTCGCGGCGTCCTGGGCCGAGGTCGGCGCGGACGCCCAGGTCATCGTGCCAGGGCTGAACGGACACCACCTCGCCGGAGTCACCAAGGCCGAGCTGCACGCGGTCGCCGGGATCAGCGGCGTCCGGCACGTCACCGCCCTGTACACGGCGCTGAGCAGCAACGCCAGCCTGTCCGTGCAGCTGAACGGCGGCAGCACCCCGCTTGGCATCGCCGTCGTCGACCCCTCGTCCTACGGGACGCTGTCGAAGGACACGCCGTGGCGTGACTTCCCGACGGCGGCCATGTCGCACCCGAGCGCCAGGGGAGTCGTGCCGATCCTGGCCAGCCCGGCGGTAGTGGCGCAGGCAGCCGGCCGTCCCACCTCGTCGCTGGGGGTGGCCGGGATCAGCATCCCGGTCAAGATCATCGGCACGGTCACCGGCAGCCCGGCGATGCCCGAGGGCGGCAGCTACATCGTCCTGCCCAGGTGGGCCGCCCCCCGGCTGCCGTCCATCCCGCAGGCAGGCCAGATCCTGGTCACCGGCGCTCATCTCGACGGCCGCCAGCTCAAGGCGGCGGTCGGCAGGAGCCTGCCGATGTCCAGCACGACCATCCTGCGCGGCCAGATCCTGCGCGCGCTCGTCAGGTCGCCGGCCCTGCACCTGTCCCGCACGCTCTACGCCGGCGGTGCCTTCGCCGCCGCCGCGCTCAGCCTGCTCGCGGTCCTGTTCGCCCTGGCCAGCTCGGCCAGAAGCCGGTCGATCATGATGATGAAGCTCACCGCGCTCGGCATGACCAGGGCGCAGGCACTCGCCGTCAGCCTCACCGACGCGGTGCCGCTGATCGCGGTGGCCGCGGTCGGCTCGGCCGTCTCAGGCTGGCTGCTCGCGGTGGTCCTGCCGCCGGTGCTCGGCCTCGGTGTCTTCACCAATTCCGTGGTCCCGGTGACGCTCGAGCCGACCTTGCTCGCCGTCCTGGCACCCATCGCGGCGGCGGCGGCAGTTGCCGTCACCTTCCTCGTAGTCGAAGCTGCCCTGGCAGGGCGACGCAACATCGGAACGACCATCCGGCTCCAGGAGGCTACATGACAGGCATCGACGACCTGATCGCCCGTCAGCAGGCCGCGACCGCCTCGCGGCAGGACACCAGGGTCGCCAGCGCGATGATCCTGTGCGAGGGCCTGGTCAGGATCTACTCGGTCGCCGGGGTGGAAACCCAGGCGCTCCAGGGCCTGGACCTCGTGATCAGGCCCGGCGAGCTCACCGCTCTCGTCGGCGCCTCCGGCAGCGGCAAGTCCACGCTGCTGAACATCCTGGCCGGGCTCGACAAGCCCACCGGGGGACGGGCGTTCGTCGACGGCAACGACCTCGGCGCGATGAAGGCGAAGGACCGGCTCAGGTACCGGCGCCGCACGGTCGGATTCCTGTGGCAGCAGACAGGCAGGAACCTGCTCGCCGAGCTGACCGCCGGGGAGAACGTCGCGCTGCCGATGGAACTGGCCGCCGTCTCCAGGAAAGAGCGCAGGCAGCGGGCCAGGGACCTGCTCGGCATGCTCGGCATGACCGACTTCTCCGACACGCTGGTGAGCAAGCTGTCGGGCGGCCAGCAGCAGCGGGTCGCGCTCGGCGTCGCGCTCGCCAACCAGCCGAGCGTCGTCCTCGCCGACGAGCCGACCGGTGAGCTGGACACCCAGACCGCCGACGACGTCTTCGCCGCCCTGCGCAAGGCCAACCGGGAGACCGGCACGACGATGCTCATCGTGACCCACGACGCGGGCGTCTCCGAGCAGGTCAGCCGGACCATCGCGATCCGGGACGGCCGGATCAGCACCGAGGTGCTGCGCACCGCGTCCACCGACGAGCACGGCCGGGAAGCGCTGAGCGCCCAGGAGTACTCCGTGCTCGACCGGGCTGGCCGCCTGCAGCTCCCGCTCGACTACATCGAAGCGCTGGACCTCAAGCACCGGGTCAGGCTCGCCCTCGAGCCGGACCACGTCGGCGTGTGGCCGGATTAGGAGAACAACGAATGCCAGAGCCAGACGCAGTCCTCGTGGTCGACCGGCAGGCCGAGCAGCCAGTCATCGTGCGCACCGAGTCGCTGTCCCGCACCTTCGGGCACGGCCAGTCCGCCGTGCACGCGCTGCGCGGTGTCACGATGACGGTGCGGCGCGGCGAGCTGATCGCCGTCTGCGGCCGGTCGGGCTCGGGCAAGACGACCCTGCTCAACGTGCTGTCCGGCCTCGACAAGCCCACCTCGGGCAAGGCCTGGGTCGCCGGACTCGAGGTCACGGCCATGAACAGGGACGAGCAGCTCCGGCTGCGCCGCGAGCACGTCGCCCTGGTGTTCCAGTCGTTCGCGCTGCTGCCCATGCTGTCGGCGGCCGAGAACGTCGGCGTCCCCATGCGGCTGTCCCGGATGGACTCGGGGACCAGGGAAAAGCGCGTCACGGCCCTGCTTGACCTGGTCGGCCTGCCCGGCTACGGCCGCAAGCGCCCGCACGAGCTGTCCGGCGGCGAGCAGCAGCGCGTCGGCATCGCCCGCGCCCTGGCCAACAACGCCGAGCTGCTGCTGGCCGACGAGCCGACCGGCCAGCTCGACTCCCAGACCGCCCGCCAGATCATGGCCCTGATCAGGAGCATCGTCCACGACGAGGGCATCACCGCGATAGCAACCACGCACGACCGCGCCCTCATGGACCTCGCCGACCGCGTCCTGGTAATGGACAACGGCCAGCTCGAAGAGGACTGACAGCCAGCACGGTACAGCTAACGACAGCATGGTCCTACCTGCTGCTGTTAACCCCCCCCATTTTGAACAACAGCATGGTCCTACTTACTGCTGTGGGGACGACAGTGAGTAGGACCATGCTGTCCTTGGGTGAAGGCCCACGGACGGGCGTGGCCCGGTTTCGGCTGTTGCGTCGTGGCCATCGGCATCGAACTGGCCGAATCGGCCAGCTGACGGCCTCGCGACAAACAGCGCATTGGGCGACAAGCTAGGCTGCGGGGGAGGAGTGCGCGGAGGACGGCGGAGGACGAATGCCTGACATCTTGAGTGCCTATGCGGAGAGCCAGCCCGGCAAGCTCGCCGTCATCGAGGACCGTCCAGACGGCACCGTCTTGTCGTGGACCTACGCCGAGCTCGAGAACCACGCCAACCAGCTCGCGAACGCCCTTGCCTCGCTCGGCGCCGGGCCGGGAGTCAAGGTTGTCTGGTGCGGCCCCAACTCACCCCAGATCGTCACCTGCATGAACGCCACCCGCAAGCTCGGCGCGGTCGCCGTCCCGCTCAACTACCGGCTCACCGCCGAAGAGGCCCGGTACATCATCGCCCACTCCGACGCGCGCCTGGCCTTCGTCGACGCCGAGTACGCGCACCTCTTCGCCCCCGACTCTGCCGCAACCGACTCTGCCGCAACCGACGACGGCAAGCTCCCCGGCGCCCTGACCAGCGTGCTCGTCTACGGCGGCCCGGCCCCCGAGGGCATGGTGGGCGAGGAGGTCATCAAGGCCGCCTCCACCGAGCCGCCGCCGGACCCGGCCGACACCGGCCCGGGCGGCGCGACGATGATCTACACCTCGGGGACGACCGGCAAGCCCAAGGGCGCTGTCCGCCGGGTCAGGGACGAGAATGTCGTCATCGGCCTGATCACGTTCATCGGCTTCCAGCCCGACGACGTCTACCTCACCTCAGGGCCGCTGTACCACAGCGGGCCTGGCTCGTTCCTGCTGATCGGGCAGGCGCTCGGGCAGACCGTGATCGTGCAGCGGAAGTTCGACCCGGAGGAATGGCTGCGCCTGGTCGACAAGTACAAGGTCAGCTCGACGTTCTCGGCCCCGGCGCTGGTCCGGATGATCACCGCGCTGCCCGACGACGTCAAGGCCCGCTACGACCGCTCGACGATGAAGCGCATGATCGCGAACGCCGCGCCCTGGAGCTTCGCGCTCAAGCAGGCGTACCTGGCCGACTTCCCGTCCGACTCGCTCTGGGAGGTCTACGGCTCGACCGAGCTGGGCGTGAACTGCATGCTCGAGCCGAAGGACCAGCTCCGCAAGCCAGGCTCGTGCGGCAAGCCGGCCCCCTATAACGAGGTCATGCTGGTCGACGAGGACGGCACCGAGGTCACCGGCATCGGACCGGACCATCCGGGTGAGCTGTTCGTCAGGTCGGGCGGGGTGTTCAACGAGTACTACAAGCAGACCGACAGCTACGAGAAGGCCCGCAGGGGCGAGTGGCACACGGTCGGCGACATCGCCTACCGCGACGACGAGGGCTACTACTACATCTGCGACCGCAAGAACGACATGATCATCTCCGGCGGCATGAACATCTACCCGGCCGAGATCGAGGCCGCGCTCGAGCAGCACCCGGACATCTACGACGTCGCCGTGTTCGGCATCCCGTCGGAGGAATGGGGCGAGCTCGTGCACGCGACGATCGTGCCAGCGCCCGGCTCAGCGCTGTCAGCCGACGACGTGATCGCGTTCGGCCGCGAGCACCTGGCAGGCTACAAGATCCCGAGGTCGGTCGCGTTCACCGAGGAACTCCCGAGAACCGGTTCGGGCAAGATCCTCAAGCGCGAGCTCCGCGCTCCCTACTGGGAGGGCCAGACAAGCCAGCTAGTCGTGTAGCGGCACGGGCGTTGATCACCCGGTCGGCGGTGATCCCCGCCGCCACCGCCCGGTCGCACCCGTTCTGCAGCCAGCCGAGCTGCCCCGGCGCATGCGCGTCGGTGTCGATCGCGAACTCACACCCAAGCTCCGCCGCCAGCGCGATCAGCCGCTCCGGCGGGTCCTGCCGCTCCGGGCGGCAGTTGATCTCGACCGCCACCCCGTGCTCCCGGCACGCGGTGAACACCTCCCGCGCGTCGAACTCCGACTCCGGCCGGCCGCGCCCGTAGATCATCCGGCCCGTGCAGTGGCCCAGCACGGTCACGCGCGGGTTCGACACCGCCGCGACCATCCGCCTGGTCATCTCCGGCCCGGGCATCCGCAGCCTGGAATGCACGCTGGCCACCACGACCTCGAGGCGGGCGAGCAGGTCGTCACGCTGGTCCAGGCTCCCGTCATCGAGGATGTCCACCTCAATTCCAGTCAGCACTTGGAACGGAGCCATTTCAGCGTTGACGTTCGCGACTTGGTCAATCTGAGCTTCGAGGCGTTCCGCCGACAGTCCGTTGGCGACAGTGAGCCTCGGCGAGTGATCCGTCAGCGCAGCTGTGCTGGGGGTCACCCCGGTAACCTAGCCTGGTCTCGCCGGGAATGTCCGGCGAGGCCCGCGCGATGGAGGCAGGCTCGATGATGTACCAGGTAGTGAACCCGGCCACCGGTCAGCTTGAGAAGGAATACCCGACCGCGACCGACGACGAGATCGGCACGGTGCTCGACCGCTGCGAGCTGGGCTACGCGTCCTGGAAGCGCACCTCCAAGGCCGAGCGCGCCGACGTGCTGCGCCGGGTCGCCCAGCTCTACGCCGACCGGCGCGACGAGTTCGCCGCGATCATCACCAGGGAGATGGGCAAGACCACGGCCGAGGCGAAGGGCGAGCTGAGCTTCACCGTCGCCATCTACCGGTACTACGCCGACCACGGCGCCGACCTGCTCAAGGACGAGCCGCTGGCTTCCAACACCCCGGGGACGGCCTGGATCAGGAAGTCCTCCATCGGGGCGCTGCTCGGGATCATGCCGTGGAACTACCCGTACTACCAGGTCGCCAGGTTCGCCGCCCCGAACCTGATGATCGGCAACACGATCGTCTTGAAGCACGCGCCGCAGTGCCCGGAATCGGCGCTGGTCATGGAGGAGATCTTCCACCAGGCGGGGGTGCCTGCCGACGCCTACGTCAACGTCTTCGCCACCAACGAGCAGGTCGCGACCATGATCGCCGATCCGCGCATCTGCGGGGTCTCGGTGACCGGAAGCGAGCGAGCCGGAATGGCGGTGGCCGCGGTCGCCGGGGCGAACCTGAAGAAGGTCGTGCTCGAGCTGGGCGGCTCTGACCCCTTCATCGTGCTCGACAGCCCCGACCTGCCCGCGGTCGCGAAGGCGGCCGCAGCGGCCAGGATGGGCAACGGCGGCCAGGCGTGCAACGCGTCCAAGCGGATGATCGTCGCCGAGGGCGCCTACGACGAGTTCATGACGGCGTTCACCGCCGCGATGGCGGCGAAGGTCACCGGCGACCCGACCGACCCCGCGACGAGCTACGGGCCGCTGTCGTCCGAGCAGGCGGCGCGGAACCTCATGGAGCAGATCGACGACGCGGTCAGCAAGGGCGCGACCGTGCACACCGGAGGTCACCGCGTCGACCGCCCAGGTGCCTTCGTCGAGCCCACCGTCTTGTCCGGGGTGACCCCGCAGATGCGGGCATACCGGGAGGAACTGTTCGGCCCGGCCGCCGTGGTGTACAAGGTGGCCAACGCCGACGAGGCGGTCGAGCTGGCGAACAGCAGCTCCTACGGCCTCGGGGGAGCGGTCTTCACCAGCGACGAGTCGCTGGCGCTCGACGTCGCGGACCGGCTGGACGTCGGGATGGTCTGGATCAACCGGCCCGAGGGCGGCGGCCCCGAGCTCCCGTTCGGCGGCACCAAGCGGTCCGGAGTCGGACGTGAGCTCGGCCCGCTCGGCATCGACGAGTTCGTCAACAAGAAGCTCATCCACACCCCGCCGCAGGCCGGCTAGCGCGGGCGCTGGCCTCACTGTCTCGGGATGGTGATCGTCACCTGGGTGCCCTTGCCCTGTTCGCTGGAGATGTCCATGGTGCCGTGATGGCCGCGCACGAGTTCCTCCACGATGGCGAGCCCGATGCCGCTGCCTGACTGCTCGACGGAGTTCGCGCCTCGGAAGAACCGCTCGGAGATATGGGGGAGCTCGGCCATCGGGATGCCGATCCCGGTGTCGACTACGCGCAGCACCGCGGCGCTGCCGGCCGCGCGGGTCTCCAGCACGACGCACCCGCCCTTGGGCGTGAACTTCGCCGAGTTGCTCAGCAGGTTCGTGATGATGTCGTTCATCCGCAGGTCGTCGCAGGGAGCGACGACGGGGGAGAGCCGCTGCACCAGCAGCACCCCGGCGCGGTGGAAGATGTCGGCCAGGCTGTCGGCGGCGATCGTCGCGGCCTTGGACAGGTCCGTCGGCCTGAGCGTGAGCTGCACCGCCGCCGCCTCGGCCGCCGACAGCTGCTGCAGGTCGTCCACCATCCGGCCGAGCCGCACCGTCTCGTCGCGCAGCGACCTGACGTTGCTGCGGGTCAGGTTCTGCACGCCGTCCAGCATCGCCTCGCTGCCTGCCTGCAGGATCGAGATCGGCGTGCGGAGCTGGTGCGCCATGTCGGCGACGAGGTTGCGGCGCACCTGGTCCTGACGACTGAGAGCGTCGGCCATCTGGTCGAACGTCGCTCCCAGCTCGCGCAGGTCACGGAACCCTTCGACCTCGCCGACCCGCGCGTCCCGCTGACCCGAGGCCATCTCGCGCGCGACGCGCACCAGCCGCCTCAGCGGGGCGGTGATCCTCGGCGCGACTATCAGCGAGACCACGAACGCCAGCAGCAGCCCGATCGAGCCGCCGACGATCCGCGCCTCCCAGCGCTGCCGCTCGAACCGCGCCAGGAGCGCGAGCGTCGCCGGCCCGCCGAACCGCACCGTCACGTACCCGACGACCCGATGGTGCGCGACGACCGGCGCCCGGTGCTCCAGCTTCGCCTGGAATGCCCCGTAGCGGGGGGAGGACCGCACCAGGTTGCCGTTCACGTCCCGGATCTGCGCGGCCGCTCCCGACCGGCTCACTACCGCCATCACAGGGTCCAGGGCATGGGCCCAGTCACCCCGGGTGTACGTCGTCGACGCCCCCACCGCAGCGCCGTCGGTCTGCATCATCTGCTGCCGGGCGACGAACTGCTTCTCGTGGAGCTCACCGTCAGCGAGGCGACCACCCCGGCAACCACCACGGCCGAGATGGCCACCCCGACGAATGCAAGCGCCAGCTGCGTCCACAGCCGGCTAAAGCGCGAAAGTCCCCTGCTCAGCCCAAGCCCCCCGGATCAGACAGACCCCACCCACAATATTCACCCCGACTGCACACCAGTCACCCCACCCCAGCCGTCAGCAACAGCCCGGGCACAGGCGAGCACTCACGGTAACCCGACCCTGATCCTGAGGCAAACCCGCCCCCGACCCCGCCCCAGGACCCGCCCCGAGCCCCGCGTCAGGCCGCCACGACCGCTCCCGCGCCGCGCAACCTTCCAACTTTACATAATGCACATTATCGGCGCGCCGTGATCAGCTCACCCATCGGCGCCGGCTTACGCCGGTGTAATTCGCTGGCCGCAGCATTGGTCGAGGAGTACGCGCGGCACAATGGTCATGCCGACCTGATTCGCGAGTCGGTGGACGGCCAGACCGGCGAGTAGGACGCGGTGGACATTAACCTCATCGACGCTGACCGCTACCAGCGCGCAGGGCCGCCGTATGAGCAGTTCGCCTGGCTGAGAGAGAACGCCCCGGTATTCTGGCACGCCGACGGCGGCCGGCCGGAGTGGCCCGGGTTCTGGGCGGTCACCAGGCACGAGGACGTCGCCCGCATCTCCCGGCACCCGGAACTGTTCTCGTCGGCACGGCGGCTGGTCGTCTTCGGCGAGGTCTCGGAAACCACGATCGCGGCGCAGCGGCTGATGATGCTCAACATGGATCCGCCGCAGCACACGCGGCAGCGGGCGTTCGTGAACCGGGGCTTCACCCCCCGCATGATCGGCCGTCTCGAAGAGCACATCGTGACGATCTGCCACACGCTACTCGACGAGGTAGCTGCTGGCAGCACCGTCGACTTCAGCACCATCGACTTCGTCACCAAAGTCGCCGCGCCGCTCCCCCTCCAGGTGATCTGCGAACTGGTCGGCGCGCCGCTCGAGGATCGCGACCGGATCTCCGAGCTGTCGAATCACCTGGTCGGCGCCGACGATCCTGAGTTCCAGGGACCGGACGGCGAGCGCTTGCAACAGGCAGCAGCCGTCGACCTTTACGCCTACGGCAACGAGCTCGCCGAGCGGCGCCGGGC
Organism: uncultured Actinomycetota bacterium; assembly: GCA_963737865.1. Taxonomy (GTDB): domain Bacteria; phylum Actinomycetota; class Actinomycetes; order Streptosporangiales; family Streptosporangiaceae; genus Chersky-822. Next base: position 665,876 of record CAVTUG010000011.1, on the reverse strand, counting down.
CGAGCCTGCCGACGACATCGTGACCAGGCTCCTGCAGCCGGACGACAGCGGCGAGGTGCTGAGCAGCCACGAGTTCGACGTGTTCTTCCTGCTGCTCACGGTGGCTGGCAACGAGACCACCCGGAACGCCGCCGCTGGCGGCATGCTCGCCTTCTTCGAGCATCCCGAGCAGTGGCGCCGCCTGATCGATGACCCGGGCCTGATCCCGGCCGCCGCCGAGGAAGTCGTCCGCTGGGTCAGCCCGGTGAACATGTTCCGCCGCACCGCCACCCAGGACCTCGATGTGGGCGGCCAGCGGATCGCCGAGGGCGACAAGGTCGTGATCTTCTACTCGTCGGCCAACCGGGACGCCGACGTCTTCGACGCTCCGGATGTGTTCGATGTCGGGCGCGACCCGAATCCGCAGGTCGGCTTCGGCGGCGGCGGCCCGCACTTCTGCCTCGGCCGCCACCTCGCCACGCTCGAGCTCCGGATCCTGCTCCGCGCCCTGGTCGAGCGCATGCCGAACCTCGCGCTCGACGGCGAGGTCAGCAGGCTGCGGTCGAACTTCGTCAACGGCATCAAGCACATGCCGGTCCGCTGGTGAACCTGGCTCGGTTCGGCCCGTACTTCGCGATCGACACCGAGGGGGCCGGACAGCCGCTCGGCACGCTGGCAGGCGAAGTCCTGATAGCTCAGGTGGAAGGCGTACGCGAGCGCCTCGGGTCCGACTTCCGCGTCGCGGCCTCTGTCTTCCACCTCGGCCTCTGTGCCCGGCTGGTGTCACCGGTGATCGGCGCGGCCGTGCTCGGCTACCGTCTGGACCTCACCGAGGCCAGGTGGTCTGGCCCCTATCCGTTCCGCCTGTCCGTCCCGGCGATACCTGCCGGGCCTGCGGGCTCCATCGTGGCCGTCGCTGAACTCACCCGCCAGGTGGCGGGCCTCGGCGTGTCCACCCGGGTCCTCTGGGGGAACGTCGCCTCCGCCGTGAACGGCGCCGCCGTCGTGATCGGCGCCGTGGATCCCGCCTTGCGGGCGGCAGCCTCCGAGATCGCCGCGGCCAGCCTGCCTCCGCTCACCTGCACCGGAGGTATCGGCGCAGGCTTCCGCCGCCGGAGCTGCTGCCTGATTTATCGCGTCAGCCGCCAGTTCTGCGGCGACTGCATCCTGGCCGCGCGGCATCGAGCTTGCTGAGCGTTATCGCGGGAAGCTGTCCAGTTCGGCGATCGCCTCGCCGAGGACGTCGGGGACGCCCTGGCGGAGCAGCCGCCCGAACGCCTCTTCTCCCCCGGCGGCGCGGTCGCGGATGCCGTCGGCGTGGGCCTGGATGCGCGCCGTCATCACGGTGAGGAACTCTCCGGTGGTGCCAGTCCAGCCGTAGCTGCGGAGGAACCGGTCAAGCCGCCGGGGCCTGGCCGCGAAGTCGGTGAACCCCTCGGCGGCGACCACTTCCCGGGTGTGCAGGGGCACCCAGCTGAAGGCGGCGAGGGCCAGGTCCTGCCCCGGGGTGGCGGGTCCGGCGAAGTCCCAGTCGAAGAACCCGGTGAGCTTGCCCTGATGCCAGGCCGCGTTGTAGGCGGCCGCGTCGTTGTGGGCGATGATCAGGCCCGGTGACCAGGCACCGCCCCCGCGCCAGACGGCGCCAGGCGGCGGGACGAAATCGGCGACGGCCTGGTGGTAGCCGCGCATCCAGCGGGCGACCTGGTCAAGGGTGTCCTCAGCGTGAACCCAGGCCGGCCGCGGCTTGCGGTTCCCGACAGTCTCGCCCTCCAGGAAGGTGAGCACCTCCCGGCCCTGCTCGTCCAGCCCGAGAGGACGCGGGGCGCCCGCGAATCCCTTGCCCGCCAGGTGAGCGAGCAGCGCGTGCACGGCCGGCGTCCACGGACCAGCCGAACGGCGAACCGTGTCCCCGACCCGCACCGCCCCGCCGACGTACCCGCCCTCAAGCCGCTCCTCAGCCACTGACCGCTCCTCAGCCACTCAGCCACGCTATGCGGACACAGTCATCGGATGACGCCGGGTAACGTGCGATCAGTGAAGTGCCCTGACATGTCGCACGGTGCCCGCCTGATCGCCTATAGCGCTATCTCCACCTCACTAGCCTTGCTCAGCGATCGTGCACTGCGCGAGCTTGTTGACGAGGCAGTGCCGATCGGATCCGGCATCGGCGGGAAGTCGGCCCTGCTGGAGCTCGCCGGAACGCCCGTTTTCGTGAAGCGGGTGCCCCTCACCGATCTGGAGAGGCGCCCTGAGCACGCCCGGTCCACGGCGAATCTGTTTGATCTGCCCGTCTTCTGCCAGTACGGCATCGGCACCATAGGCAGTCCGGGATTCGGGGCCTGGCGAGAGCTCGCCGTGCACACGATGACGACGAACTGGGTGCTTGCGGCGGAATACGAGGGCTTCCCCTTGATGTACCACTGGCGGATGCTGCCGGACTCGGCGCCGCTGCCCGAGGAACTGGCCGACATCGAGCGGGCCGTCGCCTACTGGGGCGGCGGGTCGCAGGTGCGCCGCCGGATCCATGCTCTTCAGGAGGCTTCGGCGAGTGTGACGCTGTTCCTGGAGTACATCCCGCAGAACCTGCACCAGTGGCTAGGCACCCAGGTCGAGCTAGCAGATCAGACCGCCAGCCGAGCATGCGACATGGTGGAGCGGGAACTGGCGGCCGGTACCTCTTTCATGAACAGCCGGGGTCTCCTTCACTTCGACGCACACTTCGAGAACATCCTGACCGACGGCCAGCGTCTCTACTTCGCGGACTACGGCCTCGCCATTTCCTCCGGGTTCGAGCGATCGCAGGATGATGCCGGCTTCTTCCACCGGCACCAGACCTATGACCGCTGTTACACCGCCACGTATCTGGTGTACTGGCTGGTCACCGCTCTGTACCAGGGAGAGGACCGCTACCAGCTAGTGCGCGCCTACGCAGCAGGCATTCGTCCGGTCGGGATCCCAGAGGAGGCCGCCGCGATCCTGGCCCGGCACGCGCCGATCGCCGCAGTGATGTCCGACTTCAACCACAAGTTCCAGCACCAGAGCAGGCAGACCCGCTACCCGCTGGAGGAAATCCGCCAGCTTGGCGGAATTTACAGCCTTCCCGGATAGGCGGACAGGCCCGGTATGCCAGGATGACCCGCATGCCGCCAGTTCCCGATGGTTCGGCCGCGCCCGCCGACGCGAGCCAGGCGGCGGAGAACGACTATGACAGCTTCGCCGAAGCGTACTCAGCCGAAAACGAGACCAGCCTCGTCAACGCTTACTACTGCCGGCCCGCGATCCTGGAGCTGGCCGGAGACGTGACCGGCCGGCGGATCCTCGACGCCGGCTGCGGTTCCGGCCCCATATCTGAGGGGTTGCGCGACCGGGCGCCACCGTGACCGGCTTCGACCGGAGCGCCAAGATGCTGGAACTGGCCAGGCGGCGGCTCGGGGCCGATGCGGACCTGCGGGTCGCCGACCTGGGCCGCCCGCTGCCATACCCCGACGGCGCGTTCGACGACGTGATGCCGACTATTTCGAGACCCTCAAGTGGTCCGACGACAACACCTTCGCCGGCCAGAGCGCCGTGCTGACCTACTGGCACCGGCCGCTGCACGCGATGACCGACGCCTTCACGGCGGACGGCTTCCGGATCTCCGTCATCAGCGAACCACCCCCCCCCCCCCCCCCCCCCGACCCGGACACGCCCCCCGAGCCGAACATGCTCGGCGATCTCAGGCAACGGGGTGGCGTCGCCAGTGGCAAGGTCAAGGTCCTGAGATGGACGGTAGAGGAGCTTATGCGCCCTGAATGCATAACCTCCGGCTAGCAGCAGCCCGTACCGTTCGAAGACAGGCGATCCGTCCAGCAGTGCCTTCAAGTGGATGGCAGGCAGCCCGTGCAGGCTCACCTGCGAGCTGGTGCCATCAGCCCTTGCTCCCACTCGCGGCGGGCATGCGGTCCAAGTAGATGCCGCAACCGGGGCCAGATCCTAACCAGCGACTCGCAGTGCACAAACCGCTCCAGATCCTCGCGCTGGGCCTCGGCGAGGAGCAGTGCGTAGAGGATCAGGCGTTGGTCCTCCTCTCCGACGTCGTACGCACGTCGTCCCGACCAGGCCACGTGCAGCGGGAGTTCAACGGTGCCCGCAGCCGGCCCCCTCAGGTCGTCCAGCGAGGCCGGCAGGCGGCGTGCATAATCGGTCCAGCGCGGTGGCAGAGCATCAGCCTCCATGCGGCCAATTATCCACCTCGCCGCGTCACGGGCACACGACACGCTTACCCTCTGGCAGATGTGTCCCGCTCAGGCGTGATTTCAAGCCGAACCTCTGTGGAACCGGCGGGCTGTGGCTGCGGTAGACGCGGCTGCCGTCCGGGCTCCGCATGGTCGTGGTGCCGTCGGGTTGACTCTGGCTCTGCGTGGCCTCCGGATTTGAAATCAGCAGCCGCCAGATCTTGCCGCTGTAGGCTCAACGGAAGGGAGGAGGCTGAGATGAGCGCTCAGTCGTCTGAATTCGTTCCCGGAGTCACGCCGGATCCGGCGAAAAGCCTTCGGACCATCCGGGCTGCCCTGGTAGTGCGCCAGGATCGTGAAGCGTTCGACGCCGGCCTGAGGGCGGTGCTGGATGAAGTCAGGGTGAGCCTTGACCTCGGCGTGCTGAGCGATTTTGTGCATCGCTGGTGGATATCCGCGTGTGATTCGGTGCGGGACCCGGATGGCCGTCGGCGCATGCATGCCCGGGCTGACCAGGTCCTGGCTGGCGAGCCGATGCCGCAGGGCACGCCGTGGCGTGAGATCCTCGCTAGTCACGAGAGCAGCGGGTAGTTGTATCGGCTCAGCTTGGATCCGATCGTCGAGGATCAGATCAAGGCGGTTCCCCGGGAAGCGCTGCGTCCGCTGGCCGAGCTGTTCACTCTCCTGGAGACCGCACCTTGGAGCGGAGAGCCGTTCAACACGGCCAATCCACGGAGCAACATGCTGACGCACGCATTCGGGGAGCTCGGTCTTGCGACCTACCTTGTTCTAGAGGACCAGCGCGAGGTGTACCTGCTGCGTATCGAATGGCCCTGAGCTTTAACGTGCGTCGTCGTCCCAGGTTGATACTTCGGCCGGGCAGAGTAGAGGCTCGGTTGCCCGTGCTTCGGCGCCAGTGAATGCATATCGGACGGCCGCGATCGAGCGCCGGGGTTCGATGGCGTTGCAGGCACGCTCCCGCCGGTCAGGCAGCGGTGGCCGGCGGCGGGCTGTCGCTGTTGATATGCTACTCGACGCCGACCCCATCGAAGTCGCTCCTACGCCAGGTTGGGTACAGAAATTTCAGGAATTCAGACTGGCTTGCGACGCAATCGCTAACGTCTGGCCAGAAACTCAAACGAATAGAAATATTCGTGCTCAGTGATACAAGCGTTGAGATCGCAAAAGAAGCTCACGCCATTGGCCTGACTCCTGACGAGATGCGTATATGGGTAGAACAGCAAGCACGGACCGAGATCAAAACAATGCCGACTCTCGGGCTCTTTAGCGAAATTCTGCAGCAGAAACATCTTAATTCTGGAGCGAATTGGACGTCAAACGACTCGGTTGATTTGATGTACCTCACATGCGCAGCGGGATACGCCGACTACGTCGTTGGCGATAACTCGCAAATTAGCCAAATCGAACAAGCGCTTAGACGCCTTGGGCGGCCCAAAAACGTATATCGCAACCTGCGTGATCTGGTGATTGCCCTGGAAGCAGACAAGATAGGACTGTCTAATCCAACGAGTGGAACGCAAACCCAAACCGAGAGTACGTAACCATCGACGCGCCGATCTGCGCCAGTAGCTTTGGCGATCAGGTCGACCGAAATCGATCTTTTGTAATCGCCCATTCGCACAACGGCGCTTCTCGTGACTACGTGCCGGTCAGACCTTTAATCCTCTCTTTCTCGTCGACGTACAAGGGGCTGACGTTGTTGTGACTCCTTAGCCACTCAAGGTATCCGTTAATATCCCTATATGAGACGTTAAGCCCAAATTCAAGTCCGAATAGCGCTACAATAAAAACCCATTGCCCAGGGTCAATCACTAGGAAGTCTGCTTCCCAGACGCGCTGAACGTCACCAGTCGAGTCCACCCATTTCTTATTCTGATCATATATGCGTCGCATATGGAAATTCCAGTATTCGCCCCTGTTGTAACGAGCATAAGTACGGAATGATATCTCCAAGGGATTCAGGAATAACATGTTCAATGCTTCGCGAATTATCCGACCCTTCTTTACAGAAAAAGCAGTGCACCTTGATAGAGTCCATTTCCTTGTTCGACTTAAATTAACAGTGGCTGGTCACGCTTCCGCTTAATTTCCCTCGTTCTGATCGATGGCTTTAAGCGCTAGCGGCCATGGAAAAGCTACGACGTGCTGACCTCCTGTACCCGGAGCATGCAGCGGGTATATGTTCGACCCGTATAGCACATGCGCTCCCCATGATCTGAGTTTCTCGATGCTTTCGCCGAATGCAGGGTGCGCCGCCTGCGCATAGTTGGTAAACGGCATAGCGACGATCGGCAACTTCTTGCCGATTCCTTCGACTAGAAGACCCAATGCGAGAGTGTCACAAATTCCGAGCGCCCATTTGTTTATGGTGTTGACAGTTGCAGGGGCGACAATCACTGCATCGGGAGGTGGCAGCGCGTCTGATGCTCCTGGCTCCTTGTATTCGCTTCGCACCGGATGACCTGTCAGTTGAGCCACTGCGGTGACATCAATGAATTTAACGGCTGAGGGTGTCGCGATCAGGCACACGTCCCATTGGTCGTTCTGTGCAAGTTGAATCATCTTGCCGATGTCTTGTGCTGGTGGTGCTGCGCATGCGATCAGGTAGAGGACCTTGGTCATTTATGCGGTCACTCCTGCTCGTTCGGCTAGGGCCTGTAGCGATGCTGGCGGCTGGTTACGTGAGCGGCTAATCAGATCTTCTATGGTGTTCCTGGCCATCGGCCGGCATATGACTTCGCGCGGGGCTAGGGTTTCTGCTTCTAGAAGTTTCTCTAGGGCGTCGTCGCGCATTCCCCACATGCTGTATCCGCGGGCGACGTCGACAATGTGATTCGCCCGTCGCTCGCGGCGTACCATCCTGACGGCCGCGTTGTCCATTTTCGAGGCGACTTCGACTGCAAGGCCGCCTTCTCCGAGGCTTACCAGTGCCGAGACGTGGTGTATTCCGACGTTGGTTGACCCGAAGGACAGGCGGTGGTGGTTGGTGTTGTCCGGTACATGTGCTGCGACGGCGTGAGCTTCGCGTATCAGATCTCTTACTGCCATGGCGTTGCCGTCTGAGGCTGCGGCCATGGCAGCTTGCAGGAGCAGGTTCCCGTAAACCGACCGGTCCGCGTCGGTGCGGATATTGATCTCAACACGCGATGCAAGTGAGATGTTAAGGTCAAACGCGGCTTTAGACCGGCCCAGGGCCGTTAGGGAATTTGCCACCCGGAATCCGATCAGCGCGGTCAGTACGGAATCGTCGAGCCTGTCAGCCAGGACAAGTCCTCTGTCGCCGGCCAGCCACGCAAGGTCGTACTCGCCGAGTTTCCTGAGCGTCGATGCGGTGATCTGATAGACCTCTGACAGCATCGCGGTTGTCTCGTCGCTGTTCTGAACAATATTGCTGCGCTGTGCATCGGCAAGTAGCGCCGGGAGATTCTGGCTGACTACGTGATAGTCGGCTTGCTCGAAAGCTGACCAGACGAATACCAGTTGCCGCCGCAGCCGGGCGGTATCTGGTCCGTAGTTCTCGGGGACCTGGTCGCCGACTGTGTCATAGCGTTCTAGCGCGGCGCGGATGGTCTCGACCTGCATGTCGTCGATGCATTCGCGTGTCCCGCGCTCGGGATCGCGGCCGATGAGCATCGGCAGGTCAATGCGGAGTTCCCTGCAGATGGTGAGCAGGATCGGCAGCCTGTCGGCGCTGCGGGTGCCGGCTTCTATCTTCTCGATCCAGCTCTTGGAGCGGCCGATCCTGTCGGCCAGGAGCTTTTGCGTGATGCCTCGTCGCTCACGCCAGTAGGCGATGCGCGCTCCAAGCTCAAGATCATCCATCTTGCCTGATCGCTCCCCGAGGGCTCAGCGGTCCGTTCTTCATCGTATCCACGGTCGAACCTACGGCTTGGCTCGCCGACAAGGTCGCACACGGTGTGCGACCTTGATCGCTAACTCCGAACTACTGTCATGCGAGCCAACCGCAAGGGGAACTAGGACCGGTTCCTAGCCAGACCCATCAATGCCGAAGGGAGGGCTCGCATGAGCAACGTCGTTCCTGGCGCGGCCGAGAAGCCACCCCGCGCGCCAACGCCGGCTGGCGCAGGGCCAGATACGCCGATCTCGATGCCCGGCAGCTTGCGCGACGCACTGCACGCGCTGGCGACGGAGTTAGCGGCAGCCGGGTGGACGTCCCGTGTCCGGACAATGCCCAACAGATTCTGCGTGGTCATGGCGATCCAGCCGGGCGCAGGACATGGACGATGATGGCCGCCGCTTCTGCTGGGTCGGAGCCGCACAGCCAGACTTAGCGGGACGGGAAAGTACACGCGGTTCGCGAGAGGCACGATGCCTGAAAGATTCAGATGAGCGACGACACAGCAATAAACCGCCACAGCATCAAGCATGTTTACGAGCAGGTGGCAGACACCATCGCGGCGCGCATCGCAGCCGGCCAGTACCCCGTCAAGCTGTGCAGCGAGCGCGACCTGGCCGAGGAATTCGGCGTCTCCTACATCACTGTGCGGCACACGATGGCGATCCTCCGCGAACGCGGCCTGATCGTGAGCATCCACGGACGCGGAACTTTCGTAGCATCTGCGTTGGACGGAAGGTGATCGCGTGATCCGCGACGTGCCGTCAACCGAATGGAAGAACATACCAGTCGACGGCCGGCGGCTGCGCACAATACGTGCCCAGCATGGACTTTCCCTGGAAAAGCTGGCTTACAAGGCCAACGTAGCCCTGACGACAGTCAAGAGGCTGGAGACAAAGTCTGATCCAGCTTGCCGGTCATGGACTATCGACCTTCTGGCAGCGGCGCTCGATATTCATCCCGCGCTCCTGACCCGAAGCGACAATCGCCCGTGACCGATCAGGCGGCTGCGGCGGGCGGGCTGTGGCTGCGGTAGATGCGGCTGCCGTCCGGGCTCCGCATGGTCGTGGTGCCGTCCGGGTTGAGGGTGATGCTCCAGCCCCACTGGTGGACCAGGATCAGGTGGTGGAAGGCGCACAAGAGCACAAGGTTCGTGAGCTTCGTCGCGCCGCCCCTGCTCCGGGGCACGACGTGGTGCACCTGGCAGCCGGAGGGAGGCTTCAGGCATCCGGGTGCCGCGCAGTGCTGGTCTCGGTCGATGACCGCACGGCGCAGGTGCGGCGGGATCGTGTCGGTGCTGCGGCCGACGTCGAGCGGCAGGCTCACTGAGGCCGCTGGCCCGGAGAGCTGCCCGGTGCGCAGGTAGGAGGCGAGTCCGTCCGGGCCGGACAGCAACGCGATCGCGTTCGCCACGATGAGGTCCCGCACCTGGTCGTAGCGCCTCTGGTCAGCCGGCTCCGCAGGAGTCGCAGTCTCGTGCTAGCAGCCCAGTCAGCCGGTCAAGCAGGTCATGGTTGACGTGGCCAGCCACGATCGGGACGATGCTGGCGTCGCACTCGTCGCCTGGCATCGCGGCTGCTCCGGGCTGGGCTGGCTCGGGCGCCTGACTGCCGTCGGGGACCAGGCGCGGCCACAGCCGCTGCTGCCAGTCCCCGCTCCCCTGCCCGCCTCCATCGGAGGAACTGCCCTGGCCAGCTTCGGATAGGCGGCGGGTGAGGTCCTTCAAGTCAATGTGGAGCTGGATCTGGGTCGGCTGGCCCGCGCGGTCAGGCAGGCCCCCGGCGCAGATCAGGCGTCGGCAAGCCTCCTCCAGGGCGTCATGGTCACGCTGGCGCTTAGTCCTCGTGTCCTCTGGGCCGGTCCTCTTGCCGAGTGAGTCCAGGACGGCCTGGATCGCTGCCGCGCAGCCAGGGGTCAGGTCACCGTCGAGGCGACCGACTCCGCCGATTGTGGTTTGCAGCCGCAGCTGGCGGTCGCCGAAGTCCCTGGGGTTGTCGCTGTCCGGCGGGGCGAGCTTGCGGCGCATCTGGTCGGCCAGGGTGGCAAGGTCGGCGAGCTGGGCGCCGCCCGCGGCTGCGGCGAGCAGGATCAGGTCAGCATCATCGCGGGCGCTCTCGGGGAGCTGATCAGTCCAGTCGCAGACCTGTCGCGCCCAGGACACCGAGATCGCCCCGGCGGCCAGCGCGTCACGGACAGCGCGATGCGCGGCCAGCCGCCGCATCCAGCCGGTCGCCGCCGACGCGGCTACGTCCGTGATCTGCGTCTGCCACCGCAGCCAGGTCCGCGAGGTGCCGTGCCCGTCGTCCTGGTGACCACTAGCGGAGTCGAACGCGGTCAGCACCGCCGATCGGGCGGCGACGTGGACGGAGGCCGCACGCTCGAGCGCGCGGAGGCACTCGGCCTGCACGGCAGCAGGCACCGACGTGAACTCGGCGCTCGCCAGCCAGTCCAGCCCGGCCAGCATCATCGCCGTAGCCTCAGCCGCCGTGGTCGGGATAGCGCGGGCCGGCGTCGGCGCACCAGCAGGCGCGCCAAGCACGCCAGCCCGCTGAGCGGAATCGCACATCCGGCACCACCTCCCTCAGGACACGCCGACAATCAGAGCCAATGCGGGAATGAGCAGCTCACGAAAGGCAGATCTCACGTCACTGAAAATGGAGGGCCACTCAACCGGGGAAACACTCCCGAACGGGAGTCCAGAATTCTCGCAGAACCTTAGCTACGTACACCCCGGCGATGCCGTCTCTCTCACTGCCAACGACGCTATCACCCCCCACTGACAACGGATCGCCTCGCCAGAACGGGTCGCATAAAGCCTGGGTTGCGCTGGGTGCGGGCCACCACATATCGTCTCGATATATCTAGGCGATACATTGAGAGGCATCGACATGTCCAGCACGCAGCTGTATGACACCATCGGGGCCACCTATACGGTGACGCGGCGTACCGAGCCTCGGATCGCTGCGCAGGTCTGGGCGGCGCTCGGCGATGCGCGGACAGTCTTGAATGTCGGGGCCGGTACCGGCTCCTATGAGCCTGCCGACCGTGACGTCACTGCGGTGGAACCGTCGGCGCTCATGCGTGCGCAGCGCCCCGCAGGCGCTGCGCCATGCGTTGCTGCCGCTGCGGAGAGCCTTCCTTTCGAAGACCAGTCCTTCGATGCGGCAATGGCTTTCGCCACCATTCATCACTGGCAGGACCCGATCGCTGGCCTGTCCGAGATGCGGCGCGTGGCCCGCCGCGTGGTGGTATTCACGTCCGACACGACCGAGGAGGGCTGGCGTCGCAAGTTCTGGCTCACTCGCGACTACCTGCCTGAAGTCGTCGGCCTCCTCGCCGGCCGGCCCTCGCTGACCGAACTGGCCAGCGCTATCGGAGCCCGGATCGAGCCGGTGCTCATTCCGTGGGACTGCGCTGACGGCTTTTTCGAGGCCTACTGGCGCCGGCCCCAGGCGTACCTCGATGTTCAGGTTCGTGACGGCATCTCGGTCTTCACTACAGTCGGACCGCAGGCCGAGCAGCGAGCAGTATGCGCCCTCCGTGACGACCTCGCCTCCGGTCAGTGGGCCGAGCGCAACCGCGACCTGCTCGCTCTCGAAGCAGCCGAGCTTGGCCTGCGCCTTCTCATCGCGACGTGAGCGGGGTGACCGCGCACGCCCCGGTGTACATCTCCGCTACGGCGCGGGCGACGACGGCCAGGCGCTCCCTCAGCTCGGCCGGCTCGATAACCTCGACGTCCGCGCCCAGGCGCAGGAACTCCTGCTGCGCGTTGATCAGCGACTCGATCGGAACCTCGGCTGTAATCCAGCCCTTCTCATCTGGTGCCGAGGCCGTAGCCCGCACTGACGATGCCACGTGCGAGCCCTGGTAGCCGATCCGCTCCTGGCCATCAGGCGACAGCCTTACCAGCGCGACACCCTGCTGCAGTCCGGCGCGGAAGCCGGTGATGCCAGCACGCCAGTACCCAGCGAGATCGAAGCCGCCCTCCCGCTCGAAACCCGAGTCCAGCACGGTCAGCGCCAGGATCTGGCTCACCCGGAAAGTCGACATGCCCGAGCCAGTGCCAGCCGAGCCAGTGCCAGCCGAGCCAGAACTCGGCCGCGCCACCAGGTACCACTTCCCCGCCTTGAGGACGATGCCGTGCGGGTCAAGCTCCCGGGTGACGTCCGTCGGCGCCTTCCAGCGCCGGTAGCGGATCGTGATCTGCCGCCGGTTCCACACCGCGCCGGCGACCGCCGCCAGATACTCCGAGGTGTCCCCGTCGTGGTACCAGCCAGGCGCGTCCAGGTAGAACCGCTCGCCCAGCGCGCTCGCCCTCCCCCGCAACTCGGCAGGCAGCGCGGCCTCCAGCTTCAGCTGGGCCGTCGCCAGCACCGTCCCGAGCCCAAGCTCGGCGGCGGCCGAGGGCATCCCCGCCAGCGCCAGCGCCTCCGCCTCGTCAGCCGTCAGCCCGGTCAGCCTGGTCCGGTAACCCCCGAGCAGCTGATAGCCGCCGACCGGACCAGCGTCGCCGTACACGGGAACGCCCGCCGCGCTCAGCGACTCCACATCCCGGTAGATCGTGCGCACCGACACTTCGAGGGTCGAGGCGAGTTCGGCGGCCGTCATCCGCCCGCGCGTCTGGAGCAGCAGCAAGATCGACACCAGCCGGGAAGCGCGCATAACGGGCGCCTACACCGGCGCATCGATCTCCGCTGTCGCCTGGGCGAACTGCGCGGCGTACAGGCGCGCATACGCCCCGTCGGCCGCCAGCAGCTCGGAGTGATTGCCCTGCTCGACGATCTCGCCGTGCTCCATGACCAGGATCGTGTCGGCGTCGCGGATCGTGGACAGCCGGTGCGCGATGACGAAGCTGGTCCGGCCCTGGCGCAGCGAATTCATCGCCCGCTGGATCAGCACCTCGGTCCTGGTGTCCACCGACGACGTCGCCTCGTCCAGGATCAGGATCGCGGGCCGCGCCAGGAACGCGCGGGCGATCGTGATCAGCTGCCGCTCCCCCATGCTGACGTTCGAGCCCTCTTCGTCGATGACGGTCTCGTAACCGTCAGGAAGAGTCTGAACGAACCGATCCACATAGGTCGCCTTAGCCGCCGCGACGATTTCCTCGCGAGTCGCCTCGTCCGCCCCGTACGCGATGTTGTCGGCAATCGTCCCGCCGAACAGCCACGCGTCCTGCAGCACCATCCCGGTCTCTGACCGCAATTCCTCCCGCGTCATGTCCGCGATGTCGACCCCGTCGAGCGTGATGTTCCCGGAGTCCACCTCGTAGAACCGCATCAGCAGGTTGACCAGCGTCGTCTTGCCTGCGCCTGTCGGGCCGACGATCGCGACCGTCTGCCCGGGCTCGACCGACAGCGACAGGTGCTCGATCAGCGGCACGTTCGGGAAATACCTGAAAGACACATCGTTGAACGCAACTTTGCCCACGACTGCCTCCGGGCGGACTGGCTCGGCCTTGTCGGGCTCCTGCTCGTCGGCGTCCAGCAGAGCGAAGACACGCTCAGCCGAGGCAACGCCGGACTGCAGCAAGTTCGCCATGCTCGCGACCTGGGTCAGCGGCTGGCTGAACTGGCGGGAGTACTGGATGAACGCCTGCACGTCGCCGATCGACAGCGCGCCGGTCGCGACGCGCAGCGCGCCGACCACGGCGACCAGCACGTAGTTGAGGTTCCCGATGAACATCATCGCGGGCTGGATCGTGCCCGAGATGAACTGGGCGCGGAAGCTGGAATGGTAGAGCTTCTCGTTGTGCTCGCTAAAGGTGGCCATCGCGGCGTCGGACTGGCCGAAGGCCTTGACCAGCGAGTGGCCGGTGAAGTTCTCCTCGATGTGGCCGTTCAGCTTGCCGGTCACCGACCACTGCCTGATGAACTGCGGCTGGGCCCGCTTGCCGATCCTGGTCACCAGGAACACCGAGGCCGGGACGGTCACCAGCGCGATCAGCGCGAGCAGCCAGGAGATCCAGATCATGACCACGAGCACGCCGACGATCGTCAGCAGGGACGTGACGACCTGGCTCATGGTCTGCTGCAGCGACTGGGCCAGGTTGTCGATGTCATTGGTGACCCGGCTGAGGATCTCGCCGCGTGGCTGCCGGTCGAAGTAGCTCAGCGGCAGCCGGGACAGCTTGGCCTCGACCTGCTCGCGCATCGTGAAGATCGCCCGCTGAACCATCTTGGCGACGCACCTGGCCTGGATGGTGGCGCAGATCGCGGACGCGACGTAGATCAGCGCCACGATCGCCAGCGTCCGGCCGACCTGGTCGAAGTTGATGCCGTGACCGGGCGTCAGGTGCAGCGCGTCGATGAGCTTGGCCTGCGTGGTGTGACCGGTCTCGCGCAGTCGCTGGACGAACTCGGCCTTGGTGACGCCGGGCGGGATCTTGCTGCCGATGTAACCGTCGAAGATCAGGTTGGTGACGTTGCCGAGGATCTTCGGCCCGATCACCGCGAACGCCACGCTGGCGGTACCCAGCGCCAGGGCGATGGTGATCAGCGCGCGCTCGGGAGCCAGCATCCGAAGGAGCCGCTTGCTCGAGCCCTTGAAGTTCAGCGGCTTCTGGGTGGACATGCCGCCCATGAAGCCCATCGGCCCGCGCCCGCCCGGCCCGATCCCCGAGGCTGGGCGCAGGTCGCGCTGCGGAGTCACCCGCTCGCCGACGACCTCCGGCGCGTTGTCCGGCTGATGGCCGTTGACCTGCCCGTTCTCGCTCACACCGCACTCCCGGCTGTTGCTTCGGCCTCGGTCAGCTGGGAGAGCACGATCTCCCGGTAGGTCTCGTCGGTGGCCATCAGCTCGTCGTGGGTGCCGCTGGCCACGATCCGGCCCCCTTCCAGCACGACGATCTTGTCGGCGTTCCTGATCGTGGCCACCCGCTGCGCGACGATCAGGACGGTCGCGCTGGCGGTCTCGTCGGTCAGCGCCGCCCTCAGCCGGGCGTCGGTAGCGTAGTCCAGCGCGGAGAACGAGTCGTCGAACAGGTAGATCATTGGGCGGTGCACGATCGCGCGGGCGATGCACAGGCGCTGCCGCTGGCCGCCGGAGACGTTCGTGCCGCCCTGCGCGATCTCGGCGTCCAGGCCGCCTTGCATCTGCGCGACGAAGTCCCTGCCCTGCGCGATCTCCAGGGCGCGCCAGAGCTCCGCGTCGGTCGCGTCGGGATTGCCGTAGCGCAGGTTGGAAGCGACCGTGCCTGAGAAGAGGTAGGGGCGCTGCGGCACCAGGCCGGTCAGATTGGACAGCACGAGCGGGTCCAGGTCGCGCACGTTCACGCCGTCGACCAGCACCTCGCCCTCGGTGGCGTCGAATAGCCGGGGCACCAGGCTGATCAGTGTGGTCTTGCCGCTGCCGGTACCGCCGATGATCGCGGTCACCTGGCCCGGCTCGGCCAGCAGGTTGATGTCCTCGATCACCGGCTGCTGTGCGCCCGGGTACCGGAACTCGACGTTCCGCAGCTCCAGCCGGCCCCGGGCGGTCACTGCCACCGGATCCGCCGGCGGCAGCACGACTGGCTCGGTGTCGAGCACCTCGACGATCCGCTCGGCGCAGACCTCGGCGCGCGGCACCATGACGAACATGAACGTCGCCATCATCACCGACATCAGGATCTGCAGGAGGTAGGTCAGATAGGCGGTCAGCGCGCCGACCGGCATCGCGCCGCTGGCGACGAGGCGGCCGCCGAACCACAGCACCGCGATGGACGAGAAGTTCAGCACGAGCATCACGACCGGGAACATCAGCGCCATCAGCCGGCCGGTGCCCAGCCCGACCTCGTACAGGCCGTCGTTCGCCGCCGAGAACCGCTGCGCCTCGCTGCTGTCCCGCACGAACGCCCTGATGACGCGGACGCCGGTGATCTGCTCGCGCATCACCCGGTTGATCTGGTCGATCCGCTCCTGCATGAGCCGGAACAGCGGCCGCATCCGGGAGATGATCAAGATGACCGCGATGCCCAGGGCGGGGACCGAGACCAGCAGCAGCGACGACAGCTTCACGTTCTGGTTCAGCGCCAGGATGATGCCGCCCACGCACATGATCGGCGCGGACACCATCAGCGTGAACGTCATCAGCGCCAGCATCTGCACCTGCTGGATGTCGTTGGTATTCCTGGTGATCAGCGACGGCGTGCCGAAGTGCGCGACCTCGCGCGCGGAGAAGTCCTGCACCCGCTTGAAGACCGCGAGCCGCATGTCGCGGCCCACCGCCATCGCCGTGCGCGCCCCGAAGAACACCGCGCCGACCGCGCAGACGATCTGCACGAGCGCGACCAGCAGCATCAGGCCGCCCGTCTTGACGATGTAGTGGATGTCGCCGGTGATCACGCCGCTGTCGATGATGTCGGCGTTCAGCGTCGGCAGGTACAAGGTGGCGAGCGTCTGCACCAGCTGGAGCAGCACGACGAGCAGCAGGTCTCTGCGGTAGGGCCGCAGATGCACTCGGAGCAGTCTGATCAGCACAGGTCACTCGCTTTCGGGGCTACTGGGTCGGCAGCAGCGGTGTCAGCATGGGCGTAATGAACATCGATCGCAAGAGAATTCGCTGGTAGCGCACAGTCGCAGCGGAGCTGGCTCATGGCCTGCCTGATCAGCGGGGCGAGCGGCCTGGGCGGGTCGGCGGACAGCCAGCGGTCGAGCGCGACGTGCATGGCAGCGGTGACCGCCCCCGCGACGACGGCCGGGTACATGCTGCTCGGGCTGGTCCCGATCCGGTCGGCGATGGCGTCGGCGAGTTCCCGCTGCGCGGCGTACTGGGTGCGCAGGAACTCCCCCTGCAGCGCCGGCGACCGGATCACCAGCCTGACGCCTTCGATCCAGTCCCGGTCGGGGGCCTGATCGGCGTGCTGGTAAGGCTGCAGAACGGCGACCGTCACGGCGTCGATCAGCGGCTCGGCCGGCGGCAGGCTCCGCAGCGCCGCCCCGATCGCGTGACCTCGCTCCATCGCCACTGAGCAGATCGCCTCGTACTTGCTGGCGAAGTAGTTGTTGAACGTACGGGTGGAGACGCCGACCTCGGCGGCGATGTCGTCCGGATGCACGTTGTCGGGGCCGCGCGCGATCGCCAGGCGCATCGCGGCGATGCCGAGCGAACGGCGCGTCGCCGCCTTCTTGCGCTCGCGCAGCCCTGCGTCCGTCGTCGCAGCGTTCGCCACAGTCATGCATGACAGCGTAAGGCATTTTTCGCGGCACGCAAAATTGCGGTGCGCGCAAGATCGTCCCGTGTCGTCTCCGTGTCGGATTTTCGCTAGCTTCGGATCCGCCAAGCGCCGAGACTGGGTGCGTGCATGAGGACACCGAGCGATGCGTCAGGGCAGTTCAGTCGAAGGACGCCCGGTTCGACGGCTGGTTCTTCACGGCCGTGCTGACGACGGGCATCTACTGCCGGCCGAGCTGTCCGGCGACGACGCCCAAGCCGCAGAACATGCGCTTCTTCCCGAGCGCGGCGGCCGCGCAGCAGGCCGGCTTTCGCGCCTGCAAGCGCTGCCGTCCGGACGCGAGCCCGGGCTCGCCGCTGTGGAACGAGCGGGCCGACCTGGTCGCGCGGGCGATGCGGTTCATCGCCGACGGGGTCGTGGACGCCGAGGGCGTCGCCGGGCTCGCCCGGCGGCTCGGCTACAGCGTGCGCCAGATCGAGCGGCAGCTCCACGCCGAGCTCGGCGCCGGTCCGCTGGCCCTGGCCCGCGCGCAGCGGGCCCAGACGGCGCGGCTGCTGATCGAGACCACGACGCTGCCGATGGGCGACATCGCGTTCGCGGCCGGGTTCTCGACGATCAGGACGTTCAACGACACGGTGCTCGAGGTGTTCGCGCTGGCACCGACCGAGCTGCGGCGCCGGGCAGCCGTCCGGGGCCAGGCCGGCCATGCCGGCGCTATGCCAGCCCCGGCGGCGAACGGCTCGCTCGGCGTCCTGCACCTGAGACTGCCATTCCGGGCACCGATGTGCCCGGACAACCTGTTCGGACATCTGGTCGCGACAGCGGTGCCCGGGGTCGAGGAATGGCGCGACGGCAGTTACCGGCGCACGCTGCGGCTGCCGCACGGGCCGGGAGTCGTCTCCCTGCGGCCTGGCCCGGACCACATCGCCTGCCAGCTCGCCCTGAGCGACCTGCGTGACCTGCAGATGGCGATCAGCCGGTGCCGGCGGATGCTCGACCTGGACGCCGACCCGGTCGCGATGGTCGAGCAGCTGCGCCAGGACGAGACGCTGGCGCCGCTGGTCGACAAGGCACCCGGCCGCCGGATCCCGCGCACCGTGGACGCGGAGGAATTCGCGATCCGGGCCGTCATCGGGCAGCAGGTGTCGACGGCAGCGGCCAGGACGCACGCCGGGCGGCTGGCCAGCGCCCTCGGGGAGCCGGTGCAGGACGCGGGCGGGGGGCTGAGCAGGCTGTTCCCGTCGATGGCCGGGCTGGCGAGCGACGAAGCCCAGGCTCTGATGGCGATGCCGCAGAGCCGCAAGCGGACGATCGCCGCGCTGGCGGCCGCGATCGCCGGCGGCGACGTCGACCTCGGTCCCGGAGCGGACTGGCAGGCCGCCCGCGACCAGCTGGCCGCCGTGCCCGGGCTCGGTCCGTGGACGATCGAGGTGATCGCGCTGCGCGGGCTCGGCGACCCCGACGCGTTCCCGGTCACCGATCTCGGCGTCAGCTACGCGGCGAAGGATCTGGGGCTGCCGTCCTCCCCCGCCGCGCTGACCAGGCGAGCCGAGCCGTGGCGGCCCTGGCGCGGGTACGCGGTTCAGTACCTGTGGGCGACCTCGGACCACGCGATCAACCGCCTTCCGGTTGACTGACTCAAGGAGAAAGGAAACGACGATGCATGCCATAGTCGACAGCCCGATCGGGCCGATCACGCTGGTGTCCGAAGAGGGCAAGCTGACCGGCCTGTACATGGAGGTCTCCGGCCATCCGCCGAAGGAGGAGACGCTCGGCCAGCGGGTCGAGCCGGCCGACGACGATGTCCTGGTCAAGGCCGCCGGCCAAGTCAATGCCTACTTCACTGGCGAGCTGACCGACTTCGACCTGCCGCTGGAGCTGGATGGCACCGGCTTCCAGCGCACCGTCTGGGCGAGCCTGCGTGACATCCCGTACGGGGAGACGATCTCCTACGGCGAGCTGGCCAGGCGGATCGGGCAGCCGACGGCGTCGCGGGCGGTGGGCCTGGCGAACGGGCGCAACCCGATCTCGATCGTGGTGCCGTGCCACCGGGTCGTGGGCGCGAACGGCAGCATGACCGGCTACGGCGGCGGGATCGACCGCAAGCGGTTCCTGCTGGCGCTCGAGCAGCGGGTCAGCGGCCAGACGCTCGCGTAAGTTCGCAATTGGCCGCGTGATCGAGATTCGCCGGGATTTAGTGAGTTTCATGGGTGTTTAACGGCTCATTCGCGGCCGGCGGCGTTACCGTGGGCTACTGATTCCTCACTAAGGCATCAGTCCAGGCGGCGGCAATGGAACACGGTCTTCAGGGTGCGGCAGGCGCCGAGTTCAGTGCCTTCATCGGCAGGCACGCCGAGCTCGGCGAGCTGCGCACCATCGCCTCGTCGGCCCGGGCACTGACCCTGTGCGGCGCCGGCGGGATCGGCAAGACCCGGCTTGCCGTCCGCCTGGCCGCCGAGCTCGCCGCCGGCTATCCCGACGGCGCCTGGTTCGTCGAGCTGGCCGACTTGCGGCAGCCCGAGCTGGTCGCCTCCAGGATCGCGACGGTGATCGGGGTCACCGAGGAACCTGGCCGGCCCGTGGAGGCGACGCTGGCCGACGCGCTCAGGTCCCGGGAGCTGCTGCTGTGCCTGGACAACTGCGAGCACCTGATCGACTCGTGCGCGCAGGTGTGCCAGCGGCTGCTGGCCAGCTCCCCCGGGCTGCGGGTCATCACGACGAGCCGGGAGCCGCTGCGGGTCGCGGCCGAGACCGTCTGGCAGGTGCCGCCCCTGTCGGTAGCTGGCGGTGACGACTCCGACGCGGTGACGCTGTTCGCCGACCGGGCGATGACGGCGAAGCCCGGGTTCACGCTGGGGCCGGCCAACCTGGGCGCCGTGGTCGAGATCTGCCGCCGGCTTGACGGGCTGCCGCTCGCGATCGAGCTGGCTGCGACCTGGGTTCGGGTGCTCGCGGCCGAGCAGATCGCGGCCCGGCTCGGTGACCGGTTCAGGCTGCCCAGCTCCGCCGACCGGTCGGCACCCGAGCGCCACCGGACGCTGCGGGCCGCGATCGACTGGAGCCACGACCTGCTGTCGCCCGCCGAGGCGGTGCTGCTGCGCCGCCTCTCGGTCTTCGCCGACTGGCCGCTGGAGATGGCCGAGGTGGTGTGCTCGGGCGGCGATC
Organism: uncultured Actinomycetota bacterium; assembly: GCA_963737865.1. Taxonomy (GTDB): domain Bacteria; phylum Actinomycetota; class Actinomycetes; order Streptosporangiales; family Streptosporangiaceae; genus Chersky-822. The sequence continues at coordinate 645,490 of CAVTUG010000011.1, read as the reverse complement.
TGACCGCAGGCGACGTTCTCGATGTGCTGACTGGCCTGGCGGACAAGTCGCTGGTCATCACCGAGCCGGTGCGCCCTGGCAAGCTCAGGTACCGGATGCTCGACACCATCCGCCAGTACGCCGCCGAGCAGCTCGACCAGGCGGGCGAGGCCGACGAGCTGGCGCTGCGGTTCCGCCGCTACGCGGTCTCCGAGACCGAGGAACTGTCGAAGATCGGCATGGCGCGGGTGCAGGCGCCGTGGTCGGTGCGAGTCGACGCGATCCACCGGTTCGAGGCCGACAACTCCAACCTCCGCCTGGTGCTGGAGCGGGCGCTGAGCGACGGTGACATCGAAGCGGGCCTGCGGATCTGCGTGGCGATGCGGCCGGTATGGATCATCCACGGGTCGTTCGCCGAGGGCGCGCGGTGGATGGACGCGTTCCTGGCCGCCGATCGGTCCGGGCTGCCCGACGCGGTACTCGGAGCAGGGCTGGTCGGCCGGGCGCAGGTGGCGATGGCGACCGACCCGGACGCGGCGCGGGAGTTCGCGATCGAGGGACTGCGGTACTGCCGCTGGGACGAAGATGGCAGCGAGGACGGCAGCGAGGAATCGGCGTTCTGGGCGGCGTCGGGGCTGAACCTGCTGGCCGAGGCGGCCCTGCACGCGATGCGGCTCGACGAGGCGGCGGCGAGGGCTGCCGCGGCGCTCGCTGTAGCCAGGCCGTTCGGCGACCGGTGGAACGAGGGTTACGCGGCGGGCACGCTGGCCGCAGCGACCGCGTTCGGCGGGGATCTCGAGCAGGCTCAGGAGCTGGCCGAGACCGCGCTGCAGATCGCGGACGAGATTGACCAGCAATGGGGCGCCGCCCGGGCGCTGCTGGGCCTCGGCGACCTGGCCAGGCTCACCGGGCAGCCGGACCAGGCCAGGCTCCGGTACACCAAGGCGCTCGGCATCGTGCGGGAGATCAGCGCGACGCCGGAGATCGCGCGCTGCCTGGCCGGGCTCGGCCGGATCGCGCTGAGCCAGGGCGATCTCGTCGCGGCGCGGGCGCACCTGGGCGAGAGCCTGAAGCTGAGCCAGTCGACCGGCAGCAGGATCGGCGTGATCAGGGGACTCGACGCGTGCGCGGCACTGGCCACCGAACTCGGCGATGCCGGAGTCGGCGGTGCAGCTGACCGCTGCGGCGGCAGCGCTGCGCGGGGAGGCTGGCCTGCCTGAGGCGCCGGCCAGCAGGACCCAGCGGTCGCTGGACGCGGCCACGGCCGCCGGGCTCGGCGAGGACGCCGTGGGGTGGCTGTGGCACGCCGTGCTCGGCCCTGGACGGTGACGCGGCGGTCGCGCTCGCGCTCGCGGTCGGGGCGGGTCAGGAGCGCGCCGCCGGGGCCGGCGGTACCGCCGGGGCCGCCGTCGAGGCCGGGTCGACGAGGTCACGCTGACCGCCCGGGAGCAGCAGATCGCTGACCTGGTCGCGGCCGGGAGCACCAACAAGGAGATCGCCGTGAGCTCGTCATCGCTCCGGCGACCGCGGCCAGGCACGTGGCGAACATCATGGCCAAGCTGGGCTCGCGGTCGCCGAGCCCAGGTCGCCGACTGGGTCAACCCGGTATGGGGCGTCGAAAAGAGCGCTGACCGACTCGCCCTCGTGGATCCGCCTGATCGCCTCCGCCAGCGCCGAGGCGACCGAGATGATGTGCAGTTTCTCCTCGCGCTCGGACTCGGCGAGGGCGACGGTGTTGGTGCAGACGATCTGCTGCACCTCAGGCCAGGCCGAGATCCGCTTGAGCGCACCGTCGCAGAACAGGCCGTGCGTGCAGGCGATCCGCACGGACCTGGCGCCGTGCTCGCGGAGCAGGCCGAGCAGCTCGATGATCGTGGTGCCCCTGGCGATCTCGTCGTCGATGACGATGACGTTCCGCCCGGCCACGTCGCCGATGATCGAGCTGATGATCACCTTCTCGTCGCTGATCCGCTCCTTGGCGCCGGCGGCGACGGGCAGGCCGAGCATCCGCGCGAGCGCGGCGGCCGGCTTGGCGTTGCCGAGATCGGGCGAGACCACGACTGAGTTGGTCAGGTCAAGCGCCCGGAAGTGCGCCGCGATCTCGCGGAGCGCGTGCAGATGGTCGACCGGCACCGAGAAGAAGCCGTGCACCTGGGGTGAGTGCAAGGTCATCGTCAGCACCCGGCTCGCGCCGGCGGTGACCAGGAGGTCGGCGACGAGGCGCCCGCCGATGGACACGCGCGGCATGTTCTTCTTGTCCGACCGGGCGTAGGCGTAATGCGGGACCACGGCGGTCACCCGGGCCGCTGAGGCACCGCGCGCGGCGTCCAGCATCAGCAGCAGCTCGACCAGGTGCTCTTGCACCGGGGCCGCGAGCGGCTGAATCAGGAAGACGTCGCGTTCACGGCAGTTGGACTGCAGCTGGACTTCCAGGCAGTCGTTGGCGAACCGGCGGACTATCGCTGGATGCAAGGGGACGCCCAGGTGCCCGCATATCTCCGCCGCCAGGTCCTGGTGAGCGGAGCCGCTGAAGATCGAGATTTCCCGCACATGGCCAGATTATGGCCATGCAGCTAACCGTCGACCCCGAAAGCGAAGGTGATCTCTTTCCGGCCGGATCGCCCACACTGCGACGCAGGCCAGCAGCATGGCCAGAGCCAGCAGTATCGCTGCCACGACGGCCTGGAAGAGCCAGTACCGGCTGGCGGGCTGCACGCCGATCCAGTAGCGGATGCCCCGCTCGGCCATCCAGGACCGCAGCTCGGTCACGCGGTACAGGGCGTGCCGCGGAATCCGGTCCAGCATCGCCTGAGCCGCTACCGGGCTGAGCCGGCCGTTCGGCCCGGTAAACCAGGAGGTGACCTCCAGGCGGCCGGCGCGGTCAGGCAGGTCGGACGGGCTCAGGAGGACTCTCACGTTGCCGGGATAGATCGACAGCGACGGCGTCCCTGGCCGGGCGGCGGGCTGCACGGTCAGCAGTCCCCGGATCAGCGGCCCGTATTCGTCATTGCGGGTTGCGGCACCCCAGCCCGTAATGGGCGTGAGGATCAGCAGTGCGCCGGCGACTGTCATCGCCATCGCGGGCACGGTCCGCCTGACCAGTGCCCCCGCCGCGACCCCCAGGCAGAAGTCGACGAGCGCGATCGCCGGCAGGCTGAGGCCGGTGATGCTGAAGTACTCAGGCTGCCATCGGCTGGCGAGCCCGATCTGGCGCAGCGGCTCCGTTGCCCAGCTGCCCAGCACTCCAAGCAGGACGCTGGCTGCCGCCACCAGGACACCGAAGACGACCAGCCTGGCGGCGGCCTGGCGGCGCAGGCTGACCCCCTGAACTGACGAGAATCGATACGACCCCGTCTCGAAATCACGGGTCAGCAGCGGCGCTCCGGCGAAGATCCCGAGCAGCCACGGCAGCAGGACGAGCAGCCAGCCGGTGTCGCGGAGACCGATGAAGAACCCGCCGCACGCGGCTATCCCGCTCCGGCATCCCTGGTCAGAGACCGCGAAGTCGGCCCGGCTGCCGAGCCTGTAGACGACGAGCCAGCCCGAGCACGCCAGGAAGGCTGCGCCCAGGACGATCAGCATCGCGCGATGCTGGCGCAGGGTGTTCCAGATCAGCCCGGTACCGCCGATCGCGGCAGGGAACCGCCTGGTGGTTCGGGGTGCCGCCGCCATGCTCGTCATGAAGTCGCTCCTTGTGCGCTGGCCGCTGCCGGCGCCGGCAGCGTCGTGACGGCCGGGTCTCGCAGGTAGCCGAGTACCAGGTCCTCGAGGCTGATCGGAGAGCTAAGCCAGCCCGGCGGTGCTGGCTCGCCGGTCGTGACGGCCCTGACCAGCAGCTGAGCCTGGGCGCCTGCCTGCCTCGCCTGGACCACCGAGTACCTGGCGGAGCCGGCGGGCAGTTCGCCGGCGGGGCCGACGAGGATCCGGTGCCGGGCCACCAGCTCATCGACCGGGCCGGCGACCTGCAGCCGGCCCTGGTTCAGGACGACCAGGTAGTCGGCGACGCGCTCCAGCTCGGTGATGACATGCGAGGAGAAAACGACCGTCAGCCCGTCCTCGGCGACCGCTGCCATCAGCGAGGCCATGAAGTCGTGGCGGGCGAGCGGATCGAGGGTGGCCAGCGGCTCGTCGAGCACCATCAGCTCGGGGCGCTTCGCCAGGGCTATCGTCAGTGCGAGCTGCGCTCGCTGGCCGGCCGACAGCGCGCCCACCTTCCTGGTCAGCGGGATCCCCAGTGCGGCCAGCCGACCGACCGCACGCTGGTGGTCCCAGTTCAGGTTCAGGTTCGCGGCGAGGCGCAGCATGTCGCCGGCTGGCAGGTGCCGGTACAGCGGCGCATCCTGGGCCACGAAGCCGATGCGGGCTCGGGCGGCATCCGATCCTGGCCGTTCGCCTCCCAGCACCGTGACTCGCCCGGCGGTGGGGCGCAGTAGCCCTGCGGCCAGGTTCAGCAGCGTCGTCTTCCCGGCCCCGTTCGGTCCGACGAGGGCGGTCACCCGGCCGGCGGGCACGCTCAGGCTGCATTCGCGCAGCGCCCAGTTGCGCCGGTAGCGCCGGGAGACCTGGTGACTCTCGATGGCGTTCATGCCACGGCCCCGTTGCCGCCACGGCAGGCCCGTTTCTCGCCGCGGCGGTCAAGAAAATCCTGCAGCGACGCGGAGAAGAGCGCCGCCATGCCATCCGGATCCAGGCCGGCGTCGTCGGCTTCGACCAGCCAGCGGGTCAGGCTCTTGCGCAGCGCTTCCTGCTCGGCTACCCCGGCATGCCGGAGCATCCCGCAGATGAAAGTACCTTGCCCCGGCCTCCCCCGGGCCAGACCGCGATGCTCGAGCTCGCGGTACGCCTTCAGCACCGTGTTCGGATTGATCGCCAGCGTCTCGACCGCTTCCTTGACCGTCGGCAGCCGGTCCCCCACGCCCAGGTGACCGAGCCGCAACGCCTGCTCTACCTGGTGGACAAGCTGCAGGTACGTCGGCACCCCTGACCTGGCCTCGATCCTGAACCCGATCGGCGACCCGCCCTCGCCGCTCCCCGGCACCCCCGCGCCGGGATCATTAGGCCCTTTATCTATAGTCATAGTTAAAGAGTAGATCTTGACCCGGGCGCGGTCAAGCGAACCCGCGCCTGGTGACTCCGGCCACTGCCCGCCCCGGCCCGCCCCGGCCCGCCTGCCACCGAACCGGACAAGGAGGCCGCGCCCGGCGAATCCAGGCAGCGCCCGCGCGCCTGACGCTGGAACCGGACAGCAGCATGGTGCTACTTACCGTCGTCAGGACAGCCGCAAGTAGGACCATGGTGCTGTTGAAAACGGGGCGTGAACGACAGCATGTCCCTCCTTGCTGCTGACCGAGACCGGCCCGCAGCGCGGCGGCGGGGCTACGCCGCCAGGGCGGCGGCCAGGCCGTCGACGACGCGGGCCAGTTCGCGGCCGGCCGGGTCGTGGGTCGGGTTGATCTCGGTGAGGACCAGGCCGCCGAAGTTCGGATCCGAGCGCAGCGTCCTGATACAGGACAGGGCCTGGCCGAGCGACACGCCCGAGCCGTAGTGCGGGAAGTTGCCGAGCGGCAGGTCGCCGGAGTCGACCACGTCGATGTCGAAGTGCACCAGGAACCGGCTGGCCGCCCCCGAGATGGCGGCGATGGCGCGCCGCGCCGCGCCGGCCGGATCGGGGATGAACGCCGGCGCCTCGGCAAAGCTCACCCCCAGGTCGGCGAGGAACCGGCGGCCGTCGTCGGAGGTCTCCCTCGGGTCAGCGCCGACGATCGCGAGCCGGTCAGGCGACAGCAGCGGCACTGCGCCGCCGAGCCCGGTCAGTTCCGGCGCGCCGCGACCCAGCAGATGCGAGATCCCCATCGAGTCGAAGATGCCCGAGCCGGCGTCGCCCGGATACCCTAGGTCGGCGTCGCCGTCGACGTAGATCAGCCCGAGGTCCGGCACCACGCGCCGGTAACCGGCCACCGCGCCGAGCGTGATCGTGCAGTCGCCGCCGAGCACCAGGGGCAGCCGGCCGGAAGACGCGACGTCGGCGACCGCGTCGGCCACCTCGGCAGCGACCCGGGCGACGGCGGCCAGGTTGCGGCCGGCTGGAACCGCCCGGTCGGCGGCGAACACCGCTCCCGGCAGGTCGCCCGCATCGGTCACCGGCAGCCCGGCCGCCTCCAGCCGCTGGACCAGCCCGGCCGCCCGCAGCGCCGCCGGAGCGAGGTCCTGGCCGGCATGGTGGGCGCCCGCGCTGGTCGGCACGCCGACCAGCACCCAGGCAGGCAGCGCCCAGTCTTCGCTCACCTGCGGGCCGGTTCCGGCTCGTACGGGGGCAGGTCGAGTTGCTTGCGGATCTCCTGCTGCACCTGCTTGCGGTCGGGGCGGGCATCGACGGTGACCACGTACTCCTTGCGCCGGAAGATCTCCAGCACCGGGTTGGTCTTCTCGTGGTACTCGCGGAGCCTGACCCCTAGCGCTGCCTCGCTGTCGTCCTCGCGGGTCACCAGCACGGCGCCGCAGGCGTCGCACCGCCCCGCGTCGCGCGGGCTGCTGGCCAGCAGGTTGTAGTCCATGCCGCAGCCTGAGCACAGCCGCCGGGCGAGGACTCGCCGCCGCACCTCGCTGTCGGGCAGGTCGAGGTGGATCACCCCGTCGATGTCGTAGCTCTCCAGGAAGAACTCGGCCTGCCGCTCATTCCTGGGGAAGCCGTCGACGATGAACCCGTAATTCCAGTCGTGGTCGGCCAGGCGCTGGCGGACGACACCCTCGACGAGGTCGTCGCCCACGAGCAGGCCCGCCGCCATGGTCCGCCTGACCTGGGCGCCGAGCTTGGTGTGGTGCTGCACGTTCCAGCGGAACACGTCGCCGACCGCGATGTGGACCAGGTCGAGATCGCCAGCTAGCAGGCCCGCCTGGGTTCCCTTGCCGCTGCCCTGGACGCCCAGGATCACGTACTTGCGCACGCGGATCAGGCTACGGCATCGGCCTGGCGGACCTCGCCGTCAGCCGACGGCGCCTCGTCGTCGCTGAGCGCGAACTGCCGCTCGCACGACCGCCGCAGCCGAGGGTCGAGCGCATCGGCGATCTGCGGCCAGTCGGCGGCGAGCAGCGACGCGTTGACGAATCTCACGATGTCGTTGCGGGTGCCCTGGGACAGCAGCAGGCCGTACATGCTGCGCCGGGTCTGGTCGTCGGTCACGTCGCACTCGCGCAGCCCCGGCCAGGACAGGTGCATGGGAATCATGACCACTCCCCTGGCCGGTCCGCGAAGGTCGTCGGCACTGCCGGGTAGCCGGCCCGATCTCGCGCTGCCGGGTAGCCGGCCCGATCTGCGGCCAGGCAGCAAGTCTGCGATAGGCATAGCCCGCATTATGACCGACGCCCCGGCTACTGTGCGTAGTGACTCGCGGTAGCTGACCGTCTCATGGCGAGACCGTCAGCGAATCAGTGAAGTCCCGACGCTAGGCTCAAGGCATGTCCGAGAGAACGGCCGCACCACCCCGCCCGACGGGTGACTGGCGGGTTCTGTTCACCCCCCGGTGGCTCAGCTGGCATCTGTTCGCGGTCGTGGCGTTCGTCGGCATGCTGTGGCTCGGGGACTGGCAGTTCCAGCGCGCCATCGACGGCAACGCGCTCAGCTGGGCTTATACGTTCGAGTGGCCCGTGTTCGCGGTCTTCGGCGCGGTCTTCTGGGTCAAGACGGTCAAGGACGAGCTGCGCCCGTCGCCGCAGCCTGAGCTGGACCTGGCCGGCAGCGGCGAACCACCCGGCGAGTCGCTGGCTGAGCGGCAGCTCGCGCGGGCCGGATCGCGGCCGGCGGTCGCCGGCGATGAGCTGACCGAGACAGAGGCCACCGAGCTTGCCGAGTACAACGCCTATCTGGCCCGGCTCGGCAGGAAGCGGTAGGAGGACGAAGTGGACGCCGACAGGCTCCGCGCTGTAGCAGTGCGCGCGTACCGGGTGATGGCCTACGTGACCGGGACCATGCTGATCGTCTTGTGCTTCGTCGGGATCCCGCTGCAGGTGTGGGCGCACTACGACGGGATCGCCAAGGTCGTCGGTACCATCCACGGCGTGCTCTACATCATCTACATCGTCGTCGCGTTCGCGATGACCAGGCTCGTGCGGATGCGGACCGCCAGCATCGGCACGATCGTCGTGCTCGCGGCCGGCACCATCCCGATCCTGACGTTCGTCGTCGAGCGCTGGGTCTCCCGCCGCTACATCGACCCGGTCACGACGCCGGCGAGCCCGCCCGCCCGCGCCCCAGTCGCCCCGTGAGCGACCAGTACTTCACCGGGGACCCCGCTGCCGCGCACCGCCCCGGCTCGGTCCACGTGCTGCTGCCCGACGTCCATCTCGAGCTCGGCACCGACTCCGGCGTCTTCTCCCCGCGCCGGCTGGACCCGGGAACCAGGCTGCTGCTCGACATCGCGCCGCCGCCTCCGCAGGCCTGCCTGCTGCTGGACCTCGGCTGCGGCTACGGCCCGCTCGCGCTGGTGCTGGCCGCCCGGTCACCGGGCGCCCAGGTGTTCGCGATCGACGTCAACCAGCGTGCACTGGACCTCACCAGGAAGAACGCCGAGCGCGCTGGCCTGGCCAACGTCACCTGCGCGCTCCCCGCCGACGAGGCCGTTCCGGCGTCCGTCGACCTGATCTGGAGCAATCCTCCGATCAGGATCGGCAAGGACGCGCTGCACCAGATGCTCACGCGCTGGCTGGAACGGCTCGCCCCGCACGCCGTCGCCTATCTGGTTGTGCAACGCAATCTTGGCTCGGACTCGCTGGCGGACTGGCTGACCAGGTCCGGGTGGATCGCCGAACGGGCCGCGGCGCGAGCTGGCTACCGGGTGCTGAAGGTCGGCCGGGCCGGTGCCGAGGTGGCGCACCGGTGACCAGGCAGCTCGGGCAGACCGAGGTCAAGCGGCTGAACCGGTCCTGGCGCCGGGTCACCGACGCGAGGATCGGCCTGCTGCTGGAGTCGGTCAGCCAGCCGTTCAACCTCGGCTCGATCATCAGGACGGCGGCCGCGCTCGGGGTCGAGCAGGTCTGGCTGTGCGGCGAGGCGGCCGACCCGATGCATCCGTCGGCGCGCAAGACCTCGCTCGGCACCGGCCGCTACCTGACGTTCGGGCAGTCGGCGAGCCTGCCGGAGGCGGCGGCGCAGATCAGGGAAGCTGGCCTGCGGCTGGTCGCGATCGAGCAGGCGCAGGGCGCGGTGCCGCTGCATCGCGCCAGCCTCGACGGCGACGTGTGCATCGCGCTCGGCAACGAGGACCGGGGCTGCTCACCTGGCTTGCTCGCGGTGGCCGATCAGCTCGCCTACATCCCGCAGGTGGGCCGGGTCGGTTCCCTGAACGTCGCGGCGGCCGCCGCGGTCGCCCTGGCCGAGGCCCGCCGCCGGCAGTGGGCGACCAGGACGGAACCGGGAGCTGACGACCAGAACGGAACCGCGGAGACCGATGACGGCGATGCCGACTGACTTTCTCGACCACGCGACCCCGATCGCGTTCGCGCACCGGGGCGGGGCCTCGCATTTCCCCGAGAACTCCTGGCGCGCCTTCGAGCACGCCGTCAAGCTGGGGTACGCCTACCTGGAGACCGACGCGCACGCGACCTCGGACGGCGTGCTCGTGGCGTTCCACGACAAGACGCTCGACCGGGTCACCGACCGCGCCGGCGTGATCGCCAGCCTGACCGCCAGGCAGGTCGCCGAGGCCAGGATCGCCGGGACCGACCCGGTGCCGCTGCTCGAAGAGCTGCTCGGCGCCTGGCCCGACGTGCGGTTCAACATCGACGTCAAGGACGCGCCTGCGGCCCGGCCGCTGGCCGAGCTGATTCGCAGGACCGCAGCCTGGGACCGGGTGTGCATCACCTCGTTCTCGGCCGGGCGGCTGAACGCCACCAGGAAGCTGCTCGACCGGCCGGTCTGCATGGCGGCGTCCCCGGTCGGCGCCGCCGCTCTTCGGTCCGGCATCCCCGGCAAGTCGCTGGCCCGGGCCTTTGCCAGCCGGTCGGTCAGGTGTGCCCAGCTGCCGATCGGCATGGCGACCCCACCGCTGATCGCCCGAGCGCACGCGGCCGGCCTGGCCGTGCACGTCTGGACGGTGAACGAGGCCGCCGTGATGTCGTCACTGCTCGACCTCGGCGTCGACGGGATCATGACCGACCAGACCGAGTTGCTGCGCGATGTCATGACGAGCCGAGGCCAGTGGCACCCTAGGGATTAGTCTCCGCGACAGACGGGAATCTTGTTCACGTACTTGCCGTTGACATAGACGAACGTCAAGCGCCCGGAGGCAAAGAATCTATGGCCGAACGCGCACTACGTGGGACTCGCCTAGGCGCCACGAGCTACGAGAACGACCGCAACACTGACCTGGCCCCGCGCCAGGAGGTGGCGTTCGACTGCCCGAAGGGCCACAGATTTAGCGTGCCGTTCGCCGCTGAGGCCGAGGTTCCGGCGAAGTGGGAGTGCCGGGTCTGCGGCGCTACCGCCATCACGGCTACCGGCGACGAGCCGTCAGCCGCCAAGGCCAAGCCGCCTCGCAGCCACTGGGACATGCTTATGGAGCGGCGCAGCATCGCCGATCTGGAAGAGGTCCTGGCCGAGCGGCTGGCGATCATCAGGGGCAAGCGCGGCGCCGAGGCCGAGTCGTCGTCCCGGCACCGCAAGAGCGCCTGACCGTCACGTCGTCCGAGCGGCTGCAGCCGGTCACCGGCTGCGGCCGCGCTTCTTGCCGCCGAACCGCGCGGCTACGCCCCACTGGGCGACCCGCCAGAGCGCCTCGATGATGATCGCCCGGCTCATCTTGCTCGCGCCCTTGGCGCGCTCGGTGAAGGTGATCGGGACTTCGGTGACCTTGCCGCCGTTGTTGACCGTGCGCACCGTCAGGTCGATCTGGAAGCAGTAACCCTGCGAGTCGACCGTCTCCAGGCCGACGCCGCGCAGGGTCTGCGCGCGGTAGGCGCGGTAGCCGCCGGTAGCGTCGTGCACCGAGATGCCGAGCATGATCCTGACGTACACGTTCGCGCCGCGCGACAGCACTTCCCGTGACTTCGGCCAGTTCACGACCGTGCCGCCGGGGACGTACCGGGAGCCGATCACCAGGTCGGCCGACTCCAGCGCGGTCAGCATCTTCGGCAGGTCCGCCGGGTCGTGCGACCCGTCGGCGTCCATCTCGACCATGACGTCGTAGCCGTTGGACATCGCCCACCCGAAGCCGGTGATGTAGGCGGTGCCCAGGCCTGACTTGCCCGGCCGGTGCAGCACGTGCACCCGGGTGTCGGAGGCGGCGAGCTTGTCGGCGATCTCGCCGGTGCCGTCCGGGCTGTTGTCGTCGACGATCAGCACGTCGGCGTCCGGCACGGCGGCCCTGACCCTGGTCACGATCGACTCAAGGTTGTCCCGCTCGTTGTACGTCGGGATGATCACGGCCACCTGGCCAAGCGGGGCGGCTGGCCGCTCCTGTGAAGTCAATCTGACCTGCCTCGATACGTGATTCTCGCCGCGATCTGGCTGCACGGTATTTGCTGCACGGTACTGGCTGCACGGTAAGGGCTGGGCACTTACCGGGGATGAGGCCAGAGTAGCCGATCGGGATCCCCAGCAAGGAAGGGGCCAAAGACATCCTTCGGACCGCAGGGCTGCTCCGCTGGCAGCGGGCTCGCCCTTCGTTGTCTACTGGATGTCGTCAGCCCCTTCCAGGTCCGGACGCCAGTACCCGCTACCGGGGTGCGTGACTCGGTAGAAGATACCGCCTCGGCCGATGATGTCAACCTTGGGCCAGCGCCCTGTCGGCACCGCATACGCCTAGCGATACGAGTATGCTACGCAATTCCGCTCCCGCTGGAGGTCGAGCTATGACAGAAAATCCCGAAACTGAGGTATCTGAGGCCCAGATCGCCGTTCACTGGCGCGAAGAGGACTATTACGAGCCGCCAGCGGGGTTCGTCGCCCAGGCCAACGCTGCCGGTCCGGAGATCCTGGAGCGTTTCTCCCCGGACAAATTCCCCGACTGCTTCACCGAGTATGCGGACTTGCTGACCTGGGACCAGCGCTGGGACACGGTGCTCGATACCTCGAAGCCGCCATTCTGGAAGTGGTTCGTCGGCGGCAAGCTCAATGCGTCTTATAACTGCGTAGACCGCCACGCGCAGGCGAATCCGGACAAGACGGCCATGATCTGGGTTCCGGAACTCGAAGAGGACGCGCATGAGCACGTCAGCTATGGCGAGTTGCTGCGGCGAGTTAACGAGTTCGCGGCCGTGCTGCGCGACTTCTGCGGGCTCAAGGCCGGCGACCGGGTGACCCTGCACATGCCGATGGTGCCTGACCTGCCGGTCACGATGCTGGCGTGCGCGCGGCTCGGCATCATCCACAGCCAGGTGTTCGGCGGGTTCAGCGGCAACGCGTGCGGCACGAGGATCGCCGACTCGCAGAGCCGGGTGCTGATCACTAGTGACGGCTACTACCGCTCAGGTTCCATGGTCGACCACAAGGTCAAGGCCGACGAGGCCCTGGAGGAGGCGGCGAGGCAGGGGCAGGAGGTCGACAAGGTGCTCGTGTGGCGGCGGCACGCCGGCCAGTACGCCTCCGATACCCCGATGGCCGACGGCCGCGACTTCTTCGTCGACGAGCTGCTGGCGCAGCACGAGGGCGCGACCGTCGAGCCGGTCTCGATGCCGGCCGAGGCGCCGCTGTTCCTGATGTACACCAGCGGCACCACCGGCCGCCCGAAGGGCGCGCAGCACTCGACCGGCGGCTACATGGCCTACGTGGCGGGCACGTCGAAGTACTACCAGGACATCCACCCCGACGACATGTACTGGTGCATGGCCGACATCGGCTGGATCACCGGCCATTCCTACATCGTGTACGGGCCGCTGGCGCTCGGCACCACGACGGTGATCTTCGAGGGCGTCCCGAACTACCCCGACGCAGGCCGGCCGTGGCGGATCGCCGAGCAGCTCGGCGTCAATATCTTCCACACCTCGCCGACCTCGATCCGGATGCTCCGCAAGGTCGGCCCGGACGAGCCGAGGAAGTACAACTACCACTTCAAGACGATGACGACCGTGGGCGAGCCGATCGAGCCCGAGGTGTGGCGCTGGTACTACACCGAGGTCGGCAAGGGCGAGGCGGCGATCACCGACACCTGGTGGCAGACCGAGACCGGCGGGTTCCTCGGCAGCACGCTGCCCGGCCTGCAGGCGATGAAGCCCGGCAGCTGCGGCCCGGGCGCGCTCGGCATCCAGCCCGTCATCTTCGACGAGGACGCCAACGAGATCCCGGCCGGCAGCGGCCAGGCGGGCAACATCTGCATCAGGAACCCGTGGCCAGGGATCATGGAGACGATCTGGGGCCAGGACGACCGGTTCATCGACGTCTACTACCGCAAGTACAACAAGGACCCCGACAGCACGGACTGGCGGGACTGGCCGTATTTCGCCGGTGACGGCGCCCTGCAGGCCAGCGACGGCTACATCAGGATCCTCGGCCGCGTCGACGACGTGATCAACGTGGCCGGCCACCGGCTCGGCACCAAGGAGCTGGAGTCGGCCGCGCTGACGGTGGACGAGGTCGCCGAGGCGGCGGCGGTGCCGGTGATGGACGACATCAGGGGCCGGATCGTCGAGATGTACGTCTCGCTCAAGCCCGGCATCGCGGCGGACGGCATGGAGGGCAAGGTCACCCGGGCGATCGAGGTCGAGATCGGCAAGATCGCCAGGCCGAAGAACGTGTGGATCGTGGCCGACATGCCCAAGACCAGGTCGGGCAAGATCATGCGCCGCGTGATCGCCTCGGTGTCGAACTTCACCGACATCGGCGACGTGACGACGCTGGCCAACCCTGAGGTGGTCGAGACGATCCGGCGTCAGGTGCAGAGCGCCAAGGTCGCCAAGGGCGAGCAGCCGCGCGAGCTGACCGACGCCGAGAAGGCGGAGATCGCCAAGTACGGCGCGGCCGAGTAGCGCCGATCAGACAGCATCGGAGGCCGGGCCGGCGGGGTACGCCGGCCCGGCCTCCGCCGCTCAGGCGGCGACTGGCGCTTCGCTTCGCAGCTGCGCGGCCTGCTCGGTCACCGCGTAGGCGCTCAGCTTCATCCGGAGCATCTCGCGGCCTCGGTGGATGCGGGACATCACGGTGCCCAGGGGCGAGCCCATGATGTCGGCGATCTCGGAGTACCGGTAACCCTGGACGTCGGCGAGGTAGACAGCGACCTTGTAGCACTCGGGCAGGTCGCCGAGCGCCCGCATGACCCTGGAGTCGGTGAGGTTGTCCAGCGCTTCGAGCTCGGCTGACCTGGGGCTCTGCGCCAGCCGGTCGTGGTAGTCGGGCGAGTCGCGCACATCGGCCGACAGCACGTGGGTCGGCTCGCGCTCACGCTTGCGGCACGCGCTGTAGAACGTGGTGACCAGGATCCTGTGCAGCCACGCCTTGAGGTTGGAGCCCTGGCTGAACTGGTGGAACGCCAGGTACGCCTTGGCGAAGGTCTCCTGGATCAGGTCCTCGGCGTCGCAGTGGTTGCGGGTCAGCCGGAAGGCGGCCGGATACAGCCGTCGCATGTACGGGATCGCCTCCTCCTCGAACCTGTGCCCGGTCGACCTTGGGGACAGTCGCGGGGGCGCTGCGAAGGCGCAGATGGTCATGACTCCTCCTTGCCGGACACCCCCCGGCAAGGCGGTCAGGGCCGGGCAGCTGCGGAGGTACTCGGCTGCTCGCTGACTGCGCAGGACGCGGGGGCGTCGACGCTATGACGCTGTGCTTGTTTCCTTCGTACCAATGTTCGCTGACCGCACGTGACTTGCGCATCGGGACGACCCTGAGCTAACGGTCCCGGCGTCCTGAGTTAAGCGCCGACCCGGTTCCTGGCGGCATGGGCGACAAGTTCGCGCCGCCCGGACTGACCGGTTTTGTACACGAGGCTGGCGACGTGCGTCTCGACGGTCTTCGGCGAGATGAAGAGCCTCCCGGCGATCTCGGCGTTGGACAGCCCCTGAGCGACGAGCACGTAGACGTCCATCTCGCGGCTCGTGATGCCGAGCCTGCGCATCTGCGGTGGCACCTGAGCCGTCCCGCGGCCCGAGCGAGGCACCCGCTCGCCAGCGCGGCGCAGGATCCCCCGGCAGGCCGACGCCAGCCTGGCGTGACCAGTGGCCTCGAACTCGGCCGTGGCCTCGCGCAGCCACGCCGCGGGCTGGCCCCAGCCGTCCTCCAGCGCGGCCGGTGCGACGAGTCGCCGGACCAGATGGTTCCACCACGGGGCAAACGGCACCATCTTGGTCCGGCCTTCCTCGGCCAGTGCCTCGGCCTGGGTCCGGCGGCCCTCGCGGCCTTCGAGCACCGCCTCCGCGTAGGCCAGGCAGCCCTGGATCCAGCCGACGCCAGCGCCCGCAGCTCTGGCCTGCTGCACGGCCTCGCGGCCGTCCAGGCCCGCTACGGCCTGCAGCAGCGCGTGGTAGCCCCAGGCGCGGCGGGGGGCGATGAGCGCCGCGTCGCCGGCATAGGAGCGGCCCAGGGCGCTTTCCTCGATCGCGCGGCCGATGTCGTCGGAGAACAGCGACGCGGTGACCCGCGCCTGGCCCCAGGTGGTGAACAGCACCTCGGGCTCGCCGGGAATGATCGCCTCGGCCCGCTCGGCGGCGGCCTCGGTGCCGGCGCGGTCCGCGCGGATGCCGCTGACCAGCGCCTGCACGCTGATCGCGAGGGCCTCGTACCGGTGCGCGCTGATCGTCCTGGCCGACTCCTCGCACTGCCGGGCCGCGGCTGGCGGCGCGGTCGAGGTCAGCGCCCAGGCTCCAGACGTTCGCCAGCTGCAGGTCGGCGACGGTGGCGGTGGAGATCGCACCCGCCTGGCGGGCGAGGTCCCTGGCCTCGGTGAGCCGGCCGGTGGCGCCGTCCTTCGAGCATGTCGATGGTGCCGAGCTCGTGCAGCGCCCTGATCCGCCTGATCGCGAAGTCGTCGCCGCCCGCGACCTGGTAGGCGCGCTGGAACGCCGACCGGGCCGCGGCCATGTCCCTGACCCGCTCCCGGCGGCCGATCACCTCGAGTGACTCGAAAGCGACGTCGGCGGCCCAGCCGCGCAGCCCGGCCTGCTCGGCGGTGGCGAGCGAGCGCTGCGCCAGTTCCTCGGCCCGGTCAAGGTCGCTGGAATCCAGCGCGCACCGGGCGGCGGCGGCGTCGATCCGGCTGGTCAGCGCGGGGTCGGCCAGCGAGTCGGCGATCGTCGCTGGCCGCAGTCAGCTGCTCGGCGGCCGCGCGCGGATCTTCCTCGGACTCCGCGCGGGCCGTCCTGATCCTGATCAGCGCCTGACGCCGAGGATCGGCGCCCGCCGACTCCAGCGTGGTGATCAGCTGCTCGGCGAGCGGGGCGAGCTGGTCCAGGTCGCCGGCGAGCTCCAGCGCCTCGGCCAGCGCCTCGCCGATGCCGATCTCCAGCATCGGCTCGGCCCGGCGGGTCGAGGTGAGCAGCTGCCTGGCGTCCCGCAGCGTCTCCACCGCACTGCCCACCGCGCCCTGGTGCAGCGCCCGGCGGCCCGCTTCGAGCAGCAGGCTCGCGGCCCGGACCGGGTTGCCGGCCGCCTTGTGCAGCTCGGCGGCCTGCTCGCAGCAGATGCCCGGCAGCCCGGGGTTGGCGTCCTCGATCGCCGCCGCCGCGCTCGCCGACCGGCTGGCCAGGTCGGGAGGCAGCAGGTCGGACACGATCGCGTCCCTGGTCAGGCTGTGCCGGAACCGGAACATGCCGGTCGCCTGGCACGGCTCGATCAGCTGCACCGCGTGGGCCTGGTCAAGCGCGGCCAGCGCCTCGGACTCGGTCACCCCGGCCAGCCTGGGCAGCAGCGTCCAGTCGAACCGCTTGCCGAGCACGGCGGCGGCCACGATCAGGTTGGTGACCTGCGGGCCGAGCGCGGCGAGCCGGTTGCGCACCGAGCCGACGATCGACGGCGGCACGCCGGTGGCGATGTCCTCGTTGACGATCCAGCCCTGCGGTCCGCGTGCCAGCTCGCCGGAGGCCATGGCGGCGGCCAGGATCTCCTCGACCGCGAACGGCAGGCCGTCGCAGTCGGCGAGCAGCCGGTGCTTGACTGCCTCGGGCACCTCGCCGGCACCCAGGCAGCAGGCGGCGAGCTGGGCGACCTCAGCGTTCGGAGAGCCGGGGCACCTCGATGACTGGTGCGGCTCGCCCGGCGTGGATCGACCGGACCGCGTCCAGGCCGGGCGACGGCTCCCCGTCGCGCAGGGTCGCCAGGCAGAGCACCGGCTTGCCGGCCAGGTTGTCGGCGAGATACTGCACGATCGACAAGGTGTCGGGATCGGCCCAGTGGATGTCTTCGAGCACGAGCACCGTGCACGGGCCCGTGCAGGGACAGCAGCCGGATCAGCGCCTCGCCGAGGATCAGCGGCGAGATCTCGGCCTGGCCGTCAGCCGCCGGCGTGCCCCAGCCGGGCATCAGCGCGGCGAGCGCGGGACGGTAGTCGGCCAGCTCGGCCGACTGCGGTATGCCGTCGGACCTGGCGATCTTCATCAGCGCCTCGGTCACCGGGCGGAAGGGCAGCGGCGCCGCCGTCTCGACCGCACGGCCGGTGACGGTGCGGAACCCGCGCGAGGCGGCCTGCGCGACCAGTTCCTTGGCCAGCCGCGATTTGCCGACCCCGGGATCGCCGGTCAGGAACACGATGCCACCTCGCTGCCGCTCGGTGTCGTCGAGCGCAGCGACCAGCTGCCGGAACTCGGCATCCCTGCTGATCAGCACCGGGCATAGCATCGACCTCATCGACCCGATACTACAAGGAGCAACTGCTTAGTAACAATTCGTCACCTACGGTCGGCTGCCTCCGCAGTGCCTCCCCGCTGGTGCTGCTGCGACGCGCGGGACTGGCTGGGCCGCAGGCGGCTGCCTGGGCTGGCAGACACCGGCGGCCCAGCTATCCGGTACTTACTTACTTCCTGGGCTGGGTCGGACGCTGCTGCGTCGCGCCGGGCGGAGTCGGCAGCGGCTGCCGGGAGGCGGCCTGCTGCGCGGCCAGGTTAGCGGCGGTGGTCGCAGGGTCGAACTGAGGGTTGGCCGGCGCGGGCTGCGGCGCCACGCGGCGCAGCGCGCCGGTGAAGTCGCTGAAGGTCTGCCGGCGCCAGCGGCTGATGTGGGGGAAGGTGATCGGGCCCCTGGCCGACAATCCGTCGGCGGCGGTGACCGCCTCGATCAGGCGCAGGCAGGAGGTGTGATCGGAGACCTCGGAGAAGATCTGGCCGCCGACCGTCCACGGCGAGATGACGAAGGCCTGCACGCGGAATCCGGCGCCGACCGGAAGGCCGTCGCCAGGCGTGCCCGCCGGCGACGGCAGGTGCACGAACTCCTCGGGGAACTCCTTCGGGTCAGGCGTCGGCGGGACGACGTGGTCGAAGAACCCGTCGTTCTCGTCATAGTTCAGCACGAACACGGTGCTGTTCCACAGCTCCTCGCACGTCGGCCAGCGTGCCGTTCGCGCAGTCCTCCTCGAAGGCCAGTTGCGGGTTCGAGGCAGCAGTCGGGCTGAGCGGATCGCGGCCCCGCCGGGGGTGCCGTCCCCGAACAGCGTGCTGGCCGACATGATGGCGTTGAACAGCGCTTGCGGCACCAGGCCCTGGGTCTGGAACTGGGCGAAGTAGTTGCCGTCGCTCGGGCCGATCCAGCCGGGGCGTGGTACCACTTGATGCTGTACCCGGCGTTGAAGATCGTCTCGTAGCCGGTCTCGAAGGTCAGGTCCTTGACGCCGCCGGTCTCCAGAAGCGGGCCTCCGGCCAGGCCCTGCGGGTCGTTGGTGCCATGCTCCCAGTGCACCCGGTTCGGGTCAGTCGGGCCCATGACCGAGCAGTGGTAGTTGTCCGCCAGGGTGAACGACTGCGCCAGCGCCCAGTGGAAGGGGATGTCCTCCTGCGTGTAATAGCCCAACGGCGGGTCCGAGTGTCGCTAAAAATTCACTTAAACCCGACAAATAGCTACGGCTAGGGTTTGCGTCGCCACGGCTGCGCCGGCGGCGGGAGCTTCGGGGGCGCGGCGAAATACGGCGGGCCGTCCAGATCCAGCGCGTCGAGCGGAGCCGGCGGCCTCGGCGTCCCGGCGGGTCAGCGGCGGCAGGTTCCACTTGCGCTCGATCAGCTTGAGCACCGAGGTGTGGTCGTAGACCTGGTCGGTCACGTAGCCGGGCCTGGCATACGGCGAGACGATTACCGCCGGGACCCGGAAGCCGAGCCGCTCGTAGGTCGCCGGTCCGGCGTCAGCCCGCGCGATCTCCTGGCCGAATCCGGTGCCGCGCAGCAGCCGCAGCAGCCAGAACCGCTCGAGCGAGCCGCGCGCCGGCACGTCGTCGGGCGCGGGCGCGCCGGGCGGCGGCACGTGATCGTAGTAGCCGCCGTGCTCGTCGTAGAGCCAGATCAGCAGCGTCTTGCCCCAGCTGCCGGTCCGGCCATCACCGCGTTGATCACCGCCTCGGAAAAGCCCTCGCCGAGCCTGATGTCCTGCGGGTTCTCCTCCGAGCAGTACTTGAAGTCCGGATCGACGAAGCTGACCGCCGGCAGCGTGCCCGCCTGCGCGCCGGCGAAGAAGTCCTTGCATCGGCCTGACATGGTTGGACCGACCCGAGCACGCCCGAGCGGGTACAGGTCGGCGGTGACCTGCGACCTTGGACAGATCACGTGCGCCGAGGCCAGGCACGAACGCGGCGATCGAACCCGCCGAGCAGCCGCAGCCACGCCAGGCCCCTGGCGTGGACTGAGCCGCCGCCAGGTCGATCCTGGCGCCGACACCTCGTGGTAGTTGACCCAGCTGATCCCGTGCGCGGTCAGCAGGTCGAAGATCGTGCCCTTGGCCGGATAGTCGATCATCCCGAACGGCAGGTCGTCGATCAGCCCGTTTGCGGTCCCGGCGATCAGGAACCGGCGGTTGGGGAACGTCGGCCCGAGGCACGAGCAGAACCACCGGGTCGCCAGCGGGAACGTCCGCGCCAGCCCGTGGTAGAACGGCAGGTCCCGCTCGTCCCAGTAGCCCATGCCCGGCCGTAGCGTCGGGCCCGGGCACGGTCTGCTCGGTGCCGGTACGAACCCGTCGCAGGCCCCGTCGCTGAACTGCAGGTGGCTGGCGGCCCAGCTCTGCGTCGGCACATACTTGACCTGGATCGTGCTCGGGAAGTGCCGCAGCCGCACCGGCTCCGTCGCTGCCGCGGATTGGTGGCGGCCGGCAGCCCGTCAGGCCCGAGCGCGCAGCCCGTCACCACGGCCCCAGCGTCCCGAGATAGTTGTCGTAGGAATGGTTCTCCTGCATCAAGATCACGATGTGGTCGACCAGCGGCAGCCCGTCGCTGCCGGGCGCCTCGGTCAGGCCGCGGCCGCCCGCCAGGTCCGGCCCGCTGCGCCGAACCCGGCGCCGGGCCAATCTGCCTCAAGCCCTTCAAGCATGCGCCAATCCTGCCAGCCGCCGGCCATCACTCAGGCGGGACAGCAGCAATCAGGGCCACGCTCCGGTCCCAGGCCGTCTTCGAAGGACAGCATGGCCGCGCGCCTATGCTGGGTGGACCAGCAGCAGGGAGGGGCCAAACTGCAGCATGTCGGACATGCGGTCGTCAGCAGCACCGTCGCACGGACCACGCGGTGCCCTCGCGCTGACCGCCACGATCGGCTCGGCCAGCACGGACGCGCGCCGACGGACCCCGCGCCGGCTCGGCCCGGCACAACACCCGCGCCTCGAACGCGAGATCGCGGCTGCGGCGGCCGACGCGGGTGACGCGTCGCGCTCACCTCGAGCACGTCACCGGCGATGACCGGCGCGACGAAACTGCACGTCGGAGTACGACGCGAACAGCCCTTCGTCGGCGTCGGTCCTGATCCACACCTCGGTCGCCACGTCGCCGAAGAGCCCGAGCACGTATGCGCCGTCGACCAGGTTGCCGCCGTAGTGGGCGTGGCTGTAGGGCACGTAGCGCTGGTGCCGGACGCTCAGCCCGAGCCGCGGGTCCTCGCTCATGCCCGGCTCCCCGCAGGCTCCGCGACCGGCGCCGGCGCCAGCTTGTGCACCAGGTAGCTGGCCACGTCGCGCGGCGTCGTGCCCTTGCCGAAGATCTTGTCGACGCCAAGCTGGCCCGCCATCGCCGGGTCGAACCTCGGCCCGCCGATCACCAGCAGCGGGCGCTCCGGTCCGGCCGCGGTGAACGCGGCCGCTAGCTCGGAGGTGTTCTTGATGTGCGCGTCCTTCTGCGTGACGACCTGGCTGACCAGCACGGCGTCCGCGTGCTCCGCGTGCGACAGCTGCACCAGGCGCGGGATCTCGACCTGCGAGCCGAGATTGACGACCTTGATCTCCCGGTAGTACTCCAGGCCCTTCTCCCCCGCGTGACCCTTGACGTTCAGGATCGCGTCGATGCCCACGGTGTGCGCGTCGGTGCCGATCGTCGCGCCGACCACGACCAGCTTGCGGCCCAGCGACGACCTGATCCGCAGGTTGATCTCGGCAGACGGCAAGATCTCGAACTCCCGCTCCGCGATCTTCACCTCGGACAGGTCGACCAGGTGCGACGCCCGCCCGTACACGATGAAAAAGGTGAAGTTCGGCCCCATGCCCTTGGCGTGCACCACCATGGCCGGGTCGAGCCCCATCTTGCCGGCGAGCTGCAGCGCGGCGCCCTCGGCGATGGCCTGCTCGTCGTGGGTGCCGAACGGCACCGGCAGGGTGAACGAGACCTGGATCCGGCCGTCGCCGGTGGTGTCGCCGTAGGGGCGCACGATCTGAGCACTCACTGTGTCACCTCAAGCACAGCATCCTCCAGGAACTCACTCGCCGGGTTGAAGTAACCCTCGGCCTTGACGACCACGCCGTCCAGGCCCCGGCCGCCGTCGGCTGGCCGCTTGGTGATGCCGAACGTGCCGTCGGCGATGGCGCTGAGCAGGCCGTCGTCGCAGATCCGGCGCAGCAGGTCGACCGATTCGGCGAGCACCTGATGGGCGCGCTTGTCGATGAACCCGCCGGGCTCGGGCCGGAAGCTGTCGCCCAGCATGCCCGCCGCCTTCCTGACGTAGTGCGCGTTCTCCAGCGCCAGGTCACGGTCGGAAAGGAACGGGGTGTGGATCCCCTCGGTCATCATGCCGATCAGCAGGATCTCCTGGTCGGTCATCATCGCGACCAGGTTGAAGAACGCGTCGAGCAGGTAGCCGGCGAAGATGTTGCCGGTCATGTGCTTGGTCGGCGGCATGTACTTCAGCGGCGCGCGCGGGAACAGCTCGCGGACCAGCTGGGCGTGCGCAAGTTCCAGGAGGAAAGAGTCCGGCACGTCCGGCCCGATCTCGAACGCATGGCCGAGTCCGAGCTGGGTGTCGGCCAGGCCGGCCTCCTTGCCGAAGAACTCGTTGAGCAGCTGGGACACGATCACCGTGTGGGCGCCGTCGACCGGGTCGGCGGTGGTCAGGTAGTTGTCCTCGCCCGTGTTGATGATGATCCCTGCCTTGGCGTGGACCTGCCGCGAGAAACGCTGGTCGATCAGCGTGCGCCTCGGATTGATGTCGCGGAAGATGATCCCGTACATCGAGTCGTTCAGCATCATGTCTAGTCGCTCGAGTCCGGCGAGCGAGGCTATCTCTGGCATGCACAGACCAGAGGCATAGTTGGTCAGCCTGACGTAACGTCCGAGCTCACGTGACACCTCGTCGAGGGCCGCGCGCATGAGGCGGAAGTTCTCCTGGGTGGCGTAGGTGCCGGCGAAGCCTTCGCGGGTCGCGCCCTCGGGCACGTAGTCAAGCAGCGACTGGCCGGTCGAGCGGATGACCGCGACGACGTCGGCGCCTTCCCTGGCGGCCGCCTGGGCCTGCGGGATGTCCTCGTAGATGTCGCCGGTCGCGACGATCAGGTACATCCAGGGCTTGCGCGGCTCGGCCGTCTGCGCGATCATCGCGTCCCTGGCGGTCCGGTTGGCGGCGATCCTGGCGAAGCCGACGGTCAGCGCCTGGCGGGCGGCTTCCCGCGCCGCGCGGGCGGCATCGCCTTCCGGCAGCCGGAACTGGGCGTGGTTGAGCTGCGCCGCCAGAGCCTGCAGGTCCGGGTAGCCGCCGGTGAGCAGCGCGTCCCACACCGGCAGGGCCACGCCGTGCTCCAGGCCGGTCTGCGCCCGGACGGCGTCGATGATCCGGTTGACCAGCGGCATGCCCTCGGCGTCGGCACCGGCCAGGCCGGCGAGCCTGAGCACGGCGCGCTCGACCGAGACCGTGGTGTGGCTGCGGGCCATCTCCACGATGGGCTGGCCCGCCTTTCGGGCCAGGGCCCTGGCCTCGGCGACGACCTGCGGGTCGATGGTGAGCTTAGGTGTCCTTGGCTGCATGGCTACTCTCCCCGCGTCCTAGCGTCGAAGATCTGGCGCACGCCAGGTTCGCTTCTGATCAGGTCGATGGCCAGGTCGGCGTGGCCCTCGGAGTAGCCGTTGCCCACCAGCATCGTGATGTCGGCGGCGACGCCCTCGGCCCCGAGTGCGGCAGCAGTGAACGATGTGGCCATCGAGAAGAAGATCACGGTACCGCGCTGGGCCGTGGCGAGGATCGCGCCGCCCTCGCAGCCCGGGACGTCGACACAGACGACGGTGACGCCCGCCGGTCCCCCGGCGTGCTCGACCGCCGCGGCGAGCGCGATCGGATCGGTCGCGTCGGCGATCACGACCTGGTCAACCAGGCTAGCCGCGCGCAGCATCGCGGCCTCGCGCTCAGTGGGCACGACGCCGATGATCAGGCTCGCGCCTGCGCGGCGGGCGGCGGCGGCGGAGAGCGATCCGCTCTTGCCGGCGGCACCCAGGATCGCGACTGCTGGCCTATCCGCCTGGCTGACCACGCGGTGGGTCAGCGCCGGCGCGCCGCAGACATCCATGATCGCCAGCGCCAGCGGTACCGGCAGGTCGGCGGGCAGCACGGCGGCGATGGACCGGCCGAACAGGATCGCGGTGCCTTGGCAGGGCACCTGCTCGGAGGTGCCGTCCCACGAGGCGAGGCCGTCGGTGATCGCGAGCGGCGTCAGGCTGAGCGAGACCAGGGTCGCGATCCGGTCGCCTGACTTGAGGCCGAGCGGCGAGGCGGGGCCGGCCTCGCGGACCACGCCGGTGAGCATGCCGCCTGAGCCGGTAACCGGGTTCTGCATCTTGCCCCGGTCGGCGACGATGCCCAGCACCGCCGACTTCATGGCGCCGGCCGTGCCGCCGGTCGACTCGCGCAGCTGGCGGAACGAGGCGGCGTCCAGGTTCAGCCGCTCGACGTCGATCAGCACCTCGTCGGGCCAGATCGGAGGGTCGGGATCAAGGCGCCAGGCTGCCTGCGGCAGGACGCCAGCCGGCTTGAGCACCCGGTGCAGTCCGAGCGGTGAGGATTCTGGCAACGCTGAGAGCCCTTCCGGCACTAGGAGGTGAGGTGAACGAAGATGTAGAATTTACTGGATCGCACTATACCGACAGTAGCTTCTTGCGTAACTAGCTTGCTTGACAGGCTATCGTTCGGTTTTTGAGAAGCTACGGGTGGGAAGCTGACAGGTGGTGCCGCGATGATCGAGCAGCCCTATATTTACCGCCGCAAGGACCTGGCCGAGCCCGACTGGCGGCGGTTGCCGGGGTGGGCTGACGTCGGCACGCAGGACTGGGAGTCCGCGCAATGGCAGCGGGCGCACTGCGTCAAGAACCTGCGCCAGCTCCGGGCGGTGCTGGGCGACGGGGTGACCGAGTCGTTCTACGCCGACGTCGAGCGGGATCAGGCCGA
Source organism: uncultured Actinomycetota bacterium (assembly GCA_963737865.1). Taxonomy (GTDB): domain Bacteria; phylum Actinomycetota; class Actinomycetes; order Streptosporangiales; family Streptosporangiaceae; genus Chersky-822. The sequence continues at coordinate 620,776 of CAVTUG010000011.1, read as the reverse complement.
GCGGGCGACCATGTCGATGCTTATCCCGCCGCAGATGGTCAGCACGATGGTGCCGGCGCTGGCGCCGGGCGATCCCGGATTCACCGAGGCGCTGTACGCCGATCCGGTGCGCCGCTACATGCTGCCGGTCTTCAGCGACCGCCGCGCCGACTGGCCGTCGCACCCGCTGTCCTCACGGGACTCGCTGCACGAGGCCGAGATGTGGGTGGTGGAGGGGCTGACCCACCGCTACCCGACCAAGGTGCTCGCCGAGGTGCTGCCGACCTGCCCGCAGTACTGCGGGCACTGCACCCGGATGGACCTGGTCGGCAACCCGACCCCGGTCGTGGAGAAACTCAAGTTCGGCATGCAGCGCGACGACCGGCTCAGCGCGATGCTCGATTACCTGCGGCGCACCCCGGGGGTCCGGGACGTGGTGGTCTCCGGCGGCGATGTGGCGAACCTGCCGTGGGCGCGGCTGGAGGCGTTCGTCGCCTCGCTGCTGGAGATCGACTCGATCCGCGACGTCCGGCTCGCCACCAAGGCGCTGATGGGGCTGCCCCAGTACTGGCTCACCGACGAGGTGCGGGCCGGAATGGAGCGGCTGGCCACGACCGCGCTGGCGCGGGACGTCTCGATCGCGATCCACACCCACGTCAACGCCGCCCAGTCGGTGACGCCGCTCGTCGCCAAGGCCGCCAAGGCGATGCTGGCGACCGGCATCCGCGATGTCCGCAACCAGGGCGTGCTGCTGCGCGGCGTTAACGACTCCCCCGAGGCGCTGCTCGACCTGTGCTTCGCGCTGCTCGACGACGCGAAGATCATGCCGTACTACTTCTATCTGTGCGACATGATCCCGAACGCCGAGCACTGGCGCCTCGGGCTTGGCGAAGCCCAGGCACTGCAGCTCAAGATCATGGGCTACCTGCCGGGTTTCGCGACGCCGCGCATGCTCTGCGACGTCCCCTACGTCGGCAAGCGCTGGGTGCACCAGGTCTCCAGGTACGACACCGAGCGCGGCATCTCGTACTGGACGAAGAACTACCGCACCGCCGTCGACGCGCAGGACCCTGAGGCACTAGACCGGGAGTTCGAGTACTACGACCCGATCTACCTGCTGCCGGAATCAGGCCAGGAGTGGTGGCGAGCCAGAACAGCCGCCCCAGCCGCCGACCGCCTACCCGAGCCAGTCCGCGCGTAGCTTGCGTGCTGGCCCGGAGATGACGGCGGTGGTGCAGAATGCACCTCATGACGACCGATCTCGCACAGCTGCTCGGGAACCGGGAGACCACGGCGCTGGAGTTTAAGGAGTCGGCCGTCAACCGTGACAGGATCGCCAGATCGATCTGCGCCTTCGCCAACGATCTTGCCAGCACGGCTGGCGGGGACATCCTCATCGGCGTAACTGACAGCGGACAGGCGACCGGAGATGTCGACATCAGTGATCGCGAACTCCTCAAGCTGACCGAGTTGCGAGACGATGGCCGTATCCTCGATCGCCCGTCAATCACCGTCGAGGCCGCGATCTACGCCGGCCAGCCTGTTATACGTGTCCGGGTACATGCCTCCGCTACGCCGCCTGTCCGGTTCAATGGAATTGTCTGGGTTCGCCCTGGACCGACAATCCGGCAGGCTAGCCGCGAGGACGAGCGAGTGCTCAATGAGCGCCGCCGGTTTCTGGACGGCCCCTTCGACAGCCGCGCGGTCGCCGGTAGCTCACAGGACGATCTAGATCTCACGGTCTTCAGATCCACCTATCTGCCATCTGTAGTGGACGCAGAGGTGATCGAAGAGAACCAGCGCTCGGTGAGTCAGCAACTAGCCTCAGTACGGCTCAGCGACCCGTCAGGAATCCCGACGGTACTTGGCCTCCTTATCACTGGCTTTGATCCGGGTAGTTTCATCCCGGGAGCATATCTGCAGTTCATTCGATATCAAGGAGCTGAACTTGACGCCCCGGTTTCAGACGAGCAGGAAGTCAGGGCACATCTAATAGATGCCTCGATCCGCCTCGAAGCCGTGCTGAGAGCCAACTTGCGAACGCATCTGTCGTCAGTGAGCGAACTGAGGGAAATTCAAGAGCCCGACTATCCAATTGAAGCTCTCAGGGAGGCATGCATGAACGCCATCATGCATCGAAATTACGAGACCTCCTACGCACCCGTCCGCATAGCCTGGTTCGAAGACCGCATTGAGATTTCGAATCCAGGTGGACCTTTTGGCCAGGTCAGACGTGATAATTTTGACCGCGTCAATGATTATCGGAATCCGTCTCTCGCTGCCGCCATGAAGTCGCTTGGCTATGTCAACAGATTTGGTCGCGGAATCAGCCGAATGCGCGCGGCGCTGGACCGTAATGGAAATCCCCCGGCAGAATTTACCGTGGATGACTCGTCCTGGATCGTGACTCTCCGGAGCAACGCGTGACCTCCATTGCGCTGTTCAACAACAAAGGTGGCGTAGGTAAAACTACGCTTACCTATCACCTTGCACACATGATGCAAAGGCTTGACCTGCAGGTCCTGGCCGTCGATTTCGATCCTCAGTCCAACCTGACTTCAGCGTTTCTCGATGAGGACTATCTGCAGCTTCTGTGGCAGGAGCCAGAGAGTCCTGCCTGGTACGAGCCGCAGAGGACGTTGTTCAACCCCAGGGAGCTTCCGCAACACGCTGGGACCATCGCGAGCGCGATACAGCCGATCATGGATGGCGTCGGCGACATAGAGCCGTTCGACCCAGTTCAGGTGCGTGATGGACTGTGGCTAGTACCAGGTGACCTGGAACTCAGCGCATTCGAAGACCGGCTGTCGGCGGCCTGGTCACGCGGATTTACCGGGAATGACCTCGCGGCCATCCGCACGACTACTGCTTTTCATAGAATAGTTCAGCATGCGGTCGAAAAGACCAGCGCGGAAATAGTGCTCATCGACGTCGGGCCCAATCTTGGAGCTATCAATCGAGCCGCGCTGCTCGTGGCAGATTCTGTCGTTATGCCGCTCGCTGCTGATCTATTTTCCTTGCGTGGACTGCGTAACCTCGGCCCGACGCTACGTGAATGGCGATCAAACTGGCGCGAGCTCGTCCTGCCGAAGATTCCGGACGGCATCTCGGCTCCAGCTGGCGTCATGACGCCGCTTGGCTACATCATAATGCAGCCAACAACGCGACTCGACCGACCGCTTAAAGCGTACACCCGATGGCTAGACAGAATACCCGGAGTGTTCCATTCGGCAGTACTCGGCCAAGAGTCGTTTGATCCGCTCGACCGATCCTACGAGATCGCGACACTGAGGAATTATCAAAGTCTCATGCCGCTATCGCATGATGCGAGAAAGCCGATGTTTGACCTCCGTGCAGCCGATGGAGCGCTTGGCAGTACCCAGACCTACGTGCTGAGGTGCTATCAAGACTTCAAAGAGTTGAGCGAGACCTTGCTCAGGCGTCTCGACGAGGTCTAGGCGAGTACCGCGTTGTGACTAGCGCCCTTGAGCGTGACCTGCGGCTGCGCATCGATCGCGCCCTGATCGCCGACTGGCAGGCGGAACAGGGTGAGTTCACTCCGGCCGAGATCGCGGTCGCCCGGGCCGAGATGGCTGCGGCCGACGCAACGGCCCTCGACGACGAGTTCTGAAGTTAGCCGGGCTCTGCTAGCCGGGCAGGGGCTGGTTGACGGCCGGGATGCCGGGGGGCGGATTGGCGTTGACCTGGTGCTGGGCGGTGAGCAGGCTGGCCTCGGCGGTGGCCAGGCGCAGCCTGGTGCTGCCGCTCGGGTAACTAGCCGCCCCGGCGGAGAAGCGGAAGGCGCTCGTCAGGTCGCCGCACGTCTGACGCCGCCAGGCGCTGATGTGCGGCTCGTGCACCCCGAACCTGGCCTCGATGAACCGGATCAGCGACGAGTGGTCGAACACGTCCGAGCACACGAATCCGCCGGCGGTCCACGGTGACACGATCGTGGTCGGTGTCCGGAAGCCCAGCCCGATCGGCTCGCCGTCGACGAACTCCCCCGCCGTGCCGCGCTTCGGCGTCGGCGGCACCACGTGGTCGAACAGGCCGTCGTTCTCGTCGTAGCACAAGATGAACGCCGTCTTCGCCCACACGTCCGGATTCGACGCGATGGCGTCCAGCTTCTGGGCGATGTACTCCGCGCCCGCCGCCGGGAAGAAGTCCGGATGCTCGGACTGCGCCGTCGGCGCGACCAGCCAGGACACCTGCGGCAGCCGGTCGTGCCGCGCGTCGAACTCGAACGAGCCAGCGGGCCGCGTCCGCATCCCCCGCTGGTGCAGCGGCGATCCGGTCCTGGCGTTGCCGAACTGCGTGAACCAGGCGAGCGCGTTGTCGTCGAAGCTGTCCTCTTCCTGGTAGACCTGCCAGCTGATGCCCGCCGCCTGCAGCCGTTCCGGGTAAGTCGTCCAGGACAAGATGACGTTGTCGAACGCGGGCGTGTTGTCGATCACCGGTCCGCCGTGCTGGCCCGCCGGATCGATCATCCCGGTCCACATGTAGAGCCGGTTCGGATTGGTCGGGCCGAACACTGAGCAGTGGTAGTTATCGCAGATCGTAAAAGCATCAGCAAGCGCCCAGTGGAAAGGTATGTCCTCGCGCCCGAAGTATCCCATAGTGAACTCGCCCTTGGCGGCGATCCACTGATCCATCTTGCCGTGGTTCCACGCCTGATGCTGAGTCTCCCAGGAGTGGTCGGTGCCGGGCGTGGCCTGGGCGCTGGTCTTCCCGGTGTCGTACCGGAACGGCAGCAGATAGCCCTGCTGGTGCGAGGGGTCGGGCTGGTGGAAGACCGACCGGCCGCTGGCCAGCTTGATCGCGGTCGGGTCGGTGAAGCCACGGACTCCGGGCATCGCCCCGTAGTAGTGGTCGAAGCTGCGGTTCTCCTGCATCAGGATCACGATGTGCTTGATGTCGCTGAGCTGCGCCGACGCCGGGCGAACCGAGGTGGCGGCGAGGGCACGGCGCACGCTGAGCGGCAGCACGCTCGCCCCGGCCGTCGCACCGGTCAGCGCCGTCGCACCCGCGAGCAGCGTCCGCCGGCTCACGACCGGCCCGGCAGTAGTAACCGTCGCAACCGGCGGTGCGACCGGCACCACCGCTGGCGCCGCGACCCGCGCCACACCACGCCCGCGCAGCAGGGTGAATGCGCACCAGGCTGCCACGCAGATTGCCAGTACTCCCGCGAGCGTCAGAGCCCACCAGCTGGCGGTTCGCGAGCCGGCTCCTGCCCCGGCCGCCGCCGCCTTCGCCGGGCTGAACTCGACGATCCGCGCGTTGCCGGTGTCGGCGACGAACACCCGCCCGCGTGGCGTCACGGCGAGATCCTGCGGGAACGCGAGATCCCTGGTGGCCAGGGATGTATCGGCGGTCAGCCCGAATTCGGTGTAGAACCCGCCGCCCGGGCGAAAGACGGTGACGAACCCGAAGTCGGGCTGCGCCAGGTACACCCGTCCGCCAGGCCCGACCGCGAGGCCGCCCGGGTCAGACAATGCGCCGTAGCTGGCCTGCGTGGAGCCGAACGAGTTCAGCTCACGTCCGTCGGAGGAGAACTCGAAGACCGTGTTGCCGTCCGCGTAGCTGGGACTCGAGACCCAGACCGTTCCTGAGGTGCTCACCGCGACGCCGAACGGGCTGGCCACCCGCACCGACCACACGAACCGCCCCGACCTGGTGAACCGGTCGACCCGGTTGTTGCCGCTATCCGCCACGTAGACGCCGCCGGACGACACCGCGAGGTTGACCGGCTCCTCCAGCTTCCCTCGCGCCGAGCCGCGCGACCCGAAAGTCCTGAGCTTGCGGCCGTGCGGCGAGAACTCCACGATCCGGTCGTGGCCAGTGTCGCTGACCCAGACGTCGCCGCCGGGCCCGACCGCGATTCCCTCGGGACCGCTCAGGGTGCCAGCCCCGTGCTGGCCGAACCGGGCCAGCAGCTTGCCCGACGCCGCGAACTCGGCTACCGCGCCCGCCGACTTGTCCGCCACCCACACCCGCCCGCTGGCGGTCGCGACTGCGAACGGCTGGACGAGCACCCCGGACCCGAGCGCCCTGGCGAAGACCGGAGCGGGCGCCAGCGCGACGGCGGCCGAGCCGACCAGGTCAGCAGCGAGTGCGGCGCTGGCGGCAGCCAGGCCGACCGCGACCCCGAAGAGCACGGCGATGACACGTCGGGGCAGCAAGCGTCGCATCCTGGCATTGTTGCCCACACCGGACAGTGCTGGCGATACCCCGGGGCACACAGCAGCATGTACCTGCCTACTGCTGTTACGCCGCGCTGAGGGGCTGCGGCTCGGGCTTGGTGGTGACTGGCGTGACGTCGCGGCTGTCGTAGCGCCACAGGGCGGGCAGGGCGAGGGTGACGATGACGGCGCCGGCGACGCTCAGGATGCCCCCGGATACCACGGCGAGCCGCACCGAGCCGGTCAGCGTCGCGATCGCGCCGGCCTCGACATTGCCGAGCGGCTCGCCGGTCGTATAGCTGATCATCTCCAGGCCGGCCATCCGGCCCCTGATCCGGGCCGGGATGCTCTGGTTCCACATCGTCATCCGGAACAGGCCGCTGACCGTGTCCGACCCGCCGGCGGCGGCCAGCGCCAGCACCGACAGCGGAAGGTCGGGCGCGAAGCCGAAGGCGGCGATCGCGACGCCCCACCCGCACACCGCGTAGGCGATCGCCCGGCCGTGGTGGTGGACGTGCCTGGTCCAGCTGCTGGTCAGGCTGATCACGGTCGAGCCGAATCCCGGCGCCGCGTACAGCAGGCCGAGCACGGCAGGGCCGCCGAGCCCGGCCGCGACCTGCGGGAACACCGCGTAGGGCGCGCCGAACAGCATCGCGCCGATGTCGATGAGGTACGTGCCGAGAAGATCCTTCCTGCTTTTCGCATAACGCAAGCTCTCGGCGAGCCCGCCCAGGCTCACCCGGTCCGCGTCGTGGGCCGGCGGACTTTTCGCCATCGCGGCGAACGGGATCAGCCCGAGGACGAACACGGCGGTAGCGGCGAAGTACGCCAGCGGCAGTCCGCCGAGCAGCAGCACCCCGCCGAGCAGCGGACCCGCCGTGTTCGCGATCGTGCCCTGCAGCGCGGTCAGCGCGGCCGCGCCTGGCAGGTCTTCGCGGGGGACCAGCCGGGGCACGAGCACCTCGACCGACGGGCGCTGCATGCCGTAGGCGCCGATCAGCAGGGCGGCGAGCACGAAGAGCACCCACAGCTGCCTGAGGGTGAGCGCGTTCACCGCGAGCAGGACGGTGACGACCGTCGAGGCGCTCTGCGTGGTCAGCACGATCTTGCGGCGTTCGAGGGCGTCGGCGAGCGCGCCGCCGAGGACCCCGGCGATCAGCAGCGGCACCAGTTCCACGCTGCTGAGCAGGCCCACCACCAGTGAGGAATGGGTCATCGCGTACGCCTGGTAGGGCAGCGCGACGAAGCAGATCATCCCGCCGGTCGCCGTTGCCGCCTGGCCGGCGTAGAGCAGCCGGTAATCGCGGGAATGCCTGATCGGGGCAAGGTCCGGAGCGAGCTTGCGGGCCAGCCTGGCCAGCCTAGAAGCGGCAGTGGGCGGGGGCGACTCGTTCACCCTAGATCGCTCGGGGGTCACGAACGCACAATGCTGCCCTAGGCCACGAGGTTCTGTCGAGCCTAATTTCGGTCGCTCGCCACCGTATCGTCGCTGGTGGCGTCGGGTTCCTGCCCGGCCGCGTCCGGCGGGTCGGCGGTGGCCTCGGCGGCCCCGTCGGTCTCGGCCGCCGGGGTGCGGCGCTGGCTGATCACGAACCAGGCGAGGCCGGCGATCGTGAGCACGATCGCGACGAAGAAGTTCGTCCGCAGGCCAAGAAAGTGCTCGGACGAGTCGACGCGTAGTGACTCCTCGAAGATCCTGAACGCCGAGTAGCCCGCCACGTAGAGCGCGAAGAGACCCGGCGGCTTGATCTTGCGGTGGTAGCCGAGCCAGACCAGGACCGCCGCCAGCAGCAGGTCCCAGATCAGCTCGTACAGGAACGTCGGCTGGAAGGCCGTCGCATTCGGGAAGGCAGCCGGTCGGTGCCCAGGCTGGATGAGCAGGCCCCACGGCAGGGTGGTCGGGCCGCCGAAGAGTTCCTGGTTGAAGTAGTTGCCGATCCGGCCGATCGCCTGCGCGACCAGCAGCGCCGGCGCGACCGCGTCCGCGTACAGGGCGATGCTGGCGCCGGCCCGGCGCACCCGCCAGGCACCGACGAGGGCGCCGGCCGCGACGCCGCCCCAGATGCCGAGCCCGCCCGACCAGACGGCGAAGACGCCGTACCAGACGTGCGGGATGTCATTCGGAGTGGTGATGTCGAAATAGATGCGGCCGCCGATGATTCCGGCCGGCACGGCCCACAGCGCGATATCGCCGACGAGAGCCGGGTCGCCGCCCATCCGCCGCACCCGGCGCTGGGTGATCAGCACGGCCAGCGTGATGCCGACCACGTACATCAGCCCGTAGTAATGGATAAACAGCGGGCCGAGGTGAATGCCGTTGCTCGCCGGGCTCGGGATGAACGCCAGCGGGTGCTGGGAATGCGGCTGCATGCTACGAAGACTAGACCCGACTCCCGACTACTCGAAGCCTGGCCGGTGACCGGTCCCTGACTAAGATCGGGGCGTGACCAGACGAAGCATGCAGCTGACCGACGCCCTGAGCGAATACGTCACCGCCCACACCACGCAGCCCGACCAGATCCTCGCCGACCTGGCCGCCGAGACCCTGGAGCGGTTCGGGGACGCGGCCGGCATGCAGATCGGGTCCGACCAGGGGCGGTTCATGACCCTGCTGGCCCAGCTCACCGGGGCGAGGAATGCCGTCGAGGTCGGGACGTTCACCGGCTACTCGGCGATCTGCGTCGCGCGCGGGCTCGGCGCGGGCGGGAAGCTGCTGTGCTGCGACGTCAGCGACGAATACACCTCGGTGGCGCGAGAGTACTGGAAGCGGGCGGAACTGACCGACCGGATCGAGCTGCGGCTCGCGCCGGCCGGCGAGACGCTCGCCGCGCTGCCCGAGGGCACGAGCTTCGACTTCGCGTTCATCGACGCGGACAAGGAAGCCTACGTCGAGTACTGGGACCTGATCGTGCCGATGGTCAGGCAGGGCGGGGTGATCCTGGTCGACAACACCCTGTCGCACGGCCGGGTGGTCGAGCTGGACAACACCAGCCCGGCGGTAGAGGGGATCAGGGCGTTCAACGGTCACGCGGTCGCTGACGCCCGGGTCGAGCTGGTGCTGCTGCCGATCGGGGACGGGCTGACGCTAGCGCGCAAGCTCTAGTACAGGTCGGTGCGCCGGTCGGCGTGGGCGTCGTTGCGCGGGCCGGTCGCCTTGATCCGGGCCTGGGCCAGGTCGCAGTCGGCGACGAGGATCTCGGCAGCAGCGCGCTCATCCGGGTCGATGACGCGGTCCACGCTGGCGGGCCGGCGAGCGGGTAGCCGGTGACGTCGGCGATGAGGCTGCCGCCAACCCAGCGGACGCCGCGCTCGTCACCGCAGCGGCAGGCAGCGGCCGCGAACATCCGGTTGGCGAAGGCGGCCGCCTGCACGTTGAAGGTAACCATCGGCCGCTCCCCCGCCGGAGCCGGGTCGGCGGGCCAGTTGGTGGGAACGGCGAGCAGGTCGGCGCCGGCCAGCGCCGGGATCCGCACCCACTCAGGGAACTCCACGTCGTAGCAGACCATCATCGACAGCCGGCCGTACTTGGTGTCGATCACCGGCGGCGGCTGGTCGCCCGGGACGAAGAAGTCGACCTCGGCGTCCCACAGGTGCGCCTTGCGGTAGACCGCGCGGACGCCGGTGTCGTCGACGAGCATGGCGCTGTTGTAGAGCGTGCCGTCCGGTGCCAGCTCGGCGAAGCCGCCGATGACGACCAGGTCGTGCTCCTGCGCGAGGCTCGTCCACTGCCTGGCGGTCGGCCCGTCGACGGGCTCGCCGAGTGAGCGGGCTTCCCCGACCGTAGTGAAGACGTAACCGGACGGGGTCAGCTCGGGGACGATCACGACCTGGGCGCCCCGGCTGGCGGCTTCGGAGATGGCGGCGGCAGCGGCGGCCCGGTTGGCGTCGAGTTCGCCGACGGCGAGGTCGAGCTGGCAGACGGCGACGCGGACCAGGAATTCAGCAGCAGGCGGATCAGCAGCAGGCGGCACAGGGTCACTGTAGGCCCCTGTGCCGCCTTTCGACCAGTTACGTCGTTACTTGCTCACGTACCTGATCGCGTGCCGGGGAGCGACGATGTGCTGTCGGACGCCGATGTCGAGGAAGTTGATCGCCGTGGTGAAGCGGTCGCTACGGGGATAGGTGGCGTGCCCGTTCCTGAACAGGGCCGTCCGCCCGCTGAGGTGGATCTGGCGGACGACGCCGTGGGTGTCCACCCAGATGAGAAGGCCCGTGAGCTTCTCGCCGGACTGCGGCACGTTGGGCAGCGCGCCGAGGCGCGGCAGGCCGGCCAGCTTCGTCGCCCTGAGCCTGGTGGTCCGGACGCCGTGGATGGTCTGGGTGCCTTCTGAGACGAACTTCGCGCTCGGCGCGAGCACCTTCAGGATGCCCCGAGGGTCGGCCATTCCCCGGTACTTGGTCAGGTGGCCGACCAGGTGGTACCAGCGCAGCTTGGAGCGGTCACAGTGCGGCTGCTTCGGCGGGCAGGGGAAGCCGGCGAGGAGTTCGTACCGCTGGCCGCGGACGAGCCGGACGATCATGCGTCCGGGTACGCCGTCGTTGCCGGGCGCGCCTGGCACCTTGAGCCTCTCGGCCACGTTGTAGTCCTTGCCTGAGAAGGAATAGGTGTCGGTGTCGACCTCGACGAGGTTGTGGCGATGACCGTTCTTGTCGATGTTCGTCACCAGGCCGTGCGCCCGGGTCACCATGAGAACCCTGCCGGACTTGGCCAGCGCCGCCTCGGTCGCGCTGGCCATCTGCCGGATCACGGCGGTGGTCACCAGGCTCCCCGCTGGCGGGTTGGTGGAACCCTGCTGGCCGGTGGCCCCCAGGGCGAGCGCGGCGGCGGCAGCGGCCGCGACGGCGCCGGTGACGATCGAGATGGGCATGCGGTATCTCCTTGCGGTCGGGCGCGCCCGGCCCTGTGCCGGACGCTGGGTTCGCTCTTGGATTTCCTCGAAGGTGACTGGCTCGCCGCTGTCGATCAGCGCCCTGAGCTGCTCATCGAACACAGGCTGTTCATCGGACACTGGCTGTTCATCGAACACTGGTGACTCCCATCAGGGCTCGTAGCCTCGCCAGGCCGCGCTCTACGTGGTTCTGGATCGAGGTCTGCCTGAGGCCGGTCAGCTCGGAGACCTCCCGGTGGGTGTAGCCGTAGCCGTGCACCAGCACGACGGCGAGCCGCTGCCGCTGGGTCAGGGCCGCGAGCGCGGCGGGAAGGCCAGGCTCGAAGAGGCTGTCGCTGCTGTCCGGGGCGTCGAAGATCACTGGCTGGCGTCTTCGCCTGATCCGGGTCTGACCGACCCGGAAGAGATAGCCGGGCAGGTTGTCCATCGCTGCCAGCCGGTCCCAGTGCTCCCAGGCGTAGGCCAGCGCCTCGGCCGTCGCGTCCCGCCCGTCGTCGAACCCGTAGGCGGCGATCAGCGCCCGGCGCAGCCTGGGCTCGGCGGCCAGCACGAACGACTCGAACGCGGCCTGCGGCGGGGACTGGTCAGGCGGAGTGCGATCAGCGGCGTGCGCTTGATGCATGGGGCTGCTCCGGTACGTCGGCTGCGGCGTGCTGTCACCTGGATAAACCAGGCGAAGCCGCCGCCGTACCACAGCCAGAATGTCTCGATCGAGTCTCGGCGCAGGCTTACCGGCCGACACGACTCGGCACTATGCAGCCACGGCGACTGTGGGTCGATACTATGTCGCGCTATGGCAGTGTTGTTCAGGAGGATCATCCCGATTCTTTTCGTCGGGGATCTGCTGGCGGAACGAGATTTCTACCTCCGGCTCGGGTTCAGGGTGACCTACGAGGGTCCCGAGTACCCGTATTTCCTGGCGCTTGGCCATGGCCCGGTGGAATTCGGCATTGAGTGGCAGAAGGGTTTCTCGCCGTCCGGACCCGACCGGGTGCTCACCTGGCAGTTCGGGGTGACCGATCTGGACGAGGCGAAGAAGCTGTTCGAAAGCGCCGGGGTGCCCTACCGCGAAGAGCTGATGACCCCGAGCGAGGACTGGCAGTATCGGGTACTGCACGCCAGGACACCCAACGGATATCATCTGCTGCTCGAGGAGGGCAGCGCCTAGCCGCAGCGCCAGGCAGTCCCGGGAACTGGCCGCAGACACTCTCCAGGAAGCCGGGGTCATGGGTACAGCTACCGAGCCTGTCTATCTGCGCGTGCTTGAGGACCTGCGCTCCAGGATCCGCTCGGGCGTGCTCGAGCCCGGCGCGCGCGTCCCCTCGCGGAACGCCATCATCACCAACTACGGGGTCGGCGAGACCGCCGCCAAGCACGCGCTGGCCGTGCTGCTGGCCGAGGGCCTGATCGAGGCCAGGCCAGGTTCTGGCTGCTACGTCAGGAAGGTGCCGGCCGCCGGTTTCCTGGAGCACGACCGGCCCCAGTTTCCTGGCTCGCCGTTCGGCGTGCACGACACCGCGGCGGCCGACCCCGCGAAGGGCGGGGCGCCGGTGCCCAGGCGGCTGGCCTGGGAGCATCAGACCGAGCAGGTACCAGCGCCGGCGCCGGTTGCCCGAAGGCTCGGCCTCGCCGTCGGCGCTCCGGCCACGATGACCCGGTACCTGCTGTCCGCCGACGGCGAGCCGGTACAGCTCGCCACCAGCTACGAGGACGCGCAGCTGACCGCCGGGACGGCCGTCGTGCTGCCCGAGCAGGGGCCGCTGGCCGGACGCGGCGTGATCGAGCGGATGCGATCCATCGGCATAGCGGTCGACGAGGTGACCGAGGAAGTCTCGGTGCGGCTGTCGTCGCGCCCCGAGGCGACCGCACTGGCGATCCAGCCCGGGGCCAGCGTGCTCGTCATCGACCGGATGCACCACAGCGCCGCACGGACGATCGAGTGCACCGAGATCGTCGTCCCCGCCGACCGGTTCAGGCTCCGATACCGGTTCGGCGCCCACCGGGAGGACTCTTGAGCGACGCCCCGATCTCGGTCCGGCCCGCTACCGCCGACGACGTGCCGAGGATCAGCGAGCTGATCAGGGAGCTCGCGGCCTACGAGCGATCAGCGGACCAGGTCACCGCGACGGAGGCCGACCTGCGGGCCGCGCTGTGCGCACCCGAGCCCGCGCTCTTCGGCCACGTCGCGGTCGCCGGTGCCGAGGTGATCGGCTTCGCGCTGTGGTTCCTGAACTACTCGACCTGGGTCGGCAAGCACGGCATCTACCTCGAGGACCTCTACGTGACACCGCAGCTGCGCGGCCGGGCGCCGGCCGGGCGCTGCTGGCCGAGCTCGCCTCGATCTGCGTGCAGCGCGGCTACGGGCGGCTCGAGTGGTGGGTGCTCGACTGGAACACCCCGGCGATCGGCTTCTACGAGTCGCTGGGCGCGGTCGCCATGACCGAGTGGACGACGCACCGGCTCACCGGTCCCCGGCTCGCTGACCTGGCCAGCCAGGCCCTCAGGTAGTGTGACGCCGGCACGGCGGGCACTGGTTCCGGCGCGGCGGGCACTGTAGTGGCGCGAGGTCACGGCGTGCCACGATGAGGCATGCGGATCACCGAGGTTGCCTCGACCGAGCTTTTCACCGGTACCCGGCAGCGGCCTCTTCAGATAGTGCGGGTCACGCTGGTCAACGACGGTCCGGGGATGATCCGGGATCCGTCGGCCATGGTCGCCGTCAGCGTGCACGGCACCGGGGTCACCACGCCTGAGCCGGCCGAGGTCGGCGGGCTGGTGCACGGCGAGCAGCGGATCGCCGAAGTCGCCGTGGATATCGCGGCCTCGGCGGTGCCAGGCGGCACCAGGCCGGTGACCGTCGTCGCCCGCAGCAGCGCCGGTCACTGGGAGGGGCCAGGCGAGATCACCGTCGCCGAGCCCGGCTGGACGATGTGGATGGTCAGCCACTTCCACTACGACCCGGTGTGGTGGAACACCCAGGGCCGGTTCGCTCAGACCTGGCCGCTGCTGCCCTCCGACGACGGCTCGATGCCCGAGGTCAGGACGGTGTTCGAGCTGGTCAGGCTGCACCTGGCCGAAGCCAGGTCCGACCCTGACTACAAGTTCGTGCTCGCCGAGATCGACTACCTCAAGCCGTACTTCGACGTGTATCCGCAGGACCGCGCCGACCTGCGGGCCCTGATCGCCGACGGCAGGATCGAGATCGTCGGCGGCAGCTACAACGAGCCCAACACGAACCTGACCTCCGCCGAGTCGACGATCCGCAACGCCGTCTACGGCCTGGCCTACCAGCGCGAGGTCGTCGGCGCCGACCCGACGGCCACCTGGATGCTCGACGCGTTCGGCTTCGACCCGTCCTACCCGGGCCTGATGGCACAGGCCGGGATGGCTGAGTCGTCCTGGGCCAGAGGCCCGTTCCACCAGTGGGGGCCGAGCCGGGCAGCCGGCGGCAACACCAAGATGCAGTTCCCGGCCGAGTTCGAGTGGATCTCGCCGGACGGCAACGGCCTGCTGACCAGCTACATGCCCAACCACTACTCGGCGGGCTGGATTACCCAGCACGCGGCCGACCTGATGACCGCCGAAGAGGACGCCTACACCCAGTTCCGCCAGCTCGCACCGGTCTCGGCGACGCGGAACGTGATGCTGCCGGTCGGCGGTGACCACGTGGTGCCCTCGCGCTGGGCCACGGCCATCCACCGCGACTGGAACACTCGCTACGTCTGGCCGAGGTTCGTGACCGCGCTGCCGCGCGAGTATTTCGCGGCCGTCCGGGCCGAGTCGGCGGCCTCGGGCTCGTGGATCATGCCGCAGACCAGGGACATGAACCCGGTCTATCCCGGCAAGGACGTCACCTACATCGACACCAAGCAGGCGCAGCGGGACGCGGAGATCGCGCTGCTCGACGCCGAGCGGCTCGCGACGGCGGCCTGGCTGGCCGGTGCCCAGTATCCGTGGGCGAGCCTGGACAAGGCGTGGCGGCTGATGGTGTTCGGCGCCCACCACGACGCCATCACCGGCACCGAGGGCGACCAGGTGTACCTGGACCTGCTGGCCGGCTGGCGGGAGGCGTTCGACCGGGGCGACGAGGCCCGCCGGCACGCGGTCAGCTACCTGGCCGGGCTGGCCGACACGGCCAGCGTCGTGCCGGTGCGCGCCGGCGTGCCCGAGCCAGCGCTAGTCGCCGCTGCCGACGGCGCGAACGACCGGCCGCTGACCGCCGCCACCTGGCCTGCCGGCGGTCTCGCGGCCAGCGGGGCCGACGACGTCCGCGCGGTGGTCGTGGTCAGCACGCTGGCCTGGCCGCGCTCGGGCCTGGCGTCGATCTCCCTCGACTACGCCAGCGGCACCGCCGGCTGGGTGCGGCTGACCGACCAGGCCGGCCGTACCGTCCCTGCTCTCGCGCAGGGCGTGCGCCGGCACCCGGACGGCTCGCTGTCGGCCGTGACGCTGACCTTCCGCGCGGCCGACGTCCCGGCCGTCGGCTACCAGACCTACCTGGCGGTGCCGGTGCCGCCTGGTGCCGACGGCCAGGCCAGCCAGGCGACCTGGCAGGACGTCGAGGGCCTGACGATCGAGAACCAGACCTTCCGGCTGACCGCCGATCCCGGTCGCGGCGGGGCGCTCAGCTCGGTGGTGGACCTGCGGACCGGGACCGAGCTGCTCGACGGCCCGGGCAACGAGATCGTCATCGCCGAGGAGTACGCCTCGCACCCGCGCTGGGGCGAGGGTCCGTGGATGCTGTGCCCGACCGGGGTCTCGCGCACGTCAGCCGACCTGGTCGCGACGGTGCGGGCGCAGCGGTGCCCGATCGGGTCGCGGCTGGTCGCCGAGTTCTCGATCGGCGATCAGCGCTTCACGCAGGAGAGCCTGCTGTGGGACGGCGCTGAACTGGTCGAGTTCCGCACCCACGTGGACGGCTCGATCGGCCAGGACCGGCTGCTGCGGACCCGGTTCGCGATGGCGGTCCCCGGCGGCCTGCCCATCTACCAGACCGGCCTGTCGGTGGTCGGCCGGCCGCTCGGCCAGACCGACGTGGACGTGGCCGAGCACACCTTCACCCTCGACAACCCGGCGCACGAGTGGTTCGGCGTCGGCTCGACGGTGCGGGTCGTGCTGCGCACGCCCGGGGGCGAGCAGGTTGTCCGGGCGATCGGCGTCGCCGAGGTCGTCGCGCCCGCCGGTCCCGCCAGCGACGCGTTCGCGCCCAGAGACCCGCTGGCCGGGCGCGGGGCGCGGAAGGCGGTGCGGTCCCTGGTCGTGGCCCTGGCCGGGCAGGGCGTGACGTCGACCTGCTCGGTGCCCGAGGGTCCGCGCTACGGGTCGATCGAGCTTGACTCCAATCTGCCCGACGTGCGGATCTCGCTCGGCGGGCCGTCGGAGAACGCGTTCACCGAGGCGGTGCTGGGAGCGGCCGCCCCGGCCATCGCGGCCGACTTCGAGGCTCAGCTCGCGCAGACGGGCCGGGCCCGGGTGTGGGTACCAGGCTCGGGCACCGCCGAGCAGGCCTTCGGCGCCGGCGCGGACGTGCGGGGACTAGCCGACCTGCCGGTGCTGATCGTGGCGGGCAACGAGCTCGACGCCGAGATCGCGGCGCTGATCGAGGATCTGGCCGACGCCGAGGTCGCGGTGCCGTGCCCGCCCGAGAGCTTCGGCACGGCCGGCGAGCAGACCCTGGCCGGGCACTGCGTGGCGCTGCTCAACCGGGGGCTGCCCGGCAGCATCGTGACGCCAGCCGGTCAGGCGTGCATCTCGCTGATGCGGGCCTGCAGTGCCTGGCCGGCCGGGGTGTGGATCGACGGCGACAAGCGGACGGTGCCCGACGGCAGCAGCTTCGCGTTCCAGCACTGGAGCCACACGTTCGAGTACGCGCTGGCGGCCGGGGCGGGTGACTGGCGGTCAGCCGGCTTCGCCATGGCCGGCCAGCAGTACAGCCACCAGCTGCTGACCGGCGAGACCGGATTGCACCCCGGTCCGCTGCCGGCCGAGCTCAGCCTGGCCAGCGTGACTCCGGCCGGGATCGACCTGATGACGATGAAACCACGCGGCAACCCGCTCGCGCCGGTCCGCCAGCCTGACTCGCGGGACGGGGTCACGGTCCGGCTGCGCGGCCTGGTCGAGGCCGCTGAGCCGGCGACGGTGCGGCTCTTCACCGGCATCGCTGCGGCGTCGATCACCGACGTGCTCGAGCAGGGTGACGGCGCCGCCGCCGATTACGGCGACGGGACAGTGTCGGTGACGGTCCCCAGGGCCGGCACGCTGACCCTCGCGATCGACCCGGGCGACCTCGGCGACCTCGGCGACCTGAGCGACGTGCGGCGGCACAGGCCCGAGCCCGGCGAGGCGGAAGCGCCGGTCACTCCCGAGCCGGCCCAGCCGGTGTTCACCAGGTACTGGCTGCACGGCAAGGGCCCGGCCCCGGCCGGCAACCTGCCGGTCGCCGTGCACCTCACCCCCGGCATCGTGACGCCGCAGCCGGGCGAGACCACCGCGATCCGGCTCAGCGTCGCCTGCGGGCCGACGCCGGTGTCCGGCACGGTGACGCTCAGCGTGCCGGCCGGCCTGCGGCTGGTGTCCGTGCGCCCGGCCGGCGCGGATCCTGGCCTGGTGACAGCGGCCGGCTCCGCGCTGTCCGGCCCGCTGCACTACCACCTGAAGGCGCACGGCTTCGCCGCCTGGGACCTGGTGATCGCGGTGCCGGCGGGCGCCGGGCAGGGCAGGCACTTCGTGACCGCGATGATCATCGACGATGTCGGCCAGCTGCTGGAAGACGCTGTCGTGGTGGCCGTCGGCGAGCCGCAGTCGACCCAGGATCTGACCTTCGACGAGCTGACCCCGCTGATCGAGGCGGCCAGCCAGGCCGAGGACAGCGAGGCCGACCTGACGAACCTGACCTCGCACCTGGAGGTCGCGCCCGGCGGTCACGCCGAGATCGCGGTGCGGCTGCACAACCACACAGCCTCCGAGCTGCGCGGCGAGGCCCAGCTGATCTCGCCGCACGGCAGCTGGCCGTGCGTGGGGCCGTGGACGACGGGGCTGACGGCGGCGCCCGGCGAGGCGGCGACTGTGACTTTCTCAGTCGATATCCCGGCCGACGCGAGACCCGGCCAGCGCTGGTGGGCTCTGGTGAAGGTGATGTATTTCGGCCGGCTCAGGTACAGCGAGCCCGTCTGGGTGAGCATCAAGGATAATTAATGCCATAATAACTGGACTTCGCCTACCAAGTTGACTTCCATCATGACCGCGAATTTTCTCTCGGGCAGCACCACGCAGCTCGGTAACCTGCCCGCCGAGCCGAATGCGTTTATCGGCCGTGAGCGCGACCTGGCCGACCTGGTCGCGATGCTGGCTCACGTCCGGGCGCTGACGCTGTGCGGCCCGGGCGGGATCGGGAAAACCAGGCTCGCGCTGAAGCTCGCGGCCAGCCTCACCGCTGACTACCCGGACGGGGTGTGGGTCGCCGATCTCGCCAACGCCGACGCCCCTGAGCGGCTCGTCCCGGTCGTGACCGCCGCGCTGGGCATCAGGCACGAGGTGGACCGGCCGCTGGTCGACACGCTCGCCGAGGCGCTGCGCCCCCGCCGCATGCTGCTGGTGCTCGATACCTGCGAGCCCCTGATCCAGGCGTCGGCCGAGCTGGTGCAGCAGCTGCTCGGGCTGTGCCCGGACCTGCGAATCGTCGCCACCAGCCGGGAGGCGCTCCGGGTACGCGGCGAGGTGATCTGGCGGGTGCCGCCGCTCGGCGTGCCGCCCGAGACCGCCAGCCAGGCCGAAGCGCTCGTCGGCGAGGTGCTCGGCTGCGAGGCCGGTCGCCTCTTCGTCGCGCGGGCTAGTGCCGTGCGGCCTGGCTTCAGCCTGCACCCGGCCAACGCGGCGGCCGTGGCCCAGATCTGCCGGACGCTGGACGGGGTGCCGCTGGCCATCGAGCTTGCCGCCGCGCGGGCGCGCACGCTGTCCGCCGAGCAGATCAGGCTCAGGCTCGCGAGCAAGTTCGAGCTGCTCGCCCAGGGCGACCGCACCGCGCCGCCGCGCCAGCAGACCCTGCGCGCCACCGTCGAGTGGAGCTTCGACCTGCTGACGGTGCCGGAACGGACGCTGCTGAGCAGGCTGTCGGTCTTCCACAGCTGGAACCTGGACATGGCCGAGCAGGTCTGCGCCGACGAGCAGATCCCGGCCGGCGACGTGCTCGACCTGCTCTCCGCCCTGATCGACAAGTCGCTGGTGACCGTCGACACCGAGCTGAACGGCGACGGCCGGTACCGGCTGCTCGACACCGTCAGGGAACTCGCGACCGAGCTGGCGGCCGGGGGCGAGGCGCTGCCTGGGCTGCTCGCCGCGCACCGGGACTGCATGGTCGTGCTCGCCGGCCAGTTCGTCGGGCGGGCCTTCGTTCGGGGCGACCCGCCCTGGGAGGTCCGGGTCGCGATCTACCACCGGGCGCTGGCCGAGCGCGCGAACTTCAACCTGGCGCTCGGGTACTGCGTGCAGCACGGTGATGTCGAGGGCGGCCTGCGGATCTGCTACGCGCTGAGCGGGTCGTGGCTCGCCAGCGGCGACGTGACCGAAGGGGCCGACTGGCTCGACCAGCTGCTCGTGATCGACGCCGACGTCTCCCCCGACCTGCGCGGCAGGGCCCTGGCCGTGCGCGCCGAGCTGGCCTTCGAGCAGCAGGATTTCAAGGGGGTCGCCGAGCACGCCGCCGCCTGCCTGGAGCTGAGCAAGGCTTCCGGTGCGGGCAACCCCGGCACCGCGCTGCGGCTGCAGGCGCTCCTGCTGCTGATGACCGGCGACTTCGCCGAGGCCCTCGGTCAGGCCGACGCGGCGCTGACCGCTGCCAGGCAGATGGCCGACGACTGGGAGATCGGCATCGCGCTGGCCGCCCGCGCCGTCGTGCTGGCCGCCCAGGGCCGCCAGGACGAGGCCGAGGCCGGCTACGCCGAAGCGCTCGACGTGCTCAGCGACAACAACCGGTGGGGCGTCGCCAACGTGCTGTACGGGCTCGGGCAGCTCGCGCGGGCCCGCGGGCACTCCGCCGACGCGGTGCGGTACTTCAGCGACGCGCTCACGATCTACCAGCAGATCGACGCCAAGCCGGAAATGGCCAGGTGCCTGGGCGGCATCGGGCTCGTCGCGCTCGCGCAGCCTGACCTGCCCGTGGCCCGGGCGGCGCTGGCCGAAAGCGTCCGGCTCGGCATCGCCACCGGCCAGCGGCTCGGCATCGCCCGCGGGCTGGCGGCGCTGGCCGCGCTCTGGGCACAGGCAGGCGACGCTGAGCGGGCCGTGCGCGTCGCCGGAGCCGCGCTGGCGCTGTTCGACGCCGTCGAGGTGCCGCCGACCACCTCGGCGGTGCGCCGGCTCGGCGCGCTGATCGAGGGCGCCGGCGCCCAGCTCGGAGCACAAGCGGTCACCGCGCTGGAAGCCGAGGGCCGGGCGCTCAGCCCGCACGCCGCGCTGACGCTCGCCGACGCGGCCGGGCCAGCCAGCGTGCCGGCCGCTCCGCTCGCGACCGCTCCCGGAGCGAACCTGCCGAACGCCGGCCTGGCGGCCGGACCCGGCCACGATCCCGGCCTGCCCGCCTGGCCGGGCGGACTGACCGACCGGGAGCAGGAGGTGGCGTTGCTCCTGTCCCGCGGCCTGTCGAACAAGCTGATCGGCGAGCAGCTCGACATCACCTCAGCGACCGCAGCCCGGCACATCGCGAACATTTTCACCAAGCTCGGAGTCGGCTCCAGGGCGCAGGTGACGGCGTGGGTACTGCGAGCCGTCCAGCCTGGCCCAGAGGGCTGACCCTAAGGGCGATTCCGCCTGGGCAGGCCGTGCCAGTGCAATAATGAACGGGATTTGTCCCGACGCAGGCGGCTAGGCCATTGGATTTCGAGATAACCGATCTTCACCGTGAGGTCTCAGGCAACCTCCCGGCGGAGTCGAATATCTTCATCGGCCGAGGACGCGACCTCGCAGACCTCGTCGGCATGCTCGACCGGGTCCGGGCAGTGACGCTGTGCGGTCCAGGCGGGATCGGCAAGACCAGGCTCGCGGTGCGGCTCGGCAGCATCCTCGGCAGCAGCTGCACCGACGGCGCGTGGATCGCTGACCTCGCCGACGCCGAGTCGGCCGACCGGCTGGTGCCGCTCGTCGCCGGCTGCCTGGGCATCAGGGCCGAGCCTGACCGCCCGCTGACCGAGACGATCGTCGAGGCGCTGCGGCCCCGGGACATGATCCTTATCCTGGATACCTGCGAGCACCTGATCGCCGCGTCGGCTGAGTTCGCCGACTCGCTGCTGCGCTCCTGCCCGAAGCTGCGCGTGGTGGCGACCAGCCGCGAGCCGCTCAAGATCCGGGGCGAGGTGATCTGGCGGGTGCCGCCGCTCGGCCTGCCCGACCCGGGCGCCCGGCTCGGAGCTGACCCGGCCAGCGAGGCAGTCAGCCTCTTCACCGCCCGGGCCGTGGCGGTCCGGCCGGACTTCGAGCTGACCGACGCGAACCGGGTCGCGGTCGCCGAGATCTGCCGCGCGCTCGACGGCGTGCCGCTTGCGATCGAGCTGGCCGCCGCCCGCGTCAGGACGCTGCCCGCCGAGCAGCTGCTCGTCCGGCTCGCCCGCAGGTTCGAGCTGCTCGCGGTCGGCGACCGCACGGCCCCGCCCAGGCAGCAGACGCTGCGGGCGACCGTCGCCTGGAGTTATGAGTCGCTGACCGAGCCTGAGCGGCTGATGCTGAGGCGCCTTTCGGTGTTCCACGGCTGGAGCCTCGAGGCCGCCGAGCAGGTCTGCGCGGACGAGGCGATCCCGGTGTCCCAGGTGCTCGAGCTGCTCACCGCCCTGATCGACAAGTCCCTGGTGACCGTGGACTACGAGGTCAGCGGCACCGCCAGGTACCGGCTGCTGGACACCGTGCGGCAGTTCGCCCTCGAGCAGGTGTCCGACAGCGCCGAGCTCGACCGGAACCGGCTCACTCACGCCGACAGCATGCTCGCGCTCGTCGAGGGCATGGTGCACCGCGCGATCGTGCCCGACCAGGCGTCGTGGCAGGAGCGGGTCGACAGTTACCACGGCGCGATGGCCGACTGGGCGAACTTCGAGCTGGCGCTCACTTACTATGCCGAGCGCCGGGACGCCGAGCGCGGCCTGCGGCTGTGCAACGCGATGGCGATCAGCTGGCTGCTCGGCGGCGACCAGAGCGGCGCGGCCTGGATGGACCGGTTCCTGGCCAGCGGCGCGGAGGTCCCCGCCGACCTGCGCGCCCGCGCTCAGGTGGTCCGATCCGAGCTTGCCTTCGAACAGCGCGACTTCGACCTCTCTGAGCAGTACGCGGCGCAGGCCGCGAGCTACACCGGCAAGAATGGCAACCTGGCCGGCGCCCAGCGGATGCTCGCCGTCGCGGCGCTGGTGGCAGGCCGGGCCGACGAGGCGATCAGGCTGGCCGACCTCGCCCTGACCACCGCGCGGGAGACCGGCGACAGCTGGGACGAAGGTGTGGTGCTCGGCGTCAGGGGCGCGATCATCGCCAGTCAGGGCGACGTGGCCGGGGCGCGGCTGGCCTACCGGCAGGCGCTGGAGATCCTCGCCGACGGCCGGGGCTGGGGCGTGGCCAACCTCCGGTACGGCATCGGCCGGCTGGACCTGCGCGACGGTGACCAGAGCGCGGCGATCGAGCACTTCAGCGTCGCGCTGACGCTGTACAGCCAGGTGGGCCACCGGCCGCAGATGGCGCGGTGTCACGCCTGCCTCGGCCAGCTCGCGATGGCACGCGGCGACCTGAACGCGGCCAGAGCCAGCTTCACCGAGTGCATGCGGCTCAGCCTGGAGACCGGTCAGCGGCTCGCGATCGCCCGCAGCCTCGCCGCGATGGCCCTGCTGTGCGGGGCGACCGGAGATCTCCCGGCCGGCGTGCGGCTGGCAGGGACCACGCAGGCGCTCTGCCAGGCGATGTCGGCGCCGCTGCCATCCCCCGCGAAGCTGGCCAGGCTCATCGAGGAGGCGCAGAGCGGGCTCGGCCAGCAGGCCGTCGCCGTCTTGCTGGCCGAAGGCAAGCGCACGAGCCCGCACCAGGCAGCCCAGGCGGTCGCCGTCGCTCCCGCGCGCACCGGGCCGGCCGCGCCTAGCGCGCCGGAGCTGACGTGGCCGGGACCGCTGACCGACCGCGAGCAAGAGGTCGCCAGGCTCGTCGCCGACGGCCTGTCGAACCGGGTGATCGGCGAGACTCTGGACATCGCCGAGACGACGGCAGCCCGGCACGTCGCCAACATCTTCGCCAAGCTCGGCTTCCGGTCACGGGCTCAGCTCATCGCCTGGGTGGTCAGCGGCACCCGGTTAGCCTCCGGTGCCCGCTCTCTACATGCCTAGGCGAGTTCTCTACATAGTCCGCCTACGTCATGCATACCGCTGATTGCGGCCTACATACTGTTCGGCAGTTCTTGCACCTCTCGATGCCCTCTCTGCACATCTACAGCGTCCTCCTGCATATCCACAGGCCTGTCCTGCATATCCGGACACCTATCTACATATCTGAGTCAGCGGAACTTACATAGCGTGCTGCATACATCTGACGATGTCAGGCCCGGTTCGAGCCACATACGGTGCATCTTGTCAGTGCAGCCTCGTCAGGGGCTCAGCCGCGGAAAGGCACACCCGGGATGTCGAAGCTGGAGGACCTCACCGCCGAGGTCTCGGTGACCAGGCGGCTGCTCGGTATCGCGGCAGACAGGCCGAGCGGCGTCGCCTTTGTCGGCGGCGCGCGGCACGACGGCGGACCTGGCGGCGAGTCGCACAGCCTCGCGAGCTTCGCATCGACCGTGCAAGCCGCGGCAGCAGGCCTGACCTGGCGTGGCCTGCGTCCGCGGGACGTGGTGGGGATCATGGTGCCCGATGCGGTCAGCTTCGCGATTGCGCTGCACACGGTTCGTGCCGCTGGCGGTGTGCCGTCGCCAGTCGATGCCGCGCTCTGCGCGGTGGAGACGGCGGGCCAGCTCGCCGAGAGCGGTGCGCGCATGGTGATCACCTCGCCGCCACTCGCGGAGATCGCGCTGGCCGCAGCCGACCGCTCGTGGGTACGGCAGGTGTTCTCGTTCACTGACGCGGCAGGCACCACCAGGTTCGGTGACCTGCTCGGGCTCGACATGATCCGGCCGTCGAGGGGCCGGCCGGAGGACGTCGCGCTGCTGCCATTCTCCCGTGGCCAGGACGGGAGGCTGAGGCCAGCTCCAGTGAGTCACCAGGAGTACATCGATGCGATTGACCGGGCCGACCAGACGGCCAGGATCACCAGCGACGACCTTGTTCTCGCGATGCCGCCGTGCGGAGACGGCCTGACGTACGCCACCTTCATCGACGGCGCCCTGCTGCACGGCGCCACGGTGGTCGCGGTGCGCAAGCAGGAGATCGCGATGGCCGCGATCGCGCACCAGGGCACGGTCGCGATCGTCCCCTACGACGCGGCGGCGGCCGTCCCCAGCAAGGTGCGGGTGCTGCCGGTCCGCTAAC
Organism: uncultured Actinomycetota bacterium; assembly: GCA_963737865.1. Classification (GTDB taxonomy): domain Bacteria; phylum Actinomycetota; class Actinomycetes; order Streptosporangiales; family Streptosporangiaceae; genus Chersky-822. Next base: position 596,251 of record CAVTUG010000011.1, on the reverse strand, counting down.
CAGCAACCACGACAACCAGTCAGCACGCACGACACACAGCATGCACGACACAGCACGCACTGCGCGATGCAGGTACCTCGCGCCCTTACGAGTTTGCTCCGGTGGGGAGTCGCGTCTGCCGGCCGCCATAGCGCGGCCGGCAGATAGCGGCATCTGGCGCTGTTCTGCTCCCCTGCCCCGGCGGCGCCCCCTCGGCCAGCCGCAGCTACAGCAGCAATCCGGGCCACGCTCCGGATTTCCCGGGACTTCGACGACACCATGGTCCTACTTACTGTCATCAGGACAGCAGTAAGTAGGACCATACTGCTGTCCGGCCCGGGCCAGGAACAGCAGTAAGTAGGGTCGCACTGCTGTCCGGCGCGGGCCAGAGACCGGGCCAGGGACAGCAGCAGGCAGCAAGCGGGCTCAGACTGCTGGCGGGCGGCCCTCGTAGGGGGTGCTCAGCACGATCGTCGTCCTGGTCGACACGTTCGCCGCCGCCCTGATCTGCTGCAGCAGGTCCTCGAGCGCGGCCGGGGAGGCGACCCGGACCTTGAGTATGTAGTTCTCGTCGCCGGCCACGCTGTGGCAAGCCTCGATCTCGTGCAGGTGGGCCAGCCGGTCCGGAGCGTCGTCCGGCGCTGCCGGATCGAATGGCTTGATCGACACGAACGCGGTCAGCGGCAGCCCGGCTGACTCCGGATCGATCCTGGCCGTGTAGCCGACGATCACGCCCCGCTCCTCGAGCCAGGCGCACCCGCTGCTGCACGGCCGACACCGAGAGCCCGGTCTGCCTGGCCAGCTCGGTAAAGCTGAGCCGCCCGTCGCCGGCGAGCAGCGACAGGATCTTCCTGTTGATGGCCTCCACTCGCGCCAACCTAGCCTGTGCGGGACCCGCTGCGCTTCCTGGGCTGGCCCTCCGGTCCGCGATCAGCCCGCACCCAGCGCCGCACCTGCCGCCGCACCCAGCGCCGCGCGCAGTGACCCGGGCTGCGGCGGCGGCGCGGCCGGCCTGGCCCCTGCCTTGGCGATCGCCTGCTCGCCCTGCGGTCCTTCGGCCAGCTCGGACAGCCTGCCGGTCAGCTCAGCCATCCGCTTGGCGAGCAGGTCGGCCAGCGCCGGCGGGTCAAGCTCGTGGAAGCCGTACGGCAGCGCCTCGCGGAACGACTCGTCGGCGAGCGCCACCTCGGTGAGCCGGCGCAGCAGCTGCGCCCAGGTCGGCGGCACCAGCCCGATGGACAAGTGCGCGGAGGCCTGCGCCGTGGCTGAGCCCGAATGGACGAACCCGCGCGGCACGTACAGGCACTGCCCGGCCTTCAGCTCGACGTCGAGCACGACCTCGGTGTCCACTGGCGACTTCGGCGACCACTCGCGCACCGGCCAGCGCTGCGCCGGGCTGGCAACCACCCATCGCTTGCTGCCGTCAAGCTGGCGGATGAACACGCTGGCGGTGTCGTAGTGCGGGGCGACGCCGCGCGAGTCGGCCGGGGTGATGAACGCCGCGCAGTAGGTCGAGTACCCGCATTGCGCGGTCAGCGCCGCCGCGAACTCGCCGACCTGCGGGCAGTAGGTCTGCAGTTCCTCCACTACCAGCGTGGCACCGGCGGCTACCTCGCTGAGCACCGCCGAGCCGATCGTCAGCCGTTCCCGGGTCGCGCCGAGCCGCTCGGCGGTGCGGCCGAGCCGCTCGTGCTGAGCTGCGCTCCGTCGCGGAACAGCCGGACGCAGGGCAGCGGCAGCGTCCCTGAGCAGATCAGGGCTTCGGCCGCGTCGAGCGAGAAGATTGCGCTGAGGTCAGGGAGCGAGGTGCTGACGAAGGGGCACTGCTCCCAGTTCGCCGCGAGCACCGCCGGATCGTCGATCAGATAGCGCAGTGCGCTCACGCGCGCTCCCAGGGCCAGCGGTTTGCGGTACAGCGGGTAACGACCGGTGTCAGGTCGACTGTGACCGCGACGGCGGCACCACGTCGACCAGACACCGGACGTCCCCTGACATCAGTGCCGGTAAGCGCCAGGCCAGAAAGCCGACCTGGATTACGAACCGGATTTATGTCATTACGCCGAGTGCCTTACGGCAACCCCCTAGGCGTCTTCCCTGCAGCCGAAGTTGATGTCGAGGACAGCAGCTTCGCCCTCTTCGTTCTCTTCGATGCTGTGAGCTTCTACATCGGCGTCAGCCTGGGCGAGTTCCTCGGCGTCCGGTTCGCGATCGGTCATCTATATCTCCTTGATGAACTTAACAGGGCACGACCATTAACGGCCAATGGCCGTGACCGGTAGAGATGAGGGCTGACAGCGCTGCTTGTCGAAGTATCTGATGACCCCAGAAGGGCTGTCAAGGCACCAATCACAGGACTGTATCCAAAAGGATAGCCATTAGTGCACCGAGGCTGTTAGCTCTACTTCGAGCGCCATTTCCGGCGTCTCGGTCAGTAGTAGTCGGGGGGCTCAGCAGGCAGCCGGATCGAGCGCGGCAGCCCGCTGGCACCGCGCTGTGGAACGCCGCAGGCCAGCGCGAACGTGGTGAACTCCGAGTCCGGGCACAGGCCGAGCAGCGCGTCGGCCTCGGTCCCCCGGATCGCCCCGGTGAGCGAGGCGCCGTAGCCGAGGGCCGTGGCCGTCATCGAGAAGACCTGGGCCATGTGCCCGACGTTGTGCAGGAGCAGCCGGTAGGCGACCGGATGCGGGTACTTCCACGACATCCGCTCGGCCACCGCGGCCGTCAGGACGCCGCAGGCGGCCTGGGTGAAGAAGCCCTGCCCGAACGTCAGGTGCTCGAGCTCAGCGCGTCCGACGTCCGCTCGGACCGGCACGAGGCCGTGCCTGATGTTGTCGTAGTGATACAGGCCCGGCCGCACCGAGGTGACGTTCAGCACGAAGACGAACGCCTCGGTCTCGTGCCGGGCGCCGCCCGAGGCGGCGGCCCTCAGCTGCAGCACGCCGAGCTCGCCGGCGTCACTGAAGCGCAGCGGCGCGAAGCTGTAATGCAGCAGATCGGAGAACGCGTCCAGGTCCATGGGCTCGTCTGCGTAGTGCCGGTGAGTGCGGCGGCCCTCGACGACCTCGCGGTAGGACACGTCGAGCCCGGCCCGCACCCTGGGCAGCAGCAGGATCCGGTCGCTCGCCGGCGGGCGGACGCTCGACGGGCGCGGGCTCCGGTCGAAGTTGCGCCGGTACTCGGTGATCGCGGCCGGATCGGTGCTGACGAAGCTGGTGTCCTTGGTCTGGCGGTAAAAGCTCCAGGCGGTGCTCCCCCACGCGTCCCAGGGCGGCCGCGCGGGCGGCGGCTCCGCGTCCGCGTCGACCAGGAAGCCGGCGCCCACCAGCCGGGCGACGAGGTCGCGCGGATGGTCGGCGCTGGCGATCGGCGTGCGCGCCGACATCAGCAGCGCGACGATGGCCTCGCCGACCTTCAGCCGACCCGGCAGGCGCGGGCTCGAGATGACGACCTTGCCGTTCTTGGCGGCCGACAGCTCCATCAGGAGCGGGTCCACCGCCCTGACCCTGACCGGCAGCTCGCTATCCTCACGGTCCATGGGCTAGTCCTGGTTCTCGGCAAGCTCGACAAGAGTGGGCTGGCGCAGCAGCCGCCGCAGCCGGGCCCCGACGTCGTCAGCGCCGACGGCGGCCAGAGCGCTGATCCGGCTGGCGGCGTAGCCGGGGTCCAGGCCGGCGTGCAGGTAGGTGCCGGCCCGGTCGACGAGGCTGCGCATCGCGTCGTGGTGGTGCACCTCGGTGCGCAGCAGCCGGACGGCGGCGCCGGCCACCTCGCCCGGGTCAGGGTCGCTCGCGATGAAGCCCCGCGCCTGGTCGCCGATGAGGTCCGCGACCCTCGCCCGGGACGAGGCCGCCGTGGTCAGGCCGACGTGCGCGATCACGCAGGCACGGCCACGGGGCGCCATGACCCGGACCGCCGACCGGACGCCGTAGGTCAGGGCGAGCTCGTCCCGGAAGAGCGTGCTCCACCGCGACCCGGTCCAGCCGCCGAGCAGGTGCGCCGCGATCTCGAGCGCGACGTGATCGGCGACGTCGTCGGTCTCCACGGCGGTGCCCCACAGCAGGTAGCAGCTCGACCGCTTGCCGCCGGCGGCGACCAGGTGCCCCGCCGGACCGGCCCGCAGCTCGGCTCCGCCCGGCTCCTGCCAGCCAGCCAGCACGCCCGGACCGGCGGCGCCAAGCGGACCCAGGCCAAGCGGACCCAGATCTGACAGGTACGCCTGCGCATCGGCATCACCAGCCACGATGACGCTCACCGCGCGGCCCGGCAGCGCGCCGAGTACCTGACGGCAGTCGTCGTAGGTAAGCCCTCGCAGCCCGTCGACGGTACCCTCGGGTCGCCTGGACAAGACGCCGCCATCGACCGCCCGGGCCGCGCGGAACGTGTCGTTCGCCAGCTTGGCCAGGTCGTGGGCGCGCCGCTCGGCCTCGTGCAGCGCGGCCGCCCTGGCCGCGCCGAACGCGTCCTGGCTGAGCTGCCCGGCGACGACGACCTCGCTGGTCAGCCTGACCGCCTGGTGCAGGTACTCACGCGGGCCGCGCAGCTCGAGGTAGGCCGCGCTCTCGCTGACCCCGGTCTCGGCGGCGACCCCCATCGACTCCAGCCGCTCGGCCAGCGGCACGGTGTCGCCCGCAGCGGCCGATCGCACCAGCGCCTGCATCGTCACCGCGTGCACGCCCGCGCAGCTGGCCGGCTCGGCGACCGCGCCGCCCGGCCAGAACAGGCGGGCCGCCGCGCTGCGCCTGGCCCCGGTCGACAGGGTAAAGACGGTGGCGGCCCCGCTGCGGGTCACCTGATGGCCCACGCTGGGCCGGGCGATCTCGTCGGGCTTCGCGGCGGACAGGTCGAGCAGCCGCCGCGCCAGGCCAGTGTCGTCGAGCCCAGCATCGTCAAGTCCAGCGTCGTCAAGAGCGTCGTCAAGTCCAGCGTCGTCAGGTGCTGTCATGGCTGGTAGATCAGCTCCACCCGGTGGCCGGGCTGGTGCCAGGATCCGGCCGCGCCGCGTAGCTCATCCAGCGTCACCTCGCTGATCCGCGCGTCGTGCCCGAAGTAGGACGCGGCCGTGCCGTCCTGCTGCATGGCCAGGCTAAGTGAGTCGCTGCGCCCGGTGAACGTGTCGTCGTCGGCCAGCCAGCTCGACCGGTACACCGCCTTGGTCCGCGCGAGCTCGGCCGCGTCGAGCAGGCCGGCGACCACGTCGGCGAGGGCGGCGTCGCACCGGGCGATCACCTCGCCGGCACCGACGCCGTCGACGGGGACGATCTCGATGATGCCGACCGAGGCACCCGCCGCCCTGGCCATCGTCTTGACGGTCACCGCCGAGGCCACCTGGTCGCGTCGGACCAGCCGGTCAGGCAGCCGGGCCGAGAGGCCCCGGCCGAGGAAGAGCCCGGCGAACCGGGCGAGCTCGAAGTCCCAGGACGCCGACGGCGGGAGCAGGCAGCCGAGGAACACCTTCGGCTTCAGGCTCGACGTCAGCTCGATCCGGCGCGGCTGTGCCGGCAAGCACTGGTCCAGGCGAGCCGAGGCAGGCGACTGGCCGTCCGCCGTCGGCATCGCCCCGGCACCGAGCACGTCGAGCAGCGCCGTCACCGGACCGGCCAGTTCCTCGGGCCGGACGTCGCCGACGATCGCCAGGTTCGCCCGCGCCCCGGTGTAGTACCCGGCGTGGAACGCCCGGCAGTCCGCCAGCTCGAGCCGCCGGACGTCGGTAGCCGAGCCGATCGGCATCCGGTGATACGGGGAGTCCGGCGGATAGAGCGCGGCGAGCAGCGTCTCGGTGGCCTCGCCGTAGGGGGCGCTGTCGATGCGCTGGCGGCGCTCGCCGAGCACCACGTCCTGCTCCTGGCGCACCGCCGCGTCCGTCATCATCGCCGGGGCGTCGACCAGCCGCTCGGCTTCGAGTTCCAGGAAGATCGGCAGCAGCTCCGGCGGCACGACGTGGTAGTGCCTGGTCCAGTCGGCCGAGGTGGTCGCGTTGGCGTAGCCGCCCATGGACTGGATCATCTTGATGTGGCCGTTGCGGCCGAACCGCCTCGTCCCGCCGAACATCAGGTGCTCGAGCAGGTGCGCGAGCCCGCTGCGGCCCGCCGGGTCCTGAGCGGCTCCGGCGGAGAACCGCAGGCTCGTCGCGACCAGCGGCCTGGAGTCGTCGCGGACCAGGATGGCCCGGGCGCCGCTGGCACTGGTGACGTGGACCGGGCTGGTCGTCACCGTGCTGGTCGTCACTGTGCTGGTTGTCACTGTGCTGGCTGTCACTGTGCTGGTCGTCACCGGGCCTGCCGGGCTCCGGGCAGGCCGAAGCTGAGCACCGCCAGGTCACGCGCGGCCCGCAGGTCGCCCGCGCCCAGCCGGTCCGCGCTCAGCTCGGCGGGGATCTCGGCAGGGCTCTCGCCGCCGTCCTGGCCGGCCGCGAGCCAGCGGCCGCGGATCTGGTTGGCCAGCCCCGGGTCGACCTGGCTGGCGCTCGCGTGCGCCTGCGCCAGGCAGTCGGCCGCGTCCGCGCCGCGCCCCAGCACCGCCAGCGACTCGCCCAGGATGGCCAGGTCACGCGCAGCCGCAGCCGGCGGCTTGGCCAGAGCCTCGCGCCGCCCGCCGAACAGCTCGTCCGCGAGCGCGGCAGCCTCGCCAGGCCCGCCGGCACGGCCGGCACCGTCCGCCAGCCTCGTCAGCACGTGCAGGCCGGCGATCCGCCGCAGTGCCCCGCTCGCGGGAAGCTCGGCCACGGTCCCGGTCGCGAGCCAGCCGGCCTCCGCCGCGTGGTACGGACCGCGCTGCGCGGCATGCGGCCATTTCGCCGCCAGGCGCGCGCAGCCGGCGGTCATCTCGTCAAGCTCGCCGCGCCGCCAGAAGATCTTCGCCGTCTCGACCAGGCAGTTGTTCCTGGCCAGCGCGCGCACCCTGGGCGCCTGATCGCCGTCGAGCGCCAGCCCGCCGAAGCTCGCCGCGTCGCCGTCGGCGATCGCCTCGAGCGCCGCCAGGCCATCTCGGGCCGCGCCCAGTTCCCCGGTGTAGCCCTTCAGCCTGATCAGGTTGATCACCGGCTGGAGCCCGAGCATGGCGGTCTGCCAGTCGCCTCCGGAGCACAGCTGCTCGGACGCGTAGTCGATCTCCAGGCGGCAGACCTCGGCCGCCAGGTCCCGTTCCCGGCTGCGGAACGCTTCCAGCGCCAGCCGGTTGGCCGCCACGAACGCGGCCATCTGATCACCGGAGGCGAAGCCCTCCGCGAGCCGCCGCATCAGCTCGGCGGGCTCACGGCAGATAACTGTGTCTTCCGGCGCTAGAAAGGCCCAGCGTGCCGTGCTTGCCGTGGCCACCGGAGCCGCTGGTTTTCGCCGCGTCGGCGCGGTGCCGCCGGTCGTGCTGGACATCCGCGTCTCCGATGCGTGCAGGAATGGCTCGATCCGCGCCAGGTGGGTGCTTTGCTGCGAGTATTGGACGTCGTGCCAGGGCTGTCAAGGCTCCAATTCGGCTGCCATTGGGACGTCCGTCGCACCCGTTCGCTAAGCCGACATCAGCGCCGTTTTGGGGATTGTTCGAGCGGCCGGTTCTACATACCATTTAGCCCATCGAGCTGAGGAGGCCCCTGCATGGCGACCGACGGTCCCCCAAGTCCACCGGTGGGCCTGCGCAGGAACGCTAATTGGCACAGGCTCCTCATTGGTCAGAGCGTCTCTCTGGTAGGCGACTACGTTTTCGACACCACGGTCTTGCTGTGGGTAGCAACGGTCGTCGCCGCGGGCAAGAGCTGGGCGCCCGCCGCCGCCTCGGGTGTCCTGATCGCCGCCGCCGTGCCCGTTCTCGTGGTGGCGCCGCTGGCCGGGGTGTTCGTCGACCGCTGGGACCGGCGCCGCACGATGCGGATCGCCGACCTCGTCCGGTCCGTCGACATCGCGGTCTTGCTGCTCGTCCCGGTCGCCGGCAAGCACTGGCCGATCGCGACCCAGCTCGTCGTCATCTACTTCTGCGTGATGATCGAGTCCGTCGCGGCGCAGTTCTTCAACCCGTCCCGGCTGGCCATCATCGGCGCGGCGATCCCGAAGGAAGACCGCTCCCGCGCGTTCGGCCTCTCCGGCGCGGCGGCGAACCTGGCTTCGGTGATCGGCCCGCCGCTGGCCGCTCCGCTGCTCTTCAGCATCGGCGTGCAGTGGGCGCTGGTCATCGACGTCGCATCCTTCCTGGTCTCGTTCGGCTGCGTCTCGGCGATCCGATTGCCTGAATCCGAGCGCAAGCCGGCCAGGGAACGGCAGCCGTTCTGGACCGAGTTCGCCGAAGGGCTGTCGTTCTTCGCGCACAACCGGCAGCTTCGGGTACTGTGCGGGACGGTCATCGTCTACATGTTCGGGGTCGGCGCGATCAACGCGCTGAACGTGTTCTTCGTACGCAACAACCTGCACGCCAGCGCCAGCTTCCTGGGCACGCTGAGCGGCGCGCTCGGTGCGGGCAGCATCGCCGGCGCGCTCATGGCCGGCAAGTTCGCCAACAGGCTCACCGAGGCCAAGGTGTTCTCGTTCGGCGTGGTGGTGACCGGCCTGATCGTGCTGGTCTACTCCCGGCTCGGCTCGCTGCCGGTCGCGCTCGCGCTGCTGATCCTCGCCGGGTTCCCGCTCGCGGCGGTCAACGTGGTGATCGGGCCGCTGATGCTGAAGGCGACACCCAAGCACCTGATCGGCCGGGTCGCCACGGTGATGAACCCGCTGGTCTACCTGGCGTCGATCACGTCGATGGCGATCTCCGGCTTCCTCGCCAGCACGGTGCTGCGGAACCTGCACGTGGTCGTCGGCGGGATCACCTTCGGCCGGATCGACACGATCTTCGGCATCAGCGCCCTGCTGATGATCGCCTCGGGCATCGCCTCGATCAAGCCGCTGCGGGACAGCAGCGAACCAGAACCGGCCCCTTCGCTGACCGAGCAGGCGAGCGCGGCTGCCACGTGACCGCCCCGGCAGCGACCAGGCCAGCCGCGCCGACCAGCGCGCAGGCCCAGGCCATCAAGGACCTGCTCCGGAGCCAGCGCGCCCTGGCCGGCGGCGGCGACCTGCTGATCCTGTACGCCAGGGCGTGGTCCAGGCAGGCGTCGTGGATCTGCGCCTACGGGCGCGCCGCCGGCCTGACCGTGCGGCTCGCCGCCCTGCTCGACCGCGCGGACAGCTTCACCAGGAGGCTCCGCAGCGAGCGCGCCGACGGCCTGACCATCATCGTGCTCACGGGCCTGCGGCTCGACCTGCCGGACGGCTGCCTCCAACTGGCCGGGCTGCAGCTGGCTGACCGGCAACTGCCCGGGCTGCAACTGACTGACCGGCCGGGCACCTCGCCGATCGAGCTGTGGCGGCCCAGCGACGAGATCGCCGCCGCAGCCCAGGCGCGGGCCCGCGCCGCGCCCAGCGAACTGAGCATCGCCACCAGCGGCGGGCAGCTCGACGTCACCACCGGCCAGGCCGGGTGGCGGCCCGAGACCGGCCACGGCGGCGGCGCGACCGCGCAGGTGTCCCCGGCCGGAGCCATCCGGGCCGACGTCGCGACCGCCGACGGCACGTTCGTCGCCGACGGTGCCATCGCGCTGAACCGCCCGGTCACCTGGGACGCCCGGCTTGCCACCCGGCCGGTCAGGCTGAGCATCTGCGGCCGGGTCGTGACCGAGCTCGACTGCGCCGACGACACCCTCGCCCGCTTCCTGCGCCGGGCCGTGTTCGTGCACCACGCGGCCACGGTCACCAGCGTCGCGCTTGGCCTGCGGGACGACCTCGGCGAGTTCAGCCCGGAGCAGGGCCCGGTCAACGCCTGCCAGGGCGTCGCCGTCCGGCTGGCCGTGCCCAGCCAGGGCGCCTACTCCCCCGCCTCGGCCGACCTCCAGATTGATCTTGCGGCAAGGAGGCTGCGGTGAGCCTGACCCAGAGCCGGTATCTGCTGATCGGCAAGGAAAGGTACCTGGCGCCCTCGGGCGCGCACGTCAGGCTCGGCTACTCCAGCCGCACCGCCAGCCTCGTCCCGATCGACGAGGCGACCGCCGACCTGCTGGCCAGCGGCGACGTCGCCGCGATCGCGCAGCCGGAACAGGCGCGGCTGCGCGACCTCAAGGCGCTCGTCGACAGCGGCGAGGACGAGCTGGCGAGCATCCTGCACGACTACCGGCGCGGCTCGGCCGACCCGGCCGCCGCGCGTTCACGATCATGCCGACCTCGTACTGCAACATGGCGTGCGACTACTGCGGCCAGGAGCACTTCAAGTCGGCCGTCAGCGCCCAGCGGGTGGAACGCCTCGCGGCCCGCGTCGAGGCCACCATCGCCGACCCGGCCACGACGAGGATCGGGGTCACCTGGTTCGGCGGCGAGCCGCTGCTCGGACTGCGGGTCATCCGCGAGCTGAGCGCCAGGTTCGTCCCGGCGGCGCAGGCGGCGGGCAAGAGCTACACCGCGCGGATGTCCACCAACGGCAGCCTGCTCACCAAGGCGACGCTGACCATGCTGCACCGGGACTGCAAGCTCGACTCGGTGGTGATCACCATCGACGGCCCCGAGGCCCTGCACGACGCCCGGCGGATCAAGCGCAACGGGATCGGCAGCTTCCACCACACGATCGGCGTGCTGCGCGAGGTCGTCGCCGAAGGATCGCTGCCCGACCTGCGGATCACGATCAGGGTCAACGTCGACAACGAGAACGAGCACGCGATCGGCGACCTGATCGCCGACCTGGCCTGCTTCGGACTCGGCAGCCCGCAGGTCGACCTGCAGCCGATGCCGGTGCACTCCTGGGGCAACGACGTCTCCCAGGTCGAGCTTCGAGGGCCGCCGCTACGCCAAGCTCGAAGCGGAGTGGCTGCACCTCGCCGCCTCGCTGGGCGTCGCGTTCGGGATCATGCCCGCCGTCGTCAAGACCCGGACCTGCGCGGCGACCTCGCAGTCGGTCGAGATCGTCGACTCCGGCGGGCGGGTCTACTCCTGCTCGGAGCACCCCCTGGTGCCGGTCGTGCGCGACACCGGCATTCTCAGCACGGTCGAGGATCTCGTCGGCTCGGCCCGCCGCCCGGCCGGCGCGTTCGACGACTGGTACGACCAGGTCGGCGACGGCCATCAGCAGTGCGGCCGGTGCCCGCTGCTGCCGGTCTGCGGCGGCAGCTGCCCCAAGCTCTGGCGCGAGGACCACGTGCCCTGCCCGAGCATCAAGTACAACTGGGCCGAGCGCATCGACCTCGCCGCACAGCGGCTCGGATACCAGCAGCTGCCCGAAGACCAGATCAGCGACCCCGCGCCAGCGCCCGGCTGATCACCAGCCGCTGGATCTGGTTAGTGCCCTCCACGATCTGCAGCACCTTCGCCTCGCGCATCAGCCGCTCCACCGGGAAATCCTCGACATAGCCGTAGCCGCCGAGCACCTGGACGGCGTCGGTGGTGACCTTCATCGCGGTGTCGCTGGCGAACAGCTTGGCCATCGCCGCCTGCTTGCTGAACGGCAGCCCGGCGTCCTTGCGCCGCGCCGCCGTCAGGTACAGGGCGCGGGCCGCCGCGACCGCCGTGGCCATGTCAGCCAGCATGAATCCCAGCCCCTGGAACTCGCCGATCGGCTTGCCGAACTGGCGGCGCTGGCCCGCGTAGGCGACGGCGGCGTCGAGCGCCGCCTGGGCGATCCCGGTCGCGCACGCGGCCATCCCGAGCCGCCCTGAGTCCAGCGCCGCCAGCGCGATCGGGAACCCCTCGCCCTCCTCGCCGACCAGGTGATCGGCGGGGAGCTCGGCGTCCTCGAATCGCAGCTGCGCGGTCACCGAGCTGCGCATGCCCATCTTGCTCTCGGGCGTCGCCGCGACGACTCCCGGCGTGGCGGCCGGCACGTGGAAGCAGCTGATCCCCTTGGCCCGGTCCCGCGCGTCCGGATCGCCTGAGGTCCTCGCGAACAGCGCGTAGAAGTCCGCCTGCCCGGCATGGCTGATCCACGCCTTGACGCCGCTGACGGCATAGCCCGAGTCCGTGGCACTGGCCCGGGTACGCAGCGCGGCCGCGTCGGATCCGCTGCCAGGCTCAGACAGGCAGTACGCCCCGAGCAGGTCACCGCTCAGCAGGTCCGGCAGCCACCGCTCCTGCTGCGCCGGGCTTCCGGCCTGAACAAGGGGAAAGCAACTCAGCACATGGACACTGACCCCCAGGCCGATCGTGAGCCAGGCGCCCGCCAGCTCCTCGATGACCTGGAGGTAGGTCTCGTAAGGCTGCCCGCCGCCCCCGAGCGACTCCGGGTACGGCAGCCCGAGCAGCCCGGCCTGACCTATTAACCTGAACGTCTCCCTGGGGAACTGCCGGTCGCGCTCGGCGGCGGCCACAGCGGGGCTCAGTTCCTTGTCGGCCAGCTCGGCAGTCAGCTCGAACAGCGCCCTGGCCTCGTCGTCGCGGCATTCGCGCTCTACGTTCAGCATGGCGTCACGCGGGGACGATCACGAGCTCGCGGGTGGCCAGGTTGAGCCGCTCGGAGCCGGTGTCGGTGCAGACGACGATGTCCTCGATGCGGGCGCCGTGCGGCCCAGGGTAGATGCCGGGCTCGACCGAGAACGCGTGACCTGGCTTCAGCGGCTCGGTGTTGCCCGAGACGATATAGGGGTCCTCGTGGGTCTCCAGCCCGATCCCGTGACCGGTCCGGTGCACGAAGTACTCGCCGTACCCGGCGGCGGTGATCGGCCCCCGGGCGGCGGCGTCGATCGACTCGGCGCTCACGCCCGGCCTGATCGCCTCGCAGGCGGCGTTCTGGGCGTCCTTGAGCACCTGGTAGTAGGCGGCGAACTCGGCAGGCGGCGCGCCGATCGCATACGTCCTGGTGCAGTCCGAGCAGTAGCCGGTCGGCATTGTGCCGCCGATGTCCACGACGACGGTGTCGCCGGGTTGCAGGACCCGGTCGGCCGCCGTGTGGTGCGGGCTGGCGCCGTTCGGCCCGGAGGCGACGATCGCGAAGTCGGCGGTCGCGTGCCCCTCCGCGAGGATCGCCTCGCAGATGTCGGCCGCGACCTGCCGCTCGGTCCGGCCTGGCCGCAGCCACTGCGGTACCTGGGCGTGCACCCGGTCGATCGCCCGCCCGGCCTCGCGGAGCGCGTCGACCTCGGCCCGCGACTTGCGTGCCCGGAGCGGGCTGAGGGCAAGGCTGGCCAGCTGCTGCCGGGCTCCGGGCAGCGCGGCGCGGAAGCGCAGCACCATCAGCGCCCACATCCGGTCGGCCAGCCCGATCGTGGCCGGCTGGCCGAGCCGCTCGCGACCAGCGCGTAAGGGTCGTCGGTCTCGTCCCACGGGACCAGGTCGATGCCGAGCGGGCCAGCCGGCGAGGCTTGCGCGGCCGCCAGCTCGAGCCTGGGCACGACCAGGAACGGGTCGCCGCTGGCCGGGACGACGAGGCAGGTGAGCCGCTCGAGCGCGTGGGCGTCGTAGCCGACGACGTAGCGCAGGTCAGGCCCCGGCGTCAGCAGCAGGGCATCCAGCCCGGCCATGCGGGCCGCCGTCGCCGCGTCCGCGAGCCTGGTCGCCGGGTAAAGCTCGATCCGACATGCTCACCCCACCTCGTTGTGGTCTCTCTTGCCTGGCATCATCTCACTTCCGCCTGGGGAGATGGTGAATGGCCTCTAGACAGCACAGCCATTCATAGCTCACCATGGGTGAACGACCCCTCACGAATTGTGAGCAGAGATGATTTCTGATGCTGTTGTGGCCGACACGGCTGTGGCCGACACGGCTGTGGCCGACACGGCCGTGGCCGAGCTGGCCAGGGAGCGGCAGGTCGTTCTGACCCTCCAGCACGCGATCCTGCCGTTGCACGACAAGCCTTTCGAGCTGCCCGGGCTGCGAGCCGTCGCCCGGTACCGGCCGGCCTCGCTGGACAGCCGGGTCGGCGGCGACTGGTACATCACCGCCGAGCTGCCCGACGGAACGGTGCTGCTGGCGATCGGCGACGTCGCCGGCCACGGGCTGGAAGCGGCCGCCGGTATGGCCAGGCTGCGCGGCGCGCTCGCGGGCCTGGCGATTACCGGCGCCTCCCCCGACCGCCTCGTCGGCTGGCTCAACGACCTGGTCTGGCACGTCGCCCCCGAGCACACCGCGTCGGTGATCGCCGGCTGCTTCGACCCGTCAAGCCGGGAGCTCGACCTGGGCCCAGGCCGGGCATCCGCCTCCGGTGCTGGCCAGGAACGGCTGGGCGGCGCCGATGACGCGGCCGCGCGGCACCCTGCTCGGCGCCGGCCGCGACGACTACGAGCTGGCGTCGCTCCAGCTGCGGCGCGGCGACTTGCTGCTGCTCTACACCGACGGCCTGATCGAGCGCCGCGACGGCGACCTCGACACCGGCATCGCGCTGCTCGCCCGAGCGGTCAGGGGCTGCTGCGACCCCGAGCTGATGATCTGCTCGGCGCTGCACGCCCTCGGCGCGGTCAGCACGCAGGACGACTCCTGCCTGGTCGCGCTCGCCGTCCAGTAGGCGCTGGCCGGGGACCGGGCGGGGCTAGCTGCCGTCACGCAGGTTCGCGGGCGCGCCGGGCGAGAACCGGATGTGGTCGAAGATCGCCGTGCAGCCCGGCCCGGTGGGCGACTGCGCGAGGAAGCCGATGGCGGCCTGCCCGCGCGGCGGCCCGCCGCCGAAGGAGAAGTACCGCAGCAGCCGCCACCACTTCCCGTCGGACGAGGCATGGAATGCCCAGGCCGGCCCGGTCCGCGTGACCCGCAGCCACAGCGCCCGGCCGCTCACCTCGAAGCAGTTGCAGTCGTCCGAGGCATACCTGGTGACCACCGTGACGGCGGTCGGCCGGAGCTGCGGGGAAAGCTCGAAGCACAGCTTGGCCCAGTGCTGCTCGCCCGCGTAGACGACCAGGACACCAGCGTCGAACGTGCTCTCGAACTCGACCGTGACCCGCGCCTCGAACGTGAAGTCGCCGTCCGGCGGCACGCCGGTGAGCCGGCCTGCGTCCGGCCGCTTGCCTTCGGGGGCGGCAGGGTCGATGAAGAGATCCGTGCGGGCCGCGCTGGCGAGCACCAGGGCAGCGTCGGAGATCTCGTACCGACACTCGGGGCTGCCGTCGGGCATGAGGGGAAACGGAAGTCCCGGGATAATGGCCAGGGTCACCTTCCAAGTGTGACATCTCGTGCACATCACCCTGGAGGGTGACCTTGGCCATCGTGGCGATCTCGGCGCACCTCGACGATGCGGCGCTGTCGGCCAGCGTCCGGCTCAGCTCCGGCGACGCGACCGTGCTCAGCGTCTTTACCGGAATGCCGCCGTCCTGGGTGCCGCTCAGCTACTGGGACCGGCTCACCGGCGCCGCGAGCTCAGCGGTCAGGCAGGCTGAGCGGGTCGCGGAGGATGCCGAGGCCATGCGGCTGCTCGGCGCGCAGGGGCGGCATCTGGACGAGCCTGAGTCGCAGTTCCGGCGCGGTGATCCCGATCTGGACCAGCTGGCCGCCCGGATGACCGAGCACCTCGCCGGGGCCGGCGAGGTCTGGATTCCCTCGGCGATCGGCGGGCACCCGGACCACCGGTTCGCCCGCGACGCCGCGCTGCGGGCCGCCGCCGCCACCGGGCACGAGGAGATCGTGCTGTACGCCGACTTTCCTTACGTGATCTTCTACGGGTGGCCGTCCTGGGTGTGCGGGGAGCCGGCCGGGCCTTACCTGGACCCGGACTTCTGGCTCGCCGACCAGCTCCAGGGGGTGAGCATCGACGCGGGGGCGCTGACGCCCGAGGTGGTGGTCCTGACCCCGCAGCAGCGTGACCTCAAGGCACGGGTCGCCGCCGCGTACCGGTCGCAGGCCGCATCCCTGCGGCTGACGCCGGCCGACCTCGCGGCCGATCCTGGCAAGCTCGGCTTCGAGTTGTCGTGGCGGACTCGCCTAGAGGCGGTCAGTCGGTGAGCGGCATGCGTTCATCGTCAATGGCCTGAAGACCTGACAGCGGCCCGGTGCGACAGGATGCTGTCCTGCCTCGCCGGGCCGCTGCTGAGGGACGGTGTGCGTCAGTGGTGGTGCTTGGCTGGCGGCACGACCGCACCCGTGGTCGGGTCCAGGATCACCGGCGTCTTGTGCGGCGGCTGGCTGAAGTCCAGCACCCCGCCAGGAGCGTCGAGGCTGCCGGCGATCGTGTCGTAGGAGCCGTCGCCGATCTCCTCGCCGCGCAGCCAGTTCTGCTCGATGAACTTGATGATCGACGACTGGTCCGTCAGGTTGTGGCTGACGTAGTTGCCCGGCGCGAACGGCGAGACGACGACCAGCGGAACCCGCAGGCCGTAACCACACCGGTCGAGCTGGCCAGGGCCGCCGATCCACGCGGTGACGGCCGAGCACGGCAGCACGTCGTTCGAGCCGTCGCTGGAGCCGTTGATGGTGGGCGGGTCCTGGTGGTCGTACCAGCCGTCCGAGTCGTCGTAGGTGATGAAGATCGCCGTGTCGCTCCAGTCCTTGGAGTTCTCGATCTGGTTGATCGTGTCCACCAGGAACTTCTGCTCGTCCAGCGGGTCGGAGTTGGCCGCGTGACCGTTCTGGTACGCCGGTGGCTTCACGAAGCTGACCGCTGGCAGGTTGTTCGCGTTCAGAGCCTCGAAGAAGTCCGAGATGTCGTACTGGTGGTTCGCCTGGTCGGTCTTGCCGATCATGGAAACCGAGGACGGCGGCAGGTGCTTGGGGTTAGCGGTGGACTTGTAGTACTGGAACGGCTCGTGGTGCGGCACGTAGTCGGCGACCGGGATGCCGCCGATGTTGTTGTGGGCCTGGCCGCAGACCGCGAAGCCGGACGCGTTCGTGGACGTCGGCGCGAAGCCGCCCTGGAACCAGCCCCACGTCACGCCCTTGTCGTTCAGCAGGTCACCGATGTTCTCACCGGTCATCACGCCGAGCGGGCTGGTCGAGGTGTGGCTGCTGTCCGAGCAGTCGTCGAACGCCGGGTCGATGTCACCGAAGATCGTGCCCGTGCCCTGGGAGTTCAGCGCGCTAACGCTGCCCGGGTCGGGAACCTTCGCCATCGTGGTCGGGTTGACCGCGAAGCCGCCGCCGGTGTTGCCTGAGACCAGGTTGAGGGCGCCGGGGGTCGATGGCCCGTAAGCGGTCGTGTAGTTGTTGTCCGACATGGAGTAGTTCTGCGCGTAGTTCCACAGCCCGGTCACGGTGTTGCCGTCGTAGTAGTCCATGACCAAGCCAGGCGCACCGAACAAGATGGGCTGCCCGGTGCACGTGTCGTGGGCGGTGAACTGCTCGAACTTGTCCATGGCGCCGTTGTCGTTGGCCTCTTGCTCGGGGCCGTAGCTGTGGTTCTGGTCGCAGGTCAGCGCCTCTGAGTGGGTCAGGCGCTGCGGCTGGAACACGTTCGGGTTGTGGGTGAGCAGTGCCGGAGTCAGCCCGTTGACGCTTGGCGTGTTCGGCTTCGCGGTGAAGGTCGTGCCGTCGGTGTTGGCCGCGTTCGGGTACGTGCCGAAGTAGTGGTCAAACGAGACGTTCTCGTCGAAGATGACGACGACGTGCTTGATCTTCGTCTTGCTGTGGCTCAGCTTGAACTCGACCGTGTGCGTGGTCCGGGCAGACGCGCTGGTCATGCTCAGCGCGGCCGTGGTGAGCCCGGCGGCAGCCAGGGCGCTCGCGGCCACGATGGCCGAAGTGCGCCGGAGCCGCTGGCGGGCCGACCGGGGACCGGCCGGAGCCGCTACATGCTCCTCGCCCATACTTGCCCCTCCTCGTTCTGGGGAATGTGGTGTGATCCAAGAAGAGGCCGCGCCCCTGACGCGACCCGAGACTTACGATTCCGGACTATCACGGCGCAATGGCACCGGCAACCTTAAGGAACGGTTAACTGCGCGGTAAGACCATGCGCCAATTGGCTAGGCGAGCAGGGCTCGCCCGAAGTAGTCCCGCTCGTCGGTGACGCCGGGCAGCGCGAAGAAGTAGCCGCCGCCGAACGGGCTGATGTAGTCCACCAGCGGCTCGCCGATCAGCCTGGTTTGCACGGCCTGGAACTGGCGCTTGGGGTCCTGCTGGTAGCAGGTGAAGATCAGGCCCATGTCCAGGTTGCCGACCTCGTCGATGCCGCGGTCGTAGTTGTGGCCACGGCGCAGGATGCGGCTGCCGGCGCTCTGCGGGGTGCGCGGGTTGGCCAGCCGCATGTGCGCGGTCAGCGGGATCGCGGCGCCGGTCGGGTCGAGCGCGTAGTCCGGGTGGGCGAACTCGCTGTTCGCATCCAGCGGCGCGCCGGTCGCCCGGCGGCGGCCGATCATGTTCTCCTGCTCTTCGACCGACACCCGGTCCCAGAACTCGACCAGCATCCGGATGAGGCGGATGACCAGGTAGCTGCCGTTCTCCGTCCAGGCGGGCTCGTCGCTGCCCTTGCCGACCCAGACGAGCTTGTCCATCATGGCCTGGCTTTTGACGTTCGGGTTGGCGATGCCGTCCATGAAGCCGAGCAGGTTCCTTGGCGTGCCGGCCGGCCTCGGCGGGCTCATGAAGCCGTCGATCCGCCAGCGGACAGCCATTCCGCCTCGGGTGTTCTTCGCGATGTCGCGCAGCGCGTGCAGGATCACGTCCGGGTGCCCGGCGCTGAGCTGCAGGCTCAGGTCACCGTGGCACTGCGCCTCGTCGAGGGCGTCGTCGGGGAACGGGGTCATGGTGGTGAGCCTGGCCGGCTTGCTGGCGGCCAGGCCGAACCGGTCATCGAACAGCGAGGCGCCGACCCCGAGCGTGACCGTCAGGCCGTCGGGGACGATCACCGGCCCGAGCACGCCCGAGTCCGACGGAGCGTCCCCGATGCCGACCGGCTCGGGCGTGCCGCCTGTGGTGAGGAACCTGGCCCGGTCGGTGATCGTCCGCATCAGGTCGGTCAGCTCGGCCTTGGTGCCGGCGGTGACGTCGAGGGAGATCACCGCTGTGGAGGGCAGGGCCTTGGGAAGGATGCCGTTCTGATGCGGGCCGTGGAAGGGCGTGGCGGGCAGGTGACCGGCGAGCTGGGTTTCGGCGGCGGTCGCGGCCGCTGGCTGCTTCGGCTTGTTCAGGGCGTAGCCGGCCACCGCCTGCGGCCACCATGCCCGCGCCGACGGTACCGCCCAGGAAAGCACGGCGGGTGCCGGGGCTGGCGAGCTCGGCGTCGTCCGCCATCAGATTCTCCTTGGCTCGGTAATGGCCGCGATCGGCGCGAGCTCGGTCAGCGACTGGCTCGCGGCAGCGTCGATCTGCTCCCTGGTCAGCGTCGGGAGCTGGGTCACCGCGATCCAGCTGCCGTCGGGCCGACGCTGGGCTTCGAGCAGTTTCGCCAGCTTGCTCAGCCAGAGGTAGACCTGCGGAAGGCCGGTGTAGCGGGTCACGAGGATGCCGTGCAGGACCTTGAGCAGTTCCTCGGTGCCGGCGATGTTCGCCACGGTGGTCGCGAGCGTCGTGCCGCTGCCGTAGTCGTCGTGCCCGGTGAGCTGGAACTGCAGGGCGTTCTCCAGGATCTCGTGCGTGCGCAGGCCGACGTCCAGCAGATCCTGCTCGTCCGAGGGGAATTCCGCCTTGAGGCCCTTGACGTAGCCAAGCAGCTCGTCGGCCGGCCTGGTCAGCTCTCCGGCGCTCTGGCCGTGCCACAGGCCGTACTCGATCCGGTAGAAGCCGGTCCAGTCCGGGCTGTGCACGGTGCCGGTCAGCCCGTCAGGCCGGCCGTTGATCTCGTCGTCGAAGTCACCGAAGGTGCCGTAGGCGGCGCCGAGCCGCTCGTAGGTCAGGTGCGCGGTCAGCCAGTCGGCCCTGGCCTGCGCCAGCTTGCCGGCGCGCAGGTCGGCGTCGAGCCTTGCCGTCTGCGTCTGGAGCTGAGCCAATCCCGCGGTGACGTAGGCGTGGTACGCCTTCGACGGCGCGACCAGCTCGTCGTTGGTCACCGGGACGATGCCAGGCTCGCCCCTGGCATGACCAGGGATCGTGACCGTCGGCCCGCTGAACGGGTCCTGGTCGTCGAGCACGCACCGGAACGCGTAGGCGCCCGAGCCGAGGTTGACGGCCATGGCGCTGGTCGTGCCCGCGCCGATGCCGTCGAGCGCGCCGAAGATCGCAGAGGTCCTGGGGTTGACCAGGTACACCTCGGCCGCCGACGCGGACTCGTTGCGGATGCTGAACGTCCGCGGCCCAGGCCCGGCCCGCCAGCGACCGCCGCATTGCGCGGCGTTGAAGGTGATCGTGGTCCCTTGAGTGCCGGCGCCCGCAGAATGGTCACCGGATGCGGCCGCACTAGCGCAGCCAGTGAGCGTCGCTACGGCTGCAGCCGTACTGGCGAGCCGGGAGAATGTGCTGGTGGGGATCATCAATGAGCAGAATAAGTGGTTCGTGCTTGCCGGTGACAACGGCCCGGCCTTTCCCTCCAAACGTTAACGCAACGTCCACCCGGGCTTTCCGCAGGCTAGTCCCGCGCTCCCAGCAGGACCGGGGCTGCCCGGCACCAGCCCGCCGCAGGAGGATTCCCGGTCTTACGAGGAGGGTTTCCGCACGCAGGAGACTTACAGGCACTATCACGCGGTCAACTCTCCCCGACGCGGAACGCCTCCCCCAGGAACCCGAGAACTCTCCCCGACGCGGAAAACCTCCCCATCCGAACCGAAAATCCTCCTGGGCCAGCCCGGAAACCCTCCACCCAGCGAGAACCCTCCCGACAGCACCCGAAAACCCTCCCCCACACAACGACCCGCCCCCGCACCCGCCCCAGGGCTCCCCTAAACCGCGCCATCGCGACTCAAGATCAACCTAAGCCAAGCGGAATTGTGTCAGGACGACAGTAGGTAGGACCATGGTGCTGTTGAAACAGTTCGGCCAACGACAGGAAGTAGGGACATGCTGCTGTTACAACGGCCCTAACCTGGTCCGGCCGTCAACCGGCGCCTTAGCTGGGGCGCAGGGCTAGCGCCGAGAGGACGCGGCCGAGGGAGCTGGACAGGTCCCAGCGCTCGTCGAGCGCCGCGAGGGCGGCGGGGTCCTGCGGTCGGGCTGGCAGCTCGCCGCTGATCTCGGGCACGGGCGCGTCGCGAGCGACCTCCACGACCGGCATCGCGACCTCCAGGTACGGGCGCGCGGCGACGAGCTTTGCCCGGCTGCCCGCCGGCCAGCCGCCGTGGCCGGCGTCGATGGCCGCCAGCATCGCCTCGACCGAGCCGAAGGACCTGACCAGCGCAGCCGCCGTCTTTTCGCCCACGCCCGGCACGCCGGGCAGGCCATCGCTCGGGTCGCCGCGCAGGGCCGCGAACGCCGCGTAGCTGCGGGCGGGGATCTGGTACTTGGCGGCGATCGCCGCCTCGTCCATGACCTCCAGCCTGGACACCCCGCGCCCGATGTACAGGACACGGACCCCCGCCTCGTCATCGACCAGCTGGAAGAGGTCGCGGTCGCCCGTCACCACCTCGACCTCGCCGTTCGCCCGGGTCGCCAGCGTGCCGATGATGTCGTCGGCCTCGTAGCCCTCCGCCCCGGCCAGGGCGATGCCCGCCGCGTTGAGCACAGCCAGGATCACGGGGATCTGGACAGTGAGCGCGTCCGGCACCTGCTCGGAGCCGTCCGGGTTGGCCCGGTGCGACTTGTACGAGCCGATCGCGTCGACCCGGAACTTCGGCCGCCACGAGACGTCCAGGCAGGCAACCAGGTGCGAAGGGTGCCGCGCCCGGACGAGCGTCGCGATCATGTCGAGGAAGCCGCGCACCGCGTTGACCGGCGTGCCGTCCGGCGCGGTCATCGTGTCCGGCACGCCGTAGAAGGCGCGGAAGTACATCGACGCGGAATCGAGCAGCATCAGCCCAGCCATCTGACGATCCTGCCAGACGCGCCGCGCCCGCAGGCACGCTATGGACCGCTACGTCAGGGCGGCTACGTCAGCTCGCGAACCATCAGCACTTCGCGTTCGCCGGGCCGGTGCGGCTGGTACATGGTGGTCTCGGTGGCGCGGAAGCCCATCCGCCGGTAGAACGCCCCAGCGCGCTCGTTGGCCTCGAAGACCCACAGGACCACGCCGGGCACGCCAGCGTCCCTGGCCCGGGCCAGCACCGCCTCGACGAGCCGGTCGGCGACACCGAGGCCCCGCGCCTGCGGGTCGACCCACATCGCGACCACGTGATCCGTCCCGGGGAAGCCGTAATCGTTCGACGGATCGCAGGACAGCACGGTGACCGTACCTGCGGGCTGACCCGCCAGCCAGGCCAGGAAGGTCTGCGCCGATTGCAGCCGCCCGCGCCAGAGCTCCTCGGGAAAGGTCAGCTCGCGCTCGATCGTCGAGGCGAACGCCTCCGGCGACTCGGCTAGCGCCGCGAGCCGGACCGTCCGGTAGATCTCCCACTCGTCGGGAGTGACCCGGCGCACCTCGACTGACTGGCCTGCCGGTCTCTCGCCGGTCAATTCCTGGTCTGTCACTGCACGGAAGTGTAGGCGACCACTCCGCGCCGCAGGGCGGCGACAGCGGCGGCGGCGGTATCGGCCAGCTTGCCCGTCCCGGCGGCGGCGCGGAGCTGGTCGAGCAGGTCGATCAGCTGCTTGACCGCCCGCACGAAGTCACCGGCGGTCAGGTCCGCGCCCAGCAGCTGCTCGAGCGCTCGTCCCGACGCCCAGGCGTGCGACGTCCACGCGAACCCGAGGTCAGGCTCGCGCAAGAACGACAGCCGGTGGTCGTGCTCGACCCCGCTCAGCTCGCCCCAGACCCTGGTCATCGCAGCGACCACGCTCGCGACCTTGCTGCCGGGCAGCCGCGGCGGCCCGGCATCCTCCGCCCGGCGCGCCTCGAACGTCAGCGCCGAGACGCAGGCGGCAAGCTCGGCTGGGCTCAGGTCGTCCCAGAGGCCACGGCGCAGGCACTCGGTGGCAAGCAGGTCCAGCTCGGAGTAGATGCTCGCCAGCCTGCGGCCCCCGGCCGTGACCTGGTCACCCTGCAGGTAACCGAGCTGGTCGAGCACCGCGCAGACCCGGTCGAACGTCCTGGCGATCACGTGCGCGCGCCCGGCGACCCGGCGGTCGAGGGTATCGGCCTCGCGTTCCAGCCTGAGGTACTTCTCCGCCTGCCTGGCGTGCGCCTGCTCGTCCTTGCAGCCGTGGCACGGGTGCGCCCGCAGCCGTCGGCGAAGGTCGGCGATCTCCTGACTGGCCTGGCCCGCCCTGTCGGCCCGGTCGGCCCGGTCGGCCCTGCTCCCGCCGGGTCTGCCGGTCGATCTTCCGCTCGAAGCGGAGCGGCGGAGGTCGTCGACGTCGACGCCCGCTAGCTTGTTGCGCAGGGTCGCGGTCAGGTCCTTGCGATGCTGCGGCGATCTCGGGCTGAACCGGCTCGGGATCGCGATCCGGCGGATCGCGATCACCGGATCCGGGCACTCGACCGGACTGAGCCGCTTGAGCTGCCGGTGCTCGGTCAGGATCAGCGGCGCCGGCGCAGCCGGGTCCTTCGCCGGCTCGAGCACCACTGCGGTGCCCGCCCTGCGGCCACCGGGCACCACGATGATGTCGCCCCGGCCGAGCTGGGCGAGCGCCTGCACCACAGCGGCCCGGCGCGCGGCCGAGCGGTCCTTGGACTGCGCCTTCTCCAGCTGCGACAGCTCGGCCCGCATCCGGGCGTACTCGGTGAAGTCCCCGAGCTCGCAGGTCGCCGAGCTGAGCCCCGCCATCTGCTCCTTGAGCTTGCGGGACTGCCGCGCAAGCCCGACGACGGCCCGGTCCGCCTGGAACTGCGCGAACGACGATTCGAGCAGCTTCGATGCTCGTTCCCGGCCGACCTGTCCGACCAGGTTCACCGCCATGTTGTAGGACGGCTGGAAGCTCGAGTTGAGCGGGTACGTCCTGATCCCGGCGAGACCCGCGACTGCCAGCGGGTCGATGCCCGGCTGCCAGAGCACCACCGCGTGTCCCTCGACGTCGATGCCGCGCCGCCCGGCCCTGCCGGTGAGCTGGGTGTACTCCCCCGCCGTCAGCGCCGCGTGGGTTTCGCCGTTCCACTTGTCCAGCCGTTCGATCACGACCGTCCTGGCAGGCATGTTGATCCCCAGCGCCAGGGTCTCCGTCGCGAACACCGCGCGGATCAGCCCGGCGGCGAAAAGCTCCTCGACCACTTCCTTGAAAGTTGGCAGCAGCCCGGCGTGGTGCGAAGCCACTCCGCGCACCAGCCCGGCCAGCCAGTCGCCATAGCCGAGCACGGGCAGGTCGTCGTCCGGGATGCCGCCCGTGCGCTCGGCGACGATCGAGGCGATCGCGCTGGCTTCCTCTGGTGTGGTCAGCGTGAGGTTCGCCGCCAGGCACTGCTGCACCGCCGCGTCGCAGCCGGCCCGGCTGAAGATGAAGATGATCGCCGGCAGCAGGCCGGCCCGGTCGAGCCTGGTGATCACCTCGGTCCGCCGTGGCGGCGCGAACCTCGGCTGGCCAGGCCCGCCGCCCCGGCGCGGCGGCTGACCACCCCGGCCAGGCCGCCGCGCTTCCCCGGTACCCGCCGCCACCCGAATCACGGCCACCCGAGTCACGGCCGCCCGGCCGGCTCCCGTAGGACTGCGTCCGGTAGCGAGTCGCGTCCCGCTGGGACACCCTGAGCAGCTCAGGATTGACCTGCGGGTGCTCGCCGGTGCCCGGATCGTCCGGGTCGTCCGGCTCGGCGAACATGTCGTAGAGCCGGTTGCCGACCAGCATTTGCTGCCACAGCGGCACGGGCCGGTGCTCGTCCACGATCACGGCCGTGCCGCCGCGCACCGAGGTCAGCCAGTCGCCGAATTCCTCCGCGTTGCTCACGGTCGCGGACAGCGCGGTGAGCGAGACCGACTCGGGGAGGTGGATGATCACCTCTTCCCAGACCGCTCCTCGGAACCGGTCGGCCAGGTAGTGCACCTCGTCGAGCACCACGTGGCTGAGCCCGTTCAGCGCCGGCGACCCGGCGTAGAGCATGTTGCGCAGCACCTCGGTGGTCATGACCACCACCGGCGCATCGCCATTCACGGAGTTGTCCCCGGTCAGCAGCCCGACCTTGGCCGGTGAGTACCGCCGCACCAGGTCGCCGTACTTCTGATTGGACAGCGCCTTGATCGGGGTCGTGTAGAAGCACTTGCGCCCCTGCGTCACCGCGAGATGCACGGCGAACTCGCCGATGACCGTCTTGCCCGACCCGGTCGGCGCCGCTACCAGCGCGCCGTGCCCGTCCTCCAGCGCCTGGCAAGCCCGCACCTGGAAGTCGTCGAACGTGAAGTCGTACATCCCGCGGAACGACCGAAGCGCCGGTCCGATCCCATCGCCCGCCTCGTCACCGCTCGCGCGACTGCGCATATACGCGGCGTACCGCTCGGCAGGTCCAGCCGGCGTCGTCATGCGATCCAGATTACGGGTTGCAGAACCCGCGCGAGCTATCGCCCGGTTTGACCACGCGACGGAAACCGCCACCGGTCGGACTCGCTGTCGTCGGAGCCGACAGCGGCCATTGGATCTACGTCCAGCCCGTATTCGCGGATCTCGTCCTCGGTCAGCCCCGGATACGCGGTCGCGAGCCGGGCGCGACGCCGGTCGTTGGCCCACGCGAAGACCTCGGCCAGTTCCACGAGCAGCACGCAGGGCACGGCGAGCAGCAGCATGCTGATCGGGTCGGGGCTCGGGGTCGCGATAGCCGCGAACGCGAACACGCCGAAGATGATCATGCGCCGCCACCTGGCGAACCGCTCGTGCGTGAGCAGGCCAGCGACGTTGAGGATCACCATGACCAGCGGCAGCTCAAGCGCGAATCCGAAGATCAGCAGCATGGCCACGGCGTAGTTCAGGTAGCTGGTCACGCTGATGAACGCGCTCGAGCCCAGCCGGAAGCAGGCTCAGCAGGAAGCGCAGGCCCTTCGACATCGCGAAATAGGCCAGCCCGCCGCCCAGCGCGAAGAGCGGAATCGCCGATCCGGCGAAGAAGTACGTCCACCGCCGCTCACGCTTGTGCAGCCCCGGCGCGACGAACGCCCAGAACTGGAAAAGCCAGAAGGGGCTGGAGATGATGAGCCCGATGACGACCGCGAGCTTCAGGTGGATGAACAGCGAGTCGAACAGGCCGGTGACGATCAGCCTCTGACACGTCTGGGCATGCCCGTGGACATCGGTGATGAAGTATCTCGCCGGGAGGCTGCAGAATGGCTGGCTGATGAGCTTCCACACCGGTCCCTCGAGGAACCAGCCCGCGATCATGCCGAGAACCATGAAGATGGAAGCCTTGATCACCCGGTTGCGCAGCTCACGGATGTGCTCGATCAGCGACATCCGCGCCTCAGGGTTCGGGACCTTCTTGGGACGCGACCGCAGTAGTTTCTTGCTACCGGCGCTGGGCGCCGGATTGTCCTCGGAGACGGACATCACCGGCCCTGCCGCTTAGCTGGACTGCGTCGTGTTATGTGCGTCAGCGGCCGAGGTGCTGCCGTTGGCCGAGAGCCGCTGCAACTCCTGAATCTGCCGCTGCATCTCGTCGATCTGTGCCTGGTGCGCCGGGTCGGGCTGCTGACCAGGGATCTGCTGCGGCGCTACCGGCGCCGGTGGCACTACCGTCGCCTGGGTGAAGGTCGTGTTGCTGTCCGAAGGCTGGTCATCGTCGTGCAGGCCCTTCATGGACCGCTTGAAGATATGCATCGACTGGCCAAGCGATTGCGCGGCGCCAGGCAGACGCTTGGCGCCGAACAGCACCAGGATCACCACAAGCAAGATGATGATGTGCCACGGTGCGAAGAGGTCGGCTCCCATGTCAGTCCCCATTCACGGTTGGGTAGGCGGTAGGCAGGCAGTGCCAGGTACGCCCGCATGTGATTCTACATCCGTACGGCAAAGTCACGAGTACTGCGCCAGGGCCGCGGTCGCATCGTTCACGATCTGTTCGACCAGTTCCGGCGGCGCGATCACCCTGCCGTCCTCGCCCAGCCGCAGGGCCAGCCGCCTGACCCACTGGGTGTCCGGAGTGCGCAAGATCACGCCGAGCTTGCCGTCGCCCAGCTCGGAGGTCTTCTCGCAGGGGTAATAGTCGGCCACCCAGCGGGCGGCCGGGCCTAGTTCGAGCTCCACCTGCACGTCCGCCTCCGACGGACGGAACAGCCCAGCGGAGGTGTCCACGTGCTCGGCCTGCGCGGGCACCTTGCGCAGCCACGTCGAGCACGTCCAGGGCCAGCACCCGGTCCAGGCGGAACAGCCGCACCGCCTCGGCCAGGCGGCACCAGCCTTCGAGATAGGCGCGGCCCTGCTCGATGACCAGCCGCATCGGGTCGACGTCGCGCTCGGTGGCCTCGTCCCGGCCTGGGACATAGTAGGACAGATGCAGCCGCTTGCCCTGCCGGAGCGCTTCGGCCACCTGCGCCTGCATGCCAGCTGGCGCCCGGCCGTCCATCTCGACCGCCACCTGAGCGCTGCTCACCGCAGCCTCCCCGGCCGCGGCTTCGAGCTTGGCGATGGTACGGCGCAGCGCCGACCGGTCCTCCTGCCGACCCGGCATCTCGGCGAGCAGCCGAAGGCCGATCAGCAGCGCGCTCGCCTCGTCGGTGCCCAGCCGCAACGGCCGCTGGATCGACTCGGCCGAGGTGACCATGATCTCGCCGCCCTCGTAGGACAGGTCGATCGGGCAGTACGGGTCGGGCGAGCGCAGCTCGACGCACCACAGCATGTTGAGGTCGTCGACCAGCTCGGCCTCGCTCACGCCGAAGGTCTCGGCGGTCTCAGCGAGGCCGACGACCTGCCGGCTGACCACGTACGGCACCAGCGCGAGCAGCCGCGCCAGGCGGTCAGAAGCCGTCCCGGTCCGCGAGACCTTCTGAGCGCTCATGCCAGCACCCCCTTGAGCTTGCCGATCACGGCTTCGCGCAGGTCGACCGGCTCGATCACGACGACGTCGGCCCCGAACGAGGCGAGGTAGTCCGCGTACCAGCCGACGTCGGAGAACGCCGTCCGCACCAGGTCCCAGCGGCCGTCATCGGCACCTGCCTCATGGGGCTCGTCGGAGATCGCCCGGCGGCGCAGGCCGTAGCCGGTGCCGCGGCGCACCTTCAGCTCGGCGGTCCGCACCGGCGGCGGCGAGCCGCCGGCGCTGCTGACGACCGCCTTGCGCACGTCGGTGCCAGGCGGCACGACGACCGTACCCTGCGGTCCGGTGAAGCTCACCGGGCCGTCGATCCGGCTCAGCCTGAACACCCGCTCGGCCTGCCGCTCCCGGTCGAACCCGACGACGTACCAGTTGCCGTTGCGGTTGACGACCCCCCACGGCTCGAGCTGCCGCAGCTGGGCGGCTGTCCGCCCCGCCGCGACATAGCTGAACTTGACCGGGCGGTGGTCCCGAACGGCCCGCCATAGCGGCCCGAACGCGGCATCCTCGGTGGCGAGCCTGGGCTCGATTCCAGGCTGCGTCGTCACCTCGGCGTCGATGCCGGCCGCTCGCAGCTTGAGCAGGCCGCCAGCGGCGGCTCCAGCGAGCTCGGCCCGCTGCCACACCCGCGCGGCCAGGCCGAGCACGGCCGCCTCGTCCGGTTCGAGCATGATGTCCGGCAGTTCGTAAGCCTGGCGGGAGATCCGGTAGCCGACCTCTTCATCCGACCCGGGGTTAGTCCCGGTCTCCAGCGGAATGCCGAGTTCGCGAAGCTCGTCCTTGTCCCGTTCGAACATCCGCTTGAACGCCTCGAACGCGTCCGGGTACCCGGGCACGGCGTCCCTGATCTGACCTGCGGTGAGGTACCTGCGGGAAGACAGCAGGCAGACAACCAGGCTCAGCAGTCGCTCGGTCTTCTGCTTCGACATCGTGCACCCCTGCCCTGCTGAAGGTCCCGACGGTGGCCCGCCTCGACAGTCCCCGCATCGACGGTACCGCGCGCGGCCGATCACACGGTGGATTGTCACACCTTCCGCTAGCCTGCCACCGTGATCACGTGGCGGCGCGGCGAGGTGACAACCGTCCGGCGGCAGTGGCGCGGCGCGGCGGAACTCGAGGTGAGCGTCGATGGCGTCTCGATCAAGGCCCTCGCCTACCCGGAGCTCACCGGCCTCCCCGAGCCGGGTGACCAGGTGCTGCTGAACACCGGTGCGCTCGATCTCGGCCTCGGCACCGGCGGCTACGCGCTGGTAGTCGCCGTTCCCGACCGGCTGCCGCCCGACCCGCAGGGCCCCGGGCACCTGGTGAAGGCCCGCTACACCCCGCTGCAGGCCACCGTGCTCGGCGCGGACGAGCAGGGCTCGGAGCACCACGCCACGCTGCGCGACGCGGACAGCATCGACGGCATTCCGGTCGTCATCGCCGACCTGCACTCGGCCCTGCCCGCCATCCTCGCCGCCTACTACGAGCACCGGCCGCAGGCCACCGTCGCCTACGTCATGCTGGACGGCGGTGCGCTGCCTGCCTGGTTCTCCCGGACGACCTCGACATTGGCCGAGGCTGGCTGGCTAGCCGGGACGATCACCGTGGGCCAGGCGTTCGGCGGCGACCTGGAAGCCGTCACCGTGCACAGCGGCCTGCTGGCGGCCCGGCACGTGCTCCACGCCGAGATGATCGTCGTCGCCCAGGGACCGGGCAACCTCGGCACCGGCACCCGCTGGGGTTTCTCCGGCGTCGCCTCAGGCGAGGCGGTCAACGCCACCGCGGTCCTGCGCGGCAGGCCGGTCGCGAGCCTGCGCATCAGCGAGGCCGACCCGCGCGAACGTCATCGCGGCATCTCCCACCACAGCCTCACCGCCTACGGCCGCGTCGCGCTGGCGCCAGCCGACGTCGTGGTCCCCGAACTCCCCGGCGAGTTCGGCGCCCGCATCACCGAGGAAGCCGAGGAACTCGGCGCCAGGCACCGCCTCGTCACAGTCAGCACCGACGGCCTGCACGAACTGCTCCAGAAGAGCCCGGTCAAGCTGTCCACCATGGGCCGCACCCTGGACCAGGACCTCGCCTACTTCCTCGCTGCAGCAGCAGCAGGCCGACATGCCGCTGCCCTGAGGACCTCCTGAGCGAAGGTCCGCCAGGGCAGCAGAACGAGCACTTACTGAGCGGCCAGGATGTCGATCACGAACACCAGCGTGTCGGTGCCCGTGATTCCAGCGGACTTCTGGCCCTGCTTGCCGTAACCCTCGGCAGGCGGCACCACGAGCATGACCCGGCTGCCGACCGGCATGCCGACCAGGCCCGTATTCCACGCAGGGATCAGCTTGCCGAGCTGGAAGACGTTCGGCGGCGTATTCGGCTGCGCTGTCGTCGGCCAGTCGTCGTTGAAGACCTTGCCGGTTCGCCAGATCGACCCGACGTACCTGACCACGAGGTTCTGGTTGGCCGTCACCGGCGCGCCAGTTCCCTTGATCAGCGTGGTCACGATCAGCTTGCTCGGCGGATTGGACTTCGGAATCGCGATCGACGGACCGGTTCCGAGCGTGAACGAGACCTTCGGCAAAGCGCCGCCGCCATTGGTGATCGTCTTGCCAGCCGCTGCCTGGGTCGGCGTGAACGCCTGCAGCACGTCGATCACCCACACCAGCGTGTCGGTCGGACTGACGCCAATCTGCGGGTTGCCGTGCGGACCGTAGCCGTACTTGGGCGGAAGCACTGCCATGACCCTGCTGCCGACGCGCGAGCCGGACAGGACCTGCTGGAGTCCGGACAGGCCGATCGTCACGGGCAGCACCTGCGGACCGTTGCCCTTGGCATAACTGGAGAAAATAAGCTTGCTCGTCTTGGCTCGCCACAAGTACACCTGGAAATTGGCGAGCACGGAATCGGTCGCGGTCAGCACTCGGCCGCTGCCCTTGGCCAGGGTCTTGGTCACCAGATCCGCTGAGGCTTTGGCGTCCGGGATCTTGACGACCGGCGTCTTGTCAGCGGGTCCGGTGACCGTCACCGCTGAATTGGTGCTGGAGTGCGTCGCGGCGGACGAACTGCCAGCCGCATCCGGCCAGCGCCACGGTCACGGCAAGTGGCGCGAGAAGCGCCACGGCCACACGTCGCATGGGAATCCTTGATAGTTGAGGTCAGGTCCGAGAGGCAGCCTACCCGCCAAGATCAGCCGCCCGGCGCGGGCAGCGGCAACGGCGCAGGCCCGGCAGGGACCTTGCGCGGCGGCCTCGGCGCCCCGGCAACCAGCCTGGCAAGCAGGTTCTTGTCGTACACGATGATCGTGTACCTGCCCACGTAGTAGATCCGCAGCGGCTGCCCGAACGTGGCACGCACCGACGCGACCGTGGGATACCGCTTGAACCCCGGCGGCCCTGGCACGAGCACCAGGAAATTGGCGTCGTTGGCGCTGGCGTCGTACCACGAAGAGCGCACTTCCCAGTAGTCGCCGGTGATCTGGTGACCGTCGGCCAGCACCGACCGCAGCGCGATAGCGCCGCTGGTGTCGAGCGTGGTGACGTTGGCGTTCCAGTAGCCGGCGAGTCCGTAATCCAGGTGGTGGGCGCCAAGGAACGTGGTCAGGCCGACGCTCGCGGGCGGTGCCGGCGGCAGCGTCACAACCCGGCCGAGGCCGCACAGGTAGCCGGCGAGCACCACCGCCATCGCGGGCAGCAGCCGAGCCTGCGTCAGGCGATCGGCGACCAGCCGCCCCGCCAGCGCCGCGCCGAACGGCAGCACCGCCGTGATGTCCCTGCTCGTCAGCAGGTCGTCGGCGCGAGTGCCGAAAACGTAGGCGGCCAGCACGATCACGATGCCGCAGGCGAGCAGCTTCACGACCAGTTCCGCTTTCCCGAACCGCCTGACTGCCCGGCACAACGCCCATCCGACCAGCCCGAGACCCACGAGGTGAGTGACGGCGAGAGCGGCGACGAACCCCGCGTTATGCCCGAGAAAATTAGCGCCGAACAGCAGCAGCAGTCCCCTTCCGGCGACGAGCGCCTGCCTGCTCAGGTCGCCCGGCTGCGCCAGCGTCGCCGGCAGCGGCCACACGAAGAAGCCCCCGGCGTGCCTGATCGTGGTCAGCACCAGCCCGGCCGCCCACACCGACGCTCCCGCGCAGCCGGCCAGCAGCAGCTCGAACCACACCGAGCGCCACCGCTGCCCGGCGCGGAACCGCGCCTGGTACGCCCTGGCCACGCCGACGCCGATCACCGGCAGCACCCCCGTGTACATGACGATGCCGTCGCCGATGAGCGCGACCGTCAGCAGCACCCCGGCGGCGGGCGCGACCCACCAGCGCCGGCCGACCCCGGTCAAGCAGCAGGAAGACGGCGAGGACCGGCACCGTGCTGCCGACGTGGTCAGGCGAGCCGAGCAGCACGTAGATGCCGTTCCCCGCCTGGGGCGCGGCCATGATGCCGGCCGCGACCAGGCACCGGACGATCGCCTCCCGCCCGGTCGCGCGACCGCGCGCCAGCAGCGCGGCGAGCAGCACGAGCAGCGTGTAGGTCACCGCGCTGGCCACGTGCACGACCTGCGGGCCAAGCCCGATCAGCCGCTCGATCGCCAGGTATTGCGGCAGTTCGGTGGTGTAGAACGACACATCGGACAGCTGCCAGCCGCGCAGCAGCGGGTTGCCGTGCAGCATGTCCCACGCCTGCAGGGCGTTCGAGGCCCCGTCGGAGGTCACCGCACCACTGCTCGCCACATGCAGATAGCAGAGGAACAGGGTGACTGCGGCGACGGTCCAGGCGATCAGGCGGACGACGGCAGCCAGGACTCGCCGGCGCGTGAGCCTGGCCGACCCGATGCCAGGCACGCTGATCTTGGGCAGGGCAACTGAGGGATTGGCGAACCTGAACACGGTGACAAAACTTTAGTCACCCTCAGTAGTCAGTGATCGACGTTGCGCTACATTCCCGCGATGAGTTTCTCGACCCGCTCGTCGACCGACCGGAACGGGTCCTTGCACAGCACCGTGCGCTGGGCCTGGTCGTTGAGCTTCAGGTGCACCCAGTCCACGGTGAAGTCCCTGCGCCGCTCCTGCGCCCGCCTGATGAAATCGCCGCGCAGCCGCGCCCGGGTGGTCTGCGGCGGTACCGACTTGGCCTCGAAGATCGCCAGGTCGCTGCAGACCCGCTCGACCGCGCCGCGCTTCTGCAGCAGGTAGTACAGGCCGCGGCCCCGGTGCACGTCGTGGTAGGCCAGGTCGAGCTGCGCGACCCGGGGCGAGGACAGCGGCAGGTCGTGCTTGGCGCGGTAGCGCTCGATGAGCTGGTACTTGGTCACCCAGTCGATGTCGCGGGCCACCAGGTCGAGGTTCTCGGTCTCGACGGCGCGGATCGCACGCTCCCACAGCTCGAGCACCGGCTCGTGATCTTGTCGGCGCCACGGCTGCCACGAAGTCCCTGGCCTTGGCGAGGTACTCGTGCTGGATCTCCAGCGCGCTCATCTCGCGCCCGCTCGCCAGGCGGACCTTGCGCCGGCCGGTCATGTCGTGGCTGACGTCCCTGATCGCCCTGATCGGGTTCTCCAGCGTCAGGTCCCGCATCACGGTGCCCGCCTCGACCATCCGCAGCACCAGGTCGGTGGCGCCGACCTTGAGCAGCATCGTGGTCTCGCTCATGTTCGAGTCGCCGACGATGACGTGCAGCCGGCGGAAGCGCTCGGCGTCAGCGTGCGGCTCGTCCCGGGTGTTGATGATCGGGCGGGACCTGGTCGTCGCCGACGAGACGCCCTCCCAGATGTGCTCGGCGCGCTGGCTGACGCAGTAGACCGCGCCGCGCGGGGTCTGCAGCACCTTGCCGGCGCCGCAGATGATCTGCCTGGTGACCAGGAACGGGATCAGGATGTCGGCGAGCCGGCCGAACTCGCCGTGCCGGGCGACCAGGTAGTTCTCGTGGCAGCCGTAAGAATTCCCCGCCGAGTCGGTGTTGTTCTTGAACAGGTAGATGTCGCCGGCGATGCCCTCTTCGCGCAGCCGCCGGTCGGCGTCGACGAGCAGGCCCTCGAGGATCCGCTCGCCCGCCTTGTCGTGCGTGACCAGGTCGACCAGGCTGTCGCACTCCGGGGTGGCGTACTCGGGATGGCTGCCGACGTCCAGGTAGAGCCGGGCGCCGTTGCGCAGGAAGACGTTGCTGCTGCGGCCCCACGACACCACCCGCCGGAACAGGTACCTGGCTACCTCGTCTGGGGACAGCCTGCGCTGGCCTCGGAACGTGCAGGTGACGCCGTACTCGTTCTCAAGCCCGAAAATTCGCCTGTCCACGCGTTCAGCTCACCAATCGCCGATAGTCCATGTTGTTTGCGGTGCTGCGTGCTGTTGTTGTACCCGCCCTGCCTACCAGTCCACGGCGATGTACTTGGTCTCGGTGAATTCGAGCAGCCCCTCGTGCCCGCCCTCGCGGCCGAGCCCGGACTGCTTGACGCCGCCGAACGGCGCCGCCGGGTCGGACACCACGCCCCGGTTGATGCCCACCATGCCCGCCTCGAGCGCCTCGGCGACCTGCAGGCCACGCCGCAGATCGCCGGTGTAGAGGTAGGAGACCAGGCCGTACTCGGTGCTGTTGGCCAGCTTGATCGCCTCGTCCGTGTCGGTGAACCTGACGACCGGCGCGACCGGGCCGAAGATCTCCTCGTCCAGGATGCCGGCGTCAGCGGCACGTCGTCCAGGACGGTCGGCGGGTAGAAGTACCCGCGCCGGTCGGGGCGCTGCCGCCGGTGACGACCTGGCTGCCGCCCTTGGCCGCCGCCTGCGACCAGCTCGCGACCTTGGACCTGGTGTCGGAGTTGACCAGCGGGCCGAGATCGATGCCGTCCTCCAGGCCGGGGCCGACCTTGAGCGCGCTCAGCCGGGCGGCCAGCTTCTCGCTGAACTCGGCCGCGACCGCGTCGTGCACGTAGAACCGGTTGGCCGCCGTGCACGCCTCGCCGCCGTTGCGCATCTTGGCGAGCATCGCGCCCTCGATCGCCGCGTCGAGGTCGGCGTCGGCGAAGACCAGGAACGGGCGCGTTCCCGCCCAGTTCCATCGAGCAGTTCGTCACGGTGTCGGCGGCCGTGTGCAGCAGCATCCGGCCGACCTCGGTCGAGCCGGTGAACGACAGCTTCCGGACCCGCGGGTCGGCCAGCATCGCGCCGACGAGCGGGCCGGGCTTCTGGGTCGGCAGCACGTTGACGACGCCGTCGGGCACGCCGGCCTCGGAGAGGATCGCGGCGACCGCGAGCGCGGACAGCGGCGTCTCCTTGGCCGGCTTGAGCACGACCGTGCAGCCGGCCGCCAGCGCCGGGCCGATCTTGCGGGTGGCCATCGCGGCCGGGAAGTTC
This sequence comes from uncultured Actinomycetota bacterium, assembly GCA_963737865.1. GTDB lineage: Bacteria > Actinomycetota > Actinomycetes > Streptosporangiales > Streptosporangiaceae > Chersky-822. The sequence continues at coordinate 561,204 of CAVTUG010000011.1, read as the reverse complement.
CACGGGGTGACCAGCACAGCGACGCCCACGGGCTGATGCTGGACGATCATCCGGTTCGCCCCGGACGGCGCGGTCTTCACCATGCCGTCGATGCGGACGGCCTCTTCGGCGAACCAGCGAAAGAACTCGGCCGCGTAGGTGATCTCGCCGCGGGCGTCGCGCAGCGCCTTGCCGTTCTCCATCACCATCAGCCTGGCCAGCGGCTCGGCGCGGTCGATCATCAGCTCGAAGGCGCGGCGCAGGCACTCGCCCCGCACCCGCGGCGGCGTGGCGGCCCAGCCGGGCAGGGCCTGATAGGCGGCGCCGACCGCGTCCAGGGCGTCGTCAGCGGTCGCGTTGGCCACCTCGCGCGATCGGGTCCTCCGTCGCCGGGTCGATAACGTCGATCAAGCCGCCACGACCTGGTGACCACTGACCGCCGATCAGCAGCCCGGTCGGCGCGGTCATGCCGGTGATGGTTGCCAGGTCAGCAGTCACGTTCCCCTCCAGGGCCTTCCGGGTGCGGGATCCGCGGCGCGCGGTTCCCGCATCGCGCATCCCGACATTATCAACGGCGGCAGTTCTGCCCCTGATACGTGCCTACCCAGTTACGCCGGGCCGGCGTCACTCCGCCGGGCGGCGAGCGCGATCGTGCCGACCAGGACGGCGATCCAGCAGAGCCAGGTAAGGACCAGGCCGATGGCTGGCTTCAGCCCGTCGACCGGGGTATCGGAGATCTGCCAGGCCAGCACCACCAGGAGCCAGCCGGACCAGAGCGCGGCCTGGGCAGGCGAGCCTGGCCTGATGAAGAGCGCGACGATCGGAGGGAGCGCGAACGCCGCGATGAAGATCAGTCCCCACAGGAGGAACCAGCCCCGGATGCCCGTGCCCTCGATGTTGCCGACCGGCACGTTGTCGAACTTGATCTGCCCGACCAGCATGCACAGCACGAATGCGAGGCCGAACCCGCTCAGCGCGAGCGGCAAGCCGCTTTGCTTCTGCCGCCCGACGAGCTGCCGCCGCGCGAGTGCGCCGGCGGCCGCGATGCCCGCTGCTGCGGCGGTCAGCACCGCGAGGGCCGCAGTGCCGACGACGAAGTAACGCTCGATCGTCGGCTCGTTGGTGAACTCAGCCGCGATGGCCGAGTTGTAGACCGCGAACGAGGCGGTCGGCACGGCCAGCCCGAATACCGCCGCCAGGCCGGTCCCGGTGGCGCTGCTGCGCAGCGCCCAGATCGCGATGGCGATCCCGCCGAACGCGAGCGGCAGCGTCTGCGCCCAGTTCCTGACGTCCTCGGTCCCGCTGAAGCCGGTCAGCACCCAGAAGCCGAGCAGCACCACGGAGACGACCGTGCCGATCGCCGACGCCACGGCGAGCCCGGTCGCGCTGGCGCCCGCCGTGCGCAGCGACAAGGCACCCTGGTCGGCGAGCTGACCCACCTGGCCGAACTGATCGGGCCAGCCGGTGCCGCCCGTCAGCCCGGTCCTCGTCGGGTCTGAAGGCGCGCTGTCGCTGACCCTGCGGGTCTCCGGCTCCGAACTGAGCCCGTGACCCACCACCGTGGGGTCCGAGCCGCGAAGGTCCTGCTGCGTGGCGCTGGTCGGCGGCGGGAGGGTGAAGTCGCCTGGCCCCTGATCGTGCATGACGGGCGGCACCGTCGTCGCCACCGACCCGAGGCCGATCGCGTTCGCGAACACCCCGGCCGCCCAGAGCGCGCCGGTCGAGTCGACGGCGGTCCGCGAGGTCATCTCCGTGGCGACCATCGTCACCGCCGCTGGCGCGGAGATGCCCTGCCTGACCCGCTCGGCGAGCAGGGCGGCGACGCCGTAGCGCGCGGTCTCGGTGAGCATGGCGACTTCGCGCGGTAGCTGCGGTATGTCGTCTTGCAGCAGGCCCTCGAGCATGTCGGCCTGGCCGAGCACGGCGGCGCCGAACCCGGTCACCACCGTCTCGAGTGCCGCCTTGGCCTCGCCGCGTGCGTCCCACACCCGGTCCATGTGAATTCCTCAGCTCCCCTGTGCGGCAGTGACGACCGCAGCCTCGACGACCGTGGCCGTCTTCCCGGCGATCTTGATCTTTCTCGGTCGCGCCACGACCTTGTGACCCGGCTTGACCTGCTGCGACTGCTCGCCCGGCGTCTCCACGTCCCAGGGCAGCGCGGTGACGTTGCGCAGCAGGACCGCGCCAGGGATGCGCGCGTCGACCTCGGCGACGGCCACCGGCTCGTCGGCCGGTCCCGGCAGCATCAGATGGCGGTTGGTCAGCATCGCGCCCTCGCTGACCACGACGGCGCTGCCCGTAGTGCGCAGCAGGAGCGGCACCGGCGGCGTCCGGCCGCAGTTCCAGCAGGTCCGGCGCGGGTCGCTGGTGTCGAACAGCAGCGCCGCCTGGCAGTTGTCACACGTCCAGACGCTGTCGGCGAGCCGGTGCAGCGCCCGGCGCCACAGGCTCTCGATGATCCGGCCGGTCAGCGTGTGGTCCTTCAGCCCGGTCGTAAACGAGGCGACGAACATCTGCTGGAAAAATCGCGGATAAACCGGCCACCAGTTATTGACCGGATGACCCTGCGGCCGGCCGGTTGGAAGGATCAGCCGGATCGAACACGAAGACCGGCATCTTGGCGAAGTGCTTGAGCAGCAGTTCCTCGTCGGTCAGCCGCTCACGCTCGTCGGAATTGTACGATTCGTCGACGGCGGCGCCTTCGAGCGGATGCCCGTGGCAGAACAGGTAAAAGAGAAAAAGAGCCAGCGAGTACAGGTCGCTCTCGGTCCGTGGCGGTGTCTCGTTGAGCATCACCTCGGGCGCCATGAACTGGAGCGTTCCCTTGATGAAAGTCTCTTCGCCGGTCGTTCCGATGTTGTCGTTGTCGATGATCGCGACGTCGCCTGAAGCGGGGTCGACGTAGAGATTCCCGAAGCTGATGTCGCGGTAGCAAAGCCCGTCGCTGTGCAGCGAGGCAAAGGCATCGACCAGGTTCAGCCCGATCTTGATCTTCACGTCGAAGCTCGGGGACTTTTTCGCCGCCAGCATTTCGAAACAGGTGATGAAACGGCTCTCCATCAGCGGCATCACGTAGCCAAAGCCATCTTTACCCGGGCTGGACACCATGTCGATCGGCCAGACGAAAGCGGTGTTACGCGGTCGCGGGCCGTCCACCAGATTGATCAGCGTCGCCCGGATCCTGCGGTCGAAGGTCTCGCTCGCCGACGGCCGGTACCACTTAACCGCGAGCGGCAGGCCGTGCAGTTCGGTGCGGAAGACGGTGCCCTGCCCGCCACGGCCGATCACCTTCCCGATGACCAGCGGATCCTGGCCCGACCGCAGGAACACGGTGTCGCCTTGCACCAGATCAGACATTCTGGTGACCGCCCCCGCCTGCTTCCTGACCAGGCAGACCGCTCGGGACAGTGGTCGGGACACCCTTCGGGAGACCGCCAGGCAGACCGGACGACTTCGGCTTCGGCGTGGGCTGGCCGCCGGTACTCGCCCCGGTGGAGTGCCCGGACTTAGGGACGCTCGCGGTGGGAGTCGGCCGCAGCGACGGCTGGCCAGAACCGCCGCTGCCCCTGGTGAAGAAGAACACCAAGACGGCCACGATCACCGCCAGGACGACTGCTCCGGCCAGCCACAGCCGTGACCTGGGAATCGTGGTCGAGCGCGAGTAGCGGGAGAAGCCTGGGCCGGTCGCTGCGGAAGCACGTGGCGGAGGTGGCGCGGAGCCGGCTGAGGCGAAGCCAGCCGGTACCGAGGCGGCTGGCATCGGCGCCGCAGCGAGCGGCACGGGGGGCACCAGCGTGGTCGCCGTCGTCGCCTCGGCGGCTTGCTGGCCGGGCCGGTCGCGCTGGTCGGGCCGGTCGGGCCAGATCGAGGGTCTTGTCGGCGTCGGACACCGGGCTGACGGGCACCGCCCGAAGCTGGGTGGTGCGCTCGGCTCCGGCGCCCCGGCTCGGCTGGCGGCGCCTGGGGGCGGTCAGCGCGACCGCCGGGTTCAGGGCGAGCGCGGCTGTGGTGTCGTCGCCGCTGCCATCCGAGGAGGCGCAGGCCGCCGCCCAGTCGGCGAGCTGACCGCCGATCCAGCTCGTGCCATGCTCGATCCCGAGGCGGACGAGGTCGGCGGCGAAGACCTGCTGCCAGCTCACGTCGGCCTGGGCGTTGCCGTAGCCGTCGGTCGCCGCGAAGACCGCGTACGCCGGCGTCCTGGTCAGGTTGACCAGCCCGACCCTGAACGCCGACACCGCGTCCGGCTGGCACAGGCTCGTCGTCCTGGTCCCGTCGAGCCTGCTGTCGGTCGGGACCGGCTCGAGGTGCCTGCCGTCCGGCAGGATGAGCAGCATCTCGCCGTCACCGATCTGAGCCAGCACAGCGACCTCGGCGGTGAGCACTGCCAGCAGGAGCGTCGCCCCGTACGGGATCTCGGGCGGGTCCTCAAGCGGCAGGCTAGCCAGTGCCCCCGGGCTCAGCGGGTCGGCGCGCAGATCGTCCGCGACCAGTTGCCGCCAGCGTGTCACCAGGTCAGAGACCAGTTCGGTCGCGCTCTGCGAGGTGAGCCGGTCGCGGCCGGAGCGGGCATCGGCCCAGGACCGCACGGTGGTCATCGCCGCCGTGACCGCCAGCGTCGACCCTCGGTCGCTGCGGAAGTGGCGCACGTGCCCGTGGCCGTCGGCGACGGCGAGCACCTGGATGCTCGCCCCGTCGCCGAATTCGAATCGCTCGGCGCCCACGGCGTCCTCGTTCGGCTTGCCCGCCCTGACGTGGTCGGCGCCGATCGTGCTGGTGATGTAGCTCTCCCAGCGAACTGGACCGCTCACCGGGGTCGTCGCCGTGCCGTCGCGGCTCTGGTCGCCCATGGTCACAGCACTATGTCGGAGATGTCGCGGATAACGGGCCCAAGCTGCTCGCCGATCCCGCCGACCAGGCCGGTCGATCGGACGGCAGGACTGGTGACCCACAGCGATGCCCGGTGCAGCTGGTCGGCGATCTGCTCGACGTTCGCGGCGACCAGGATCGGCAGGCTCGAGTTGCCGATGAACTTGCTGAGCGCGTCCGACCGGGCCGTGCCGCCGATCGCGACCGCGATGCGCATCGCATCTCGGGCGGCGGGAACCGCGACGAGCTCGGCGAGCGCGGCGTCGTAGTCCTCGGGCCGGTCAGTAGGCAGCCCGTCGGTGATCAGGACAAGCACCGGCCGCAATCCTCGACTGGCCTGATCGGAGACCAGCGCACTGGCCACCATCCGGAAGGCCGGCGCCATGTTGGTCCGGCCGTGCAGGGCCGCCGAGAGTTCCTTCCATTGCATCGTCGCCGCTGGCATTGGCTCGGCGATGTGCCAGCGCGGCTCGTCGGCAAAGGCCACCGCCCGGATCAGGATGCGTTTCTCCTGTTCGCGTTCCCAGGCCGCGAAATGCTGGATCATGTCACCGATCGCGAAGTTCAGCGCCTTGATCTTCGGACCTTGCATCGAGCCGGAGCAGTCGGCCAGCAAGATCACGTGCAGCGGCCGACGCGCCACCCCGCCACCTGGCATCACGGACCTGGTCCGTGCGTTGTGAACATCGACACTGGTCAAACTGGCCCGCCCTCCCCGCCGACCTGCCAAGGCCGGCAGCGGCAGTGCCGCAAAGACCAATACGCGGCAATCCCCGCTTGCATCCCAATATCCTGACGCCTGCGCCGCAAGGCGTCAAAGCATAGCGCCGGCCGTTGTTCACTCGTAAGTGAGCCAGCCCCCGGTTCCACCCCGCTGGCCGCAGCAGCCGGCTGGCCACCGCGCGTCCAAGACCCCCCTCGGGGCGGCCGGTGGCAAACCACAGCGCTATGCCCCTACCGCCGAACGCACCGCACCGCCCCTGGCCCGCCTCAGCAGCCACACGTCGCGGCGTATCGCCCTAGCCCGGGTCGGCAGCCACGCTTCGCGCGTCGACCCGCGTCCGGGCGCCAGCCTGCTCGGGCTGGCAGCAGCATGGTGCTACTTACTGCTGCTGGCGGGCGGGTTCTGGCAGCACCATGGTGCTACTTGCTGCTGTGGGGACGACAGTAAGTAGCACCATGGTGTCGCGGAAATCGGGTGGGTCTGGGGCTATGGCCCGCGTTGCTGCTGTTGCGGGGTTCTTCTGGGGCGGGTGAGCTAGCGGCGGACGGCGGGGTCGGGGTGCGATGCGTTCAAAAGGGGTTTCAGCATGGCACCCCGACGGCGACGATCCGCCGTCCCCGGCCTGGGTTTCCTAGAGCACCCCGACAATCCCCGGGATACCGCTAGGCCGAGCTGTCACCCGACTCTGAATCAGGCGGCGCCGACGCTTGCCCGTCGCCAGCCTCACCGGCTTGGTCGGTCTGGTCGGCGGACTCGGCTTCCGGCTCTGCCTGGGCCGCCGCGGCCGCCTCAGCACCCTCGGCCAGCAGGGCCTCAAGGCGGGCGCCGGTCAGCCTGCGGAACGTCCGGTGGTCCCTGGTCCGGTCGAGCACCGCGACCTCGAGCTGGCTGACGGCGATCTCCACCCGGTCGCCGTTCGCCGAAGCCGCGAGGCCGGCGATCGCGGTAGCCAGCGCACCCGACAGCGACTGCCCCTCGGTGTAGTGCTCCTTGAGCACCGTCCCGATCCGGTCGGCCCGGCCGCCGACGGCCACGTAGCCATGCTCGTCGTTGACCGAGCCGTCGAAGGTGATCCGGTAGATCTGGTCGTCGGCCGCCGACTCGCCCACCTCGGCAACGACGATCTCGACCTCGAACGGCTTCGGGCTGTCGGTGAAGATCGTGCCCAGCGTCTGGGCGTACCAGTTCGCCAGGCCACGGGCGGTGACATCCTGGCGGTCGTACTGATAGCCGGTCATGTCGGCGTATCGAACGCCGGCCTTGCGCAAGATCTCGTACTCGTTGTAGCGGCCGACGGCAGCGAAGGCGATCCGGTCGTAGATCTCGCTGATCTTGTGCAGCGCACGCGACGGGTTGGGCGCGACGAACAAGATACCGTCGGTGTACTGGATTACCACTCCATCGCGGCCACGCGCGATGTTCTTGCGCGCATAGTCCGCCTTGTCCTTCATCGCCTGTTCAGGCGACACGTAGAACGGCATCGACACCGCTGGCGTTTCCTAACTTGAGTTGTTCGGCTATGGAGCGGTCACCCGCTGGCGTCCTACTCGCCCGAGCGTTCGCGAACGGAGGCTTGCGGTCCGTCCGGCGCGGTCATCCGGCCGTTGACCACCGACTCGGCGTACTGTCCGGACTCGGCGTCACTGAGCCGCTGATACCCGTCGGCGGTGATGGTCGCCACGATCGGGAAGATCCGCCTGCTCATGTCAGGGCCACCAGTGGCCGAGTCGTCGTCGGCGGCATCGTAAAGTGCCTGCATGCAGGCCATGATCGCGTCCTGATGGCTCATGCCGTCGGAGTACAGCTTCTTGAGCGAGCCGCGCGCGAAGACTGAGCCGGATCCGATCGAGTGGAAGCGATGCTCCTCGTACCGCCCGCCCACCACGTCGTAGCTGAAGATCCGGCCGACGCCCTCTTCGGTGTCGTATCCGGCGAAGATCGGCACCACCACAAGTCCCTGCATGGCCGCACCCAGATTGGCGCGGACGATGCCAGCCAGGCGGTTCGCCTTACCTTCGAGCGACAGCAGCCTGCCTTCGAGCTTCTCGTAGTGCTCGAGCTCGACCTGGAACAGCCGGACGATCTCGATGCCAAGACCGGCCACCCCGGCGATGCCGATGCAAGAGAAGTCGTCGCTGCGGAAGACCTTCTCGATGTCCCGCTGGGAGATCATGTTGCCTGCGGTGGCGCGCCGGTCACCGGCCATCACCACCCCGCCGCCAAACGCGGCAGCCACGATCGTCGTACCGTGCGGGATATCCTTCGGCACGTCCGCCGGCACCGATAGGCCGCGTACCCCGGGGAGCAGTTCGGGCGCGGTCGTCGTCAGGAAGTCGCTAAACGACGACGACCCCGCGCTCAGATATGCCGCGGCCGTCAGCCTGGCATTGGTGTCAGCACCCAACGCGATCCTTTCCTCATGCGTGCGGCGGTTACCCACCTGACCCTACTGCCACCGCCTGACCTTACTGCCACCGCAGCGCGGTCAGCCGATCCCTGCGCTTAGTCAGGTAACGCTGTGGTTACTGACCGCCCTTCTGGACGTAAGACCTGACGAACTCTTCGGCATTCTCTTCGAGCACTTCGTCGATCTCATCGAGAATCGCGTCGACGTCGTCGGTCAGCTTCTCGTGCCGTTCCCTGACTTCCTCGGTGCTCTGCTCCTGCGTGGCCTCCTCGTCCTGCTCACGCCGAGTCGTATGCCGCTGGCCGCCCGTGTCCTTAGTTGCCATACCAACACCCTCCATAGTCTTGCCCGAACTTAAAGCTATCCTCGCCCGTGCGTGCTCATGCTAATCACGGCCAGCCCAAAAGCTACCCGCCCGTGTCCGCCCCGCAACCCGCACTGCATCTCCCACCCAAATCCCCCAAACCGCGCAGGAACGCCGGATCGCCGCCGCCGTGGTGCTCCGAAACCAGCTCGGGGACGCCGGATCGTCGCCGACCGGGCAGCCGCCGGGGTGCTCTAGGAAACCCAGGCCGGGGACGGCGGATCGTCGCCGCCGGGGTGCCATGCTGAAACCCCTCTGAACGCATCGCACCCCGACCCCGCCATCCGCCGCCAGCTCACCCGCCCAGAAGAACCCCGCAACAGCAGCAACGCGGGCCATAGCCCCAGACCCACCCGATTTCCGCGACACCATGGTGCTACTTACTGTCGTCCCCACAGCAGCAAGTAGCACCATGCTGCTGCCGGAACCCGCCCGCCAGCAGCAGTAAGTAGCACCATGCTGCTGCCAGCCCGAGCAGGCAACACCCCGGGCAGGGCGTAACGCGAGCGACACGGGCCATGCGCGCGCGACACGGGCGACACGGGCGATGCGCGGCTGCCTGACGCCGCTCCGCGCTGGCACGCGGTGGCTCGCCTTGGCCGGGCTTATACGGGCGGTTGGTCTTGGGTGCCTGAGTTAGCGGCTGGCGGCATGGGCGCGGTGCGGTGCGTTCAGCGGTAGCAGCACAGCACCGCGGTCTGCCGTCAGCCGCCCCGTACCGGGTTTTCCGGGTTTACGGGTTTTCCGGGTTTACGGGTTTTCCGGGTTTACGGGTCTTCCGGGTTACGGGTCCTTCCGGGTTTACGAACCCGTGAGCGCTGTCACTAGTTCGGCGGCGGTGTCGCAGCGGTCTATGAGGTCGCCTACGTGAGCCTTGGTGCCGCGCAGGGGCTCCAAGGTGGGGACTCGCTGTAGTGACTCGCGGCCTGGGATGTCGAAGATGACCGAGTCCCAGGAAGCGGCGGCGACGGAGTCCGGGTACTTCTGCAGGCAGCTACCACGGAAGAAAGCGCGGGTGTCTTCTGGCGGGTTGGTGACCGCCCGCCTGACGTGGTCTTCCTCGAGCAGTCGCTTGATCCGGCCGGACGCTACCATCCGGTTGTACAGTCCCCGGTCAGACCGCACGTCGGAGTATTGCAGGTCGACAAGCTGCAGCCTGGGGTGGTTCCAGTCCAGGCCGTCGCGGCTGCGGTAGCCCTCGATGACCTGCAGCTTGGTGACCCAGTCGAGCTCACCGGCTAGTTGCATCGGGTCTTCGGCGAGCCGGGTGAGCGTGGACTCCCAGCGGTCGAGCACGTCGGCGGTCTGGTCGTCGACATCGGCGCCGAACTTGTTCTGGGTGTACTTGCGGGCCAGCTCGCAGTATTCCATCTGGATCTGCACAGCGGTCAGCTTGCGGCCGTCGCGCATCGGGACCAGGTGCTTGCAGGCGGGGTCGTGCGAGATCGCGCGAAGTTCGGCAACCGGGCCGTCGATCGCCAGGTCCGCGCCGAGGAACCGGTCCTCGATCATCGACAGCACTAGCGCCGTCGAGCCCAGCTTGAGGTAGGTCGACAGCTCGCACATGTTCGCGTCGCCGATGATCACATGCAGGCGGCGGTACTTCTCCGGGTCGGCGTGCGGCTCGTCCCTGGTGTTGATGATCGGCCGCTTCAGCGTCGTCTCGAGACCGACTTCCACTTCGAAGAAGTCGGCGCGCTGGCTGATCTGGTAGCCGTCTTCTCTGCTGTCGGGGCCGCGCCCGACCCTGCCCGCGCCGCAGACGACCTGCCTGGTCACGAAGAACGGGGTGAGGTGCCTGACGATCTCGGCGAACGGGGTCGACCTGGCCATCAGGTAGTTCTCGTGGCACCCGTACGAGGCGCCCTTGCTGTCGGTGTTGTTCTTGTATAGCTGAATCGGGGCGCTGCCAGGCAAGGCGGCCGCCTGGGCGGCGGCCTCTTCCATCACCCGTTCCCCGGCCTTGTCCCACAGGACTGCGGCAAGGGGGTTCGTGCACTCCGGGCCCGAGTACTCGGGGTGGGCGTGGTCGACGTACAGCCTCGCGCCGTTGGTCAGGATGACGTTCGCGAGCCCTAGGTCCTCGTCGGTCAGCTGGCTGGCGTCGGCGGTGTCCCTGGACAGGTCGAAGCCGCGAGCATCCCGCAGCGGATTCTCTTCCTCGAAGTCCCACCTGGTCCGGCGAGCCTTCGCAGCCGTGGCTGAGTGGTACGCGTTGACCACCTGGGACGAGGTGACCATCGCGTTGGCACCCGGCTGACCTGGTACGGACACGCCGTACTCGGTCTCGACGCCCATCACCCGGCGAACGCTCATGACTCACACACTAGTGCCGTGCCCAGCACCGGTCCCATGCTGAGCATGCCGACTCCAGCGCGTGTCGTCACAGGTACTGACCGGTGTTCGCCACGGTGTCGATCGACCGGCCTGCCTCGCTGCCGCTCTTGCCCGAGACCAGCGTCCTGATGTAGACGATGCGCTCGCCCTTCTTGCCGGAGATCCGCGCCCAGTCGTCCGGGTTCGTGGTGTTCGGCAGGTCCTCGTTCTCGCTGAACTCGTCGACGCAGGCCGAGAGCAGGTGCGCGACCCGAAGGCCCTTCCGCCCGGTCTCGAGGTACTCCTTGATCGCCATCTTCTTGGCGCGGTCGACGATGTTCTGGATCATCGCGCCGGAGTTGAAGTCCTTGAAGTAGAGCACTTCCTTGTCGCCGTTGGCGTAGGTGACCTCGAGGAACCTGTTCTCCTGCGTCTCGCTGTACATCCGCTCGACGACTCGCTGGATCATCTCGGACACGGTGGACTCGGCCGAGCCGCCGTGCTCGGCGATGTCGTCGGCGTGCAGTGGCAATCCGGAGACGATGTACTTGGAGAAGATCTCCCTGGCTGCCTCGGCGTCCGGCCGCTCGATCTTGATTTTCACGTCGAGCCGGCCTGGGCGCAGGATCGCGGGGTCGATCATGTCCTCGCGGTTGGACGCGCCAATCACGATGACGTTCTCGAGTCCCTCGACTCCGTCGATCTCGCTGAGCAGCTGCGGGACGATGGTGTTCTCCACGTCGCTGGACACGCCCGAGCCACGGGTGCGGAAGATCGAGTCCATCTCGTCGAAGAACACGATCACCGGCATGCCCTCGCTGGCCTTCTCTCTGGCCCGCTGGAACACCAGCCTGATGTGCCGCTCAGTCTCCCCGACGTACTTGTTCAAAAGCTCGGGGCCCTTGATGTTGAGGAAGAAGCTCTTGCCTTCCTTGACGGACTCGCCGACCGTGCCCTCGGTGCCGTTCTGGGCGGCGAGCTGAGCGGTGCGCCTGGCCACCTGCTTGGCGAGCGAGTTGGCCACGGCCTTGGCGATCAGCGTCTTGCCACAGCCGGGCGGGCCGTAGAGCAGTACGCCCTTCGGCGGCCTGAGCTGGTGCTCCTTGAACAAGTCCGCGTGCAGGTAGGGCAGCTCGATCGCGTCCCTGATCTGCTCGATCTGCGGGCCGAGACCGCCGATCAGGTCGTAGGTGATGTCCGGCACCTCTTCGAGGATCAGCTCCTCGACCTCAGCCTTGGGGATCCGCTCGTAGACGTAGCCGGAGCGCGGCTCAAGCAGGAGGGAGTCGCCGGACCGCAGTGTGCCGGCCAGCAGGGGCTCGGCCAGCCGGACGATGCGCTCCTCGTCGGCGTGCGAGATCACCAGCGCACGGTCGCCGCCATCGAGCAGTTCCTTGAGCATCACGACTTCGCCGACGGTCTCGTAGCCGAGGGCGATCACGACATTGAGCGCCTCGTTCAGCACGAGCCCTGGCCAGGCCGCAGCTCGTCCATGTCGATGCTCGGGCTGACCGAGACCCGCATCTTCCGGCCGCCGGTGAAGACGTCGGCCGTGCCGTCGGAGTTGACCTGCAGGAAGATACCGAAGCCGGACGGCGGCTGGGCCAGCCGGTCGACCTCTTCCTTGAGCGCGATGATCTGGTCTCTGGCCTCGCGCAGGGTCGCGGCCATGCGCTCGTTCTGGCCGGTGGTGCTAGCCAGCGCCGCCTCGGTCTGAGCGAGCCTTTCCTCGATCAGGCGCGAAGTACGGGGCGAGTCGGCCAGCTTGCTGCGCAGAGCCGCGACCTCCTCCTCCAGGAAGGAGACCTGGTCCGTCAGGACCTTGACCCTGACCTCGTCATCATGGCGCGCGGCGCGAGCGCTGTCGTCACGAGAGGCCATGCCCCTCACCCCCTCCTTAGAGCGGACTTACCTAGACCCTACCTACGCTCGGTCATTCCGTAACCTCGCGCCAGTCATCGGTCTGGTCTTTTCTGCCGGTACGATCCGATCTCGCAGTCTCATCGTTACGGTTCCGGGACCGGTAGACCCGCCGCAGTTTGCGACCTCAGTTGCGACCTCAGTTTGCAGCAGAGTCCAGTTAGTAGCATTTCGTTAGATTCCACGGCTAAACGTAATCAGGCCCATCTAGTTACATCTCAATCCGGTGCGCCCTTGGCCGGACGACGTCGCCGGGGCGGGGCCACCACGCCGTCCGCGAGGCGGCGGGCCGTCACCAGGAAGCCGGTATGACCCACCATCCTGTGCTCTGGCCTGACCGCTAGTCCTTCGACGTGCCAGCCCCTCATCATGGTTTCCCAGGAGACCGGTTCGTCGAAGCTGCCCTGCCCGCGAAGTTCCTCTACGACCCTGGACAGCTGCGTGGTAGTCGCCACGTAACTGCAGATCAGACCCCCAGGTATGAGCCAGGTAGCAGCTGCGGCGATATGGTCCCACGGCGCGAGCATATCGAGAACGACCCGGTCGAAGTCGTGCAGGCGATCCTCGGCGTGTTCACCCGCCTCGCTCTCCGCACCTGCCGAAAGCCCCGGCAGTTCGGCCACCACGAGCCGCCAGGCAGGGTGCGGGCAGCCGAAGAACGCCTCCACGTTCCGCTGTGCGATCTCCGCGAAATCGGCCAGGCGCTCGTAGGACACCAGGCAGCCAGCCTCGCCGATGGCGCGCAGCAGCCAGCACGTGAGCGCGCCAGAACCCGCACCCGCCTCAAGCACCCGGGCCCCGGGAAAGATGTCGGCCAGGCCGACGATCACCGTGGCGTCCTTTGGGTAGACGACCGTGGCCCCGCGAGCCATGGACACCGTGTAGTCCGCGAGCAAGGGCCGCAGCGCGATGTACTGCGTCCCGCCTGAGGCGCAGACCACGCTGCCCTCTGGCTTGTCGATCAGGTCGTCGTGGGTGACCGACCCACGATGGGTGTGGAATGCCTTGCCAGGGACGAGCACCAGCCTGTGCCGACGCCCCTTCTCGTCGGTGAGCTGGACATGGTCCCCTGGCTGGAATGGCCCTCTGCGCTGGCTAATCATCGCGCACAGGCTAGCGCGCCCCCTAGACCCCGGCGAACGCGATATCCAGGTCGGCAGTCGCGAGCACGCCAAACACCTGGCCATCGGCCTCGGTGAGCAGGTACTCGCTAGCCGGCGCCTGCTGCACCGCCTTGATCAGGTCCATCCCGGCGAGATCAGCGGACAGCACCATGCTGGGCTCCAGCGTCCGCGCGAGCGTGCCAACCTCGATCCACGGCCGGCGTTCCTCAGGAGTCGCCTGGACGGCGGCCTCGCTGACGATGGCGGTCGGAGTGTTCTCGTGGTCGACGACCACCAGCGCGCGGGCTCCGGCTCCCTGGGCGCGCCTGACGGCCTCCGACAGCGGGACGTCAGCCGAGATCGGGATTGCCTGGCGGCTCAGCCGCCGCGCGCTCACGCCGGCAGCCGCTCACGGATCTTCGCCGCCCTGATCGCCTGGGTCGACTGGATCCACATGAAGCCCGCGATGACCAGCAGCCAGAGCCAGGACAGGCTCAGGAAGCTGCCCTGGTTGCTCTGGCCGAACAGGGTGACCCCGACCAGTGCGATCGCGAGCACTCGCCCGGCCCAGGCCGCGGCGATGGTGGCCGGGTACTGCTTCTTGGTGATCTTCCACACTCCGGCCCGGAAGATCCGGCCGCCGTCCAGCGGCAGGCCAGGAAGCAGGTTGAAAATTCCTACGATCAGATTGGCCGCGACCAGTTGCTCGATGACCAGGTGGGGAAGACCGCCGCTGACGATCTTGGAGAGCCCGAAGCCGAGACCGGCGATCACCAGTGAGATAGCCGGCCCGGCACCGGAGATGAGGGCCTCGCGCGCAGGCGTGTTCGGTTCCTGCTCGATTTCCGAGTAGCCGCCGAGCGGATAGAGCAGCACGCGCCGTACTGGCAGGTGGAAAGCCCTGGCCACCACGCAGTGCGCGGCTCGTGCACGAGCACGGAGACATAGAGCAGGACCACGAAGGCGGCCGAGACGATGTACCGGTCGGAAACCTTGGCGAGATTAGCCTCGATGCTCGTGGCGTACAGCACCACCAGCACGACGGCGAAGACCAGCCAGTACGGCGAGATGTAGACCGGTATCCCGAAGGGCCTCGCCACGACGATGCCGAGCCGCGGTTCGCGCCGCGGCGGCCCGCCGGGCGAATCTTGCTTATCGCCCGGTGTGCCGCGATCGGGCGCCTTGTTGCCACGACAAGATGCTACGTGGTTTACCGCCAAGTTGCCCGCCGGCCAACACGCGGGCCGATGACAGCGCGATTGTCGGTGTTCTGGCCTACTCTGCCAAGAGTGGACCAGAGCACGGGCCAGAGCCAGGACAGCACGGGCCAGAGGCAGGACAGCACGGGCGGACCAGCGCAGGCGGTTCTCGTCAGGGACGCCGCCGACGACGTGATCGAGCCCGTCGAGCCGACCAGATGGTCCTTGTCCCCTCGCGCGCCGCCGACTTCATGACCTGCCCGTTGCTCTATCGATTCCGGGTGATCGACCGCCTCCCCGAGGCGCCGAGCGCCGTAGCCGCGCGCGGCACGCTTGTCCACGCGGTCCTCGAGCGGCTGTTCGACGTCCCGGCTTCGCAGCGACGCCCCGAGGCCGCCACGGCGATGATCGACCCGGAGTGGGAGCGGCTCCTGGCCGCAGAGCCTGACCTCGGCGGCATCTTTACCGAGGAGGCCGAGCGCGAAGTCTGGCTGGCCGAGGTGCGGACGATGGTCGAGCGATATTTCACCCTCGAAGACCCTACGAGGCTGGAGCCCGCACATCGCGAACTGCATGTCCAGGCGGAGCTAGCGTCCGGTCTGCGGCTGCGCGGCTATATCGACCGCCTCGACGTCTCCGCCAGCGGCGACGTGCGGATCGTCGACTACAAGACCGGGACAGCCCCGCGCGAGGAGTTCGAGGCGCGGGCACTGTTCCAGATGAAGTTCTACGCGCTGGTGCTGTGGCGCACCCAGGGCGTCATCCCCCGGCTGCTGCAGCTGATCTACCTGGGAAACGGGGAAATCGTCCGGTACGCGCCCGACGAGGCCGACCTGCGGGCGACCGAGCGCAAGATCGAGGCGCTCTGGCTCGCGATCGAGCGCGCCCGCTCGGCCGGCAACTGGCGCTCCCGGCGCAGCCGCCTGTGCGACTGGTGCGCCCACCAGAGCCTGTGCCCCGAGTTCGGCGGCACCCCACCTCCCCTGCCCCCGCCGCGCCCAGCCACCACAGCCCAGCCAGCCGCCACAGCCCAGCCGCCACCCCCCGAGACGTCGCTGGCGGCCCTTCCCGAGCCCGAAGTGGCAGCAGTCGCTGCTCCGGCCCGCTAACGAGATCCTCCGAGGCGAGGCCGCCCGGCGCAGGAGCGCCCGCCCGTGACCGCACGCCCCGCGAACAGCAGGCCCCCGCGAACAGCACACCGCCACCAGCAGCGGTCCCCCGCCAGCAGCAGTCCCCCGCCAGCGGCGCGCCCCCGCGAACAGCACACCGCCACGACGCGCACGCCGCCCCAGCAGCAGCAACCCGGGCCACATACCCAGATCCACCCGATTTCAACGACACCATGGTCCTACTTACTGTCGTCCTGACAGCAGTAAGTAGGACCATGGTGCTGTTAAAACCGCCTGCCAACAGCACCATGTAGGACCATGCTGTTGTTGCCCGGGCCACCCGCAGCCGAGCGCGCACCTCAGCCCGGCAGCCACCCCCACCACCCGGGACCACCGCCACGCCGCGCCGCACGCACCGTCTCGACTTGACGCCTGACATTACTCTCATGATACTAATCTCATGAACCTTACGCGGCTCATGGCGCTCGGCACCCTGGCGAGGCATGGGCCTCGGCACGGGCACGAGATCAGGCGCCTGGCCGAGGTGACCAATGTCGGCGAGTGGGGCGGGGTCAGCGTCGGCGCTCTGTACCGCGAGCTCCGCACCATGGAGGCCGAGGGACTGGTCGATGCGGTGCGGACCGAGCAGGTCGGCCAGCAGCAGGCGCGGACCATCTATGCGATCACCAGGGAGGGCTGGCTTGAGTTCGGGATGCTCAGGGAGAAGGCGATCAAGTCGATTCGCTGGGGACCCGACAAGCTCGGGGTCGCGCTGACCTTCGCTGGCCCCGGTCCTGACCGGGCCGAACTCGCCGAGTGGCTCGCCGCCAGGCGAGGGATGTGCGCAGCAGCGGCGGCTATGTTGGCCAGCGAGCGTGAGCGGCTGATCGCCAAGGGCTACCTCGAGCCGTTCGCGGCTGCGGTGATGTATCGGTCGCAACTGCACGCGGAGACCGAGGTCCGCTGGCACGATGAGTTCTCCAGGATCCTGGCCGACCTGCCCGCTGAGCCAGTCGAGTCGGCCGCTCCCCTGGCCAGGCACGTCTCGGGTGACGACCTGGCGGCCGGCACCCCCGTCGGCCCGCCAGCCAGACCCGCACCAGCCAGACCCGCACCAGCCAGACCCGCACCAGCCAGACCCGCACCAGCCAGACCCGCACCAGCAGGACCCGCACCGCAGCCGAGCGGACAACCTCGCGATACTACTTGACGCGACCTTCGAGATAGTACTTAATGAGAGCCGGGAACGGGGATGACGACGACCAACACATCGGTGGGACAGATGTCAATTATCGAGGCACAGGGCCTGGCACGGACCTTCACCAGCCGTCGCCGCAAGGTGGAAGCCGTCCGTGGGGTCGATCTCACGGTGCGGCACGGTGACATCGTCGGCTTCCTCGGTCCTAACGGCGCCGGCAAGACCACGACGCTGCGCATGCTGACGACGCTGCTGCGCCCCACGGCGGGCACTGCCACGGTAGCCGGGTGCGACCTGCTGCGCGACCCCGCAGGAGTGCGGCGGCGGATCGGCTACGTGCCGCAGGCCATCGGCGTCACCGCCGGCGGTACCGACCCGGCCTGCACAGTGCACGAAGAACTCAGCATCCAGGGCCGCGTCTACCGTCTCTCAGCGACGGACACGGCCGCCAGGGCGGGCCTGCTGACCAGGCAGCTCGACCTGACCGGCCTGGAGTCCAGGCTCTGCAAGACCCTGTCCGGCGGACAGCGGCGTCGCCTGGACATCGCGCTCGGGCTCATTCACTCCCCGGCCGTGGTGTTCCTGGACGAGCCGACCACCGGCCTGGACCCGCAAAGCCGCAGCAATCTCTGGGACCACATCAGGGAACTGCGCGAGAAGCTCGGCACCACGATCTTCCTGACCACCCACTACCTGGAGGAAGCAGACGCGCTCTGCGACCGGGTCATGGTGATCGACCACGGCAAGATCATCGCCGAGGGCGTGCCCGACGACCTGAAGCGACAGATCTCAGGTGACGTCGTGACCCTGTCGGTCACCGGCGAGCCGACGACGGCCAAGGAGATCCTCGCCAGCCATCCGGGCGTGCGCGAGACCTCGCTCGACGGCCGCTCGATCCGGATGACAGTCGAGCACGGCGAGGAAGCCCTCCCGGGCATGCTCCGCGACTCGACAGCCACGGCATCACGCTGGCCTCCATCCAGCTCGCCCGGCCGACGCTCGACGACGTGTTCCTCACGCTCACCGGCCGGTCGCTGCGCGACGACTCCCAGTCCGCCACCGCCACCGCCACCGACGGCGACGGCGACGGCGACAGCGACCAGACCGACACCGACGACGACAGCACCCTCGCAGGCGCGGGCAGCACGGGACGGAGCTAGGACATGACTGCCACAGTAGCGACCGAGGCGGACTCGGCGGCCGCCCCGCCAGGCCCGCAGAGCCCCCAGGACCAGCCACCGACCAGCCTGCGGTGCTCGCGTTCTTCAGCGACACCTGGCTGATCTTCCTGCGGCAGATGCGGCTGTCGCTGCGCAACCCCGCCTGGGTGATCATCGGCCTCATCCAGCCGATCCTGTACCTGGCGTTCTTCGGACCGCTGCTGTCCAGGATCGCCCAGGGCGGCGCGCTCGGCGTCCCGGCCGACAATCCGTACAGCTTCTTCGTGCCCGGCCTGCTGATCCAGCTCGGCCTCTTCGGCGCGGCCTTCGTCGGGTTCACGATCATCGCCGACTGGCAGGCCGGCGTCATCGAGCGCTTCAGGGTCACCCCGGTCAGCCGGATGGCGCTGCTCGCCGGCCGGGTCCTGCGTGACGTCCTGACGCTGACGATCCAGGCCATCGTGCTTGTCCCTGGCCGGCCTGGCCTTCGGACTGCGCGCCCCCGTCACCGGCGTCCTCATCAGCCTCGGCTTCGTCGCTATCGTCGCGGTCAGCCTCTCCGCCCTGTCCTACACCGTCGGGCTGCTGCTGAAGAGCGAGGACGCGCTGGCCCCGCTGATCAACATGATCGTGGTGCCGCTGATGCTGCTCTCCGGGATCATGCTGCCGATGACGCTCGGACCGGCCTGGCTGCGCGGAGCAGCCAAGGCCACGCCCTTCGGCTACATCATCGACGCGATGCGCGGCGCCTTCGCCGGCCACTACCTCACGACCGTCATGCTCGAAGGCATCTGCGTCGCCGTCGGGATGGCCGCCCTCTGCCTGTGGCTACCCGGCCGCGCGTTCGTCAGGGAAAACGCCTAACCCCGACCGGCGTACCAGCTCCCGCAGCCGAGACAAGTCAAGTTCGGCCAGCGATCCGACCACGAGCACGCCCTCGGTCTCCGGGAGCGTGGCCAGGCCAGGAACGGCCACGGTCACGCACCCGGCGCCCCGAGCCGAGGCAACCCCGTTCGGTGAGTCTTCCAGGGCCACGCAGCGGCGCGGGTCGACGCCGAGCAGCTTCGCGGCCAGCTGATACGGCTCAGGGTCAGGCTTGGGGTTTCTGCACGTCGGCCCCCGTACACGATCACGTCGAACGACACCGAATACCCGCGCCAGCGCCCCCCGAGCACAGCCTCCACGATGACCGGCTCCGACGACGTGACCAGCGCATACGGCACGCCAGCGGATCGCACCTCCTCGATCAGCGACGACCGCGCCCGGCAGCGGCGAGACCCCGTCCCTGGCGATCCGCTCGGCCATGCCGCGCCAGCAGCCAGCCGGCCACCTGCGCGTAGGTCGCCGGGACGGTACCGCGCTCCACCAGATAACCGACGGTGCGCGGCAGCGAGCCGCCGATGAGCACCCGCTGGTCGGCCGAGGACCAGTCGCCGCCGAGCCTGGCCATGACGTCCCGCTCGACCTCGAACCAGATCGGCTCGGAATCGACGAGCAGCCCGTCCATGTCGAATAGCACTGCCCTTCCAGCGTGGCCGCCATCAGGTGCTGAAGTATTTCGCCTCGGGGTGGTGCACGATGATCGCGTCGGTGGACTGCTCGGGAGCGAGCTGGAACTCCTCCGACAGCGCCACCCCGATCCGCTCCGGCGTCGAGCAGCCGCATGACCTTGGCCCTGTCCTCCAGATCGGGGCAGGCGGGGTAGCCGAAGCTGTACCGGCAGCCCCGGTAGCCCACGCGCAGGATGCTCGTCGAGATCGTCAGGGTCGCCGCCCGAGATGCCCAGAGCCGGCGGACCCGCGCGTGCCAGTACTCGGCGAGCGCCTCGGCCAGCTGCACCGACAGCCCGTGCAGCTCCAGGTAGTCGCGGTACGCGTGCTTGGCGAACAGCTCCCCGGTCGCCTCGCTGATCGCCGACCCGATCGTCACCAGCTGGAACGCGACCACGTCGGTCTCGCCGAGGACCGGGGCCGGAAGAAGTCGGCCAGGCACAGCCGCCGGTCGCGACGCTGGCGCGGGAAGGTGAACCGCTCCCGCTCGTCCGCCGTCCTCGTCCAGCACGACCAGGTCGTCGCCCTCGCTGACGCACGGGAAGTACCCGTGCACGACGGCGGCCTCCAGCAGTCCCTCGGTCTGCGCCCGCTCCAGCCACATCCGCAGCCTCGGCCGGCCCTCGGTCTCGACCAGTTCCTCGTGCGACGGCCCGCCGCCGCCGCTGGTCGGCTTGAGCCCCCACTGGCCCAGGAACAGGGCGCGCTCGTCCAGATAGCTGGCGTAGTCGGCGAGCGGGATGCCCTTGACTACCCGGGTGCCGAAGAACGGCGCTGCTGGCACGGCTACATCGACGGCTACGTCGGAACGAATGCCTGCCACGGCTGCCGTCCAGCTCCGGCTCCGCGTCGGACTGGTCACGTCGGCCTGTGCCCGGGCGCGGCAGGGCGGACGCGGCGCTCGCGCAGCGCGGGCAGGCTCGCCCCGGCACGCCGCGCTTGACCGCCATCACGGCGTCCATCAGCCGCAGTCCCTCGAACGCGTCCCGGGCGTACCTGCACCTCGCCGTCGAACAGCCCGGCCAGGTCCTGCTCGACGTAGGCCCGGGTCAGCGCGGCCCCGCCGAGCAGCACCGGCCAGCGCTCCGCCAGCCCGCGCGAGTTCAGCTCGTCCAGGTTCTCGCGCATCACCACGGTGGACTTCACCAGCAGCCCGGACATGCCGATGACGTCGGCCTCGTGGTCGTTGGCGGCGTCCAGGATCGCCGAGATCGGCTGCTTGATGCCGAGGTTGACGACGTGTAGCCGTTGTTGGACAAGATGATGTCGACCAGGTTCTTGCCGATGTCGTGCACGTCGCCCTTGACCGTGGCCAGCACGATCGTGCCCTTGCCCGCCTCGTCGGTCCGCTCCATGTGCGGCTCGAGGTAGCCGACCGCCGCCTTCATCACCTCGGCCGACTGCAGCACGAACGGCAGCTGCATCTGCCCGGAGCCGAACAGCTCGCCGACCGTCTTCATCCCGTCGAGCAGGATGTCGTTGACGATCTCCAGCGCCGGCCGTGGCCGCCAGCGCCTCGTCCAGGTCGGCTTCGAGCCCGTTGCGCTCGCCGTCGATGATCCGCCGCTTCAGCCGCTCGCCGCAGCGGCAGGCCGAGCAGCTCCGCGGCCCGGCTCGCCTTGAGCGACGCGGTGTCGACGCCCTCGAACAGGTCGAGGAGCCTGCTCAGCGGGTCGTAGCCGTCCCGCCGGCGGTCGTAGACCAGGTCGAGCGCGACCTGGCGCTGCTCGTCGGGGATCCGCGCGATCGGCAGGATCTTCGCGGCGTGCACGATCGCCGAGTCCAGCCCGGCCTTGCACGCACTCGTGCAGGAAGACCGAGTTGAGCACGGCGCGGGCGGCCGGGTTGAGGCCGAACGAGACGTTGGAGACGCCGAGCGTGGTCTGGACGTCCGGGATAGCGGCGCTTGACCTCGCGGATCGCCTCGATCGTCTCGATCGCGTCCCGGCGGGTCTCCTCCTGGCCGGTGGCGATCGGGAAGGTCAGGCAGTCCACGATGATGTCGTCGACTGGCGCATGCCCCAGTTGCCGGTCAGGTCGTCGATCAGCCGGCTGGCGACCGCGACCTTCCACTCGGCGGTCCGGGCCTGGCCCTCCTCGTCGATGGTCAGCGCGACGACCGCGGCGCCGTGCTCGCGGACGATCGGCATGATCCGGGCGATCCGCGAGTCGGGACCGTCGCCGTCCTCGTAGTTGACCGAGTTGACCACGGCGCGGCCGCCGAGCCTCTCCAGCCCGGCCCCGATGACGTCGGGCTCGGTCGAGTCGAGCACGAGCGGCAGCGTCGAGGCGGTGGCGAGCCGGCCGGCCAGCTCGGCCATGTCGGCGGCGCCGTCCCGGCCGACGTAGTCGACGCACAGGTCGAGCAGGTGCGCGCCGTCGCGGGTCTGGTCGCGGGCGATCTCGACGCAGTCGTCCAAGTCGCCCGGCGAGCATCGCCTCCCGGAACGCCTTGGAGCCGTTGGCGTTGGTCCGCTCGCCGATCGCCAGGTACGCCGTGTCCTGCCGGAACGGGACGTGCTGGTACAGCGACGACGACCCCGGCCTCGGCCTGCGGCTTGCGCTTGGCCGGCGGCCGTCCGGCCAGCCTGGCGCTCAGCTCGGCGATGTGCTCGGGCGTCGTGCCGCAGCAGCCGCCGACGAGCGTCAGCCCGAACTCGCTGGTGAACGTCTCGTGGGCGTCCGCCAGCTCCTCCGGGGTGAGCGGGTAGTGGGCGCCGTCGGCGGTCAGCTCGGGCAGCCCGGCGTTCGGCATGCAGGACAGCGGGATCCGCGAGTGCGCGGACAGGTAGCGCAGGTGCTCGCTCATCTCGGCCGGCCCGGTGGCGCAGTTCAGGCCGATCAGGTCGATGCCGAGCGGCTCCAGCGCGGTCAGCGCGGCGCCGATCTCGCTGCCGAGCAGCATCGTGCCGGTGGTCTCGACGGTCACCTGGCCGATCAGCGGCATGTCGCGCGCTCGACCTCGGCGATCGCCCGCTGCGCGCCGATGATCGCCGCCTTCGCCTGCAGCAGGTCCTGGCAGGTCTCGACGATCAGCGCGTCGGCGCCGCCGGCGAGCAGCCCGGCCGCGTTGCAGCTGGTAGGCGTCGCGCAGCTCGGCGAAGGCGACGTGGCCGAGCGTCGGCAGCTTGGTGCCCGGGCCGACCGAGCCGAGCACCCAGCGCGGCCGCCCGTCGGCTGCCGCCGCGTCGGCGACCTCGCGGGCCAGCTGCGCGCCGGCCTGCGGACAGCTCGTGGATCCGGTCGGCGATGTCGTACTCGCCGAGGTTGCCGAGGTTGGCGCCGAACGTGTTGGTCTCGACGCAGTCGACGCCGGCGGCGAAGTACGCGTCGTGGATCTGCCGGACGACGTCGGGCCGGGTCACGTTGAGGATCTCGTTGCAGCCCTCGAGGCCCTCGAAGTCGTCGAGCGTGGTCGGGCTGCTCTGGAGCATCGTGCCCATGGCGCCGTCGGCGACGATGACGCGCTCGGCAAGAGCCGTGCGCAGCGGTCTGGCAATCTCAGAGACTGGCGGGGCTGATCTGCGTCGCGCGTCATGATAGCCCGATCCTAAGCGCCATCGTCTGGCACGTAGGCTTGAGGCCGTTAGCGTATGCAGCGCCAGGCACCGGGCGTGGCGCTGCGGGCACGACGCGTCGTGGAGGTGGCTTCAGATCGAGTTCGACGGCATCTCAGCACTGAACTCGCCGGCGGTCATCGCTGCCTTCGAAGGATGGAACGACGCGGGAGAAGCGGCAAGCGCCACCGTGGCCCATCTGAGCAGCACGTGGGACGCGACCGCGATCGGCGAGATCGACCCTGAGGACTACTACGACTTCCAGGTCACCAGGCCGGTACTCGAGGTGACCGACGGCCAGACCAGGCGGCTCGCCTGGCCGACGACCAGGTTCGCGCGTCGCCCGCCCGGCGGGCCTCGGGCGCGACATCGTCCTGGTGCACGGCATCGAGCCGAACATGCGCTGGCGCGGCTTCTGCCGCGAGCTCGTCGACGGCTTCACCAAGCTGGGCGCCGAGATGGTGATCCTGGTCGGCGCGCTGCTCGCGGACTCACCGCACACCAGGCCGGTACCGGTCACCGTCGCGGCGTCGGACGACAAGCTGGCCACCACGCTGCAGGTCGATCCAGTGGACTACCAGGGCCCGACCGGCATCGTCGGCGTCCTGCAGGACGCGTGCACCGCCGCAGGCATCCCGGCCGTGTCGCTGTGGGCGGCGGTGCCGCACTACGTGGCGCAGCCGCCGAGCCCGAAGGCGACGCTCGCTCTGCTGCGCGGGGTCGAGGACGTGCTCGACGTCCCGATGCCGCTCGGCGACCTGCCTGAGGAAGCCCGGGCCTGGGAGCGCGGCGTCAACGAGCTGGCCGAGCAGGACACCGAGGTCGCCGACTACGTCCGCGCGCTCGAAGAGGCCAAGGACGCCACCGACCTGCCCGAGGCCAGCGGCGACGCGATCGCCCGCGAGTTCGAGCGCTACCTGCGCCGAAGAGGCGAACACGGCGGCGCCCGCTAGCGCTTGCAGCCCGAACTCACCCAAACCCTTGCAAGGAACAGCCGATCAGCGCCGCTGCATGCGCTCCCCACCGCTTAGACCTTGCAGGGGACGGCCGATCGACGCCGACGGGATGGCTTGCTGCTTCGCTGAACGCATGCCACCCCGCCCCCGCCATCGCCCGCCAACTGTCGACCGCCGACAGCACACCCCCACCCCAGCCAGCAGTACCCCTCCAGGCAGCGACGCGCGCCCCAAACTGCAGGGCGCGCCCCGAACAGCAGCATGTGCCTACCTACTGCTGTCAGCGGAGGAGTTCCGACAGCACCATGGTCCTACTTACTGTCGTCCTGACAGCACTAAGTAGGACCATGGTGCTGTTGGATTCACCGGCCTCTGGCAAGCATGGCCCGCTTTGCTGCTGTTGTGGTGCCTGGTTTGTCCGCTATCGCAGTCCTCGGCTGGCGGCGGATGGCGGTGGCGGGATGCCATGCGTTCAGCGAAGCAGCAAGGCGTCCCGTCGCCGCCGATCCGCCGTCCCCTGCCTGGGTTTAAGGGGTTCCGTCCCCTGCCTGGGTTTCAGAGAGTGCCCGACTAGATCGGGGGCCAGGGGACGGCGGGCCAGTCGTCTGGGGGGTAGGGGTGGACTCGGTGCTCGAGCAGTAGCTCGACTCGGAGGCGGGTCGCCTCGACCTCGTCGTCGGTGAGCCACTGGCTGAG
Organism: uncultured Actinomycetota bacterium; assembly: GCA_963737865.1. GTDB lineage: Bacteria > Actinomycetota > Actinomycetes > Streptosporangiales > Streptosporangiaceae > Chersky-822. The sequence continues at coordinate 536,100 of CAVTUG010000011.1, read as the reverse complement.
CTCGGCGAGCAGATCGCCGTCCTGGATCTGCCGGGACAGGCGCTCGAGCGCCTTGACGTCGCGTTCGGTGAGCGGGTCGCCGCGCCACTGCCAGAGCACGGTGCGCAGCTTGTACTCCTCGGCGAAGCAGACGCCGTGGTCGCAGCCGTAGAGATGGCCGCCGGGCGACGGCAGCAGGTGACCGATCTTCCGGTCGGCATTGTTGATCACGGCGTCGAACACGGCCATCCCCCGCAGGCTCCGGCTCTTGCCGCGCGAGAACGCCACCAGGTCGACGGCCGGGTCGGTGTCGATCCACAGCTGGCACATGCCGGGACCGAACGGTCCGTCGCGATGGACGGTGGGCGGTACGACGTTCCAGCCTGACGCGCGCGACACCACATACGCGCACAGCTCGCGTCCGGCGAGCGTCCCGTGCGGGAAGTCCCACAGCGGCCGCTCGCCGGCGACCGGCTTGTAGACGCACGCCGCCTGCAGGTCGCCTGCGACGACGCTGCAGTACAAGGTGGCGTTGGATGCCTCGACGAGCCTGCCCTCGACCGTCAGCTCGCCGTCGGTGAGCAATTCGATCGCTTGCCGCTCGTCGATCTCGAACTCCATGTCTGGCGCGGCGGGCTGCTCGCGCTCTGGACGCTCTGGCCGGTCCGCTGATCGATCAGTTGCGGCCAATCCGATGTCCGTTCTGGCGCGGGCAGACGTGTCCGGACGGATCCAGCGGCAGGCCGCACAACGGGCACGGCGGCCGGCCTGCCACCACCACCTGGAGGGCTCGCTTGGCGAATGCGCGGGCCGCAGCGGCCGTGATCGTCACGCGCAGGATCGCTGGTCCGTCGTCTGGCAGATCTTCGGTGAGCGGCTCGATCGGCTCGTCGCTGAGTTCCTGGGCTTCGATGATGACGCGCTCGCTGTCGCCGTCCCAGGCCAGGGCGATGGCGCCGACCCGGAAGTCCTCCATGAGCGGCTGCTCGAGCGGCCCGTCGTCGGCGAGCCCCTCGGGCGCTGACGACGGGACAGAGGCCGACCCGCCAGTCCGCCTGCGCACCTCGTCGAGTAGCTCGTCGAGTCGCTCGGCGAGCTGGCTCACCTGTCCCTTCTCCAGAGCGACGCTTGTCACCCTGCCACTACCGGTGGCCTGCAGGTAAAAAGTGCGCTCACCAGGCTGCCCGACAGTTCCGGCGACGAACCTGTCCGGCGGGTCGTACACGTAGACCGGCATAAAGGCTATCCTCCCGCGCCCCCGCCAACGGGCGCATCACCAGGCCGCAGGGCTGAATTCCCGGCCGAAGTCTTGTCCGATCGGACCAGCGCCGCCACGCTCCCGCCCGTGTCGTTCATCCGCTCGACGAACGGGCGGAGCGGCGTGAACCGGATGACGCTGAGCGAGCAAGGATCGATGACGATCCGCTGGTACAAATCGAGGTGCAGGCCAAGGCTATCGGCCAGGACGGCCTTGATCACGTCACCGTGCGAGCAGACCAGGTATGTGGCATTTGGTCCGAGCTTGTCATTCCAGGCGCGCAGCCCGGCGATGGCTCGGCGGGGGACGTCGGCAAGCGCCTCGCCGCCCTCACCGGGGAAGGTGACCGCGCTCGGGTGCGCCTGCACGACCCGCCACAGCGGCTCGTGCGATAGCTTGCGCAGCGACTTGCCCGTCCAGTCGCCGTAGCCTACCTCGACGAACCGCTCGTCGGTCTGCACCGCCAGGTCGCTGTGCTTCTGGGCAGCGGCGATCGCCTGCGCCGTCTCCTGGCAGCGGTCAAGCGGGCTCGACACGACCGCGTCGAGCCTGACGTCCGCCAGGCGGGACGCGACCGCCTCGGCCTGCGCCCGGCCCCGGTCGTCCAGTGAGATCCCGGGCGTCCTGCCAGTGAGAGCCGAGCCCGTCGATGCCGTGAGGCCATGTCGCACTACAAGGACCAAGGTCACGCACTGACTCTACGGCCACCCAAGGGCGATAGTTACTCAGGCGCTCGGGCCGTCGCTGATGACGTAGGTGACCGAGCCGAACGAGACCTGGTCACCTGCGCGCACCTGGACGCCGTCGGTCACCCGCCAGCCGTTCAGCCTGGTGCCGTTGGTCGAGCCGAGATCGCTGAGCATCCAGGTCTCGTCCTCCTTGTGCAGCCGGGCGTGCCTGCGCGACACGCTCAGGTCGGCGACCGTGAAGTCACAGGTCGGCGCCCGGCCGATGGTAAACCGGCCGTCCTGCTGCCGTGGCAGGTACAGCGGCGCAGCGACGAGGGGCAGGGGCACGGCGACCTGCGCATAGCCCGGCAGGGCAACCTCGCTCGGCAGCGCCGTCTGCACCGGGCCAGGGACCCGGCGCGGGCGGCTGAGCCGCGCGAGCCGGTTCCGTGCGCCCCGTCCCGCACCCAGCAGCCGGCGGATCCCGCGCGGCGGCGCGGCCGCTTCGGCGGCAGGCAAGTCGAAGAACAGGTGCGAGAGCTCGGCCTGATCCTTCGCCCGCAGCGCCACGTCCATCCGGTACAAGAACGTCTCCTGGCTCAGACGTCCTTCGGCGAACCGGCTCCTGAGCTCGCTGATCGCCTCGTCGCGTTCGGAGTCCGAAGCGCGCAGCCCATAAGCTGCGACCCGGTTACTTGGCGACCGCATAGCAGAAAGTATCGAACGAAGCTGCTATGCGCACAAGCAATTGGCCTCCAATGGGTGGCAGGTCAGCCGGCCGTCGCGGCCGGCTCACCGCCTCAGACCGACTTCGCCGCAGCGGGCGCTGCCGCCGGCGTCGCGTCGGCGGTCTGCAACGGGAAGTGGCAGGCCGCGACGTGACCGGCACCGAAGGCGCGCAACTCGGGCTCTTCGACCGAGCAGATCTCCTGCGCGAGCGGGCACCGGGTACGGAAGCGGCAGCCGGACGGCGGGTTCATCGGGCTCGGGAGCTCGCCGGTGATGCCGATGCCACGGCGCGACCTGGCGATCACCGGGTCGGGCACCGGGATCGCGCCGATCAGGCCAGCCGTGTAGGGGTGCGCGTGCCGTTCGTAGATGTCGTGGCTCGGGCCGAGCTCGACCAGCTTGCCGAGGTACATGACGGCGATCCGGTCGGCCATGTACTTGACGACCGCGAGGTCGTGCGAGATCACGACGTAGGTCAGGCCGTGCGTGCCCTGCAGCCGCTTCATCAGGTTGAGCACCTGAGCGCGGATCGACACGTCGAGCGCGCTGACCGGCTCGTCGGCGACGATGACCTGCGGGTTCAGGGTCAGCGCCCGGGCGAGTCCGATGCGCTGACGCTGACCGCCGGAGAACTCGTGCGGGAACCGCTCGACCGCGTTGCGCGGCAGGCCGACCTCGCCGAGCAGCTCGAAGACCCGGTCCTCCTGCTCCTTGCGGCTGCCGATGCCCTGGATCGCGAGCGGCTCCCTGATGATCGCGCCGACGCGCATCCTGGGGTCAAGCGAGGAGTACGGGTCCTGGAACATCAGCTGCAGGTCACGACGCCGCTTGCGCAGCTCGCCGCCCCTGAGCTTGGAGATCTCGGTGCCCTGCAGCGTCACGCGGCCAGCGGTCGGCTGCTCCAGCGCGACGATCATCCGGCCGATCGTGGTCTTGCCGCAGCCCGACTCGCCCACCAGGCCGAAGGTCTCCCCCGCCGCGACGGTGAACGAGACCCCGGAGACCGCGTGCACCGAGCCGACCGAGCGCTGCAGGATGCCCGAGGTGACCGGGAACTCCTTGACGAGATCGATGACCTCCAGCAGCGGCGCGCCTTCGGTGCCCTTGGCGGCTGGCCGGTTCTCGATCAGTTCCACCGGGTCCGAGGTGGTGGCCTCAAGCTGGGCCACGATCTCGACGCCGGCGGCGACCTGAGCTGCCCTCGCGGCCCTGGCGGCCGCGTCGACCTCGTCAGCGGCCAGCGGGCCGTCGACCGGGTGCCAGCACGAGTAGAGATGGCTGACGGTCTCGCCGATCAGCGACGGCTCGTCGCTGCGGCACTTGTCGGTGACCTTCGCGCACCGGGCCGCGTAGCGGCAGCCCGCCGGCGGGTGGCCGAGGTCCGGGGGCAGGCCAGGGATGTTGAGCAGCTGCTGGTCGCGGTCCTGCACCAGTCGCGGAATGGAGGCGAGCAGGGCCTGGGTGTAGGGGTGGTGCATGTGGGCGAACAAATTGGAGGTCTCGGTCGTCTCCACCAGCCGGCCCGCGTACATCACGTTGACCCGGTCGGCGTGCCCGGCGATGACGCCCATGTCGTGGGTGATCAGCAGCATCGCCATGTTGAGCCGGGACTTCAGGTCGTCGAGCAGGTCGAGGATCTGAGCCTGGATGGTGACGTCGAGCGCCGTCGTGGGCTCGTCGGCGATGAGCACCTTCGGCTCGCAGGCCAGCGCCATGGCGATCATCACGCGCTGGCGCAGACCTCCGGAGAGCTGGTGCGGGTAGTCGGACAGGCGCTCCTGCGGGCGGGGCAGCCCGACCAGTGCCAGCACCTCGGTCGCCCGGTCGATCGCTTCCTTCTTGCTGGCACCTCGGTGCAGCGTCACCGGTTCCGAGACCTGGGAGCCGATGGTCTTGGTGGGGTCGAGCGAGGTCAGCGGGTCCTGGAAGACCATCGCGATCTCGTTGCCCCGCAGCTTGCGGAGCTCACGGTCAGGCAGCCCGACCAGCTCTCTGTCCTCGAGCTTGATCGAGCCGCCGACGACCTGACCGCCAGGCGGGAGTAGTCCCATGATCGACAGTCCGGTCATGGACTTGCCGCAGCCGGACTCACCGACCAGGCCGAGCGTTTCACCCGGATCCAGGTACATGTCGACGTTTCCGACGGCCTGAATCGTGGTGCTGCTCTGCTTGATGTGAGTGGAGAGATCCTTGATCTCCAGGACAGGGGCCACGGGTGCTCCTTGAGGGGTTACTAAGCGGGGGTTAGCGGGAGGTTACCGGCGGCGCAGCCGGACATCGAGGGCATCACGGAGCGCGTCACCGATCAGGTTCATCGCCATGACCGTGAGCACGATGCAGATGCCGACGGGGTAAACCTCCCACCAATAGCCGTTGAAGAGGTTCTGGGTGCCGGCCGAGAGCATGTCGCCCCAGTCGAACACCGGGAAGTTGAGGCCGAAGCCCAGGAAGCCGAGCGCCGCGACCAGCAGGATCGCGTCGGCTACCTGGAAGGTGATGTTGACCACCACGACGCTGAGCGCGTTGGGGATCAGGTGCCGCAGCACGAGCCTGGACCGGCCCGCTCCGGCCGCCCGCGCGGCGGCGACGAAGTCGCGGACGCGGAGCGTCAGCACTTCACCGCGCACCAGCCGCGCCGGGACCAGCCACGAGAAGACGCCGATGATGATCGCGAGGCTCACGACGTTCGAGCCCCACTTCGCGCCGACGATCAGCACGACGAAGAGCAGCGGGATCGACAAGATGACGTCGACGATGCGCATCAGGACACCGTCGAGCAGGCCGCCAGCCAGGCCGGCCACGGCACCCCACACGGTGCCGACGATGGTCGCGATCGCGGCGGCGAGCAGTCCGATCTCCAGCGACGCCTGACCCCCGGTCATGAGCTGACCGAGCACGTCGAAACCCGTGCCGTCAGTGCCGAGCGGGTGACCTTGCGCCGGACCGAAGTTGGACTCGCCAATGTTGGCCAGGGAGATGTCGCCGTGGTACAAGAACGGGCCGACCCAGCAGAACAGCACGAAGAACACCAGCAGCCCCAGGCCGACGACGGCCAGCCGGTTCTGGGCGAAGGCCCGCATGCCAAGCCGCCAGCCGCTCTGGACGAGGGTAACCTCGCCGCCATCGGCAACTTGGGGTATCGACGAGGTAAGGACGGGTAGCGCCATTTCTAAGCCTCCTGGCCTGTCATGCCAGCCTGATCCGCGGATCAGCAACCGTGAGCGCGACGTCTGCGACGTAGTTGCCGATGACCGTGAGTACGCCGCCCATGAGGGTGTAGGCGAGGAGGACCGGATAGTCCTCGTTCTGCAGGGCGTTGATGAACATGATGCCGAGACCGGGGTAGTTGAAGACGTTCTCGGTGATCAGGTTGCCGGCTAGCAGCAGCGGAATGCTCAGGCCGATCAGGGTGACCATCGGCAGGCAGGCATTCCTGACCAGGTGCCTGGTCAGGACCAGCCGTTCAGGCAGGCCCTTGGCCCGCGCCGCCTTGATGTAGTCCTGGGCGAGCGCGTCGAGCGCCGACGAGCGCATGAATCTGGAGTAGGAGGCGACGGACACCAGCGTCAGCGTGGCGACCGGGAGCACCATGGCTACCGGATCGGTGATCGCGCCGATCAGCGAGCTGTCCTGGCTCACCGAGGCCGAGGCACCGACCGGGAAGATGTTGAGCGTGATCGCGAAGATCTGGATCAGCAGCAGGCCGAGCAGGAAGACCGGCATGGAGTACGTCACGAACGCAGCGGTCGTGAGCACGTTGTCGCCGACAGTGTTGCGCTTGACGGCCTGGAAGATGCCCACCGGGAACGCGATGACGATCGCGAAGAACAGCGCGAGACCGCTCAGGTACGCCGAGATCGGGGCGTGCTCGGCGAGGATCGCGTCGACCGACTGGTTTTGCTTGAAGGACTGGCCGAGATTGCCGTGCAGCAGCTGGCCGATGTAGCTCAGGTACTGGATGACAAGTGGCCTGGTGAAGCCGTTTGTCTTGTCCCAGGCATCTACCGCTTTCACGGATGCCCGCAGGCCAAGCACGGCGCGGCCGGGGGGACCGCCGATGACATGCAGCATCCAGAACGCGAGGATCGAGATGCCGAACAGAATGATCACAGACGTTGCCGCCCGGCGGAGTAGGTAAGTCGTCATCTCCGCGCTCTCCTTGTAAAACCTAATCGCCGATATACCTAGTCGCCGCTGTCCGGGTCGGCGTCATCTTGAACGACACCTGCCCCGATCGCCCGAACTGGGCGGGAAAGGTGCCTTGTAGACAGGATGCCTGCCGGAGGCCGGAAAGGCCACCGGCAGGCATCCGAATCTTCTAGCTGACTAGCTCTTCTTGGAGAAGTACCACAGCTCCGGGTTCATCGAGAACTGCGGGAGCTCCCAGAACGAGGCCTGCGGGCCAGACAGGGTCGTCTTCCACGCGTACACGTGGTCGGCGTCCGGCTGGAACAGGCCAGGCAGCACTTCAGCGATGTAAGCGGCTTCGGTCTTCACCGCTGAGGAGTCCGATCCGAAGACCGAGTTGTGGATCAGCGAGTCGGCCTTGGCGTCGCTGAAGTCGCCGATGTTGAACGTGCCACCGGTGTTGAAGATGGTGTTCGTCGTCGGGTCCAGCGCCTCGTTGAAGCCACCGAAGTCCTCGGCCTGCCACTTGTCGATGTTGGCCGGGGCTGCGATGTCGTAGTAGTTCTGCAGGATGAAGTTGAACGACTTGCCCACCAGGTTGACCGGCACGCCGGCCTGCTTGGCGTCGGACGCGAAGGTCGTGTCCTCGGCGGTGATCGCCGGCGAGCCGTTGTTGTAGACCAGGGTGAAGTTGAGCTTCTGGCCCTTGGGAATGCCAGCGCCACACTGGGTGGCACCAGAGCCTGGCGACTCACAGGTCTGGACCTTGTCGACTTCCTTCCAGCCGTGCTTGGCCAGGGTGGACTTGGCCGCTGCGATGCTGAACGGGTAGACCGGCTTGGTCGCGTTCGACGGGGTGAAGGGGCTCTGCGGAACGGACGGGACCGGGCCGCTGGCGTTCACGGCGTAGCCGTGGAACACACCGTTGATGTAACCGGTGTTGTCGACCAGGTGCGCGAGCGCCTGGCGGACGTACAGCTGGCCGATGATCTTGTCCCAGTTGTCGGTCGTGTCCTTGAAGTTGAACAGCATGTAGTCCCAGCCGAGGTCCGGGAAGCCGAACACGTTGAAGCCTTGCTTCTTCAGCGTCGGAATCTGCGGGTAGTCGGTGGACGGGACGTTACCGACGGTCAGCTGACCGGAACGAAGCGCGTTGTACTCGGCGTCGTCGGAGGTGAAGGCCACTTCCTGGAACTTGGTGATGGAGGGCTTCTGGCCGCTGTAGGCCGGGTTCGGCACCATGGTGTTGGCGTCGGTGCTCGGGTTGAAGGCGGTCAGCTTGAACGGACCGTCAACGATCTGCCACAGCGGGTTGGTCGCGTAGGTCGACAGCTTGGCCGACTGGGCGGCGAGGAACTTGTAGATCTTCTCCGCACCAGCGATCGTGGTGTAGTCAACCGGCTTGCCGCCTGGCTGGTCGATGTCCCACGACGTGCTGGGCAGCGGCGTGAGCAGCAGCAGCTGGTCGTAGAACAGGTACGACGGGTTGTACGGCTTGTTGAAGGTCATCTGCAGCGTGAACTTGCCGGTGGCCTTCGCGCTCACGACGTTCTGCGGGTAGAAGCCGGGCGAGAAGTTACCGTAGTTCGCGGGGCTGATCTTGACCGCGGCGTTCACCAAGTCGGTGTAGAAGACCAGGTCCTGGGCGTCAACGGGGGCGCCATTCGACCACTTGTAGTTGGTCTTCATGTTGATGGTGACGGTCTTGTTGCCGTTGCTGAAGACTGGCTTGCCGGCCAGGCTCAGCGGGTAGTTGACGTTCAGCGAGTGACCGACCGGCGCCCACCAGAGCGGCTTCCACATGAGGTTCTGGAAGAAGTTCGAGGTGTAGACGGACGAGTTCGCGCCCGGGATGATCGGCAAGATGTAGGTCGGGGTCGCGCCCGCGGACATACCGAAGCTGACCGTGCCGCCCGGTACGTGGGTCTTGGCCAGGCAGCGGGATTCCCGCGTAGCTGCTGACCGTCGTTTGCTTTGTGCTCTGGGTGCTGCTCTTCGCGCAGGCAGCCAGCGCGGTCACGCCGACGACGGCGAGAACCGTCACCTTCGTGGCCGTACGGGCAAATGTCATCTTCAATCCTCCTGGATCATGCGACGACCGGCTGACCCGGCGACGCGGGCCCTGACTGCCGTCACTGAAAGTCCGCAGTCGAGCGACTCGCTCGCCGCCTCCTGTTCATTTCGCGGCCCTGAGCGGGGGTGCACCGTCGCAGATGACCGGTGAGCCTGCATCCAGGGTCATCGGAAGCGTAGATTCCAAGTTGTAGCGTTCCTAGGGCGAAACTGTCACAACTTGTTATCGATGCGCAGCCAAAGGAACTTCGGACCGCAGGTTGCTTCTGCCTGAATTCACGCTTAGCAACCGGCCGATCTCATGGTGAAAGCATGAGTGATGCGGTATAGGGCCCCGCCGAACTACGGTCAGCCACCGATCGCGTGCACTCCGCCATCGACATGCACGATCTCGCCCGTCGTCGCGGGGAACCAGTCGCTCAGCAGCGCCACGCACGCCCGCGCCGCCGGGTCGTGGTTGGACAGGTCCCAGCCGAGCGGTGCCCGGCCGTCCCACATGCCCTCGAACTGCTCGAATCCCGGGATCGACTTGGCCGCCATGGTGCGCAGCGGCCCAGCCGACATGAGGTTGACCCTGATCTGGTACTGACCCAGGTACTTCGCCAGATACCGAGCGCACGATTCCAGCCCGGCCTTGGCGACCCCCATCCAGTCATACGCCGGCCAGGCCCGGGAAGCGTCGAAGTCCATTCCGACGATCGCTCCGCCGTGCTCTTTCATCAGCGGCAAGGTCGCCATCGCGAGCGCCTTCAGCGAATAGGTCGAAACGTGCAGTGCGGCGGACACATCCGACCACGGAGAGTCGAGGAAATTACCGCCGAGCGCACTAGCCGGCGCGTTAGCGATACCGTGCACCACCCCGTCGAGCCTGTCCACGTGCTCGCTGACCCGGTCCGCCAGCGACGCGAGCTGCTCGGTGCTGGTCACGTCGAGCTCGAGCACGGGCGGAGGCTGCGGCAGCCGTTTGGCGATCCGCTCCACCAGGCTGAGCCGCCCGAACCCGGTCAGGATCACCGTCGCGCCCTGCTCTTGCGCGATCCTCGCGACGTGAAAGGCAATGGACGAATCGGTGAGCACGCCCGTCACCAGGATGCGCTTATTTTCCAGCAGGCCCATCGCATACCATCCGTTCCGACTTATGGATTTTCGAAGTCAGTGACCCATGCCCAGACCGCCGTCGACCGGAATCACGGCACCTGTGATGTAGGCGGCGTCGGGTCCGGCGAGGAACGCGACGACGCCGGCTACCTCGTCGGCTGACGCCGTCCGGCCAAGCGGGATGCCAGCGAGGATGGCCTGCTTGCGGTCGTCGGTCAGGCCCGCCGTCATGTCCGTGTCGGCGAAGCCCGGCGCGACCACGTTGACCGTGATGGCGCGGCTGCCGAGCTCGCGGGCGAGCGATCGCGCCATTCCGACCAGCCCGGCTTTCGACGCCGCGTAATTCGCCTGGCCGGCCGAGCCGAGCAGGCCGACGACCGACGAGACGAAGATGATCCGGCCCCGCCGGAGCCTGATCATCGGCCTGACCGCGCGCTTGGCGACGCGATAGGCGCCGGAAAGGTTCGTATCCACCACGCTCGTGAACGCCTCTTCCGACATCAGCGCGAGCAGCTGGTCGCTGGTCGTGCCGGCGTTGGCGACGACCACCTCGACCGGCCCGTGCGCCGCCTCGGCCACCGCGAACGCCTCGTCGACCGCGGTCACGTCCCGGACATCGGCTCTCGCCACGGTCAGGCCCTCGATTTCTTCGCCTGAACGCGAGGTGATCGTGACACTGTCGCCTGCAGCCGCGAGCCTGCGGGCGATGGCGAGGCCGATGCCCCGGTTCCCGCCGGTCACCAGGACGGATCGGCCCATCGACTACCTCCGCACGCTCGTCAGCGCCATGCTCGCCGGCTTGTCGCGCAAGTATGACAGACCGCCGGCTGAGGAGTCCTCGAGCCTGAAGCCCACCTTCATGCCGACCTGGTAGTGAGCGATCTCACCGCCGTCGAGCTGGCCCCGGATCTCGGTCACCTCGAACCAGTCCAGGTGCCGCAGGGTCTGCGCGGCCCGGCGCAGGCCGTTGCGGACGGCCCCGTCGATGCTGTCTGGCGAGGTGCCGACGATCTCGGTAACCCGGTAAGTACGATCGGTCATCTGGTTCCTCCTTGGTGGATGCCTGCCGCCTACGTCTACCACTGACGGCCCCGGGCTGAGCCGGACCGGCCCCGGATTAGCGCGGCGACCGGATCGCGCCTAACGTGAAGAGGTGCGAAGTCATCACGGTGGCCACCGTGACCAGGCTTACCTGGTTACCGAAGCGCCAAAGAGCCGCTCGGCTGAGATCAGCCAGCGGCAGCGCAGGTACCTGCTCATGATGGGGATCAGAGTCCTCTGCTTCGTCCTCACCGTGGTGGCGTTCGTCAACCACGCGGGCTGGTTCACCGTGCTCCCAGCGGCCGGCGCGATAGGCATCCCGTACTTCGCGGTCGTCATCGCCAACAGCCGCCAGCCCGCGGGCTCGACCGGGTTCCGCCCGTACGAGCCCAACTGGCCGGCGCGGTATCAGCCGCCGCCTGGGACCCCTGGCCCGGAAGGCGGTCCGGCTGAAGGCGATTCGGCCGAGGGCGACGCGGGTCGGGACGGGTCAGGCGGCTAGTCCCGATCTCACGGGCTGTGACCGTCGGCGATCTACGACACGCCGCGCTTCCCGCATCCTTCCGGCACACCGGGCAGATCCGGCGTGTTTCTCCGTAACGGAGCAGCTAGGCACCAATGTCGGGCGCAAAACGGCGAAGCGGGCCGGTACTAGCTAGCCCCGATCCCCAGATTCGCTTCTAATCCGCTCTTGACGCACATGGGGGAGGTTCGGTGTAACATGCTTACCGGTGCTCTGGTCCCCCGCTGGGGCACCACTGCCGGCGTTCCGGGCCCCCGTCGGAGCGCCGATGAACGCGACGCCGGGTGGTTTGCCCCCGTAGCCACCCGGCGTCGCCCTTTTTTATAACCCTGCTTTGGTGTCACAATCAGTAGTTTCTTCGTAACGCATATTGGCGTCGCCGAACTCGGCGTTCCGCCTAGCGTCATCGATACCGTCGTCGGCTTTCCGCGAGAATTTTCCGGCCTGAGCCGCTCCGGTCCCCTGGCGGGCATGCGGCTCGGCGCAGGTAGTGCCTGGTATCGGGGGTGTCACTCGCCGTGCTCGCCTTGCTCGGCGGCACCGGATCTTCGACGGGTGCTTTGCTCTGGCAGTGGCGGCTTAGTTCCCGACGCCGCTCTCCCTCCGCACCCGAGCGACTCGATGTTCCGGTTCGGTGAATGCCGGAAATTTGCCGGCCGACGGCCGCCGTCTTTCTGGCTGAAGAGTGCCGCCAGAAGGGTCCTGGTGCGGGCAACTCGAAGAGGTCTTTCGGTCCGATCTTGTGAACCGCCGGCGCGAAATCCCGTAAGCACCAGAATTTCGACGCCGGAACATCATGCCGGCCGCTAAAACCAAGCGCGCCGACCCCGCAGGTGCGAGGTCGGCGCCATCGATCGCCACGGGCTGCCACGACCCGGATGCCGGCGGTTGACCGTCACGCTCAGCTAGCCCTGAGCTAGTCGCCGCTAGTCGCCGCTCGTTGGTCGCGGGTCCGGGACCGCGTCTTGCGCCGGCGTATCGTCGCCGGCTGGCTCGTCCTCGGCGAGGATGCGGTAGAGCGAGCGCCTGGCCTGGGTCAGGACCTCGCGGGCCTGGCTGACCTGCTCATCGGTACCCGCGCTGATCACCTGGAACGCAGCCAGGTGCACCTGATTCACCAGGTTCCGCATGTCGTGCGCGGCGTCGGCGGCTCCGGACATGGCTGACCACGGGGCGTTGACCTCGTCCGCATGCTCGGTCACGTAGGTACGGCCCTGGTCGGTGAGCCCGTAGGCCCGCCTGGTGCCGCTGACGGCGTCCTGGAGGGAGATGAGGTTCTCGTCCTCAAGTTGTGCCAGCGCCGGGTACACCGAGCCTGGACTGGGCTGCCACAGCCCGCCGCTACGCTCGCTGATCTGCTGGATGATCTGGTAACCGTTCATCGGCTCCTCGGCCAGCAGCGCGAGAATCGCCGCCCGCACGTTGCCGCGCTTCGCCCGGCCACCGCCACGGCGGCGGTAACCCCGGCCCCAAGGCCCGAACTCCCCCGGCCCGCCGTGCGACCCCGGCCTGCCGCGCATGCCCGGCCCGCCCGGCATCCCGGGTCCGCCCGGCCCGCCGAACCCGCCCGGCCCGCCGAACCCGCCCGGCCCGCCGAACCCGCCCGGTCCGCCGAACCCGCCGGGTCCGCCCGGGAACCTCATCCGGCCGAACTCAGCCTGGTCGAAGTCCCCGTCCTCGGGCTCAGGGCCAAACCCAGGCCCTCCGTGCGGACCGTGCGGACCGTGCATGCCGCCATGCCGCCGTCCGGCCCTGAACCGCTGCTCGCCCCGGTCACGCCGGTCTCCACGTTCTCGGTGCGGGTGCTCATGCCACCGCAGGTCGTCATCGTGCTCATTCATTGTTAGTCTCCGTTCGTCTTTCGACTGTCTCGATGCGTCAACGATATATCGTTAGTGTTCGCATGGCAAGACCCGGATCGCCTTTCGAGCTTGGCGGCCGGTTTCTGACAGCAGCATGGTCCTACTTAGTGCTGTCAGGACGACAGTAAGTAGGACCATGCTGCTGTGAAAGACCAGCCTGGAACAGCAGTAAGTCAGGCCATGCTGCTGTTACTGGGCGGGGGCGGAGGGCCAGGCGGCGGCAAGAGCCGCCAGGCGCTCGGCCGTCGGGGCCAGCGGGCGACCGGCGCCAACTGCCACTCCGAGCAGGAACGCCGTAACCGGGGCTGCTGGCCGGTCGACCTGGTGGGCCGCGTCCCGAGCTAGCTCCAGGATGACTCGCTCCTGGACGGTCGAGGGGTCGAGGTCGAAGCCAGCGCAGACCGTGGTGATCCAGTCGCTCAGCACGGTCATGATTGCTCCCTCGGTCGAGTCCGGGACGGGCTAATCCGCGCCCCGGCACCCGCCCGATAGTAGCCAGGGGCTCTGTACAGCCGCCCATCGCTGCGCGGCTTCGAGGTCGGCTGGCGTGTCGCAGTCGAGCCAGTACGGGGGCTGGCCAGGCTCGATGGTCGCGGCGACGAGTGCGTGCGGCAGGACACCGAGCAGGCCGCGCAGCGAGGCGTCCGCATACCGGGCCAGCCCGGCCCGCAGGACGCCCGCCGGCCAGAAGCTGCTCAGCCATTGCGGCCTGCCCTGGTCGTCGATCAGCACCGCACCGCGCTCAGCGGCCGATTCTCCGGCACCGACGCCCACCTCGGCCCCCTCCCCGGCTCCGGCCACGAGTTCGCCCAGGTGACGGGCGGTCAGGAACGGCAAGTCGGCGGCCAGCAGCAGTACCCAGGGCTCGCTGACGCGCTCGATCCCGGCCCGCAGCGCCGGGATCGGTCCACTGCCGGGAGGGTCTTCTCTGGTGAACTCGAGTTCCCGCCCGCCCCTGGCCGGCACCTCGGTCAGAAGTTCTGGCATAGCCGGACCCACTACGACGAGCCGAGTCGCCCCGGCGGCATAAGCGGCGGAAGCCGCAACAGCAGCCAGGGCGCGCCCGCCGCCGACCCCGCCGACCCGGCCGACCCCGCCGATTCGCAAGCGCGGCTTCTCGGCGCCGCCTAGCCGACGGGCGCGACCACCAGCGAGCAGGATCGCGGCGAAGTCGCCACCTGAGCGGCCGTCCGGGTGGCCGGGTCCAGGAGTCGCCTGGGCCGGACCGGCCTTAGCCGCCAATAGCCGACATGGGCCTGGCCGGCTGCAGGAAGCCGGGGTCGTTGATGCCGTGACCAGGCAGCTTGGCGGCGACCGCCTGTCGCCAGCGCTCGGCGAGCTCCTCGTCGCTGGCACCGGTGCGCAACGGCGTCCGCAGGTCGGACTCCGTCCTGGCGAACAGGCAGTTTCGTACCTGGCCGTCGGCCGTCAGCCTGACCCGGTCGCAGGCTCCGCAGAACGGCCTGGTCACCGAGCCGATCACGCCCACCCGAGCCGGTCCCCCGTCCACGAGGAACGCCTCGGCCGGCGTCGACCCACGACCAGCCGGATCGTCGGGCGTCAGCTCGAACTTCGCCGACAGCGCGGCAAGGATCTCGTCGGCGGTCACCATGTTCTCGCGGCGCCAGCCGTGCTGGGCATCCAGCGGCATCTGCTCGATGAACCGCAGGTGATAGCCCCGGTCCAGGCAGAACTGCAGCAGGTCGACCGCCTCGTGGTCGTTGAGATCGCGCATCAGCACCGAGTTGATCTTCACCGGCGCGAGGCCCACCTCGGACGCGACCGCAAGGCCGGCCAGCACATCGGCCAGCCGGTCGCGCCGCGCGAGTTCCTTGAAGGTCGATGCGTCCAGAGTGTCGAGCGAGACGTTGACCCGGTCGAGCCCTGCCTCCCGCAGCGGCCCTGCCAGCCGAGCGAGCCCGATGCCGTTCGTGGTCAGGGAGATCTCTGGTCGCGGTGTCAGCGCCGCCGTCCTGGCCACGATGCCGGGCAGTCCGCGCCTGAGCAGCGGCTCTCCCCCGGTGAACCGCACTTCGGTGATCCCCAGCCGCCCGACCGCGATGCCGAGCAGCCTGATCAGCTCGTCGTCGGTGAGCTGGTCCGCGCTCGGCAGCCAGTCCAGGCCCTCTGGCGGCATGCAGTAACTGCACCGCAGATTGCACCGGTCGGTGAGCGAGACTCGCAGGTCGGTCGCAACCCGGCCGTAGGAGTCGGCGAGCATGACCACCACCTCCTCGTCCCCGCGCAGCTACGCCACGCTGGCCTAGCGTACTTTCTCGATCTTGATTCCGGGCACTGTGTTCACTACCCGGGCGTTGCCCGCATACAGTACCCAGCGGGGTCCTCGTTCTCGCTACAAGCGTCGCAGCGACGTATTCGTTCCCCAGCGGCCTATTGTGAGTGCCATGCACCGAGGGTGGCGGCCATGACCGTAACAGGCGCGATCTGGCGCGAGCAGCTGACCAGCGAGCAACGCGAGATGCTTGGCCGCGACGCCGGCTTCATCGCCGACCCGAAACCAGATGTGCTCGTCATCGGCGGCGGCATCCTCGGCGTCGCCACCGCCGCTGCCGCGCAGGACGCCAAGCTCGGCACAGTCCAGCTTATCGAAGCGGGCCGGCTGGGCTCAGGCGCGACCGGGGGTGCGACCGGCCTGCTGGTGCCCGAGCCGCATCAATGGAGCGACCCGGAGACCTTCGTCGACCTGGAACGCGCCAGCCTCCAGCGCTGGCGTTACCTCGACCAGGTCACCCCGGGAGGGCTCGGCCTAGTCGAGCTCGACTGGATCGGGCTGGCTCCAGATCCGGGCGGCCTCGCCGCGCATCAGCCCAAGAACGTGGAGTGGCTCGACGCCGCGAAGATCGCCGCGCTCGTCCCCGGGCTCGCCTGGCACCTCGGCGGCGCGCTGATCAGGCACCAGGCCAGGATCAACCCGCTGCGCGCGATCGTCGGCCTCGCCGAGGAACTGCCGAGCGTCGGCACCGGCGTCGCGGCGACGGCGGTCACCGTCCGGGGCGGCCGGATCGAGAAGGTCATCACCTCCGCCGGAACGATCAGCCCCGGTGCCGTCGTCTTCGCCACCGGCCAGCCGCCGGTGATCGACGGCCTCGACCTGGACATCCCCGCCGACCGGGTCAAGGGTCACATGGTCGTGACCGAGCCGGTCAACATCCACCTTCCGTGCACGATCGTTCCCGTCGCGACGCCGCTGGAGGACGGCCGCCTGCTCGCCGGCGGCACGCTCGACTACGGCGACGAGAGCCCGGCGGTCCGCGACGAGGTGATCGAGGCGATCGTCGGCGGACTGCGGGCGGCGCTGCCTGGCTTGAAGAACGTGCGGGTGTCGCACAAGTGGTGCTGCTTCCGCCCCCGGCACCCCGACGGCCGCCCGGTCATCGACCGGGTCCCGGGCGTGAGCAACGCGTGGCTGACTTCCGGGCACTTCAGGACCGGCATACTCAACGCCCCGGCCACCGGGATGGCGATCGCCCGCTGGATCTCGGCCGACAAGCCGCCGCCCGAAACCGGCGCCTGGAGCGCCACCAGATTCGCCCGCGCCCGCTAGCGCACTTCTCGACGGTTGTCTGGCAGGCGGCGGGTGAGGTGCTTGTGGTCCAGGTACTCCAGGAGCGGGATCAGCGTCCGCCTGGTCGTGCCGAGGGCCTCCCTCGCCTGCGCGGCGGTGAACGGCTGGGCCAGCCCCCCGAGCACCCGGACCGCAGCCTCGTCCGCGCCCGGCGCGAGCACGAGCTGGTCGGCGATCCGCAGCAGCGCGCCGTGCCGCGCTGCGGCCGCGATCGACCGGCTGTCCAGCCCGAGTTCCCGCAGCCGCGTGGCGTCTGGCGCGCAGAAAGGCTGGTCAGCGAGGTCGGCGAGCACCGAGGCCACCGGCCCGGCCAGCACGGCCGGCAAGGAGGCGGGCAGCTGCGATCCGCCGCTCCTGGCCAGCCCGTCGGCGGACGGGGTGGGCTGGTCGGCTCTTGTGACCAGCCCGGCCTTCACAGTCGCAGGATGAACGGCTATCGCCCGCACGAACTCCCGGTCCGGCAGCCGCAGCGCCGCCCGGGCCGCGTCAACAGGCAGCCCCGGCGACAGCGGATCCTGGGCGAGGTGAGCCGAGAGCAGCTCGTCAGCTGTGCGGACAGCCCGGCCAGGTAGGCCGGGTCGGCGGCCCAGCCGGGGGCCGGCTGCTCGGCGGGCTCGGGCCCGGCCAGGCCCATGGCCCGCAGGTCGCTCGTCCGAAGGAGCTTGTGCCTGGCCAGCAGGTTCGCGGCGACCGGTCGGCCGGGCCAGCCAGACAGCGTCGCAGCGGCCGCCGCAGCAGCGCCCCGGCGGCTCACCGGCGGCGGCACCACGTCGAGTACGACCGCGCCAGCCAGCCCGGTCCAGGTCGCCTCATCCGGACTGGTCGCACGGGGGTCGGCCGCACCGAGGTCGGCCGCCCCTGGATCACGCAGCAGCACCCGGTCGCCGACGTGCAGCGGCAGCTGGTCGCGCAGCGTCAGCCGGGCCAGGTCGCCGCCGAGCGGCCTGACCCTGGCCGGAGTGCGGGCCGAGCCCGCATGCAGGGTCAGATCCCTGGGCAGCGCCTGCGCGAGCGGCCGCGCCGGCTCGTCGCCGACGCCGGTGATCCTGACGTCGACCACGCTCGTCAGCGTCCACTCGCCGGGCCGGACCAGGGCCATGCCGCGCGCGAGCCGGCCCGACTCGACGCCGCGCAGGTTGATCGCCACCCGGGCGATTCCGCAAGCCGAGCCGACGTCCTCGCCGAGCGACTGGAGCCCGCGCACCCGCACCCGCCTCGACACCGGCGTCAGCAGCAACTCGTCGTCCCGGCTGATCGTGCCTGCGGGCAGCGTCCCCGTCACGACGGTCCCAGCGCCCGAGATGCTGAACGAGCGATCCACCCACACTCGCACCGGCGAAGCCGGATCGGGCTCGGGCAACGCAGCCGCGAGCCCGTCGAGCGCGGCGACCAGCTCGTCGATCCCCTGCCCGGTCACGGCGCTGACCGCGACGGCATCGACGGCGCCGAGAGTCGTCCGGGCGATGATCTCGCTCGCCTGCGCCATGGCCGGCCCGGGATCGGCGAGGTCGGCCCGGGTCACCGCGAGCAGGCCCCGGCTGATGCCGAGCGCGTCGATGGCGGCAAGGTGCTCGGCCGACTGCGGCATCCAGCCGCCGTCGGCCGCCACGACGAATAGCACGGCGGGGACGGGACCGACGCCGGCCAGCATGTTCGGGACGAAGCGCGAGTGGCCTGGCACGTCGACGAACGCCAGCCGCTCCCCGGACGGCAGCCGCATCCAGACGTAGCCGAGGTCGATGGTCATGCCACGGCGGCGTTCCTCGGCCCAGCGGTCAGGCTCCATCCCGGTCAGGGCGCGCAGCAGGGCCGACTTGCCGTGGTCCACATGACCGGCGGTGGCGATGACTTGCATGGTTATCCGGGCCGGTCAGGGTGCGGCCGTACTGGCGGCCGCCAGCACGGCCACCGCCAGTTCGTCGTCGTCACCCGGGTCCACGGCGAGCAAGTCGAGCAGCAGCCGCCCGTCGGCCACCCGGCCGACCACGGCCGGCTGGAGTCCGGCTCGCACCGCCGCTCCTGCTCGCAGCGGCTCCGTCAGCCAGGTAGGCAAGCTCACCGCCATGCTGGCCAGCGGAACACCTGGCGCACCTCCGCCTCCGACGGCGCCCGTCGAGTCCGTCGGCACCGCGTCGAGGCCGGCGGCGGCGAGTCGGAGCGCGAGCCGTTCAGCGCGATCTTTCAGAACCTGATGCTCGGCGGACAGCGCCGCACCGATAGGCGGCCTCGGCCCGGCGAGGGTCGCCTCGAGCGCGGCGACGGTGAGCTTGTCCACGCGCAGCGCCCGGGCGAGCGGGTGCCGTGCGAGCTGGGCGACGAGATCGGCGCGGCCAAGCAGCAGCCCGGCCTGGGGTCCGCCGAGCAGCTTGTCCCCGCTGGCGGTGACCAGGGCGGCGCCAGCGCGCAGCCAGGTCGTGGCGTCCGGCTCGTCGGGCAGCCGGGGATGCGGGACGAGCAGCCCGGAGCCGATGTCACCGACGACGGGCACGCCGAGTGCGGCTAGCTCGGCGACGGTGGCGCTGGCGGTGAACCCTTCGACCCGGTAGTTCGAAGGATGGACCTTGAGTATGAAGCCGGTCTGCGGCGTGATCGCCGCCTGGTAGTCCGCGACCGCCGTGCGGTTGGTGGTGCCGACCTCGCGCAGCCGCGCGCCCGTGCTTTCAAGCAGGTCAGGTAGCCGGAACCCGGCCCCGATCTCGATCAGCTCACCCCGGCTGACCACGATCTCGCGGCCGGAGGCCAGTGCCGTCGCGGCGAGCACGAGCGCGGCCGCGTTGTTGTTGACCACGTGGACGGCGCGGGCGTCAGGAACGGCCCGCGCGAGCGCGTCGAGCATCGCGGCGCCCCGCTTGCCCCTGGCGCCTGAAGCCAGGTCGAGTTCCAGGTCGGTGCAGCCGGCCGCGGCGGCCACGGCTTCTCTCGCGGCCCGCGACAGCGGTGCCCGGCCCAGATTGGTGTGCAGCAGCACCCCGGTCGCGTTCAGCACCCGGGTGAGCGACGCCGCGAGCGGCGGCAAGCCAGCGACGGCCGCGTCGGAAACCCGCTCCGGATCGAGCTTGCCCTCCCGCGCGAGCTGCTGAGCGCGCCGCACCGCGTCCCTGACCAGTGCCCGGCCGAGTCTAAGCTCGGCAGAAAGCAGGCGCGGATCAGCCATGACCGCGTCGGTCCTAGGCACCATCCGGCGGGCATCGTCCACGACCGTGACCATACCGCCGGGGCGAGGATGCGACACGGTTCGGAACGTTATCCAATTCACGCGCTGTCCGCGCAGGTGTGCCACGCTTAATCAGCTGATAGGAAGAAAGCGGGAGCTGATATGGCCAGTACCGTGCCGATGGCCCGATCCAGGGGGAGTTTGTCCGGCCTCGCGCTAGTTCTGCTCGGCGCCTGGGGCGGTCTCGCACTCCTCGTCGGACCATACTTCAATTTCGGCTTCTCGCCGGACCAGGCCTGGTCGGTGAGCATGGCCAGGCTGTACGCCTCGTTCCTGCCCGGAGCCGTGGTGGTGCTGTGCGGGCTGATCGTGCTGGTGACCAGGAGCAGGGGGCTCGGCGGCACGGCAGCCGTCTTCGCCGCTCTCGCCGGAGTCTGGTTCACCGTGGGCCGGTCGGCGCTGGTCGCGGTGGGGGCAGCGCTCGGCAACCCCTCGATCGCCAGGCTCGGCGACGTCGGCCTTGCCGGCAGCGTCCACGGCGACGGCGGAGCCTCGGTCGAGCTTGCTGATTTTCTGGGCGTCGGCGTACTGATCGTGTTCTTCGCGGCACTGGCGCTTGGCCGGTTCTCGCTCGCCGCGCACAAGGACCATGCGCGGTACGCCGAGCTGGAGGCTGCGGGCCTGGTCGGTGTCCCTGGCGGCGGACTGGACAACGTGGGCCTCACGCCCAGCAACCCGCCGTTCGACCCTTACCAGGCGACTCAGCCCTCGCCGGCGCCGACCCCGCCCGCCGTGGTCGGCGGAGAGACGAGATTCCCGAGCCAGTACCCGCCTGACCGGTTCCCCACCGAGCAGTCGCCGTCACCGCAGAGCCCGACGGCCATGGCCTCGCCGCCGTGGGATCCGGCGCCGCCCGCGACCGAGCAGGCCAACATCCCGGCGAGCGGGTTCACGCCCGGGCCGGTCACCTACTCGGCGGGACAGACCCGGTACCCGCCCAGCCAGGAGCAGCAGACCACCTCGATGACGGCGCCGACCGAAGAGCACCAGCTCCCGCCGGACCGGTAAGCACGCAGCGCGCAGAAGCCGGTACGGTGGCGGAGGCGGACGGGAATCGAACCCGCCGACGACGCAGCGCGCCGTCCGCCGGTTTTGAAGACCGGGGAGCCCACCAGGTGCCCAGACGCCTCCAATCCCGCACCCTATCGCCGCAGCGACTCCCCTTGACCCGCCCTGCGCTGCTCAAGCGCCCTACTCTTCGCACCGGCGGGTCCGCATCTGGCCGTCACGTTGCGGGTGTTAAAGGTCGGCCATGCATGATCGTGGAGCTTTTACCGTCGTTTGCGTGGGTAGTTTTCACTTCGGGGGTACTTTTCAGTTGTATGTGCGAAAAAGTACCCACGAAGTGCAAAGTCACCACGCAAACTCAGGAAAACCCTCCACGGAATTGCCCGGCCTCGGGCAGGCCCGATCACCGCTACGAGCCCGGCGCCGATCGCCCGCAGGGCGGGTGTTCCGGCGGGATCACCAGGGGCAGCTAGTCGGCTGCTTCGGCGTAGAGGGAGTCGATGACGTCGGCGTACTTGCGGTGGATGATGCGCCGCTTGAGCTTGAACGTCGGCGTCAGTTCCTCGCTCTCGGCCGTCCACTCGACCGGGAGCAGGCGCCAGCGCTTGACTTGCTGTACCCGAGCGAGGTGCGCGTTGGCCTCGTCGACGGCGGCGGACACGGCCGCTAGCACGGTCTCGTTCTCGGCCAGTTCAGCGAGTGACGCGGCCTCGATTCCGTGGGCCTTTGCCCAGGCCGGGGCGACCTCGCCGTCCAGGGTCAGCAGTGCCACGACGAACTTGCGGCGGTCGCCGAAGGCCAGGGCCTGGCCGATCAGCTGGCTGGCGACCAGCACGTTCTCGACGGCGGCCGGCGAGATGTTCTCACCGCCCGAGGTGATGATCAGTTCCTTCTTGCGGTCGATGACCGACACGAAGCCGTCGTCGTCGATCGTGCCGATGTCGCCGGTGTGCAGCCAGCCGTCCTCGTCGACGAGCTCGGCGGTCTGGGCGGGCAGGTTCAGGTAACCGGGGGTGTTCAGCGGGCCGCGGGCCAGGATCTCACCGTCGTCGTCGATCTTGACCTCGATGCCTGGCACGGCCCGGCCGACGGTGCCGAGCTTGAAGTCCGTCGGCGTGTTGGTCGTGAACGCGCCGGTGGTCTCGGTCATCCCGTAGACGTCCAGGATCTTCATGCCGAGTCCGGCGAAGAACGCGCTGACCTCCGGCGGCAGCGGAGCGGCGGCGCTGACCACCACGGTCGCCTCACCTAGCCCGAGCAGGGCCTTGATCAGGCCGAGCACGCTGGCCTCGGCCTGCGCGAACTCCGCCGCCAGTTCGCCGGAAAGCGTCTGGCCGTACTCGCAGGCGTGCACGTAGCGGCGGCCGACTTCCATCGCGGCCGCGACCGCCGCCTTCCTGGACTCGTCCTGCTCGGCGGTCAGCAGCGCCTGGATGCCGGCCTGGATCTTCTCCCACACCCTCGGCACGCCGAAGAAGGCGGTCGGCTTGACCTGACCCACCGTCTTCACCAGGTCGGTCGTCGCGTGGCAGAAGTAGGTGTGCCCGGCGCTGAAGTTCGCCAGGTAGCAGGTGAACATCCGCTCCGCGATATGCGCCAGCGGCAGGTACGACACCCAGCGGACGTGCATGGTCGTGCTGCCAGACTCGCGAGCGGCGATGCACTCGTACAGCACGCTGCCGTGGGTGATCACCACGCCCTTGGGGTTGCCTGTGGTGCCCGAGGTGTACAGCAGCGTGGCGGGGTCGGCAGGCCTGATCGCGGCGACCCGGCTGGCTACCTCGGCGGCGGCCTCCCCGGCCGCCTCCTGCCGGCCAAGCTCGGCGAACTGCGCCCAGGTCAGGAACTGCTCGCCCGCCGGGCAGGCGCTCGCGTCCCGCACGATGACCTTCGCGATGCCGGGCAAGTCGTCGAGCAGCGGCTGCCACCTGGCCAGCTCGCCCGCTCCGTCGAGCACGACGATCCGCACGTCGCAGTCGCTGGCCACGAACTTGATCTGATCGGGGGCGAGCGTCGCGTAGAACGTCACCGGCACGCCACCCGCGTGCATGACGGCGAAGTCGGCGAGCACGTGCTCGACCCGGTTGGGCAGCATGAAGGCGACCCGCTCACCGGGCCGCAGGCCAAGCTTGACCAGGCGCGGCGGCGAGTTCGAGCGCGGCGTCGCTGGTCTGCTTCCAGGTCAGCGTCTGCCAGGGATCGTCGCCGTCCCGGTCGGAGTACGCGGGCAGGTCGCCGTACTGCGCCACCGTCGTCCGCAGGAGGTCACAGAGCGTGCGACCGCTCGACCTCGGCCTCGATGCTCGCCCGGTCCGCCCAGGATTGAACCGCTCACGTTTCGCCTGCCTTCGTTCTTTACTTTCCCACCTGGCGGATATGCCACCACGCGAGCGCCGGCGCATGCAAGCCGGTGCGGATACAGTTTCAGCAATGAACGCGCTAAACCACGTCAGGCTGACGCAGTTCGCCCACGGCGGCGGGTGTGCGTGCAAGATCCCGCCCGGTGAGCTGGAAGCGGCCGTGGCCAGGCTGATTCCCGAGCACCAGTCCGCTGATCTTCTGATCGGCGTCGAACACGGCGACGACGCGGCCGTGGTGCGGATCAGCCCAGACCGGGCGGTGGTGGCGACCGCAGATTTTTTCACACCTGTGGTCGATGATGCGTTTACGTTCGGCCGGATCGCTGCTGCCAACGCGCTTCGCGATATCTATGCGGTCGGCGGTGAGCCGCTCGTCGCGCTGAATCTGCTCGGCTGGCCGAGGGACAAGCTGAGCTACGACCTGGCGGCAGAGGTCCTGGCGGGCGGGCTCGAGATTGCCAGGCAGGCCGGCTGCCACGTCGCCGGGGGCCACAGCATCGACGACCCCGAGCCCAAGTACGGGATGGCGGTGACCGGTCTGGCTACCCTGCCGGCTGCTGCGGATCGACGCCGGCCAGGCCCGGCTGCCGCTGTCGCTGACCAAGCCGCTGGGCATTGGCGTGCTCAACTCGCTGCACAAGGCCACGGGCGAGGTCAGTGCCGCCGCGATCGAGGCCATGACCACGCTGAATGCGGCCGCCAGCCGGTCGGCGCTCGCCGCCGGCCTCCGCTGCGCGACCGACGTGACGGGGTTCGGGCTGCTGGGGCATGCGTTCAAGCTCGCGCGGGCGAGCGGGGTCACGGCCGTCATCGACCACAGCCGCGTGCCGTATCTCGACGGAGCCCGCGCGGCCCTGTCGAACGGGCACATACCAGGTGGGACCCGGCGTAACCTGTCTTGGGTCGCGCCGCACGCCGATTTCTCCGGCTTCCCGAGGAGGAATTGCTGCTGCTCGCCGACGCCCAGACTTCAGGCGGCCTGCTCGTCGCCGGCGAAGTACCCGAAGGAACCGTCATTGGCGAGCTTGTGCCCCGATCAACTGCAATACTCATAGTGAAATAACCGTTACTCTCTGACGTTTGCGGCCGCCCGATCGCCCGCCAGGCGAAATCGCGCGGTCGCCGCTTCGAATGCTCTGATCTCCAGGAGGAACGCCCCGTTGCAGGTACAGGCTGAGCTGGAAGGCTTTCGGGTCCGTCCGGCATTCTGGCGCTGGCCGCTGTCGCTGAGCCGGACCGTGACCGTCGCCAGCCTGACGGTGGCCGCGTTGTTTTTCGCGCTCGGCCTGGTCGCCTATTTCACCGACGCCATCGTGCATCCGGGCTTCCTGCTGAACTGGTTCGACCTGAACGTCTACGACGACGCGGGCCTGATCACCCGGCAGATGCCGTCCTACCTGTACATCTGGCAGCTCTCGTCGAACATCAAGTACACCTACACGCCGTTCGCCGCGATGATCTTCGCTGGCGGCTCCTATCTGAGCTGGTTCACGCTGCGCTGGCTCATGACGGCCGGCAGCATCGCGGCCATCCCGGTCACGGCCTGGCTCGTGCTCGGCGCGATGGGCCGCCGGGGCGTGGCCAGGATCTCGATCGCGCTAGTAGTCGGGGCGCTCGGATTGTGGACCGAGCCGGTGACCAAGGCCCTGTTCCTCGGCCAGATCGAGCCGCTGCTGATGCTGCTGTGCGTCTGGGACCTGACCTTCGACGACAGCAAGCCGTGGAAGGGCATGGGGATAGGGCTGGCCGCCGGCATCAAGCTCGTGCCGCTGCTCTTTATCCCCTACCTGCTGGTCTCGGGCAAGATAAGGCAGGCCATCGTCGCCACCGCCACGTTCGCGGTGACGGTCGGGATTGGCTTCGCCGTGCTGCCAGGACCCTCGATGTCGTACTGGCTGACGGGTTATTTCTTCAAGCCCGGCCGCACCGGCGGCGTCGACGCGCTGGTCAACCAGTCGCTGCTCGGCATGTTCGCCAGGAACGCCGGCAGCGGGCCGGCCGCGACGCCAGTCTGGCTGCCCGTGGCGATCGCGGTCGCGCTCTGCGGGATCGCGGGCGGCGCGCTGCTGTGCCGCGCGGGGATGGAAGTCCAGGGCTGGGTCCTCGTCGCGATCACCGGCGTGCTGGTCTCCCCCATCAGCTGGGATCACCACTGGGTCTGGGTCGTGCCCCTGATGGCGATGCTCGGCGGGCTGGCGCTCGGCAGCGGCAAGTGGCTGCGGTGGGCCTGGCTCGCGGGGGGTATCGCGGTCTTCTTGCTGTGGGGGGCGTGGCCGTGGATGTGGCACGGGCCTAACGCGTTCGTACCGCAGCGAGGACTGATCGGCTGGTTCGTCCAGGAGCCGTCCAAGATCCCGACCTCGACCATCCACGGCTGGGACCTGCTGACCTGGAATCTCTACGTGGTCGGCGGGTTCGCCGTCTTCCTCGTCATGGTCACCGTAGCGGCGCTGACCTGGCGCAAGCCTCGGCCTGAGTCGTCACCGCCGCCTCGATTCAGCCCGATCGACGCCTTGCTCGCGCGGGCTGATGTCGTGCTGAAGGCCAGCGAGTCGCGCTGAGGCTGCTCGCTGGCCTCGTCTGCGACACGGGTCCGCGGAGCGGCCGGTGGCCCGCCTGCGCTGCGGGCTGGTGTTCGGGGCGCAGCGCCAGCGCGGCGATGCCGATGATCGCGAGCGCGAGCGCCGACGGCTGCGGCGGCCGAGATGCCGAGTCCGGCCAGGGCCAGGTTGAGCAGGTGGATGTCTCCCACTTTGGTCACCTTCTCCAGATCAGGTAGCTGACGTCTCTCAGCCTGATCAATGTCTACATCGTTTACATCTCCTATCGTGCCCTATTAAGTTAACGCTGTCAACATCAATGTGCGGGGTGCGCTTGCACGGCAGGAACGGCGAGGTTTTGGCTGCTGGCAGGTCGCCTAGCTGAGGCGGCCGGTGATTCCGGCCAGGATGAACTCGCCGGTCTTGGCGATGGCCGAGGCCCGGTCCTCCTCGCTCAGCAGCGCGAGCGGGCCGTCGAGCAACAGGGTCGCGAGCCCGTGCACCGCCGCCCAGGCCGCGATTTCCGAGCGTGGCCGCCGGGCCGGGTCGAGCACCCCGTTGTCGACGAGCTGGTCGAGAACGGCGCTGACAATGGCGAACGGCCCGGGTACGGAAAGCCGCGACTCCATATCGGGGATCAGGCGATCGGGCCGGCAGAAGGCGGTGCGGAACAGGCCAGGATTGTCCAGCGCGAACTCGATGTAGGCCCGGCCGAGCGCGCGCAGCCGGCGGATGGATTCCTGGGCTGGATCGGCCAGCGGCTCGCCCGACTCCAGGCTGGCCCGCATCGCGTCGGCAAGCTCGGCGAGCGCCCGCTGCCGCACGGCGTGCAGCAGCTCGCCGTGATCGGCGAAGTGCCGGTAGGCGGCGGCGGCCGACACCCCGGTCGCGCGGGCGGCGGCGCGCAGCACGACGGCATCAGGCCCGCCTTCGCGCGCTAGCTGGGTCGCGGCGTCGGTCAGGGCATTGGGCAGGTCACCGTGGTGATAGCTGGTCCTGCGCTGGCCGCGATGCGAGCTAGGCTCGCTTGTTGCATGGGCCATCAGGCCATAGTGCTGCACAATGGCAAAGTTGACAACGTTCACCGAAGGGAACGTGGGCGCGTGGTCGTGGCCGTTGTCCTCGCCGCCGGAGCGGCCTTCTTGTCGGCGCTGGCGATCGTCTTCCAGCGGGTCGCGCTGGAATCCGCGCCCACCACGAGCGACCTGAGTCCGAGGCTGATGACGCACGCGCTGCGCAAGCGCGGATGGCTGTTCGGCTTCGCGCTGATGCTCGGCAACTTCGCCCTGCAGGCGTCGGCGCTGCGCTTCGGCCAGCTCGACGTGGTCCAGCCGGTCCTGACGACCGAGCTGATCTTCCTGGTCGCGATCCTGGTCGTCGCCTTCCGTCGGCGGGTGGGCTGGCGCGAGGCGATCGGGATCTCGGCGATCGTCGCCGGCCTGGCCGGCTTCTTCGCCGCAGCGGCGCCGGCCGTGGGCAAGGGTCACCCGGACGGCCTGGCCTGGACGGTGGTGTCGGCGCTCACCGTGGCCGGTGCGCTCGCCCTGGTCGGCGCGGGCCGGATCGGCCCGCGTTCCTGGCGGGCCGCGTCACTAGGGGCGGCGTCGGCGGTGCTGTTCGCGTTCAACGCCGCGCTGACGAAGGACCTGACGACGGTGCTGCGCGACGGCGGCTGGGTCCACGTCTTCGAGAACGTCGATCCTTACCTGATCGGGCTGACGGGGGCCGCCGGTCTCTTCGTCCTGCAAGGCGCCCTGCACGCTGGCCCGATCACTGCCTCGCGGACCGCCAACGTGGTCGTCAACCCGCTGGTCAGCATCGCCATCGGGGTTACGGCGTTCAGCGAGCAACTGCGGTCAGGCGCGCTGTTCGTGACGTTGGACCTCCTGGCCCTGGCCGTCATGTGCGCCGGCATCGCGGTGCTGGCTCGCTCGCCGCTGATCACGGGCGAGGGCCACGACGGCGAGTTCCTTGCCGCCCAGGACTCGCCGGCGCCAGTCCCCGCAGCGGACCCCGGCCCGGCCGCCATCGCCTAACTCACCCACGGCCCGAACCACCGCGCCGCGACACCGGCTTGGTGACGCTCCGCGAGACTCTGCCTTCGGTGAGCCCCGCCAGCAGACAAACGGCGGGCACTAGAGTTGGCACGAGTCGAGGTCACCATACGGAGGACGCAGTGCACATCGCCACGCTCAAGATATCTGGTGTGCGCGGTTTCCATGGAACGCGAGCCGTCGATCTCGATCTCGCTCGGCCAGATGGATCGCTGGCAGGCTGGACAGTCGTAGCTGGTCGCAACGGATCAGGAAAGTCTACGTTTCTGCAAGCGATCGCATTGGCACTGGCAGGGCCTCGGGCTGTCGGCCTTATTCCAAATCTTGGCGACTGGGTGACCAAGGACAGCGAATTCAGCAAGATAGATGCCGTCATCCGCCCAGCTCCAGGAGACTCATATCAACAATCACTATTCGAGGATGCAGGCACCGAGTCGAGAGTTTGGATAAGCCTACAGAAATCGCCTGAATCTCATGACGATTCAAATGCGCTAGAAATGCATTTGGGCGGTATTGGTGTCGACTCGCTAGCACAAGACGGCAACATTAGCCTGTCACATTCTCATGGCTGGTTTTATGCCGGATACGGACCATTCCGGCATCTCGGAGGATCAGCAACTTGGCGGCCACGAAGGCGAAGGCAGTCAATCCTACCCCCAGCAATATCCTCTTTGTTTGATGAAGAGGCGTCTCTCGCCGACGCCGTTGATTGGCTCATAGAGCAGCATCTATACCAGCTTGAAAAACGTGCCGGTGCCACGAATCTCATGAAAGTTGCAATGACGCTGCTCGGCGACGGCCTACTGCCAGACGAATTTCGTATCTGCCGAGTCGATTCGGACGGCCTCTGGGTCTCACATGCGAATTCGGAGTACTCATTGCGCGAGATGAGCGATGGGTATAGAGCTGTCACCGCTCTAGTGGTCGATATCATCCACCAGATGCAAGCATCTTATCGCACCCTCAAGCTTCAGCATCGCAACGGCATTCCAGTACTTCCATACCCTGGCGTAGTCCTTATTGATGAGATTGACGCTCACCTTCACGTCAGTTGGCAACAGACCATCGGAACGTGGCTTAAAGAACACTTTCCCGAGATTCAATTCATCGTGACGACCCACAGTCCTTATATCTGTCAAAGCGCAGATCCAAACGGCCTGATTGTGCTACCCGGGCCGCGAGAGAGCAGACCTCCGCACATGGCCAGCCAGGAACTACAAGAGAGAGTTCGTTATGGCAGTGGAGACGATGCTGTCCTGACCGAGTTGTTCGGAATCAGCACCCCATACTCCAATGAAGCCATCAAACTTCGGCGCAGGGTTGGAGATCTTGAACTCAAGGTACTTGATGGCTCAGCATCAGAAGCGGAACAAGCCGAATTCAAGGAGCTGCGCGAGACATTGTCAAGCTCGCTCAGCACGCGAGCCGCTGAAGTAGCCGCTCGTCTCGGGACCGACAAGTGATCAAGATTGACCGAACGATCCTTGATTCCCAGCTCACATTACGTTTGGGTCTACGAGCTGCGCAGTTGGCTAACGGTGATGCCACTCCCGAACAGGCTCGGCGTGTTTGGAAGGTAGCGAACCCGGAACGACGTGACATCCGCCATCAACTTGAACTTATTGCGCTGGGGGTCAAACGCTGCATGTACTGCGGCGACAGCTTCGGTACGGACATTGATCATTTCGAACCAATCAGTCGAGCTCCGCTACGGACATTCGATTGGCCGAACCATCTCCTGGCCTGCAGTTTCTGCAACAGTAACCTGAAGCGTGGAGAGTATCCATGTGATACCTCTGGTCAGTGTCTGCTGATTGATCCGACAACCGAGGATCCGAGCGACCACATTCGGCTAATACTCAATACCGGTGAATATCGTAATCTCACTGAGAAAGGTTCAGCGACCATTCGGGTCTTCGGTCTCAATCGAGCAGATCTGATCAGAGGACGAGTCAATGCCTTTTGTACTCGTCAGGCAGTACTGTGTCGTGCTCATGATCTGCTCGCTCAGGGGCGCGACCAAGAAGCCGCTCGATGCCTAGCTGCGCTAGCTGAGGAACCTCATGCAAGCGTGTTGCATGCAATGATCTTGTCGGCGAACATGCCCGGCGCAGCCGAGATACTTGGTGACGACGTCATCGCAGCTCTCAACAACCCGAGGATTCGAAGCCTCGTGACTGCCCGAGAGCCGGCAACGAAGGCTTCAAGTCAGGGTTGAGAGTTCGCGGGGGCCGGAGGCGACGCATGGTTTTTCGGGCCTCGCTGCGTTTCTACTACGTATTTGGGGTCTTTCGCCGAGACGACGCCCGCTCGGTGCACGGCGAACTTCGCGCACAGGCCGCCTCCGGCGAGCAGCGCGGCTGCCGTGACGGCGGCGACCCGGCTGCGCCGGGCAAGCAGGGCGACCGCCGCCCCGCCCAAGGTCGCGGCCCTGGCCGCCTTGAGCAGCTTCGCGCTCTCGCCGATCTGGTAAGGCTCGGCCGCGATGTCCTGACGGCGCTCGAGCACAAGCTCAGCCGCACCCTCGACAGCGGCGCCGAGCAGGGCAAGCCGCTGGGCCTGCGCCAGCTCGGTTGGATCACCGGAGACCGCACCCGCCACGAGCCCGGCAGCGGCCGCCGCCGTCATCGCGCCGCCGGCGAACAACAGCGTCAGCTCGCGGTAGGAAGTGTGCCAGGCCGGCACGGCGGTATTGGCCAGCAGCACGCCCGGATACGCGGCGAGCAGCGGGCCGGTGATGGCCGACGCCGAGCCCGCAGCGGTACCGAGCCGGCAGCTTGCCGGTGACCGAGCTGGCGGCGGCGGCGCTGGTGAGCGAGCTGTGCGTCACCAGGATCCACGAGCCCATGCTCATCGGCGAGGTCGGCTTGGCAACCCGGAGCATGTTGAGGAACCGCTCGGGCCGGCCAAGCTCGACGGTGAGGAAGGCCGCGCCGCCGGCCGCCGCGCCGGCCGCCACCAGCCTCCCGACCCGCGCCAGCGCTGGCCGCCGGGTCGCGGTCGCCGCCGCACCCAGCACCGCCGCCGCTCCGGACAGCTCGCCGAGGAACAGGTACGCAGGCAGATGCGGCTCTTTCCACCGGGTGACCTTGAGGATCGGCCGCCCGTAGTACGACTCGAACTCCGCCGGCGGCACCTGCAGTTGCTCGGTCACGCGCGCCTCCTGGTCACGGGCGCCTCCCGGCCACCGCCGCCGCGACCCCGACGAGAACCACCCCGGCCGCCACTCCGGCCCAGCGCCACATCGCCGGCAGGTCCCGGGTCGTCACGACCGGATCAGGCGGCAGACCGTACACCTCAGGCTCGTCGAGCAGCAGGAAGAACGCGCCCGTCCCCCCGACGCCGTCCTCCGGGTCATCGCCGTACAGCCGGGCCTCAGTCACCCCGGCCGCGTGCAGCTCAGCCACCCGGCCGCGAGCGGTCTCGCGCAGCTCGGAGAGGACGCCGAACTGGATCGAGTCCGTCGGGCACGCTTTGGCGCAGGCCGGCTCGAGTCCGCCGCGCAGCCGGTCGTAGCACATCGTGCACTTCCACGCCCGGCCGTCGTCCTCGCGCCGGTCGATCACCCCGTAGGGGCAGGCGGAGACGCAGTACGCGCAGCCGTTGCACACGTCCGGCTGCACGATCACGGTGCCGAACTCGGTGCGCACCAGCGCCCCGGTCGGGCAGACGTCCAGGCAGGCGGCATGCGTGCAGTGCTTGCAGACGTCGGAGGCCATCAGCCAGCGCGTCGCGCCAGTGTCACCGAAACCGCCGCCGTCCAGATCGGCCGCCGCCGAGATGACTAGGTCGCCGTCGGCATCTCGCGACAGCGCGGAATCCCGCGACAATGCCGGGGCCGGCGGGACCGCCTGCTCGATGAACGCCACGTGCCGCCAGCTGTTGGACCCCAGCTGCCCGGTGTTGTCGTAGGACATCCCGGTGAGCTGAAGATCCTCAGCCGACGGATCGGGCAGGTCGTTCCACTCCTTGCAGGCGACCTCGCACGCCTTGCAGCCGATGCACACGCTGGTGTCGGTGAAGAACCCGACCCGCTCCGGATGCTCGCTGGCGTACCCGGCGTCGGCGGACGGGTCGTCGAGTGGTCCGGATAGCCGGTTACTGGTCATGGTGCTCCGTCCCGCCCGGCGCGGCCGGATGACCTGTCTCGGCTGGCTCAGGCTCCCATTCGGCGCCCAGGCCCGCCCGCTCGCGGTACTGCCGTACGAGCTCCATCCTGGCAGCTCCGCGCGGACGGCGCCCAGGGCGGATATCACAGGTCGAGACCTTGCTCTCCTGGATGTACACGTTGGGGTCGAGGAAGACCGGCAGCAGGTCGTTGACCGAGTCGCCGGTCACCAGTCCCTCGCTCCCCCAGTGATAGGGCAGTCCGACCTGGTGGATGACGCCCTCGCCCGGAATCCGCAGCGGCCGGTTGCGCCGGGTGACCAGTACCCGGGCCTCGATGACCGCGCGGGCGCTGATGATCGTCGCCCAGCCGCCATTCTCCAGGCCGCGCTCGGCGGCCAGGGCCGGGGAGATCTCGCAGAACAACTCGGGCTGCAGCTCCGCCAGCCGGCCGAGGGTCCGGCTCATAGCGCCAGCCGTGTGATGCTCGGTCAGCCGGTAGGTCGTGACCACATAGGGGAACGCGGTCGCGTGCCCCGCCATCTGGCCTCTGGTCGCGCGGCGGTCCCGGTAGCCGATGGACACCGGGCTGCCGTCCTGCTTGTAGACCCGGTTGCGGATCGGCGACTCGCCGGCCTCGAAGTGCGCGGGCAGCGGACCGTCGGCGAGGCCCCTGGGCACGAACAGCGCCGCCTTGCCGTCCGCCTGCATGATGAACGGGTCGGACCCCGCGAGCGCCGCCTGAGCCTTCGCCCCGTCCGGGGGCACATACGACGGCGGCTTCGTCTTCTCGATGTCGGGCACGTCGTGCCCGGTCCACGCGCCGGCTTGCTCGTCCCACCAGACGTAGGCCTTTTCCTTGCTCCACGGCCGGCCTTGCGGATCAGCCGAGGCCCGGTTGTACAGGATGCGGCGGTTCGCCGGCCAGGCCCAGCCCCATTCAGGCGCCACCCACGACTGCTCGGATTGCGGCTTTCGCCTGGCGGTCTGGTTGATCCCGTCGGCGCATGAGCCGGCGTGGATCCACGAGCCGCACGAGGTCGAGCCGTCGTCAGCCAGCTGCACGAAGCTCGACACCGGGGAGCCGTCCGCCTTCCAGCCGTTGATCTCGGCGAGTATCGCCTCGGCGGACGGCTCGGCCTGCTCGCCTGCCTCCGGATAGTCCCAGGTCAGGTCGAGCACCGGCCGGTCATTCGGATCAGCAGAGCCTGCCAGCTTCGCCCTGATCCGCTTGCCCAGGTGGTACATGAAGGACAGGTCACTGCGCGCGTCGCCCGGCGGCTCGAGTGCCTTTTCATGCCACTGCAAGAGCCGCTGGGTGTTGGTGAAGCTGCCGTCCTTCTCGACATGCGAGGCGGCCGGCAGGAAGAACACCTCGGTCGCGATCCGCTCGGTGACCAGCTCCCCTGACTCGACCTCAGGCGAGTTCTTCCAGAACGTCGCCGACTCGATCAAGGTCAGGTCCTTGACGACCAGCCACTCCAGGTTGGCCAGCGCCAGCCGCTGCAGCCGCCCGCCCGCCGAGCCCACGGCCGGGTTCTCGCCCAGCAGGAAGTAGCCCTTGACCTTACGATCGATCATGTCCAGCGTGGTCCGGTACGTCCCGTGGTCACCGGTGATGCGCGGAATGTAGCCGAAACAGAAGTCGTTCGCGGCACTCGCGGCATCGCCGAACCAGGCTTTCAGCATCGACACCAGGTAGGCCCGCTTGTTGCCCCAGAACCCGGTGTCGGGCATCCGGGTCAGGAACGTGTCCATGCTCTCGCCGGGCAACGGCATCGGCAGATACCCGCCCAGCAGGTGGAACAGCGTCGGAATGTCGGTCGCGCCCTGAATGTTCGCGTGCCCGCGCAGCGCCAGGATGCCGCCACCGGGCCGGCCCATGTTGCCCATCAGCATCTGCAGGATCGACGCGGTCCTGATGTGCTGCACCCCGGTCGAATGCTGCGTCCACCCCACCGCGTACACCCAGGCCGTGGTCTTCTCGCGCCCGCTGGAGGCGACCAGCGTCCGGGCGATCGCGTCGAAGTCGGACGGCCCGATTCCGCAGACCTGGTCGACCAGCTCGGGCGTGTACCGCGCGAAGTGCCGCCTGAGCACCTGGAAGACGCAGCGCGGATGGGTCAGCGTGAGGTCCCGCTCCCCCGTCGGCTGCCAGGTCGAGCTGTCGTAGGTCCTGGTCTTCGGGTCGTAGCCGGAGAACAGCCCGCCACCGTCCTCGGCGTCCACGAAATCCTCGGGCACGAGGTCGGCCGCGTTCGTGTACGCGGTGACGTACTCACGGAACTCGTGCCCGCCGGACAGCACGTAGTTGATCAGCGCGCCGAGGAACACGATGTCCCCGCCCGCCCTGGTCGGCACGTGCATCGACGCCAGCGCGCTGGTCCTGGTGAAGCGGGGATCGACATGGATGATCGTCGCGCCGCGCTGCTTGGCCTCGACCACCCACTGGAAGGCGACCGGGTGGCATTCGGCCATGTTGGACCCGCAGATGATGATGCAGTCCGAATTGACCAGATCTCGCGGGAAGGTAGTGGCGCCGCCGCGCCCGAAGCTAGTCCCCAGACCGGGGACGGTGGCGGAGTGTCAAATCCGCGCCTGGTTCTCGATCTGGATCGCCCCGAGCGCCGTCCAGAGCTTCTTGATCAGGTAGTTCTCTTCGTTGTCCAGGGTCGCCCCGCCCAGCGAGGCGAAGCCGAGCGTCCGGCCGACCCGCTGCCCGTCGACCGACTCCTGCCAGGTCGCCGCGCGCGTCGCGAGCACCCGGTCGGCGATCATGTCCATCGCCTCGTCCAGCCCGAGCGACTCCCACCCGGTCCCGAACGGCCGCCGGTACAGCACCTTCGTCTGCCGGCCGGAATGGGTCACCAGCTGCTTGCTGGCGGCCCCCTTGGGGCACAGCCGACCGCGCGAGACCGGCGAGTCGGGGTCACCCTCGATCTGGGTGACCGTCTCCTTGCCGCCGGAAATCGAGACGTAGACCTTCTGGCCGCAGCCCACCGCGCAATACGGGCAGATAGAGGAAACGACCCGCTCGGCGGTCTCGGTGCGCGGCTGCGAGGCCTCGGTGTGCGGCGACCGCGCGGCCAGCCCCCGGCCCAGCCGGTCGGCCCCGGTTAGCTGCCGGTAGACCGGCCAGTCGGCCACCCGGATGCGTCGCTGCACGTCTTCCATCAAAGCACGTAGCCTCGGAGCTGTCACAGGAGGGCGCGATGAGCAGCAGAACCGCACGCCGGCGGATCACGAGGATCAGGCTGCCCGACGCCGCCGCTGCGACGACGGGACCGCTCCCCACGTCAGCGACCGCCCCGATCTGCTCGCGGCCGAGGAACCGCTGGGATCAGGGTCGACGGCCAGGCGGTCACGCTGACCATGCGCACGCCGGGCGACGACATCGACCTCGCGGCGGGCTTCCTGTTCAGCGAAGGCATCATCAGGGCCGCCACGACCTCGCCGAGATCCGGCTGTGCGACGGCACCACCTGCGGCCACGCCGGCCACGACGGCCTGGGCAACATCGTGGACGTGCGCCTGGCACCGCCTGCGGCCGCCCGCCCTGTTCCCGCAGCGCAACTTCTTGTCCACCAGCGCCTGCGGTGTGTGCGGGAAGGCGAGTACCGCCGAGCTTCTCGTTCAGCAAAACTGGAGTTTGAAAGAGGACCAGGCCACCATCTCGCCCGCCAGACTGGCAGTCGATGCCGGACGTGCTCCGGGACGCCCAGCGGGTGTTCGAGAGCACGGGCGGGCTGCACGCGGCCGGGGTGTTCGGGCCGGATGGCGAGTTGCTGTGCGTGCGCGAAGACGTCGGCCGGCACAACGCCGTCGACAAGGTCGTGGGCTGGGCGCTGCGGAAGGACGGCTGCCGCTGCGCGGGTGCGTGCTGCTGGTCAGCGGCCGCGCCTCGTTCGAGCTGGTGCAGAAGGCGGTGCTGGCCGGGTTCCCGGTGCTCGCCGCCGTGTCCGCGCCGTCGTCGCTGGCGGCCGAGCTGGCCGCAGGAGACCGGCCTGACCCTGGTGGGCTTCCTGCGCGGCGGATCGATGAACGTCTACGCCGGGGCCCAGCGGGTGCTGGCCCCGTGCGTGACCGGGTGACCTGACCCCGCTCATGGTCACCCGGCCACGGCTCTCGTGCTGCTGCGTTAGCCTGCGGCAGCACCGGCCAGCAGGCCGCGGCGGCGCCGGACCGCCAGGTCGGCCTTGGTGAAGATCGCGTCTACGACGATGCCGATCACCAGGATGACGATCATGATCGAGATCGCGCCCGTCAGGTCCTGGTTGTCCTGGGCGGTGTTCAGCAGGATGCCGAGCGACGGGTGCCCGATGATCAGCACGAGCAGCTCGCCGGCCATCAGGCTGCGCCAGGAGAACGCCCAGCCCTGCTTCATCCCGGCCACGTAGGCGGGCAGCGAGGCGGGCAGGATCAGGTACCGGTACAGCGCGATGCCGCGCAGGCCCATGGTCCGGCCCGCCCGCAGCAGCAGCGGCGGGGTGTAGTCCACGCCTGTGATCAGGCCGTTGGCGATCGACGGCGCGGCGCCGAGCACCATCACGAACAAGATGGCCGAGGTGCTGATCCCGAACAAGATGATCGCGAACGGGAACCAGGCGATCGACGGCATCGTCTGCAGGCCGCTGATGATCGACCCGGCGGCCGCCCGCAGCGGCGGTATCCGTGGACACGACCGCGCCGATCACCGAGCCGATCACCAGCGCGAGCGCGTAGCCGATCACCGCCGTCTGCACGGTGGTCCCGATCGCCTGCCAGAGCAGGCCGTGCTGCAGCTGGTCCCACAGGTTGGCCAGCGTCGTGCCCGGGCCCTTGACCAGCCCGTTGGCGGTGTCGCCGTGGAAGTTGCTGAGGTAGAACAGCTGCCAGAGCGACCAGCACGATCGCGATCGCGAGCAGCTTCGGCCAGGTCGCCGTCCAGGCCTTCCGCGCGAACCTGGCCGCCGGCCGCAGGCCGACTCTCGGCCAGCTCCAGGCTGTCGAGCCCGCTGATCGCCGAGTTCCGTGCGGCCATGGCCGGGCGCTGTCTCACGTCGGTGCTAGTTGCCATGGCGCCTCATCTCCTCCCGCAGCCGGTCGGTCACCGTGCTGGCCAGCTCGGCGACCTGCGACCGAGTCGATCCGCCGCGGCCCGGTCCTCGGCACCTGCGTACTCCTCGATCACCCGGCCGGGCCGGCTGCTCAGCAGCACGACCCGGTCGCCGAGCCGCGCGGCCTCCCGCACGTTGTGGGTGACGAACAGCACGGTCAGCGCCCGCTCGGCGCAGATCCGCTCCAGCTCGTCGTGCAGCAGGTCGCGGGTCATCGCGTCCAGCGCGCCGAACGGCTCGTCCATCAGCAGTACGTCGGCGTCCTGCGCCAGCGCCCGGGCGAGCGCCGACCCGCTGCCGCATGCCGCCGGACAGCTCGTGCGGCCGCTTGTCGCCGAATCCGCTCAGGTGCACCGCGTCGAGCAGCTCGGCCGCCCGGCGCCTGCCGCTCCGCCTTGGGCACCCGCCGCGCCCGCAGCGCCAGCTCGACGTTCCGCTCGGCGGTCAGCCAGGGGAACAGCGCCGGCTCCTGGAACATGATCGCGACCCTGCGCGCCGCCGGTGTCGACCGTCCCCGCGGTCGGGCTGTCCAGCCCGGCGACCATGATCAGCAGCGTGGACTTGCCGCAGCCCGAGGCGCCGATCAGGCAGACGAACTCGCCCTGGCCGACGGTCAGCGACAGCCGGTCGACGGCGAGCAGCGCCGCCGTTCGCCCGCGCCCGTAGACCTTGGAGACCTCGGTCAGCCGGACCGCGGCCTGCGGCCGTCCGCCCCGGTGCGGCTAGCACGGTGTCGGGTGCACGTATGCGGGTAGCGCTGGCCGGCCCACCGGGTAGCCGGCGCTCCCGCGCATCGTCTGGCGGCGCCGGACCTGGCTCATGCTCACGACTGCACCTGCGGCTGGCCGTCGGCCTTGAGCAGCGCGTTCAGCGGGCCGAGGTCGTACAGGCCGGAGATGTTGCTGACCGGGTTGAGCAGGCCGACCGCGACGGCGTGCTGCGCGTCGGCGGCCAGCGAGGAGGCGATCGGGTCGTCGGTGAAGGTGATCTGCTGGAAGGCCGCCGACAGGATGCTCGGGTCAAGGCCCTTGCCGAGCAGCTTGGTCAGCTCGGCGTTGGCGGCCGCCTCGGCTCCGCGAGGTGTTGGAGCGGATGTAGTTGTTGGCCTGGATCTGGCCCTTGAGCAGGCCGCTCACCACGGTCGGGTGC
This sequence comes from uncultured Actinomycetota bacterium, assembly GCA_963737865.1. GTDB lineage: Bacteria > Actinomycetota > Actinomycetes > Streptosporangiales > Streptosporangiaceae > Chersky-822. The sequence continues at coordinate 497,628 of CAVTUG010000011.1, read as the reverse complement.
GCGGCGAGGAACTTCTGGGTGACGACCAGGTTCGTGGTGACGAACTGGCCCTTCGGCCACAGGCTCGCCTCGTTGACCAGCACGTGCCCGCCGTCCTGCACCATCTCGATGTCGTAGGGCGCGGGCTCCCAGCCGCCGGCGATCTGGCCGGACTTGAACTGCAGCACCGCGGCGGAGTTCGGGCGTGATCGGCGTGATCGGCACGTCGCCGCCGCCGGTCTGGGTGGTGGTCAGGTGGTGCTGCTTCAGCCAGTACCGCAGCGCCACGTCCTGGGTGTTGCCGAGCGACGGGGTGGCGAGCTTCTGGCCCTTGAGCTGGGCCGGAGTGGTGATGCCCTTCTTGACCACGAGCGCGGCGCCGCCTGACGCGGCACCGGAGATGACCTTGATCAGCTTGCCGCTTGGAGGTCTGCCAGGCCTTGATCGCCGGGTTCGGGCCGACGTAGGCCGCGTCGAGCTGGCCGGCCAGCAGCGCCGTTCCCTCCTCGGTGCCCGTGCTGAACGGGACCAGCTTCAGCTTGACGTTCTTGCCGAGTGCCTTGGCGAAGAAGCCCTTCTCGATCGCCGATCAGGGCGGGAGCGTGCGTGATGTTGGTCAGGAAGCCGAGCCGCAGCACGACCGGGCCGACTCGCCCGGAGCCGTCCCGAGCCGCAGCCGAGGATGACGTGCACGCCGCCGCCGCCGCAGTGCCGTGACGGCGGCGACCCCCGCCGCGGTGAGTGCTCGTCTCATGTACCTCCTGGTTTGCCTATCTACATACTAGGCTATTATATCTATACTTGAAAACTAGAGAGTTTCGCAAAATTGGCACACTCCTGGCGACGCTCTCGGTGCCGGTGGCTGACCGCCGCTACCGCAGCGACGCTGGCTATCCGGCGCTGGCCTGCAGGCCTGACGCTCGGCCTCAGTCAGCCGCCGGCGCGGTCAGCCGGTGTCGTCCTGGTCTGTGACGCCCTGCACCGACGGGAAGCGCTGCAGGCACTCCTGCAGCTTGGCCAGGTCGGCGTCGGTGGCATGGGTAGAGTTGTAGCGTCGGACTCGACCACGCCGTGTGCCCGGCGGCGTCGGCCTGACCGGCTCCGGCGTGCAGCGCGGGACGTGCGAGCAGGTCGTGGTCACGTGCTTGGCGGTGGCTAGCGTGGTGTTCGGCTTGAACTGCACCTCCACCCACTGCTGGCCGAGCGCGGCGTCCATCCTGGCGCAGCAGCCACGCCGATGCCGGCGAGGCTGACCAGCGCCGCGCATGCGGCCCGGCGAATCGCGGCAGATGGCCGTGGCCGGACCCGGGCATAGGCGCTGGTGTCACGGCTCCCCCACAGCTCAGGCGCTGGCGCAGGGTCGCGCTGATCGGCCGGTGCGCGCACCGCGGCTACCGGCAGAAGCCGAGGGAGGCATCATGCAGCGAAGCCGGCCGCGGTCCAGCCAGCCGGATCGAGGATTACGCGCTGATCGGCGACATGCAGATCGGCGGCGCTGGTCAGCCGGAACGGATCGATCGACTGGCTGTGCCTGCCCAGGTTCGATTCCGATGCGGTGTTCGCCGCGCTGCTCGGCGACGAGCGCAACGGCCAGTGGCAGCTGAACCCGACCGCCGCCGAATGGCCCGTCTCGCGGCTGGCCAGGTCGAGCGCCGCGTACCAGAACGACTCGCTGATCCTGGAGACCGAGCTGGCAGACCATGGGCGGCGTCGTCAAGGTGATCGACTTCATGCCGCCGCGCGGCGACGACACGCCGGTGCTGATCCGGATCGTCGAGGGCGTTGACCGGCGCAGTCGAGATGGAGAGCGTACTGCGGCTGCGGTTCGGCTACGGCCGGATCGTGCCCTGGGTGCGCCGGCATCGACCACGGCCTCTCGCGGCAGCCGGGCCCTGACTCGGTCTGGATCACGACGCCGGTCAAGCTGGCCGGCCAGGACATGGCGCACCACGCCGAGCTTCGTGGTGCAGGGCGGGCGAGCGTGTCCCGTTCGTGCTGACCTGGATGCCGTCGCACCACCGCAGGCCCGCCCCCGACGTCGACCCAGACGCAGGCGCTGGCGCAGACCGCGACTTCTGGGCCGGCTGGGTGCCCGGCGTGCAGCTACCAGGGCAAGTACCGCGACGCCGTGGTCAGGTCGCTGATCACGATCAAGGCGCTGACCTACGAGCCGACCGGCGGCATCGTGGCCGCGCCGACCACCTCGCTGCCCGAGGACCTTGGCGGCGTGCGGAACTGGGACTACCGGTACTGCTGGCTGCGCGACGCCACGATCGTGCTGGAGGCGCTGCTGCGGACCGGCTACACCGAGGAGGCGGCCGGCTGGCGCGACTGGCTCGGCCGGGCGATCGCCGGATCGGCCGCCGACGTGCAGATCATGTACGGCGTGGCCGGCGAGCGGCGGCTGGCCGAGTGGATGGCCGACTGGCTGCCAGGGTACGAGGGCTCGGCCCCGGTCCGGATCGGCAACGACGCGGTCGAACCAGCGTCCAGCTCGACGTCTACGGCGAGGTCATCGACGCGATCATGCTCGGGCGCCAGGCCGGGCTGCAGCTTCGACAAGCACTCGGCCAGCCTGATCGACGCGCTGCTCGACTTCCTCGAGCAGCACTGGGCCGAGCCAGACGAGGGCATCTGGGAGGTGCGCGGGCCGCGCAGGCACTTCGTGCACTCCAAGGTCATGGCCTGGGTCGCCTTCGACCGCGCGGATCAAGATGGCGCAGGACAGGCCTGGTCCGTGCACCGCGAGGCGATCTGGGTCGCTGGCGCGAGATCAGGGACGCGATCCACGCCCAGGTGTGCGAACGCGGCTACGACGCCGAGCCGGGGCACGTTCACCCAGTACTACGGCAGCGAGACGCTCGACGCCGCCGTCCTGATGATCCTCGGAGGTCGGCTTCCTGCCGCCGGACGACGCGCGGGTCGTCTCGACCGTCCACGACGATCAGGCGCGAGCTGACCAAGGACGGGCTGGTGCTGCGCTACACCCAGCCAGCCGCAGGAATGCCAGGCGGTGACTTCGTCGGTGGACGGCCTGCCCGGCTCGCGAGGGCGCGTTCCTGGCCTGCAGCTTCTGGCTCGTGAACGCGCTGCACCTGATCGGCGAGCGAGGACGAGGCCACGGCCCTGTTCGAGCGGCTGCTCGAGCTGCGCAGCGACGTCGGCCTGCTGAGCGAGGAGTACGACCCGCAGCTACCACCGCCAGGTCGGAAACATGCCCGCAGGCGTTCAGCCACGTGCCGCTGATCCTGGCCGCGCTGAACCTGGCAGCAGCCATGCACCGACCTGCAGCCGCGGCGCAGCCGCCGGATGCCTGACGGATGGCAGCCGCCGGCGTCAGGCGCCGTAGCCGACCCGGCGCAGCTGCTGGCCCGCGACCTTCTCGATCTCGGCGAGCTGGGCCGGGCTGAGCAGCCGCCGCCAGCTGCTCGATGTTCTTCGGCGTGCGGCACCTCGATCCGCTCGACCTTGGCGTCGATGAAGTCGGCCAGGCCGGCGGCGGTCGCATGCGGCTCGGTCGATCACCTGCTCGTACCGCAACGTGGTGAGCTGGTCGGCGCTCAGGCTGTTGCGCAGCCTGGCCATCTTGTGCACCGCGCCGCGCCAGCGCATCGCGCACTTGCCGGCGGCGGACAGCTTGGCCCAGGCGGCACGGTCCTCCTCGGTCTCGATGCCGAAGAACGGGTTGGGGAACTCGCGTCTCGACGTTCGCGACCCCGCGCCTGAACCAGGCCAGCTCGTCAGGGTCGGACAGCATGGCCGCGGTGACCACGCCCGGCCGTCCCTGATGATCTGGATGATCCGGGCGTCAGGGAAGGCGTCGACGAGCGCTTCGGCGCAGTACATCAGCGCCGGGCGTCGCGTCGCCGTACCTGGTGATCTCCCGCTCGTCGACGCACGTGCCCGCCGGTGTCAGCGGCCGTGGCCCGCTGGCACTCGGCATGGCAGGTCCAGGCATGCGCTGCGGGCGTGACCTGCCAGGCCTGGGCGAAGGCGTCGCGCAGCACGGTCGCGGCCGCCTCGCCCCTGCCTTACTGGATCGACGGCGTCGCGGGCGAACGCGTAGACCACGCTGAGCACGCTGGGCTGGCCCGATCGTGAATGGAACCCGGCGTCCGCTTCAGCGCACGGGCGAGCAGGTCCGCTCCGGAATGCGGAGCGCCGATCACGAAGACCGGCTGGCGGACCTTTCGCCCGTTGACGACCAGGATGTACGGGCGTGGTGGCATGGCTGGGACCAAGTGTCGCATTGCATCCGAGCGCCGCTGGACCGGCGACCGGGTCCCGGCGCCGTGCACTACGGTCACATAGGCGGCGGACGAAGTTCTGGTGGCTAGTAGCCGGCCATGGTTGACCTACATCATCATGGTCCTGCATCGTCGTCGGGCTCATCGCCGGCGCCGTCGCGCGGCTGCTCGTGCCCGGCCGCGACCCGATCGGGCTTTTCGGCACGATCCTGCTCGGCATCGTCGGCTCGTTCCTCGGCGGGTTCCTGTGGAACCTGATCCAGTACCACCGGCGTCGCGCCCGGCCCACTTCCACACGGTCGGGCATCATCGGCTCCATCATCGGCGCGATCATCGTGCTGATCCTGATCGCGCCTCACCGGCCTCGAGCGCGGCCGCCGCCGGCGTCTCAGCCGCACCGTCAGCCCCTCGCCGGCCGAGCGGGCTCGGCGGGGCCGGCCGCCTGGTCCGCCGCGGCCAGTCTCGCTCCTGCCCACGGCCAGTGTGCCTGGCAGTGACGGCTCCTGGCTGGCGAACTGGGTGTGGTACAGCTCGGTGTACAGGCCGCCGGCGGCGAGCAGCTCGGCGTGCGTGCCCCGCTCGGTGACCTTGCCGCCGTCGATGACCAGGATCTGGTCGGCCTCGATGATCGTGGACAGCCGGTGCGCGATCACCAGCGAGGTCCGCCCGGCCAGCGCGGTCTTCAGCGCCCGCTGGACGGCGGCCTCGGACTCGGAGTCCAGGTGCGCGGTCGCCTCGTCGAGCACGACCACCGACGGCGCCTTCAGCAGCAGCCTGGCCAGCGCGATCCGCTGCTTCTCCCCGCCGGACAGCCGGTAGCCGCGGTCGCCGACGATCGTGTCGAGCCCGTCGGGCAGCGCCGCGACCAGCGGCCAGATCTGCGCCGCCTTGCACGCCTCGATCAGCTCCTGCCTCGGTGGCGTCCGGCTTGGCGTAGCCGAGGTTGGCCCGGATCGTGTCGTGGAACATGTGCGCGTCCTGGGTCACGACGCCGATCACGTCGTGCAGCGACTCCTGCGTCACGCCCCTGATGTCGGTGCCGCCGATGCGTGACGGTGCCCGAGCCCGGGTCATAGAGCCTGGCCACCAGTGCGGTGATCGTGGTCTTGCCCGCGCCCGACGGGCCGACCAGCGCGGTGAGCTTGCCGGCCGGGCGCGTGGAAGCTGATGTCGCGCAGCACGTCGGCGTTGGCGTCGGTGCGCTCGGGCACCGGCAGCGCGATCGACTCCAGCGAGGCCAGCGAGACCTCGGACGCGGTCGGGTACCTGAACCGGACGTGGTCGAACTCGATGGCGGGCGCGTGCCGCGCCGGCTGCGCAGCGGCACGGCGTCCGGCGCGTCCTCGATCAGCGGCTTCAGGTCGAGCACCTCGAAGACCCGGTCGAAGCTGACCAGCGCGGTCATGACGTCGACCTGGACGTTGGACAGCGACGTGATCGGCCCGTACAGCCGGCCGATCAGCGCGGCCAGCGCGACCAGCGTGCCGATCTTGAAGATGTCGTCGATGACCAGCAGCCCGCCGAGCCCGTAGACGACCGCGGTGGCCAGCGACGCCAGCAAGGTCAGCGCGATGAACAGCGTCGACCCGTACATCGCGGTCGTGACGCCGATGTCGCGGACCCGGCCGGCCCGGTTGCCGAACACCTCGGCCTCCTCGTCGCGGCCGGCCGAACAGCTTGACCAGCATCGCGCCGGCCACGTTGAACCGCTCGGTCATCGTCGAGCCCATCGCGGCGTCGAGCTGCATCGACTCCCTGGTCAGCCGCTGCAGCCGGCGGCCCGACCAGCCGGGCCGGGAGGACGAACAGCGGGATCAGCACCAGCGCGACGAGCGTGACCTGCCAGGACAGCAAGACCATCGCGACCAGCACCAGGGCGAGCGACAGCACGTTGGCGACCACCGAGGACAGCGTCGAGGTCAGCGCCTGCTGGGCGCCGATCACGTCGCTGTTCAGCCGGCTGACCAGCGAGCCGGTCTGGGTCCTGGTGAAGAACGCGATCGGCTGCCGCTGCACGTGCCCGAACACCTGGGTGCGCAGGTCGTAGATCAGGCCCTCGCCGATCCGCGCCGAGTACCAGCGCTGCCCGATCGAGAGCACCGCGTCGAACAGCGCCAGGCCCGGCGACCGCCGCCCCGATCGCGAGCACGACCCCGGTGTTGTGCGGCAGGATGCCGTTGTCGATCAGCCCGCGCAGCAGCAGCGGGACCGCGACCGTGACCACCGCGTCCAGCGCGACGATGACCAGGAACACAGACCAGCTCGCGGCGGTACGGCCGCGCGTACGACATGATCCGGCGGACCGTGCCCGGCTTGATCCGCTGCTGGGTGACCGAGCGGTCCCGGGAGAACGACCGCATCGCGTGCCAGGTGCGCATAACTCATGTCCGAGTGCAACCCCGGAGCGCCGGCAGAGCTTCCCGGTCAGCTAAGGGCGAAATGCCGAGTCTGCCGGCTACCCGGTCCGAGCCTGCGCTGCGAAGCAGCTCGGCGCTGGGCGCCGGCGCTCGGCGGCAGCCTGCTCGGTCGAGCGTGTTGCCCGGCTGCCTGCTGCAGCAGCGCCTTGGTCGCGCGCGGCCGCAGCGGCATCGATGGCCAGCAGCGCGGCGACCAGGTCGGCGACGGCCCCGTCCAGCTCGGCGGCGGGCACGACCAGCTCGGCGAGCCGCAGCTGCAGCGCCTCGGCGGCGGTGACCGTCCGCGCGGTCAGGCACAGCTCGATCGCCCGCGGCAGCCCGACGATGTCGACCAGCGGCTTGGTGCCGGTCAGGTCGGGCACCAGCCCGAGCGCGGGCTCCTTCATGCACAGCTTCGCGTCGTCGGCGAGAATGCGCAGGTCGCACGCCAGCGCCAGCTGGAACCCGGCGCCGATCGCGTGGCCCTGCACGGCGGCGATCGAGACGATCGACGGGTCGCGCGAGCCAGAGGTAGCCGGCCTGGTAGCCGGCTACCTGCTCGTCGAAGTCCTCGTCGTCGGCCCGGGCAACGGCCTCGTCGCCTGGGTCGCCGTCGCGGCGAGCAGCTTGCAGGTCGATGCCGGCGCAGAACGACGGTCCGTCGCCGCGCACGACCACGACCCTGACTCGGCGGGCAGGCTCGCGCCGATCTCGGCGAGGCCGTGCCAGATCGCCGGGGTCATCGCGTTGCGGCGCTCGGGACGCGCCAGCGTGACGGTGGCGACCGGACCGTCGATGTCCGAGCCGGATCGCGCCGTCCGCGAGAAGTCAGTCGGCGAATCAGCTAGCCCTTGGCCTTGCCGGCCCCTGGTGGCACCGCCACGGCTGCGCAGCGCCACGCCGGACTCGGCCAGGATCCGGTGGATGAATCCGTAGGACCTGCCGGTCGATGCGGCCAGTGCCCGGATGCTCTCCCCTGCGCTATACCGCTTCTCCAGGTCGGACGCCAGCTTGGTGCGATCGGCACCGGTTACCCTGGTGCCCTTCTTGAGAGTCTCGGTCACGCCTTCCTCCCGCTGAACTACTGGCCGCGCGTCGCTGCCGTATCTCGCCATGATCACGCATGAAGTCCTGATCGGCTACCCACACGGCAGCAAAAAGATTGCGACATTTCGCGGCTATCCCTGGCCATGCCTGGTCGATACGTCCGATCAGGCCAGCGCCACCAGGTCGGCCAGGTCAGCGCTCCACAGGTCCTCGACGCCGTCCGGCAGCAGCAGCACCCGCTGCGGGCCGAGCGCCTCGACCGCCCCCTCGTCGTGCGTGACCAGCACAATCGCACCCTGGAAGCGGCGCAGCGCCGACAGGATCTCGGCCCGGCTGCCCGGATCGAGGTTGTTGGTCGGCTCGTCGAGCAGCAGCACGTTCGCACCGGAGACGACGAGCAGGGCCAGGGCGAGCCTGGTCTTCTCGCCGCCGGAAAGCACGCCGGCCGGCTTGGCCACGTCGTCGCCGGAGAACAGGAACGAGCCCGAGAATGCCGCGCTGATCGGCCTCGGTCAGTTCCGGCGCCGCCGACCGCATGTTCTCGAGCACGGTTCTGCTCGTTGTCGAGCGTTTCGTGTTCCTGCGCGTAGTAACCGATTCGCAGGCCATGACCTGGCCGCACCTCGCCGGTATCGGCCTTCTCGACCCCCGCGAGCAGCCGGAGCAGCGTCGTCTTGCCCGCGCCGTTGAGTCCGAGCACGACGATCCGCGCTCCCTTGTCGACCGCCATGTCGACGTCGGTGAAGACCTCAGTCGATCCGTAGGACTTCGACAGGCCGCTGGCAGTGAGCGGCACCTTGCCGCAGTGGGCAGGCTCGGGGAACCGGAGCCTGGCAACTCGCTCGGCTGCGCGGTCGGCACTGACTCCGGCGAGCAGTTTCTCCGCCCGCTTGGCCATATTCTGGGCGGCCTTGGCCTTCGTCGCCTTGGCCCGCATCTTGTCGGCCTGCAGGCTGCAGTGCCGCTGCCTGCCGCTCGGCGTTGACCCGCTCCCGGCGGCGGCGGCGCGCGTCGGTTTCGCGCTGGTCCAGGTAGGTCTTCCAGCCGACGTTGTAAACGTCGATCACGGTGCGGTCGGCGTCCAGGTGGAACACCTTGTTGACCACGGCCGCCAGCAACTCGGTGTCGTGGCTGATCACGATCAGGCCGCCACGGAAGGTGCGCAGATGCTCGCGCAGCCAGGTGACCGAGTCGGCGTCGAGGTGGTTGGTCGGCTCGTCCAGCAGCAGGGTCTGGGACCCTCCGAAGAGGATCCTTGCCAGCTCGACTCGCCGCCGCTGCCCGCCGGACAGCGTGCCGAGCTGCTGCTTGAGCACCCTGGCCGGCAGCCCGAGGCTGGAGGCCAGCGACGCGGCCTCGGACTCGGCGGCGTACCCGCCAAGCACCGTCAGCCGCTCTTCGAGCCGACCGTACCGGCGCACGGCGGCGTCGCGCTTCGCCGGATCGGTGTCGGCCATGCCCAGCTCGGCCCGCCGCATCCCGGCGAGCACCTCGTCCAGGCCGCGTGCCTGCAGGATCCGGTCGGTGGCCAGCACGGTGAGGTCACCGACCTTGGTGTCCTGCGGCAGGTAGCCGATCGTTCCGCCGCTGCGCACGGCTCCGGCCGCCGGCTGGCCTTCCCCTGCCAGCACCTTGAGCAGGGTGGTCTTGCCTGCGCCATTCCTGCCGACAAGGCCGATCTTGTCGCCAGCGGCGACCTGAAAAGATACGTCGTCCATGAGCAGCCGCGCACCAGCGCGCAACTCGATATCACTTGCCGAGATCATCGGGGATCAACTCGCTCCAGAATTCTCAAACGGGGACGAAAGGGGCATCTACTGACAGACGCCTCCTGTGGCGTCACCCGTTCGTCAAGAGCAGAGCGATTGCATGGCATCGAGTGTACCGGACCAACTCTCCCGCCAGCGAGACGTTTTACCTCCACCCCGCGCGGAGGGATTAACGGCCTGCAAGCAACCGAATAGGTGCCCGCGCGCATTAAGTGAATGTGAGGCAGCCAACGGAACCGGGCGGCGAGTGATGTCCGCACGCCGCGACGCAGAGTTCACCGAGTACGTGACGGCCAGGCTGGCGGCGCTGCGGCGGGTCGCTTATCTGCTGTGCCTTGACCGGGATCGCGCCGATGACCTCGTGCAGGGCGCTATGACCAGGATGTACGTGCACTGGGGCAGGGTGCGAGCCGTCGACCACGCCGACTCCTACGCCAAGGCCATCCTGGTACGCGAATTCCTGAGCGAGCGGCGGTCCGGCTGGGCGAGGCGGGTCAGCCTCGGCGCTGAGCTTCCCGACCAGCCGGCCGTCGCCGCTGACCAGGACGCAGCGCTTGACGTGCGCTCCGCACTGGCAGGACTGCCGCCCGGGCAGCGGGCGACGCTCGTGCTCCGGTATTACTGCGACCTCAACATCGAGCAGTCGGCGCGGGTGCTCGGCTGCTCGGCCGGGACGGTCAAGAGCCAGACCGCGAGAGGTCTCGACTCGCTGCGGCGAGCGCTCGAGCCCGCCCGCCAGCCAGCCAGCCAGGCACGAGAACGCGGAGATAGTAAGGAAGTGCTTTCAGATGGATGAGGAAAGGGCACGCGCCCTGCTAGAGCTGGTAGCTGACACCCCGGCGCCGCCGGCGCGAGTGGACATCGAGCTGGCCCGCAGCCAGGGCCGCACGAGACTGCGGTGGTACCGGGCCTGCCTGGCGGGTGCGCCTGCCCTGGTCGTCGTCGGCGTGTTCACGGCGGCGGCGTTCGGCGCCAGCCGACCTCTCGCCACCTTTTCCGTGACGGCGCCGAGTACACCGGACCGGGTGGTACCTGACCGGGTCGTGCCGCCGAAGCGATTCAGCCCGCTGATTCCCTACGTGGCGTTCGGCTGGCTGCCGCGCGGCGAGTCGCTCGACGGCGGCCAGCTCGCGGCCACCAGCGCGTATCTCACCGCCGGGCACTCAAGTGAGTGGGCTCTGACTGTGTATTCCGCTGGCCGCTGCGACCTGACGAGCCAGCAGGTACTCCGGCAGCTCCGCAAGCACAGGGAGCCGACCATGACCTGCACCGTGAGTTCTTCCGCAGGCTGGAGTTCCCTCCTGCGCAGCGTGGCGGAGCCGGTTGCCGGGCACCTCGCCTTCTGGACCCCGACCCGGAGCATGCTTGTGTGGCAGTACGCGCGCGGCAGCTGGGCGACGCTGGCTCGGCCGCAGGGACATGCAGCCGTCGGCGAAGCGGTGAAGATCGCTGACCACATCAGGTACGCCGTCGCGACCAAGCCGTCGATCGAGTTCCCCATCCAGCTGAGCGGGCTGCCGTCGGCGTCACAGGTGACCTCCATGTACTTCGTGGCCGACGCCGGAGTGCTGCGCGCCGCCCAGTACCCGCTGACTGGCGCAGGCTCCGGCAGTCCGAACTTCACGGCCAGCCTCTCCACCAGGCGCAGCTCGTGCTACTTCTACCCAGGCCAGTCGGCGCACCGGACCATCAATGGCTACCGGGTCACCGTCAACCACTTCAAGGCGGTGCGCGGGAATCCGCCCGTCCAGCAGGTGTGCGCACCAGACGCGGACGGCCTGATGATCTTCATCTCCACTTACGGCGCGCACGCGAAGCCGAACGCCATCAGCATCTTCGCTCACCACACCCGGCTGCTCGGCACTAACCCGAAGGACTGGACCACCAAGCCGCTCGGCTGACGCGCAGCCGTCAGCGGAGACCGCACGGGGTCGTTGGCTATCCCACGCTCATTCTCCTGGCGGCCCGGTTGAGGGCGCTGATCACGGCGTTCAAGGACGCGCGCACGATGGACTCGCTGATGCCGACGCCCCAGTAGACCCGGTCACCGATCTCGATCTCCAGGTAAGCCGCCGCCTCCGCGTCCCGCCCGGCCGACAGCGCGTGCTCGGCATAGTCGAGCACCCGCACGGCGACCCCGCCCAGGCCCAGGTCAGGCTCGGACAGCGCCTGGCAGAACGCGGCGATCGGCCCGTTGCCCACGCCGGTCACCGACTGCTCGACGCCGAACGCCCGCACCGCAGCCGTGATCCGCTCGGTGCCCTCCTCGTTGACCGACGTGTAGCCGTCCAGTGAGAACGCACCCGAGGCCAGGTACTCGCCCTCGAACGCTGACCACATCGCGGCCGCCGACACCTCGCCGCCTTCGGAGTCGGTCTGCCGCTGGATCACCTGACTGAACTCGATCTGAAGTCGCCGGGGCAGGTCGAGCGAGTGGTCGGCCTTCATGATGTAGGCGACCCCGCCCTTGCCCGACTGGGAGTTCACCCGGATCACGGCCTCGTACGAGCGGCCGACGTCGGCCGGGTCGATCGGCAGGTACGGCATCGTCCACGGCAGCTCGCTCGCGGGCCGTCCCGCCGCAGCGGCCACGGCGGCCATCCGGTCGAACCCCTTCTTGATCGCGTCCTGATGCGACCCCGAGAACGACGTGTAGACCAGGTCGCCCGCGTAAGGATGCCGCTCGTGCACGGAGATCCGGTTGCAGTACTCGACCGTCCGCCGGATCTCGTCGATGTCGCTGAAGTCGATCATCGGGTCGATCCCCTGGCTGTACAGGTTCAGCCCCAGGGTGACCAGGTCGACGTTGCCCGACCGCTCCCCGTTGCCGAACAGGCAGCCCTCGACCCGCTGCGCCCCCGCTAGCATCGCCAGCTCCGCGTCGGCGGTCGCGGTGCCACGGTCGTTGTGCGTATGCACCGATAGCGCGATGTGCTCCCGCCGGCTGAGCTGCCGCGACATCCACTCGATCTGGTCCGCGTAAACGTTGGGCGTGGACCGCTCGACGGTGCACGGCAGGTTCAGCACGATCTCCCGCCCGGGCTCAGGCTGCCAGACGTCCATGACGGCTTCGCACAGCTCGAGCGAGAAGTCCAGCTCGGTGTCCATGAAGATCTCGGGCGAGTACTCGTACCCGAAGTCCACATCGGACAGGTGATACTCGGCGTACTTCATGATCGCCTGCGTCCCGGCGACGGCGACTGCCTTGCACTCATCCCTGCCGTCGCCCTTCCATCCAAACACGACGTCACGAAAGATCGGCGCCGCCGCGTTGTACATGTGGATAGTCGCCTGCCGCGCCCCGGCAAGGGCCTGTGCAGTCCGCTCGATCAGCTCTTCGCGCGCCTGGGTCAGCACGGAAATCCGCACGTCAGGAGGCACCGCCCCGGACTCGATCAGACCGCGCACGAAGTCGAAGTCGGTCTGGCTGGCCGAGGGAAACCCCACCTCGATCTCCTTGTAGCCCAGCCGCACCAGCAGGTCGAACATCGCCTGCTTGCGCGGCACGTTCATCGGGTCGATCAGGGCCTGGTTGCCGTCCCGCAGGTCGGTCGACAGCCACCGGGGCGCAGTCGTCATGTGCGCGACGGCCACTGCCGGTCAGGCAGGTCGACGGGCGGGAACGGCCGATACCGATAGCACGGCATGCCAGAGGGAACTTGCTGGAAGGCGGTCATGACTGCTGCTCCTTGGGCGGGATCGCCGGAAAAGCCGGCCGGCGCAGCGCAAAGCCCCCGCGACGAGGGGCCGACCGGTCTGTTACCGGGCCTCGCCGCGGCGCCGAAGAAGCAGCTGCCGAGTCATGATCGGGCCAGCATAGCCGACCTGCGTAAACACTGGCCCGCTAACCCCCACCAGCACCAGTATGAACAATTGCCCCGCCACGAGCTCGCCGCCTCTAGGTTGCTGCCTGCCCCGGGAAGCCCTCTGACCGCAGCAAGGTCCTACTTACTGCTGTCCCGACGACAGTAAGTAGGACCATGCTGCTGACACTTCTCGGCCTTAACAGCAGTAGGCCGGCACATTCAGCGAGCCGCACCTGCCAGGCGCCGATCAGCCGGGCTGCGCCGTCGTCACGGCCTGGACCGGCGGGCAGGGCGGTCAGTTCCTGCTGAGCCTGGTCAAGCCGAGGGTGCCAGAACCCGAATCTACGCCCGGTCACCTGCGACAAGGCCAAGATCGCCACGTCTAGCCGTCAGCTGGTCATATTCCTCGGCGAGCAGATAGTCACGCAGAGTGGCCCAGTTAGCAACGATTCTCTCAACCGCATCCCTCGCCCGCCGCCGGGCCCGCTCGACGCCGTAGCCGCTTCTCCGACCCATGACGTCAAAGCTCAACTCGGTCACGGTACGAAATTCACGACTCCCGGCTAGTTTCAGGCCGAGATCGTCGCCAGGCAGGTACAGCACAGTCGGCAGGACGTCATACACGGGGCTAAGCGAAGGCGAGATGCCGTCCTTGTAAACAACAGCCCAGTTCTTCAGGTGCGCATCACCGTTTCCCACCAGCACATTCAGCGCTATGCGGTCGATCACTTCCCCAACGATGCCTTCGCCGGAGAGCGCGCTGAGGACAGCTCCGATCGTTTCGAAATTCGCGCGACTATATTTGGCGTTCTCATTGGCGGCCGGTATATCCAGGATCTGCGCCAATTCTTCCATGTGAACTCGCCGGTCGTCTCCCGCGCGATCAAAACGCGCCACTACTAGCGCCGGTTCCGACACTCTTGCCGCCCAGTCCTCCAAGCCCGCGATCGACTCTACTTGCGCCAGACGTGCTTCTGGCGCCGGGATACCGGAAAGCCGTGCCAGCTCCAGGCACGCAAGCTCAGTCCGAGGTATACCTGAATACCCAGGCCGGCCATCGGGAAGCTTCGCGATCGCATTTCCGGCGCTGCCGTGCACCGGAACCGACAGGCCTTTGCGACCCTGATGTACCGAAAATTTAAGCTGGGCTCCTGCCAGGCTGAATTTCAACAACGGGTCAGAGTTCCCATTGGACAACTCCGCCTCGATCAACTCGGGCGGAGTTTTCACATTCTTTATGCTATCGGCCGATCTTACGCGCAGGGCACCGGGAAGGTCGTCGAGGCCAATACGCGCCAGCAAGTTAAATTCGCGTGCTTTGTTGGTATGCGCCGCAGCGGCGACGGCCTGACGCAAGCGGCCTTCAGGCAGCAGATGAGAAAACCAATGCGGGAGGGCGACACGGGCGCTGGGCTGCCAGTTGCGGCCGCGATCTTCGAAGACCTGGCCAAGCACAGGTCGATTCGGGCTATCCCAATAGTGACCAGAAGACTCGAACCAGTTACGCTCATCCGAATTGTACAGCACTCCAACATCCAGCCAGCCGTGTTCGGGGGACTGAATTTGCAACTGAAGCGCCGAAACTGAACTCACTGGTTAGCCTCCACGGGATCAGCGACGATAAGTTCCGATAGCGGTGGCCTTATTATGGCGCCGCGCTCGAGGCGACTATTCATGAAACTGTCCACCAGGGACCTGAGCACCTCACGACGCCTGCCGACAAATCCCTCCGTATCACCTTCCCGAAGGCGTTCGGCCGCAACTTCATCAATCGCGTGGCTGGCGAGCACGCGCGAATCCTCGCTACCGCTGAATGGATGCGCATCAGTGGCCCAAAACGACCGCGCGCCGGCATCGGAGCGATGCGCGTGCACCAATTCGGTGACCGCCTTCGGGCCGTGCTTTTCGAACTCGGCCGCCAGATCGATCTCAGTTCCGTCTGGCCGCATCGGACCAAGAGATGCAAGCGCCAGCAAGATAATACGCCCGTGCGCGGCGTTGGTCAGGAAATGATCCAGTGAGATTACAGGTGCAGGACGGTCCGATACTATCTCGATAAGACCCTTGACCGCTTCGTATTCAGACGGGGCAGATTCGGGCTGAAGCTTCTGCGGATTGATGGCCCGAACCGCCTTGCGCAAAGTCGGCGCTTGTCCGGTGTCTCCGTTTATCCAGCCGCGCCACAGCCAGCGCGCGAGAAGACGCAGGATCCACGGTCCTGGCTCCGGATGAAGATAAAAGAAGGCAGCAAGTACGGGCAGCGGCAACGTATAGGGCATCAGAGCAAGATGGGCGACCCCCTGAGAGCGAAGAAAGTCAATTGCCCTGGCAAGAGCTGTCTCGGTGCGTTCGTACCAGTCCGAAGGATCGTCGGTTTCTGAGAACTCATCGTGCAGGTCGCGCTGGACGTCGCCGCCTCGCAGCGCAAGCAGCGACTGAACGATCCTGTTTTCTTCCACCAAGCCAAAGTTCAGGCGATCAAGCTCCTTGACGACAACTGCCGGGCTGCCGGGCTCGATATCGCTCGCGAAGAGCGCGTGAAAAACTTGCGCTCTGGTCATGGGCTTGCCTGCTGAATTAACTCGGTCAAAGACTTCTCTCAGAATTTCCTCATTGCCTTCTCCCACCACGTAGGTCGCGACACGATAGTCACGTATAGCCCCGACCAGTCCGTCCGCCACCTCAAAGTCCTCAAGCTGAAGATCTTCGGCATGAGTTCTCGTCCAGGCAGCCAGCCTGCGAGTCTCAAGTGCCTCCCGAATTGGAATCGCTCGAGCTGAGACGACTCTGCGGCGAGGATTAACAAAGCGGTGAGAAGACAAGTCAAAATACACCTGGAAACGCTCGTCTTGCGAGCGCTCGCCTGGCTCGAGCGCACCGAACAGCGAGGTAATACGCTGCTGACCGTCAACTACCCAGAGCGCATCTGTCCGGCCTGGGACATCGAGGCCAAGAGGCCCGAAATTAACTTGCCCGGCTGGCGCTGCTCTCCTCCAGAGGAGTATCGTTCCAACCGGAAACCCCCTGTAGATCGAGTCAAAGAGCCGCAAGACGTCCGCAGCGCCCCACACGAATGATCGCTGGAAAGTCGGGATGCGGATCACGCCGTCCCTTGCGTATTGGACTATCTCCGGGATAGAAATCTCGGAGGAGCCAGTAAGTTCAAGACTCGTGGTCGATGCCATTCCGATTTCCTTCCTCACTTCAATCGTATATAGGCGATCCTGATCAAAGGTTGGCATCGGGCGCGGGTAGCTGCCGCCTGCCTGCGAACGACGGACGCTCTGCCATCACAAGAAGGCATGCAGGATAGATGTGACTGATGATAGTCGGCCGGGCTGCGATGTCGCCTCGGCTGGGACCGGCTCAGGTGGGCAGAGCCGACTGGTAGATGATGGCGTCAGAGGCTGACGGGACTGCCGGGATCGGATGGAGCGCACATGGGTGACAGTCACGGCACGGCGCAGATCGGGGTCACCGGGCTCGCGGTGATGGGGCGCAATCTGGCTCGCAACCTCGCCAGGCACGGCTACGCCGTGGCGCTGCATAACCGCTCCCCTGAGCGCACCCGCAGCCTCGTGGCTGACCACGGGCAGGACGGCACCTTCGTCCCAAGCGAGTCGGTCAAGGACTTCGTCGCCTCGCTCCGCCGTCCACGGGCGATCATCGTCATGGTCAAGGCGGGCGACCCCACCGACGCCGTGATCGACGAGCTGGTGCCCCTGCTCGACGAAGGCGACATCGTCATCGACTGCGGGAACGCCCACTACACCGACACCCGCCGCCGCGAGCACCAGCTCCGCGACAAGGGCCTGCACTTCGTCGGCTCGGGCGTGTCCGGCGGCGAGGAAGGCGCGCTGAACGGGCCGAGCATCATGCCCGGCGGGTCGCCAGCGTCCTACCAGACCCTCGGCCCCATGTTCGAGTCGATCGCGGCCCGGGTGGACGGCACGCCGTGCTGCGTGCACATCGGCCCGGACGGCGCCGGCCATTTCGTGAAGATGGTGCACAACGGCATCGAGTACGCCGACATGCAGCTCATCGCCGAGGCTTACGACCTGCTGCGCGCCGCCACCGGGGCCAGCCCCGCCCAGCTCGCCGGCACGTTCCGCCAGTGGAATGAGGGCGACCTCGAATCCTTCCTCATCGAGATCACCGCCGACGTGCTCGGTCACGTGGACGCCGGAACAGGCAGGCCCTTCGTCGACGTGGTACTCGACCAGGCCGAGCAGAAGGGCACCGGCCGCTGGACCGTGCAGAGCGCGCTCGATCTTGGCATCCCGATCACCGGCATCGCCGAGGCGACGTTCGCCCGCTCGCTGTCCGGTCACGACGACCAGCGGCAAGCGGCCCGCCGGACCTACGGCACCGAGCTGAACCCGTGGTCCGTCGAGAACCCAGAAGAATTCACCGAGGACGTGCGCAAGGCGCTCTACGCGTCCAAGGTCGTCGCCTACGCCCAGGGCTTCGACCAGATCGCGGCCGGCAGCGCCGAGTACGGCTGGGACATCGACCGGGGCGCGATGGCCACGATCTGGCGGGGCGGGTGCATCATCAGGGCGAGGTTCCTCAACCGGATCCGCGAGGCCTACGACGAGGACCCGGCCCTGCCCAGCCTGCTGGTCGCGCCGTACTTCGCCCGCGCGGTCTCGGCTGGCGTCGACAGCTGGCGGCGGGTCGTCGCCGACGCGGCGAGAGCCGGCCTGCCGACTCCGGCGTTCTCGTCGTCGCTGGCCTACTACGACGGCCTGCGGCGGGATCGGCTCCCCGCCGCGCTCATCCAGGGGCTGCGCGACAACTTCGGCGCGCACACCTACCGGCGGGTCGACCAGCCGGGCGCGTTCCACACACTGTGGGCGACGGCCGACCGCGCCGAGGAGTCCGCCTAGCTAACCCCCCGATCCGCAAGGAGATCAACTCGTGCGTTTTGCGTTCAAAACTGCTCCACAGCACACCTCGTGGGACGACATGCTCGCGGTCTGGAAAGAGGCCGACGATCTCGAGATCTTCGAGTCCGGCTGGCTGTTCGACCACTTCTACCCCATCGTGGACGACAGCCACGGCCCGTGCCTGGAAGGCTGGGCGGCGCTGGCCGCGCTCGCGCAGGCAACCAGCAGGCTGCGCCTGGGCACGCTGGTGACCGGCGTCCACTACCGGCACCCGGCCGTGCTGGCCAACATGGCGGCGACCATCGACGTCATCTCCGGCGGCCGCCTCGAGCTGGGCATCGGCGCGGGCTGGAACGAAGAGGAGTCTGGTGCGTACGGCATCGAGCTCGGCTCGCGCAAGGAGCGCAGCGACCGGTTCGAAGAGGCGTGCCAGGTGCTGATCAGCCTGCTGTCGCAGCAGACGACGACGTTCGACGGGCAGTACTACCAGCTCAAGGACGCCTGGAACGAGCCCAAGGGACCGCAGCGCCCGCACCCGCCGATCTGCATCGGCGGCAGCGGCGAGCGCCGCACGCTGCTCACCACCGCCAGGTACGCCCAGCACTGGAACTCGGTCGGCGGCTCGCCCGAGGAGTTCGCCCACAAGCGGGACGTGCTGTTCGCGCACTGCGAGGCGGTGCGCCGCGACCCGTCCGAGATCACGCTGTCGAGCCACATCAAGCTGGACGGGACCGACTACGCCAAGACCGTCGCCGACATCGAGGGCCTGGCCGAGGTCGGCCTGCAGCTCGCGATCGTGTACCTGCGGCCGCCGCTGACCCCCGCCGTGCTCGCCCCGCTCGCGGAGGCGCTCGCGACGATCAAGTAGCCGATGCGTTGACAATCAGCCCGGACCGGACCTGGTGCTCGGCTTCCCTGTCGAGTTCGGTCTCGGCGTCGCGCTGTCGGGACCGCAGGGGCACTTCGGACCCAACCCGGCGGCGTTCGGCCACGACGGCTTCGGCGGCTCGGCCGTGGGCTGCGATCCCGAGGCCGGGATCGGTTTCGGCTACGTCATGAACCGCATGGGGATGAACCTCGCCGACGACCCCCGCAAGATGGCGGTCATCGACGGCATCTACCAGAGTCTGCGCATGTAGGACCCAGCGGCAGGTGCTCACGGCGATTTCGCCGCCTGACGATCAATCGATAGAAAACTGGGACATCGCCGGTGGCGCCGTGCCAGCATCTGCAACACCCAGAGATTCCAGATCTCTGGGCGCTGGAGACGCCCCATGGAAGACCACACAACTGTAAAGAGCCAGCGACACGCGCACGCCGCCCGCGCCCGCACGTATGTTCCTGCCGCTTCTTATGTATTGCGGCCGGGCACGCTCATTGCCGCGGTGATCGCCGTCTGCCTGGCGCAGATGGCGCTGGCCAATCCGGCCGTGCTGAACGGCCTGTTCCAGCAGGACCTGGGCACCAGCTCCGCCGAGCTGACCTGGATCTCCGACGCCTTCCTCGTCCCGGTCTGCGTGCTCGAGCTGAGCTTCGGCGTCCTCGGCGACCTCTTCGGCCGTAAGCGGCTGCTGGTGGGCGGCGCGCTGGTGCTCGCGGCCGGCGAGTCGATCGCGGTCTTCACCCCCGGTACCTCGCTGCCGACCAGCACCCGGCTGCTGGTGCTGTGGACCGGGCTGGCCATCGCCGGAACGGGCGCGGCCGTCATCTTCCCGACCAGCCTGGCCATGATCGCGGCGGGCACGCATACCGCCCGCGACCGGGCTCGCTCGGTCTCGATCTGGGCGGCGGCTCTCTCGGCCGGCAACTGCCTGTCCCCGGTACTCGGCGGCCTGGCCTCGAAGCTGCGATTCGGCGCTGATCCGCTGGCCGGCTGGAAGTGGGCGTTCCTCGGCGTGATCGCGCTGGCGCTGATCAGCGCGCTGGTCTCGATCACGGCCGCCCGGGACTCGGCCTCGCCGGAAGGCCGGTCGCTGGACTGGCCAGGGCAGCTGACCATCGGGCTCGGGCTCTTCGCACTGCTGTACGCGGTCGTGCAGGGGCCTACGAGCGGCTGGGAGAACTGGCAGGTCCTCGCCGGGTTCGCGGTCGCGGCCGGCTGCCTCGCGCTGTTCGTAGGGGTCGAACGCCGGTCGGAAGCTCCGCTGCTCCGCCTCGACTTCTTCTACAACCGCGCTTTCGCCGTGGCCTCGGTCGTCACGGTCATCGGCATGTTCGCCTTTCTGGGCATCGCCTATTCGACGAGCATCAGGCTGTCCGCCATCCAGGGCCTCAGCCCGCTGAAAACGGCGATCGCGTTCTTGTGCTTGAACGGTATCGCCGTGGTTCAGCTCCCCGTCACTAGCAGGCTCCTCGAACGGCATCATCCCAAATGGCCACTGAGCAGCGGACTCGTCCTGATGGCAGCCGGCGCCTTCTGGCTGTCCGCGATCCCGGCTACCGACCTGTCGCTACTGAGCGTGATCCCGTCGTTCGTGGCGGTGGGAATCGGGTTCGCGCTCGCCCTGACGGCACTGAGCTCGGTCGCGGTCAGCACGCCGCCGACGCACCTGGCCGGGATGGCCAGCGGCACCACGAACATGCTGCGCGACTTCGGGTTCACCCTCGGCCCCGCGATCATCGGTGCGGTCGCGCTCAGCCAGGCGGCCGCCGACATCAAGAGCAAGATCGCGGCCAGTCCGGCACTGCAGAAAGCCCTGGCGGCGTTCGACGCCTCGCCGGCCCACGTGCCGGCCGCTCAGCGGGCGGCGACGGAGGCCGCCGTGCGCGCGGTGGGATCGGGTCCGCTCGGGGCGAATGCGGTGCCGGCCAGCGTGACGCTGCCGACCGGCCAGGTAGTGCCTTTCAATCCCCTGCATCAGGTCGCCTTCGATGCGCTCAGCCGCTCGTACTCGCTCGGCTTCCTGCTCTCGGGCGCGGCCGCGCTGCTGGCGGCGGCGCTGACGGTCATCGCGATGCGCGGCCAGGCCGACGAGACCCTGCTCGACCTGGAGCTGCTCGATGAGTGAGCGCCCGGCCGAGCGGACCTGGCCCGTCTTGTCGGGGGCCGTCCCGCCGCTCGCCGAGGGCTTCAACGCACGGCCGGAGACGGGGCAGGGACCATGGGACGGGCTGCATCCAGGACTTACCGTCATCCTCGGGCCTGACAGCGACCCCCGGACTTCGCCGACGTTCTCCGGACGGCGGGGCGGGACGGGCAAGACTCAGCTCGCCGCCGCGTTCGCCACGAGGGTGTGGACGGCGGGCGAGCTCGACTTGCTGGTCTGGGTCAGCGCGGGCAGCAGGGACAGCATCGTCACCGGCTACGCCCAGGCGCTGGCCGATATCAAGGTCGCGGCTCCCCCGGGCCAGCCCGAGGCGGCGGCGACCCAGTTCCTGAGCTGGCTGGCCGAGACGGGACGGCGCTGGCTCGTGGTACTGGACGGTCTCGTCGAGTCCGCCGACGCCGACGGGCTCTGGCCGCACGGCCCTGGCGGTGAGCTGCTGGTCACGACCGTGGTGTCCGGGCTCACGCCGGCGGCGGAGGAGCGGGTGGCGATCGCCGTGACCGCGTTCAGCGAGCGCGAGGCGCTGAGCTACATGTCGGCCAGGCTCAGCGGCGACCCCTATCACGCGGCCGGCTCGCTCGACCTGGCGCTGACGATCGACTGCCTGCCGGTCGGCATCGAGCTCGCCGTGGCTTACCTGCTGGATAGCGGGCAGGACTGCCGCCAGTACCGGCTGGCCTGCGAGCGTTACCGGCAACGCTGGCAGGACAACCCGGCCGGCGACGTGCTCGCGCCGCTGTGGATGTTCGCGGTCGACCGGGCCAGGCAGTTCGCGCCGGTCGAGCTGGCCTGGCCGGCGCTCAAGCTCGCCGTCGTGCTCGCCCCGGCCGGAATCCCGGGCGCCGTGCTCACCAGCGCCGCCGCCTGCGCCTACGTGACCGGAAAGACCAGCGTGACCACGGCCGATCAGGCGAGCTTGCGCGCCGCCTACGGAAACCTGGAACGCTACGGGCTGGTGCGGATCGACCCCGACGACGACAACCGGACCGTGACGATCTCCGCCGCCCTCCAGTCGTCGGTCCGCCAGGCGATGGGCCAGCGGGAGCTTCGGCAGGCGGCCGAGGCGGCTGCCGACGCGGTCTATGAAACCTGGCCAGAGCGCACCGCGCCCCAGCAGCTCGAGC
Source organism: uncultured Actinomycetota bacterium (assembly GCA_963737865.1). Lineage (GTDB taxonomy): Bacteria > Actinomycetota > Actinomycetes > Streptosporangiales > Streptosporangiaceae > Chersky-822. Next base: position 475,324 of record CAVTUG010000011.1, on the reverse strand, counting down.
AGGCGCTGAGGGATTGCGCGACCAGCATCAGGCGCTGCGACGGCCTCGCGCTGTGGGATCGAGGCTGTCATCCGCTGCTGGCCAGGATCGGGCACAGCCTGGACGACGCGCGGCTGACCGAGATCGCGCTGCACTACTGGCGCGACCTCGCCCGGCGGTCGGCCGACTACTTCGGTCCCCGGACGCCTGCCACCCTCCAGCTGCGCGAGCGAGTCGCGAGCGCCGCCGTGGCGGCGGGTCGCACCGACGAAGCCATCGGCCTGCGGCTCGAACTGGCCGCCGACCTGGACGAGGTAGCCGGGCCGGCGCATCCGGAGGCGGTCACCTCCCGGGCCAGGCTCGCCGAGGCGCTCCGCGCCGCCGGCGGCTCCCTGAGGCGATCTCCCTGGGCAAGCGGGTCAGCTCCGACTGCGAGCTGGTGTTCGGCCCGGCGCACAGCCTGACGATCGAGAGCCTGCGCGAGCTCGGCCTGGCCTACCGCGACGCGGACCGGCATCCGGAGGCGGTCGAGATGTTCCGGCGCTGCCTCAGCCTTCGCGAGCAGGCATTCGGCCCGATGCACCGCGACACCGTCGCAGCCCGGCACGACCTGGCCGACGCCTGCCGGCTGGCCGACCGGCCCAGGGAACCGATCAGGCTCTACACCGAGGCCGTGACGCAATCCGAGGCCACCGTCGGCACGACCCACCCGGACACGTTCACCGCCAGGCAGGACCTGGCTCTGGCCTACTACGAGGCCGGCCGGGCCGACGAGGCGGCCACGACCTTCGAGCGCGCCATCGCCGACTGGCAGCGCGGCCCCGGCGGAACGCATCCGCAGGACACGGTGAGCGCGCGGGCAAGCCTGGCCGCGATCTACTTTCTCGGCGGCCGGCTGAAGGAGGCGATCCGCCTGCTCGAGGCCGAGATCGCCGACCTCGAGCGGGCCCGCGACCCGGGGCATGCGGACACGCTGCGAGCCCGGTGGAACCTCGCGGCCGCCTACCACAAGGCCAAGCGCGCACCAGAGGCCATCGCCCTCGGGGAGGCCACGCTCGCCGACTGCGAGCAGTACCTGGGTCCAGGTCACTGGGAGACGCTGACGACCCGGGCCAATCTCGCGCACGTCTATCACACGGCTGGCCTGCTCAAGCGGGCCAGCGCGCATTTCGATCGCGCGCTGCGGGACTGCGAGCGGTCGCTGGGCGAAGGCGACCCGCTGACTGACCAGGTCCGAGCCCTGCGCAAGCGCTACCTGGCCGGCCGCCAGGGCGCCGCCCCGATCATCGCCCCGCCCGGCCTGAGACGGTTACGCACCCCCGCAGGTCAGGCGGGGCCAGCTTCGATGGCTTCGCGGACCTGGGCCAGCTTGGGCTCCAGGCCGAACTCGGTGACCGTCCAGGTCGCGCCGACTTGCTCCCACGGGCGCGGGTCGGTGCCCGCCGGCAGCGGGATGACCAGGTCGAACGGGTCGGTGCCCGGGCGGGCCGCGCCGATCTCGGCGACCAGCTCGGCCAGCGCGGCTGGATCGGGCACGCTCGTCGGAAAGAGCCCGTCCCAGCGCATGGCCCGGCGCACCGGACGGCGGTTCGGCCATTCGGCTCCCACCCAGACCGGGATCCTGGGCTGCTGCACCGGCACCGGCTCGAACTCACCCGCCCAGTACCGGACAGCTGGTCGAGGCCGTCGTCGAGCAGCCTGGCCCGCTCGCGCGGGTCGGCGACCTCGCCGAACGGCTCGAACTCGCCGTTGCGCGCGCTGCCGAGCCCGACGCCGAAGGTGAGCCGGCCCGAGCTGAGCAGGTCAAGCGTGACCGTCTCCCTGGCCAGCTTCTGCACCCGGCGGCGTGAGACCGGCGTCACCATCGGCCCGATCCGCACGGCGGCTCGTGGCGCACGCCACCGCCGCCAGCGCTATCCAGGGATCGAGCACCTCGCGCACCGGCGCCCGGTACCGGATGTGATCCCAGACGAAGAAGCCGTCCCAGCCCTTCGCCTCCGCTTCGGCGGCCAGTTCGGCCAGGATGCGGGGATCAGCCAGTTCGCCGAACGGTGCAACGTCGATCGCCTGTCTCACGCCAGGGAGCATATCGCCACAAGCAACGCCGCCCGGCTAGCGCATCGGGCCGGTCTCCGGCGGCAGCAGGTTCTCGACGAACCAGACGGCCTGGCTCAGGGCGCTGTCGGCGGCGGCCAGCTGCCCGGCCTGGAGCTGGAAGTTGTGCCACATGCGCGGCCACTTGGTATAGGTGACGTCGACCCCCGCCTCGGCGGCCTTGGCGGCCAGCCGCTCGGCGTCGGGTACGAGCAGTTCGTCGGCACCGGCCTGGATGAGCAGCGGCGGCAGGCCGTCGAAGCGACCGAGCAGCGGGGAGACCTCGGGGTCGGCCCGCTTCGACGGCATCGGCGTAGGCCGCCGCGCAGGCTTCGAGCCAGCTCGGGCTCAGTAGCACATCCCGGCTGGACCAGCCTCCGGTCCGCGCGCCAGCCCCGGTCAAGGTCGAGCCACGGGGACAGCAGGATGCAGCCGGCAGGCAGCCGCTGGCCCCCGTCGCGCAGGCCCATGGCCAGCGCCAGCGCCAGCCCCGCGCCGGCCGAGTCGCCCGAGACCAGCGGACCAGAAGCGGTCCCGTCGTCACCGCCGAGCGCGGCCAGCACAGCACGCGCCGTCTTCGAGCGCCGCCGGATATGGATGCTCGGGCGCCAGCCGGTATTTCGGCAGCACGACCCGGCTCCCGGTCTGGGCGCTCAGGGCGCCGCCCACCCCCGCACCATCGGCGCCGAGCCGACGCAGTAGCCGCCGCCGTGGAAGTGCACGATCGTGCGGCTGGGCTGCGTCACGCCGGCGGCCGTCACCACCTGGGCCTCGACGCCGCCGTAGTCGCGCTCGACCACCGTGGCGCCCTTGGGGAGCGGGGACTTGGTGGCGGTGGCGAGCCGGCGGCGCTGGACTTCCCACGGCAGGTCGGCGCTGAGTACCCGCTTGCCTAGCTGCCGGACCCCGAAGCGCAGCACGACCGGAGGGACTCGAAGACTGCTCATGCCGCCGCCCGCCTTGGCATGACGCGATACTTGCTCAGGTCGAACTGACGGACCCGGTAGCGGTACAGGAACGTGTGATCAGGCCAGTTGTTGGTATTGCGGCCGGAGTCTGTCGTGTACCAGCTGGCGCAGCCGCTCTCCCAGACCGACTTGCGGCTAGCCCGCTCCACCCACGCGTTGAACTGCCGCTGCACCTCAGGTCGCACGTCCAGCCACTCGAGCCCTTCGGCATCGAGCGCCTGGATACCGCGCAGCGCGTAGCCGATCTGGCCTTCGAGCATGTAGATGATCGAGTTGCCGCCGAGGTTGGTGTTCGGCCCGTAGAGCATGAAGAAGTTCGGGAAGCCGGTCACGCTGATCCCGAGGTACGCCTGCGCTCCGCCCCGCCAGACCTCGCGCAGGTCCTTGCCGCCGACCCCGGTAATCGCCATCGGCGCGAGGAAGTCAAGCGTCTGGAACCCGGTCCCGTACACGATCACGTCCGCCGCACGGGCGGTCCCGTCAGCGGTCACGACGCCGTCGGCGCTGATCCGCTCGATCTTGTCGGTCACCAGATCGACGTCCGGGCGGGCCAGTGTGGGATACCAGTCGTTGGAGAAGAGCACCCGCTTGCAGCCCATCACGTAGTCCGGGACGCATTTCGCGCGCAGCGCGGGATCGGTGACCTGCGCATCGAGTTGCCTGCGCCACATCTGCATCGGCGCCGCGAGCAGCTTCTGGGATAGGACAAAACCGCTGGTCAGCAGTTCGCCATAGAGAAAGGTCCGCAGCCGGTCCGCTTTGCGAACAAGGGGGAATTTTGCGTAGACGTTGTGCTCCGCGTCGCGATAAGGCCGGTCGGGTTTCGGCAGGATGTACGGCGCGCTGCGCTGGTAGACGTCCACCTGCGCGGCGACCTTGGCGACCTCGGGCACGAACTGGATGGCGCTGGCGCCGGTGCCGATCACCGCGACCCGCTTCCCGGCGAGGTCGACGCTGTGGTCCCAGCGCGCCGAGTGCCACGAAGGCCCGCCGAATTCCGCCCGGCCCGCGATGTCCGGCCAGGCAGGCCGGTTCAGCTGGCCGACGGCAGACACCAGCGCCCTGGCCTCGACGACCTCGCCGTCTTCGAGCCGCACCCGCCACGTGGCCCGGCTCTGGTCGAACTCCGCCGAGGCCACCCGGGCCTTGAAGCGCAGGTGCGAGCCGAGCCCGCGCTCGTGCGCGACGGTGCGCAGGTATTCCAGCGTCTCCGGCTGGGACGGGAACTTTCTGGTCCACCGCTGCGGCCGGAACGAGTACGAGTACAGCTGCGAGGGCACATCACAGGCCGCCCCCGGGTAGGTGTTGTCACGCCAGGTGCCGCCCAGGTCATCCGCGCCGTCGAGGACCAGGAAGTCGCGGATGCCCGCAGCCCGCAGCGCCATCGCCATGCCAAGTCCCCCGAATCCGGCGCCGATGATCACGACGCGGTAGAACGAGCGCTCGGGCATGCCGACTCCTTTGGTCCGTCGGGCGGAATCGCTGCGGTCACCGCAACCCATCCAAGTCCCCGCACCGATAACCGGTCAACTGGTCGGCTGACCGCGCCTAGGGTCATTTATCACCCCAGGCTGGGCTCGGCATGGTGCTCAGGACCGGCGATCCCGCCAGCTGCAACTCGCAGCGGATAACCAGTGACAAGCTGCGGCCTGGAGCGGCGACACTTTCGTCCCACTGGCCGCAGTGCCGACTCTCACCTCACTGGCCCCAACTCTCAACCCCAACTTGACCCCCAGCAAACTCACAACGACCGCGCCCCAGCACCAGCAAACTCACAACGACGGGCCGAGGCCGAGGGGCCATATGGCCGGTCAACGACGAGACCGTCTACCAGATGACCGGACCAGGCCGTTCGTCATCTCTGCGAGCGCTTCAGGGACTACCCCCAGATCTGGGCGCCCTATATCCATCTGGGCGACTGAACCCCACCGGGCCGCGCACCAGTCAGGCTCCGTCAGCCTCGGTCAGGGCGATGCGGATGGCGCGGAATAGCCTCGGGGAGTCTTTCAGCACCGCCAGCCGAGGGTCAGGAACCGTGAGAAACCCCGGGACCGCAACCTGAAAGTGCGGCGCGAGCCGGACGTCGGTCTTGATACCAGCGAAGGCCCGGCGGTCCCCGCCCAGCACCAGCGCATCGAGCTGATACGGGCCGAAGACCGCCGCCGCAGTGTCGGCAGCGGCGGCCACGGCCTGGCGGGCCTGGTTCTCCCGGCGCCGTGCGAACCGCTGCTGCGACTGCCCGCCGGCTGCGCTTCGCCCGTGCACGAGCCGGCTGCCCACCTTAGAAGCCGCCAGCACCGGCTCCGGGCCGGTGAACACCCCGGCAGCGTAGCCGCCAAGTCGCACGAGGAACACGCCGACAGTACGCGCCGCCGTGGCATGCGCGGCGACTAGCTTCGCCAAGCCAGCCGCATCGGTGTCCTGATCCAGGACAACAGGCGGAAACGGCACCTCGCACCGCGCCACAACCCCGTCGGCTGCCACGAAACGCACTGCGGCCTCGTCCAGCAGACCGGCCTCGACGGCTCCATGCCGCTCGCCGAACGACTCGATCCAGCCAGCGAATCGTCCCGGCGCCACCTCGATCCGCCGGGCACCGCCAGAGGTCATCGGGACGGCTTAGACGTTGAAGCCGAGGGCACGCAACTGCTCGCGACCGTCCTCGGTGATCTTCTCCGGGCCCCACGGCGGCAGCCACACCCAGTTGATCCGGTAATCGCTGACCAGGCCTTCAAGCGCGGCCTGGGTCTGGTCCTCGATCACATCGGTCAGCGGGCAGGCCGCACTGGTCAGCGTCATGTCGACCGTGCAGACCTTCTCGGCATCCACGCTGAGGCCGTAGACAAGGCCCAGGTCGACGACATTGACCCCGAGCTCAGGGTCCATTACATCCCGCATCGCCTCAAGCAGGTCCTCGATCTCGGGGCTCGACTCCGGATTCAGGATGGCCGGACTCGAGTCCTCGTTGGTCTGCGTCATATCTCCTCCACCGGGGCCGCTTTCACGGCATCAGCACCAGCGACAGCACGCGCCGTCGCATCCTTCCACGCCATCCAGCCCAGCAGGGCGCACTTGATCCGGGCCGGATACTTCGCGACGCCGGAAAACACCACGGCGTCTCCGAGCAAGTCTTCCGCAGCCTCGTCGGGCTCGGCATCCCGCGTGTGCATCAGCTCCACGAACGCGGCGCTGATGTCCATCGCCTCGTCCACCGGCTTGCCGATCACCAGGTCGGTCAGCACGGACACACTCGCCTGGCTGATCGAGCAGCCCAGGGCGTCGTACGACACGTCAGCGACCGCAGGCCCCTCGCCCGCGTCCTTGACCGCTACCCGCAAGGTGATCTCGTCGCCGCAGGTCGGGTTCACATGATGAACCTCGGCGTCGAACGGGTCCCGCAGGCCCTTGTGGTGCGGGTGACGATAGTGGTCCAGGATGATCTCCTGGTACAGGGACTCGAGCTGCATCACACCGCCTTTCAACACTCGCCGCTACCGGGCTGTTCCGAAGAACTGCTGCGCCGCCCTGATCCCGTCCGCGAGCGCGTCGACCTCGTCCGGCGTGTTGTACAGGTAGAAACTTGCCCGCGTGGACGATTGCACTCCTAGCGCACGATGCAGCGGCCAGGCGCAGTGATGCCCCGCCCGCACGGCAACGCCGCGGTCATCGAGCACTTGGCTCACGTCATGTGGGTGAACATCCTCCACGATGAACGACACCGCGCTCCCCCGGTCGACTGCCTCGGTGGGTCCCAGTATCCGCACGCCTTCGATGCCATCGAGCGCGGCCAGTGCCTGCTCCAGCAGGCCGTGCTCGTGCTCGCGAATCGCGTCAAGCCCGACCTCGCCGAGGTAATCCACCGCCGCCCCGAGCCCCACGGCCTGGGCGATCGGCATCGTGCCCGCCTCGAACTTGTGCGGCGGCGGCGCGAACGTGGACCGGTCGATCCAGACCGTCTCGATCATCTCGCCCCCGCCCAGGAACGGCGGCATTTCTTCCAGCAGCTCACGCCGGGCCCAGAGCACGCCGATGCCGGTCGGCCCGCACATCTTGTGCCCGGTAAAGCCCACGAGGTCGGCCCCGAGAGCAGCTACGTCCATGCCCTGGTGCGGCACCGACTGCGCCGCGTCAGCGAGCACCAGCGCCCCGACGGCGTGCGCGCGCTCAGCGATGAACGGGATCGGGTTGATCGTCCCCAGCACGTTCGACTGATGGGCCAGGGCGACCAGCTTCGTACGCTCGTTGATCAGCTCGTCCAGCGCAGACAGGTCGAGGCGGCCGTCCGGCGTGACCTTGAACCACCGCAATGTCGCACCCGTGCGCTGGCAGAGCAGCTGCCACGGGACGATGTTGGAGTGGTGCTCCATCTCGGAGATCACGATCTCGTCACCAGGGTGCAGTGCTAGCTTGGCTGGCCCACCAGCGATCGTGGCGTTGCCGATCGAGTAGGCGACCAGGTTGATCGCCTCGGAGACGTTCTTGGTGAACACGACCTCGGACTCGTCGGCCGCGCCGATGAATCTGGCTACCTTGAGCCTGGCACCTTCGTAGGCCTGCGTCGCCTCCTCGCCGAGCTCGTGGGTGGCCCGGTGGATGTTGGCGTTGTGCCGCTCGTAGAAGTCGTCCATCGCGTCGATGACCTGGCGCGGCTTCTGCGACGTGTTCGCGCTGTCGAGGTAGGCCAGCGGCTTGCCGCCGCGCACCGTCCGCTCCAGGATCGGGAAGTCCTTGCGAATCCTGGTGACCTCGATACTCATGCCGTTAGCACCTGCCCCGTTATCGGCTCACGGCGAGAAACCGCTCGTAGCCATTGGCTTCCAGGTCGTCGGCCAGCTCCGGCCCGCCCTCTTCGACGACCCGGCCGCCGACGAAGACGTGCACGAAGTCCGGCCTGACGTACCGCAAGATCCTGGTGTAGTGGGTGATCAGCAGCACCCCGTGCTCAGCGTCCTCACGGTAGGCATTGATACCCTCAGACACGACCTTGAGCGCGTCGACGTCCAGGCCCGAGTCGGTCTCGTCCAGGATCGCGATCTTGGGGTTGAGCAGCTGGAGCTGCAGGATCTCGTGCCGCTTCTTCTCGCCGCCGGAGAAGCCCTCGTTGAGGTTCCGCTGGGCGAACACGGTGTCGATGGACAGCGCCTTCATCGCGCCATTCATCTCCTTGACGAACTCGCGCAGCTTGGGCGCCTCGCCCCGGACTGCCGTCACGGCGGTCCGCAGGAAATTCGACACCGTCACGCCTGGCACCTCGACCGGGTACTGCATGGCCAGGAACAGGCCAGCCCTGGCCCGGGCGTCGACGCTCATCGCGAGCACGTCCTCGCCGTCGAGGGTGACCGAGCCGCTGGTCACCTTGTACTTGGGGTGGCCTGCGATCGAGTAGGCCAGCGTGGACTTACCCGAGCCGTTCGGACCCATGATCGCGTGCGTCTGCCCGGAACCTACGGTCAGATCGACGCCGCGCAGGATCTCCCTGTCTTCTTCGCCTGGCCCGCCGGCCACGGAGACGTGCAGGTCACGGATCTCAAGGGTGGACATTCGTTTCTCCCGGTACTTGTGGCACAGTCAGGCGGGCAGGCCGACGAGCACGTCGTCGCCCTCGATCCGCACTTGGTAGCTCGCGAGCGGCTTGCTGGCCGGAGGCCCGGTCGGCTTGCCGGTGCGCAGGTCGAAGCAGGAGCCGTGCAGCCAGCACTCGACGGTGTGGTCGTAGATCTCACCGTCGGCCAGCGACACCTCCTCGTGGGTGCAGAACTCGTCCAGCGCGTAGATGTCGCCGTCGCTCTTCACGATGACCAGCGGGATGCCATTGAGTTCCACGGCGAAGGTGCCGGGATCGGCGACGTCATCGACCGCGCAGGCACGCTGGAAAACCGTGCTCATCTGCGCACCTCCGGCACGACCCGCGTCTGTCATGACGACGACATGCCCTTCTCGAGCTCGACCTCGATGGCGCTCATCACGCGGTCCGCCAGCTCAGGCACCTCCAGCTGGCCGATCAGCTCGCCGAAGAAGCCCCTGATCACGAGCCGCCGTGCCTCGGCGAGCCCGATGCCGCGGGCCATCAGGTAGAACAGGTGCTCGTCTTCGAGCCGCCCGCTGGTGCTCGCGTGCCCGGCCCTGACGACCTCGCCAGTCAGGATCTCAAGATTGGGCACAGAGTCAACTCTGGTGCCGTCAGTCAGCACGAGGTTCCTGTTTGACTCGTAGCTGTCAGTTCCTGTGGCCTCGACGCGAATCAGCACGTCGCCGATCCACACCGTGTGCGCGCCATCGCCCTGCAGAGCCCCCTTGTAGGTGACCCGGCTCCGGCAGTTCGGCTGGTTGTGATCCACGAGCAGGCGATGCTCCAGATGCTGCCCGGCATCGGCGAAGTAGGCACCGCGCAGCTCAGCATTCCCGCCCGGCCCGGCATACCGCACAGACGGCGCGACCCGCACGACCGACCCGCCAAGCGAGACAACGGTGTGGGCAAAGGAAGCATCCTTCCCGACAAGAGCCACCTGCTGCGAGAGGTGCACCGAGTCATCAGCCCAGTCCTGCAGGCTGACGACGCTGAGCGAGGCTCCCTCACCGACCACGAACTCGACATTGTCCGCGTAGGTGGCCGACCCGGAATACGCCAGCACCACTACAGCTGATGCGTTCGCGCCCACGTCGATGACGGTGTGCCCAGCAGCCGCGTGCTCGGCCGACTCGCCGGCGATGTTGACCACCGTAGGACGCGAAGCGACCACGCCTGGTGGCACAGTCACGATCGTGGCCTCGTCGAAGCTCGCGAACGCCCGAGCACTCACCCGGTCGGCAGGCACGAGGGCGCCGCCGATCCGGCGATCACCATGCTCGCATTTTTCCACCGTAATCTCGGAGTCGCCGGTGACCTCGACCCCGACCTTGCCGGCATCCAGCGATGCATCACTGTGCAGTCCCCGAAGCCGACGCAGCGGCGTAAACCGCCACTGCTCCTCGCGTCCGGTAGGCACCGGGAAGTCATCCGGCGAAAACGATCCAGCACCGTGCAGGCCAGATACGGGGCCGCCGGTCTCGACAGCCCCTCCGAGCGACCTCATTAGCCGACCGCCCCTTCCATCTGCAGCTCGATCAGCCGGTTGAGCTCCAGCGCGTACTCCATGGGAAGCTCACGCGCGATCGGCTCGACGAAGCCACGGACGATGGTCGCCATGGCCTCGTCCTCGGTCATGCCCCGGCTCATCAGGTAGAAGAGCTGGTCGTCGGAGATCTTCGAGACGGTCGCCTCGTGGCCCATCTCGACATCGTCCTCACGCACGTCCACGTACGGATAGGTGTCGCTCCGGCTGACCGTGTCGACCAGCAGCGCGTCGCACTTGACCGTGGACTTGGAGTGCTCGGCGCCCTCCTGGACCTGGACCAGGCCCCGGTAGGAGGTGCGGCCGCCACCCCGGGCCACGGACTTGGACACGATCGACGACGACGTGTTCGGCGCGCAGTGCACCATCTTGGCGCCGGCGTCCTGGTGCTGGCCCTCGCCCGCGAAGGCGACCGACAGCGTCTCGCCCCTGGCGTGCTCGCCCATCATGTACACGGCCGGGTACTTCATCGTGACCTTGGACCCGATGTTGCCGTCGATCCACTCCATGGTCGCGCCGGCCTGCGCGACCGCGCGCTTGGTGACCAGGTTGTAGACGTTGTTCGACCAGTTCTGGATCGTCGTGTAGCGGCAGCGCGCGCCCTTCTTCACGATGATCTCCACCACGGCCGAGTGCAGCGAGTCCGAGGAGTAGATCGGCGCCGTGCAGCCCTCGACGTAGTGGACGTAGGCGTCCTCGTCCACGATGATCAGCGTCCGCTCGAACTGGCCCATGTTCTCGGTGTTGATCCGGAAGTAGGCCTGCAGCGGGATGTCGACGCGCACGCCCTTCGGCACGTAGATGAACGAGCCGCCGGACCAGACCGCCGTGTTGAGCGCGGCGAACTTGTTGTCACCGACCGGGATCACCGTCGCGAAGTACTCCTGGAACAGCTCAGGGTGATTCTTGAGCGCGGTGTCGGTGTCCTCGAAGATGACGCCCTTCTCCTCAAGGTCCTCGCGGATCTTGTGGTAGACGACCTCCGACTCGTACTGGGCCGCGACGCCGGCGATCAGGCGGGCCTTCTCTGCCTCGGGGATGCCGAGCTTGTCGTAGGTGCTCTTGATGTCAGCGGGCAGGTCGTCCCAGCTGGCCGCCTGCTTCTCGGTCGAGCGCACGAAGTACTTGATGTTCTCGAAGTCGATGCCGGACAGGTCAGAGCCCCAGGTCGGCATCGGCTTGCGGCGGAACAGCTCGAGACCGCGCAGCCGCAGCTTCAGCATCCAGTCAGGCTCGTTCTTGAGTGCCGAGATGTCCCGTACCACCTCTTCAGACAGGCCACGGCGCGCGATCGCGCCGGCCGCGTCTGAATCGGCCCAGCCGAACTTGTATCGGTCAAGGCCCTCAAGCTCCGGACGGGCGGTAGTTGTCATGCGGACATTCCTCCGACCTCTGTCGTGGTGCTGCGGGAAGGTCGCAGCGTCGGCGCGGTGACATGAGTGGTGCACACGCCGTCACCGCGTGCGATTGTCGCCAGGCGCTGCACTGGAGTGCCGAGCAGTCGCCCGAATGCTTCTGTCTCTGCCTCGCACAGCTGCGGGTACTCGGCGGCGACATGAGCCACCGGGCAGTGGTGCTGGCAGAGCTGGTCGCCGGCAGTGGCGATGCCGCTGGCGGCTGGTCCCCTAGTGGCGGTCGCGGCGTAACCGTCGGCCGACAGTGCCCGAGCGAGCGCCCTGACCCTATCGTCTGGCCCAGCCGCCTCGACGACCGGGCGGTATCTACGCTCAAGGTCAGATACCTGGCGCCTGGCGAACTCGGCCACCGCCTCGGGCCCGGCCCGCTCGGCCAGGAACCTCAGCGCACTCGTCGCCAGGTCGTCATAGGTGTGCTCGAAAGCACACCGACCCGCGTCGGTGATCGCGAACACCCTGGCTGGCCTGCCTCGCCCCCGGTGCCCGTAAACACGGGCCGTCCGACTTTCGATCATGCCGCCCTCGAGCAACTGGTCGAGGTGACGGCGCACCGCCGCAGGGGTCAGCCCAAGGGTGCTACCAAGCGACGCGGCACTCACCGGGCCATTTTCGAGGATCAGCCGGGCAATCCGGGCACGAGTGCCCTGCTCAGCACCCGCAGTACGCTCCGTGCCTGAAGTCCGCACGGTGCGTCCTGGGTCCTGAGCGGCGCCTGCGCCACCAGCATCCGACTGCCCCACGTATTTCACAACATCATTGTGCCGTAAATCGTTCCCGCCATGCAAACCGCCCCGCCGGCGGCTGGTGGCGCGGGCCCCTCATCCGGCCTGCAACAGCACCAAACCGGGCCATAGCCCCAGACCACCCGACTCCCAGCGACAGCATGGCCTGGCACGCCGCCGCCGGCACACCCCCACCCTGCCCGGAACAGCACCAGCCGGGCCACGGCCCCGGAATCCCCCGAGCTCAACGACAGCATGCGTCCTACTTACCGTCTTCCCCACAGCAGGAAGTAGCACCATGCTGCTGTCCGAACCCGCCCGCCAACAGCAGTAAGTAGGCACATACTGTCCTGCCGCCACTGTCCTGCCGCCACTGTCCTGCCGCCAGGTCGTCGGCCACCTGAGGTCGCCGAAGGCCCGGGGTCCGCAGCCGGTGTCGGTGGCCCGGCTCGGTCTTGAGGCTGGCCGGCCGCCCCCGGTCAGCCGCCTGCACGCTCGGCGGCGAGGTTAGCTACCGGTCAGTAGCCTCGGCGGGCCGGGGGCGGTTAAGGTCGGGTCGGGAGGTATTGCGATGGAGATTTCCGGTCCTGAGACCGCGCGACGAATGTGGATGCTGGCCGAGCCGGTGCATGCCATCAGCTATTTCGCGCCCGAGGCGCGAGCGGCGTTCGAGGATGCCGGGCTGCGCGGCTTCTGGCGCGGCTACTTCGCCGGACGGTCGGCGCCGCTCGGTCGGGTGACCGCCGGGCCGGTCATCGCCACCTTCTACAACTTCGCACCGCCGATGGTGAGCCGGGCGCTGCCCTCGGTCTGGGACCTGATCGAACCCGAGCGGGCGATCGAAGTCCGGCGGGCCGGAGCGGTCGCCGCGCTGCGCCGGCTACTCGACGGGATCGACACCCCGCAGGTCAGCAAGGCCGCCGACCTACTCTGGGAGGCCATCGACGGCGTCGACTGTCCCGGCCGGGTCCTCGCGGCAGCCAATGCGGAACTCCCCGTCCCCAGCGAGCCCTTCGCGAAGCTGTGGCACGCCGCGACCTTGCTGCGCGAGCACCGGGGTGACGGCCACGTCGCCGCCGTGCTGGCGGCCGATCTCGACGGCTGCGAGGTGATCGTCCTGCAGTCCCCGGCCAGGGTGCCACGCGCGCAGATCCAGCCGGTACGCGGCTGGACCGATGATGAATGGGACGCCGCCGCAGCTCGCCTGGCCGAACGCGGCCTGCTGACCAGCGAAGGAGACCTGACGGCGGCGGGCAAGGAACTGCGAGCGACCATCGAGAAGGCGACCGATGTCGCCGCCGCGAGGCCCTGGCACGACCCAGCCCTCGCCGCCGAGTTGGCTAGCGTGCTCACGCCGATCGCCCGGGCGTGCGCCAGCGAACTGCCGTTCCCGAACCCCATCGGTGTACCGTCGGCCGACGCCGCCGGACCGGCCGACGCCGCCGGACCGGCTGCTGCCACGCCGTCGGCCGGGGCGAACCCGTGACGACCGCGCCGGGCATCGCGGAGCTGGTGAGCCTGGGCGACCCGGCCGTCATCCCCAACCCCTATCCCCTGCTGCGCACGCTGCGCGAAGCGTCGCCGTTCCCCGAGTTCGACGGCAAGCTCATCGTCTTCGGCCGGTACGGGGACTGCTCGCGCATCCTCCGCGACCCCCGTTCCAGCAGTGAGCGGGGGTCGTCCCTGCTCAGCCAGGTCAGCCGCATCGAGCAGGACCGGCGACGGCGATCGTTCCTCTCGCTCGACCCGCCCGACCACACCAGGCTGCGCCGGCTGGTCTCGCAGGCGTTCACGCCCCGCGTCATCGCGAGGCTCGCGCCGCGAATCACCGAGGTCACCGACGAGTTGCTCGACGCCGCCGCCGGTACCGGCAGCATCGAGCTCGTCAGCCAGCTCGCCTATCTCCTGCCGGTCAGGATCATCTCTGAGCTGCTCGGCGTCCCGGCGCAGGACCACTCGACGTTCGCCGGCTGGTCAGCCAAGCTCGTGCACTCGCTCCAGCCCAGCTTCGGCGCACCCGATCCGGTCCAGCTCGCCGAGACCGAGCAGGCGTCGGACGAGTTCGGCGAGTACTTCACCGAGCTCATCGCCAGACGGCGCGCGACCCCGGCCGACGACCTGCTGACCAAGCTGATCAAGGCCGAGGACGAAGGCCAGCGGCTGAGCCTGGACGAACTGCTCGCCACCTGCGTGCTGCTGCTCGTGGCTGGTCACGAGACCACGGTCGGCCTCATCTCCAACGCGATGCTCGCCCTGATGCGCAACCCCGACCAATTCCGCGAGCTCGCCGCCGACCCGACGCTGGCTGGCCAAGCGGTGGAGGAAACCCTTCGGTACGATCCGCCCGTCCAGATCACGGCCAGGATCGCGACCGGCGGCATGAGCGTCGCCGGTCAGGATCTCCCCGACGGAGCGCTGCTGCTTCTCCTGCTGGCCGCGACCGGCCGGGACGACGCCGTGTTCAGCGACCCGGACGTCTTCGACCTGGGGCGCGAGAATAAGGAACACCTGGCCTTCGCCGCCGGCCCGCATTTCTGCCTGGGGGCCCCGCTGGCACGGCTGGAGGCCACCATCGCTCTGCAGTCGATTGCTACCAGGGTGATCAGCCCGGTCCTCGACGAGAACGCCGAAGGCGCGCTCAGCTATAAGAGCAACTTCAACCTTCGCGGCCCAGAACGTCTAATGCTCACATTCACGGAAGTTCTTCCGCCGACCGGCGAATACCGTCCTATGCGACAAAGTTAGTAATAGTTTCTAAAAGTTGATACTTGCGGGGATGACCGGACGAAGTTAGTCTGCCAAAACGTGGATCTAGACGGGGAAAGCCACGTTTACTGGGGAACGTGCGTAAGGCAACGGGGAGATCGTCATTGTTAATAGCTCGGGTGAGTCGCGCGATCGTGGGAGCGCTGGCCTGCGGAGTCGCGCTCCTGCTGATGACCTCGTGCAGCGGCAGAGGCGGTCTTAACACTGACGGGCCGTTTGGCAGCACCATCCCTAATTCAGGAATGATCTGTGCCCCCACGCAGTCTCACGGGGTGGCTTTTGACGGCTTTGAAGACTTTCCCAATAAGGGCGGACCTGCCAAGATAACGAAGGTTCGGCTCGTGGGCGCGCGGCATCTGCGACTGATAGCCGCGTGGGTACTGCCGACCAACGGTGTGCTCGAAGGGGTCGGCGTAAACGCGGGATACCCAACGCCGTCGAAGCTGGCATTCGGTGAATCCGGTGCTCATTGGAGCCTGCGGGAACGGGTACCGGGCGCAGTCGTCCAGCACACGTCGGGACACCGAAAGATCGCGCTCGTGATAGTTGTCCGGACGTCCCCAAAGGTGGGCACGTCGACGGCAATCGACGTCTACTACAGATCCGCCGGAAGCCGTTACCTGCTGCATTTCCCCTACGGGTTTACGGTCAAGGTTGGTCGCACCTGCTGAACTAGCCGAGGAAGCCTCGCAGCAATGCGCCGGTGCCGGCGATGTGTTCGGCGACCGCTGTGCGGGCGCCTTCGGTGTCGCCGGCCAGGATCGCGTCGACGATGGCGGCGTGCTGGGTGGCGGTGTGCGAGATGTTCAGCTTCAGCACCGGGATGGCGTTGAGCAGGTCGTTCAGTCGCATCCGGGCGTCCGCGCAGGCGGTGGCGAGCAGGCTCGACCCGGTCAGCTCGGCGATCGACAGGTGAAAGAGGGTGTCCAGGCGGCGGTAGTCGCGCGGGCTGGCGGCGTTCACGTCGGCCAGCCTGGCCAGCAGGATCTCTCGGAGCGCGGGCTCAGCGTCCGCTGCGAACATCTGGGCCAGCATGTCCGCCGCCCCGGTCTCGATGGCGAACCTGAAGGTCAGCGCGTCGGTGAGCTTGCCGCCGTCCTCTACGGCGAGCCGCCGCAGCTCGTCGACGCTGGGGGCCGGCCGCGTGTAGGTGACGAAGGTGCCGCCGAGGCGACCCCGCCGCGACTCCACGTAGCCGGCTGAGTGAAGCTCGCTGATCGCCTCGCGGAGGGTCAGCCGGCTGATGCCGAGCTGGGCCGCGAGCTCGCGCTCAGCCGGGAACCGGTCTCCCGGCGCCACCAGGCCCAGCTTGATGATGGTGAGCAGCCGCTCGACTGTCTCCTCGAACGCGTTGCCCTGCCGTACCGGCCTGAGCACTCCGCTCAGGTCCACGCCGACGCTCACCGTCCAGCCCTTCCGCAGGCACCGTGGGTCCTGCACGCGAGCCTCCCCTTGCCCCGCGTGCCGGACATAATTGGTCTGTTACCAGACCAATTAAGCAGGCAGAGTAGCCCGCCAGAAAGCGTTTAGTCCACAGCGGAAGACCGCTAGCTCTTGGGCACCCGGCCGAACACCCAGATCAGGGCGTCGGACCCGGAGTGACCCTGAGCCGACTCGCCTGTGGCCCACAGCGACCGGGAGCCGGGAATCCGCGCGAGACCAAGGACGAAGCTGGCGCCGATGCGGACCCGGCTCCACCGGCCTGCGTTGAACTGAACCAGCCACGTGGGACTCTTGGCGAACCGAGCCGAAATCCACACGCCTCCGTGCCCGTCCGAGCTCATGGCGCCGAGCGCATTGAAGGACAAGCTCGTCACCGGCAGCTTCCATGGCAGCAGGCGGGACGTCCAGCGGTGACCGTCAAAGTGCAGCAGCCGCGAGCCAGTCGTGCCGCCACCGGGCCTGGCGGTCACCCAGATGCTGGCGGCGGACTGGGCGTAGATCGCTCCAAACTGCAGTCCCTTCAGTGCGGGGCCGGTCACCAGCGCCCAATTACCGTGGACGAAATGCAGGATCGAGTCGTTGGTCGCGTTGCTCCGCCCGATCGCCCACAGGTCGGTCGGCGACACCGCGCTGGCGACTGAGACGGCCCGGCCATGCCCGCTCGTGATCCTGGTCCAGCGACGGCCGTTGTAGTGCCAGGTCCCCCGGCCTTCGACACCTTCATTTCTGGCCCCGAATACCCACACATTCGTCGGGCTCAGCGCCGTGATGCCCGTGACGAGCGGGAGGAAAAGGAAATGTCCGCAGGCCCATGATGCCTGAAGAATATTCGCCAGCCTGCGGGGCCAGCGGCCTGCGCCACGGACCCCGAGGGAACCGCGACACAGGCGAGCGCTGCCAGTCCCGCTGTTGCGAGCACGACGCGCGAACGGCTGACAAGCCGCATGAAGTCCTCCGCCAAGATCGGAAATTTCCTGACCAACCGCAGCGTACAGAACACCGGCCCGGCCCCCTGACCGTCCAGGCCGCGCGCGCCGACGATCTTTTCTTTGCCGGACCTCTTGACTTCCAGGCGACGTCACCCATCAATTGGTCTGTTATTAGACCATTAAAGCCTGCCTGCGGCTAGTGCCCCAGGAGCGCCCTCAAGGAGAACGCCGTGTCCGTCTCCGATCAAGCCCCCTCGGCAGTCGTGCCGTCCGACGAGGAAACCCTGCACAAGCTCGGGTACGCCCAGGAACTCGTGCGACGCATGTCCGGTTTCTCGAACTTCGCTGTCTCGTTCACGATCATCTCGATCCTGTCCGGCTGCCTGACCCTGTTCTACTTCGGCATGGATCTGGGCGGCCCGGCAGTCATCGTCTGGGGCTGGCTCGGGCGTCGGCGTCATGACGCTGCTGGTCGGCCTGGCCATGGCCGAGGTCTGCTCCAGCTACCCGACGGCCGGCGGCCTGTACTACTGGGCGGCCAAGCTCGCGCCCAGGAACGGCCCCGCCTGGTCCTGGTTCACCGGCTGGTTCAATTTCATCGGCCAGGTAGCGGTCACCGCCGGCATCGACTTCGGCGCGGCGTTCTTCATCAACGCGTTCCTGAAGCTGGAGTTCGGGCTAGGCACAGCGCACTGGGAGACGATCGTCATCTTCGCGATCGTGCTGGTCTTGCACGGCCTGCTCAACCAGTTCGGCATCAAGCTGGTGGCGCTGCTCAACGACGTCAGCGTCTGGTGGCACATCGCTCGGCGTGCTGATCATCGTCGCCGTGCTGGCGTTCGTGCCCGTCGCATCACCTGCCGACCAAGGACGTCTTCACCGGCCTGTACAATGGCAGCGGCCTGAACATCGGCTGGTGGTACATCATCCCGGTCGGCCTGCTGACCGCCCAGTACACCTTCACCGGCTACGACGCCTCCGCGCACCTGACCGAGGAGACCCACAAGGCCTCCACGGCCGGTCCGCGCGGCATCGTGATGTCGATCGTCGTCTCGCTGGTCGCCGGCTGGGTGCTGCTGCTCGGCATGGTGTTCGCGATCCAGGGCCCGATCGGCGGCTCCGCTACCTCAACGAGGCCGGCCAGGGCACTGCGGCCCCAGCCCAGATCTGGCAGGACGCGCTCGGCTCGACCGGCGCGAAGCTCCTGCTGCTGATCGCGATCGGCGCCCAGCTGTTCTGCGGCATGTCCTCGATCACGGCGAACTCCCGGATGATCTACGCGTTCTCCCGCGACGGCGCGCTGCCCGGTTCGCGGATCTGGCACAAGGTGAACAAGCGGACCAGGACCCCGACCAACGCCATCTGGCTCGGCGCTCGGGCGCGCTGATCCTCGGCCTGCCGTACCTGTGGAACAGCTTCGCCTACGGCGCGGTCACCTCGATCGCGGTCATCGGCCTGTACATCGCCTACGTGCTGCCGACGCTGCCTGCGCCGGCGGCAGGGCTCGAAGTTCCAGGCTGGCCCGTGGAATCTCGGCAAGTGGAGCGCCGCGATCGGCTGGATCGCCGTGGTCTGGGTCGCCCTCATCACGATCTTGTTCATGCTCCCGCAGTTCGGCCCGGTCACCGACGGCGGCACCCTCGACCTCGACACGTTCAACTACGCGGTCGTCGCTGTCGTCGTGGTGATCGGCTACGCGGGCATCTACTGGCTAGTCTCGGCCAGGAAGTGGTTCAACGGGCCCGAAGGTCCAGGGCACCGCCGAGGAACTGGCCGCGATCGAACGCGAGCTGGAGGTCTGACCCCATGACGGACGGCACGGTGCAGGCCGCCGCAGGCCGGGCCTGCTGAGCACTGAGCAGCTGCAGGAGGCGGTGCGAGGCCGGCGAGATCGACACGGTCATCCTCGCCTTCACCGACATGCAGGGCCGGCTGCAGGGCAAGCGGCTGTCAGCCGAGTACTTCTTCGACGAGGTCACGCACGCACTTCGCGGAAGGCTGCAACTACCTGCTCGCGGTCGACGTCGACATGAACACCGTCGACGGCTACGAGATGTCCTCGTGGGAGCGCGGCTACGGCGACTTCGTGCTCATGCCCGACCTCGGCCACCCTGCGCCGGGTGCCCTGGCTGCCAGCCACCGCGCTCGTGCTCGCCGACCTGACCTGGCTCGACGGCTCCCCGGTGGTCGCCTCGCCGCGCCAGATCCTGCAGGCCCAGGTGGCCCGGCTGACCGAGCGCGGCTGGATCGCGCTGGCCGGCACCGAGCTGGAGTTCATCGTCTACAACGACAGCTACGAGCAGGCCTGGCGACAAGGGCTACGCGAACCTGATCCCGGCCAACCAGTACAACGTCGACTACTCGATCCTCGGCACCGTCGCGGATCGATCCGCTGCTGCGCCGGATCACCGGCGGGATGTCGGGCGCCGGGCTGTACGTCGAGTCGGCCAAGGGCGAGTGCAACCTCGGCCAGCACGAGATCGCGTTCCGGTACAGCGACGTGGTCACCACCTGCGACAACCACTCGATCTACAAGACCGGCGCCAAGGAGATCGCGGCGCAGGACGGCATGGCGCTGACCTTCATGGCCAAGCCCAACCAGCGCGAGGGCAACTCCTGCCACATCCACCTGTCGTTCCGCGACGACCGACGGCGAGCCGATCATGGCCGGCGACGGCCCGCACGGCCTGTCCAAGCTGGGCGAGCACTTCGTGGCCGGGCAGCTCGCCGCGATGCGCGAGCTCACGCTCGCCTACGCGCCCAACATCAACTCCTACAAGCGGTTCGTGCCCGGCAGCTTCGCGCCGACGGCGATCAGGTGGGGCGTCGACAACCGGACCTGCGCGCTGCGCCTGGTCGGCCACGGCCACTCGCTCCGCGTCGAGAACCGCACCCCGGGCGGTGACGTCAATCCCTACCTGGCCGTCGCCGCGCATGATCGCCGCCGGGCTGCGACGGCATCGACAACGAGCTGCCGCTGGAGGACGCCTTCGCCGGCAATGCCTACGACGACTCCGGGCCGAGGGTTCCGCATACGCTCCGTCAGGCGCTCGAACTCTGGGAGAACAGCGATAAGGCGGAAAAGTGGTTCGGCGACGAAGTCAAGCGGCACTACTCGAACTACGCACGGGTCGAGCTGGCGGCGTTCGAAGCGGCAGTCACCGACTGGGAGCTAAGGCGGGGGTTCGAGCGACTGTGACGAAAAACGCCAATTTCCCCGCTCAGAGCGAGGTCGCGCGCTGTGCCCGGTTACATCGTCGTCAACCCTGCCACTGAGCAGAAGGTCATCGAGGTCACCAGGGACGTCGGTCGAGGAAACCGATGCGGCCATCGCCCGGGCCAAGGTCGCCCAGCGCTCCTGGCGCGACGGTGGCCCCAGGCGACCGGGCGAGGCTGCTGCGCGCCTTCGCCGCAGCGGTCGACGCGCACGCCGAGGAACTAGCCCAGCTTGAGGTGTCGAACTCCGGGCACCCGGTCGGCGCCGCCCGCTGGGAGGCCGGTCAGGTCCGCGACGTGCTCCAGTACTACTCGGCGGCGCCCGAGCGGCTGATCGGCAAGCAGATCCCGGTGGCTGGCGGCCTCGACGTGACCTTCGCCGAGCCACTCGGCGTGGTCGGGCTGATCGTGCCGTGGAACTTCCCGATGCCGATCCTGTCCTGGGGCCTGGCGCCCGCGCTCGCCGCCGGCAACGCCGTGGTGGCCAAGCCCGCCGAGCTGACCCCGCTGACCGCGATCCGCATCGGCGAGCTGGCCCTGGAGGCCGGCCTCCCTGAGGGCGTCTTCCAGGTCCTGCCCGGCAAAGGCGCGGTCGTCGGGCAGCGCCTGGTGGACCACCCCGATGTCCGCAAGATCGTCTTCACCGGCTCGACCGAGGTCGGCCAGCAGATCATGACCGGCTGCGCCAGGCAGATCAAGCGGCTGACCCTGGAACTAGGCGGCAAGAGCGCCAACATCGTCTTCGCCGACGCCGACCTCGAGAAGGCCGCAGCGACCGCGCCGTACGCGGTCTTCGACAACGCGGGCCAGGACTGCTGTGCTCGCTCGCGCATCCTGGTGCAGGCGTCGGTGTTCGACCGGTTCATGGAGTTGCTGGAAACGGCGGTCAAGGGCGTCCGGGTCGGCGACCCCGCACTGGCCGACACGGAGATGGGTCCGCTGATCTCGGCTAGTCACCGCGAGCACGTCGCCTCCTACGTGCCTGACGGCGCGCCGGTGGCCTTCCGTGGCACCGCACCCGACGGTCCCGGCTGGTGGTATCCGCCGACCGTGCTCGCTCCGATCGGCTTCGATGCCCCCGCCTACACCGAGGAAGTCTTCGGGCCGGTGGTGACCGTCACGCCGTTCGACGACGAGGCTCAGGCGGTCGAAATCGCCAACGACACCCCGTACGGTCTATCCGGGTCGATCTGGACCCGGGACGTCGGAAGGGCCATCCGGGTAGCCCGCGAAGTCGAAGCCGGTAACCTATCGGTCAATTCACACTCATCCGTGCGGTACTGGACGCCGTTCGGCGGGTTCAAGCAATCCGGCCTCGGCCGGGAACTCGGCCCGGACGCGCTGGATTCGTTCACGGAGACCAAGAACGTCTTCATCGCAAGTGAGTAGCAGGGGGCGCAATGCTGCGGTTGCAGGACCGGGTCGCTGTCGTCACCGGCGCCGGCAGCGGAATCGGGCTGGCGAGCGCTAAGCGGATGGCGGCCGAGGGCGCGCGGATCGTCGCCGTCGACATCGACGAGCAGGCGGGCAAGCTCGCCGCCGAGCTGACCGGGGGCCAGTTCATAGCCGCCGACGTGGCCAGCGAGGACGACGTCCGGCGGCTGTTCGACAACGTGGCCGCCGAGTACGGCCGGATCGACATCGCTTTCAACAACGCGGGGATCTCGCCAGCCGACGACGACTCGATTCTCGTCACCGGCCTTGACGCCTGGCGCCGGGTCCAGGAGGTCAACCTGACCTCGGTGTACCTGTGCTGCAAGCACGTGATCCCGCACATGCAGACCGCGCGCAAGGGCTCGATCATCAACACGGCCTCGTTCGTGGCGGTGCTCGGCGCGGCCACCTCGCAGATCTCGTACACCGCGTCCAAGGGCGGGGTGCTCGCGATGAGCCGTGAGCTTGGCGTGCAGTTCGCTCGCGAGGGCATCAGGGTCAACGCCCTGTGCCCTGGCCCGGTGGACACGCCGCTGCTGCGCGAGCTGTTCGCCAAGGATCCCGAACGGGCGGCGCGCAGGCTGGTGCACGTGCCGATGGGCCGATTCGCCGAGCCGGACGAGATCGCGGCCGCCGTGGCGTTCCTGGCGAGCGACGACTCCTCCTTCATCACGGCCTCCCAGTTCCTGGTCGACGGCGGCATCGCCGGGGCTTACGTGACGCCGCTATGACGGACGCCGCCAGGATTAGGGCCATGAAGCCGGTCATCGGGATCAGCGCCTACTGCGAGCAGGCACGGTGGCGCACCTGGGAGCAGCCAGCGACCTTGCTGCCGCAGAACTACGTCGAGCAGATCGCGGCGGCAGGCGGCGTGCCGGTGCTGCTGCCGCCCGTGCCGGGGGTGGAAGAGGCGATCAGCCAGCTCCACGGCCTGGTCATCTCCGGCGGGCCGGACATCTCGCCCGACCGGTACGGCGAGCAGGCTGGCCCGCACACGGTGATCTTGCGCCCGGAGCGGGACGCGGCCGAGCTTGCCCTGTTCCGGGCCGCCCTGGAGGCCGGCAAGCCGGTGCTGGGCGTCTGCCGTGGCATGCAGCTGATGAACGTCGCGCTCGGCGGGACGCTGATTCAGCACCTGCCCGACGAGGTCGGTCACGAGGGGCACTCGCCGAACCCGGCCGGCATGGGCGAGCATCAGGTGACCGTCGGCGAGGCTGGCTGCCTGGCGGGGATCGTCGGCCCCGGGCCGGCCATCGTGCCGACCCACCATCACCAGGCGGTCGCCAGGCTGGCCGAGGGCATGGTCACGACCGCGTGGGCGGAAGACGGCACGATCGAGGCGTTCGAGTTCGCCGACCCGTCCCGTCATCCTTTCGCGATCGCGGTGCAGTGGCATCCGGAAGCCGGGACCAACCCGGCTCTGTTCAGGGCGCTTGTCGCGGCTGCAACGGTGACCCGCTAGCATCCGAGCGGAATTCGTTCGCAGCGCCGGTGTTTGCTAACCCAGCGATTGATGTCAGGGGAGCCCGATATGACCGACGACGCGGCCGCGGCCAAGCCGTCTAAGGAAAGCGACGAAGCGGCAGCGGACAAGCGGTCCGAGCCCGAAGATGACCTGGTCACGACGGCCCACTCGATCACAGTCGACGGCGCGGAGCTGACCTACACGGCGACCGCCGGCCGGATCGTGCTGCGCGCCGAGGGCCACACCGACGGAAAGTTCGACGGCGCCGAGCCCAAGGCCGAGGTTTTCGTCACCTCCTACGTGCTCGACGGCGAGGACAAGACCAGGCCGGTCACCTTCGCGTTCAACGGAGGACCTGGATCTTCCAGCATCTGGCTGCACCTGGGCGTGCTCGGGCCGCGCCGGGTGCTGATGGGCGACGTCGGCGAGCTGCTGCCGCCGCCTTACGGCATCGCCGACAACGAGCAGACCCTGCTGAAGCACAGCGACCTGGTGTTCATCGACCCGGTCTCGACGGGGTACTCACGGGCGGTCAAGGGCGGCAAGCCCAGGGACTTCCACGGCTTCGGCGGCGACATCGACTCCGTGGGCGAGGTGATCAGGCTCTGGACGACCCGCCACGACCGCTGGATGTCACCCAAGTACCTGTGCGGCGAGTCCTACGGCACCACCAGAGCCGCCGGGCTCGCCCGGCACCTGCAGGAGCGGTACGGGATGTACCTGAACGGGGTCATCCTGATCTCGACGTTCCTGGACGGCGGCTCGACCCGGTTCACTCCCGGCAACGACAACGCGTTCGTGAACTTCCTGCCGACCTACGCGGCCGTGGCGCACTACCACGGCAAGCATGGCGACCGGACGCTGCGCGAGGTGCTCGACGAGGCCGAGGAGTACGCCTCGGGCGAGTACCGGCGCGTCCTGGAGCAGGGCTCGCGGCTCACGCCGGACGAGCGCCAGGCAGCGATCGGCAGGCTGTCCGCGCTGACCGGCCTGTCACCCGAGTACGTCGACAACGTCGACCTGCGGCCCGAGCACGTCCGGTTCCTGACCGAGCTGCTGCGCGACCAGCACCTGGTCGTCGGGCGGATCGATGGCCGGTTCACCGGCTGGGACAGCGACTACGGCCTGGAGCGCTGGACCAACGACCCGTCGATGGACGCGATCACCGGTCCGTACGCCGCCGTACTCAACCACTACGTGCGGGCCGAGCTCGGCTACGAAAGCGACCTGCCCTACGAGGTGCTCACCGACCGGGTTCACCCCTGGTCCTACAAGGAGTTCGAGGCACAGCACGTGTACGTGCTCGACAAGCTGTCCGAGGCGATGCGTACCTGCCCGCAGATGCGGGTGCATGTCGCCTGCGGTTACTACGACCTCGCCACGCCGTACTTCGCGACCGAGCACAACATCGCCCACCTGGCTATTCCGTCGGAGCTGGCCGCCAATGTCGAGTTCGCCTACTACGAATCTGGCCACATGATGTACCTGCACGAGCCCAGCCGGCTCGACCAGGCCGCCAGGCTCGCCCAGTTCGTGAGCGACCGTTAGGCCGGGTATGGCGCACGAGACACCAGCGGACTCCGGCAAGCGGGCCGAGCCGCCGACGACCTGGTGACGACGGCCCAGTCGATCACGATCGACGGCGAGCGGCTGACCTATACCGCGACCGCCGGCCGGATGGTGCTGCGCGCCGAGGGCCCCACCGACGACAAGTTCGACGGCGCCGAGCCCAAGGCTGAGGTTTTCGTCACCTCCTACGTGCTCGACGGCGAGGACAAGACCAGGCCGGTCACCTTTGCGTTCAACGGAGGGCCTGGATCTTCCAGTGTCTGGCTGCATCTCGGACTGCTCGGACCGCGCCGGGTGCTGATGGGCGACGTCGGCGAGCTGCTGCCGCCGCCTTACGGCATCGCCGACAACGAGCAGACCTTGCTGGCCAGCAGCGATCTGGTGTTCATCGACCCGGTCTCGACGGGGTACTCACGGGCGGTCAAGGGCGGCAAGCCCAAGGAGTTCCACGGCTTCGGCGGCGACATCGACTCCGTGGGCGAGGTGATCAGGCTCTGGACGACCCGCAACGACCGCTGGATGTCACCCAAGTACCTGTGCGGCGAGTCCTACGGCACCACCAGAGCGGCCGGGCTCGCCCGGCACCTGCAGGAGCGGTACGGGATGTACCTGAACGGCCTGATCCTGGTCTCGCCGTTCCTGGACGGCGAATCAGCTGAGTTCATCCGGGCCAACGACAGCGCGTTCGTCAACTTCCTGCCGACCTATGCGGCGGTGGCGCACTATCACGGCAAGCATGGCGACCGAAGCCTTCGGGACGTCCTGTCCGAGGCCGAGCGATTCGCCACCGGCGAGTACCAGCGCCTGCTCGACCTCGGCTCCCGGATCACGCGAGCCGGAGCGGCAGCGGGCGATCGAGTCGCTCGCCGCGCTGACCGGCCTGTCGCCGGCCTACGTCGACAACGTCAACCTGCGGCCCGAGCACGTGCGGTTCCTGACCGAACTGCTGCGCGACCGGCACCTTACGGTGGGCCGGCTTGACGGGCGGTTCACCGGCTGGGAGGCGGACTACGGCCGGGAACGCTGGGCCGAAGACCCCTCGTCCGACGTGACTACCGGGCCCTATACGGCTGTGTTCAACCACTACGTGCGGGCCGAACTCGGCTACTCCAGCGACCTGCCGTACGAGGTGTTCACCGAGCGGGTGTACCCGTGGTCGTACAAGGAGTTCGAGGCGCGGCACGTGTACGTGCTGGACGTGCTGTCCGAGGCAATGCGCACCTGCCCGCAGCTGCGCTGCACGTCGACTGCGGTTACTACGACCTCGCGACGCCGTACTTCGCGAGCGAGCGCGACCTCGCGCACCTGGCCATTCCTCCGGAACTGGCTGCCAGTATCGAGTATCGCCTACTACGAGTCCGGCCACATGATGTACGTGCACGAGCCGAGCCGCCTCGACCAGGCAGCGCGGCTCGCCCGGTTCGTCTCTGCCAGCTAGCCGGGGCCAGCTAGCCGGGGCCAGCTAGCCGGGGCCAGCTAGTCGGGCATGACGGCCAGGCTGTGACCGTAGCCTGCCGCGATGGCCGTGACGCCGGACAGGATGGCGGGGACGTCGCACTCACCGCACTCGTTGCTGCCCCAGGCGACGACCAGCCCGTCGGCGGTAAGGGCCAGATGATGGGTGCCGCTGCCTGAGATCGCCACGACCTCGTCCAGGCTGTCGGGCACCTGCTCGACCTTGCCCCAGGTCACGACCTTGCCCTCCGCCGTCACCGCCGCCGACTGGTTGACCCCGGCAGCGATGGCGACGATGTCAGCGAGTCCGGCGGGAACGGCCGCCTCGCCGAAGTCGTCAAGCCCCCAGGCGTAGACGGTGCCGTCGTCAGCCAGGGCCACGCTGTGCCCGGCGCCGGCCGCCACCGTCGAAATCGCCGGCAGGCCCGCGGGCACGGAGACCTGCCCGTACCGGTCACCACCCCAGGCGACAACCTTGCCGTCGGTGACGGCCAGGCTGTGATCGGCGCCGGCGGCGATCGCCGTGACCTGCGTCAGGCCGGCCGGCACGGCCGACTGGCCGTAGCCGTTGCCGCCCCAGGCACAGACCATCCCGGCCGTCGTCAGCGCCAGGCTGTGGTACTGACCAGCGGAGATGGCGGCGACGCCGGTCAGCTCGACCGGAACGTCGGTCAGGCCGCGCACGTTGCTGCCCCACGCCACGACCCGGCCTTCGTCGGTCACGGCCAGGCTGTGGTACCAGCCAGCGGAGACCGCAACCGCGCTGCTGATCCCGCGCGGTACGTCGATTTCGCCTTCGTCGTTGTCACCCCACGCAACGACGACGCCCGCTTCGTCGTCGTCGGCCTCCGGGTCGTCGATGCGGACCGAGTACGGCATGGTGTCGGGCTGGGTAACCTCAGCCAGTACCGACGGATCAACCCCGAGCGCGATGGCAATCTCGGCGACCACCCAGGTGCAGCCATCCCGGGTGAACGGCATCTGCTTGGCGAACCAGCCTGCCGTCAGCCGCGAGGCCGTGCCGAGGTCAAGCCCGTCGTTCAGGTGGCCCTGGAGAACTTCAGGCAGCCCGACCTGGGCCGCCGCGATCAGCAACGCTGACTCACGAGGCGAGTCCGGCAGCAGATCCTTCAGCAGGTTGGTCATGATCTGCGCCTGCGACAGCGTCGTGGTGCCCAACTGCGGGTCGCGGACGATCGTCCGGAGCGCCCTGCGCACCGTGCCGTCCCCGTCCCACAACACGCGTGTCATCGATGCTCCTCGGCTCCGGAATCATCATCCTCCAGGGGCGCCTGAAGTTACCATTTCGGGGTGACAGAAGTTACCACCTAGACATAAGGCACCCCTGTGCCCTGCTGATGCGCCCGCGCAGCGTCGCGCCGGACCCGCCACCCCCGCCCGGCACCCCACGCCGCGCCCGCCGCCGCGCCCCTGCCGCCCTCCAGCAGCAGTAAGGTCCTACATCCTGTCGTTCGGGGCTGGTGTTCAACCACAGCATGGTCCTACTTGCTGCTGTCCTGATGACAGTAAGTAGGACCATGCTGCTGTTCGGCCTGGTCCAAATCGGGACCGTGGCCCTGGTTACTGCTGTTGCCCCGGACGACGCTCGCCCCACCCGGTGGCCTAGCGCCGCGAGCGGGCATCTGCCCCGGCGCGCGGCCCCGCCGCCCCGCCCGCCCGCGCTCGCGGTGCGTCGTTGTGAGTTTGCCGGTGCTGGGGCGCGGTCGTTGTGAGTTTGCTGGGCCTCAAGCTGGGGTTGAGGGTTGGGCGTAGTGGGTCGAGACGGGGGTTTTGGGGTGGTCGGGGCCAGGAGCTGGCTCGCTTGGCGGTGCCTGCTGTGCCGGGCTTTGGCTGGCTCGGCCTAGACTCGCGTGCGTGAGCGAGCTGCCGGCCGTCGAGATCAGCGGCCTGGTCAAGGATTACGGGCACACCAGAGCTGTCGACGGCCTGTCTATGCGAGCCAGGCGCGGTCAGATCACGGCCGTGCTCGGCCCCAATGGGGCGGGCAAGACCACGACGGTCGAGATCTGCGAAGGTTACCGGCGCGCTGACGCCGGGACGGTGCGCGTGCTCGGCCTGGACCCGGCGGCGGACGGCAAGGCGCTGCGCGCCCGGGTCGGCGTCATGCCGCAGTCGCCCGGGATCCCGACGACCGCACGGGCGGCGGACTACCTGAAGGTGCAGGCGAGCTTTTACGCCAGTCCCATCGCCCCGGCGATGCTGATCGAGCGGCTCGGCCTGGCCGACTCGCTGCGGACGCCGTTCCGGCGGCTGTCCGGCGGGCAGCAGCAGCGGCTGTCGCTCGCGGCCGCGATCATCGGCCGGCCAGAGCTGATCTTCCTCGACGAGCCCACCGCCGGGCTCGACCCGCAGGCCAGGCACGTCACCTGGGACCTGATCGCCGGGCTGCGAGCCTCCGGCGCCACGGTCATCCTGACGACGCACTACCTGGAAGAGGCCGAGCGGCTCGCCGACTACGTCGTGATCATCGACCACGGCTCGCTGGTCGCCGAGGGCACTCCCGCCCAGCTGACCGGCACCCAGGGACAGCTGAGGTTCGGCGCGGACCCCGGGCTCGACCCTTCTGCAGCTCGTCCAGGCGCTGCCGCTGGGCAGCCTGGTCAAGGAGTCCCCCGCCGGGCAGTACCTCGTCGAGGTTCAGGACGGCATCGACCCGCAGGTGCTGGCCACCGTGACGGCCTGGTGCGCCGAGCAGGGCGTGCTCGCGAGGAACCTGCGGATCGAGACCAGGACGCTCGAAGACATCTTCCTCGAGCTGACCGGCCGGGAGCTTCGGTCATGACCGGGTGGCCAGTCCCAGCGCCGGGCGCGGCGCGGCGCGACCGCATGGTCGCCGCCCAGGCCGGGCTCGAACTGCGCACCCTCGCCAGGAACGGCGAGCAGGTGCTGCTGACCTTGATCATCCCGATCCTCCTGCTGCTGGTCTTCAGCCAGGAATCCCTGATCAGCGTCGGCCACGGCAGCCGGATCGACTTCGTCGCACCTGGCATCCTCGCGCTCGCCGTGCTGTCGACCTCGTTCACCGGCCTCGCGATCGGCACGGCGTTCGAGCGGCGCTACGGCGTGCTCAAGCGGATCGGCGCCACCCCCCTGTCTCGGTCCGGCCTGGTCGCGGCCAAGGCGGTCACGGTGCTGACGGTGCAAGCCGGCCAGGTCATCCTGATCGTCGTGGTCAGCCTGCTGCTCGGCTGGAACCCCGTCGTCACCCCGGTCTCTGTCGGGTCCGCCCTGGCCGTGCTCGTCCTGGGCAGCGCGGCCTTCACCGGCCTGGCCATGCTGATGGCCGGCACGCTGCGCGCCGAGGCGACACTGGCAGCCGCCAACCTGGTGTACCTGGTGCTGCTCGGCATCGGGGGGGTGCTGTTCCCGCTGACCAAGTTCCCCGCCTCGGCGCGACCGACGCTGCTGCTCCTGCCGTCCGGGGCGATGTCGGATGGCCTGCGGGCAGCGCTAAGCCACGGGACCGGGCTGCCGGGCAAGGATCTCCTCGTGCTCGCCTGCTGGGCGGTCGCCGGCATCGTCCTGGCCGCGCGCACCTTCCGCTGGGAGTGAACCCGCTCAGCCGGGTCCCGGCTCCGCTGCTGCTCGGAGCCGGGATCGTCAGCGTCCAGGTGGGTGCCGGATTCGCGGCCCGGCTGTTCGGTCAGGTCTCCGCCGCCGGCCTCACCGGCCTGCGGCTATGGGCCGCGAGCCTGATCCTGCTCGGAATCGGCGGCGCGCCCGCTGGCCGGGCGGTGCGCGAGGTCGTGGTCAAGCACTCCTGGCGCGATGCGGCCGTGCTCGGCGCGTTCGGCGTGACGCTGGCCGTGATGAACTTCTCCATATACCAGTCGTTCGCCCGGATCCCGCTCGGCATCGCCGTCACGATCGAGTTCCTCGGACCGCTGTGCGTCGCGGTGGCCTCGTCGCGGAAGCTGATCGACCTGGTCTGGGTCGCGCTGGCGGCCGGCGGGGTGCTGCTGCTCGGCACGGCCGGGGTCAGCGTGGCCACTTTCGGCACCGCTGCGGCGGCCTATTCCCCTGGCTCGCGGTCGGCGACCGTGGCCATCGGGATTGCCTACGCGTTCATCGCCGGGGCGTCCTGGGTGTGTTACATCCTGTTGTCCAGAGCGACGGGCAAGCGGTTCAGCGGCTCGTCGGGCCTGGTCATCTCGATGGTCATCGCGGCCGTCCTGATCATCCCGGCCGGCCTCAGCGCCGGGGCGAGCCTGCTGCGTCCCTCGATCCTCGCCGCCGGCCTGGCGATCGGCCTGCTCTCGTCGGTGATCCCGTACGGGTTCGAGCTGGAGACACTGCGCCGGGTGCCGGCCCGGGTCTTCGGGATCTGGATGAGCCTGGAGCCGGCTGTCGCCGCGCTGGTCGGCGTGGTACTGCTCAGTCAGTCGCTGCTCGTGACGCAGTGGCTGGCGATCGGCTGCGTGATCATCGCCACTGCGGGAGCCGCCGCTAAGGGCGACGGCGTGCCGCAAGCCTTACCCCCTGACCATACGATGGTGGCGTGTCAGCCCATCCAGCCGCTCCGCCAGCCGTGACGCCCCGCACGGCCGGCCGTGCGCGCGGTGCGCTCGTGGGCCGATGTCCTGCTGCATCCGTCGCCCGTCTCGATGCGCCGCGTCGCGTTCATCGGCGTGCTCGCGTCGACGCTGATCATCTGGACCGGCGGTGCCGTCCGGCTGAGCGAGTCGGGCCTGGGCTGCACTACCTGGCCGAAGTGCACGTCGGCGAGCCTGGTAGCGGCCGGCGCCACCGGCGATCCGCTGATCCACCGGTGGGTCGAGTTCGGCAACCGGGTGGCTACGGGGCTGATTTTCTTCATCGCCATTGCGGTTTTTCTTACGGCCTGGCAGTACCGAGCGGACGGCAAGCGGCGCCGGGACCTGGTGTGGCTGGCGTCAGCCCAGCCAGCCGGCATCGTCGCCCAGGCCGTGATCGGCGGCATAGTCGTGCTGACCAAGCTCGACCCGTTCTGGGTGTCGCTGCACTTCATCGCGACCCTGCCGGTGCTCGCCGCCGCCGTCGCGCTGCACGTGCGAGCTGGTGAGGGCACCGGCAAGGCCACGAGGCTGGTGCAGCCGCTCGTCGGCGCGGTCGCGAAGGCGCTGCTCGTGGTCACGTCGGTGATGATGCTGGTCGGCACGCTGGTCACCGGCACCGGGCCGCTCGCGGGCGCCGCCGACGTGCAGCGCTACGACTTCCTGCCGCTGAGCGCGATCACCCAGCTGCACGCGGACATCGGCTGGGTGCTCGGCACCGTCGCCGTGATGGTCGTCGTCTGCCTGCACCTGACCCAGGCACCGCGCCGCGCCGTGCGGCTCGGCTGGCTGGTGCTCGCGCTGATCGGGACCCAGGGCGTGATCGGCTACGTCCAGTACTTCGCCGGGCTGCCGGCCGGCCTGGTCTGGGTCCACGTGGCCAACGCATCCCTGATCTGGATCGCCGTGCTGCGGCTGAATTTCGCGCTGCGCGACAGACCTAAGCAGCCGTCTTCCCCGGCCCCGGCGGTTGCGGTAGCGTCCGGCACATGCCAATCGCTGCCCTAAACGGGATCAACCTCAACTACACCGACACCGGCGGCGACAAGCCCGCCATCGTGCTCAGTCACGGCTTCCTGATGGACCACTCGATGTTCGGCCAGCAGGTCGCCGCCCTCTCCGCCGAATACCGGGTCATCACCTGGGACGAGCGCGGCCACGGCGACACCAAGGCCGCCGGCCCCTTCACCTACTGGGACTCCGCCAAGGACGCGCTCGCGCTCCTTGACCACCTCGGACTCGACCGCGCGGTCCTCGCCGGCATGTCGCAGGGCGGCTTTCTCAGCCTACGCGCGGCGCTGCTGGCACCGGACCGGGTGCGGGCCCTGATCCTGATCGACAGTCAGGCGGGCACCGAGGACCCGGCCAACACCGACGGCTACCGGCAGCTCCACCAGATCTGGCTCGACCAGGGGCCAGCGCCGGTGCAGGAGGTCGTCTCCGCGATCATCCTCGGCCCTGGCAGCTGGGACGACTGGTACGCCAAGTGGGCGGCGGCCGACACCGAGCAGTTCACCTTCGCCTTCGATACGCTGATGGATCGCGAGGACATCACCGACCGGCTCGGCGAGATCACCTGCCCCGCGCTCGTCATCCACGGCACCGCCGACGCGGCGATCCCGATGAGCAAGGCCGAAGAGCTTCGTGACCGCCTCGGCGGCCAGACGACGCTCACGCAGGTCGAGGGCGGCCCGCACGCCTCCAACGTCACGCACGCGGACGTGGTCAACGCCGCGACGCTTAATTTCCTGCGAACGCTGGCGGAATGACGCGTCCGTAGCCGACTGGCCAGTGCCGGCCTGGCGATAGGGTCGGTTCTGGGGTCTTCTGGCGATGGGACGCGAGAATGAATGACGCGACAATGAGCAGTGCCACGACAAGCGCTGTGGCAACGAGCGCTGCGGCATCGAGCACTGCGGCACCGAGCACGGGGCTCGACTGGACGACGGCCGATTCCAGGGCGGTGGACCTGGTCCGGGTCCTGGCGATGGACGCGGTGCAGCAGGCGGGCTCTGGTCACCCCGGCACGGCGATGAGCCTGGCGCCGGCGGCGTACCTGCTCTTCCAGCGCGTGCTCAAGCACGACCCTGGTGATCCGCACTGGCTAGGGCGGGACCGGTTCGTGCTTTCCTGCGGCCATTCCAGCCTGACCCTGTATATCCAGCTCTACCTATCCGGCTACGGGCTGACGCTCGACGACCTGCGGAAATTGCGGACGTGGGGGAGCCTCACCCCCGGCCATCCCGAGCACGGGCTGACACCGGGGGTGGAGACCACGACCGGGCCGCTCGGCCAGGGGCTGGCCAACGCGGTCGGCATGGCGATGGCAGCGCGCCGTGAGCGCGGGCTGCTCGACCCCGACGCCGCGCCCGGGCAGAGCCCGTTCGACCACCACATCTACGTGTTCGCCTCCGACGGTGACATCGAGGAGGGCGCTCAGCCACGAGGTCAGCTCGCTGGCCGGGCACCAGCAGCTCGGCAATCTCGTGCTGCTGTACGACGACAACCACATCTCGATCGAGGACGACACCGCGATCGCCAAGTCCGAGGACGTGCTCGCCAGGTACGCGGCCTACGGGTGGCACACGCAGCGGGTGAACTGGCGCGGCGCGGACGGCTACCACGAGGACGTGCAGGCGCTCTACGACGCGCTACTCGCCGCGCGCGACCACACCCAGGCGCCGTCGATCATCGCGCTGTCCACGATCATCGGCTGGCCTGCCCCGAACAAGCAGAACACCGGCGAGGCCCACGGCTCGGCCCTCGGCGTCCCTGAGGTGCGGGCGACCAAGAAGGTGCTGCGCTTCGACCCCGAGGTCACCTTCCCCGTCGAGGACGAGGCGGTGGCCAGGGCCAGGGAGGTCGGCGAGCGCGGCAAGCTCGCGCACGCCGAGTGGGACGAGCAGTTCGCTGCCTGGTCGGCCGCCAACCCGGCCCAGGGCGAGCTGCTCGACCGGCTCTCCGCCAGGAGGCTGCCCGAAGGGCTGGACCGACGCGCTCCCGGAGTTCGCGCCCGAGGCCGGGCCGATGGCGACGAGGTCGGCCTCAGGCAAGGTGCTTGGCGCGCTCGCCCCGGTGCTGCCGGAACTGTGGGGCGGCTCGGCCGACCTGGCCGGCAGCAACGACACCACGATGGCGGGCGAGCCCTCGTTCATCCCGGCCGAGCACCAGACCAAGATGTTCCCCGGCAACCAGTACGGCCGGACCCTGCACTTCGGGATCAGGGAATTCGGCATGGGCACGATCTGCAACGGCATCGCGCTGCACGGGCTGACCAGGCCCTACGGCGGCACGTTCCTGGTGTTCAGCGACTACATGCGGCCGGCGGTCCGGATGGCCGCGCTGATGGAGCTGCCGGTCACCTTCGTCTGGACGCACGACTCGATCGGCCTCGGCGAGGACGGCCCGACCCACCAGCCGGTCGAGCACTACTGGGCGCTGCGGGCGATCCCCGGGCTGCATGTCGTGCGGCCAGCCGACGCCAACGAGACGGCAGTGGCCTGGCGCACGATCCTCGAGCGCACCGACCGGCCGGCCGGACTGCTGCTGACCCGGCAGAAGGTCCCGGTCATCGACCGGTCGGCGGACGGCATCGGCAGCGCCGCCGAGACGGCGCGCGGCGGCTACGTCCTGGCCGAGGCGCAGGGCGGGCAGCCGCGAGTGATCCTGATCGGAACGGGCAGCGAGGTGCATATCGCGCTGGCGGCCCGCGATGAGCTGCAGCGCGAGGGCATCGCGACCCGAGTCGTATCGATGCCGTGCATCGAGTGGTTCGACGAGCAGGACCGGGCATACCGCGATGAGGTGCTTCCTCCGGCCGTGACCGCCAGGGTCAGCATCGAGGCGGGAGTCGGGTTCGGATGGCGGCAGTTCGTCGGTGATCACGGCGAGATCGTCAGTTTGGAGCACTACGGCGCGTCCGCGGCCTACGAGAAGCTCTACGAGGAATTCGGGCTCACCGCCGATCGGGTGGCGCAGGCCGCGAGAGACAGTCTCCGCCGGTCGGCGGGCGAGAGGGAGGAAGAGCGATGAGCGCACAGGACAGGCTCGGTCAGCTGACCGACGCCGGTGTCTCGATCTGGCTTGACGACATCAGCAGGGATCGCCTGACGACAGGGAACCTGGCCGCGCTGGTCAAGGACAGCCACGTCAGGGGCGTGACCTCGAACCCGACGATCTTCGCCCACGCCATGGACCACGGCAACGCCTACGACGCCCAGCTCGCCGACCTGGCCCTGCGCGGCGTCGGCGTCGACCAGGCCGCTAGGCGAGCTGACGACGCACGACATCCGCTGGGCCTGCGACGTGCTGCGGCCGGTCTTCGACGCTTCTGACGGCATCGACGGGAAGGTGTCGATCGAGGTCGACCCGCGCAACGCCAAGGACACCCGCAAGACCATCGCCGAGGCGCGGGCGCTGTGGTGGCTGGTGGACCGGCCGAACGTGTACATCAAGATCCCGGCGACGCTCGAGGGCCTGCCGGCGATCACGGCCTGCCTGGCCGAGGGCATCTGCATCAACGTGACGCTGATCTTCTCGCTGCAGCGCTACGAGCAGGTCATGGACGCCTTCATGGCCGGGCTCGAGGCGGCGTCGGACACCGACGTGGCCCGGCTGACCTCGGTGGCGTCGTTCTTCGTCAGCCGGGTCGACACCGAGGTGGACAAGCGACTCGACGCGATCGGCACGCCCGAGGCGAAGGCGCTGCGCGGCAAGGCGGCCGTGGCCAACGCCAGGCTGGCCTACGAGCTCTTCGAGCAGCACCATTCGACGCCGAGGTGGCAGGCCCTGGCCGCGCGCGGCGCTCGGGTCCAGCGGCCGCTGTGGGCATCGACGAGCACCAAGGACCCGTCCTACAAGGACACCTTGTACGTCGATGACCTGGTCGCGCCGCACACGGTCAACACGATGCCCGAGGCGACGCTGCACGCGACCGCCGACCACGGCACGATCGTGCCGCAACGCCATCGCCGGCACCTACGACGACGCGCGGGCCGTCTTCAGCGCCCTGGAGAGGCCTGGGCATCAGCTACGACGACGTGGTCGACGTCCTGGAGCGCGAGGGCGTCGAGAAGTTCGCCGACTCCTGGGCCGGCGTGCGCGAGACCATCGGCAAGCAGCTCGAAAGCGGCAAGTGACTGGCCGCTGGAGCTGTCGCAGGCCGCTGACCGGCGGCAACCCGCTCCGCGATCCGCGCGACCGGCGGATTCCACGGGTTGCCGAGCCGAGCGTGCTCGTCATGTTCGGCGTCACCGGTGACCTGGCGCAGAAGAAGCTGCTGCCGGCGATCTACGACCTCGCCAACCGAGGGCTGCTGCCGCCCGGCTTCTCGCTGGTCGGATTCGCCCGCCGGGACTGGAACGACGAGGACTTCGCCAAGCTCACCAACGAGGCGGTGCGCCAGCACGCGCGGACGGCGTTCCGCGAGGAGGTCTGGGAGCAGGTACGCGACGGCATCAGGTTCTGCCCGGGCGAGTTCTCCGACGACGCGGCCTTCGACGAGCTGGCGCGGACGGTGCGCGACCTGGATTCCGAGCGCGGCACGGGCGGCAACCGCGCCTTCTACCTGTCGATACCGCCAGGCCAGTTCCCGGTCGTCGTGCATCAGCTGCAGCGGTCAGGGCTGAGCGGCAGCGCTACCTCGCCCGGCTGGCGCCGGGTCGTCATCGAGAAGCCGTTCGGTCACGACCTGGCGAGCGCGCGGGACCTGAATGACCTGCTCGCCACGGTCTTCCCGGCGGACTCGGTCTTCAGGATCGACCATTACCTCGGCAAGGAGACGGTGCAGAACCTGCTGGCCCTGCGGTTCGCCAACACCTTGTTCGAGCCGATCTGGAACCGCGGCTACGTGGACCACGTCCAGATCACGATGGCCGAGGACATCGGGATCGGCGGCCGGGCCGGCTACTACGACGGTATCGGCGCGGCCAGGGACGTGATCCAGAACCACCTGCTCCAGCTGCTCGCGCTGACCGCGATGGAAGAGCCGGTGTCGTTCTCGTCCGACGCGCTGCGCGCCGAGAAGCAGAAGGCGCTCTCGGCGGTCCAGATCCCCGACGACCTCGCCGAGGGCACGGCGCGCGGCCAGTACTCGGCCGGCTGGCAGGGCGGCATCCCCGTGCACGGCTTTCTCGCGGAGGACGCGATCGCGCCGGACTCCGTCACCGAGACCTACGCCGCGATCAGGCTGGGCGTGGACACCAGGCGATGGGCCGGGGTGCCCTTCTACCTGCGGGCCGGCAAGCGGCTGGCGACGAGGATGACCGAGATCGCGGTCATCTTCCAGCGGGCGCCGCACCTGCCGTTCCAGGCCACCGACGCCCGCGAGCTGGGCGAGAACGCGCTGGTGATCCGGGTACAGCCGGACGAGGGCATCACTATGCGGTTCGGCTCCAAGGTGCCGGGATCGGCGATGGAAGTCAGGGACGTGAACATGGACTTCGCCTATGGCGAGTCGTTCACCGAATCGAGCCCTGAAGCCTACGAGCGGCTGCTGCTCGACGTCCTGATCGGTGACCCGCCGCTGTTCCCCGGGCACGAGGAAGTCGAGATGTCGTGGAAGATACTCGACCCGATCGAGGAGTTCTGGGCATCCGGTGGCCGGCCTGAGCCATATCCGGCCGGGACGGCGGGCCGGCCAGCGCCGACGAGATGATGGCGCGCGACGGCCGGACATGGCGGCGGCTGTAGTCGGCGGGAGCGAGCGATGCGAACTGAACTGACCGATACGACCGCGAGTGCGGTGCGGAACGCGGTGATCAAGGCCGGCCAGCTGATGGGCGGCCTGACCACCGGCGTGGTGCTGAACCTCGTGGTGATGACGGACGAGGCCGACCAGTACGACGCGATGAAGGCCGCTGGCCAGGCCGGCCGCGAGCACCCCTGCCGCATCCTCGGCGTGATCGCCAGGAAGCCGGTCGGCCCGAGACGGCTCGACGCCGAGATCGCCGTGGGCGACAGCGCGCCCGGGCAGATGATCTTGCTGCGGGTCTACGGCGAGCTGAACGAGCATGCCGACTCGGTCGTGGCGCCGCTGCTCGTGCCGGACACCCCCGTCGTCATCTGGTGGCCAGGAAAGTCGCCGGTCGCCCCGGCCATCGACCCGCTCGGCAAGCTCGGCCAGCGGCGGATCACCGACTCAGCGGCCAGCGAGGCCCCGGCCGAGCGGCTGCTGCAGCTGGCCGCCGGGTACCGGCCCGGTGACACCGACCTGGCCTGGGGCCGGACGACCACCTGGCGGTCGCTGCTGGCCGCCACGATGGACCGGCCAGCAGGCGCGGTCTACGAGGCGACCGTCCAGGCCGAGGCTGACAATCCGAGCGCCGAGCTGATGGTCGCCTGGCTCGCCAGGCGGCTCGACGTCCCGGTCAGGCGAGAAATCTCCGAGGGACCAGGGGTCACCGAGGTTAATTTCCTCTCCGAATCCGGGAAGATCGTGATCAACCGGCCGGACGGCCGAAACGCGACCTTGTCCAGGCCAGGCGAGCCTGACCGGTACGTCGCGCTGCACCGCCGGGAGACCGCCGAACTGCTGGCCGAGGAACTGCGCAGGCTCGACCCCGATGAGGTCTACGGCGAGGCGCTAGCGACGCTGGCAGCGGCGGCAGCAGTCGCCGCGCCCGCCGGATAGCACCCCGCCGGATTAGCACCCCCGCCGGATAGGAGGCACGACCATTTCCGTCCCGCAGATTCTCATCCACCGCGACGGCGACCTGCTCGCCAAGGCGGTAGCCGCGCGGCTGGTGACCAGGCTGGTCGACGCCGTCGCGGCCAAGGGGTACGCCAGCGTCGTCCTGACCGGCGGCGGCATCGGCACCAAGGTGCTCGCCGAACTCGCCGCCGCCCCGGCCAGGGACGCCGTGGACTGGCGTCGAGTGGACATCTGGTGGGGTGACGAGCGGTTCCTGCAGGCCGGCGATCCCGAGCGGAACGAGACCAGCGCCCGCAGTTCCCTGCTCGACCATGTCGGCGTGCTGCCCGATCGGGTGCATCCGATGCCCGGCCCCGACGGACCGGACGGCCCCGGCCCGGAGGCCGCCGCCGAGCGTTACGCTCGCACGCTGCACGCGGCGGCGCAGCCCCAGGATCGCGGCGGCGTGCCCAGGTTCGACGCGCTGCTGCTGGGTATCGGTCCCGACGCTCACGTCGCGTCGCTGTTCCCCGGGCTTCCCGCGCTCTACGAGGAAGACCGCACGGTCGTCGCCGTGCGCGGGGCTCCGAAGCCGCCGCCGACCAGGCTCACGCTGACGATGCCCGCGATCCGGGCCGCCAGCGACGTCTGGATTCTCGCCTCCGGGAGCGAGAAGGCGGGCGCCGTCCGGCTCGCGCTGTCCGGAGCGGGACCCGTGCAAGTGCCGGCGGCCGGAGCGCGCGGCAGTCAGCAGACCCTCTTCCTGCTGGACCGAGCGGCCGCCGCCGAGCTACCTGTACAGCTCAGCAGGCTCGCCTCGCCCTGAGCCGGACCCCGCACTCGGAGCAAGTCACGACACGTTATGTATATTCGCTCCAATCTGGGGTCTCCCGTAAATGGGCTACCAGAGTTACGCTCAGTGCAGATCTTCCATATGAGTCTGGTGAGCAAGCCGACATGGAAGTCTGGAAGGCCGGACCATGGGCTATTGGCCGAGAGAGTCGTACATTACCGATAGCGCATGCTATCTGACTGAATGCGACATATCTTCCATCTGCCCGGCCCCTGACGCGATTCGAAGCGTTCTCACTGGCCAGAGTTTCACGCTCGCGAAGTATCAGCATCGTCGGACGGTCTCGGCATTCGGTCGCATTGACCTTCATGGTCAGCGACATCGCATTTTCGCGGTTCTGGGAAAGATCAACCCCCCGCCGTCCCGGCTGGCTAGCCTGCGGACGGCACGAACCTCCTAAGGAGGATTCACGTGAGCACTCCAACTGAGTCCGTCGCCGTTCCGGCGGCAGCCGATCCGGCGCCGCTCGGACTAGCTGCTTTCGCACTGACCACCTTCCTGCTCTCAGCCGCTAACGCCGGCTGGATGAAGAGCGCCACCGGCGACGCCTTCCTCGGCTACGCGTTCGCTTACGGCGGCCTCGGCCAGCTGCTGGCCGGCATGTGGGAGTTCAGGAACAAGAACGTCTTCGGGGCCACCGCGTTCTCGACCTACGGCGGCTTCTGGATCGGCCTCGGCCTGTGGGCGCTGCTGGTCCACGGCACGGCCGCCCAGTCCGGCAAGGACGTGGCCTGGATCCTGCTGGCCTTCGCGATCTTCAACACCTACATGCTGCTGTGGAGCACGCAGCTCAACGTCGCGGTGTTCGTTGTCTTCCTGACCCTGGAGCTCACCGAGATCGTGCTCTTTATCGGCGGCTTCACCGGCAACGCCAACATCAGCAAGATCGGCGGCATCATCGGCATCATCACAGCCCTGGCCGCCTGGTACACCTCGGCGGCCGGAGTGGGCGCCGGGGTGACCGGACGCCAGATCCTGCCGGTCGGCAAGCCGCTGATGAGCCTGGGCGCCAGCAGCACCGCCTAGGTTCACCGGTACGTGAGGATCGCCCCGTTGGCTCGGCCAGGCCGACGGGGCGATCGCCTTCTCGGTACGGTTGAGGCCGTGAACCGCCAACCAGAACAAGCCGGAACAAGTCAGCAGAGCCCCGACCCCGAGGTTGCCAGGCCCCCGCGCAGCAGGCCTTTCCAGGCCGTGGTCAGCCTTGTCCTGGCGTGCGGCGCAGCGGTCGCCGTCAACCTGTACGGGATAGCGCTCGGCATCAAGTCTGCTCGCGGCCTGCAGGCGGCGGGCATCGACTCGTCGCTGCCGATCGTGACCGGGCACCTGATCACGCTCGGCGGGTCGATCCTGTTCGTCGTCCTGGCCCTGGTCTCGACCTTCGCCTGGGCCCGCTGGACGCGCTCGATCCTCACCCACCTGGTCGGCGCGAGCTACGGATCGATCGTCCGGTACATCCTCATTCTGTTCGGAATGTGCATCACGGTGATCGTGACCTTGAGCCTGCTCGGTTTCCGGGTCGCTCAGCTCGTCGTCGGCGGCGCGGTCACCGGCGTCCTGGTGACGCTAGCTGCCCAGCAGGCGCTGTCGAACGTGTTCGCCGGGATGCTGCTGCAGTTCGCGCAGCCCTTCAAGGTCGGCGACTCGGTCCGGATCCGGTCGGGCGGCTTTGCCGGAACCATCGAAGGCACTGTCGCCGAGGTCAGCATTACGTACGTCACATTGGAAAGCGACGACGGCCGCGTGCTGCTGCCTAACGCCCAGGTGCTCGCGGCGGCGATCAGCCCGCTGCGCTCGGCACCGAGGCAGGGCGTGCTCACCAATCATCGGCACGGCGGCCGCTTCGGCCGGTCGGTACCACGTCCGCCGATGGCGGCGTCGTCCCAGGAAGACACGACCGGGCAAGGCACGGCGACCGGCCCTGGCAATCCGCCTGGCCAGGGTCCGCCCGGTTCCCCGGGCTAGCCAGTACGGAAGAAAGCGCAAACGACGGCCGGCATCCCCCGCGGATGCCGGCCGTCGCGCTGAGCGAGACAGCCCTGTCAGTGGTTGTCCTCGTACTTGGTGATGACCTGAGCCGGGATCCGGCCGCGGTCGCTGACATCCATGCCTGAGCGCTTTGCCCAGGCGCGGATCTCGGCACTGCGCCTGCGATGGGCGGTCGTACGCCGCTTGGTGCGGCCAGCCCTTGCTGAGACCCTGCGGCCGTGGTCGGCGAAGCGCTTCACCGCTTCGTCGAACTTCTGGCTGTGCTTGACGCACAGGTCTATCTCGAAGTCCCGGCCATCAAGGCTGAACGAACGAGTCAGGTGCTCGCCGTTGGGAATTTCCTTTGAGTCGTAGTCGCAAGCAAATGTGACTTGGACCTTCTGTGCCACGTCTGTTCCCCCCTTCCCCAACCGCGACAATATTCCCTCGTTGACGCCTCTCATAACAGACAGTCATCGGGCAATCTCGGAGAGTAGGCATTAGGCCAGGCATCATCCTGAACGCGGGGGTAGGCGGTCAGCAGTAAGGTCCCACATACTGCTGCGCAGCCCGCGAATCTATCAGCACCATGGTGCTACTTGCCGTCATCAGGACGGCAGTAAGTAGGACCATGGTGTCGTTGAAAACCGGCTCGGAACAGCAGCAGGCAGGGACATGGTGCTGTTAACCCGGGCAACGCCCCGCCGCGCGACGCACGCCAGGCGACGGGAACGACGGCGCGGCCCAAAATCCGGCCGAGCGGCCAGGCCACCAACGATCGCCCCCGCTAGGGGCAGGGCCGCTAGGGGCAG
The DNA here is from genome assembly GCA_963737865.1 of uncultured Actinomycetota bacterium. Classification (GTDB taxonomy): domain Bacteria; phylum Actinomycetota; class Actinomycetes; order Streptosporangiales; family Streptosporangiaceae; genus Chersky-822. Next base: position 432,941 of record CAVTUG010000011.1, on the reverse strand, counting down.
GGCCGGTGGGACGGGACTGGTGCGGCAGGGCCGGTGGGACGGGGCCGGTGGGCAGGGGCGGTGGGGCAGGCCGGTCAGGGAAGGGTCCGGAGCGGCGCGATCCGCGAAATAACGTCGCAGGCTATCCGTAGCCCGCAGGTCCGTTCCTGGCCGGCACCGAGGGGAAGCTCAGCATCGCCGCATCGGGAACGGATTCAGGATCCCTTGCGGTCGGGTCCCCCGGTCCCACCGGGGTCGGCAGCCAATCGCCTGGCCTGTCCCCCTGGGCCGACTGCGGTAGCGGGTATTCCTCGTCGTGGCCATGGCGGCCACGGCGTCGCTCCTGAAAGCCGAACTCCGCTTCCGCATACGGCGCGGCCTGGTAATTCGCCGCGTGATGGGCCGGCAGGTGCGCCTCGCCGTGGCCGTATGGCTCGGCACGACCGTAGGGCTCGCTGGAATCGCCTGGCGGGTAAGGCTCGCCCGAGCTAGGCGCCGCATGCCTGCGGCGGCCGCTGTATTCCCGCCGGTCGTATTCCGGGCCGCTGCCTTCCGGCGCACCGTATTCGGGTGCGCTGTGCGCCGCGTCGCGGTACTGGCTGTCGTCGTACTGGCTGTCGTCGTACTGGGGGTCGTTGTACTGCCGGTCGTCGTACTGCCGGTCGTTGTACTGACTGTCGGTATACGGGGGCTCGCTGTGCTGGGCGTCGGTGTGCTGTGGGGCGGCGGGCTGCGCGTCGACGCCATACTGCTGTACGCCGACTTCCTGGCGGTCGGCGTATCGCTCACCATCGTGGGGAGGCTCAGCCTGATAGGGCGGCTCGCCCTGGTAAGGCAGCTCGCCCTGATAGGGCAGCTCGGCCTGGTAAGGCAGCTCGCCCCGGTAGGGCGGCTCTCCTGGGTAAGGCCCGGCGCCGGGCAGATCACCGGGTGAGTACTGCTCGTCGCGCGGATACGGATCGCTGCGGGGATACTGCTCACTATGGCCGTAGGGGTCACCGTGTCCATACGGCTCCGCCGCGCCATAGGGCGCGCTGCCGCCGTAAGGCTGGGCAGGCGGATAGGGCGGCTCGGCGGCATAGCGATCTAGGTGCCCGGTCGGCTCGCCCGCGTAGCTCGGCTCGCCCTCATAAGGCGGCCCCGCGTGAGCAAAGGCCGGGTCGCCTTCGAAGGTAGCGGTACCGTAAATGTGCTCGCGGCCGTACGCCGTGCCGCCGCCATATTCGCCACCAGGTCCGCCGCCGTAACCGTCGCCGACGCCTGCCTGCGTGGCCGAGTCGCCCCGGTGATCCGGATAGGCGTCATGCAGGGGCGGTCCTGATTGCAGCGTGTGGATCATCCGGTCAAGCTCGGCGAAGGGGAGCCGGAAGGTGCCCGTGCAGCGGTTACCCTGCCAGATGCTGAAGACGGCGATCTTGCTGTCCGCGTACCAGCTCAGGCGCATGGCCCTCGCATCGCCTCGAACATCGAAGAAGACCTCGCCGTCTCTTGGCAAGGGAACGGCATCCGGCTCGGACATGTTGCCTATCGTCGCTCTGCCTCGACCGGCTTGTCCAGCCAATGTGGGTATTGGGAGCAGGCTCGCAGCCCCGCGCGGGGTAGTGACCAGCAGCGACGACGCCCTCCCGGCGGCGGCGCTGCCTGCCGATCACTGCGCGTTCTAAATCGGGCGAGAATTGTCATCTCGGCTGTGCGGCCAGCTCAGTGGTGACATGATAATCCGGCAGTGCGCTGAAGTTGCGGTGCCAGCCCCTGCAGCCTGCACAGTGTTTGAAGCAAGCGTTTCGAGCAAGAGCACGGGATGCAAGGCGCGGGCTGTCGCTTGCTGGACGGCGCTTGCTGGGCGGAACGCGTCCGAACCGGCCGTAGGCGAGTGAACCCGCAGCGAGGGAACAGTTTAGCGCTGCAAGGCGTTTGCATGATGCGACGGGGCGGATGCCGTATCGCGCGATTTCCAGGTGTTTGCGCCTAGCGAGCCAAGTGCTCCGCTAGCGACAAGTTACGGCAAGTTGGTTGAGGAGAGCTTTTCATGTCTGAGGTACGCCGTCAGGCCGTGTTGCTGCCGCGGCCCAACTGGGGTTGGCAGGACCGAGCTTCTTGCCGCGGCGAAGATGTCGTGTTGTTCTTTGGCCCCGATGGTGAGCGCCAGCCTGAGCGCGACATCCGGGAGCGGAAGGCTAAGTCGTTGTGCGCGGCTTGCCCGGTAAGGGCAGAGTGCCTAGGTTATGCGATCAGCCGCCCGGAGAAGTACGGCACCTGGGGCGGGCTGAACGAGGACGAGCGGTCGGCCGAGCGTCGGCGCCGGATGCGTCGCGCGAACGCCAACGCTGCCTGATTACCCGTCCACGCGGTCACCCGTCGCCGACCCTAATCCGCCCCGCCCCTGTACCACTCCGACCGCGATCAGCGACAATGTCATCGTGATCTGCCGATGCTGCCGCCGCCAGGACCATGTGTCCTGTCCCGGCGGCAGCTGGTGCGATTGCCAGCACAAGCAGGAGCCTGCGGCCGAGCCCAGGCTCGGCTGGGTCCGCCAGGGTTAGACGCCTCCGGGCCGGGCAGTCCCTGAGTGGCAGTGCTGGCATCCTGGGTTTCAATCTGGGTTTCAATCCACCCCACGGCCGTGCCGGAATACCGCGCGATGGCGCGCGGTTCGCTCCGGAGGACGGACCGACGCGCGATCACCGACCTGTTCCAGGAGGAGATGGCTGTGGACCAGCAGGGTAGGCATGCATTTTGTGCCTTTCTGGCCTACTGTGGTGCTAGGAACGTTGCATGACCCCCGAGATGGAGGCAGGCACGATGGAGCGGCTCGCCGAGGAAGCAGCCGAGGCACTCAAGGGAGCTCCAGCGAGCGACGTCATCAAGTGGGCTGCGGAGACGTTCGGCGGGAGGCTCTGCATCACCTCGTCGATGACCGACGCCGTCATCATCGACCTGGTGTCCCGCGAGGTGCCGGGCATCGACGTGCTGTTCCTGGACACCGGCTATCACTTCGCCGAGACAATCGGCACCCGTGACGCCGTGTCCGTCGTCTACCCGGTCAATGTCGTGAACATTACGCCGCCGACGACGGTCGCCGAGCAGGACACCGAGCTCGGTCCCAAGCTCTACGCGCGCAACCCTGACCTGTGCTGCTACCTGCGTAAGGTTATCCCGCTCGAGCAGTCACTCGAGCCGTACGACGCGTGGATCACCGGCGTCCGGCGCGAGGAGACCGACGCGCGCACCGACACCAAGGTCGTGCAGTGGGACCCCAGGCGGCAGATGGTCAAGGTCAACCCGATCATCGAGTGGAGCCAGCAGGACGTCGATGACTACATCGCCGCCAACGGAGTGCTGGTGAACCCGCTCGTTTACGACGGCTACCCGTCGATCGGCTGCGCCACCTGCACCGCGCGGGTAGCTCCAGGCGACGACCCGCGCAGCGGGCGCTGGATGGGCACGGCCAAGACTGAGTGCGGCATCCATACCTCGTGACCTGGTGCCTGCGCACACGTTCAGGCGGACACACGAGGTTGTCAATCAGGTTCCACCGCTCGCCGGGCACGACGTAGCGGCTGATCAGGCCCTGCTCACCATGCTCGCCGCCCAGGGCGGCGAGCATGCGGGCCTGCCTGAGCTCGGGCGCCTCGCCGGGTCGGCCGAGGTCATCGAGCTGGCGAGACTCGCCAACATCCACGAGCCCGTGCTCCGTACCCACGACCGGTACGGTCACCGGATCGACGAGGTGGAGTTCCACCCCGCGTGGCACGAGCTGATGGCTACCGCGGTCACCCACGGGCTGCACGCCGCTCCGTGGGCCGACGGCTCACCCGGAGCGCATGTGACCAGGGCGGCCAGGTTCTATGTCTGGACCCAGGCCGAAGCCGGGCACGGCTGCCCGATCTCGATGACGTATTCCGTCGTCCCCGCGCTCCGGCACGCGCCCGAACTGGCCGCCCGCTTCGAGCCCCTGCTCGCCAGCACGACCTACGAGCCAGGGCTGATCCCGCCAGAAGTCAAGGCAGGACTGCTGGCCGGCATGGCCATGACCGAGAAGCAGGGCGGCTCCGACGTCCGCGCCAACACCACCCGGGCGGTGCCTGCCGACGACGGCAGCTATCGCATCACCGGGCACAAGTGGTTCTGCTCGGCACCCATGTGCGACCTCTTTCTCGTGCTGGCGCAAGCGCCGGGCGGCCTGACCTGCTTCCTGCTCCCCCGCGTGCTGCCCGACGGCACCCCGAACGCGATGCGCCTGCAGCGCCTGAAGGACAAGCTCGGCAACCGTTCCAACGCCTCGTCCGAGGTGGAATACGAGGACGCGGTTGCCTGGCCGGTCGGCGAAGAAGGACGGGGTATCGCCACAATCATCGAGATGGTCAGCTCGACCAGGCTCGACTGCATCCTCGGAAGCGCCGCCACCATGCGGCAGGCCTGCGTCGAGGCGGCCCACCACGCAGAGCACCGCAGCGTTTTCGGCGCGAAGCTGATAAACCAGCCTGCGATGCGGGCGGTCCTCGCTGACCTAGCCCTGGAATCCGAGGCCGCCACGATGCTCGCGATCAGGCTCGCGGGCGCCGCCGATCGCGCCGCCCGGGGCGACGCCGCCGAGTCCGCGCTGCTGCGGCTGATGCTTCCGGCGGCCAAGCACTGGGTCTGCAAACGGGCGCCAGCGATCGTCGGCGAGGCGCTCGAATGCCTGGGCGGCAACGGCTACGTCGAAGAGTCGGTCCTGCCCCGGCTGTACCGGGACGCCCCGCTGAACTCGATCTGGGAGGGGTCGGGCAATGTCACCGCGCTCGATCTGCTCCGGGCGCTGGCGCGTTCAGCCAGCGGGGTCGACGCCCTGATCGACCGAGCTGCACCAGGCGGCCGGAGCCGACCGGCGGCTCGACGATGCCGTCGAACGACTCGCCACGGAATTCGGCGAGGTCGCGGCCTGCCGACCAGGTCACCGCGCAGTACCGGGCCAGGGCGCTAGCCGGCCTCACCGTCGTCTTGCAAGCCGCCCTGCTGGTGCGGCACTCCCCGGCTGCGGTGAGCGACGCCTTCTGCGCGACCAGGCTGGCTGAGGCCCGTGGGGTTGGCGGGCCAGGTGTCTCGTTTGGAATGCTGCCATCCGGTCTGGACCTTGTGCCGGTCCTGGACCGAATCAGGCCGTGTAAGGTCGGCTGAATGCGCGTCTGGCCCGGAACTGCCTACCCGCTCGGAGCAATCTGGGACGGTTCCGGCACAAACTTCGCGATCTTCTCGGAAATAGCGGACCTGTCGAGCTGTGCCTCTTCGACGAGGCAGGCAGCGAGCAGCGCATCGCCCTGAGCGAGGTCGACGGCTTCGTGTGGCACTGCTACCTGCCGGAGGTCGGCCCTGGCCAGCGCTACGGCTTCCGGGTGCACGGCCCCTACGAGCCGCGCGTCGGGCACCGGTGCAATCCCGCGAAACTACTGCTCGATCCCTACGGCAAGGCGGTCGACGGCCAGGTCACCTGGAACCCGGCGGTGTATTCCTACCGCCAGTCCGGGCGAGATCGAGGCGCCGATGAGCACCGACGACAGCGCTCCTTTCATGCCGAGAAATGTCGTGATCAACCCGTACTTCGACTGGGCTGGAGACCAGCAGCTCCGGACGCCGTATCACCAATCCCTGATCTACGAAGCCCATGTCCGGGCCTGACGCTGCGCCATCCCGGAGTTCCGCAGGACCTGCGCGGCAGTTACGCCGGGATCGCCTCACCCGCCGTCATCGAGCATCTGCAGCGACTCGGCGTCACCGCGATCGAGCTGATGCCGGTGCATCAGTCGGTGCCTGAGCCGTTCCTGTCCGAGCGTGGCCTGACGAATTACTGGGGCTACAACACGATCGGCTTCTTCGCGCCGCACAACGGGTACGCGTCGGCGGTCGCGCCGCACGGCCAGGTCGCCGAGTTCAAGTCGATGGTCAAGGCGCTGCACCAGGCTGGCATCGAGGTCATTCTCGATGTGGTCTACAACCACACGGCCGAATCGGGGGCGCTCGGGCCGACGCTGTCCTTCCGCGGCATCGACAACGCCGCCTATTACCGGCTGGCTGACAAGGACCCGTCGGTCTACCTGGACTACACCGGCTGCGGCAACAGCCTGAACGTGCGGCATCCGCATGCCCTGCAGCTGATCATGGATTCGCTGCGGTACTGGATCGACGAGATGCACGTCGACGGGTTCCGATTCGACCTGGCTTCGGCGCTGGCCCGCGAGCTGCACGACGTGGACCGGCTGTCGGCGTTCTTCGACCTGGTGCAGCAGGACCCGCTGGTCTCCCAGGTCAAGCTGATCGCCGAGCCGTGGGACGTCGGCGAGGGCGGTTACCAGGTGGGCAAGTTCCCGCCGCTATGGACCGAATGGAATGGCAAGTACCGCGACACCGTCCGCGACTACTGGCGCGGCGCGCCAGGGCAGCTGCCCGAGCTGGCTTCGCGGCTAACCGGGTCGAGCGACCTGTACGAGACCAGCGCTCGCCGCCCGGTAGCCTCGGTGAACTTCGTCACCTGTCACGACGGCTTCACGATGGCCGACCTGGTCAGCTACGACCATAAGCACAACGAGGCCAACGGCGAGCAGAACCGGGATGGCTCGGACGACAACCGGTCGTGGAACTGCGGCACCGAAGGCCCCTCCGACGACCGCCTGATCCCGACGCTGCGGGACCGCCAGGTGCGCAACTTCCTCGTGACGCTGTTTTTCAGTCAGGGCATTCCGATGCTGCTGGCGGGCGACGAACTCGGCCGCACGCAGCGCGGCAACAACAACAGCTACTGCCAGGACAACGAGATTTCCTGGGTCGACTGGGATGCGGCGGCCAAGCACGCGGACTGGTCGAATTCGTCGGCGCGCTGTCGGCGTTGCGCAAGGCGCATCCGGTGTTCCGCCGGCGGCGGTTCTTCAGCGGCCGGGACCGGCGGCTCGATCGACGGGCAGCGCGACATCGTGTGGCTCACTCCGGCGGGCCACGAGATGGCACCGAGGACTGGAACGCGGGCTACTCGAAGGCGCTCGCCGTCTGCGTCAACGGCGACGCGATCACCGAACCAGGCCCGCGCGGTGAGCGGATCACCGACGCCGACTTCATCCTGCTGATGAACGCGCACTCGGAGCCGGTCACGTTCACGATTCCGCCCGGCATCGGCGCGCCTGGGGTGGCGTGGCAGATCGTGGTCAACACCGGTTCACCACTGGCGCTCGTGACGACTGGTGCGGCCGATCTCGGCGGTGCGGGCGATGCCGGTGGTGCGAGCGGTGCGGGTGGCACCGGCTCGACCGTCGTGGCGAGCGCAGCAGCAGGCAGCGTCGTGGGCAACGGCACGAGCACCGGCTACTCGGTCGAAGTCCTGTCCCACGCGATCATGGTCCTCCGCGCCACCAAGCCCTAGCGCCTGCTCCCGTTCAGCTGACTGGCGGGGCCAGGTCTTTGAGGTCCTCGATCGGGCCGGGCAGCTTCCGGCAGAAGATGCCGAGGCTGCCAGGAACGGCAACGCCGTAGTACAGCTTCACCTGACTGAGCTGGTAGCCGTGCGGGACCGACTCCGAGGTCGGCAGGCACGGGATAGTCCTGCCCGGTCGGCGCCCGCACGGTCGTGATGGCGACCCAGACTAGTTCCCTGATCAGGCAATTCTGGCCGACGCAGCCGCCGTCGATGCCGGGATCGGCATTGTTCATCGCGGGGACGGTCGTCAGTTTCAGCAGGATCGAGGCTGACGCGCGGCTCGATGCCGGGGCCGGGTAGCCCTGCACGACGTAGCTTTCCTCGTCTCTGGTCAGGATGCCGAACGGCAGGCGGGCGCGCGAGCCGCCCTGACAGGACGCCGAGGTGCGGCTCCGGTCGGTCAGCGCGGCGAACCAGGCCGGGTTAGCCTGCCCGCGCACCGTGGCGACCGGCCGGCCGGTCGACGCGTTCACGATGACGGAGATGTCGCCGGTGCGCACAACCCAGGCCGACTGCCATCGCGCGGGAACAGCCGCCTCCGGGATGCCGGCCAGCGCCCGAGCCGAATGAGCCGTCTGCAGCAGCGCTACGACCTCCGCCCACGAGGTCAGCTTGGCGACCGCGCCGCTCCGCCGCAGGCGCCCGGCCCGGCCAGCCACGCGACGGGCTGCTCGCACGGCGGCCCGCCTCGAGACGACAGGACCAGGCCGAAGCGGCAGCTGGACCTTGCCTGGCGGGTCGAACCAGATGTTCCTCGCGACCGCCATCACGACCGAGACCGGAATCCGGTAGCCGGTCACGCTCAGCAGGTGCGCCCGGTCGGGCTTCCAGTACGTCCTGACCAGCTTCGGGGCGCCGGTGTCCAGCCGGCCAGGATGGCCTTCGATAGTCACGCTCGCCTGGTGGGGTTCGCGGTCCGAAAAACGAGACAGCAGGCCGCCGTAGTCGGCGAAGCCGAGCTCGATGCGAGGCGGGTTAGGAACGTTCGCGGCCCTGACGTAGATCTCGGCCGGATTAGCCGCGCCGACCTGAGGTCCGTGCGAAAGACGGAAACCCGCAGGCAGCCAGGTGGGCAGGACCAGTCCCGGCCCGTAGCTCGCGCCCCTGACCGACGTGACGCACCCCTGCACCCGGCCAGTCTGGTGAACACCGCCGTGCAGCCGGCTGCTCGATCGCCCCTGCACGTAGGGCGTGCAAGCCGCCAGCCCGAGCAGCCCCGACAGCACGCCAAGCCACGTTATGAGACGAGCGCACGGTGTTAGCACCCCGCGGCCGGTCACGCTGTACACGCTTTTAAGGACGGGACAGCGTCCTGCTGGGTTCCGGCTGCCCAGGTCGGATGTTATGGAGAGACGACGGGCATGATCGCGTGCCGAGCCAGCCTAAGTCCGAGTGCGTGATGCAAGCGATTGCCCTTTATGCAGCGGCCAGCGAGGACAGAGCGCTATGCAGCGCTGTGCGAGCCTCGGCGTGCAGGCCAGTTCGGTAGGCGACCCGGAACTGCGTCACCTGATCGTCGCTGGCCGTGCTCAGCCCGAAGTGCGAGCTCATCTCATCGAACCCCGGTGTCTGTCCCGCCGGTCCGTGCTGCTGTGCGAGGCCAGCAAGCAGTCCGGCGATCTCAGGCTCGGACTGCTCGAGGAACAGCACCACGCATTGATTGAGTATCGAGACGAGTTCGTCACTTACGCCCAGGCGAGCAAATACATCTGCGCTCGTCAGATAGAGACTGAGCGCGTCTACAGTCTCTCCTCGGCGACCTGCTCGCGCGGCGAGAATCGAGTCTAGCTGGGCCGCGCCATAAACGTGGCCGAGCTCAGACAACTCCTGCGAGCCGCCGGCAGCGTCGCCTCGAAGAGAGCGTCGTTGCCCGTCTCCTGCGCGAGCACAAGCAGACGCCGCAGAACTCGACCAACACTCCATAGATCGCCGACCCGGCGAAATAGATCGAGGCTCTCTTCGTACGTCTCAAGAGCCGCGGGCAGCTCATCGAGGTCATGAAGCGCGCGTGCCACTCCGACGCGGCAGACGGCGAGATTCCAATTGTCGCCCGCCTTCCTCGCCACCGACTCCCCGGAGCGGTAGAGACCCAGCGCATCTGATGGCCGCCCCTCTGACTGAGCAACCAGGCCTCTGTTTGCCAGGCCGTTGGATTCGAACCATGGCATGCCATTACCCGAACCGAACTCCGCTACCTGCGCAAATGTTCTGTCGGCCGCGGAATAATCTCCGCTATACCACGCCAGCAACCCGCGGAATGTACGCCAGTTCGCAAGGGTCTGCTGCGGTATAGTCTCTTCGCTTTCGAGCGAGATATCCGACAGCTCCCGACCGAGCTGCAAGAAGTCCCTCGTACTCCAGAAGCGACTGAGATGAGCCACCGTTGCCATGGCATCGGCGGGGCGTCCTTGGCCTTCGAACCAATGACACGCTTCGCGGAAGTTCCAGACATCCACCTCGATGCGGCTGAGCCAGGCCACCTGGCTCGATCCAAAGAGTTCCGCGCCAGCGCGCTCCGCGAGCGCCGCGAAGAACAACGCGTGCGCCTGCAACGCCAGCTGCCAGTGCCGGTCATCTCCACCGTGCTCTCACGTAGTCCCGCACGGGCGGCAGCATCGTATAGCGGCTTTCCTGAAAATACGCGCGATCCACTCGGAGCAGGCTCTTGTCCACCAATACCCTCAGATCATCAAGGACCGAGGCATCTGACTGCCTGTGAAGGTTCATCAAGGCAGCGAGCGATGCGCCGCCCGTGAAGACGCTCACGTCGATGAGCAAGTTAACCTGCTCGTTCAGTAAGCGAGGCAACACTAGAGTCGAAGACCGCAGATAGAGACTGATGACGACTAGCGATACCTCTGCGTTTATCGGCAAGCAGCCTTGTCGCGCCTTCCTGCATATCCAGCGTTTCAGCTATCTCCGCTACTCCCAGATACATTGTCTGCCTGGCCAGGAGTTCTATGCCGAGCGGCACGCCTCCAACACGCGCGCAAAGCTGACCGATGACCGGCAGCAATTCCGGCGAGACCTCACTTCCCAAGGTTTCTCTCACGCGAGCGAGGAAGAGGGTCGTCGCGTCAAAGTCCGCCACCTCATTTTCTTGACCACGGGGTGACGGAAACGCGAGCGGGTCTAGCCGCAGGATGCATTCGCCGCGAACCTTCAGCGGCTCCCGCGAAGTGATGAGGAATCGCATCTCCGCAGCTGCGTCAATTATTTGCTGAACGATCGGAGCGCTCTCGATGACAGACTCGAAATTATCAAGCACTACAAGCATATTCTGGCGGTTCAAGGCGTTCGCTATATCCGAAACAGCACTTGCCGGGTCTCCAGGCTCAAGCTTAAGCCCCCGCCTGAGACCGCTCGTCATTGCCTCGACTTGAAACGTCGATCCCATATCCAGAATTATGACGCCATCCCGAAAATTCGCGAAATTGCTCTGCGCAAATTCGTATGCGAGCCTGGTCTTTCCTATTCCCCCCTCGCCTACTATCGTCATCACTCGCCGTTCACCGTCGCTGAGCATGTCACGAAGTCTGTCGATCTCTGCCTGCCGGCCCACGAAGGCGTCGCCCCACTGATCTACGAGGGCCATCGGTTTGTTCGCCCTCGACCCGACCGAGGTCGGCCAGGTGAGGATGTCCTCCTCAATGAGCATCTTCAGCAGCAAGCTCACCGACCCCATAGCTGCCACCCGAAACAAGCCAAGCGAGTCTAGCTCTGACTTCTGCGCATCGGCGCGGTCCGAGATGCCCTTCAGCACCAGCAGTCCAGGTCGCTCTGCCAGCCGGCTCGAGTAGTGCGGCAACGCCTGCGGATTCCATCTCGACCGCACAGTACTTGCGGTTTCGTGACAGCAGGAACTGTCTGAACTGACCTGACGCCACCACAACCGGGCCCGATGCAATCGGGCCGTCGTGCAGCCTGATCTCACTCGAGCCGGTCTCAGCTGAGCGCGACAGCAAGGCACGGCTAGCTTCCTGCCACTTCTTAAATGCTCTCAGAGTTGGTAAACTGAGCGTTCCTGGCGCGCGCGACAAGACGGGCGTCGCAGCGGAAGACCTCTCCCGCCAGCTGTAGCTGAGCAGCTGCCTCCGAGCCTGAACGCGACGCTATGGACGCAAATTTCCCGCTCTCCGCATAGCTATCGACGGACGTTGCCGCTACCACATCGCCGAGTTTGACGTGCTCGCTAAGCGACGCCCCTAGGCCTACTATCGCGACTACATCCGGCCGGTACCGATCCAGCAGGCTTCCGAGCACCAAAGCAGCGCTGGTCGGACCCATCTCGCCGATCAGCGTCAGCACACACCGGCGCTCATCTTCACCACACCGCAACGAGAATTGATAGTAGATGTTATTAGTCTTGGAGTCAAAGACAGTCTCATAGGATACATCTAGGTATTCCCAGAAGATGGCAAGCTCTTCAGCCAATGCGACCACGATAGCGTAATCAACAGCTTCAGCGATCATTCACGCGGCCAATCCGACAGCAGGATTGTGACTTTACCGTCAGATGCTAGCATGTCACAGGCCGGGACTACTACGAGGCAGCGAGCGATGGTTCCAGGGGGTTGCAGCCAGATGACCGATGCCGCGTGGCCAGGGCCTGGTCGCAAGCGACCTTGCTTGATCGGGGTCGTAAATATTACTCAGGACTCCTTTTCGGACGGCGGTCTTTACTTAAAGCCGAGCGCAGCTCTCGCAAAGGCTCATGAGCTGGCAAAGCTGGGCGCCGATGTTATTGAGCTCGGCCCGTCGGCTAGTCACCCAGGTGCGATTTTCGTCAGCGACGACGATGAGCGCCGGCGGCTCGAGCCGGTGGTGCAGAGCCTCTCTTCAGATGGCTACCGCTTGTCTATCGACTCGCCGCAGCTATCGACACAGCGGCTTGCTATCGGCTGGAACGTCGCCTTTGTCAACGATGTCCAAGGATTTCCGCATTCGTCATTTTATGCCGAACTGGCTGCGTCTGATTCCTCAATTATTGTCGTGCACAGGACACGACCTCCTGGCGCCGAAAGCGTTGAGGAACTGGAGCCCGAAAGCGTCTGGGATAGTATCGTAGGATTTTTCGAGTGCCAGGCTTCCGGCCCTTACGGGCGCCGGGATTTCTGAGAGCCGCATCATCATTGACCCAGGCCTGGGCCTCATGCTCTCTACCAGCCCCGTCCCATCCCTCATGGTTTTGTCGCGAATCGACGAACTTAAACGGCGATTCGGATTCCCCAATACTGGTCTCGCCCTCACGCAAATCTTTCTTGCGAACACTTTCAGGACGCAGGATAGACGAAGTCGGGTCGGCGACGCTTGCGGCCGAGATTTACGCAGCGAGCCAGGGCGTTGATTACATTAGAAGCCACGACATTGGCGCCATATGTGATGCATTTACAATATTGGAAAATATTCTCATAGATTTCCATCATGAAAAACCGCGAAGAGGCGCAGACCTACGCATGGAACTGGTTCGCGCTGCACGCCGGGCAGCGTCTGCAGCTAGTTAATTTCTGGCTTGTGGCCGTGGCGTTCCTAGCTTCGGCTTACGTTCAGGCTCGCGCGAGCCACCTCGTGGCCATCCAGGTCGGTCTCGCCGTTACGGGCGCCGCTGCGAGCCTTGGGTTCATGCGGCTTGATCGACGCACACGCCAGCTCGTCCAAGTGTCAGAAGACGCGCTTCGGTATCTGGAGACCACAATGGTCGAGGCGGGCATGAACGACGTTACCGAACTCGTGAGACGCGCTGGCGAAGTTTCGCAGGCTCGCCTAGACTCATACCGGATTATCATTCAAGGCATGCAGCTACTAGTCGCATTCCTATTTCTGGCCGCTGCGATTTATTCACTATATTAATCTGCGTCAATGAGTCTGAGATCCTCGCCATACCTGCGACAGATCGCCGCCAGCCTGTCGCGCGCGAGAGGCGACGCCTTCATTACGCTAGATCGGCAAGTTACCTATGCGGAAGCCGCTGCGATAACACAAGGCATTATTGACGAACTGCGGACGCTTGGAGTCGGACAGGGCAGCCATGTCGCCTTGCTAGCGGGAAATGTTCCCGAATCAGTACTCGCGCAAATCGCGATTTACTCACTTGGCTGCCGCCTGGTTCTCGTGCCGCCGGAACTCATTGGCGTCGAACTGGCAGCATTTCTAAAGCAGACGGCCGCTGAGTTGCTGCTGACGGATAGCGCCTACATCCAGAATGTCAGCGACGCGCACGCCGAGGTCGATGTACGACTGCTGGAGTCTTTCCATCCCGCAGATCGATCGACCGGCGTAATACCGATTGCGACGCACGAACGATGCGCCACATTTCGTTATACTGGCGGCACCTGGGGCAGGCCAAGAGTCGTGGTAAGCAGCGCCGCGTATTACCTGGGTCCGATACTCGCCGGGGCGCAGCCGCGGCAGGAGCGACGATTCGTCTGCGCAGCAGTAACTCATGGCAGCGGTCACCTCAGTTCCCTGCAAACCTTCGCTGCCGGCGACACCGTCGTGCTGATAGGTGGATTTAACTCGTCAGCTGCCCTGCAGGTGATGCGGGAGGCGCGGGTCTCGTCGCTCGTCGTGAATCCGCCGATGCTCTATCAGCTCGTTGACGACCCGTTGTCGGCTGGCGACTGGCCTCAACTGCGTGACGTTCTCCACACCGGTGCCTGGGCAGCACCAGCCCGAGTCGCCGAGGCCATCCAGCGATTCGGGCCAGTATCATCAGGCAGATTTACGGCATGACTGAAACTGGTGGCATCACTGAGCTGGCGGCAGATGAGCATACCTAGCCGACCTTGACGCTCTGTCACGTTGTGGCAGACCGATGCCCGGGGTAGAGGTTCAGGTGCGACTCGATGATCTGACGCTGGCGAACTCAGGTGCAGTCGGTGAAGTGGTAGTTCGGAGTCCGAAGGTAATGGAAGGCTACTGGATAAATGACACCATCGACCGCTCCGCCCTGAAGGATGGCTGGTTTAATACCGAGGATCTTGGATACTGGGATTTGCAGGGATACTTGCACATAGTCGGGCGCAGGCGCGAGGTCGTGATCACGGGTGTTGGCTCAGATAATGTGTACTTTGTGATCCTGGAAGAGTTCCTTCGTGGTCATGCCGGGATTCGCGAGGCGGCTGCGATACCTATTCGCGACGACGCTTACGGGGAGTCGATTTACTGTTTTCTCGCCGTCGGTTCGAACCCGGATACCTTCTCTCCGGCTCTCCTGGCGGCTGATATCGAGCATAAACTGGGCTCGCTGTATGTGCCGCGCGGTTTCAAGCTAGTCGACGAGCTACCGCGATCACCAGCCGGCAAGGTCGACAAGAGCTATTTGGCTTATCTATATCGAAAAGATGCCAAATAGTACCCAGCGACCACCTATGGAGGGCACGTCGCACCGGTTGCTGACCGGAGTCGCCGGGCATGAGCGATTGTGTACGATCCTAATCTGTTGTGTCCCCCGGAGACCCAGATAGTGGAGGCATGCCGTGCACCAGATCTTCCCGCTGCAGGCTGGTACCCAAGAAGGGGGGCTTGACCGGCGGCTAGCGGTCGAGTCGGTGCCCGGGCAAGCAACGGCAACTACCGCTGAGGTGAGCGAACTCGTCGCCAGGCTTGCCGAGATCTACGCCTACCCAGACGGTACCTGGGTGCGGGCCAACTTTATCTCCAGCGCGGACGGCGCTGTCTCCCTTGACGGGCGCTCTGGCGGGCTGTCAGGTAAGGCCGACCGTCTGCTCTTCCACGTGCTGCGGGCGCTTGCCGATATTATCCTCGTAGGAGCTGGCACCGTCCGCGCCGAGCACTACGGGCTCGCCAGGCTGGACTGGCCGCAGCTGCGCGCAGGTGCAGGCCGACCCCGCCGATTGCGGTCCTCACCAGGAAAATCGACCTCGACCTTGACAGCCCGCTGATGCGTGGCTCCCCTGACCGCCCGAAGACGATCGTGCTCACTACTGACCACGCGCCAGTAGCTCGGGTGGCCAGGGCATCGCAGACCGCCGAGATAATCACCTTCCCTGGCGGTCAGATCTCAGCTACGGACGCGATCAACAAGCTCGGCGAGCTCGGCTATCACAACATTCTGGTCGAAGGCGGACCTATGCTGCTAGGTCAGCTCGTCACCGAAGACCTGCTTGACGACCTCTGCATGACCTTTGCCCCGCTGCTCGAAGGCGGCCTAGCCGACAGGATGATCACCGGAGGTACGGCCACAACTATGCGCCTCGCGTCCGTCATCGAAGACGACGGCTTCCTGCTATGCCGGTACGTGCGCAGGACCTAGAAGGATCGAGTTGTCTGACGCAGCCGGTCGAGCGCCTCGGCGAGGATCGCGGCGCCGTCATTGGCCGAGCGGCGCTCCTTCACGTAAGCCAGGTGCGTCTTGTACGGCTCGGCATGCGGCGGTGACGGCGGAGCTGTCGCGTCCCGGCCGGCCGGAACGCCGCAGCGCGGGCAGTCCCAGGTGTCAGGGACCGGCGCGTCGTTGGCGAAGCTTGGCACTGTCTCGTGGCCGTTGCAGCAGTAGAACGACACCCGCACCCTCGGTGCGGCCTCGCCCCGCTCTGCCTCTCCCATGGGACCGGCACCGACCCGGCTGCCGCGAATGGCGTTACCACTGCTCACTACAAGCCTCTTTCTCAAGTCAAGGCCGCGCCGAGCGCGGGCCCCTTCCCCCACGTGCCTCGCGCTCCCTCAGAGCGCGGCGCTGCTTAGCGATTCAGCAGCAGGCCCAGCACGACAATACAGACAAACCACAAAATACCAGTGAAAATAGTGATCCGGTCGAGATTCCGCTCGACGACGGATGACGAGCCGAGCGTGGACGACATGCCTCCGCCGAAGAGATCAGACAAGCCCCCACCCTTGCCCTTGTGCAGCAACACCAGAACCACCATGAGCAAGCTCGTGATGATCAGGACGATAGAGAATGCGATCACCAATGCTGTCGTCGTCCTTCCGAGTCGCGCCGATCAGGCGTTAGCTTCACGATACCGGCAGATCCTTACGAATCCGTCGTAATCGAGACTCGCACCGCCGACCAGTGCTCCGTCGATATCTGGTTGCGCCATGATGGCTGGCATGTTGTCGGGTTTTACCGATCCCCCATACAGGATACGCACTGCGGCGGCGACTTCGGGCCCATGGCGGCCTGAAATCCAGTTCCTGCTTGCCGAGCAGACTTCCTGAGCGTCTTGCGGGCTGGCGACTTCGCCGGTACCGATCGCCCAGATCGGCTCATAAGCGACGACGGTTGCCGCCACCTGCGCGCTGCTGAGCCCGGCGAGCCCGGCTTCGAGCTGGCTCGTGCAGTGCTCCAGATGCCCGCCGCCGTCGCGGATGGCCAGTGACTCGCCGATGCACAGGATCGGCGTCATCTCGTGCTTGTGGATCGCCTTGACCTTGGCGTTGACGAGCGCGTCGTCCTCGTGGTGGTACTGCCGCCGCTCGGAATGCCCGGCCAGCACGAAGCTGCAGCCGAGCTTGGCCAGCATCCGGCCGCTCACGTCGCCGGTGTAGGCGCCGTCCTCATGCGGCGAGATGTCCTGCGCGCCGTAGGACAGCCTCAGCTTGTCCCCCTGCACCAGCGTCTGGACGCTCCGCAGCGCCGTAAATGGTGGCATGACGGCGATCTCAGCCGCGTCGAAGTCCTTCGGTGTCAGCCTGAAGGCGAGTTGCTGGGTCAGCGCCAGCGCCTCCAGGTGGTTGTTGTGCATCTTCCAGTTGCCCGCCACGAGTGGCGTGCGCTTACTTGGGCTCAACCGGCATCCTCAAGTGCTGCCAGACCGGGCAGGGCCTTGCCTTCGAGATACTCCAGGCTGGCCCCGCCTCCAGTGGAAATGTGACTGAACGCGGTGTCAGGAAAATTTAGTTGCCGAACGGCTGCTGCCGAGTCCCCTCCACCTATGACGGTGAATCCATCGACCTCGCTGATCGCCCTGGCCACCGCACGGGTGCCCGCCGCGAAGGCCGGGAACTCGAACACGCCCACGGGACCGTTCCAGAACACCGTCCTCGCATCGGTCAGCTTCTCGGCGAACAAGGCCCGGGTGCGCGGACCCATGTCCAGGCTCTCGCGGTCCGCTGGGAACTCGCCCACAGGGTAGATGCCGAAGTCCGAGTCGGGTGAGAACCTAGTGGCTCCGACCAGGTCGACTGGCAAGACTATTTCCACGCCCCGCTTGTCCGCTTGCGCCAGCACGGAACGCACCGCGTCGATCTTGTCAGGTTCCAGCAGCGACTGCCCGACCTCGTAACCCTGCGCGGCGAGGAACGTGTAGGACATGCCCCCGCCGATGATCAGCCGGTCGGCCTTGCCGAGCAGGTTGCCGATGACGGCCAGCTTGTCCGACGGCTTGGCGCCGCCGAGCACGACGACGTAAGGCCGCTCCGGCGACTCGGTCAGCTTGCGCAGCACGTCGATCTCGGCCCGCACCAGCTGACCGGCGGCGTGCGGCAGCAATCCGGGCACGTCGTAGACGCTGGCGTGCTTGCGATGCAGCGCACCGAAGCCGTCGCCGACGTACAGGGTCGCGAGCGCCGCGAGCCGGCGGGCGAACTCGCCCCGCACGGCGTCGTCCTTGGACGTCTCGCCCGGCTCGAAGCGCACGTTCTCCAGCAGGCCGATCTCGCCGTCCTTCAGCCCTGCGGCGACCTCGGCCGCCGACGGCCCAGCGACGTCGGCTGCGAACGCCACCTTCTGGCCGGTCAGCGCGCTCAGCCGGTCGGCCACGGGGAACAGCGAGGGACCCGCGGCGACCCGCTGGTCGTAGTCGTCGCCCTTCGGCCGGCCGAGGTGCGCGCAGACCAGCACCCGCGCGCCCCGGTCGGTGAGCTCGCCGATGGTCGGCAGGCTGGCCCTGATCCGCCCGTCGTCCGTGATCCGCGTCGCCGTTCCGCTGGCAGCCCCGAGCGGGACGTTGAGGTCAGCGCGCAGCAGGACGACCTGGCCGGCGACGTCCAGGTCGGAGACTGCTCGCATCAGGTGTCCAGCCGGCTGCCGACCATGACCGCCAGGTCCACGAGACGGTTCGAGTAACCCCACTCGTTGTCGTACCAGCCGATGACCTTCACCTGGTCGCCCTCGGCCATGGTGAGCAGCGAGTCGAACGTGCACGAGTACGGCGTGCCGACGACGTCGGAGGAGACGATCGGGTCCTTGGTGTAGTGCAGGTAGGGCTGCAGCGGGCCGTCGATCGCCGCCGCCAGGAACGCCGCGTTGACCTCGTCCTTCGTCACGTCCCTTGCCAGCTGGGCGACGAGGTCGGTGACCGAGCCGTCCATGACCGGCACCCGCATCGCGATGCCGTCCAGCTTGCCCTTGAGCTCGGGCAGCACCAGCGAGGTCGCCTTGGCCGCGCCGGTCGTGGTCGGGATGATGTTCTGGGCGGCGGCGCGGGCCCGGCGCAGGTCCTTGTTCGGGAAGTCGAGTATGACCTGGTCGTTGGTGTAGGCGTGGATGGTGGTCATCAGCCCGCGCGTGATGCCGAACGCGTCGTGCAGCACCTTCGCCATCGGCGCCACGCAGTTAGTGGTACAGGACGCGTTCGAGATGATGTGGTGGCTGGCGGGGTCGTAGGCGTGATCGTTCACGCCCATGACGATCGTGATGTCCTCGTCCTTGGCGGGCGCGGAGATGATGACCTTCCTGGCGCCGCCCTTCAGGTGCTGGCCCGCTCCGGCCGCGTCGGTGAAGCGGCCAGTCGACTCAACCACCACGTCGACGCCGAGGTCGGCCCAGGGCAGCGCGGCCGGGTCACGCTCGGCCAGCACCTTGATCTTGGCGTCGCCGGCTGTGATAGCGCCGCCGGCGACCGCGACCTCCACGTCGAGCGGGCCGAGAATGGTGTCGAACTTGAGCAGGTGCGCCATCGTGTCGATATCGCCCAGGTCGTTGGCCGCGACGATCTCGATGCCTAGCTCCGGCATCGCGTGCGCTGCGCGCCAGAAATTACGTCCGATCCGGCCGAACCCGTTGATTCCTACCCGGACAGTCACTGCGCCTCCAGTTCGACTCGTCGCACCGCTCAGGGCACCAGCATGTCAGGAGTTAGGTGGGCTTCAGTACTAGGGATGCCGAGTTCTATGGCGCGTTTGTCGGCCAGCGCCAGCAGTCGCCTGATCCGCCCGGCGATCGCGTCTTTGGTCAGCGGCGGGTCGGCGAGCTGGCCGAGTTCCTCCAGGCTGGCCTGGCGGTGCTTGATCCGGAGCTGCCCGGCCACGATCAGGTGCTCTGGGGCCGCATCGCCCAGGATCTCCAGTGCCCGCTCGACCCGTGCGCCCGCCGCGACGGCGGCCCTGGCGCTGCGCCGCAGGTTGGCGTCGTCGAAGTTGGCGAGCCGGTTGGCGGTGCCGCGCACCGCGCGGCGGATCCGGCGTTCCTCCCAGGCGAGCACGCTGTCGTGCGCGCCCAGCCTGGTGAGCATCGCGCTGATCGCGTCCCCGTCCCTGATCACGACCCGGTCGATGCCTCGGACGTCACGCGCCTTCGCGCCGATCTTGAGCCGCCGGGCGGCGCCGACCATCGCCAGGGCCGCCTCGGGGCCAGGGCAGGTCAGCTCAAGCGACATCGACCGGCCAGGCTCGGTCAGCGAGCCGTGCGCGAGGAACGCGCCGCGCCAGGCCGCCTCGCAGTCACAGGTGCTGCCGGCCACGACCTGCCTGGGCAGCCCGCGCACAGGCCGACCGCGACCGTCCACGAGCCCCGTCTGCCTGGCCAGGCTGTCGCCGTCCTTGACCACGCGGACCACGTAGCGATTGCCCTTGCGCAAGCCGCTCGGCGCCAGCACGATGAGCTCCGACGTATGCCCGAAGACCTCGCTGATGTCCTTGCGCAGCCTCCTGGCTGCCGCCCCCGTGTCGAGTTCGGCCTCGACCATGATGTGACCGTTGTTCAGGTGCAGGCCGCCGGCGAACCGAAGCAGCGTCGACACCTCGGCCTTCCTGCAGCACGGCTTCAGCACGCTCACCCGGCTGAGCTCATCCTTGACCAGGCTGGTCAGGGCCACAAAACCTCACTCCCCCTCGAATATCCGCGCGAACGCGCCAGCGAGTCGCCGCGGATCATGGCGATCACCGCGGCCGTCCATCGCAAGATCGGCAAGTACCAGCCGACCCCCGAGCAATTCGGCAGCCTCCTCAAGCTCGCGCGTCGTGTCCTTGGCCGCCGAAGTCTCCACTGCGGAGCGGTCGGCTAGCACGACGTCGAATGCGAGATCCGGGGCATGGCTGGCGAGTACCTCCAGATGTGCGTGCGGGGAGAACCCCTCGGTCTCCCCCGGCTGGGGTGCCAGATTCAGCGTGACCAGCCTCCGCGCCGGGGTGGCGACCAAAGCACTGGCCAGTTCGGGCACCAGCAGATGCGGTAGCACGCTGGTAAACCACGATCCAGGCCCGAGCACCACCCAGTCTGCCTCCGCCACCGCCGCCACGGCTTCGGCGCACGCGGGCGGGTCGGCGGGAACCAACGACATCGACCGTACCCGCCCCGTCGTCTTCGCGCAGGCTACCTGGCCTCGAACGGTACTGATCTGGCAAGGAAACTTCGGGTCAACTCCCTGCACCTGCGCCTCAAGTTCCAGCGGGACCGACGCCATCGGCAGCACCCGGCCGTGCGCGCCGAGCAGCCTGCCCACCCAGTCCAGGCCCTGCACCGTGTCGCCGAGCAGTTCCCACAGGGCCACGATGAGCAGGTTGCCGACCGCGTGGCCGCCAAGCTCGCCATTCCCCGTGAAGCGGTGCTGCACGACGTTGCTCCACGTCGTGCCCCACGAGTCGTCGCCGCAGAGCGCGGCCAGCGCCATCCGCAGGTCGCCGGGGGGCAGCACGCCGTACTCGCGGCGCAGCCGCCCGCTGGAGCCGCCGTCGTCGGCGATCGTGACGATCGCCGTCAGGTCCCTGGTGACCCGGCGCAACGCGGACAGCGTCGCGTGCAGCCCGTGCCCGCCGCCCAGCGCGACCACCCGGCGACGGGCTGGGCGCGGCAGCGGGCTATTCACGCCCGAGATCGCGGTGGCTGATCTGCACCGCTTGCCAGGTTGCCTTCAGCTTGGCTGCGATCTCCTCCGAGATCGCCACGCTCCGGTGCTTGCCCCCGGTGCAGCCGACCGCCAGCGTGACGAAGTGCTTGCCGCTGCGCTCGTAGGCAGACAGCATGATCTCCAGCGCCTCGGTGTAGGCGCGCAGGAAGTCGGCGGCCCCTGGCTGGCTGAGCACGAAATCGCGCACCGGCTCGTCCTGGCCGGTCAGCGGCGCGAGATCGGGAATCCAGTGCGGATTGGGCAGGAACCGGCAGTCCACGACCATGTCGGCGTCCACCGGCAGGCCGTACTTGTAGCCGAACGACACCACGGTGATCCGGATCGCCGAGTCCTGCTCGTCGCCGAAGACGTCCCGCATCCTGGCCCGCAGCTCGTGGATATTCAGCGCCGAGGTGTCCAGCACGAGATCCGCCTCGGCTCGAATGGCCTGAAGCTGGTCCCGCTCGGCGCTGATCCCGTCCACGATCCGGCCGTTCTCCTGCAGCGGGTGCGGCAGGCGCACGTTCTCGAACCTGCGCACCAGCGTCTCGTCGCTCGCCTCCAGGAACATCACGTAAGGGCGGGCTCCGATCGACTCAAGCTCGGCGAGCGCCGACTTCAGGTCGGTCGAGAACGCGCGGCTGCGCACGTCGACGACGGCCGCGACGCGCGGCACGGCATTGGCTCGCCTCGCCAGGTCCAGCATCGTCACGAGCATCGCCGGCGGCAGGTTGTCGGCGACGAACCAGTCGAGGTCTTCCAGCGACTTGGCCGCTGTCGACCGGCCGGCCCCCGACATGCCGGTGATGATCACGATCTCAGGCGCGCCGCTGTGATGATTCATCTGTGTGCCCCCCGTCCTGCTGCAGAGCGGTCGCGACCGCCTCGGCGAGCCGTGGCCCGAATCCGTCGACCTCGGCGATCTGCTCGGTCGTCGCGGCCCGCAGCTTGCGTACCGAGCCGAAGTGCTTGAGCAGGGCAGCTCGCCTGGCTGGCCCGAGCCCTGGAAGGTTATCGAGTTCGCTGACCGTCTGGGCCGCGCCGCGCTTGGCCCGGTGATAGGTGATGGCGAATCTGTGCGCCTCGTCGCGCACCCGTTGCAGCAGGTAGAGGCCCTCGCTGCTGCGCGGCAGGATCACCGGGCTGTCCTCGCCGGGCAGCCAGACCTCCTCAAGCCGCTTGGCCAGGCCGCACACCGCGACGTCGGTGATGCCGAGATCCGAGAGCGCCCGCACGGCCGCGTCGACCTGGCCGGCGCCGCCGTCGATGACGACCAGGCTCGGGGGGTAGGCGAACTTGCGCTTGCTGCCTTCCTCGTCTTCCAGGGCCATCGGCTCGTCCCGCTCGGCCAGGTAGCGGCGGAATCGCCTGGTGATCACCTCGTAGATCGAGGCGAGGTCGTCGGTCGCCTCGCCCTTGATCTGGAACTTGCGGTAGGCGGACTTGCGGGCCAGGCCGTCTTCGAACACCACCATGGACGCGACGACGTGCGTGCCCTGCAGGTTGGACACGTCGTAGCACTCGATCCGCAGCGGCGCTTCCTCGAGCCCGAGCGCCTCCTGGATCTCATGCATCGCCTGGCTGCGCGTCGTCAGGTCGCTGGCGCGCCTGGTCTTGTGCAGCGCCAGGGACTCGGCCGCGTTGCGGGTCACGGTGTCCAGCAGCGCCTTCTTGTCGCCGCGCTGCGGCACCCGGATGGTGACGTTCGTCCCGCGCCGCGTCGACAGCCATTCCGAGAGCGCGGGCGCGTTCGGCGGCAGTTCGGGCACGAGCACCTCGCGCGGCACGGCCTGGCGGTCAGGCTCGGACACCAGGTTGTCGAGATCGTCGCGCTCGCCGCGCCGGTTTCGGTTAGACCAGGCGTCGTCGCGGTTCGCCTGACCTGGATCGTCCTGAGCTGGACTGTCCTGAGCTGGACTGTCCTGGCCCGGGACGGGTAGTTGCGAGACGGGGTCGTCTCGATATACCTGACCCAGGAAATGCTCGACTAGCTCGCCCGTCGTGAGATCCTCGACCTTGTCGACGACCCAGCCGCGCTGGCCCCGGACCCGGCCGCCCCGGATGTAGAAGACCTGGACGGCCGCTTCGAGCTGGTCTTCGGTCAGCCCGATCACGTCGCAGTCAGTGCCATCCGGCAGCACGACCGCCTGCTTCTCCAGCGCTCGCTGCAGCGCCTGCAGGTCATCGCGCAGCCGGGCGGCGAGCTCGAACTCTTCGGCCCTGGCGGCCTCGCGCATCTGGGTTTCGAGCCGCCGGGTGAACTTGCCGGTCTGACCGGCCATGAAGTCGCAGAACTCCTCCGCGAGCCGCAGGTGCTCGTCGGCGCTGATCCTTCCGACGCACGGCGCCGAGCACTTGCCGATGTAGCCGAGCAGGCAGGGCCGGCCTATCTGGCCGGCCCGCTTGAAGACGCCGGCCGAGCAAGTGCGCACCGGGAACACCCGCAGCAGCGTGTCGACCGTGTCCCTGATCGCCCACGCATGAGAGTAGGGGCCGAAGTACCTGACGCCCCGTCGCTTGGCCCCGCGCATCACGGTGACCCTCGGGTACTCCTCGTTCAGCGTGACCGCGAGGTAGGGGTAACTCTTGTCGTCCCGGTACCTGATATTCCACCGGGGGTCGAACTCCTTGATCCACGAGTACTCGAGCTGCAGCGCCTCGACCTCGGTGCCGACCACGGTCCAGTCCACGCTGGCCGCGTCGGTCACCATCATCTGCGTCCGAGGATGCAAGCTCGCGAAGTCGGCGAAGTAGGAGTTGAGCCGCGAGCGCAAGCTCTTCGCCTTGCCGACGTAGACAACCCGGCCCCGGGAATCGCGAAAACGGTACACACCGGGCGACTCGGGAATGGAGCCTGGCGCCGGGCGGTAAGAAGCCGGATCTGCCACGCAGCAACTCTATTAGGGCGCGACGACACCTGAGCCCGACGACTGCTCAGCCGGTCCCCCACCCACGCCAGTCCCGCCCCGCTCCCGCCCCGCTCGTGCCCCGAGATTCGACAGCAGCAAGGTCCTACCTACTGCTGTTCGGGGCCGGGGTTCGACAGTACCATGGTCCTACTTAGTGCTGTCCTGATGACAGTAAGTAGGACCATGGTGTCGTGCCAGCGGGCTCAGCCTGGGGCCAACGGGCTCAGCTGAAGGTGACCAGCAGGTGGCTGATCAGGTCGTCGTCGGTCACCGTGAGGCGCATCGAGCCGGCCGTGCGGTCGCGGTGCCAGACGAAGTCCGCGACCACCGCGCCGTCCTCCTCGACCGGATCGCCGACCTGGTCGATCTCGTCGTCCGGCGGATTCGACTCGTAAGCGGCCGTGTAGGCCGCGCGCCCCAAGAATTCGAGCGTGCCAGCGACAGGCACGTTCTCGAGACGGACGACGGCGTCGTCGGTGAGCCTGGCGAGCAGCGGCGCGAAGTCTCCGCTAGTAACGGCGGTGTTGAAGACAGCAATGTGTTCACCCACAAAGGCAGAAAGGCGCGGTACCGAGCGCGAGCCCTCAGCCGGAGCAAACAGCACCAGCACCGCCAGATCTTCGGTGACGTCGACGAACCGGTGCACTTCGCCGGCTGCGACGAAGATCACCGAGCCAGGCTCGATCTCGACCCGCTTGCCGCCTGACTCGAAGCCGCCGCGCCCGGCGGTGACCACGTAGATCTCGTCCTCGGTGTGCGGGTCCTGGTCGTCGGTTCCGCCGACCGGGATCGAATAGGTGCCCACCGACAGGGCAGGCACCCTGAACTGCTCGGCCCAGTGGGTGTCGAACGGAGCCCTCGGCCGGGTGAAGCGACCCGCGCCGTCAATCACCTGCATGGTGCCTCCCACGGGTGCTGCCGGATCCATGGTGGCAGTATGGTCTGCGGACTGGCGTCCGCAGACCATACTGCCGGTGTTTGCCTGCACAGACGCCGGTCTGCGGTCCGGCTTGTGCCACGCTGTCGGAGTGCTAGTGCTTCTCGCCATTGCCGCCGTACCCGTGCTCGCCTGGATTTACCTGCTCGCCGGGCACGGCGGATACTGGCGCACCGACCAGCGACTGCCAGCCGCTGCCGTCGAAAGCACAGGCCCGGCGATCTGGCCGACTGTGGTTGCCGTGGTGCCGGCTCGGGACGAGGCCGCCATTCTGCCCCGGACGCTGCCGACGCTGCTTGGTCAGGAGTACCCAGGTGAGCTGAAGATCATCCTGGTCGACGACGAGAGCGGCGACGGGACCGCCGAGGTGGCGAAGGGCCTCGCGGCCGGCATCGGCGACGCCGACCGGCTCACGATCGTCTCCGGGAGCCCGACTCCACCAGGCTGGGCCGGCAAGGTCTGGGCCATGGCCCAGGGATTCGGGCAAGCGGGCGCGGCAGACTTCGTGCTCTTCACCGACGCCGACATCGGCTACGCGCCCGGGACGCTGCGCAGGCTGGTCACTGCTGCGGGCGACCGGGCGATCACCTCGCAGATGGCGTTGCTGCGGTGCGAGAGCCCGGCGGAGCGGCTGCTGATTCCGGCGTTCGTGTACTTCTTCGCGCAGCTGTACCCTTTCCGCCGGGTCAATAGCCGGCGCTCGCGGGTCGCGGCCGCCGCCGGCGGCTGCATGCTCGTGCGGCGCGAGGCCCTGGCCGCTGCGGGCGGGCTGGCCAGGATCAGCGGGGCTCGGATCGACGACGTCGCGCTCGGCGGGCTGCTGAAGTCGTGCTGGCTCGGGTTCACCACCGAGGTTGTCAGCCTGCGCGAGTACACGGGGCTAAGCCAGGTCTGGGACATGGTGGCCCGCAGCGCCTACACGCAGCTACGCTACTCACCGGCCGCGCTCGCCGGCACCGTGCTCGGACTGGTCTGGCTGTACCTGGTGCCACCGGCAGCGACCGTGGCCGGCCTGGCGCTGCTGGCCGCCGGAGCCGCGCCGTGGCTAGCCCTCACCGGGCTGGCGGCGTGGGCGCTGATGTCGGCTACCTACCTGCCGATGCTGCGGCTGTGCGGGCTGTCGCCGCTGCGGTCGGTCACGCTGCCACTGATCGCCACGCTCTACGCGGGCATGACGATCAGCTCGGCGCGACGGCACTTCGCGGGCCGGGGCGGCGAGTGGAAGGGCCGCGTCGCGGCCTAGCACCCACCTCAGCCCTCGAACGCCTCCGGCTCAGCCCTCGAACGCCTCTGGCTCAGCCCTCGAACGCCTCCGGCGGGGGGCAGGCGCAGACGAGGTTGCGGTCACCGTAAGCGGCCTCGATCCTCCGCACCGGAGACCAGTACTTGGACCGCCGGTCGCGGCTGGCCGGTCCCGGATAGGCCGCTTCGGTCCTGCTGTAGCCGTGGTCCCACTCGTCGGCGAGCAGCATCGAGGCGGTGTGCGGCGCGTTCTTCAGCGGATTGTCCTTGGAGTCGTACTCGCCCGCCCCGACCTTGGCGATCTCACCGGCGATCGCGATCATGGCGTCGCAGAACCGGTCGATCTCGGCGAGGTTCTCGCTCTCGGTCGGCTCGACCATCAGCGTGCCTGCTACCGGGAAGGACATCGTCGGCGCGTGGAAGCCGTAGTCGATCAGCCGCTTGGCCACGTCTTCGGCGGTGACGTCGGTCTGGGCGGTGAGCTGCCGCAGGTCGAGTATGCACTCGTGCGCGACCAGGCCCGCCTGGCCGGTATACAGCACGGGGAAATACTCGCCGAGCCGCCGGGCGACGTAGTTGGCGTTCAGGATCGCCACCTGGGTCGCCCGGTGCAGCCCGTGCGCTCCCATCATCGTCACGTATGCCCACGAGATCGGCAGGATGCCGGCCGAGCCGAACGGTGCGGCGGCGACCGGCCCGGTCCGCAGGACCTGCGGAAGGTCGTCCTCGCCTGCGCCAGCGACCGCGATTCCCGGCAGGAACGGATGCCTCGGCAAGAACGGCGTCAGGTGCGCGCGCACCGCCACCGGGCCGACTCCGGGACCACCGCCACCGTGCGGGATGCAGAAGGTCTTGTGCAGGTTGAGGTGCGAGACGTCGGCGCCGAACTTGCCGGGCCGGGCCAGCCCGACGAGCGCGTTGAGATTGGCGCCGTCCACGTAGACCTGGCCGCCGGCCTCGTGCACCAGGTTGCACACGGTGCCGACCGTCGGCTCGAACACCCCGTTGGTCGACGGGTAGGTCAGCATGATCGCCGCCAGGCTCGCCGCATGCGTTTCCAGCTTGGCGCGCAGGTCACCGAGGTCGATGGCGCCGTCCGAGCCGCACTTGACGACGACCACCCGCAGGCCGGCGAGTACCGCCGAGGCGGCGTTGGTCCCGTGGGCGGACTCGGGAATCAGGCAGACCGTCCGCTGGGGCTGGTCCTGCGACCGGTGGTACTGCCGGATCGCCAGCAGGCCAGCCAGTTCACCCTGGGAGCCGGCGTTGGGCTGGAGGCTGACCGAGTCGTACCCGGTGATCTCGGTGAGCGCGTCCTGCAGGCCCTCGATCAGCTCGTGGTAGCCGGCGGCCTGGTCGGCGGGCGCGAAGGGGTGCAGCCCGGCGAACTCAGGCCAGGTGATCGGCTCCATCTCGGCGGCGGCGTTGAGCTTCATCGTGCAGGAGCCGAGCGGGATCATCGACCGGTCGAGCGCGATGTCGAAATCGGACAGCTTGCGCAGGTACCGCAGCATGGCGGTCTCGCTGCGGTGCGCGGAGAACACCGGATGGGTCAGGAAATCGCTACCTCGCCGCAGCTCTGCCGGGATCGCGTCAGCGAGGCCGTCGGCTCCGGGCAGGTCGGGTGACCGGCCGGTGATCGCACTGACCACGTCGGCGAGATGCTGGTCGGTGGTCGTCTCGTCGCAGGCGATCTGGACGACGTCAGGCCCGGCCACGCACAGGTTGTAGCCAGCGGCCCGCGCCCTGGCGGCAGCCTCGTCGGCCCCGCCCGGGATCGGCACGGCAACCGTGTCGAAAAAGGCACCAGCCCGGGGCGCGAGCCCGGCCGCCGCCAGCATGGCCGCGAGGCTGACCGCCTTGCGGTGCACCCGGTGCGCGATCGCGGTGAGCCCGTCCGGCCCGTGGTAGGCCGCGTACATCGCGGCGATCACCGCCAGCAGCACCTGGGCGGTGCAGATATTGCTGGTCGCCTTCTCCCGCCTGATGTGCTGCTCGCGGGCCTGCAGCGCCAGCCGGTAGGCCGGATGCCCGTCCGCGTCCACCGACACCCCGACCAGTCGCCCGGGCAGCTGCCGCTTGAGGTCGTCGCGCACGCAGATGTAGCCCGCCTGCGGCCCGCCATAGCCCAGTGGCACGCCGAACCGCTGCGTGCTGCCGATCGCGATGTCAGCGCCCAGCTCGCCGGGCGGCGTGAGCAGGGTCAGCGCCAGCAGGTCCGCTGCCATCGCGATGAGCGCACCGGCGGCCTTCGCTGCCGCGATGGCCGGGTGCAGGTCACGGACCTGACCGCTAGCACCGGGGTACTGCAGCAAGACGCCGAACAGCTTGCCCTCGGGCTGTGCGCTGACAAGCTCGGGGGTGACCACGCCGGTCACCAGTTCGATGCCCAGTGGCTCCGCCCGCGTCGCGAGAACGGCCAGAGTCTGGGGCAGGCAGTCGGAATCAGCTAGGAAAATTCCGCCGCGCCTGCTCGCCCGGTGCGCCAGCGTCATCGCCTCGGCGGCAGCCGTGGCCTCGTCGAGCATGGAGGCTCCGGCCACCGGCAGGCCGGTCAGGTCCTCGATCATCGTCTGGAAATTGAGCAGCGCTTCGAGCCGCCCCTGCGAGATCTCGGGCTGGTACGGCGTGTAAGCGGTGTACCAGGCGGGACTCTCCAGCACGTTCCTGCGGATGACCGGCGGAGTGATCGTGCCGTAGTAGCCGAGGCCGATCATCGAGGTGAGCACCTGGTTCTTAGCGGCCAGTGCGCGCAGGGCGGCGAGGGCCTGATCCTCGTCGAGGTGGCCGGGCAGGTCCAGCGGCCGATCGGTGGCGAGGCCAGCTGGCAGTGCGGCCGATGTCAGCTCGTCAAGGCTCGCGTACCCGATAGCCTCCAGCATCTGCTGCTGCTCGGCCTGACTCGGGCCAATGTGCCGGTCTGCGAAGGTCCGGGTAACGAAAGACACGGGATGCTCCTGGAGTAGGGATTGCTGAACTCCCCCTCTGTCGCCGCAGGACCACTGCCGCAGGACTCCAGAGCTGCTTGTCCCGTCCGGTCCTTGGTGCCTGAGAGGTTCCGGGGAGGTTGCCCCTTCGGCGCCGGGCGCTGGCTGCGCTCGGACTCTCCCGGACGGTGTCACTAGCTGCGCACGAGTCTACCGAGGCACAGATCAGATGTCGTCCCGGCGGAACACCCGGACGGCGATCGCGCTCACGACGACCGTGAAGGCCAGCAAGATGCCGGTCGCGAGCGGCGCCGCGTTCGGGCCCTCGCCGCGCGCCATCACATCAACACGCGATATGACGTGTGGTATCGCCTATCCGATCCTCCGGGCTCGGCGGCTCGCCAATTCGTCGGTGGCGGGCTCCGACGAGTTCTGACCGGCGGCCTGGCCCTGATCGGTCTCCGCTCCCGAATCGCCGGTCTCGGCCGGGAAGTCGGCCAGCGTGCCCTCGACCTCCTGCCAGATCCGGCCGAGCGCGATACCGAACACGCCCTGACCGCCCTGCAGCAGATCGACGACCTCATCGCGCGACGTGCAGGCGTAGACCGATGCCCCGTCGCTCATGAGCGTGACCTTCGCCAGATCGGTAATTCCGCCCTCGCGCAGGAACGCGACCGCGGTACGGATCTGCTGCAGCGAGATCCCGGTGTCGAGCAGCGACTTAACCACCTTGAGCACGAGGATGTCACGGAATCCGTAGAGCCGCTGAGACCCAGATCCTCGCGCTGGCCTGATGCTCGGCTCGACCAGGCCAGTCCTCGCCCAGTAGTCGAGCTGCCGATAGGTGATCCCGGCCGCCGCGCAGGCGGTCTGTCCCCGATAGCCGACATCTTCAGCCTGAGGGACCGCCGACGGCAATGCTTCGTCATCGAACAGCAGTCCTTGCTCGGCTGCTTGCAGCTCAACGACGCGCCGTGCGCGCTCATCACGCCCGTCGTCGCCTGTTATGACCGCCACGCACACCTCCGGCCCTGCACCCGAAACACGCTAAGCCGCCACACCCCCAAGGTCAACGACCACCCCCGGCGCGTCGCCCCAACACACCTGCCCAAACCCACTCCGACCCACCCACCAGGGCGGCATTGCGGCCGGTCCTACCGCAGCATGTGCCTACTTGCTGCTGTTGCGGGCCGCAAGACGACAGACCCGGCGCCGCTCGTTCCAGCCAGGGTTAACCCTACGTAGCGCTCCCGAAGTCCTCAGGAGTGATGTTGTCGAGAAACTCACGAAACTTCTCGACCTCGTCCTCTTGCTCATCCGGAATCGAGACCCCGGCCTCGTCGAGGATCTCGTCGTGGGCGTAGATCGAGGTCCCGGTGCGCAGTGCGAGGGCGATCGAGTCCGATGGCCGGGCGCTCACGGTGGTGCCGTTGGAGAAGACCAGGTCGGCGAAGAAGATCCCGTCCCGCAGCGCGGTGATGTTGACCTGCCGAAGTTCGACCTTCAGCGCCTGAAGGATGTCGCGCAGCAGGTCGTGGGTCAGCGGGCGAGCTGGAACCATACCCTGCTGTGCGAAGGCGATGGCCGTAGCCTCCATCGGTCCGATCCAGATCGGCAGGTATCGCTCTCCGCTGGTCTCCTTCAGCAACACGATGGGCTGGTTCGTAGGCATCTCGACGCGGACGCCGACGACCTCCATCTCCTTCACTGCGACTCCGTCCTCACCTGCGCCTCAGGTCTTACAGCAGTGGTGCATACCGGGGTGGTCGTTCTCTGCCGTGTTCGTTCCCTCTCGTGCCACGGGCACTCCCTTGCCAACGTACACCCCTCGCTGTTGTGGGCCAGCATGGCGTTGTTTCGGGCTCTGGGATGCATCCTCACGCGCTCGCGCCCTTGATCGCTCGCCTGGCGCCAGGCACTCCGCGCTCGGTCAGCCCGCCTTCGTCAGGTCCAGTGTCGGTGCGACTAGCGCCAGTCAGGCCAGCGCCAGTCAGGGCAGCGCCGGCCAGGCCAGGTCCGGCCAGACCCGCTTCGGCCAGCCCTGCTTCCAGCAGGCTGCGGTGCAGCCGCAGCAGCAAGGTCGCGAGCTCGCGGGCGGTCGCGCCGGCCGCCTGCCGGGCCTCGGGTCCGCGTTGCTTGAGGGTCGGGCCGGTGATCTGCTCGACCAGCGAGATGTCCCGGTCGACGGCCGTGGTGACCATGCGCAGGTTCCTCGGCTGCACGCCGTACCGCGCCAGCGCCGCGACCGTGGTCGCGACGTCCACGGCTTCCTGGCTGTAGAGCCGGCCCGTGCGCTTGATCAGGCCGTGTGTCTCAAGTTCGGCCAGCTGCTCCTCGTCGATGCCAGCGGCTTCGAGGAACTCGCTCCGCGTCACCATCTCGCCTGGCTGGCCCTGCCCGGGCTGACCCTGCCCGGGCTCACGCTGCGCGGGCTCACGCTGCCCTGGCTGGCTCTGGGTCTCCCGGGCGGCGAGCCGTTCCTTGATCACGCGCAGGGGCAGGTATTCATCGCGCTGGGCGGCGAGGATGAAGCGGAGCTGATCGACCTCGACCGGACCGAACCGGCGGAAGCCGGACGGAGACCTGGCTGGGCAGATCAGCCCCTCGGCTTCGAGGAAACGAATCTTTGAGACGCTGATGTCAGGAAATTCTGCCCGCAGCTCGACAAGCACTTCACCAATGCCGAGGTATGCCCGCGCAAACGAAGCGTTCATCCCGTCCCGTGCGCCTAGACGCCGCTCTCGGCGTGCGAGTGGCGGCCCTGCAGGAAGACCATCCGGAACTTGCCGATCTGGACTTCGTCACCGCCGTTGAGCGCGACTTCCTCGATTCTCGCCCGGTTCACGTAGGTGCCGTTCAGGCTGCCAACGTCTCGCACCGCGAACTTGCCGCCCTGCCGGTAGAACTCGGCATGCCGCCGGGACACCGTCACGTCGTCGAGGAAGATGTCGCTGTCGGGCCGACGACCAACCTCGGTCAGCTCGCTGTCCAGCAGGAACCTGCTGCCTTCGTTGGGACCTCGCCTGACCACGAGCAGCGCCGTATTCGGCGGCAGCGTGGCGACCGCGGCGGCGTCGGCCGCTGCCTGGTCCGTTGGCTCGGCATCAGGCGGCTCGACCCCCGTGAAGATCATCGAGGTGGTCTCGCCGGCCGACCCCCGATCAGCCGCCCTGGTCAAAGGCGTGGCGCACTGTGAGCAGTACCGGGCATTGTCCGGATTGGCTGCCCCACAAGCAGGACAATAGATGCCGGGCATCTGGCCCCCGAGCCTCCCGTTCACCGATCTCGCTGCGCTGATCGAGTACGCATCGGTCCGGGCACTGACTCGGCCGATGTCGTCGTCGCTCCACGCTACCGGTGGTTGGCGCCGCTGGTCCATCTCCCACGCACTACGCGCCGGGTCAGCCTGCACCCCGAACGGCTGCCCGGCCGAGGGCTGTCCTTCGAAGGGCTGCGCGCCAGGCGGAGACGGACTCACCGGGACCGGACTCGCCTGGACCGGACTCGCCTGGACCGGACTCGACTGCGCTGGGCCGTACGCCGACGGGCCAGGCTGTCCCACGCCAGGCTGTCCCATGCCGGGCTGCCCCACGACCACGTCTGGCCGTGCCGCAACCGGTCGCTTCCGATTGCGACGCCTTCGCCAGATCACGCTGGACACCTCCGCCGGCCTAACGTTGTCCTGCTTACCGCCAAAGCACGGTCTGCGGACTGATGTCCGCAGACCGGACTGCCGGTGTTTGCCAATCCAGTGTTGCTTACCACGGAGCGGCAAACTGCCCAACTGCAAATTACAGGGCCGGTCACCACCGTGTCGCTACCCGCTGTACAGACAACCGTCACTTAACCACGGTAATTGTCTCACGCCCTGGCGGTGCCGCGTCGCCCTTCAGCGTGACCCGCTTCGCTCCCGGCCCGCTTGCTCCACGACGCTCGCCCATTCGTCCAGCAGGGCCTGCGCGGTGCTGCCATCGGATGCCTCGGCCCACAGGTGCGTCACGGCCAGGGCCGGGTCGGGCAGCATCAGCACCCAGCCGCGATCAGGCTCGATCACGCGCACGCCGTCGGTTGTGTCGATTTCTAGCCCGGCGGCCGCTTCGACGATGATCCGCATCACGCTGCCCTTGGCCGTCCACGGCGTGGCCACGGACCGCTTGAGCAACTGGGCCACCGGGATCCTGGCGTGGATCTGGCTCAGCGTGAGCCTGGTCCTGGCCACCAGGCCGAGCAGCCTCGTAAACGTGGCGATGCCGTCCAGCGACCGGGAGAATTCAGGCACCACGAACCCGCCCCGGCCATCCGCAGCGAAGATGATGTCGTCACCGACCGTAGCGGCGAACAAGCCGTGCGGTGACGTCGGCGTCCACTCGACCTGCACGCCGTGGAACCGGCAGACATCCTCGGCCACCCGCGTCGTGGTCACCGGCAGGGCGACCCGCCCCGACCGCCGCTCGGCCGCGACCAGGTCGAGCACCACCAGCAGCGCCCGATCCTCGCTGACCAGTGACCCCTTGTCGTCGATCAGCATGATCCGCTCGCCAACCGGGTCAAACCTGACCCCGAAGGCCGCTCGCGAGGAGTACACGAGCTCAGCGAGCCGGTGCAGGTCAGCACGGATCTGCGCCGGCGACTGGGTGGGCGTCGCCTCGTCGAGCCGGTTGTTCACGGTGAGGACGTCGACTCCGATGCGGCCCAGCAGGCCAGGCAGCACGAGGGAGGCGGTGCCGCCCGCGCAGTCCACGACGACCTTCAGGCCGGCTTCCCTGACGCCACTCATGTCGACGTGGCTGAGCAGGTCCCCGGTATAGGCCTCGATCACCCGGGGCGGGTAGGTGAGCTCGGCGATCTCACCGGGGAACGCCCGCCGGTACTCCTGCCGTGAGAACACCCGCTCCAGCTTGCGCTGGACCGCCTCGGACAGGTCCGCGCCATGCTCGTCCAGGAAGATGATGTCGACGGACTGAGGATCGCCGGGCGTGGTCCGCATGGCGATGCCGCCGCTGCAGTCGCTGCGGGCCGTCTCGAATCGCGCGACCGGGAGCGGCTGCGCCTCCAGGTCCACGACGTTGATGGCGCTGGCGTTGAGCGCGCCGTGCACGGCCCTCTTGAGCGCCCTGGCCGCGCGAGACACATCACGCGACGTGGTGACCACCGAGCCCTTTTTCAAAGTGGTGGCGTAAGCACTTGCGAGACGAACGCAAAGCTCGGGCGTGATCTCGACGTTGACCAGTCCTGACACGCCCCGAGGGCCGAAGAGCGTGCGCTGACCTCTGGATTCCCAGATCACGCTGGTGTTGACGACCGCCCCGGCCTCGATGGTCTTGAACGGGTAGACCCGCACGCCGGGTGAGATGTACGCCTCGGACTCGATGACGCACTCGTCGCCCACGATGGCCGCTTCCTCGATCCGCGCGGAGGCCATGACGTCGGTGTTCTTGCCGATGACACAGCCGCGCAAGGTCGAGCCGACGCCGACGTACACGTTGTTGTGCACGACCGCCCGCTGCAGGAACGCGCCTTCCTTGACGACGACGTTGCTGCCCACCACCGTGAACTCACGCAGCTGCGCGCCCGCCTCGATCTTGGCGTAGGCGCCGATGCACAAGGGGCCGGTCAAGATCGCGTCCGGGTCCACCTCGGCCCCCTCGGCGACCCAGACCCCCGGCGAGATCTCGAATCCGTCGATGTCGGCTGTGACCTTGCCGGATAGCACGTCGGCCTGGGCCTTGTGGTAAGCCTCGTGCGTCCCGACGTCCTCCCAGTAGCCGTCCGCGACCCACCCGTAGACCGGCGCTCCCTTGTCGAGCAGCTTCGGAAACACGTCGCCCGACCAGTCCACGACCTGGCCAGGCGCCACGTACTCGAGCACCTCGGGTTCCATCACATAGATGCCGGTATTGACGGTGTCCGAGAAGACCTGACCCCAGCTCGGCTTTTCGAGGAACCGCTGGATCTTGCCGTCCTCGCTGGCGATCACGATGCCGAATTCGAGCGGGTCGGGTACCCGGGCGAGCGCGACCGTGACCAGCGCGCCGTTGTCCTTGTGGAACCTGACCAGGTCGGAGAGGTCGATGTCGGTCAGGGCGTCGCCTGAGATGACCAGGAACGGTCCGTCTCGCAGGGCGTCCTCGGCGTTCTTGACACTGCCCGCCGTGCCGAGCGGGATGTCCTCGGTGGCGTACTGCAGGCTCATGCCCCACTCTTCGCCGTCACCGAAGTAGTTCCGCACCATCGACGCGAGGAACTGCACGGTCACGACCGTCTCGTCGAAACTGTGCTTGCGCAGCAGGCGGAGCACGTGCTCCATGATCGGCTTGTTGACCACCGGCAGCAGCGGCTTGGGCTGGTTGGCGGTCATTGGGCGTAGTCTCGTTCCTTCGCCGCCTGCCATCACTACGGCCCTCACCGGTCCAGCGCTCCTTCGCTTAGTGCTCCTGGCCCGCCACGCCGCCGCCGCCAGGATCAGCTCCGGTTCGGGCAACACGGAGCAGGCGGCGGGCCTGCTCTAGGTAAAGTGCGGCAGCCCACCAGTACAGTGCAGTTCCCCACAGAGCGAACGCCCAACCGAACACACGGGCGACTAGCGCATAGTTGCCCTGGTGAGAGCCCAGAAAAAGCAGCGGAAATGCGTATAGAAGGCAGAGCGTCGCGGCCTTGCCGGCGAAGCTGACCTTCAGCGGCCCGTAGCCGGCCCGGCGCAGCAGTAGCAGGGCGACGGCGAGCGTCGAGCTCGCGCGCGGCGAGCAGGATTACCAGCCACCAGCCGATGATCGCCCGGACGGCCAGCGCGATGATCGTCGTCACGATGTACAGCCGGTCAGCGGCCGGATCGAGCACCTCGCCGAGCGCAGTTTGCTGGTTGAAGGCCCGCGCGATCTTGCCGTCCAGCCAGTCGGAGGCCCCGGCCGCCAGCAGCAGGCCGACCGCCCACCAGTCCCCCTCGGTGCTGCGCACGCCCAGGACCAGCCACAGGAATACGGGAACCCCGGCCAGCCTCGTGAAGCTGATCAGGTTAGGGATCGTCAGGACCCGGCTCATCGCGTGCATCCCTCCTGTGGCAGAACGTTACGCGCTCACTACGACCAGCGCGCAGGTCGGCCGGCGAGGTAGACCCGGGTCAGGGAATCCTTGGGCTGGCGGCGCGCTGGCTTGGGGGGCAATGAACAAGGGGCTTGAGACGCTGCTTGCCATCAGCGTGGTCGCGGCGCTCGCGCCGGCGGTCGCCGCGCTGATCCCGCGCCGGCCGCCGCAGGTCGTCATCCTGATCATCTGCGGCGTGCTGATCGGCCCGGCCGTGCTGAAGATCGGGGATGCCGCTAGCGTCAAGCTCGTCTCGGACGTCGGGCTGGGCTTTCTGTTCCTGCTCGCCGGCTGACGCGCTCGACCCTGGCCAGCTCCGCGAGCGGTCAGGCCGGCTCGCCATCGCGGGCTGGCTGATCAGCGCCGTGATCTCGATCGCGGCGGTCGGCGGCCTCACGAGCGTGGGGTTCGTCCGCGACTACGTCCCGATCGCGCTCGCCCTGACGACCACGGCGCTGGGCACGCTGCTGCCGATCCTGAAGGACAACGACATGCTGTCCGGCCAGTTCGGCCGCTGCGTGCTCGCGGCGGGAGCGGTCGGCGAGCTCTTCCCGATCCTGGCGATCTCGCTGTTCCTTACCAGGCGCGGCGAGTTCGGCGCGACGATCTCGATCCTGGTCGTCTGCGCGGTCGCCGCGAGCCTGGCGATCATCCCGAGATTCATGGGTGAACGCTGGCTGCAGGCCACCATGCGCCAAGGCCAGCGGGCCACCGCTCAGACCACGCTGCGCTGGTCGATCGTGCTGCTGTTCGTGCTGCTCGTCATTGCCAGGCGGTTCGGCCTGGACGTCGTGCTCGGCGCGGTGGTCGCCGGCATCGTGCTGCGCCGCTGGACCAGGTGGATGGGCGTGGACGTCGCGCCGCTCGAGCAGAAGCTCGACGCGGTGGGCTACGGGTTCTTCATCCCGCTGTTCTTCGTCTCGTCGGGAATGGCGCTCGACGTGACCTCGATCCTGCACAATCCGCTGCGGCTCGTGGTCTTCCTGGCGCTGCTGCTCGTGGTGCGCGGGCTGCCGTCGCTGTTCGTGTACCGGCACGTGCTGCCGCTGCACCAGCGGGTCCAGATGACGTTCGTCACCGCCACGACCATGCCGCTGCTGATCGCGCTCGCCCAGATCGGGCTGAGCGACGGCATCATGCTGCCTGCTAACGCGGCGGCCATCGTCGGGGCCGGCGTCGCCTCGGTGCTGATCTATCCGCTGGTCGCGGTGTCACTAGCCAAGAAAGATCAGCAGGAATGACTCTCCCGGGTCACTCGGCCTGCCACAGGCTGGCGATGCCCTGGCCGACTCCGATGCACATGGTCGCGGCACCTCGCCCGCCGCCACGGCGCCTGAGCTCGTGCAGCAGCGTGGTCGTAATCCTGGCGCCTGAGCAGCCGAGCGGATGGCCGATCGCGATCGCTCCGCCGTTGACGTTGACCAGTTCCGGGTCGCACTTGAGCTGGTCGACGACCGCCACGGCCTGGGCGGCGAACGCCTCGTTGACCTCGAGCAGGGCCACGTCGCCGATCTGCCAGCCCGCCCTGCGCAGGGCCTTGCCCATGGCCGGAACCGGGCCGATGCCCATGTAGTCGGGGTCCACACCGGCGCTGGAACCGCCAGCGTAGCGAGCCAGCGGCGTCGCCCCGGCCCGCGTCATGGCTTCCTCCGACATCAGCAGCAGGCCCGAGGCGCCGTCGTTCAGCGGCGAGGAATTCCCGCCGGTGACCGTGCCGTCCTTGCGGAAGGCGGGCTTCTTGCCGGCCAGCTCGGCGGCGGTCAGGTCCCGCTTGATGCCCTCGTCCCTGGTCACCGGACCGGCTGGGGCCGTGACCGGGACGATCTCGGCGCCGAACTTCCCGCTATCGGCGGCCGCCGCCGCCCGCTGGTGGCTGAGCAGGGCGAACTCGTCCTGGCGCTGCCGGTCGATCCCGTACTTGGCGGCTACGTTCTCAGCGGTCTCACCTAGGCTGATCGGCGGGTAGAGCTCGGCCATGCGCGGGCTGACGAGCCGCCAGCCGAGCCTGGTGTCCACCATCCCGGCGTCGCGCGGGAAAGGCTCGGTGGCCCGGGGCATGACGAACGGCGCCCTGGTCATCGACTCGGCTCCCCCGGCGATGCAGACGTCGGCGTCGCCGGCGGCGATGGCCCGCGCGGCGGAGCAGATCGCCTCCATGCCGGAGCCGCAGAGCCGGTTGACCGTGGCGCCGGGCACCTCGACCGGCAGGCCGGCCAGGAGCACGCCCATCCTGGCGACGTTCCTGTTGTCCTCGCCGGCCTGGTTGGCCGCGCCCCAGTAGACGTCGTCGATGGCGCGAGCGTCGAGCCATGGGTTGCGCTCGAGCAAGGCCGCGATGACGTCGGCGGAGAGATGATCAGGCCGGACGCCGGCCAGGGCTCCCTTGATCTTTCCGATCGGCGTTCGGCAGGCGTCTACGGCGAATACGGCTGACATCGGCGACCTCCTGGCATCACGATACGCCGCGCTCTTGCGCCCCTAGCTGGCTCTGTCGCCTAGTTGTAGGGGAGCAGGCAGATTCCGGCGAGGTTGTCGACACCGCCGCACATGTTGCTGTCGTCGAAGTTGTCGCTGGCGATCCACAGGCCGGCGGTCGTGAGCAGCATGTCGTCGGCGCCGAGCCCGCGCGCCCTGGTCGGGTTGAAGGTGAGCGCGCCGGTCTTGGGCGACAGGCCCTCGAATCCTGGCGCGCTGATCGCCCCCGGGCCGGCCATGTCACAGCCGTCCGGGTTCTGCGACCAGCGCTCGTGCCCGGCGAAATAGACCGCAGCAGAGTCGGCCGCGACCGAGTAGAGCGAGTCGCAGCCGGTGTAGTTGATCCACAGGTGCCTGACCGACTTCTGGGTCGCCGGCCAGGCCGAGGCCGAATCGCACAGCCCCGAGCGGGGGTCGTTCACGGTCGAGTTCCACGGGCGGTAGCCGGTGTCGGCCAGGTAGACCGCCGAGTCGGTCGGCGACCAGGCGGCCGCCCTGACGTAGAAGGCGTTGTCGGGGGCGCACTGGAACTGGAAGCCGTTAGGCAGGTTGCCGTCGCTGCCGTCGAACTCCGGCGAGGTCCAGCCGGTCAGCGACGCTTTGGTCCTGCCGAGGCTCAGCATGAAGATCTGCTGCCTGCGGTGCCTGGCGACCGAGGTGAAGTCGCCCATGACCAGGTCGAGCTTGCCGCTGTGGCTGAGCGACTGGTTGTAGACCCTCGTCGCGTTGGGCTGGACCTTGCGGTACGTGTAATGGCCGTGGATGTTAAGGGTGAGGTACTTGTCGTTCTTGCCGGTGACCGGGTTCAGGCTCGTCATATACGGATCGGCGCTGCCGCCATTGATCTTCGTGTACTGACCGCCGGTCAGAATATGGTTGCCCACAGCCAGCACGGTGAAGACGACGCCGCTGGCGTTGTGGCCGAACTTCTTGTCGACCGCGCCGCCGCCGCTCGTGCTGATCTTGGCGATGTTGCTGACAACCGTGGTGTTGATCTTCTTGAACGAGCCGCCGATGATCGCCTCGTTGCAGTTGCCGCCGCTGAAGGTGATCGAGCTGACGGTGCCGGAGACGTTCGGGTCCCAGGAGGTCACCTGATAAGGCGAGGTCGCGCTGAAGCTCACGACGTTGTGCCGGACGAAGCTCGTCGTGCCCTGCTCGATCGCGCTGAACGTGCCGACCGCGTACATGGTGCCCTTGCACTGCACGATCTGCCTGATCTGCTGGGTGGTGCTGCCACTGGAGGCCAGGTGCGGGGTAGCGGTCACCGGGGTAGCCGAGACCGGGCCGGTCACCCTAGGTGCCGACGAGACCTGCGAGGCAAAGTGGCCGGCGCTGGCCGCCGGTGCGACTGCCACGAATAGCACGGCCGCGCCGGCGATTGTGCCGACCTTCGCCGCCTGCCAGAGTCTCATCGTGCACGCTCCAGAGATCGATGGTGACTTGCTTGAGCTGGGCCTTGAGGAAGCGCCAGAACTGACGCCCAGGGTGGTGGCAGTAGTGCCGTGGTAACAACACACCCGAATCGGGCCATTATGGCACGGTGAACCGGTCAGCGACGGCTCATCCGGGCTGACACGAATGCGGCGAGCGTGCCGATCGTCGCGAGGCTGTCGAGATTCAGATCCTCGCCGGCGACATCGACCCCGAAGCCCGTGCGCACGCGGGTGAGCAGCAGCGCCCCGCGCAGCGAGTCGAGGCCGAGACCCTCGCGCAGCAGCGGCGTATCCGTCGAGGCCGTCAGCGGCCCGGCGTCGCCGGTCAGCTCGGCGAGGATGGCCCGGATCGCACCGAGCACATCCGGCTGGCTGGTCGCGCTCACTGTCCCGCCTCGGGGCCGGTCACCCAGCGGGGCAGCTCATGCACGGGCTCGTCCAGCGTCCTGGTGTACCGGGCCGACCTGGCGCCCGGCCCGGGTCCGGCCGCTTCGGTGCTGGCGGCATCGGCGGCGGCGGCGCGAAACCCGGCGCCCGTGAGCGCGATCCGCAGCGGGACGTTGCGGTCGTTGATCACGCACGGCGCCGACACCGAGCGGGCGCCTGAATCACGGGCCGCCTGACAGGCCCAGGTCAGCAGGGCGTCGATCACGCCACGCCCGAGCGCCCGGCACGACATCATCACCAGCGGCAGCTCCCAGCCGCCAGGCCGGTCCGCCACCACCAGCCCGCCGACCAGGCCGTCATCGCCGAACTTGTCGCTGAGCCGCACCGTGACCACCCGGTACCCCGCCGTCCGGGCATCGATCAGCCGGGCGAACTCGGCCTCGCTCATCGGCTCGCCCGCCGAGTTGAACTGGTGCGTGCGAACCGACAGCTCGTGCAGCCTCGTCGCGTCGGCGGAGCCGGCGAACTCGATCCGCACCCGGGTGCCGCAGTACTCGAGGAACTCCGCGACCGAGCCGCCGAAGGCTCTCGCCACGTCCGCCCTCGCCCGCCGCTGCGCGTAGAGTTCCCCGCGCCGGCGCGCCTCGTCGGTGCTGACCGAAGGGCTGAACTGCGGCCAGCTCGCCGCCTCGGCCAGCTCAGGCGGGTCGAGCACCAGGACGTCAGGCAGCGTGAACGACACCTCGGCGCGCTGCAGCGCGTCGTCGTCCACGAACGCGACCTCGTCGGCGCTCAGCCCCAGCTCGGCCATGATCGCCGAGATCGCGGCCGACTTCGCGTCCCAGCCGCAGTGGACGGCGGCGAAGGAATGTCCGAGCAGCTCTTGCGCGTACGCGGCCGCCTCGGGCGGATTCCTGCTGGCGATCGCGTGCAGGATGCCGCGCCCGGCTAGCTCGGTGAGCACCTGGGCCGACTCGGCCCTGGCACCAGGGCGCTGGCCCGCCGACTCCAGGTAGGTGCCGTCGAGCAACGTGCCGTCGAGGTCCCAGACCACGCACTTGATCAAGACCCGACCCGCTTCTCCATGGTCAGATGCGTCGCGGTGAAGCCGAAGGCCCGGTACAGCGCCCGCATCCCGAGGTTAGCCGCGTTGACCTTGCCGGACAGGTGAGTCAGGCCGGCATCGGCGGCCTGGTCCAGGATCGCCGTCATCAGCAGTTCGCCGATCTCGCCGCGATCAGCCACCTCCGCCGCAGCCAGTGAACGGAAGTTCCCGTACCGCTCTCCGGTCAGCGAGTTCGTCCGCGCCGACATCCAGGCCCAGCCCAGCGCCGCCCCGCCGCCCGGCGAATCCCCTGGTGCCTGCCTCGCCTCGGCGACCAGCGCGATCTCACCGGCCTTGCCGAGCGCCCCGGCGATCCGCCGGCGATGGAACGCGGGATCGATGATCGCCTCGTCGCCGAACGAGACTATAGCGATCTCGACTTCGAACGCCGCGAGCGCGTCGAGGTCGGCGTCGGTGGCTGGCCTGATCAGGTACCGGCCGCTATCCCCGGTCACGGGCAGCATCCTCGCACAGCGCCGCACCAGCCTCGGGCTGGCCAGCCTCGGGCTGGTCAGCGGACCGCTCTGGCCCAGCGGACCGTGGCATCGGGCGGAAGGTACTGCCACCGCAAGAGGCGCAGGTCGCCGCCTTGAGCTCGGCGATCGTTGACCAGGGTGGCTTGCCGACCTGGTAGACCGACCCGCAGCTGGCGCACCGGTACGGCCGCAGGCGCTCGCCCCGGCCATCGGCCGTGTAGAGCGGACCCTGGTAGGCGCCCTCGACCAGCGGGGCCGCCTGATCGGTGGTCCGCAAGTGGTAGAGGTGGCTCGACCCCGCCAGGATCCCGGCGCCCATGTAACTGTTGAAGTTGGGCGTGAGGGACCGCAGCACCAAGCCAAGCTCGGCGATCAGGCGCTGGGTCTGGAGCATCTCGGCCGGTCGCCGAGCCCCGAAGCTGAAGAACACCTGTCCGCCCGGCCGGTCCCGCAGCGCCGCCACCGCCCGCGACAAGAACAGCTCGGCGCCCATCACCGTGTACGGCGGGTCGGTGCAGGCCACGTCGAACGCACCGGTCAGGTCGTCCGGCAACGGTTCCCGCAGGTCGTGCTCGACCAGCCGGACGCTGCCTGGCGGCGCCTGGGAACCGATCCAGCCGAGCACCGCAGGGTCGGTGTCGACCACGGTGACCGACCCCAGCCGGAGGCCAGTCAGCTCGGCGAACCGCGTGATCGCGACGGCGACCAGGTCGTCGTCACCGAGCAGGATGATGTCCTTGTGGTCGAGCGCGCCGGCGTCGTGCATGCGCAGCACGCGCAGGAGTTTCGTCGCGACGGTGCAGTGCGTCTGATCGAGGTCGGGCCTG
Source organism: uncultured Actinomycetota bacterium (assembly GCA_963737865.1). GTDB lineage: Bacteria > Actinomycetota > Actinomycetes > Streptosporangiales > Streptosporangiaceae > Chersky-822. Next base: position 389,708 of record CAVTUG010000011.1, on the reverse strand, counting down.
GCCTGCGGCGCTCCGTCCGCGACCCGCTCGAGCACCTCGGCCAGCCCGGCCAGCTCAGCTGGGACGCAGCAGCCCAGCCCGCCGCACTCCGCGCACGTGACGTCCGCGTACGGTGCGCTGACCAGCGTGCGCGCCCCCTCGGTCAGCCGTACCGGCCTGGACTTGTCCACGACTCCGCGCTTGCGCAGCTCGTTGCACACGGCGGTGATGATCGGCACGGGCAGCTCGGCCGCCCGGCTGATCTGGCTCGTCGGCACCGGCTCAGACCGCGCGATCACCCGCAGCACGTCCCGAACCCCCGCCTCGCCCTCCGCAAGCCCCACCGCAGCCGCCACCTCAGCCACGATCTCGTCGATATCCACCAGCCGAGTATCCCCGACCCCCCACCCCGCCCGCGCCAACAGCACCAGACCCACCCGCCGCCGCCCCCGCGCTCCACCCCGCGCTCCACCCCGCGCTCCACCCCGCGCTCCACCCCGCGCTCCACCCCGCGCTCCACCCCGCGCTCCACCCCGCGCTCCACCCCGCCCGCCCCGCCCGAGCCGCCCGAGCCGCCCGAGCCGGCGTGCAGCCCGGCCAACAGCAGCATGGTCCTACTTGCTGCTGTAGCGAACCGATTCTCGACAGCACCATGGTCCTACTTACTGCTGTCCCAACGACAGTAAGTAGGACCATGCTGTTGTCAAAAGTGACGGCCTGAGCGGGCGTGGCCCGGTTTACTGCTGTTGCCGGGTGCGGGCAGTACCCGGGCGGGCGCCAGCCGACCCGCTCCGGCTAGGCGACTAGCTCGACTTCGTAACCGTCGGTATTCGACAGATACGCGGCGTAGTGGTCCGGACCGCCCGCGTGCGGGTGGCGGTCAGGGAACAGCAGCGTCCATCCCGCCTCCGGCGCACCAGCCACCAGAGCGTCGAGCCGGTCTTTACCGTCGATGTGGAACGCGAGGTGGTTCAGCCCCGGGCGGCACCGCTCGTGGGCGCCGGCCGCCAGATCGGGCGACTGCTCGACCACGATGTACGTGTCGCCGAGCCGCCAGCTGCGACCGTCCGGCCAGTCCTGGAAGACCGTGTAGCCCAGTTCGCCGAGCAGCCAGCCCCACTCGGCGCAGGCACGGGCCAGGGCGGGCACCCACAGCTCGACGTGGTGCAGCGTTCCAGATTGCGCGGTCAACTTCCGGCCTCCCGACGACGCGGCAACCGAGCGGCTGCAAACCTTCGCTTGTAGTTACCGCAGGTAGATCCGTGCCTATACCTGGTCACATCTCCCGGGCAATCTGTATCATCCGGGCTAGCGCAGTTGGCTACCAATACGGGAGGAAAATATGTTCACAGCGCGCATCGGGGGACGCCTGGTGAGCGTCGCTGCCGCTACTGCCCTGGCCGTCTCCATCCTGCCGGTCGCGGCAGGAAGCGCCAGCGCGGCGGTGAAAGCTTCTTGTCCGTCGTGCGGTCACAATCTGATCGCCAATCCGGGAGCAGAAAAGGGCAAGGGCGCGAATTCCGACGACAAGGTCAAGGTCCCGCACTGGACACAGACCGGCGGTTTCACCGCGACCTTGTATACCTGGTCCGGAGGCGACGTGAACGGCAAGTCGCCGGGCCCGAAGACCCGCGGCAAGAATTATTTCTACGGCGGACCCGACGCGGCCAAGTCGACGGGGACCCAGACCGTCACCATCGCGGCGGCGGGGATCAGCGGCGGCAAGGCGCATTTCACGCTGTCGGGGTGGCTCGGCGGATTCTCCAGCCAGGGTGACCACACCACCGTCACGGTCAGCTTCGACAACAGCCACGGCAAGGTCCTGGCGACCGCGTCCATCGGCCCGGTGACCGCCGCCCAGCGCAAGGACGTCAGCAAGTTCCTGCTCCGGTCGAAGACCGGGACCGTCCCCGGCGGCACCCGCAACGTCCAGATCAAGGTCGTGATGACCCGCACCGACGGCAGCGACAACGATGGCCTGGCCGACAACCTGTCCCTGGTCTTCAAGAACTAGCCGCCCGAAGATCCGCCAGCCCTTACCAGCCGAGCTCCTCGAGCCGTTCGTCGCTGATGCCGAAGTGGTGGCCGACCTCGTGCACGACCGTTGTCCGCACCTGGTCGGCCACCTCGGCTTCGGTCCGGCAGATCGCGCAGATCGCCTGCCGGTAGATGATGATGCGATCCGGCAGCACCCCGGCGTAATTGGTCGTCCGGTTGGTGAGCGGGATGCCCTGGTAAAGCCCAAGCAGGCCGGGCGGGCCCAGGTTGTGCTCGACGGTCACGGCGACGTTGCCCATCACCTCGCCAAGCCTCGGGGGCAGCCCGTCCAGGGCCGTGGCGACCATGTCCTCGAATCGAGCCGGGTCGATGTAGATCACCCGTCCATTGTCCGGCTCGCCCGGCTCAGCTCGGCTCAGCTCAGCTCGGCTCAGCTCGCCGCAGGTCGCCCGGACCCACCTCGCTGGCCCAGGATGCCTTACCGGAGCGGCAGGATTGTCCGCCGGCGCTGCTCAAGGAGCGTCCGCTCGGCCGGACTCGGCGCGCACGCGAGCGCCGCGTCGTAGGCGAGCACGGCGTCGCCTTCGTGGCCGAGCCTGGTGAGCAGGTCCGCCCGCAGGGCGTGGAAGAGGTGGTACTCCCCCAGGTCCAGCCCGTCGACAGCGGCGAGCGCGGCCTGCGGCCCCGCGACCTCGGCGAGGGCAACGGCCCGGTTGAGCGCCACGACCGGAGTCGGCATCCAGGCCAGCAACTGGTCGTAGAGCACGACGATCTGCGCCCAGTCGGTGTCGGCGGCGATCGCGGCATCGCTGTGCACCGCGTTGATCGCGGCCTGGAGCTGATAAGGCCCTGGCGCGTTCCGCCGCAGGCACGCCCGAACGAGCGCCTGGCCCTCGGCGATCAGCGCCTGGTCCCACCGCCACCGGTCCTGGTCACCCAGCAGAACCAGGGTGCCGTCGGCCCTCGTCCTGGCCGCTCGCCGCGCATGGGTGAGCAGCAGCAGGGCGAGCAGGCCGCGCGCCTCAGGCTCATCGGGCATCAGCTCGCTCAGCAGCCGAGCCAGCCTGATCGCCTCCGCACACAGGTCTTCCCTGATCACCACATCGCCGGCCGAGGAGACATAGCCCTCGTTGAAGACCAGGTAGATGACCGCGAGCACCGCGCCGAGCCGGTCGGGAAGCTCGGCGTCACCCGGCACCCGGTACGGGATCCCGGCGGCCTTGATCTTCTTCTTGGCCCGCACGAGGCGCTGGGCCATCGTCGCTTCCGGCACGAGAAACGCCCGGGCGATCTCCGGTGTCTGCAATCCGCCGAGCAGCCGCAGCGTCAGCGCGACCTGAGCGGCCCGGCCCAGCGCTGGGTGGCAGCAGGTGAAGATCAGGCGCAGCCGGTCGTCCTCCACCGGTCCCACCTCTTCTCCTGCGTCGTCGGGCGCTCCCGCCAGGCTGGGGGTGTAGAGCAGGCTGGCCTCGACGTGCCGGTCGTGCCGGGACGCCTCCCTGCGGAGCTGGTCGATCGCGCGGTTCCTGGCGGTCGTGGTGATCCAGGCGCCCGGATTGGGCGGAGGCCGGCCTGCGGCCACCGGTCGACGGCGATCGTAAAGGCTTCCTGCACCGCTTCCTCGGCGAGGTCGATGTCGCCGAGGAAGCGGACCAGGGTTGCCACGCACCGGCCGTATTCACGCCGGAAGTGGCCTTCGATCTCGTCAGCATGGACTGGCATGGTCCTGGGCTGCGCTTCTGTGCTGGGCTGGGCTGGGCTGGGCTGGGCTGGGCTGGGCTGTCTGGGCTGGGCCGGGCTAGGCCGGCCCGTCCTCTGCCCCCTGGAACGGGCGCACCTCGACCGGCAGCCGGCACGCCCTGGTCGCCTTGGCGGCCCAGTCGAGCGCGGCGTCGAGGTCGGCGACCTCGATGATCCAGAATCCGCCGAGCTGCTCCTTGGTCTCGGCGAACGGCCCGTCGGTGGTCAGCACGTTCCCGTCGCTGATCCGGACGACCGTCGCGGTCGACGGCGGGTGCAGGCCACCGGCGAACACCCAGGTACCCGAGGCCTGGATCTCGGCGTTGAGCGCGTCCACGTCCTTGAAGGACTGCTGCATGTCTGCATCGGACAGCGGAGGCTGGTCGTCGTGGTGCACTGCCAGCAGGTACTGCTTCATGACGGTTCTCCTTCGTGGTGGCGGCGGACTCGTTTCCCGCCTTCACCATCGCTACGAACGCCTGAGTCAGTAATCGACACTCTCACGGAAGATTCTTCGGGAGGGGTTAGGGGGTCGTCCCCCCTGGCCAATCTGTCACCAGCCCGCGACGGCCAGGTCCAAGCCCCGCTTCCTGAACGTAGCGACCGGAGCGAACCCGGCGCGCTGGAGCTCGAGCAGCCTCACCGCGTCGCCACCAGGCCGCCGAACCCCGCAGGGCTTGCCGTCGCTGACGCGGAGGTCCGCCGCGACCAGAACCCGAGCCCCCAGTGTGAACGCCTGAACCCCGTCGGTGCAGCCAGGAAGCCTCGGCCACCGGAAGGCAATCCGACCAGCCGGCGACAGCCGGACGAAGCGCGGACGGTTCCGCCGGTCAGCCTTCGGGCACTGCGCGCCGGCGACCAGGCCCGATGTCGGCCACGCGACGATCGTGAAGGCGCACCGGCGCGGCGGCCTGATCGTGCGCGCCGTCCGGACGTCGGGACGCGCCGCCGAAAGCAACTCGACTACATTCGGCCAGCTGGCGAGCGCCGTCGCCCCTGCGGTCACGGCGATCCGCCGGCCGTCCGGGCTCCAGGCGAGCGTCAGCGCCGAGCGGGCAGCGCTCTGATGCCGGGTTGTCACGATCGCCCGGGTACCGAGATTGAAGATCGCCAGGCCGGTCGCCGGGATGCCGATCTCGGGACCACCGGGGTTCATCAGCACGGTCACCGGATGCCGGGGCTGCGCCACGGGCGTGCAGGAGCGCGGCACCCGGCGCTGGGTGGTGATGAAGGCGAGCCGGGTGCCGTCCGGGCTCAGCGCGACGTCGAGTACCGGCTCGGGCAGCGCGCCGATCACGGTCTTGCGGCCAGTGACCGGGTTGATCCGCAGTAGCCGTGCCTTGCAGCCGAAGCTCTCGGCGGCGATCACGTCGCCGTCCGGTCGCGCCGTCGCCTTGATGTCGCCGACACTGCGCAGCAGCGTCCTGATCACCCGGCCGGTCCGCAGCGAGCGGAGCTGCAGGACGTGCTCCGGATAGCGGACGATCACCTCGTGCGACAGCCGCCGCGCTGGATGCATGACCCACGGCAGCGTGCTGACGGCCAGGAAGGTCCGCCCCGGCCCGTCGGCCCTCGGCGCCGAAGCAGACTCCGGCCGGACCCTGATCGCCACGGTCCGGGATAGGGTGCAGCCAGCTACGGTGATCGCGGCGACGGCCCCGAGGGCACCCAGCGCCACGCCTGCTCTCCGGCGACCTTTATCGGACGCGTTCATTCGCATAGCCGTTCGACGTGCGGCTGGCCCGTGCGGTTCCGCTGGAAAAAGAAATGGCGATGGACAATCACCTGCTGACGGCTTATCTGGAGCGGATTGCCGTACCCGGCTCTATCACCGCGGACGCGTCCGGCCTCAGGAGGCTGCATCGAGCCCACCTGGGTAGCGTTCCTTTTGAAAATCTTAGTATTCATCTCGGCGAGCCCATCTCGCTGGACGGGCCTGACCTGCTGGACAAGGTCGTCACGCGGCGGCGCGGCGGTCTTTGCTACGAGCTCAACGGAGCCTTCGCCCTGCTGCTCGAAGCGCTGGGAGCCCGCGTGGAGCGCGTCTCGGCGAGAGTCTTCGGCGACAGCGGGCTCGGCCCGCCCTTCGACCACCTCGCCCTGGTCGTGCACGGAGCGGACGGAAGCGGTCCCTGGCTGGCCGACGTTGGCTTCGGCGCTCACAGCACCTACCCGCTGCGCCTGGACGACCGGGGTGAGCAGGCCGATCCGGGCGGGCTGTTCCAGCTCGGCGATACCGCCGAGGGCGACGTCGAGGTGCGCAAGGACGGCGAGCCGAAGTACCTGCTCGAGCGACGCGCGCGGGCGCTGGCGGAGTTCGCGCCGACCTGCTGGTGGCAGCAGACCTGGCCAGGCTCGCGCTTCAGGCAAGCCACGATCTGCTCGCTGCCGACCGACGACGGCCGGCTCTCGCTCAGCGACTCGACCCTGATCCGTACCGCCGGGGACGCCCGGACCGAGCAGGAACTGCCGGACGGCGATGCGGTGCTCGCCGCTTACCTGGACCTGTTCGGGGTCAGGCTCGACCGGGTGCCGCAGGCAGCGGAGCAGGGCCGGCCGCTACCTGACGGCCTCGATCAGGAACCGGCGCGTCGTCGCGACGAACGGCCCGTCCCGCTGGATCTGCTCGTGCAGCGCGCGCAGCTTGGCGTCGTAGCCGTCGACCGTGAAGCCGGGCACGATCCAGATCACCTTGCGCAGGAAGTAGATCACCGCGCCGACGTCGTAGAACTCGGTCCGCAGCGACTCGTCCCGCAGGTCGGTGACCGTCAGCCCGGCAGCTTCGGCGGCGGCCCTGGCCAGAGCCGACTCCCGATCGGATCCGCCTGGCTCTGGCGGTCCCATCATGAAGTCGGTCAGCTCGCTGACGCTCTTCGGTCCCACTTCCTGCGAGAAGTAGGTGCCGCCCGGACGCAGCACCCGGGCGACCTCGTCCCAGCGGACGTCCACCGGGTGCCGGCTCACCACGAGATCGAACGCGGCGGCGCCGAACGGCAGCGGATCGTCGATGTCGTGCGCCACGACCGCGACGCCGAGCGGGGCCAGCAACTGCGTGGCGCGCTCGACGTTGGGCGGCCAGGCCTCGGTGGCGACCGTCAGCGGCGGCAGTTTCGGCACGCTGGCCAGCACCTCGCCGCCGCCGGTCTGCAGGTCGAGCGCGGCGGTCGCGGTCGCCATCCGCTCGCCCATCGCCCGGGCGTACCCCCAGGACGGCCGCTGCTCGGTGGCCCGGCCATCCAGCCACGAGAAGTCCCAGCCCTCGACGTCGGCCGCCTGGGCCTGCGCGACCAGCTCGTCGAACGTGCGCGTGGTCACTCGACTACCTTCATGCTCAAACCCACTTAGCTGAACGCAATCCCGACCAGGCTGCCGCCGCGACTAGGTGAACGTAGTCCAGAGCGAGTCGAGGCGCTAGCTAATTTCGGCTGAGCTGGCCCAGCGCCAGGTGGACGTGCCCCCTGGATGATCTTCCACCGCCACGCCGAGGGCCGCGAGCTGACCGCGCAGCTGGTCGGACCGGGCGAAGTCACGCGAAGCCCTGGCCGCCGATCGCTCTGCCACCAGCCGCTCGACCTCGGCCTCGCTGACCTGCGCCCCGCTCGGTGCGAGGTCGAGGTCACCTGGCCGCAGGTCGGACAGGCCAAGGCCGAGCACCGCGTCGAATTCCCTGGCCAGCGCGGACAGTTCGGCGTCGCTGAGGCCGTCGTCCCTGGCGGCCGCCGCGACCACCGCCAGCGCCCTCGGGGTACTCAGGTCATCGCTGATCGCGGCGTCGAACGCGTCCAGGTGACCCGCTGCGGCCGCGCTCAGCTCGTGCGCCGGTCCCGCTGGCTCGGTTCGGCCGGCGGCGAACCGGTCGAGCAGCCGGCGCAGGCCGGTCCGCGCGGCCGTCATCGCGTCCCAGCTGAACTCGGCCTGGCGCCGGTAATGCGCCTGCAGCAGCAGATAGCGGTAGACCAGCGGGTGGAATCCCCGGTCGACCAGGTCGGCGACGAGCACTCCCCCGCCGGTCGACTTGGAGATCTTCGCGCCATCGAGATTGATGAACTCGCCGTGCATCCACCAGCGCACCCACGGCTCGCCGTCACCGAGGTACGCCTCGCTCTGGGCGATCTCGTTGGTGTGGTGCACCGGGATGTGGTCCACGCCGCCGGTATGAAGGTCGAAATGCTGGCCGAGGTACTCCATCGACATGACCGAGCACTCCAGGTGCCAGCCTGGTGCTCCCGCGCCCCAGGGCGAATCCCACTGCATCTGCCGGTGCTCGCCGGGTGCCGAGGTCCGCCAGACGGCGAAGTCGCTGCTGCCCCGCTTGCCCTCGACTACTTCGACCCGCGCGCCCGCGCGCTGTCCGGCCAGGTCGAGCCTTGCCAGCTTGCCGTAGCCCGCGTCCCTGGAGGTGTCGAAGTACAGCCCGGACGGCAGCTGGTAGCACCAGCCCCCGTCATCGAGGGCCTCGGCGAACCTGATCATGTGCGAGACGTGGTCCGTCGCCTTGCACCACACGTCCGGGTCGATCACCCGCAGCCGCTTCAGGTCGGCCTTGAACTCGGCGGTGTAGCGCTCGGCGATGTCCCAGGCGCTGGCCTGCGCGCGCTTGGCGGCCAGCTCGAGCTTGTCGTCCCCGGCATCGGCGTCGGAGGTCAGGTGGCCGACGTCGGTGATGTTGATGACGTGCCGGACGCTGAAGCCTTTCCAGCTCAGTGCCCGCTTGAGGGTGTCGGCGAATACGTAGGCGCGCATGTTGCCGATGTGCTGGTCGGCGTAGACAGTCGGGCCGCAGGAGTACATGCCGACCCGTTCTGGGCTGGCCGGGGTAAACTCCCCGACCTCTCGGGTCATGGTATTGAACAGCCGTAGTCGATGGCTGCCGCCAGCACTAGTCACGGCCCGAGAGAATACCGCGCCGGCCGGTTGTCTCGGCGAAGATGGCGTCATGACGCATTACAGCCGAGTGTGCATTGCCGTGGTGGACGTGCCCGATCCTGAGCACGACCGCGAGCTCGATTTCTGGCGCGGAGCGACAGGCCAGCCGTTCCCCCAGATCGACGGCCAGCCGGCCTACCACGTGGCCCAGCTGCACGGCCAGGAAGCCTGGATGCTCGTCCAGCGCATCGGCGACGGCCAGCCCCGGGTCCACCTGGACTTCCACACCGACGACCTCGAAGCCGAGGTGACCAGGCTGGAAGCACTCGGCGCCAGGCGGGTGGAGCAGACCGAGTTCTGGTGGGTGATGGAGGATCCCGCTGGGCTCACGTTCTGCGTCGTGGTCGATCCTCCCGGCCGGCTCGACGACACCAACGCCCAGCGCTGGGACTAGCAGGGCTTGGCGAAACGATTGGCGCGGCTGCTGACGTGCAGCGTTCCGCGACCGATCGTGGACGGCAGGCAGCCCTCGCCAGCGACAGCAAGTAGGACCATGCTGCTGTTCGCGGGCCGGTCCTGACGACAGCATGGTCCTACTTACTGCCCTCCCTGGCTCGAGTGTCAGTACCTACGGCTAGCGTTCTGCCTTTACCGAGCTGACGAGAAACAGACCTGGTCAGGGTGACCGGGGCGAGGGAGGTACCAGATGAGCACAGCCGCGGAGCGCTCAGATCTGATCAGCACCCTGGGCAACCACAGGCGGTTCCTCCGGCAGACAGCTCAAGGTTTGACCGACGAGCAGGCCGCGAAGCGCACGACCGTCAGCGAGCTCTGCGTCGGTGGCGTGATCAAGCACGTCTCCTTGGTGGAGCGGCAGTGGGCCAGGTTCATCGTCGATGGACCGGCCGCGATGGCATCTCCGTCGGAGGACGATCAGGCCGCCTGGGCCAGCGGTTTCCAGATGGAGCCTGGCGAGACGATCGCCGGGCTGCTCGAGAAGTACGAGCAGGTCGCCGCAGCGACCGACGAGCTGGTCCGCACAGTGCCTGACCTGGACGCCGACCAGCCGCTGCCGCAAGCCCCGTGGTTCCCGCCGGGCGCGACCTGGACCGCACGGCGGGTGCTGCTGCACATCCTCGCCGAGACGTCGCAGCACGCTGGTCATGCCGACATCGTCAGGGAGGCGCTCGACGGCGCCAAGACGATGGGCTGATTGCTCAGCTCAGCGCCGGATTTCAGCCGGGTTCGTCACCCCGAGTTCGTCACCCGACTACGGAGTACCAGCCATCGGGATCTCCTGGGCGCGCCGTGAAGTCGTACCGCAGCCCGTCCTGGGACAAGGCGATCAGCGAGATCGACGTCGTGCCCCAGGCCTGTCCGGCGCTGAGCTGGCGCCGGACGATCAGGGCACGGTCGTCGTCGGTCGCGATGCCGTCGCCGTTGACCAGCGCGAACCACTCGCCCCACGCCTGCGCCACCTGCTGACCCGGCGCGGGTTCAGGGCGTCGCGCCGCACTGAACTTCGGCACGAAATGAGCGATCCGGGCCAGTTCGTGCGCCCGCCCGTTCTCCGCCGCCTGGGCGGTCGCAGCGATGCCACTCCGGCCGACCGGGATCAGGTCGTCGGCGAGACCGCTGTTCACGGAAAAGTACAGCCCGGGCGCCAGCTCTCGCGCGGTCAGTTCGTGTCCGTCCCAGGACTGCAGGACAGCGCGCCCTGGCTCGACCGTGATCAGGTGGAATGGGTCAAGCGCAGGCAGCGCGAGCCGGTCCAGTGGCTTGCCGGCGGCCGCCCGCAGCGGCAGCACGCCCCGGGACTGACGGGTGGCCTCAGGTGCTGGCTGCCCCCGCCCGTTGAGCACCGTGCTGGCCCGCCGGTCACCCAAGGCGACCGCGAGCCAGGTACCGCCTGCCTGCAGGTCCTTGCCCCCGACCAGGTCGGGCCACTGTGGCCAGTGCCGTCCGGGCGCCTGCCACGGCCTGGCGACAAGCTCGTCCCTGACGCCGACTAGGAGCGTCGGCCGTCCCGGCTCGATGCTGAACACCGCTGTACACATCGCCTACAACGATAGACATCGCCCACGAAGGCCGCGTCCCAGCCCGAGCTGACGCACACCGCACGCCCGCCTCAAGGCACGGTTCGGCGTGTTCAACGAGGAAAAACTACCGTGCGGGTCGCTAGATGAGGACAATGGCGAACATGCGGCTCACTGAAGGAGCGCTACTGCACCAGGTCCACCCGGCCAAGCTGAGTGCCGACGTGGCCGCCTCGGTCGCGTCCGACATCCTGCTCTGGCAGGACCACCCAGGAGCGGCCGTGGCCGTGCGCTGCCTCGTGCCGATGGCAAGCTCGGCCGCCGTGCTCGGCCTGGCCGACCTCGACGCGCTCGCCCGCACCCGTCGCGGCCGCTACGTGCTAGCCCACATGCCGCCGTCCGCCCAGGCGATCAGAATCGCCGGCGACGCACTGATGGGCCTGGGAGCCTACCGCCGCAACCCAGCCCTGTTCGCCGCCGGCGCCGCCTTGATCATGGTCGGCTGGACCCACCCCCTCTGGCCCCGCCCGACCTAACCCACCCCGCCCGCGCGCTCGAACAGCAGTATGGGCCGACTTACTGCTGTTGCGGGGTGGTGTTCGACAGCAGCATGGTCCTACTTACTGTCGTCCTGACAGCACTAAGTAGGACCATGGTGCTGCCGGAACTCGGTCCCCGAAGGCCGCCTTGACCGCGACTGACTCGTTTGACCCGGGCTAAGGCGAGCCCGCCTCCCTGGACTCGCGCGCTCTGGACCTTCGGGACTTTTGCTAAGGCTTGAATTTACTCATTGACAGGGCTCTCCAGCCGGTTGATGCTCGATTTGTCCGGTCCTGTCATGGAGGCGTCGTGGCCACTGCATCCAGAATCATTCGCATCACGGGGTTAGCAGCCGCCATGGTCGCCGCCGGCCTGGTCGTCGGCGCGCGGGCGGCCTCGGCGTCGTCGACTGCTTGCCCCTGGGTGGGGTCGAGCGCGCCGATCAGCCAGCGGGTCAGCCAGCTCATGGCGCGGATGACCACCGCGCAGAAGGTCTCGATGATGACCGGCGCGAGCGGGTCGAGCTACGTCGGGCTGATTCCGGCGATCGGCTCGCTGTGCATCCCGGCGATCAACCTCGAAGACGGCCCGGAAGGGCCAGGCGACGGGATGACGAACGTCACCCAGCTTCCGGCGCCGGTCGACGTCGCAGCGACCTGGGACAGCGCGGCCGAGCAACTGTACGGGCAGGTCATCGGCGCCGAGCAGGCAGCCAAGGGCAGCACGATCGACCTCGGACCGACGATCAACATCGTGCGCGACCCGCGCTGGGGCCGGGCGTTCGAGTCGATCGGCGAGGACCCGTTCATGAACGGCCAGCTCGGCGCGTCCTACATCCGGGGCGTGCAGTCGACCGGCGTCATGGCCCAGGTCAAGCACCTCGCGGTCTACAACCAGGAGACGAACCGCAACACCTCGTCCGACAACGCCATCGTAAGCACCAGGGCGATGGAGGAGATCTACCTCCCGGCCTTCCAGACCTCGGTCCAGCAGGGCGCGGCCTCGTCAGTGATGTGCGCCTACAGCACGGTCAACGGCACGTTCGCGTGCCAGAACCCGTTCCTGCTGAACACCGTGCTCCGGCAGCAGTTCGGCTTCGGCGGCTTCGTGACCTCGGACTGGGGCGGCACCCACTCGACAGCGGCATCCGCCAATGCCGGGCTCGACATGGACATGCCGGGCAACGACGGCTTCTACGGCAGCGCGCTCGCATCGGCGGTCTCGTCCGGCTCGGTCAGCACAGCGACCCTGAATACGGCCGTATCGCAGATTCTCACCGAGATGTTCGCGTTCGGGCTGTTCGACAAGCCGACAGCAGGCTCGCCCGCTCAGCCGGCGACGAACGCGGCCGACCAGGCTGACGCCACCCAGCTAGCCGAGGAAGGCACGGTCCTGCTCAAGAACAGCGGCAGCATCCTGCCGCTCGCCTCGACGACGAAAACGATCGCGGTGATCGGCGCCGACGCCTCGGGCAGCCCGCTGACGGTCGGCGGCGGCAGCGCGGGAGTCAACTCCAGCGGCACGGTCACGCCGCTGCAGGGCATCACCTCCCGCGCGGGCGCTGGCATCACCGTGAGCTTCAACGACGGTTCCTCGGCAAGCTCCGCCGCCACGCTGGCGGCCTCGTCCAGCGTGGCGATCGTCTTCGCTAGTAACGACGAATCCGAGGGCAGCGACCTTTCATCCATCGATCTTTCCAGTGCGCAGAATTCGCTGATTTCCTCGGTCGCGGCGGCGAACCCGAACACGATCGTGGTGCTCAACACCGGATCGGCCGTCACGATGCCGTGGCTATCGTCGGTGAAGGGCGTGCTCGAAGCCTGGTATCCGGGCCAGGAGGACGGCACCGCGATCGCCGCGCTGCTCTTCGGCGACGCCGACCCGTCCGGGCACCTGCCGGTGACCTTCCCGACGTCGCTGTCGCAAGTCCCGGCGAGCACGGCGGCGCAGTTCCCGGGAACGAACGGCACGGTGCAGTACTCCGAGGGTGTCGATGTCGGTTACCGCTGGTACAACAGCCAGGGCCTGACGCCGCAGTTCCCGTTCGGGTTCGGCCTTTCCTATACCAGCTTCTCGTTCAGCAACCTGACGGTTGGCACGCTGCCCGCCGGCGGCGCGGCGACCATCACCGCTAAGGTCACCAACACCGGTACCCGAGCCGGCGCCGACGTCGCCCAGCTCTACGTCACCGACCCGGCCGCCTCCGGGGAGCCGCCGAAGCAGCTCGAAGGGTTCGCCCGGGTGAACCTGCAGTCAGGCGCAAGCCAGACGGTGACGTTCCAGCTGACCCAGCGCAACCTGCAGTTCTGGAACGCCACCGCCAGCAACTGGGCGACCAGTACGGGGAGCTACGGCATCTCGGTCGGGGACTCGAACACCAGCCTGCCGCTCACCGGGACCCTGGCGATCGCCTCGTCGAACCTCGGCCAGCCGGTCACCGTCACCACCCCCGGACCGCAGGAAGGCGTGGCGGGCACGCCGGTATCGGTCCCGGTCAGCGCCAGCGACACGACTGCGGGCCAGACGCTGAGCTACTCGGCGACCGGCCTGCCGGCTGGCACGTCGATCTCCGCGACCAGCGGCGCGATCTCGGGCACGCCGAGCACGGCTGGGACGACGACCGTCACGCTCACCGCGAAGGATGGCACGGGCGCGTTCGGGACGACCTCGTTCGTCTGGACGGTCGAGCCCTCATCCGACGGCATAGCCGCCACTCCGCTGGTCGGCTACCAGGGCCTGTGCCTGGATGTCGCCGGTGACAGCAACACCGACGGCAGCAAGGTCGAGGTCTTCACCTGCAACGGCACGAACGGGCAGGAGTGGACGATCGAGCCGAACGGCACTGTCCAGGCAGATGGCAAGTGCCTTGATGTCACCGGCGGGGGGACGGCCAACGGCACCCTGGTCGACTTGTCCACCTGTAGTGGCACGACGGCGCAGAAGTGGACTCCGCAGGCGAACGGCGCGCTGGTGAACTCACAGTCTGGCACGTGCCTGGACGACACCGGCTTCTCGACCACACCAGGCACCCAGGTGCAGATCTGGAGCTGCGGCGGCACCGCGAACCAGTCCTGGGTCTCCGCGGCCTCGGCGACTGGCACGGTAGTCGGGCAGGGCGGCCTCTGCCTGGACGTGCGCAGCGCCAGCACCACCGACGGCACGCCCGTGCAGGTCTACACCTGCAACGGCACGACCGCGCAGAACTGGACGACCGAGCCGAACGGGTCGCTGCGCGCGCTGGGCAAGTGCCTGGACGTCAGCGGCGGCGGGACGGCGAACGGCACCCTGGTCGACCTCTTCACCTGCAACGGCTCGGCCGGCCAGGTCTGGCAGCCGATGCCGAACGGCTCGCTGGTCAACCCGGTGTCCGGCAAGTGCCTGGACGACACCGGCTTCTCGACGACCCCAGGCACCCAGGTCCAGATCTGGAGCTGCACGGGAGCTACGAACCAGTCGTGGCCGATGCCGTAAGGCTCGCCTGCCGCCAGTTCGCCTGCTGCCAGCTCGGCTGCTACCAGCTCGGGTAGCCGGCTGGCAGCAGGCCGGACGGCGGGATCACGCGGTTCGCCCCGGCGGGCACGCCGAGTTTCTGCAGCAGTTCCTCGAAGTTGAGTCCGACCACGGTGGGGAACGGACCCTGCCCGCTGATGCCGCCGGCCTCCGGCAGCTGCGACTCGGCTGAACTGCTGGTCGGCATGGCCCAGCCAGTCTCGATGCCCGCGCTGCCGTTGAACATGTTGCCGATCACCGTCGACGACGTGACCCGCTGGCCGACAGCCACGGCCGGCCTGACGTCCTCGGCCAGGTAGACGACGAGTCCCTTGGCTGTGCCGCTGGTGAGCTGGTAGGTGATCCAGCCACCGCCCGGCCAGCCCGTCGAGTCGGCCATCGCGTTGGTGATCACCGCGTCGCCGAGCGCGTAGACCGGTCCCGAGCCGCCGAAGTCGACGCCCATGTCGATCCGCTCGGGCAGCAGGCCGCTGACCGCGCGCAGCGGGTTGGCGTAAGCGGACGTCTGCTTCGCGGCGGTCGGCGCGGGCGCTGGCGCGGGACTCGGCGTCTTCGCTGGTGCCGCCGATCGGGGGGAACCTGGCGACGACTCGCGCCGATGGTGACCGCGAGCCGGCGTCTGAGCGGCGTGCGACGAGGAGGCCGAGGTATCGCCTGGCGGGTGAGGCGGTCCGTTGCCAGGGGCATGGTTCAGCGCGGCTGGCTGTCCGCCTGACAGTGATCCGTGGGCGGCGGCGAACCCGGCACCGGCGAGAACGCAGACGGCAACGGCGATCGTCAGCGGCTTGAAGATAGCGCTGCGGCCGCGCCTCGGCTTGCGGTGCGCGCCCGCGCTGCTCGAAGTGGGCGGCGCCGGCTTGTGGTGCTGGCCCCTGGGGTGCTGTGCTCTGAGGTGCAGTGCTCTGGGGTGCTGTCCTCTGGGAGGCTGTCCTTTGTGGTGCTGGCCTGCCAATCCTGGGCCTCCGGTCCGGCGCGGCTGCCGCGCGGCGGTCACCTGGACGCCGACCGGCAGCCGAAGAGCGGACGGTCAGTGACGCGCGGACGTTACGCAGGGTCAGAGCGATGATGCCGGCATCGTGACTGCGGGTGCTGGCCGTCACGCACGCAAGGTGCAATTGCTCCCCACCATGCACGATAAATCCCTTTAGCGGGCATAAACTTCATGCAAGCACTGTTAATGTGAGCTATCTCACAAATCACCCAGACAGTCCGTAAATTCACCACCAGCCGCGGCGTCGGCGGGCTGCGGCCGGGCGCTACCCCCGGGCGAGAGCCTTGGCCGGGGCGGCTCGGTCGCCGATGGCTAGGGCGGCGATCGCGAGCGCGAAGTAGATCAGCGCACTGGCCCTTGCCCGGCGGCGTCGGGCCAGGGCCGTGCGAGCGAAGCGGTCGGCCAGCCATGAGGACAGCAGCACGTAGCCGGTATCGGTCGCGATCGCGACCGTCAGATAGATGGCGCCGAGCCCGAGCACCTGCGGAGCGACTGGCTGACCCGGGCGGATGAACTGCGGAAAATACGCCACGAAGAACACGGCCACCTTCGGGTTCAGCAGCTGGACCACCAGTCCTCGCCCGTAGGCACCCCAGTAGCTCCGTGGCCTGGCCTGGTCTACCTCTTCGGCCTCGGGGTGACGCCAGGCGCTGATCCCTAGGTAGATGAGGTAAGCCGCGCCCACATAGCGGACGACGGACAGGGCCACCGCCGAGGTCGCGAGCACGGCGGTGATGCCCAGCGCGGCGGCGGCGATATAGACGGCCTCGCCGGTCTCGATGCCAAGCATCGAGACCAGTCCGGTCCGGCGCCCGCCTCCGACGCTACGGCCGACGACGTAGAGCACGCCGGGCCCGGGAGTGACCGTGAGCACGAAGGTCGCGACGGCGAACACGGCGAGAATCCCGGGAGCTGGCATGCCTCCCAGCCTAGGGCCGGACCGCTCAGAGCGACTGGCCTGGCTGAGCTTAGGTAAGCCGGTAGGCCAGCCGGGCGGTGCCGGCCATGATCGCCAGGCGCTCGGCCGCGCTCAGCTCGGCGGTCAGCGTGAGCGCGGCCTCGACGACCTCGCCATAGCTGGCCGACAACGTGCACGGCGGCCAGTCCGAGCCGAACATCAGCCGATCAGGCCCGAACGCGTCCAGCACCACCTCGTAGTACGGCCGCAGGTGCGCGACCCCCGGGCCGCCGTCCGGGGCGGGCTCGCCGAGAATGCCCGACAGCTTGCAGAAGGTGTTGGGCCGGGAGGCGACGAGCCGGATGGACGCCGCCCACTGCTCGTCGGGCCGGGGACCGAGCTCGGGGTTGCCGAGGTGATCGAGCACGAAGATCACGTCGGGACACGCCGCGATCGCGTCCGCCGCCGCCGGCAGGACCGCGCTCGGCAGGACCAGGTCGTAGCAGAGCCCGGCGACCCCGACCGCGGTGATGCCGCGCTGCACCGCCGGCCGACGCAGCCAGTCGGGATCGGGCTCGATCAGCACCGGATGCCTGATCCCGCGCAGGAAATCACCGTCCGGTCCCTCCTGAAGGGCGGCGAGCGCATCGGCGACGTCGTCGGCCTGGAGGTCGACCCAGCCGACCACCCCGGCGACCAGGTCGCTGGCGGCGGCGATAGCGAGAAACTCAGGCGTCTCCCCCGGTTCGGTCACGGTCTGCACGAGCACCGTGGCGGTCACGCCTGCCGCCTGCGCCTGCGGTCTGAGCTCAGCCTCGGCGAAGTCACGCAGCAGCGGCTCGTTGCCAGGCTGCCTCAGCCAGGGCTGGTCATGCGCGGACAAGTCCCAGAAGTGCTGATGGGCATCGACTAGCCCAGAAAGTGCAGGGCGCGGAGCAGCATCCGTTCCAACTGAGGGTTCGATGGTCACTGGACTATCTCGGTGGCGATCGGCGTTCCAAGCTCGACCGTGCGGCCCACGGTGCACAGCTTGTCGTGGGACTTGCGCACGATGTCCGGCATGATCGCCCGGGCCTCGTCCCCGCCCGCCGAGGCGGGGAAGGTGGCGCTGAAGGTGACCACGATGCCGGAAAGGCGGTTGCCGCGGCTGTCCCGGATCTTCTCGGCATCGACGGCCACTGTGAAGCTTTCCGGCTCGGCTCGCCGGGAGGTCAGGATGTCGACGTCGATGGCCGTGCAGGCGCCGACGGCGGCGAGCAGCAGGTCGACGGGGGTGAACTCGGTGCCATCCCCCATGCCGACGGTCAGCTCGCCGCCGCGATCGTTGGTGATAGCGAACTTGGTGCTGGACACGCGCCGCATGGTGACGCCTCGGCGGGCGGACGGTTCAGATGCCATTGCGCTAGCCTGTCACGCCCGCAGGGCTGCGAGCCAGCAGCGCTCAGCTGGTGCAGCGCTTGACGTGCACTACCGAAGTGAATCTCGTCCACTTGGTCGCGCCCGGCTTATGCCCCGCGTACACGACCCGGTACCGGCCGTTGCGGCCCGCGAGCACCCGCCAGAACTTCCAGTGCTTCGGCGAGGCGAGACCATGCCGGAAGAAGAAGCGCTTATGCCGTGGTCCCCAGATGGAAATGCGGTAAGCGCGGGAACCACCGGAGAAGGACTGATACCACACGCCGACCTTGAATTTGCGTCCGGAACATAGCGAATTAGCCGGCTGATTGACGAGCACGACCTCTGGATTGGCCGCTGCCGCCCGGGTCGCTGGGACGGTGACCTGGAGCGTCACCGCTGACGCCACGGTGGCTGCTGCGACTGGCGACGCTGTGGCTACCCCGGTTGCCACGATCGCCGCTGTGAGCAGAGTTAGCTGGGAGACACGCAACGTAATTGCCTTCCGGAATGGGGAGGAATTGTCGGTGCCATAGTTCTATCACTTCATCGAGCCGGCGGCGGGGATGGGTTTGACCCCGACGATGACGTCCCGGTTAATCGCCTGATCGACTCGATGGTGAAAGGTCAGATATGGCGCGCAGTTCCGGACCTCCAGGCCCGAGTCCGCGAGCACTTGCGCCGCGTCGGCGCGCCGGGCGACGAAGGTGTTCCACGAGATGCCGAGCGCTCCGCCCGGCGCCAGCAGCCCCACCCAGCCGGGCACGGCCGCGGTCAGCAACTCGAGCGGGCTCCTGGCCAGGCCCTTTCCCGTGCGGCTGCCGTGCTGCACGCCGTACGGCGCATCGGCGACGATCAGGTGAAAGACCTCAGGTTTGAAATAATCCTTCGCCCGGACCGTGTCCGCGTTCACGACGTCTAGCTGCTGGGTCAGTCCCGACTTGTAGTCGTCCTTGGCGGCGGCCAGGCTGACCTGGAGGCGCTTGCCGAGGATCTGGCGTTCTCGCCTGATCGGCCCGGCCTGGGCGTGATGCTTGAGTCGCTTGCGCTTGAGCCAGGTCTGGATGAAGGCCGAGTACGCCTCGAAGTCCTTGCCGTCGATCTCCAGGCCGCTGGCGTCCCACCCGTACATCAGCGCCTGGTTGAGCGTGGTCCCCCGGCCGCAGAGGGGGTCGAGCAGGGCGAGCTTGCGGATGGGGAGTTCCGGCGCGAACGTCGAGGCCATCAGGGTCACGTTGATCAGCAGCTTGGTGAACTGCTCGTTGGTCTTGCCCTGGTACTTCTGGATCGTGATCAGGTCGTCGTCGTACCTTGCGAGGGGGCGTAGCTCGACCGGGCGCAGCCGGGGTTGGGTTGGATCGGTCTCGGCTGGGTCGTCGTCGAGGAGGAACAACGCGTAGGCGGCCGACAGATTGGCAAGGTAGGCGACCTCGTGGCCGGTCAGCTCCGGGGAGCTGAACGTGATGTAGGGGACGCCGCCGATCCTCGCCGGCGCCAGCTCGGTGAGCTGCCCGCCGAGCACCGACTGGCTGAACACCGCGAGCTCGGCGAGCGTCAGCGCCGTCGCCGATTCGGCGTAGACACGGTTGCTCGACGGCAAGATCAGCAGCGCGTAACGGGGCATGGCACCATGATCGCCTGCCCGGCAGCGGCCCGGCTGGATTCCCAGACATCTGGGAATCGGCCCGGAGATTTGACGCCCCGGGCTTGCGCTCGGCATCCTCGAATTGATCGGAGGGGATCTGGGGATGGGTAGCTCGTCAGCACACCGAGGCAATCTGCTATGGACCGGCGCCGCCGCGCTCGCGGCCTGCTGCCTCGCCTATCTGGTGGCAACGGGATCAGTGGCCGGGACCACCGCATTGCTTTTCGCATTCGTCGTTCTTGGTTTCGCGGTCTGGTCAACCATGCATAACTTCGGATTGAAAATAGGTAACGTCGAAGCCCGGCGCAGTCCCGCCTGGCCGTGGCGGAAAGGCAGTGCCGTCCTGCGGGCCGCGCTGCAGAATCTGGACGAGGCGTTTATCACGCTGGCCGGCGGCGCGGTCTATGCGCCGGCTTTAGTCGAGATCCGGTTGAGCCCGACTGACATTCGGCTGCTGGCCGGCAAGATGGACCTGGCAGCGGCGAATCTCTTCGCGCTCACGGCTTACCAGACGGCTATCGCGACCCACGAGGCCAAGACCATGGCCGGCTCCCGGATCGAGGTAAGGGTCATCTCCGACCCCGAGGTGCAGGCCGGCACGTACCTGATCACGCGCGGCGAGCAGCCGGCTCAGCCGCCAGGCCAGGCCGAGCCTGCCGACCAACTCGGGCAGAACCCGCTGCTCAGGCTGCGGACAGCCGGCGACCTCGCGCAGACCAGGTCGTCCGGTGCGTGCGCGGGCCGATCCCATATCGTCGAGTTTCCATTGCCCGACGAGCCGACGATCTCTCGCGTCCACGCCCGGTTTACCTGCGATGGCGGTCACTGGCAGATCACCAATCTCGGTCGCAACGGCATGTTCGTGAATGGTCGGCTACTCGACCGCGAAGATCAGCAGACGATTCGGCATGGCGATGTGATCCGCTGGGGTTCCCGGCCGGACTGCCCGGTGTCCACCGTTGAAGTCCTGCCCTGAGCCGCAGCTATGACAGGCTAGATGCATGGCGGAGCTGGCGATCTGGTCGCGCGAGCGAAAGGAATGGGCAATTACTCCGCCCGACGAGATCGTCTGGATCGACCGGAAACTGCTGAGCGACGGCCGGGATCAGAGCCTGCATCGCGCGCCTCGGTGCCCGGGGCTCCGGCGAGTGCACCATCGGTGGGAATTGTTCAGCAGGGACCCTAGTCATCAGGTCTTTGTGGCACCGCTGGAAGACGGCGAGATTCCCGCTTCTGCGGTGATCGAGCGAACGGCGAGGCACATCCTGCCGGCTGCCCGGGCGACTTTGGAGACGCAGCCATTCAGGCTGGAGCCGGGTGCCTGGGCCAT
Source organism: uncultured Actinomycetota bacterium (assembly GCA_963737865.1). Taxonomy (GTDB): domain Bacteria; phylum Actinomycetota; class Actinomycetes; order Streptosporangiales; family Streptosporangiaceae; genus Chersky-822. Next base: position 368,780 of record CAVTUG010000011.1, on the reverse strand, counting down.
CGGGATCGGCGCCTGGGTGCTCGCCGTCCGAGTCGAAGGCGACGACCGCGAGGCCGACCGACCGCCGACGATTCCCGTCGACGTCGGCCTGGCCGCGACCCGGGACGTAGACCTGGCGCCTGGCGGGCCAGGCCAGGCTGTTCCCGATGCGGGGGCGGTGCTGCGAGCGGCTCAGTATTTCGAGCACAATGCGCTCGCCCGGCTGGCGATGGCGTACTACTACCGTGACTTCATCCAGGGCGGGCTCGCGCCGCTTGCCGTTCCGATCGCCGAGGTGGCGGTCGCACTCAACCTGAGTAGCGAGGCGTCGGTTTCTGAGTACAAGAAGGAACTGCAGCGGCGAATCTGGCAAGAGCAGGGGCACCAGCGGGAACTCGGCGAGTTCTTGCTGCTCAACGGGCTGCTGACGCTGACCGACCTGCGCGAGGCGCTGGCGATCGCGGCGGCCAACGAGGCAAGCGGGGTGGCACAGGAGGCCCGGCATCGACTGCGCTACGCGCATCGCAGACGAGCAGGCGCCGACTAGGAGCGCGGCACTAGCACCCGCCACGATCCCGCGCCCGCCCCTCCTAGGGGCGCCGGTAGCGGATCATCGCCCCGATGGCGCTGACGAGGGCCGGCGTCGCTGGGTGTTTCGGGTTGTTGAGGATGTCACGCATCACCTGGCTGTCGAGACCGTCACTGTAGGCGGCGCGGAGCAGGGTGCTGAGCTTCGCGGCCTGGGCGTCGACCTGGTCGGGATAGCCGCGCTCCAGGGCCGGAGCGAGGTAGCCATGCTCGTCAAGCGCCGACCGAAGCCTCGCCTTGTCGATGCGGGCGGCCTGCTCGGCCAGATAGGGCACCACCAGCCCGCAGATGGTGCGGGCATGGTGCGGGCGCAGTGCCTCGTCGGCCGCCATCGCGATCACCGACTCGGGAGTCAGCCCGCTGCCGGTGAGCAACGGCGGGGCGGAGGCTGGCGCGACCACCTCGTGGACGAGCAGCGCCACGACGAAGTCGAGCGACATTGCCCGAATGATCACCCGGGCCAGCGGCCGGTGCATCGGCTTGCCGCTCGCGGACGCTGCGCAATCTTCCAGGAAGCAGTAGTCCTCGTAGCTCAGCCGATCACCGAACCCGATCCCGAGCAGCACCTCATAGAAGTCGTTGCGCAGCGGGTACCTGAGCGGAGCCGAGGCCCGAAGCAGCTGATGGTCCCTGATCAGCTGCCGATAGCGGGAGCGTTCCAGATCGGTAGGCGGATTCGCCGGATGCTGCTTCAGCCGTTCGACGTTGACCCCGACCGACTCGGGGTGCTTGCTGGTGAGCAGGTCGGCGCAACCGATGATCAGCTCGCTCAGCGAGGGAATGCCGCCCTCGCGAGCCGTCGGTATCGTCGTCGGAACGGTAGTCGACACCGAGACCGGCCCCGACGTCCCGGTGAGCCCCGTCTGCCGGCGAGCCGTGAGCAGCCCGATCCGCCGTAGCATCGACGTGACCTCGCGCCGCCCGAAGCCAGTCGGCTCGGTGATCGCCGCCAGTTGCGCGACCCGGGCGTGCTCCTCAAGCCAGCCCAGGTAGGCGTCGACAATGTCAATCCCGCTCGACGGGATGTCCTCGCTGTCCCAGTACAGCTTGTGATCACCGGCCTGCCGGTCGGCGCTGGCGAAGAAGAGGCGGATCTTGTGTGACTTGTAAGTGCTGCTCGTCCACGTCGACGCCGACATCCGGCTGCGCATCCCGTAGGGCAGCAGGGACATGACATCATCGAGGAATTTCAGCCGCTCGGCGAACCCCGCCTGCTCGGCTCCGAGAATGCCGACTGGCCGATCGGTCAGCAGCAGCGCCGCTGCGGCCCGCGCTAGCCGCGATTTCGGCGTCCTCGGCCTCGGCACGCTCAGCGTCGCCCGGACACTGCCTTGCGCTGTCGGCGGCATCGCCAGGTCAGCAAAGCCGTAGTACAGCGCCGCATAGGGAGCGGCCACGCCCGCGAACTCGCTGAAGTCGACAAAGAAATATTTCGTCCGGTGCACCAGATCGTTGCCCACGGACGGACCATCGGAGTCCCGGCCGTGCAGCGCCAGGCCAAGGTAGTGACGATCGGTGCTCTTGTCGGCGAGCCAGCCCACGGTCAGCTGCGGCAGCGACTCCAGCGTCCCCGGTGAGTAGCGATCGAGCAGCTGGGCAAAGTTCTGGGAGCTCAGCGCGCCATTGCTGCACTCAAGCACCCGATAGGCATGCGCTTGCGCCGACCAGCCTCGGATCGCCCACTCCGCCTTCACCGTGACGACCTGGCTATCTGCCACCTCGACACCTCTCCGATTACCTTGCTCGACTTACCATCTGGCCGAGCCTGCAGACCCCGTCTCCGGTGTCGGCTGGTCCTTGCCAATATCGTCTTCCGGATCGGCTGGCCAATCCGCCGCCAGAATCCGCGCCAGGTTGTCCTGGGTGCTCGGATGGAATCCGCGACTCATCAGAAACGTGCAAAATCCCTCCCAGACGACCTCTTCCGTCTGGCCCTCGGCGGCAAGTTCGAGCAGGGCCGCATAAAAGACACAGGTAGGTTCCGATACACAGTTATCCAGGATTTTGCAGATCGTCGCCCTGTCGAGATTAGTGCCGTGAACAAGCTGCAGTACGCGTTTAACCATGCTCAACTCATACTGCGGATCTTGGCGATAGATCTGGAAAAGGATATCGGCGAGATAGTTTACCGACGCAAACGCTGCCTCAAGCCCATCCGGATCAAACCTCTGTGGCCGCTCTTCGAGGTAGCGCAGCGCGACATCGCACAGGTACTGGCGATGATGCACCTGCAGATTGGGATTCGTAATAATTTCTACCAGACGCTTGGGCCGCAGTTCCTTTCTGCGCAGCGAATCATCTAGCCATTTCGTACCAATACTTCCCAGTACAAGGAGCTGCACGATCTGGTGGGCACCAACTTCATAGATCGCCTGTGCGAGTGGTTCATGAATCTTCAGGTCATTGTCCTGAGACCGTTCGAGGGCACAGTAGGATACGTAGTTTATCGGTACCCCGTAGGCTAGCCTGAGCAGCGTTCGGTAAAGTTCGGCTCGAAGATCACGGTTGATTTTGAGATCTTCGCGCAGCAGTTTGTGCTGGTCGATGATCTGCCGGTAGTGCTCTCGATCGGAGTCAGCCAGATCATCCCTGATGTGCAACCGGAGCTGCGGGATAAAGCGCTCGACCGCGTCTGGGTGCGGGCTCGCCAGCCACTTGCTGATCTCGTTGAGAAGATGGTCCGCTGCCTCCGGTGGAGTCGGTGTCTCGTAGCTGGGGCTTGGCGCCACAGTTTGGTCGGCCACTGGGACCGCGCGTAGTGCGCGGAGCACGCCGAGGCGAACGAACATCGCCGCGATCTGCTCAATCCCGAAACCCATTTCCAGGCGGTCCTCGGCCAGCCGTCTTACCTTGCGCTCAGGATTTTGTGCGAGCCAGACGATGTAGGCGTCCGGGATGGCCAAGCCGGTGCTGACCAGGCTTTCTCCCCAGACGAGGTGGAAGTCGTCGGCATTGCGCTCAACGCTCGAAAAGAAAAGCCGAAAATTATGGCGCTTATAAGTGCTGCTCGTCCAGGTCGATGCAGACAATCGGCTTCGCATGCCATAGGGCAGCAGCGACGCGACCTCGTCGATAAACCTCAGTCGCTGATCAATACTGGCATCGTCCGCACCGAGAATGCAAACAGACTTATTGGCAAGCAGCAGCCCAGCGGCCTGGTAGACCAGCGAGTACTCAGGCGGCATCGGCTGAGCCACACCGAGGCTCGCCTTGATGTGGCCATGCCGTCGCCCGTGCAAGTCGAAATCCTTGAAACCTTCGTACATCGACCTGTAGGAGATACTGCGCTCACGAAGGCTTCTAAAATCGACGCAGTAGTAGCTGGTTTCCACGAACTCGCGACCGGTGGCGTCCAACGTAACTGACGAGGGCTTTGCGTGGATAGCAATGCCTACGTAACTTTGTCCGACAGGCACAGTGTCCGGCTGGTCAAGACGCTCTGGCTTGCCCACAAGCCAGTTGATCGTTACCTGGGGCAAGGTCTCCATGGTGCCGGGCGAGTACCGATCAAGCGCCGCCTCGAAGTTGTCCGCGCTGAGGACCTCACGGCTGGTGTTGAGCAGGCGGTAGCCGACATCTGTCGGCTCTTTGCTCTTCAGCGCCCACTCGGCTAGCACCTCGACGTGGTCGTCCTTCGCGGCTGCCGGACCTATGCTCATCGGCAGCTCATTCTCCCGAGAACCGGGTGTCTGGGCACCTCGGCTCCTCTCCGCTTACCGACCCGAGCCCTTGAACTTGAACTTCAGCCGACTTTTGCCACTGTCCTCGGAGTCAGGATCGGCTGGTCGATAGGCCGCGAGCTTGTGGTTAAGTTGAGCTTGAGCGTCAGTTCCAAACTCGCGACTCATGAGATAAGCGCCAAATCCGCTCCAGATTATCTCGTCCGCACTGTAATCGTCGGCCAGCTCAAATAGCACTGCATAGAGCGCGCAGGTATGCCCGGAATCCCCGCCGCTCAGAATGGCGCTGATCGATTCGCGATCTAGCCGGTGGCCGTAGACAATCTGCAGTACTCGGCGAACCATGCTGAACTCGACCTGCGGATCGTCGCGATAGACCTGGAAAAGGATAGCGGCGAGATACCCTACTGGCGCGAACGCCGCTCGGAGTTCGTCCGGGCTGAACCTCTGTGGTTGTTCTTCAAGGTACTGCAGCGCGATCTCGCACAGGAACCGACGATGATCTTCCTGCACTCTAGGATGTACGATGACCGCGACCAGGCGCTTCAGTCTCAGTTCCCTCTTGTGCAAGAAGTCATTGAGCTCGGCCTCACCAATGATTCCCACCACAAGGAGCTGTACGGCTTCGGAGGCGCTCACTTCATAGATGGCTCGCGCTAGCGATTCATGAATCGGCCATCCATTGCCCAGAGACCCTTCGATAGCGCAGTACGAAGTGTAGTTGAGCGGGACTCGATAGGCGAGCCTCAGCAGCGTCCGGTAAAGTTCAGCTCGAACTTCCCGGTCGATTTTCAAATCCTCACGCAGGAGCTGGTGCTCGTCGATAATCTGCCGGTAGCGCGCACGATCTGAGTCAGCCAGATCATCCCTGATGAGACTCCTGAGCCGTGGGACGAAGCGTTCGGCCTGCTCTGGATGGGAGCCCGCAAGCCGTCTGGTGATAGCGTTGAAAAGATCTTCTGCCGTCTCTGGAGTGACCTGCGCCGAACTGCCGGGAATTAGCGGCTGACGACGCGCAGTCGCTGGTGCACTGCGCGGTGGCTCTCTCTGGAGGCCGAGCCGAGTGAGCATTGCCTTCGTGTGATCAGTCCCGAAGCCCGTTTCCTGCCCTTCTTCGGCAAGTCGCATAACTCTACGGGCCGGGCTTTGCATGAGCCAGTCAATGTAGGCATCCACTGTGGCCAGACCGGTGGCGGCCAGAGTGTCGCCCCAGACTAGGTGGTAGTCGTCGGCGTCGCGTTCAACGCTCGAGAAGAAGAGCCGGAAATTATGGCGCTTGTAGGTGCTGCTCGTCCAGGTCGCTGCCGAGAGCCTGCTTCGCATGCCATACGGCAGCAGCGAAGCGACTTCATCGATGAACCGGAGTCGCACGTCGATAGCGGTGTCGTCCGCACCGAGGATGCAGACCGACTTATTGGTCAGCAGCAGCCCAGCGGCCTGGTAGGTCAGCGAGCATTCAGGCGGCACTGGATCAGCCACCCTGAGGCTCGTCTCGATGTAACCATGCGCTCGCCCGTACAGGTCAAAATCCTTGAATCCTTCGTACATCGACCTGTAGGAGATATTGCGCTCGCGCAGACTCCGGAAATCGACACAGTAACAACTGACCGTTACGACCCGGCGACCACCGGCGTCGGCAACGGGAGATGAGGGCTGGTCGTGGATAGCGATGCCTACGTAGCCTCGACTGGCAGGCGCACCACTCAGGTGACCTGAATGCCCCGACTTGTCTTCAAGCCAGCTGATCGTCACCTGAGGCAAGGTCTCCAGGGTGCCGGGCGAGTACCGCTGAAGCATCGCCTCGAAGTTGTCCGCGCTGAGGACCTCCTGACTGGTGTTGAGCAGGCGATAGCCGGCGTCTGTCGACTCCTTGCTCTTCAGCGCCCACTCAGCCAGCACATCTACGCGCCGGACCTTCTCGATTGTCGGACCTGTGGCCATCGGCGGATCACTCTCCCGAGATCCGAGCGTCTTGCACCTCGGCACCCCTCTCCGGTTTCCGACCTGCGCCTGTGAACATCGACTTGAATTTCCGCCGGCTCTTGCCGCTGCCCTCTGGATCAAGATCCGCTGGCCGATAGGCAGCGAGCTTACGGGTCAACTGGTATTGGGTGTCAGGACTGAACCCGCGATTCAAGAGGAGAGTATTAAATCCGCTCCAGATTATGTCATCCGCGCAGTAATCATCGGCTAGTTCAAGTAGTACCGCATAAAACGCAGAGGTATGCTCGAAGTTCCCGTCACCCAAAATGGCGACTACCGTCTCGCGATTCAGCTTGTGACCGTAGATAATCTGCAGCACCCGGTTAAGCATGCTGAACTCGGTCTGCGGATCTTGACGATAGACCTGGAAGAGGATATCGGCGAGGAATCCGGCCGGTGCGAATGCTGCCTCGATTTCTTCCGGCGAGAATCTTTGCGGTCGTTCTTCGAGGTAACGCAGCGCGACGTCGCAGAGGAACTGGCGATGGTCCTCCTGCAGATTGGGATTCGTGATGATATCGACCAGACGCTTCGGCCGCAGTTCCCTCTTGCGCAATGAGTCGTTTAGCGGTTTCTGACCAATGCTTCCCAGCGCAAGGAGCTGTACGACTTCGTGCGCGCCCACTTCGTAGATAGCTCGCGCCAGTGGCTCATGAACCGCCCAGTCATTGCCCAGCGATCGTTCGATGGCGCAGTAGGACACGTAATTTATCGGGACGCCATAGGCGAGCCTGAGCAGTGTTCGATAGAGTTCGGCTCGAATGTCCCGATTGATCTTCAGGTCTTCGCGCAGCAGCTTGTGCTGGCTGATGATCTGCTGATAGCGCTCACGATCGGTGTCAGCCAGATCGTCCCTAATGAGTTTCCTGAGCCGAGGGATAAAGCGCTCGACGACATCTGGCTGCGTACTCACCAGCCAATTGGTGATCTCGGCGAGAAGGTGGTCCGCCGACTCCGGCGGGACCGGTGTCGCGTAGTCGGGAGTTGCTACCTGCGGACGTGGTGGGACCGCTGGCACCGGGACTGCTGGCACGGGCATCGCCGGTACGGTGCGCTGATCGCGGTAGACACCAACGCGAGCGAGCATGGCTTGGACTTGCTCAATCCCGAATCCCATCTCCTGCCGGTCCGCCGCCAGCCGTAGCACCTTGCGCGCCGTGTTCTGGGAGAGCCAGCCGATGTAAGTGTCCGCGATGGCCAGACCGGTGCTAACCAGGCTGGCCCCCCAGAAGAGGTGAAAGTCGTCAGCGTCGCGCTCCACGCTCGAAAAGAAGAGCCTGAAGTTATGCTTCTTATACGTGCTGCTTGTCCAGGTCGATGCTGACAGCCGGCTTCGCATGCCATAGGGCAGCAGCGACGCGACCTCGTCGATAAACGTCAGACGCTGCTCGATGGGGGCGTCGTCGGCGCCAAGGATACAGACCGGTTTGTCAGTAAGCAGCAGCCCGGCGGCCTGGAAGGTCAGCGTGTATTCAGGCGGCATCGGCTGAGTCGCGCCTAGGCCCGTCTTGATATAGCCGTGCGGGCGCCCGTACAGGCCGACGTCCTTGAATCCCTCGTACATCGACATGTACGAGACATTGCGCTCGCGCAGGCTTCGGTAGTCGACGCAGTAGTAACTGGTCATCACGAATTCGCGCCCGGCGGCGTCGACGACGCCGGGCGGGGACTGGTCATGGATGGCGACGGCTACATAGCTTCGGCCGACGGGCGCGCCGCTCGGGTGGTCGCGATGCCCTGACTTGTCCTCGAGCCAGCTCACCGTCACCTGGGGCAGGGTCTCCAGGGTGCCGGGTGAGTACCGCTCAAGTGCCTGCTCGAAGTTGTCCGCGCTGAGGACCTGACGGCTGGAGTTGAGCAGGCGATAGCCGGCGTCCGTCGGCTCCTTGCCCTTCAGTGCCCATTCGGCCTGCACGTTCAGCTGGGTGACCTTGGTGGTTGACATACCTGCGTCCATCGGGTCACTCTCCCGACGTCCGAGTCAGCTGGGCGCTGACCCACTTGAGCGGCTCGATGACGTTGATCGGATAGACCGGGCCGCGGATCCTCGCCTGGGCCCCCGAACTGCTCTGCCCTCCGGGTTTGGCCTGCGCCCCTTGCTGGTTCTGGAGATCACGGACGTTGTTCTGGTAGTCGGAGAGGCTGAACACGCCCGATGCCGGGTCCACGTGGAAGCCGATCGCGGACGTCACGAAGTACCTGATCCGGTCCTTCCTGAAATGCTGTTCGAGGGTGCTGATCACGAGATCGGCGTTCTGCGACCGCGAGACAGCACAGAGCCTGGCAAAGAGCTCCCGGGCGTCGTCGTTGTCGACCCTGGGGAATCCATGGATGTCGTCAGAGTCGAAGGTGACCAGATCCGCCTGCTGCGCGGTCTGGAAGATGCGGATCTCGTCAAATTTCGTCACGCAGACTGCCACGTAGTGCGGCAGGTAGCCGTCGGCGAACTCGGGCGAGTCGACCATGAGCTGCGCCATTTCGGCGAGCACGCCGAAGGTGTGCCGGAAGGCGTCACCGCGCTCGAATTCACTGATCGGGTCGAAGATAAAGACGATGCCCCGGCTGCTGATCAGGTTCTTGATCAGCGCATCCCGATTGACGTGCCGGTTCTGGTTGGTCGAGATCTCACCTGAGGGGTCGGCTAGGTCGAGCCTGATCCTGAGGGTGTCCTCTACCTGCTTCGTGCCGAACCACTTCCGGGGCACGTCGCGCATGGTCTGCCCGATGAGCAGCCAGGTGAATTCCTCGATGCCCTGGGTCGGCTTGGGGAACTCGCGGCCGGTGAGCTGATCGGTCAGGGTGACGAGGCGCTCGCGCGAGGCCCGGTCGGTCCCGACTAGCTTCCAGCCGTCATTTTGCCTCGCCAAGGCGATGCTGAGGGCGGCGAGCAGCGTCGTCTTGCCGCTGGTCGGAGCACCAAGTACGGAGATGCTGTAGTCGGCTTCGATCACTTGACTTCCTACGCTTCGATCAGCGGAAATGGCACGTATTCGAGGTCCGCCCTGGTGAGACCCAGGCCCGACGCGAACGCTCGGTCGTTGAAGTTGCCGAGCTCGGCGCTGGCATCGGCACCGAGCTGCTTCCACGCCGGGTGCTCGATGCTGGCGTCGTGGATGGCACCGAAGGTCGCGCCGGGGAGCGCTCGCAGCTGCCCGATCGCCTGCGACCAGTCGTGCCGCTTGGGACACGGGATAATCTCCGAGGACTCGACGCCCCGAGGGAAAGGTGGCCTGCCGCCAATCGCGACGATGGCCGGCCTGCCCTTCCTGAGATCGAGTTGCCGCGCTGCCTGCACCAGCGCGCACTCAAGCTGGGCGGCCCGGCCGTAGCTCGCCTCGGCCGGGCCGAGCCGCTCCATCCGGTCGATGGCCGCGAGGCCCTCTTCGAGGCTCTTCCCCCAGACGACGACCTGCGGCACCCCGTCAGGCTCGCCGACGTCGACCGAATGCGACCCGTACGCGATGATCGACACGGTCGAGCTGCCTTCGTCCTCGTCGGCGAGCAGCCCGATGAGCTGCCTGGTCCGGTGCAGCCTGGCGCTGAACTGATCGGTCGTCCCTGTCACCTCGATCAGGCAGATCAGCTGGGCCTGCTCGATGACATCAAGCCGGTCCGGCACCGAAGCGACGATGTCCGGCCAGTCCCGATGATCGTCCTGCAAGATCGACGGCAGGTTACGGAAGACGACCAGGCCCGGGCGTCGCAGCTCCGCGACGACCTGGTAGCTGCCTGGCGGGATCTTGGCCGACTGGACGGAGAGCAGCTCGAAGTCACGCTCCCGGGATCTCGACGAGATCACGGCGAACGCGGTGCCGTTCACGTCACTGCGCGCGCACCGTACCGTCAGCGGCTGCTTGTCACCGCTCGTAGCCTGCGGCGGGAAGAGCTTGTGACGGCCGAACGCGAGCCGGCCTGACTTGCTACGGGTCAGCACCACCAGGTCGTACCAGCGAGTCAGCGGCGTCTTGGTGATGACGTCTTTGAGGACGTCGGTCAGCGGCGTCGCGCACTTGAAGGTGGCCGCTCCCGGATCGACGGCGCTCAGCCAGTCGAGCGTCTGAGTCGCGTTGCGGTCGGCGCCAGAGACCTCCACGTAGAGGATCCTCGAGCCGGAGAGCTGGCGGGTGATCCGCCGGAACTCGTCTTCGGCGAGCACGCCGTCGTGATACAGCGACGTCCACGGCTCAGGCTGGGCCGATCGCCGCGCGCACGGGGTGCCATTGTGGTCGCGCTGGACCGTCCATACCACGACTCCGTCGGACCGGAGTTCGGCGATCAGAAGTATTGCGTGCTCGTCGAGTGTCGCGACGCTGTCAGCTAGGTGCTCCGTCAGTGCAGTGCACACCGATTCCCCATTCCCGCCCCCTCACTCGCAGACCAACTCTTAGGTCGCGTCGGGGGTAATTAAATCGCACCTACCAGGACTTGCGCAAAGCATCAGATCAGATGCTCAAGCCGCAGCTAGCGCCGATTTAGTCGACATGCTGGGGTCATACTCCGACCTTGTGTCATCTTTTTGTCACTTCTGGCGTGAAAGTGGCGTGTGACACCCGTTTCGGAACTTTTTTCGAGAGTGTCATAAATACCATTTGTAGTATAAAATGGCAAACTACAGGACGCCAATCCTGCCCTTGAACGGAGCCAATGTCGGCATGGTTACCTCTATGCTTGGAGATTGAACGGATCTGATGGAGGGGCGGGACATGCAGGGTTTTCTGATAACGCTATCCGGGGCTAGGCGTGAGATTCTCGAGCAATGCCCCACCGAGCGCATCAAGTTCCAGAGCCTGGGCTGGGCCATCCTCATCACCAGCACCATGGCCACGATCTCGATGTGGTTCGCGCTGACCAGCGCCCTCGGGTACAACCCCATCCTCTCCTTGCCGGCCGCCCTGGCCTGGGGTCTGATCATCATGGGCATCGACCGGTGGCTCGTGACGTCGATCCCGACGACTGGCAGCCGCCGCCGGTTCGGGCTGGCCGTTCCGAGAGTCGTGCTCGCCATCCTGCTCGGCACCGTCATCTCCACCCCGCTCGTGCTGCGCATCTTCCAGTCGGAGATCAACGCCCAGATCTCCGTCATCAAGGAGCAGCGCGCCGCCGCCTACCTGACCGCGCTGAGCCACAGTTCGGTCGGCAATCAGGTGACGGCCGCGCAGGACAAGGTCGCGAGCCTGCAGAAGGTCATCGACTCCGGCGGCGCCGTCCCGCCCAACCCGGCGAACGACCCGATCGTCAAGTCGCTGACGGCGCAGCAGCAGGCCGAGCAGAAGCAGGAGCAGAAGTACTACAAGCAGTGGCAGTGCCAGCTCTATGGTGGCCCGGACTGTCCGGCCAAGGGCAACGGGGTGCTGGCCCAGGCCAGCGAGAACGCTTACGACAACGCCAAGGCACAGGTCGCGGCCTTCGGCCGGCGGATCCAGGCCCGTGAAAAGGCCATCACGACCAAGAGCGCCTCCGCCGACAAGCTGAGAGTCAGGCAAGCGCAGTCGCAGTTGCCTCAGGCCAGGCAGCAACTGACCGTCGCGCAGGCAAGGCTGGACTCGCTCCGGCAGAATTTCGACGTCACGAACGAGCACACGAACGGCCTGCTGATCCGGCTTCAGGCGCTGAGTAACCTGACCAGCAGCAACCTGACCCTCGGCGGCGCGCGGTTCCTGCTCTTCCTGCTGTTCCTGGTGATCGAGTGCCTGCCCGTCACCGTCAAGCTCATGCAGCGGCCTGGTAACTACGAGAAGATCCTCCAGGTCGCGGCCGAGCGCGAGCTCAAGGACGCCCGGCGGCACTACCGCACCCGCTCGGGAGCCAACGGCGCGCAGTTCGGCAGCTTCGATCCGGCCGCACCCAAGGTGGCCAAGAACCTGAACGAGATCTGGCAGGACCCGATGCCGACGACCGCCTTCGAACGGTCAGGCACCACGGTCAGCACTCCCCCGATCGAGGAGACGGCGGAGGCCACGAACTACGACGACTCCGCGGTCCGCGAGATCCAAGACCGCCGGGACCACACGGTCTCGCAGGTCATGGGCATCGACTTGAACTGGTCTGAGAATGAGCGCTGATGGCCGCATCCTGCTCGGCCGCTACAGCCTCCTGAGCCCGCTCGGCGCCGGCGGTCAGGGCAGCGTGTGGAAGGCCGAGGACCTGATGCTCGAGCGCAAGGTCGCTCTTAAAGAGTTGCTTGAACACAACAATGGCCTCGATCTGCCCGAACGCCGAACCCGGGTCATCCGCGAGGCCAGGGCCCTGGCCAGGGTCAAGCACCCGGCGATCGTGAAGATCTACGACGTCTTCCTTGATGACCAGGAAGACCCGTGGATCGTGATGGAGTACATCAGGGGCCGGTCCCTGGAGTCGCGGATCAAAGACAAGCCACTCGACGAGGCGGCCGTCGCGGCGATCGGCCTGCCGGTGCTCGAAGGACTGCGCGCGGCGCACCGGGCCGACGTGATGCACCGGGACGTGAAGCCCGCCAACATTCTCGTCGCCGACGACAACGCGGTTTACCTGGTCGACTTCGGGATCGCGAAGATCGCTGGCGATGTCGCGCTGACCGGCCAGAGCAAGATCCTCGGCACGATCGAATTCATGGCGCCTGAACGCCTGCTCGGCCGTCCGGTCACTGCGGCATCGGATCTGTGGTCACTGGGCGTGACCTTCTTCTGCGCCCTGGAGGGCTATTCGCCGTTCGTGCCACGGGGCAGCAGGAACGTGGAGTCGGTTATGGGGTCCATCTTGAGCAATGCGCCCCCGCCGCTCAGCCGACCTGGCCCGCTAGCCGACATGGTGCTGCGGCTGCTGGACAAAGTTCCGGCCAATCGCCCAAACGGTGCCGCGCTAGAAAGAGTGCTCAGGTCGGTCGCCGGTGGCACCTCGCCCGGGTGGGATTTTGGCGGTCGCCCCACCGAGACCGCCGAGCGGGCGGGGCAGGCTCCGGGGAATGCCCGGCACGGCCAGGGATCCCGGGACCGCCAGGGATCCCGGGACCGCCAAGGATCCCAGGACCGCCAAGGATCCCGGGCACTCCAGGAACGCCGGGACAGGCCGGAACGCCGGCAGGTCGACGGTTCTCGTCAACCCTCGCGGTGACGCGCAGGCCTGGACCCCGAACGTCGGCGCGCAGGCCGCCAAGATCATGGGCATGTCGCAGGAGAATGCCGCGCATCACCTGGCCGACTGCCCGCCCCGGGTCGCCGCTGAGATTCTCGAAGCTCATCGCAGGTAACGACCCTGCGGCCGCTGCGGCGATCATCCAGATGATTTCCCTCAAGGGCGCGAGCAGAACGGTCGGTCACCTCACGGCGGACTCCGCTGCGGTGATCCTGGCCACCATGTCCGCCGGAGCCGTGGCGCCGATCCTGAATCTGGCCGATGCCCGCGCCGCAGGCGGCGTCCTCATGGCGCTCGAATCCGGCCTGGCTTCTCGGGTGCTCGGCGTCATGGACGAGTCCCAGGCAGCGGTAGTACTCGGCTATGTCGAACCCGGAACGGCAGCGGTGCTGCTCGAAAGCCTCGGCGAGCCCCGCCGCAGCAAGCTCCTCACTCGCGTCGACGCGTCCGTACGCACCCACGTGATCCGGCACCTGCGCGCCCGCAAGTAATCAAATCGCCCGGCGCGGGTGACGTGCCGGGCGTGGCTCCCGGCGTTTCATCGTGATCACCAAAGGCACGGTGGAAGGCGGGTGAGCCCTGATGATGCTGGAGGTCAGCGTTGTCAGTCCGGCGGCGACGACCGCACGGCTCACCGCCGCCCTCGGCGCTGACGCGGGCGTCTCGAACATCGTGACGCTGGCGGGCGCGGCGCGCTCACCTGACGGTGATGCGGTGAGTTTCGACGTCGCCGATGCGAGCGCGAATCCGGTCTTCCGGCTGCTGCGCGAGCTTGACCTGGACCGCGACGGCCTGATCTGCGTGCAGCGGGTCGACGCCGCGCTGACCGAGCACCCGGCCGGGCGCGATCAGCTGATGCGCGGGCGCGGGCGCGGAGCGCTCCGCAGGGAGATCGCCCCCGTGTGGGAACTGGTCGAGGCGGTCATCCACGACGGCGAAGCCTACGCGCTGAGCTTCTACGCCCTGCTGGCCATAGCGGGCCTGATCGGCGCCGTGGGGATCCTGGCCAACAGCCCGATCCTGATCGTGGGGGCGATGGTGGTCGGGCCGGAGTACAACGCGATCATCGCGGCCGCACTCGGGATCAGTAACGGTGACCGCCGCTCGGTCAAGGACGGCTTGCTCGCGCTGCTGTTCGGCTTCGCCTCGGCGGTCGTGGTGACCTTTTTGTTCGGGCTCGCGGTCCGGGCGTCGGGAAACACCCCCGCAGCGTTCCTGCATGGGGTACGTCCGGTGGCCGACCTGATCAATTCGCCGGACGTCTTCTCGGTCGTGGTCGCGATCCTGGCCGGCATCGTCGGTGTCGTGTCACTCACCGAGTCCCGGGCCAACGCGCTCATCGGCGTGTTCATCTCGGTGACCACCATCCCCGCTGCCGCGTCGATCGGCGTATCGCTGGCGTACCAGGGCGGGCGGGAGGCGGCCGGGTCACTGCTGCAGCTCCTGCTCAACGTCGTGCTGCTGATCGTGGTCGGCGTGGGCGGATTGCGGACGCAGCGGCGGATCTGGCGGCGCGCCGCTAGGCCACCTGGGCCGCCAGCGCAGCCGTGACGGCATAGGGCAGGTGGCGCGGGTGCACCAGCAGCGCCCGCGCCAGCTGCCTGATCTTCGGCCGCAACGGGACGAGCACCGTCTCGCTGTGCCGCCAGGCGGCGGTCTCGTTCGTGCCGAACCGAACGTGCATGGCCTGGCGGAAATGACGCGCGTCACCGCCGTCGGCCCGCCAGGTCGGCAGCCACCGCGCCAGATCATCGTCCTGGTCGAGCATGTCCCAGGTCATCAGGCGCTCCGCGATCTGCCCGGCCGCATCGATGACGAAAGCCTGATCGCTGCCGCCCCTGATCTGATGCACCCGCCCTTCGCTGTCCCTGCCGTGGTGGATGCTCGCCGAGCTGAACGTGGCGCCGATGGCCAGCGCGGCGGCGGCGTGCCCGGCCTCGTGCCAGGCGGTACGGACCACCGCGCGCCGGGCTGGGCCGTAGGTCGGGTAGCAGCCGCAGTCGTAGCGCTGCCTGATCCACTTGTCGTGAACGACCGACTCGTCGTCGTAGCGCAGGGACCTGCTCAGCTCGGCGGTGATCTCAGCGAGCATGCGGGATTGCGCGGGGGTGAGCATGACACAACTTTAGCCAGGCCCGCGCCGTCGAATTGAGGTCAGTACGGCATTGTATGTGCACCAATTCGGGGGTTCATTCCAGTGGTTTAACCAGGGGGTCGGCTACCTTTGCGATGTAGTTGCATGGCACACTAGAGACCGTACTTATGCGGTGGGCGAGTTAGTCGAATGCGATGTGGGGATCATCAGATGAAGGGCGCAGCGGGGGTCGCTGTCATTGTCATAGTTGTTATTGCTTCAGCCGTTCTGGTACTCCAGGCGACCGCTGCGTCAAGTTCGCAGCCCTTGCCGGTCGCCTACGGCTTCGGCGGCGCGACGGGCTGGGTGCAAGGCAAGGTCAAGCCACATGACCTGTACTTTGGCGCGGGAGGCAGCCTGCTGGTGCGCGGCCTGCGCTGGACAACCTGGACGCAGAACGCGGCTATCGGTCGCGGGGTCAGATGGACCGACAATTGCGTGCCGGATTGCGCCGACGGCCGCTATGCGAAGGTTCCCGCCGTATTGACGCTTTCGCGAGTGCGCAGGCATCGCCGCTCGGGATATTTCACGCGATTGCTGCTGCAATGGAGCGCGGGTGGCCAGCAGCACACGATCCTTTTCCGATGGCTCAAGGGCAGCTGGTATTAAAAGCGGCGGACTGCCGCCTGCCGGTGATTTTCCGGCTACCTCAGCGCCTGGTAGGCGGCTTGCTGGATAGCCTCGTGCACCGCTGGCGCCTGCGATGACTCGAACATCCGCTGGGTGAGCACGATCACCGTCAGGTCGTTGTTCGGGTCCACCAGCCACGTGCTGCCCAGCCCGCCGGCCCAGCCGAACACGCCGCTGTCCTGCACCATCTGGCAGAACCCCCAGGACTGGCCGACGAAGAAATCGGGGCCGAAGCCACCCCGGGCCCTTGCTCGGGTGTCAGCTGATCGGTCGTCATCGCGTGCGCGGCCTGCTTCGACAGAATCGGGGTGCCGTCGGCCAGCAGCATGCGTGCGAAGGCCAGCAGATCGTCCGCCGTCGATAGCAGGCCGGCCGCGCCGTCGCCGAACGCTGGCGGGCGGCTCCACTCTCCGTCGGGCTCGTCGAAGACCACCAGGCCGTCAGCGGCGGGCTGGTAGCCCGTCGCCAGTCGCTGCACCTGGCTGGTGAAGAACGCGGTGTCGCGCATGCCGAGCGGCTCGAAGATCCTGGTTCGGAGCACCTCGCCGAACGACCGGCCGGCCGCCCGAGCGGCCAGGACGCCGAGCACCGAGGCCCCGGTGTTGTACATCCAGCGCTCACCGGGCTGAGCGATCAGCGGCAACGCGCCCAGGCCCTCGATCCAGGTGTCAGGGTCGGGCTGACCTGCGGGGTCGGGCGGACCGAAGGTCGCCAGCCGGGCCGCGTCGGCGGCAGCGATGACTGGCCAAGGTTCGTCGGACCTGAACATGTCGGTGTACGTCCCGAAGCCGAACGTGAAGGTCAGCAGATCACGCGCGGTGATCGGCCGGCGGGCGGGCACCGTGTCGGTGAGCGGACCGTCCGGCCGGCGCAGCACCTGCCGGTTCGCGAGTTCCGGAAGCAGCCGGTCGACGGGCTCGTCAAGCTCGAACAGTCCCTCGCCGACGAGCGCGAGAGTCGCGGCGGCCGTGATCGGCTTGGTGTTAGAAGCGATGCGGAACAGCGAGTCCCGCCTGACGGGGTCGCCGCCGATCGACAACGTGCCCAGCGCCTCGACGTGGACCTGGTCATCGCGGGCTATGAGCGCGACCAGTCCGGGGATCTGATCGTCCCCGACATGCCCGGCCGCCACCGAATGCAGCAACTCCAGGCCATCCGCCGTCAGTCCGTCGGTCACGCCGGTCCTCCGTTCGTCGGCACGCTACCCCGCTCACCATGTCATGGTCAGGGCAACTGCCGCTGGGATGAGGGCAAGGCTTTCTTTAAGTTAGTGATATGACGGAGCAGCCGATGACTGATCAGCCGATGCCCGCCGAGATCCAGGCCTGCGCCTTTTTCCTGGCCGACCACGCCGTCGTGGAGAACGGGAAGCTCTACGTCAACGGCGGCTTCTGGAATCAGCTCTACAGCGCCACCTATCCGGTGGTCAGGACCTTCGGCGTCGCGGCTGTGCTGCATATCCCCTGGCACCAGCATCACCGGGGGCACGCCTTCGCCGTGACGTTCGAGGACGCCGACGGCAGGCCGCTGGCAGCTAGGTTCGACGGTCAGTTCAGTGTGGGAACGGCACCGAATATGCGGGTCGGCGACTTCACGATCATGCCGGTCGCGGCGTATGCCACTAATTTCGTGCTCGAGAATCCCGGCGACTACGTGGCGCTGCTGGAAGTCGACGGCGAGGAGTTGGCACGGTGGCGATTCCGTGCGGTCAAGGCGAAAGAACCCGCACCGGGCACGCAGTCCGGCGCCGGCGCCGGGCCAGCCTGATGACCGAGCCGATCCGAACCCAGCTCACCGCCGAGCGCCTCGCGGTCGAGCAGCGGCTCGCCGCGCTGAAGCGCGACTTCGACGACATCGTCGAGTCACCGGAAGGCAGCGACGACGAGCACGATCCGGAGGGTGCGACGATCGCGTTCGAACGCCAGCACGTGGCGGCGCTGATCACCCAGGCTCGCGCCAAGCTCGGGGCAGTCGACGCCGCTCTAGCCCGGCTCGCCGACGGCACCTACGGCCGCTGCGACCGCTGCGGCCACCCGATCCCCCGGGACCGCCTGACAGCCCGCCCCACAGCCACCACCTGCATCCCCTGCACCTCAACCACCCGCTGACCGCCCCGCGCCTGCCCCCGCACCCCGCTCCCTCCGCCCGCGCACGACAGTAAGGCCCTACTTACTGCTGTTCGAGGCAGGTGTCTGACGACAGCATGGTCCTACTTACCGCTGTCCTGATGACAGTAGGTAGGACCATGCTGCTGTTGAGCGGACCGCTTACTCGTGGATGTCTGCTGGGGACGGGCCGAAGATGGTCAGGCTGGCCAGCACGGCCGGCGGCGGGTTCGCTGACCAGGCCATCGCGGCGAGCTGCGCTGGGCTCCGCCGCCCCATCCGCCAGCGAAACGCCTCGAACCTGGTGGTCGACAGCGCTAGCGCATCCCCGGCGTCAGCCGGGTCATCCGCACCACCAGCACCACCCGGCGGACCCGCACCACCCGCAGCAGCCGGCGGACCCGCAGCAATCGGCGGACCTACCACGTAGGTGCCGTCCTCGGTCGTGATCCGCACCGGCACCGGCGGATTCAGCGACGTCAGCAGCCGGTCTGCGGAATGCCTGATCGCCGCGCAGTCTCTGGCGCCGGGCTGGCCGAGCGCTCCCCTGATGTCCTGCTCGTGCGTGGCGAGGTCGATGACCGCTGGCCAGACTTCGAACCTCACGAGGCGCTGCTCGAAATCGGGCGCGCTCGCCGACCAGCGGGCCAGGAGGTCGGCGACCGTCACACCCGCCAGCCGCGCCACCTGCTCAGCGGTGAATTCCTCCGTCGGGAGCCCCGCGAGCCGCCCGGCCGCGGCGTCTTCCGGGATCGACACCACGTGCGCCAGCACGTCCCTGACCGACCACCGAGGGCAGGCAGGAACGGGCGCGCTGAGGGTAGCGGCATCCAGACCGGATATTAGTTCGGTCAGGCGCTGCCGGCTATCGCGATACAGGGCGGCCAGATCCGCGACTTCGCTCACGCTGGCAGAATACGGCAACTCCGGGCAATCCGCCCGATGCCTGGCCGCCCGATGAGCCTGGCCGCCCGATGAGCCTGGCCGCCCGATAGCCGACACTCAGACCGGCTCCGAGAGCGACAGGCCGAACCGGCCGCCGGAGTCGGTCCACCAGTGCCGCAGCGCGAGTCCCGCCTCGGCCAGCTCGGCGGCGACCCCCTCGCGGCGGAACTTGGCCGAGATCTCGGTCCGCATTTCCTCACCGGCGGCGAACGGCACGCTCAGCCCAATCGCTCGGCAGCACGACCGTCTGATCGGTCAGCGAGCGCAGCCGCATCTCGATCCACTCGGCCTCCGGGTCCCACATCGCTACGTGCTCGAACTCGTCGGGATCGAAGTTGCCGGCGAGCTCGGCGTTGAGCACGCTCAGGATGTTCTTGTTGAAATCTGCCGTGACCCCGGCCGCATCGTCATAGGCGGCGACGAGCACGGCCGGGTCCTTGACCAGGTCGGTGCCGAGCAGGAGCGCGTCGCCTGGCCGCAGTTTGCGCCCGCAGGCTGGTCAGGAACTCGGCGCGCTCGGCCGGCAGCAGATTGCCGATCGTGCCGCCGAGGAACGCCACCAGCCGCGACCGGCCCGGCTCAGGCAAGCCGAGGTGCTCCTGGAAGTCGGACAGCACCGCGTGGACCCGCAGTCGCGGATACCGCTCGAGCATCCGGTGCGCCGCCGTTACCAGCGCTGACTCGCTGACGTCCACCGGGACGTACTCGCCCAGCGTCCCGGCCTCGCGCGAGCGCGTCGAGCAGCAGCCTGGTCTTGTCCCCGGTGCCCGAGCCCAGCTCGACCAGCGTCGCCGACCGACGTGATCGCCGCGATCTCGGCGCCCGCGCCGCGAGGATCTCCCGCTCGGCCCTGGTCGGGTAGTACTCGTCCAGCCGGGTGATCTTGTCGAACAGCTCGCTGCCTCGCTCGTCGTAGAACCACTTGGGCGGCAGCGTCTTCGGCGTCGCCGTGAGGCCGGCCATGACGTCCGCGCGCAGCGAGGCCTCGAAGAAGCGCGTCGGGCAGTCTCCGGTCGATCTGGATGGCAGTCACTGGCGCACCTCCCTTCGGTGCCGGGGCGGGCACTAACTGGTCTGGATCGGAATCGAGCGGCTCACCTCGACGCGTGCGCGCAGTCGCGTCGACCACGCTGACTGCGGTACTTCCTGCCAGTCAGCCTCGTCATCGGCTCGGCTCGGACGCGATCATGACTCCGCCCGCGCGCTGGCAGTAGAAGAGCGAATCGCCCGCCGCCGTGGCGGCGATCACCGCGCCGTCGGTCAGCAGCAAGTTGAAGCGGCCGGTGCCGCCGGCGTCCTGGATCTGCCGTACCGTGCCGGCGAGTGCTTCGGCCGCGCTGTCCCCAGCCCGCAGCCTGGCCTGGACCAGGGCCCAGATCAGCGCGGTGTCGCAGCGGGCCTGCAGCCGCAGCAACTCGGCCGCAGGCAACGTCTCCGCCAGCTTGAGCACCGCCTTGGACGCCTCGTCGGCCCCGGCCACGGCCGGTCTCCTGCGCCCCGAGCGCGCCGCGCCGGCTGGCGACGGACCAGCCGATCAGCGCTCCGTTCAGACTGAAAAGCCATTTGCCTTCCGAGTAGGGTGCGGCCGCTGACAGTCCGCTCTCGGTGCCCGCCGAGGCTGAGCGCACGGCGCAGAGCATCGCGCGGGTCGTGACCACTCTGGCCATGTCGGGTAGCGCCTCGTCGGCCCAGATCGGGCCGGGCGGCGGTACCGGGCCGGCAGCGGGTCGCCGTCGGCGTACCAGCCGATGCCGAACCCGTCGACGTTCATCGTGCCGTGCCGTTGCCGCCTCGGCGCCCAGGCTTGCTCGGCGAGGCTGTGCGGCGGATCGAGCACGAGCGACTTGATGCTGACCGGGTCGCCGAGGTAGGCGAGGTGTCGGCACATCAGGCGACATCCGCGTCGCGGGCGGTGCGGAAGCCGGAGAAGATCTGCCGCCGGATCGGGTAGTCCCAGTTACGGAAGGTGGCACGGGACGCCACCGGGTCAGCGGAGAACGCTCCCCCGCGCAGCACCTTGTAGTCGGCGCCGAAAAAGACCTCGGAGTACTCCTTGTACGGCCAGGCCGCGAAGCCCGGGTAAGGCAGGAAGTCGCTGGAGGTCCACTCCCAGACGTCGCCGATCAGCTGCCGGGCGCCCGATGGCGCGGCGCCGTCCGGATACGAGCCGGCCGGTGCTGGCTGCAGGTGCCGCTGGCCGAGATTCGCCAGGCTGGCGGTGGGATCGGCATCGCCCCATGGGTAACGGCGGGACCGGCCCGAGGCTGGGTCGTACCGCGCAGCCTTCTCCCACTCGGCCTCGGTCGGCAGCCGCCGCCCGGCCCAGCGGGCGAAGGCGTCGGCCTCGTACCAGCACACGTGCAGGACCGGCTCGGCGGGCGGCACGGGCTCGGTCATCCCGAACCTGCGCCGCACCCACGCACCGGCGCCATCGCGCTGCCAGAACAGCGGTGCGATCAGGCCGGCCTGCTGCCGGTGCGCCCAGCCTGCCGGGGTCCACCATCTCGGGTCGTCGTAGCCGCCGTCGGCGATGAACTCCACGTACCGGGCGTTGGTCACCGGCGTCGTGTCGAGGTAGAAGGACGGCACGTCGACCAGGTGCGCTGGCCGCTCGTTGTCCAGCGCCCACGGCTCGGTCGAGGTGCCCATCGTGAACGGGCCGCCCGGCACGAGCACCTCGGCCGGGAGCCTGAGCACGTCGCCAGGGAGCGGACCCGGCGGTGGTGCGGTCAGCACCGGACGGCCCGCTCTGAGCTGATGGGTGGCCAGCATCGTCTCGTCGTGCTGCTGCTCGTGCTGGGCGATCATCCCGAAGACGAACCCGCCGTCGACCAGCCGGCCGCCAGTGAAGCTGACCCGCTCGAGCAGGTCGAGCACGCGTCCCCGGACGTCGTGAGCATAGCTCCGGGCCTGCGCAGGCGGCAGGAGCGGCAGCGTGGGACGCTTCGACCTCGGGTGCTCGAACGCGTCGTAGAGCGGATCGATCTCCGGGTGCAGCGGCTCGCGCCCGCCGACTCCGCGCAGTAGCCACAGCTCTTCCTGGTTCGCGATGTGAGCGAGATCCCAGACCAGAGGTGACATCAGCGGCGAGTGCTGGCGGACCAGGTCGATCTCGTCGACGCAGTCGGTGAGTCCGCTGGTCCTGGTGCGGGCGGTCACGAGCCTTCTTGCGATCTCGTCGCGCAGGGTCTCGGCGGCGAGCTGTGTCATGGCTATTCCTTCTCCGATCGCTGAGTGAGCGGGATCGATCGCGGGGAGTCGAGAATGTCGTCAGCTGGGCATCTGCCTCGTAGCGGGTACCGGTGGGCGAACTCGGCGACCGAGTCCCTGATCTGTGCTGGCGCGTGCGACCTGGCCAGCGCCGCGTCGGCAGCGGCGAAGCACTCGCTCACGGCCTTGGCGAGCACCTTGTCGCTCGGGCCGACCCGGGCAGCGTGCAGCCACGGGCTCGGAGCGGCTCGTAGTCCGCTGCCCGGTCGTCCGCGAATTATTCCGGGGCTCAGGCCGGGGCGGCGGCACCCCTGCCGCTCCGGGCGCGTGCCAGACGGGTTCGGCGGCGGCCATGGCGGCGTCGGCGGCGACCGGGTCGTCGGCCAGCGCGGCGACTAGCGCCACGGCACGATCCAGCCGTCTCCTGGCTGGGCGTCGATCATCCGCAGTTCCAGGTGACCACGCGGCCTGACCGGCGGGAACAGCGTCGACAGGTGATAGGTGAGGTCGTCAGCCGTCGGCGGGGCCTCGGCGGCCGCCACCCGCCGCGCAGCCAGTCGCGGAACGTCAGGCCGCCGGCACCTGCCACGGCTGGCCGTCTGGCCGGCGCAGGCAGAGCACCTCGGCGTCCATCGCGTACCTGATCAGGTCTTCGCGGGGATCGGCCGCCTCTCGCCGCGCACGGCTCGGCTCCGTCGGTCGGCGCGCGGGTCCGGTAGGGGTCGAGGTTGGCCCAGACGAGCTGGCGGGTGCATTTCCAGCCGGTGGGCTTGCCCCTGCGCAGCGGTGAGTTGGCGAAGGCAGCCACCAGGATCGGGCCGAGCGCGTGCATGAGCCGCCATCGGAACTGATAGCTGGACGTGCTCCCCCCGTCGAGGCTCCCGTCGAGACCGGCGTCGACGCAGACCTGGACCGAGGTGGTGCTGCACATCATCACGCGGCCCCACGGGCCGCGTCGGTCGAAGAATTCCTCCATGGCCGCGTAGCGAGGCATCTCGAGCACTCGGCGCGGTGGGCGATGGGGGTCCAGGCCATGGCCGACAAGCTGAAGGCCGGCCGAATCGGAATGCCTGTCGCAGAACGTTCATGTCGTCGCTGGCGGCCGCGACGCAACTCGGCAGATCGGTTGCTGGAGCCGTGCTGAGCTCGACCTGACCCCCTGGCTCCAGCGTGAGGAGACCGGATGCGGGCATCGATCCTGGTCGCTTGAGCTGGTCAGAATCTCTCGAACCCGGTCAAAAGGAACGGGGAGCGTAGGATCAGAGGTCTGCGACCAGCCATTCGAGCTCAGTCCCGATAACTCCAGGTGGGCCGGTTTTGAAGCAGATTGTCCCCTATAAGGCTACTCGGCTTCCCGTCTCCGAGAGCGGGAAGTTCCTACCAGCTCAGCGTGCGTGCTGGAGCGTCGTTCGACTGGCACTCAATCACCCTCCCTTTCGAAGGCGAATATCGGGCTAGTGTATCTTCCGGCACGTAGTCATTCACCATCCCAGGCGTTTAGCCAGCGTCACTCAGTCCTGATCTGCCAATGCCCAATATCGATAATTCCAGATGCATCTTGACATCGAAGATGGTCTGAAGTCGGAGGGGTCATCAGTGGCTGACGGTGAGTTCGATGTGATCGTCATCGGGATGGGACCCGGTGGGAGATCCTGGCTGGCGAACTCGCCAAGGCCGGCCTCGACGTCGCTGGCGTCGAGTCCGGGCTGGTCGGTGGGGAATGCCCGTACTTCGGATGCGTGCCGTCGAAGATGATGATACGCGCCGGTAACGTGCTGGCCGAGACACGACGAGTGGCGGCGCTGGCCGGGAGGGCCTCGGCGGAACCAGACTGGGCGCCCGTCGCGGCCCGGATCAGGGACGAGGCGACCGACGACTGGGACGACACCGTCGCGGCGGAGCGGTTCATCGGGAACGGCGGGCACCTGTTCCGGGGCACCGGGCAGCTCACGGGCCCGGGCGCGGTGCTGGTCCGCGCCGGCGATGCCGGCGACGCAGGTACTGCGGGCGCGGCGCGGCGTGGTGATCGCGTCGGGCACCGAGCCAGCCGTTCCCCCGCTGCCTGGTCTGGCGGGCACTCCGTTCTGGACCAACCGGGACGCCGTCAAGGTCACCGAGGTGCCCGAGTCCCTGATCGTGCTCGGCGGCGGCCCTATCGGAGTCGAGCTTGGCCAGGTCTTCGCCAGGTTCGGCGCCAGGGTGACCGTTGTGGAGAGCATGGACCGGCTGCTCCCGCCGAGGAGCCGGAGGCAGGCGAGCTGCTCGCCTCGGTCTTCGAGCGCGAGGGCAGCACGGTCAGGACCGGTGTCACGGCCCGCGCCGTCCGCTGGGCCGAAGGCTTCGAGTCACGCTGGATACCGGCGAGTCGCTGCGGGCGGCGCGGCTGCTGGTAGCCACCGGCAGGCGCACCGACCTGGCCGGCGTCGGTGCCGGGACCGTCGGCATCGACGAGCAGGGCCGGTTCGTGCCGACCGACGAGCGGATGCGGGCGGCACCGGGCGTGTGGGCGCTCGGCGACATCACCGGGCACGGGATGTTCACGCACCTGTCGATGTATCAGGCCAAGATCGTGCTGGCCGACCTGCTCGGCCAGCCGCACCCGCCCGCCGACTACCGGGCCGTGCCGAGGGTGACGTTCACCGATCCCGAGATCGGCTCCGTCGGCCTGTCCGAGGCGCAAGCAAGGGACCAGGGGCTCCGGGTGCGAGTCGGCATCGCGCAGGTACCGCAGTCGGCGCGGGGCTGGATCCACAAGGTCGGCAACGACGGGTTCGTCAAGCTGGTCGAAGACGCCACGTCGGGGGTGCTCGCCGGCGCTACGTCGGCCGGCCCGGTCGGCGGCGAGGTTCTCAGCATGCTGACGCTCGCGGTGCACTCGCGGATCGGTGTCTCCGCGCTGCGCGAGCTGATCTTCGCCTACCCGACATTCCATCGCGCGGTGGAAGATGCTCTGGCCGCGCTTGCCGAGCCCGCGAGCTGACTGAGCAGCCGGCGGGCGAGCTTTACTGGCGGGCGAGCAGGTCGACGGTGCGCTTGGCCGCTGTCCGCACGACCCAGAAGTCCCCGATCGCGTCGGTCGTCAGCATCTGGTACCCCTGCGGGCACGAGGTGGACATGCTGCCGGACGGCTCGGCCGGGTTGGCCGCAGTCAGCTCGTCGAGCATCTCGCAGCCCTGGGGCGCGGTGTCGTAGAGGCTAGCGGCCCGGGTTGCCTGCTGGGCGGACGCCGCGTGGGCGGGGAAGCTCATGATCTGGGTGCCTGCGGCGGTCGCGAACCGGGCGTCGGGCAGCGACACCAGCGGCAGCACGCTGCCGGAGATGTCGACCGGACTTTCAGGCAGCGGGAGCGGCCGCACGGCCGCCTCCGGGGAGACGACGTCGGGTGTGCCGACGCCGACCAGCGCGCTCGACTTGCCGTACGGCGCGACGGCGCCTGCGTCGGCGACCACGGCGGTCAGCACCGGGCCGCGGCCGGCGTCGAGCAGCACCCCTGAGCGCTGCGGCCGCCTGAGGCTGCGGAACCCGACCACCAGCGCGCCAGCGCGGCTGTACGCTGCCGCCTCCGGCTGGTCGGCCGTCTCGGGCATGTGCACCTGATGCCAGGAGTTCTGGCCTACGTTGAGGATCTGGACCGCGCTGGCGTTACCCAGCACGACGACCACGCTCCCGGACGAGCTGACTGCCAGGGACCGGACCGGCTGGCGAGAGCCCGGCCGGTCGTACGCGGCTCTCGCGGGCGGGATCGACCAGGAGCGCACCTTGCCGGTCGTGGTATCGACGCGCAGCAGCGTCGACGCGAGGCCGATCCAGGCAGTGCCGTCGGATACCACGGACAGGCCGGCGAACACGCTGAACCGCGACCACGAGCTGACCTCGGCAGTGGACACCACGGGCCAGGACCGCACCCTGCCCTCGGCGCTCAGGTGGAAGAGCACGACCTTGGACGAGGTGCCCACGTACCAGACGCCGCCGCCCGGGGCCGAGTCGCCGACGAGCGCCTGCAGCGGGCCGAATTGACCGGGCAGCTTGGCCGACGTCTGCACCACCAGCGGCACCTGTCGCGGCACCTGCTCGAACGGCCCGAAGTCGTGTCCGACAAGGCCGGTGTCCTCGTTGTACTTCGGTGCCGAGCCCTGGCCGGACGAAGTACCCGGCCGCGCCTTGCCCTGGGAGTCAGCCAGGCCCCGGGCCTGATCCGGGGCAACCGCCAGGCGGCCGGCGACGACGGCGGCGGAGCCGACGCCGCACAGCAGCGCCACGGCCGCGATCTTCTCCCGGAGCCGCTTGCGGCGGATTCGCGTACCGTGCGCGATGATCGCCGCGACGTCGAGCCGCACCTGCTCGTCGTCGGCGTAGTCGAAGTCGACGAGCCACGGGCCGCCAGGGCCGCAAGTCATGAGATCCTCTCCGCTCGAAGCTCGGCGTCACTACGCAGCTTGGTCAGCCCTCTCGACGCGGCGCTCTTGACCGTACCCGGCGCGATCTGCAACTGCGCCGCGATGTCCAGCTCGGACATGTCCAGGTAGAACCGCAAGATGAGCACCAGGCGCTCGCGCGCGGTCAGCCGGCCGAGGGCTCGCATCACCATCTCACGGTCCGCGAACTCCGACTCGGCGTCGAACGCGCATGCTTGCTCGGGGAGAAGCGCGAAAGGCTGCTCACGCCAGGATCGGCGGCGCCACCAGTCCGTGTGAGCGTTGACGATGCAGCGCCGCACGTAGGCATCAGGCTCTCCGGTGCGGATCCGCCGCCAGGCCGCGTAGGCCTGAGCGAACCCATGCTGGGCCAGGTCCTCGGCCCGGCCACGGTCCCCCGTGAGCAGTTCGGCGAGGCGGACCATCTTCTTCTGGCTGCCCGCGACGAACGCCGAGAACTCCGCCACTTCGGCTTCGCGTCCCACTAGACCGCCTTCCTGGCGACCATTCGCATCCGCACCGAATTGTCAAACGCAGAATTGCCCCGGTTGGTTCTCTGCCCGCAAGCATTTTCGCGCCGGTTCGGTCCGGCGGCTAGCCCTGGCTGGCTCAGTGGACGACACAGCGTAGGAGTAGGTTAGGTTCGGGTAAGCGATCCACCGTCAGCTAGGAGCCGAATGAGCGTCGGCAGCCTGGTCGCCACCGGACCACTGCTGCTCGCGATTCCCGTCGCAGCGGCGGCGGGCGCCGTGACGTTCCTCTCGCCATGTGTCCTTCCGCTGGTACCCGGTTATCTCTCGTACATCACCGGCATGTCCGGGGCGCCGGGAGCGTCACTCCCGCGATGCGGGCCAGCTTCGGCGGGGACACCGAGCCGGCGGCGGCTGCCGTAGCCACCGCCGAGCCGCAGGCCGCCATCGGGGACGACCTGACCAGGCCGAACCGGTCCAGGGTGATGGCGGGGGCCGCGTTGTTCGTCGCGGGGTTCTCGGTCATCTTCGGGCTCGAGGGAATCACGGTCTTCGGCGCCGGCAGCGCCCTGCGGACCCATGAGCTGGGATTGTCCAGAGTGCTCGGTGTCCTGCTGATCGTGCTCGGCCTGCTCTTCGCCGGACTCTTCGATCGGTTCACCTTCTCCGGGCGCATTTTCAAGCCTTCGTTCAGGCCGCGCGCCGGCCTCGCCAGCGCGCCGTTGTTCGGCGCCTTGTTTGGCATCAGCTGGACGCCTTGCTCGGGACCGACGCTGAGCGCCGTGCTCCTGCTCGGCATGTCGACCGGCACGGCCGCCAAGGCCGGACTGCTCGCGTTCGTCTACGGCCTGGGCATCGGCATACCGTTCCTGCTGGTCGCCCTCGCTTTCCAGCGTGGCGTCAGCCTGTTCGGCTTCGCCCGCCGGCACGGCCGGCTGATCACCAGGATCGGCGGGCTGCTCCTGATCGTCGTCGGGGTGCTCGAAGTCACCGGCGCCTGGTCCACCGCGATCACGTGGCTCCAGGTGCACTGGCTCAACGGCTACAACTCCCCCATCTGACCGGCGAGCCCGGCGCCACAGCCTGGCTCAAGCTGGGCGCCGGGCTCGTGATCGTCTGCCCGGGGGTCAGCTGCGCGGTGGGAGCACCGGGCGGCGCCGGGACGGGCGATCGGCGGTGCTGGGCGGCTGCGCCGCCGGCTGGGTCTCCAGGGCTTCGAGCGCCAGCCTGACAGCGGTCGCCAGCTGCACGTCGCGGTCCTGACCCCAGTCCTCCGGCGTGATGAACACCTCGACATCTGGATCGACGCCGTAGTTCTCGACGTTCCAGCCGAACTGGCTGAACCAGAAGGAGAACTTGGGAACGGTGATGGCGGTACCGTCGACCAGCTCGTGCCAGCCCTCGATGCCGATGACACCGCCCCAGGTCCTGGTGCCGACGACCGGGCCGATCCCCAGCGAGCGGATCGCCGCGGTGACGATGTCGCCGTCGGAGGCCGACATCTCGTCTGCTACGGCGACGACCGGGCCGCGCGGCGCCTCCTCCGGGTAGCTGGTCGGCTCGCCGTGGCGCGCGGTGTCCCAGCCGATGATCCGCCTGGCCAGCTTCTCGATCACCAGCTGCGAGGTGTGGCCGCCCCGGTTGGCCCTGACGTCGATGATCAGGCCCTCGAACTGCCCGAGCTCCCCGCGCAGGTCGCGGTGGAAGTCCGACCAGCCTTCGCCTTGCATGTCAGGGACGTGCAGGTAGCCCAGGCGGCCGTGGCCAAGCTCCCGGACCAGCCGCCGCCGGCTCGCCACCCAGTCCTGGTAGCGCAGCCGCCGGTCGTCGGCGAGCGGGACGACCACCGTCCGGTGCTGCGCGCCGCCCTCCTTGACCACGGTCAGCTCGACCGGCTTGCCCGCCGTGCCCACGCAGCAGCGGCGCCGGACCCGTCGCGGGGTCTACCGGCTGACCATCGACCGCCGAGATCAGGTCTCCGGCGGCCAGGCCCGCACCGGGAGCAGCGAGCGGTGACCGGGCGCGCTGGTCGGAGGATTCCGACGGCAGGATCCGCCCGATCCGCCAGCCGTCGTCGCCTCGCACCAGGTCGGCGCCGAGCAGCCCGGTCAGGTGCCCGAAGTCCGATCCGCCGGCCGCCCTGACGTAGGCGTGCGAGCTGCCGAGCTTCACCGGAAACCTCGTGCATCACGTCCGCGAACTCGTCCGCCGTCGAGATCCGGTCCAGGAGCGGACGGTACTGCGCGAGTACCCCGTCCCAGTCGACGTCGGCGAGGTCGGGCACCCAGAAGTCGTGCCTGATCGTCCGCGCGCCCTGCTCGAAGGCGGTCTTCCACAACGCGACCGGGTCGGCGAGGAACCTCGCCCTCGACAGGTCGATGCCGATCCGGTCGTCCACGTTGTCCGACTCGGCCTTGCGGCTCGCCGGGATCACCACAGCGGTGCCGGTCGCCCACCACGAGCCTGGTACCGTCGCCGCTCGGCTCGAACCAGTCGACCTCGCCGACCAGCTCGGTGCACCGGACCCGCTTGATGTCGAAGTACTCCAGCGCCGGCCGGGGCAGGTCGTCCTCCGGCCTCGCGCCGCCCTCGCCGAGCTCGCCGGTCAGCGGCTCCCGCAGCCAGGCCAGCCCGCCGTCGACGGCCCGCAGCGACGCGTACCGGAGTCGGGCACCGGCACGGCGACGATCCGGTCGCCGAGGCCATCCAGGTCGATCACCACGTGGCGGACGCACCGGCCTCGTCCGCGCCGGACGGCTCATCGGCACCGACAGCGGAGACAGCGGCCCCAGCGCCAGCCTGGCCCCGCCGATCCGCCCGACCGCCGGGCTCGCCCCTGCGTCGCCGCCGCTTGCCGCCGTCGTCGTCCTTGCCTGATCCGACCGGCCGCCCGCCGGTGAACGGGCCGAACGGCGAGGGGTCGATGCCGCGAGGTCAGCAGGTACGGCCGGCTGCCGAACGGGAAGTACAGGTCGAACACGTGCGAGTCGTAGACCGGGTCGAAGGTCCGCTTGGACAAGAAGGCCAGGTACCGGCCGTCGCAGGTGAACGCCGGGTCGGTGTCGACGAACCGGCCGTCGGTGACGTCGCTGACCTGCCGGTCAGCCAGCCTGGCCAGCCTGATCCGGCGCAGCGTCGCGGAGTCCGCTGCGACCAGGCCAGCCAGCGCGAGTCCGGCGAGAACGCCAGCCCGGTGACCCGCCCGTTGTCCGACCTGGCCAGCTCGGCCACCTGGCCAGACGCCACGTCGACGACGGACAGGCCGCCGTCGTGTGCCGCGACCGCGATCCGCGTGCCGTCCGGCGCGGCGGCGAGCTCGGGGCCCAGCCGAACTCGCCGCGCCGCGATTCGCCGGGGCGGCGTCGGCCTGGTCGTCCGGCGCCGCCGCCGGGCCGATCTCGATCGCGTCGGCGCCATCGGCGTCGACGACCCAGACGGCCTGCCCCGTGTCGCCGAGCACGCTCGGCAGCCGGGCCAGCGGTGCCGGGAATGGCCGACAGCGCGCGCGCCGGGCCGTCCCGGTGCGCCAGCCAGTGCACCGTGCCGCGCACCGCAACCGCGCTGGCCCGGCCGGTACGTCGCAGCTTCAGCCCGTCCAGGTGGTCGTCCGCCGAGATCAGCCTCGGCACGAGGCCGCTCGCAGGCGAGCCGAGGCTGATGTCGAGGCGCACTGGCTGGCTGTCCGCGCCCAGGTCGTCAGCATCCACATGTCACCGGCCACTGGTACACGACCCGGCCGCCGTCGGTGCTCGCGTTGCGCGCGTACCACTCGTCATGATCAGTGTGACGGCGCAGGTCGGAGCCGTCGAGAGCGCAGGAGTAGATGTTCCCGATGCCCTCGTGGTCGCTGATGAAGGCCAGCCGGTCCGCGACCAGCATCGGGCTGTAGAACTGGCCGCCCAGGTCGGCCAGCAGCCGCCGGAACCCGCCGTCAGCGCCTGCGCCGAGCTGGAGCCGGCGACCCAGATCCGGCCGGCCCTGCCGCCCCGGTACCGCTTCCAGAACGCGGGTTCCTCGCCGCCGGTGCCGTTGAGCAGTACCGTTGTCCGGCCGTCGACGGCGATGTCGCTCGACGGGGCCGTAGGGCAGCTGCCGGGCAGCGGCGAAGTCGGCGGTGCCGTCGCTCACCGGCAGCGCGTAAGCCCAGGTCCGGCGGATGAACGGCTGCGCCGCCGAGGTCGTGGCCAGGATCTCGCCGTCAGGGGTCCATCCGCGCATCACGGTGTACGGGCTTGACCAGTAGGTCACTCGCTGCGAGCTGCCCTCGTCGGTCGCGGCCAGATAGATTTCGGCTTGCCCGTCGCGCCAGCTGGTCCAGGCGACCAGGCTGCCGTCGGGTGACAGCCGTGGATATGCGGCTGCGGCCTGGTCGGCTGAGACTCGCCAGGCCCTGCCCCCGGCGGTGGGAGCGAGCCAGACATCGTCGTCGGCTATGAAGGTCAGCAGGTCGCCGCACACATGCGGATAGCGAAGATAGCGGGCTACGGTCATCGCATTATCGTAGGGCAGCAAGCGCCTGGGCCTTTCCCGCGCCTTGTCGTGAATCAGTGGCAGATACCAGGCGTAGCTGGGAGACTTCGTGCCGTGGTAGGCGGGCGAGACAGCGACGGCCTGCACGCGAGCGACGGGTCCCGAGGTTCTGGCCTGATTCGCGGCAGGATCGCCAAGACAGAGAGCTCCGCCCGGCTCGCCGAGCCGGGGCTCGCTCCGGCGATCACAGCGGGCTCTATTCCCGAGTACGACCGCCGGATCGTCAGTGGCTCCCTTTCCCGGCTGCTCGCGAGCCGGCAATTCGCGATGGAATATCTGTACTCGCGGCTATTCGTCCAGAATCCTGAATTGCGATCGCTTTTCCCGCATTCCATGGAACGCACCAGAGACACCACTTTTGACGCGCTGGTAAAGCTCATCGAGAGCCTGGACAATCCTGAGCGCACCGACCAGCTGCTCGCCCAGCTTGGCCGGGATCACCGGAAGTTCGGCATCAAGGACGTGCACTACCAGCCTTTCTTCGATGTGCTGCTGGCGACGGTGCACCAGGTCAGCGGACAGGGCTGGACCGCCGACGTCGACCGGGCCTGGCGCACGGTGCTCGGGTACTTCTCGACCACGATGATGGCGGCGGCATCGAGTGACGCCAAGGCGCGGCCCGCGTGGTGGATCGGCGAGATCGTGCAGCACGAC
Organism: uncultured Actinomycetota bacterium; assembly: GCA_963737865.1. GTDB lineage: Bacteria > Actinomycetota > Actinomycetes > Streptosporangiales > Streptosporangiaceae > Chersky-822. Next base: position 336,347 of record CAVTUG010000011.1, on the reverse strand, counting down.
CGGCGCACCCCCACTGTCGCCGTGCTGACGATCAGGCCGGACAAGCCGCTGACCTTCCGCCCTGGCCAGTACGTCACGGTGCAGGTGCCACGCTGGCCCCGGCTGTGGCGCCGGTACTCGATCGCCAACGCGCCGAAGGACAACGGGCTGCTCGACATCCATGTGCGAGCCGTGCGCGGCGGAATGGTGAGTACCGCCCTGGTCAGCCAGTGCGGCACCGGCGACATCGTGACGCTCGCCGCCGCCCGGGGCGATCTGCACGTGCCGGCCGACGGTGAGCGGGACATCGTCTGCGTCGCGGGCGGCACCGGGCTGGCGCCGATCAAGGCCATCGTGGAGGCCGTCGTCGGCGAGACCAGGCAGGGCAAGCGGCGGGCGGTAACGCTGTATCTGGGGGCCAGGCGCGGCGGTGACCTGTACGACGTGCGCGACCTCGCGACCCTGCGACTCGCCTACCCGGCACTGACCCTCGTGCCGGTCGCCGAGTCCGACCCGCCGCCCGGCGGCAAGGTCGGCCGGCTGCCGGACGTCGTCAGGGCACATCCGTCGTTCCGGGAGACCGAGGTCTACGTGGCCGGCCCAGCCGGCCTGGTCAGCGCCACGGTCAGGGCGCTAGCGGCGCGGGTACCCTCAGACCGCTTCCACCACGACCCGATCGACCTGCTCGCAGCGGCCAGCCGCCCAGCCGCCCTGCCGATCTAACGAACCCTCAACCTCAGCTTGAGGCCCAGCAAACTCACAACCACCGCGCCCCAGCACCAGCAAGCTCACAACGACGGGGCAGGGTCCGGGCTGCTGGCTGGCCCCAGCACCAGCAAGCTCACAACGACGGAGCAGGGCCGGCCCGAGCTCGGCGTCGAAGAACGAGTAGATCCGGCGCCAGGCATCGGCCGCGTCGTGCTCGTTGTACGACATCTTGGTGAGCTTGGCCATGACGCCGCCGAAGCCCGTCGACTTGGTCAGGAACCGGTGGCCAGAGCCCGGGTAGACCTCCACGTCGTGCTTGATCTCCAGGGTGACCAGCGCACGCTGCAGTCGCTCGGGTCCCTTGGTGCCCATCACGTCACGAGCGCCGAAGCTGCCGACGATCGGGCACGCTCCGGCCAGCACGGTCTCGGCGTCCTCAGGTACCTCGCCGTAGTTGATCGAGGCGACGTCGAACCCCTCGCGCGGCGCGCACAGCAGCGCGAACCCGCCGCCCATGCAAAAGCCGATCACCCCGACCTTGCCGGTGCAGTCCGGCCGCCCGGCGAGCAGCGCCCTGGCCCCGTCGAGCATCGTGAAAGCCGGCCCGGTTCCCGCCTTGAGCTGCCTGAACGCGGCCCCCACGCACCGGATGAAGGACTTGCCCTCGAACAGGTCGGGGGCCAGCGCCAGGTAACCATGCGCGGCGAACTCGTCGGCCTTGGCCCTGATGTCGTCGTTAAGGCCGAACGCCTCGTGGATCACGACCACACCAGGCCAGCTCGACGCCTCGCCCGCCGACGGAACCGCCAGATATCCGGGAATGCCGCCGTCACCAACCGGAATCGTCACATCTGCCACGGCCATACCATCTCATAAACCCAGGCCACCCCGACCTGATTCAGCGCTTTGCGCGCCCGCAGGCGTCACACCTTTCGCCACTGCGGGATCCAGGCGCCGTCGGTCACCGTGTAGTCGCCGAAAAGAACCGGCGCTTCGGCCCGCATCACCTCGGCGATCTTGCCGAACAGCAGCCGGATCTCCTCCTCGGCGCCCTTGTCGGTCCGGGCCTCGATGGTGTGCCGCAGCGTCCGGATGTTCGCCGACCACAACATGCCCGTAGCGACACCATCCGGTGCGAACCGGCGCATGAACGAGGTCTTGTGCTTCTTCTCCCCGAACGGCCGGCCGGGCTCATCCAGCTCGAAATGACCGGCCATCCAGTGCTGGAACTCCTCCATCTGCCCGAGCAGTGCCGTGGCCCGCTTCATCAGTTCCGGGTCGTCCTGCGCCCAGTCCGGGAACCAGAACGGGATGTCATTCAGCCGGACGAACCGCAGTGACTCCTGCGACACCGCTGTGCCCGGCCGGTGTCGCACGAGCTCGTGAGTCACGACGCGGCTGATGTTGTGCAGCACGAAGCTGAACATCCCGTGCTCGAGCACCGAACCGTGCTGCTGGCGCAGGATGTTCTCCAGGTACTGCTGGTGGTCGTTGCGGACCCGTACGACGTTCGGGTTGAGGCCGGGCTCCCAGGCCCGGTAGCAGATCTTGCCAGCGAACTCCGCGAGGTTCTGGGCGTCGTCGAACTCGCCCCGGTCCAGCCGCTCCAGCCAGTTCTCGCCGCCGACCTCGCGCAGGTAGGCGCCAAGCGCTTCGTAGTCGAGCTGCGGACGGGACACCAGGAAGACCTCAGGATGCACGCTCTTCATGGCGGCACCCTACCCGCGCTGACCCCCATCGCGGCGGTGCGCGCGCACCTCTACGCGACATAACCGTAAGTAAACACGCAAGTTCAAATTGTGATAGCAGGCAATAGCGGCAGCTTTTAAAATCGCAGCACATTCGCAGCACTTCAGCCAAGAGAAGGACGTGATCATGCGCAGGAACCGGAAGATGTCTGCCGTCACGATCGGCCTCGCCGCAATGGCGAGCGTGGCGACCGCGATGGGCGTCGTCGCCGCCGCAGCCGCCGCCCCGTACGTGCCAGCTCGGACGGGCCTGTTCGCGACCTGGCGCGGAGCGCAGTCGGCTGCAGGCTTCAAGCTGATGCGCCCGACGAACGCGCATCATCTCAAGCGCAACAGCCCCATCTCGGTCGCCCGGTGCGAGATCAGCAAGAAAAAGGCGAACAAGCGCCTGGTCACGGCCAGCTATGGGCTGACCGCGGCGGCGAACCTGACGCTCAGCCAGAACAATTCGGGCGGACCGTGCTTGAAGACCAGCAAGGCCAAGCGCCTAGGCAAGGTCAAGGTCCACGGCGCCACGGCCACGCTCATCGGCGACTGCGACGCGCCGCATCTGCCCAGGTGCTCGTCGAAGCGGATCTTCATGTTCCTGACCTGGCGCAGCAAAGGCATCTTCTACCAGGCCATGTCCTTCGGCGAAGCCCGCGCCACGCTGATCAGCTTCGCCCGCAGCGCGGTCCGCGCCTAGTTAGGCGCGGACCGCGCTGCCGGTGTTTGCTAACCAGCACGGTCCGCGCCTAGTTAGGCGCGGACCGTGCTGCCGGTGTTTGTTAACCCAGCACGGTCCGCGCCTAGTTAGGCGCGGACCGGCACGCGAAGAACGGATGATGCCCGGGGCCGAAGGTCTCCGGGCATCATCCCCGCAGCTAGCTGGCCCTGATCCAGGTGTTGCTGAACCCGCCGCCGGCGCCGATCGCGCTGGTCGAATCCTTGTCGGCGCCACTGCTGTTGATCATGGTGATCTGAGTCGGGTTCTGCGAACCGATCGAGGTGCCGTTCGCGGTCGAACTCGAGTAGGTGATGGCGCTGAAGTCGGCCAGCGGCAGCACCTTGTTGCCCGACGACGGAGCCTCGGTGATGACCTCGGCGGACGAGCGGTCAAGGCCAGCCTGGTTCTTGGTGATGGTCTGCGTCCAGCCCTTGGTCGTGTCCTTGAGTACCAGCGTGTACGTCGAGGTACCCGAGAAGGTCACCGAAGCGCTCATCGAGTCGCCGGGCGAGACCGGGTTGGTGAAGTTGACGGGGAAGGCCGGGAACATCTCGTACCAGCCGTAGTACTGCGGCTTGCCTTTGCTGCAATCCGAGTCGGTGCCGGTCTGCTCGACCGAGTCACTGCTGAAGCCGTCGAGGCCGACCCAGAAACTCGCGTACTGCGCCTTGTTGGTCGAGCACGTGGCAGCCGGCTGCGTCCAGGTGGCCGACACGCTGGAGAAGGCGCCGTTCGCGCCGGTCACGGCGTAACCCGACCAGTTCGTGGACTCGTCAGTCGGGTGACCAGCGTGGGTCGCGAAGTGGTTGACTCCGCCTGGCCTGGCCATCAGGCCGCCGGGCCGGTAGCCGCTGATCGTGGTGCTGTGGATGGTGGGATGAGCAGCGCTGGGCGCCGCCGAGGCGGCACCCGCCGCCAGCAGCATCGACCCGAAAGCCAGGCCGATCGTGCCAACGGAAACGAGCAGGCGTCGTGCCATCAGGGCTCCTTGCCATACTTGGGCAGACCAGGGCTGCTGACCGGAATGTCCTTACTGCCCGTCTGCAACGGCGTAATCGCCTTTGACGGTATAACGCCGCCTCCCGAGCGAAAATAACGGACAGATAACAAACGGTGCCCGGGAACCAGATGGTCCCCGGGCACCGCCCGTGCGCTCAGGAGAACTCACGAGAGCTAGCGAAACTCACCGCACCTAGTTAGACCTGATCCAGGTGTTGCTGAAGCCGCCGCTAGAGTTGATCGCGCTGGTCGAGTCCTTGTCGGCACCACTGCTGTTGATCATGGTGATCGACGTCGGGCTCTGGCTGCCCAGCGACGTGCCGTTGGCCGTCGAACTCGAGTAGGTGACGGTGTGGAAGTCGGCCAGCGGCAGCACGCCACTGCTCGATGACGGCGCCTCGGTGATGACCTCAGCGGATGAACGGGCAAGGCCGCTCTGGTTCTTCGTGATGGTCTGGGTCCAGCCCTTGGTGGTGTCCTTCAGTACCAGCGTGAAGGTGCGGGTGCCAGAGAAGGTCACCGAAGCGCTCATCGAGTCACCAGGCGAGACCGGGTTGGAGAAGTTGACCGGGAACGCCGGGTACATCTCGTACCAGCCGTAGTACTGCGGACTACTGCCACTGCAGTCAGAGTCGGTGCCGGTCTGCTCGACCGAGTTGCTGCTGAAGCCGTCGAGGCCGACCCAGAAGCTCGCGTACTTCGTGCCCGAGCAGGTGGCGGTCGGCTCCTTCCAGCTGGCAGCCACGCTGGTGAAGGCGCCGTTCGCGCCGGTCACGGCGTAGCCCGACCAGTTGGTCGAGGTCGTGGCCGCGTTGCGGATGCTGCCACTGGCGATGTGCGTGGCACCGCCCGGCCTGGCCATGACGCCGCCCGGCTGGAAGCCGTGGGTGATCATGGTGTGGACGGAGGGGTGGGCTGTGGTCGGCGCAGCCGAGGCGGCGCTCGCCGCCATCAGCATCGACCCGAAGACCAGGCCGAGAGTGCCGAGGGATACGAACAGGCGTCGTGCCATTAGGAGGGCTCCTTTGCCTTTTTTGGGCAGGCCAGGGCTGACTAAAGAAGTAGCGAGGGAGGTGGGTAACCGAGAATGACGTAACTCAGCGGCGTTGCCGCATAACGATACGGAGCACGTACCTTCTGTGGCCGACAACAACGACACACGCGACATAACCGAACTTGCCCTTACTGTCCTTACTGCCCTACCTGCAACGGTGGAGTCGCCTTTGACGCTATAACGAGGGCTCGCGCCAAAAAATAACGGACAGATAACAATCGTCATCGGACCTCAACCAACTGGGCCCCGATTACGTTATGGGCCGCACACATTAGTAACTCGCAGCGGCGACCCTATAGCGCACCGTAAGTGTTAGGGAGCGACCAGCCTGAGTACATTGGCGACAATCCGCTTACCCGCGTCTCCGGACGCCGTCAGAATCGACTCAGGGTGGAACTGCACGCCCCACCGCATCGCCACCGGATCCTCGATGGCCATCACCACCTCACCGGACGGCCCGGCCGCGAACTTGTCGCTCGTCAGTGCGGTCACCTTGAACGACGAGCCGACCTGCTCGGCCGTGGCGTGCAGCGAGTGATAGCGCGCCGCAGTGAACTCTTCCGGCAGGCCTGCCAGCAGGTCACCGCCCAGCACCCGCACCGCGCCCGGCTTGCCGTGCGACGGCGCGCCCAGCAGGCTCAGCGTGCCGCCCGCGTGCTCGACCATCGCCTGCAGGCCAAGGCACACCCCGAAGACCGGCAGCTGCCGGGCGTCGAGCTCGTCCAGCAGCGCGTCACAGCCGAAGTCGGCCGGGCGACCAGGCCCCGGTGAGAGCACCACCAGGTCAGGCGCGTACTCCTCGAGCAGGCTCGGGTCGAACCCGGCTCGCAGCGTCGTCACCTGGGCGCCCTGCTCGGCGAAGTATCCGGCGAGCGTGTGCACGAAGGAGTCCTGATGGTCCACCAGCAGTACCCGGAGCCCGGACCCCGGCAGTCCCGCCAGGTCGTGGCCCGCCGGGTCGCCTGCGGCTGGGGCCGCGGCATCGCGTTTATCGTGAGGGTCGTCGGTCTTCTCGTCATCGGCTTCGGCGGCATGAGCCTGGCGTAGCACCTCGAGCAGTGCCCGGGCCTTGAGCCTGGTCTCGTCTTCCTCGGCGGACGGCTCCGAGTCGTGCAGCAGCGTCGCCCCGGTGCGGACGCAGGCCAGGCCGCCTGCGATCCGGGCGGTGCGCAGCGTCAGCCCGGTGTTCATGCCGCCGTCGAAGCCGAGCGAGCCGACCGCTCCCCCGTACCAGCGCCTCGGGCTCGTCTCGTGGTCCTCGATGAACTGCATGGCCCACGTCTTCGGCGCCCCGGTGACAGTCACCGCCCACATGTGGGTGAGGAACGCGTCGAGCGCGTCGAACTCCGGCCGCAGCCGGCCTTCCACGTGGTCGACGGTGTGGATGACCCGGCTGTACAGCTCGATCTGCCGCCGCCCGATCACCTTGACGCTGCCCGGCACGCAGATCCGCGACTTGTCGTTGCGGTCCACGTCGGTGCACATGGTCAGCTCTGACTCCTCCTTCAGCGAGCTGAGCAGCGTCCTGATCTGGTCGGCGTCGTCGAGGGGAGTCTCGCCGCGCGCGATCGTGCCCGCGATCGGACAAGTCTCCACCCGGCGGTACTGGCCACGGTGCTCGCCCTCGGTGGCAGCAGTCACCCGCACGTACATCTCCGGCGAGGCGCCGACCAGATACTCGCCGTCGCCGAGGTTCAGGAAGAACTCGTACGGCGCCGGGTTGCGCCGCCGCAGCCGCTCGTAGAACTCGGCCGGCGAGCCGCACCTGGACCAGAACTCATGGCTCGGGACTACCTCGAAGAGGTCGCCTGCGGCGAAGCGTTCCCTGGCTAGCTCGACTACCTTCGCGTACTCGCCCACCGTGGGATCTGCCGGAACTTCTCCAGGTTGAACGCGATGTTCCCGGCCGGCTCCAGGCGACCCGGCCAGCGTGGCCACGGGGGTCAGCCTAGGCAGGCCAGCGGTGGATCGGCCGCCGGCAGCGAACTCGTAGCTGTAGCGAAGTGCGGTTTCCCGCTTCCGGTCGATCACGTACAGCTCGTCGGGCAGGTGCAGGACCAGGTCGCGCTGGTCCGCCCTCGGGGCCTGGTGCTCGGCCCGCAGCCTGATCGGCTCGAACTGGAACGCCAGGTCGTATCCGAACGCCCCGTACAAGCCCAGATGCTCGTCGGGGCCGGCGAAGAGCGCGATGAGCTCCCTGATGGCGCTGAACACGGTCGGCCGCCTGCTGCGCTGCTCCTCGGGCACGTAGCCGACGGGCTCGGGGATCGACACGGTCATCGCCGTCGCGGTGCTCGCCGGGGTCTCGGGCCCCGCCTTACGCAGGGCGGCGGCAATCGCCGGCAGGATCACCGCGCCCCGGTCGTTGAGCGCGGTGGCGGTGACTTCGCGACCACGGGCGATCAGCTCCAGGCACGGATCGACGTAACCGGTGTGCCAGCGGCTGTACCGGCCCGGGTACTCCATGCCCGAGCTGAACGCGCCGCCTCGACGCTCGTCGATCTGCCTCGTGACCTCGCTCAGCCGGTCGGGGTCGAAGGTCGTCACCGATCTGGTCACCGAGATGCCGCCGGCCGTGACGTACTCGCTGGTGCCGATCGGCGTGGTGATGCCGAAACCGGCCCCTGCGAATTCGCCGGGGCCGTCGCTGATTGTCATCCGTGCTGTCCCGCCTTGATCAGGCCCGGCACTAGGTCGAAATAAACCCGAAGCGGACGCGATAAAGGCGACCTCCGGATTCGCCGGGCGGTCGCCTTGATGGTCGTACCTGGGGTACGCGAACCAGGCCCGCCTAACGAGCGGCGCCACCACCAGTGAGCAGTGTGGTTCACGTGGGTCACGATCGCAGCGTATCAGGCGGTCTTGGCCGGCGGCCCTGCGCCGACCGAAGCGTGATCAGGCCTTGATCTTGGCTTCGGCTCCAGCTTTCAGAAGTCGGCCAGCTGGCCGACGCCGCGCTCGACGGCGAGCTGGTAGGCAACCGCAGCGGCCGCGAGATCCTCGGCGGCGAGGCCGAGCGACTCGAACACGGTGATCTCGCGTTCGCCGGTCCTGCCTGCCGCCTTGCCCGCGAGCACGTCGCCCAGCTCGCCCCTGAGGTGGTCGGGTCCGATCGCGCCGTCGGCGACGGCAAGCACGAAGTCACCGGCCTCTGCTGTGACCGACTCCTTGCTATCGCCGAAGAACGCGGCGTCGGCAACGGTCGCGGCGTCGAGCTCACGAACGGTCGGCAGGCAGGCGCCGACGGCGTTGATGTGCGTACCCGGGCTGAGCCAGGCGCGGCTGAGCACGGGGACATCCGAGTTCGTCGCGGTGACAACGATGCCGGCACCCGCGAGCGCTTCCTCGCCGCTGGCGTGCCCGACGACCTTGGCACCGGCCGCGTGCGGTGCCAGTTCGGCGGCGAACTGCCTGGCCTTGTCCGCCGAGCGCGCGACGACCCGGATCTCGGTCAGCTGACGCGCGGCGCTGATCGCCTCCAGATGTGACCTGGCCTGGACGCCGGTCCCGAAGATCGCCAGGACGTCGGCGTCGGCGTTGGCCAGGGCGTTCGTGGCGACGGCGGACACGGCGGCGGTCCTGATCTCGGTGACCGCCGAGGCGTTGAGCACGGCGATCGGCTCGCCGGTTTCGGACTTCGAGAGCAGCACGATGCCCTGGTGGGCGTCGAGTCCCCTGGCCGGGTTGCCGGGCACGACGTTGATCGCCTTAAGCCCGTAACCTGCGCTGACGTTGCTCTGGTACGCGGGCATCGTGACCATCAGGCCGGCGCCGTCCGGCGTCCGGTAGACCGAGCGAAGCGGCTGGTAAAAGTCACCGCGCGCCCGCGCTATCAGGGCGTCCCGCATCGCGTCGGCGCACTCGCGGTAGCCGAGCACGGCGCGGACCGCGCTGTCGGAGAGGATCAGCAGCTTGGTGCTCACGCGCGACCTCCCTGGTCGATCCGCATCGGCGCGATGGCCATCGTGTCCTGGCGGTGGCCGGGTACCGGCCGGCCCACGATCCGGTACACCTCGCGGGCGTCCACGGTCTCGTGCAGGAGCAGGAGCTCGACCAGCTCGTTGAGCTGGGACTGGTGCGCGCGGATGGTGTCGATCGCCGTAGTCTCCGCCTCCCGCAGCAACCGCGCGACCTCCGAGTCGATGATCGCCTGGGTGGACTCGGCGAACGGCCGGCTGGACAGGCCGTTGCCGCCGCCGCCCAGGAAGACCGAGCCGCCTTCTGGATAGCCGACCGGGCCGAGCTTGGTCGACAGGCCGAACTCGCGCACCATCTTGGTGGCGAGGTCGGTGGCGGTGGACAAGTCGTTCGCCGCTCCGGTCGAGCCCTGGCCGAGCACGACGAGCTCGGCGGCCCGGCCGCCGAGTCGCCCGGCGAGAGTCTCTCTCAGGTAGTCCTCGCCGTACAGGTGGCGTTCGATCAGCGGCAGCTGCTGGGTGACGCCGAGCGCCTGACCGGCGGGCAGGATCGTGACCTTGGCCACCGGGTCGGCGTGGTCGGAGAGCGCGAGCACGATCGCGTGCCCGCTCTCGTGCACCGCGACCGCGTGCTTTTCCTCGGGCAGCAGGACGTTGGAGCCCTCGCGGCGGCCGAGCAGGATGCGGTCCCTGGCGTCGTCGAAGTCAGTGGCGGTGATGACCTCGCGGTTGTCGCGCACCGCGAAGATGGCCGCCTCGTTGGCGAGGTTGGCGAGGTCCGCGCCGGAGAATCCCGGGGTGCCCCGCGCGACCACGGTGAGGTCGACGCTGTCGGCCAGCTTCTTGCCCCGGCAGTGCACCACGAGGATCGCCGCCCGCTCGTCCAGGGTGGGCAGCGGGATCGTGATCTGCCGGTCGAACCGTCCCGGCCGCAGGAGAGCCGGGTCGAGCACCTCGGGACGGTTGGTCGCCGCGAGCACCACGATGCCCTGCGTCATGTCGAAGCCGTCCATCTCGGCCAGCAGCTGATTCAGCGTCTGCTCGCGCTCGTCATTGGAGACGGCGGCTCCGCCGCCCGCCCGGCGCTGGCCGATCGCGTCGACCTCGTCGATGAAGATGATGGCTGGCGCCCGCTTGCGGGCCTCGCTGAAGAGATCCCTTACCCGGGCGGCGCCGACGCCGACGAACATCTCCACGAAGCTGGACCCGGTGACCGAGAAGAACGGGACCGAGGCCTCGCCGGCGACCGCCCGGGCCAGGAGCGTCTTACCGGTGCCCGGCGGGCCGACCATGAGCAGCCCGCGTGGCGCCAGCGCGCCTGCCCGCCGGTACCGGTCGGGGTTGCGCAGGAAGTCGACCACTTCGGTGATCTCCTCCTTCGCGCCCGCGTAGCCGGCGACGTCGGCGAACTTCGTCTCAGGCCGCTCGGCGTCGAACACCTTGGCCCTGGAGCGCCCGGCGCCCAGGACGCCTTGCAGCTGACCGCCCGCGCCGCGCGAGATCCGCCGGAACAGGTAGATCACGAAGATCACCGGCGCGATGAGTACCAGCAGGTAGAGCAGCTCGCCGCCGAGGCCGGTGCCCTGGCTGCCGAAGCTCGGGGTGACGCCCTGCGCCTTGATCTGGCTGAACAGCGTGGGCGTGTTGGGCGGACCGACCGTGGTGAAGGTGTTGCCATTCTTCAGCGTGCCGGTAATAGGGGTATTAGCGCCGTTTTCGACGCTGCCGAGCTCGACGGTCTTGATCTGGTGCTGCGCTAGCTCGGTCTGGAATCTCGGGTAGGTCAGATTCTGGTTCTTCGGCGAGGTGAGACTCGGCAGGAAGAACCAGAGGGCCACGGTCGCGACCAGTGCAAGTGGCCAGAGCCAGTGCCGCCAGCCAGGCGGTGGCGGTGGCGCCGAAGGGACAGGCTTGTCACCAGGCGGCGGCGAACTCGGCTGCTTACTCATAAGTCATTGTTACTCACGCGCCTGAGCATTTGGACCACGCCCTCTCAGAGCCACCTGAAGACCACCCCCACACCGCCCCGCGCCCCGGGCCGACCGCCCCGCGCCCGCCCGTGCCCTGGGCCAACAGCAGTAAGTAGGGACTTGCTGCTGTAATCACCCGCGATCCAGCAGCACCATGGTCCTACTTACTGTCGTCCTGACAGCAGTAAGTAGGACCATGGTGCTGTTCGGGCCGAGCTTCGATCCGGGCCGCGCGGGCCGGCAGCTCTCGATTTCGTGGGCATTATGGGGTGTGCTGGGGTAGTTCGGCTGGTTCGGCGATGACGTCTACTAGGGCGCCGTTGCGGAGGACGGTAATTTCAAGCGGCTTGCCGATGGCCTCGGCGAACATCAGCCGCTGAAGATCCTGCGCCGTGGTCACCTTGCGACCGGCGGCGCTGACCAGGATGTCGCCGACGCGCAGGCCTGACCTCGCTGCCGGGCCGTCGGGGACGAGTTCCGCGACCCGCAGCCCCTCCTTGCCGCCGACCCGTTCGTGCAGCGCGGCAGGCAGCGGGATCGGCGCGCTGACGACGCCGAGGTAGGCGCGGCGCACCCGGCCGTCTTGCATGAGGGCCGCGATGATCCGGCGGCTGGTGACGTTGATGGGGACCGCGAGGCCGAGGCCGATCCCGGCGACCGCCGTGTTGATGCCGACGACCCGCGACCGGGAATCCGCCAGCGCGCCGCCCGAGTTGCCGGGGTTGAGTGCAGCGTCGGTCTGGATGACGTCTTCGATCAGCCGCACGGCGACGCCGCTCCTGGTGGGCAATGACCGGCCGAGGGCGCTGACGACCCCGGCGGTGACCGAGCCAGCCAGGCCGAGCGGGCTGCCGACCGCGACGACCAGCTGACCGACCACCAGGTCGTCGGCCTCGCCGAGCTCGGCCGGGGGCGGTGCCCCGGCGCCGGCCCGCACGACCGCCAGGTCCGACAGCGGGTCTGAGCCGACCACGCTGAACGGCGAGCTCGTGCCGTCGGAAAAGAGCGCCGTACCGCCAGTCGCACTGCCCACGACGTGAGCGTTGGTCAGCAAGAACCCATCGGTGGTGTACGCGACCGCCGACCCGAGGCTCTCGCCTTGCCGCCGTGAGCCAGCCTGCGCGACCCGCAGGCTAGCCACCTTGGGAGTCAGCTGGGCGGCGACGCCGCTGACGATCTGTGAGTACGAATCAAGAGGTGCGTCCGCAGCCATCTGACCTCCTCCGAGCTACCCGCCTCTTCTGCGGATGATTACAAGATTACCTCGTAACAGCGGAGGAACTCAGCTTCGAGCGGCCACGACGTCAGGCGAGGCCGAATTGTCGTGGCCGCTCGGGGCCGCGGCTTACTCGGCTACCGGATCGAGCACGAAGACCGGGATCACCCGGTCGGTCTTCTGCTGGTACTCGGCGTACGGCGGGAACGCGGCGACAGACCGCTCCCACCACACGTCGCGTTCCTCGCCGGAGGCCTCGCGAGCGATCATCTCGACTTTCTTCGGGCCGTCCTGCAGCTCGACGCGGGGGTTGGCCACGAAGTTGTAGTACCAGAGCGGGTGTTTCGGGGAGCCGCCTTGCGATGCGACCGCAGCGTAGCTGCCGTCGTGCTCGACTCGCATGAGCGGCGTCTTGCGGACCTTGCCGGTCTTAGCGCCGACGTTAGTGATGACCACGACGGCCAGGCCGGTGTCGCTCAGGGTGACGCCATCGGTACCGCCCGAGCTCTCGAACTGCTCGACCTGATCGCGAACCCACTGGCGCGGACTAGGTTCGTATTCTCCTTCAATTGGCATATCGGCAGCCTAGCGACGGGTCAGTCGTCCAGCACACTGGCGAGGTGCTCGGCGGCTTCGGCGAACTCCTGCGCCATGTCGTAGACGACCTCGCGCACCGTGGTCGCCTTGTTCATCAGCCCCACGCCCTGGCCGACCCAGTAGGTGGCGAGTTCCTGAGCGCCAGGGTTGCCCTGCTCGGCAAGCTGGTCGATGCGCCGCAGGACCGGCTCGCTCAGCATGGACTGCAGCGGCATCGGCAGGGCGCCCGGGCTCGCCTCGCTCTCCCACGCCTGCGTCCAGCCGGACTTGAGCTGCCTGGACGGCTTGCCGGTGCGGCTGCGGGACCGCACCGTGTCCCGCGAGGTCGCCGCGATCATCTTCTGTTTCGTGTACGGGGCGGTCTCGGCCTCTTCCGTGGTGAGCCACACGGACCCGGTCCACACGCCGTCAGCGCCGAGCGCGATGGCCGCCGCCATCTGCCTGCCAGTCACGATGCCGCCTGCGGCCAGCACCGGCACCTTCCTGATCGGCTTGATCGCGTCGATGACCTCGGGCACGAGGACCATGGTCGTCACCTCGCCGCAATGGCCGCCTGCTTCGGTCCCGGCCGCGACGAGGATGTCGACGCCCGCGTTGACCTGCTTGATGGCGTGTTCTCGCGCGCCGACCAGAGCCGCGATCGGCACTCCAGCTGACCGGGCGCGGTCGATCATGAAGTCGGGCGGGGTGCCGAGCGCGCTGGCGATGAGCTTGATCGGATGACCGAACGCCACGTCGAGCAGCCGCTCGCCCGCCTCGTCGCTGATCATCGTCTCGGCCGGTCCGGAACTCGACCCCGAGGCCGTGATCCCGCGCTCTTCCAGCAGCGAGGCGACGAACTCGCGCTGCGACTCGCCGATCATCGCGTGCATCGCGGCCGGGTCCAGGCGCAGGCCCTTGCCGACGAACTTGGACGGCACCAGGATGTCGGCGCCGTAGGGCCGCCCGTCCACGTGGTCGTCGATCCAGGCCAGCTCGCGTTCGAGCTGCGCAGGAGTGTGCGTCGAGGCGCCGAGCACGCCGAAGCCGCCCGCATTGGTCACGGCGGCCACGACGTCGCGGCAGTGGCTAAAGGCAAGCAGCGGCAGATCGATGCCCAGCAGGTCGCAGATCGGGGTCTTCATGTCCGGGCTCCTTGCGTGCGTGCTGAGTCTGGCACCCGCCGTGGCAGCTACCTGACGGGCAGTCCGGTAAGAGCGCGTCCGATGATCATGCGCTGAATCTCCGACGTGCCCTCGAAGATCGTAAAAATCTTCGCATCCCTGTGCCAGCGTTCTACCGGGTAGTCCTTGGTGTACCCGTTGCCGCCGAGGATCTGGATCGCCTGCTCGGTCACCTTCACCGCGGTCTCGCCCGCGAAGAGCTTGGACATCGAGCCCTCGGCCTGGGTGAACTTCTTGCCGTGCCTGGCCATCCAGGCCGCCCGCCAGGTCAGCAGCCTGGCCGCGTCGACACCGGCCTGCATGTCCGCGAGCATGAACGCGATCGCCTGATTCTGCCCGATCGGCCTGCCGAACTGCATCCGGGTCTTGGAGTACTCGGTCGCGTACTCGACGGCCGCCCGGGCAACGCCGACCGCCATGGCGGCGACCGTCGGCCGCGACGCCTCGAACGTCTTCATCGCGGCCTGCTCGCCACCCGCGCCGCCCCCGGCGAGCCGGGCCAGCCTGGCGTCGAGCTTTTCCTTGCCGCCGACCAGGCACCGACCAGGCACCCGGACATCATCGAGTACGACCTCGGCCGTGTGCGAGGCCCGGATACCGAGCTTGCGAAATTTCTGACCCTGAGACAATCCCCTGGTACCCGGCGGGATGATGAAGCTGGCCTGTCCGCGACTGCCCAGCGCGGGATCTACTGATGCCACGACGACGTGGACATCAGCAATGCCGCCATTGGTCGCCCACGCCTTGGTGCCATTAAGCACCCATTCGTCGGTTGCTTGTTGATAAATGGCCTTGGTCCTGATCGAACCGACATCACTGCCCGCGTCGGGCTCGGACGAGCAGAAGGCGCCGAGCTTGACGTCGCCAGGGCCGCCGAACATCTGCGGGAGCCACTCCCCCATCTGCTCCGGGGTACCGTTGCTGCTCACGGCCACCGCCGCCAGGCAGCTGCCAGTCAGCGCGAGGCCGATGCCGGCATCGCCCCAGTAGATCTCCTCGAATGCCACCGGGGTGCCAAGACCGGTCGGCTCGAACCACTGCTGCGCGAAAAAGTCGATCGAATACAGCCCGATCTTGGCCGCTTCCTCGAGAATCGGCCACGGCGTCTCCTCGCGCTCGTCCCACTCGGCGGCGGCCGGCCTGATCACATTCGCGGAAAACTCGTGAACCCAGTCGCGCATCTCGCGGACGTCGTCAGACAGCTCTAGACTGAAAGCCTTGCCGGACTGCTCTTCGTCACTCATGAAGGGCTCCTTGCCCGCAGATCGCCGCGGCCGCACCGCGAGGTGGCTAGTGACCTAGCCGGCAGACGGCTAAGTTACTCAAGAGTAACATGTCGGCGCCAGCCACAGCCACCCAGGCGGGCGGCCGGGTGTCGGGTTACGGTTCTCGGGCTAGCAGGCGGCGGAGCTGCTCGGCTTCTGATGGGCGAACGTTGCGGTCGCAGAGCCGGTTCCTGGCGACCTGGGTCAGGTGCGGTGCGGGGTCGTCGCCCACCCAGCGCTCGAACACCCGCACGACGGTGTTGCGCACCATTCCCGCCACCATTCGGACCGGCGCGGGAAGGTCGTCGACCTCCGAGATTCGCATGATCAGCGACGCCATCGCGACGTCGGCGCCCGGCGGGCCGGCCGAGCCGTTCGACCAGTCGATCACCACGGGACCGGTCGCGGTGAGCATCACGTTGCCGGGATGCAGATCCAGGTGCATCACCCGGTCACCCGGGCTCTGCTCCCCCGGGCTCTGCTCCCCCGGGCTCGAGTCTCCCGCCGCGAACGGGCGCGGCAGCCAGGACGGCGCCTCGATCCGGTGCAGCCGGTCGTGCATCTCGGCGAGCGTCCTGGCGTGCGCGCGGGCCATCCACGGCCGCTTCGACAGGTCGGTGAGCAGGTCCCGGCCATCGATTCTGGCCATCACCATGTCGCGGCCGCTCGCCTCCAAGACCTCAGGCACCGGGAACCCCGCCGACAGCAGATACGCCATCAGCCGCGCTTCCAGCGACACCAGGTTCTCCAGCCGCGCCTGGGTCTCGGGCGTGAGGTCGGCCTGCGCCACCCGGCACCGGCGCAGCACCCGCCCGCCGTCGAGTTCGTACACGTCAGCCGCCCGGCCTGCGCCGATCAGCCGCCCGGGGGCACTATCACCAGTCATGCGATCATTTCCATCTGTCGTGCGATCTACTCGAGGTGAGGACCGGATGGACTACAGCAAGTACCAGAACATTCTCTTCGAGCGGCTCGACAACGGCGTACTGCTCATCACGATGAACCGGCCCGACGTCTACAACGCGGCCGACGAGGTCATGCACAGCCAGCTGGCCACGCTCTGGACCGACGTCGCCCGCGACGACGAGACCAGGGTGGCGGTGATCACGGGGGCGGGGAAGGCGTTCTCGGCGGGCGGCGACCTGGCCATGGTGCAGCGGATGGCCGGGAACTACGAAGCCGCCGCGCACATGCTCGGCGAGATGAGTGACCTGGTCTACAACCTGGTCAACTGCGAGAAGCCGATCATCTCGGCGATCAACGGAGTCGCCGTAGGGGCCGGTCTCGTGGTCGCGCTGCTCGCCGACATCAGCATCTGCGCGGCGGACGCGAAGCTCGGCGACGGTCACGTCAGGCTGGGCGCAGCGGCCGGCGACCACGCCGCCATCATCTGGCCGCTGCTGTGCGGCATGGCCAAGGCCAGATACCACCTGCTCACCGGCGAGATGGTCGACGGGGTCGAGGCCGAGCGGATCGGCCTGGTCAGCAAGGTCATGCCGCGCGAGGAGGTGCTGCCTGAAGCGCTACGGGTCGCCGGCCTGCTCGCCACGGGGTCTCAGCTCGCGATAAGGCTCACCAAGCGCGCGCTGAATAGCTGGCTGCGCACCGCCGGGCCGATCTTCGACCAGTCAGCGGCGTACGAGATGCTGACGTTCATGGGACCTGACCTGGCCGAAGGCGCGGCCGCCCTGCGTGAGAAGCGGCCGCCGAAGTTTGCCTGAGCCCGCCAGCCCGGTCGCCCCGGCCGACGGCCCGCCGGCCCCGCCGCCGGAGCGGCCAGCGATCTGGCGGGCAGGCGCAGCTCGAACACCGAGCCCTCGCCGGGCGTGCTCTGCACCGACACCGAGCCGTGATGGGCAATCGCGATCGCCTTGACGATCGCCAGGCCGAGCCCGAAGCCTCCGGCGTTCCGGTTACGGCCGGCGTCGACCCTGGCGAACCTGGTGAAGATCCGGTCTATTTCGCCAGGCGGAATGCCCTGGCCTGAATCCGCGACCGACAGCACAGCCTGATCGCCGTCCATCCTGGCGCTCAGCTCGATGCTGTCGTCGGGAGCCGTGTGGTCCACGGCGTTCTCGACCAGGGCGTCGATAGCGATGGTGAGCCGGTCCGCGTCCGCGTGCAGCCAGGCCTCGTCGAGCGTCCCGACCGACCAGTTCCTGGCCACATGACCCCAGCGCTGCAAGGTCGCCGCGACCAGTTCCTCCGCCTCGACCTGGGCGAGCCGCAGGAACGCCGGGCCGTCAGCCGCCGCCAGCAGCAGCATCCGGCCGGTCAGCCGCCTCAGCCGGTTCAGCTCCTCGACGGTCACCCGGGCGTCGGCGGCGATCGCCTGGTCGGTCGCGATCCGCTCGATCAGCTCGGCGTGTCCGAGCGCGATCGCGATCGGGGTGCCAAGTTCGTGCGAGGCGTCCTGGAGGAACTGGCGCTGCTGGTCGAGCAGCAGCAGATTGTGGTCCGAGATCCGCCTCATCTCGTCCAGCGCCGCCTGGCGGCGCCGGGAATGCCAGACCATGATGATGAACATCATCGCCAGCAGCGGGACCTCGGCGAGGTAGTCGGCGTCCTGCTTGCCGTCCAGGATCTGCCAGCCGATCGAGGCACCAGTCGCGACGGTGACGGCCAGCACGGTGGCCAGCGCCGAGCCCATCCGCCATAGCCGAAGCCCGTAGATTGCGGTCAGGCTCACCCAGATGATGAGGAAAGGCACGGTCTGCCACGCCGGAATGAGCTGCATCGCCAGCAAATTCAGGCCCACGAAAGCAGCCCAGGCAAGATCGACCCGGTAGGTGCGGACCAGTTGTCGCATGTGCCTACATTGCCACAACCTCGGCGCGATATCGCCTGATCAGATTGCTTTTAGAACAAGCTCGCCTGAGCTAAGGCCGTTACTCCTGCTCGTGTCGTTCCAGGAAGGTGTAGATGTCGGCCTCGTCCACACCGGGAAAGCTGCCGAATGGCAGCGCCGACAGAATGTGGGAATGCGCCCGCGCGGACGGCCAGGCCATGCCATCCCAGCGGGCCGCCAGCCGGGCGGGCGGCCGCAGGCAGCACGACGGGTCAGGGCAGGTCGACTTGGTGCGCCTGGTCGTGTCCCGGCCCCTGAACCAGCGCGCGTCGTCGAACCGCACGCCCAGCGTGATCGCGAAGCCGCGCTCGCTGCCCGGATCCACGCAGGCCACGCAGTAGTAGGTACCCGACGGTGTGTCCGAATACTGATAATAAGGGTTGAACCTATCCGACCCCGAGAAGATCTGCCTCCCTGACCAGAATCGGCACATCCGCTGGCCTTCGATCGCCCCCGTGCTGTCTGACGGGAACAGGACGCCATCGTTCTCGTAGGCCTTGTAAATCGTGCCGCCCGCGTCGTTCTTCACGAAATGACACGGCAGGTCCAGGTGGTGGGTCGCGAGGTTGGTGAACCGGTGGGCGGCCATCTCGTAGGACACGGAAAAGACGTCTCGCATGTCCTCGACCGAGAGGTTCCTGTTGTCCTTGGCGTGCCGCAGGAACTGGACGGCCGCCTGCTCGGGCACCAGCACGGCGGCGGCGAAGTAGTTGGCCTCGACCCGCTGCCGCAGGAAGTCGGCGAAGTCCGCCGGGGTGCTGTGGCCGAGTACGAAGTGCCCGAGCGTCTGCAGCAGCACGGCCCGGGGGGTGTGCATGCCGAGTGATTCCTGGCGCAGGTAGATCCGCCGGTTCCGCAAGTCGGTCACGGACCGGGCTGATCGCGGCAGATCCTGAACATACCGAACGGAAAATCCGTGGTGGCTGACCACGGAAAGCAGGAGTCCCTGGGACAGGGCTCCGCCGGAGTAGCTGACCGGTGCGAGTGCCTGCGCGGCGGCTTCCTCGATCTCGGCGAAGTAGTTGCCCCGGTCGCGCATCATCATCCGCAGGTCTGTGTTGGCCAGCCTGGCGTCTTCCGGCGTCGCGGTAGGTCGCACCTGCTGATTGCGCAGCTCGCTGAACAGCGCGAGCAGATGCTCGATGACCTCACTCGGCACCCGGGGTCCTGGTCGCAAGTAGGGCAGCCCGAGCGCGCTGTAGATCGGATCCCGCTGCGCCTCGTCGAGCTCGATCTCGAGCTGGGCGCGCCGGCTGGGCGGCTCATGCCGCATCAGCTCGTCTGGCGGCACCCGCAGCGCCGTGGCCAGCGCCTCGATCAGCGACAGCTTCGGCTCGCGGCGCCCGTTCTCCAGCAGGGACAGCACCGAGGGCGCGCGGCCGACCCGCTCGCCGAGCTCGGCCAGGGTCAGTCCCCTGCTGCGCCTGATGTGGCGCAGGCGCTGGCCGAAGAGGTTGAGGTCCAGGCGACTGCGATTGGAGGAGCCATCATCCGGCAAGAGCTGACTTTCTTTCTCAGCGAACGTTGTCACATGTTGATGATAGATGAAGATCAGCAATTTTTCACACATGAAGTCTCTAGCGCTGGGTAGCTGGAGGCAGCGAGCCTGGGATTACCGACCCGGGGACGGATCACACCAGGAGGTCCAGTGAACGATCGTCGCCTCGAGGGCAACACCAACATCGAGAGCCAGGCAGCGCAGCTGCAGGCAAGCTGGGCAGCCGATCGGCGCTGGGCTGGCACGGAGCGGACCTACTCGGCCGCTGACGTAGTCAAGCTGCGCGGATCCGTCCAGGAGGAGCACACCCTGGCCAGGAGGGGAGCCGAGCGGCTCTGGACCCTGCTGCACAGCGAGGACTACGTGCACGCACTCGGCGCGCTCACCGGAAACCAGGCCGTGCAGCAGGTCAAGGCTGGCCTCAAGGCCATCTACCTCTCGGGCTGGCAGGTTGCCGCCGACGCCAACGCGGCGGGCCAGACCTACCCGGACCAGAGCCTGTACCCGGTGAACTCCGTGCCGCAGGTCGTCCGCCGGATCAACAACGCCCTGATGCGCGCGGACCAGATCACCTGGGCGGAATCAGGGAACGCAGGGGCGCCGTACTGGATGGCGCCGATCGTCGCCGACGCTGAGGCCGGGTTCGGCGGCGTGCTCAATGCGTTCGAGCTGATGAAGTCCATGATCGCGGCCGGCGCGGCCGGCGTGCACTGGGAGGACCAGCTCGCGTCCGAGAAGAAGTGCGGCCACCTCGGCGGCAAGGTGCTGATCCCGACCGGCCAGCACATCAAGACGCTGAGCGCGGCCCGGCTGGCCGCCGACGTGTGCGGCGTGCCGTCGATCATCGTGGCCCGCACCGACTCGCAGGCCGCGACGCTGCTGACCAGTGACATCGACGAGCGTGACCAGCCGTTCGTGACCGGCGAGCGGACTGCCGAGGGCTTCTACCGGGTCCGCAACGGCATCGGCTCCTGCATCGCGCGCGGCCTGTCCTACGCGCCGTACGCCGACCTGCTGTGGATGGAGACCTCGACGCCCGACCTGTCGGTCGCGGCCGAGTTCGCCGACGCGATCCACTCCGTCTACCCGGACCAGATGCTTGCCTACAACTGCTCGCCGTCGTTCAACTGGCGGGCGAACCTGGACGACGACACGATCGCGAAGTTCCAGAAGGAGCTGGCGGCGATGGGGTACAAGTTCCAGTTCATCACCCTTGCCGGGTTCCACGCGCTGAACTACTCGATGTTCAACCTCGCGCGAGGCTACGCCGAGGAAGGCATGCCCGCCTACGTGCGGCTGCAGGACGCCGAGTTCGCGGCCGAGTCGGCCGGTTACACGGCGACCCGGCACCAGCGCGAGGTCGGCACCGGCTACTTCGACCAGGTCTCCTCGGCGATCAACCCGGACTCCTCGACCACCGCGCTGACCGGCTCGACCGAGGCCGAGCAGTTCGCGAGCATGCACCACTAAGCGCTCAGCCACCCCAGACCAATCAGGGGGACGCCTGCCCGGTCGGCGTCCCCCTGATTGTTTGGCCAGCACCGGCTCAGGAACCTTGACTCTGCCGTTGCGTGAGGAATGCAAACTCGTCTCATGCTCAGCATCGGAGAGTTCGCCCAGCTCGGCACTGTGTCAGTGCGCACGCTGCGGCACTACGACGAGATCGACCTGCTGCGTCCTGCTCAGGTCGATCCGCAGACCGGCTACCGAGGCTACGCGGCCGCGCAGCTAGGCCAGCTGCACCGGATCGTCGCGCTCAAGGAACTCGGCCTTTCTCTTACCCAGGTCAGGCAGCTCACCGCCGGCATCAGCATCGACGAGCTACGCGGGATGCTGCTGCTCCGCCGGGCTCAGCTCGAGCAGCAAGTGCAGGAAAGCCACAGAAAGCTGGCCGGAGTCGAGGCCAGGCTGCGCTATATCGAAAGCGAGGGCACCATGCCAGCCGACGACATCACCGCCAAGGACATCCCCGCCCTGAAGGTCGTCACGATCACCGCGACCGCACCGACCTTCGATACCAGCGACGTCGTCACCGCCGTCAACAAGTCCCGGATCCAGTTCGACGACCTCGGTATCAAGAAGCTAGTCGGGGCGCAGGGACCATTCATCATCTTCTTCGGCAGCGACTGGGACGACGACGAGGTCATCGTCCACGTGGCGCTCGAGGTCGAGCAGGAGCCAGCCGAACTGCCGCCACCTGCCACTTACCAGGTCCTGCCCGCCATCGAGGCGGCGGTCGCCGTCCGCACCGGCTCGGCCGGCGGGATCTTCCCCGACGTCGTGAACGACCTCCTGCGCTGGATCTCCGAGCACGGCTACCAGCCAGTCGGCACCAACCGCGACATCTGGGTCCACGAAGTAGACGACGTCTCCCAGGTCAGCGAGCAAGTCTTCGAAATCCAGATGCCCTTCGCCCGCACGCAGTAGCCCGGCCCGTTCGCAGCAACCTCAACCTCGACTTGAGGCCCGGCAAACTCACAACGACCGGGCCCCAGCACCAGCAAACTCACAACGACGAATCCCGCAACTAGCCCGGGCGGGGCGGACGGGGCTGGCGACGCGCCCCGAGACCGCCCGGGCGGGGCGGGCGGGGCGGGCGGGGCTAGGGGTGCCTGGCGATCGCGACCGAGTCGAAGATCGTGCGGGCTCGGGTCCCGGTTCCGGCCAGGCCGAGCAGCAGGAACGTCTTCGGGTGCCGGTGCGGCCGGGACACCGAGAAGATGAGCACCGTGCTGTCGATGCCGCCGTGTCCGGTGACGGACGACAGGCAGATCCGCACGTCAGATTTCACCTGGCAGCGGGTGAACCGCCCGCTCACCGACCGAGCGGCGAACTTTCCTGTGACCACGGTCAGCCCTGACTGGGCCTGCTCTGCTGCTGCGGTGGGAATGGGGAAGGGGCACGCCAGGGCAGCCGGCGGCTTGGTCGCGTCAATGAGCAGCAGCGACTGCGGTGTCACCCCGGTGCCGCAAGTGGCCCACTGACGAGCGTGCCGCGAGTCCCAGGCGGGCGGCGTCGCGAATCTGACCCCGCCGAATCGATGCCAGGTCCAGCTGGCCGGCACCTTCCCGGCCGGCCCCTTCCGCAGCACGACCGCGAGTGGCGACCGGGTCAGCGTGCCGAGCACGCGCCGGGCCAGCCGCCCGCTGGCGCCAACCCGCACGCTCAGCTTGGGCACCAGGTACACCACGGAGTGCGGACCGCTGTGCTGCCGGTACACCGGGATGCCCCGGATCACGGCGGTCGGCTTGCGGTGCCCGATCCCTGCCGGGATGTGCCCAGCGGGCCGGATCCACGCAAGGCTCGCCGTCAGGGCGCAGTGCTGCTCCGCAGGGAACCCTGGCCGGGTTCCGGCAAAGATCATCCCCGGGGTCTTCGGCATGCAGAAGAGATCGTCCCGGCTCTCGACGAGCCACAGTCGCGGCACAGACAATTCGGCCCGCCGGTAGGAAACAGCCGCCCAGCCTCGAGGCGTCGCTGCCCCTGCCGGCCCGACGCGTGGAGATGTCCGGCCGCCACTCGCACCGGCCCGCGCAGGCCCGGCGTTCGCGGACGCCGCCAGCGCAGTTCCGACCGAGCCGATCGCGCCCACAGCGAAGACCGCCGCCATCACGACCCTGGCCGTGGTGAGCCGCCTCGGCCGGTACCGCACCTGCGCTGACCCTGTCATTGTTCCCGCCTCTCGCTACATCGGCCTGTAACGGAGACTTAGACGGACGCAAGAACCTATCTCGTTGCCGATTCCCGGCTCAATTTTGCCCGGCGGCCACTCAGGGCAGGGTCCCGCACAGGCGGCGAAGCCAACGTGGGTCCGCGTGTCCCCCTAAAGGGGGACATGAAGCCTATGGCGATATGTTCATACCTAAAAATCTTTAAAGTGTGTGAACCGCCCACTACGCCTAGTCGTCTTTCCTGTGAGCACCATCTGCCAAATGGCGGCAGAGCACTCTTACGGTGCGAAACAACGCAGGAGGAGAAATTGGCTCAGCGCACCATTGCGCCTGACCGCGGCCGTGCCAGCCGGCACTACTGGAGGTCACGGCGCGCGGTCTTCATGGTGGCTGCCCGGCTGGTGGCCTTCGCCGCGGCCGGCGGTGTCGCAGTAGTGGCACCGGCGGCCGCGCACGCGCAGGCACCAGGCACCGTCCTGGGCTCAGGCACGGTCACGGGCAGCCCCAACTACGACTGGCAGGCCGTCAGCTACCCAGCCCCGACCGGGACTGTCGTCTACGTCTGGGACAACACCCACCCGATTCTCGGCCCTGGCGGTACCGAGGCCATGTGGGAGTCGACGAACGGCGGGCCGTGGTACCAGTTCACGGACGTGTCGAACGGCCTGGGCGGCTACAACACCATGCTCAGCGAGCCGGCGTCGATGCCCGCGTTCCTCAACCCCGATGTGGACTCCGAGGGCTACGCCTTGTTCACCAGCGCGGTGCTGAACGTCACGACCCCGACGCCGATGCCGGTGTTCCCGCCTCCCGCGACGGCGCCGCCGGTGCTTCAGGAAAATCCCGACCCTGACGCTCCCACCGCACCCGACGAGCCGGGAACTACGCCGCCGCCTGACCCAGGCGCCGGCGGTGGCTCCGACCCAGGCGCGGGCGGCGCCGGCGGCGACCCGGACCCCGGCGATCCGACGGACCCGGGTGACGGCGGCGACGACCCAGGCCACCACGAGGACCTAGAGGACTAGCCTCACCTGGAACACGGGGGACGCCGCCTGGCAGGCGTCCCCCGATTGTTTGCCTTGTCATCTTTTTGGTCACTCGCGCCGGGACTGTTTCCGCCGTAGCTTGCTGCCGTATCCAGGCAATCTTGGAGGAACGATGGCGCGGATCAGGCTCGGGCGGCAACAGGCGACGTTAGCTCCCGAGGCTGAAGCCTCGGCCGACGAGACCGCCGAACTGGCCGCCAGTTACTGGCGCGCCTACGACACCCGGATGGCCTCGCTGGGCTTCCTCGCCATGCTGCGCGAGCTACCTGGCCTCGTCACCCAGGCGGTGCGGCTCGGCTACCAGTCCAGCCCGATCGACATCGTCGGCACCATCGTCTTGAACCTGGTGGCCGGGTTCTTCAACGGCTACGCGCTGCTGGCCACGACCGGCGTGCTCCAGGCCCTGTTCGCCGGCGGCCCGACACCTGGCCGGGTCAAGGCCGCGATCCCGTCCCTGCTGCTCGTCAGCTCAGCTGTCGCGGCCCGATCCGGGCTGCAGGCGGCTGCGGGCTGGGCCGAGGCGCGGCTCACCCCGCAGGTGGACCGGGTGGTCGAATTGCGGCTGTTCGACCTGACGACGCGGATCGACCTCGCGGCGTTCGACGATTCCGACCTGAACGACATGATGCAGCGCGCCCGCGATCGCGGCCTCTACTCCGCGCCGCAGGTCGTGACCGACGTGATCAACTGCCTGACCGGACTCACCGGAATCGTCTCGGCGGGCGTCGTGGTCGGCGTGCTCAACCCGATCCTGCTCGTCTTGCTCGTCATCGCCGAGCTTCCTGGCGGCTGGGCCGCCGTCCGGTCGGCCCGGATCCGGTACTCCACGAACTTCGCCCTCGCCGGCCCGCGCCGCCGGAGGTGGATACTGACCGACCTCATGGCCGAGCGGCGGACCGCCGCCGAGCTACGCTCGTTCACCCTGCGCCGGTTCCTGCTGTCCCGGGCTGCCCGGCTGGCCGTGTACGAGCGGGACGCGCGAGCTGGAGGCGGCCCGCAAGCAGACCGTGACCCAGGTCGTGGCGAGCGGTGCCGGAGGCGTCGCCACCGGCTGCGTGTACGTCGCGCTCGGACTGCTGCTGGCAACCGGACGACTGCCGCTCGCCGTAGCTGGCACCGCGATCCTGGCGATCCGCTCGGCCCAGAGTTCGCTCACGACGCTGCTCTTCTCCGTCAACCAGTGCTACGAAGACGGCCTGTACTTCTCCGACTACCTGAACTTCTGCGACGAGGCTGAACGACGCATCCCCGCCCCTGGCATCGCGCCCGAGCCGGCCGGCTTCGAGCTGATCAGCGCGGAGGGCATCACGTTCACTTATCCGGGCGGCACCGAGCCCGCGCTGCGGGCGGTGACCGTCGAGATCGGCAAGGGCCAGGTGGTCGCGCTCGTCGGCGAGAACGGCTCGGGCAAGACCACGCTCGCCAAGATCCTGGCCGGCCTTTACCAGCCCGACGAGGGCACCGTGCGCTGGGATCAGACCGACCTGCGGCAAGTCGACTCCGACCAGCTCAGGGAGCGGATCGCGGTGATCGCCCAGGACCACGCGAACTGGCCGCTGACCGCCAGGCACAACATCACGATGGGTCGCGAGGTGGACGAGTCCCTGCTCGCGTCCTCGGTGGCGGCCGCCGGGGCCGACGAGGTCGTCGACGGGCTGAAGCTCAGGTACGACACGCTGCTTGACCGCCGGTTCAAGGACGGAGCGGAGTTGTCAGGCGGGCAATGGCAGCGAGTGGCCGTGGCCCGTGGGTACTACCGGTCGGCGCCCCTGCTGATCATGGACGAGCCGACAGCGGCGCTGGACGCGCGAGCCGAGCACGCGCTCTTCTCTTCGGTGCGCAGGCACGCCAGGGATCGCACCATCGTGATCATCACCCATCGGCTCGCCAGCGCCCGGAACGCCGACCGCATCTACGTGCTCGATCGCGGGCGAGTCATCGAGCAGGGCGACCATTCCGAGCTGATGGCGCTCGGCGGACAGTACGCCGACCTGTACTCGCTGCAGGCCTCGTCCTACGTCGCGACGCCAGCCGCAACCGTGCCTGCCCAGCGTGAGCCGGACGAGCTTTAAGGCACGAGTTTTAAGGCACGAGGCCGAGCGTGCGCTGCACGTCGTACTCGTCCTCGACGTCGTCCTCTTCGTACTCGATCGCCCGGCGCCACCGGGACGGAACTCCCAGCGGGATCAGCATCGCCACGCCGAGCATCCCGAGCATGCCGTTGAACAGCAGATACGTGATCCCATGGGCGAACTGGGTGCCCGCGAGCGGCAGGTACTTCAGCGTGAACTTGCTGTGCAGGACCATCAGGACCGACCAGCCGACCAGGACCAGGCCAGGCAGCCCGGCCGCTAGCGGCGAGACGCGGGGGGCGGCCAGCAAGATCCCGGCAAAAAGCCCGACGGCCACCACCACGCCCACGGCGAACAGCCCAGCCGGACTGGTCAGCGCGTGCTCGGCGCCTGCAGCCGTGACGTGGCCGCGCAGCACGATAATTCGCTCGACACCCCAGCCAGCGCCGAAGAACAACGCCGCAGCCAAGGCCATCGCGAGAATGAACCCGACAAGGTGCCGCATCGCCATTTCCCTCCGGTCGAACAGCGTCCGAGGTTCTGGCTCCCACGCCGCGTGCGGTCTGCGGACTGCCGTCCGCAGACCGCATTGCCGGTGTTTTCCACCCGGCCGCGCGGCTCAGCCATCTGGCACACTACCTACGGACCGTACTTCGGGTGCGGAAGATGCAAATAGTCGATACGTAATTTATCGGCAAAATCCGCAAGGCCACCGTCACTATCTGTTACCAAATCTCGAATAGTGCCTGGTAGTCGCGCACTTATCGGCGCAGAGCGTTGCGCAGCGCTACCCGGCTCTGGTTCACCGGCTCGAGCAGCTCATACGTCCAGTACGCGTCGCGCCTGATCATCGCGAACTTGGCGCCCCGCGCGCCCCCCGGGAGCCGATAGCCGTCGGGCTCGTAGCTCACGAAGTCCTCGTGCATGCGCGCGAAGAACCGCCGCCGCTCCCGTCTCGGCACCAGGCCAGGCCGCCCGAACCGCCCGATTCCCGGTCCCGTGGTCGAAAGGACGGCCGCGTAATGCGCGATCGCCCGTTCGAAGATCGCCGACTGCACGGCGGGCGTGACGGCTGGGTCGCCGGCGTCCTGCTGCTTGCGCACCATCTCGAACACTTCTTGATAGGCGTTGAAAACAGCCAGGTGCCCGGTGCTCGTCGTAGCCATGAACGAGCCTGGCCGAGATCGTCGATAGCGGTAGCACGGCTGGTCGAGCACGGACAGCCGGCCGCGCAGCAGAGCCGCGCAGCTCACCGGGATGTCCTCGTGGATGCCGGTGCGGAACGGCTCAGCCAGCTCGACCAGGAACTCGCGCCTGAAGATCTTGCTCCACGCGGTCATCGTCGCGTTGACGAGCTCGGGTGCCGCAGCGAGCCGGAACGGGCCGCCGTCGGCGTGCGCTCTGGCCTGCGCGTGCAGCATCGCCTCGGCCGAGCTCGGCCGCTCGCTGCCGTCCGGATACAGCTCCCGGTAGTCGACCACGAGAACGTCAGGCTCGTCGCCGGCGAGCCGGACGCCGATCGCGTCGAGCGCCCCGGGGGCGATCAGGTCGTCGCCGTCCACGAACCACACGTACCGGCCGGTCGCCAGGCTGAGGCCGACATTGCGGGCGTTGCCAGGCCCGGCGGTGCGATCGAGGCGGACCACCCTCAGCGCAGGATCCGACGTCGCGCGCTCGTCGAGCAGCGCCGCGCTTCCGTCGTCCGAGGCGTCGTCGACCGCGATGACCTCGACGCCGAGGCCGCCGAGGTCCGCGAGCACCGAGTCCAGGCATCCGGGCAGGTACCGGCGCACGTTAAACACCGGGATGACGACGCTGATCAGCGGGCCGTCCGGCGCGGCCTCGGCTTCCCCCAGCTCGACACTGACCGATGACCTCAGGTGTCAGCCGACGTGGTCGGCCTGCGGCTCGAGTGCCTGCGGCTCGCCGGCGGGCTCCTCAGCCTGGTCGATGGTGAGCTTGGACGGCCACCAGTTCCACCGGCCGAGCAGCACTACCGTCGAGGGCACCAGCAGCGTCCTGACCAGGAATGTATCCATCAAGATGCCGAGCGCGAGCCCGATTCCGATATCCAGAATCTGGCTGCTGCCGCCCTTGCCAGTGCCGCCGACGACAGCGAGCACCAGGAACGTCCCGGCGAGCACCATGCCAGCCGACGTCACCGTTGTACCGGTCACGCTGAGGCGCTTGGCCACTGCCTCTCGCAGCGGCAGCTCGCGCGCTTCCTCCCTGATCCTGGTCATCACGAGGATGTTGTAGTCCTCGCCTAGCGCGAGCAGGAAGATGAACATCAGGAACGGGAGGAAGAAGACCAGCCCGCCCGAGCCGCCCAGCTTGACAAAGAGCAGCACGGAAAGACCGAGCGCCGCCAGGTACGACACCCCGACCGAGGCGATCAGGTAGAGCGGCGCGACCAGACTGCGCAGCACCAGGGCGAGCAGCAGGCCGATGACGAGGATCGCGACCGGGATGATCCGCTTGAGGTCACTGTCCGAGATGGCGCTGATGTCATAGATAGCTGGCGCCTCGCCCGTGACGCCGGAAGCCTGCGCACCGGCCGCATGGGCGACAGCCGTGGTCTCGGCCCTGATCGCGGGAACGGTATTGAGCGCCTTCGTGGATCCCGGGTCACCGGCCTTGAGCCCGACCGAGAAGAGAATGGTCCGACCGTCCGGGCTGACGTAGTTCGCCGTCGCCCGGTAAAGCTGGTAAGCCTCAGGCGGAATCCGGCCGCCGGTCGGTGCCGTGGGCGGCAGCAGCTTAGCCGGGCCGAGCACGCCGTGCAGCTCGGCGAGCTGCTTGGGCGTCAGCGTGATCCCAGCGGGGTTCAGCGGGCCGGTCACCTGGTTGAAGAGGCTGCTCCCCTGGAGCTTGCTCGTCGCCGTGCCGAGTGCGGACGGGTTATCCCACACCGGCTTGCTGAATCTGAACAGGAGGTCGGTCGGATTCGCCGACGACTGCGGGAAGTACTTCTTCAGCAGAGCCTGGCCTGCCGCCGAGTCGCTGCCGGACGGCGCGGCCGTGCTGCCGCCGAAGCCGCCCGCGACGTAGCCGGTGACACCGAACGCCAGCGCGCCGAACGCGACCAGCCCGGCCACTAGCGTGGGGATCGGGTGCCTGACGATTCGTCCGGCCACGCTGCCCCAGACACCGGGCTTGCCGGTGCCCTGGAAGCTCCACGGGATCAGCTTGGGCCGGCCGAACACCCGGGCAAACAGGGTGCGCTTCACACCGAGCAAAGACAGCCGGATCGAGAGCAGCGCGGGCAGCAGCGTCAGCGCCGCCAGCAGCGTCACCGCGACCGCGATAGCGAAGGGGATGCCGAGGTCGGCGTAGAACGCGAAGCTCGCCAGGAGCAAGGTGACCACGGCCGCGATCACGGTGGCGGCGGAGAACGCGATCGACTCCCCGACTCGGGTAACCGCCAGCTCGATCGCATCTCTCGCCGAATCCCGTGGCCGTCGCAGATCGGCGAAGAGAGCGCGGAGCAAGCCGCCTTCCGTCCGGAAGTTGCGCGGGCCGCCGTCATAGTCGGCGAGCCGTAGCTGTTCTCGTACCCGGAAGACCAGGAATAGGCCGTAGTCCGTACCAGCGCCCAGGACCAGCACGATCATCAGCAGCTGAGCGATGGGCGACACCTCGAGGCCGTGGTGGGCCGCCTCGGCGACCAGCGGACCGGAGATCAGCACGGACATGAACGCCGGGATCAGCGTCGTCAGGGCCAGCGTGAGCGATCTGAAGATCAGCATGAGCAGCAAGATGATAAAGAGCGACGACAGTTTCTGGATTTGGCCGCCCTGGTCGCCGTTGGCCGTCTGCTGGTCCACCTGGACCGCGAGGCTGCCCGCGAGGTGGACGTTCAGGCCAGCCGGAAGCCCGGTACTGGCGATCTTCGCGCGCAAGGCGTCGATGAGATCGGTCGCGGCATTCTGATTGCCGCCGATCTGGCTCACCAGCACCAGCAGCTGATTGGCCTGGCCTGGCGTCGAACCCTTGGACGGCGACGTGCCGAGGTCGATGATCCGCTTGACCCCGGCCACGGTCTTGATGTCGGCCTGCAGCTTGGCGATGGCCGCAGTGTCCGCCGAGGTCAGCGACCCGCTGGTGCGCGCGGCGACGACCGGGATAGGCAGCAGGTTCGACGTGCCGAAAGGCGCGGCGAGCGCGACCGCCTTCTCGACGGGGGCGCTGGCCGGCAAGAACTTGGTGTTGTCATTTTGCGTGACGCTCGACAGCGTGGGCAGGTAGGAGGCGGCCGCGAAGGCCCCGATGATCCAGGCCAGCGTCATCAGCCAGCGAAACCGGATGCTGATGCGCCCGATGCTGCCGAAAATTGCGTCGACGTTCATGCCGCGAAGCGTAGTAGACCTGCCGGAGCGCTCAGTCCGCCGGCGTCGCTGCCGCTGGCTCATTATCGGGGTTCGGCGGACTGGGGCCCGTCTTGATGAATACTCTGCCCATCAGTGCTGGTCATTACCGGTGCCAGGGCCGGCGGGCAGTGCCAATGCCAGGGTCGGCGGCTGGCACCGCCTTTTCGGCGATCAGATCGGGGACTCACCGATGGCGGTGCTGGCGGGCAGGCCGTGCGCCGGTCAGACTCGTCGGTGGAGGTATCGAAAGCTTCGCCTGGGGGCGTCGTTGCCAGGTACAGCGCGAAAGGGGCGCTGATGCAGGAACTGCGACTCGTCGCAGTCAGCGAGGACGGCAGCTATGCGGTTCTCGTTGTTCCCGGTCGGAGCGGGCGTTTTGCGCTGCCCATTGACGAACGTCTGAGGACTGTGGCACGTGGGCAGTTCTCCCGGCTGGCTCAGTACGAGATCGAAGTGGAGAGTCCGTTGCGACCCAAGGAGATCCAGGACCGGATCCGCGCTGGCGAGACCGCCGAGGAGATCGCGGACGCTGCGGGCCTGCCGGTCGACCGAATCCGCCGGTTCGAGGGACCGGTACTCGCCGAGCGCGAGTTCCGGGCCGGCGAGGCGCAGCGGGCTACCGTCCGCGGGCCTGGTGAGCTCGGCGCCGGGCTGAGGCTCGGCGAGGTCGTCACCGAGCGGCTCGCCGAGCTCGGAGCGACACCCGAGGACGCCGACTGGGATTCCCGCAAGCGCCAGGACGGCACCTGGCAGGTGCAGCTCGCCTACACGATCGGCGGCCGGATGCACGTCGCCGAGTGGATCTACGACCCTCGGAGCAAGCACGTCACGCCGGACGACGACGAGGCGATCAGGCTCTGCCTGCACGAGAGCCAGTGGCCTGGGCCGCGCCAGTCTCCACCGCAGGCGATGACCGCGACGGTCACCCCGATCGGCTCGCGGGCCGCTGCGGTCGCCCATCCGGCGGCCGTCGCCCACCAGCCTGCCGCCCACCAGCCGGCCGTCACGCACCCGGCCGAGTACCGCGACGGCGACCGTGGTCGCGGTTTGCTCCACCCGGCCCGGCACGCCCAGCCTGCGGTACAGGTCAGCCAGCAGACCGCACCGCCGGTCAATCCGGCCGCCGAACTCGGGCCGTTCGCGCCGAGCCAGGAGGACGCTTACCACGGGGCCCAGGCCCAGGCCGAGGCGGACGCCGCCGGAATGGCCGAAGTGGACGACCCGGCGCCCGGTACCGACCGCGCGCCGGTGACCGTACCGCCAGCAGCGGAGCGGGTCCGCCCGCAGGAGGAGGCGCAGGCTGAGGCACCCCCTGCGACGCCCGCGCCGACCCAGGACCAGCCGACCCAGGACCAGCCGACGGGCGAGGCACGGGCCGACGACCGCGCAACCGAGGACCGTGCAACCGACGACGGCACGGCTGGGGAGAGCCAGGCTGGGGAGGCCACCGAGCAGGGCAATGCGCCCGCGCCGCAGCCTCGCCCGGGGAAGCGGTCAGGTGGCAGCCGTTCCCGCAGGTCGTCGGTGCCGTCCTGGGACGAAATCATGTTCGGGAATTCCCGCCAGCCTGACTGAGCGAACCTGAGCCGAGCTGCGCGAGCCGCCTGCCAGCCGCAATCGGCTCTGTCTTCTCCCCCGCCCGCGTAAGATCCGAGCGCAAGGGCTGTGCCGTTCGATCAGGTGAGGGGACCGAGGCTTGAGTCGATTTGTCCGCCGCGTCCGAGCTGGGCGCCGCGGTCACCGGGCCCGGTGGGTACGGCTCGCGGCGGTCGCTGCGCTTGTTCCCCTCCTGAATGGCTGCGCGATGCTGGGCGGGCTGAGCACGCCGACTCAGACCTCGCCGCAGACAATGACCGTGTCGAGCCCGGTGTTCGGGTCGAATGTGCGGCTGCCCGCGATTTATACGTGCCACGGTCCTGGTCTCAGCCCGCCATTGCAGTGGTCAGGTGCGACCAAGCCGGTCGCGAAGTCCTTCGCGATCGTGGTCGACGACTCGCAGGCGCCGATCGAGCCTTATGTCTACTGGCTTGTCTTCGACATACGCCCGACCACAGTGGCGATTGGCCAGAATCAGCTCCCGACAGGAGCCCGGCAGGCGGACAATAGTGCTGGCAAGGCTGGCTACGACGCGCCGTGTCCGACGAGAAACGCACATGAGTACCGCTTTACGGTCTACGCTCTCAATGCGGTTATAAAGCTGCCGAACGGAGCGGGATTGCGCGCTACATGGACTGCTATCGCCAGCCATGTGATCGCAACCGGGCGTCTGACCGCTCGCGCCTTTCCGTAATCGATCTGTTACTTAGAGTAGACAGAGGTGCTTAAACTTCTCGAATCTCGTGACACGGGCCATAGCGGTCCGACAGAATCGACGTTTAGCGATTGATCAGGAAAAAGTCCAGGGTGCTCGGGGTTAGCTGGGTGTCCGCGCCGATGGCCGGGGCGGACGCAGCGAGCGCCAATCTCAGGCCAAGACCGCGATGGATGGTGCGATGCACAAGACGGTGGTGCTGATCATCCTGGCAGCTGTCGTCGCCTTGATTGTGATCGTCGTCCTGACCGGCATGCGCTACCTGCGGGCAGACGACGACAGCTTCGAGGGCGACCCGCCTGCCGACCGGGGTCAGTCGCGTGAGCGCGGCGAGCATCCCTCGCGCGATCACTGGCGCACCCGGCACCACGACGACAGGTCGCCCGCGCAGAGCAGGTCGCGCGGGCGTACGGACGACGACTCGACGTCTCGCAGCGGCACCAGCCGAAGCGGATCAGGCCAATCCAGTCGGGACGGATCGGGCTGGGACGGACCTGGCAGTCAGCGTTCCAGCCGCACGAGCGGCCAGGATCGCAGACCTGGTCGCGACGACACCGGTGGCGGCCGGCCGAGCCGCGACCGTGACCCGGAGCGCGACCCCATCAGCGACAGTTTCTCTCGCCGTGCCTCCAGCCGAGATGGCTCAGGTCGTGACGGTGCTGCCCGTGACGGTGCTGCCCGTGACGGTGCTGCCCGTGACGGTGCTGCCCGTGACGGTGCTGCCCGTGACGGTGCTGCCCGTGATGGTGCTGGTCGTGACAACGCTGGTCGTGACAATCCGGGCAGGGACGGAGCGGGCCGTTCGGCCGCGAGCCGCCCGGCGGCGAGCCGCGAGGTTCCTGGCCGCGACGTGACCAGGACCGGCGCCCGCGACGGAGCGAGCCGTTCGGCCGATCGCGGTCGCGACGACCTCACCACTTCCGCGCGTGAGGACCGCAGCACCAGGACCTCAGGTCCCAACCGGATCCCCAGCCGATCCCAGGCCCGCGACGACGTCGACGAGCGGCCTTCGCGCGGGTCGGCCGCCGCCACCCGCGAGTACTCGCGCCCAGCGCAGGATGGCCGCCAGGCCGGCGCTGACCGCGACAGTTCCTCGGCGAGCAGCACGCAGGACCGGGAACGGCGCGGAAACAGCGGAAACAGCGGCCAGAACGCCCGCCCCGACAGCCGCAAGCCAGCAGCAAGCACCAGCCGGCGCGACGACTCGCTGCCCGACGTTCGGCCAAGGCAGGCCAAGGGCAAGCGTGACAGCGAAGGCGAATGGCCGAGCACCGAGTGGGACGAGCTCTCCGACGTGGACTTCTGGGTTGAGCTCGCCTCGGACAAGCCAGCCGAGCTGGTCGCCGACAAGGCACCGGCCGCGACGACTTCCCAGCCCGCCACGCCACCGGTGCGCACTGACCGCGACCGGTCAGAGACCCGCTCGTCGTCGTCCGACAGCCGGTCCGCAGATGGCCGGGCAGCGGACAGCCGGGCAGCCGACAGCCGGTCGTCCGACAACCGCGCCGAGGTAACCGTCCGCCGCGACTCGACCAGCCGCCGCGATCCCGCCGACCGGCGCGACAGTTCGGATCGCCGGGACACCTCGGACCGCCGCGACCGGCGTGAACTGCCCGAGCGCCGTGATTCGGACCGCAGGGAGAACCTGCTGCCAGCGGCCAGAACCCCGAGAACTACCGTCGACGCGGCGTTCGCGCCCCTCTCCGGCGATTCGGCCGACCCTCTCTTTGGCGGCAGAACGGAGACCTTCGGGTCCACCGAGCTACGCCGGACGATCGCCGCTGGCGGTGAGCCACCGATCGCCGCGTCCGCCGGTCGCACTAGCCCGGGCACCTCACCTCGGCCCGTGGTCCAGCCCGCCGACGACGACCCGCTGACCAGTCCTTCCTTCCCCAGGATCACCGACGACAGCCGGTCCTACCGGCGCAGCCGCAGTGAGCCGGGTACCCCTGGCAGGCAGTCTGGCCAGCACCCGCGCTACGAGCCCGCAGCGCAGCACGAGCCGCCGCAGCATCCGCCCGTCGGCCCGCTCGACAGTCAGCCGGGACGCACCGTCGGCTATGGCCAGACGTCGGAGTACGCTCCCGCGCTGCCAGCCTCCAATACCTCGGCGCTGTCGGCGATGCCGCCGGTACAGCCCGCTCAGGCCGGCCAGGCCGCGCACTTCTCCCCTTCGCTGCCCGTCAGTGCACCTGATCCATACCGGTCGAGCCAGGACGGCTATCCGGCGCACGCGAGCGCCGGGACCGGAAGCTATCCGGCGCCAGTCGCGTCGAGCGGCTACCAGGCGCCCTCAGGTCAGGGCTATCTGCCACCCAGCGGCAACGGCTATCCTGCCGACTCGCCAACCCGCAGCTATTCGACCCCGATGGCCGCCGCGCCGGTTCCCGCCCCGGTGCCTGCCCCTCTCGCTCCGCCCGCCTACCCGTCGGCGCTTCCTGGCTACGACTCCGACTCGGGCGGATACGCCAGTCCGCCGGGCAGCCGGAGCGGCTACGGCTCTGATCACGACAACGGCTACGCCCTCCCTGCGGCCGCTCTCCCCGCTCCCGCCCTGCCTGACTATGCCTCGGCCCCGCCGAGCTACCCCGTCACCCACGCGGCCGAGCCGCAGTCGGCGTACGCGTCGCAGGACTACCAGGCCACCGCACCGCATGTGCAACCCGCGCAGCAGCTGAGCTATCCCCAGCCCGGCGGAGCAAGCCTGCCCGGTCAGACGACGGGCGGGTACGGCGGCTATCCGACCGCGTCCCACAGTGACCAGAGCGGCCTGTACCAGATTCCGGCCGCTCCCGTCACTCCGGCCATCCCGGCCCAGCCCGAGTTGCTGCCCCCAGCTGGCGGTGGCTACGGAGCGGACTACAGCCAGTCGACCCAGCACGCTTACCCCGCACCGCAGTACGGTCCGGCAACCTACGACCCGCCCGGCTATGCCGCACCTGGCTACGAGTCGGAGACGGCGTACCCGGCCGACCCCTATGCCGTCGACCCGTATGGGTACCCGGGCTACGGTACGGGCCGGTTAGCTGACCAGCGACCGTTAGCAGCCGAGCCGTGGGACGATCACCCGTGGCAGGGGCAGGGCTGGGATGGGCAGCAGTGGCCTGCACCGGTATGGGATGACCAGCGCTAAAGGTAGTCACATCCTGCCTGCTCACGTATCGCTCAGTGTGAACGGGGTCGCCCACGCGGTTCCGGCCGCCACTAGGTTGCTCGACGTCCTGCGTGATCACCTCGGCCTGACCGGGGCGAAGCCTGGGTGCGGCGAAGGTGCCTGCGGCGCGTGCACGGTGCTGCTCGACGGTGCGCCGGTCCGAGCGTGCTTGGTCAGCGCGGACGACGTGGCCGGCGGACAGCTCACCACCATCGAGGGCCTGACCGATGGCGCGCAACTGCACCCGCTGCAGCGGGCCTTCGCCCGCGAGAGCGCCACCCAGTGCGGCTACTGCACGCCGGGCCTGGTCCTGGCGGGTACCGCGCTGCTCGCCCGCAATCCAAGCCCTAGCGATGCGGAGATCGACACCGCCCTGGCCGGCCATATCTGCCGGTGCGGCGGCTACCCGAGGATCCGGCGCGCCCTCCGGACTGTGGCGTCGTTCACCCAGCCTGACGCTGGCGGCCCTGCCCCTCCGCCGGTGCTCGGCGCCGTGCCGTCCGAGCGCGATCCAGAGCCTGATCGATGGGGTCCGCCTGAGCCCGGCTGGTCGTTCTTCCGCCCGGCCAGGCCATGGGATCTGACTAGTCCGCAGGACCGAGACTGGTTCGGTGCCCTGGGCGACGGGCTGGCAGTCACCCTCGAGCCGGATGACGACCCTGGTTCGCGCGTCACCGCTCGGAGCGCCTGGCTGCACATCAGCAGCAGCGGTCTGGTCACGGCCTTTACCGGAAAGGTCGACGTCGGTCAGGACAACAGGACGGCGCTGCGGCTGCTGGTCGCCGAAGAACTCGGCGTCGAGCTAAGCCGGGTACGCCTGGTGATGGGCGATACGGACCTGTGCCCGCACGATCGTGGCACCTTCGGCAGCAGGTCCATGCCCGACGCCGGCAGCGTTCTCCGCCGAACTGCGGCTTACGCCCGTGCGCTGGCGCCAGTTCAGGCGGGCGAACAGCGGGTCGCGGTGGTGACCGGCGACCCGGTGCTGTCCGACCCGGCCAGCTGGACCCAGGCTGGCCACCCGCATCGCGCGCCCGGCACCGTGGCTTGCGTCACCGGCCGGCGCCGATTCGTCTCGGATCTGTCCTGCCCGGGACTACGGCACGGCGCGATCCTCCGGCCACCGGTGCCCGGTGCCACGCTGACAGCGCTCGACCAGAGCGCGCTCACCGGCCATCCGGACGTGACGCTGATTCAGGCCGAGGAGCTGATCGGAGTCGTAGCGGCCGATCTGGCGACGGCCAGAAGGGCGATCAGCGACCTGCAAGCGGCAGCTAGCTGGGACCTCCCGGATTCGCCGTCCGACCCTGACCTCGTCAGCTACCTCAGGGACCATCTGCTGAAGACAGGGGCAATCAGGTCTTCCGAGGGCTCGGCCGCCACCGCGCTCGAGGTGGCGGCCGTGCGCGCCGAGGCGACCTACACCGCCGCCTACATCGCCCCGGCCGCGCTCGAGACGAGGGTCGGGCTGGCCTGCTGGGACGGCGACCGGGTAACGGTCTGGACTGGGACGCAGACACCGTTCCCGGTACGCGCAGAGGTGGCAGCAGCGCTCTCGGTCGGCGAAGAGGCTGTCCGGGTCGTCGTGCCCGCGACTGGCGGCGCGTTCGGCGGCAAGCACGCGGCGGGGATCGCCGTCGAGGCCGCCGTACTCGCCAGGCACGCTGGAGCACCAGTGCGGGTGGCCTGGAGCCGCGCCGAGGAATTCACCGCTGGCACGCTCAGGCGGGCCGCGGTGATCGACGTCGTGGCCGGAGTGACCACGACAGGCGACCTGTCTGGCTGGACTTTCCTCAACCTCAACGCAGGCACGGCAGGCATCGAAACCCCCTACCGAGCCAGCGATGTGCGGCTCGAATACCAGCCAGCGCACAGCCCGCTGCCGCAGGGCTCGTACCGAGCGTCTGGCGGCCACGGCCAACAACTTCGCCAGGGAGTCGACCATCGATGAACTGGCTGCCGCGCTCGGCATCGACCCGGTCGAGTTCCGGCTGCGCAACCTGGCGGACGAGCGACTGGCTGACGTGCTGCGAGCGGTCGCCGAGGCAGTGAGCTGGCCGGCCCTGCACGCGGACCGCGCCGAACGGCAGGCCGCGACCCCCCGGGTCGGCTGGGGCATCGCCTGCGGCCTGGACAAGGACGGCCGGATAGCCACCGCCGCGCAGGTCGCGGTGTGGCCGGACGGACAGCTGAAGGTCACCAGGCTGGT
This sequence comes from uncultured Actinomycetota bacterium, assembly GCA_963737865.1. Lineage (GTDB taxonomy): Bacteria > Actinomycetota > Actinomycetes > Streptosporangiales > Streptosporangiaceae > Chersky-822. The sequence goes on along the minus strand of CAVTUG010000011.1, from coordinate 297,846 downwards.
GAGCGGCTATGAATGCGGGACCATCGTGAACCCCCAGGCCGTGACCGGCCAGGTCGAGGGCGCTGCGGTCATGGCCCTGGGCGGAGCACTGTTCGAGGCCATTGCCTTCACCGGCGGAGCGATCACGAACGCGTCGTTCTCGGCGTACCGGGTGCCGAGGATGGCCGACGTCCCGCCGATCGAGGTGATCCTGATCAACCGCCCCGACCTGCCTTCCGCCGGGGCCGGCGAGACGCCGATGATCGCGGTCGCCCCGGCGATCGCAGGGGCGATCTTCGACGCGACCGGCCGGCGACTCCGCTCGCTTCCGCTGAGGCTGCAGACTCCGTAAAAAACGGGCACTGGCTCGTAAACGTCGCAGCAGCTGGCTGCGTCCTATAGGACGATACAGATCCGATGTGGTGGCGATATGGCCCCGATACGCGTGTGGCGTACCTTCTCGTCCTTAGCCGTTGACTGGCCGTTCGCGAGGCAGCAGTGACCAGTATCGACTTCCGGGTGGTAGGCGAGTTTGTGCTGCTCGTGGACGGGGTGCCGGCCTTGCTCGGCCCGCCGCGCCGGGCCGCGCTGCTGGCGGTGCTGCTCGCGAGCGCCAACGAGACCGTACTCGCGCCGGCGCTCATCGCCGAACTGTGGCCGGAGCACCCGCCGGCCAATGCCCTCGCCAATCTCCGCACGTACGCCAGCGAGCTGCGCCGCCAGCTGCCGACCGCGCTAGCCGCCCGGATTGTCACCAGGCACGGCGGCTACCAGCTGCACGTCGAGCCAGGCGAGCTCGATCTGTGGCGGCTGCGCGAGCAGTACGCGATCGCCAGGTCGGCGCTGGACCGTGGCGACTATGCAGCCACCGTCGCCCGGCTCGAACCGCTGGAAGCCGCACTGACCAGCAGCTCGATGTTCCCCGGAGTGACAGCCGGGCCTGCGATCGAGGCGGCAAGGACCGGATTCGAAGAGGACTGCCGCATCGCGCTCGAAGCCTATTTCGAGGCGTCCGTGCTGGCCGGGTCCAGCACGGACATCCTGGGTGCGCTCCGCGCCCACGTACGCAGGCATCCGCTGGGCGAGCGCGGCCACGCACTGCTCATGACAGCGCTCAGCCAGGCGGGCCAGAACGCGGCCGCGCTGGAGGCCTATCAGCATGCCCGGCAGCTGCTCGTGGACGAGCTTGGCATCGAGCCCGGCACCGAGCTGCAGGAGCTACAGCAGTCGATCTTGCGCGGCGATCCGCTACCCGGAACCCCCAGGCGCGGCTCAGGGAACAATGGTGAGCTGTTCCGGCCATTCCAGCTGCCGCCGGACCTGCCCGACTTTTCCGGCCCGCGCGAGGCCGTCAAGAACGTCGTCGAGCTGCTGTCGGGCGACCCGGCCGGCGCGTGGCCTGCGATCGCCTCGATCACCGGCATGCCAGGGACCGGCAAGAGCGCGCTCGCGGTGCACGTCGGGCACCAGCTGCGCGCGGAATTCGCCGACGGTCAGATCTACCTCGATCTGGCCGGGGACGACCTGGGCGCCGTCGACCCGCATGACGCGCTCGGCCAGGTCCTGACCGGGCTCGGGGTCGCGCCGGAAGCCGTGCCGGTCACCTCGGCCGAGCGCACGGCCATGCTGCGCTCGCTGTGCGCCGGGCGCCGGCTCTTGTTCGTGCTGGACAACGCCAGGTCGACCGAGCACATCGCGCCGCTGGTGCCGGCTGACGCCCGGTGCGGCCTGCTGGTGACCAGCCGCAGCCATCTGACCGGGCTTCAGTCGTGGCCGCACGTCGAGCTGATGCCGCTCGATGCCGCCGAGGGCATGGAGTTGCTGGCCCGCATCGTCGGTGCGCAGCGGGTCCGCGAGGAAGCCGAGGCGGCCAGCCGCGTGGTCGACCTGTGCGCCGGGCTGCCGCTCGCGATCCGGATCGCCGGAACCAGGCTGGTGTCCAGGTGCCACCAGTCGATCGGCTGGCTGGCCGGCCGCTGGCCGGCGAGCACACCAGGCTGGACGAGCTGGCGGTCACCGGAGTAGCGCTGCGCGGCAGCTTCGACCTGACGTACCGCAGTCTGGAGCCGGCTCAGCAGCGCGGACTGCGCCTGCTCAGCGTGCTGGACTGCCCGGACTTCGGCGCCTGGATGGCGGCCGCCGCGCTGGCGACCTCGCTGCGGGAGGCCGAGGACGTCATCGACGGCCTGGTCCAGGCCCGCCTGCTGAGCGTGACCGCCGGGCGGGGCCTCGACGTCCCTCGCTTCCGCTTCCATCAGCTCGTCCGGCTGTACGCGCGCGAGATCGCGCACTTCGCCGATGCACCGGAACTGCTCGACGCGGCGGTGGCTGGTGCCTACGGCGCCTGCCTGGTCGCGGCCGCGCAGATGGACCAGCGGCTGCGCCGCCAGCTGCCGCTCGTCACGAGTACCCGCGCCGAACTCGACCCCGAACTGCTGCCCGGGCAGGCCGAGCCTGCCGCCTGGTTCGTGACCGAGCACGCCGCGCTGGTCGGGGCCGTGCATGGCGCGGCCGCTCGCGGCTGGCACGACCTGACCTGGGACCTCGCGCTGACCCTGCAGCGGTTCCTCGAATCGCACCATCACTTCCGCGACTGGCAGGAGGTCACCGCTGCCGGGCTGCACGCGGCCCGGGCGAGCGGGTGCCGCCCGGCTGAGGCGGCATCCCTGTGCAGCCTGGGTGAGCTGAGCCTGGTGCAAGACGAGCACGACCAGGCCGCCGAGGCTTTCGGCGCGGCGCTCGAGCTCGTCTCGCGGACCGACCCGGCACCCGGTGAGTTGCGGGCCAGGGCCAGGGCGCTGCTCGGCATGTGCACGGTGCACGCCGCCCGGGGTCAGCTCGACGAGTCGGCTGCCAGCGCGCGGAAGACGATCGACATCGTCGACCAGGGCGTGGACCCCGGAATCGCCGCCGAAGCGTGGATGGGGCTGGGGGCCACCTTGCACCTGCAGGGTGAGCTGGCCGCTGCGAGCGCAAGCTTCGAGCGTGCCCTCGCGGGTTTCGTTGCCACCGGCGATCGCATGAACCAGGCCATCTTGCTGGTCAACATGGGCACGACCGCCGGAGCCGCGAACCAGCTCCCCGATGCCGAGCGCTGGTTCAGGCAGTCGGCGCAGATCTGCCAGCAGATCGGGTTCCGCAACGGCGAGGGCTTCGCCAATGCCGGGCTCGGCACGATGCTGCTGCGCAGCGGTGACACCCTGGGCGCGGAGCGGGCACTGCTCGACGCGCTCGCCATCGTGCGCGACTACGCGGACACCTCCACCGAGTGCGTCATCTTGACCAAGCTCGGGGAGCTGTACCAGTCCAGCGACCTGGACAAGGCCCGGGAGCACTACGCCGGGGCCACCGCGCTGCTCGCCGCCGACCAGCTGCCCGTCCTGCTCGCGGAGGCGCTGGCGGGGCTCGGGAACACCGAGGCCCTTGCCGGTCAGCTCGACGCGGCCCGCGCGGCCTGGACGAAGGCCACCGCCGTGCTCGATCCGATCGACGCCGAGCGGGCCGCCGCCCTCCGCGCGAAGCTAGCCGGCCTCACGAACCCGTAAAGCCTGGTGGCCCGCACCAGACGGTGCGGGCCACCAGCGCCCGGGTAACCCGGGCTAGTCAGAGAATCAGCCGGTCGTCAGGGCCGTGTCGTCGATGACGAACGACGTCTGCAGCGAGGAGTCCTCGGTACCGGTGAACTTCAGCACCACTGAACCGGTGATGCCAGCCAGCGAGAAGCTGTGCTGGGTGTAACCGGTGTTGTGGTTGAGGTTGGAGAACGTGGCGATGGTCGTGCCGTTCTCGGTGACGGTCAGCTTGTCGAAAGCCGTCGTCGTGGTCGTCTCAGAAGTGTCGATGTGCAGCCAGAAGCTGACCGTCGAGTGCGTGCACGCCGCCGGGATCGTCACCGTCTGGGACAGGGTGTCGGTGTGGGTGGTGCCGTAGCCGTCGAGCCACGCGTACCAGGTGCCGCTGTGCGAGGTCTCGCCAGCGCCGTTCGGGTTGATGACACCAGCGGTCGAGGTCCACGGAGCGGCCGAGCCGGTCTCGAAGCCCGGGTTGCCGAGCAGCTGGCTTGAGGTGCAGCCGCTCACGGTCCCGACCGTCCAGGTGAACGCTGCGGAGCCATGGGCGCCCGTGGTGTCGGTAGCGGTCACGACCGTGCTGAACGTACCAGCGGTACCTGCGGTACCGGTGATCAGGCCGGTCGTGGAGCTGATCGACAGGCCGGTCGGCAGGCCGGTGGCCGAGTAGGTCAGCGTCTGGCCGGTGGCGGAGTCAGTCGCGTGGATCTGCAGGCTGACGGCGCTGCCGGTGGTGGTGGACTGCGCGCCCGGGTTGGTCACGGTGACCGTGTTACCGGTGACGGTGCCCTGGCTGAACGCGGCGATGCCGTTCGGGGTGCCCAGGCCGGTCGGGCCGTCGTAGCCGACCTCGGCGGTGCAGAGGTAAGCCGGGGAGCAGCTGCCGTCGGCGCCAGAGGTGACGTCGAAGAAGTTGCCCGTGTGTGCGTAGAGGTAGGAAGCCGGGTTGGTGCCGGCCGTCGGGGTACCGGCGAGCGCGTACACAGCCGCGATCATCGGCGAGGAGGCGCTGGTGCCACCGACCTCGAGGAAGCCGCCCTCACTGAAGGTGTCGTAGACAGCGACGCCCGTGTTGGGGTCGGCGTCGGCTGACACGTCGTTGTTGGTGCGCTTGGCACAGCCGGTGTCGGTCTGCCAGGTCGGCTTGGTGCTGTCAACGGAACAGCCGCTGCCAGTGCCCTCGCCGCCCGCGCTGCTGCCCCACACGGTCTCGGTGAAGCCGCGAGAGTTCGACGCAGAGCTGAGCGAGGTGCCGCCCACAGCGACGACGTCAGGTGACGCAGCCGGGTACTCGACGCCGAAGCCATCGTCACCAGCCGACGCGGTCACCGCGACGCCCGGGTGGTTGTAGAAAGAGGTGTCGCTTGAGCTGTCCGAGGTGGACTCGGGGCCGCCGTAGCTGTTCGAGACGTACTTGGCACCAAGCGAGACAGCGGCGTTGACGCCAGCACCCAGTGATGCGGTGCTCGCACTGTTGGTCTCGACCAGGATGATGTGGCAGAGCGGGCAGATCGCGGACACCATGTCGACGTCCAGCGACTCTTCGACGTCCCACCCGGAGGTGCCGGCCGAGGCCGGCAGCGGGCTGGTGGCGCCGTTCTGGTTGACCACGCTGAAGCAACCGGTGCCACACGCAGGCAGGCCCCAGTCAGATCGGTACGTGGCAAGGTCAGCTGCCGCGTTCGGGTCGTTGAAGGCGTCGACAACCGCGACGGTCTGGCCGGAGCCATTCGTCGATGACGGCAAGAGGTACGCGGACTGCAGCGTGGACGGGCCGTAACCGTCGCCGACTGGCGCGGCGTCAGGACCGAGCTGAGCCTGGCTCACATGCGCGACGTTGGTGCGCATGAGGACCATGCACGCCTCGTGTCCGGCCCTGGTCGTCCTCGGGCAGGCGCGCTTGTAGTCGATCCGCGTGGGGTTCGGGACCGGCCGGGCGTGCGTGGCCGAGCCTGCCATGGCATGCACGGTGGGCGCGGCCTGCGCGGCTGCGGTTGCTCCGGCGAAGCTCAGCGCACCTGCGGCGAGCGCAGTGCTCGACGCCAGGATGAACCAGGCCCGCGACAGGCCGGAGCGCGGCCTGCGCCGGAGTAAAGTAGCGCCCGAGGCGCCGGTTAGCTTTGATCGCAACGGGATCAAGCCTCCTTTGGCTTGGACCTGAGGCCGCGCGTTGGCGACCGGTGGCTACGTCGTGTGCACATGCGGGCACAGGTCCGGGTTCGACGTACCCCGATCTGGGGTGCACCCAGAACATAAACAGGTGACAAGGTGCCGTCAATATCGAAAATCGGCAGTTCCTGACATCGCACTAGCAGGTAATCCACAACGGGGGGAATCGATGAAGACGTCCGACGTTCTGCAGGACGGCCTGGGCCGGGTCAGGGAAGTCGTGCATCACGTCGTGGCCGGCCTGAGCGCCGATCAGCTCGCCTACCGGCCGTCGCCGGCGTCTAACTCCGTGTGCTGGCTGATCTGGCATCTGACCAGAGTGCAAGACGATCACGTCGCCGAGGTCACAGGAGCCGAGCAAGCCTGGACGGCCGACGGCTGGGCGGCCAGATTCGCGCTGCCCCTGGCCGACGTCGAGACCGGCTACGGGCACGACCCCGACCAGGTCGGCCTCGTCAGGGCGACCGCCGAATTGCTCACCGGCTACCACGACTCGGTCCACGCCAGATCGGTCGCCTTTGTTGCCGCCCTGACCGATCCCGACCTCGACCGGATCGTCGACGAGCGCTGGGACCCGCCAGTCTCCCTCGGCGTCCGCCTGGTCAGCGTCATCGACGACGGCGCCCAGCACGCCGGCCAGGCCGCCTACCTACGCGGCCTGATCCTCTCCCCCGGCTAGGTCCGCTGCGTGGCCAGAGTCCCTGGCGACGCCGGCGATAGACTCCGGCGCATGTTTCCTGACCTGTCTGACAAGCCAGCGGCCGAGTCGCTGGAACTCGCGATCCTCGATTTCTGGGACCGGGCGGGCATTTTCGCCAAGCTGCGCACCCAGACCTCGGGAGGACCGAAGTTCAGCTTCATCGACGGGCCAGTCACCGCGAACAAGACCCTCGGCGTGCACACGGCCTGGGGCCGTACGCTCAAGGACATCTTCCAGCGTTACAAGGCGCTGCGCGGTTTCGACCTGCGTTACCAGAACGGCTGGGACTGCCAGGGACTGTGGATCGAGGTCGGTGTCGAGCGCGAGCTCGGGCTGAACTCCAAGCGGGAGATCGAAGAGTACGGGCTCGAGGCGTTCGCGGCGAAATGCCGCGAGGTCGTCGAGTGGTCGGCCAGGGAGCTGACCGCAGGGTCGGTCAGGCTCGGCCAGTGGATGGACTGGGGCAACGACTACTTCACCTTCTCTGACACCAACATCGAGTACATCTGGAAGTTCCTCAAGATCGTGCACGAGCGCGGCTGGTTGTATCTCGGGCACCGGCCGACCGAGTGGTGCCCGAGGTGCGGCACCTCGATCTCGGCCCACGAACTGGTGGGCAACTACGTGGACCGGTCGGATCCGTCGCTGACGGTGCGCTTCCCGCTGCTCGACCGGCCGGGTGAGTCGATCCTCATCTGGACGACGACGCCGTGGACGCTGCCCGCCAACGTCGCGGCCGCGGTGCAGCCCGACGCACGGTACGGCAAGCTGGCGAACGGCGACTGGCTCGCGGTAGCGCGCGCGGATGGCGAGACCTTCACCGAGGAGCGGCCGGGCTCGGAACTGGTCGGCTGGCGGTACGCGGGGCCGTTCGACCACCTTCCGCCGGGCGGTGGCGTCGAGCACCGGGTCGTCGGCTGGGACGAAGTCTCGATGGACGAGGGCACCGGGGTCGTGCACATCGCGCCGGGCTGCGGCGCCGAGGACTTCGAACTCGGCAAGACCTGCGGGCTGCCGGTGCTGATGCCGGTCGACGAATCAGGCCGGTTCTACCCCGAGTACGGCGTGCTGGCCGGTCATTCGACGGCGGAGGCCGCCGGGCGGATCGTCACCTCGCTGTCCGAGCGCGGGCTGCTGGTCAAGGACACCATTATCGAGCACCGCTATCCCGAATGCTGGCGCTGCCATACGCCGCTGATCTTCCGGATCTCCGACGACTGGTTCATCTCGGTCGACGAGATCAGGGACCCGATGCGGGAAGCCAACCGCACCGTCGAGTGGACCCCCGCCTACATGGGCAGCCGGATGGACGACTGGCTCGTCAACATGTCCGACTGGAACATCTCCCGGCGCCGTTACTACGGGCTGCCGCTGCCGTTCTACCCCTGCCAGTGCGGCCACGTGAACGTGATCGGCTCGCGGGCCGAGCTCGCCGAGCGGGCCGCCGGTCCCGTCACCGACCTGCCGCAGCTTCGGCGGCCCTGGATCGACCCGATCAAGATCAGGTGCGAGGACTGCGACCGCGAGGTCGAGCGGATAGCCGAGGTCGGCGACGTGTGGCTGGACGCCGGCATCGTGCCGTTCTCCACGCTCGGCTGGGAGAACCCGGCGTGGCTCGACGAGGGCTACGCGACCGGCGCGGCGCGCGGGGTCACCACGGCTGACCTGCCCGATCAGAGCTACTGGGACGAGTGGTTCCCGGCCGACTGGGTGTCGGAGATGCGCGAGCAGATCAGGCTGTGGTTCTACAGCCAGCTGTTCATGTCGGTCACGCTGACCGGCCGCGCCCCGTACCGGCGAGTGCTCGGCTACGAGAAGATGCTGGACGAGCACGGCCGGGAAATGCACGGCTCCTGGGGCAACATGATCAGCGCGGAAGATGCCTTCGCCCGGATGGGCGCTGACGTGATGCGCTACCAGTACGGCCAGCAGCCGCCCAGCCAGAACCTGCTGTTCGGCTTCGGCCCGGGCAAGGAGATCCAGCGCAAGCTGCTCACGCTGTGGAACAGCCTGTCCTTCTTCGCCAGCTACGCCAATACCTCGGGCTTTACGCCGAGGCTGGCCGACCTGGACGCGGCAGGCCGATCGGAGCGGTCAGCAGACCCGTGGCCGGGGATGCAGCCGCTCGACCGGTGGCTAGTCGCCAGGACGGCCAGGCTGATCGCTGACGCGACCGCCGGATATGAGGAGTACCTGTCGGTCAACGTGCTGCGCTCCTTCGAGTCCTACCTGGACGACCTGTCCAACTGGTACATCAGGCGGTCAAGGCGGCGGTTCTGGACCGGCGACGAGGCCGCGCTGCGCACGCTCTGGGTGGGACTCGTCCAGGCCCTGCGGGTCATCGCCCCGATCACGCCGTTCCTGGCCGAGCACCTGTGGCAGGTGCTGGTCGTTCAGCCCTGCGAGGGCGCGGCCGAGTCCGTGTTCCTGTTCGGCTGGCCGCCGGCTGGCCAGATCGACGACAAGCTGGTCGCCGACATGGCCTCGGTGCGCCGCGTGGTGGACCTCGGCCGCCGGACCCGGGCGCAGTCCAGGCTCAAGCTGCGCCAGCCGCTGCGCACGCTGCTCGTCGAGGGTGCCGACGGGATCGAGGACTACCTGCCGGAGATCGCCGACGAACTCCGGGTCAAGCAGGTCAGGCTCGAGCAGATCGAGACCAGCGGGCTGCGGGTCAAGCCAAACTTCCGCAAGCTGGCGCCCGGCTGGGCCCGAGCATGCCAGTGGTCAAGAAGGCACTGGACGCCGGTGAGTTCCGGACTCGCGACGACGGCAGCTTCGAGGTGCTGGACTTCGTGCTCAGCTCTGACGAGGTCATCGTGGAACGGCTGGAGAAGGCCGGCTGGGAGGTCGCGTCGGAAGGCGGCGTGACCGTCGCGCTCGACACCGCGCTCGACGAGGAGCTGCGCCGCGAGAGCCGGGTCTACGAGCTGATCCATCAGGTCAACACCATGCGCAAGGACACCGGCCTGGGGTTGTCGGACCGGATCACGCTGCAGCTTCCGGCGTCGGACGCTGACCTGATCGGCTACCGCGAGTGGATCGGCACCGAAGTGCTCGCTGACTCCGTCGACGTCACTCCCACGGAGAAGGTCACGTTCGAGAAATCCGGAATATAGTCGAAATGATTGACCAGATCCGGGTTATCTAGCTTTCACCTTCGACCGGAAATGAGGCTGATCGGTGTCACGTCGTTTAAGGCTGCCCGCCTTCCTGCTCACTACTGCCGCCGCCGCGATAGCCGTCGGCACGGCCGGGGTCGCGATCGTAGGGCCTGCCCTGGCTTCGACGCCGCAGCGGACCGCGCCTCGGTCCCCCGCGACGCCAGGGTCCGCTGGGAGGCCGGCGCTCATCGTCGCGCCGATCGCCAGCGGCATCCGGCTCTCCCCCGCCGCTGCCGGCAAGGCCACTTCGACCTGCGTCTTCTACGCCGCCAAGGCGGGCTGGCCGAACAACGGCTACTTCGGCGGTGACCTGGTGACAGCCGCCACGATCTGCGTCGCCGAGAGCGGCGGCAACCCCGCGCTGTACGTCTGCGACAAGAACAACCAGCCGATTGGCCACGGCAATTTCGTGCCAGGCAAGCCGGTGAAATGCCCGGCCGGAACGACGTCTTATGACCGTGGCCTGTGGCAGCTCAACTCGGTCGCGGCAAAGAGCGTCTCGAACAAATGCGCCTTCGATCCGATGTGCAACGCCGGCCAAGCGTACTTGTTCTCCAATCGGGGGATAAGTTTCGACCCGTGGTCTTCTTATGACCAGGCCACGTACGCGCCTCCATTCCTCGACCTCGTGCAGGGCGCGGTGACTAGGCACCTGAGCGGCACGGTGACGAGTGCGCTGCTCGGCGAATGCCTCGGCCAGGGTAAGGCCGTGGCGGGCGCGAGCGTGGTCATCGCGAACTGCGGCAGCGGCGCCGCCAGTCAGCTGTGGTCGTTCGCCGGCGGCAAGCTGAAGGCCGGCCAGCGCTGCGCGGCGACAAGCGTTTCTGGCCGTAAGACCGTGGTTGTCCTGCGGTCCTGCGCGAAACAGAAGTCGCAGACCTGGACCGAATTCGGCCGTTTCGAGTTGCGTAATTCGGCCGACGGCAAATGCCTCACCGATCCCGGGTCGAGCCTGGTCAGTGGCACCGCTGTCGACGTCACTAGCTGCGCCAATGCCAAGGATCAGACCTGGTGGCAGTCGTAGGTAAATTTCCCGGGCTCGCGCGGGTGGCCTGTCCATGAGCACTCGTTGTGGCTAGTGTCAGCTATGGCCAGGCCATCGACGAGAAGAGGTCCTTTGATGCGGCGTCAGCATGGCATCCGCCGATTGCTCAACGTGAGAGTGCTTGGCGCGCCGGTAGTCGCGGCCATCGCGATGACCGCCTGCGGCTTCGCGCCAGGAATCGCCCACGGATCGGTACCGGCGGCGCGGGCACGGGCGGGGGTGATCGCGCCGAAATCGACTGGCATGCTCGACTGCAATGCGCTCAGCCCGATCCAGCACCCCGCCAAGAACGGCGTGATGTGCGCGGACCCGCACGGGCCTGACAACGGCCGGTTCTCCGAGAACGGGCACTACATTGGCCACGACGAGCCGTCGTTGCGGTTCGTCTCCAACGCGAAGCGCTCAGGCGAGAACTTCGAGCTCAGCGAGACGCTGCCGCTCGACCCGAAGGCGATGCCGACGGTCAAGACGCCGGGCAAGGACATCACAGACTGGTTCGAGCTGTCGATCGCGCCGTGGATCTCGACGGTGGTCTGTGACCCGGACTCGGCACCGCTGCTGCCGTGCACGCCCGGCTCGGACGCCAACGCGCCGAAGGGCAGCTTCCCGGGCGGCGGGTCAGCCTTCGTCGAGCTGCAGTTCTACCCGCCGGGCTTCGCGCCGTTCACCGACAGCATCAGCTGCGACAACACGCACTGGTGCTCCGCGCTGACCATCGACAGCCTGGAGTGCACCGGCAATGGCTCAGGTCCTTGCAACAACAACTGCGTCGAGCCGATCAACTTCGCCTTCGTCCAGACGAACGGAGTGCCAGCAGGGCCGCCGAGCCCGCAGCTCTCCAGCAACAAGACCTTCACCCCGAACGCCAAGACGCTGATGATGAACCCGGGTGACAAGATCACGATCCGGATGTTCGACGCGGCGATCACAGGTGGTCATGCCCTGGAAGTGGTCGAGACCGACCACACGACGGGCAAGAGCGGCTTCATGATCGCCTCGGGTGCGAACGGTTTTATGAACACCGACCCGTTCAGCTGCGATGGCACCAAGTTCAACTTCGAGCCCGCTTACAACACGGCCAGGGCTGCCAACATCCTGCCGTGGGGCATCGGCCCTTACATGATCAACGATGAGTACGAGATCGGCCACTTCGAGGCGTGCACGTCGGTGAGCGGGCGAGGCACGAACACGATCGGCAAGATCAAGGACCCGTTCTTCAAGGAGTGCTCAGGCCCGTACGAGAAGACCAAGGAGAACCCCAAGCTCGAGCCGGACGACGCGCCCTGTTACAAGCAGGGCGACACGCACGGGGCGCTGCACTCCGATCCGAACAAGGTGACCGGCTGCCCTGTTTTCAACGACGCGATCGGTGACCTCGACTACGACGGCTCGCCGTATTACCCGGACTGGCCCAGCTCGCTGATCGTCAGCCCGTCGAATCCGTTCCCGACGCCGTTCCTGCAGAACCAGCCGCTGACCGGCGGCCACCGGTTCCCGTCGATCCAGTTCGTCACCGACACGACGGCGACCGAGTTCAACACCAAGTGCAACCTGGTAACCGGCACGGGCTGCGTGATGCCGCCCAAGGGTCCTGGCCATTTCTACCCGTACTTCACGCTGGCCAAGGTCAACGGGACGTGCACGTGGGAGTTCGGCAACATGACCAACGGCAGCACCTTCGGCGGCGACGGCCAGTACGGCAAGGTCGGCCCGAGCACGATCGGCGCGTTCGCGAGCCCGATCATGCCCAATCCGGTATGCGCTAAGTAGGTCATGAAGGTGGCTTCGAGGCCGGGGCGATGTACCGCCCCGGCCTCGAGCTTTCCTGCTAGGAGTTGCGCTGGCGGTACCAGTGCAGGATCTCGGTGCCGGCGCCTTCGTCAAGGTTGTTCGCGCAGCGCCATTTCGCCGTGCCCTTGGTAAAGATGCGCGTCGGATCGGTCAGGTCCTTCGTCTTGATCAGCACGCCCTTCTTAAGTTGGAACGCGGCCATGCCGATTCCCCGCTGTTGCAGATAGCGGAGGTAGGCGGGGACAGCCTTGGGTGCGTCGGGCCAGCACTCGCCCTTGCTCGCCGCGAAGTTCGTCCAGTCCGCGTCCACTACCGGGGCGACGTGCCTGAACTGCACCCAGCCGAAGTCGGTGAACCACTGCGCGGCGTCGTGGCTACCCTTCGGGTGCTCAAACGCGTAGACGACGTTGCGATCGCCAAGCAGGTGGCCGCGAAGCCCGGCCAGCGAGTTAGCGAAGCACGGTCCCTCGGCCCAGATCAGATTCCGGCCGCCCGCCTTGCGGATGCCGGCGACCACGCCTTGCATCCCGACGTATTCCTCGCCCCTGAACAACCCGCCGTGCTGCCAGAAGGTCCAGTCCTCGTTGTCGCCGCAGGCCACTTCCATAAACACGCGCGGCTGGTTGAACAGGTCGAAGATCACCTGCTTGTCGCGACCGTAGAGGTGCGCGAGCTGCCTCCAGAACATCACGGTGGCCTTGTCCGGGGCGAGCAGGTTGCCTTCGTCTTCGGTCTGGTCGTTGAGCACGACGACAAGTCCGGCTTTCTCCGCGACCTTCACCTCGGTCGCGACGGCGCGCAGGAATGCCTTCGCGTGCTTGGCTCCGACCAGGTTGGCCTGGGCGAGCTGAAGCCGCACGGTGTTGGCGCACCAGAAGGCAGCCGTCGCCGTGATCTTGGCGACATCGAGCGGCACGATGCCCTGGTAGTCGCTGTTCGCCAGCCCGGGCACGGTAATCCCGTACGGCACGAACACCTTGCTGTGCGCCCCGACCACCTTAGTTCCCTTGACGTGGAAAGGTCCGATCGCGCGATGGCATGCCTTACTAGCCGCAGGGAGCGCGGCGCTGGATGTGCTGGCGCTGGCCGTCGCGGTGAGGCCGGTGGCGAACAGCGCGAGCGCGGCGGCCGCGACCCGAAGGGATGACCTGGCCACTAAACCAGACCCCAAGGCGGGCAGTGTCATAAGTGAATCTCCTTGGCTCAGAGGGCACAGGGCGGCGCCCCGGTTCGTCACGCTATTGGGTCTGCGGCCGGCCCGGAAGTAGGTTGGGCGGATGCTGACCGAAACGGATCTCGACCTAGGCGGCGGGGGCACGCTGCACGTCTACGACACCGGAGAGCCCGGCGGCACGGCTGGTCCGGTGGTCTTCTGGCATCACGGCACGCCGAATCTCGGGGCGCCGCCGAAACCGCTGTTTCCCGTCGGCGACCGGCTCGGCGTGCGGTGGATCTCCTACGACCGGCCTGGTTACGGCGGGTTGACGCCGCACCCTGGCCGGGACGTCGCCTCGGCGGCGCAGTACGTCGCGCTGGTCGCTGACCGGCTCGGCGTCGAGCGGTTCGCGGTCATGGGACACTCGGGCGGCGGCCCGCACGCCCTGGCCTGCGCAGCGCTGATGCCCCAGCGGGTGCTGGCCGTCGTGAGCGGTTCGGGGCTGGCGCCGTACGGGGCGGCCGGACTCGACTGGTTCGCCGGCATGGCACCGGCGGGTGCCGCCTCGCTCAAGGCAGCGGCTCAGGGTCGCGCGGCCAAGGAAGCCTACGAGGCTTCGGATCCTGGCGAGGACATCGGTTTCATTCCGGCGGACTTCGCGGCGCTGCGCGGCGAGTGGTCCTGGTTCGGCGAGGTCGTCGAGCCGGCTCTCGCCGCTGGTCCAGCCGCGCTCATTGACGACGACCTGGCCTATGTGGCGCCCTGGGGGTTCGAGCCCGCGACGATCACCGCGCCCGTGCTGTTCTTTCACGGCCAGCGGGACGCGATGGTGCCGAGTTCGCACAGCGAGTGGCTGGCCAGCCATTGCCCGAGTTCGGAGCTTCGGCTCTACGCGGGCGATGGTCATGTCTCCGTGATGCAGCACAGTGCGTCCGCGCTCGAATGGCTGGCCGAAATTGTCGGACCATCGCGATAGCGTGCTCGGCATCTGGATTCACTGCCCCAGCCGGCAGAGAGGATGTGCAGGTGGCACCAGTGAGCGCACTGCCTGAGGACGGCGAGCTGCAACTTGGCCAGATCTCGCTGCCCGCCGGCTGCCGGATCTGCGCCGACTACGGTAGCGGCGACGTGATCGCCTGGACGACCTTCGAGCCAGTCCCGAATCCGGGGCTGACCTGGCTGGCCTTGTCCGAGGCAAGCCCGGCCACTGGCCTGGTGCCCTTCTTGCTGGCCAATCTGGACGACCCGATCGACAAGGGCGGCGCCACGACCGCCGCCCGCACCGGTCTGGCTACTGCCCGCCCGTGGGATTCCGGCGAGTTCTCCGACCCGGCCGACGTATCGGTTCTTGATCAGCTGAGCGCGGCCGACCTGATCTCCGAGCAGTGGGAGGACTGCGAGGAGTTCAGCGACTTCGACGACGAGGAGCCAGACGAGGACTTCGAGCGGATGCGGGCTCCTTTCGGATCGCAGTTTCCCGGACTCGCCCCGGCGCAGGACGAGTCGCTTAGCCAGGCCCGGATCACGGCGGTTCTCGGCGAGCTGCCGCCGACCCGGATGGGCCTGGCCGTGGCGAGCAGGCCAGCGGACGTACTGCCGCTGATCGGCTGGGACGGCGTGGTCAATGGCTACGGTGACGCGCTGCCGGTGGCGGCCGTGCTGCGGTCGTGGGAGAGCCGCTTCGGTGCGACGCTGTTCCAGATCGGGTTCGCGGAGATCCGGCTGCTCGTGACCCGGCCTCCGCGCAGCCTGCGAGCCGCCCAGCTGCTGGCCGCCGAGCAGTTCGCTTTCGCCGACGAATGCGCCGGAACTGGCCTGCACGACGTCCAGGGCATCGCCGAGCATGTGCTTGAGTCGCCGTTCTGGACCTTCTGGTGGGACTAGATCAGGTCGTCCTCACGGGTGACGAGTACCTTGCCCAGGCGACGAGGCTGCTCCAGCGAATGCGGCTCGCCCGGCCGACAGGCGGCGTCTGGGAGGCGGCCGATCTGCACTGGTGGCGGCGCCAGGAGCGAGACACCGACGCGGCCGGGCAGCTCTTCTGGCTCGACCAGAACGGCGCACCGCTCGCGGCTGTCATTCTCGACCCGGTTCCCCGGGAGCATCCAGTGCGACGTGCTGGTGCTGCCCGACGATCCGGCCTTCGCTACGCAGGTCTGGGAGGCAGCGCTTGACCGTGCGCAGACGCTGGCGCCGGCTGCCGAGTTTCCGGTGCGAGCCGATGATGGTCCGGGCACCGCCGCCCTTGCCGCGGCTGGCGCCGTTGCCTCCGACGAGCCTGGCGTCATCGCTAGCTGGCTCGCCGCACGGGACCGGCCAGACGTCGGGCCGCTGCCGCCGGGCTACCAGCTGACGTCCAGGGCCGCCACGGATGACCGGCCCCATCCGATGGCGTCGCGCAACGGCGCGGAGGTCGGATCGAGGCTGCGGACCTGTTCGCTGTATGACGCCGAACTTGACCTTGCGGTGCTCGCACCCGACGGTTCGGTGGCCGGGTACGGCCTCTTCTGGGCTGATCCGATCACCAAGGTCGGGCTGGTCGAGCCGATGCGGACCGAGCAGGCGCACGAGGGTCGCGGGATCGCCAGTCAGGTGCTGGCCGTCGGGCTCGGCCTGCTGGCTGATCGCGGCTGCCAGCGCCTGAAGGTCAGTAACGACCTCGGCCTGTATCTGAGGGCGGGCTTCGTGCCGCTCGCCGCCGCGACGGCATCGATCTACCGCGTGGCGGCTGAAAGCCAGTTGCCCGCGCCGGGAACCTCGACCTAGGATCGGGTTCGGCGCCGTACGAGCGCCGCCGAGCCCGGAGGGAGGTGCGCGATGTCAGTTGACCTTCAGGCGCCTCCGGTGGCTGTCAGCTAATCAGCCAGGGTCGCGCCTCTGTGACGACAGAGGACATGCCATGACTTCAGATCAGAGCTCGACACCTTTCGCTCGTACCGACGACGTTCCGATCAGCTGGGACGAGCGAGCCGTTCTCACTACGATGCTCGATTACGTCCGCGACACCGTCCACGCCAAGTGCGCAGGGCTCTCGGATGCCGACGCCCGGAGCGCGCCGCTCGCCACGTCACCGCTGACGACCATCTCGGGGCTCGTCAGCCATCTTCGCTGGGTGGAGCACTCCTGGATCGAGGTCAAGCTGCTCGGCGAGCCGGACCGAGGCCCGTGGACCGACGAAGACCCAGATCGCGAGCTGCGGATCGCGGTCGAGGTGCCCATTGCGCAGTTGCTTGCCGAGTACCGGGCTGCGTGCCTCCGGCACAGCGAACTCGTCGCGTCGCTTGACCTGGACACGCCATCGGCAGGCGCCCTGGGCTGGCGCGACGAGCCAGTGACGCTGCGCTGGATCCTGTTTCACCTGATCGAGGAGACAGCGCGGCACAACGGCCACATCGACATCCTCAGGGAGATGGCCGACGGCGTGACCGGCAGCTGACGCTAGTGCCCTGCGGCGCTCCCTTAGCGGACGCCGCAGGGCCGGCCTGCTGGGAGTTATCGGTGTTCCGCCAGCCAGGCGTGCACTTCGGGCAGGTGATTCTGCACTACCGTGCCGTGCCCATCGTCGTCGGGCAGCCTCGCCTCGACGCCGGGGATGTGCTTTGCCAGCCACTCGCCGTGGCCGACCGGCACGAACTCGTCCTGCCTGCCGTGCAGTAGCAGGACCGGGACAGCGAGGTCGGCGACGTCGAATCCCCACGGCAGAATCTGCGCGTAGTTGTCGTCCAGCAATCCCTGGCTGCCCGGCGCGAGCCCGGCCTTCGTGCAGGACAGCATCGCCTCCTGAAACTCGTCACCCTCGTCTGACGGCATCGCGAGGATCACCTCCCGCAGCTTGGCGATATTCTCCCTGGCCTCGACCTCGTCGGTCTGGAGCAGGCGGGTGAGAGCGACATCGTCCCGGCTCATGCCGGCGACCCAGTCAAGACCCTCGGCGTCGAACGGAGCCAGCCCAGCGACCGTGGCCGCCGCTGTCACCAGTTCCGGTAGCAGGGCAGCGCACGCGAGCGCATACTGCCCGCCGCCCGAGTGGCCCCACGTCACCAGCCGGTCGATGCCCAGCTCAGCGCAGATCGCGCGAATATCGGCGGCGGAGTCGGCCACGGTCCGGCCCGGCTGGGGCGAGGACTCCCCGTATCCGGGCCGGTCATAGCCGATCAGCCGCAGCCCGCGCTCGGCCGCATCCTGCACGAAAGGGCCGTACCGGGCGACCAGCCTGGAACTCGGCGTCCCGTGGTGAACGAGGACTGGCCAGCCATCGGGATCACCACCGTCTTCGACAGCCAGCAGCCGTCCATCCGGCGTGCGAATCGTGCGCTGCACCTGGCCTCCGCTCCGTCGATATCGCTCAACTGACACTTAAGCACCAACTTAACATTTATCCCCCACCCGAGGTAAGTTCGGCCGAACCCGCCAGCCCCGCAACCACCGAAACAGGGCCACGCACCCGATTTCCGCTCGGCCTCAACCTCGCCGGAACAGCAGCAAGTAGGACCATGCTGCTGTTAGGTGGCGCCTCGGACCGACGCGACGAGCGAGCGGGCGGGCCTTCAGGCCGGATCGGCTCCCTCAGCTCAAGCTCGCCACCGGGTGGTCCTACCCCCTGGTCGTCGCGGTGCTGAATATGACGGCCCCGTCAAGAAGCCAGTGATCACGCAGAACCACAACGGGAAACGCCGCACATCCCGGAGTTCCGCAACTACCCGAGCCAGCTACCTCAGCCCGCGACTGCAGAACCGGAATAATTCCGAGGGCAAGCCGACCCGGAGCGCAGGCCGCCAGGCCCGAGCGCTCAACAACGCGTTCGCCCCGCATCTCCGGATGTCCTGCGGGCCTGCGGGCGTTCCTGCTGGTCAGACCTGCAAGCGGCGGGCGAGCTGGCCTGTAGGCCGGGTTCTGTGCACCCGCTTGCGCGGGCCGACGGCCATCCATCTAGGGCTGCCGTTGCCGACAGCCTCGTGCGGTCTACCCGCGAGCTCGGGCGGGCCGCCCTCGAACGCTCCGCGCAGGCTTGTCGTCGCTCCCGCGGCACCTGCCCTTTTGACCTTGCTCCGGGTGGGGTTTACCGAGCCGCCGCAGTCACCTGCGGCGCTGGTGGTCTCTTACACCACCGTTTCACCCTTACCGCCGGGCCGGCATCCTGGACCCGGCGGCGGTCTGTTTTCTGTGGCACTGTCCCGCGGGTCACCCCGGGTCGGCGTTACCGACCACCCTGCCCTGCGGAGCCCGGACCTTCCTCGGCGATCCCGGCGATTCCGGAACCGCCGCGGCCGCCCGGCCAACTCGCCCGCCGCTTCCCGCCAGTCTAGGCCGCGCGGGCCCGCCGAGGCAGCGCCCTGACGGCCGAGCATGCGTGGATGGTCCATCCAGCACCAGAATCCGCAATGGATGGACCATCGATACCCGCGTGTTTAGCGGGTGAGCGAATGAGCGGCCGTCTGAGAGCCCCGCAGGTGTGTATGAATGCGATATTCACGGCGAAATCTGACCGACCATTCATCCACGGGGCCAGCGGAGCCTTGGGCGGCCGCGTCCTGGCCAGCCAGCGCTGCAGGCGGCGCGCCCCTGGGCAGCAAGCGCCAGGCATGGCGTCCGGACGCCAGCACCGCGCGCAACCGCCGAGATTAGAACCAGCGGCGGCGGCGGTCTTGCAGATGCGCGGTGTCGTTGAAGGAGCGCAGCAGGGCCGAGCCGTTGTCGAAGCAGTCGATCCTGGTCAGCGACGCGACGTCCAGGTTCATCCGGAACATCGCCTCCGGGGGCGCGAGCAGCGCCCGGCAGATCAGGGTCTTGATCGGGGTCACGTGGCTCACCACGACACCCGCTTGTGATGTGCGCCTCGACCAGGCGGTCCATCGCGGCGAGCACGCGCATGGCGACCATCGCGAAGCTCTCGCCGCCTGGCGGCGCGGCGTCGGGGGTGCCATGCCAGGCCGCGAGTTCATCAGGCCAGCGCTCGCGGGCCTCGGCGAAGCTGAGGCCCTCCCACTCGCCGAAGTCGGCCTCGACCAGGTCGTCGTCGACGATCAGCGGCGCACCAGTCGCCTCGGCGACGGCTTCGGCCGTCCGCCTGGTCCGCTGCAGCGGCGAGGTGACGATCACATCCACGCCGGGCGCGGCGGCGAGCTTGCGGGCGGCCTGGCTAGCCTGCTTGATTCCGTCCTTGGTCAGCGCGACGTCGCCGCGTCCGGCGAACCTGCGCTCGGCTGACAGCTCGGTCGCGCCGTGCCGCAGCAGCAGCGTAACCGTGGCTTTCCTGTCGAGTCCCCCAGCCTGGGCCGCCGCCAGCGCCAGCCTCAGGACCAGCCGCAGGAGCCTCCCCGACCCTCACGCCCGCAGCAGGACCCGCTGCTCCCCCGGCAGCCGCCCAAGGACCGGGCAGCACCCGCCCCCGGACCCGCCCAAGGACCCGCGCCAGCACCCGCCCCTGGACCCGCTCCAGGTCCTGACCCGCCGGGCCTAGCGGCGTCGCTGCTGGTCACAGGCCTGACTCAGGCGTCCTGACCAGGATCCGCCTGCACTCTTCGCAGCGGAGGACCTCGTCCTCCGGCGCGGTCCTGATGGCGTTCAGGTCGACGGTGTTGAGGGTCAGGTTGCAGCCCTGGCAGCTGCGGTGCTTGAGCGCCGCGGCGCCGGTTCCGCCCGTGCTGAGCGCGGAGCTTGTCGTAGAGCTCGAGCAGGTCGGCGGAGATGGCCGCGGCGACCTCGACGCGGCGGTCCGTTGCCTTGACCGACTGCTCGCCGAGTTCGCCAAGCGCGGCGTCTCTGGCAGCTGTGACGGTCACCAGGGAAGTCGCGAGTTCCTCGCGCGAGGCGGTGGCCTGCGCGAGGGCGGTCTGGGCGGTCTCGGATCGCTCCATTACGTCGAGCACGACCTCTTCGAGATCGGATTGCCTGCGGTGCAGTGACTGCATCTCGGACTGGAGGTTTTCCAGTTCGCGGGGGAGTTGACCATGCCGCCGTCGAGTCGCTGACGGTCGCGCTCGATCCTGGCCCTGACCTGCTCGACGTCGGCCTCGGCCTTGGTTGCTCGCGCTTGAGGTCGCTGCTCTGGGCGGTCAGCGCGGCGATGGAGTCGCGCAGCTCGGTGTCACGGCTTTCGAGCCCGGCAATCTCGGCGTGCTCAGGAAGCCCGCGGCGCCGATGCTCGATCCTGGCGAGCTCGGCATCGATGTCTGCTAGCTCAAGCAGCCGCAGCTGCGCCTCAGGCGATGCTTTCACGATGCCACGTTAGCCTGCCGGGCAGTGCGCTGCGCCGAGTGCCGGCCGCAGCTAGCCCGACGCGGCCGCCGCCACCGGCGCCGGCTCAGCCTGGCGGCAGCAGCACCTTGTCGATCAGGTAGATCGATCGCATTGCGGGTCTTGATGTTGCCGCAGAGCACCGTGGCGCCGTTCACCTTGTAGTCCGAGCCCGACTTGGACAGCGTGAGCTGCTGCCCGCAGCGTCGCTGCTTCCACCTTCGCGATCTGCGCGGGCTTATCTTCGCCATGACCGCTGATACCTGATCATCTTGATCAGGTCACCCGTGTTGCGCAGGTGGACGATCTGCGTCTGGGCAGCGACGCGAAGGCGCTGTTGACCGGGACGATCATCGTGAGGAGCGCCGCATCTTGAGCTGCCCTGTCCAGCCCCGCCTTCCTGCATCGCCGAGGTGAATACCGACAGCTGCGGATTGGTTGCCGCCGCCGCGATGAGCTGTGGACCCCATCGAGCTGACGCTGCCCTGGCCCGTGGGGGGATGATGGCGCAGTCGGCCCCGACCGGCGGCGGCGCCGGCGCGGGAGCGGACTGCCGCTCGGGTTCGGCGTCGTCCCCATCGGCCCGCTCCGCCAGTGGGTGTGGCCGAGGTGTCTGCTGCTGCCGCAGTCGCCAGCACGGCGACCAGCCCGGCCGCGAGCGTCAGCCCAGCCAGCGGGCGCCGCGCGCAAGGATTCAGCCGCATGAACACCGTTCCTACCTACGGTTGGCAAGCTCTAGCTCCTCGCGTTGGCGCCAATCGGCAAACCCGGCGGTCAATGCCGCGTCCCACTACCCGGGCCTGCCTGGGCCGCTGGTCTTCGGCCGATCGTACGACGGGCGCGGGTCGGCGCAGTCGAGCCGGCTGCGGCTCGATCGTGAGGCCGACCGTGTCTCCCGGCGACATCCCGGTGATCAGGTCCGGTCCCGCCATGTCCTTGCGCCGCACCGTGAGCATCCCGGCCGGCCGTTCCCCGTGCGGGCCCATCAGCCAGAGCTCGTAGCGCATGGTGCCAGGCAGCGGAGCGCAGATCATGCGCGATGAAGACCAGCCAGTGCTCCCGGTAGGACATCACGACAGTCGCCATGCCGCCCCTGCTGACCTGAGCAGTCAGCATCGCTGCGTCGGGCGCGTTGAGTACGGCAGCGATCAGCCGGGCTTGCCGCTGCGAATGATGCAGTTGCTGCATCGGCATCGTGGGTGACCAGCCCGAAGCCGGTCAGGGCGGCGACTACGAGCGCCGCAGCGCCCAGCGACCAGCGCGGGCCGGGAAATTGAGGTGCCGGATCCGGCAGGCGAGTGCCACGGGCTGCGACACTCGTGCGCTTTGTTCATCCTCGTGGGTTTCTTTTCGCGGCGGTCGGCCCGCCGGGACCGGCGCTAGCTGGCTGGTCGCGAACGCGGCCCGGATGGTCTGCTCCTGAAGCTCGGGACGCGGCCTGATCGCGTCGGCCATGCCGAGCCTGGCGGTCGCCTCCCGCAGCTCGCGAACCTCGTCCCCGCATTGCGCGCAGCCCGCCAGGTGCTCGGCGAAGCGCTCGCGCTCCGCGGAGGTGACCGCGTCCATGACGTACGCGCCGGCCAGGGTGTGCAGTTCCTGATCGTCAAACGTCATCACGACACCCCCAGGCAGTCCCTGAGCCTGATCAGCCCGTCGCGCATCCTGGTCTTGACCGTGCCGGCGGGCACGCCGAGCAACTCGGCGACCTCCCGGTAGGTGTAGCCGCTGTAGTAGGCCAGGCTCACGCACTCGCGCTGCAGTTCGGTGAGGGAGGCGAGGCAGCGCTGCACCCGCTCGCGGTCCAGGCTCGCCTCGACCGCCTCGATGACGTCGTCGTAGTCGATCACGGCGGTCGCGGCCCGCAGCTCTCGGATCGCGTGGCTCCGCTCGGACCTGACCCTGTCTACCGCGCGCGGTGCGCCATCGTCAGCACCCAGGACGCGCCGCTGCCTTGCTGCGGGTCGAACCTGCTCGCGGTCCGCCAGACCTCCAGCAGTACTTCCTGCATCACTTCCTCGGCCTGGGCGGGGTCACGCAGGACTTTCCTGGCCACGCCGAGGATCCAGGTGGAGGCCAGGTCGTAGATGGCTTCGTAGGCGCGCTCGTCCCCGAGGGCGACGGCGATGAGCAGGCCGTCGAGCTGCCGGGCGGTTCCGCCAGCCTGAGCCGCGGCACCCTGGGCAGCGGCACCCTGGGCAGCGGCACCCGGGCAGCGGCCTCAGTCGCTCGCGGCCAGGCCACTTACCGCCGTTGGGCATGCTCACACTCTCTATTCGTTGCCGGCGGCGCTTCGGCTTGGCGGCCACTTCGTGACTGCCACTGCTCGACTGGCACCGTCCGCCGCCAATCCATGGTCTGCGCTGGTACGAATATCCAGTGTGACCCTCGCCAACCTCATCCGCGCACGTGGCGCGCTGGCGGGCCTGCTCTCGGGCGCCGTCGGCGTCAGCGTGGGCTTCCTGGTCTCCGGGCTGACCGGCCCGGTCGGATCTCCGGTAGTCGCCACCGCCGAAGCCGCGATCGACCTCAGTCCTCCGGCACTCAAGAACTTCGCGATCAGGGAATTCGGCACCCACGACAAGCTCGTGCTGCAGATCGGCGTCGTGGTCGTGCTAGCGGTGTTCGCCGCCGTGATCGGGATCCTGGCCCAGCGCCAGCTGCGCAACGGGCTGATCGGGGTCGGCATCTTCTGCGCTGTCGGGCTGCTCGCGGCGGAAACGAGGCCCACGGCGACCGCTGCGGACGCCCTCCCGACGCTCATCGGCTCGGCCGCTGCCGCGTTCGCGATGGTATGGCTCACCAGAGCGGCGTCAGCCGGGCTGCCCCGAGTCTCGGCCGGCCGCTGACAGCAAGGCCGGCGTCGGGCAGCAAGGCCGGCACGGGCGGAAATCACCGGGCGACGGCCAGGCTGTCGGTCAAGGAGCCGCCGAGGCGTCAGTTCATGACGCTGAGCGCGACCGCAGCCGGCACCGCCGCCGTCGGCTACCTGGGCGGGCGGCTGCTGAGCGAGCGGGCCAGCGTGACACAGGCCGAGCGGGCGCTGCGGCTGCCCAGGCCGGCCGTGCCAGCGCCGCCGCTGCCGGCCGGGACCGATCTGCGCATCCCCGGGCTGAGCTCGTTCATCACGCCGAACTCGTCGTTCTACCGGGTGGACACCGCGATCGTGCTGCCGCAGATCCCCCCGTCCAGCTGGCAGCTGCGGGTGCACGGCATGGTCAGCAAGGAGCTGACCCTCACCTTCGACGACCTGATCAGAAGGCCGCTGATCGAGGACTACATCACGCTGACGTGCGTCTCTAATCCTGTCGCCGGCCCGTACATCGGGACCGCGCGCTGGCTCGGCGCGAGCCTGCGCTCGCTGCTGCGCGACGCGGGCATCAAGGCGGGCGCCGACCAGCTGTTCTGCACGTCCTTCGACGGCTTCACCTCGGGGACTCCGGTCGCGACCGCCATGGACGGCCGGGACGCCATGCTCGCCGTGGCGATGAACGGCCAGCCTCTCCCGGTCGCGCACGGCTTCCCGGTCCGGACGGTGGTTCCCGGCCTGTACGGGTACGTGTCGGCCTGCAAGTGGATCACCGACATCGAAGTCACCACTTACCGCAAGAACGTCGCCTACTGGGCTCAGCGTGGCTGGACGGCGACGGCTCCGATCAAGACCGAGTCGCGGATCGACGTGCCGAACGGCCAGAGCGCGATCAAGGCGGGCCGCACGGCGATCGCCGGCGTCGCGTGGGCTCAGCACAAGGGAGTCGACGCGGTCGAGGTGCGGATCGACCGGGGTCAGTGGCAGCAGGCGAAGCTTGCCGCCGTTCCTGACATCGACACGTGGCGGCAGTGGGTGCTGTTCTGGGACGCCACGCCCGGCTCCCACCTCATCGAGGCCAGAGCTACCGACAAGACCGGCTTCACCCAGACCTCGCTGCAGGAGCCGCCAGAGCCTGACGGCGCGTCCGGCTACCCGATCGTGCAGGTAACGGTCACCGGTTAGGGTCGGCTCATGAGCCGCGCCCAGATCACCGCTGTCGTGTTCGACCTCGGCGGAGTGCTGATCGACTGGAATCCCCGGCACCTGTACCGGCAGCTCATCGCCGACCAGGACGAGGTCGAGCGCTTCCTGGACCAGATCTGCAGCAGGGAATGGCACCTCGCGCACGACCTCGGGGCCGACACCGAGCAGTCGTGCCGGGAGCTGGCGCAGCGGCACCCCGGCTACGCCGACCTGATCATGGCCTGGTCAGCGCGGAGCGAGGAAATGATCTCCGGGGTACTCGACGAGACCGTCGAGGTGCTCAGCGAGCTCCGGGCGGCAGGCGTGCCGTGCTACGCGCTGAGCAACATGGAGCCGGACAAGTACGAGCTGCGGCGAGCCCGATACCCGTTTTTCGGGCTACTCGACGGGTGCGTGATCTCCGGCCTCGAAGGGGTCGCCAAGCCTGACCGCAAGATCTACGAGGTGCTGCTGTCCAGGTACGAACTCGACCCGGCCGCTACGGTTTTCGTGGACGATCTGCCGGTCAATGTGACCGCGGCTCGAGAGCTGGGCCTGGTCGCGCTGAATTTCACGACCAGCACCCAGCTCCGGCGGGAACTCCGCGACCTCGGGCTGCCTGGGCTAGCTGCTGCCTGGGCTAGCTAAGAGTTAGGGCAGTTGCCGGCGACGAACTTGGCGACCTTGAATCCGTCGAGGCCGTTTCCGGTGACGCTCGTGCCGCTGTCGTCCTCGAATTTGTAGAGCCGGTGGCCACGGTAGGTCACCTGGCGCAGGTGCGCGAACTTAGCGGTACCCAGGCACCGCACGCCTGACGGGATGGCGGTCGACCCCTTCGGCAGGACCAGCGGCGGCCAGATCGTGAGGCATTCACCCCGGCAATGTCCGCTGGGCAGGAAGTAAAGGCTGAGCCCATCGTGCTTCGCCGACAGCATCTTGCCGAACGGACTCCTGGTGACGATCTTGACGACCTGCCTCTTGTGTGCCGCCGACGGCACCGCCTGAGCAGCCGACAGGTCGGCCGACACAGCCACCAGGCTGCCTGCTACGGCTACTGCCACCGTCGCGCGGGCTATCCAGCCCCTTGGGTTGGCACCGCTCATGCTCAAATCGCACCCCTTCACGCATCGGCTTCCGTCATCAGGGATACGTCGATGGCACCAATCTGGTTCAGCCTCTGCCGCTGCCAGTCACCATCGGCCTGCGAAGAGTTACAGCAGCTGGTCTCGCACCTGGCCGTACATGTAAGCGCCGAGCCATCGGCCCATCTCGTCGAAAAGCCGGCGCCGCTGCGGAGTGGGCCCGGTGCCAGGGCGGGCGACGGCCCCGGCCGATGGCTCGATCTGCAGCCAGGTCACGTGCTGGCCCAGCCTGACCGAACTGGTGCTGAGCTGCTTGCGCCGGGTGTCGCGCCATTGCCCGGCGGCCGAGATCACCAGGACCGGGCAGCCGATGTCCAGCCGCGCGCGCGAGCGGCCGAAGTCAGGAGCCGACAAGATGAGCGCCTCGACCGGACGGCTCACCGGCCGCGCATCGCACCATAGCGCGGCCGTCAGCGCCGTCACGCCGTGCGCGCTCAGGATGATCGCGTCGATGCCTTCGGCTTCACGCAGGTACGCACAGGCGGCGTCGAGCGCGTCGAACGCAGACTGGCGCAGCCTGGACGAGTTGCCACGGCGGACGGACGCAGCGGCCTCTGCCTGCTCGAGATCGGCCAGGTAGAAGTGGAAGCCGCGCTCGTTGTACCAGCGGACGAGGTCAGCGGGTGCCAGCGAGTCCGATAGCTCGTGCAGATGGAGCACCGCTCGCCGGCTCGGCCGGGCGGAGCGACGGACGAAGACCGCCGTTCCCAGGCTCTCATCCGGCAACGCGACGGCCTCGTACTCTTCAGTTTGCCCGCCGATGCCTTCGATTCCCCCGATACCGCCGAATCCGCCGAGACCGCCGCCATGATCGGTGATGAGGCCCATCTAGTCCGCAGCTCCTGTCCGCATGCCCGACTGACGCTCCTCACATCCTCGGTGACCGCCTGACGCGCAACGCCATGCGCGGATCGTCACTCGTCAGTCTCGCACTGTAATCGAATCGTCGCCCAGCAAACACGCGGAGCGACGACCGATGCCCAGTTTTGATTACTCAGCGTCGCAGTTAGCCAGTGATAGCCGTCGTTACCGGCAAAAGGTCAGACATGCACGGACCCGAACTGGCACTACCGACCGTGACGACGACGCCGCAGTTTGCGGCGCATCAGCGTCAGCGGCAGCGCCACCCCAAGCCCGACGCCGAGCGGCAGGCAGGGAGCAGCGGGGCCGAGCGCGACCCGCGCGGAGCCCGGGCCCGGCAGCGCCGCCGCGTGGCTGGTGCCGGCCAGCCCGGGCTGGCCGAACGTCGGCGGAATCGGCAGGACCCGGAACTGACGGATCGGCCAGACGATCATGAAGGCCCGGCCGATGACCTTGGTTTCGGGAATGGTGCCGTTCCTGTCGATCTTCAGGCACTCGACGTCCGGGTTGGAATAGGCGCAGTCGTGAAACCGAGAGTCAGCCGACCTCGCCCGGTTGTCGCCCATCACCCAGAGCCGCCCAGGCGGCACCACGATATTGAACCGGCCCGCCGAGGGCCGGACGTGCGGATGCAGATACGACTTCTCCGACAGCGCCACGCCATTGACGGTGATCTGGCCACGCGAATTGCAGCAGACGACATGATCGCCGGGAACTCCGATGACTCGCTTGATGTAGTCGATCTGGTTCGGCACTTCGCCAAAGAGACCAGCGATCGAGTGGAACAGCGCGCCCAGGGTGTCGTCGTAACCGCGCACGACCGGATTGCTGCTGGCCTTGGCACCGGGAACCGGGAGATTCCACGAGCCGGTGCCGTTGAAGACGACGATGTCGCCGCGCTCGATCGGGCGGACGTGGTACACCAGCTTGTTCACCAGGACCTTGTCGCCGACGAGCAGCGTATTCTTCATCGAGCCCGATGGAATAAAGAACGGCTGAACCACGAAGGTCTTCACCAGCAGCGCAATCG
Organism: uncultured Actinomycetota bacterium; assembly: GCA_963737865.1. Lineage (GTDB taxonomy): Bacteria > Actinomycetota > Actinomycetes > Streptosporangiales > Streptosporangiaceae > Chersky-822. Next base: position 270,016 of record CAVTUG010000011.1, on the reverse strand, counting down.
TCAGCGCGACTGCCAGGAGCACCACCATCTCGGTGACCGCCGACCATCGGCGACGTTCGGATTTACCGGAACCATCGCCGTCGGACCGCCCGCGCTCGCTCGGCGATTCGCCCGCCGCCTGGTACCGGGAGGCGCCCTGCGCCCCGGTCATGACATCCTCGTACCCGCCCTGATCGTCGTTCATCACCATCCAGCCTAACGGCCAGCCCGCAGTTCCATGATCAATCCGATTCGAGCGCGGAATTCGATTCGCGTTCGGCGGCGGCGACCTCCCGGTCCAGCTCGATCAGCCGGTAACAGAGCTTGACCAGGATCAGCGCGATCACGGCTTCGGCGACCGCCTCGGCGAGGCCGCGGATCGCGAGGTTCGCACCGAGGCCCGGCCACGTGCGGGGTTCCGGTGCGGCCGTGTCGATCTCGCTGGCGAGTGCCACCGGCAGCGTCACCAGCAGGGCGACGGTCCAGAAATGCCTGCGGACCAGGCGCGCCGACCGGCGCAAGGAGGAGAGCACCCGCCGGTGCTCGATCTCGATCAGCGGCCCGGCCAGGGCGAGCAGGTTGACGGCGACCAGCCCCGGGATCACCAGCACGAGCAGCAGCACGATGACGACGAGTGCGACGAGCACGTCCGTCCCGACCAGCCTGGCCCAGGGCAGGGACGACAGGACCGACCTGATCGTGGTCCGCTCGTTGCCCTCGTCGGTACCACCCACCAGCTTGCAGACGAAGCCGGAGAGAAAGACGGCTCCGAGCAAGCTGACCCCGGACGCGCTGATGTCGGCCAGCGCCGACAGCGAGAGGCTAGTCCGGTCGACGTACTCTTCGGCGGCGATCTCCAGCACCGCCGTGATCAGGGACACGACCAGCGACACGGGCAGGATCCGCCACCAGTAGCGCCTGCCCGAGCGCGCGGCCGCAGCCAGCACCGCCCGGATCCCGACCGCCCGCTTCGGCGTGCGCGCGCTGGCGTCCCGCTGCTCCCCCACCCCTACAGCAGCCCGGCCAGCTCGACCAGATCGGCCGCGACCACGTCGGTTCCGGGCGGCGCCGGCTCGGCGGTCCGGCCCGGACCCCATTCGGCCGGGCGCGGCACGTAGCCGGTCCGCAGCCCCGCCCGCGCGGCCGCCACCAGATCCCCTGGATGGCAGGCCACCATCAGCACCCGGTCGGGTGCCACCTCGAAGTACCCCGGCACCAGCTGGTACACGCGCGGATCAGGCTTGTACGTCCCGGCCAGCTCGGCTGACAAAATACAGTCCAACGGCAGCCGCGCCGCTTTGGCGAGCCTGGTGAGCAGTCCCACGCCGCCATTGGACAAAGACGTCAGTATGAATGGCTCGCGCAGCGCAGTCAGGCCCGGAACCGAGTCTGGCCACGGGGTGAGCCGGTGCCAGCTCCGCACCAGCTCGGCCCGGTCAGCCGGGCTCAGCGGCAGCTGGTGCGCCTGCGCGACCTCGTCGAGCGTCATGGCGTGCAGCGCATCCAGCGGCTGGAACCCAACCTCACCCGAGATCACCCGGTTCAGCGCAGGCTGATAGCGCGACCGCCAGGCGTCAGCCACCGCGGCCCAGTCAGCGGCCAGCCCGGCCCGCTCGCCAACGCGGGCGAGCTCGGCGCTGATGCTAGATCGCCAGTCGACCAGGGTGCCGAACACGTCGAAGGCGATGACCTCGATCTCCATGCGTTCCCCCTCACCAGGCGGCGCGACATCGAAACCCATTTCGTACCCTGGCCACGAATGACTCGATTGCGCCGGAGGGTCGCCGTGGTTATCGGAAGGGTCGCACGCCGAAGTGCCAGAGCCGAGCACGTCAGGGCCGTGGTTGGTGAGGCGGACACGCAGGCCGCGCTCGACCTGCTCGAACTAGTCGATTTCGCCTGGCACGACTGTTACGGGCAACTCACCCCGCCGGACGAAGTAATCGACGACATCCTGACCTGCTCCCGAGGCGACCTGACCGCCATGGTCAGGGCCGCTCGGCAAGCCGTCGAGGACGCAAGGGACCTGCGCCTGTCCGCCGACGCGATCCGCGCCGCCCAGAACATCCCCTGACGACACCAAGACCCTGCTTGCTGCTGTTAGCCCCCCGGAATTCGAACAGCACCATGGTCCCGGATGCTTCCGTAATGCACTGGGAGGCGTGGGGCATGGTGGGTGTCATGGCGGCGGTGACGGAGTTTGACGGGTGCGGGTGCTGTTTTGTGAGGTTGCGGGCGGCTGAGCCGCAAGACCGATAAGACGAGCAGTCCGCAGGAGCAGGCGAACCAGATCCTGAAGGCGGCGGCCGAGGCCGGGGGTCACATTATCGCGTGGGGGGATGACTGGGAGGTGTCCGGGGCGACGGACCCGCTGACCCGGAAGGGGTTCGGTCCGTGGCTGCGGGGTGAGCGGGGGCCGTATGACGGGATCGTGGCGCGGGATGTGTCGCGGGTGGGCCGGAATGTGCGGGACACCCTGAACACGCAGGCGCTTTTGACGGGGCAGGGCAAGATGGTGGTGACCACCGACCACACGGGGGTGTGGAACTTTTCTGATCCAAATCAGGATTATGAGTGGCTGATCAAGGCGTGGGGGTCGCAGATGGAGCTGCGGATGATCCAGAAGCGGAACCGGGACGACACGGTCCGGGCCAGGGACGCGGGCGAGCCCAAGCAGCGCCCCTCCTACGGCTACCAGTACGTCCGGCTGATCCCCATGGGCAAGGTCGACAACGTCGAGATCGACCCCGCCGCGGCCGAAGTGATCCGGAACGTGGCCCGCCGGATCCTCGCGGATGAGACCGGGACGATCACCCATACGACGGAGTCGGCGCGGCTGAACCGCGAGCGGATTCTCTCGCCCGGTGACCGCCGCGCTCAGCCTGTACGGCCGTCCCGTCAGGGGGATGGCGTGGCATCCGAACGCCCTGAAGCACATCCTGCGCAGCGAGGCCGCCCTGGGGTACCTGATGCACGGCACCCGTCCCGTGCTCGGCGACGACGGCCGCCCCGTCCGGCTCGCCGAGCCGCTGTGGGACCGGTCGACTCACGAAGCGCTGCTGGCGAAGACGGGGCCGAAGCGGACGGGGAGCCGGGCGCCGAAGGGGATGCAACTCTTGTCGGGGATCGGGTTCTGCGGGAACTGCGGGACCCGGCTGTACCTGACCGGGTGGAGCACCGACTCCTGGGCGTACGGGTGCACTGCCCGGGGTGCGGGGTCTGCAGACCGCTGAGGGCTGCAAGCCGGCCCCAACGATCGGGGTGCACCTGCTGGACCGGGAAGTCACCGGGTGGTTCCTGGGGCGGCACGGGGCCGGGGAGGTCATGACGAAGATCTATGACCCGGGCAGCAGCCACGCCAGCGAGATGGCCGAACTGGAAGCCGCACGCAGACGGCTCCGCGATGACCGGCAGGCCGGCCTGTACGACACTCCGGCCGACGCGGACTGGTACCGGTCCGAGTACCAGCGGATCGGCCACGACATCACCGCACTGAAAGCACTGCCAGAGCGCAAGCCAGGTATCCGGGAGGTCCCGGCCGGAAAGACGATCGGGCAGGAATGGGAGGCGGCCGACAACGCGCGGCGGCGGGAGATGCTGGCCGAGTTCGAAGTCCGCGCTGTCGTGTATCCGCGCCGACATGATCCCCGGGTGGTCATCACCGGGACGGAGATCCTTCCTGCTGTCAGCGCGGGCGCGGGCTAGCAGGGGCGGCGGAGCGGGGGTGCTCCGCAACCTCGGTCCGCACCAGCCCGCCGTCAGATCGGGCACTCCAGCCATCGGCGCGCGCGACCTTCGGTATCCCGGGGCCAGGCGACCTAGACGAGCCATACGACAAGGGCGTCACGGTGACAGTGCGCCAGGCCGCCGACCTCAAGCAGCTAGGCACGCCGGAACCAGGCCAGCCCGTGTGAGCCGTGCTCATGACAAGATGCGGCGCAAGACGCTCGTGGTCTACGCGTCGTGCCATGAATACATCCACACAAGCCCGGTCGCGCACGCGACATAAGACGCTCTGTCCGTGCGGTGGCTCTGACCTGTGGCTTCGCGTACCGGAAACCACTATGACGCTCTGCGCCTGGTTGACCTAGCTGTCCATAGGAGGGATTGCAAATGCCTGGGTTCAGGCCCTCGACGCCTGGCCGCTACCAGGATGCCGGAATGGACCGGTTCGCGGCACCGATGGCGCGACGCTGGATTATTGCTTTCTTCGAACATCTTGCGGACCCATGGACTCAACTGCCGCATCTTCACAACATGGTGTCAAGTTATCGCAGCGCCGCGTGTCCGGAGGCGTCATCTGGCCGCCGGGCACGCGGCGCGCAACATCTGGGTGCGTTAGGGGTCTATCTTGTCCGGGCCCTGCCAGAAGTATTTCGACCCGTCGGAGTAGACGTTGCCGTTGATGTTGATGTGGGTGTCAAGGGTGCATGAGAATTTAGTTGCTGGGCACCATTTCCAGTCTCCCTCGCGGAAGTTGTGATGCCCGCTGCGGGGAGTTCCGCTGCTATTAAAGTAGTAACCGTCCGAGGCGCTTGACACGACGCCTTTCCATGTCCAGCCGACTGTACTGCCGTATTCTGTAGGATCGCCCCACATGTTGACCCGGAGAATTGCCTTGACCTGTCCGCCGCCGTAGCAGAAGACTATATGAAGGTGTGTTACGGTCTCGGTGATGCCTACATAGTTCTTGCTTTTGACGGCTTTGGAGCCTTCGGTAAGTTGAGAAACTCCCGGGCAAGAGCTACTTGCGTTCGAGTCGAATGATCCTGATGAGTATGTTGTGGGAATTCCGGGTGAGAGGAAGTATCCGGTCTCGGTGCCTGTGCCCGAATCGGCGAGGGCGTCATCGCCCTCTGGAGTGGGGTCCTGCGCAACGGCAGGAAGTGTGCCATCGGGGGTTGTCGCCGTTATGCTCACGGGCAGCCCCATGGCGAGCGGGTAGTTGTATACGGCCTGGTTGGCCGTATCAGCATCTACGCCGAGGGACTCGGCATCGGAGATGAAGCCTGGTTGCTGTGCTGGCGGCACTACTGCCGGAGCGTTTGACCAGCCGGTGAGCTGCACGGTTACGTCGATGTTCCCCGAACTTGTGTTGGTGACGGTTATGTGCCCGCCGTCGCCGGCTGGCACGAAGATCTCGGATGTAGTTGGAGTTGAGGGGCTGAAGGTCACCGACGGTGATGGCGTGGTCCAGTTGTCTGGGGTGAACTGCAGGGATCCGCTAGCGGCCTCGTTCTTTACTGTCACGTTGAGGGCTGCCTCTCCCACGCCATAGACGGGCAGGCCGCTGGTTCCGCCTACCACGAAGGTGGAGGTTGCGCCTGCCGCGAGTGGTGATCCCGCGCTGACCGTGTCTTCCACCGTGACGGGAATTACCGGGTTGTAGGCGCTGCCGGGGCTTGCGCCGATCGCGTTTGCGGCGGTTACCGTGAATGTGTCCGTTGCAGTGTGCGCTAGTCCGGTGAGTGTTGCCTGGAAGGTGCCGGGACCAACGGTTACCTGTGCCGTGTCGGGCGCGGTGGTGATGGTGTAGCCAGTGATCGGCGATCCTCCGTCCGTTGGGGGGGCGGCCCATGAGATTGTCGCAGACGTCCCCGATGCGGTCGCTGTCACCGACGTCGGCCCGTCGGGAGCCGATGGCGCCAGGAAATAGCCGCGGACGGCGACCTCAAGGTGGAGCGTCCCGGAGCTTTCATTCGTGATGGTCTCCTGGCCGGTGGGTGAGACCTGAGACACGATCTGGTCTGTGGTAGCGACATCGGTCGTGTCACCGGCGAGGAAGGACACGATTGGATGGTGAGGATCACTGCCCCCGGCTCGGTAAACGTTGAGGGTGCCGCTCTGGGTTGGGGAGGTCACGATAATGTCCTGGGTGACCTCGCCCAGACCGGACGACGGAATGCCGTTCTGACCGCCGACCTGGAAGGTAACGCTTGAGTTTCCGGCCAGTGCAGTTCCTGATCCGGGCGTGCCGTAAACGACAGTCGGGTCAAAGGCGGTGTAGCTGCCGCCCGCAGGTGTTGCGGAGGACGGCATGAAGTAGCCCCGAGTCACCACTTGAACATCGATAGGTGCCGTGCCGTGGTTGGTGATCGTCATCTGGCCTGAGGACGACAGCGACCCATAGACGAGATCGCGATAGGCCACGTCCGGACTATAAGACAGGACAGCCAGACCGGGATCGGAAGATCCAGCAGCATACGCAGTGAGATAGCCGGTAGAGGTCGCGTTGAGCGCGCTGACCTGCACCAGTGCAGTATCAGCGCCCGTCGGGATGTTGGCCTGCCCGCCGACCTGGATCGTTATGCTGCCGCCGCCAGGAATGGGCGCCTGGCTGGTGCCGATGCCAGCTGTGGTGTCGACGATCTTCTGCGATCCTGCATCGAAGTACGTGTCACCAGGGGACGTTGCTCCATTCCCGAGTAGTAGCCCACTACGGTCACGGCGAGGTGTACGGCAGCTGAGCTGTGATTTGTAATATAGACGTTCCCGTCGGCCCCGACTGCCACGGTGTCAACGGCCAAGTGCGTGTCGCCGCTGGTGGCCAGGTAAAAGTCCCCATCCCTCGGGTTGATTAGTTCGTGTTTCAGGGTGGTTCCTCCTCGTGGTCGGGCCTGGCGCATCCGGAACGACTCGCCTTCGGTGACGACGACGATGGCGTGGTGCAGGAGCCGGTCGAGCAGGCTGACGGCGGTGGTGTGCTCGGGCAGGAACCGGCCCCACTGGTCGAAGGGCCAGTGGCGAGCCGATGCCCGAGGGCGCGGCGTTCGTAGGCGGCGGCGACGAACCGGAACAGCAGCTGGGCGCCGGTGTCGTCGAGCGGGGCGAACCCGACTTCGTCGATGATGACCAGGTCGTTGCGGAGCAGGTTCTCGATGACGCGGCCGACGGAGTTGTCGGCCAGGCCGCGGTAGAGGGTCTCGACGAGGTCGGCGGCGGTGAAGTAGCGGACCTTGTGGCCGGCGTGGACGGCGGCGACGCCGAACGCGACCAGGCTGTGGGACTTCCCGGTGCCGGCCGGGCCGACCAGGCGCAGTAGTTCTCCGCGGCCCGGATCCATTCCAGCGAGGCGAGGTAGTCGAAGGTCGCGGCCGGGGATCGAGGAGGCGGTGACGTCGAACTCCTCGATGGTCTTGATCACCGGGAACGCGGCGGTCTTCATCCGGGCCCGGGCGTTGGACTCGTCGCGGGAGGTGATCTCGGCGTCCAGCAGGGTGCGCAGGAACTCCTCCGGTGACCACCGCTGGGTCTTCGCGGTGACCATCAGCTCGGGGGCGAGGCGGCGCATCGTGGCGAGCTTGAGCCGGCGCAGCCCGGCGTCCAGGTCGGCGGCCAGCGGCGGCGCGGTGGCCGCGGTCATGACAGCGCCGCCGATCTTGTAGGCCGACAGCGGGCGGACCGGGACCGTGGGCAGCTCGATGACCAGGGCGTCCCCGGCCGGGCGGGGCTGCGGGGTGCCGGCCCCGGCGGCCAGGATCGACCGGACGTCGGCGGCCCGCCAGCGGCGGAACGCCACCGCCCGCTCCAGCGCGGCGAGGAAGCGCCTGGTCGCCGTGCGCGGCGCGCAGCGCAGCCAGCTCGGCCAGGTCGGCGGCCAGCCGGGTGTTGCCCGGCGCGGCGGCGCCGGTGATGAACGCCTCGGCGGCCGGGCCGAGCGCGAAGAACGCCTTCTCCGCCGCGGTCTTCGGGCGCACCGCGCGGCGCGGCGCGGGCCGGGGGCCGCCGTAATGCTCATCGAGCACCGACGCCTCGCCCGGCGCGACCAGGATGTGCTCGGCGACGACCTCGCCGGTCGCGGTCATCGGCCGACCAGCAGCCGCCCGCCGACTCGGTCCGCAGCGACCTGCTGGCCGATCAGCCGGGTCGGCACCGAGTAGCGGGCCGACCCGAACCGGACGCAGGAGAGCCGGTCGACCTTCCGGGTCACCAGCCTTGCCGATGCTGGCCCGCAGCGACGGCAGCGCGGCCAGCAGGTCCCGCTCGGCCACCAGCCGCTCGGCCGGGACCGCGCAGATCTCCGAGTGCGCCACGCCGTTGACCTCCGCGCACCACGCCGCGGGCCGCGACGTTCGCCGCGGCCAGGTCGCCGAACGGGGCCTGCGGGACGATCAGGTCCCGCTTGGCATAGCCGACCAGGTTCTCCACGATCCCCTTCGACTCCGGGTCGGCGGCCTCGCACCAGTCCGGCCGGAACCCGTAGTGCGTCGGCGAAGCGGACGTAGTCCGGCGGTCGGGCACCACCTTGTTCGCGACCACGCCGCCCTTCAGGCAGCCCATCCGGTCCGCGAGCACCTTCCCGGCACCCCGCCCAGCTCCTCGAAGCACTCCGCCAGCATCGCCAGCGTCGTCTCGGACCGCTCGTTGCCGGCGAACCGCACGAACCGGAACCGCGACCAGGCCAGCACCGCGCAGAACACGTGCAGCCCGCCCAGCACTGCCCCAGTCGATCGCCAGCACCTCACCCGGCGTCCACACCGCCGGGCGCCGCCCCCGGTGGTTATCGCGCCGCCACGCCTTCTTCGCCTCGGCGACCAGCCGCCGGAAGTTCCGCGCCGACCCCGCATACCCCGCGGCCTGCGCCGCCGGCAGCAGCCGCTTCGCCGAGATCCGCCCCTTCGTCGCCTCGACCCGCTCCGCGACCAGCTCGGCGACCAGCGTCGTAGTTACGGCCCCGCGGCACCCGCGCCGGCGCCCTGCCGCCGGCCTCCGCCGCTCGATGATGCGCCTGACCGTCTTATGCGTGGTCCCGCACATCGCGGCGGCCCCGCGGTAAGTGCCCACCTGCTGGTAGGCAGCAATGATGTCCATCGTTCCCTCGCAGACTTCAATGGAAGCCCCCCGGGCGGTGAAGTGACTGGCTGACACCGCCACCGTCACCGCCCGGGGCTCACACTCCCCGACGACACGACGAACGAGGGATGGGGACTTCTAACTGGCCACAAGCGGGGACCTCAACCTGGCCACCAGCGGGGACTTTCTCATGGCCACGGACACACGGTCCCTGTCTGGTTGGTGTTTACCCCGGCGCGCAATCCCACCGTCGCGACGCCTGTGTCCGTGGTGTCGGAGCTGTTTATCGATAGGAATCCATTGGCAGTGGTATTTATCGCGTTGATGTTGGCAATTACCGCCGCCGCATCACTCGGTACGCTATCGACACCGACGAGCGCGAGATTAATCGTTCCTCCTGCAGCCAGGGGCTGGGCCGACGATTCACCGAGCCCTGTCCTGGTATCCAGGACTCTTTGGATCGGCACTGATACAAATTGCCCGCCAGAGGGCATCAAAGCTGAAGATGCGGACGCGACCGCCTGTCCAGCAGCAGGCAAGAAAATACTCCTAGTGCAGCGATCGATATGCTGAGGGCACTCAGAATGGTAGCGTGGCGGCGAAACCACGACAGCACTTGTAATTGCGGCTGTTTTCTCGGCCTGGTCACTTGCGCGCTTCGCATGGTTGCTCCTACTCATTGAATTGAACCGGGAATAGTCAGTTCGTAATCTGCCGGTGGGGCAGCCTGGACCTAAGCCTGCCGACCACCAGACCTTCGCCACTGGAGCCCGCTACTAGTGCAGCAGACCCCGCGAAGGATTTGAGTTCTCGCGTACGGTGCGATGGCACCCTGGCTCCTGTGCGCCTATCGGGGGCATCGCCGAATATTGCTGAGTTTAACGAGCATGGCAGGGTCAGGTGCCCAATGGTGTCCGGAATAGCTACCAGGTTTATCCATTGTTAGCTGACGGGCTCGCGTCGGGAAGGATTCCGCGTCGCCCGGTCAATTCGAGTTCTGGAAAATGCAGACGGAAGGGCTGACGCCCGTGAAGTCTGGGGTGGCATGGGTCTTGGTGACCGTAGTGGATGCTGTCGCCCGGAATGCACGGAAGCCGGTTGCGGCGGTATGTGCGGATGCCATGGAGGCATCTGGAGGCAAAGATTGCGGTGGCTATGAGCAGGATGGTGCTGCGACTGAAGCGGTGACGTTTTCATGCGAAGATTTTTTCCCGTGGGTGAAGTGCCCCGTGATAACACCCTTGACTGCGCGCTACTTACGTAGCGCTGGCAGCTCATTCCGGTTCTTTCTGGTTGAACGCCGGTTGCGGCGAGCCTTGCCGTTTGCCTTATGTGCGCATCGCCCTGGTTCTCCTGCGTTTCGGGGGACGCGGCCTTCGGTAGTTCCTTGGCTAGCATGTTTGCTGGCTGTCACATGGTGGTCACCTTCCAGTCACGCGGCGGGGGCGCCGATTGCGATCGGAGACGGGGATGAGGTTCGGGTTACTGGGACCGCTGCTAGCGGACGACGGGACATGGGGCGCGCGGCCTGTGTCCGGGGGACGCCAGCGGGTGCTGCTCGCGGCGTTGCTGGTGCACGCGAATCATGTGGTGCCGGCGGAGAGGCTGGCCGACATTGTCTGGGACGGGCGCCTCCGTCCGGGGCCGGGGCGCTGCGGATGCAGGTGATGCGATTACGGCGTGTCCTTGGCGCTGAGGCAGCGGCGCGGATTATCGCCCGTGACCCGGGCTACGTGATCGCGGTGGACGCCGATGAGCTGGACATCATGCAGTTCGAGGCACTGTGCCGGGATGCCGGTGCGGCAGTGCAGGCCAGGCGGTGGCGCGAGACGGTGAGCGCTGTCAGCCAGGCACGGGGGCTATGGCGCGGGACGCCGCTGCTGGATGTGGATTCGCGGATATTGCGTGAGGAGCACACCATCCGCCTAGAGGAACTGCATGTGCAGGCCGTGGTGTGGGGGATAGACGCCGAGATGAACCTGGGGCACCACCAGCAGCTGGTGCAGCAACTGCGCGATCTGGCACGGCGGCATCCGCTGCGGGAGCATGTTCACGCACAGCTGGTGCTCGCCTTGTACCGGTGCGGGCGGCGGGCCGAGGCCCTGGAGGCTTATCAGGGTGCCCGGCAGATACTGGCCGAGGAACTCGGGGTAGAGCCCGGCGCGCCTCTGCGGGAGCTTTACCAGGCCATCTTGACCGGCGATGTGGCGCTTGCGCGCACGGGCAGGACGGGGCAGCGACGGGCCTGCGAGTGCCGCCGCGGTCGCGGTGCCGCGGCAGCTTCCGGCCGGCATTCCGCATTTCACTGGCCGCGCTGACGCCCTCCGGACGCTGACCAGCCTGGCCGGCCTGGCGACCAGCGGGATCAACGCCGTTGTGATCTCGGCGATCGGCGGAGCCGCAGGGATCGGCAAGAGCGCCCTGGCCGTGCACTGGGGCCAGCAGGCCGCCGGACTCTTTCCTGACGGGCAGCTGTACGTGAACCTGCGCGGGTTCGACCCGGCGGGCGCTCCGGTGGAGCCTGCGGCGGCGATCCGCGGCTTCCTCGTCGCTCTCGCGGTTCCGGTTGCCCAGATCCCGGACGACCCGGATATGCAGGCTAGCCTGTACCGAAGCCTGCTGGCCGGGAAGCGGGTACTCGTCGTGCTGGACAATGCCCGCGACCCTGAGCAGGTCAGGCCCCTGTTACCCGGTGCGGCCGGGTGTCTTGCCGTGGTAACCAGCCGCAACTACCTGGACGGCCTGGTAGCCCTTGACGGCGCTCACCCGCTGACCCTGGACCTGCTGACCACCGCAGAGGCCCGGGAACTCCTGGCCCGCCGCCTCGGCGCCGAACGCGTAGCCCTTGAGCCCCAGGCGGCGGACACGCTGATCGCGGCGTCCGCGCGGCTGCCGCTGGCTCTGAACATCATCGCTGCACGCGCTGCCGCCGGCTCTGGCTTGCCCCTCGCAGCGCTGGCCGGGCAGCTATCGGGCGCTGGTGACCGGCTGGCCGCTCTGGACGCCGGGGACGTCAGGGCCAATGTGCGCACGGTGATCTCCTGGTCCTACCATGCCCTGGGCCCTGCATCAGCGCGGATGTTCCGGCTTCTGGGCGTACACCCCGGCCCGGACATCACGGTGCCGGCAGCTGCCAGTCTTGCCGCCGTCAGCCCGGAGCAGGCCCGCCACGCCCTCAGCGACCTGACGGCCGCCAGCCTGCTGGCCGAACGAGTTCCAGGTCGCTACGCCTTTCATGATCTGCTGCGCACCTATGCGGCCAGCCTGGCCCGGCGGCACGACGGCGGCACGGAGCCCCGGGAAGCACTGCGCCGTAGCGTCGATCATTACCAGCAGTCCCTCACAGCCGCAGCGCCGCAGCTGCGCCCCGGATGGAACGCGCACCAGGCCCGCACGCCGTGCGATGGAGTGGTGCCGGAGCATTTCACCAGCCATCAGCAGGCCCTTGACTGGTGCCGAGCAGAGAAACCCGTCCTGCTGTCCGTGACCGCCCAGGCGGCCAGTGCGGGACTGGAGCAGCAGACCACCAGAATCGCCGGCGCACTGTCAGCATTCCTGGAACTCACCAAGGACTGGCAGAAATGGGAGTGGGCTGAGCAGACCGGCCTCCAAGCCGCGCGCCGCGCAGGCGATGTGCTCGCAGCGGCAAACGCCCACGCCGGGCTCGGCAAGCTTCATGCTGCCCGCGGCTCCTACCCCCGGGCTCACCGCCACCTGGCCCGGGCACGCGCGCTAATGGAACAACTCGGCGACCAGCCACGCATAAGCAACATCAATCTATCCATTGCCATAACGCTCGGCCTTGAGCGCCGGTTCACCGAGGCAATCGAGTATGCCAGCCTGGCCGCCCGGCTGTGCCCGCCCGACAATCACCAGCGGCAGGCTGGAATACTGAATGCTCTGGGCTGGTTCCACGCCAGCCTGGACGACCATCACCAGGCACTGGCGCTGTGCCGGCGAGCGCTCGACCTCGCCCGGACGGCCAGGGACGTCTCTACCGAGGCTGCCGTGCTCGACAGCCTCGGATACATCCACCAACGCTGTGGACGTTACCCCGAATCAGGGGCAGACCTCAGGCGCGCCGCCCGGCTTCGAGAGGCACTCGGCGAGCACTTCGACCTTGCCGGCACCCTCACCCGGCTCGGGGACACAAGCGACGCTGCCGGCAACCACGACTTAGCCCGCGAGGCGTGGGAACGCGCCGCCAAGATCCTCGACGACCTCCAGCACCCTGACGCCGAACAAGTCCGCAAGAAACTCCGCGCCCTGCCCTGACCGGCCTCCAACACCGCAGGCAAGGTAGAAGAACAGTGCCGAGAAGTCAGTTGAGGCGCTGTCGCCAGCGGGCACACGCAGGACCACAAAGCGCTGCCGTAGACTGCTCGCCGCGACCCTACGGTTGGCTGTCGGCTGAAGTAATTGCTGCCCAGAAGATCCCCGGTCGCCTACCCGTAAGAGGTATGCCTGGACGTTTTCAGGGGCGGCTGGTACGCCATTGGCTTCCACACGGCGCCGCCCGCCAGGACGCGCAGGACTCCTGGGAATGTAGATGACCAGGCGAAGGCCGACGCCCTGCTTCCTGGCGAGCAGGACGCGGAGTGCTACCGGGCCGCGCGAGGATACGGCAGGAGCGGGACGCGGCCGATGGCGCGCGGCGGCGGGAGATTCGGGCCGGGTTCGAGGTCCGCGCTGTGCTGTACCCGCGTCGGCACGATCCCCCGCATGGTCATCACCAGGACGCGGGTTACCGCCGCCGCTGCGGCCGGGTGAGAAGCCGTTCCGGCGAGCAGGCGACCACCCGCCCTCCTGACGGGGGCGGTCACGTTTCCCGAATGTGACGCCCCTGGTGCTCCGGACAGCGGTGAGTCCGGAGCACGCGGCGGATCGCTCTTCCCGGGCGTTCCGGTCGCGGCGGGCAGCCGGGAGGAGCCCGGCCGGTGACGGCGGGTGATTGTCTCGGGCTATGCCCCGGCCTTTGCCGGCGCGATGCCGAGCACCTGCTCGTGATCCGTCAGCGCCTCGGCGAAGAAGCGAAAGCCGCCAGATCAGGGACTGGCACCTCGGCCTGAGCGGCAGCGCGGACCTGCCCGGCCTGGACTTGCGAGCGCTTTCGCATGGGGCTTCCGTTTAGCCTGTGGCAGGCCCGGCGAATCGCAGCAGCAGGCTCGCGGACGGTACGTTGCTGCGCGGGGAAGCCTGCGCGGCAGGTCGAGCGCCGTGTCGCGGTCGCAGCGGGACTGCGCCATGACGATGCCTTTGTGACCTGGCCGATTGCCGGCATGTCTCCGGCCGGGCCAGTTAGCCGCGCTGGCTTGGAGTCCTGCAGCGCGTCACTTGAGGGACCCCCTAGGGGAAGATAGCTATCTGAGTGCTAGCATTCTGCCACATGTCATATGTGCGGAGAGTAGCTACCCTTCGCCCGGCATTGTCGCAGACTGTCGGCCCGCAAGTCCGTAACAGAAGGGATGTTCCTGGTCATGGATAGCCAAGGCGATCCGGGTGTCTACAGGCGCAAGCTGCGGATGGAGTTGCGTCGAGCCCGAGACACGGTGAGCATGACTCAGCGTGAAGCTGCCGCAGCCCTTGAGTGGTCTTTGTCGAAGATCATCCGCATCGAGGCGGGCATCAACAGCATCTCCGTGACCGATCTGAAGGCGTTGCTGCAACTCTACAAAATCAACGACCAGTCGGTGATCGAGACTCTTGTCCAAGCCGCCAGGGCGGCCAGAGCTCCTGCCTGGTGGAGTCGGTACCGCGCAGCAGTGACTCCCCAGTTGGCCCAGTATCTGGCAGATGAAGCCTCCGCATCCACGATCCGCGTCTTCCATCCATACGTGGTACCTGGCCTGCTGCAGACAGAGGACTACGCACGTGAGCTTCTTAGTGCGTATATTCCCTCGGAATTGGCCAGCCAGCTAGTCGAAATGCGCATTGAACGCCAGGAGATCCTTTTCGACCAGCCTAAGCCGCCTGAGATGGAGTTTATCTTTGGCGAGGAGGCCCTCCATCGAGAGATCGGCGGTCATCAGGTGATGAGCAGACAACTCCGCCATCTCGTTGACGTCGGCAACCGAGAGGCTGTCTCAGTTGGGATCGTCCCCTACGCAGTAGGGGCACATCCGGGCCTCAACGGCCCATTCATCTTGCTTGGCTTCAATGATTCCGAAGATGACCTGCTCTTCGTCGAGGGCGCCAGCTGCGACTTGATTACGCGGGACGATAAGGATCTGGTAGTCCGTGCAATCGAGAACTTCGAAACTCTGGGACGTCTTGCTCTTCATGGGAATCAGGCTACGGATCTCATAGCATTGATTAGCGGAATGCCCGCTCAAGCCAGTGCGAGATAGATAATCACCCGATAATTCACTGCGGCGACTCGCCGGCCATACTGAGCGAATCAACTGTACGAGATGAGGAGTTGATGGCAGGGCACAGGCATCGGAAGCCTGAACTGCTTCCTGACCCCATTTCCAGTCGTCCGGAAACTATCGCTGAATTGATTTACAGGCTCTCGGAGGACTGGCGGAGGACTCTTAGGCTCATCGCGTTTGTGACGTCGAGCCTGCTGGCTCTTCTGATAGGCACCGCTATCGGCGTGGACATAGTTGTGTGGGCTCTGAGCGGATCGAACGGAGCAAAGTCGCGCTTTATCTATCCTCCATTGCTTATCTTCGCGTCAAGTTGCCTTATCGTACTTATCGTGACATCAATCAAAAAGTCCGTCCGACGGTCCCGGGCACGGCGCTCAGGAACCAGTGAGCCAGGAGGATAGCCTGCGTTCACACGAGGCCCGGCACGCCTGGAGATGCGAGGAATCGTGGGCTAGCCCGAAGGACGCTGATGCGGCGCCGCTGACGGCACACCACACTACAACTCGAGCCGCACCGTTGACAGCTAGGCTGACTGCCGCTCCGGCTACGGTCGCCAGAGCGCCAGCAAGAAGTGAGTAGATAACGAGTCCGGCCCGCGAGCAATCGTGATGGCGTGACGCTGTGCCCTCGACAGATGCGACTGCGGAGCTGGATACTTGGCCAGCCTTGCTCATGACTCCCACCTCCCCTTGTCCGCTACTGCCATCCGCCAATGCGGAATCTCGTCTGTCCCGTGAGCTGAACCACCTGCCTGAAATACGTACCGCCAGGGACATGTTACGCATCGTAGCTCACTCCCGGAATATCCGGAGTTACTGGACTGCTGATGGCAGAGTCCGCTTGAGCCGCAAGGACGGATGGTGCGTCAAACTCATGGGCCATCACGCCGGCGAGGAAGGCATTCCACTCAGAATGGGAGAATTCTAAGACTGGTCCCATCGGAGCAAGAACCGAGTTCCGGAGGAAGACCCGTTGGCTACGGAACGCGACTTCGACGCACTCGCCATTGGTGCACGGTCTCTTGTGCCACACCAGACTCGACTGCTCCACCGCGTCCACTAGCTTGCCTTCCCCGCTCGGTCGTCGACAGGACCTAGCTGATGCTCAGGCAACAGCCCGGCCGACCTGCATCTCAGGCGAGCAAATCATCCGTCGGTTGGAGTGTAAAGGTCGTTGAGCCAATTGCGCCATCCCTATCCAGAATATTTCTGATCACTTGAGGGCCGAGCCGGCGAAGCCAATTGACGCGTGGAGCCGCAGTTCTGGATGTGACTCACGTCTAGCATTTGCGCTGGTCAAGGCAGATCCTGGCTGCTCGCGCAGCTCAGCGCGGAGGAGCTGCATCCGATGCGCAGTTCCCGTCTGGCTTCAAGATGCCATTATCCTTCGGAAAAGGTATCGGCGGCGGCTGACCGGTGGTGAAGCGTTGTGCGGGAATTCAGACGGACGTGTTGGTCGCTGGCTC
Organism: uncultured Actinomycetota bacterium; assembly: GCA_963737865.1. Lineage (GTDB taxonomy): Bacteria > Actinomycetota > Actinomycetes > Streptosporangiales > Streptosporangiaceae > Chersky-822. Next base: position 253,408 of record CAVTUG010000011.1, on the reverse strand, counting down.
GATCCGAATCGGGAGTGGAATGGACGTTGTCCGAGTTGAAGGACGTCGATCTCAGTCCTCATGCGCTGAGCAGGATGCGCGGGTCGCGCAGCTACGAGAGGGCGCAGGCCGCCCATGATGCTCTATGTCCGCCCCGTCCGAAACATTCATCGAGGACGCGTCCCGCGCGAGTCTCGGTCAAGCTGGCCAGCGCATCGACTGCTGGGTCGCAGAGTTGGCGCTCGGAAGTGAGTCGCGGCCTTCACGGGCGGCCACGTCTAGACGAATGGTGTATGAGAGACTATCTCATGATCTATTACGATTTTAGCACTAATAGCCCCGATTGTCAATTCACAGTCCCACCGGTTTCACCGGCGGCTTCTGCTTTGCGGCACGCGGCGAGTATTTCGGGTCCCGTGTAGCGGCGGGCCTCGGTCCATTCGTCGTTCTGCCCGGCCAGGACGGCGCCGGTGAAGCGGATGATGGCGTCGCGGTTCGGGAAGATCCCGACGACGCCGGTCCGCCTCCGTATTTCCTTGCTGAGCCGTTCCTGCGGGTTGTTGGACCAGATCTGGCGCCAGACCTCGCGGGGGAAGGCGGTGAACGCGAGGATGTCGTCGCGGGCAGCATCAAGGCGGGCGGCGGGCTGCGGGAACTTCGCTTCCAGCGCGGTGACGACCTGGCCGTGCTGAGTCCTCACGGAGACGGCGCCGGGCTGCTCGAAGATGGTGCGGAGCGCAGAGACCCACGGCCGGGCCGGCTTGGGCACCCTGGTGCGCAGGTTGCGGTGGTAGTGCGTGCGGCACCGCTGTCACGACGCGCCGGGCAGGACCGACGCGATGGCGTCGCGGAGCCCGGCGTCGCAGTCCGAGGTGACGAGCTGCACGCCGGACAGGCCGCGGGCGACCAGGCCGCGCAGGAACGCCAGCCACCCGGCGCCGTCCTCGGAGGAGGCGACGTCGATGCCGGGGATCTCCCGGCTCCCGTTCGCGTTCACCCCGGTGGCGGCCAGGGCGTGCACGTACACCGTCCGCCCGCCCTCGCGGACCTTCCGGGTCAGCGCGCCGATCCGCGCGAACGCGCAGGGCGCGCCGTCGAGCCGCCGGTTCCGGAAACCCGCGACCATCTCGCCGAGCTCGGCCGCCATCACGCTGACCTGCGACTTGCTCAACTTCGTCACCCCGGGCGACTCCGCGAGCTTCTCCACCCGGCGAGTCGGCACCCCCAGCAGACAGGACGTCGCGACCACGGGGGCCAGCGCCCGCTCCGCCCGCCGCCGGTGCTCCGGGAACCCCGGGAAGCAAGTCCCGTGCCGCAGCTCCGGGATCGCCGGCTCCACCGTCCCGGCCCGGGTATCCCGCTCCAGCGCCCGGTACCCGTTCCGCGAGCTCACCCGCTCCGGGCTCACCTCCCCGTACCCCGCGCCGCACAGCGTCTCGACCTCGGCATCCATCATCCGCCGGGCGAACCCCGGATCATCTCCCGCAGCAGATCCGGGCTCGCCGAAGTCAGCGTCTCCCCAAAACTAGTGCCCGGAACCGGCACAATGTCACGCAGGCATCGTTCTCGCCCGCGCAAGCGACTGATCTTGGTCGGCCCTCTCAGACGTCGCCGTGGCCGGATGCGGGCTGAGTTCTCGCAAATGATGGCGATCAGCGCCGCGAGCCAAAGGCGGTCCTGCCGTTTGCCTTGGCACAGATCGCCAGCGCGCATCTGCGAGCATCGGCCAGCCCGCTCCACAGAACGGAATTCTGTGCACACAGGGTCGGTTCTGTCCCGCAGGGCTCAATCGTCGCGTCTGTATTGAGATTGAAATTAAGAGTGGTCCGACCTGCACCCGGAGTGCTGCCCAGGGGAATCATCCACCGGCAGTTAGGCTCAGATGTGCGATAAGGACCGCGTGACCGGCACTTGCAGCCCTATCATCACATCATGGATATGTATGGGGTGTTTCACCCGGACGTATTGGGTGTCATTGTCGGTATTATCGGGATTATTCTGGGCTTTATCTTCTACCGTCGCTCGAAAGAGTCGGTCAAGCCTTGCTTCGCATCGTTTTCGGAAGTATTGATAGCTGCATCCGAGCAGGTCCGGTCTTCAGGTATCGAAATCACTTTCGGCGATAGGGTCATAGCTAACGCGTACAGGTCGGTAGTTTATTTCTGGAATGGCGGAAATAAAACCCTGGATTATGACGATATAGCCACGGCAGATCCTATAGTCCTTCATTTTGAAGGACCTGAAACCGAGATCCTGAAAGTCAGTCCCGCCAAGTCGACGCGTTCAGTCTTGAAGGCTGAGGCCGTACAGGACGAGAACACGATCGCCCTGGCATTTGACTTTCTGGACCGCGGCGATGGCCTAATCGTTGAGACATTCTATGTGGGCACACGAACTAACGTGCGCATCTCCGGGACCATAAAGGGCAGGCAAGATATCCGGCAACGCGCCACAACGCTTCTTTCGAACGACTTTCCCACCCTTGGCCTGATGCCCAGTCGTTCTACGAGAAATATGCTGGTAACTTCCATGCTGGTTCTAATAGTCGGAATCATCCTCACGGTAAGGGGCATCTATCACGTCCATCATCATTGGATGCTGGCCATGCTTCCACTTGCATCAGGCATAGTCTTTCTTGCCGCAGCCATATGCGGGCTTTTGTCGAGCGGATTCTTTTATAACAATGAGAGAATTCCGGCGGGACTCCGGAAATACAATTGAAATCCTTGAATTTCTGGTTCGCTCTTAAATCTCGAAGCCAACGCAAGTACATGAGCTTTCGGAACTGGTCGCCGAATTGCGTCGTAAAGGATGTTAACTTGGCGGCCTGCCGAGTGCGCCAAGCGGCACCGCCGCGTACAGCACCCCGGGCCTGCCCTGGCACATCCGCGAGCCCCTAGACCACTGCGCCCGCGTCTGCTGCGGCACCAGCGGCCCCGGGGGCGGCACCGCGCTGATCGCGGGAGTCGCCGGGCTGGCGCGGCTGCTCGGCCCGCAGCCCGACACTGACACCGCCCTGCTGGCCGGCTGATCAGCGGCCTGCCAGACCGCGACGTCATCCTGCCGCCCGGCGGCGAGGCCGCTTACCAGCGGTTCGCCACCCGCGCAGCCAACGCCTGGTCACCAGGCGACCCGCTCCGCCGATGGCTCTACTAGCACCCCGGCACGATTCCCGCCCGGCCGCCCGGCGCCTGACACCCGAGCTGCACAGCCTGGTTACGCCGCCTTACGCCGAAATCGGAGACGGTGAATGTAAGCTGCTTAAACTCCTGTAAAGCGGAAGGCGGCTTTCACTTCGGAAGCCATCCGCATTATTAGTTCCCTTTCATTACTGCATGCCCGGGCCGGAACGCATCCGGTAGCGTGCTCGGCGTCCTGGAGCGGCTGGCCACCGGCCGGCATCTGCGCACCGGGACACCCCAGCTGATGAACCCGGCGATCCGCGACGGCGACATGCCCGCCCTCGCCGGTCTCGCCCAGGTCACCCGCGCCGAGCTGGCGCGGCTGCCCGCCGAGGTCCGCACTCGGCCCGGCGGCCTGGGACCACCACAGCACCTGCGGCTACGAGCACGGCACAGGCTACTGGGCGCAGCTGTGCCGCAACACCGACGACCGCGACGCCGAGCCCCGGATCTGGATTACCCCGGCCAGCCGTCCGGTCGCCAGCCTCGACGAGCTCGCCGGAGTCATCAGCGAGCTGATCACCCCCTACTGCGAGCCCGTGCCCTGCGACGCGGAGATCATCCGGGAGTACCTCATCGGCTAGGCCGCCGCCCGGCAGGGCGTAGGCCCGCAGGACCGGGGCCAGGGATGCGCCCCAGGCGCGTGGGGAGCCCAGCTCGCTCCCGCCTTCGGGACCGCAACGCCGCGTACCGCCTGTTCCCCGCACCGCCCTGCACCGAACGCCTTCCTGCCGGCAAGACACGTCATCCCGGCGAGTCCGCAGGACGCCCGCCAGGCCCATCAGCTGATACCAGCATTCCGGTCGATACGCGGCGTTTCGGGAACGGGTGCAACAGGTGTCCCGAAATCGAGGCTATTTCAGGGCAGGCCGGGAGTGACGGCTGCCGTGCACGGGCGGGTGACGGCGGGGGCGGACCCGGGATGGCCGCCCGGGTGGCTGGCGCGGGGGATGTAGCCGGTCTGGTTCCTGCCGGCGGTGGTCAGCCCGCCGTGCTGGGGCGGCTGGGCGAGCGTCGGTGCCGTCGGCGAGGGCCGGTGCGTGGCGCGTCGCCGGCGGCACCTGGGTCCTGGCCGGGCCGTGCCTGGGCCTGGCGGGCCGGCCGGGTTAGGCGGGTGCAGTGGTCCGGTCGGGGCGGGGGCGCGGGTCGCTGGTGGTGTTCAGGGCGCTGGTGTCGCATTCGCGGCTGGAGCAGATGCTGCCGGCACTGTCCTTGCCGTCGCTGCCGCCGTTGTGGCATTCGGCGCTGGCCTGGCCGGCGGGCAGGCTGATGCCGAAGTGCCGCCGGTACAGGTCGCTGGTGCGCTGGTAGGCGGCCTGCCAGGTGGTGACGTCGCCGGTGCCGCGCAGGCCGAAGTAGGGGTAGTGGTGCAGGAAGTACCCGAACACGGCGTGGCTGTCGGCGGCGTACTTGCCGGTGTCCAGGATGTGGGCGTGCCAGGCCTGGTCGATCGCCTTGGAGGGCACGATGTCCTGGCCGGGGTACCAGGCGCAGAGTTTGAGGAAGTGCCGGTAGGCGGCGATGAGCTGGTCGGCCTCGGCCAGGGTCATCGCGGTTCGGCCGGGCTCGGGGTGCATGAGCTTGACCACGATGGGCTCCAGGTCCAGCGCGTCGATCCGCTGGCCTGCGTGTGCCTGCCCGGCGGTGATAGTGGTGACAGTCATGGTGTTTCCCTTCTGATCGGCTGTTTACTGCTGTGCTTGTTCGGTGCGCAGGGTGAGCAGGAGCGCGTTGTGGTCGCTGCCCCCGGTCGCTGCCTGCTCGTAGCGTTCCAGCGCGGGGATCAGGGACCGGGTGAGGTAGATCCGGTCGAATGGCCCGCCAGCTGCCTCCAGATCAACCATTCGCGTGCGGCCAGAAGAACTGAGACCGTGTCAGACGGGCACGCAAAATCGGCGATCTTAACCTCTCCCGGGTCACGTATTTAGTGGGGCCATCTGCTCCGGTTGGGTAGTCACTGGGAGCCGTTGGCCGGCTTGTCATTTGTGTCTTAGAGGCGGGATTGCTGTCTGTCTGAGCCTCAACCGCTTGGCGGTATCGTTGTTTGTGCTGCTCAGGCCGGTGGCTGTTGGTGGTGCTGTGCCTGTCCGTGGCCGTCCGTGGCTCTTGGCTGGCCAACTGGTCCGGGTACGGACATATGACGGACGGGGACTGGTGTCCACGTTCTCGCTGAAGGAGTCTGGGCAGGTCAGCGGCCGTTCTTATGGTGCGGTGGTTCGTCGGCAGGTGGCTGTCACCCACTCCTTGATGAGGGCCGGGGCTTCCAGTACCGGACTGCCGCGTTCACCGTCGCCGCATGGAAGCCAGCGTCGTGCATGTTGCAGATAAGGATGACAGCGGCCCCGTCGTTGTCATCCACATTGAAGCCGTGCACGTACCAAGTTGAATCAGGCAGCGGGTCGGCGACAAAGTAATCCCCCCCGTCGTACCCGGCCCTGAAATTCCTCGCCTGATCCCAGCGCAACCAGCGTTTCCTTCCGATTCCCCGCCACACTGCAACACCTTCTGCGGAAAATTCCAGGCTCACACGCGACCCTAGCGCCACCCACCAGCAGACCACTGCGAGCAGAACGGTACAAAAGCAGGTGGAGGCCAGAGCAACCTCACGGTTCGGCTCCGGTCTTGCAACTAAGGACAGGAAGCCGGAAGTCAGGCTCCCGGCGGACAACATTACAATCGCTGCCTCAGTAAGCTCAGTTGGCTTACGCCATGCTCCCCTGATGACATGCCAGCCGCCAGCCGCCAGGCCGGTCCGCAGGCCGCTCCCTGCGCCAGTCTGACGCTTGCTGATCTCTGCGCGCCATGAAGAACTGAAGTCCGATCAACACAGCGAATGCGAGGACAGGCGCGAAGTAGTATTTGCGCGGCACGGCAACAGACGCGGCAATCAGATTTACGGCCACTTCCAGCGCAACCGCTAAAAGCGCACTCGCCAAAACGCCCCAGGAACGACGCATCACAAACCCCCTCGGACAGCAAAGCCTAGGCCCGCAAGCGCAACCAGAACAACTCGGCCAGTGAGTAACGACCGGAACGCGCACGCCGTAGTTTGCTCCGTAGTCCAGGCACCTGCTCACCCGGACGCAGGAGCGCAAACGTGCGTCAGCCAGTGCTCGCTGAGTCGAACGGCCACGACTTCGGCGACAGCAGCAAGTCACGAGCTAGTTTCTCGGTCTTGCCCGCAGGCGCCCACTGGCGGGCGTTTGCTGCGCAGACGACAGCCAGAAGGCATCTGAATCTGCCCGATTAACACAATCTGTACGGAAGAATCGGTGAGCCAAGCCCATTGCGCAGCGATACCGATTCGGCGTTTCGGGCAGGCGGGCCACGAAAGGCGACTACTCATCGTGATCAGCATCGGCGATCACCCGCCGCACCCGGACGGCTCGATATGCGCGTGTTCGGATTCTCAGCGTGGCCTTCTGGCTGAGTACGTATTGGGCGTTCTGGACGTTGTGCCGCTCTGGCTATTGACTGGGCTCGGAGGTCATCTCGGCGGGCCTTCCTTACGCGGTGCCAAGCCTTGTGGTGCGGCCGGGGTTTTCGCTGCTGTCGTAGCTGTGATCACGAATGCTGCCCTGACGTTGCCAGCCCGCCGGGAGGGGGGCTCAGTCCGGGCTGAGGGCCGGGTCGCGCTGGAAGTCGCTGACCATTTGCCAGAACTCGCCCGCGTGCTTCTTGATGCGGCCGGCATGGGTCACGGAGTTCAGGAACGGCTTGCGCTTGCCGACTAGCAGGGCGTCCCTGGTGTCCCCGTGGTCATCGGGGACGGTTCGTAGCGGATGACCGGGGCGAGCATCTCCGATTCGACGATGCGGGGAGCCTGGCCCGCAGCCATGCGACCTGGCGTGTCGTGAACATGTTTGCGGGAAACGTCAGTGCCTGCAGCCCGGTCAGCTTTCCGAGCGGCTCGATGCCGCCGTCGTCGATCCGCTTCGCGTCGAACTTCAGGGATTCGTAGGCCGGTGAGCGCAGCCAGGGGGTCCAGTGACTCGAATACTGCGGAGGGCCAGGTGACGTCTCCGAACCGGAGTTCCAGGAGCGAGGCGCGCTTGCCTGAAGGTCGCGCAGGTCGTGCAGCCGGGAGAAGCCCGTGAACTGCAGCCCGGTCAGGCACGGGGTGCGGGACAGGTTCCACAGCCGGGTCGCGCGCTGGTTCCGGGAAGACCGTGACCAGCCGGAGCCCGGGCAGGTCTTCCAGCGGGCTCAGGTCCGCGATGAGCGGGCAGTGCTCGACCTCGATAGCCAGGAACTGCGCGCCGTACCGGGCGGCCAGCCTCTCGAATGGCCGCCGATCGAGCCGCCGACCCGCAGCGCCGTAGCATCCGGGCGCTCGCCGATAACCTCAAGGCCGGACTCGTCCAGATGACCGTCATGAACCTCGGGCGAGATACTCCACCATCCACGGCGGATACCCATGATTCGGCGGGCGCAGGTCACCGAAGGCCCTTGGTTCCGAGGGCTGTCTCTCGAAATGGTCGGCACCCTCCAACGCCGCACTACCGATTCCAGCTGGGACGCTGAAGACCTGCTCCGTCAGCCAGTCACCGAGCACCCCGGTCGGAGGCCGGCATCAGCCGCATCATCCTGACTGTTCCTGTCCACAAGGCGAATTCTCCCGCCCGGGCACTGCTCCGGCGCCTGCTGATTCGAACCGGCCTCGCCCACGGACGCTGAAGTACAGACGATCCGCCGCCTTCGGTCAGCTCCCCTGAACGCGACTCCGGGCACGCACTGATTCAGCGTGTGCCTGCCTCAGGGCGCCTTGCCTGGCGTCTTCGTCTGCACGTCCATCAGGCTGCATCGCCTCATGGTGAGTACTTTCGCCCGCCTCTTCGCTTCAGTCCGCACTATGCCGTCATGGGCTCAGTGCTTTGCTGCCCGCCCCGCGTTGCAGACCGCTCTGCGTTCGGCTGCGTCCAGACAGTATCGACGTTGTCGATAAAGATCGCGACCTCACTGCGGCGGCGTACGACGCGGAGCCCCAACTGACGGACACCCCGGACTTCCTCACCCTGAGCCACTCCCTCATGACCGCGGCCGCTGATGCGCTGGCCAGTATCTGGCGCGACCCTGATCAGGTCGTTCCCCTTGCAGCCGCCGCGCTCCGCGCCAGCACTGGCTTCCTGGCCAGCCACTGCGGTGACGCGCTCTGGTACCCGGACGGTACCTCGGCCTGTTTCGTGCCGGGGAACAGCCTGCTCCACGCCGCCTGCACGCCGCAGCCACCAGCTACTGGGCAGCACGCCGCCGCCGACAGCGACCGGATCCTAAACCAAGACCACCCCGAGACCCCGACCGCCCGCGCCAACCTCGCCGCCTCCTACCAGCAGGCGAGGCACCCCGCCGACGCGCAGACGGCGACCGGAGCCGAACGGCATAACAGGCAAGAAGCTGCCAGACTCGGTCCGCGGATCTAGATTCCGTCGTCGACGTCACCAGGAATAGCTACATACAAGACCAGCCAATATCAGCATAATCTGTGCCCGAGAAAAATGGGTGAATACCGAACTCGTCCTGCAGCAGTCCATATTCGGCGTTATGCGCGAAATTAGCGTCGATTTTGGATTATTTAAGGTGATCTACGGGACCGTGTCCCAGGGAGCATGATGAAGCGGTCGTTGTCCGGAGGGGACCGGGAGTGATTTGAATTGTGTTCGTGGATCTGAGGGCGGAGCGATGCAGTGATGGCATCGCAATGGTGATACCGCTGTCGTTCCGGGCTGAATAAGAATAGCTTCCTGCCGGCGTTGACCGGCGGGACGGACACGGCGAACGCCGATGTCATGTGCCGCATGCTAAACGGGACTGACGTCAGTGATTTGAGACTCGGTGTCGCTGAACAACTGGAACGTTCTGTGTTCACGTCCACGGGGGTGGTGTATGGGGTGCCTGAGTCGTCGTGACCGTTTTGTTCTGGTCGGGCGTGTCGGCGTGATGTGAGGCGGCCATCTCGCGATCCTTCGAAGTGCGAATGAGAGACGAAGGAGACACGAGATGGCCGGGCGCGGTGCCCGCAAAGGGCCGGTTCCGGAACCAAGTTCCGGGGGAGACGCTCTCATCGGCGAGCCCGGATCTGCTGCGGGAGATGATCCGGGGGTTCGCCCAGCGGATGATGGACGCCGAGGTCGAATCCTTGGTGCGGGGCCGGGTATGCCGAGGTTAGCCCGGAGCGGGTGCATCCGCAACGGGTACCGGGCGCGGGAGTGGGATACCCGGGCCGGGACGATCGAGCTGGCGATCCCTGAGCTGCGGCGGGGCAGCTATTTCCCGGGGGTTCCCGGAGCACCGGCGGCGGGCCGGGCGGGCGCCGGCCTCGGTCGTCGCGACCAGCTACCTGCCGGGGGTCTCGACCCGGCGGGCGGAGAAGCTCGCGGAGTCCCTCGGGGTGACGAAGCTGTCCAGGTCCCAGGTCAGCGTGATGGCCGCCGAGCTCGACCAGATGGTCGCCGGGTTCCGGAACCGCAGGCTGGACAGCGCCCCGTACGCGTTCATGTGGATCGACGCGCTGACCCAGAAGGTCCGCGAGGGCGGGCGGACGGTGAACGTGCATGCCCTGGTCGCGACGGGGGTGAGCGCGAACGGGAACCGGGAGATCCTCGGCATCGACGTCGCGTCGTCGGAGGACGGGCGGGGTGGCTGGCGTTCCTGCGCGGCCTGGTCGCCCGCGGCCTGTCCGGCGTGCAGCTCGTCACCAGCGACTGCCACTCCGGGCTCCGCGACGCCATCGCCTCGGTGCTGCCCGGCGCGTCGTGGCAGCGCTGCCGGACGCATTACCCACAGGAACCTGCTCACCAGGGTCCCGAAATCAGCGCAGCCGCGGGTACCGGCGCTGGTCCGCACCATCTTCGAGCAGCCCGACGCCGGCAGCGTCCGCTCCCAGCACGCCCAGGTCGTCACCGCCCTGGAAGCGAAGTTCCCCAGGCCGCCGCGCACCTGGACGAGGCCCGCAGACGACATCCTCGCGTTCACCGCCTTTCCCCGCGAGGTCTGCGCCTGATCTGGTCGAGCAACCCGCAGGAACGGCTGAACAAGGAAATCCGGCGGCGGACCGACGTCGTCAGGATCTTCCCGAACCGCGACGCCATCATCCGCCTTGTCGGCGCCGTCCTGGCCGAGCAGAACGACGAATGGACCGAGGCCCGCCGCTACATGGGACCCGAAATCTCGCCGCCTGCCGCAAGGCGACTAATGATGCTGATGACACTGAATTGACAATCGGGGCTATTAGCGCCTAAAATCATAATAGATCGTGAGATGGTCCCTATACACCATTCTCCTGGACGTGGCCCGTTCTGTTGCGCAGTTCGTTCAGGGGCGAAGAAGCTGAGTGAGATCTGTGGATCATCCGGGTGTCTGCCGTGGAGGATGAGCCCTGTCGCTGACGGCCCGACAGAGAGGTATGGCAGGACGTCTGTGCTGGGCCTTGGCTCCAAGAGGCGAAAGTAAGAGGATTTATTGGGCCGGAGGCCCATCTGTAGGGTTTCCGGTAAGCGCGGCTGTAGCGGGAGGTCAGGCGATCGTGGTTGCTCTTGAGTGCTTGCATTGCCTCCTGGCTGAAGGCTGCCAGCCGAGATGCGAGCTGGCTCGCTGGTATTGCTCGGTCTGAAGGTTGTGCAAGTCATTACCTGATCCCGGCCGGAGGGGAGGGCTCGTCGGCGCAGCGGCGAGGGTCTGCTGCCGGTTAGCTAGCGGGAGGTTCGGCATCCGAGATGAGGACAGCGCGGACTATCCAGCCGTTGTCAGCGTCTCCGCCGATCCGCATCGACGCTGCAAGGTCGTTAACGATCCTGAGCCCGCGGCCACCCTGGTCGCTTTTGCTGGCAGGTCGCCAGGTGCCGCCCTGGTCGCGGACCTCAATCAGGACGCGGGAGCCGGGGGCGATCTCGGCATAGATGGTGAAGGTCCCGCCAGGCTGCCCGGACCGGCTGTGGCGCACGGCATTGGCTGCCAGCTCCGACACCACGAGGATTGCGTCGTCGGCCCGGGACCAGCCGCCGAGCGCGGAGGCGATGAGGCGGCGGGCGCAGCGGACCTGGTCAGGTGTCCCGGGCAACTCCCAGCGGTGCCGCTGGCTTACAGGCCCGACGGGAACGAGGGCGTTGAGGGAGAACTCGGCGAGTTGGGCGCGCTGACACGTGAGGACGTCCCGCAGACGGCGCAGCGACCGGCGGGACTGACACGAATGACAAGTTCATGGCAGGCGACAGCGATTAGCTGCGACAGTCCGGGCGGGAAGGCGCTGTGCTGCTCTCCCCTGTCCCGCGCCAGGTGACCAGATTGTCCTAACGGGGCGGGAGACGGGGTTTGCGGCTGCCCGCGAACGAGGGTAGCGCGGTCCATGGTGATGCTGGCACGATCCGGCATAGCGGACTCCTGACGTCGGCTCGGGGCCGGGAGGACGGGTGTGACGGAACGCGCCTGGCTCGTCTGCGAGATGAGCTGGCCGGCGCAATCGTCGACTGGCATAGGAAACCTATGGCACCCGGGCCCGGGTTAGTTCACTGGTAGTTAACGAGTGCTCAAGGGTGATGATGCGGGTACGAGCAGCTAATTCCCGCCGCTTCCTTACGATCGTCCGGGCGGCCGCAGGCAAGACCAAGGTGCTGTTCGGAATCCGGCCCGAACAGCGGTATGTAGCCGCTTGCCTGCTGTCAGCTTTCGCGGGATTGCCCGGAAAGGGCGAGCTGGGTATTCTGTTGGCCGATTAGGTTAAAGGCAATTTACCTGGATCGCGGGCCGATAGGGTGAGATGAGTTATTTTAGAGGCATCTTATGTTGGCGGTCAGCGGTGGCGGCTATTGTCTTTTCTTTTATGCCTTGGTGCCGGGTACTGGTATGGCGGCGGCTGGCGGGGTTATTAAGCTGTATTCGATCTCGTGCGGCTCGCCCGGGAACTGCAGGGCCGGCGGGTACGGACAGTTCAGCCCAGGTCAACGGGCCGACTGTCATGGTCGGGTTCCTCGCTGACGAGGTGAACGGAACCTGGGGCGACGTGCATCCGGTGCCTGGGCTTGCGGCGCTGGAGGCTGAGCCGACGTCGCAGGTGCTCGCCGTCTCGTGCGCGTCGGCCGGGAATTGCGCCGCTCCTGGACATTCGGTCATGAGAACGCCACGGCGATCTCGGTGAGCCTGTCGTCGGCGTCAGCCGGCCAGTTCGCAGGGACGGTCGCGATGACGGCGCCGGGAAGCCAGATCTGCGTGGTCAGGCTCACGTTGGGTACTGGATCCTGCGCACCGGCCCCGGCCCGGCTCCCGGCCGGATCGTACAGCCTGACCGCGAGCTACGGAGGCGACTATGACTTCGGCCCGTCGGCGTCAGCCTCGCAGGCCGTCACCGTGACCAGGGCCACCACCAGGGTCACGCTCGCGGTGGGCAGGCCGGCCCTGATCCTCGGCGGCGAGCAGCCGGAGTCGTTCACCGCTCGGTATCACCGCAATTCACCGGAATCCCATCGGGAAATGCCGCCATCACCGTCAGCAACCAAGATCGGCTCGATCCGGGTGTGCACGATGCCGCTGACGTCCGGCACGGGCTCCTGCATGCCGTTCCCGGCCGCGGGTCTGCCCTCCGGGGTGTACAAGGTCACCGCCAGCTACCCAGGCGATCCGGACTTTCTCCCGTCCGCCTCCGGCCCGGCGACGCTGACCGTAGGACGCTCAGGCACCACCATCGCCCTCAAGCTGGTGGCCTCGGGCACACTGCAGGTCTACTCGACGGTTACGCGGCCATCTTGAAGGTATGCAACTCGTCCTGTGTCTAGCGCTCGGAGCGCCATTGTGAGCCTCATGAACGTAGGCGGGCGCAGCCGCGTTTCGGCCTCTTGCCTGGTGCAGAACTCGTACGATCTCAGTTCGCCATCTAGCAGTCTGATGTCCGCGATCTGGGCTTCGCTCAGCCGTCCGCCGGCGAATACGAACATGAGCGAGTCATCCCATGGCCCGTGAGGCGATACCCAGTCCACGCAGAGAAGGGCATGCGGGTCTATCGCCAGCCCGAGTTCCTCGCGAATCTCGCGGCGCACTGTATCGGCGGGCGGCTCGTTCGCCTCGCACATGCCGCCGGGCAGGTCCCAGTCTGGCTTGTAGCTCGGGTCGACCAGCAGTATGCGGCCCTGGGCATCGCGCAGCACTATGTCTGCGCCGACTCGCTTGCGGGGCTGGGTCCGGTTGCCCTCGGCTAGCTGGGCTCGCCAGGCGTCTGGATCACGCTCGTACAGGGGCGCATCCTCGGTTGCCAACTCGACTCCTCGAATGTGCTGTGCGCGTCGGCATGGCGCTAGGAGCTGAGCCAGTCCTGGTCACTCAGGGCGTCGTCGACGGCGGCTAGGTAAGCGCCAACAATATGATTGCCGCGCTGCGGCTCCAAGAGCCTGGCTAGCTGCCTTGCTTGCTCGACCACAAGGTATGAGCTCAGCGAGCTTACGGCCGCCAGCGCCTCGAGCCCTGCGCTGCATGCTTGCTCGATCTCTCCCTTGGCCACCAGTGCGTCCGCTAGAAGGAGCTGGCCGAAGGTCCGGCTCCGCATATGTGAGCCCGGCCGCACCTCGATGATCCGCTGAGCGCTCCGGGCCGCCGCGTCGTACTGGCCCAGTTGCCGGAGGCTCCGGGTTGCCTCGCTGGCGAGTGAACCCTCATCGAACCGGCTAACCCACGGGGAGCATCGATCTAGATCATTTTTGTCCAGCGCTGTCTCAGCTTGCAGCAGGGCCTTGCCGACCGCTGCCGCGTCGGGGTGCGGACGCCCGGCTAGCCCGCGAGCATGCAGCGCGATCAGGTGCGCTGTCAGAGCATGGTTCGCTGGTCCCTGGGCCAGCGCATGCCGTCCCTTGCGGGCAAGGTCTATGGCTTTGTCCGGCTGCCCTTGGTGAAGGGCGAGATGGCTCAGGCTGGCCATCACGTGGGCTCTCAGCTGGTGATCACCGCCAGCCTGAGCTAGCTCGAGCGAACGCTGGAAGTGCCGGCTGGCGCTGCCGTCCCGGCCGGCGTTGTGCGCCATCCAGCCAGCCATGTCGGTAAGCCCGCTGGCCACCGTGAAGATGTGGTGGCCGTTGCTCACTTCCGCTGCGCCAAAGAGCCGCGGTGCTACTGATGTCCGGAGGTAACGAAGCACAGTGGCGTAGAGATGGCCGCCGCCAATCTGGCGATCGGCGACGCGGAATCCTTTGCATGGCGAGCAGGTCAGAATCGTCGATTGCCGGCTTATCCTCGTGAACAAGCGCCGGTCTTATCCCAGACTCAGTAGTTGCCGGCCGTGGCAAGTTCGGCTTTACCCCGCCCTCCGACAGACTGGGCGCCAGGTCGCTCGCCGGGACCCGGAGGGCTTCTGCGAGGTCGCGGATCAGCGAGTACCTGTCGAGGGAACGCTTGCCGGTCTCGACCATGGACAGATACGCGGCGGATACTCCGGCGAGCCCGGCGACGACCCTGAGACTCATTCCCCGCCGTTGCCGGACAGCCTTCAGGCGCTGGCCGATCTCACTCGCCGCATCGGAACTAATGCGGTCGTTCTCAGCCCGGTCGTCCGACGATTCGCAGGAGCCGCAATAGTCACCGTTGTTATAGCGGCTGAGCGGCCGGCTGCAACGCGCACAGGTGCGGCTGACCACTGTCATAAGGCTTCATCGATCCCAAGACTGATCTAGCCCAGTACGGTTCGCCGCATCGCTTTCCACACCCCAAGTTAACCACTAGTCAAGTCCGCGCCGGAATGAGCGCGCAGTTCCGATCCGGAAGAACGTCAGCTGTCCGCTGACACGGCCGCTGGCTCGCCACGTATCATCCCCGGCAAAAGGCAGATGGCCTTGACGCTGGAAGGGCGGCAACTGGGCCATATTGCTTCCCGTAGGCAGGACCGGCGGTTACAGGTCCAGCAGAGTGAGTTGCTGCGGTGCGTCGTGACCGGGTTTCCTGGAGCTGAGCGGCAGTCCGGCGATGTCGTGCAGCTTGCTGTAGGTGAGCGTGCCCGCTGGGTGCAGTTCGCTGATGAGGGTGGTGAGGAGCAGCGCTGTTCCGGTGGTGTCCCATAGTGCCCGGTGGGGCTGGCTGCCCGGCGTCAGGGTAGTGATCTGGCTGGTCAGGTTGTAGCGGTCCAGGAGCGCGGTGAGGGAGTTGCGTTTCTGCCCGGGGTGGAGGTGGCGGGCCAGGCGCAGGGTGTCGATCAGGCCGGCTGGCCGGATGGCGGGGCACCGGAGGTGCAGCAGCCGCCAGTCGACGCTGATGTTGTGGCCGACGATGATCTTGCCGTTGAGCCGGGCTGTGAGGTCTGGTTCGACTTTGTCCAGGGCGGGGGCGTCCTTGAGGGCGGCGTCGGTGAGGCCGGGCGAGATCCAGGGTCTGCGCGGCAGGGGCCGCCCGGGGCTGATCAGGGTGCTGTAGGAGCTGGCCAGGGCGGGGCGGCCGTGGGCGAACGGGATGACAGCGATTTCCAGGATCGCCTCCGCGTCGCGGTCCTGGGCTCCGGTGCCTTCCAGGTCCAGCGCGACCAGCGGGGCTTGCGTCCACGGGATGCCGTCCACCTTGCTCACTCGTCTTTCTGGGTCGGGTTAGTCTTCTTCATCAAAGCGCGTGCACGCGGTGAACCGCTCGCGAAGCGCCGTCAGCTGTCCGTGCTCTTTGTCAGGGATGTGGTGACCGGTGAGCGCCCGGCCGTGGGCGTGCAGGAAATGCGGCTGGTCGAGTTCCCAGATCTGGAAGCGCAGGGTGTGCTGGATGGCGTACCGCTTCTGCTCGCCCAGGCCGTGAGTCCACACGTGCCCGTCATCGACCAGGTAATCGGTGTGGTAGCCCAGGCCGGCCAGCACCTCCTCGAATCGTGCGGGGCTTGGCGGGCGGTGGTCGGCCTGGCACAGGTCGGTCTGCGCCGCTGGGCAGATGCTGCACAGTTCGCGGACTCCCCAGTGGCCGTTGTAGTCGGCGACCCGGTGGGCTGCCGAGACGCCGCAGCTGGTCTTGCGGAACAGCGGGGTCGAGATCCCCGAGTCGCGCCAGGCGGCGACTACCCTGGCGTCCAGGTCCTGCGGCAGGACTTTCCGGCGGTTGAATTCCTCGCCGTATGGCACGTCGACGCCGAGATCGCGCAGGTAAGCTGCGTTCTCTTCCTTGTGGTAGTAGCCGGTGAACACGATCGAGTCGGCGTGAGCGCCGAGTTTCAGCACGTGCGCCATGGTCTCGGGCTGATCGTTCCAGCCGGGCACGATGGGCCGCCAGTACAGCACCACTTTGGTCCGGTGCCTGCTGGCGCAGGCGGTGGTGATCGCGGCGGTGGTCATCCCGCTCCTGGCGATCGGCTCGATCCGGGCGTCGGTGATGCCTGAGTAGGTGAACAGAAGCGTCACCCGCAGATTGCGGAGTTCTTCCAGGGCTGCCATGTCCTGCCCGGTCACCTTGAAGCGGGTGATGATGAGCACCAGGTTGTCCAGCCCGCGGTCATCGAGGTCGCGCAGAACCTGGAAGAGGTGCGGCTTGACGCCGGGCAGGAACGGGTCTGTTGCCTTGTTGAATATCTGGATGGGGGTGGTCGAGGGCCTGAAGGCTTCGTGGTTAAGGACGAGGCTGATGGCCTGATCGGTGGGGATCAGCAGATGCGGGGTCTTGTGCTCGAAGTCACCCCAGAAATGGCGGACGCAGTAGCCGCAGTCAAGCGGGCAGCCGACGATGTGGTTGAGCGACAGGCCGGACTTGCGGTAGGTGACGATCTGGGTCATGTAGGGGTCTAAGCCTGCCTGCTGGTCCGCTGGCATCATCTGCAGACGGTCAGGCCCTGCTCCGAATCTGATGGCGCCGGAACTGGGCAGGCGGCTGCGGCGGGTCGTCATGGCGGTCTCCTCCTTGGTCAGGTTGTGCCGGTGAGCAGGTCAGCGTGGTCAGCGCCGAACCAGATGCGGAAGTCCCGGCGGGCAGCGTCCGGGTTGTCGGAGGTGTGGATCAGGTTGTCGATCAGCCGGTGCTCGGCCTGGCCGGCGGCGAGGGTGTCGATTCCGTACTGGCCGCGGATCGTGGCGCATCCAGCCTGGGCAGGATCAGTAGGGCCGATAAGTTCCCGCAGCCGGGCGGCCGCGCAGGGCCCGTGACCCAGGGCGATGACTGCGTCCTGGCCGACGTAAATGCGGCGGAGCTCAGCAGCGACATCGACGCCGATCTCTGCGGCGCGGGGAAACAGGTCGTCGTAGTGGGCGAAGATCTGCTCCTCGGTGACCGTCACAGTGCGGGCCGCCCTGATTGTCACTACCTGGCTGATCCGGTTCAGGACGTCCTCGGCCAGGCCCCGGATTACGCAGTCGGGCTTAAGCAAGATCACCGACCACCGGGACCAGCTGACCGCCCTGCTGAGGTCGCTGCTGGTCATCGCCGGACCACCGCATCAGCGGCCAGGTCGCTCATCAGATGGCTGATGTCATCGATCCAGGCGGATAACCGGAAAGGCTCCAGCCGGGTCAGGCAGTCCGCGATTACCGCAGCGTGCTCCGCCGTACCCGCGATCTGCTGCACCCACCGAATCCGCTCCATGACCTGCCCGCCGTTCAGCACATGAAGGCGTTCCGGCGTGAATGAGGCCACGGCCGGGACGGGGGCGGGCGTAAGCGGGAGGCAGCCTGACAGCACCGCCTCGAACAGGCGCTGGGTCTGGTGACCCGCCCGGGCGTACCGGCCGGGCAGCAGCAGGACCGTCGCCAGACCGGACCGGTAAACGCCCTGGACCTCCGGGAAGGGGCAGCGGCCAGTGAAAGTGACATGCGGCCACCGGGTCGTGCCAGCCCATTTCCCGGCGACCCGGTGCGGGAACACGGCAGCGGCCGGGGCGAAGAACGAATCGAACTGGTCGTCGCGATCGTAACGGTTCCCGACATAGACCAGCGGCAGCTCGCGCGCCATAGCGGCCAGGGCGCGCGAGTCAGCCGCGTCGAGGGCAACGTCGGGAACAGGATGCAGCAGCGTCCGTGCTCCGGGGGCATGCAGGACCGCAGGCTCGCAGACCGCGACATTGGGGAGCGAGCGGAGCGGGTGGCCGGCTGGAAGCTGCCGGTCGGTGTCCCAGATGACAGTCCCGGTCCCGGCCATCGTGTAGCGGGCGATCAGGTCGTCCTGGCGATGCAGGTCACACGTGTGGCCCGCGGCCCCGCACGCGGTGGTGTTGCGGCCGGGCAGCGGCCATCGCCATTCGGCCAGCAGCACGTCCACCTCGGGGAAGCCGCTATCGAAGCTATAAGGCAGGTTGTGGCCAGCCTCGACGGAGTCCCGGTCAGCCTGGAGCATGACCACCTGATGACCTGCAGCGGTCAGGGCGTCCACGATGGGCCGCCGCCAGAACCTGCCTCCATCCGGGGTATCCGCGACACCCGGACCCAGGAAACCCCAGAAGCTGTAGCCGATCCTCAGCCCGATGCCCGGGCTCATGCGCGCTCTCCCGCCCGGCATGACGAAAGTCTCAGGGATCCGGCCGGGCCAGCGATGGGCGACAAGCCACCGATAGCCAGGATCCAGCGCTTCCAGCACCGCCGCCGAGATCGGGCTGCCAGGCTTGCGGACGACCTGACGGTAGGCCTCCAGGAGCAGGACTACCTGCTGCCAGTACGGTGCCAGGCATAGACGGTCAACAGCGCCGGGGTCGAGCTGCTCTTCGTCGCGCCGCAGCGCTTCCTCGTACCGTCCGAGAACAGCCAGGTCAGCCCAGGAGGTTTCAGGCATGGCCCGCACCGGGAAGCGCGCCTGGCCCCGACCGTAATCCGCGACGATCCCGGCAGCGCGCCCGATGTCGACGTCGTTGATATGCATCGATCCGACATGGTGCCCGTACGACCCCAGACCGACGCCAAGCTGGCGGGCAGCGAACTCCTGAATCAAGGTGAAGGAGAACACATCCGACAGCAAGCCGACGACAGCGTCATTGCCGCGCAGGTAAGCCGCCGCGTGCAGGCAGCCGTTCCGCAAGAGGAACTGCAATCCCAAAGTGCACGTCACATCAGGGTTCGACGAGTCAGCCAGCTCCTCAGGCCGAAACAGCGACACGACCGCCCGCTTGCTCGCCGGCTCCTCTGCCAGCAGCTGGATCGCCCCGGCAAATTTGGAGGCCCTTGCTTGCCGAATACGGTTATGCTACCAGTGCTTCTAGCTGGGTGTAATAGTTTTCCTCGAATTCTGCCGGGGGAATATAGCCGCAGCTTGAGTGGAGCCGGTCATTGTTGTACCACGCAACCCATTCCATCGTGGCAAAGGTAACGTCCCTGATGTCCTGCCATGGCCCGTCGCGGTCGATGAGTTCTTTCTTGTAAAGGCTATTCACCGACTCCGCTGCCGCATTATCATAAGAGTCGCCTTTGCTCCCCACCGAGCGGATGGCCCCGATCTCGCCGAGCCGCTCGGCATACCGGATCGAGGTGTACTGGGCGAATTCAACCGGTCGTCGCAACACCTCGATCTGGAGGTGGGCAAGTGGGACGACGGCCGGGCTGGGCTGCGGCGGTGGCAGGGCGGCCGGCGATGCGGTCGCCGGGTCGGCCGCCAGTAGCCGGGCGGGAGCATAGGCAGCGGTTCTGGGCGGCGATCGGGCGCGGGCTGACGAGCGAGGACGCTGCGGTGGAGGCCGGCGTGTCGCAGCCAGTCGGGACCAGGTGGTTCCGTGAGGCTGGCGGGATGCCTGCGGTCACTCAGGCCCCGCTGTCGGGGCGTTTCCTGTCACTCGCCGAGCGGGAGGAGATCGCGATCTTGCACGCCCGTGGCTGCGGCGTCCGCGAGATCGCGAGGTCGATGCCGGCGGCCCGGTCGCCGTCGACGATCTCCCGGGAGCTGCGTCGCAACGCCGCGACCCGGGGCGGGTCGCTGGAGTACCGGGCCACGACGGCCCAGTGGCATGCTGACCGGCGCGCCAGGCGGCCGAAGGTCGCGAAGCTCGCCGCGAATGACGTGCTGAGAGGTTATGTCGAAGAGCGGCTTGGCGGCATGATCACCAGGCCGGATGGTGAAGCTGTGGCGGGCCCGGACGTGCCGTGGATCGGGCGTCGGCACGGGCGCCGGGCGGACCGGCGCTGGGCGGCGTCGTGGAGCCCGGAGCAGATCGCACGCCGGCTCCGGGCCGACTTCCCCGATGATGAGTCCATGCGGGTCTCGCACGAGGCGATCTACCAGGCCCTCTATGTCCAGGGCCGCGGCGCTCTGCGGCGCGAGCTGACGGCGTGCCTGCGCACCGGCCGGGCGCTTCGCGTCCCCAGAGCGCGCACCCGCGGCCGCGGCAAGAAGTTCGTGACACCCGAGATCATGATCAGCGAGCGGCCCGCCGAGGTCGCGGACCGGGCCGTGCCCGGGCACTGGGAAGGAGACCTGATCGTCGGGCTGAACAGCTCGGCAATCGGCACCCTGGTCGAGCGCACGACCCGGTTCACGATGCTGCTGCACCTGCCCCCTATGGTCGGCCACGGCACCGCCCCCAGAGCTAAGAACGGCCCCGCGCTCGCCGGGCACGGCGCCGAGGCGGTCCGGGACGCCATCGCCTCGACCATCACGACCCTGCCCGGCCAGCTGCGACGCTCGCTGACCTGGGACCAGGGCGCAGAAATGGCAGGCCACGCCCAGCTGCGCACCGACACCGGCATCGAGATCTACTTCTGCGATCCGCACAGCCCCTGGCAGCGAGGCACGAACGAGAACACCAACGGCCTGCTGCGCCAGTACTTCCCCAAGGGCACCGACCTGAGCCGCCACAGCCCCGGCGAGCTGGCCGCCGTCTCCGCCGCCCTGAATGGCCGCCCCCGCAAGGCGCTCGGCTGGAAGACCCCGGCAGAAGCGCTGGACGAGTTCCTATACTCAGCACAACAAGGCGGTGTTGCGACGACCCCTTGAACTCAAGCTGCACGCCGCGGTCCGAATGATGAATAAGCTGATCTCCGATCCTGCCGCCGGATGACCAGATCGCCATCTCCAGCGCATCGAGCGCAAGCTCAGCCCGCAGCGTATCCGCGACCTGCCAGCCCGCGATCCGGCGGGAAAACAAATCAATGACGAACGAGGCATAAACAAAACCGCGCGCCGTTTCCACATAGGTAATATCAGCGACCCACCGGCGGGCAGGCGCAACAGCCGTGAAGTCACGTTCGAGCAGGTCAGACGGACGCGGCTGCCCGGCCGGTGCAGGCACTGTGGTCCGCGGCTTCCTTCGCCTGGCCGCCGCGCCCGCGATGCCCAGCTCGCGCATCAGCCGCTCCACCGTGCACCTCGCCACCTGCGTGCCTTCCCGCTGCAACTGCCGCCATACTTTCCGGGCGCCGTACACCCGGCGGCCGATCTCCTTGTCTTCCCACACGCGGGTGATCTCCTTCTTCAGCCATTCATCACGCTTACCGCGGGCCGACGCCTCCCGCTCGCGTTTCTTCGCCGCGTAATACGTTGACGGCCGAATTTCCAAGACCGCGCACGCCGGCTCGACACCGAACCGGTCACGATGTGAATCAATGAACCCGACTAGCGCGGATACCTGGGGTCGAGTTCCCTCGCGAAATAAGCACTCGCCGCCTTCAGGATCTCATTAGCACGGCGCAGCTCACGAACCTCACGTTCCAGCTCGGCGATCCGTTTCCTGTCATCAGTCGTGATGCCAGGCCGCTGACCCGAATCGACCTCCGCCTTATTAACCCAGTTGCGGAGAGTCTCGGTATTGATGCCGAGCTGACGGCCGACCCTGGCGATCGACCCACGTTCATTTCCTGTCTCCGCACGAACCTCGAAGACCATCTTCACTGCCCGTTCCCGCAGCTCACCGGGATGCGGCTTCCTCGATACCATGAACCCCAACCTTCCCAGAGGTCACAGCCTCCAAGGAAGCCGGGGCAGTCCAAGCCTCAGCACCTGATCCCACTGCGACCAGCCCGAACTCGTCGGCCCGAATAACCTCGGCCCGTATGCCGAGCCAGTCAGCGTCGCGCCATCAGCGGAGAACCGGGCCAGTCCCGGCGCGTAGTAGCTGATCATCTCCAGGTCGTCGCGACCCCACAGATACCACAGCGCCTCCGCGAAGCAGAACACGATATTCGTGCGCCGAGCCGGGACGTAGACAATCCGGTCCCTGGGATCCCCTACGACAAAGGATAAGTTCAGGCACTCACGAGCGCGGTTGCCACGGGCATCGATCACATGTCCGAAGTTCTCGCCGACGTGCTGGAGCACAGCGGCATATGCACCCTCGAACCGCTCAAAAACTGGCGGGTGAAGCACGGCTTGCCTTCCTGGCGCGACCTGTCCTTGCAGACACGACGCTACAACCCAGGACAGCACCCGTGTTAACACCCAGTTAACACAAAACCCGTCGGCCCGGCAGAACCCGTAGAGGACGATCATCTGCGCAGCCTCATTCGTTGCTATCTGATCGCTGAATGCCCGCTTTCCCGTTGGCGCTATCGGATGAGTTAACCGCTTGTTAACTGCGTTGTGAAAGGCGCGTTTAGCGTGCTGTTCCCGGTGCTGCCGGCCGCGTGTGACGCGTCGGCGCTCGCGGCGGCACCGGGCCGATGAAGCGGCAGGAAGGGAGAGGTTCACGATGAGCTCGCCGGGTCAGGCCCAGCATCCCGCGTCGTCCGGGGAGTGGCTGCGTCGGCAGCGCCAGTCGAAGGGCTGGAGCGTGCCGGAGATGAGGCGTCATCTCCGGGAGGCGGCCAGGGAAGCCGGGCACACGCTTCCTGGCAATGAGCGCCTGGGTGTCATGATCCGCCGCTGGGAGAAAGAGTCGGGAGGTATCTCGGAGCGGTACCGCATGCATTTCTGCCGGGCCTTCAAGGTCCGCCTCGAGCAATTCGGCACCGCGCCCGGCGCCCAGGACCCGCCCGCCGCTGACGTCCTTCCCGCTTCCCGCCCCCCGATCAGGCCCGGGGCCGTTACTCCCGCGCCGAGGAGCAGTCCGCCACGCTGATCCGCAGCTACGCCCCGCATATGAATCCCGCCGCTGCTGCAGACCCCGGACTACGCCCGCGCCGCGATCGCCACCGCCGGCACCGACCCGCCGGGCCAGCAGGACCGGCAGCTGGAACTTCGGATGCGCCGCCAGGACATCCTGACCAGATCGGGCCCGGCCCGGCTGTGGGCCGTCATCGACGAGGCCGCGCTGCGCCACCCGGCCGGCACCCTCACGATCATGCGCCGCCAGCTGGAGCACCTGATCGGCGGCGGTTGGACCTGCGGACCTAGGCGATCGGGGCGGTCAGCTCGAGCTGGATGCCGTCCGGGTCCTCGAACGACAGCACCTCGATGCCGAACGACGGCAGCGCCGTGATCTCGCCGTGGGTCACCCCGCGCTCGTCGAACAGCTCGATCGCGTGCTCAAGGTCGGCGTGACCAGGCACGCCGAAGCTCAGGTGGTCAAGCCCGACCCGATTCGGGTGGAAGCTATCCTCCTGCGGCGCCATCGGCCGCAGCCCCATGAGCAAGTTCCCGCGAATCATCACCACCCCGCCAAAGAGGACCTTAAAGACTTCCCCCGCCGTCGGATCGTCAGGTGGCGGCGAGCTGACCGCGATGTCAAAGCCCAGCAGGCCGGTGTAGAACGCCTTGCTCCGCTCGACGTCGGTAACCGTCAGCCGCAGGTGGTGGATGTCACCGGCCGGGATCATGAGGACTTCACCGCCTTGCGCACCTCGGACGTCTCGTCGGAGGCCAGGCCGGCCACGGTTTCGGTGATCCGCCGGGCCAGGTGCTGGGCGGACAAGCCGACGTCCTCCAGGATCTGATCGCGCTCGCCGTGGGCGAGGAATTCCTGCGGCAGCCCGTACGTCCTGACCGGCGTATCGACCCCGTGGTCATGCAAGAGCCTGGCGACGGCGTCACCGAAACCGCCCACCCGGCCGTTGTCCTCGACCACGACGACGAGCTGATGCTGCCTCGCCGCCGCCACGACCGCCTCGTCCACCGGCTTGACCCAGCGCGGGTCGACCACGGTGACCCCGATGCCGTGCGCGGTCAGCTGCTCGGCCGCCTCAAGCCCGGTCAGCGCCATCGGCCCGGCGCCGAGCAGCAGGACGTCTCGCCCCAGGCCGCCGGCCAGGCCGAGCACGTCCATGCCGCCGAGCTTGCCGATCGCGTCGACTTCGCCGCCGACCTTGCCCTTCGGGTACCGGATCGCGGTCGGGCCGTCGCTCACGTCGACGGCCTCGTTGAGCAGCTCAGCGACCCGGGCGGCGTCCCGGGGCGCTGCGATCCGCAGGCCGGGGACGACCTGCATGATCGACCCGTCCCACATCCCGTTGTGGCTGGCGCCGTCCGGCCCGGTCACCCCGGCGCGGTCGAGCGCGATCGTCACCGGCAGCTTGTGCAGCGCGACGTCCATCAGGAGCTGGTCGAACGCCCGGTTGAGGAAGGTCGAGTACAGCGCCACCACGGGATGCAGCCCGCCCATGGCGAGTCCCGCCGCGCTGGTCAGCGCGTGCTGCTCGGCGATGCCGACGTCATAGACCCGATCCGGGTACGCGGCGGCGAAGCGAGCCAGTCCGACCGGGTGCAGCATCGCGGCCGTGATCGCGACCACGTCGGGCCGCCGGGCGCCGATCGCCACCATCTCGTCCCCGAAGACCGCGCTCCACGTTCCCGGGTGCGCGCCCGCCTGCGGCACCTGGTGCAGGCAGTCGACGTCGTTCGTCTCGGCCGGGGCGTACCCGAAGCCCTTCTTGGTGATCACGTGGACCAGGACCGGCCCGCCGAAATCGCGGGCCAGCCGCAGCGCGTGCTCCATGGCCTGCTGGTCGTGCCCGTCGAGCGGGCCGACGTACTTCAGCCCCAGGTCCTCGAACAGCACCTGGGGCTGCAGGAAGTCCTTCAGGCCCTTCTTAGCCCCGTGCAGCGTCTCGTACAGGGGGCGACCGACCAGCGGAGCGCGCGGCAGCGTCGCCTTGATGAGGTCGAGCACCTTCTCGTAGTGCTGGCTGACCCGCACCGAGGCCAGGTGATCGGCTAGTCCGCCGATCGTCGGCTGGTAGGACCAGCCGTTGTCGTTCACCACGATCACCAGGTGCGAGTCCTTGGCGGCGGCGATGTTGTTGAGCGCCTCCCAGGCCATCCCGCCGGTCAGCGCTCCGTCGCCGATCACCGCGACGACCGCCCGGTCCGACTCGCCCCGCAGCTTGTAGGCCTTGGCCAGCCCGTCCGCGTACGACAGGCTGGTGGAGGCGTGCGAGTTCTCGACCAGGTCGTGCTCGGATTCGGCCCGGCTCGGGTAGCCGGACAAGCCGTCGCGCTGCCGCAGCGTGCCGAACGCCTCCTGCCGGCCGGTGACCAGCTTGTGCACATAGGACTGGTGGCCGGTGTCGAATACGATGCGGTCCCTGGGCGAGCTGAAGACCCGGTGCAGCGCGAGCGTCAGCTCCACGATGCCGAGATTCGGGCCGAGATGCCCGCTTGTCCTGGTCACCGTCTCGATGAGGACGTCGCGGATCTCGCTCGCCAGGACGCCTAGCTGCGCCTGATCGAGCTTCTTCAGGTCTTCCGGGCCAGCGATCGATTCCAGCAAGGTCACGGTTCGCTCCTTGTGCTCAGGCAGGCTCGGTGCGTTACCTAAAGGCCCATGCTAAATCAGCAAGCTCAGATCGCCTTCTTGATCATGGCTCTGCGCTGACGCCGCTGTCACCTGCCTGAGCAGCGAGTGCTCGACGAAGTACGCGAGCGAGGCGTAGCCACGCCAGACCCGCCGCCACTCCCGGTCGACCGCCGCGTCCCCGAGCACCCGGCGCACCTCGTCCAGGTAGGCGACGATGATGTCGGCTGCCTGCCGGCTATGCCCGGCCGAGATGTTGTCGATCGTCAGGTGCGCCTGCTCGTAGCAGTCGTCGAACCCGTAGTGGTTCAGCTTCTGCACCTCGTGCAGCCGCAGCTCGCCAAGCCCGAACATCTCGATCGCCAGGTTGTAGCCCAGGATCTCGTTGTAGTAGGAGTCGGGGAACAGCGCCATGCAGAGCTGATGCAGCGAGAACCCGTAGAGCGCGTCCGGCAGGTCGCCCTGCCTCATGAACGCCTCGTCCCTGATATGCGGCAGCCTGACGTCCATGCTGTGCAGCGCCCGGTGGATCAGCGTGATGTGGTTCTTGCGCAGGTCGCCGTAGCCCATCTCGTCGGCGTAGATGGAGAACAGCGCCGCGTCGCAGCGCCGCTCGGACCGCCCGAGGTTCGCCATCCGGTGGATCCACGTCGCGTCGACCAGCGCCCCCAGCGCGTACGTGGTCTGGAGGAACACGACCTCGTCCCGGTCCGGGATCTCTTCAAGCGGCCGGTACGGCTCGACCAGCTTGTCCCGGTACACCCGCTCGGCCCGCTCGTACAGGGCCTGCGCGCTATAGGGGAAATAGCTCGCGTCCGTGTACCGCCCGCCCGCGCCGAGAGTGAACAGCACCTGCGCATCGGTGAACAGCCGCTCGGCCCGGTCGAAGGCCAGCGGCAGGGTGTTCGGGAAGTTCTCTATGTTCACTAGGCGATGGAATAGCTCGCGATCGCTGATCTCCCCCAATTCGGCAGTCGTCACGTCGGCCGGCCGCTTTCCGTGATCGCGGCCGCCCGGGCCCCGGCAGCCTGGTCGCCCACGGCGCTGACCACGACCTCGATCCGCGGCCGCTCTCCCGCCTGCACCGAACTCGCCCATTCGCTGAACACCGCCGCCTCGGCCTCGCTGAAGATGCCGAACATCGGCCCGCCGAACTTGATCGCCCTGGTGAACCGCGACAGCCCGTCCGGCGTCAGCCGCAGGTGCGGCGACTCGCGGAACTCGGCCAGGAACGCCGCGAGATCCAGGCCGGCGTCGGTGAACGATTCGGCCAGCGGCCGGCCGCCTACCTTGATGCCCTTGTGGTGCCGTCCGGCGAACGGCGCGTGCCGCGCGATCACGGCCGCGACCTTGGACGACAGCGGGAGCGCGGCCTGCCAGGCCGCCAGCTCGGTCAGCAGCCCGACGTGCTCGCGTTCCAGCTCCAGTGCGCAGCGCAGGCCAGCGTGCAGCCGGGCCCGCTCCGAAGGCCCGGCCAGTTCCAGGAACGCCGCGAGGGTCGAGCGGAGCTCGGCTTCTGACAGCATCGGGGGCAGGCGCAGGAGCTGGTCGTCGACCCCGAGGGCGAGCACGGCGTAGTGGACGCCGACCAGCTCGGGGAGGAAGTTCGCCGGCAGCCTCGAGAGCGCCAGGTAAAAGCAGCCGTGCAGCGCGGTCAGCGGGCGGGCCTGGGCGGCATCGAGGAAGTCGGCGGCGGCGAGGTCGGGCAGGAAGACGTTCTGGAGCTCCAGCTTCTGCCGCCGCAGGTAGTGCAGTGACCGTCTGGGATTCGCCTCGCCGCGCAGCGTGAAGTGGTGCGTGAACAGCCGGTTCACGATCACCGACGGCTGCGTCGCCGGCTGGCTGAGCACGTCGAGCCAGCAGCCGGTGAGCAAGCCGAGCACGGCCCGCTGCCGGAGCACGGCGTCCCTGGGGCCGGTCTCAGCCTCGGAAAGCTGGTCAATCCGGGGGGCAAGCTCCGCCCTCACCGCCGCGACCTCTGCGGCGATCTCGTCGGCGGTCCTGTCCGGCAGCGGCTGACGAGAGGGGAGGAACGCATCGAGTACCCGCCGGGCGACCAGCCAGACCGACTCAGATTCCTGGCCGCTCAGTAACCGCTGGAACAGCGAGCCGGGCTGCCTGGGCGACGATTCCGTCAGCTTCACGAGCCGCCGCCGGGCTGAACTCGAACGGTCGTTCCGGCAGCGCGGCGATCAGGTCGGGCGGCTCGAACACGGGAAGTTGCGCGCCGGTCATCAGTCAGCCTTTCTCGAGCAGCACGCCGATTCGGGACCCGGGGACGCTGGAGGCGAGCAGGCAGTAGCTGCCCGGCCTGACGTGCCCGAGCGCCATCCGGTCGACCAGGTTGATCAGCGGATCGGCGGCGAAGCAGTGCCCGAGCCGCTCGATGTTGGCCAGGTACAGCTGCGGAGGGGAGAACCCGGCCTGCCGTTCCTTCATCACCACCAGCGGCTTGTAGAGGTTCGCGTGCGCGAGCACGTCGATGTCGCCCAGCTTGAGCCCGGGCTCGCCAAGCAGCTGCTCGTTGACAACCTTGGCGAGGTCGGCGCTGATCTGGTTGGTCCACTCCAGCGAAGCCGTCTGCTGCGCCGTCGCCGTACCGACGATCTGGTAAACGGACTCGCCCCCGGCCGGTCAGCCGCGACGACGCAGCTCGCAGCCCCATCACTGAACAGGGCGAACTGGGACATCCGGTCGGCGTCGCCGGCGACCTTGTCCGTGGTGATCACCAGGACCCGGCGGTATCTCCCGCTGAGCACGAGCGAGCGGGCTACGTCGAGGCCGGCCAGGAGATTCACGCAGCGGTTCAGGTTGATGCCGTAGGCGGGGATGTCGCCAAGGCCGGTCCCGGTGAGTACCCGGGCGACGAATTCGCCGTGGCCCTCGGCCGGCCCGGGAATCCGGTTCGAGCAGAGCACGACCGCGTCGATGCGGGCGTTCCCGGCGGCGTCCAGGCTCGCCCGGCCGGTCTCGACCGCCAGCTCCTCGAGTTCCCTGCTCGTCGTCCTGACCGTGCCCCAGCCCCACAGGCCCGGCTGCGGCGCCAGCTTGAACTGGGCCGACAGCTCGGCCAGGCGCTCGATTCCGGTATACGGCAGCTCGTGCTCGCCGAGCACGTAGCTCGGGCCGATCAGGTAGGTCACGGTTACTTCCCCCTAAATCAGCTCGACGTGCTGGTCGGCGGTGACGATCTCGCGCAGGATGCTGGTGATCGGAGCCGGGTCCGGCTCGAAGTAGAAGTGGCCGCCGTCGACCCAGCGCCGGCCGGCCGGGGACGCGAACTCTGAATCCCACGGCTCCACCTGCTCCAGCCGCACGTGCGGGTCGTCCTTGCCGACCACGACCGTCGCCGGAACGTCCAGCGGCTCGCCAGGGACGTACTGGTAGCCGACCGCCATGCGAAAGTCGGCGACGATCCCTGGCAGCAGCAGCTCGCGCATCTCGTCGTCGGCGATCACCTCGGCGGACAGTCCACCGAAAAAGCCGATCGCCTCGGCGAACTCCCGGCCCGAGAGCCGGGCGATGCTCTGGACTCGCCGCGACGGGAGCAGGCACGGCGCCGAGCACCCCGAGGCGACGAAATGCTGCGGCGCCGCGCCGGCGCTCGCGAGTTTCCTGCATACCTCGAAGGCGACGAGCGCCCCGAGGCTATGTCCGGCCAGGTAACTCGGCCTGGGGTCGGTCTGCGCCGCCGCCGCGATCGCGGCGGCCGCGCCGTCGACGTAGGCCCCGATCGACGGCGCCGGCTCGGCCGCCCGGTGCTCGCGTCCTGGCCGGCAGATCGCGACGATCTCGGCGTCGACACCGTCCTGCCAATCCAGGAACAGGCGCGGGCTGCCGCCAGCGTGCGGGAAGCAGTAGACCCGCGCGGGGGCCTGGCTGGCTCCCGGGCGGGTGATGAACCACGGCGACGCCGGAGAGTCGCTCACGGGCGGGGAACCCTGAACGTACGGGTGCTGCTGGCGTTCGGGTCCCCCGGCCTGACATGGAGCTCGCCGCGCTCAGGAAGCATGACTACGGCGGCGACAGTGCGTTCCCGCCGAATATCACCGGTGTCAGCGACGCACACAGCCCGTCTGGACAGCAGCGCGAAGTGCTCTTCGACGTCGGCGCCGGCCGGCGCGGCGAGCAGGCCGGCCAGCCCTTCTGTGCAGGCGGCCAGGCGGTGCTGCGAGGAGTTGCGGGCGAAAATGTTGAGCTCGTCGCGCGGGGCGAAGTCCGGGTGCAGGAAGTGGTTGGTGTGCACCGACTGCTCGTCGCTGGCGGTCACCCGGACCTGGTTGTCGCAGATCTCCACGCAGGCGAGCCTGGTCGGGTCGCACAGGGTCAGCGACCGGGAGCTGGCCAGCGGCAGCGTCGCCAGCACGTCGAGCGCCTCGGCGACCGAGCCCGCCGTGTCGAGCAGGTGCCTGATCGCCAGGTAAGGCGGCAGGCCGGGACGCCAGTCGCCGCCGAGCACGAGGTTCAGGCCGATGGCCAGGCCGTCGCTGTTGATGCCGAGATAGCCGAGCAGGCCGCCGAAGCTGAGCACCAGAGCGCGACGCCGGGCCGCCGACGGCTTGAGGTCGAGCACCGCGATCTGGTCGTCGAGGTTGCCGTTGAGGTCGACGGTCTGAGCTAAGACCGGGCTGCGGTCCGGCCCGGCGACGAGGCTCGCGTAAGTGGTGCAGTCGCCGCGGGCAGGGATCTTCTGGTAGCCGATGATCTCGCGCCTGGCCTGCAGCAAGGTCGCCTCGTCGGCCGAGATGCCCGCGCCGCTGGCGAGCCCGGCCAGTTCCTGGCTGAGATAGGGCGTCGCCGTTCTGATCGCCGAGGCGTACTCGGCGAGGATCGGGCTGAGCTCGGCGAGCGTCGTGGGCTCTGGTGCGAGCTTGTTGATCCGGCACAGGTCGTCGGCGAGGAAGTCGCGCAGCGGCGCCGCCCTGACCGCGCCATGCTGGTAGCCCACGTCAAAGGGATCGCCGCCAGCCTGGATTAACGGCACCAGAGCGGGGTCGGCGCGCGAGGCGGCGGACGCGATCACCGCGCCGTCACCTTGGCGTGCGTCACCTTGGGGTGGGCGAGCAACTGCGCCTTGACCTCCGGCCACTCGGCCCGAAGCACGCTGTAGTACACCGCGTCGCGGCGGCGGCCGTCGGGCATCGGATTGAAGCTGCGCAGCGTGCCCTCTTCACGAGCGCCGATATTGCACAGCGCGTGCCGGGCCCTGATATTAAGCTCGTCTGTCTTGAATTCGACTCGCTCGGCCCCGAGTCGCTCGAATGCGCACTGCATCATGAGGAACTTGGCCCATCGGTTGACGCCTTTGCCCTGAGAATCGACACCGAGCCAGGACCAGCCAATTTCCAGGCGCCCGTCCTTTTCCATGATATTGCCGAAGCTCATGCTTCCCGCCGCCGCGCCCGTGCGGCTGTCGGCGATGAAGTAGACGACCCGGACGCCGGCGTCCTGGTCCTTAATTCCCTGGTCGAAGAAAACGTCGAATTCCTCGTCGGTCGCGACGCTCTGGACGAAGTAAGTCCAGATGCTCGGGTCCATCGCGATGGCATGCAGGGCCGCCCGGTCATCGGCGCGCACCGGCCGCAGCCGGACGTGCTCGTTTTCCAGTGCGACGGCAGCCTTTTCGGCCCAGGTCATGACAGATCAGTCCCGTCAGCAAATTTGGACAACGCGGTTATGACGTCGCGTACAGTACGCATTCGGGCGACGTCCGGTTCGGTAAACTCCGCGAGACTCACATTGGTGTCATCGCAGACCGACATCAGGAATATCACCTTGTTAAGTGAGGTCAGGCCATACGCGTCGGCCATATCTAAATCTGGATCGATATCCGATGACCGAGTAGCTGCGTCGAGCACGCGAACGAGACCATCGCGGACCGCAAGCTCGATATCCATACCAATCTCCTCACCTTCCAGGAATACTCTGAAGGTATTGGCCTCACGCTTTCCTGAATGGCGTTCCAAATCGATCGGGCAAACTATTCTGAGGTCAGATTAATTAATCAGGGAATTACGTACCCATATGATGCTAGTATCACATCACAGCAGTGTCAACGTATAGGATTACCAGGCTAATCTCCGGCCGGTCGCCAGTGCGGGTTACTGTAAGCCCGTGGACGACTGTGTCTCGGGCTCGGTCTGGGGGGCGCTGAGCCTGCCTCCGCCGCGCACCGCACCTGCGGCAGGCCATTGCCAGCTCTGGCCGATTCCGATCACCGGCGCGGACCGGCATCCGCGCGCTGCTGAGCAAGGACGAACTCGAGCGAGCCGAGCGATTCAAGGTCGACAGCGCGCGGGATACGTTCCTGACCTCACGGGCGGCTCAGCGACTCGTGCTTGCCAGATACCTGGACTGCTCCCCGGCCGAGGTGCGGATCGCGCGGGACTGCCTGCTGTGTGCGGCGCGAGGCGATGAAGCGGGGCGCGGCGAGCACGGCCGGCCGCACGTCGCCGGGGCCGACGTGGACTTCAGCGTGTCGCACGCCGCCGGATGGCTGCTGATCGCCGTGGTCGGCGAGGGGCGAGTCGGAGTGGACATCGAGTCGGTGACGGCGACCAGATCCGTCGAGGAACTCAGCGACCGGGTGCTGAGCCCGGCCGAGCAGCAGCAGTTCCTCCTGGTGCCGCGCGAAGACCGGCCCGCGTGGTTCCTGCGCGCCTGGACCCGCAAGGAGGCCGCGGTCAAGCTGACCGGTCACGGCCTGATCGCGTCGTTCTCGCACCTGGACACGAGCGGGCAGGAACTGACGGCTTCGCCGCCCCCTGACCAGTGGCCGGCCGAGCCGATCTACCTGGTCGACGTCGCGTCCGACCCCAGCCTGCTGACCGCCATCGCGAGCACCACGCCGGTCGCCCGCGTGGCACTCTGCGGGCCGCTGCCCGACGGGAATGCGCCCGGCCCGGCCACGCTTTGATCCAGGGTGAATGCTGATGTCCGGAAGCCAGAACCGCAGCCCGAGCCCCCGTCGGGGACGCTGCCGCAGACGCTGCCCGCTAGGCGTGCTCGACTTCGTCGGCATCGAGTACGGCGAGAGCGCGGTCGAGTCGATCGCGGGCGCGGTCGGCATCGCCCAGGCTGTCGAGGGGGCTGGCTATCGCCGCTACTGGGTCTCCGAGCACCACAACATGACCAGCCTGGCCTGCAGCGCCCCCGAACTGCTGATCGCCCACGTCGGCGCGCACACCTCGAGCATCCGGGTCGGCGCGGCCGGGATCATGCTGCCCAACCACGCCCCGATGAAGGTCGCCGAGACCTTCAGGACGCTGCTGGCCATGTATCCGGGACGGATCGACCTCGCCCTGGGCCGCGCCCCTGGCACCGACCCGCTGACCGCCCACGTGCTGCGCCGTGGCCGGGTCGTCGACCCTGGCGCCGAGTTCCCTGGCCAGGTCGCCGAGCTGCTCGCGTTCCTGGGCGACGGGTTCCCCGCCGACCACCCGTACGCGCTCGCTGGTCGCGGCCCCGGTGCTGACGCAGCGGCCTGAGCTCTTCATGCTCGGCTCGAGCCAGTACGGCCCGAAGTTCGCGGCGATCAACGGGATGAGCGCGGTGTTCGCGCACCACATGAGCCCCGAGCTGGCGTTCGACGCCCTGCGCGAGTACCGGAGCAGCTTCGAGCCTGCGGCGGAGGGTGACGAGCCGTACTCGGCGATGTCCGTGCTGGCCTTCGCGAGCGACGACGAGGAAGCGATACTCGACTTCGAGGCGGGCTGGACCCTCACGATCGCCAACCTCAGACGCAATATCCGCGAGCCCCTGCGCCCCGAGGAAGTCAAGAAGCTGGCCGCCTCCGACCGCTTCCGTGCCGCCCGCAGCGACGACGGCCGCATGATCACCGGCGAGCCCAAGGTCGTCGTCCAGCGCCTGCTGGACATGAAAGCCCAAGCCCAGGCCGACGAGATCGTGGTCGTCACCCCCGCCATGGACCGCGCCCGCCGCAAAGCAAGCTACAAAGCCATAGCCGACGCCTGGCCCCGCCCCGCCTAACCCCCGCACCCCGCCCGCCTAGGAGCGGCCACCTAGCGGCCACCTGCCGGCCGAGCCCAACTCTCAACCTCAACTTCCGAGCCGCCAGCAAACTCACAACGACCGCGGCGCCAGCCGCAGCACCCCCAAACTCACAACGACGGGCCGACCTAGGAGCGCCAGCCCCGCCCCAGCACCCCCAAACTCACAACGACGGGGCCGCCGCGGTCCACTAGGGAGGGTTGTCGCAGGCTGGAGAGTTGACCGCGCTATACGACGACAGGGCTCCTGGATGCGGCAGCTCTCCCGCAGGAGCCCGGAAAGTCTCCGGATAGCACGGATCAGCGTGTCACCAGAACGGGCATACCGCCCTGAATGGGGTGCACCGGGCCCGCGCTAACCCGTGCTACGGCGAGCAGGCGTGCCAGCACTCGCACGCCAGCACTCGCACGCCAGTCACAACACCTCTAAGAACACGGCCTGGACCGTTGATGAGCGGTTAGTTGAGAGTTCAGCTAGCTGGTACGGTCAAGGTTGGCAGCCACCGACGACCCGAGAGCCTTGCATGACAGACAGCGCGACCGATTCGCATGCGCACGCCACCCGCGAGCCCGGCACGCCTGAGTCCCGCGCGCCTGAGCTTGGCTCACAGGAGCCGGGGACGCTGGAGACGGAGGGTCGCGCGGCTCGGATGGGCGGGGCGGTGTGGGACGAGTCGGCCCGGCCTAGTGCGCCGGGTGCGCCCGCTGACCATGTCTACTCGACGCGCGGCCGGGCCGTCGGGCAGCATCTCGCTGACGTGCACGGTCATCTGCGCAGCGAACTCGGCCAGCTCCGTGAACTCATGCGCCAGGTCAAGCAGGGCCTCATGGCGATGAGCCGAGCCCGCGAGGTCATCAACGAGATGACCATGCGGCAGAACAACTGGACGCTCGGCGCCTATTGTGCCTCGTACTGCGCCATGGTGACCGGGCACCACGGCCTGGAGGACCGGGCCATCTTCCCGCATCTGCGGAAGTCAGATGCGGGGCTCGCGCCGGTGATCGACCGGCTGGAGGCCGAGCACGTGGTAATCCACGAGGTGCTCGTGGAGCTTGACCGGGCTCTGGTCGCCATGATCAGCGAGTCGGGCGACCTCGCGGAGGTCGAGCAGGCGGTGGACGTGCTGGCCGATGCTCTGCTGTCGCACCTGGCCTACGAAGAGCGCGAGATCACCGAGCCGCTGTCCCGATACGGGTTCTACGCGGGCCAGCTCTAGCAGAGCCCAGCTCTAGCAAGGCCAGCGCGGGCGGTTAGCTGACACCAAGGATCTCGCCGTGCGGGATGTAGAACCAGGCGTCTTCGCAGGCGGCCCATCGGTGC
Source organism: uncultured Actinomycetota bacterium (assembly GCA_963737865.1). Classification (GTDB taxonomy): domain Bacteria; phylum Actinomycetota; class Actinomycetes; order Streptosporangiales; family Streptosporangiaceae; genus Chersky-822. Next base: position 218,413 of record CAVTUG010000011.1, on the reverse strand, counting down.
CACGCTCGGGCCAGTCGCTCTAGGTCCTGGCGGGTGGCCAGGCCGTGCTCGACGGCGCGGTCACCGAACGGCGAGTCGACCAGGCGCTCCGCCCACGCGGCGCCCCACCAGGACCGGTCGTCGGCGCCGGTGTAGCACCACGAGTCACCCGACGCCTCGACCTGGCTGAAGCCGGCCCGCAGCGCCCACGACAGCATGCGCCGTCCGGCATCTGGCTCGCCGCCGAGCGCCTTGGCCACCTGGCGGTAGAGCGCCAGCCACTCGTCCAGCTCAGGGTCGCCAGGGAACCAGAGCATGCCGCCGTAGTCCGCGTCCCGCGCGGCGACGACGCCGCCCGGGCGGCAGACCCGGCGCATCTCGGTGAGCGCGGCCACCGGGTCGGTCAGATGCTGGATCACCTGGTGGGCGTGCACCACGTCGAAGCTGTCGTCGGCGAAGCCGAGCCGGTAGGTGTCGCCGACCTCGAACCTCACGTTGGCAAGTCCCTGCCGTTCGGCCTGCGCCGTGGCCTCGCCGAGCACGCCAGGCGCCAGATCGATCCCGACGACGTTCCCTTCGGGCACGAGCGCGGCGAGCCCGGCGGTGATAGTCCCCGGGCCGCAGCCGATGTCGAGCACCCGCGCCGAAGACGTTCAGCCTGGGCAGCAGGTAGCCCGCCGAGTTCTGAGCGGTGCGCCACCGGTGTGAGCGCAGCACGCTGTCGTGGTGTCCGTGCAGGTAGGTCATGACGAAGTTGGATCACGGGCGGGAAGCCAAACCTCTCCGCTTCGGTGAGCAGCGCAGCCCGGTGCACCGGCAGCAGGAACCCGCCGCTGATCGCGGCGTCCAGCGACTCGGCGAAGGCCCGCAGATAGCCGGCCCGGTCGCCGTACCTGGCGTGCAGATACACCGCGCTCAGCGGCGTCGTCGAGCCGACCAGCCAGCTCAGCGCCCGGCCAGGAGAGCGGAGTCCTGGCGGCCCTTCCCCGCTCAGCGCGACCACCGGGGCGTCCACGACCGGGGTGCGCACTCCGCCGATGGCAATGCCAGCCTCGTCCCGCGATATGACCGCAGGGTCCTCCGATTTGAGCTCCATCGTGGACGCCGATCCCGGCGGCCGTTCCGGCCGTGCACCAGGCGATCAGCGCCTGCACGGCGGCCTGGACGACGTAGCGCTGCGGGCCTTCGTTGATCCGCCAGTCACAGCCCATCAGCGGCGCGGCCGGGCCGATGAGGTAATCGTCGGCGTGCGAGGTGCCGGCGACTTCCCACGTCCTGATCCACTCGCTGTCGGGCTGACGGGCGCGCCAGTAGGAGAGCGGCGGCAGCAGATCGCCTTCGGTTTGCAGGACGAGCACGGGCGTCTGACCGTCCGACCTGATCTGGATGCCGGCCCGGTCGTGTTCGGGGTCGATCGGGCCGCCGTCCAGCGGCGCGATGCCCGCCCCGCGACTGTGCACGAAGAACCCGTCGAAGACCGGCGACCTCGGATGGACCGCGTTGAGATACGTGGTCAGGTAGAACGCCGACTGCGACTCGCCGACCGCGAGGACGCACGAGGGGCGCAGGTCGCCGAGCACGCCGCCGCCACCACCAGCGCCGCCACCATCCCGAAGCACCTGCCCGACCTGGCGGAACAGGTCGAACGAGTACCTGTCGCCCGGATGGGAGAGCCGTCCGTACCTGACCGGGTTCTCCGCGCGCAGGCCAGGCACCTCGGGCCCGGTCGGGTTCATCCGGCCTCGGCCGCCGTTGACCCCCAGCGACTGGGCCGACACCGCGACGTAGGCGTGCCCGCACCGCAGGATCTCCTCGTACAGGAACGCCCAGTCGGGATCTGACTCAAGGCCGCTCGTCACGTTCAGCCATTCCACGAGCACGACGCCGCTGAAGGCGGCCGCATCGACCGGGCGGCGCACCACGATCCGGGTGCTCAGCGGCGCGGTGTCCGCGCTGGCGCGAGCGGTCCACCGCCCGTCAGGCGACAGGTCGCCGCCATCCGCAGCGGGCACGGTGTAGCCGCACGCCGCCCCGGACACCACGAACTCCTGCTCCAGGTAGCCGCTGGCGGCGAGGTCGAACGAGACGATGCTGGCCTGCGAACAAGGTGCCCTCGGTGAGCGGCCCGGAAATAGTCGCCATGGCCTCGATCATGACAGGACAGCGGGCGTTCGCCCACCGGGCACCGAACTGATGCACTGGTAAGTTGGCAGATAGGGTCGAATGCTGACGAGAAAGGCACGGGGTATGGATAAGACGCTGAGCGCCGCCGACACTGAACTGCTACGCAAGGACTTCGCGGCCAGCCCGGCATACCGGATCGTCCAGAACGCCGTGACCAGAGTCTCGGTCGACGACGTGGCGATCAACCGGGAAGTCGTCAACGCTACCAACCACTCCATGTCCACCTTGCTCGACGACTGGAAGGTCACCAACCAGGAGCGCAGCGGCCGCTGCTGGCTGTTCGCCGGGCTCAACCTGCTGCGCGTCGGCGCGATGCGCAAGATGGGCCTGAAGGACTTCGAGTTCTCCCAGAACTACGCGATGTTCTGGGACAAGATCGAGCGCGCCAACTACTTCCTCGAAGCCATCATCGAGACTGCCGGCCGCGACCTTGACGACCGGACCGTGGGGCACCTGCTCGCCACGCCGGCCGAGGACGGCGGGCAGTGGAACATGTTCGTCGCCATCGTCAACAAGCACGGCCTCGTTCCCAAGTCGGTGATGCCGGAGACGCAGAGCTCCTGCAACACCAACCGGATGAACGAGATCCTGCGCAACCTGCTGCGTCAGGGTGCCCGGAGCCTCCGGGCGACGGCCGCCTCCGGCGGCGTCGAGGCCGCTCGCGCCGAGAAGGCCGAGATTCTCAAGGTGATCTACCGGGTGCTCTGCATCCACCTGGGCACTCCCCCTGACCGGTTCGACTGGCAGTGGACCGACAAGGACCGCGAGTTCCACCGCGACGGCGTGATCACTCCGCAGGAGTTCGCAGCCAGGTACGTCGACCTGCCCCTGGACGACTACGTCTGCCTGGTGCACGACCCGCGCCCGTCGAGCCCGTCGGGCCGGACGTTCACCGTGCAGTATCTCGGCAACGTGCTCGGCGCGCCGCCCGTCACCTACCTCAATGTCGACATGTCGCTGATCAAGGAGATCGCGTCGAGCACGCTGCGCAGCGGCGAGCCGGTGTGGTTCGGCTGCGACGTGGCTCCGAACATGAGCAACGACTTCGGCATCTGGGACACGGCGCTCTACGAGGTCGGCGCCGTCTACGACACCGAGTTCACGCTCGACAAGTCCAGCCGCCTGCTGTTCGGCGAGTCGCAGATGACCCACGCGATGCTGTTCACCGGCGTCGACGTGCTCGACAGCGCCACCCGCAAGTGGCGCGTGGAGAACAGCTGGGGCTCTGACAAGGGCAAGGACGGCTTCTACACGATGAACGATCCCTGGTTCGACGAGTACGTCTTCGAGATCGCCGCCCGGCGGGACACCCTGCCGGCCGCCCTCCAGGAGGCACTCGGCACCGAGCCGATCGTGCTCCCGGCCTGGGACCCGATGGGCGCCCTCGCCAGGTAACGCACACCACCACCGCACAACGCCGGCCCCGAGACGTCCGCCACGGATGTCTCGGGGCCGGCGTTTTTGATTGGCCCGGCCGCTGCGGCCCTGACCAGGTCCTGGACCTAGTCCGAGCGGGCTATTTCCCTGGTCCAAGCGCTGCCGGTGACTGTGCGACAGAACCCCGACCACTGCTGGCTTGCGGCGCGTTTGACCGGACATGGGCGCTTGTAGTCATGATTAGCTATTCATTCCATATTGAGTTTACTGGGCGATTTGCGTCAGTAGAGTGATTCGCGAGTTTTCTACTGAACAGGCAGGCCCGGCGAGAGGCATCTGGATCGGCTTAGTAACTGGGCACGGATCGTCGTAAGGCAGGCTCTTGAGCCCAGCAGGCAACCACAGCAAGAAGGCAAAGCTCCAGCAACTCCACCGCACCGGCCGGCACGCGGCCCCCTCGCCGCTCGGCAAGCTCGCCAGACGGACAGCTCCCGTGCTCGCGCTCGCGGGTGCCCTCGCGGTGATCCCGCTACTCGCTCACGGCGGGTCGCCGTCGGAGCTCAGCGACAGCCTCGCGTCCTCGCACCGGGTCCACCAGCACAGCACCAAGGTCCACGCCACCAGCAAGAAGTCACCCAGCAGCAAGAGAAGCAAGCACTCCCCGGCACGCGCCCGCAAGGCCACGGCTCACTCCCCCAAGCCGACTCCATCACCGACCCCATCGCAGACCCCCACGGCGAGCACGCTCTCCTGCTCGGGCACGAGCTACCTGCTCCCCCAGAACTACGAGGCGATCGTCCAGTTCCTGATGGGGCACGGCTACACGGGCCTTGCCGCCGCCGGCATCGCCGGCAACATCTACCGGGAATCCATGGGCAACCCTGAGTCGGTCGGCACCGGCGGCGGCGGCCTGATCGGCTGGACCCCGCTCCCATCCGGTTTCGTCACCGGCAACCCAGCCGCTGACCTGCAAACCCAGCTCGGCCAGCTGCTCGTCTACAACCAGCAGTGGGCGCAGTACCTCCCGCAGCTCAACGCGGCGACCAGCGCCACCCAGGCCGCCTACATCTACATGGCCTACTTCGAGCGCCCGGGCGTCCCCGCGGCCTCCGAGCGCGAAGGTGCCGCAGCCGCCGTCGCGGCGGCCTGCCACCTGTAACGGCCGCCAAGATCCTGCCGTGCCCGCGCAATCGAATCGCGGGCACGGCAGGATGCGTGCATGGCCGAGACGATCACCAGCGCCGCCAACCCGCTCGTCAAGCGGATCAGGCTGCTCGCCAGCCGCAAGCACCGGCGCGAGCAGGGCGCGTTCGTCGTGGAAGGCACCGGCCCCGTCTGGCGCGCCATCACCGCTGGCTGGCCGGTTGAGGTCCTGATCACCGACGCCGACCTGCGCGCCGACTCCCGCGCCGCCGCGATGGTTGCCGAGCAGGAGGCGTCCGGCGTCCGGGTCGCGCGCCTGGCCAGCGACCTGTTCGAGCGGCTGTCGACCCGAGACGGCCCAGCCGGCATCGCCGCGATCGTGCGCTCCAGGCCTCAGACCCTGAGCGACCTCGCCGTCCCGGAGAACGCCGTCTTCGTCGCCTTGCACCAGATCGGCAACCCCGGCAACCTGGGCACGGTCATCCGCACCGCCGACGCGACCGGCAGCGCCGGCGTGATCCTCGTCGGCGACACCACCGACCCCTACGCCCCCGCCGCCGTCAAGGCCAGCATGGGATCGCTCTTCGCCGTCCGCCTTGCCCACGCCGAGACCACGGCCGAGTTCCTCACCTGGACCAGCGTGAACGGCATCTCGGTGCTGGCCACCTCCGACCGCGCCGAGACCACCCACTGGGATGCGACCTACAACCCGCCCCTGGCGATCCTGCTCGGCAGCGAGGGCGAAGGGCTGCCCGGCGAACTGCTCGCCAGCGCCGCGCAGCGCATCAGGATCCCCATGACCGGCACCGCCGACTCGCTGAACCTCGCCGCCGCCGCAGCGGTCATGCTCTACGAGACCAGGCGGCACCCGGCCGCCGGCACCAGGCAATCAATCGACTGATCCATGGCTGACGCCTGGTCGGGCGGGCATGACAAGCACGTATCCCCGACTAGAGACGAGGCTTTTTTGTATGAATGATTCGCCCACACCAGTCGTCTTCATCCACGGCCTGTGGCTGCATGCGAACTCGTGGGATCCGTGGATCGAGCTCTTCCAGTCCAAGGGCTACCAGCCCATCGCACCGGGCTGGCCGGGCGACGGCGACACCGTCGAGGCGAGCCGCGCCAACCCGGACGCGATCGCCGGCAAGGGCATCGACGAGGTCACCAGGCACTTCGCGAGCATCATCGACCCGCTGCCCGGCAAGCCAGTCCTCATCGGCCACTCGTTCGGCGGCCTGCTCGCCGAGAAGCTGCTTGGCGAGGACTACGGCAAGGCCGCCATCGGCATCGACGCCGCGTCGATCAAGGGCGTGCTCCCGGTGCCGTTGTCCTCCCTGCGGGTGGCCCTGCCCGCCCTGAAGAACCCGGCGAACAAGCACAAGGCGGTCTCGCTCACCGCCGAGGAATTCAAGTACGGCTTCGGCAACCTGCTCAGCGAGGACGAGTCCAACTCGCTGTGGGACAAGTGGGCCGTGCCGTCGCCGGCCAGGCCGCTGTTCGAGGCCGCCGAGGCGAACTTCTCGCTCCACTCACCCGCCAAGGTAGATACCGCCAATCCTGACCGTGGCCCGCTCCTGCTCACGATGGCCGGCCACGACCACACCGTGCCCGAGGCGATCACCAAGTCCACGCTCAGGCAGTACCGGAACTCCCCGGCCGAGACTGACCTGATCGAGTTCCCCGATCGCGGTCACTCGCTCACGATCGACCACGGCTGGCGCGAGGTCGCCGACGCCTGCCTCGACTGGCTCGACAAGCACGGGCTCTAGGGCCAACCTGGACGCGTGACCCAAGGCGACAGCACCAGCGAGCAGTACCCCGCCGAACCCGGCCTCTCGTACCGGAGCGGCGCAGGCAGGTGGGTGCTGCTCGCGACCGTGCTCGGATCGGCGATGGCGGCGATCGACGCCACGGTGGTCGGCATCGCGCTGCCGGCGATCGGCGACGAGTTCCACGCCACCCTCGCCGCCTTGCAGTGGGTCGTCACCGCTTACACGCTGACGCTCGCCGGGCTGCTGCTGTTCGCCGGCGCGCTCGGCGACAAGTACGGCCGCAAGAAGGTCTTCCTCGTCGGCGTGATCTGGTTCGCGATCGCGTCGCTGCTCTGCGGTGCCGCGCCGGACGAGGCGACCCTGATCGGCGCCCGGGCGCTGCAGGGAGTCGGCGCGGCGCTGCTGACCCCTGGCAGCCTGGCCATCATCCAGGCCTCGTTCCGGCCCGAGGATCGCGGCAAGGCCATCGGCGCGTGGTCAGGGTTCGCCGGCGTCGGCACCGCCGTCGGGCCGTTCCTCGGCGGCTGGCTGATCCAGGTGCTCTCGTGGCGGCTGATCTTCGCGATCAACCTGCCGCTCGCCGCGCTCGTCATCGCCGTGGCGCTGCGGCACGTGCCTGAATCACGCGACGTCGAGGCCACCGGACCAGTCGACTACGCCGGCGGCGTGCTGGTCACGCTCGGCCTGATCGGGCTCACCTACGGCCTGATCGACGGCCCGATCGCAGGCTGGTCGAGCCCGGCGCCGCTCGCCGCGCTGCTCGCGGGCATCGGGCTGCTCGGCGCCTTCCTGGCCTGGGAGCGCCGGGCCGCTGAGCCGGTGCTGCCGCTCAGCCTGTTCAAGTCGGTCCAGTTCAGCTCGGCCAACGTCGTGACCTTCGTGGTCTACGCGGCGCTGGGCGGCACCCTGTTCCTGCTGCCGATCCAGCTCGAGCAGGTGGCCGGCTATTCCGCGCTCGGCGCTGGCATCTCGCTGCTCCCGGTCACCGTGATCATGCTGGTCCTGTCCGCGAGGTCGGGCGCGCTCGCCGCGCGGATCGGCCCGAGGCTTCAGATGACCGCAGGACCGCTGGTCATCGCGGCCGGGCTGGCGCTCCTGGCGAGAATCGGGGCTTCGGGCGACTACCTGACCGAGGTCCTGCCTGCCGTGCTCGTCTTCGGCTTCGGACTCGCGATCAACGTGGCACCGCTCACCTCGACCGTGCTGGGTGCCGTGTCCTCCGAGCACGCGGGCGCCGCCTCGGCGATCAACAACGACGTGGCCCGCGCCGCCGGCCTCATCGCCGTCGCCGTCCTGCCGGCCGCTGCCGGGCTCAGCGAGTCCTCGTACTTGCATCCGGCTGCGTTCTCGGCGGGCTTCCACATGGCATCCTTCATCTCAGCGGGTTTGTGTGTGTGCGGCGGCGTGCTGGCGGCCTTCACGATCCGGAACCCGCGCAAGGCGGCGGCAGCGGTGGCGGCCGAGCCGGTGCTGCACTGCGGTCTGGACGGCACGCCCGCGCCGACCCGTTGACCCGGCGAGGAACAATGGGACTATGCGGACACCAACCCCCGGCCAAGCCCGTCATCCAGGCTCGCTGCTTGCCGACCCCGACTGGACGAAGCAGCGCTTCTGCGAGCTGATCTCGCTGGCGGCTGAGCTGAAGCGCGACAAGCGGGCCGGTACCGAGCGGGCCAGGCTCACCGGCCGGACCGTCGCGCTGCTGTTCGAGAAGAACTCCACCCGCACTCGCTGCGCGTTCGAGGTCGCGGCCTACGACCAGGGCGGGCACGTCACCTATCTCGGCTCGACCGGGTCGCACGTCGGCAAGGAAGAGTCGATCGCCGACACCGCGCGGGTGCTGGGCGGAATGTACGACGCGATCGCGTTCCGAGGCTACGACCAGAGCGTCGTCGAGCAGCTGGCCGACCACGCCGGCGTCCCCGTGTGGAACGCGCTCACCGACCAGTGGCACCCGACCCAGTCGCTGGCCGACGTCCTCACGATGACCGAGCACCACCCGGGGCCGGTCGAAGAGATCTCGTTCTGCTTCTGCGGCGACGGCCGTAACAACGTGGCCAGATCGCTGCTGGTCAGCGGTGCCCTGCTCGGCATGGACGTGCGCATCGCCGCCCCGCCGAGCCTGCAGCCGCCGGCCGAGGTGGTCGCCGCCGCCCAGGTCGCCGCCGACGCGAGCGGCGGCCGGCTGATGGTGACCGACGACCTGGCGGCCGGAGTGCGCGGCGCCCACTTCGTGCACACCGACGTGTGGCTCAGCATGGGCGAGCCCGACGAGCAGTGGGCCAGCCGCATCCGCCGAGCTGAGCCCGTACCGGGTGACCGCTGCGGTGATGGCGTCGACCGGCCGGGACGACACCAGGTTCATGCACTGCCTGCCGTCGATCCACGACCGGGCCACCGTGGTCGGCGAGCGGCTCTACCAGCAGTTCGGGATCGACGGGGCCGAGGTCAGCGACGAGGTGTTCGAGTCGCCGGCCTCGGTCGTCTTCGACCAGTCGGCGAACAAGATGCACTCGCTCAAGGCGCTGCTCGTCGCGGCACTGGGCTGAGCCTGCTGTAGCGTCGGAGGCATGCCCGCTCACTGGCCTTCGACGTCATACCAGGACTGGACCGCGACCTGCGACACGCTGCACGCGCACAGTCAGGTGCTCGGCAAGCTCGCGGTCAGGCTCGCGCCGCCCGAGCCCCAGTTGCAGCACGCGGCGCTGCGGCTGACCGCGCGGGGCATCGAGACAGCGCCGATGCCGGCCCCGGACGGCTCGGGCTCCCTGGTCGTGGCGCTTGACCTGCGCACCCACGAGGCGGTCGCCGAGCACAGCGGCGGACGCAGCGCCCGGGTACCGCTCACCCCGGACCGTCCGGTCGGCGCCGTGACCCGCGACTTGCTGGCCGCGATCGCCGGCCTCGGCGGTGCGGTGCGGATCGACCCGAAGCCGCAGGAAGTGACCTGGACGGTGCCGCTCGACGAGGACGACGAGCACGCCACCTACGATCGCGACCAGGTCGCGAGCTACTTCGAGGCCGCGACCCAGGCCGCTCTCGTGCTCGCCGCCTACCGCGCCCCCTACCGGGGCCGGTCCACGCCGGTGAACACCTGGTGGGGCTCCTTCGACCTGGCGGTGTCACTGTTTTCCGGTAAGCGGGCCGCGCCGCCGTCGCAGGACTTCATCATGCGCAACGCGATGGATTCCCAGGAGGTCGCGATCGGCTGGTGGCCGGGGGACGCCCGGTTCCCGCAGGCCGCGTTCTACGCGTACGCGCATCCCGCTCCGTCGAACTACGGCGAGGCGGAACTGCCGGTGAAGGGCGCCTACTGGGACGGGAAGCTGGGCGAGTACATCCTGCGCTGGGACGACGTGCGCGCTTGCGCTGACCCGCACGCGACGGCGCTCCAATTCGCGAGGTCGGCGTTCCGGCACGCATGCGAGGTCTGCGGCTGGGACGCCAAGCTGGCCGCCACCGCCGACGGCACCCCGCCCCCGATCGCCTGATCCTTCCCGCTGATATAACCAGACAGAACGGACAGGCCAGCGGAAGGGCTGCCTCCACAGATGACTGCGTCAGGCACGGCCTCACGTCCGGGACCGCTGTCCGGGCTGCTGGTGGCCGACTTCACCCGGGTGCTGGCCGGTCCCTACTGCACGATGCTGCTCGCTGACCTCGGCGCCGACGTGATCAAGGTGGAGAGCCCGTCCGGCGACGACACCAGGCACTGGAAACCGCCGGTGACCAGCGAGGGCGTTTCCACCTACTACCTGTCGATCAACCGCAACAAGCGCTCCGTCGTGCTGGACCTGCGCACCCCAGCCGACCTCGCCGCCGCCAGGGAGCTCGCTCGCCGCGCCGACATCTTCGTCGAGAACTTCAAGCCGGGCGGACTCGCCAAGTACGGCCTCGACTACGAGTCAGTCCGGGCGGCCAACGAGCCGGTCATCTACGCCTCGATCAGCGGGTTCGGCTCCGGCGGCGGGGCTCACCTGCCCGGCTACGACCTGCTCGTGCAGGCGATCTCCGGCCTGATGAGCCTGACCGGTGACCCGGACGGGCCGCCCTACCGGGCCGGGGTCGCGATCTTCGACATCGTGGCCGGCCTGCACACCGCGATCGGGATCCTCGCCGCGCACGCACACCGGACGGCGACCGGCGAGGGACAGCACGTCGAGGCCAGCCTGCTTGCCTCGGCCATGTCCGGGCTGGTCAACCAGGCCAGCGCCGTCATCACCGGTGACGTGGTCCCGCACCGGATGGGCAACGCCCATCCGAGCCTCTTTCCGTACGAGCCGCTGCCCACCGCCGACGGCGAGCTCGTCGTCACGGCGGGGAACGACACCCAGTTCCGCAAGCTCTGCGAGGTGCTCGGCGTACCGGAACTCGCCACCGACCCGAGATTCGCCGCGAACGACAAGCGCACCGCCAATCGCGACGAGCTCAGGCCGCTGCTCGCCGAGCAGCTAGGCCGCCGCCCGGCGGCGGACTGGTTCGGCGAGATGACGGCCGCCGGCGTGCCGTGCGCCCCGATCAACACGATCGACCTGGGCATCGCGTTCGCCCGCGAGGTGGGCATCGAGCCCGTGGTCTCCGCCGGGACCGGGCCAGACGCGGTGCCGGTGATGCGCCATCCGCTGACGTACTCGGCCGCGCCGCCGCGCTACGACCTGCCGCCGCCACGGCTCGACGAGCACGGCGCCGAGATCCGGGCCTGGCTGGCGGCAGGCACTGGTGCCGATCCGCAGACTGGAGCAGTCACATGACCGACACAGGCGTGCCGCGTTTCCCGACCTCGCTGGGCACCTCCAACGAGGACACCATCACCTTGATGGGCCGCGACCTGGCGGCCGAGCTGATGGGCCAGGTCAGCTTCGGCGAGCTGGCGTTCTGGCTGGTGACGCTGCGCAGGCCGAGCGCGTCCGAGGTCCGGGTGTTCGAGGCAGTCCTCGTGGCGCTGGCCGACCACGGTTTCACGCCGACGGCCATCGCCGCACGGCTCACCTACCTGAGCGCACCCGATTCGGTCCAGGGCGCTCTCGCGGCTGGCCTGCTCGGCGGCGGGTCGCGGTTCCTGGGCGTGACCGAGGACGCGGGCAAGTTCCTCGCGGACGCGCTTGCTGGCCAGGACCTGCCCGACGACGACGCTGCCTACGACGAGCTGGCTCTCGCCGCCGTGCGGCGGGCCAGGGAGGCCCGGCGATTCGTGCCGGGTCTTGGCCACCCGATTCACAAGGTGACCGACCCGCGCACGCCGGTCCTGGTCCGCATCGCCCGCGAGGAGGGCCTGTACGGGCCGCACCTGCGGCTGTTCGAGGCCATCGGGCGGGTGCACCACCAGGTCCTCGGCAGGCAGCTGCCGCTGAACGGGGCCGGCACCTGCGGGGCCGCGCTCGCCGATCTCGGGCTGCCACCTGAGCTGCTGCGCGGCTTCGCACTGCTGGCCAGGACGGCCGGCCTGCTCGGGCAGATCGCCGAAGAGCAGCGCAGGCCGATCGGCATGGAGATCTACCGGACCGTCGAGGACAACCTGGACTACCAGTCCCCCGACGTCCCCGACGGCCCCTAGCTCGACGGACAACCCCACCTTACGAAGGGAAACATCATGTTTCGGGTCAAGGCGCGCAGCGTGCCCGGGAGAGTCACGACCGGCGCCTACATCCTGCACTCGGGCCTCGAGAAGTGGAAGGGCGACGAGGCCAGGGCCAAGGCGATTCACGGCATGGCGGCGAACGCTTTTCCCGTACTCAAGGACATTCCTCCGGCACGGTTCCTGCGGCTGCTCGCCGCCGGCGAGATCGCCGTGGGATCAGCCCTGCTCGCTCCCGTGGTTCCCGATACGCTGGCAGGAGCCGCGCTGACCGGCTTCTCCGGCGCTCTCCTGGCCTTGTACGCGCGCACGCCGGCGCTGCGCAAGCCGGGGAGCATCTGGCCGAGCCAGGCCGGGACGGCGGTCAGCAAGGACGTCTGGATGCTCGGCATCGGCCTGGGCCTGACCGTCAGTGGCCTCGCTGAGCCTGGGGGATCGAAGCAGTAGCGGACTCAGTAGCGGACTCGTCTCAAGGGGCCAGCTCGTGGATGTCGACTATCGCTGAGCGAAGGCTGCGTGAGGAGGACGCGATGTCGCAAGCACGGGTTCTGTACGACGGGCTGGCGATCGGCGAGTCGCCGCGCTGGCACGACGGCAAGCTCTGGCTGTGCAACTGGTGCACGCAGGAAATCGCGACCGTCGACCTGACCGGCGTCAAGGACGTGGTCACCCACGTGCCGACGACCTTCCCGTTCTCGATCGACTGGCTGCCCGACGGCCGGCTGGGTCGGCAGACACTGCTCGTCGTCTCGGGCCGCGAGAGGCTACTCCTGCGGCTGGAGCCGGACGGCAGCCTGGTCACCCACGCCGACCTCAGCGGCATCGGCGAGATCTTCAACGAGATCGTGGTCGACGGCCACGGCAACGCCTACGTCAACGGCGACGACCTGATCGCGCTGATCCCCGCCGATGGTGGCGCTCCGCGTCAGGTCGCCTCCGGGCTGAAGTTCGGCAACGGCATGGCCGTGACTCCGGACAACGCCACGCTGATCGCGGCCGAGTCGCACGGCAACTGCCTGACCGCCTACGACATCGCGCCGGACGGCTCGCTGTCGGCCGGGCGGACCTGGGCGCAGCTCGACGGCTTCCCTGACGGCATCTGCATCGACGCCGACGGCGCGGTCTGGTACGCCGATGTTCCCGGCAAGCACTGCGTGCGGGTCGCCGAAGGCGGCCAGGTACTGCAGACCGTCAGCGCCGACCGTGGCTGCTTCGCCTGCATGCTGGGCGGCCCGGACGGCACGACCTTGTTCATGCTGGCGACGCAGTGGCGCGGCATGGACAACATCGACGCGCAGGCCCGCACCGGCCAGGTGCTCGTGGCAGACGCACCGGCGCCGGCCCCCAAGGCGGGCTGGCCCTAGAGGTCCTTCTCGAACCAGTGGTGGGCGTATGCCTCGTCGTTGAACGCGGCCACCTCCCGGTAGCCGGCCGCCCGGTACATGCCGATCGCCTCGGTGAGATTGCGATTGGTCTCCAGCCGGACCACGTGCGCCCCGGCCGCAGCCGCCCGCTCTTCGAGCTCGGCGAGCAGCCTGCGCCCGAGCCCGAGCCCGCGGGCGGCCGGAGCGACCCACATCCGCTTCAGCTCGGCCGGCCCTGCGGGGCCAAACTTCAGCGCGCCGCAGCCGACAGGCTCGTCGTGCAGGCGAGCCACGAGCAGCAGCCCGGCCGGCGGCGTCATCGCGGCATCGCTTACCGGCAGCCCGAGGGCCGGATCGTACCCGGCATCGAACCGGACGGCCAGTTCCTCGAAGTAGGACCGAAGGCAGAACCGGGCGTCCGGATCTCGTGGGTCGGTGACCGAGATGTCAACCATCGAGGCCGCCAGGAGCCGCTCGACTTCCCCCATCGCCGCGACGAGCCGGCCGCGCTGGCGCTCGCTGAGCGGCCGCAAGATCGAGTCGGCCACCAGGTCGGCGCGGCGGTCAAGCTCGGCCCGCTCGGCCAGCCCGAGGCTGGTCAGCCTGGCCGTCCGCACCCGCGCGTCGGCCGCGCTCGGCTCGACCACGACCAGCCGGTCAGCTTCGAGCGCGCGCAGCAGCCTGCTCAGGTACCCGGAGTCCAGATCCAGCCGCGACCGCAGCCCGCGCAGGTCGCTGCCGTCCGCGCCGATCTCCCACAGCAGCCGCGCCTGCCCGAGCGGCCGGTCCCGCGCCAGGAACTCGTCATTGAGCGCCCCGACCCGCTGCGTGACAACCCGATTGAACCTGCGCACCTGCTCGATCATCCCCGCCTCCATCCTCTGACCTTAGTCAGAAAATATGCCCGCAACAACAGCAGGCGGGCTCATGTCGCGGCAAGGACCGAACTCGGGTCGCTATGGGCGGGCACCGAAGGACGGCCGGCCGGTCAGCTCGGGCAGAACCCGGTAGGCGTCCTTGACCCAGCCGCACAGCAGCGGCCTGGTGTCCTGCGGGTCGATCAGGTCCTGGACGCCGAACCGCTCGGCGGTGCGGAACGGCGAGCTGACGGCCGCCAGGGTGCGCCTGATCCGCTCGATCTCGGCGTCGCGGTCGGCGGCCTGGTCGAGCTGCGCGCGGAACGCCGCCTCCACGCCACCTCGCAGCGGCAGCGAGCCCCAGTCGCCTGACGGCCACGCCCAGCTCCGTCCCGGTCGGTGCCGGTTCACGACGCCGGCTCCGGCTACCCCGTAGACCCGCCGGACGATCACCTCGGCCTGGGGGACCCTGGCCTGGTAGATCGCCGCGATCGCCCGGGCGCCATGCCTGACCGTGCCGCGTTCCTCGGCCACCCGGCCGATGGTGATGCCGCCCTGGTCGGTCAGGCTCACCAGTGGCAGGTGGAACGTCTCGCACAGGTCGACCAGCCGGGTGATCGCGGCGGCGCCCTCCACTGACATCGTCGTGCCCTTGTACGGATCGGTCGCCATGACGCCCACCGGATGCCCGTCGAGCCTGGCCAGTGCCGTAACGGTCGCGCCGCCATATTCGGCGTAGGTGAACACCGAGCCCTGGTCGAAGATCGCGTCCAGGATCGGCCTGATCCGGTAAGGGATCCGAGGATTGCGGGGCACGGCCTCTGCCAGCGTGCCGGCGCGCCGGCCGGCCGGGTCAGCGCAGTCGATAACCGGCGGTACTTCGTGCACGCTGGACGGCAGGTACGACAGGAACGCCCTGATCACCTCGAACGCCTCGTCCTCTGAGCCGACGAACCGCTCGACCGTGCCGTTGCGCAGGTGCACAGCCGCGCCGCCCAGCTCTTCCTTAGTGAGGTCCTCGCCCGTCCCGCCGAGCACGACCGGAGGACCAGCGGTGAAAAGTTGCCCGACGCCGCGGACCAGGACGGCTAGGTGAGACATGACCAGGCGGGCGGCGCCGAGGCCGACCACCGGGCCGAGGCAGGCAGCGACGACCGGCACGAGCGACAGGTTGTCCACCACGGCATCCCAGGCTGGGTTGACCGGCACGTAAGTGAACCCGGTCTCGCTCGTGGTCTTGACACTGCCGCCGCCGCTGGCGCCGTCGAGCAGGCGCACGACCGGCAGGCGCAGGTCGTTCGCGTACTGCTCGGAGAAGATCTGCTTGGCATGAATCGCCGCGTCACCCGAGCCGCCGCGCACGGTGAAGTCGTCCGCGCCGAGCATCACCGTCCGGCCGCCGATCCTGGCCGTCCCGGCCACGAAGTTCGCGGGAAGCACCGAGACCAGCCGGCCCTGCTCGTCGTACTGGCCGAACCCGGTCAGCGCCCCGATCTCCGCGAAGCTGCCTTCGTCGGCGACACGCTCGATGCGCTCCCGCACGGTGAGCCGGCCGGTCGCGCGCTGCCGGGCGATCTTGTCTGGCCCGCCCATGGCCGTCGCCAGCTCGAGCCTGTGGCCGATCTCCTCGATCTCGGCGTCCCAGCCGCTGGTCTCGCCCGCCTTGCTCACCCGCGCCTCCTAGCCAGAAATCTCTCATCTCAGCACCTGAACGACAACGACACAGGTTCGTCTCGCCCGTCGCCTGCGGTGTCTGTCCGATGTCATCCTGTAGAAAGCTGAGTTCGCCTCAGTCTCCGGGTTCGATCCGGTGGCAGGAGCAATGTCATGAATGCGCTCGCGGTCGCTGCGCTGGTGATCTGGCTCGTGGCCGGGGTGCTCGACCTGTACCTGCTCGGCCCCGACCTACTCGAGCGCCTGCCTCGACGCCGGCGCCTTGGTGCCTGCGCCGATCTTGTTCGGGCACCTCATGCTCGCCCTGTGCGGGCTGGCGAGCTGGATCAGGTTCGTCGTGGCCGGGACGACCGGCTTCGCCTGGCTGGCGATCGCGCTGCTCGGCCCCTCGATCGGGCTCGGGTACTCGATCGCCAGGAGACGGCGCTCGGCGGGCCGCTGGTCCGGTTCGAGCGGTAGCGACGTGGGCCAGCCGGCCATCTTCGGCATCACCAGCGACGAGATGCTGGCCCGTGCACTCGAAGACGAGGCCCTCACCACCAAGCTCGTGGACGACCTGCTCGCGAACGTGATGGCCGCGCCCGCGCGAGGCCCGCGCTGGTCGGTGCGGCGTCCGTCCACCCTGGTCAGCGCGGCGTACGGAGCGCTGGCGCTGACGACCTTCCTGGTCGCCGTGCTCGCGGCCGTGACCGCGAGCGCGAGCTAGCCGCGAGCAGGCGAGAACCTGGTGATATCAATGGGCCATGTCTAACCCCGCCGAACCGGACGCCGCCGATCCGGGACCTGGCCTGCTCGAAGTGCTCACGCTCGAGCAGATCGACGCGAACCTCTTCCGGTCAGCCGTGACGTTCGACGACCCCTTCGGCCTGTACGGCGGGCAGGTGGCGGCCCAGGCCCTGCGCGCGGCCGCCGAGACGGTCGCCCCCGACCGGCATCCGCATTCGCTGCACGGCTACTTTCTCAGCAGAGGCGATGCCAGCAAGCCGGTCGTGCTCACCGTGCACCGGGACCGGGACGGGCGGTCGTACTCGAATCGCCGGGTCATCGCCGTGCAGAACGGCGTCGTGATCTTCAACCTCGCCGCGTCGTTCCACCTCGACGAGGACGGCTACGACTACCAGGCCCACGCGGCGCCGCCGGTAACCGCGCCGGACGAACTGCCGAACTTCACCGTGCACACGAGGATGCTCGGGATCGAGATCCGGGTACCTGAGCAGGCGTTCGACGACCAGCAGTTCCCTTCGCGAGTCTGGATGAGATCGCGGGAGAAGATCGGCGACGAGACCTTGCATGCCTGCGCGCTGACGTACGTGTCCGACATGTTCACCGGGCTCGCCTCGGTGCGCGGCATCGCCGACGTCGGCATCGTGACCAGCCTGGACCACGCCGTCTGGTTCTACCGCAAGGTTGCGATGGACGACTGGGTCCTGATGGACCTGCTGCCTGAGTCCACGGCGGGCGGCCGGGGCATGTACACGGGACGGATTTTCAGCAACGACGGCCAGCTCGCCGCGGGCATCGCGCAGGAGGCACTGTTCCGCCCGGGCAGCAGGCGCCCGGAAGACGTACTCGCCGCGCATCAGGCGAGGATGCGGGCGCTGGCCGACGAGGGCAGGCCGGAAAATTGACCCGTACGGAATTCGCGGCATTTCCGCATTGTCCGTGCGAATAGTAAAGGGGTACTGTCTGGCCATGTCGATCGCGATCACCGATGAACACCGGGCCCTTGCCGAAACCGTTTCCGACTTCCTGAGCAGGCACGACTCCCGTGGCGCCGCCCGCACGCTGCTGACCGCCGAGCACGAGGAGCTGCCGTCGTTCTGGAAGGACTTCGGCGAGCTTGGCTGGCTCGGCCTGCACCTGCCCGAGGAGCACGGCGGCGCCGGTTTCGGCCTGCCTGAGCTGGTCGTCGTAGCCGAGGAATTCGGCCGCGCGGTCGCGCCAGGGCCACTGGTGCCGACCACCATAGCCAGCGCCGTGCTGGCCGCCGCAGCGCCGGCTGACCTGCAGGCCCGGCTGCTCCCCGGCCTGGCCGACGGATCGGTCACCGGCTCGATCGCGCTCAGCGGTGACGTGTCCGTCGCGGACGGCGTCGCCTCCGGCTCCGCTGGCGTGGTGCTCAGCGGCCACCTCGCTGACGTGCTGCTGATCGGGGTCGGTGAGGACGTCGCGGTCATAGACCGGCGGACCGGCGGCGTGAGCACCGAGGTCCCGAAGAACATCGACCCAGCGCGGCGATCCGCGCGAGTGACGCTCGACGGCGCGGCCGCCGAGATCCTGCCGGGTGCCCGCGGCCTGCTAACGGACGTCGCCCGGCTGGTGCTGGCCGCCGAGGCGACCGGGGTCGCACGCGAGTGCACGGTCATGGCCAGCGAGTACGCGAAGGTACGCCAGCAGTTCGGCCGCCCGATCGCGATGTACCAGGCGGTCAAGCACCACTGCGCGAACATGCTGGTCGAGACCGAACTCTCGACGGCAGCGGTCTGGGACGCGGCGCGGGCGTCCGGCGGCGACCAGCTCAGCTACGCCGCGTCGGCGGCGGCGTCCCTGGCCTTGGCCGCCGCCAGCCAGAACGCGCAGCTGAACATCCAGGTGCACGGCGGCATCGGCTTTACCTGGGAGCACGACGCCCACCTGTACTTGCGCCGGGCGACCGCGATCGAGGCGATCATCGACGGCAAGGACGCCGCCGAGCACGTGACCGACGAGATCAGGCGCGGAGTGCGGCGCGACCGCCACGTCGACCTGCCACCCGAGGCCGAGCCGATCCGCGACGAGGTCAGGGCGGTGATCGAGCGGATCGGCGGCCTCGACGAGCCCGCACAGCGCAAGGCGCTGGTCGACGGCCGGCTACGTCATGCCGAACTGGCCGAAGCCGTGGGGCCGCGACGCGGGCGCGATCGAGCAGCTCGTCATCGAGCAGGAATTCGCCGCCGCCGGCATCAAGCGCCCCGGCTACGGCATCACCGGCTGGGTGATCCTTACCCTGATCCAGTATGCCAACGCCGACCAGGTCGCCCGCTGGGTCAAGCCCGCGCTGAACCAGGAGGTCATCTGGTGCCAGCTGTTCAGCGAGCCTGAGGCCGGCTCGGACGCGGCCGGAGTCAAGACCCGGGCCATGCGCGCCGAGGGCGGCTGGCTGATCAACGGGCAGAAGGTCTGGACCTCCGGCGCCCAGCTGGCCGGCTTCGGGCTCGCGACCGTGCGCACCGACCCGGACGTGCCCAAGCACGAGGGCATCACGATGATGGTGATCGACATGCACGCGCCGGGCGTCGAAGTTCGCCCGCTGCAAGATGGCGACGGGCAACTCAGACTTCAACGAGGTCTTCTTTGACGACGTCTTCATCCCCGACGCTGACGTCGTCGGGCCGGTCGACGGCGGCTGGACGGTAGCCCGGGCGACCCTCGGCAACGAGAGCGTGAGCATCGGCGGCGGCGCTGGCGGCATGTCGCTGCCCGCGCCGACGTTCGTCCCGCCGTTCGACGCCCATCCGGAACGGCTGCCGGGCGGCGCGGCCCGAGTCGGCCGGTATATCGCCAGGCTGCAGGCCATGGCCGCGCTGAACCTGCGCAGCGCGCACCGCGCAGTCGCCGGCGGCGGGCCGGGCACGGAGGGCAACGTCACAAAGCTGGTGCTGTCAGAGACCGGCCAGGAAGCGGCCGCCATCCTGGCCGCTCTAGCGGGTCCCGATCTGGCGTCTTCCTCGAAGGCGACGGCGCGATGGCCGGGATGCTGACGCTGGCGAGCCGGGCGCATGTCCATCGCCGGCGGCACGTCCGAGATCAAGCGCAACCAGATCGGCGAGCGCATCCTCGGCCTGCCCCGCGACCCGCTGATCAAGTAGGCCGGTCTAGATCGGTCTCCAGACGCGAGGATGGGCCCGGCACGCCCCTGCCGGGCCCATCCGCCCCATCCCCTATTCACCGTTGCCCAGGCGACAGATCGCCGGGGCTACCGCGGAACTTCGGGCTATGGCGGCAGCTAGCACGCGCACCGTTGTGTCACGGAACCGGCAACCACTTCGACAACGGGGCGTCGCTGACCACCACAGCGACAGCATCGAGGCGATGCTGCCGCCCATGGCAACGGCTTCACTTATCCAGACAGCGCAACCCGCTGACTATGACGCGACAATGGCGACTTTTCTGTGCGAGCCCAGGTGGACGGCCCAGGATTCCCTCCGGCCTCCCCCGAGGCGCCTCGCCCGCACCCAGCGCCGCATCGATCCCGCGCCACTCCCACCCCGCCAGGCGCAAAAATTCACTCTCGTCCCACCGACCCCAACTCTCAACCTCGACTTGACCCCCAGCGAACTCACAACGCCCGCGCCCCAGCACGGGCAACCTCACAACGACGGGCCAGACCAGACCAGACCGCAGCCTTCAGCGCGGGCAAACTCACAATGACGGGGGCGGGCCGACCCCCAGGCACGGAGCGAGCGCCGGGCACGGTGCCGCTACTTCACGATGTGGCCGTTGCTGAAGTCCTTGCCGAAACTGGGGACGATGGCGGACATGACGGCGGGGGTGGTGATGAAGCCCAGCTCGCGGTTCTTGTTCAGCGAGGCGCTGGAGAAGTTCTGCGACCCGACGTCGACCTGCGCGGCGCTGGTGCCGTAGTCGGCCACGATCGCCTTCGCGTGGATGTAGAGCGACGCGGTGTAGGCGTAGGTGTGCACGTGCACGCCGGCCGCGGTCAGCGCGTCGAACTCGCTCCGCGTACTCGTTGTTGTCGTTGGTCATCGTGACCTCGACGTCCACCCCGCGCTTGGCGGCGTTCTCCAGCGCGGTGACGACGGTGGCGTAGCCCATCTCCTCGTTCTCCACCGACAGGCTCTTGGTCGCGCCGTTGATGACCGCGAGGATCTTCGACTGGGCGTCGGTCGGGCTCCACACCAGGTGGTCGCCGTCGGTCGGGGTGATCGCGGTGCCGGCGTAGTCCGCGGCGAAGACCTTCTCGATCGCCTTGACGTCCAGGGAGTTGTTCTCGATGACGGCGAAGTCGCGGCTGGTGGAGTAGTACTGGCTCGTCAGGTTGCCGCTCATGACGGCCGAGGTGGCGCCGTCAACGGTGACGGTCTTCTGGTGCGTGGCGGCGTAGGTGGTGGACGCCCAGTGGGTCGGGACGCCGTTGGCGTTCAGGTAGGTGTACGCCGCGGTGTTGTTCGACTTCTCCAGGTTCTGGTCCAGGATCACCCGGACGGTCACACCGCGGGCCGCGGCGGCAGCCAGGTCGTGCTCGGCGGTGGTGTCGGTCAGCTCGTACATCGTCATGTCGATGCTGTGCCTGGCGGTGTTAATCAGGTTGTAGACCGACGAGAACCCGCCGCTGGGCTCGGTCACCAGCGTGAACTGCGGCCCGGCGGGGTGGGTGTGATGCCGGTGCCGCGCGTGATGCCGGCTGGCGTGATGCTTGTGGTGCGCCTTTGGTGCGCCTTGTGGAGGGCGTCGTGGCGCTTGTGCCGGGCGTGGTGTTTGCCGTGCTGCGACTTCTTATGGTGATGTGCGTTCGCATGATGCTTAGCGTGCTGATGGTGTGACTTCGAGCTAGTAATCGTCAGGTTCGGCGTGCAGCCGGCAATGCCGAGCACGGCAATAGCCAGCGCGACGACGATGGCGCGAGCCGAGACAAGAGAACGGGCGCGATGCAATGGCAGTTCCTTCCACGCAGGCGCCGCCGCTTCGCTCATTGGCGCACTAAGCCAGTAACTACCCTCCATTAAGCAAACAAGGCATCAACCCGCCTGACAGCGGCCACCAGAAAACTCCAGGTCGGCTTGCCCTCGGATACCTCGGGTTCCGCCATCACGGGCTCAGGCCGCCAGGCCGAGCTGGTCTCAGCGCTCTCGGGTATGCGGAGCTTCCCCTTCGTCACTACTCGTGATCGTCGGTTTCGCATCTGGCTACCTGGAATTCTCAGGACCGCTCACACCAACCCGCGCGTCGCGACAGCAACATGAAACCAGCAGTCACGCTCAGCGAACCGCGGGAAGCGCCGGATACCTACAGATTCCGCGCCTGCCCGAGCCGACCACCGCAGCCCGTGAGGATCTCCCCAGCGTCCGCTGTACCCTGCGTTGACGGGTCATGAGAAATTCCAGGTAGGCGCACACGAACCCGGTGATCACGCGTAGTGACGAAGGGAAGCTCCGCCTGCCCGAAGGCGCTGAGACTACCTGAGCCAGCAACCTCAGCCCGTGACTGCAGAAACCAGAATTCATCCGAGGGCAAGCCGACCCGGAGCACAGGGCCGCCAGGCCCGAGCACCGGAAGCGGCGCGGCAGCACCTCATGCCCGGCCCGCGCAGGCCGTCACCTTAGGTGACGAGCTGTCCGCCAGCCCGGAGCCGAAGTGACCGCGAAGCAGGAATCCCCGTCCGTGTACCTGGATTTTCTTCTGATGGCCGCTGTCACCCTGTCGGCCCGTCTCCCTAGCCGCTCTTCAACCGCGAGGCCCGCTCCGCCCCAGCCACGACCAAGTCCCCGGCACCGAACAGCAGCATGGGCCTACCTACTGCCGTTAGGAAGGCTGGTTCAACAGCACCATGGTCCTACTTACTGTCATTGGGACAGCAGTAAGTAGGACCATGGTGCTGACATTCTCTGGCAGCAACAGCAGCAAGTACGACCCATGCTGCTGTTCGCCCCAATCCGCCGCAAAGCGGCCGACCCGAATTGCACCAGTCCGACCCGAGCAGGACCCCGCCCGAGAGCGAGAACGCTCCAATACACCCAAAACAGGACACATCTATAGCGGCGGCCGGGTTCACAGCCGCAGGCGACGCCAAGCTTGGGGGCGCAGCCGGGGCGGCCGGGTCCGGGATGGCGCGGTCCGGGATGGCGCGGTTGGGGTGGGTGGGGTGGTCAGACCGGGACGGCCGCGCCGTTGACCAGGCCGGACGCCGGCGCGGCCAGGTAGAGGTACGTCCGGGCGATGTCGGGGACCTTCGGCCACGCGTCGTGGTCGGCGTCCGGCATCGCCGCCCGGTTGGCCGGGGTGTCGATGATGCTGGGCACGACGCAGTTCACCGTGATGCCGGTGCCGCGCACCTCGTCGGCCGCCATCGTGACCAGGTGCAGCACGCCCAGCTTGCTGACCGAGTAGGCGAACCCGGATCCCTTGCTGACCACGCCCGCGCGGCTGGCGGTGTGCACGATCCGGCCCGCCCCGGCCGGCTCCATCACCGCCAGCGCGTGCTTGGTGATCAGCGCGGCGGTCATCAGGTTCAGCTCGAGCTGCCCGGTCAGCTCGGCGGCGTCCAGCTCGGCCAGCGGCCGGTGCGGCGCGAACCCGCCGACGGTGTTGACCACCGCCCACGGCGCGGCCGCCGCGTCGAACAGCGGCGCCGAGCGCGGCGTCGTCGATGACGTCGGCCGACTGCGTAGCTGATCGCCGTCCAGCTCGCGGGCAGGCGCGGGCTCGACCCTGTCGACGCCGGTGACGCTGGCGCCCGCGGCGGGAACGCGGCCGCGACGCCGCCGCCGAGCGCGCCGGCGGCCCCGAACACCAGGACCGGCCCGAAGTCCCTGTCGACGTTCTGTCCGGCCATGCTGGTCGTCCTGCCCCGTGGTGCTCATGCTGCCAGCCATGGCTGCTCCTCGCGCTCGTGCTCGGGGCGGTTACGGCCCGCGTGGCACGCGCAGCGAGGCGACCAGGTAGGCCACCCCGAACGGGATCATCGCTGTAGCGGACCTCGACTGGCGACCCGTATGCCCGCCAGCGCGCCGGCCATCACCTGCCACGCCGGGCGGCCCGCCGCCATCAGCTCGCGGGCCAGGCCGGGTCGACGTCAGCAGCGCCGTCAGGTCGCCGTCCCGGACCGCCGCTCCACCTCGGCGTCGAACGCCGCGCTGCGCTCGTCCAGGTACCCGGGCGCCTGAGGCCCGCGCCGCGCGCTGCCGTCCGCCATCACCAGCAGCCCGACCCGGCCGGCGCGGCCGGCGAGTCCGCGCCCAGCGCGGCGCACCGGCGGCAGGCTCGTCGGCCCCGACCGCCTGCAGCAGCCGCGGCCCCGGCGTACCCGGCCTCGTCGAGCAGCCAGGCGCCCAGCCCGAGCGCGGCCGGCAGGCCCGCCGAGCCTCCCGGCGGCCGCGCCCGGCCGGCCCGACCGGCGGCGGCGGCCCGGCTGGCCCGACCGGAGGGCGGCGCTCCAGGTCGCTGGCCGACGCCAGCACGGCCCTGGCGCGTACCCGGCCAGGTCCAGTGCGGCGTCTCGGCCCAGGTCGCGGTCCCGTCGGCCGCGCCGACGACGACGATGACGTCCGGCCGCGGCCCAGCAGCTCGGCACGGCGGCCAGGCACGCCTCCCGCAGGTCGGCGGCGACCAGCGTCCGCGCCGGTCAGCTCGCGGACCAGCAGCGGCGGCGCCGGGCACAGCGCGGCCGCGGCGATCATCGGCTACGCCAGCGCCCGGACCGCGCGGGCCGGCGGCGTGTCGCCCCGGATCGCCGCGACCATGTCCAGGACCTGGCGGGTCTCGACGACCTGGTGCGCCCGGAAGATCCGCGCGCCCTAGCCAGGCGCTGATGGCGGTCGCGGCCAGCGTTCCGGCCAGTCGCTCGTCCGAGCGGCACGTTCGAGGGTCTCGCCGACGAAGTCCTTGTTCGAGACCGAGACGAGCACCGGCCAGCCGGTCGCCGTCATCTCGGCCAGCCGCCGGGTCACCTCCAGCGAGTGCCAGGTGTTCTTGCCGAAGTCGTGCGCCGGGTCGATGACGATCCGGGCCGGGTCGACGCCCGCCGCGACCGCGCGGTCGGCCAGCCGCTGCGTGCGGGCGAGCACGTCGGCCATCACGTCGGCGTAGCTCGACCCGGTGCGGCCGGGTCCTGCGGCTGCTGCCCGCCGGCGTGCGCGCAGACCAGGCCGCGCCGAACTCGGCGGCCACCTCGGCCAGCTGGTCGTCCCAGCCGCCCCAGCTGTCGTTGATCAGGTCGGCGCCGGCGGCGCACGCCTCGCGCGCGACCTCGTGCCGCCAGGTGTCGGCGCTGATCACCACGTCCGGGTAGGCGGCGCGCACCGCCGCGATGAAGCCGGCCGTGCGCCTGATCTCCTCGCGCACGTCGACCTGCTGGCCCGGCGCCGCCGGGACGCCGCCGATGTCGATGATGTCGGCGCCCTCGGCGACGACCTGGTGCACCCGCTCCATCGCCGTCTGCTCGTCCCAGGTGTCGCCCCGGCCGGAAGAAGGAGTCGGGCGTCCGGTTCACGATCGCCATCACGAGCGGACGCTCCGCCGGGAAGCTACAGCCGCCGAGCCGCAGCACGCCATTGCTGGCGCCGTCATCGGGCACACTGCCCAAGCCTAGCCCGCCGCCAGTCTCAGCTAGCCCGCCGCGCCCGGTGCGCGACCGCAGCCCAGGCGGCGTATCCCGATCGCACCTGGGGAGCCCTGGGGTCGCTGGGACAGCACCGGGGATCCCCAGGTGCCGTCCCAGCGGCCTTCCGGCGGGCGCGGTCTGGAGTCAGCTCACCTCGCGGAGCTTGCCGGTCGCCACGTCGAAGACGAAGCCTCTGACCGAGTTCTTGTCCGGCACGAACGGACTGGCCTTGATCCGGCCGATCGACTGGCGCACGTCCTCGTCCAGGTCCAGAACGCCTCGGCAGCCCAGGTCGGCTTGATCCCGGTGTCGTCCTGGATCGACCGCTTGAACTGGTCGTCGGTGAACGTCAGCATGCCGCACTCGGTGTGGTGGATGAGGATGATCTCCTTAGTGCCCAGCAGGCGCTGGCTAATCGCCAGCGAGCGGATCTCGTCGTCGGTGACGACCCCGCCGGCGTTCCTGATCACGTGGGCCTCGCCGTCGCCGAGACCGAGAATGCTGTAGACGTTGAGCCGCGCGTCCATGCAGGCGATGACGGCGACCTGCTTCGACGGAGGTATCGGCAGCGGTCCGCTGAACGACTCCGCGTAGCGCTCGTTGTTCGCCAGGTACTCGTCGGTTGCTGACATCCAGGCTCCCCTCTCCAGTCACACCTTACTCACCCATAGCCTATTGTTCAGGTAGGTATAGCGGTAGAGCGTGCCATGCCGCTCGGCCCGGCTAGCCGGATCAAGATGCGATCACCGGCCCATCTGTGATAAGTCGTGGTGCTGGCTTGAGTCACAGCAGCGTGGCCGATAACGGAGGTTCCTGGCAATCATGAGCACGCAGGCGAACGAGAATCTGGAGAGCCACAGCTTCCAGGCTGAAGTGGTCCAGATCCTGGACCTGATGGTCCACTCCCTCTACAGCAACAAGGAAATTTTCCTTCGTGAGCTGATCTCCAACGCCTCCGACGCGATCGACCGGCTCAGACTCGAAAAACTCACCGAGCAGCGAGCTGCCCGAAGACGAGGGGCCGCTGCGGATCCTGGTCAGCTTCGACAGCGACCAGGGCACGATCAGCATTTCCGACAACGGCATCGGGATGAGCAAGCAGGAAGTCATCGACAATCTCGGCACGATTGCCAAGTCAGGTACCCGGGAGTTCCTCAAGGCGCTCACCGGCGACCAGCGCAAGGACGCGAACCTCATCGGCGAGTTCGGAGTCGGCTTCTACTCGGCGTTCATCGTCGCCGACACGGTGACCGTGACGACGCGGCGGTCAGGGCTGGCGGCCGACGAGGCCGTGCGTGGGAGTCCGACGCCAAGGGCGAGTACACGCTGCGCGCGGCCGAGCGGGCCGAGCGCAGGCACCACGGTCACCCTGCACCTGCGCGAGGGCGAGAAAGAGCTGCTGAACTCCTTCCGGCTGCGCGGCGATCATCTCCAAGTACTCCGACCACATCAGCGTGCCGATCCTGATGCCGGCCGAGGCCGAGCCGAGCGCGACGCGGACGCGGACGCGGGCGAGGGACGCGGACGGCCGGCTACACCACGGTCAACCAGGCATCGGCGCTGTGGACCAGGCCGCAGAGCGAGATCTCCGAGCAGGACTACTTCGAGTTCTACCGGCACGTCAGCAACGACTACTCCGACCCGCTGGCCTACGTGCACCGCAAGATCGAGGGCCGGTACGAGTACACGCTGCTGCTGTACCTCCCGTCGCATGCTCCGTATGACCTGTGGTTCGCCAGGTCGCGGCACGGCATCAGGCTGCATGTCCGGCGGGTCTTCATCATGGAGGACGACGGCCAGCTGCTGCCGAGCTACCTGCGTTTCGTGCGCGGCGTGCTGGACTCCAGCGACCTGCCGCTCAACGTGTCGCGCGAGCTGCTGCAGAGCAGTCAGCTCGTCGCGAGCATCCAGAACCAGGCCGTCAAGACGGTGCTGCGGCTGCTCAAGGATCTGGCGGAGAAGGAGCCTGAGAAGTACGCCAGCTTCTGGAAGGAGTTCGGCGCGGTGCTCAAGGAGGGCGTCGTCGAGGACTACTCCAACCGGGACGCCATCGCCAAGCTGCTGCGCTTCCGCTCGACCGCCGGGAGCGGGACCGAGGCCGACGTCTCGCTCGCCGACTACGTGTCCCGGATGCAGGACGGCCAGGACAAGATCTACTACCTGCTCACGCCCACCTCTGATCTGGCGACCAGCAGCCCGTACCTGGAGCAGTTCGCCAAGCGAGGCATCGAGGTGCTGCTGCTCGACGAGCAGATCGACAACTGGCTGGTCGGCAGCCTGCTCGACTTCGAAGACAAGCGGCTGCAGTCGGCGGCCCAGGCCGACGCCGACCTCAGCGACCTCGACGACGACGCCGAGACCGATGCGAAGCAGAAGGCAGGCGAGGAGTTCGCCGCGCTGGCGAGCAAGCTCAAGAACGCGCTCGACGGCAAGGCGTGGGACGTGCGCGTCAGCACCCGCCTGACGACGTCGCCCGCCTGCATCGTGTCGGGCGGACCCGATCTCGGTTTCCGCCTCGGCGGCCCGGCCGAGCCCGGCAGCCTCCCCGCCCAGCCGGTACTCGAGATCAACCCGCAGCATCCGCTGGTGGCACGGCTCAACGCCAGCCCGGACGACGCACGCCTGATCGAGTGGGCGCAGGTGCTCTACAACCAGGCCGTGCTGATGTACGGGGCGCGAGTGGAGCACCCGGCGGAGTTCGTGACCCAGCTCAACGAGCTGCTCGTTGCGCTCGTCGGTGGTCCTGGCAGCAGCGCCGAGGACACCGCTGGCGATGCCGAAAACGGCGAGGAGGCGGCCGTCACGCCGGAGTGACGCTGCGTGCCTCGGGTTGCATCGGCGGGTCGGAGCAACCCGAGGCAACGAGGCTCACCTCGTGACGGCCTGCTTGACGAGCTTGCGGCCGAAGTCCCACATGAGGCCGGAACCCCGGTGCGCCTCTTCCATCACCTCGGTGAAGGCGTCGACGAACAGCTTGATCTCGGCGTCGCCGATCGTGAGCGGCGGCAGCAGCTTGATGACCTCGATGTGGTCGCCGGCCACCTGGGTCAGGATCTTGTGCTTGTCGAACAGCGAGACGACGACCATCTGGGCGAAGAGGCCGTTCCGCGCCGCCTGCAGCATGTTCCAGCTCGCCCGGAGCTTCAGCGACTTCGGCTTGGTGAACTCGATGCCGATCATCAGGCCGCGCCCGCGAATCCCGCCGAACATCTCGTACTTCTCGACCAGCGGCTCGAGCGCGGCCCGCATGGCCTCGCCGGTCCGCTCGGCGTTGGTGACGAGCTGCTCGTCCTCGATTACTGCCAGCGAGGCAAGCCCGGCGGCCATAGCGGACGCGTTGGACCCGAACGTCGAGTCGTGCACGAGCACGCGGTCCATGGACGAGTAGACCTTCGCGAAGATCGGTTCCTTCGCGAGCGTCGCGCCCACGGGGATGAACCCGCCCGACAGCGCCTTCGCCACCGTCACGATATCCGGGTCGATCCCGTCGTGCTCGTAGGCGAACAGCCGCCCGGTGCGCCCGAGCCCGCTCTGCACCTCGTCGCAGATCAGCAGGCCGCCATGGTCGTGCAGCAGCTTGCTCGCCGCCGCCAGGTAGCCAGGCGCAGCCGCCTCCACGCTCTTGCCTTGCACCGGCTCCACGATGAACGCCGCTACATCGCCCTTGCCGACCTCGCGGGTAAGAGCATCAATATCGTTGAAAGGAACGCAGGCGTCGGTCAGAAGCGGCCCGAAGCCGGTCCTGAACTCGGCCGACCCGTTGACCGACAGCGAGCCCACCGTCAGCCCGTGGAACGCATGGTCGCAGTAGATCACGCGGGACTTGCCAGTCGCGTACCGGGCGAACTTGAGAGCGGCCTCGACCGCCTCGGTCCCGCTGTTGGAGAAGTAGACCCGGTCCAGGCCCGGCGTCTTGCCGACGAGCTGCTCGCCCAGGATGCCTGGCAGCAGCGCGCAGTCGAACTGGACTAGGTCGGCGAGCTCGCGGTCGAGCATGTCGTGCAGGGCCTTGCGCACTACCGGATGGTTGTGGCCGAGCGCGAAGACCCCGAAGCCGCTCAGGAAATCCAGGTACCGCACGCCGTCCCGGTCAAACAGGTAGCTGCCCTCGGCGCGCTCGTAGACCTTGTCGAAGCCGATGGTGTGCAGCATGCGGGAGAGCTGCGGGTTCAGGTAACGCGCGCTCAGCTCGTAGCCCCTGCCGTCATTGGCGGCAAGCAGGCCAGGCAGGTCAAATCCCATGTTGACAGTCTCCGGTAATCGGGCTAGATCGGACGGCGATTCCTGACAATAGTCGCCCCCCGCGCACCCCAGCGACCGCTCGTTGCCCGAAGTTGCCCGGAGATGCCGATCTTGCGGCGAGCTCGCCCCGGAATCGAGCCGGGGCGAGCTCGCCGGGTCCGCTTAGCGTCCGCCCATCGCTCGGATGGACTGGCGCAGCGACGAGGTCGTCGCCAGCACCGCTGACGGCTCGTAGCCGCAGTGCGCCATGCAGTTCGCGCACCTCGGGTCCTTGCCTCGGCCGTAGGCGTCCCAGTCGGTGGTCTCGATCAGCTCCTTGTAGCTGTCGACGTAGCCGTCGCTCATCAGGTAACAGGGCTTCTGCCAGCCCTTGAGCGAGTAGGACGGGATGCCCCACGCGGTGCACCCGAAGTCGACCTTGCCTTCGAGGAAGTCGAGGAACAGCGGTGAGTGGTTCAGCCGCCAGCGCTTGCGGTTGCCGTCGGCGAACGCCTTCTTGAACAGCTCCCGGGTCTCGTTGACGCCCAGGAAGTGGTCCTGGTCCGGCGCCTTCTCATACGCGTAGGCGGGCGAGATCATCATCTGGTCGACCTGCAGGTCGTCGTTCAGGTAGTTCAGCACGTCGATCACCGACTGCGGTGAGTCGTTGCTGAACACCGTCGTGTTCGTGGTCACCCGGAAGCCGCGCGCCTTGATCTCCTTGATCGCGGCGACGGCCTCCTCGAACACGCCTTCCTTGCTGACCGACTCGTCGTGGCGCTCCTGGAGTCCGTCGATGTGCACCGCGAAGGCGAAGTAGCGCGACGGCGTGAACTTGTCGAGCTTCTTCGGGATCAGCAGGGCGTTGGTGCACAGGAAGACGTACTTCTTGCGCTTGACCAGCTCGCTGACCAGCACGTCGATCTGCGGGTGCATGAGCGGCTCGCCCCCGGCGATCGACACCATCGGGGCGCCGCATTCATCGATCGCAGCGAGCGCCTTCTCTACCGGCATCCGCTGCTTGAGCATCGACGCCGGCTCCTGGATCTTGCCGCAGCCCGCACACTTGAGGTTGCACGCGAAGAGCGGCTCAAGCTCGACGATCAGCGGGAACTTCTCACGACGGGACAGCTTCTGGCGCATCAGGTAGGTACCTACCCGCACGCTCTGACGCAGCGGCATACCCACTACGCTTCACCCCTTCCTCGTGGTCGCTTCGCTCGTGATCCGGAGCCCCCTTGCGTGATCACTGCCTCAGCTCTCTAGGTAGGCCGAACTGGACCGACTCGGTCGCCACGACCACCTCCCTTGACTGCACCTGGCCGAGTCCGGACAGGGCGGTCACGATGTCCCCCACGATCGCTGGCGGCGCCGACGCGCCAGCCGCGACTCCTACCGTGCTGGCTCCGACCAGCCAGCTGAGCTCGATGTCCTGCGCGCTGTCGACTAGGTAAGCGGGCGTCCCTGCCCGCTGCGCGGTCTCGACCAGGCGCAGGCTGTTGGATGAATTGGCTGATCCTGCGACGAGTACGACATCGGACTCGGCGGCTATCGAGCGCACCGCGCGCTGGCGGTTCGTCGTCGCGTAGCAAATGTCATCGCTGCCAGGACCCTTCGCCGCCGGGAACCTGTCACGCAGTGCATCCACGATCCCAGCAGCCTCATCTGCCGCAAGCGTAGTCTGCATGAGATAGGCGACTTTGCCCGGGTCCGTTGGTGCAAGGGCGGCAACGTCCTGCGCCGACTCGACAAGTGCCATTGATCCCGGCGCCTCGCCAAGGGTGCCCTCGACTTCCTCGTGACCGCCGTGCCCGATCAGCGCCACCAGGTAGCCGTCGCCAGCGAAGCGCCGGGCCTCGGCGTGCACCTTGGCGACGAGCGGGCAGGTGGCGTCGACGGTGCCGAGCTGACGATGGTCGGCCTCGTCCCGCACCTCGGGTGAGACGCCGTGGGCCGAGAAGACGACGGTGGCGCCGTCTGGCACCTCGTCAAGCTCGTCGACGAAGATCGCGCCGCGTTTTTCCAGGCCAGCCACGACCGAGGTGTTGTGCACGATCTGCTTGCGCACGTAGACCGGGGCACCACGCTGCTGCAGCGTCTGCTCGACGATCTCGATGGCACGCTCGACCCCGGCGCAGAAGGAACGCGGGCTGGCTAGCAGCACCTTGCGGGCTCCGGTAGCTGACGCCCAGGTCGCGAGCACGGGGGCGACCTGCTTGAGCGAGCGCAACGCGGCCAGCCCGCCGCTGACGGTGTGCGGGCTGACCAGCGGGTGGGCCGGAGTGTCGGAAATCGTCCTGACAACGGCCACCGGACGGCCGGCGGCGCCGGCCAGCAGCTTCGCCGACTCCATGTCGACCGCGAGCACGCCGGCGGCCGCTAGCTCGGCGTGCTCGCTCGCGCTGGCGAGCCTGGGCACCGTGGCGATCGGGCCGGCGTGGACCCGAAGCCCGCGCTTTCGCAGCTCGGCGACCAGCAGCGGAGCTGACGGGCACGCATAGGTGAGCGGGCTGTCGGCGTCACCGCACCGGTCGATGACCTCGGTGGCGACGACGACGTCGCCAACCTTCAGGTCGTCGGTCAGCGCACCCGCCACCCCGCCGATCGCGACGACGTCGGCATCCGAGCGGGCGATGCTGGTCGCGGCCGTGGTCGCCCTGGCCGGGCCGTAACCAGTCCGCAGCACCTGCACGTCGCCGGCCTGCCGGGCGAGTCCGCGCTGCAGGGTACGGGCCTCGATCCGCATGGGCGCGCAGAGCAGCAGTGCCGGTGCTTGCGAACCCAGTGCGGGTGTTTGCCGACCCAGTCCGCTCATCGGATGCCCTCCAGGTACCGGCCGAGTGCGCTCACCGGGAACACCAGCCGGTACAGGTGGTAGTTGATGTAGAAGTCGCCGGGGAACCCCGTCCCGGTGAACTGCGGTTCGTCCCAGCCGCCGTCCTCGCGCTGGGTGGCGACCAGCCACGCGGCGCCGCGCTCCGCGCTGGCCATGGCGTCGTCGCCGCCCGCCGCGAGCAAGGCGAGCAGTGCCCAGGCCGTCTGCGACGCGGTCGAGTCGCCTCGCCCTGCCCATTGCTCAGGGTCGTCGTAGGAGCGCAGGTCCTCGCCCCAGCCGCCGTCGGCGTTCTGGTGATCGATCAGCCAGCCCACCGCTCGCCTGATCACCGGCTTGCCGGGCAGGACGCCGGCCGCGATAAGGGCGGGCACGACCGCGCCGGTGCCGTAGATGTAGTTGGCGCCCCAGCGCCCGAACCACGATCCGCCTGGTTCCTGATTCCGCAGCAGCCAGGCCACTCCCCGGCGCACCGCCTTGAGGTCGCCGTAGCCGAGCGCCACCAGGGCTTCGACCGTGTGCGCGGTGACGTCGGCCGACGGCGGGTCGATGACCTCGCCGAAGTCGCAGAACGGCAGCTTGGTCACCAGCCTGGAGGTGTTGTCGGCATCGAACGCGGCCCAGCCGCCGTCCCGCGACTGCATGCCGATCAGCCAGTCAGCCGCCCGCGCGATGGCAGCCGTCTTCCGGCTGCGCTCTGGCACCGCGACCCGGCGCAGCCCGAGCACCACCTCGGCCGTGTCGTCCACGTCCGGGTAGCCGTCGTTGTCGAACTCGAACGCCCACCCGCCGGGAGCGAGCCGGGGCCGGCGCACCTGCCAGTCCCCAGGTCCCCTGATTTCCTCGTCGAGCACCCAGCTGGCAGCGGACCGCAGCGACTCGTGGTCGCCAGGCACGCCAGCGTCAGCCAGCGCGACCATCGCGAGCACGGTGTCCCAGACCGGTGACTGGCAGGCCTCGAGCCGCCGCACCGGCCCGTCCTGGGTGTCCTCCCAGACGGTGAACCGGTCCAGTCCGGCCAGTCCGCGCTTGATGACCGGATGGTCGAGCTCGTAGCCGAGCAGGTGCAAGGCGATGACGGAATAGACCCAGGGCGGCTGGATCCCGCCCCAGCAGCCGTCCTTCTCCTGGCGCGCGATGATCCATTCCGCGCAGCGGCGCATCGCCGCTTTCCTGACCGCCGAGGCCGGCCGCCTCGGCCGCACGTGCCGCTCGTACCGGTGCAGCCCGGCGTCCAGGCGCTCGAAGAAGGTGGTCCACGGGTCGTCCGCCCGCAGCGCGACCGACTCATCCGCCCGCACGTGCAGCTCAGGCACGCTGAACGGCAGCTTCCTGACCGGCTTGAGCGAGCAGACGATGGTCAGCGGGACGATGGTCTGCCGCGCCCAGCACGCCCAGTCGTAGACGTTGAGCGGGAACCAGGCCGGCAGGTAGATCAGCTCTGGCGGCATGACCGGCAGGTCGTCCCAGGGCCATTCACCGAACAGCGCGAGCCAGATCCTGGTAAAGACGCGGCTCGCCTCGATGCCGCCCGCGTCCCTGATCCAGCTGGCCGCGATCGTCATGTGATCGGAGTCCGGCTGGTCGCCGGCCAGCCGCAGCGCCACGTACGCCTCGACCGTGGTCGACAGGTCAGCCTCGCCGCCCAGGAAGTTGGCCCAGGTGCCGTCTGCGCGCTGGCACGACCTGATCCAGCGGGCGGCCGCGTCGGTCTCCTTCGCGGTCCGGATCCCGAGGAACTCGCGCAGCAGCAAATCCTCGGCGTCCATGGTGACGTTGGTCTCCAGCTCGCCCTGCCACCATCCCTCGGCGTGCTGCAGCCCGATCAGGTGGCTCACGGCGCGCTGGGTCGCCGCCCTGGCGGCCTGGGCCGACTCGGTCACGGCCTGCCTGACCGTGACCTCGTCGCTCGCCGTCGGCTCGGTGGTGGTCACCATTGCCTCGCGGTGACGAACTCGGCGATCCCTTCGAATTCGGCGCGAACGTCGCGGGGCATGTCAGCCTCGGTCAGGTGCCCGATCGCCGACGTGAGCGCGGAGTCCGCCTCCCTCTCGGCCCACTGCTTGCCGCCCGCATCTTCCACCAGCGACGCGGCCTTCAGGAGCTCCTCTTCGGTCAGGGACTCAGGCTTGGCCAGCAGCTCGCCGAGCTCCCGCCCGGCCTGGGTCCCGCTAGTCAGGGCGGCCACGACCGGAAGCGACTTTTTCCTCGCCCGAAGGTCAGATCTGACTGGCTTGCCCGTGACTTCCGGCGCACCCCAGATGCCGAGCAGGTCGTCGGTGAGCTGGAAGGCCAGGCCCGCGTAGGCGCCGAAGCCGGCGAGGCTCTTGGCGATGTTCGCCGGGCCGCCCACGTAGACGGCGCCGATGCTGCACGCGCAGGCCATGAGCGCGGCGGTCTTGTCGCCGGCCATGTCCATGCACTCGGCGACGGTGACGTCGTTGCGGCGCTCGAACGCCAGGTCGGCGCCCTGACCGGCGATCAGCCGGTGCACCGCTGCCGACAGGCAGCGGGACGCCCAGACGCCCTCCGGCTGCGGTCCTTCGAGCAGCAGGTCCTGCGCCAGCGCCAGCATGGCGTCACCGGCGAGGATCGCGGCGCCGATTCCGAACACGGTCCACGCGGTCGGGCGGTGCCTGCGCTCGGTGTCGCCGTCCATGATGTCGTCGTGCAGCAGCGAGAAGTTGTGCACGAGCTCGACCGCGACCGCAGCCGGCACCGCGCGCTCGGGTTCCGCGTCGGCCGCCCGCGCCGAGAGCAGCGCCAGGGCCGGACGCAGCGCCTTGCCGGCGCTCTTCGCCTGTGGCTGGCCGTCGTTGCC
Organism: uncultured Actinomycetota bacterium; assembly: GCA_963737865.1. Lineage (GTDB taxonomy): Bacteria > Actinomycetota > Actinomycetes > Streptosporangiales > Streptosporangiaceae > Chersky-822. The sequence continues at coordinate 183,291 of CAVTUG010000011.1, read as the reverse complement.
TGGCAGGCCCAGGTGGTAGGCCGCTACCTCGCGGATGTCGGGGCTCAGCCGGTCGATCGCCGCCGTCATCGCGGGGCTGACCGAGTCCTTCGCGGTCTCGACGGCCGCCGGGATCGTGGCGGTCATGACGCCACCTCGCTCACCGTTGCCTTGCCGGTGCCCGGCTGCGCCGCTGTGGCCGCCGGGCCAGTGAGCTGGTCAATCAACTGCTGCGCGGCAGAGTGCCCACTTCGCACAGCGCCCTCCATGGTGTCAGGCCAGCCGGTGTCGGTCCATGATCCGGCGAGCACGAGTCCGGTGACCGAGGTTCCGGCACCGGGACGCAGGGCGCCGCAGCCTGGCGCCTGCAGGAATGTCGCCCGGCGTTCCCTGGTCACGAACGAGTCGATGACCGTAGCTTGGGCTGCTGCCGGGAAGATCCGCGTGAGTTCGGGCAGGAACTGGTCCCTTAGCTCGGCGGCGGGAGTAGTGACGTACCTGTCTGCGGCAGACAGTGACACGGCCAGATATTGCCCACTATCAAGACCGGCAATCCGGGTTTTGTCGAAGACCCACTGCACTGGCGAGTCCACTGCCGCGGCGAACGGCAGGTCGGTGACCTGGCGATCGTAGATCACGTGGACGTTCACGATCGGCGAGGCGCCCAGGCCCTCCCAGCGTCCCGCGTCGGCCACGCCAGCGCCTGCGGCCAGCCTGGCCGCCTGGGCCGACGGTACCGCGAGTACCACGCCGTCTGCGCTGAGTACCTCATCCGCATCAGCAATCTGTACCGCGAATCCGCCTTCGGGAACCGGCTGGATCTCGCTGACCTTGGTCGCCATGCGGATGTCGGCGCCAAGGGCCGTCAGCAGTTCGGCCGTCGCGGTGCCGTGCAGGTGACCGAGCGGCACCCTGGCGACCCCGATATCGGCGGCATCCTTCGCGCCGAGCAGCGCCGTCTTGATCACGGTCGCGGACAGCTTGAGGCTGGCCTCGTCGCCGGCGATGTTCAGCGCCGAGATGATGAAGAGGTCCCAGAGCTTGCGCCTGGCCCCTTCGCCCTGGCCGCGAGCGGCGAGCCAGTCGCCCAGCCGCTGGTCTTCGAGCGAGGCGTCGCCGGGGTCCACCGACTTCATGGCCAGCGCCGCCCGGCCAACGGTGAGCCGCTCGCGCAGCGACAGGTGCTGGTATCGGGTCAGCGCTCCGGTCATGTGCAGCGGGCTCGGCAGCGAGGAACGGCGCAGCCGGGCCGTCCTGGGCTGCGTCGCTCCGGCCTTGCCCGGCGCGAGCACCGTGACGTCGAAGCGGTCCTGGAAGGCCACCTGATCGGTCACCCCGAGCCTGCCGAGCAGCGCCCGGTAGCTGTCGCAGCACCGCAGGATCACATGCTGGCCGTTGTCGATCGTGAGCTGATCGCGCTGATAGGAAGAGGCCGCGCCGCCTAGGCGAGGCCGCGCCTCGAGCAGCATCACGTCGTGCCCGGCACCGCGCAGGTCAAGAGCGGCGGTGATGCCGGCCAGGCCGCCGCCCACCACGATCACCCGGCGCCCGGTCATGGCTGATCTCCCTGAGGACCCGCTGCCCGCGCGACGCCGGCTCCGCTCGGTCCGGCTCGCCTCGACCGCGCCATCCCCGCCAGCGCGGTCGCGGCGACCATCGCCTTCTCGCTGGTCGGCAGCGACATCCGCCGGGTCAGTGCCTCCTGGGGCGCGGCGCAGATATGGTCGAGCAGCCGACGGTAGATACCGGCCATCGCGCCGGCTGACGCGGCGCTGCGCCGGTCGAGCATCGGCATCAGGGCCAGGCCGATCGCGTACCAGTCCCTGGCCCGGTCCGCCTCGAACTCGATCAGCGCTGGCAGGTCGCCGGCCAGCGCGCCCGGCCCGTCCGGCCCGGCGGCCTTCAGCGTGCAGCCGAACCGCTGCAGATCCTCGGCGGGCAGGTAGACCCGGCCGTTGCCCAGGTCTTCCCTGATGTCCCGCAGGATGTTGGTGAGCTGCAGGGCGACGCCGAGCGAGTCGGCGAGCGACGCGCCGCGCTCGGGGTCAGCCGTGCCGAAAACGCCAAGCGAGAGCCGGCCGATCGACCCGGCCACGCACCGGCAGTAGTGCTCGAGCTGAGCGAACGCCTCGTAGCTCGTACCGCGCACGTCGGCCTCGCAGCCGTCGATCAGCTCTCCGAACGCGTCGACCGGGATCGGAAAGCGGGCGGCCGCATCGCGCAGCGCGACCAGCACCAGGTCGTCAGCGTCGGCCAGCTCCAGTGACATGACGTCGGCCCTCGCCGCATCGAGTGCGGCGATCTTCTCGCCGGCAGCCATCGTGCCATCGCCGATGTCGTCGATCCGGCGCGCGAACGCGTACACCGCGCAGAGCGCGCGGCGCTTGTCGCCGGGAAGCAGAGCGATGCCGTACGAGAAGTTCTTCGCTTGCTGACGCGTGATCTGCTCGCAGTGCCGGTAAGCGGCGCGGACGTCCACCGCAGCAGCGGGCCCGATCAGGCTCATGGCTCACCTCCCTCTCGCCATCGCGCGCACAAGCTCGGCCAGCGTCCTGGCACTGCCGGGGCGCGGCGTCACGGCCAGCACGTCGTAGTTCGCGGCGGTGATCGCGGCCAGAGCCGCGCGACCCCCGGCGACGTAGCCCGCGACGGCGAGCCGGGCCGTGCCTCGCAGCGTGCCGACGAGCGGAGCGCCTGCGTCGAGCAGCGCGCTCGCGCGCGCCACCTCGAAGGCAAGCAGTTCCCGAAATCGCGGCGAAGCGTGCGCTGCGGCCAGGTCGGTTTCCTCGCAGCCGTGCGCGGCGAGATCCTCGGCCGGCAGGTAGACGCGACCGTCCCTGAAGTCCTCGGCTACGTCCTGCCAGTGCTCGGCGAGCTGCAACGCGGTGCAGACCGCGTCCGATAGCTCGGCTCGGGCATCGGAGAAACTATCAAAAATGTACAGAACTATGCGCCCGACCGGGTTGGCCGACAGCCGGCAGTACCCCAGCAACTCGTCGAAGGTCTGATACCTGGAGACGACCTGGTCCTGCCGGTTGGCCTCGACGAGGTCCAGGAACGGCTGCATCGGGATGCCGCAGTCGACCACCGCCTGACGCAGGCCGCGCACGGCCGCGAGCTTCGGTGCACCTGGGCTCGCCGGGCTAGGGCTCGCTGCGGGCTCACCCTCCCGGCCGCCCACGGTGTCGTACAGTCGCCGCAGGTCAGCCTCGATCTCGGCAAGGAGTCCAGAGCGGTCGGCGACCGGAGCCCGGTCGCCGATGTCATCCACGGTCCTCGCATAGACGTAGACCGCCATCAGATATCGTCGCCGTCGCGAAGGCAGCAGCTTCAGCGCGACCGGAAAGTTCTCGTCCGCTGCCAGGCCGGCGACGTTCGCGGTCGCGGCCTGACCTTCGGCAGCCGAAGGAGGCGCGGGATCCCCCCGGAATCCGGCACCTGCCACATGCGCCCCCTGACCTGTCACGTTCCTATTCGTTCACGGTTCCTATTGAGAATGCAAACAATGACATGAGTGTCACCTGATGTGAGCGTCGCATTCTCCGTGCTGACCTTTGCAAACGCTCCGGGACCGGCTACGGACGCTGCGCAGTCACGGATTGCCCACTATAGACCTATCTGGGGCATTGATCCAGTGGGGCCGGTTGTAGCCCGGAGCCGCTCAGACGACTAGTCTCACCACATGAGCAGGGAATCTTGCCAGGGGATCCAGCCGGGAGCGACGTCTCCCCCGGCTGGCGCTCAAGGCAAGCAGCCCAATCCAGCCGTGGTGGCAGAAGATCCCAGGCCGACTGGGCTGGCAAGCACCGGCACCCCGCCGAAGGGATCGCACACCCCGACCAGGGGCAAGGACGTACGGCCACGGCGGCCTTCGCTGGGCGGCGGGATTCCGGCCCAGGGCCGTGAGCTCGGCGCCCAGGGCCGGCTGACGGTACGCAGGCTGCTCGAAGCTGGGCTGGCCGAGTTCGACGAGCGCGGGTATCAGGCAGTGCGCGTCGACGACGTCGTCCGTCGCGCGAAGACCTCACACGGCACCTTTTATCTGTACTTCGCCAACAAGGACGACCTCTTCCGCACCTTGATGAAGGATGCGCTGCACGACATGCAGCTCATCACCGACGACTTCCCGGTCGTGACGAGCAACAAGGCGGGCAAGGACGCGCTGCGGAACTGGATCGGGATGTTCACCGATACCTACGGCGCGCACGCGACGGTCATCCGGATCCTGAGCCAGGCCGACATCGTCGGCGAAGAGGTCTACACCGACGGGCTGCGGCTGCTGTTCCGGCTGTCCGAGGCCATCGCCACCGGCATGACCGTCGCTTCCACACCGCAGCCAGCCGAGGGCGACTCGGAAGCTGGTCATCCGCATGCCGAACTGACTGCCCTGGCCTGCCTGATGATGCTGGAGCGGATCAACTACCTGCTCAGCGTCGAGGTGCGATTGCCGAAGGCCGAGATGATCGACCGGCTCAGCGCGATCATCTACGCGGCGTTCCACAGCTACTGACCAGCGGCTGGCTGCTCGCTACTTATGCGGGCTGAGCAGGCCGAGCGGCGAGGGTGCCGCGAACTGGATCTGCAGTGCGTGCCCGGTCCCGAACGGCACGATCGCGATCCGCAGCGGCCGGTACCTGGGCGGCTGGGCCTTCAGCAGGTCCTCCATCGACCGGACGTAGGCCCGCTGACTCAGCTGAACCACCTGGTCTGACACCGCGAGATCCATGATGCGCAGCGGGAGGCCCGGCGTCGCCCCAGCGGACGAGGCTCCGAACCCGAGAATGTCGATGGGGTGCTGCGCCGCGAGCGCGGTAATCACGATCAGCAGCCGGGCATCGGCCTTACCGCTGGTCATCGCCTTGCGCGCGGCCAGCGTCGAGGTGATCTGGTTGCTCGTGACCAGCCCGGAGCCCACGGTCCGGCTCAGGCTGTGATCGGAGCGCACCGCCGACTCGTATGCCGCTGCACCGTGCCTGGCCACGACCCGGACCGCGATCCGCGCCTTGCCGCCGCCGAATCCGGCCAGCACCGCTGGCGCCTGGCGGAGCTCGACGCCAGGGCCGAACTGGCGGGCAACGGCGGGCGTCGCCACGACGATCGCAGCATTCGCAGGGTAGGCCGCCTTGGGCTTGATCAGCAGGAGCTCGCGGGCAGGGAAGCCGCGCTGGGCCAGGGCTCCGCACATGACGTGATCGCAGGCGACCTTGGTCTCGCGGCTCACATCGGCGACAATCCAGTCCGCTGCCGAGCTCCGGGCCTGCGCCTCGCGAACAGCCTCGGCGTTCCGCGCCGCCTGACTGTCGCCGGACGGCTCGACGCCGCTGCGCAGCGACAGGACGAGAGCGAGCGTTCCCACCACGACGAGCACCAGCGCCAGCGCGACGATCCCCGCCATGACGGGACCGTGCCGCCGCACAAGCCGACGGCTAGCCGACGTCCGCGCCACGGCCTTGGAGACCGCCGTCGTCCGAGCCGAGGCGGGAGTTCTGGATGGCTTGGCTTTCCCGGCGGGCGCCTTCGAAGGAATGGCAGGCGCGGGTGAAGCACCTGTCGTAGTCGGGGCTGGGGCTGGGGCTGGAGCTGCGGCTGGAGCTGGAGCTGCGGCTGGGGCTGGAGCTGCGGCTGGGACTGGGGCTGCGGCTGGGACTGGGGCTGGCGTCGCTGGGGTGCTCGACTGGGCGGTGGCCGCATTCGACCGGTACGCCGGGGTCGCCGGGGGTGCTGCGGTTGTCGACGTCGCCGAGGGTGCGGCACTCGCGGGCCGACGGCCAGGCGTGGCGGCAGCTCCTTCGCCCTGACCGGCCGTTGCTGGCCTAGTGGCGTGCTGTTGCCTGCGCGCCCGCTCGACTCTCGTGACGCGTTCGAGCCTGCTGGCCCGGCCGGGCTTGGCCGACGCCGGCGACTGCACGGCACGGTCCCACCAGGCCGCACGCTCGACCGCCACGCTTGAACCGGGTGTCTCCCCCGGCGATTCGCCGGTGCGCCCGGCCTCGCCGGACCAGCGGGGGCTGTCCCCGCTGTCCCCCTCCGGTCCTGGGTGCAGGCTCGCCGCCTCCGCGTAACCGTCGGTAAGATCCGGGTCCGCCGTCAGGTACGACTCGGCGACGTCGTCGAGGTCGGCGTCCGGCGGTACCCGGCTGAACTCCACCGTGACGTCCCAGTCGCCGGCTTGCCAGCCTGGACCAGCAGCCCCGTTCGCGCCGCTGGGCGACCCGCTGGGCGACAGCCGCCCGAACTCCGACCGCTCGACCTCCGAAACTCCGACGTCAGTCGCAGCGGCCGGCGAACTTGGCATCGCCGCCCGCACTCTTGGCAGCGGCTCGGTGGTGGGATCGGCGGTTTCGCCCTCGCCCTCGCCCTCAGGTGGCGTGTCCTCCGCAGCATGCGCGGCATCGACAGCAGCCTGCATCCGAGCCATTAAGGCATCGGGCAGTGCCCTGCGCACCGACGGAGTTGGACCTTCACGAGCCGCACCAGGCACCCGTCGCGCAAGAGGCGGGCCCGGGCCGTCGTCAGCCATCCGCATCACCCCCCTGCCGCATGCTCACTACTGCCTAGCACAAGTCGGCTTCCCTGGAGGTCCAGAGCAGCACATGAAGTGCCGTTATTCAAGCGAGATCACTAATTGTTACGCACCAGCTACGTAAAGCATGCTAGTCGCCCAGACGTCGCGCTGGCCACCACGACCGCCCACCTGCCCGCCCCGGCGAACAGCACCAAGGCCGTACTTACTGCTGTTCCAGGCCGCTGTCCGACGACACCATGGTCCTACTTACTGTCATCCAGACAGCAGTAAGTAGGACCATGGTGCTGTTCGATCGGAGCCGAACTCCGGGCGTGGCCCTAGCCGCTGCTGCTGCCCGGCCGCGAACCCCAGCCGCGGGGCGCTATCGATCTCAATATCCGCAAACGCCCACACCATCAAGGCTCTGACCTGTACCTTTTCGTATGCGGTGGCGTAGTGCGGCTGGTTATCGCCACACCACGTGACACCGTGAACACAGATCGGGGCTGCATGGGGGGCAGCCGAGGTCCCCCGTGCGCCGCAGTACTAGCTAGTACGAGTAGGTGCACCGCATGGACCACGGCATCGAAACGTCGCATCGGACGGAGCCAGACGAGCTGGCGCCCGCGCCGGCGACCGACGAGATCCGCGTCCCACCGGCGCGAGCCGCCGGGCGCGGCGGGCGCGGCGGGGCTCCTGAGCGCCTGGCCCGTTCTCGTCATCGTGCTCATCCAGGCGATCCTGTCGCTGCGGCTCATCCGCGCCAATACCGCCTTCCAGGACGAGGCGCTCTACCTGTGGGCCGGTCATCGCGAGTGGGCTCACCTGCTGCACGGCGCGTCGGTGCCGCCGTACCCCAGCTACTTCTCGGGGGCCCCGGTCAGCTATCCGCTGTTCGGCGCATTAGCGGATAGCATCGGCGGTCTGTCCGCCGCCCGGATCCTGTCCCTGATCTTCATGCTGGGGGCAACCGGGTTGCTCTGGAGCACCACGAGGCTGCTCTACGGCCGTACCGCGGCCTTCTTCGCCGCGATGCTCTTTGCCGTGCTCGGCCCGACCCTGCACCTCGGATCGTTCGCGACGTACGACGCCATGTCGGTCTTCCTCGTCGCGCTCTCCGCCTGGTGCGTCGTCAGGGCCGCCGGCCAGCGCGACGCGACTGGCTGGATGATCGCCGCCGGGGTCGCGCTGGCGCTGGCCAATGCCACCGCCTACTCGATCGCGATCTTCGACCCCGTCGTCGTGGTGCTCGCCCTGCTCGTCGCCATGCCGGCGCCGGGCGGCAAGCGGGCCGTCGGGCGAGGCGCGATCCTCGCGGCCGTCGTGATCGTGCTGCTCGGCATCGGCCTGCTGATCGGCGGCAGCGGCTACCGCGCCGGCTTCGACAGCACCACGTTGCAGCGGGCTCCGGGAGCCGACCCGGCGTCGACGATCTTCACGGACTCGTGGGCCTGGACCGGCGCGGTCCTGGTGCTCGCCCTGCTCGGGGTTGTCATCAGCCTGAGCCGCCAGCCGCGCAGCGCCCGGAGCTGGCTGCCGCTGCTGCTGACCGCTGCGATCGTGGCAGTGCCCGCCGAGCAGGCCAGCCTGCATACCCTCGCCTCGCTGAACAAGCACGGCACCATGGGCGCCTGGTTCGCCGCCATCGCGGCAGGCTACGCGATCGACGCGGTCGTGACGGCGGCCGCTGCCGGAGCCTCGGCGAGGGCGCGGCAGATCACGTTCGCCGCGTGCACGGCGGCACTCGCGCTGCCTGCGGCCCTCGGCGTAGCTCAGGCCCGGACGTTCGCCACGAGCTGGCCGAACTCGACCAGCTTCACCGCCATCTTCGGCCCGCTGGTGCACCACACCCCGGCCGGCTCCTGGTCGAAGATCCCTCGATTGCCGAGTACTACCTCCCGCAGGGCAAGGACTGGCAGCGCTGGTCCGGCACCAGGAACATCGTGCTCCCCTCCGGCGGCAGCACCGGCGGCCCGAGCCAGCACGCCGGCGTCGTCGGCACCGGGAACGCAGGCGTCTACGCGGTCTTCATCCAGGAGGGTTATTTCTCCCTCGTCGCGCTCAACTTCGCCGACACCACCCCGCTCGACCGCAGTATCCGCGCCGACCTGCGGCACAACCACCACTACCGGATCGTGGACGTCGTGCCGTACGGGCCAGGCGCACGGTACCTATGTCATCTGGCGATACGAGCGCCAGCCATGAGCGCCGCCGTGACCCAGCTCGACCGCGGGCCAGTGCCCCCGCCTGGACTCGTCCTGCCGCACCCGCCGGACGACACCGAGAAGCTCAGCTACGTCGACCGGGACCTGCCCTACCTGGCGACGCTGCTGGTCATCGGCGCGGCCTGCCTCACCTTCAGCCAGCTCAGATTCGAACTGCACGACCTGGCCGTCGGCCTGCCCTTCCTGATCTTCACCGGCACCTACGTCGTCTACCAGGTCATCAGCCTGCCGATCAACTTCGCAGGGCGCGGCTTCGACCTCGCCGCCCATCAGCGGCGGGTCGCGCGCTGGCACCCGGCCGCCTGCCCGAGCGTCGACATCCTGCTGCCCATCTGCGGCGAGCCGGTCGAGGTGCTCGCCAACACCTGGGAAGCCGTCACCAGCCTGCTCGCCGCCTACACCGGACCAGCCGAGGCGTTCGTACTCGACGACGGGCCTTCAGACGACGCGCGCGCTCTGGCTGAGGCACTCGGCCTGACCTACCTCCGCCGCTCCGACTCCCGCACTTATAAGAAAAGTGGCAACCTCCGGCACGCCTTCGCCCGGACGAGCGGCGAGTTCGTGGTGATTCTCGACGCCGACTTCGCACCGAGGCCGGACTTCCTGGCCGAGACGCTGCCCTACTTCGACGACGACGCCATCGCGATCGTCCAGACACCCCAGTTCTTCAGGGCCAGCCCGGCCCAGTCCTGGATCGAGAACGCGGCAGGGGCGATCCAGGAGGTTTTCTACCGCTCGATCCAGGTAGCTAGAGACCGATTCGGCGCGGCTATCTGCGTCGGCACCTCGGCGGTGTACCGGCGCAGCGCCCTGGCACCCTACGGCGGTCCCACCCTGATCCCCTACGCGGAAGACGTGCACACCGGCCTCGACGTGCGACGGAGCGGGTGGTCCATGGTGTACGTGCCGCTGGTGCTGTCGACCGGCATCTGCCCGGACAATCTCGACGCGTTCGTCAGGCAGCAGTACCGGTGGTGCACGGGGAACGCCGGCGTGGTCTTTTCCGGCGGCTCTGGTCCGTGCCGATGAGCCTGGCGGCCAGGCTCACCTACATTTCCGGCTTCTTCTACTACGTCTACACGGCGCTGCTGACGTTCTTCGGGCCGATCATCCCGGTCGTGATGCTGCTCTTCCTGCCGAACGAGATCCAGCTGCGCAACTTCGCCGTGCTCGTGCCCGCCATGCTGACCGGCTTCGTCCTGTATCCGCTGTGGCACCGGGCGAGTTACGGCCCGTCGGTCTGGCCCCTCGGCATCGCCCGGGGCTGGGCGCACGTCTTCGCGATCTGGGACGGCGCGCGCGGCAAGACCATGGGGTGGCACCCGACCAGGACGCCGGGGAACTCGCTGCGCAGGTTCAGGATCGGCGTCACCGCCTGGAGCGGCGGCCTGGCGGTGCTCTGGCTCGGCCTCGCGGCCTGGCGCACGGCCGCCGGTGTCTGGCAGCACAGCGGGACCGCGCAGCTCGCCGTGCTGCTGGTGGTCGGGGTGGTCAACCTCGCCGCCGTCGCCCGGGTCGTGTTCCCCGGAAGGGGGACGACATGAAATCGCGCCTGGTCATGTACGTCGCGCTGGTCGTCGCGGCGGCGGCGGTCACCGCAGCGGTCAGTCAGGTCGATCGCGGCCGGTCGCGGCCGCCCGCCGTGCACGCGTCGCTGCCCAGGCGGCTGGCCTCGTACCTGGGCGTGTTCGCGACCGGCTCGCCGCCGGCGTACCGGCCGGTCGCGCAGTTCGCGGCGGCGGCGGGCCGCCAGCCCGACCTCGTCGGGTACTTCAGCGGCTGGGCCGAGCCGTTCGACCTGTCCTATGCCGAGTCGATGCACCAGCATCACGTCATCCCGTTCGTGCAGATCGACCCGACGTTCGCCTCGGTGACCTCGATTCCCGACGGCGCCTACGACAGCTACCTGCGGTCCTACGCCGCGAGCGTCCGGGCGTTCGCGCACCCGGTGGTCATCGGCTTCGGCCACGAGATGAACGCGCCCTGGTACCCGTGGGGCTACGGTCAGCTTTCCCCCGAAGCCTTCGTGGCAGCCTGGCGGCACATCGTCAGGCTCTTCCGCGCCGCCGGCGCCGACAACGTCACCTGGCTGTGGACCGTCAACGCGGACCGGCCGGGCACCGGGCCGGTGGCCGACTGGTGGCCAGGGGCGCAGTACGTCACGTGGGTCGGGATCGACGGATATTACTACCGTCCGTCGGATACTTTTGCGAAAGTCTTCGGGACGACAATTGATCAAGTCCGCCGGTTTACCCATAAGCCGGTCTTGCTTTCCGAGACCGGCGTCGGACCCGCCGCCGGGCAGCTAGTCAAGATTCAGGATCTGTTCCGTGGCCTGGCCCGCTACAAGACCCTCGGCCTAGTTTGGTTCGACAAGGATCAGCATAACGGCATATTTCATCAGGACTGGCGCATCGAGGATAGCCAGACGGCGCAGGATGCATTCAGGCTAGGCGTGCGGGACGAACTCGCCCCTCGATCTCCGTGAATCCTGGCTGAATTCCCTAAACAACCCGCCCGATCAGCGAGCGAACTATACCCTTTCAACAGTGGTAACCCTTACGTAGGGGTTAGCTACGCTGCGTGACACCGCAGGAGATGACGCAGGCAGTGCCCCGGGGGGAGCGAACAACCCCGTCGGCCTGCCGCTCGAACGCGGACAGGGGGATCGTTGGAGCACGGCACAGCGACCGGCTGGGATAGCCTCAGGCGGCCGCCACCCGATGACGTAGTCGAGCCGGGCTTCGCGCTATCGCAGAACGCCGGGCTGACCGCGATCATCAGGCTGGCCGACGCCCCGTTCGGGTCCGCCCGCTCCGCGACCCTGAGCCCGCCAGCACCGGTCGCTCCCCCGGCCCTGCCCGGCTGGGCCGCCGACGGCGAGGCCGGGGCGGGCGGGGAGACCGACCCCGGGACCAGCCAGGGAGGACAGCCGGTCAGGCCGCCGGGGCCGGCCGGGCGCCCGGCGTGGCTCAGTTGCAGAGCCTGCCGCTGCTGGTCATCCTCACCATCCAGACCGTCCTGTCGATCCGGCTGCTGCGCAGCAACACCGCCTTCAACGACGAGGCGCTCTACCTCTGGGCCGGGCGCCTGGAGTGGTCGCACTGGCTGCACCACACCCCGGTCCCCGATTTCCCGTCGTACTTCTCCGGGGCACCGGTCATCTATCCGCCGATCGGCGCGGTCGCGAACGCCGTCGCCGGGCTGACCGGCGCGCGGGTCGTCTCGCTGCTGTTCATGCTCGGCGCCACCATGCTGCTGCACGGGCTCACCAAGCGCATCTTCGACCGGCGATCGGCACACTTCGCCGCCGCCTTGTTCGCCGGGCTCGGCTCGACTCAGTTCCTCGGCTCCTTCGCGACCTACGACGCGCTCGCCGTCTTCCTGCTCGCCCTGGCGACCTGGCTCGGCGTGCTCGCCGCCGGCCGCCAGCGGGTCATCACCAGAGCCGCTCTCGTCGTCCTGGCCGCCGCGATCCTCGTGATCGCCGACGCGACTAAGTACGCCGCGACGCTTTTCGACCCCGTGGTGCTCGCCGCCATCGGCTGTTTTCACTGGCACGCGCTCGGCCGCCGGGCGGGCGCGCTGGCAGCGGGGCTGGCCACCGCGACCACAGCAGCCGGGATCGCCGGCGCCCTGCTGCTGGGCGGGTCCTCCTACTGGGCGGGCTTCACCACCACCACGCTGAACCGCCCGCCGAGCGACTGGCCAGCCTTCGGGATCCTCTACGCCAGCGCCGGCTGGGTCGGCGTCGTCGTGGTGCTGGCGATCTTCGGGGCGGTCGCCGCCGGCACCGCGAGCCACGCCGCACCGGCCCGGATCCTCGTCTGGACGCTGGCCGCAGCCGGGCTGCTCGCCACCGCCGAGCAGGCCAGGATCGGCGTGTTCACCAGCTTGTTCAAGCACGTGGCCTTCGGCGCGTGGTTCGCCGCGCCGGTCGCCGGCTACGCGCTGACGATGTTCGTCCGGGCCATCCCGGCCGTCAAGGCGACCCGGGCTCTGCAACTCGCCGTCGGCGTCGCCGCGCTGTCCGGACTGGCGGGCCTCCTGCTCGCGGCCGATCACTTCGGGAACTGGGCCGACAACGCCCCGGCCCTGCCCGTCCTGGCGGCCACGCTGCGCACGCACCCGGGACCGCTGCTGGTCGATGCCACTCCGGCGTTTGACTATTACCTGCAGGACGTCGAGCCCTGGCCCGCGATTTCCTCGACTCCCAATTACTCCGCCTCGGCCATCGCCGAGGGAAATCCGGCACCACCGCTTTTCGGTCATCATGATCAGCTATGCGGTCGGCGGCGGCGATTGCGGGAATGCCGACCCGACGGTCAGGAAGGATCAGGCGCAATGCCTGCACAATATCGACATCAAGGTCGTCAGCGACATTATTAAAGACGGCGGTTACCGACTCGTCCGGCGAATCCCCTATAAGACGACGTCTTTTTCCAGTGCCTACCTGATCTGGACTCGCCGGGAGCCGCTGAAACTCGGGGAGTCACTAAAATGCCGAAGGCGCGGGGGGTGCGGGCTGGCGACGATGAGTACTTCGGAGCTGGCTGCTGCCGGGCGGCACCGGGCGCGCGGACATGTGCTGCCGGACCCGCCGGGCGAGGCGGAAAAGAATTCCTATGCCTGGCGCTCGCTGCCCTTCCTCGCCTGCGCGCTCGCAATCTCGGCGATCTGCCTGATCGTGACGCAGGCCTGGTTCGAGATCCGCAACGCGGCGCTGCTCCCCTACGTGGTGGCCGTCTTCGCCGCCTACACGGTGATCTACCTGATCTACCAGGCCGTGAGCCTGCCGGTGAACTTCGCCGGACGCAGCTTCGACCTGGCCGCGCACGTGCACTCGTCAGCGTCCTGGCGGCCCGGTCCGGTTTCCGTCGGTGGATATCTTCCTGCCGATCTGCGGCGAGCCGGTCGAGGTGCTCCGCAACACCTGGATCGGGGTCTTCGAACTGATCCGTGCCTACCCCGGCGACGCCAGCGTGTTCGTGCTCGACGACGGCCCCGAGCGACGAGGCACTGGCGCTCGCCCCGTCGTTCGGCTTCACCTATGTCCGCGGCGCCCGAACGCCGGCGAGCACAAGAAGGCCGGCAACCTCAACTACGCGTTCCAGCACACGCGCGGCGAGCACGTCGTCATCTTCGACGCCGACTTCCGGCCCCGGGCCGATTTCCTGGCCGAGACGCTGCCCTACATGGACGACCCGCGGTCGGGCTCGTCCAGACCCCGCAGTTCTTCCGGGTCAGCAGCGACCAGACCTGGGTCGAGCGGGCCGCGGGGCGACCCTTGAGGTCTTCTACCGGGCCGTGCAGGTCTCCCGGGACCGGTTCGGCTCGGCGCTGTGCGTCGGCTCCAACGCGGTTTACCGGCGTGCGGCGCTGGAGCCGAACGGGCGGCTTCACCGAGATCCCGTACGCGGAGGACTCCCACACCGGCCTGGACATGCGCTACTACGGGCTACCAGCTGCGTTTACCTGCCCGTCGCGCTCGCGGCCGGCATCTGCCCGGCACGCTATCGACGCATTCATGCGCCAGCAGTACCGGTGGTGCTGCGGCGCGACCTCGCTGATCTGGACGCACCACATGTGGCGCGTCCGCATGCCCTGGAAGTCGCGGCTGCCCTATATCGCGGGCTGGCTGTGGAACCTCACGACCGCGCTGCGGACCCTGATCCTGCCGCTGATCCCGATCGTCGCTGCTCGCGTTTCTCCCGGGCGAGATCCAGCTGCGCAACGCGCTCCTGCTCATTCCCGTCGTCGTCACCGGCACCGTCCTCTACCCGCTGTGGCACAACGTCCGCTGGTCGGTGCACGTCTGGCCGCTGGCTATCGCGGTCGGCTGGGCGCAGGCGCTCGCGATCTGGGACTACGCGCGCGGCAAGGTCATGTCGTGGCAGCCGAGCCGCGGGCCCGGGCGACGCCACCCGCCGGTTCCGCAAGGCGGTGTCCGTGTGGAACGGCACGCTCGCCCTCGTCTGGCTGGTCCTCGCCGCCTGGCGCATCGAGCAGACCGGCTCCCCCCGGTTCGCCGTGCTCGGCGCGTTCGGCGTAGTCAACGCGCTCATCGTGGCGCGTCTGGTCTTCCCGGGGAAGAACGCCTGATGCCAGTGCCACCGCTCGTGCCCCGCGCGCCTGACCCGCAGCCGCCGCCCCGGTCAGGCCGGCACTCCAAGGCAGGTGCGCTCCGGTCGGTCAGCGCGCTCGCCGTCGCCGCGCTGCACTGGCTCGCCGGCCTGTCCCGCCGCCGCACCCTCCTGCCGCTGCTCAGCCTGGTCGTCGTCGCGGTCGTCGCGGCGGTGACCGCCGGCCTCGCCGAGGTAGCCACGCCGATCGGCCTGGCCCAGCTCGAGCCCGCCAGCGACACCAGCGCAGTCGGCGCCTACAGCCACCACCCGGTGGTGATCAATCTGCCCGCTCAGCCCGAGTCCTACCTCGGGCTCTTCGCCCGGGGCGTGCCCGACAGCTATGCGCCGGTGACCGCCGTGACCAGGGCGACCCGGACCCGGCCGAACCTGCTGCTGTACTACAGCGGCTGGTACGAGCGGTTCAAGGACGAATTCGCCCTGACTGTGCAAGAGCACGGCGCCGTGCCGTTCGTCCAGCTTGACCCGAACGGCATCAGCCTCGCGGCGATCGCCGCCGGCGCCTACGACAGCTACCTGGAGGAGTACGCCACCCAGGTTGCCGCCTACGGCGCCCGCACCGGTCACGGCGTCGTCATCAGCTTCGCCCACGAGATGAACGGCTCCTGGTACCACTGGGGTTACCAGCACACGTCGCCGCAGGTCTTCGTCGCCGCCTGGCGGCACGTCGTCACCGTGTTCCGGCGGCAGGGCGCCGACGACGTGACCTGGCTGTGGACGACGAACATCATCGACGCCAAGGGCGGCATCCCGAACCCGGCGCCGTGGTGGCCGGGCGAGAGGTACGTGACCTGGATCGGCATCGACGGCTACTACTACCGGCCGTCGTGGACGTTCGCCTCGCTGTTCGGCCCGACGATCAAGGCCGTCCGGGCGCTCACCAGCGTCCCGATGGCGATCCTCATCGCCGAGACCGGGGCCGCCCGCGCGGCCGGCCAGCCGGCGAAGATCGCGGACCTCACCGCCGGGATCCGGGCCTACGGGCT
The DNA here is from genome assembly GCA_963737865.1 of uncultured Actinomycetota bacterium. Classification (GTDB taxonomy): domain Bacteria; phylum Actinomycetota; class Actinomycetes; order Streptosporangiales; family Streptosporangiaceae; genus Chersky-822. The sequence continues at coordinate 167,453 of CAVTUG010000011.1, read as the reverse complement.
GCTCGGCTTCGTCTGGTTCGACGCCGACGGGGTCAGGAACTGGCGGCTGCAGGGGCCAGAAGCGCTGGCAGCCTTCCGCCAGGCTGCCGCCCGGTATGACAGGGCCGCGCCATGACGGCCCGGCCAGGCCACCGCCGAGCGCGGAGGCGAGCGCGGCCGACCCGAATCTGGCCGGCCCGCAGGACCAGGCTGATCGCCTTCGCGCTGACCCTCGCGATCACCGCAGGCGTCGCGTACTCGCTGGCCATGACGCTCTTCGCGGACGCCTCCGGGCACCATCACCACCCCGTCGCGTGGGGACCTCGCCATCCCATCGTGATCCGGGTGCCCGCCAAGCCGACCTCGTACATCGGCGCGTACGCCCACGGCGTCCCCGGCCAGTACGCGCCACTGGAGTCGTTCGCCGCAAGCAACGGGGTGCGGCCGAATCTCGCCCTGTACTACAGCGGCTGGGGCGAGCGGTTCCGGTCGGCGTTCGCCGAGAAGGCGGCCGCTCATCACGCCACCACGCTGGTGCAGATCGACCCGGAGCAGATCAGCCTGAAGCGGATCGCCTCGGGCTACTACGACAAGTACCTGCGCACTACGCGACCGCCGTCGGCGACTTCGGTGCCAGGACCGGACGCGGCGTCGTCATCGGCTTCGGGCACGAGCCGAACGGCTACTGGTACTCGTGGGGTCACAAGCACGCCTCGCCCGCCGCGTGGGTCGCCGCCTGGCGGCACCTTGTCGACGTCTTCCGCAGTCAGGGCACCCGTGACGTCACCTGGCTCTGGACGGTGAACGTCATCGTCAGGAGCCAGGGCATCGGCTCCCCCGCGCCCTGGTGGCCCGGCAGCAAGTACGTCACCTGGGTCGGCATCGACGGCTACTACCACCAGAAGGCCAGCACGTTCGCTTCGCTCTTCGGCCCCACGATCAAGGAGGTCCGCAACCTCACGCGGGCCCCGATCCTGGTCTCCGAGACCGGCGCGCTGCCTCAGACGGGCAAGCCCGCCAAGATCAGCGACGTCTTCGCCGGGGTCCGGGCCTACGGCCTGCTCGGCCTGGTCTGGTTCGACGTCCGGGGCTGGCGCATCGACACCAGGTCGGCCGCGACCGCCTTCGCGCACGCGGCGCGGCACTTCGGCCCGCTGGCCGACTAACCTCAGCCGGCGGGTGCCAGCCGGCGGCAGCACTCCCTGATCGGGACTGCCGTCACAAATCGGGCCGACGCAGTTCTTTCCGGTACCGCTCCTCGGTCCGGCCCGGGCGCTCTTTCAGCTTATTCACTTCCGTCGTGGTCGAGAATCCCAGCCCGCGATAAAAGCGCACGGCTGCCCAGTTTCCGTCCATGACCCACAAATTAGCCGCCCGCACGCCATCGCTAGTGAGCAGATTCAGGATCTGGGTGACCATTTTAGTCGCCAATCCAGATCGTCGATGCTCGGGCGCAACCCAGACATATTCGAGAAACGGCTCGGCCGGGTCCGCGCCCTGCTCTCGCGTCACGCCAATGAGGCTGACGACATCACCATTCTCGACCCCGACGTGCCAGTCTCCCCTGGAGAACTCGGACCTCCAGTACTGCTCGGTATGGCTGCTCTGCTTCTCGTAGTTCCCCAGGAAAAACCTTGGAGATTCTTGCAGAGCGGACAGTCGGACATCGCGCAGCAGCTTCCACTCCTCAGAGCTAAGCTGTCTAATGTCCGGCATGGACCATGATTTTAGAATGGTTCCGCCTGGGCGGCAAGCTAGGAAAAGCGGCTATTCCGACCATGAGTGGCGTTAGTTTGTTTCTGTGAACTTTGCAGGGGTTAATCGACTGCGTGCCGAAGAAAAGTCGATCTGTCGCTCGGGCCACTTGCGCACCTGCCGTTCCGGTGGGCTCCAGCTGGCGCTGGAGCCCACCGTTCAGTGGTAGACGAGCAGGGCGACGGCGATCATCGCCACGATCACCATGGTGACGAGAGCCGACGTAATCGAGGTGGCGACCTTGAGCGCGTTCGACATCAGGTCCATGTAGATCCGGGCCGCGCGGGTCAGCGCGAAGAGCAGGACGACCACGACCAGCGCCGCGACTACTGCGACCGTCCCGGCGACCTCGCTGGTCGTGTGCACGGCGGTGGCCTGCTGCGTCGCCTGGTTCAGCGTGCACAGCCGGCTCGCGGCCGTGGTCATTGACGTCGCGAAGTGTGGAGCTAGAGTACGCAAGGAAATCCTCCGTGGTTGAGAGGGCTTTGACCGGTCTGGCAAAGGTCGGGATCGGGCCGTTCGAGACGACAGCGGGGTTTTGCGGGCATCTCTGTTGCAGCAGGGGTGCCCGCCTTGTCTGGTCTCCGGGTGCGCATGGCACCGAAGCCGGCCGCAGGCGCTCGCTCTCGAGTACCTTCAACATGAATTCTGAAGTTAAGTAAAGTTCGCATTCCGAACAACCTTCCTGTGATCTTTGGTAAACCTAGGTGTACCCGGCAGTACATGACCTAGGCATGACAAAAAGTTGATACAGTTCAGGCCTCAGGCAATGTCGCCATGGTGTGCACTGCGGGTACAGGGTCACTACCTGCGGTTTCGCCCTTCAATACCGATGAGTGAAGGTGTGTTAACATGTTGCCTGAACTTCAGATTAATGAAGTTGGGGCCGAGACTAAGGGCGAGGCGTGGAACCTTCCGACCCACGACAGCAGCTGGCCAGGCGACTCCGTGCCCTACGCGAGGAGCAATGGCCGGGTAGCCGGATCACTCAGCTCGCTCTCGCGAAGCGACTCGGGGTCAGCGTGCCGCTCATCTCATCCTGGGAGTCGCAGAGCAACCCGCGACTTCCGCCGCTCGGGCGGCTCGACACCTATGCCCGGCTGTTCGCGTCGGCTACCCCGCTTGGCGCTCAGTCCGACGAGCAGCCAGAGCTCTCCGAGGCGGAGTCGCAGACGATGGGTGAGCTGAAGAGCGAGCTGCGCCAGCTGCGGAGGGGCGCTCTGCAGCTCAGCACCACACCCCGGATGACCTCGGACGACCCGATTGGTCAGTCGATCAGCAGCGGGCCGTATTACTTCCCTGACGGGGATCTGGTCACGATCGTCTGCGCCCGGCTGCCGCAGCCCATGCTCGACAAGATCCCCTACACGAATCTCGACGACCCCGACTACATCGAACTGCTGACCTACTCAGAGCTGGACTCCCTGTTCGAGCTGCAGGGTCACATCCGGGCCGCCAACCCGGAAAGCACGGTCTATCGCCGGCTCGCCAGCCAGCTGCTGCCCGACGACTACCACTCCCACCTTGCCGTCCTCGGCGGGGTCGACTGGAACGCCCTCACCATGACGACGCTCGAGAGACTCGAGTTCCCGGTGCGGCAGGTCGCCGACTGGGACACCGCGGGCGGCCAGTATTTCGAGGTAGCGGAAAACGGATCGACCAAGCAGTACCGGCCAGTTCTGGGAAGGGCCGGCGACCGTTCGGTACTGCACGAAGATGTCGCGCTCTTTGTTCGCGCGGTGAGCCCATACAACCGCGAACGCACTGTTACGATCGCCACAGGCATGTATGGGCGCGGCACTTATGGTGCTGTCCGCGCTCTCACCGACTTCAACTTCCGCGATCGTAATGCTGCATACCTCGACTCACGCTTCGGTGGGTGCGAGGTCTACTGCATTTTGACTCGCGTACCTGTTATTCATGGAGCGACGTTGACGCCAGACTGGTCCATTGGCGACCAGACCCTGTTCGAGTGGTCCAGGTAGCGTGGTGGCGCAGGATCAGATCTCGAATCATCACGGATCGCACCAGGATCTGATCTGGTCGATTCAGACGCCGGTGGCCACGGGCCCCGGCGTCGACGCTATCTTCGTGCCGACAGCCAGGCCGCTGGCCTATCTAGCCGAGGTCGCCGCGCTGGCACAGAGCCTGCATTGCCCGCTCGTGACCCTGCATAGCGGCAAGTGGACCAGCGCCGAGGCCGCAGCCGAGCGCTTCCCCCCTGACATCGACCTGATCGCCATAGACGTGCCCGCGCCGAGTCGGCTGCGGCTGCCTCGCTGGGAGACGTCGAGCCTCGTCGCAGGGACCGTCTTCGAGCGCAAGACCGATCTGAGCCCCAAGCGCAATCTGGCGCTCATGCTCTGCAAGATGGTCGGCTGGAAGCGCATCCTGTTCATCGACGACGACATCAGCAGGCTGCATCCCGAGCACGTGCGCACCGCGAGCAGCCTGCTCAGCACCTACAACGCGGTCGGGCTGAAGATCGGCGGCTTTCCCGACAACTCCGTGGTCTGCCACGCGCACCGGGACACCGGCGGCGCGCAATCGTCGTTCATCGGAGGCGGCGCGCTCGCCATCAACGTCGCGAAAACCATAGATTGCAACTCCTTCTTCCCCGATATCTATAACGATGACTGGTTTTTCCTGCTGGACGGCGACAAGTGGCTGCAGCCGACGGCCATCACGGGAGAGGTTCAGCAGCATCGCTACGATCCCTTCCGCAATCCCGACCGGGCCCGGGCCGAGGAACTCGGCGACGTGCTCGCGGAAGGGATTTACTGGCTGCTTGACCAGGACAAGTCGATAGCGGACGCCGACGCGAAGCACTGGCGGATGTTCCTCGACAACCGCCGCCGCTTTATCGAGGGCGTGCTGGCGAAGACCGAGACCGACCCCCTGGACGAAAAGGACCGGTCCCGCCGGGTCGCGGCGCTCAAGGGAGCACTGGGCCGTCTGGCCCTGATCACGCCCGAGTTCTGCGAGAGCTACCTGCAAGCCTGGCGTCGCGACCGCCAGACCTGGCGCCGCCACCTCGAGCAGCTGCCCACCCGCCAGCAGCGCGGCCCCGCGCTGGGGATGCTGTCCCGGCGTGGCTCGCCCCACCTGCCGTGGTATGTCCCCAAGGAGTCGGCAGCACCTGAGACCGTGGCTCCCGAGACAGTGACTCCCGAGACAGTGGCTCCCGAGACAGTGGCACTGACGAGCAAGCGGGTCCGAGACTGGCTGCTAGCCGAACTGAGCGACCGGCAGCTCGATTTCCGGCAGGTGCAGAAGGACTGGCGGCTGGCCTGGGCTCCGGAGCGGAAGAAGCCAATCGGGTCGCCCTCCCCAGGGATCGCAGCACTCACCAGATCGGCCATCGCCGGAACCACCGTGTCATAGCGCCAGGGTTGCGGCATTGATGGGCCTTTCGGTCTCTGGCCCGAGCCGACGTCGGCAGCGGTAGATTCTCAGCCGTGACTGCGCAGCGAGACGATCGAGTCGCTTTGCTAATCCCCGGCGCCCAATATGGCATCGACCGGCCATTGCTGGATTACGCTCGGCTCGCGGTCAAGCGACGAGGCAGCATCGCGTACGAGCTGAACTGGGCTCCCGAGCCGGACGATCTCGGAGATCACCGATCCTGGGTCCGCGACCAGGTCGCGGTCGCCCTCGACCGGCTCGGCGCGTCGGCGACAGCCGAGCCGAACGGCCACTGCCCCCTGATCATCGGCAAGTCCATGGCGTCCCTGGGAGCCAAGGTCGTCGCCGATCGCACGCTGCCGGCCATCTGGCTCACGCCGCTCCTGCACGACCGGGAGACGGTCAGCGCACTCGAAGCCGCCACCGCACCGACCCTGCTCATCGGCGGCACCGCCGACCCGGCCTGGCAGGGCGACGTCGCCCGCTCGATCAGCTCACACGTACTCGAGATCGCCGACGCCGACCACAGCATGCTCGTGCCAGGACCCCTGGCCTCGTCCGCGACCGCGCTGGGCCAGGTCAGCGCCGCCATCGAGACCTTCATCGACAAAGCCGTCTGGCCATGATCCGCCCCGCACCATCAAGGCCAGGCGCCCAGCCGGGCGTTGCTCCGGCCAACAGCACCATGTCCCTACCTGCTGCTGTTCCGAGCTGGTCTTCAACGACACCATGGTCCTACTTACTGCTGTCCCAATGACAGTAAGTAGGACCATGGTGCTGATGAATTCCGGGCCGGCCCAGCAGTAGGTAGGGCCTTACTGCTGACCGCCCGCCCCGCGCTCCCTCTGCCGCCGGCGGCGGGCGAACGAACTTGACCGACGACGGCAGTTCGACTCTCGCGCCCTGTCGATCTGCCGCGTGGTCGTTCGTCGGAGTTAGTGACGCGCCGAGAGCGCTCCCGGACCACAGCTATCTCAAGGCCCGGTCAAGGCAACCGATCACTAACTAGGAGCTGTCATGAGCAAGTTCATCTACCTGTACCGCGGGCCTGCCACTCCGATGGATAACCTCACCCCTGAGCAGTCTGACGAGCAGATGCAGGCGTGGGGCGAGTGGATCGGCCGCCTTGGTCCGGCGCTGGTCGAGGTCGGCAACCCGTTCGGCGCGCGGTCGGCCGTCACCGAGGACGGCGGCGAGCAGGCGCCGGGCGACCTCAACGGCTACTCCGTCGTCGAGGCGACTGACCTGGCCGCCGCCCGGGCGCTTGCGGACAAGCATCCCTTCCTGGCCGGGAGCAACGGCCACCACAGCGTCGAGGTGTTCGAGCTCGTCCCGATGTAGGCACGCACTTCACAGCACCTCAGATCACGGATTAGCGCGCGAAGAAAAGTCGGATAGGTTCCGCCGAGTAGCGCGCTAATCCGTGACCGGTCGGCCAGAGCGGCGAGCCGCGACCGAAGTACGCCCAGGATTATGGGCGATAACGTCGGCTCGCGCGCTCTGTGCGCCTATGCTGCCGCCATGTCGCTGACTGTGCCGATCTGGATCCTCGCCAGCGCGACCGCGATCCTGGCGATCGGCGTGATCACCATTGCCCTCGCGATCCGCAGCGCCCTGAGCCAGCTCGTCGCCCAGCGGGAACTCGCCAGCCAGCTCGCCGACCTCGCGGCGCTGCACGCCCGGGACCTGCGGCAGTCGGTCGACGACCGGCGACGCGCCCAGGCGTGCCGAGTCTTCATCGAGCTGGATCGAGGCGACCCATCCGGCACGGACCTGACGCCCTGGCAGGTCACCGCAACCGTGCACAACACCAGTGACCAGCCGGTCTACGACCTCTACGTCATCTGGCAGCACGGTAACGTCCGCCTCGGCCGGCCCGACCGGTCGACCAGGCTGCTGCCCGGCCTGGACGTGTGCTTCTCGCGCGGGCCGGACACCAGCGGCGACCGAAGCAGCACCACGACCGGCTCCCCGGCGCCCGATGGCAGCACCAGCGTGCTGACGCTCGCGACGACGGCCACGACCGTGGATCCGGCCGCTGTGACCGCCTTCCTCACGTTCCGCGACACGGCCGGCATCCGCTGGACAGTCAGGGAGGACGGCACGCTGAGTGACATCTCCCCCGCCAGCCCCGACATCCCAGCCGCACAGGACTGAGCCGCCAGGACCGAGCCGCCAGGACCGAATCGCAGGTCCGAACCGCTCACGAGGCAGCCGCCGCCCGCCACATCGGATACAGGCAAGGCCCGTCCGGCAACTGGATCGGCTGACCACGGTCGACATAGCCGTGCCGCTGGTACAGCTGCCGGTTCTGAGGATGTGACGCCTCCAGGTAAGCCGCTCCATGGACCTCGTCGAGCACCCGGTGAAACGCCTCCAGCATTCTGGTGCCGACGCCCTGACCCTGGCGATCCGGCCGTACGGCCAGGATCGCCAGGTGGTGATGCGCCTGGCCCGCTGGATGGCTCTTCTCTAGCGCGGCATCGAACAGCAGGAACCGCTCCGTCCACGGACTGGTCGCGGCCACTAGGCGAGCGCCATACTCGCCGGGCACAGGTCCGCAGACCGTACTGCCGGTGCTTGCCAGCACAGGCTGGTCCGGCGAAGGATCAACCGGCAGCCACAGCGCCACGGCGTCCCGCTCGGCCGTGGTCTGCACGACCCCGTCGGCTAGCGCCTGCTCGACGAAGATCTGGAAATACCCCGGAAAGATCGCCCGCCGGGCATCGGGATCGGAGATCAGCCACGGCGACGGCGGCAGGTCGAAGAACGCGTCAGCGATCACCTGACTCAGTGCCTCGACGTCGGCCTCACCGGCACAGATCACGCCCACAGTCACTTCACTTCCTCGGTGACCGGAGTTCACCCGGCCGGTCACCGCATGCGCCCCCAGCCCGATCGCCGCGTAGACCTCGGGCCGCCTCGCCTTGAGCATCAGCCCCCAGCCCAGCCCGATCGCAGCCACGACCGCGTAGCTGGCGGGCAGCGCCCAGGCGGCCGCATCGCCGGACGGAACCCCGAGCAGCGTCGAATAGTTCAGCACGGCAAGTACGACGATAACCCCCAGCAGAACGGCGGAAATCGCCGGCGCGATCAGCCGGCTCCACGCGCTTTCGCCCCGGCCATCCTTGACGAAGAACGCGATCACGGCGATCGCGGTCAGCGCCAGCAGGACCAGGACCCCGAACCCGCCGGTCGTGCCGAGCCAGAAGAAGAGGTGCGACATCGGCTCCCAGCCACCGATGGCGTACACCACGATGACGACGAGCCCGCTGACACTCTGCACGAGCGAGGCGGTCTTGGGAATGTTGTTGCCGCCGGTCCGTCCGAGCGCGGCAGGCAGCACATGCTCGCGACCGAGCGCGTACATATAACGCCACACCACATTGTGAAAGGCAAGCGCAGCGGCAAACAACGACGTCAGGAAAAGGAACTGGGCGGCGCCCGACTCGAACCCGCCGCCGAGGCCGAACAGCAGGCCGGGACCCTCGTGCGCGGCGGCGCTCACGACGTGCGCGTCGCCTGCGTGCACCGCCATCGCCCAGCTAGCCCCGGCGTAGACGACCGCGATCATGCCGAGCGCGAGGTAGGTGGCGAGGGGAATGGTGCGGCGGGCGTGCCTGGCTTCCTCGGCCAGCACCGGGGCCTGCTCGAAGCCGACGAAGCCCAGCACGGCGACGACCGCCAGCACGCCGAAGGTGCCGACGCCCGCCGAGGTGAGATCGGCCGGCGACAGGGTCGCGAAGCTGATATGCCCGCCCGCCGGGCTGGCCAGCCCCGAGATCGCCTCGGCGAAGATCACCACGATCTCCGCCGTGAGCAGCACGCCGAGCACCAAGCCGGTGATGTCCACCCGCAGCAGGCCAAGGATCGCGATCACGGCCCAGGCGCCTAGCGCCCATGCCCACCAGGGCGCCGTGATCCCCAGGTGCGCCGTGGCCTCGCTGGCGGCGTTGGGTCCGAAGGCGCCGTAGAGCCCGACCTGCAAGAGCGAGTAGGACAGCAGCGCAACGAGGGCCGCCGCGACACCAATGGCCCGGCCGAGCCCTCGGGCCACGAACGCGTAGAACGCGCCGCTGTTCGTGATGTGCCTCGTCATCGCGACGTACCCGACGGCGAAAATGGCGAGGATCACCGCGACCGCGACGAAGGCGGCCGGGATTCCGGTGAGCCCGGTCGTCTGATACGCCGTGGGGATCACGCCGGCCGCGACGGTCAGCGGAGCCACGCCGGCCAGCACGAAGAACAGCACGGCCGGCACGCCGAGCCGGTCTCTGGCCAGCGCCCGCGAGACGTTGCTCGGCCGGTTGGCCTGCGGCGGAGCTTTGAACATTGAGTACCTCCAGTATCTGTTGGCCACAGTGGTCAGTCAGGGCGGCCGGTCAGACCCGCTGCGCTAGGAGCAGGCCGTCGACGGCCGCCTGGGTGTGGGCGATGACTTCGCGTAGTTCAGGCGGGAGCAGCGCGATCGCGAGGTCGAGCCGACGCCGCGCGCCCGTCGGCCCGTAGGTCATCAGCCTCGGGCCAAGGCCGCACGCGACCGCGAGGCCGGCCAGGGTCACGCTCGCGATCGTGGCTGCCCTGGCCGGATCGAGGACCGTGCGCACCCGCACGATGGGCGCGAACGCCGAATCCGAGTCCACCGGCACCCACCGATGCGGGCGCCAGGGGCGTCTTGAACCCGCGCGAGCCAGGTAGCCCGATTCCTCCAGCCGACGCGCCACGTCCCGGGTAGAGGTCCGGCTGAGGTACAGCAGCCAGTCCCGAGGCGGGCGGGGCTCGGTACTCACTAAGGCCAGGACCGCGCAGCCCAGTTCGTCGTAGGGAGGCGGCCCGCCGAGTACCGCCAGCCGGTCCGGCCAGATCCGGATCTGCCCGACGATGCCAAGTTCCCCGAGCAATGCCCCCGCGAGCCCCAGGCCAACGGCCCTGGGTTGCAGGTAAGGCCGCCCGGTCACGTCGTTATGCGCGAGCAAGTACAGATCGTCGGCGAGCAACCCGGTGCCGCTCAGCCGGGTCACAGAACTGCACCTGACCACGCCCTTGTCTCAGCTGTCACAAAACACACCATGCAGTATGGCAACATGCTAAACAAATGGCCGGAAGGCAGCAATTAATAACAACGCCGGATCAATGAGAAACGCAACAATACATTGTGCTACCGGCGGATTGTGCTACGGGCGGATTGCGCTGCCGACGTATTGCGCTGCCGCAAATTGTGCTACGGGCGGGCGCGCAGTTCCTCGACGCCGTCGCCAGCCAGCTGATCGATCGCCGCCTTACGCCCGGTCATGGCCATGACCAGCGACAAGATCGGTCCTGACACCTCGGGGCCGGTGCCATGGGACCACTGCTCGTCGGTGGCCTTGAGCGTCAGGCCCTGGATCCGGCGCCTGGTGCCGACGATCAGGTTCGACCCCTTGTAGAAGTCGGCGACCTGGACGACCGCGCTGGTCGGATACTCGCGGGAGATGCCGAGCGGACCTCGGATGTCCTGGCTGTGGATGATCGCCTCGCCGAGCCAGCTGTCGTTCGGGCCCCGGAGGATGCTTGGACGAGTTGACCTCAGCCTCGAAGCGGGTCAGCGTCTCTGCCGGACTCGAGCCCTTCTCGACCGCGATGTCCTTGCCCTGAAGCTTGCCAAAGCTGAAGCCCGATCCAGCTAGCTTGACGAAGAACGCGCCGGGCGTGATCTTCGCGGTCGCAGTCATGTGAGCCAGGACGTCACGCACGGCCCAGCCGCTGCACCACGAAGGACTCGCCCACTGATCGTCGTCCAGACCGCGCAGATCGTCGGCGAGCGCCTTGCGCTCCGCGTGCACTACCGGCCAGATCTCCATGCGCGCTCCCTGCCTGGGTCGATCGCCTGCCTGGGTCGATGGCCCGCCTTGCTGGATGACCCGCATCTGGCACGATAGCGCGGGACTTGATGCTAGTTCACTTTTCACGAGCTTCGGCGAGCCGTGCCCCGCTGAGATCGTCCAGGGCCCGGCACGCCCAGCTACGCAACGCTGCCCGCCTTCTGGTCGACTGAGGTAGCCGACGTGACGGCCGAGCCCTAGTGCTTGGGACGGCCGCCGAAGTGGGCAAGAATGCTCCTGTCCGGTTACCTGGTCCAAGGGGGCTGCTCGGATGCTCAGCATTGGCAGGCTCGTGCCAGCGGAAAGAGCGGCCTGGGAGGCACTGTTTCGCGGGTACATCGACTTCTACGAGCGGACCGAGCCCGACTCGATGTACGAGCGGGCGTGGCAGGAGTTTCAGGCCGACTCACGAATGCACGCGCTCGGCGCGCGGCTGGACGACCGGCTTGTCGGCATCACGCATTTCTTCATCCACCCGAGCACGTCGGGTCCGGACGTGTGTTATCTGCAGGACCTCTTCACCGCTCCTGAGGCCAGAGGCAACGGGGTCGGGCGCGCGCTGATCGCAGCAGTCACCGACTGGGCGGCCGAGCGCGGCTGCGGGCGCGTCTACTGGCACACCCAGTCCAGCAACGCCACCGCGAGGCGCCTCTACGACAAAGTGGCCGAAAACCGAGGCTTCATCCAGTACGTAGTCATGCTCCCCGCGCCAAGCTCAGCCGGGTTCGAAGGACAGTAAGTCGGACCATGACGCTGTCAACGACCAGGTCTCAACAGCAGTATGTGGCTAGTTGCTGCTGTTCCAGGCCCGGTCTCGACGACACCATGGTCCTACTTACTGTCGTCCTGACAGCAGTAAGTAGGACCATGGTGCTGATACCTCTCCGGCCGCAACAGCAGGAAGTAGGCCCTTACTGCGGTTAGCCCCAGCGCCCAGCCCGGCCAACCCCGGCCAGCCCGGCCGACCCCGGCCGACCCCCGCCTGCCCGGCTAGAGGCCGTCGGAGAGCTTGAAGGAGCCGCCGATCATCGTGCCGCGCAGCCTGATCATGGGGGCGTTCGACAGGTCGTCGCGGGAGTCGATCGCCTGGCGCGAGCCGAGCACGAAGACTTGCTCCTGGATGCGCCAGCCTTTCGGCACCACGACTGTCACGGACGAGGCCAGGCTGCGTACGACTACGGTGACCTGATCCTGGCTCAGCACGCACGTGCGCAGGTCGAGGTCGATCCGCCCGAAGAGCGCGGTCAGCGTGCAGAACCGCCCGATCCTGAACCGCCCGGCCCGCTGGGCCTGTCCGCCTATGACGACGACCTTGTACGGGTCGACCGCCTTGTACAGGCCGCTGCGCTTGACCGGCAGCGACGGCAAGTCTGCGACGACAGCCGCGACCTGCGCCGACGTCGAGGCCGCGTACATGGCGTCCAGGCGCTGGCTGTGCTCGGCCAGCGAGAGGCGACCGGACGCGACGGCACCGGCCAGCGCCTCGGCGGCCGCGTCGCGCTCTGCGTCCGACGCCCGGACCGCGCCCGATGGCTCGGTCATGGCTACTCCCCTCTGCCCCGGTCTCCGGGGTCAGCCTCATCGGCTAGATAGTTAGCTGGCCAGGAGCGCTGAGAGCTGGGCCGACCAGTTTTCGTCGTGCGGCGCCTGACCGACGAACAGGTCGGTCAGCAGTGCGGGCTCCCCTACTCGCCGGGCAGGCGCGGTCAGCCCGCCCTTGGCCGCAGCCGGCGGCGCGAACCCGGAATCGACCAGCGCCCGGTTGATCACCGCCGTCGCTTCCTGACCCGACCCGGCCGCTCGGAACACCAGCGTGGGCGGCTCGGCCAGATTGAGCACCTCGAACACCACCCGGCCAGGAATGCTGGCCAGCACGAATGCCAGCACCGTCGGTTCCTCGCCGCCGATGCGCAGCGCCGAGAGATCCTCGCTGGCCGGGGTCAGCGTGCCCCGGGTCACGTTCGGCCTGGTGCTCATCTGCCGGGTCTGGCTGGCGTTGTTCATCCCGGCGCCGAGCGCGCGGTAAGCCCAGTAGTTGCCGTAGTCCCAGCCGTCGCGGTACCCGTAAGGACCGCCGCCGTAACCGCCGTAGCCTCCGCCGCCGCCATCACCGCCGCCGAATCCGCCCAGCCCGAACCCGCTGAACCCGCCAGGCCCGCCGCCAAAACCGCCAGGCCCGCCGCCAAATCCGGCACCGCCGAACCCGCCAGGCCTGAACGCCCCAGGCCCGCCGGCCATCGCCCCGGCCGCCATCATGCCGGCGAATCCGGGCCTGAACGTGCCTCCCGGGCTCTCGTGCTCCCCGAGGTGCGGCGTCGCGGCGGAGTCACGCCACCCAGTCACCCCGACAGCGTCCTTGTGCACCGAGGTGACCTGGCGGAACCCGATCGCCAGCTCCCCCCGCTGCGCCAGTTCGGCTAGGCCAGCCCGTCGCTCAGGCAGCGCGGCCACCTCGATCAGCGTCCCCGCCAGTTCGGCGTGGACGCCGTTCAGCTTCGATACGGGCACCGCGACCCCGTCCCGCAGCAGCCCGGCCGCCTGCCGCAGCGCCATCGGGTCAAGACCGGGCAGCAGCGCGGCGAGGAACGCCGACGTCCGGCCGCGCGCCGAGGCGACCCGGTCGGACAGCGCCCGGTCGAACTCGCCGGTGCGGTTGCCGAGCCTGGTCAGCGTGACCGCGTCGCTGCCGGCCGCCTGCACGGTCACGACGTAGTCCGCGACCGACACCGACGTCACGAACGAGAAGCTCACCCGCTGCGTGGCCACGGGCCCGATGACGAGCAGCGCGTCGTCGTAGACCCGCAGCTCGACCTTCTCGCCGCCGGCGAAGCCGGTGAAGATGTCAGCCTCGCCCACCGCCGACGCGGTTTCGGCGGCCGCGTCGGCGTGGGCGTCCCGAAGCTCGGCGAGCAGTTGCGTGCGCATCGCGCCCATCCGGGACAGCTCGATCACAGTGCCCTGAGCCAGCCCGATCCGCAGGGTGAACTGCTCGCCCTCCGCAACGGAGGCGATCTGGCCGAACGGGACGCGCAGCACGTCACCGGCCTTCGGCGTCAGCACGAAGGTGCCGTCGGCAACGATGGCGTCCGCGCTGCCGTCCTCACTCGCCTCACCGGCCGGTGACAGCAGCCGGTAGTGCGCGGTGGTCACGACGTCACGCTGGCGTACCGCACTCGCCGCAGAACTTCGCGCCGGTCAGCTGGCTGCCGCAGTTACCGCAGAACTGCTTGCTGGTCTCGGCCGAAGCCTGCGGCGTGCCGCAGCTGCGGCAGAACTTGCCGCCGCCGGTCTCCTGGCTGCAGTTCGAGCACATCCCGGTCGCGGTATCGCGGTAGTTGACGTCCTTAGTCCAGTCCGTCGCCTGGATCTTCGTGTTGAGCTGGTCGATCTGCGCGGCTGCCTGCATGCCCGCGATCTCCTGGTCGAGCCGAGGCGCGCAGCTGGTGCACAGACCACGCTCGTTGTTCCAGCAAATCTGGCCGCAGACCCACTGGCCGCACCGGTGGCACTGCTTGAAGTACGGCTTCATCTCGTCGACGGCCTTGGCCAGCGCCTTGTCTCGGGCGGTGCCGCGAGTGCCGTCGGTCAGCCACTGGGCGTCCCAGCCGAGCTCGGAGGCTTTCTCACCGACCGAGCCGCCGAGCAGGTCGCCGCCCATCCGCAGCAACTGCCCGCCGAAGCCGCTGAGCGACTTCTGGAACGAGGATGCGTAGCCGTTGCCGCACCGGCGGCAGTAGAACTCGAACTGATATCCCTCGCGGGTGCTGTGGTCCTGGTAGTTATCAGTGAAGAAGACCATCTCGGCCATGTGATCCCCTAGTAAGTACGTCCCGTGCCGGGCACCGATGTTCCTGCGCCGTCGGCCGCAGGAACGGATGAGCCCCCGAGGCCAGGCAGACAAGACATCCTGACCCAAGCGCAGCCATTTTCCCCTTGGCCCGGCATGGGCACGTTATCAGGACCGATCGCGGCGCACCATACTAGACACAAACCTCCGATACCGATCTGTGAGTAAGCCGGGCCGGGCCGGTCAGCCGCGCTGCAGCACCCGTGCGACGGCCGCCGCGATCGTGGTCACCAGCACCCACCCGGCCGCAGTCAGCACGTAGGACAGCCACTGACCGAAACCCGAGGGGTTGAACGCATGTTTCTGCCCAAGATCAACCAGGGGTAGCAGCAAGTCGAGGGTGTAAATCACGGAATTGAAGTGCGGGGCCATGCCGTCATGGAAAGGCGGCGGCTGAGCCCAGGTATACGTGATGCTGCCGACGATCAGCAGCACGCCGAGCCAGACCAGCGCCCGCCACGGGCGATAGCCGTAGCCGAGCGTGATGTCCTGGATAAAGCCCCACAGCCTGGCCAGCCTCGACGCGCTGCGGCGTTCCTCGCGCTCGCGTGCGTACCAGACCGACCGGGCCTGCTCGGGCTGGCCGATCTGCACGTAGTGGGCGGCCAGGTACTCGAACGGCTGAGCCTGGGCGCCCAGCGGATCCCTGGCCAGCCAGCTCAGCCGGGAACGGGCAGGCAGCCGTGGCTCGAGCGCCTGGTAGGTCAGGCCGTCGAGGCTGAGCTGGGCGGGCCACGAGGCGGGGTCGTCGCGCAGCACCTCGATCCGGGCGTGGCCGAGATCGACCAGGCCGATCACCGCGTCGGCGGGCCGGAGCGAGACCTGTCCGGCCTGCATCGCCCGGGCACCGAGCGCGCAGCCGCCGTCGTGACGCAACCGCACCTGGTTCAGGTTCAGCAGACCGCCGATCCGCCCGCCGGTCAGCCGCAGTTCCCCGACTACGCTGACCTGCTGGAAGACCAGATCGCCCAGGATCTCCACGCCCGACATCCGGCAGGCCACGCCGCCCGGGTTCGAAAGCTCGGCGGCGGTCGCCAGGACACCTCGGCCCACCTGGAGCGATCGCAGGCTCAGCTCACCGGTCGCCCGAAGCCGGCGCAGCCCGAGCACGCCGTCGATCACGGCGCCGTCGCCAGCCATGGCGCGCTCGCCTGGCGCGTCGAGCTGAGCGTCGGAGAGGTCAAGGCCGCTCGAGAAGTGCGCGCCCGCGAAGCTGAACCGCCCCTCGCACCGCAGCCCGGTACCGCGGAGCACGCCGACCGAGGCGCGGTCGAGATTGATCGCTACTCCGCCCGGGTTGCGCATCGTGGCGCCGGCGATCGTCAGGGTGGCCGGCAGCCCCGCCCCGATCAGCCGGACCTCGCCGACCGAGGTGAACCCGCCCGACAGGTGCAGCCCGCCGCTGACCACGACCCCGCCCGCGCTCAGCGCTTGCCCGCTGGGGTAGGACAGGCTGGCCCCGTCGAACGACAAGCTCGCGCCGATGTGCGCGTTGTGCAGCGATACCTCGCCCTCGGTGACCAGCGAGCGGCAGTCGAACCGGCCGCCGATCTCGGCCGAGTCGGCGTCGAGCGCCCGCCGGCGGCGGCTGACGATCTTCGCTCCGCTGAGTTGCACGGATCCAGATATCCGGGCGACCTGGATCGAGAACATGCCGTGCGAGGTAAGCCGCTCGGCTTCGAGACCGCCGTCGATGACCAGCCCGCTCGCCGCGACCGCGTGCGCTGGGACGAACTGGCCTGCGGGCGCCGGTGATCCTCCGATGTCCGCGTCGTTCAGGCAGAGCAGCCCGGTGATCTTGGCCTGGTCGAGCCTCAGCAGGCCGTCGATGACGCTGCCCCACAGGTTCAGGATCCCGTCGAGCCGCAATCGGGTGGCGTTCAGGCCAGGTAGCTGGCTCCTGGTGATCCTGACCGTCTTGGTGACCGCCTCGACCAGCCGGACCTCGGTGTCGAACGAGCAGTACTCGCAGACCAGCGGCCAGCTGGTCACCGCGCCCATCAGGTCAAGGCGGCCGGTGACCCGCGCGCCGCGCAGCCGGATCGCCGGAGCGGCGCCCGGCTCTGGCTGCCGGGCGCCCAGGAGCAACGCGCAGAGCACCTCGGCCCGGACGACGCGCTCGGGTCCCCAGGTGTCCCCGATCCCGGGGTCGTCGGCCTCAGGATCGCCGGTTCGCAGGTCAGCCCAGCGGCCGGACGCGAAAGCGTCCCAGACAAGCTGCTCTGCGGTAGTCAGGTCGCTTAGCGCCATGGGCACCATTGTCTGATCAATAGCGCGCTCTCGCGGCTTAGGTGGCCTTCGACACCCAGGTGCCGGGCGCAGTGAGTTCCGCTGTTGCGACAATCGGAACCATGAATGCTGAGGTGCTCGCGTCCCTCACGACCGCCGGCGGCACGCTGGTGCTCGCGGTGGCGACGTTCGCAGCGACCCGGTCGGCGAACCGGGCGTCCAGGATCGCCGAGCGCTCGCTGCTGGCCACGCTGCGGCCGGTGCTGATGGGCGCGCAGCTCGGTGATCCCCGGCAGAAGATCGGCTTCGCCGACGACGCCTGGTTTCACATCGAGGGTCCGCAGGCTGTCTTCAGCCAGGGCGACGACGCGATCTACCTGGCCGTTGGCCTGCGCAATTACGGCAGCGGGCTCGCCATCCTGCAAGCCTGGCACGCCGTCCCTGACCGGATCATGGGCCGGACGGCGCACGCGCCGATCGAGGGGTTCAGGCCGCAGACCAGAGCGCTCTACGTCCCGCCGGGCGGGCTCAGCTTCTGGCAGGGCGCGCTGCGCGACACCACTGACCCCGGCTACGACCAGTTCGCCGAGGCGATCAAGAACCGGACAGCGGTGACGGTCGAACTGCTCTACACCGACATGAACGGCGGTCAGCAGACCATCAGCAGGCTGGTGATCCTCCCCGTATCGGAGGACCGGTGGATCGCCACGGTCAGCCAGCACTGGGTCCTCGACGAGCACACCCCGCTACGAGCAGCCAACACCGTCCGCTGAGCCCTGGAGCGTTTCCTTAGGCGCAATGGCGCGAGGCGGGGCCGGTCGCCTTGGTGACGGTGACCCGGAGGATCACGCGGATCGCGCCCGGCTTGTCCGCGCCGGGGTCCTTGCCGTCGTACTTCCAGGACAGCCCGGTGTCGAAGCGGCGGCCGAGGTCGGGGGTCATGGTGACCGAGCCGCGGAGCTCGACGTAGTTCTCCGGGTCGGCCGAGTCGATGATGGTCACGCTCACCCGGGGATCGCGCACCATGTTGCGGTGCTTGACCCTGCCTTCCACGGTCGACATGAGCAGGTCGTCGCCGTCGCGCCCGACCCACATCGCTGAGGTCTGCGGACTGCTGTCCGCGTTCACGGTCGCCAGGACCGCGTAGTTCGGGCCGTCGAGCAGCCTGCGAGCCTCCGCCCCAAGGGTGATCGCCATCCCGAAACCCTCCCACACCGGGCGCCCTTCCGGACCGCCCGGCCTCGCACCCCGAACCGAGCACCCCGAACCGAGCACCCCGAACCGAGCACCCCGTCGTTGTGAGTTTGCTGGCGCTGCGGCGCGGTGGTTGTGAGTCTGCTGGGCCTCAAGTCGAGGTTGAGGGTCCGCCCCGAGCCCCCCCGCCGCGTCGAGTGACCCGATTTCTGTGCTTCGGTAAACCTCCGCGCCAACCTAGGAGTCTTGTTACCGATGGCGGGACTCAGGAGAAGGGACCTCGCGCGGATGACGAGATCGCACGCTGGCAGGCGTGATCGGGCGCGACGAGCGGTGAGCGTCATGATCGCCGTCGGTTTGCTCGCAGGTCTTGGAGCGGCGGCGACCGCAGCCCTGGCGGCCGGCAGTACGCCGCCGAGCGGCTCGCTGACGGCGCGCACCATCGCCGGCGGACCTGGCGGCCCCGCCAGGGCGAGCACTGTCGACATCGGCTCCCCGTGCGGCCTGACGTCCTCGGGCCAGACCCTGCTGGTCGGAACAGCTGCCCACGGCCAGGTCTTCGACGCCACCGTCGAGGACCAGAGCCCGGGGGTCGTCCGGGCGATCAGCGCCACGTCGGGGCAGCTCGCCAATCTGGCCGGCACCACCTTCGCGCCGATCGCCGGCTCGCCGTCGCCGAACGGCAGCCCGGCGGACGCGGCCAAGTTCGTCCAGTCCTGTGACGTCGCGATGGACCACCACGGCAACGTCGTGATCGCGGACAGCGCCGCCATCGAGCAGGGCTTCCAGCACCGGATCGGCAACGATCTTCTCCGCGTCGTCGCCGGGAGCACCGGGACTTTCTACGGCCAGCCGATGGTCAAGGGCGACCTGTATACGATCGCCGGGACCGGCCAGTTCGGCAGCGACGGCGACGGCCGCCCCGCGACGCAGGCCGATATCGGCCTCCCCGCCGGCGTGGCGGTAGACGCGGCCGGCAACGTCGTGCTCGCGACGTTCGGCCGAAGCGGCCGCATCCGGGTGGTCACCGAGACCGACGGCACCTTCTACGGCCAGGCGATGACCGCAGGCGACATCTACACGATCGCCGGCGGCGGGACGACGACCGCCTGCGCGGCGGGCGCGGCCGACGGCCAGCTCGCGACCAGCCTCAATCTGGGGATCACTACCCACAACCTCCGGCGCAACGAGCTCACCGAGCCCTCGGGCCTGCGGGTGGACTCCGCCGGCAACGTCGTCGTCGCCGAAGCGACCTGCGGCGGCCGGGTCCAGGTCATCGCGGCCAAGAGCGACACCTTCTACGGCCGCGCGATGACCCAGGGCCACGGCTACACCGTCGCGGGCGGCGGCTCGGCCAGCCCGGCCAGCGGCGGCCTGGCGGTCAAGGCCAGGCTCGACAGCCCGAGCGGCATCGCGCTGGATCACGCCGGCAACCTGATCATCGCCGACACCTCGGCACACGCGGTCCGAGTCGTGGCGTTCTCCAGCCGCCGGTTCTACGGCCGGCTGATGGTCAAGGGCCACCTCTACACGCTGGCCGGCGGCACCGGAGCGGGCGCTAGCGGTGACGGCGGCCCGGCGGGTGCCGCCCGCCTGTTCAATCCTTCGGCCGTAGCGGTGGACGGACAGGGCAACGTCGCGATCGCCGACACCGGCAACTTCCGGGTCCGGCTCATCGCGGCCAAGAACGGCACCTTCTACGGCAAGGCCATGCACGCCGGCGACATCTACACCATGGCCGGCCCAGGCCAGGGCACCTGCTCGGGCAATGGCGGCCCGGCCACCGCCGCCACCATCGGCGGCGAGCTGCGCCTGGCCACCGACCAGGCCGGCGACACGCTGCTCCTGACCCCGGGCAAGCAGTGCCGGCTGCGGCTCGTCGCCGGGCAGACCTGCACGGTCTTCGGCGCCAGGCGCCAGGCGGGCCACATCTACACGGTCTACAACGGCACCAAGGGCTGCCCGGCCTGCGCACCCGCGCCGCTCGTGCCGCTCTGGCTGGCGTTCGACCGGGCGGGCAACGCGCTCTTCGCCACGTCGAGCAAGATCGCCGTCGTCGCGGCGCGCACCGGCACCTTCTACGGCCGGCACCTGACGGCCGGGAAGACGTACGTGATCACGGGTAACCACGTGATCGCGGAGGCCACGGGCACCCTCTTCGGCAAGCACCTGACCGCCGGCCGGGTCTACTCCCTCGCGCAGGACGAGTTCGTCCAGGCCACCGACTCGCACGGCAACGCCATCGTCATCGCGCCCGACAGCGAGGTGCAGGTCATCGCCGCCACGGCCGGCACGTTCTACGGCGAGCCGATGACCGCCGGTAACATCTACCAGGTGGCAGGCGGCGGGACGAGCGTCGCGAACGGCGCGCCGGCGCTGGACACGGGCTTCGGCAACGTCATCCACGTCGCCGTCGCCCCGGGCGGTCAGCTCGTGGTCGCCGACAACCAGTCCGACACGATCAGGGCGCTCAGCTAGCCCGCCACTAGGCTGGGCGCATGCCTGTGCATGAAGCCGGAGCCCTGCACGCGGCCGGTTACGGCGACGTCGCCGTCGTCCCCGCGTGGCTGCGACCGCCAGCCGACCCCAGCGAGCTGCTGCCGCAGCTGTGGGCCAGGACCGTGCGCCGCAACGAGGCCGGCGCGGTCGAGGCCGGCGGTATCGACGTGCGCGACCTGAGCGCTCAGTTCGGAACCCCCGCTTATGTGCTCGACCAGGCCGACTTCCGGGGCCGGGCGACCGAGTTCCGCGACGCCTTCGCCGACGCGTTCGCCGACCTCTGCGGCGGTGCCGACGTCTACTACGCCGGCAAGGCGTTCATCTGCACCGAGGTCGCCCGCTGGATCGGCGAGGACGGACTGAGCCTGGACACCTGCTCCGGCGGCGAGCTCGCGGTCGCGCTGCGCGGCGGCGTGCCGCCTGAGCGGATCGCCATGCACGGCAACAACAAGTCCGACGCCGAGATCGACCGGGCGCTGGACGCGGGCATCGGCCGCATCGTGGTCGACTCGGTCGCCGAGATCGACCGGATCGCCGACGCCGCGGCCCGCAAGGGAGTGCGCGCGCCGGTCCTGCTCCGGGTGACAGTCGGGGTCGAAGCACACACCCACGAGTACATCGCCACCGCCCACGAGGATCAGAAGTTCGGCATCTCGCTGACCGGCGGCACCGCCGAGGGGGCCGTGCTGCGCACGCTGGCCCGGCCCGAACTGCGGCTGCTCGGGCTGCACTCGCATATCGGCTCGCAGATCTTCGACACCAGCGGCTTCGAGGTCGCCGCCCACCGGCTGCTCGCCCTGCACGCCAAGATCGCCCGCGAGCACGGCGTGGTGCTGCCGCAGGTCGACCTCGGCGGCGGCTTCGGCATCACCTATACCAGTGAGCACGATCCGATGGATGCCAAGGGCCTCGCTGATTCCCTGGCTGACATCGTCGCGCGCGAGTGCCAGGTGCTGGGCATCGACGTCCCGAAGGTGAGCGTCGAGCCTGGCCGGGCGATCGCGGGGCTGAGCACGTTCACCTTGTATACCGCCGGCATCGTGAAGGACGTGGCCCTCGAGCACAGGCTGACCCGCCGTTACGTGGCGGTCGACGGCGGGATGAGCGACAACATCAGGACCGCCCTGTACGACGCTGACTACTCGGCGACGCTCGCCTCCCGCCGGTCGAGCGCCGCTCCGGTGCTCACCAGGGTCGTCGGCAAGCACTGCGAGGCCGGCGACATCATCGTCAAGGACGAATTCCTGCCGTCCGACCTGGCTGCGGGCGACCTGCTCGCCGTGCCGGGCACCGGCGCCTATTGCCGCAGCATGGCCAGCCAGTACAACCATGTGCCGCGACCGCCCGTGATCGCGGTCGCGAGCGGTACCGCCAGGGCGATCGTCCGGCGGGAGACCGAGGACGACCTGCTCGCCCTCGACTGCGGCTGACGATTCCGGCCGTCAGCGGCCCCGTGGTTAGCGACGCTGTGGTTAGCGGCCCCGTGGTCAGCGACGCTGTGGCCAGCTGACCTCGGCCCAGGCGCAGTTGCCGCAGTGGCCGAAGATGTCGGCGATCGCCGCGACGACGACCAGGCCACGGCCGCTTTCCTCGTCCCAGTTGACTGGCGACACTATCCAGTCCCCCGAGCCCTGATCGGTGACCTCCAGCCGCACCCACCCTGGCCTGGCCCAGAGCCGCATCGTGAACTCACCGCCGGGCAGGCCGCTCGGCGAGTGGCGGATCGCGTTGGTCGCGAGCTCACAGGCGACGAGCACCACGTCGGCGCCCCGGGGGCAGCCGCGCTGGGCGTCGGCGACGACCTTGCGCACCGCCGAGATCGTGGCGGGAATCCCGGGAAAAGTTATGCAGAAATCCGGTGATCCGGACAGCACCGCACCGCTCGCCCCGATCTCACGTCCTGTATAGGAAAATGAACTGGAGGTCACGGGTCACAATGATGACCCGGCATGTGCAACTGCATTACTATCTCGGCAGACCTCCCCGCCAGATCAGGAAGAACCGTCAATTCCCCGAATGCGGGCCGCCGCTTCGCGGGTCTAGCCAAACAGCCCTTCCCCTACGAATCCGCCCCGGCGCGCACCGGGCGGACAGGCGAAAATCGAACTGCCGACAGCAGTCAGGTACTCGCTAAGTGCATCGCGGCCCGCGATCTTCCGCTGAATGGGGATGAACTGCTTGCGCGGATCGCGCTGATAGCACAAGAACATCAGGCCAACCGCCGGAGTGACCAGGGCGATTCCGTCGGTAAAGGAGTAGCCCCGCCGCAGTATTCGCTGACCGTCGTTGTTCTTCGGCTCGGTAAGCGCGATGTGCGACATGGGCGGCACATGGTTCAGCATCTTGCCGCTGAGCTTCGCCCGGCCGATCGACTGCTCCTGAGCAGCCAGACCAGTGACGTCCCACAAGCCGAGCGCGATCTCGATCCGGCGCGCGACGAGATAGGAACCGCCCCGCATCCAGGCCGGCGACGCCGCTCGCCCGCCCAGACGAACTTGGCCAGCGCGTCGGTATCTTCGACCATGATGTTGGCCGTGCCGTCCTGGAATCCCATCAGGTTTCTCGGCAGTTTCTGGTGCCTGCTGTTGCCGGTACGACCGAAGCCGGCCAGCAGCCACAGCGGCTGGGCGATGGTCATCCCGATCCTGATGAGCTCGTGGATGGCATGGAACGCCACCTGCGGATCGTTCGCGCAGACCTGGATGCAGACGTCGCCGCCGCCGAGTTCGGGCTGCAGGGCGTCGCCGACAAAAGAGGGCAGGTCGACGAGCGGCGCCGGACGATGCCTGGCCAGGCCGAACCGGTCCTTGCCGCCCGAGGTGAACAGCGTCGGACCAAACCCGAACGTGATGGTCAGGTCAGAAGGCGGGTGGCCGACCGCCTCTCCGGTATCGGCCGGCGGGTGCGTGCCCGTCTGCATCGGGCCGACTGGCCGGCCCATCGTAAGGAGCGCGGCTGCGTCCGACCACGTGCGCATGAGAGTACGCAGATCTGCCCGCGAGTCGCTCTTTATGTCAAAGGCTGCGAATTGCAGGAAGCTCTGGGCGGGAGTTGCGATTCCCGACTGATGGGTGCCGTAAAAGGACACTACACCGCTTGCAGCGGGTATTGTATTTACAGCAGACGCGTTACCCGCGTCTGCTAGCAGGGTTCCGGTGCCTACCGCAGTGGCGCTTGCGCCGACTAGGCCGGTCTTTAGGAAGCCGCGTCGTGTTGAGTCCATTGGATAAGTATGGCACCTATCCCGACTAGTACAGCTGAGGTACGCATATCCCGCACCGGAGGCACGACAATGACCACGCCGAGAGTTTTGCGATCCCAGATGTTTCTGCTCACGGCTGCTGGGCTCGGACTGAGCGCCGCACTGATAGCCGCGCCGACAAATCCGGCTATAGCGGGCCAGACGGTGAGCGGGACCCTCCAGGCCTGGGGCGACGGCCTCAGCGGGCAGCTTGGCACTGGCACGACCGGTAAGGTCACCAGGCCCGTCGCGGTCACGTTGCCGACCGGAGTTACGATCACCGAGGTCGCCGACGGCGGCAAGCACACGGTGGCCGTCACCTCGACCGGCCAGGTCTACGCCTGGGGCGCGAACGCCGACGGCGAACTCGGCAACGGGACGACCGCCCCGAGCTCGCTTCCGGTCCTGGTCAGCCTGCCTGCGGGCACAGTGGTGACCGCCGTGGCCGCCGGCGACCAGGACAGCGTCGCCGTGACATCGACGGGGCAGGTCTACGCCTGGGGCAACAACCACTACGGCGAGCTCGGCGACGGCAGCACGATCAACAGGGACAAGCCGGTCAGGGTCCACCTGCCGAAGGGCATCAAGGCCGTCAGCGTCACCGCCGCCTATAACTACAGCATGGCCCTGACGGCGGGCGGGCGCGTGTACTCCTGGGGCTACGACGGCTCGGGCCAGCTCGGCAATGGTTTCCTGACCGCCAGCGAGGTCCCGACGAGCGTCAAGCTGCCGAAAACGATCACGATCAAGGCGATCGCGACCAGCGGGTACGCGGGCCTGGCCCTGACCACGGGTGGTCGCCTGTTCTCCTGGGGCGACGACGGCTACGGGCAGCTCGGCAACGGCAACTTCAAGACGAGCTCGCACCCTGGCATGGTGAAACTGCCCAAGGGCGTCAAGATCAAGGCGATCGCCGGCGGAAGCCGGCACGCGCTCGCGCTGACCGAATCAGACGTCGTGCTGGCCTGGGGCGAGGACACCTGGGGTCAGCTCGGCACCGGCAAGATCGAGCGTGCCAGCAACCGGCCGGCCCGGGTCCGCGTCCCGGCGGGCGACAAGGTCGTCGGGATCAGCGCGGGCGGCGGCTTCAGCATGGCGCTGACCTCCGCTGGCCAGATCCTGACCTGGGGGCACAACAACTGGGGCAACCTCGGCAACGGCACGATGCGCAACGCCACCACGCCGGTGCTGGTCCAGCTCCCCGCCGGAATGACCGCCGTCGGGCTCCCACGGGGGCCGACAACCAGGCACTGCGTAGCGATCGTGCAGTAACGCTCGCCTAGAGACGAGGGAGTCGCGGGGCGGGATAAGTTCCGGCTAGTGGTTCTCAGGTCAGGTGCGCCAGAGCGGGGCGCGCGCCTGGAGCACCTGCTCGACCGCCTGCACGAACCCGGTGAGCTGGTCCTGCGTGAGCGCCAGGCTCAGTGCCAGGTACCCGCGCGGTGCCAGGTAATAGCCCAGGTCGAGCAGGTCGAGGTAGGCGAGTTCGAGCAGGCGCGGTTCCGCGCTGGCTAGATCGGCCGGGCTGGTGACCGGGCCGGGCGTGGGGTGAATGGCGAGCAGGCTGCCGACGCCGGTGACGCAGAACGGAGCTTCGGCGGCGGCGAAGACGGCGGCGAGCCTCTCGCGGAACCGGTCGCCCCGGGCGGTGTGCCGCTCGGCGGCCTCCGGCGAGTAGACCTGGGTGAGGCCGGCGTGACCGGCCGCCATCGACAGCACGTTGTTGTTGAACGTGCCGGCGTGCGGCAGCGCGTCCGGCCGTCCCGGGTCGAAGAGCTCCATGATGCCGGCCGGCCGCCGAACGCGCCGAACGAGGCGCCGCCACCGAGATACTTGCCCAGCGTGGTCAGGTCCGGGGTGATCCCGAGCCGGCCCTGAAGGCCGCCGGCTCCGGTGCGGGAGGTCATCACCTCGTCGAAGATCAGCAGGGCGCCCGCGCGTTCGGTCGCCTCCCTGAGCGCGACCAGGAAATCGCGGTCGCCGGGGATGCACCCGCTGGAGCCCATCATCGGCTCGACAAGGACCCCCGCCGTTGCGTCGCCGATCACGGCTAGCGCGCTGCCGGCGTCGTTGTAGTCGGCCATGAGGATGTCGTAGGGGGCGTTCACCGGGGAAGGCGCACCTTTGAAGGTGAGCAGGCCGCCGTGGTAGCCGCCCCGAAAGGCGACGAACTGCTCCCGGCCGGTGTAGGCGCGGGCGGCGGACAGCGCCATCAGATTGGCCTCGGTGCCCGAGTTCGTGAACCTGACCCGCTCGATCGAGGCGAACCGGGCGCAGACCGCCTCGGCGAGGTCTACCTCGTAGCGGGTGTGGGCGCCCCGGCTGAGGCCCTCGTTCAGCGCGTCGGTCATCGCCTTCGTGACGACCGGGTTGGAGTGGCCGTAGAGGCCGGCCGAGTACTCGCCGAGCAGGTCGACGTAGTCGTGACCGTCGACGTCGCGCAGCATGGCGTCCCAGGCCGAGGCGATGCGCAGCGGGAAAGGCTGGTGATACAGGACTGACCTGGTATTGCCGCCGGGGAGGAATTGCCTGGCGCGTTCGTGCAGCGCCTGGGTGAGGGGGCGAGCTCGGGCGTAGCGTTCACGGGCCTGGGCGACCGCGTCGGTGAGCGTGTCGGCCATGGTGTGCGTCATCGGCCAGTCCTTCCCGGCACTGCGCTGCGGTTTCTTAAGGCTGGGGTCCCTGAGATCGACCGTATTCCTAGATCGGACGAATCGACAGGTCGGCGGCCAGGCAGATGAGAAACCGCCCAGCCCAGCCCGTCGCTGTGAGCTTGCTGGTGCTGGAGCGCGGTGGTTGTTAGTTTGCTGGGCCTCAAGTCGGGGTTGACAGTCGGGCTTGGCAGGCTGACCGGGTGCGGGTGAGTTCGCCCCGGGTTGATGGCTTCGCCAGGGTGGCGGGGTCGGGGATCATGGCGGTGTGGCCGACGAACTGGTGATTCCCGAGACTGTCCGGAGCAAGGCTCACCTTTTCGGCGCCGCTCAGTGGCTAGCTGGCCTGGCAGAGCTCGTCGCCGATCTCGAGCGTGAATGGTCGATCAGGGTCGGGCGGACCTTTCCTGACGCGACCGAGGCGCTGGTCACCGAGGCGACGCTGGCCGACGGGATTGCCACGACGTGGGAAGCACAGGACCGGCCCTGCCCTGAGCGCACCATCGACCATGCGATCAGGTGCGCCGAGCGGCGGGTCGCCGCCCACGACGACGAGCGGGCCGTGCTCGTCCATGGCGACGTGCACGAGTGGAACGCGCTGCGGACCACGGGCGGCAGCTTTAAGCTCGTCGATCCGGACGGCCTGCTCGCGGACGCCGAATACGACCTGGGCATCATGATGCGCGAGGACCCGGTGGAGCTGATGAGCGGCGATCCGATGGACCGGGCGCACTGGCTGGCGGCCCGGTGCGGGCTCGACGCGACCGCGATCTGGGAGTGGGGCGTGGTCGAGCGGGTGTCGACCGGGCTGCTCGGACTGCAGATCGGCATGCAGCCGGTCGCCGGGCAGATGCTGGCCGCCGCCGATGCCATCGCCGTGACCGCGCAGGCTCGTTAGGCTGAAAGTCCGACACCTTCAGCGGAGGCCGCGAGCGCCTAGCGCCCGCTCCGCGCCTCGCTCTGCGCCCGCTCAGAAGCCGGTCGCCACCGTGAGCCTGGCCGCCTCCGGGATCACCTTCTCGCCGAGGATCTCCAGTGGCCTGATCGACGCGACGTCCGGGATGCGGCTGTGCGCGTGCGAGACACCCAGGTCAGCCAGGACGCTCAGCTGCTCGAGAATCGAGTCGGCGTTCTCCCCGTTCGGACCCGGGTCCATCGGGAACATGACCGTCTTGGAGATCTCGTTGTAGTCCCGGCCGACCGCTTCGCAATGCCCGCGCAGGATGTCCAGCTTGCGCGGCAGGTCGGGGCCGGCGAAGAGGTTGCACGCCTGCGCGTACTGGGCGACCATGCGCAGCGTCTTTTTCTCGCCGCCGCCGCCGATCAGGATCGGCGGGTGCGGCCGGCGCAGCGACTGCGGCACGTTGAGCGTCCTGGCCAGCTGGTAGTGCTTGCCTGAATACGGGCTCTCGTCGTCGCTCCACATCTGCAGGCAGATCTGCAGGGCTTCCTCAAGCCGCTCGAACCGCTCGGCCGTGGGCGGGAACGGCAGCCCGAGGCCATGCGACTCCTCCTCGTTCCACGCCGCCCCGATGCCGAGCCACGCCCGGCCGCCGGACAGCACGTCGAGCGAGGTCACGCACTTGGCGAGCAGGCCAGGCTCGCGGTAGACCACGGCGGTGACCCAGGCCAGCAGCTCGATCCGCGAGGTGCACGCGGCCAGGTAGCCAAGCGCCGTATAGGCCTCGAGCATGTCGTTCTCGGGCGGGCCGACGACGCCGATCTGCCACACATGGTCCATCACGCTCAGCTTCGCAAAGCCCGCGTCCTCAGCGGCGACGGCGATCCGCCGCAGGTCCGGGCCGAGCTGCGCCGGCCCGTTCGGCCAGGTGAAGTCGGCGACGTGTACTCCCAGCTCCATTGCAAGGTTTCCCTTCAATATTGAGGAAATTAACCAGTGCCGAGCCTACTGTGCAGGCAAGTCACCGTTCCTGTGGGCGCGAACCGAGCGGACGACGGGCAGGGCGGCAAAATACGATCCGGCAGCGGCAATCGCCCCGACCCCCAGATCGACCGAGACGCGGCCCTGCCTGGCCCAGTAGACGTCCTTGAGATCGAGCAGCAGCGCGAACTCGTCGACGATCAGGGCCAGCCCGCTGCCGTAGCTGATCGCCACCGCCGGATGCGTCCGCTGCCGTTCGCTGCCACGAACCGCGACCGCGCCCACGCCGGCCAGCAGGCCGATGCCCCACAGGTAGTGGTGCAGATGCTCGCCGCCCACGCTGAGGTTGCCGAACGGCCCCTTGCCCCGCCTGATACTCCAGGTGACGCAGCGCACGGCGCCGAACGTGCCGGTGAACGCGAGCCAGCTAGCCAGGCTGGATCGCTGCGTAGGGTCGAGGTCCTCGGCGAGCGCGCGGCGGAGTCTTGGAAGAAGATCATTCACATCAGGCACGATAACGCGACGCCGGGCAGGTGCGACGCCAGGCTCGTCCAGGCAACACCGGCACCCTGCCAGCGTCGGCCGCCAACCGTGGTGATTCGATGTCACGAAGCGATGACTCAGCAGACGCAGGCGACCCACTCGCCGGCCCGGCCTGATCAACCTGCGGCGGGCCAGTCCTGGCTGCGCTCGCTCAAGCGCTCGCTCAAGGTCTCGTGGTCCGCTCCCGCGCTGGCGCGCGCCCTGAGCGCGATGGTCATCGTGCCTGGCCTGTTCGCGCTGTGCTTCAAGGTCCTCGGTGACCTGCAGCTAACCGTCTACGCCGTCTTCGGCAGCTTCGGAGCGCTGCTGTTCTCCTCGTTCGGCGGCACCCGCCGCGACAAGGCGATCGCGCACCTCGGGCTCGCGGTGGCCGGAACGCTCGCGATCGTCGTCGGCACGCTGGCGAGCAGCGCGGTCTGGCTCGCGGCGGTGGTCACTATCCCGGTGGCCTTCGCGATCTTCTTCGCCGCCGTCGGGGGGCGGAACGCGGCCAGCGGCGTCACCGCCACCTTGCTCGCCTACGTGCTTCCCGTCGCCTCGACCGGCTCGGCTGGCGTCATACCGTCGCGACTGGCCGGATGGTGGCTCGCGTCGGTCGTGTGCACCGCCGCCACGCTGGCACTCGCCCCGCGCACTGCTGGTGACCAGCTCAGGGACACCGCAGCGCGGGCGGCGCAGGCACTGAGCACGCACCTGGGCCGAGCCGTGCAGGGCACCGCCACCATGGACGACCTCGAAGCCTCCCAGGCGGCTCGGGTGGCGCTGATGAACAAGTTCGCCGGCACGCCTTACCGGCCGCTCGGACTCGCACCTGTCGACCAGGCGCTGGCGGGCGTCATCCACATGCTGGAGTGGTGCACAGCGCTGACCTGCGATGCGATGCACGGCCATCTGGACCTGTCGGGGGCGTCGCCGCAGGACCGGCAGGTACTGGCCGAGGCTGCGCGCGAACTAGGGGCCATCGCGGCGCTGCTGCGGCGCCAGGACGCCGAGGTGGACCTGCGGCACATGTGGCACGCCCGGGCCGAGAGCGCGACGCACATGCGCCAGCTGACCGGCCCGCCAGAGCACGTCAAGCTCGGCGTCGGCTACGCGTTCCACGCCCAGGCGATCGGGCTCGCGGTCTCCTCGGCAGCGACGGACGCGATGATCGCCGCGCGCAAGGAACCGCCCGACGTCGTCGCCCGGCAGCGGCGGCACTGGGTGGACGGGCTCTCGCACGTCCGCGACGAGCCTCTCCCCCGGTGGAAACGCTGGCTCGACCGGCTCGCCGGACCCGTCGCCGCCGACGCCAGCCTCCGGTCGGTCTGGTTCCGCAACAGCGCCCGAGGCGCCATCGCGCTGGCGGGGGCGGTGGCCGTCGCCAGGCTGACCAACGTCGAGCACGGCTTCTGGGTCGTGCTCGGCACCTTGTCCGTGCTGCGCACCAGCGCATCGGCGACCGGCGCGACGGTCGTCCGGGCGCTCGGCGGCACGCTGGTCGGCTTCGCGATCGGCGGGCTGCTGGTCGCCGGGATCGGCACCAGCGAGCCGGCGCTGTGGACCGCGTTCCTGCTCGCCGTGCTCGTCGCCGCGTACACGCCGGGGACGGCGCCGTTCGCGGCCGGCCAGGCTGCCTTTACCGTCGCCGTGGTCGTGCTGTTCAACCTGCTCGCGCCGGCGGGCTGGCAGGTGGGACTGGTCAGGGTCGAGGACGTCGCGCTCGGCTGCGCGGTCAGCGCGGCGGTGGGGATCTTGTTCTGGCCGCGCGGCGCGGCGTCCGTGGTGGGCGACAACCTCGCGGTCGCGCTGCGGAGCGGATCGGACTACCTGGTCGAGTCCGCCCGCTGGGCGCTGGACCTCGGCAAGCGCCACGCTTCGCATGCGGTCACCGCCGTCGCGGCCGGCACTCGGCTCGACGACGCCATCCGGGGCTTCCTGAGCGAGCAGGGGTCCAAGCGGATCCCCAAGGCGGATCTCTGGCGGCTCGTCATGGCCGCGCAGCGGGTCAGGCTGACCGCCCACTCGCTGGCCAGCCTGCCGATGCGCGAGCACCGGTCACCGGAAATCACCGAGGCCGGCGGGGTCCTCGGGCCGCAATACGCCGACCTGGCGGTCTTCTACGACCGGATTGCCACCCAGGTCGGCCGCCCGATGCGAGGACCAGCGGAGCCGACCCCGATCCCGCTGCCCGCCAGGCCGGATCGGCTTGCCAGCAACGATCCAGAGGCCCTGTGGGTAGGCCTGCACCTAGAGCAGCTTGAAATCCACGCGAGGGGCCTGCCGACGCCGGCGCAGCAGCTTGCCAGGCTGCGCCGCACGCCCTGGTGGCGCTCGCCGTGAGCTCGCGCCAGCTCAGACCACGAAGATCTCCAGATCCGCCCACGACCACCAAGGAGCGACGTTCGCTATGACGCTTTTCCAGCGGGCTCACGACATCATCGCGGCCAAGACCAACAAGGCGCTCGACGCCGCCGAGAAGCCGGACGAGCTGCTCGACCTCTCCTACGAGCAGATGCTCGACCAGATCACGCAGGTGCGCCGCGCACTCGTCGACGTCGCCGCCTCCCGCAAGCGGATCGAGCTGCAGGAACTGCAGCTCAGCCACACCGTCGACCACCTGGCCGACCAGGCCAAGGCCGCGCTCGGCCAGGGCAACGAGGCGCTGGCCAGGGAGGCGCTGTCGCGCAAGGCAGCGGCCCAGGCCCAGATCGACGGCATGGAGCCGCAGCACCAGCAGCTCGCCGAGCAGGAGGAAAAACTCGGGCAGACGCTGAGCACGCTGCAGCAGAAGGTCAACGACTTCCGCTCGCGCAAGGAAGTGCTGAAGGCCCAGTACACCGCCGCGCAGGCGATGACCTCGGTCAACGAGGACATCGCCGGCATCTCGACCACGATCGGCGACTCCGGGGCGGCGCTGCAGCGGGCGCAGGACAAGATCGCCACCATGCAGGCCAGGGCCGGCGCGATGGACGAACTGCTGCAGTCGGGCGTGCTCGAGGACGTCGGCGGCGACACCGATGACATCCAGCACGAGCTGGACGAGGTCGGCCAGTCCGCCCAGGTCGACAAGGAACTCGCCGCGCTCAGGCAGCAGCTCGGCCTCGGGCGCCGACAAGCCCGAGATCACCTCGGGAAGCTGACCGGCACCGCCGCGCACCAGCCTCGTAAGGGGCCTTCGCCGTTACGCCATCGTTCGCTAGCACGGCCCTTGCCTGCCGGTGAAAACCCAGGTCAGCGCTCAGGTCGCGAGAAGTGTTCGCTGCGGTTCGCTGACCTGAGCCGGTCACCCGATCTGGGGCTGTGATGACGTCACGGCGCAAGCCCACTGCCGGCACGGATTCGGTCCGCCACCACGGACGCGAGACCCGGGGGCAGGGAGAACGAGGTGACGACGGCGATGGAGACCCACGGCATCATTTTCTTTTTGACGCTGGTGTCAGCTCTGCTGGCGTGGCGTTAGCCAGCACCGTAAGGGCAGGTCTAGCCGGCTCGCGAAAGCGAGCCGGCCGGGCCTGCCCCAGGCTAGCCTCCAGCCTGCCACCGCAGGCCGTAGCACAGATACATGGTCGGCTTGTCGAAGTGCGCGCTCACCTCGCCGGCCTCGTCGAGGTCCATCAGGTCGTCGCCGGGCAGCGCGGCGTCGAACATCCGGACCGTCTCGCCGTCGACTCGCCTGATCCAGTCTGGCCGCCGCTCGGGTCCGAACCGCACGCGCAGGTCGAACATGTTGACCTGGCATTCCGGGCTGATGATGTAGTACGGCAGCAGCTGGCCCTCGGGGATCTTGAGCATGAGCCCGTACTCGTGCTCTTCGCCCTCGGCGAGCGCCTTCGGAAGCTGGACGACGAACTGGAACCGGCTGCCGGACGGGTGCTCCTTGCGGACCAGCCGCCCGCCGTACAGGACCTCGCCGATCGGCCCGGGACCCCCGTGCGGCTGCGGCAGGTCGAGCCACGCCATGACTTCGGTCAGGCCCGATCGGGTCACCATGATCCGGCGATGCTCGTGCACTTCGGGCGTCGCGGTATCCAGCCGCACCAAGGTCCGCAGGTCGTCCAGATGCCAGCCGTCGGGCGCGATCGCGCTCCGGCCCCGGCGCCGCAGGAGCTCGCGCGCGATCTCCTCGGATAGCAATCGCTCGGCGGCGTCGATGCGACGAAGAGCGGTGCGGTATTCGAAGCCGATCTCGTTCGCCAGCCACGAAACCCGGTCCTTGAAATGCATCATCTGCCGGGTTTGCTCGGAAAGCCCCAGACTGGCATGAATAGCCACGCGCACGTCAGCGGCCAGCGACTTGCCGCAATTACTGATCTCAGCGATCAGCGCGTGCCGCCGGACCGCGCTCTGCGGCATATCGGCGCCGGCCGCCAGCTCGCTGAGCAGCGGACCTAGTCGCTGCTCGAAGTCACCAGCCTGGATACCGCGACCCTTGCGCAGCAGCCTGACCTCGGCCTCCACTTGCGCGACAATGGCCGGTGACTGAGACTTCGGATCTGTCATCTTCCTGTCATCTTTGGCGGTTGCTGTCATATCTGCCATACCGGGTCCTCTTTTGCGAGTTTCGCCGGGGCTTGCTCGCTGAAAGGATCTGGTGATTGGTGAGTAGTGTCGGGTGCAATGTCTGTGCCTCCAGTGTGGCATAGCTCGATCGAAAAGCACGGAAACGACGTAGCGGAGCTGGGCTGGACCTCGGTCCGACCCTCAGCCAAGCCCCAGCTGGTCAGGAGCCGTCCGCCAGCCGGCCATCATTAGCCATGGCCGACGAGCAACCGCGTCGAAGGGGCGCTTCGGTGACTGGCAGGCGGATCTTTCCGCTGCTCAGCACCGCGTCCCTGATCGTGATCGGGATGATCTCCACGATCTGGGTGGCGCCGCATCTGATCGGGCGGTTCGCCTGGTCGCTGCCGCACGACCTGTGGGGCACCATGGTCGCGGCCGACCGGCTGCTGCACGGCCAGTTCAGCCGCCTGTACACCAGGCCTACCGGGCTGATCACGCTCCCCGGCGGCGCGCTGATCCTCACCCCGCTCGTCGCGCTGATCGACGGCCTGCTCCTGAGCT
Source organism: uncultured Actinomycetota bacterium (assembly GCA_963737865.1). GTDB lineage: Bacteria > Actinomycetota > Actinomycetes > Streptosporangiales > Streptosporangiaceae > Chersky-822. The sequence goes on along the minus strand of CAVTUG010000011.1, from coordinate 133,324 downwards.
CCCCTGCGCATCCCCGGCCCGCACCATCCGCATCCCGTGACCTGGCTGCTGGCCGGCCCCTACGAGACGGCCATCTCCGGCGGTCGCCTCTTCGCGGCCGACGCGATCGCCGAGCACCTCGCCTGTCCATGCTCAGGCGAGCCCTGCTCGCGGCGGCCGGCGCGGTCCTGCTGTGGAACGTCTCCATCCGCTGGGGCCACCCCGAGGATGCTGTCGCCGTGGGTCTGCTGCTGTATGCCACGCTCGATCTGGCGAAAGGCCAGATCGACCCGGCCGGTCCGCCTGGCTTTTCGGCCCGCCGTGGCGACCCAGCCGCTCGTGCTGCTCGCACTGCCGGTCTGCTCGCCGTCCTGACCGAGGCGGATCGCCGGCTTTCTCACCCAGGCCGCCCTGCCCGGCGCGGCCCTGCTGGGCCCCGCGGCGGTCGCGAACTGGCACGCCACCTACATGCGGTGACCCGCCAGCCCAACTGGCCCTCCATCGACCACCCCACGCCCTGGCTCGCCCCTGGCCACGCCCCTGCCGGACGGCGCGGTCGCGGCCGGCCCGTCCCGGCTCCTCGCGATCGTGGTCGCCTGCGGCTGCGCGGCCGTCTGGCGCCAGTGCCGGGCCGCCCGCGCCCGGACCTGAGCGGCCTGGGACGCACGATTGCTGCTCCAGGTGCTGTGGTGGATCGCGGTCGCGCTGGCCGTGCGGTCGGCGTTCGAGCCGGTGATGGTCGCCTACTACGTCTGGCCGTCGCTCACGATGGCCCTGATCGCCTCGGCTGCGAGCTGGTCGGGCCTGCTCACGATCATTCGGCGCCGGGATCCGATCACCTTCGCCTCGCAGTCCTCCTGGCAGGGCCCTGGACCTGGTGGGCCCCGCTGTTCATCGGGCTCTGCCTCACCCTGTTCCTGGCCCGGGTCCGCCGCCAGCCAGAGCCGCCGGCGTCCGCCGGCAGCTGGTCACGGCGCCGGGATGACCGCCGCCAGTCGCGGCCTCCCTGCGAGCCCGTGATGACGGCCGGTTGCTTCGGCACGCCGAACACCCGCCAGTTCGCGTTCACCTTGACCGGCTGACCCTGCGCCGGGTCACGGTCAGCTGCGCGGTCACGAATCCGCTGGACGGTTCCAGCTCGCGGTGCCGTTGACGATAGCGTTCGCCACCCACCGCGCGCCGGTCAGCCTGATCTTCACCACGTTCCCGCCGCGGAACGCGACCTTCCCGCCGCGCAGCGCGAGGTCGCTGCCCGTCCAGCAGCGGGAACCGGCTGATCTCGTCCCCGACCGCGCCAGCGCGGTCGACGCCGCCTGCAACGCGGTCTTGGACGCCCGTTTCCGGCCGTGGCGTGAGCGGGCGCGCCTGCGCGAGCCGCAGCGGATAGCCGCCGACGGCGTGGATCGGCGCGACTCGCCCGGCGCATGAGGTGTTCTGATGGGCCAGCCCAGCTGGATTATTTAGGAAGGTTTGAAAAATTTGCGCAGGACAGGCGTCGTTGGCGCCTTGCAATGTCACGTGGGTGAGGTTCGCGACCCTGACCACGCGAGCCGACTTGCCCAGCTGACTCGCCACCAGCGTGGCCCCGTCCAGCCACGGCGTCAGCGAGTCGAATGTGCCCGACAAGATCAGCACGTGCAGCCGGGGGGGCACCAGCGGCGGCCGCGCGTGATCGGCGGAACAGGTGCGTCGGCTCCGGCCAGTCCAGGCAGGCGCTGTAAGCCTCGGTGTACTGGTCAAGCCGTCCACTGCGCCGACGGTGAATGGCGCGAACGTGTTCGAAGGCTCCCGTCGCATCGCGGTCGCGGTACTGCTTAGCCCGCATCGCAGGCGACGCCGTCCGGCTGAACAATTGGACGTAGTCCGTGCACGCCACCGCGAAATACAGGCCGTCGCTGAACTCGGGCAGCGGGAAGTTGGTGTTGTCGAAACCGAGCGAGAGCGCGGCCAGCCGCAGCAGCGGCGCCTGGTCGTTGTCCAGCAGCAGCGCCCGGGCCGCCGCATCCAGGTCGCGGTAGACGACCGGGTCGAAGCCCGCGTTGTTGACCAGGTTGACCAGCGTGCTCGGTGGTGACGGTCAGCTTGGTCAGGCGTCCCGGCGCCGAGACCGTCTGGCCGGTGATCGGCTTCCGGATCCAGCCGGGCGGCGAGCTTGCTGATCCGCGACCAGGCTCCGGGCCGCGGCCGCCGCGTCGCAGGCCGCCAGCGGTCGCAGGCCTGCCCGAACGCCTGGCGGGCCGTCTCACGGTGGTCGTGTACCACGGGTCGAGCCCGAGCACCTGGTAGGTCGAGTCGAGCGTGACCGACCGCAGCTGGGCGGCATACCGGGACGCGAACGCCTGGGCGAACCAGCTCCCGTAGGAGTCGCCGTACAGATCGACCTGACCCAGCCGCAGATCCTTGAGCACCCCGGACACATCGCGGGCCGAGTAGGCCGTGCTGAACAAGTCCGAGGCGTGCACGAACCCGCCGTGCCTGTACCGCCAGGTGTGGTTGAGCGTCCGGCCGCACTTGCCCGACGAGCGTGTTGAACGCCGGCCCGGACTGCTGCTGCACCCGGCTGTAGTGCTCTAGACCAGGGCAGTTCACCAGCGTCGAGTTGCCGGTGCCGCGCAGGTTGACCAGCAGCAGGTTGCGGGTCTGCCGGAGCGGACCCAGCATCGCGAGGTACTCGGGCTCGGTGCCCGACGTCGTGAAGCCCGGTCCGCCTTCGACCGCGAGCACCGTGCCTTCTGCCGCCGGCGCAGCGCGGGAGCCACGGAAGCCGACATGGATTCCGGGCTCGGCCTGACCCTGGAGTAGTCCAGCGGCACCCACATGCCGCCGCAGTAGGTCAGCGGCGTCGACGCGCATCTGGTGAGCGTGAGCCGCCCGACCCGGGTCGTCTTCGGCGCTGCCGCCGGGCGCGCCGCCCGCGCGGTGACCGCAGCGGGAGCCACGGTCAGCGCGCCGAGCAGCCCGGCCAGCGCCAGCGACATGGTCAGAAGTTGGCGCTGCCCACGGCGCGCCGCCATAGTCCGCACAAGGCAGATCCTAGGACGGTTCGGCGAATCGATCGATGAAGCCTGACCGCTCTACACTGAACGACATGGTGTCGGCATCGGATGTTCCACGGCTGGCCGTCGTGGAGCTGGCCAACGTCAGGGGCTTTGAGGATCTGACGCTGACTCTGGCTCGCACGGAGGTTGGCAGCGAGGGGCCGATTCCGCCACGGGAGCAAGCCGCCGTGGTGATCGGTCGCAACGGCACAAATAAATCGACGCTGCTGCGTGCCATCGCAATAGGCGCGGCGTCGCTGGGTGACGCCTCAGCGATGTTGTCACCTGCGCTCGGATCCCTCATCAGGTCTGAGGCGTCCTGGGCCGCGATCAAGCTGACGTACGCTTTCAAATCCGGCGAACTAGTCGTAACCACTAAAGAGATCACGCGATCTTTGCGGGGCACCGACGAGGTCCGATTGGCCGACGGCCGTTCGGCCGACGACCTCAACTTGCTGGTCTGCGGGTACGGCGCCGCTCGCGGAATCACCGGCACGGATTCCGGCCGGGAGTATCGCGTCTTCGATGCCGTTGCCACCTTGTTTGACTACCGCCGCGAGCTGCTTGCGCCCGAGCTGACTCTGAGGCGCCTAGCTGACTACCTCGGCGACGACGCGCGGTATCAGCGGGCTTTGTCAGGTATCGCCCGGCTTATCGGGCTCGACGACCCCGGGGCGAGTATCGCCGCAGCCAAAGGCGGCGGGGTTATCGTGTCGAGTCGCCGCGTCGGAACTGACGTCCCGCTCGAAGGGCTCGCCGACGGCTACCGGGTCGCGTTCAACTGGATCATGGATCTGTTCGGGCGGGCACTGCGACCTGGATGGGTGACGGCCGATGGCTCGATCGCGGGTTTGGTGCTGATCGATGAGATCGAGCAGCACCTGCATCCTGAGCTGCAAACCCGGGTCGTCAGCGAACTCAGCAACACCTTTCCCGACTGTCAGTTCGTCGTGACGACCCACAGCCCGCTTGTTGCCCTCGGTGCCCATCCGAGTCAGCTCGTGGTGCTGCATCGAGATTCAGCCGGGATTGTCACCGCCTCCGATCGCGTGCCCGACTTCCGCAGCTACTCACCCGATGAGGTTCTCGAGGACGACCGACTGTTCGCGGTCTGAAGCCCATCGCAGGTCCGCCTTGAAGCCCGCGCACCGCCGAGTCGGACCGCGCTTATGCTGAGCGGGTGCGGTTGGTATCGCTTCTTCCCTCTACAACGGAGATCGTCTACGCACTCGGCCTGGGCGACGACCTGGTCGGCGTCACCTTCGAGTGCGACGAGCCCCCGTCGGCTCGAACCGACAAGACGGTCGTGGTCGGCGGCCGGGACACCAAGGGCCTGACGCCGCGCGAGATCGACACCTATGTGCGCGAGCAGCTGGAGTCCGGCGCCGACCTCTACACGCTGCACGCCGACGCCCTCGCCGGGCTCGATCCCGAGCTGATCCTCACCCAGGACCTGTGCCGGGTCTGCGCCCTTCCGACCGGCCACGTCGAAGACGCGCTCGGCTACCTCGGCTGCCAGGCTGACGTCCTGTCGATCGACCCGCACACCCTGGACGAGGTGCTCGACTCGATCGTGACGATCGGCGACCGCGCTGGCGCGCCCGAGCGCGCCCGGGACCTGGTCGGCGAGCTGCGGCAGCGACTCGCCCGGGTTGAGGCCGCGACCCAGGGCCGGCCCGGCCGGCGGTGGCGCTGGTCGAGTGGGTGGATCCGCCGTTCAACGCCGGGCACTGGATTCCTGACCTGCTCACAGCGGCCGGCGGTCAGCCGGTCGCCGCCCGTCCTGGCATCCCCTCGGTCGAGACCACCTGGGATGTAATCGCCGCCGCCAAGCCCGACGTGGTCGTCGTCTCCCCCTGCGGCTACCACCTCGACGGTGCGATCGAGCAGGCCGAGGTCGTCGCCAGGGCGCTGCCGGGCGTGCCGGTCTGGGCGATCGACGGCGACGGCCTCGTCGTCCGGCCTGGCCCCCGCCTAGTAGACGGCGTCGAGGCCATCGCCTCGATCCTGCATCCCGGCACGGTCCCGCCCTCAGCCGCCGTCCGCCTGGTCACGCCCGCCCCCTTTTGACTCGACCTTGGCGGCGAACGGCCACCGCAGCCCGATCCCCACGTGCAAGATGATCCCCGCCCCGATGAAGCTCAGCGCCGCCGTCGTGATCCACTCGTCGGGCAGCGCCCGCGTCCACGCCACCCCGTCCGCATACGCGGCGAGCGCCCGGTCAAGCGCCAGTGCCACCACCGCCGCGAGCGCCAGCGTCAGCACCCGGTTCCACCGCGCGGCCAGCCGCGACACCGGCCACGAGTCGAACAGCATCCCCACCACCAGGACGGCGCTGATCACTCAGCCGCACGCGGCGCCGATCGCCGAAGGCGCCAGCCCCGCTGCGTTCCGCAGCACCAGGTAGGTCGCCGCGCCAGCGCCGATCACCAGCGCGTTGCCCGCCAGGATCCGCCAGCCGAACCTCCCGATCCGGACCACGGGCCACCCGCGCAGCGCGATGTAGAACACCGCCTGCCACATCCCCACCGCGATCAGAGCCGTGCCGAAATCCGGCGCGGCAATCGGTCCGCCCGGGTTCCGCAGTCCGGCCGCCGCACGCTCCGCCACCGGTACCGCATCAACATTCACCAGGAGGAAATAACCGCCCGCCGCGATCGCCCAGGACAGCCCGAGCGCAGCCAGGCCGGACGGCAGTCGCGCGAACCGCCGCAGGGGCCAGCGCTCGCAGACGAGCGACAGCTGCAGCGTCACGGTGAACGCCGCACCCGCCAGCGCCAGCGTCGCCGGATAGGTCAGCGGCGTTCCAGCCGGCGGCGAGGCCAGGAACACCCCGCGCACGTCCGGCCGCTCGACGACGGCCTGCCCGGCGATCGTCAGGACCACCGCCGACGCGATCACCAGCACCGTGTCGATCAGGCCCGACCAGGGGGTCGTCAGCCGTGCCCCCGGCCAGTCGTTCCACCAGAACGCGATCATCGCCACGGCCGGCAGCGCGAACGTCGCCAGCGGGCCGAGCACCAGCAGCGACGACTGCGCGCTCCCCAGCCCGAACGCCAGCGCGAAGAACACCACCGCCCCCAGCAGCACGCCGCCCAGGCCGAGCCAGGGCTGCCGGGCCGCGGCCGCTCTGAGCGGTCGAGCGGGGGTTTCGGCACTCGCCCCCGGGACCGGCACCGCTAGCGGGCCTGCCGTGGCACCGAGAGCGTCGCGGGAGTCGTCGGCAGGTGCGCCAGCAGGTGCTCGGGCGCGATCGGCAGCGAGCGCACCCGGATGCCGGTCGCGTGGTACACCGCGTTGGCGATCGCCGCCGCCGCGCCGACCTGCCCGATCTCGCCCACGCCCTTCACGCCGAGCGGGTTGACCACGTCGTCGTCGACCTCGACCAGCTCGACGTCGACCTCGGGTGCGTCGGCGTTGACCGGCACCAGGTAGTCGCCCAGGCTGGTGTTCGCCCAGCGGCCGAGGCTGGGGTCCATCCGGGTGCCTTCGAGCAGCGCCTGGCCCAGGCCCCACAGCATGCCGCCCATGAGCTGGCTGGAGGCCGTGCTCGGGTTGAGTACCCGGCCGGGCGCGAACGCGCCGACCAGGTGCCGCACCCGGACCAGCCCGAGGTCAGCGTCCACGGCCACCCTCGGCGAACTGCGCGCCGAAGGTCAGCAGCCCGTGCGGGGTGTCCAGCGGCGGCGGGTCCCAGCTGCCGATGGCCTCGGCGTCGTTCATGAAGTGCGGCCGCATCAAGCTGGAGTACGTCTCGCCGGCACCGCCGTCCGGGCCGGTCGACAGCCGCCCGTCGCTGACCACGACGGCTGCCGGATCCGCGCCGTGCAGCGGCGAGTCGCCGTCGGCGACCGCGACGGCGATCAGCTGGTCGCGCAGCGCCGTCGCCGCGTTGTGGACCGCCGCGCTGACCATGCCAGCGCCGTTCGACCCGACCGGCGACCCGGCGGTCGGCAGGTCGGTGTCCCCGAACTGGAAGCGCATCGTGCCCAGGCCCACGCCGAGACCGTCGGCCGCCACCTGGGTCATCACTGTCGCCGTCCCGGTGCCGAACTCCTGGGTCGCGGTCTGCACGATGGCGCTCCCGTCCGCGTACAGGTGCGCCCGCGCCCGCTGGGTGTGCATGAACAGCGCGACCGGATAGCCGGCCGTGGCCATGCCGGTGCCGATCAGCCAGTTCCCGTCGCGCTCGGAGCGCGGCGCAGGGTTACGCCCGGCCCACCCGAACCGCTGCGCACCCCGCGCGTAGCATTCGCGCAGGCCATGGCTGGACCACGGGTTCCCGGTATTGGGATCGGCGTCGGCGACGTTGCGCAGCCGCAGCTCGATCGGGTCGATCCCCAGCTCGCTGGCGAGCTGGTCCATCGCGCACTCCAGCGTGAAGACCCCGACGCCCTCGCCCGGGCCCCGGGTGAAGGTCGGCGTCATCGTGTTGCCGCGCACCAGCCGGTGCACGCCCTGGTAATTCGGGCACTCGTAGAGCTGGGACGCGGCACCGAAGGCCGGCTCGGCCCAGTCGTCGAACGGCGAGGTGATCGACAGCTTCTCGTGCCTGATCGCGGTGAGCTTGCCCGCGCTCGTCGGCGCCGAGCGTCGATGTGCTGTTCCTGTTCCTCGCGATGCCCGCACGAGGTGAACATCTGCGCCCCGGGTCAGCACCAGCCGCACCGGCCGCCGCACGTGCCTGGCCGCCAGCGCGGCGAGCGTGACGTGCGGCCAGACCATCGCCTTGCAGCCGAACGCTCCGCCGATGAACTGGGTGAGCACCCGGACCTTCGACGGCGACAGCCCGAGCAGCGCGGCCACCGTGAGCTGGACCGCCTTGATGCCCTGGCACGAGTCGTACAGGGTCAGCTGGTCGCCGTCCCAGCTCGCCGTGGTGTTCGACACCTCGATCGGGTTGTGGTGGTTGGCCGCGTACCGCAATGACGCCTCGACCCGGTGCTCGGCCTGCGGCTAGTCCCTCGCCGGCATCGCCGCGCTCGATCCGCCCCGGCATGCAGGCCGCCGAAGATCTGCTCCGGCTCGTAGGGGTCGTCCGTCCCTGGTCAATGGTGGTCACCGAGGGCGTTTCCGCGTAGTGGACGTGCACCAGGGACGCGGCGTGCTGCGCCCGCTCCAGGCCGTCGGCTACCACGATGGCGACCGGCTGTCCCGCGTAATGGATCCGGTCGTCCTGCATCGGAAAGAAGGTCTCCCCCGGTGCCGGGCCACCGAGAAGGGACGGCAGGAGGGGGACAGGATTGAGTTCACCAGATGTCGCGGTGAGTCATGACGGCCAGCACGCCGTCCGCTCGCTGCGCCGCAGCGGTGTCGATGGAAGTGACCTTGCCGCCGGTACCGTGGCGCAGACCAGCTCGGCGTAGGCGAGGCCGGGCAGGCTGATCTCGGCGCGAGTAGCGCGCGGTCCCCGTCACCTTCCGGGACCGTCGACGCGGTGGACGGGCTGGCCGATGGCGCTGGTCCGAGTGATCGTCGTCATCGTGATCCTCCCGTCAGCGTGCCCATCCGGTTTCCGGTCAGTGTGCTCAGGGCGCGGATGACAGCGCGCTGCGCGAGCGGAATCTTGAACGCGTTGGCCGGCCGCGGCGTCGCCTGCGCCAGCTCGTCGGCGGCCGCCTGGGCGAAGCTGGCACGGGTCGCCGGGCTGGCCGAGCAGGCTGCGTTCGGCCCGGCGGGCGCGCCAGGGCTTGGTGCCGACGCCGCCGAGCGCGAGCCTGACGTCGGTGATCGTGCTGCCGTCGCTGGTGCTGCCGTCGCTCGCGCTGCCGTCGCTGGTGCTGACGGCGGCGGCGACCGAGACCAGGGCGAACTCGTAGGACTCCCGGTCGCGGAACTTCAGGTAGGCCGACCGGCGCGCGATGCGGCGCGGCGGCACCTCGACGGCCATGATCAGCTCGCCGTGCTCGAGCGGGTGCTCCTTGTCCGCCGTGTCGCCGGGCAGCAGAAAGAAGTCGTCGATCGCGATCGCGCGGTCGCCGAGCGGCCCTGCTGTATGGACGACGGCGTCAAGCGCGACGAGCGCCACCGCAAGGTCGGACGGGTGGGTGGCGATGCAGTGTCGCTGGTGCCGAGCACGGCGTGACCGCGATTGACGCCGTTCAGCGCCGCGCAGCCGCTGCCCGGGTCGCGCTTGTTGCACGGCGCGGCGACGTCGCGGAAGTAGCCGCACCGGACCCGCTGGCAGAGGTTCCCGCCGATGGAGGCCATGTTGCGAAGCTGCGGCGAGGCGCCGAGCAGCAGCGCCTGCGAGATCGCCGGATAGCGCTCGACCACTCTGGGTTCCTCCGCGACCTCGCTCATCCTGGACAGCGCCCCGATCAGCAGGGCGCCGTCGCGAAGCTCGTCACCCCGGCCAGCGGGAGGTCGGTGATGTCGACGAGGAGATGGGGGCGCTCGACGCCCTGCCTGATGAGGTCGACCTCGGTCGTCCCGCCCGCGAGGAACGCACTACGGCCGTCGCCCCGGACCGCCGCGATGGCATCGTCGACGCTGGCCGCCCTGGCATAGGTGAGCGGCCGCATGTCAGTTACCTCCCTGAGCGCGCCCTGCCGGTGCCACTGCCGCATCCCTGACCTGCCCAATCGCCTCCCGAATGTGGGGGTAGGCCGCGCAGCGGCAGATGTTCCCGCTCATCCACTCCGCGATGGCGGCATCAGTGGCCGAGTGCTCCTTGCGCTCGCGAAGCAGCGCGACCGCCGACATGATCTGCCCCGGCGTGCAGTACCCGCACTGAAACGCGTCGCACTCGATGAACGCCCGCTGCACCGGATGCAGCTCCTCGTCGGCGGCGCTGAGCCCCTCGATCGTGGTGACCTCGTGCCCCTCGCAGGTGATCGCCAGCGTGAGGCAGCGAGCACCCGCCTGCCGTCCACCCACACCGTGCAGGCCCCGCAGGTGCCCTGATCACAGCCCTTCTTGGAGCCGGTCAGCCCGAGATGCTCCCGGAGCGCGTCGAGCAGGCTCACCCTGGGCTCGAGATCGACCTCCCGGACCTCCCCGTTGACGGACAACTCGACCGTCCCAGCCCGAGGCCCTCGATGCACAGGCGGCGACACGACATCGGTATGCACGGCTATCTGCCCCCAGACGTCCGGCTCCCGGCCACCACACCCGTTCCGCCCAACGTAACGCTCCGCCGCCTCACCAGCCTCCCCCGCCCCCCTCGCCCCAAGGCCGACGAACTCTCAACCCCAGCTTGAGGCCCAGCAAACTAACAACCACCGCGCCATAGCACCAGCAAACTCACAACGACGCACTCCGGGATCCGCCAAGGGGACGGGTGTGCGGCACATTAGGAGACGGGTATTGCCCGAATGTTCAGCGGTGGCCGGTTTCGACCGGCTGCTATGGCAGACCTGAGTTCCGCGACGATCCTCGCGCTGTCGGACCTCAGCTGGCTGGGTGTGAAGTGGATGACGATGATGCCCTGGGCGCTCATCCGCGAGTGCCTGGCCATCGTCGCCTCCCATTGCGCCGGCGAGAGATGCCACTCACGCGAGTCCACCTCACCCGCGACGGCAGCCTCCCGCCACCAGGCGTCGGGCTGCGCCAGAAACCGCGAGCCGAGGTAGAGCCGTGGGTTGTACATCGGCTCAGGCAGTCGAGCCGCCTTGACCCACTGTCGCAACTCCCCCTCGGCTGACGACCTGACCCCATCTCCGACCTCTTCAAGCACGGTCCGCAAGGCTTTCGATCCGCGCGTGGGCGCAGCTCGAAGCTCCGTGATCAATTCCGCGACGGTGCACTTGCGCCGCTGTACAGCGCTGGCCACCACGGCGCGAGCAGCGGCAAGGTCGACCTCACCACGAACGGCATCGGCGACCGCGCGGGCTGGCGGCGCCCATCGCAGACCGTCCGTCAGGCAAAGCTGCTCAGGAATCCTGCCCGTTCGGTGAGTCCGCACGAAACTGGTGCTGACCCGCTGCGCAGTGGCAGGTATCAGCACGTCGATGTACTCGTGCTTCGGTGTAGCGACGCCGTGCCGCTCCAAGGCCGCATAGCCCGTGATAACGCTCTTCGATCCCGCGTAGAGAGTTGCGGCGGTCTCACGCTGCCCTGCGGCGAGCAAGCCCGTTCCTGCGACATAGACGCCAGGAAGGACAGCGACCCACGCCCCGCTGTCCCGCAACCGATGGCGCAGCGAGTCATCCGTCATCCCGGCCGTCAGCGCCTGAGACCGCGTAATCAGGTAACCCTGGCGGCGGAGTAAGTTCTCGACATCCTGGCGCACCGTCGGCTGCATCATGCGCGAAGCTTCTCAGTCGCCACTGACACTCAAATCGACCAACCGCCGCCTCCCAACTCTCAACCCAACTTGAGGCCCTGATAGCGGCCATCAGAAAATCCAGGTACACAGATAGGGATTCCTGCTGCGCTGTCACTTCGGCACCAGGTGCGCCGTCGGCGGCCGTCCACGGGCCGGGCGGGAGGTGCTGCCGCGCCGCTTCCGGTGCTCGGGCCTGACGGCCCTGCGCTCCGGGTCGGCTTGCCCTCGGATGAAGTCGGGTTCCTGCAGTCACGGGCTGAGGTTGCTGGTTCAGGTAGTCTCAGCGCCTTCGGGTACGCGGAGCTTCCCTCTGTCACTACGCGTGATCACGTTCGGCCGCCCACCTGGAATCTCTCATGGTCGCTCACAGGCCCAGCAAACTAACAACCACCGCGCCCCAGCACCAGCAATCTCACAACGACGGGCCAGGGCCGAGCCGAGCCGGGAACCCCACACGGGCAAACTCACAACGACGGGCGAGGGTGCCGGGCGGGCGCAGCGCCAGCGAGACCACAACGACTGGCCGGGCCGGAGCGCCGGCCCGCACCTCCGCACCGGCAAGCCCGCCATCACGGGGCGCGCAGTTCGGCCCGGACCGGCGGCAGTTCGGCCCGGACCGGCGGCAGTTCGGCAGGATCCGGGGTCAAGCGGCGGCTTCCGGCAGAAACGGTCACCGGGCACAAATGCCAGTGACCACTTCGGCCAGGGAGGCAAGCCGCCAGCAGGCCCAAGGCTCCGGCACCACCCCAGCCGGCGGCCTCAACCAGGTGAGGACAGAACCCGGGTCCTTATCCGAGGGCAAGCCGACCCGGAGCGCAGGGCCGCTCGCGGCCCGAGCACCGGAAGCGGCGCGGCAGCACCTCCAAGCAGCACCGGAAGCGGCGCGGCAGCACCCAAGCAGCACCACCAGCAACTCTCAACCTCAGCTTGAGGCCCAGCAAACTCACAACGACCGCGCCCCAGCACCAGCAAACTCACAACGACGGGCCAGGGCCGAGCCGAGCCGAGCCGGGACCTCCAGCACCAGCAATCTCACAACGACGGCGCGAGCCGGGCCAGGCCACGGCCTTCCGCACCAGCAGACTCACAACGACCGGCCGAGGATGAGCCAGGCCGGGACGGAGACGGGCCGGCCGGGCCGAGAACTGCCCGGGCCGAGAACTGCCCGGGCCGAGAACTGCCCGGGCCGAGAACTGCCCGGGCCGAGAACCGGCCGGGCCGAGAACCGGCCGGGCCGAGAACCGGCCGGGCCGAGAACCGGCCGGGCCGAGAACCGGCCGGGCCGAGGGCTGGGTTGATGAGGACGGGCCGGTGGCCGAGCACCCGGCGCGGCAGCACGCGCCGTCGTTGCGAGTTTGCTGGGCCTCAAGTCGGGGGGTTGGCTCGCTCGGACGGGTCGCGGGTGGCCGCTATCGTATGGACGGTGTTGCCTGGGACTTACCACGATCCTTTCGTGGCGATTGCCGGCGCGGCCCGCGCGCTGACCGGTCTGCTTTTCGTCGCCCTTTCGGTCGCGCCGCGCCGGACGAGGGAGTCGGGCAGGCAGACCATTCAGCAGGTCCGCGCGGCCGCCGCGCTGCTCGCGTTCACCAATGCGCTCGCGGTGACGCTTTTCGGGCTCGTGCCCGGCACGAACGTCGGCGAGCCCGCGACCGTGCTGGGGGTTATCGGGCTCTTGTTTACCGCTGCGGGCGCGCGGTCGATCTTCTCGACCAGGTTCATGATGCGCACGCACTGGCGACGCCAGATCGGGCTGATCTTCCTGCTGCTGGCAATCTTTACCGTGGAACTCGTCAGCGGCATCGCAGCGATTGTCAGCCCGCACGACGCGAGCGCCATCCAGATCATCAGCTATGCGCTGGTCACGTCGCTGATCGTGGGCATCGCCCGGGCCTGGGAACTAGTCGGCGACCGCGACACCGGCATCATCGCCTCGATCGCCGTCCTGGCCGGCCATGAGAAGCACCTGCAAGACGACCCGGACGACGAGCCACTGCCCGCAGAACCAGGGCCGGCCGAACCCGCAGACGACGCCAGCTAGCCGTTAACCTACTCACGAGTAACTTGAGTAGGTGAACGGATACCCGGTGCCGGTCGCGTTTCCTACGCTCGATTCATGAGCGAGACACCTCGAAGCGTGACGAAATGGTGGGCGGCCCTGGCCTTCGCCACGGCGGTATCACTTTTGATCGTCTGGCTGGCCCGGGTAGCTGGCGTGCCGCTGCGCACCTTGCTGTCGATCGTGGCCGGCGGTGCCGGGCTGGCCTGGGCGGTGGCGCTGGTCACCATTCCCTGGAACTTGTATTTCACCGCACGGCAGGTCACAGCCCAGATGGCGGTCTCGGACGCTCGAGGCATCGCCGTGCGCGACCTGGACCGAGCCGAGGGGCGGCGGATCGAGCGCCGGATGCTGTGGTTCGCCCTGGGCGGGCATGTGGTGACGGCACTGGCGATCGGCGTCGTGACTTACTTTTCCGGGCAGATCATCGGGTATTACTTCACCGGCTTCTACCTGCTGTCGGCGCTGGTCAGGCCCGCAGCCGCCTATTTTTCCCACCTCCGCGAGCGGCTTAGCGCCCTGTCGAGCGAAAGCCAGCATCCCCGCGACGACGTCATTGCGCTCCGTACCAAGATCGACAGCCTGACCGGCACGACCCAGCGCCTCACGGGCGAGGCCCACGAACTGAGGCAGAGCCTGGGCGAGCGAATCGGCCGCGTCGAGGCCAGGCTGAGCGACGAGATCGCGCATAACGCCAAGATGCTGGTCGCCGACGTCTCCCGAGTCCAGGCCGCACAGTCGTCGGACCGGGAGGAATCATTGACGCGCGACGCGGAACTAGGCCGCAAGATCGACCGCATGATCCGCCAGTTCGAAGCGACGCTCGACGGCTTCAGCGACCATCAGGAGCTCCAGGTCGGCCTGCGAGCCCTCATCCGAATGATCAAGGCGGACGCGGCCTGACCAGCAGCTCGCGACGGGGTCAGCGGGTGAGGTAGGCGCCGCCGTTGACGTGGATGGTCTGGCCGGTGAGGTGGCGGGCTCCCGGCGAGGCCAGGAAGCACACCGTCGCCGCGATGTCGTCCGTCGTTCCCGGGCGCTTGTCGTGAGTCGCGGCGACGAGCGCCGCGCGACGCTCAGGCGACAGGCGGTCGCGGAAGAAGTCCGTGCTTTCGACATAGCCCGCCGAGATGACATTGGACGTGATGCCGCGCGGGCCAAGCTCGGCCGACACGCTCAGGCTCCAGGCACCGAGCGCCGCTTTGGCAGCACCGTAGGAGCCCGCGCCGCGCTCGGCTCCGATCGAGCCGATGCTGATCACCGAGCCGCCCGGGGGAATCAGCTGGGCGACCGCCTCGGTCGTGATGACGGCGCTGAGCAGGTTGGCGTCCAGGTTCGCCCGCCACTGCGCGACCACCCGCGCCAGGTCATCGGCCAGAGCACCAGCCGCCGACGGCTCGGCGGCGGACGTCGCCGCGAAGTCGGTGTTGCCGCCCGCATTGTTGACCAGGACGTCGACCGCCGGCCCGAGGTCGCCAGCCAGTGCGGCCACCTGCCAGGGAACGGTGCCGTCGCAGACGACCCCGCGAACGCCAAATTCCGCCGCGACCGTCTTGAGGCGCAGGTCGTCGCGCCCGGTGATCACGACGTGCTCGCCCTCGGCGGCGAATTTCGCTGCTATCGCCCGTCCGATGCCCTTGCTGCCGCCGGTGACCAGCACCGTCCTCGCCGTCATCGCCCATCACCTCCGCCGAACCGCCACCACACAACGTTTAGATCTAAACATAGATTATCCTCAGGACTATGGCCACGCCGGATAGCTATCCGTTCGACTCGATCTCGGGGTACCCGGCGGCCGAGATCGCCGCCGCCTGGCAGCGGGAACGGCCAGGCGTGCCGGTGTCGTCGATCGAGATCGTCACCCCGATCTGGCGGCTGGCCAAGCTCCTCGCCGACGACCGCCGCCGGGTGCTGAACGCCTGTGGCGTCGACGCCGCCACCCTCGACCTGCTCAGCGTAATCCGCCGGTCAGGACCGCCCTACCAGCTCTCGACCAGGGATATCACCAGCCGGGCACTGGTCACGGCCGGCGCCATCTCCCAGCGCGTCGCCCGAGCCGAGCGCGAAGGACTCGTCCAGCGCTCCCCCGCCGGCCCCAGGTCGCGCACCGTGCTCGTCGCCCTCACCGAAGCTGGTCACCACCTGATCGAGCGCACCGTCGACCAGGTCCTGCGCCGGGAGGCCGAGCTCGTCAGCGACCTGACCGCACAACAGCGCTCGGCCCTCTCCGCAGCACTCGGCGACCTGCTCGACACGGTCGCAGCCAAGACCCCACCGAGGTGATCGCCATGCCAGCATCCACACCGCCAGTCGTCTCAAGCTACCGGCCGCAATGGCCGGCCATGGCCGCTGCTCTCGCTGCCGACCTCTACGCCAGGCTCGGCCCCCTCGCCGCCAGGATCGAGCACATCGGCAGCACGTCGATCCCGGGAATGGCCGCTAAAGACGTGCTTGACCTGCAGGTGAGCACCACCGATCTCGACGCCGCAGCCGAGGCGTTCGACGCGCCCTTGCACGACCTCGGCTTCGAGCGAACCCGTTACGAGCGCGATCACGTCCCGGCAGGCCGGCCGGACCGCCCAGAACAGTGGGCGAAGCGGCTGTGGTCGCGAAGGGACCACCCAGCCGGAGAGGTGAACCTGCACGTCCGCCTCTGCGGCTCCCCCAACGAGCGCCTCGCCCTGCTCTTCAGAGACTGGTTCAGGGCGCATCCAGCCGCCATCGCCGCCTACGCCGGCTTCAAGCGGTCGCTGGCCGTGATGTCCGCCGGCCTCGGCGACTACACCGACACCAAGGACTGGGTGGTCGACGTCGTGATCGTGGCCGCCGAAGAATGGGCGGCCGCCACGGGCTGGCAGGTCCCTGAACCCCTCGTCCGCCGGCTGGCCGGCCGGGTGCTCGTGGTCGACGCGGCCGCCCGGGTGCTGCTGCTGCACGGCCTCGACCCGGCCAGGCGCAGCGAGCCCTACTGGTTCACCGTCGGTGGCGGCGCCAAGCCGGGCGAGAGCCTCGCCGAGGCGGCCGCGCGCGAACTGGGCGAGGAGACCGGGATCACCGTCGCCGCAGCCGACCTGGGCCAGCCGATCAGGCACGAGTTCACGGAGTTTTCGTTCAACGGCCGGCGGTTCCTTCAGGAACAGGACCTCTACCTGCTGCGCGTCGAGTCGGCCGCCGTCAGCACGGACGGACTGCAGGACGAGGAAGCCGCCGTCGTGACCGGCCACCGCTGGTGGTCGATCGCCAAGCTGGAGTCGACCAGCGAGACCTTCTACCCGGTCGACCTGCCGAGCCTGCTCCGCGACCTCACCACCTGAAGACGCCGTACCCGAACCCGCCGACCCGCACCTCGCCATCGACGACGGATGCGTTCCCGGCCAGCAGTTCCCCAGACCGGCCAGCAGCAGAAGACAGCCGCCACGACATGGGCTCGCGCAGCGGGTTGAGCACCACGAGCACGGTCCCGCCTCGCTCGTAGACCAGGGGGTAGCCGGCGTTCAGCACTCGCACCGGCCCGCCGGTCCGCAGCGCGGGCACCGACTTGCGCAGCTCGACCAGCCGCCGCACCTGATGCAGCAGCGATCCCTCATCGGCCCGCTGCGCGGCCACCGTGGGCCGGCCAGGATCAGGATCGACCGGCAGGTACAGCGAGCCTGCCGGGCCAGCAGAGAATCCGGCGTTAGGCCCGTCGTCCCACTGCATCGGGGTGCGGGACCCGGCCCTGTTCCAGCCATCCCAGATCTGGCTGCCCTCGACATCAGGCAGGTCAGGAACGTAGCGCAGGCCGATCTCGTCACCACAGTGGATGCCGGGCAGCGTCGGCCACGTCAGCAAGAACGCGAACACCGGCCCGAGCTGATCGGTGGCCCGATCCCCGCACGCCGGCCGGGAGAAGTCGTGGTCGGAGGAAAACAGCGCGATCAGCCCCGCGTCGCCCACGGCCGACGCACCGGCCTGCCAGCTCGCGAGGAACGGCTCGAACGACCCTCCGCCGTCCGCGCTGAAGTAGCACGGCCGACCGGTCCCCGAACCTCCGACCCGCTCCAGCGTCATCCCCTGCCCGTTGTCGAGCAGCGACCGGTGCTCAGGCCCGACGGCGAGGTAGAAGTCCGCATGGAATCCGGCCGAGACGGCGACGGCCGGCGCGTTCCACTCCGACATCAGCGCCGCCTCGGGGTGGGCCGCCTCCAGCCAGGCCCGCAGCTCACGCCACAGCGCCGCCGTCTCCCGCCCGTCCGGGTCGTCCTTGACCAGCGTGTTCGCCAGGTCCACCCGGAACCCCGCGACCCCCAGGCCCAGCCAGTACCCGATCACGTCAGCCAGCGCGGCCCGGTTCGCGCGCGGGCCGGGCGCGTCGACCGGCTGGCGCCACGGCTCGGCGGCGTCCATTCGGGCGTAGCCGAAGTTCAGTGCGGGCTGAAATGGAAAGAAGTTCGGCAGATACCACCCAGAACGACTTCCAGGGGCAGGAACCCATTGTGGTCCAGGCGCCCCCGCCTCTGGGTTGCCCTGGCCCGGCCACGGCACCGAGTCCACTGCGTCGTTACCCGCGTGGCCAGGCCGCTTGTCTTGCTTGAACCTGGTCACCTGACCCGGCTCGGCGAAGATGTACCGGTCGTCAGCAGGATCCTCGCACGCGGCTTTGAACCATGGATGCTGGTCCGACGTATGCCCGGCCACGAGGTCGAGCAGCACGCGGATGCCCCGCCTCCCGGCCGCGTCGACCAGCTCGGCCAGATCCTCGTTGGTCCCGTAGCGGGGCGCGATCCGCAGGTAGTCGCTCACGTCGTACCCGGCGTCACCCATAGGCGAGTCGAAGCACGGATTGAGCCACAGGACGTCGACCCCGAGCCACGCCAGGTAGTCCAGCCGCTCGATGATCCCGCGCAGGTCACCGATCCCGTCGCCGTCCGCGTCGGCGAACGACTGCGGATAGATCTCGTAGGCGACCGCCCGGCGCAGCCAGCCGGGCACCCGCTCAGCCACCGTCCGCCCCGATCGTCCGCGACCGGCCCCGGAACTCGGCGACGACTTCGTCGCCGCGCCGCACCGTGACGTCGTAGATGCCGCTGCGGCCGAACCTGACGCGCTGAGCGGCGGTCGCGACCAGCTCGTCGCCGGCCTTGACCGGCGTGATGAAGCTGATGTCGGCACCGGCGGCCACGGCGACCGGGCCGTGGCTGTTGCTGGCGCACGCGAACGCGGTGTCGGCTAGCAAGAACACGTACCCTCCGTGCCCGATCTTGTGCCCGTTGAGCATGCCGGGCCGGACGGTCATGGTGACGACGGCGGTGCCGTCGCCGGCTTCGGTGAGTTCCATGCCGAGGTCACGGGACGCGACATCGGCGTCGAACATCACCTGGGCGGCGTTCGGAGGCTCCGGCATGCGGCTAATCCTGCCTGACCAGCTCAAGCGGGTCGCAAGTGATGCCGAATTGCCGGCGCAGGACCCGGGACGCGACGTGCACTCCGGCCATGCCGTGCACCCCCGGCCCCGGCGGCACCGACGCCGAGCAGAGGTAGAGGCCGTCCGCCGGGAGGACGTAAGGATCCCAGGCAGGTACCGGCCGGCACACGGTCTGCCAGGCGCTCATCGCCCCGGCCGCGATGTCGCCGCCCGCGTAGTTAGGGTCGCTGCGGCCGAGCTCCTGGGCCGGGACGGCGGCGCTGGCCAGCACGAGATCACGGAAGCCCGGCGCGAACCGCTCGACCTGCGCGACGACGGCCGGCGTCACGTCGGCCGGGGAACCCTGCGGCACGTGCGCGTAGGTGGACAGCAGGTGCCGGCCCTGGCGCCCTGGCCGGGTCGACCACGCACGGCTGCACCGCCAGCACGTAGGGCCGCGTCGCCTGGCCGCCCGGCGGCGACCTGAGCTTCCGCCGTCAGCGCCTCGGCGCGGCTGCCGACGAGATGCAGCGTGCCAGCCTGCCCGCAGTCGGCCGCCGCCCAGGGCACCGGGCCGCTGAGCGCGAAGTCCACCTTGCAGGCCGCGCTGCCGTAGCGGAAGGCGGCGAGCCGGCGCGCGTACCGTGCGGGCAGCCGGTCACCAGCCAGTCTCAGCACCCCAGCCGGACTCAGGTTCAGTACCACCGCCCGCGAGGGCGGCAGTTCGCCCAGCCACGTCACCTGGTGCCCGGTCACGATCCGCCCGCCGCTGCGCCGGAACTCGGCCGCGAGCGCGTCGGCGATGGCCTGGCTGCCGCCGCGTGGCAGCGGCCAGCCGACGGCATGCGCGAGACCGGCCAGCAGGACGCCGACCCCGGCGGCCGGCAATGCCCGAGGCGAGGTAAGGGCATGCGCGCTCACGCCGGTGAGCAGGGCGGGGGCGACGTCGTCGCGGAAGCGGGCGTTCCACGCTGGCGAGCCTTGCTCGAGGACCCGCAGCCCGAACCGCCCGACCGCCAGGAGGTCGCGCCCGGCCGGCAGCCGCCGGAAGTCGGACATCGCCGTCGCGGTGACCTGCTGCCAGTGCGCCACGACCGGGCCGAGCAGGGCACGCCAGGCGCGACCGTCCCGCCCCAGGCCGTCGGCTGCCCGGTCGAGGTCCCGCCAGGCCAGCCCAGCTCGTCCGGCATCGAGCGGATGGGCGAAGGCGAGTTCGGGCTGAAGTATTTCCACCTGATGAGCAGTCAGGTCGAAGGCGCGAAAGAAGGGAGAAGCGAGCGCCATCGGATGCACAGCGGAGCAATGGTCGAACAGGTAGCCCGGCATCGTCTGCGCTGTCCGCAAGCCGCCGCCCGGCTGGTCGGCCGCCTCGTGCACCTCCACCTCGAGGCCGGCCCTGGCCAGGATGAGGGCAGCCGCCAGGCCGTTGGGTCCCGAGCCGACCACCACCACGTCCACGCGCACCTCCCCGGCCAGTAGCGTGTGCTAATGCCCTCCGTCCAGCAACCAGGCGTCCTGCTCACCAATCATCACTTCGAGGTTCCGCTCGACCACACCGCCCCCAGCGGCGAGCAGCTCACGGTCTTCGCGCGCGAGCTGGTCGCGCTGGAGCACGCCGGAAGAGACACCCTGCCCTGGCTGCTGTATCTGCAAGGCGGTCCCGGCCGGCGAAGCCCGCGCTACGTGGGCCGCAAGAACGGCTGGCTCGACCGGGCGCTGCGTGAGTACCGGGTGCTGCTGCTCGACCAGCGGGGCACAGGGCGCTCCACCCCGGCCACCAGACGGACCCTCGCCGCGCGCGGGTCGGCCAGAGATCAGGCGCAGTACCTCACCCGCTTCAGGGCCGACTCGATCGTCGCCGACGCCGAGCTGATCAGGCACCGCCTGACCGGCGGCGCGCCGTGGAGCGTGCTCGGGCAGAGCTTCGGCGGCTTCTGCACGGTGACCTACCTGTCGAACTCGCCCGAAGGGCTGACCGAGGCGTTCATCACCGGCGGGCTGCCTGGCCTGGCCAGCCACGCCGAGGACGTGTACCGGCTCACCTATCCCAAGGTGGCGCAGCGGACCCGCGAGCACTACGCCCGGTATCCAGGCGACGTCGAGCTGGTCCAGCGGATCGTCGCGCACCTGGAGGCGGACGACGTCCGGCTGCCGACCGGGATGCGGCTCACCGTCGAGGCGTTCCAGTCACTCGGCAACGGGCTGGGCATGAGCGCCGGCAGCCACCAGCTGCACCTGCTCTTCGAGGATGCCTTCGACGGCTCGGAGCTGGGCGACGACTTCCTGTACCGGGTGCTGCAGGCGCTGACCTTCGCGACTGGCCCGCTCTTCGGCGCGCTGCACGAGGCCTGTTACGGGCAGGGCGCAGCCACCCGGTGGGCCGCCCAGCGGGTCAGGGCGGAATTCGCGGAGTTCGACGCGCCGCTCAGCGGCGACCCGGTGCTGTTCACCGGCGAGATGATCTACCCGTGGATGTTCGAGCAGGACCCGGTGCTGACGCCGCTGGCGCAGGTGGCCGACCTGCTGGCCGACCACGACGGCTGGCCGCCGCTGTACGACCAGGCCAGGCTCGCGGTCAACGAGGTGCCGGTGGCGACGGCGGTATATTACCACGATATGTACGTGCCGCAGGAGTTCTCGGTGCGGACGGCGGCGCAGATCAAGGGCCTGCGAAGCTGGGTCACCAGCGAGTACGAGCACGACGGCCTCCGGGCGAGCGGCGACGCCGTGCTCGACCGGCTGATCGCCCTGGTACGCGGGATTATCTGAGGAGCAGCACTGTCTGAGGAGCAGCACTGTCTGAGGAGCATGTGATCATCCGAACCTGTCTGTGCCTGATCACCCGGCCGGGCACTGGCGACGCTGGGCGCGAGATGCTGCTCGGCTACAAGAAGACCGGCTTCGGGGCGGGCCGCTGGGTCGGCCTCGGCGGGCACATCGAAGACGGCGAGAAGCCGGTCGATGCGGCGGTCCGCGAAGTCGCCGAGGAATCCGGCCTGGTCGTCCGGCCCGACTCGCTGAGCCACGCGGCCTCGCTGAGCTTCGTCTTCCCGGCCCGCCCGGCCTGGGACCAGACCGCCGAAGTCTTCATCACCTCCCAGTACACGGGCGAGCCGACCGAGTCGGACGAGGTGATCCCGAAGTGGTTCGAGGTCTCCGGCCTGCCGTTCGACGGGATGTGGGACGACGCTCGGTACTGGGTCCCTGCGGTACTGCGAGGCGACCGCGTCACGGTCACGATCACCTTCGCCGACGACAACGCCACCGTCCAGACCATCACCCCTGAACTCCCCTGACCAGTCCGCAACCCCTCTGGTTCAGCTATATAGTTAGCCGTGCTAAGTTTAATAAGTGCAGCGACTTGGGGCGGAGCGAACAGCGGCAGACCAGACGGGTACCGGCGGCGCGGAGAGCGCGGCCGGGCCGCATGGTGACAGGTACAAGTGGATAGCGCTCTCTAACACCACGCTGGGCATCACGATGGCCACGATCGACGCCTCGATCGTGATCATCTCGATGCCCGCCATCTTCCGTGGCATCCATCTGGACCCGACCGCGCCGGGCAACATCAGCTACCTGCTCTGGATGATCATCGGCTACCTGCTGGTGACGGCGGTGCTCGTGGTCACGCTCGGCAGGCTGGGCGACATGTTCGGCCGGGTGCGGATCTACAACCTCGGGTTCGTGATCTTCACCCTGACCTCGATCGCGTTGTCGCTGGATCCTCTCGTAGGCCCGGCAGGTGCGCTGTGGCTCATCTTGTGGCGGGTCGCGCAGGCGTTCGGCGGCGCCATGCTGATGGCCAACGCCGCGGCTATCCTGACCGACGCCTTCCCTGCCCGGCAGCGGGGCATGGCGCTGGGCATCAACCAGATCTCCGCGATCTCGGGCCAGTTCATCGGGCTGGTGCTCGGTGGCGTGCTGGCCGCCTGGGACTGGCGCTCGATCTTCTGGGTCAACGTGCCGATCGGCATCTTCGGCACGATCTGGTCCTACCGCAAGCTGCGCGAGATCGCGACGGTCAACCGGGCCAGGATCGACTGGTGGGGCAACCTCACGTTCGCGCTCGGCGCCGGCCTGCTGCTCGTCGCCATCACCTACGGCATCCAGCCTTACGGCGGCCACTCGACCGGCTGGACCAGCCCCCGCGTCATCGGCGGCATGGCCGCCGGCGTCCTGCTTCTCGCGATCTTCTGCCTGATCGAGACGAAGATCGCCGAGCCGATGTTCCGGCTGAGCCTGTTCCGCATCCGCGCGTTCACCGCCGGGAACGCGGCCAGTCTCATGGGCTCGATCGCGCGAGGCGGACTGCAGTTCATGCTGATCATCTGGCTCCAGGGGATCTGGCTGCCCGAGCGCGGTTACAGCTTCTCGCAGACTCCGCTGCTCGCGGGCATCTACCTGTTGCCACTGACGGCCGGCTTCCTGATCGCCGGGCCGATTTCCGGCTATCTCTCCGATCGGTACGGGACGCGGATCTTCGCGACCGCCGGCCTGCTGGTGTCGTCGGCCGCCTTCGGCGGCCTGCTCCTGCTGCCGGTCAACTTCTCCTACTGGCAGTTCGCGCTGATCGTCTTTTTCAACGGCGTCGGTTCTGGCCTGTTCGCCTCGCCCAATACCTCGGCGATCATGAGCAGCGTGCCGGCCAGGTACCGAGGCTCAGCGTCGGGCATGCGCTCGACCTTCCAGAACTCGGGCATGTCGCTGTCCATCGGCATCTTCTTCTCGCTGATGATCGCCGGGCTCGCGGCGACGCTGCCGAAGACGCTCAGTGCCGGGCTCCGGGCGCACGGCGTACCGTCGGCCGTAGCCGCGCACGTCGCGAACTTGCCGCCGGTGAGCACGCTGTTCGCCTCGTTCCTCGGGTACAACCCGATCGGCAGCCTGCTGCGGCCCTTCGGAGTGCTGCCGACGCTGAGCAAGCACAACGCCAGCGTGCTCACGAGCAAGGAGTACTTTCCGCACCTGATCTCGGGGCCGTTCCACCACGGGCTGGTCATCGTGTTCGGCGTGGCGATCGCCATGTCGATCATCGGGGCCTTCGTATCGCTGCTGCGCGGCGGCCAGTTCTACTACGACTCCCCCGACGCGCCGGGCACCGGCGCCCAGGCAGAAACTGCCGCCGAGCGCGAGCGCGAACTCTCCACGACCACGGTCGCCGCGCCCGGACTGCGAGTGTCAGCAATCGAATCGAGCGCCCAAGCCTCCGAGTAATTTCTGTGTGGAGATCTTTCCAGTGTTTGCGTGGGTACTTTGCACTTCGGGGGTACTTTTCAGCTGTATATAACTGAGAACTGCCCACGAAGTCGAGAGCTCCCCACGCAGCTAACGCGCGCTAGTAAGCTGGCTGACGTGCCTAGATATGAATACCGCTGCCGTGCCTGCGGCGACACTTTCGAGCGCGCTCGCCCGATGAGCGAGTCCTCCGCGCCATGCGCGTGCCCGCAGGGGCATGACGACACGGTGCGTCTGCTGTCCACTGTCTCAGTCGGCGGACGGGCTACGGGCGGCGGCCGGGCCACGGGCGGCGGACGACCGAGCGGTCAAGGCGGCGGGTGCTGCGGCGGCGGGTGCGGCTGCGGCTGATCGCGGGTTCCACGAAGCCAGCTTGCGCAGCCTCAGGGACCGGCTCGCGGCGCGATAGCGTGAGGCAGCTACCCCCCACCCCGGAGGACCGATGCTGTCCCTTCCCGCTGAGCTCTACTTCGCCCAGATCGACGCGAGCACCGCTGCGCTCGCGGTGATCGTGGACTCGGCCGATCCTGGTCTCGCCATTCCTGCCTGCCCCGAGTGGACGCTTCGCCAGCCTCGCCACGCACCTCGGCCGCACGCAGCGCTGGGTGGGCGAGATCGTCAGGACGAGGTCGGCCGAGTTCGTCGAACTGCGCTCGGTTCCCGATGGCCGGTTCCCCGACGACCCAGCCGCCGGCGGCCTCTGGCTCACGGCCGGCGCTACCGCGCTGATCGACATGCTGCGGGCGGGCGGCGACTCGCCGGTCTGGGCTTTCGGCCCGCTGCGCCCGGCCAGCACCTGGGCGCGCCGGATGTCGCACGAGGCCATGGTGCATAGCGCCGACGCGGCGATCGCGGTCGGAGAGCAGGCCGTCATGCCGGCCGTGCTCGCGGCTGACGCGATCGACGAGTGGCTGACGGACATCAGCAGGGTC
The DNA here is from genome assembly GCA_963737865.1 of uncultured Actinomycetota bacterium. GTDB lineage: Bacteria > Actinomycetota > Actinomycetes > Streptosporangiales > Streptosporangiaceae > Chersky-822. The sequence continues at coordinate 108,429 of CAVTUG010000011.1, read as the reverse complement.
GTCGCCGGCCAGCAGGACCGTCGCACCGAGGGGCTGCCGGCCGGTCGCACGCTCCGCGTCCACGCGACCGATCCTGACCTCGACAGCGGCAGCGGTGACTGGCTGATCAGCCGTGACGACGACGCCATCCAGGTCAGTGACAGCCGGATCAGTAGCGGCGACGGCAGCGCCGACGTCACGATCTCGGGCCCGGCCGCAGACGTCCTGCTGGTCCTCGTCGGCCGCAAGCCGGCCACGGATCCGGCCGTCCGCGTCGACGGCGATGCGGGCCTGCTGGACGGCTGGCTGGCAGCGACACCCTTCTGACCGGGAAAAACCGCCTGCATCCGGGTCAGAAAGACGGTGAACACCGGTAGGCTGGAAGGCTAACTTCGAGGAAACTAGCTGACGAGGGTGCGCCATTGCTGACCGCTCTGCGGGAATTTGTCCTACTCGGCGATGGATCTGCGCCAGCTAGCCTGCCGGAGATCGACGACCCGCGCTTCGGGGTCGCGCCCGGAGCCAGGTCGCGAACGATCCGGCGCACCTGGCTCGATACGTTCGACTGGCGGCTGTTCCGCGCTGGACTGACGCTGGAACTCCGGGCTGGGCGCGGCTCGGCCGAGCTGCGTGCTGATCGGCCGCGACGATCAGGTCGTCGCCACGGAGCAGGTCCCAGCCGGGTCGGCGGGCCACGGGCAGCGACGCTGGCCAGGCCCGGTCGACTCGCTGCCGCCCGGACCGCTGCGCGAGCGGCTCGCGCCGGTCGCCGGCGTCCGCGCCCTAATTCCTGTGACCCGCGCCACCAGCGTGCTGACCGAGCTGCGGGCCGTCAACGAGGACAAGAAGACCATTGCGGTGCTGGCGCTCGACCGGATGAGCGTACAGCCGCCGCAGCAGGCGCAGCAGCAGCAGCCAGAGCAGCCTTCGACCAGGCTCGCCATCATCCCGCTGCGCGGCTATCAGGCTCAGGCGATCAGATTCGCCGACGCGCTCGCCCGCGCGCCGCAGGTACTGCCCGCCGTGCGCTCGCCCTTCGAGTCGGCGCTCGCCGCCGCCGGCCGCAGCCCAGGCGACTACACCGGCAAGATCGACGTCCAGCTGACCGGCACCATGCCCGCCGCGCTGGCACTGACCACCGTGCTGTGCAGCCTGTTCGACACCGTCGAGGCGAACACCGAAGGCACGATCAGGACATCGACACCGAGTTCCTGCACGATCTCCGGGTCGCGGTCAGGCGGACCCGGTCCGTGCTCAAGTCCGCCAGGACGGTACTCCCCGAGCCCTTGCTGGCCAGGTACCGGCCGGAATTCAAGTGGCTGGGCGACGTCACGACCCCGACCCGGGACCCGATGTCTACCTGCTCGGGTACTCGTCCATGGCCGCGACGCTCGTCGCCGCCACCGAGCCGACCTCCAGCCGTTCCGGCACTACCTCCCGGCCAGCGAGCCGCCGCCTTGCGTCAGCTCCTCCGGGACCTGCGCTCGGCCAGGTTCACCGCGCTGGCCATCGACTGGCGGCGCGACCTGGACCTCGCCGCCGCCAGCGCGAAGCGCCGCCCGACCGCAGCGGCGTTCGCCGCCCGCAAGATCGCTACCGCCCACGACCGGGTCCTGCTCGCCGGCGGCCGGATCGACCCGACCACGCCGCCGCAGGCACTGCACGACCTGCGCAAGCTCTGCAAGGAACTGCGCTACCTGCTTGAGGTCTTCGCCTCGCTGCACGACCCGGCGCAGCAGTGGCGCGCCGTCAACGAGCTCAAGGCGCTGCAGGACTGCCTCGGCGAGTTCCAGGACACTGAAGTGCAGCTGACGGAGCTGCGCGGGTTCGCCGCCCGGATGATGGCCGACCGCAGCGCGCCTTCGGACACGCTGCTGGCGATGGGCGAGATCGCCGCCGACCTGGCCGCCAGGCAGCCAAGGCCCGCAGCGAGTTCGCCGGGCGATTCGCCGAGTTCACCAGTCCCAGAGGCCGCGCGAGAATCGGCGCGCTAGCGACGAGACGAGCGTGAGGGTCCCGCATGAAGATCATTGCGACGTACAACATCAAGGGCGGCGTCGGCAAGACAGCGACAGCGGTCAATATCGCCTACCTCGCGGCGAGCGACGGCTACCGGGTGCTGATCTGGGACCTCGATCCGCAGGCGGCGGCGAGCTTTCTGTTCCGGGTCAAGCCGAAGGTCAAAGGCGGCGGCAAGGCCCTGATCGCCGGGCAAGCGCTCGGTCGACGACGCGATCAAGGCGACCGACTTCGACAACCTCGACCTGCTGCCAGCCGACTTCACCTACCGCAACCTGGACCTGCACCTCGACAGCGAGCGCAAGTCCACGAGCAGGCTGCGCAGCCTGCTCGACCCGCTGCGGCGCGAGTACGACCTCGTGGTGCTCGACTGCCCGCCGAGCATCTCGCTGCTCTCGGAGAACGTCCTGCACGCCGCTGACCTGCTACTCGTCCCGCTGATCCCGACCACTCTCTCAGTCAGGACGCTGGACCAGCTCACCGAGTTCGTCGGAGCCGCAGGCGGCGACAAGCCGCAGATCCTGGCGTTCTTCTCGATGCTGGACCGGCGCAAGCGGCTGCACCGCGAGATCGCGAACGACCTGCCCGGTCAGCGCAAGAACGACGATGTCGCCACTACGGCAATCCCGGCCCTGTCCGCGATCGAGCGAATGTCCCTTGACCGGTCTCCGGTCACCGCGGCCGCGCCGCGCAGCCAGGCCGCCCGGTACTACCGCAGCCTCTGGGACGAGGCTCGGCTCCGCGCCGCACTGCCGGCCCCGCCCGAGCCGCCGCTAGCTTAGGCTGCCGATGAACTCGATCATGGCCGCGTTCACCTCGTCTGGTCGTTCTTGCTGGGTCCAGTGCCCGCACCCCCGCAGCAGCGTGGCGGCCCGCAAGTCCGGGACCGCCGCCGCAAGCCGGTGACCATCGCCGCGCCGCCGGAGAACGCCACCACCAGATCGCGGTCGCCCGCGAGGTAAGCGCGGGCACGGTCACAGCGCGTGCCGCCAGGGCGCCATCAGCGCCCAGCTCGATCGAGGTTCCGGTACCAGTTCAGGCCGCCGGTGAAGCCGTCTTGCTGAACTCGCCGGTGAACACGTCCAGGTCGTGCTCGGTCAGCCAGCCCGGCAGCCGGTCCGGCTCCGGGCACAGTCAAGGAACCCGCCGCCCTCGGGAACGATGGGCAGCCGCCCAGCGGGCCGTCACCGGACGCGGCGACGAGCAGCCGCCGCTCGCGGGCGGGTCGGCCCCAGTTCGGCGTCGGCGACGCCCGGCTGCTGGAAGTAGCAGATGTAGAAGCGGTCGGTGTAGACCGCGCGCAGTGTCTCCAGCGGCGGCGCGCTGCCCCTTGGCAGGTAGGGGACGCTCAGCGCCGATCACGCCCCGATGCGGTCGGGGCGGAGCAGGGCGGTGTTCCACGCCACCGGGCGCGCCCCAGTCGTGCCCGGCGACCACGGCCTGGTCCTCGCCGAGCGCGTCCATCAGGCCGATCACGTCACCGGTCAGGTGCAGCATCGTGTACTGCCGGCGGTCGCCGGGTAGCCGGCCATCCGGCCCGCCGGTCTGGCCGTAGCCGCGCTGGTCCGGCGCCACCACGTGATATCCGGCACCGGCGAGCGCGGTAGCTGATGCCGCCAGGAATACCAGCACTCGGGAAACCCGTGCAGCAGCACGACGAGCGGACCGGAGCCGGCCTCGGCGATGTGCATCGCGAGCCCGCCGACATCGACGAACCGATGCGTGATCCCGTCAGACGATGCCTGCGTAATCGACATCCCGGCAGAATAGTACGAACGGGTTGCCTGCCGCATTCACGCCGTCACTAGCGCCTCGTCGAACCCGCCGATAACTTGCCGCCCACGCCGCCGCTCGATGCCCAGGCAGTACACGCCCTCGGGGTCACCATGACGACACAGTGCGCGCGACCGGTCAGCGGGACCGGCTGGTTCGCCGGGACCGGGTCGGTAGGCTGCGACGACGTCGTCGGCCTGCCTGGCGGGAATCGGTATCTGCCCGCCGAGCCTGAACGCGCTGAACAAGTAGATCACCGCCGCCACCGCAGCGATCATCGCCAGCACGAGCAGCGAGAGCGTCGCCTGCCCGCGCCGGGTGCGCAGGACTTGCCCGACGCCTGGCTGGCCGAAGGCCGCGAGCCTTGACGCCAGCCGGGGGTCGTCCGCGGCGAGCATGCGCTCCATCTCTTCGAGAATGCGCTGCTCGTCCATAGGAAGCGCCACCGTGTCACCTCCACCGCCGTGGCCCGCAGGCGACCAATCCGGCGGGACTGATACTTACTATCCCCAGTTGGAGGACTTTTTACCTGCCCATCACTAAGACTAAGCGCGCAGATACCCAAGTTGAAAGATTCGAAAATATGTTCTAGAGTACTCGACATGCGATGGGACGGGCTGAGCACTTCATGATCAGGACCCGGCGCCGCTGCAGGCTGCCCTCTTCGGACGGGACGCGGTCGCACGCACGTTCGATACTCCGGCATTTCGCGGCATGACCTTTTACGAGGTTCACGCCCGATCGATCATCAACAAGGTTCCCGAACGATCACGTATGCCGTTTAGCGCGACGATCAATCCATATCGGGGCTGCGGTCATGCCTGCGTCTACTGTTTCGCCCGGAATACGCACGCCTACCTGGATCTGGACACCGGGCTCGACTTCAACTCCAAGATCATCGTCAAGGTCAACGCGGCCGAACTCGCCAGGAAGGAACTCGCCGGACCCCGCTGGGCGGGCGAGCACATCGCCATGGGCACCAACGTCGACCCGCTACCAGCGGGCCGAAGGCCGCTACCGGCTGATGCCCGGCATCATCGGGGCACTGACCGACGCTGGCAACCCGTTCTCGATCCTGACCAAGGGCACCCGGTGCTGCGCGACCTCGACCTGCTCGCGCCGCCGCCGAGCGCACGAGCGTCGGGCTCAACGTCTCGGTCGGATTCGTCGATGCCGAGCTATCCGCCTGCGTCGAGCCGGGCACCCCGAGCCCGCAGCGCAGGCTCGACGCCTGCGCCGAGATCACTGCCCGTGGCCTGCGCTGCGGCGTGCTCATGGGACCGGTGCTGCCGTATCTGTCCGACTCGCCGACCAGCTCGACGCGACGGTGCGGCAGATCGCCCAGGCCGGCGCGGTCAGCGTCAGCCCCATCGTCTTGCACCTGCGCCCCGGCGCCCGCGAGTGGTACCTGGCCTGGCTGGCTGAGCACCATCCCGACCTGGTCGAGGACTACCGCCGCCTGTACGGGCGCGGCGCCTACGCGCCGAAGGACTACCAGCAGCGGATCTCGTCGATGGTAGGAGAGCTGGCCAGCAAGCACGGCGTCGGCCGGGCAAGCCCGGCCAGCACCCGAAGCATCCGCCCCGCCAGCACCCAGCTGACCCTGCTGTAACGAGACCGCCCGCGGCCGGCCCTGGCTGCGGCACGCCCGAGTCTCCGGCAGGCCAATCGCCGGGTGCCAGTGCGGTGGCCCTCGCTGGCACCCGGCCTCCAGTCAGTCCCGTGTGAAAAGAAGCACAAGCGCGAACGTAGAGTTAACTGCCGTGGGATATCTGCACGATGACGGCTCAAAGCGCGCTCCTGGCCGACTGGTCGTACGAACCGTTCCGGTCGGGGATCCTGGCGACCTGATCGGCCGGATGCCCGGCCCTGATGCCTATGCCTGGGTGCGGCGGGGTGACGGGCTCGTCGGCTGGGGCACCCTGGCCAAGATCACGCTCCCGGCCGGACCCGACCGATTCGCCTCCGGCGAGAAATGGCTGCGCGAGCTGTTCGATACCGCGCGGGTGACCGATGAGGTTGCCCTTCCCGGAACCGGCCCGGTCGCCTTCGGCAGCTTTACCTTTGATCCGACTAGTGACGGCTCGGTCCTGGTGATCCCGCGCGCCGTGCTCGGACGGCGGGGCGATACCGCCTGGCTGACCACGATCAGCGCCGAGCCCGAGCCCCGGCCTGACCTCAGGCCCGAGGCGAGCGACGCGTCCGGACCCCCGGCCAGCCACCCCCGGTCGAGGCGCTGAGCGACTGGCCCGAGCCTCTCCCGCTGCACGTGCCGACCGGGCTGCGCTGGTCGGACGGCAACCTCACCGCGCCTGACTGGGAGCGGGCCGTGGCGACCGCCGTCGAGGTGATCTCACGAGGCCAGCTTCGCAAGGTCGTGCTCGCCATGGAGCTGAACGTGACGTCGCCGCAGGAGATCGACGCGCGGGTGCTGCTCGGGCGGCTCGCCGAGCGCTATCCCGACTGCTATGCGTTCTCCTGCGCCGGGCTGGTCGGCGCGACGCCGGAGTTGCTGATCAGGCGGACGGGCAGACAGCTTTACTCGCTCGTGCTGGCCGGAACCGTGGCTCGGGGCGGCACCCCTGCGCAGGACAAGGTGCTGGGCGACTCGCTGCTGGCCTCGGCCAAGGACCAGGAAGAACACCAGTACGCGGTGGCCGACGTGCGCACCGCGCTGTCCCCGCTGTGCGCCGACCTGCGGATCGAAGCCGAGCCGAGGCTGCTGCGGCTGGCCAACGTGCAGCACCTGGCTACCGAGGTGCACGGCGAGCTCGCGGCCGGTGAAGCGGTCAAGCACACGGCGCTGGCGCTGGCGGCCGCGCTGCATCCCACGGCGGCCGTCTGCGGCACGCCGACCGAGCAGGCGATGGAGCTGATCCGCGAGCTCGAGTGCATGGACCGCGCCCGCTGGAGCGGACCGACGGGCTGGGTCGACAGCAAGGGCAACGGAGAGTGGGGTATCTCGCTGCGATGCGGCGAGGTCACCGGCCGGCACGCCCGGCTGATCGCGGGCTGCGGCATCGTCGCAGGCTCTGACCCGGCAGCCGAGCTGGCGGAGGCGCAAGCAAAGTTCTGGCCGATGCGCTACGCGCTTGAGGGCTAGCCAGCACCTGTTCAGCCCGTTAATTTCGAGATTGGAAGCAAGCTTCTTCTCCCTCCCAGGCGGCCAGGGTCACAGAGTGATTTCGTTGGTCACGGGGCGATTGCGGTTGCATAAACGCTCGCGACCGCTTCCCGCCGCGAGGTAGACACGGCCAGTCATTGCGTGTACTCACGGAAGGTGACCACGGATACGCCTGTGCCCAGCGCCAGGCTAGAAGGAGTCTGCTCATGACACGAAGTTCGCAGCGAATTGCCGTCATGGCGATAGCTGGCTTGGCCTCGGTCGGGCTGCTAGCCGCCTGCAGCAGTTCGTCAAGTAGTAGCAGCAGCAACAGCGGCTCATCGAACAAGCCAACAACTGGCGGAACGCTGAGGCTCGTTGCTGCTTCTGGGCCTGACCACATTGACACGGTGCCGGCGTACTACACGGCTGACTACATCTTGGAGCGGGCCTACACCCGCCAGTTGCTGACGTACCCGACGGTGCCCGACCCGACCCTGACGTCGCCGGGCTGGAAGACCGACACCACGCCGGTTCCCGACATCGCGACCGAGGTGCCCTCCACCACCAACGGTGGCATCACCGCTAACGGCACGGTGTACACGTTCCACATCAAGCCGGGTGTCGACTGGAACACCACGCCGCCGCGCCAGGTCACCGCGGACGACTTCATCCGCGAGTTCAAGGCGTTCTGTAACCCGGCGCCCGGTGGCTTCGTCGGCAACCTGAACTACTACAGCTCCACGATCAGCGGCCTGACCCAGTACTGCGACGCCGAGACGGCCTTCTTCGCGAACACGAAGAAGCACCCGATCACCGCGGCCAACGTTGCTGGCTTCCAGAACTCGCACACGATTTCTGGACTCACGGCCGTCAACTCGTCGACGCTGCAGTTCAAGCTGATCCAGCCGGCTGGCGACTTCCTCTACATGCTCGCGATGCCGTTCTCTTCGGCTCGCCCTGTCGAGTACGACACCTATCTGCCGAACAGCCTGCAGCTTGACCAGCACACCATTTCCGATGGTCCGTACCAGATCACGTCCTACCTGCCTGGCAAGTCCATCACCATGCAGAAGAACCCGGCCTGGAGCGCCAAGACCGACTCGGTCAGGCACCAGTACGTCAACGAGATCACGCTGACCATCGGTGTCACCTCGGCTGAGACCCAGCTCCAGGACATGAAGGCCGGCACCACCGGCAAGTTCGACCTGGTCGACGACACCTCGGTCGAGCCGACGGCGATCCCGGGCCTGCTCGCCGACCACGACCCGAAGTTCAAGATCTGGCCGTGGACCTCGACGCTGCCGTACGTGGTCTTCAACACGCGCAGCCCGAACGAGAACCACGCGGCCGGCAACCTGCTGATCCGTCAGGCGGTTGAGTACGGCATCGACAAGATCGCCGTGCAGCGCGCCCAGGGCGGCCCGGATGTCTCCAAGATCATCTACACCGCCATCCCGCCGGGTAACGTCGGCTACCAGAACTACAACCTCTACCCGGACAAGAACGGCGCCGGCGACGAGAGCAAGTGCAAGCAGCTTGTGCAGAAGGCCGGTTACAAGAACGGCGTGTCGCTGACCTACCTGTACGCCAACGACACCGTCAACGCCCGTATCTTCGCCGCCATCCAGGCGGGCCTGAAGCCATGTGGCATCAACCTGGTCGGCAAGCCTGAGCCTGGCTCGAGCTTCTTCGTCGACCTTGGCAACTCGCCGGTCAACGCCAAGCCGGGTACCTGGGACCTTGGTCAGCCTGGCTGGATCCCCGACTGGTTCGGCAACAACGGCCGCACCGTCATCGACCCGCTGTTCAAGACCCGCTGCGTGGTCAACACCAACAACTATGGCTGCTTCAGCAACAAGCAGCTGGACAGCACCATCGTCAAGGCCGAGACCACCCTCGACCCGAGCCAGGTCGCCGCTCTGTGGCACCAGGCGGACGAGATCGTCATGAAGAACGCGGTCATCGTTCCTCTTGGCGACGGCCAGGCGCCGATCTACTCCAGCGCCCGCGTCCAGAACAAGGGTTCGTCGGCGGTTGTCTACGCCCCGAACATCGGCGGCCCGGACATCACCAATGTCTGGCTCAAGCCGAACAAGCCCTAACTAAATAGGGATGGCTCGCGTGGGTCCGGCTGGGTATGCCTGGTGTATGCCCAGTCGGACCCACGGGCGTAGAACGCTACTCTTAGTTGTGATCAACATCAGATGGCCAAGTGCGTTTGGGCTGCCGGGAATCATGAGCAACGCCATCGCAGCGGTCAACCTGTGGAGGTATAGATGAGCCTGCTCGAGGTGACCGACCTGCGGGTCAGTTTCCCGACAGCTGACGGTGTGGTACAGGCCGTTCGCGGCGTGTCGTTCACCGTTGAGCGTGGCCAGACACTCGGAATTGTGGGTGAGTCGGGTAGCGGCAAGACCGTGCTCACCCAGAGTCTTCTCGGACTAGCGCCCGGTGGTCAGATTTCCGGCCAGGCGGTGTTCGACGGAGTCAATCTCGTCGGTCTTGGCTCCCGGGCGATGCAGCGAATTCGCGGCAAGGAAATTGCGGTCATTTTCCAGGACCCGCTGACCAGCCTGCATCCCCTGTACAAGGTGGGCTGGCAGCTCACCGAGATGATCAGGGCACACGACAAGTCGATCAGCAAGTCCCAGGCCATCGAGCGGGCCGTCGAATTGCTAGGTCACGTGGGGATCCCCAAGCCCCGCGAGCGGGTCAACGATTATCCGCACCAGTTCTCCGGCGGTATGCGTCAGCGGGTCATGATCGCCATGGCGATCTCGCTCAGCCCGAAGCTGATCATCGCCGACGAGCCGACCACCGCGCTCGACGCGACGGTCCAGGCCCAGATTCTCGACCTCCTGCTCCGCCTGCAGAAGGACTCGGACACAGCGCTGCTGATGATCACCCACGACCTCGGCGTCGTCGCGGACATCGCCGACAAGGTCATGGTCATGTATGCGGGCCGCGCAGCCGAGAAGGCTACGAAGCGTGACATCTTCTATCAGCCGCACCACCCTTATACCAAGGGACTGCTCGAATCCATTCCCAACAGCTCGGCGTCTGGTGAGCGGCTCAGGCCGATCACGGGTCAGCCGCCCAGCCTGATCCAGCTGCCCGCAGGCTGTGCCTTCCACCCCAGGTGCGCCTACGTGATGGACCGCTGCCTCAGCGAAGAGCCGGGCCTGACGCCGGTCGGAGACGCCGGTGAGCACCGGTCGGCCTGCTTCCTGCCAGCCGCCGCTATCGGGCTGGGCGAGGAGACCGAAGACCTGCGCCGCCGCACCGTCGAGATGGGCCGCAGCGGGCAGGCGTTGCAGGTCGCCGAGGCGATCGCTGCCGCGCCAGAATCAGAAGGAAGCGTGATCGCATGACGGATTCGCTGACCGGGCAGAGCAGCAGCAACCTTTCCGGAGCACCGCAGGCTGACGGTGACACCCTGGTCCGGGTCGACAATCTGGTGAAGCACTTCCCCGTCCGAGGCAACGGCATGATCGGCCGCACCGTCGGCCAGGTGCAGGCCGTCGACGGCGTCACGCTGCATATCCAGCGCGGCAAGACGCTCGGCCTCGTCGGTGAGACCGGCTGCGGCAAGTCGACGCTCGCGCGCTGTATCGCCGGCCTGATCCCCGCGACGTCGGGCAAGGTCTATTTCGAAGACAACGACATCACGAATCTGCCGCGCGGCCGGATGCGCCCCTACCGGCGCGAGATTCAGATGATCTTCCAGGACCCCTACGGCGCGCTCAACCCGCGCCGCCGCGTCGGCTCGATCATCGGCGAGCCCTTCGCGATCCACGGCACCGCCACCGGCAACGAGCGAAAGCGCGCCGTCCAGGACCTGATGGCGCGCGTCGGGCTCAACCCCGAGCACTACAACCGTTTCCCCGCGGAATTCTCCGGGGGCCAGCGACAGCGGATCGGCGTGGCCAGGGCACTCGCCCTGCGGCCCAAGCTGATCATCTGCGACGAACCGGTCTCCGCCCTCGACGTCTCGATCCAGGCACAGGTGCTGAACCTGCTCGCCGACCTGCAAAGCGAATTCGGTCTGACTTACCTCTTCATCGCCCACGACCTGGAAGTGGTCAAGCACGTCAGCGACTCGGTCATGGTCATGTACCTAGGCCGCGTCGCCGAGGCGGGTCCTGGAGACCAGGTGTACGAGCACCCCAGGCATCCCTATTCCGCTGCCCTGCTTTCGGCGGCACCGGCTGCTGACCCTGACACCGCTGCAAGCCGGCAGCGGATCATCCTGACCGGCGACGTTCCGTCGCCGATTAACCCGCCAACTGGATGCAGATTCCATCCGCGGTGTCCGAAAGCGCAGGACCTCTGCGGCACCTCAGAGCCCGTACTCGAGAGTAAAGCGGGCGACCCAGGTACTCACCTGACCGCGTGCCATTTCCCCGTCGAGACGGGCGAGAATCTGGCCAGGGTCGGTCGGAGGGAACAGCGATGAGCATTACCGAAGTTCAGTATCAGGCATCAAAGGTCCAAGACGCGCCCGCCCTCGCCATCCAGGGTCGCAGCCAGTGGCAGCTGACGTGGCGGCGCCTCCGCAGCGACAAGATCGCCATCGTCTCGATCGTCGTCATCTTCCTTATGATCATCTTCGCCCTCGGCGCGCCGGTGCTCGCGAGCCTCACCGGGCACGGGGTCGATCAGGCGTTCCCGCTCAAGGGCGAAAATAGCTTCGGCAATCCGGTCGGCCCTGGCGTGCACGGCTTCTGGCTCGGCACCGACCAGATCGGCAGGGACCTGCTGGTGCGGATCGCCTACGGCGCCCGCATCTCGCTGTTCGTCGGCCTGCTGACTACTGCGATCGCTACGATCGCCGGCGTTTCGCTCGGCCTGGTCGCCGGCTATTTCGGTGGCGTAGTCGACGCGATTCTCGCGCGGTTCTTCGATGCCGCGCTGGCATTCCCCTTCATCATCCTCGCCCTCGCGCTCGCCTCCCGGTTCCGCCCGAGCCTCACGATCGTGATCGCGGTGATCAGCTTCTTCTCCTGGGCCGGCATCTCGCGAATTGTTCGCGGCCAGACGCTATCGCTCAAGGAGAAGGAATACATCGAGGCCGCGAAGTCGCTCGGGGCCGGCCCGATGCGCATCATGTTCATCGACATCCTGCCGAACCTGCTCGGCCCGGTGCTCGTGCTCGCCACGCTGTATATCCCCACGGCGGTCACCTTCGAGGCCACGCTGTCCTTCCTGGGCATCGGCATCCCCGAGCCCGCGCCGAGCTGGGGCAACATCCTCGCCGAAGCACAGCAGTTCTACGACACCTCCTGGTGGTACGTCGTCTTCCCGGCCCTCGCCCTGCTGATCACCACCTTGGCCTTCAACCTGCTCGGTGACGGCATCAGGGACGCGATCGACCCGAGGACGGAACGCATCTTCGCTAGCAGCAAGAAGGCCAAGCGCGCAAAGCGCAGCAAACTCGATGACGCCATCATGATCGGACAGGAGCGTGATGTCACCGCAGACGGCGCGGTCACCGCAGGCGGGGAGGGCTAGCCGATGAGCATCGCGCGCTTCCTGATCCGCCGGATCATCACCGGCATTCTGGTGCTGTGGCTAGTCGCCACCGGCACGTTCTTCCTGTTCTTCGCGGCGATCCCGATCCAGACCGTCGCCCGCAACCTGGCCGGCCGAGCCGCAAGCCCGCAGGTACTCGCGCAGGTGACGAGGTACTACGGGCTGAACCGGCCGCTGATAGTCCGCTACTGGAGCTTCCTCGTCCAGCTGGTGCACGGCAACCTGGGCAAGTCCTTCTACACCCAGGAACCCGTGACGACGATCATCAAGCAGGACCTGCCACCGACGGTGTCAGTCGTCATCGGCGGCGTCCTGCTCTGGCTGATCGCCGGTCTCGCCGTCGGAATCCTGAGCGCGACCCGGGCCCGCAGCCTCTTCGACCGGCTCGCCACCGTCGGCGTGCTGGCCGGGGTCTCCGCACCGACCTTCGTGGTCGGCGAGCTGCTCATCATCTTCGTGTTCGTGCAGCTCAACGACCACGGCATCACGTTCGTCACGACCGGCTACAACCCGATCACCGCTGGTCTCGTGCCGTGGATCGGCGCGATGATCCTGCCCTGGATCACGCTTGCGATCGTGCAGGCAGCCGTCTACACCAGGCTGTCGCGCGGATCGCTACTCGACACCCTTGGTGAGGACTACATCAGGACGGCCAGGTCCAAGGGCATTTCCGAGCGGCGCGTGCTGTACCGGCACGCGGTCCGCGCGGCTATGACTCCGGTTGTGTCTCAGCTCGGAATTGACGTCGGCGCCCTGCTCGGCGGCGTGCTGGTCGTCGAGCAGGTCTTCGGCCTGCATGGCCTCGGCTACCAGATCGTGCAGGCTATCCCCCAGGGCGACCAGCCGGTCGTCATCGGCCTGGTGCTCCTGGCGGCGGCGTTCGTCGTGACCGCCAACATCATCGTTGACCTGGCCTACTCCCTGCTCGACCCGAGAGTCAGGATCAGCTAGCAGGACCCGTCAGAGGGCTCGCAGCACAGCAGCAGCCGCCCCGGTCAGCGCCGCACGCAACGCGGCCTGGCCGGGGCGTTGCGTTACCAGCTCCACCAGCCTGAGCCCGGTGCCGTCCACTGCGTCAGCCAGTTCGCCGGCCAGCTCGATTCGCCGGTACGGCACTCCCGCTGCCGAGGCGAGATCGGCGAACCGGACGCCATGGGGTGTGCCGAAGACCCGCTCGAACGGCCCGGGGAACGCCGCCTGCTCCAGCATCGAGAAGATTCCGCCGCCGTCGTTGTTGACCACGACCAGGCACAGGTCCGGCCTCGGCTCGTCGGGACCGAGCAGCAGTCCGGGCAGGTCGTGCAGCGTGGCGAGATCGCCCAGCAGCGCCACCGCGCGACCCCCGCCGGCAGCCTGGTGAGCGAGCGCCGCGCCTAGTGCCGACGAGACCAGCCCGTCGATACCGCTCGCGCCCCGGCTCGCCACGATCCGCAGCCCGGTCCGCGACCGCAGGTGCGCGTCGAGATCCCTGATCGGCTGACTCGACGCCGCCCACAACAGCGCTCCGTCCGGCAGCAGCGCGGCGAGATCCCTGGCCAGCCTGGGCTCGCTCAGCACCTCGTCCGCGTCGAGCCTGGCGTCGAGCTCGGCTCGCACGGCCGCGTCCGCTCCGAGCCAGTCCCCCAGCCAGTCCCCTAGCCAGCCTCCCGAGCCGCGTCCGGCCCCGCCACCACCACGCCCCTCCCCGGCGCCACGCCCGGTCAGCTCCACCCGCAACGCCACGTCGGTCGCCGTCCGCGCGGGGTCCGACCAGCGGCTAGGCCCCTGCGCCAGCACCACGTGCCGCACCGGCGGGCTCCCGTCGCCGCGCAGCAGCGCCAGCTGACCACGCGACAGGCCAGGCCGGCCCGCCGAGACGATCATTTCGGGCCGGTGCCCGCTGAGAAAGACGGAGTCGCCGATCAGGTACGGATAAGCCGACAGCGCGTGCGGCCCGAAACGGGCACTGGACGACGGCTCGGCCAGCACCGGCCACCCAGCCCGGTCGGCCAGCCGCACCAGCGACCCGGCGTCGTAGTCGCCGTCGCCGCACACGACCAGCCCGCGCTCACGCCAGGGCACCGTCACCACCGGCCCGAACCGCGTCCACGGCCCCCCATCCGCCCGCCCAGCTAGCTCCCCACCCAGACCAGCCCCCGCAAGACCAGCCCCACCCAGACCAGCCACGGCAAGACCGGCCTCGTCCGGCACCAGCGGCTCGCGCAGCGGCACGTTCACGTGCACCGGCCCCGGAGTACCGCCGGCTTCCCCCGAGGCCAGCCCCCACGCGCGAGAAACGGCCGACCGCCAGTACCGGGCCGCCCCGGCATCCGGCACCTCGGCGGCGCCGAGCTCACAGAACCATCGCACCGCCGAGCCGTAGAGCTTGAGCTGGTCGATGGTCTGGTTCGCCCCGGTGCCGCGCAATTCTGGCGGCCGGTCGGCGGTCAGCACCAGCAACGGAACCCCGGACTCGTCCGCCTCGATCACAGCAGCGTGAAAGTGCGCGGCAGCGGTCCCCGAAGTACAGAGCACGGCGACCGGCGACCGGCTCACCTTCGCCAGCCCCAGCGCGGTGAACGCCGCGCTCCGCTCGTCAATCCGCACGCTCAGCCGCACCTCGCCGAGCGCAGCTCGCCGGAAGAACTCCATCGCCAGCGGCGCGCTCCTCGACCCCGGGGCGAGCACGACCTCACGCAGCCCGCAGGCGATCAGCTCGTCGGCCAGCACAGCCGCCGCCGCCGTGGACGGGTTCACGAGGGGCCGCCAGGCGTCAGGCCGGCCGTTTCGTGGGCAGGCTCACCAAGAGCACTCACAAATACTCCGAGGCGGCCAGCGCCCGCTCACGCCAGGGCTGGGGATCACATTCCCACTGCGCTAGTCGTTCCAGGTCGGGGGTGATGGTTCTGACCGGTAGCTGGCCGCCGACCGCCATCAGCGGATCGGCCGTCACGTCGCCGGTCAGCAGGCTCATTGTCGCGAGCCCGCAGTCGTAGTCCAGGGCAGGCAGCGCGGCGGCGAGCGCGACCCCGGCGGCCAGGCCGACCGAGGACTCGACCGCGCTGGACACCACGACCGGCAGCCCGCACGCCTGCGCGACCTCCAGGGCCGGGCGCACGCCGCCGAGCGGTGCCACCTTGAGCACGACGATGTCGGCCGCTCCGGCGGCCCGCACCTTCAGCGGGTCGGACGCCTTGCGAATCGACTCGTCAGCGGCGATCGGGACGTCCACCCGCCTGCGCAGCTGCGCCAGCTCGTCCAGGGTCGCGCACGGCTGCTCGGCGTACTCGAGACCGCATGCCGCTAGCTTGCGCAGGATCCGGGCTGCGGTGTCGACGTCCCAGCCGCCGTTGGCGTCCACCCGGATCTTGCCATCGGCGCCGATCGCGTCCCTGACGGCGGCGACCCGTTCGAGGTCATCGGACTCGGCCTGGCCAGCCTCGGCTACCTTGACTTTCGCGGTCCGGCAGCCCGAGCTAGCCACGATCTTGTAAGCCTGCTCGGGCGGCACCGCAGGCACGGTCACGTTGACGCCGATGGCGTGCCGCCTGGGCGAGGGCCAGCCCAGCGTCGCCGACTCGATCGCACTGGCCAGCCACCGGGCACTCTCGGCCGCCCCGTACTCAGCGAACGGCGAGAACTCACCCCACCCCGCCGGCCCCCGCAGCAGCGCGCCCTCGCGCACGGTGATGCCACGGAACCGGGTCCGCATCGGGATCGCGAACGCGCGCAGCGACGGCAGCAGGTCCGCTAGCGCCGCCCCGGCCTCGGTCCCGGCCGAGCGCGACGCCTGCCGGTCGACCAAGCTTCCCCCTCCCGCCGTGGGCCTGAATCCGCCGATTAACCTTACGACCGTGCGATCTCGCCCCTTGCATGCGGTCCTGTTGCCAGTGCCGGAATCCGGGCGGCTTGTCGAAGCGCTGTCAGCGGCGCTCGATGGTAGCGGGCCGGCGATCCTGCCGCTGGACCCAGACCTCCCCCGGGCCAGGCTGGACGAACTGATCGCAGCCTTCGCTCCGTCCGCTGTCGTGACGACCACAGGGTTTGAACGGCTCGCGTCCGCTGGTCACGCCCCATCCGCCGACGCGCCGCCCGGCGTAGCCGATGACGTGGCCGTGGTGCTCGCCACCTCCGGGTCGACCGGACTGCCGAAGGGGGCTGAGCTGACAGCCGGCGCGCTGATCGCTTCGGCGCGGGCTTCGCTGCGGAGGCTCGGCGCCGCGCCAGGAGCCCGCTGGTGGTGCTGCCTGCCGACGCACCACATAGCTGGCCTGGGCGTACTCGTCAGATCCCTGGTGACCGGCTCGGTGCCGCTGGTATCGGACCAGGTCGACGCCGAAGCGGTCGCGCGAGCCGTGACCTCGTTTGGGTGCACGCACGTGTCGCTGGTGCCGACTCAGCTCAGGCGGCTGCTGGATGCTGGAGCGAGCCTGGCCTCGTTCGAGGCGATCCTGCTGGGCGGCGCCTCGATCCCCGCGACCTTGCTGGCCGACGCTACGGCAGCCGGTGCCCGGGTGGTGACGACCTACGGGATGACCGAGACCTGCGGCGGCTGCGTCTACGACGGCTGGCCGCTGGACGGGGTCCGGGTGGGGGACGACGTCGGGGGACTGATCGCGATCGGGGGCGAGGTGCTTTTCTCCCGGTACCGGCTGGCGCCCGAGCTCACCGAGGCTAGCCTGCGCGACGGCGAGTTCGTGACCTCGGACCTGGGCGGGCTCGGGCCGGCTGGACGGCTCGTGCTGCGCGGCCGTGCCGACGACGTCATCAATACCGGAGGCGAGAAGGTCGTGCCCGGGCTGGTCGAGGACGCGCTTCGCGGGCTCGACGCGGTTCGCGAGGCAGCCGTCGTCGGGGTACCCGACGCGGACTGGGGCGAGCGAGTCACCGCCGTGCTGGTCCCCGCTGACCCAGCGGCCGGCTCGGTGGCTGGCTCGGCGGCCGGCTCGGTGGCTGGCTCGGCTGCGCTGCCCGCGCTCGCTGAGATGCGATCGGCGCTGCGGGACCAGTTGCCGCGCTACGCGCTGCCACAGGGCGTCGTCTGGGTAACAGAGCTGCCGATGCTCGCGTCAGGTAAACCGGATCGGCTGAAGCTCAGATCGCTGGCCGCGCAAGCTGATCGCGAGGCGCCGTGAGCGCACCGCGCCGAGAGGCGTGAGGGAGCCGCCCCGGGAGGGCTGCGCAAGAATTTGGCGGGCACGCTACCGCAGCGCGGGAAACAAACGGGCTCGTCGCGCGTTATAACTATCGCCCGCACTGCACAATACCAAGTAGCGCGAGTCTTGGACACTGTTGCTCGTTCGGACTCTGCTGCTTGGGCACGGGGAGCGGGCGCTGCGATCTGCGTAAGCCGATGCGCATTTGAACGGAGGTGTCTCATGCCACGGACTGCGAGTGCGCTGCCTGCGCGTCGCGACAATGATAACGCCGCGAAGCGGGCTGACCTGGTCTCCCGGCGTGGGCGCCGGAGCCGTGCGGAGACCGGACGCGGTTCCAACGAATCAGGACATTCGGAAGTGGAGCGTCCCGACGTGACTCACGCCCAGGCCGAACTCGACGAGGTCGAGCTGGACGACATGAACCGAGCCGAGACTGAGATAGACGACGCGGCCGAGTTCGACGATGGCGACCTGCACTCGCTGCTGGCCAACGGCCGCAGTGCCGACAGGGCCGACAATGCTGACGGTGCCGACAGTGCCGGTGCCGACAGTGCCGACGACGACAGGGCCGACGACGCCTCGGTCACGACCGGGACTGCCGCCCGGGGTTCAGGCCGTCGCCGGGGCAAGCGCACCGAGACAGTAGCTGTCGCGGTTGCCGTAGCCGACGACGACGGATCCGCCGACTCCGAGGTGGACCTAGACGACCAGACCTCGGTCATGGGCGACTCGGTGCACACCTACCTGAAGTCGATCGGCCGGACCAGCCTGCTGACCGCCGAGCAAGAGGTCGACCTGGCCAAGAGGATCGAGGCCGGGCTGTTCGCCGAGCACAAGCTGGAGACCGAGACCGACCTCGACGGCGACCTGATCGCCGACCTCGAGGGAGTCGCGGCCGACGGTCGCCAGGCCAAGGCCCACATGCTCGAGGCCAACCTGCGACTGGTCGTGTCCGTCGCCAAGAAGTACAGCGACCGAGGCCTGTCTCTCCTCGACGTCGTGCAAGAGGGCAACCTCGGCCTCATCAGGGCCGTCGAGAAGTTCGACTACACCAAGGGCTACAAGTTCTCTACCTACGCGATGTGGTGGATCAGGCAGGCGATCCAGCGCGGCTTCGCCGACTCGGCGAGGACGATCAGGCTGCCAGTGCACGTGCTCGAGATGCTGAGCAAGCTCAGCAGGGTCGAGCGCGACATGCACCAGCGGCTCGGCCGGGAGCCAACTCCGGAGGAACTGGCGGTCGAGCTTGACCGTACGCCCGACCAGATCGAGGAACTGCTGCGCACCAGCAGGCAGCCGATCAGCCTGGACTCGACAATCGGCGAGGACGGCGAGACGTCCATCGGCGACCTGATCGAGGACGTCGACGCGCCCGAGGCGTCGGAGCTGGTCGACCGGCAGCTGATGGCCGACCAGCTACGGCACGCGCTGGACGCGCTCACCCCGCGCGAAGCGACGATCATGGCCATGCGGTTCGGCCTCTACGACGGCAACCCGCACACACTGGACGAGATCGGCAAGGCGCTCGGGCTGACCAGGGAGCGGATCAGGCAGCTTGAGAAGCAGTCGCTGTCGAAGCTGCGGCACCCGAGCCGGGCGCAGCCGCTTCTGGAGTACGCCGTCTGACGCTAAGCAGCGTCGAGCCTGGCCCGACCTCCCGCCGGACCAGGCTCGACGCCTGCGGGCCCGTGCAGCCGTCACCAGATGGCGGCGACTCCGGGGGCCTCAGCGACGCCCTGGATGAAGCCAGTTCTGGCAGCGGCAGGCCGGTTCGTGGGATCGAGTACGTTCTTGCCGATGGACTGCACCGCCACCTTGTCCGGAATGATGACGACGACGTTGCTGCCCTGAGCGCGCAGTTCGCGCGCCTGGCTCGCCACGCTCGGGATCGGGCCGAACCCCTGGTACAGCGGCGCGATCACGACCACCCGCTCGTAGCCGGCCGCCAGGTCGGCATTCGTCGCGGAGCGCATTCCGCCGTCCATGTACCGCTTGCCGTCGATCGTCACAGCCGGCCAGATCCCGGGCACGGCGCAGCTCGCGCCGACCGCGTCGATGAGGCGCACGCCGCTGTCGGAGTCGAACACGGTGAAGTCACCGGTCACGGTCTCCACCGCAGTGATCTGCAGCCGGCCAGACGGCCACTCGGTGATCGGGATCCGGGCCTCGAAAACCTTGCGGCGCTGGTCTTCGGTTTCGGTCCGGGCGCGCAGAGCGACCTTGCCGATGCGCTTCCTGGCAACATCGGCGTTCCTGGTCAGGGCGACCGCCAGGCCGTATTGCAGCAACAGCGCCCGGCGCATGCGCGCGAAGGCCTCGCCCGGGTCGTGCGGCGACGCCTGCTGCTCGTAGAACTTGGCAATAGGTGTCCCGGATCGCACGTCGACGCCGACGACCGACCCCGCTGAGGTACCGACGACCAGATCGGCGTCGGTCAGATCCACGCCCTGCTCGGCAAGGCCGGCCAGGATGCCGATCTCCCAGGCCACGCCGGTCACGCCGCCGCCGCCCAGTACTAGAGCTTTGTCCGCCATACAGCCCTTTATACCCCCGTCCCGTCAGCCGCGGCTCGCAGGAGTCCTCGCTGCTTATGCTTCTGCCCCGTGCCGCTCTCCCCGCAGCTGGGGAGCCCCGGTGCTGCCCTGACCGCACCAGGGATCCCCGGGTGCGATGGGCCCCAGCCTGCCCGCCTCGCCCCCGCGTGGCCCCGCCTCGCGCCGGGGCGACGTAGGGACATGCTGCTGTTCGCGGGCGGGCGATCGAGGTGTCTGGCGGCCTAGCCGGTATCGGACGAGATAGATTGCCTCGGTGAACGTCGACGTCGAGGTACTCAGCACAGTCACCGACGAAGTGGTCGAGGCATTCGGGCGCCTGCTGCCGCAGCTGTCGAGCAGCGCGAAGCAGCTCGACGCCGGGGCGCTGGCCACTGTGGCGGCCGATCCGGCCAGTACGGTGCTGCTCGCCAGGATCGACGGTCACCTGGTCGGGTCGCTGACGCTGGCCACGTTCGCCATCCCCACCGGAGTCCGCGCGTGGATCGAGGACGTGGTCGTGGACGAGGCGGCCCGGGGACAGGGCATCGCCTCGGCGCTGATCAACGAGGCGCTCAAGCTCGCTAAGAAGGCCGGCGCCCGCACCGTCGACCTGACCTCCCGGCCGTCGCGGGAGTCTGCGGGCCGCCTGTACGAGCGGGTCGGCTTCGAACAGCGGGAGACCAGGATGTACCGCTACAAGCTTGCCTAAGCATCAAGCCCGGTGCCCATCAAGCCCGGTGCCGGAGCTAGCCGAGGTCGGCGACGGCTTTCAGCTGCCGGGGCTAGCGGAGGTCGGCGACGGCCTCCAGCAGCCGGGCTACGTCGGACTCGTCGTTGTAGTGCACTAGTCCGGCCCGGACGGCGCAGCCGCTGTCCCTGATCCCCAGCACGCCCGTGACCTCCCAGGCGTAGTTGTCGCCACTCCACACGTTGATCTCGCGGTCGGCCAGCAGCGATGCCACCCGGTCCGGGCTCAGGCCCGCCACCGTGAAGTACGCGGTAGCGGTCCGGTTCGCCGCCTTGCCGTAGGTCGTGACGTGCGGCATCGCGTCCAGTCCGGCCAGCATGGTCGCGAACAGCCGCTGCTCGTGCTCCTCCGCCGCCGCCATCGACGTCAGCAGCCGCTCGCGCCTGGTCCCGACCGCCGCGTCGTCCAGGCCAGCCAGGTGCTCGACGGCCGCTGCCACGCCGGCGTGGTCGGCGAACGGCGGGGTGCCGAACTCGAACCGGTCAGGAACTGTATCTGGTGACGGCACCAGCTTGTCCGGGCGCAGCGACTCCAGCAGCGACGGGGCGGCGATCAGCGCCCCGATGTGCGGCCCAGACCACTTGTAGGCGCTGGTCACGTAGAAGTCGGCGCCGAGCGCCCGGACATCGACCGGGCCGTGCGGAGTGGCATGCACCCCGTCTACGTAACTCAGCGCCCCGGCGGCCTTGGCCAGCGCCGTGATCGCGGGAACGTCGGGCCTGGTACCGATGACGTTGCTGGCGGCAGTGACGGCGACCAGCCTGGTCCGGTCTGACAGCAGTTCCGAGTACTGGGCTACCGGCAGTTCTCCGCTCTCCGCGTCGGGCTCGGCCCAGCGCACCACCGCGCCGGCTCGATGCGCGGCCTGGACCCAGGGCCTGACGTTCGCGTCGTGGTCCAGGCGCGACACGACCACTTCGTCCCCGGAACGCCACGTGTCGGCGAGCGCGGTCGCCATCCGGTAGGTCAGCGTGGTCATGTTCGCGCCGAGCACGACGCCGTCGGCCTCTCCCCCGAGGAGATCGGCCACGGCCGCCCGGCAGGCCGCCGTCATCGCGGTGCCGCGCTGGCTCGACGGGAACGCTCCCCCGTCGTTCGACAGGCCGCCCAGGTAGGCGGCGCTGATCGCGTCGATGACCGAGTTCGGGACCTGCGTGCCGGCCGCGCCGTCAAGGTAGGCGTAGCCGTCGGCGAGCGCAGGGTAGGAGTCACGAATCTTCGAGATCTGAAATGCCATCTGCGCCTAGCCTCCCCGACAACGAACCTCTAACGACGCTTTTCTGACATTACTTCAGGCGCCCTGAGGACCTCAGCACCGAGATCCACGGATCGTCGTCGGGCACGACCGCGACGTGCGGGATGCCGACCAGCCAGCCCGCCAGCACGGCCTCGGGGTCGGCCGGCCGGTACTGCTCGCCGAGCGCCCGGGCCAGGTCAAAGGCGTGCACGTGCCACTCCACGCACGCCATCCCGCCCATGCCAGCGACCGTGATCACCCGGCCGTGATAGCTGTGGTGCGGCAAGGACAGCAGCGGTCCCAGCCGCGCGGTAAAGCGGGCCGCCGACCGGGCGAACGCCGCGATGTGCTGCTCGGCGGGCACGTCGGGCAGCGTGGCGAGCTCGGCGGCGTTCTGCCTGGCGAGCTTCTTCGCGATGGTGCTCTCGTGCACTCCGGTGGCCATCAGCCGGGACAGCCTGCTCACCGGCGCGTCGTCCAGGTACTCGTTGAAGTCGTCGGCGATGCATCTCAGATGGCCGGCCAGATCGACGGCCCGCCATTCCGGGCATGGCGTCGGCTCGTTCCAGGTCTCCGGGGTGAAGCGTCCGGCAAGGGCGACGATCGCCGCGATGCCGTCCCCGTAGGCGGCAGGCGGTGCCGGCCCTGCCCCATCCCCGTAGTCACGCAGTCCCACCCTGCACCTCCCCTGCGCGTTTCGCCAGAGTGCCAGAACTAGTGGCGGTTCGCTACCCGAGAAATCGCCGAAAAGAAAGTGACAGTTAACGGGGAGTCCAGTTACCATCCGGCAAGTGGCTACTCCGGAAGTTCAGCAGACCCCGGATGCCCAGCAAGTTCCCACAGGTCACCAGCCCGAGGTGCCGCAGTCCCCGGCCCGGCAGCTGTCAGTTCCGGCCCGGCCGGCTGGCGTAGCCGCCCCTGAATCGGAGCCCGGACAGCCCGCGGATCAGGCTCAGCAGATCCCCATGGCCGCGCTCTGGCGGCTCCGCGAGTATCTGCGGCCCTACTACGGTCAGCTCACGTTGATGCTCGCCGCCGCGCTGATCGGAGCCGGTACCGAGATCGTCATCCCGCTGCTGGCCAAGGACGCGATCGACGGCCCGATCGCCTCGGCGGCCAAGGTGGGCGCCTCGCACGGTCATGGGCTGCTGGTTCCCATTGGGCTCGCGGCTATCGCGCTGGGTACCGCTGAGGTTGCTTTCAACATCATCAGGCGCTGGGTTCAGGCAACAGCAGTCGTCAACTTGGAACAGTCCATGCGCGACGACCTGTACGCGCACCTGCAGCGGCTCGAGCCGGGCTTCCACGACGCGTGGCAGTCCGGGCAGTTGCTGTCCAGAGGGACGACCGACCTCTCGGCGATCAGGCGGTTCGCCGGGTTCGGGGTCGTCTTCATGATCACCAGCGTGGTGAGCTTCGTCGTCATCGTGGGCCTGCTGATCCGGCTCAACCTTCTGCTCGGCCTGGTCACCGCAGGGGTGTTCGCGCCGGTGACCGCGCTGTGCCTGCGGTTCGAGCGCAAGTACCGGGTGCTGTCCCGGCGGGTCCAGGACCAGCAGGATTTCCTCGCGACGTACGTGGAAGAGGCCGCGGCCGGCATCCGGGTGCTCAAGGCCCTCGGCCGCCGCCGTCAGGCCGCCGCCGAGCACGCGGAGCTAGCCAGGACCGTCTACCAGACCCAGGTCAGCAAGGCCAGGCTGCGCGGCACGTTCTGGGCGAGCCTGGACCTCGTGCCGAATCTCGCGATCGCGCTGATCTTGCTGCTTGGCGCCTTCGCGGTCAGTCAGGGCGAGCTCACCACCGGCGGGCTTGTCGCGTTCGTGGCGCTCGTGCTGATGCTCGTCTGGCCGATCGAGGCGATGGGCTACATCCTCGCGCTCGGGCAGGAGGCCGCCACGGCCGCTCAGCGCGTCTACGAGATCCTGGACACCGAGCCGGCGATCGTCAGCCCGGACGCGACGGCAACCTCCTTGCTGCGAGCGGTGCCCAGGCCGCGCCTGGCCGCCGGCGAAGCGGCAAGTCCTGCGGCGGGCAAGCTGGTGCTCGACCATGTCGGCTTCACTTATCCAGGGTCTTCCCAGCCGGTGCTGCGCGACGTCTGCCTGGAGCTCAACCCCGGCGAGACCGTCGCGCTGGTCGGCTCGACCGGGTCGGGCAAGACGACCCTGCTCAGCCTGATCGTCAGGCTCGCGGACGCGACGTCGGGCACCATCTGGCTGGACGGGACCGACGTCAGGGACCTGCCGCTGCGCGAGCTGCGAACCGTCGTGGCCTGTGCCTTCGAAGATCCGACGCTGTTCTCGGTGAGCGTGCGCGAGAACGTGTCACTCGGGCGTCCGGACGCGCCCGACGAGGAGGTGCAGGCGGCACTGGCGGCCGCGCAGGCCGACTTCGTCGCCGACCTGCCGTGGGGTCTGGACACCAGGATCGGCGAGCAGGGCATGTCGCTGTCCGGTGGCCAGCGGCAGCGAATCGCGCTCGCCCGGGCGATCCTGGCGAGTCCCTCGGTACTGCTGCTCGATGACCCGCTCTCGGCGCTCGACGTGCACACCGAGGCCAAGGTCACCGCCGCGCTGGGCCAGATCCTCTCGAACTCGACCGCGCTGGTCGTCGCGCACCGGCCGTCGACGGTGGCGCTGGCCGACCGGGTCGCTGTGCTGAGCCACGGCAAGATCGTCGCGGTCGGCACGCACCACGAGCTGCTCACGACGAGCGCCCATTACCAGCACCTGATGAGCACGGACGCAGAGACGGGCAACGGGTCGTCTGCGCAGACTGGAGCCAGGCGATGACCGACACCACCACGCAGCAGTGGCGTGGCATCGCGGCCGAGGAGATCGACGAGCTGCCCAAGGGCGTGTCACTCCTGCTGCGCCGCCGCAGCCGGGCGCTGCTCGGTGACCTGCTGCGCCCGCATCGCAAGACGGTCGCGCTTATCACCACGATGATCCTCGCCGCCAATCTGGCCGGACTGGCTGGCCCCTGGCTCGTCGGCATCGGCATCGACAAGATCCCGGCGCTGATCGCGACCAAGGACCCGGTGCCGATCATCATCGTGGTGATCGAGTTCCTGATCGCCGTCGGCACGCAGGCCTGGGCCAGTTCCAGGTTCATCTCGTGGATCGGCCGGATGGGCGGCCAGGTCGTCTTCGAGCTGCGGCGCCGCCTGTTCTGGCACTTCCAGGCGCTGCCCGTGGCGTTCCACGAGCGCTACACCTCGGGCCGGGTCATCTCCCGGCAGGTCTCCGACGTCGATTCCATCTCCGAGCTGTTCGACGAGGGGCTCGACTCGCTGGTCAGCGCCGCCTTCTCGATGATCTTCGTCGGCACCGGCATGCTGCTGCTCGACTGGCCGCTGGCGCTGGCCGTGATGGTCGGCTTCCTGCCGCTGACCTGGCTGAGTGCCTGGTTCAGGCGGGAGTCGGCCGTCACCTACCGGCGGACCAGGGAGACCATCGCGCTGGTGATCGTGCACTTCGTCGAGACGTTCAACGGGATCAGGGCGGTCCAGACGTTCCGCAGGGAGCCGAGGAACGAGGAGATCTTCGGCGAGCTGAACTCGGCCTTCGCGCGGGCGACGATGCGGTCCATGCGCCTGGTGGCGCTGTACTTCCCTGGCGTCACGCTGATCGGCAACCTCGCGGTCGGCGTCGTGCTGCTCTACGGCGGCATCCGCGTCATCGACCACGCCATGGCCATCGGCGTGCTGGTGACGTTCCTGCTGTACCTGCGCAGGTTCTTCGAGCCGCTGCAGGACGTCTCGCAGTTCTACAGCACGTTCCAGTCGGCGGCCGCCGCGCTGGAGAAGATCTCCGGAGTGCTCGACGAGGACCCGGCCGTGCCCGAGCCCGCGAACCCGGTCGCCCTGCCGTCGCAGCCCGCTGGAGCCGGACCAGGCCGCACGCTCGAGCTCACCCGGATCAGGTTCGCCTACCGCGACGCCATCGTGCTGCCTCACCTCGACCTGACGATTCCCGCCGGGGAGAAGGTGGCGCTCGTCGGCGCGACCGGCGCGGGCAAGACCACCATCGCCCGCCTCATGTCCAGGTTCTACGACCCGCGTGAAGGCCGGGTGCTGCTCGACGGGGTCGACCTGCGCGACGTCGCCGACGAGGAGTTGCGCCGTGAGGTCGTGCTGATCACCCAGGAGAACTTCCTCTTCAGCGCGACCATCGCGGAAAACATCGCGCTCGGCAAGCCCGGGGCCACCAGGGACGAAATCACGGCGGCGGCGCAAGCGGTGGGAGCGAGCGAGTTCATCGCCGAGCTCCCTGACGGCTTTGACACCGAAGTCGGCAAGCGCGGTGGCAGGCTGTCCGCCGGCCAGCGCCAGCTGATCTCGTTCGCCCGGGCGTTCATCGCCGCACCCAGCGTGCTGCTGCTCGACGAGGCCACCTCGCTGCTTGACCTGCCGAGCGAGCGCATCGTCCAGCAGGCACTGCAGACCGTCCTGGCCGGGCGGACGGCCGTGATCATCGCACACCGCCTGTCCACCGTCAGGATCGCCGATCGCGTACTCGTGCTCGACCACGGCGAGATCATCGAAGACGGCACTCCCGAAGACCTGCTCATCAGCGGCGGCGAGTATTCCGAGCTGCACCAGAGCTGGCTTCGCAGCCTCGCCTGACCCTGTCGGGCGGGTCTGGGGACTGCCCGCTGCGCTGGCGAATCGCCCTCGTAGATGCAGGGTTGCGCGAGGACCTGCCGCGCGTCCGCTAAGCTGACCGGCGTGATCGTGGGACGTAAGCAGGCTAGCGCGGACGCGCAGGCTCAATACCTAGCCGATGTCGCGCTTGCCGCGAACTTTGACGAACTCCTCCAGGCGGCTACCACCGCCGAGAACGAGTTCAGGGCGGCTCAGGCTGCTAGCCTGCCACTTGCCGAGCAGTACCCGCTGGCGAAGAAGCTGGACGTCGTGCTGACCGAGGTCATGCGCTCTGCCTACGCGGCGGTGCGCGCCGAGATCGGTCCGCGTGGCTACGACGACCGGATCTTCAAGCGCAAGGCGATGGCTACGCCAGTGGTGCACGCGCTCAACGCCGAAGCTGAGCGGCTGCTCACGCTCCGGGAGACGCATCGGCTGACGGGTATCCCCCCGCGCCCGGAGAGTATCGGCCTCGTCCCCGGTCCCACGACGCACGCGAGGCAATAAGAAACACGCAAGGCAGTAAAGAAGTACCAAGCACCAGCGGCAGTAGAGCAGACTAGGCAGTGCAGGCCAGGTGGTGCAGGCCAGGTGGTGCAGGCTAGGTGGTCGAGCAAGACCATCAGTTTGAAGCACGGCGCTAGCGAGCAGCTTGGCACAACAGGTAGTACCGTAATACGGGGCATTTCGCAGCACGGGGATGTACGGATCACGCACAGTCATGCGGATCCCGGAAAGAATTTCTCGTGTCAGGGACGCGCCCGCACGAAGGTGGCGTTGTAGCTGGTAGTAGTCAAGTGCTAGCCGACAGTCAGCAAGGACTACGTGGAAATCTACAAAGACCATGCCCCAAAACCATCCCAATGTGCCATGTCGGCCCGCAGCGGTGACCTGGCAGATTTAGACAATGATGATCAACACACCCCCGAATTGATCAGGAGGCGCACGATGTGCCCGCACACGCCCCCGTGCCCGGCCGCGAGCGACCCGGACCACGAGGCGGCTCGTACCCTTATCAGCCATCCGGAGCAGGGCTGGAGTTTGCTCTGCAACGGCATCGTGGTTTTCGAAGACACAGGTGAGCTGCTCCCCGGTGGCGCTGTCATCGCGCCGCACCGGCCAACCGACATAGTGATGACGCCCCCGAGCATCGTGGCAGCGCCGCACGCAGCGCCAGCCCACGCAGCGCCAGCCAACCCAGCGCCGGCCCACCCAGGGCCAGCCGCACCTCCGGCGCCGGCCATGCCCGCGTCACCAGCGGCCTGATAGCACGAGCCTCACTTCGAGCACGCCACGAGGTCTCGCTCCCTTAGCCACGACGTCACCGCCGATGCGATGGCATCCCGGCTCTTGGCCAGGACGTGATTCTCGCGCTCCAGCACCACCAGCCGGTCGGTGTCGGTCGCTTCAGGGACTCCGAACGGATCCCGGTCGCCGTTGATCACCAGAACGGGGACCCCGTCCGCGCGGGCAAGGCGAAGCTCCCCCGCGCGTGACTTGTCAGGCTGATCCGCCTTACCCGGCGGATGCAGCGGAAAGGCCAGCGCGATCACCCCGGCCGCTCCAGCTGCCCGCGCCGTCCGGCACGCCACCCGGGCGCCGTTGCTGCGGCCACCCTGGATCAGCGGCAGGCCCGGGTATCGGGCCCGCAGCGCCGCGATGATCTCCAGCCAGGCCGCGTCCTGCCGCAAAGCAGATCCAGGCGCCCGGCTGCCTGCCATCCGATAGGGCTGCAGGACCCGGACCACGGCGCCACCGCAGTCAAGCCCAGCCTGCCGGGTGGCGAGCAGATCCACGCTGCCCATGCCCCCAGCCGCGCCGTGCGTGAGCACCAGCAGGAACCCGGCGCCCATCACCTCGTCCAGCTCCGCCCGAGCGCTGCCGGCGACAGTAGCGATCTCCATGCCAGGAGGCTACGCCCGGGCTCCGGCGGTCAGCTCGGCACCGCACCCGCAGCCCGCGTTACGGCAGCTTGGCTACGTCGACCGTCTCTAGCTGGCCGGACTGGTAGTTACTGACCAGCAGGCTGCCGCCTGGTGCCAGGGCCATGTCGCGAGGGAACCTCCCCGACCGCAGGTAGCCGACCAGCGCCGGGAGGCCGGCGAGGGCCCGCTTGACGTTGACGACGGCAAGATCGGCGTGCGCCCCCTTCGCCCCGAATCGGTTCGAGTCAGCGACGACAACCCGCGAACCGCCCTTGACCAGGGCCAGTCCCACCGGCGCCTCGCCGACCTTGACGTCCGCAATCAGGGCCTTCCTGGGAGCGGATACCAGCCGGGAGGCCGAGAACGCGAGCAGCGCGTCGCTGGCCCGGGCGGTGACCCACACCACCGATCCATCGGCCGACGTGACCACCCGCACGGGCTCGCACCCGGCGTCGACCGTCGCGACGACGGATTTCCTGGGATTTGTCCTGGCCTTGCTCACGCTGACGACACTGAGCGTGCCCCGGTCGGTATTGGGCTTGGCCTTGGTCGGCGCGGCCTCGCTCGTCGCGTACAGCCAGCGGCCGTTGGGCGAGACCGCGAGACCAACAGGCGCGACCTCGGTCGGGATGTCGCCTACGAAGCTGTCCTTGAGCGGCTTGGTCAGGTTGAAGACAGCGACCTTACGGACGCCCTCCAGGCTCACGAACGCCAGCCGGCCGCTGGGCGTCACCGCGACCTCGATTGCTCCGAGATCATGAAAATTCTTGCCCTTTACGGCCGCTAGCCGACCGGCAATAGCACCTGGCTGGCCTGCTTCGGCCTTGGCTACGTTCACCACCTCGGCGCCGTCAGCAGAGTTGGCGACCAGGAGGCGACTGCGATCCGGGGTCAGCACCTCGCCAAGTCCGATGGTAAGCGGCAAGTGGATCTTGCGCACCTTGCGCACACCGGAGGCGGTCTGCCGCAGCACGTACAGGACCTCCTCGGCGTCGACCAGATCAGTCCCCCCGCGCAGCGCAGCGACCCCGAAAATGCCCAGAGCGACCTTGCTCAGCCGGGTTGGCACCTTCGAAATCATGGGCGCCTTGGCAACGCCGGTCGAGCAGGCAGGCGCGGACAAGACCGAGCCGGCCGTCGAGGTACTACCGGGGGACGCGAGAGCCGGTCCGCTCGCGAGAGCCCCGACGACAACGCTGACGAGACCCGCTCCGGCAAGGACTGCTAATGGCTTTTGCATGATTACATGCTATTTATAATTTCCGACTATATCGGGCGCTCCCTAAGATCGCAGCCGGCTCGACCGGCGAGTGGCAACGACAGCAAGTAGGCACTTACTGTGGTAAGAATCGCCCGGGCGGGGGTAAGCGGCGGCTTACAGGATCGCGATCGGGTTGATCGGGGAACCGGTGCCGCGCGGCAGTCGCAGCGGCGCGATCACGCACAGGAAAGACCAGTGGCCGTTCTCCGCGCACAGCGGCACCAGGTTCTCGAACTGCAGGTAGTCGAGCAGGTGCAAGCCGAGCGCCTTGATCGCCAGCACGTGGACGGGAAAGCCGACGCCCCGGGCCGACCGGCCGGCGGCGTCGTTGTTGCTATCGCTGCCGAGCACGGCGATCTGGCGCTCCGCCAGCAGCGGCAGTACGGTCGGATGCAGGCCGGCTCGCGCGATGGCCGCGTCCCAAGGTCCGCGGGCGGCCCGGCGCAGCCGGTGGCCGACCCTGATGAAGACCAGATCACCGCGCCCCATCCGGACGTCCTGCGCCTTTTCGGCGGCGAGCAGGTCGTCCGTGGTCACGTAATCCCCTGGCTCGAGCCACGGCGCCCCGCACCCGCGGGATGTCGAGCAGCACCCCGCGACCGACGATGCCGTCGGCCGCGACCGCGATGGACAGGTCCGTGGCACCATCTGTCGTGACCTTCTCGGCCGGCACGTTGTTGTAGAGCGCCTGGTCGATACATGACGTGGCAGAGCGCGTCGATGTGACTGTCGGCGTTGCCGTGGATGTTCATCTCGATCCGGTCGGTCGCGAAGGACAGTCCGGTCCTCGCGGCATCGTCGACCGTGCCGGTCATGGTGTGCACGGCGGGCTCCGGATCGTCGAGCGTGATCTGGTTTCCGACCGGGGCGCCAGCGAGATTGTCAGCCCCTGCCTGACCTCGCTGACGGCGGCGTGCACTTCGGCGGGGGTCAGGTAGTTCAGTGCGCCCCGGCGGTCGTCCGCGCCCCAGGGCAGCTGACCGCGCAGTTCGTCGTAGAGCGCGCGGAATTCGCTGGCGGTCAGCGGACCGGTCGCGGGCTGGGTGGTCGCCGTCTGGCTAGAGTTCGCGTTCACCCCACTCACCTTCCGCGCGCAGGCTCCGGCAATCATCATCCGATCCGGGTGGAACGGCCCCGGAGCCGCATGCGATCCTTCCAATCGTCAGCATCCGGGAAGGGGACAGATGCAGAGCAACCGGCTCGTGGCCGTGTGTTATCAGGCCGACGACGAGTACGCCACGATGAACACCGAGGTGCTCGGCGCCGACGCATCCCTGGTCTTCGTGCAGCGGCTGCCCGAGATCAGCGAGCCGCCGCGATGGCCGACGCCGAGGTCCTGATCGGCTGGAATCCCGGTCGCGAGCTTCCGGCGGGCGCCCTCGAAGGCGCGTCCTCGCTTAGGCTCGTCCAGTTGCTGTCGGCCGGCGTCGACAGCATCGACTTCGCCTCGGTCCCCGAGCACGTCCAGCTCGCCGGCAACGTCGGCGCCTACTCCAAGCCGATCGCCGAGCACGTGCTGGCGATGACCCTGGCGCTCGCCAGGCGGCTGCCGCAGCGGCACGCTGGCCTGGCCGCCGGCCAGTGGAACCAGGGCGAGCGCCTGATCACCCTGCACGGCGCAGTGTGCGCGATCCTCGGCTACGGCGGCATCGGCGCGGCCACGGCCAGGCTCATGCGAGCGTTCGGCGCGCGCATCCACGCGGTCAACACCTCGGGCAAGGTGAGCGACGAGGTCGAGTTCGCGGGCACGCTGGCCGACCTCGACCAGGTGCTCGCAGCAGCGGACGTGCTCGTCGTCGCGACCCCGCTGACCAACTCGACGCGCGGCCTGATCGGCGCCAGGGAACTGGCACTGATGAAGCCGACGGCGATCCTCGTCAACGTCGCTCGCGGCGCGATCATCGACGAGCAGGCACTCTACGACCACCTGCGCCAGCATCCAGACTTCAGCGCCGGCATCGACGCCTGGTGGGACGAGCCGGGCCGGGACGCGGCGTTCGAGGCCAGGTATCCGTTCCTCGAGCTGCCGAACCTGATCGGCTCGCCGCACAACTCCGGCATCGTTCCCGGAACCATCCGGCACGCCGCCCGGCAAGCCGCCGAGAACGTGCTCCGCTACCTGCGCGGCGAGCCTGTCACCGGCCTCATGCGCCGCGAGGACTACCGAGCCAGCTGATCTTGCGGGCGCTCCAGCCACTTCTGGCCGTTCCACCGCAGGATCAGGTCGTGGAAGTCGCCGTCGTGGACCAGGTTCACCTGACCCCCGACGGCCCAGCAGCTCGCTTTTGTCCTGCAGTGCAGCGCGAGGAGCTGGCTCTCGTCATTCGTCTTCAGGCCACCGGGGTTCGGCGTAGTCCCCTTGGACCACTTCTTGCCGTTCCAGCGAAAGGCCTCGGTCAGCAGCACTGTTCGGTCGGACTTAGCGGCCGAGCCCCCGACGGTCCAGCAGTTGCCGGGCGAGCTGCACGACACCGAGGTCAGCCCCTGCGCTGCCCCTTTGCCGGTGCCATCGGGGTTGCCCGGATGCATCACCGACCACTTCTTGCCATCCCAGCGCAGGAGCTGATTCAGCTTGGCGCCGCCGACCTTGGTGCTGCCGTAGGTGCCGACCGCGAAGCAGGTCGTCGCGGAAGGGCAGGCCAGGCCCTGCAGCGAGTTCACGTCCAGGCTCAGGGTGCCGCCTGGGTTGGGTGCCTGCACCTTCGTCCATTTCGCGCCGGTCCAGTGCAGGATCTCGTTGAACTTGGCGGGCTGGCCCTCCAGGACGCTGTAGGTACCGACGGCCCAGCAGTCCTTAGCGATGGCACAGCTCACGCCGGAGATGACGTTGTCGTCGTTCTGCCCTGAGCCAGCCGGATTCGGCGTGGTGACGCGAGTCCACCGGGTGCCGTTCCAGTGCAGCGCCTGGTTGAGGGTCACGGTGGACGTCGCTCCCTGGTGGCCGTACCGGCCGACGGCCCAGCAGTTCGTCGCCGAGGTGCAGGTGATGCTGACCAGGTCGCTGAAATCGCCAGGGATCAGTCCCCCCGGCTGCGGGACGTGTGCCACCACGGACCAGCTCGTGCCGTTCCAGCGCAGCACCTGGTTGAACTCGACGCCGCCGTGGTCGTAGTCGCCCACCGCCCAGCAGCTCGCCGGTGAGCTGCAGCGCACGGCGAAGAGCTGGCTGACGTCGTCGGGCTTGGTCCCGCCCGGGCTCGGAACGCCCTTCTTCGACCAGCTCTTGCCATTCCAGTGCAGCATCTGGTTGACGGTGGCGTCGCCGGCGAACGCGTCTCCGACGGCCCAGCAGCTGCCGGGCGACGCACAGTAGACCCCGCGAAGGTCACCGACGGCACTGGTCGCGGCCGGGGTGGCGGCCGACGCTGCCGACGCCGGCAGGAATCCGACGCCGAGCGCCGCTGCCGCGACCATTGCCAGGTGCCGACGCGAGAGCCAGATGCGCATATGCTTTCTCCCCAGGCGAAGTGTCTGAATAGATCCAAGCATGCCCGCCTGGGCGCTTTGTTAGGGCATGGACTGTCAGGCGACTGACCACCGCCTGCCGTTCCAGTGCACGATCACATCATGGGCCGGATTGGACTCCTGCTGGCCCAAGCCGACCGCCCAGCAGTTTGTGCTGGTCACGCACCGGACGGAGCTGAGGGACTGAGTGTCGCCTTTCTTCGCCCCGGCCGGATGCGGTGCGGTGACCTGCGACCAGTTCGTGCCGTTCCAGTGCAGGATCTGGATCAGCTCGAAGGCGTGCAGCGACATGCCCTCAAGGGTGCCCACCGCCCAGCAGTTGCCGGCGGTCAGGCAGGTCACCGCGCTGAGGCTGTTGACCGAGTTGGCCTTGGCCCCCGCCGGGTTAGGGGTGCCGATTCTGAACCACCTCTTGCCGTTCCAGTGCAGCGCCAGGTTCAGGAACCGCTGGCTGGTGGTGCCGAACCGGCAGGCCTCCCCGACCGCCCAGCAATTCGTCAGCGACGTGCACGACAGCCCGCTGAGCTGGGTGAAGGAGCCCTTGCCCGTGCCGCCTGGACTGGGCACAGTGACCTTGCGCCAGGCCTTGCCGTTCCAGTGCAGCATCTCGCTCGAAAGCGTGCTCTTGCCGATGTTGATCGCCCGGAGCTTGCCGTAGGTCCCCGCCGCCCAGCAGTCCTGTGCCGCTGCGCAGCGGACGCTGATCAGCGCGCTGGCGTCGTTCCTGGCGATCCCGCCCGGCTGCGGGGTGGCGACTAGCGACCATTTCCTGCCGTTCCAGTGCAGGGCCTGATTCAGTGCCAGCACGGTTTCGCTATGGGACGTCTCGATCGTGTTGCCGTAGGTACCGGCCGCCCAGCAGTTACTCGCCGAGACGCACGAGACGTCGGAAAGCATGTTCTCATCGCCTGCGAGAGTCCCGCCGGGGGTCGGGGTCGGGACTGCGAGCCACTTCTTACCCGTCCAGTGCAGAATCTGGTCGAGTTGCGCGCCCTTCCTGGTGTACTCGCCGACCGCCCAGCAGTTCGAGGCGGTGAGGCAGCGGACAGCGCTTAGTTCGCTCCCGCTCCCGCTGAGCTTCGGGGTCGCAACTGGCACCCACTTCTGCCCGGTCCAGTGGAGCGCCTGGTCCTGGTCGAAAGTGTGGTGCCGGGCGCTGCCGACGGCCCAGCAATTCGACGCCGAGGTACAGAAGACGCCGTCCAGCATGCCCTGCCGTGACGTCAGCGCGGCGAAGAAGTTCCCGGGCGAGACGGCTGCCCAGGCACTGCCTGTCCGGCTGGCGGGCGAGCCGCCGGCCACTGCGGGTCCCGCGCTGGTGAGCGTTCCGCCCACCCCCAGGCAGGCGGCGGACAGCACCGCGACGTACCGCCAGTTTCCGCGGACCCGCATCGGCATCGTCATCGTCCGTGCCTCCTCGCCGTGCCTGGTGAGTGCGCGTTCTGAAGCTATGGTGCGGCATCGCTGAACAGCAATCATTCGTTTCTTGGCATTCGCTCGCCGATAACCGCTCAAATCAGGTCAGATTTGCCGACTTTGTTATTGTGGGGTTATGACCACGTCTGACCGACTCGACCAGCGGTGATGGCACCTGGGCGAGCCGAGGCGATCGCCAGCGATGTGCTTCGCGAGGCCCTGCCCCGCCGGTGGGCGCATTCTCGCGGCGTCGCGGCTGCCGCTGGTCGCATCGCGGGCGCCTGCGGGGCCGGCGGCGACCTGCTCGTTGCCTCGGCCTGGCTGCACGACCTCGGCTACGCGCCGGCCATTGCCACCTCCGGTTATCACCCGCTCGACGGCGCCAGGTACCTGCGCGACGTCGTCCGTGCCGACGCCGATGTGACCTGCATGGTCGCGCATCACTCGATGGCCGTCGCCGGCGCGGCTGAGCTGGGACTGGCCGAGGTGCTGGCCGGCGAGTTTCCCGCGCCGCCCGACGACCTGGCCGACGCCCTGACGTACTGCGACATGACGGTCGGCCCGGACGGCCAGCCGCTCTCGGTGGACGCGCGACTCGCCGAGATCTGTGTCAGGTACGGGCCGGATCACCCGGCGACCCGCACCATGACCCGGCTCGCGCCCGACCTGACGGCCGCCGTGGCGCGCGTCCAGGCCAGGATGGCGAAGCCTACGACGTAGCCCACTTCGCGCCATTCCAGCGCAGGATCTGGTCACGGGTCGGGCCGTCCATGGTCTTCTGCTGCTGGCCGACGGCCCAGCAGTTCGCCGTCGAGGTGCACCTGACCGAGAACAGCTCGTTGCTGTGACCCTTGCCGGCACCACTCGGATTCGGGGTCGTGACGACCGACCACTTCGAGCCGTTCCAGTGCAGCGCCTCGTTCACGCCGGGAAGTATCGACGTGCCCGCCGAGGCGCCGACCGCCCAGCAGTCAGTGGCCGAGGTGCAGTTGATGCCGTCGAGGAAGTTCTCGAAGCCGATCTTGGTCCGGTCCGGCTCAGGGGCGACGACATTCACCCAGTGCTTGCCGGTCCACCGCAGGATCTCGTTGCGCGAAAAGCCCTTGGCTGAGAAGGCACCGAAGAAGCCCACCGCCCAGCAGTCTTTGGCTGAGGTGCACGAGAGCTGGTCGATGACGTTGAGATCACCGGGCTTGGTGCCGCCTGGATTAGGCACTGTGGCGAGCTTCCACTTGCTGCCGTTCCAGTGCAGC
Organism: uncultured Actinomycetota bacterium; assembly: GCA_963737865.1. Taxonomy (GTDB): domain Bacteria; phylum Actinomycetota; class Actinomycetes; order Streptosporangiales; family Streptosporangiaceae; genus Chersky-822. Next base: position 72,398 of record CAVTUG010000011.1, on the reverse strand, counting down.
ATCTGGTTCCGCAGCACGATCTTCGGGGCGATCGTGCCGTCTTCGCCGGCCGCCCAGCAGTTTCCTGAAGAAGAGCAGCGGACGCTGCCAATGGCGTTGAGGTCCCCCGCGCTCATGCCGCCCGGGTTCGGGGTCTTGATCAGCGCCCACTTCATGCCGTTCCAGAACAGGATCTGGTTGAACGCCACCTGGCTGGTGGTCGACATCTGGATTCCGTAGGTGCCCGTCGCCCAGCAGCTCGTGGCCGAGGTGCAGGCGACGTCGAAGAGCTCGTTGAAGTCGCCGTCCGACGTGCCGCCTGGGCTCGGGGCGTCGACCCGCGTCCACTTCTTGCCGTTCCAGTGCAGGATCTGGTCAAGCAAGGTTCCGACCTTGCGGTAATCCCCCACCGCCCAGCAGTTCGACGCTGACGTGCAGCGAACGGCGTCGAGCTGACTCAGGTCGTCGGGATTGATGCCGCCAGGCTGAGGCGTGCGGACGCGGAACCACTGGTGACCGGTCCAGTGCAGCGCCTGGTTGAGGGTCGCCCTGTCGCGCGCGAAGCTGCCCACGCTCCAGCAATCGGCCGACGACGTGCAGAAGACGCTGTTCAGAGTGCTCGGTGCGCCGATGGACGGCGCCTGCGGAATGCCCGCCACGAGAGGCCCGAGCGGTCGGCCAGAAGCGAAGGCCGCCGAGCTTCCGGCCAGCGCGCCGCCTCCGGCCAGCGCCATGGTCAGCAGTGCCACGCCCAATCGGCTCGCCTTGACCAGACGCCCCATGACCTGCTCCTCACGCCGTCGCCCAATTGGACCCTAGTACGCAGCCCATGGCACAGAAGGTTCAAACGGCGCGAAGAATTACAGCATCTTGGCGAGAAATTGCCCGGTGTAGCTCTCTTCGACTTTCACCACCTGCTCCGGCGTCCCGGTCGCGATGATCTGCCCGCCGCGCGAGCCACCTTCGGGACCGAGGTCGATCACCCAGTCGGCGGTCTTGATCACGTCGAGGTTGTGCTCGATGACGATCACGGTGTTACCCGTGTCGACCAGCCGGTTCAAGACGCCCAGAAGCTTGCGGATGTCGTCGAAGTGCAGGCCGGTCGTCGGCTCGTCCAGCACGTAGATCGTCCGCCCGGTGGACCGTCGCTGCAGCTCGGACGCCAGCTTGACCCGCTGCGCCTCGCCACCGGACAGGGTGGGTGCGGGCTGACCTAGCCGCACGTACCCGAGGCCGACGTCCACCAGCGTCTTCAGGTGCCGGTGGATCGCGGGCACCGGCTCGAAGAACTCCGATGCTTCCTCGATCGGCATGTTGAGCACGTCGGAGATCGTCTTGCCCTTGTAGTGCACCTGCAGGGTGTCGGTGTTGTACCGGGCGCCGTGGCAGACCTCGCACGGGACGTACACGTCGGGCAGGAACTGCATCTCGATCTTGATCGTGCCGTCACCGGCGCACGCCTCGCACCGGCCGCCCTTGATGTTGAACGAGAACCGGCCCGGCTGGTAACCGCGGATCTTCGCCTCGGTCGTCTGCGCGAACAGCCGCCTGATGTGGTCGAACACCCCGGTGTAGGTCGCCGGGTTGGACCGCGGCGTCCGCCCGATCGGACCCTGGTCGACGTGCACGACCTTGTCGAGGTGGTGCATGCCGGTCACCTTGGAGTGCTTGCCCGGCACGATCCTCGTGCCGTGCAGCTCCTTCGCCAGCGCGCTGTACAAGATGTCGTTGACCAGCGTCGACTTGCCAGAACCCGACACCCCGGTCACCGCGATGAAGCAGCCGAGCGGGAACGACGCGTCCACGCCGCGCAGGTTGTGCTCGGTCGCGCCCTTGACCACGATCTCGCGGCTCCTGGACACCTTGCGCCGCTTGGCCGGCACCGCGATCTCCTCGCGGCCGGTCAGGTACGCGCCGGTCAGCGAGTCCTCGCTGGCCAGCAGGTCCTCCAGCGGCCCGGACACGACGATCTGACCGCCGTGCTCACCCGCACGGGGCCCGATGTCGACGACCCAGTCGGCCGCCTTGATCGTGTCCTCGTCGTGCTCGACCACGATCAGCGTGTTGCCCAGGTCGCGCAGCCGGAGCAGCGTCTCGAGCAGCCGGTGGTTGTCCCGCTGATGCAGCCCGATCGACGGCTCGTCCAGCACGTAGAGGACGCCGACCAGGCCGGACCCGATCTGCGTCGCCAGCCTGATCCGCTGCGCCTCACCGCCGGCCAGCGTCGCCGAGGCCCGGTCGAGCGTCAGGTAGTCGAGCCCGACGTCCAGCAGGAACCCGAGCCGCGCGTTGATCTCCTTGAGCACCCGGCCGGCGATCGCCTGATCGCGCTCGGACAGCTCAAGGATCATGAGCAGCTTGGCGAGCTCCCCGATCGGCAGCCCGACGTACGCAGCGATCGACCGGCCGTCCACGGTGACCGCAAGCGTCAGCGGCTTCAGCCTGGTCCCGTCGCACGAGGGACACGGCACCTCGCGCATGTACCCGGCGAACCGCTCCCGGCTGGAATCACTTTCCGCATCAGAGTGCCGGCGCTGGATATACGGGATCGCGCCTTCGAAGTTGGTGTAATAGGAGCGCTCGCGGCCGTACCGGTTCTTGTACTTGACGTGGACCTGCTCCGGGTACCCGTACAGCAGCGCCTTCTTGGCCGCTGCGGGCAGCTTGCGCCACGGCGTCGAGATGCTGAAGCCGACCGCGTTGCCCAGCGCCTCCATCAGCCGCACGAAGTAGTCGCTGACGTGCCCGCCGCTCCACACGCTGATCGCACCGTCGGCCAGCGACAGATCCTCGTCGGCCACGACCAGCTCGGGGTCGACCTCCATCTTGGTGCCGAGACCCGTGCAGTCCGGGCAGGCGCCCCACGGCGAGTTGAACGAGAACGACCTCGGCTCGAGTTCTTCGAACGACAAGTCGTCGTACAGGCAGGCCAGGTGCTCGGAGTACATCCGCTCCCGGTTCGGGTCGGTATCAGGCAGATCCACGAAATCGAGCACCACGACGCCGCCCGACAGCCCGAGCGCTGTCTCCACCGAGTCGGTGAGCCGCCGACGCGCCGACTCCTGCACCGCCAGCCGGTCGACGATCACCTCGATCGTGTGCTTCTCGTACTTCTTCAGCTTCGGCAGCCGACTGTGTTGCCCGTCCCCGGCAGAGCCGTCGCCGACCACCTCGTCCAGCCGGATCGTGACGCCGTCGACCCGCGCCCTGGAGTAGCCCTTGGTCTGCAGCTCGCGCAGCAACTCGGTGTACTCGCCCTTGCGGCCCCTGATCACCGGCGCGAGCACCTGGAACCTGATGCCCTCCTCCAGCTCGAGCACCCGGTCCACGATCTGCTGCGGGGTCTGCCTGGCGATCGGCCGCCCGCACTGCGGGCAGTGCGGCTTGCCGATCCTGGCGAACAGCAGCCGCAGGTAGTCGTAGACCTCGGTCACGGTACCGACCGTGGACCGGGGGTTACGGCTCGCGGCCTTCTGGTCGATGGAGACAGCCGGCGACAACCCGTCGATAAAGTCCACGTCCGGCTTGTCCATCTGACCGAGGAACTGCCTGGCATACGCCGACAAGGACTCGACGTACCGACGCTGCCCTTCGGCGAAGATCGTGTCGAACGCCAGGCTTGACTTACCTGAACCGGACAGCCCGGTAAAGACGATCATGGCGTCCCTGGGCAGATCCAGCGAGACATCCTTGAGGTTGTGCTCGCGGGCACCGCGGACTACCAGTCGTTCTGCCACTGTGTGCGTGCCCTTCCAGCGCTGCGCGCTCGATTTCTCCAGGTCTGGGGTGGTGCGATCGGGGTGAAAGCTGCGCGGCCAATGCTATCCGGGGGGTACGACATTTTACTGGGTTGGCAAACATCGGCAGTCCCTCAGCCGGACCGGCCCGCGCTCACCCGCCGAGGCAGCGAGCACACCCCCGCGCCACCTCACATAACCACCCAGCCCCCCGAACCCTTCCCGCCCCGCGGCCCCGCGCTAGGCACAGCGACCTGACTCCAACGACAGCATGGTCCTACTTACTGTCGTCCTGACAGCAGTAAGTAGGACCATGCTGCTGTCCGAAGTCGCCCGGTGACAGCAGTAAGTCGGCACATACTGCTGTTCGACCTCGCCGCCGCCTCGGCGGGGCTCCGGGCTCGTCGTCGTGAGCTGGCTGCCGCTACTGCCGGTTACTGGCAGGTGCTGCCGCGCCGCGTCCGGTGCTCGGGCCGCACGCCCTCGTTGTGAGGTTGCTGGTGCTAGAGAACCGGGGGCGGGCCGACCGGGGGCGGGCCGGCGGTGGCGTTGGCCGACCGGGGGCGGGTGCGGGGTGGGAAGCGGCGGGACGGGGAAGTGCGGGGTGCGAGATGATAGGTGCGGGAGGAGGGCCGATGAGCCAGTCTGCTGGGCCGCACTCAGTCGACCTGCTGATTGGGCGGATCAACGAGTCCGTCGATCGGCTGCTTGCCTCGGCGTCCGCGCTGGACGACGAGCGGATGCGGGAGCCTTCGCTGCTGCCTGGCTGGAGCCGCGGCCACGTGCTCACCCATATCGCCCGCAGCGGCGACGGCCTCAGAAACCTGCTGGTCTGGGCCAGGACCGGTGAGGAGAAGCCGCAGTATGCCAGCGCTCAGGCCAGGACCGACGGGATCGAGGCGGGTGCCGGACGGCCCGCGCAAGAGATCAAAGCGGACCTCGAAACGTCGGCGAGGGCGTTCATCGACGAGGCACATGAGGTGCACGGCGACGCCTGGCTCACGCAGGTTCGCGCTATCCGGGGGCCGGCCCATCCAGCCTGGTTCACGCTGCATCGCCGCATCTTCGAGGTCGAGGTGCATCACGCCGATCTGGGCGCCGGCTATCACCCCAGCGACTGGCCCGGCTGGTTCGTCTCCGACGAGCTGTACCGAGTCGGCGGCGAACTGGCAGCCAATCCCGACCCGCCGCCGGCCGTGCTCAACGACGCCAGCACCGGACGGCAGTACTTCTTGCGTGCAGATCAGCACGCCGGCGACGGCGAGCTGACCATCACCGGCCCCGGCTACGCGCTGCTCGCCTGGCTCATCGGCCGGGACAGCGACGGCGAGCTGACGACCGACCCAGGGGGCGAGCTACCAGCCATCCCGTCCTACGGCTGAGAACACTCAGCTGACATCCTGACTCCGGCGACCGGCTTCTAACTACAACGGCCAGCACGAGAGGACTCCGATGACCTATAACGGCAACGTCAGCGTGGGCGGACCGGCTCAGACTCGGGAACTGCCCGGCCTGACCATCACCAAGGTCGCGGTCGGGCCTATGGACAACAATGCTTACCTGCTCCGCTGCACCAGCACCAGCGACCTGCTGCTGATCGACGCGGCGAACGAGCCGGAGACGCTGATCGGCCTGCTCGGGGGCGAGGCGCTGTCGACGATCGTCACCACCCACCGGCACGGTGACCACACCGCCGCGCTCGAGGCCGTCACCCGCGAGACCGGCGCCGACACCGTCGCGCACGTCGCCGACGCCCCGGCCCTGCCACTGGCGCCGACGATGCTGGTCAGCCACGGCGACACGATCAGCGTCGGCGAGGCTTCGCTCAAGATCATCCACCTGCGCGGCCACACGCCGGGCAGCATCGCCATCCTGTACGACGCCGACGGTGCGCTGGCGAGCGAGCCGCACCTGTTCACCGGCGATTCGCTATTCCCGGGCGGGCCTGGCAACACTCAGCAGGACCCGGAGCGGTTCAGCTCCCTGATGAACGACCTGGAGGAAAGGATCTTTGCTGAGCTGCCCGACGGCACCTGGGTGTATCCGGGCCACGGCGCTGACACCACCCTAGGGACGGAGCGTCCGCACCTGGCCGAGTGGCGCGCTCGCGGGTACTGAGCACACCCAGATAAATAGTGACCCCGATGCACAGTGACTTCGTCGTCATCGGCGCCGGCCTGCTCGGGCTGTCCGCCGCCTGGGCGCTGACCAGGCGCGGCTACGAAGTCACGGTGCTCGACCAGGCGGCGGCCGGTCACGTGGACGGCGGCTCGCACGGGTCCTGCCGGGTCTTCCGGCTCGGCTACGAGACCGTGGAGTACGTCAGGATGGCCCGGCGGGCGCGCGAGCTGTGGACCGAACTCGAAGAGGCCGCCGGTGAGCAGTTGCTGCACCCCACGCCGCAGCTGACGTTCGGCCCGGAAGTCCACCAGGTCAAGCACTGCCTTGACCAGGCCGACGTGCCTGGAGAACTGCTGTCGGACCGCGATGCCGCCGAGCGTTTTCCCGGCTTCGCGGTCCCCGGGCCGGTGCTGCACGAGTCGCAGTCGGCGGTCATCGCCGCCGACCGGGTGCTGGCCGCCCTGGCCCGGCTGTCCGGGGCGGCGGAGCGAGCGCCCGTCCGGGTGACCGCGCTGGCCACCCGCGACGGAGGTCTGCGGGTCAGCACGACCGACGGCGAGCTCGACGCCGACCGGGTCGTCCTGTGCGCCGGACCGTGGACGCGGCGACTGGCCGCAGGGGCGGGCGTCGCCGTGCCGTCGAACCCCACCATGCAGCAGGTCTGCTACCTCGATCCGGTCGCCGACCGGGCGGCGGCAGGCCCGACGCCGATCTTCTCGCACTACGGCGGCGACTTCCCTTACGGGCTTCCGGTTCCTGGCTCGGACCGGTACAAGATCAGTCTGCACTCGCCGGGGCCGGCGGTCGACCCTGATCATCAGGATCACTCCGGCGACGCCGGCCTGATCAGCCAGCTGAGCGAGGTGGCGGCCGCATTCCTCCCGGGATTCGGCCCGATCCGGTGGCAGCCGAGCGCTGCATCTACGACAATTCCCCTGACGGAGATTTCAACGTCGACCGCGTCGGCGATCTCGTCGTCGGGTCGGGCACCTCCGGGCATGGCTTCAAGTTCGGGCCGCTGATCGGCGAGTGGCTGGCGGTGCTCGCTACCGGTGACCGCCGCACGCAGGCTGACCGGTCGCCGTCCTGGATGTCCCTGAGCAGATTCTCGACCCCGACCAGAACTGCCTTCAAAGTCCAATAGATGACATATGATACGAATTGAGGGTAGACGCGGGATTTTGCGCAAGCTAGGATAGCGACATGATTATTTGCGGCTTAAAGCTTTCACACGATGCAGGCATAGCCGTTATTGATGGCAACAAGCTTTTATTTAATATAGAACTTGAAAAGGTCGCCAACGGATTTCGCTACAGCGACATCGGCGACCTGAGCGTCATTGCCGAGATCCTCGCGACCGAAGGTGTCGAGCTAAGCGACATCGACCGTTTCGTGGTCGACGGCTGGTGGACCGTCGATAAGAGCGGCGCTCCCAGCATTCCTGTCTCGCAATTCGGCCAGCGCACGCCGGTCCCCGTCGCGCCGTATACCAGCGACGAAGTCAAGGGCGGGCTGCTGCACCGGTTCACCTTTCCCGGCATTCCCGGCGGGCCGCTGCAGGGCGGCTACTCCGGCTACAGCCACGCCGCCCATCACGCGATGGCGAGTTACTGCACCAGCCCGTTCGCCCGCAGGGGCGAGCAGGCCCTCGTCCTGGCCTGGGACGGCGGCATGCTGCCGAGGCTCTACCGGGTCAGCCCTGAGCCGCTGGCCGCGCGGTACCTCGGGGCGCTGTTCCCGCTGCTGGGCGACACGTTCACCTACCTCTGCAAGTACGTGGAGCCGTTCGCGCGGGACTGGGCTGCCGTGCCGGCCGACGAGTACGGCTACCGGCTGCTTGAGATCCCCGGCAAGGCGATGGCCTACGCGGCGCTCGGCACGGTACGGGAAGACGCCTTCGCCGCGTTCCAGAAAGTGATCGACGAACTCGACCCGATGTCCTTCGGGCTCGGCGTCGGCGAGGCCGTGCAGGCGCGCCGCTCCGAGTTGTTCGAAGGGCTGTCGAACGCCGACCTGATCGCGACCTACCAGGATTTTCTCGGCCGGATGCTGGTCACCAGCCTCGGCAGGGCCGCCGAGCGGTCCCGGATCGGGGACCAGCCCAACCTGTGCCTGTCCGGCGGCTGCGCGCTGAACATCAAATGGAATAGCATGCTCCGCGACACCGGCACCTACGCGAGCATCTGGGTCCCCCCGTTCACCAACGACTCGGGCGCCGGGATCGGCACCGCCTGCTGCGAGCTGATCGGCGAGTCCGGCCAGGCCGACCTGAGCTGGGACGTCTACAGCGGGCCGCGCCTTGCGGCCAGCGACCCGGCGCCGGGCTGGACGGCCAGGCGGTGCGACGAGGCTGGCGTGGCGGCGCTCTTGCACAGCACCGGCGAGCCGGTGGTCGTGCTCGATGGCCGGGCCGAGCTGGGCCCGAGGGCGCTGGGCAACCGGAGCATCCTGGCGCCTGCCACCGACGCCGCGATGAAGGATCGTCTCAACGACCTCAAAGATCGCGCGCCCTACCGGCCGGTGGCGCCGATCTGCCTGGAGTCGCAGGCCAGCCAGGTCTTCGACCCCGGCAACGCCGACCGGTACATGCTCTTCGAGCACCGGCTTCGTCCCGGCTGGGCCCAGCGGGTACCGGCGATCATGCACCTGGACGGGACGGCCAGGCTTCAGACGATCGACCCGGACCTGGCCAATAACGCCGCCAGCCGTATCCTGGCTGAATACTGGCAGCTGAGCGGAATCCCGGTGCTGTGCAACACCAGCGCGAACTTGTCCGGGCATGGATTCTTCCCCGACGTGGCGTCGGCCACTAAGTGGGGCCGGACCGCCTATGTCTGGTCGGCTGGTATGCTTTATGTCAATGACCGGAGCCCTATTAGCTGATCGTCGCCGAATCGGCGGCATATTCTGGCAGCGCAATTTCCGTTTGTTCTGGATCGGCGAGACGGTCAATGGCGTAGGGTCCTCTACCGCTATCGTCTGCGTGCCGCTGCTGGCAATTCAGGTGCTGCATGCGGGCACGTTCGCGGTCTCGGCGCTGAGTGCGGCGGCCACCTTGCCCGTGCTGGTAATCGGTCTCCCGGCGGGCGCCTGGGTAGACCGGCTGCCGAACCGGCCGCTGCTGATCACCTGCGACGTCATCGCGGCGCTGCTGTACGCCAGCGTGCCGCTTGCCGCCTGGCTCGGCGTGCTCACCATCGCCCAGCTCGTCGTCGTTGCGCTGCTAGCGGGGACGGCCAGCATCTTCTTCAACACCGCGCTGCAGGTCTTCCTGCCCACGGTGGTGAGCTCGGCCGACCTGATCGAGGGCAACGCGAAGCTGCAGGGCAGTTCCTCGGTGGCCACGGTCACCGGGCGCAGCGTCGCAGGCGCCCTGGCCGACGCCGTGGGCGACGCGGCGGCGGTACTGGTCAACGCCGCGAGCTTCCTCGTCTCCGCAGCCTGCCTGCTCGCCATCCGGTACGAGGCGCCGCCGCGCAAGCCGGTCCGGCACACGACGATCCGCAAGGACATCACGAGCAGCCTGGGCTACATTTTCAGCGACCCCTACCTGCGGCCCATGACGGTGTACCCGGTGCTAGCCAACATCGCGTACAGCGGCACGAACGCGCTGGTCGTGGTGTTCCTCGTGCGCGAGATCAAGCTCAGCTCGCTCGCCGTGGGCCTGCTGCTCGCCGCACCGGGAGCGGGCGGCGTCCTCGGCGCGATGATCGCCCGCCGGGTCGCCAGGAAGCTGGGGACGGCCCGCGCGCTGATCGTGAGCGTCCTGGTCGGCGGCGGCTTCGGGCTGCTGATCCCGCTCACCGCCAAGGGCCCCAGCCTGGTGTTCTTCGCGCTCGGGCTCGGGGTGCTGGCCGCCGGCTTCATCGTCACGAACACCATCGGCGGCACGTTCAGGCAGCACTACACGCCGCCTGAGATGCTCGGGCGGGTCACGGCTGGCATGCGGTTCCCCTCGTACTGCGCCATGCCGCTCGGGGCGCTGATCGCCGGCGCGCTCGGCACGGCGCTGTCGGTACGTGCCGCCCTGTGGATCCTGCTGGCGCTGTATCCGCTGTCCGTGATCTTCCTGCTCATGAGCCAGATCCGGGTCAATCGGGACCTGCCGTCGATCCCCACGCCGGGCTAGGCCGTCAGTTAGCCGACCGAACCTAGTACTCCGGCCGTAGATCGTGATCGTGATCTTGGTCGTGACGGTGCTAGACGCGGAACGCTTACCGCTGGATCACCCGCCTTGTGAGGATAGGTAAAGACCACACAGTGGCCGCTGGCCATAGCCTGCGGCCACGCCGATGGCTGGGTGAGCCGATGAGTTTGCGTCGCCGGACGGGATGCACTACCCGCCGCTCAGATCGACTCCTCGATCAGGTGGCGCCAGCTACGCAGTGGGCCGATAGCCTATGTCAGTGCTCACCAAGCTGGAAGTTCAGGGTTTCAAGAACCTGCTCGATGTGTCAGTGGAGTTCGGACCGTTTACTTGCATTGCCGGAGAAAATGGAATCGGGAAATCGAATCTATTCGACGCAGTCGAATTTCTCTCGCATCTAGCAAGCGAACCTTTGGCGGAATCGGCTCAACGCGTCAGAGGCTCCTCGGGCCTGAAAGGGGGTGACCCGAGAGATCTATTCTGGGATGGATACAGGGAGCATCAACGAGTAATATCGATTGCTGCCGAAATGATTGTACCGGGCAACGTCGAAGACGACTTGGGGGCTCCGGCTGCAGCAACTACTACATTTCTTCGCTACGAGCTTAGACTTGGATTCTCTCTTCCCGAGGGGGAAGGCAGCGTTGGAAGAATTACACTGGAGCACGAAGAGCTTCGGCACTAAATAAGGGAGACGCCCCAAAGCATCTACGCTTTCCCCATAGCGCCAAAAGCTTTCGCAGCGAAGTTCTTCAAGGGCAAAGACGCGGAGGGCCATTCCTTTCAACGGAACAACGCGATATTGGCATAATAATAAACGTGCACGGCGACGGCGGAAGTTTCGGGCGCCCTCAGCCTCGTGCTGCGGCACGAACTGGCAGAACTGTCCTGAGTACCGTCACAACAAATGATTATCCGACAGTGCTTGCCGCCCGCAGGGAAATGCAGAGTTGGCGACGACTTGCGCTTGAGCCATCCGCGCTTCGGGCACCAGATAATTTCTCTGCACCAAGAACTATGCAAACAGATGGCCGTCATCTTGCGGCAACGCTATATCGCATTGCTACCGACGCGCCGAATTACTATCGCGACGAATTCGAGGATCATGCTGCTTACTCCGACGCTGTCTACGCTGAGGTCGCCGACAGACTCTCTGACCTCACTGGCGTAAAGGTGGGGAGTCTCAGGGTTACACCAGATCAAGTGCGCGAAGTATTCACGCTATTTCTGAGCGAACGTGGAGGGCTCACCCTACCGGCCCGAGCGCTCTCGGAGGGAACGTTGAGATTTCTCGCACTCTGCGTCCTACTTGAAGATCCAACGGTCACGGGGCTCCTATGCATGGAAGAACCAGAGAATGGAATGCATCCCGCCAATATCCCTGCCATGATGAATCTAGTCAAGGACCTCGCCGTCAATCCGTACGAAGCGCCAGGACCGGAAAATCCATTCAGGCAAGTGATAATCAACACCCACTCCCCTTGGATCGTCCAACTGTGCGATCCCAACGACCTGCTTCTCGCTGATGTACATCCCCGCAAGACAGCCGATGGCAGGATCGCGAGTGCGCTCTCTCTGCTGCCATACAGCAAGTCATGGCGAGCAACTGATGGAAGGCTAACTTTTTCGCGAGCAGATATAACTTCCTACCTAAGCCCCCCACCAGGTTCGCAACTCACACTGCCCTTGGAGTTCAAGTCGTGAGCATTCCGCCGCTGTCGGGGCTATTTGTATGCGAAGGTTCGTCTGATAAGCCGCTGGCAGATATTGTCGAGATCCTGTTCGAGGAGCGTGGCCGAACACTTCGCCTCAGCACACCGGACTTCTCGTCTCTGCCTGGTATCGGCAAGAATGTCAAATCTAGAATAGATGCCGGCGCCCAGTTGATGGATGGACCGTTCCGCATTGTGGTTGTACATCGCGACGCAGACAACGCCGGATGGCAGACGCGACGTGAAGAGATCGAACTGGCCCTATCTTCCTCGCGGTAGACTGTGAACTCATAACAATAATACCGATTACAATGACCGAGGCGTGGCTGCTGCTCGACGAGGATAAAATTCGCACCGTTGCCGGTAACCCCAGGGGGCGCGATAGTTTGCCATTGCCCAAAATACACGAAGTTGAGGGGGTGGCTGACCCTAAGGCATTGCTTAAGTCATGCCTGCTGCGTGCCGCTAGCGATCGTGGTCGTCGAAGAGACCTGGTAGCCAAGAGATTCTCACAACATCGCAGACAATTGCTTGAGAGACTGGACACTAATGGACCTGTTGCTCGTCTTTCAAGCTGGCAGAGGCTGGTGTCGGACATTGACTCATGCATCAGTACACTGAAGTCGCATTGACTTGGTCATACGTTGACCTAGGCCGCTGCCGCGCCGTGGCGGCGCGGTCTGGTCAGCTTCAGCGCCAGCCGCACCAGCAGGTCGCTCTCGTCGCTCCGTCCTGCGTTGAGCCAGGCGATGTGCAGCGACGTGGACGGGCTGTTGCGCAGCGTCGCGATATGGATCTGCGGATGCCGGTGGAAGTCGGCGACGGACTTGCCGACCAGCGCTATCCCCCGGCCGGCAGCAATCGCGATCAGCCATTCGTCGATATTCTGAACCTTCACCACGTCGACATTGCCGGGAACGAAAGCACCAAGGTCGACGCGGGGGTGACCGCCGATCGCGACTACCGAGGTTTCGTAGCGAATATCCTCGGCGTCGATTTCCGGCTTGCCGGCCAGCACATGATCGGCTGGCAATGCGACCACCCTGGGCTCGCGAAAGAGCAGCGACCCGCGCAGTGCGTCGGGCTGCTCGAAATCACGGATGAATTCGAGATCGCAGAGGCCGTCCCGCAGGCCGCTGAACGGCTCGTCGAGCCCGACCAGCTCGATCTCGGCCCATGGGCCCGCCTGCTCGTAGGCCTGGACGATCAGCGGGATCTCCTCGAAACAGGAGTCCCACGTGAATCCGACCCGAAGCTGCGGCACTTCGCCCCGCGCGGCGCTCACCGCGTGCCGTAGCGACTCCACCACCGATCTCGCGTGCGGCAGCAGCCTGGTCCCGGCGCTGGTGAGGGTCACCGTCTGGTGACTTCGATGGACCAGCCGCTCGCCGAGCAGATGCTCCATCTGCGCGATGGTCCGGCTCAGCGCGGGCTGGGACATGCATAGCTGCTCCGCTGCCCTGGTGAAGTTCTGCTCGGCGGCCACTGCGATAAAGGCCCGCATATGGCGGATCTCCACGCTCCACAGCGCCTGCTGCCCCGTCATGCATGGACCCGCTGAGTGAGAAGGTCATCGATCGCAGACCGGACCGTCGGCGATGGTAACTGGTAAGCCGACATCCCCGCGCCAGGAGCACTGCCCATTTCGCATTCGCCCCGCATAGGTACTGACAGGCCCTGTTACCCAGGTAGCTTGTAGCAGGCAGCCTGCCATGGTTTCAGAAAAGTGCGATTGCTAATATACCGTCACTTTTTTCGCTAGTCAAGCTTTTTGACTCTCTATCGTTCTTTTTGGGCGTCTTTAGTGTTATCAAATGCTTCATGCATATCATGCATAAGGTCATACATAATTGACATTGGACAATGATCTCTTTTGATCAATAGCCTGTCGAAACGATGGCAATGCGGTGAAGAGAGCGAGGCTAACCCGGTAGATGACGGCTGCAGCGTCAGAAGGCACTGGATCAGAAGACACTGACCTTTCAGAAGACACTGACCTGACTTCCTTGTGGGATATACCTGACTCTTAGAGGGCTGGGCTCGGCGTACGCCATCGGCAACGGCTGTCATTTCCGATCTGGGCACCTGGACCTATGCCCAGCTCGCCGACGACGTGGCGCACTACAGTTCGCGGCTGGTCGCGGCCGGAGTAGGTCCCGAGGTCTCGGTCGCCGTGGTGGCCCGCCGCTCGTACCCGCTCGTCGTCGCCTTCCTGGCGGTCATGCGGGCCGGCGGATCTACGTCCCCGTGCAGCCCGACCTGCCCGAAGCCCGGCAGCAGGCCCTGCTGCGCACGACCAGCCCCAGGGTGCTGCTCGCCACGTCGGCCCTGGCGGCCTGGGCCCATCAGCTCTGCCCGGCCAGCGCGACCGTCATGCGGATAAATCCTGACCGCCGCGACCCTGCGCCGGACGTCGCCCCGCTCTCCCGCTCCGTCGCCACGCGTCCGGACGGGGGCGCCTACGTAATCCAGACCTCCGGCTCGACCGGGGCGCCCAAGAGCATCCAGATTCAGCGGGCCGGACTTAGCAACCTCATCGCCTGGTACGCCGGCATCTGCGCTCACCAGCGACAGCCGGGTCTCGCAGGTCATTTCCAGCAACTTCGACGCCTCGATCAAGAACTACCTGGTGCCGTTCGCCTGCGGCGCGGCGCTGGTGCTGCTGCCCGACGCGCCGTACAACCCGAAGTTCATGCTCGACTTCGTCGCCGCCCACCAGGTCACGGTGCTGAACTGCATCCCGAGCATGTTCTATCCCGTCGTCGACGCGGCCGGACGCGACAGCCTGGCGAAGCTGGCCTCCATCCGCGTGCTCGCCTTCGGCACCGAGACTCCCGACCTTGGGCCGCTGGCACCCTGGATCGAGTCTCAATACTTCGGGGCGCGCGTGCTCAACCTCTACGGCCCGACCGAATGCACCATCCTGACCTGCTGCGCGACCATTTCGTGAGAGGAGCGCCGAATGCAGGAGAACCCGCGGCCGACCCGGCGCGCGCCCGACCCGTACCCGAACTACAAATGGTTGCGTGAGCACGAGCCGGTCAGCATAGCGCCGGGCGCTGACGGCAAGCCCCTCTGCGTGGTCACCTCCTACGAACTCGTCCGCTCGTGCCTGGTGAATCCGGGGCTGCGCAGCGGGTTCGAGGACACCGGCGGCGGCGAGGCGGCGCAGATCAGCACGTCGATGGGGATCTCCGACCAGTACCACGAGCGGCTGTACCGGGTCATGGACGACGTCATGCCCGCGAGCCTGATCGCCAAGGCCGGAATCCGGCAGGCCTGCCGGACCGCGCTGGCCGCCTTCGCGCAGCGGGGGCACGCCGACCTGATGGACGAATACGCCCTGCAGATTCCCGTCGAGGTCATCCACAACCTGCTTGGCGTGCCGCCCCAGGAGCAGGAGCCGCCCCAGGCATGCCTGTCCAATTACCTCAAGGCCGGCTTCACCCAGCCGCCCGACAAGACGGCGCACGCCTTCCTGCACGAGTACGTGGACCGGATCGTCGTCTACAAGGAATCGCATCCGGGCGACGACATCACCACCGCGCTGCTCGAGCAACTGCGGCTCGGCAACCTTCGGAGCAAGGGCGAGCTGCGGGCCGTGCTCTTTACGCTGATCGGAGCCGGGCACACCACGACGGCGCCCTTTATCGCCACCGCGATCCTGCGGCTGCTCGAGCACCCCGAGCACCTGCAGGCCGCCCTGCAGGACGACAGCAAGTGGGCCGCGATCGGCGAAGAGGTTCTCAGGCACGACGCGCCGCTGCATTCCGTGCAGACCCGCTACGCCCAGGAGCGGCTCACCATCGGCGAGGTCGAGCTCGCGCCCGGCAGCGCGGTGCTGCTCTCGCTGGCGGCAGCTAACCGCGACCCGGCCAGATTCGACAACCCTGAGGAGTTCGATCCCGGCCGGCCGAGCCCGCGGCACCTGTCCTTCGGCTACGGCCCGCACTTCTGCCCCGGCAGCCAGCTCGCCCGCAACGAGGGCGTAACGGCGCTGCGCGAGCTGTTCGGCGCCCTGCCTGACCTGCGGCTGGCCATCGAGCCCGGTGAGATCGAGTGGGCCTTCGGCCCGATCCTGCGCGGCCCGGCCCGCCTGCCCGTGACCTTCACGCCAAGGCAGCAGGCGTGACGCCGACAATCCCGCCGATCGGGTTCCCGCTTCCCAGGGTGTACTGCTACGTGCTGGACCCCGACCTGGCCCCCGGTGCCGGCCGGCGAGACCGGCGAGCTGTACATCGGCGGCATCGGCGTAGGCCGCGGCTACCTCGACAACGTGGCGCAGACGGCGGCGCTGTTCGTGCCTGACCCGTTCAGCCCTGTGCCAGGGGCGCGGGTGTACCGGACCGGCGACCTGGTGCGCCAGCTCCCTGACGGCAGCCTGCAGTTCCTCAGCCGGATCGACGACCAGCTCCACATCAGGGGTCACCGGGTCGAGCCGAGGGAGATCGAGGCGGTCCTGCGCCAGTACCCGCACATCGACGACGCCGTGATCGTGCCCTACGTGGCGCGGTCAGGGGCTCGTCAGCTCGCCGCCTACATCGGAACGCGATCAGGGGCCGCCAAGGCCGATCTGACCGAGCATCTGCTGAGCAGGCTGCCCGAGTGGATGGTTCCCGCCTCGTTCGTCGTGCTCAGCGAGCTTCCGAAAAACATCGCAGGGAAGATCGACCGCCAGCGGCTCCCGGCCCCTGACCGTGCGGCCCGGTCCGCCGTCGCGGCGACGACGCCGGCCGAGCAGCGCGTGCTCGACGTATGGCGATCGGTGCTCGGGGAGACCAAATCCGGAGAACAGGTCCTCGGTATCCACGACGACTTCTTCACCGCCGGAGGCGACTCGCTGCTCGGCGCGCGGATCATGAACCAGCTCGCCCGCGACTTCGAGCTCGACCTCCCCTGGCACGTCCTGTACCGGCATCGGACCGTCGCCGACTTGGTCACCGGCCTGGGCCTCGACGAACCCAGCGGTCAGCAGGCGCGGCGGGAACCGGTCGAGAGCAGCAGCGACAGCGATCTGCCGTCGTTCTCCCAGGAGTCGCTGTGGTTCCTGGACGAGCTGGCTCCCGGGCTGCTCGCCTACAACATCGACTACAGCTTCAGGGTGACCGGCCAGCTCGACGCCAGGGCACTGGAGCGGGCGCTGCGCGCGGTCGCCGAGCGGCACGCGGTGCTGCTCTGGCGGATCGCCCGCACCGACGGCGAGCCCCGGGTGATCAGGTCCGACCCCAGTGCGATCACGGTCGTCGAGCGGGACCTGCGCGCCAGCGCTGACTCGCACAGTGCCGACCCGGTCGCCAGCGCTCGGCAGCTCGCCGCCCGGGAAGCGGCGACGCCCTTCGACCTCGCCGCTGGCCCGCTGCTGCGCGCCCTCTTGCTGCGGATCGGCGACCAGGACTACGTGCTCCAGCTGACGGTGCACCACATCGTCTTCGACGGCCTGTCTACCGACATCTTCAAGCGCGAACTCGGCCTGGCCTACGCGGCCGAGCTCGAAGGCCGGAAACCGGCCTGGCCGGCCCTGTCTACCAGCTTCGCGCAGGCAGCGGCCTGGCAGCGGGAGCGGCTGGGTCCGGAGCTGCTCGCCGCCCAGACCGCGTTCTGGCGGGACACCCTGGCCGACGCGCCGCCGCTGCTCGAGCTGCCCGCCGACCGGAGAAGGCCGGCCGTGCCCTCGTATCAGGGCGCGAGCTATCGTTTCGAGGTCCCCGGTGACCTCGCCCGGCGGATGCGCAGCCTGGCGCAGCAGCACGGCGTGACGCTTTTCACCGTCATGCTGAGCGCCTATCAGGTCCTGCTTGCCCGGCACGCCAGCACCCAGGATGTTGTGGTGGGCATGCCGGCTGCCGGCCGGTCGGCACCGCAGGCCGACGAGCTGATCGGCTTCTTCGTCAACTCGCTGCCGGTGCGGGCGAGCGTCGCCGACGACATCACCTTCAGCGAGCTGGTCGACCAGGCCCGCGTAGCGATGACCGATGCGCTCGATCATCAGGATCTGCCGTTCACCCGCCTCGTCGCCGAGCTCGCGCCAGAACGCGACCTAAGCAGGAACCCGATCTTCCAGGTCTGGTTCGATCTCTTCAGGCCGCGCTCGAAGCTCGTCCTGCCCGGAGCCGGCGTCGAGGACTTCGACATCGACTTCGTCACCTCGTCGTTCGACCTGCGGCTCGACCTCACCGACGACGGCGTCGGCCCACTGCCAGCTGAGCTCATCTACGCGACTGACCTGTTCGACGAGGGCACCGTAGCCAGCTTCGCCCGGCGCTACCTGGCCGTGCTCCGCGCGGTGGCCGCCGATCCGGCCACCGAGGTCTGGGACATCGACCTGCTGACCGCCGGGGAAAAGGAGCGGGTGCTGCGCACCTGGGCCGCCCCGCCGCCCGCACCGACGATCGGCACGCTCGCGGCAGGGTTCGAGGCGCAGGCTCGCCGCACGCCTGAGGCGATCGCCGTCGCGGACGGCACGGTACTGAACGGCGCAGTACCGGACGGCACCGGACGGATCAGCTACGCCCAGCTCAACCAGCAGGCGAACCAGCTGGCCAGATACCTGCGCGGGCGGGGAATCGGCCGTGCCGCAGCCGGCCGGGAGGACGTCGTCGCGGTGCTGCTACCGCGCGGCATCCAGTTCGCGACGGCGGTGCTGGCCGTCATCAAGGCGGGCGGCGCCTACCTGCCGCTGGCCGTCGATGCGCCGGTCGAGCGGAACGCCCTCATGATCGGTGATTCAGGCGCCGCGCTGGTGCTGACCGAGACCAGCTACCTGGCGACGCTGCCCGGCGACGTCGCGGCGATCGCGCTGGACGCCGCCACCACCGAACTCGCCGGGCTGCCGTCAGGCGACCTGCCCGAGCAGGCCGGCCTGGACAACCTGCTCTATGTGATGTACACGTCGGGCTCGACGGGGACGCCCAAGGGCGTGGCCATGCCGCAGCGTCCGCTGGTCAGCCTCATGAACTGGCATCTGCACCGGTACGCGAGCGACAGCACCGTCCTGCAGTTCTCCACTCCGACCTTCGACATGTCCTTCCAGGAGCTGCTCTTCCCGCTGCTGAGCGGCGGCACGGTGGTCCCGGTGAGCGACGACGACCGGCTCGACGCGGACGCGCTCCTTTCGGTCATGCGGACGGCCGGGGTCGACACCGTGCTCTGCCCGCCCGTGGTGCTCAGCCACATCGCCGACCAGGCCGGCGAGCCCGGAACCGAGCTACCGCCGATCACCCAGCTCGTCGCAGCCGGCGAGGAACTCCGCCTGGACCCCGCCCTCCGTGCCCTCGCGAGCAGGCTCGGCCCGGTCACGTTCGACAACCAGTACGGGCCGACCGAGTCACACTGCGTGGCGTCGTACCGGCTGACCGGCGATCCGGCGAGCTGGCCGCAGGTAGTTCCGGTCGGCGCGCCGCAGCCCGGCACCCAGGTGCTGCTGCTCGACGACCGGCTGAACCCGGTGCCGCCAGGAGTGCCCGGCGAGGTGTGCATCGGCCGCCCCCTGGCCAGGGGTTACCTCGGGAAGCCGGATCTCACCGCCGAGCGATTCGTTCCAAATCCTTATGCGGATGCTCCGGGAGAGCGGCTTTACCTGACCGGCGACCTCGCGCGCTGGAGCACCGCCGGCCTGCTCCAGTTCGTCGGCCGCCGTGACGATCAGGTCAAGATCAGAGGCTGCCGGGTGGAGCCCAGCGAGGTCGAGACGGCGCTGCGGCGCAGCCCCGAGGTCGCCGCGACGGCGGTGCTGCCGGTGACCGTCAACGCCAGCCTGGAGCTGGCCGCCTACGTCGTCCCCGCCGACCCGGCGTCCCCCGCCAGCACCGCCGAACTGCGCAAGCTGCTCAAGTCCGTGCTGCCTGACTACATGATCCCGAGCTACTTCATCACGATCCCCGAGCTGCCGCTGACCAAGGTCGGCAAGATCAACCGGCAGGCGCTGCCGAGTCCGCGCGCCGGCCAGGCCAGCGACGGCGAGCTGGTCGAGCCGCGCGGCCCGTATGAGGCTGTCGTCGTCTCGATCTCGGACCGAGGTGCTCGGCCTGCCCGCCGTCAGCGCGACGGCGGACTTCTTCGAGCTTGGCGGCCATTCGCTGCTAGCCACGAAGGTGATCGCCAGGCTCAGGTCGGCCTTCTCGGTCGACTTGCCGCTGCGGCTCATCTTCGACCACCCCGCCCTGCCCGACCTGGCGCAGGCCGTGGAGGAAGCGCTGGTCGCCGATATCGCGGCGATGTCGGACGAGCAGGTCGGCACAGCGATCGGCAAACATCAAGGGACCACGTGAGTGACGCCAGGGCGGAGCTGCTGAGGCGGCGGCTGCTCGGCAGCGCGACCCCGCAGCCCACGGTCGTCGCGGAGCCGCGCCCCGAGCGGCCGGTGCTGTCCTTCGCCCAGGAACGACTGTGGTTCATCGAGCGGCTGCACCAGGGCACCACCGCATACTCGATCCCGCTGAACCACCGGATCCACGGCGCGCTTGACGCTGGCCGGCTGGAGCAGGCGCTCACCGAGATCATCGCCAGGCACGAGTCGCTGCGGACCAGGTTCGGCGAGCATAACGGGGTCCCCTACCAGCTCGTCGACCCGCCTTCGGTCCGGCTCGACCGCGTCGATCTCAGCACCGATCCGCAGGTGCGCGCAGGCGCCGTCACTGCCGCCGACCTCGCCCGCTCGCTGATCAGCGCCGACGCCGCAGGCCCTTGACCTGGCGGCCGGACCGCTGTTCCGGGCCGGGCTCTACCGGCTGGCCGCCGACGATCATGTGCTGGCGATGCGGGTGCACCACTGCGTCTTCGACGGCTGGTCGCTCGGCGTCCTGCGGCGCGAAGCTCTCGGCCTGTTACGCGGCGGCCTGCCGGGCCAGGCCGAGCTGCCCGAACTGCCGGTGCAGTACGCGGACTACGCCGCCTGGCAGCGGCGGGAGGTGACCGGACCGAAGCTCGCCACCGACCTGACGTACTGGCGGCAGCGGCTGGCCGGGGCGCCGCTGGTGCTGGAGCTGCCGACCGACCGGACCAGGCCGTCGGAGCCGTCGCACCGCGCCGACCGGGTGTCCTTTGAGTTCGCCGGCGGTGACCGGTCAGCTGCGGGCGCTGGCCCGCGCCCACCAGGCCAGCCTCTACATGGTCGGCCTCAGCGCGTTCCAGGCGCTGCTCGGCCGGCGCGCGGGCACGACCGACCTGATCGTCGGTTCCTCGGTCAGCGGACGTGGTCACACCGAGCTTGAGCCGATGATCGGCTTCTTCGTGAACTCGCTGGCACTGCGCTGCGACCTGGCCGGAGATCCGCCATTCGCGAGCCTGCTCGACCAGGCCCGTGAGGAGATCCTGGAGGACTTCGCGCACCAGGACCTGCCGCTCGAAGTCCTCGTCGAGGAACTCGCGCCGCCCCGTGACCTGAGCCGGACGCCGGTGACGCAGGTGTGGTTCAACATGCAGAACCTCGGCACTGAGCTGGGCGAGCTGGAGCTGGCCGGACTGCACGTCGAGAGCTTCGACCTCGGCACCATCACCACCAGGTTCGACCTCGAACTGCACTTGACCGATGGCGGCGGCGGCCGTCTGACCGGCGGCCTCATCTACGCCACCGACCTCTTCGACCGTCGAGGTATGGAATGGCTCGCCGGGCACTACGCCCGCTTCCTGACCGAGATCGCCCGGGACCCGACCCAGCGGCTGTCCCGGGTGCCGATCGTCACCGCCGACGAGCTTCGCCCTGTTCGCCCAGTGGAACACCGAAAGGACGGAATGAAATGTTCGACGACGATGGCCGCTACAAGGTCGTGGTCAACCACGAAGAGCAGCACTCCATCTGGCCCGACGACCGGGAACTGCCGCTGGGCTGGAACGACGTCGGCTTCGCCGGCAGCAAGGACGAGTGCCTGGAGCACATCAAGACGGTGTGGACCGACATCACGCCGCTGAGCGTCAGGCGAGCGCTGGCCGAGTCTAGGTCGGCAAACACAGGCACCGCGGCTAGTTCTGAAGGCGAGTCTTAAGGCGACCGGAGGATAGGTGGAGGCTGACAGTCGGGCCACGCAGGCCAGGGATCGCGCCGAACTGCTCGCGCAGCGGCTGCAGGCGGCCGCCGCCCTGGCGGGCGGAGATCAAAGCAGCAACGGGGACCGGATCGAGGGCCTCGGAGAACGAGCGGTCGCAGCTGTCGTTTGCGCAGCAGCGGCTGTGGTTCATGGATCAGCTGCAGCCGGGGAGCACGGCGTATCACGTGACGTGCCGGTACCGGATCACCGGGCCGGTGAACGCCGGCGCGCTGACGGCGGCGTTCAGTCTTGTGGTGACCCGGCACGCGCCCTTGCGGTCCCGGTTCCCGGCCCGGGACGGGCAGCCGGTCCTGCACACCGACCCGCCCCCGGCCATCACCATGACCCGCGAGGACCTGTCAGCCGAACCCGACCCCTACGCCGCTGCCCTGAACCTGGCCCGCCGCGACCGGAACCAGCCCTTCGACCTCGCCGCCGGACCGCTGACCCGCGCCCGCCTGATCCGCCTGGCCCCCGACGACCACGTCCTGGCCCTCACCTTCCACCACACCGTCTTCGACGGCCAGTCCGTCACCGTCCTGGAACGCGACCTGACCACCGCCTACCACGCCACCCAGGCCGGCCGCCCCCGGACTGGGCACCCCTGCCCGTCGACTACCCCGACTACGCCGCCTGGCAGCGCCGCCGCCTGACCGCCACCCGCGAGGACCACGCCGCCTACTGGCGCACCACCCTTCACGGCGCCACCCCCGCCCTCCAGCTCCCCACCGACCACCCCCGGCCGCCCCTGCCCACCTTCACCGGCAGCGCCGTCCCCCTCACCATCAGCCCCGCCACCGCCGCCGCCCTGCGCGACCTGTCCCGCACCCACCACGCCACCTTGTTCATGACCACCCTGGCCGCCTACCAGATCCTGCTCACCCGCTACACCCGCGACCCCGACATCACCATCGGCACCCCCTACGCCGGACGCACCCACCCCCACCTGGACCACCTCATCGGCTTCTTCGTCAGCAGCCTCCCCCTGCACGCCAACCTCGCCGCCAACCCCGCCTTCACCGACCTGCTCGCCCAGACCCGCACCACCACCCTGGACGCCTTCGACCACCAGGACCTCCCCTACGAGCAGATCATCGAAGAACTCAACCCCCCGCGCGACACCAGCCGCAACCCCCTCACCCAGGCCTGGTTCGACCTCTCCAGCACCGGCACCCACCTGAACCTCGGCACCACCACCACCACCGAGCCCCTGCACCTCCCCACCACCCACACCCGCTTCGACCTCGAAATGCACCTCCACGAAACCCCCGACGGCGCCATCACCGGCCACCTCGTCTACGCCACCGACCTCTTCGAAGAACCCGCCATCACCCACCTCACCCGCCACTACACCACCCTGCTCGACAACATCGCCGCCACCCCCCGCCTCCCGATCAGCGAACTCCCCCACACCACCCCCGCCGAGACCACCACCCTCCTGCACACCTGGAACACCACCACCACGCCCCCGCCCCCGCACCCCACCATCACCGCCTGGTTCGACCACCAGGCCGCCCTCACCCCCCACGCCCCCGCCCTCCGCGACGGCCGCACCACCCTCACCTACCACCAGCTCACCACCACCGCCAACCAGCTCGCCCGCGAACTCCAGGCCCGCGGCATCGGACCCGAAACCCCCGCCGCCGTCCTCCTCCCCCGAGGCACCCACCTCATCACCACCATCCTCGCCATCCTCAAAGCCGGCGGCGCCTACCTCCCCCTCGACCCCCGCCACCCACCCGACCGCCTCCACTACATGCTCACCACCGCCCAGGCCCCCCTCACCATCACCACCACCCACCTCACCCACCACCTCCCGCCCGGAACCCCCCACCTCACCCTCGACACCACCCCCACCACCCACCACCCCCCAACCCCGCCCCCCGACCACACCACACCCCGCACCCTCGCCTACATCATCTACACCTCAGGCTCCACCGGCCGACCCAAAGGCGTCGCCGTCCAGACGGGCAGCCTGGTCAACCTCGTCCACTGGCACATCCGTACCTACCAGCCAGGTCCCGGCGACTTCGTCAGCCAGACCGCGAATATCACCTTCGACGCCTCGACCAGGGAGATCTGGCCGGCGCTGCTGTCGGGGGCGTGCCTGAACCTGCCCGATGCGGAGACTGTCACCAGCCCGGACAAGCTTCACCAGCCATTACGCCGCCAACGGGACCACGATCTCGTTCGCGCCCACGCCGATGGCGCACCTTCTCCTGGACAAGCCGCTCGCCGCCACGACGGACCTGCGGCTCATGCTTACCGGCGGCGACAAGTTCCAGCCCCGGCCCGACCAGCACCCCGGCATCCCGGTCGCCAACCACTACGGACCCACCGAGAACACCGTCGTCATCAGCGCAACCAAGCCGCTGTCACCGCCGTGGCCGCCACCCAGCATCGGCACCCCGATCTCGAACGTGCGGGTGTACATCCTGGACGCGCAGCTGCGTCCGGCGGGGATTGGCATGCCAGGGGAGATCTACGCCGGCGGAACGGGTGTTGCCCGTGGTTACGCCGGCCGGCCTGACCTCACGGCCGAGCGATTCGTCCCCGACCCGTTCAGCACCACCCCAGGCGCCCGGCTCTACCGCACCGGCGACCTCGCCCGCTGGACCACCGCAGGCACCATCGAGTTCCTCGGCCGCGCCGACACCCAGCTCAAGATCCGCGGCTACCGCATCGAGCCCGGCGAGATCGAGACCCTCCTGGCCGCCCACCACCAGATCGCCCAGGCCGCCGTCGCCCCCGTCGAGATGAACCCCGGCGACCTCCGCCTCACCGCCTACCTCGTCCCCGCCGACCCCGAAGACGCCGCCGAACCTCGCCGCCCTGCGCGATTACCTCGCCGCTCAGCTCCCCGACTACATGATCCCCAGCTACACCGTCGTCCTGGACCGGCTCCCCCTCACCGCGAGCGGCAAGCTCGACCGTAATGCCCTGCCCAGGCCCGACCGCGAATCAGGCACCACCACCGGCTACACCCCGCCCCGCAATCAGCGCTGAAGCCACCATCGCCGCCATCTGGGCCGCCACCCTCGGCCTCTCCCAGGCCGGCATCTACGACGACTTCTTCGACCTCGGCGGCCACTCCCTCATCGCCACCCGCCTCATCGCCCGGATCAGCGAAGCCTTCCGCATCGACCTCCCGCTGCGCACCATCTTCACCCACCGCACCATCGCCGCCCTCACCACCGCGATCGCCGGTCACCAGCAGCAGCATGCGGCCGAGCCGCTCGTCCCCGCGCCCGCCGCCGAGCGGTCGCAGCTGTCGTTTGCGCAGCAGCGGCTGTGGTTCATGGATCAGCTGCAGCCGGGGAGCACGGCGTATCACGTGACGTGCCGGTACCGGATCACCGGGCCGGTGGACGCCGGCGCGCTGACGGCGGCGTTCAGTCTTGTGGTGACCCGGCACGCGCCCTTGCGGTCCCGGTTCCCGGCCCGGGACGGGCAGCCGGTCCTGCACACCGACCCGCCCCCGGCCATCACCATGACCCGCGAGGACCTGTCAGCCGAACCCGACCCCTACGCCGCTGCCCTGAACCTGGCCCGCCGCGACCGGAACCAGCCCTTCGACCTCGCCGCCGGACCGCTGACCCGCGCCCGCCTGATCCGCCTGGCCCCCGACGACCACGTCCTGGCCCTCACCTTCCACCACACCGTCTTCGACGGCCAGTCCGTCACCGTCCTGGAACGCGACCTGACCACCGCCTACCACGCCACCCAGGCCGGCCGCCCCCGGACTGGGCACCCCTGCCCGTCGACTACCCCGACTACGCCGCCTGGCAGCGCCGCCGCCTGACCGCCACCCGCGAGGACCACGCCGCCTACTGGCGCACCACCCTTCACGGCGCCACCCCCGCCCTCCAGCTCCCCACCGACCACCCCCGGCCGCCCCTGCCCACCTTCACCGGCAGCGCCGTCCCCCTCACCATCAGCCCCGCCACCGCCGCCGCCCTGCGCGACCTGTCCCGCACCCACCACGCCACCTTGTTCATGACCACCCTGGCCGCCTACCAGATCCTGCTCACCCGCTACACCCGCGACCCCGACATCACCATCGGCACCCCCTACGCCGGACGCACCCACCCCCACCTGGACCACCTCATCGGCTTCTTCGTCAGCAGCCTCCCCCTGCACGCCAACCTCGCCGCCAACCCCGCCTTCACCGACCTGCTCGCCCAGACCCGCACCACCACCCTGGACGCCTTCGACCACCAGGACCTCCCCTACGAGCAGATCATCGAAGAACTCAACCCCCCGCGCGACACCAGCCGCAACCCCCTCACCCAGGCCTGGTTCGACCTCTCCAGCACCGGCACCCACCTGAACCTCGGCACCACCACCACCACCGAGCCCCTGCACCTCCCCACCACCCACACCCGCTTCGACCTCGAAATGCACCTCCACGAAACCCCCGACGGCGCCATCACCGGCCACCTCGTCTACGCCACCGACCTCTTCGAAGAACCCGCCATCACCCACCTCACCCGCCACTACACCACCCTGCTCGACAACATCGCCGCCACCCCCCGCCTCCCGATCAGCGAACTCCCCCACACCACCCCCGCCGAGACCACCACCCTCCTGCACACCTGGAACGCACACCACCACCGCCCCCGCCCCCGCACCCCACCATCACCGCCTGGTTCGACCACCAGGCCGCCCTCACCCCCCACGCCCCCGCCCTCCGCGACGGCCGCACCACCCTCACCTACCACCAGCTCACCACCACCGCCAACCAGCTCGCCCGCGAACTCCAGGCCCGCGGCATCGGACCCGAAACCCCCGCCGCCGTCCTCCTCCCCCGAGGCACCCACCTCATCACCACCATCCTCGCCATCCTCAAAGCCGGCGGCGCCTAC
Source organism: uncultured Actinomycetota bacterium (assembly GCA_963737865.1). Taxonomy (GTDB): domain Bacteria; phylum Actinomycetota; class Actinomycetes; order Streptosporangiales; family Streptosporangiaceae; genus Chersky-822. The sequence goes on along the minus strand of CAVTUG010000011.1, from coordinate 45,815 downwards.
CTCCCCCTCGACCCCCGCCACCCACCCGACCGCGCTCCACTACATGCTCACCACCGCCCAGGCCCCCCTCACCATCACCACCACCCACCTCACCCCCCACCTCCCCCCCGGAACCCCCGCACCTCACCCTCGACACCACCCCCACCACCCACCACCCCCCAACCCCGCCCCCCGACCACACCACACCCCGCACCCTCGCCTACGTCATCTACACCTCAGGCTCCACCGGCCGACCCAAAGGCGTCGCCATGGCCCACGGGCCGCTGGTGAACTTCCTGAAGTGGCAGGTCGACCGGATCGCGCCGGCCGGGGTGACGGTGCAGTTCTCCTCGATGAACTTCGACGTCTCGTTCCAGGAGATCTTCTGCACCTGGCTGTCAGGCGGCTGCATGGTGCTGACCTCGGAGGATGAGCGCCGCGATCCGGCCGTGCTGACCGAGATCATGAAGGCTTCTCAGGTAGACAGACTCTTCGGCCCGGCGTCGATGCTGGAGCAGCTAGGCCGGGTTTCCGGCCGCTCGCCGGCGCCGCTGACGGAGATCGTGACCGCAGGCGAGCGACTGCGCCTGTTCCCCGAGCCAGGGAGATGCTGTCGAACCAGCCGGGGATCAGCCTGGACAACCAGTACGGCCAGACCGAGGCTCAGGTCGTCACGGCCAATCTGCTGTCAGGCGACCCCGCGCGGTGGCCGGTCATCCCGCACGTCGGCACCCCGATCAGCAATCTGCGGGCCTATCTCCTTGACCCGGGCCTGCGTCCCGCCGGGATCGGCGTCCCCGGCGAGATCTACGTCGGCGGCGCCGGCCTGGCCCGTGGCTACCTGGCCGGCCCGACCTCACGGCCGAGCGATTCGTCCCCGACCCGTTCAGCACCACCCCAGGCGCCCGGCTCTACCGCACCGGCGACCTCGCCCGCTGGACCACCGCAGGCACCATCGAGTTCCTCGGCCGCGCCGACACCCAGCTCAAGATCCGCGGCTACCGCATCGAGCCCGGCGAGATCGAGACCCTCCTGGCCGCCCACCACCAGATCGCCCAGGCCGCCGTCGCCCCCGTCGAGATGAACCCCGGCGACCTCCGCCTCACCGCCTACCTCGTCCCCGCCGACCCGGCCAGCCCGCCTCATGCTGGTGACCTGCGCGACTACCTCGCGGCCCAGCTTCCCGACTACCTGATCCCCAGCTACACCGTGGTCCTGGACCGGCTGCCGCTGACTGCCACCGGCAAGCTCGACCGCAACGCCCTGCCCAGGCCTGACCGCGAATCAGGCACCACCGGCCGGTACGCCCCGCCCCGCGACGAGCGCGAGGCCACCATCGCCAGCATCTGGACCAGCACTCTCGGCCTCACCCAGGCCGGCATCTACGACGACTTCTTCGACCTCGGCGGCCACTCCCTCCTCGCCACCCGGCTCGTCGCCCGGATCAGCGAAGCCTTCCGCATCGACCTCCCGCTGCGCACCATCTTCACCCACCGCACCATCGCCGCCCTCGCCACCGCCATCGGCCAGGCCCAGGTCACCGCCCCCGACATCGACCCGCTGGTCCCCGCCCCCGAGAGCGAGCGGTCAGTGCTGTCGTTCGCCCAGCAGCGGCTGTGGTTCATGGATCAGCTCCAGCCCGGCAGCACCGCCTACCACGTCACCCGCCGCTACCGGATCAGGGGCCAGCTCGACACCCGTGCCCTGACCGCTGCGTTTACCCAGGTCGTCACCCGCCACACTCCGCTGCGCTCCCGGTTCTCCGCCCGCGACGGCCAGCCCGTCCTGATCGTCGACCCGCCGGAGAGCATCACCCTCGGGCAGCACAACCTGTCGGCCGAGCCTGACCCCTACACCGCAGCCCTGGACGTGGCCCGCCGCGACCGAGACCAGCCCTTCGACCTCGCCACCGGACCCCTGACCCGCGCCCGCCTCCTGCAGCTGGCCCCCGACGACCACATCCTCGCCCTCGCCATTCATCACGCGGCCTTCGACGGCCAGTCCGTCACCATCTTCGAGCGCGACCTCGCCACCGCTTACCACGCCGCCCTGGCCGACCGCGCGCCGAACTGGGTGCCTCTGCAGGTCGACTATCCCGACTACGCCGCGTGGCAGCGCCGCCGCCTCACCGGACCCCACCAGGCCGTCCATGCCGCCTACTGGCGGACCGCCCTGACCGGAGCCACCCCCGCGCTCCAGCTCCCCACCGACCACCCCCGGCCACCGCTGCCCACCTTCGCCAGCGGCGCCGTCCCCATCGCCATCCCAGCCACTTCGGCTACCACCTTGCGCCAGCTCGCCCGCGAGCACCACGCCACCATGTTCATGGTCACCCTCGCCGCGTACCAGGTCCTCCTTACCCGCTACACCCGCGACCCCGACGTCACCATCGGCTGCCCCTTCGGCGGGCGCACCCACCCTCATCTCGATTACCTCATCGGCTTTTTTGTCAGCAGCCTCCCCCTGCACGCCGACCTCACCGCCAACCCGACCTTCACCGAGCTGCTGACCCAGACCCGCACCACCGCGCTGGACGCCTTCGACCACCAGGATCTTCCGTTCGAGCAGATCATCGAGGAAGTCAACCCGCCCCGCGACACCAGCCGCAACCCCCTCACCCAGGCATGGTTCCAGCTCGCGCGGCGCGATCAGCGCCGACCGCTGGAGCTTGACGGACTGCAGGTCGAGCCGGTGAGCGACGACGCTCCGCTCAGCACGAGGTTCGACCTCGAGCTGCAGCTCTGGGACACCGACGAGGGCGAGCTGCGCGGCGAGCTGATCTACGCGACGGATCTTTTCGAAGCGGCGAGCATGCGGCAATTCGCCGCCCATTACGTCACTCTCCTGGGCAGCATCGCCACCAGCCCCGACGCTCCGATCAGCGAACTGGCCCACATCACCCCCGCCGAGAGCACCACCCTGCTCCGAACCTGGAACGCGACCGCCACCCCGCCCCCGCCCCACGCCACCATCGCAGCGTGGTTCGATCACCAGGCCGCCCAGACCCCGAACGCCCCCGCGCTCCGAGACGACCGCACCACCCTGACCTACTGCCAGCTCGCTACCCAAGCGAACCAGCTCGCCCACGAACTACGCCACCGTGGCTTCGGACCTGAGACCCCCGCCGCCGTGCTGCTCCCCCGGGGCACCCAGCTCATCACCACCATCCTCGCGATCCTCAAGGCCGGCGGCGCCTACCTCCCCCTCGACCCTCACCACCCGCCCGACCGCCTCGCCTACATGCTCACCACCGCCCAGGCCACCCTGACCATCACCACCACCAGCCTGACCAGTCACCTCCCGGCAGGCACCCCCTACCTCGCCATCGACACCACCTCGACTAGCCACCACCCCTGCACCCCGCCCCCGGACCTCACCACCCCGGACACCCTCGCCTACCTCATCTACACCTCAGGCTCCACCGGCCGGCCCAAAGGCGTCGCCGTCGCCACCAGCTCCCTGCTCAATCTCGTCCACTGGCACATCACGACCTACCAGGCGCCCGGCAGGCCGTCGCCGACCAAGTGAGCCAGGTCGCCAGCATCAGCTTCGACGCGGCCACCTGGGAGATCTGGCCGGCGCTCTTGTCGGGGGCATGCCTGAACCTGCCGGGCGCCGACACCGTCGCCAGCGCCGACGAGCTCACCCGCCACTACGCCCAGGCCGGCACCACCCTCTCCTTCGCCCCCACCCCGATGGCCCACCTGCTGCTCGACAAATCCCTCAGCACAACCACCGCACTCCGCGTCCTGCTGACCGGCGGCGACAAATTCCAGCCCCGACCCGACCAGGACCCCGGCATCCCCATCGCCAACCACTACGGACCCACCGAGAACACCGTCGTCCTCACCGCCACCGAGCCGCTGTCACCCCCTTGGGCCAAACCCGCCATCGGCACTCCGATCAGCAACGTCCGGGCCTATATCCTCGACCCGTCGCTGCGTCCGGCCGGGATCGGCGTCCCCGGCGAGATCTATGCCGCCGGAGCCGGCGTCGCCCGCGGCTACGCCGGCCGCCCGGACCTGACCGCCGAACGGTTCGTCCCAGACCCCTACAGCGGCGTCCCCGGAGCCCGGCTGTACCGGACCGGCGACCTCGCCCGCTGGACCACGGCTGGCACCATCGAGTTCCTCGGCCGCGCCGACACCCAGCTCAAGATCCGCGGCTACCGCATCGAACCCGGCGAGATCGAGGCCGCACTCGAAGACCTGCCCGCTGTCGCCCAGGCCGTGGTCAGCGTGATCAGCGCGCCGGCAGGCGACATGCTGGCCGCCTACGTCGTGCCGGCGAACGGGACGCTGCCCGGATCTGCGGCCCTGCGCTCGCACCTGGCCGGGACGCTGCCCGAATACATGATCCCCTCGGTCTACGTCGCGCTGGACGGCCTGCCGCTGAACAGCTCGGGCAAGCTCGACTACAAGAGCCTGCCGGTCCCCGAGATCGGTCCGTCCGAGCACGATGGGCCGCGTGATCCTAAGGACGAGATCATCGCCGGAATCTGGTCGGAGATCCTCAATCTGCCCCAGGTCGGCATCCACGACGACTTCTTCGAGCTCGGCGGCCACTCGCTGGTGGCGACCAGGATGCTGTCCCGGGTACGCGATCACTTCGGCGTCGCGCTCCCCTTGCGCACGATCTTCGAGCGCCGCACGGTCGCCGACCTCGGCGATACCGTCGAGGCCGCGATCCGGGCCGAGATCGAGCAGCTGTCGGAAGCTGAGGTGGCCAGTCAGCTGGGCGACCCCGCGCCGTGACGACGCACCGGGCAGTGCCGACACACCGGGCCGGGGGCACGCCGGCCGAGTCCGCGCTCGCCGAGCTTGGCGAGCGCTTCTGGTCCTGGCGGGCGCTGCACCAGCCGAATAGTTCGGACGACCTGCCGAGGATCGAGCGGCCTGCCGCCTGGCGGCCCGACTGGAGTCCGCCTGCGGTCCGGCGCCGCCGTCGCGACCTGGCCTGGTTCGAAGCGCAGTGCCAGCGGCTCGATTCGACGGCGGCCCCGGTCGAGGTCCAGGTCGATCACCGGCTGCTGAGGTCCGCTCTGGCGCGGGTGCGCTGGGAACTCGACGTGCTCGGGTCCTGGCGCAGGGATCCAGGTTTCTATGTCGACCAGTCGATCGGCGTTGCGTTCCAACTAATGCTGGGTTCGCCGCCGCTGCATTCCGAGCGGCGCGCCGCGCTGATCGGCGCGTTCGCTGCCATCCCGGCGACGCTGCGGACCGGGGTCGCCAACCTGGCCGGGCGCGCCGTGCCGATGCTGGCGCAGACGACAGCGGCCCGGCTCGCTGACGTGGACCGGCAGGTCCGCGAGGCGGGCGCCGAGCTTGCCAGCGCCTTTCCCGCGCACTGCGCCGAGGACCGGGATGCCGTACGCGGCGCCGCGAACGCGGCCGCGACGGCATTAGCCAGGTATGCGGACGAGCTGGCTGCCTGGGCAACGGCGGACAGCGCGGCAGCGGACCCGGCGGTCGGGCCGGTCGCCTTTCAGTTCTTCCTGTCCCGGGTCGCGCTGCTGCCGTTCACGCCGCAGGAACTCGTCGATCTCGGGCAGCGTGAGTACGAGCGAGCCCAGGTGCTGGAGGCGATCGCCGGCACCGCCTCGGGACCGGTCCGCCCGGAGCCTCGCGACGCCGCCGCGCAGCTGGCCAGCCAGCGGGCTGACGAGGCGGCGGTCAGGGCCTTCTACGAAACGCACGGGCTGCTGACGCTGCCGGACTGGCTGGCCAGGTACAAGATGGCGGCGATGCCCGGCTACCTGGCGCCGTTGTCCTGGCTCGGGGTGACCGACGACCTGACCGGACCGGGGCGGCTGGCCGAAGACGCCCTGAGCTACGCGCTGGCGCCTGGGCCGGACCTGCCGTTCTTCCATGCGGCCAACGTGGTCGACAACCGGCTCGGCATCGTCCACGAGGGCTGCCACTACTACCAGCTCGCGCAGTCGTGGGCGCATCCCGATCCGCTGCGACGCCACTACTACGACTCGACGCCGCTCGAAGGCATCGCCTTCTACAACGAGGAACTGCTGCTCGAAGCCGGCCTTTTCGCCGACAGCGCGGCGGCCCGGCGGCTGGTACGCACGTTCATGCGGCTGCGCGCCCTGCGCCTCCAGGTCGACGCGGCCCTCGCCATCGGGTCGATGACCGCGCGGCAGGCCGAAGAGCAGCTCGCGAGCCTGATCCCGCTGGACCACGCGACCGCTGCGGCCGAAGCCGCCTCCTTCCTCGCCAATCCGGGGCAGGGCGGCTCCTACCAGATCGGCAAGACCCAGGTACTCAGCCTGCTGTCGGCCGCGCGCGGTGCTAGCGGGGCCGGCTGGGATCTGCGCGGCTTCCACGACTACCTGTGGCGGAACGGCACCGTGCCGCTCTCCCTGCTGCGCTGGGAACTGCTCGGCACCCGCGACGACCTGGACCGCGCCGACGCCCTCGCGCCACCCGACCACGAACTGCCGAGCTGGCCGCCGAGCACGGACAGGCACAGGTAGTTCGGCGGTCCCATGTGCATGACGGCGTCGCAGTCCCTTGACACCCGGTTGATCTCGTGTCCGCGCAGGTAGCCGGCGCTGCCGAGCAGCGACCGCACTGCGGCGCAGACGTCCTGGCTGGTCGTGGACGCGAACACCTTGACCGCGTAGGCGAGGGCCGTGTTCTGGTAGGGAGCATGCGCCCCCAGGTCGCCGACCATCGAGCGGGCCGCCTCGATCGTCACCGCAAGCCTGGCCAGCTGCACCCGGATCTCGGCGTCGTCCAGCCGGTCCTTAGCGCTCAGCTGGCGCAGCGCCAGGTCGAAAGCGTACTGAGCGGCGCCGACACTGACCGCGCCGAGCGTCAGGCCCAGGGTGTGCGGGAGCTGCATGGCCGGGCCGGTCTGCTCGTACTGGCACAGCAGGTCGCAGTCGCTGACCACCACGTCGCGGAACTCGGCCATCCCGGTGCCCGACCCGCGCATCCCGGCCATGTCCATGGTGACCTGCGGGACGTTCACCCCGGGCGCCGAAGCCGGGATCAGGACGAGTCCCTGGCTGCTGCCGCCGTAACCGCCCGCGTCGCCCGGCGCGGCCAGTCCGTCCTCCGGCAGCTGGACGAGCACGATTAAGAAGTCGGCCACCGTCGCGCTGGTGGCGAACGTCTTGCCACCGGTCACGACCCAGTCACCAGCGCTGTCGCGCACCGCAGTGGTCGACAGCACCCGCTTGTCAGCCGTCGACCCGGGTTCTGACCAGGCCGAGGCGGCGAGCCAGCGATCCTGCGCGACGTGCTCAAACCAGCGCTTGCACTGGGCGGGCGAGCCGAACGCGTCGATCCGGGCGACGACCGCGCAGTGCAGGTACAACATGATGGCGACCGACGGATCGGCGTGCGCGACTTCCTCGATGGCGGCGTTGGCCGCCGCCGCGTCCCACCCCCAGCCGCCGTGCTCCTGCGGCACCATCATCGCCAGCAAGCCGGACTCCCTCAGCGCGGCGACACTCGCCTCGCTGACAGCCAGCCGCGAGTCAGCCGCCCGCGCACCCTCGCGCAGCACCTCGCGAAGTTCTGCCGTGATGACCGGCTCTCCGGACGCCCGCACAATCCTCACCTGCCTTCACTCACGAAAATTTCGCACCCGAGGCCAGCTCGGCCGCCACCTGCACCCGAGGCCGCTCGGCCGCCACCTCCAGCAGCGCATCGAGGTTGCCGGTCAGCGGCCCGGCTGGACGCGGCCAGGCCAGGACCACGTCAGTCCAGCCCATCGCGGCGCACCGGCCGACCACGTCGAGGATCCGGTCAGGCGACTCGCAGACCCGGGGCATGAGCCGGCTCAGGTAGACCAGCTTCGGCAGCGCGGCGAAATCCCGGCCCTCGTGCCCGCACGCCTGCTCGAACAGCTCGAGCTGCTGCCCGACCTCGGTGAACGCCTGCTGCTCGGTCAGCTCGCCCGTATCCTCCGCCGGACCATTGCATACCCACAGGTCGCCGTGCCGTGCCGCCAGCCGCATCCCCAGGCGGCGCGGCGCGGCGATCGCCAGCGGCAGCCTCGGCTGCTGCAGGCAGCCAGGCACCATCTGCGCGTCGGCGGCCTCGAAGTAGCGGCCGCGAAAAGTCGTCTGCCGCTGGCTGAGCAGCCGATCGGTCAGCTCGACGAACTCGGCGAACCGCCCGCCCCGGTCCGCCGCCGGCAGCTCGCCGCCGCCGAGCACCCGGCTGTCCGCGCCCGCCGCCCCGGCGCCCAGGCCGAGTACGAACCGCCCGGTGCTGAGGTGGTCCAGGGTCATCGCCTGCCTGGCCAGCAGCACCGGATGCCGGAAGTTCGGGGTCGCGACCAGCGGTCCGATCGTGACCCGGCTCGTCACGACCGCCGCCGCCGCGAGCGTCGTCAGGGCGTCGAACCACGGCTCCCCCGGCAGCCCGCGCCACGTCAGGTGGTCGAACGTCCAGGCGTGCGCGAAGCCTGCCTCGTCGACCTGCCGCCAGATCGGCAGGCTGTCGCGACCGCAGTGCTCGGGCAGCACGAGGACGCCCAGCCGGGCCAGGCCAGGCCGGGGCGCACGCCACGCCAGCGGAGGACGCCTGCTCACTCGAACGTGAGGTGGTAGGCGCGCAGCCACCGGTCGACCTCGACCAGCGGCAGCAGCAGGTGCAGCGGGTCGGCGAACGCCATCAGCTTGTCCCGGCGCTGCGCCACCTCACGCACCTTGGCCACGTCGAGCAGACCGTTCAGCGGCGAGGACTTGTCGGCCAGGATCGCGTCGAGCTCGGCCCGCACCTGCTTTCCGTGCGCCGGGCCGAACGTCGCCGGGTACGCGCTCTTGGGACGCCACAGCACCTCGTCGGGCAGCAGGTCGGCGACGGCCGCGCGGAGCAGGCTCTTTTCCCGCCCCCCAGCGGATTTCATCGCCCACGGCACGTTCCAGACGTACTCGAGCAGCCGGTGGTCGCAGTACGGGACGCGGACCTCGAGGCCCACCGCCATGCTCATCCGGTCCTTGCGGTCGAACAGGTACATCAGCGGACCCTGCAAGCTGAGAAACAGCACCTCGCGCATGCGGGCCTGCAGGCCGCTCTCGCCGGCCAGCCTCGGCACCCGGCGCAGCAGCGTCAGGTACCGGTCGTGCTCGTCCTCGCCGGGGCGGATCCGGGCGCGGACGTCCGGCGCGAGGCAGTCGGTCAGCCGGGGGCCGTTGCCCAGCCAGGGGAACGTGTCGCCGTGCACGGTCGCCGGGTCGAAGAACCACGGGTAGCCGCCGAAGATCTCGTCGCCGGCCTCACCTGACAGCGCGACCGTGCATTCCTTCCTGATCCGCTCGAAGAACAGGTACATCGAGGCGTCGAACTGGCCCAGGCTCGGCAGGTCGCGGGCGGCCAGCGCGGCCGGAACGGCGCCGGCCAGCTCGGCCGGATCGAGCAGCACCTCGGTGTGCGCGGTGCCGAGGTAGCGGGCGGCGGCGTCGGCGAACGGCGCGTCCCGCTCCGGGCGCAGCGGCGTCGGCTGGAAGTCGGTCTCCGATCCGGCGAACTCGACCGAGAACGTGCTGAGCTGGCGCGGGTAGTGCCGCTGGGCCAGCGCGGTGACCGCGCTGGAGTCCAGGCCGCCCGACAGCAGCGTGCAGACCGGCACGTCGGCGACCATCTCGTGCAGCACGATGTCGTCGAGCAGGTCCCGCACCCGCCGCACGGTGTCGGCTTGGCTGTCGGGGTGCTCGCGGCTGACCAGCCGCCAGTAGGGCATCTCGTGCACGCCAGACCGGTCGAACCTGACCAGATGCCCCGGCTGGACCTGGCGGACGCCGGCCAGCGGCGTCTCGTCGGGCATCGCGAGCCGGGGGTTGAACAGGATCGGCAGCGCCTCCTGCCTGACCCGTGGCCGGAAGGCCGGATTGGCCCAGAGCACCTTCGGCTCGGAGCCGAAGACGATGCCGTCTCGATAGGGGTAGTAGTACAGCGGCTTCACGCCGAGGCGGTCGCGGACCAGGATGAGCGCCTCCCTGAGGGCGTCCCAGATCCCGAACGCGAAGATGCCGATCAGATGGTCGGTGCAGCCGGTGCCCCACTCCAGGTAGGCGCGCAGCACGACCTCGGTATCGCACCGGCTGCGGAACGCATGCCCGCGCCCGGCCAGCTCCGCCCGCAGCTCGACGGCGTTGTAGAGCTCGCCGTTGTAGGTCAGCACCACCGGATCCTCGCCGGGACGGCGCCTGGCCGTGATGGGCTGGCCGCCTCCTGGCAGGTCAACCACGGCGAGCCGCCTGCTGCCCAGCGCCGCGTGCGCCGACTGCCAGGTGCCCACCCCGTCAGGCCCGCGCCGGCTGAGCGTGTCGGTCATCTCGGCGATGACGTCCTGCTGCTGCCGCAGGTCGGCGGCGAAGTCGACCCACCCGGCTATCCCGCACACAGGCGGCCTCCTAGCTCCACGCGATCACCCGAGCCGTGAAAGAAGGCGTCGAGATCCACCATCCGGCACCCGCTGATCCCCGGGCACTCCCACCGCAGCTCGGTGCGCGCGGGCCGGGCCGCATCACTGAAATAGACCGCCTCGAGGCCGCCATCGCTCGCGGTCACCACCGGCGGGTTGGCGACGAGAAAGTCCCTGACCTCCGGCGTATCCCGGCGCGGATACAGCCATAGCGCCTTGCCATGGAAGTGGTTGTCCGGCGGACCGACCTGCGGGTGCAGCTTGCGCTTGAACTGGAAGACCCCCTTGCTCAGGAACGGCTCGCACCCCGACAGGTCCACTTGCCGCAGGCCGTGGCTGGCGGCCCAGTCGATGATCCCGATGTACAGGGCCATGTAGGTGCCGTGCTGATACGCGGCCGTGCCACCGTCCAGGACCCCCGCCAGCCTGATCACCAGGCGCTGGCCCTCGATCCGGCACAGCATCCCGGCGACCCGCTCCCCGGCTTCGGTGAGGAAGAAGAGCACGCCCCGCTGGTAGATGCACGCCAGCGCCGTGCCCCGCGCGACCGACCGGGAGGCTAACCCGTGGCGGCTCGCCATCGTCGGAACATGCATCCGGTCGAAGAAATAATCGAAGTCCGGCTGCCCGTCGCCGCATTCCAGTCCGCGATCCAGGGCGCGCGCCTCGCGCGCGTACTGCTGCCGGGCTTTGCGCGATACCCGGAGCGCCGCGCTGCCGGGCTCGCCGTCGACCGGCACGACCAGGTTGATCCGCAGCGGCAGGAGCAGCCCGCCGCCCGCGCGCGGGACGTGCCGGGGCAGGCAGCCGACAGCCAGCAGATCGCAGTCCGGCATCGCCCGGCCTGCGGCCAGGTCGGCCCAGGAGGTGCGCACCTCCCGCCGCCGGGCCGGGACGCCCCGGCGCTGCTCGAGGAACTGGAGCACATACCGGCGGCCTTCGGCCAGCCCCGCGTACCCGATGCTGACGCCCTCGCCCTCGGGCAGCGATTCCACCCCGGCGGGCCTGGCACAGGCGAGCGCGTCCGACCACTGGTGCAGGCGCACCACGCTGGCGCTGCCGCTGTTCTGCCAGCCGTACCGCGCTTGGAGCATCGTCACCGCGGCTAGCTGCCCGCCGCCGCGAGCAGGCATCTGGCCACATCGTCGGCAGAGCTCACGGCCACAGTGCGCGATGCGGGCAGCGGCGGGATCAGCTCGTCGGTGTAGTAGCCCGACGCGTGCAGCACGATCTCGGCCCCGGGGTCGAGCAGCCGGCGTTCCCTGGCTACGAGGACCCCGGCCAGGCCCTTGATCAGCGACCACTCCCTGACCTGCGCGGGGTCGGCGGTCACCTCGATCCCGGCGTTCGCGGCCAGTTCCCTTACCGGTGCGAGCCGGTGCAGGCACTCCTGCCGCGAGATGACCAGGCCGCCGCCGCCGTGCTCCTTGACGATCAGGTTCACCTGGGCCGAGGTCGGCGGCGCTGTCGTGTAGAAGGTCGGGTCGATGACCTCGGCGACGTCGTCGGTCACGGCGGGGAACGACGGCTCGGCGGCCTGGCGCCACTGCCCGCTCGCCTCGTCCCGCTGGTAGTCCGGCCTGGGCACGCCAAGCAGGCCCGTCACCATGTCGGCGGTGGCCAGGTGCTGGATCAGGTAGAAGCCAGGATGCCGGGCCGGTGCCGGCAGGCCGCCGCACTGACCGCTGGTCAGCAGGTCGAGGCCGAGGTGATAGCCAAGCAGCCCGTACGCGCTCGACACCGCGTGGGCGTGCACGCGCGGCGGCGAGTCGGGCGTGATCGGCATCAGCTCAGCCTCGACAAAGGCCCGCACGCTGTCGGCCATCCGGTAGTTGTCGACGTCGAGGGTGTACCAGATCCGGAATCCCGTCTGGGCGAGCACTTCGTCCGCGCACCGCGCCAGGGCGTCGCTGCCGAGCCCCTTGACGTCGCCGGCCTGGCGACGTCGGCGACCATCACCGGGCTGGCTGTGCGCAGGGCCTCGTCGGCGGACAGCGGGGAGTCGCGCAGCTTGCCGGCCGAGACCTGCGGGACCACCATCGCGATGCGCAGTTCGGCGGGCGACACCAGCCCGGTCTGGTAGGCGCGGGCGATCGCGTCCCGCAGCGCCGTGCCCTTGTTGCCCGACGTCGGGGTGAGCAGCAGCAGCCGCTCGCCGGTCTGCCTGATGTGCCTGGCCGCCCTGGCGATCATCACCGCCGAGGCCAGCGTCTTGGTAGTCCTGGTCTGCGGGTTGCGCATCAGGTCGAGCAGGTACAGCCGGTCGTCGATCTCGGTCAGCCCGACGTCCGAGACGTCGAAGAAGCTGGTGAGCGCCGCGTCGGGGGCAGGCAGGTCGAACGGCACGCTGAGCTCGCCGGCGGGCTTGCCGCCCGGGACCCGCTCGGCGGCGACGAGCTGGCCTGCGGCCCGCAATCCGGCATAGTTGCTGATCAGCGCGTTGCTGACGGTGGCGGACCCGGCTGCTGCCATGTGCTCAGCCCCCTGCTTTCTCTGTTTTCGCGGGCTCAGTTTTCGCGGGCTCTGTTTTCGCGGGCTCTGTGTTAGCTCCGCGATCGGCCACGATCGCGTCGAGGATCTCGCCGGCCCGGACCGAGACGTTGGACAGCAGCGAGGACGACAGCCCGTGGGTGTGCTCGGTGCCGCCTTCGATGTACAGGCCGGCCGTGACGTCGTCGCTGGTGCGGATCCGGTAGTTCCTGGCGACCCCGAGCCGGCCGTCCGCGTCGCGCGGGCACAGCTCGCGCACCCCGGTCAGCAGGCCGACGGTGTCCATCGCGTCGTAGCCGGTCGCGCATACGACCAGGTCAGCCGCCAGTTCTCGGACGCTGCCGTCCAGGCAGGACTCGACCAGCAGTCGGGCGCCGTCGTCGGTCGGCGTCAGCTGCTGTATCCGCGACATCCGCAGAATCTCCAGTCGCTGCTGCCCGGTCACCTTCTCCTGGTAGGCGATCCGGTAGAGCTCGTCGATCAGCTCCGCATCGACGACCGAGTAATTGGTATTTGAGTGATAGTCGTAAAACTTCTGCTGTACCTGCGCCGGCGCGTGGTAGAACTCGTCGACCGCGGCCGGATCGAACACCTGGTTGGCAAAGGGCGAGTCGTCAGACGGGCTGTAGCCGTAGCGCTCGTAGACGGTGTAGATCGTCGCCTGGCCGAAGCGGGAGTACAGGTAGGCCGCCACCTCGGCGGCGCTCTGCCCGGCGCCGATGACGACGATGCTGCGCGGATCGGGGTGGTCGCCGCGATTGACCACCTCGAGCAGGTCGCTGCTGTGGATCACCCGGTCGGACCGCTTGACCCCGGACGGCATCGACGGCGTGATCCCGGTGGCGATGACGACATTGCGGGTCCGCCATTCCAGTTGCCGCCTGCCCTGCGCGGTCATGCCGATCACGTCGAGCTCGCCGATCTGGCTGCCGCCGGTCACCGGCCGCACCTCGATGACCTCGGCGTCGTAGTCGACGACGTCTTCGAACCTGGCCGCCGCCCACGAGAGGTAATCGTGGAATTCGATTCTGGTCGGAAAGAGCGTTTTATGATTGATGAAATCAACCAGCCTGCCCCGGTCGTGCAGGTATGCCACAAAGCTGAAGGCACTGACCGGATTCCGTAGCGTCGCCAGGTCTTTCAGGAAGCTGACCTGCATCGTCGCATTCTCGATCAGCATCCCCCGGTGCCAGCCGAACTCCTGCTTGCGCTCGACGAACCGGGCGCGTAAGCGGTGCTCAGGCTGGGTTTCGGCGTTGTGCTCGGCGATGGCGATAGCCAGGGCCAGGTTCGACGGGCCGAACCCAATTCCGACGATGTCTAGGACCGGGCATCGGGACTGCGCAGAAGCCATAATCACCACTTACAATGGTCGGATCTTAGGACATACCGCCAGATTCCCGTACCCAGTCCGCCAGGGTGGCCACGGTCGGTGCCTCGAAGAGAGCGCGCAGCGGCACGTCCACGGCGAGCCGCTCCTTGAGCCTGAAGACGAGCTGATTGACCAGCAGCGAATGGCCGCCGAGGGCGAAGAAATTGTCGTCGACGTCGAGGTCGTCGATGCCGAGCATGTCCTGCCAGACCTCGGCGATGGCCTTCTCGGTCTCGTCTCGCGGCTCGGTGCGCGTCGGCTCGGGCTCGGCAAGCTCGAGCGCTGGGAGCCTGGCCCGGTCGACCTTGCCGGTGGTCGTCGTGGGAAGCCGGTCGAGCATGACGAAGTGCTCGGGCACCATGTACGAGGGCAGGAGCTTGCGCAGCTCGGCCCGCAGTTCCGGCAGCGACGGCTGGCCGCCGTCGGGCACGAGGTAACCGATCAGGCTCGCCCGCTCGCCGCCCGGATCCCGCAGCGCGGTCCGCGGACTACCGTCCGCGGTCCGCACTGCCGGTGTTTGCCAACCCAGCACGACGACCGCCTCGCCTACCCCGGGCTGGGCCCGCAGCGCCGACTCGACCTCACCAGGCTCGACCCGGTAGCCGTGCAGCTTCACCTGGAAGTCGGCTCGCCCGAGGAACTCAAGCTCCCCGTCTGGGCGCCACCGGCCCAGGTCGCCCGTCCGGTACAGCCGGGCGCCCGGCGTGGTCGAGAAGGGGTCGGGCACGAAGGCCGCCGCCGTGAGGTCAGGCCGGCCTGCGTAACCACGCGAGAGGACCCCGCCTCCGACGTACAGGTCGCCGGGCACGTTCACCGGGCTGTACGCGAGATTGGCGTCAAGCACGTACACCCGGGCCTGGCCCACCGGCTTGCCGATGCCCGGCGTCTGCGGCCAGTCCTGCGCGGGCGGCCGCATCCTGGCCGTGGTCACGACGTTGACCTCGGTCGAGCCCCACTGGTTCTCCAGCAGCTCGACCTGCAGGTCGGCGCACATGGCCTTGATCGCCGGGGTGAGCACGAGCCGGTCACCGGTCGTCACGATCTCGCGCAGCGACTTCAGCGCGTGCGGATGACCTGGGTAGTTCCTGGCGAGCTGATCCAGGGCGAGGAACGGCAGCAGCACGGTCTCGACCTGATGCTGCCCGATGAGCTCGGCCAGCCGGTCGACGTCGTAGCGGTCCTGGTCGGAGGTCATGATCACGCAGCCGCCCGACAGCCAGGTGGCGAAGAGCTCGTAGCTGCCGACATCGGAGGTGATCGGGAAATAGTGCAGGGCGCGGGACTGGCGCCGGTGGGTCTTGCCCGCCCACTCCATCAGGGCGGCCGTCGGCCCGTGACCCATGGCGATCCCCTTGGGCCGCCCGGTCGAGCCCGAGGTGTAGACCACGTACAGCAGGCTGCCCGGCCCGGTCGCCTGCGGGGATTGGTGTCCGGATACCGGTCGAGCCCGTCAGGCAGCTCGCAGACCGGGAGGTCAGCTATGCCTTCGCCGACGCTGGCGTCACTGATGATCAGCGTCGCGGCCGCGTCGCCCAGCATCGCTGCATGCCTGCGCTGCGGGTCGTCGCGGTCGAGCGGCAGGTAGGCACCGCCGGCCTTGACGATGCCGAGGATGGTGGCGGCCAGCGGCACGCCACGGCGCAGGCGAACGGCGACGACCGACTCAGGTCCGATCTGCCGTTCCCGCAGCCACCAGGCCACGCGATTGGCCTGGCTGTTCAGCTCCGCATAGGTCAGCTCGTGGCCGGCGAATACTAAGGCCGGATCTTGCGGCGAAATCTTAACCTGGTACTCGAAAAGCTCAGTTACCGTAAGGTCAGTAACCAAGTCCCATTCCCGTTCGCCGGACCTTGCTTAAACTGGCAGCCGTAATGGTCGGCACGTATCTTTCGAACAGGCTATGCGGCGCCGCACCATCCGGACAAATGCAACAATTGCATAGCCTGATGCGTCGGTCGCATCGGCTAGAGTCCACTTATGGGCGACATCGTTCGGATCGTCTACCGCAAGTATGATGGCTCGCTGCACTGGCACACCACGATGCGACGCCTCGGCGAGGACGAGCATGGCATCTGGACCGGGGCGCAGGCGATGAACGTCTCGCACAAGGGCGACGGCCCGCCCTTCCTGATCGAGCACGAGCAGGTCCGGTTGTTTCCGCGCGATGCCTGGTGGACGGCCTCGTTCAACGCCGAGCCTGCGCGGACCGAGATCTACTGCGACATCAGCACCAGGCCGGTCTGGCCCGCGCCGGACGAAGTGACCATGGTCGATCTCGACCTGGACGTGTGCCGCAGGCGCCGTGACGGCGCTGTCGTCCTGCTCGACGCGGACGAGTTCGCCGAGCATCAGGTCAAATACCGCTATCCGGCTGCGGTCATCGCCGCATCGAAGGAGTCTGCGGCGTGGCTGATGCGCGAGATCGGCAGCGGCTGCGAGCCGTTCGCCAGCGTTTACCGCTCCTACCTGGACCGGCTGGCCTCCGGTCGCTAGCCTCCGGCCTGACCGAGGCTGGCGATCTTCACCGCGATGCCCTCGAGCACGCAGTCAAGCCCGAAGTCGAATCGCTCCCGCCTCGTGGACGGGGCGTCCGGGTCGATGCCTTCGTCGATGATCCGCAGGAAATGGTCGAACCGGCCAGACGCGGCCAGCCGGCGCTTCCATTCGGTCATCTTGTCCATGAACTGCCCTCCGCTAACCGCACCACCGAGCCAGCAGCAACCAGCCCGCTAGCGGACAGCGGGCCGGCGGACGGCAGGACGGCAGGACGGCGGACGGCTAGCCCGGCAACAACAGCAGACCGGGCCACGCCCGCCGGTCCCGACCGCTGCAACGACACCATGGTCCTACTTACCGCTATCCCGACGACAGCAAGTAGGACCATGGTGCTGTCACCCCGGGGCCAAGAACAGCACCAAGTAGCACCATGCTGCTGTCCCGAGCGGCGGCGGCGCCCGCACACCCCGGCAACAACACCAAACCGGGCCACCCCCGCCGGTCCCGACCGCCGCAACGACACCATGGTCCTACTTACCGCTATCCCGACGACAGCAAGTAGGACCATGGTGCTGTCACCCCGGGGCCATGAACAGCACCAAGTAGGACCATGCTGCTGTCCGGCCTCGGATCGCCTCGCGAACCCGGGCGGCGGCTCAGTCCGCTGGTGCGCCTGGTGCCTGGGCTAGCTTCTGGTACAGGGTTAGAGCGGCCGCGCTGGCATCGGCTTCGGTGGGCAGGCGCGCGGCTTGGGCCAGGGCGGCGGCGCCGAGGGCGGCGGCCAGTTCAGGGTCGTCGAGTACCGACAGGACAGCCGCGCCAAGCGCGGCCGGATCGGCGGCGGGCACGAGCAGCGCGGCGGGGGCGGTGGTACGCGAAACGGCGGGGGTGACGGCTCCGAGGTTGGCGTGCGGGTCGGTGGCTGGGGTGGCTGGGGTGGCTGGGGTGGCTGGGGTGGCTGGGGTGGCGGCTGGGGTGATGGCTGGGGTGGTGCCGATGAGGTCGCGGACGCCTCCGACGTCGGTGGCCACGATCGGGCAGCCGGCTCTGAGGGCTTCGGAGATGATCAGCGGCTGGCCTTCCCAGCGGCTGGGGAGCACGAAGACGTCGGCGACCGCGAGCAGGTCGGGCACGTCGTCGCGGGAGCCGAGGAAGCGGGCGTCGACGCCGAGATCGACTGCTCTGGCGGCAAGCGCTTCGGCCAGCGGACCGTCGCCCGCGATGACCACGAGCGGCACCGGCTGCCGGTCCTGCCACCCAGCCGCAGCCGCGAGCAAGGAGGCGAAGTCCTTCTGAGGAGCCAGCCGCCCGACCCCGAGCACGATCGGCCGGCCAGCCGCACCCAGTTCCGCCACCGTCGGCCGCTCCGCCCCGGCCCCCACCCTGCGCTCCCCGTGACCAGGCTCCCCAGACCCCCGCTGCCCCAGACTGCGCCCGCCCGGACTGCGCTGCCCCGGACTGCGCCCGCCTGCGCTGCGCACCGCCGAATCGGGCTCTCCCGAGCGAGATTCGCCCGGGGCGGGCTCACGCTCGCCCCGTCGTTGTGACTCTGCTGGTGCTATAGCGCGGTCGTTGTGACTTTGCTGGGGTGGTGCCGGGGCTGGCAGGGGCGCGGGGACGATCGCGCGGGCTACGGAGGCTGCGCCTCGACGGCGCATTCGTGCTTCTAGGTCCGATGACACGCAGAGGACTACGTTGGCTCGGCGGGCAACGACTCGTTCCAGCACCGAGTAGATCGCTGCTAGCCGCGCGCCGGCTGGCGGGGCGTTGTGCACGGTGACGACGAGCGGCACCCGGGATCGCGCGGCCCGCGACGGCCAGAACCCCGCCGAGAGTGCCAGGGCGGCGACGGCACCGGCCCGCAGGCCGTGCGCGTGCACGACGTCCGGCTGCCACCTCGAGAGCAGCCCCCGCAGCCGCCGGACAACGGCGAGATCGCTGGCTGGGCGGGGCCGGTCGGTGATCGCCACCTGCGTGAACTCGACCGCAGCGCCGCCTGCCGCAGTACCGCCTGCCCCAGTACCGGCTGCCCCAGTACCGCCTGCCCCGGTACCGGCTGCCCCAGTACCGCCTGCCCCAGTACCGGCTGCCCCAGTACCGCCTGCCCCAGTACCGGCTGCCCCGGTACCGGCTGCCGCAGTACCGGCTGCTGCAGTGGCACTCAGCGGTTGCGGGCCGAAGACCGCGACCTGGGAGCCGGACCGCAGGCAGGCGGCGGCCAGCATGGCGACGTGCCGGCCGGTGCCGCCTGCGGTCGTGCCGAGGACGTAGGCGATCCGCAGCGAGGTCATGTCTGCGCCCGCCGTCTGATCCGGGCGATGACACTGCGCAGGTCGCCGCCGTCAAGGAGGGCGACCATGCCGCCGAACGCGCCCAGCACGCAGACGGCGGCGGCCACCGCCACCGCAGCGTTCAGCCAGTGCCCGGAGACCGGCACGGCGACGGCGACCGCCAGGCCGAGGCCCGCTCCGGCGACCGCGCCGGCGAGGCCCGCGCCCAGCGCCCGGCCGCAGCCTGCCAGCGCGGGCGCGCCCCTGGTCCTGGCCACGGCGACGAGCAGCGCGATCCCCGAGGCGGTCATTCCGACGGAGTTCACCAGCCCGAGCACGGGGACGACCGAGCTGGCCGGGACCAGCGGCACGACGATCAGGTCGGCCGCGATGACCACGACCCAGCCGGCCACCATCGAGATCGCCGCCGCCCGGTTGCGCCCATCGGCCAGCAGCACCCGCGACAAGCACGCGGTGAGCCCGTAGCCCACCAGGCCGGGCGCGAAGGCGGCCAGCGCGAGCGCGAACTCGCCGGCGACCGGATGAGTCAGCTTGGGGAACGCCCGTGCCGCCGGCAACGCCGCTCCCGCAAGCAGCGCCGCGCCCAGCCACGACGCCAGCGCGGTCGCCCGGGTCACCGACGCGGCAGCGGAGTCGAACTCGGCGCCCGTGCGCGCGGCCAGCACCGGGAACGAACTGATCGCGAGCGGGACCGCGAGCACGGCGTAGACAGAGACGAAGACCTGCCAGCCGTAGCTGTACAGGGTCACCGCCGCCCCGTGGCTAGCCCCGTGCGCGTTGGCCAGCCGGGTCACGACCAGCACGGAGGCATCCTGCGCAACCAGCGCGGCTATCCCGACGCCTGCCAGGCTCCTGGCCCGGACCGCGATTCCTTCGGGGAAATGGAGCGCTGGCCGCAGTCGAAGCCGCAGCCGCGCGGCTGGCCACAGCGCAGTCACTACCAGCGCCGCCACCCCTAGCGTGGTACCGACCGACAACGTCAGCTCGGCGGCCGCGGCAGCCCGGCGACGTGCCTGGTGTAGCTGCCGCCGAGCGGGACGAAGATCGCGTACGCGGCGATCACCACCACGCTGGACAGGATCGGCGCGAGCGCCGGCGCGGTGAACCTCCGATGCGACTGCAAGATCCCGTACAGCACGACGGCGAGCCCGTAGAGCAGGATCTGCGGCGCGAAGACGGCCAGCATCCGGCCCGCGACCGGCACCAGGTCCGCCCGCACGCAGCCCGAGGCCGGGTTGACCGGCATCAGGGCCGAGATGACGGGCCCTGAGACGAGCACGAGCGCGAGGCTGACCGGGGCGAGGATCAGGACGGTCCAGGTGAGCAGCGCCGACGAGATCATGCTCGTCTGAGCCTTCGCGTCGGCGTCGGTCGCGGACTGGCCGGCGGGTCCGGCGAGTACCGGCACCACGATCGCGGTCAGCGCACCGCCGAGCACGATGTCGTAGATGACGTTCGGTACCTGGTTCGCGGTGACGTAGGCGGCACTCAGGCACGAGGTCTTGACCGTCCCGGCGAAGACCAGCGTCCGGGCGAATCCGAGGATCCGGGCGAGCACGGTGAGCCCGGCGATCATCAGGGCCGCCCGGCCGATCCCGGCCGGGCGGCGCACCTGATCGATCACGGAATGGGCTGGCGATCAGCCGCGTCGTCGGTGGTCAGCGGGATGCCGCCTTCGGGCCGGTCATCGTCCTTGGCAGACGCCGGCGGGCGGCGGCCGAGCAGGTCGAGCCGGTTCAGCATCGGCGTCCTGGCGATGACCCTGGTGAAACTGACCTTCTCGCTGGCGAGAGTCAGCCCGACGAGGCCGGCGAGCACGGCCAGCCGGGCACGCCGGGACAGCGACGAAGCCGCGGCCACGCCGACCATCGCGCCGAGCGCGTTGGCGCCGGCGTCGCCGAGCATGGCCCGCTCGCCCAGGTCCTCGGGCAGCAGCGCCACGGCCGCGCCTATGGGTGCGGCGACGGCGTTCCGGGCGTCGCGGCCGGCGACGGCCAGCGCACCGGTAGCGAGCAGCAGCACCTTGATGGCCCGGCCGGGCCGCAGGTCGAACAGGTTCAGCAGGTTCGCCGATCCCGCGACGAGCCCGGTGTTGATCGCGACATCGACCAGGGCCGTGCGTCCGGGCTCACGCCGGCCGAGCGCGACGGCGGCAGCCAGGCCAGTCGCGCCGACGCCAAGCAGCTTGACCGCACCGGTCGTCACCTCGCCGTGGGCGAGCGCGCCCAGGTGGCCTCGGAAGCCGCGCCGGTCACCGCTGCCAGCCAGGTCGTCGTAGCAGCCGAGGGCTCCGGCCCCCAGGCCGGCTACGGTCATAGCCACCCGCTCGGGGCCGCCCAGGCCGGGCACAGTGAGCACGGACCAGGTCGCGCCGGCCGCAGCCGCCGGACCTTCGAGCAGGGTGACCGGCTCGTCCCTGTGGTTCGTTCTCGTCCACGTCTTCGCGCCGCCGGGAGGGCGGCCGGACAGCGCCGCGTAGACCATCCTGGCGCACCCGGCGGCGCAGGCCAGGCGCAGGCCCGTGCTCATGCCAACACCGCACTCATCGTTTCACCGTTTGCTTCTTGGCGGTCTTCTTCACGTTCCTGCTCGGGCTGGGCGACGGCGACGGTGACGGCGAGGTCGTCGGCGCCGGGCTTGGCACGGTACCAGAGCCGACTCCGTAAGGGGTGGCACTCGCATGCGGGTCGAGCAGCTTGCGCAGCGCCTGAATCACGAAGATCTGGCCCACGGCGGTGTCCGCGTTGTCCACGGTCGTCAGCGAGACCCCCGCGCCGCCGCTGGTCACGGCGTCGATCGCGCTGCCCGAGCCCGAGCCCTGCAGCGAGCCGGCCAGCAGCGCCCCCTTGCCGGCCAGTTGCAGGTCGTGGGCGAGGTCGATGAGCACCAGGTTCGCCGGGCTCAGGCTGCTGGCGCTGGCCGGCGTCGACGCCGGCGCGACCACGACGGCCAGTCCGGCCTGACCGCTCACCGACGTGCCGCCGCTGGCGTTGCTGACCTGAAGGAAATTCTGGTCACCGAAGCCGGTCAGGATCGAGTTCGCCTGGCCGGTGGTCAGCGTCGGCAGGCTGCTCTTCTGCATCAGCGCTGCGGCGAGCACCTTGGCGGCCGCCTGCTGGCCCGGAATCTGCGCTCCGTTGCTGCCGGCGGTGCTGACCCCGCTCGGGGCGAGCTGACCAGCGATGTTCAGCAGCGACGACTCATTCGTCGCAGTGACGTCGAAGAACTGCGGTGCGAGGCTGATCGTGCCGGTCAGCGTCGCGCCCGCCTGGCCCAGCGCGGTGGTGATGCCGCTCACGGTCGCGTTGTCGGCGCCCGGTGCCGTCACGAGCACGACCCGCTCACCCTCCAGCAGATGCTCGAGCAGCAGGCCAGATGAGGTTTGCGCGAAGGCGTCGTCCGCGCTGATCTGACGTTTGAGCTGGCCGTTCTCCGCGAAAAGCTGGGCGTTGCGCTTCGCCGCGCTCCGCGACTCGTTGTTGAGCGTGTTGGCGACCTTGGGCGCCAGCGCCTCAGAACCGACCACGATGCCCACGGCCAGCGCGAGAAACACCGCGATGATGGACACAAGGTGATACCGAAAATCGATCAATGGAAAAGTCCTGTTAGCCAGTGCCAGAACGGGCTCAGCCGCAGGCCGATCAGCCTGATGAAGATGTGGCCAACCGGGATGAACCACAGTGCTGCCGCGAACGCGACGACTGCGGCTAGCACAAGCACCACCAGCCACGACGTCGAGACCCGGCTGCGATACAGGCGGCTGACGCCCTTCGGCTCGACGATCTTGTCGCCGACCCGCATCCTGGTCAAGATCGCGCTAGCCATTCCTGGCCTGCCCTTGTCCAGGAACTCTACCAGCGTGAACCGCATGCCGACCGCGACGATCAGCACCGCGCCGGCCTCGTCGGACAGCAGCAGCGCGACGTCCTCGCTGGTGCCGGTCGCCGGCAGCAGCACGGGCTCGAGCCCCAGCGCCTCGACCCGCGTCCGGCCAGGCGCGGTGCCGTCGGGGTAGGCGTGCACGACGATCTCGGCCCCGCAGGTCAGCGCCCGGTCGGTGACCGAGTCCATGTCGCCGACGATCAGGTCCGGCCGGTACCCGGCGTCCAGCAGCGCGTCGGCCGCCCCGTCGACCGCGACGAGCACCGGCTTGAATTCCCTGATGTAGGCGCGCAGCGTCAGCAGGTCCTCGTGGTGCCGGTACCCGCGCGCGATGACCAGCGCGTGCCTGCCTTCGAGCTTGGTCCGCAGCTCGGGGATCCTGATGCCGTCGATCAGCTCTTCGAAGTCACGGCCGATGTACTCGACCGTGTTGGCCATGAACGCCCTGATCTGGTCGGAGAGCCCGGCCTTCGCCTTGATCATGGCGGCCGACACCGACACGGGCGTCTGGACGGTGCCCTTGGCGACGATCGCGTCCCCCGCGTAGAGGGTGTCGCCGTCGAGCCGCACCACCTTGCCGTCGCTGATCTTGTCGAACACATCGGGTCCGACATCGTCGATGAGCGGGATGCCGGCCTCGATCAGCAACTGCGGTCCGAGATTGGGATACCGGCCGGTGATGCTCGGCGAGACGTTGATCACGGCGGCGACGTGGCGGCGCAGCATCGACTCGGCGCTCACCCGGTCCAGGTCGGCGTGATCGATGACCGCGATGTCGCCCTGCTGCAGCCGCCTGGTCAGGTTCTTCGTGCGGCGATCCATGCGGGCAGGCCCGACGAGCCCCGGCAGCTCGGCCGACCCTGTACGGCGTCGCGCGGGGAGCAGTCGCTGGTAGCTCCGGTAACCCATCATTGCGTCACCAATTGTGCCAGACCAACTACGGACTGGAACAAGCGCAGGTCAGTAGTGGTCACGGTGGTCCCGCCGACCCGGCCCGTTCTGCCGCTGCGGCGGCCAGCAGCTCGGTCGCGTGCGCCCGGCCGAACTCGGAGTCTTCGAGCCCGGCGAGCATCCTGGACAGCTCTCTGATCCGGCCGTCGTCGTCTAGCCGGGTCACGCCGCTGGACACCACCGAGCCGTCGCTGGCCTTCTCTACGACCAGATGCGTATCGGCGAAGGCGGCGACCTGCGGCAGGTGGGTTACGACGATCACCTGGGCCAGGCGAGCGAGCCTGGCCAGGCGCCGGCCGATCTCCACGGCCGCCTTGCCGCCGACCCCCGCGTCCACCTCGTCGAACACGAAGGTCGGCACCGGGTCGGCACCGGCGAACACCACCTCGATGCCGAGCATGACTCTCGACAGCTCGCCGCCGGAGGCGCCCTTGTGCAGCGGCAGGGCCGGCGCGCCCGGGTGGGCCGCCAGCCTGATCTCCACGTCGTCGGCGCCGTACGGACCGTACTCGCGCAGCGGGCCGACCACCGTACTGAGCCTGGCGTGCGGCATCGCGAGCGCCGCCAGCTCGGTCGTCACCGCCGTCTCGAACGTCGTCGCCGCCTCCTGGCGCAGCGCGGTGAGCTGGGCGCCCAGATCCCGCACCTCGGCGGCGAGCTCGGCCTCGGCCGCCTCCAGGCTGGCGATCTTGTCGTCGTCGCTGTCCAGCTCGGCGAGCCTTGCGGCGGCGCCCTTGGCCCAGGCGAGCACGCTGGCGAGGTCGGGCACCGGGGGAAGGCCGTCGTCGTCGTCGTCGGCGGCGGCGGCCTCTGCTGCGTCCGGCGTCGTCTCCGGGGCGGACTCTTCAGTCGCCTCGACGGTGAGTCCGTTGCCGGGGGCGATGTCGGGGGCGGGCTCCGCGTTCCCGCTGATGGTCGATGGCTGGGTGCTGGCTGCCGAAGCCTGGGGCACCGGCGCCGCCCCGTAGAGGCGGATCAGCCTGGTCAGCTCGGCCCTGCGATCCTGGACGACGGCGAGCCGGCCGGGGTCGGCCTCGATAGAGTCGGCGTAAGAGGCCAGCTCGGCGGCGACGTCCGAGATCAGGTAGGTGGCCTCGCTGAGCCTCGTGGCGAGGACGCCGAGGGCCTGGTCGTGAATGGCGGCGCCGTCGAGGGCGTGCCGGGCCGAGCCGAGCAGGGTGAGCGCGTCCGAGGCGTCGAACGCGCCGCTCGACGGGTCGCCGATGAGCGCTTCGTGGGCGGTCGTCGCCGCGCTGTGCAGGGTGTCGGCGTTGGTGAGGCGATCAGCCTCGGCCTGCAGCTCGAGGTCCTCGCCGTCGAGGGGCTCGAGGCGCTCGATCTCGGTGAGCCCGGCCCGCAGGTCGTCAGCTTCCCTGGCGCGCTCGCGGGCCAGCGAGATCAGCTCGTCCAGCTCCGACCTGACCTTCAGGTGGCGCTGGTAAACCCGCTGGTAGTCGCCGAGCAGCCGGGCGAACTTAGGCCCGGCGAACCGGTCGAGCGCGCCTCGCTGCCGGCCAGCCTTGAGCAGTTGCTGCTGGTCGGCCTGGCCATGCACGGCGACCAGGTCGTCGGCCAGGTAGGTGAGCAGCGATACGGGCACCGAGCGGCCGCCGGCGTAGGCGCGGGAGCGACCCTCGGCCGAGACTGAACGCTGCAGTACCAGGGTCGCGCCCTCGTCGTCGAGGTCGCCGCCAGAGTTGTTGACCTGCCTGGCGACCTCCCCGTCCGGGTCGATGCGCAGCCGGCCTTCGACGCTGGCGCGGTCGGTGCCCGGCCTGACCCGGCTCGGGTCAGCCCGGCCGCCGAACAGCAGGCCAAGGCCCGATACGACCATCGTCTTGCCGGCCCCGGTCTCGCCGGTCACCACGTTGAAGCCTGGTGACAGCTCGAGCACGGCGTCGTCGATCACGCCGAGGCCGCTGATCCTGACTTCTTCGAGCATCGTCAGCCCGCTCCTCGCCCATCGCCACTGCCCCGGTCGGCACTGCCCCGGTCGGCACTGCCCCGGTCGGCACTGCCCCGGTCGCCGCGACCGCGCCAGCCGGCGACCGGCAATCCGAACTTGACCACGAGCCGATCGGTGAACGAAGCACCGATGCCCGCGCTGGCCGCGCGGTCCTGCCAGCCAGCGGAATCCGCCCGGGCCGAGTCAGCACCGTGCAGCCTGGCCAGGAGGACCGGCTGGGCCCCGCGCCTGACCTCGACCCTGGCACCTGGCGGCAGGTCAACCGCCCGTCGGCCGTCGCACCACAGGACGGCTCCCGACTTCTCGCCATGAGCCCCGGTCGCGCCAATGACCTCGACTGCGAGCACTGATTCCGGCGATACCACCATAGGCCCTGCGAAAAGGGCGTGGGCGCTAATCGGCACCAGCAACAGCGCCTCGACGTCGGGCCAGACGACCGGCCCTCCAGCGGAGAACGCATAGGCCGTCGAGCCCGTCGGAGTGGCGAACACCAGCCCGTCGCAGCCCCAGCGAGAGAGCGGCCGTCCGTCGATCTCGGTGACCAGGTCGAGCATTCGCTCTCGGGCGGCCTTTTCGACGGTGGCCTCATTCAGCGCCCAGGCGGTGGCCACTGGCGAGCCATTCTGCCCGTTCTGCCGGACGGTGACCTCGATGGTCATCCGCGGCTCGACCACGTACCGGCGGGCCAGGACCCGGTCCACGGCCTCGTCGAGTCCGTCGGGCTCGGCCTCGGCCAGGAACCCGACGTGCCCGAGGTTGACCCCGAGCAGCGGCGCGCCCGCTGGCCTGGCCAGCTCGGCCGCGCGCAGCAGCGTGCCGTCGCCGCCGATGACCAGGACGAGCTCGGCGTCTTCGGCGGCGGCCGAGGACACCGGCAGCTCCACCGCACCGTCGAAGTCCAGGTCGGCCGCTTCCGGCTTGAGCACCCTGACAGTGACGCCGGCCGCGCCGAGGCGGCTCGCGATCAGCCGGGCGATCCGCACCCCGTCCGGCCGGCCAGTGTGGACGACGAGCAGCATACCCGTCCGCTCGGCGCTCATTGCGGACCTGCCTCGATGGCCTCGTGCAGCGCCGCGTCGTCCAGCGGCGGCGCCCCCTGGCGAGCCAGAGGAAGTACTCGACGTTGCCAGCCGGCCCGGGCAGCGGGCTCGCGACGACACCGCGCACGCCGAGACCGAGGTCGCTGGCCGCGCGGGCCACAGCCTGGACCGCGCTGGCGCGCAGCGCCGGGTCCCTGACCACCCCTCCTGAGCCGACCTGGCCCTTGCCGACCTCAAACTGCGGTTTCACCATCAGTATGAAATCAGCCTCGGCGGTGGTGCAGCCGACCAGAGCCGGGAGCACCTGGGCCAGCGAGATGAACGACAGATCAGCCGTCACCAGGCTCGGCGGCGGCGCGACCTGCTCGGGCTGCAGGTTCCGCACGTTGACCCGGTCGAGCACTGTCACCCGGGGGTCGGACCGCAGGCTCCAGGCCAGCTGACCGTAGCCGACGTCGACCGCGACCACCTGGGCGGCCCCGACCCGCAATAGCACGTCGGTGAAACCGCCGGTCGACGCGCCCGCGTCCAGGCAGCGACGGCCGGTCACGCTCAGCCCGGGGAAGGCGGCCAGCGCGCCAGCCAGCTTGCGGCCGCCCCGCGAGGCGTAGTCGGGACCGTCGTCGGCGTCCGCGCGCTGGACAGAGATAGCCGCGTCCAGGCCGACCTGCGTCGCGGCCTTCGCCGCCGCCTGGCCCGCCACGATCACCTGCCCAGCCGCGATGAGATCGGCGGCCTGCGCCCGCGATCTCGCCATGCCACGGCGCACAAGTTCTGCGTCAAGCCGTGCCCTCCTGGCCATCTATCGGCTTCCTCGCGTCCTCTCGCCTAGCGTCGGGTCCGGCTCTTACTGAAAGTCCGGCTCTTATTTAGTAGCCCTCGCAGCGGCCGCTCGCCAACTAATACTTCCTGGCCTGTGGATGGCGAGTACCGCGGATGCAGCCTCTAGGTCATGGTTGTGGACCGTCGGTACGCAGTTCGCCGAGAACTTCGACGAGCTGGCTGTGCACCCGTTCGAACACACCGGGATATTCTGAAAGCGGCACCTCGGCGAGGCCGGTCAAGGTGCGCAGCGCAGCGTCGACCCTCGGCTCGCCAGTAGCTGGCGGCGCCGGCTCCGCCGCCCTTGACTCCACTGCCCGGTCCGGCTCCGCCGCCCTTGACTCCGCTGCCCTGTCCGGCTCCAAGTCCGACCAGCTCCGTTCGCTCGTTCGCTCGTTCGCCGCTCGTTTCGCGAGAATCCCACGCCCATTGTGCGGCCACAGCCGCCATGCTCAGCGCAGGCGCGACCAGTTTGACGGCACGTCGCGCCAGGAACGCTACCGTTTGCTGGACCGACGTGCCCCAGTCGCGCCTTGACGAAGTCCCGGGCAGGCCGGACTGGAGCTCGATCGCGGGCAGAATGAGAAGGGAAGCGAGGTGCGGATGGCAACTGCGCAGGAGTGCCGCAAGGCACTTGAGAGTCTGATCGAGCGCCTTGCGGGCCTGGACGCCCAGACCCGAGCCGCCAAACTGGCCGACCGGACCCTAAGCTGCCGCGTCCCGGACATCGGCGTCACCTTCGTCACCAGGCTGGGTCCGCACGGCACCGATCCGCTCGTCGAGGCGCAGGAAGGCGCTCCGGCTGCGCAGATCAGGTTCATCGCGAAGAGCGATGACGTCGTCGCGATCGCCGAGGACCCGGGCAGTTTCGCCCGAGCCTGGATCACCGGCCGGCTGAAGGTCGAAGGCAGCCTGATGGACCTGTTCCAGCTGAGAAAGATGCTGTAACAGGGCCGCACCCGGGCCTCCGCGCCAGCTGTCAACAGCACCATGGTCCTACATAGTGCTATCTGGACGCAATGCCGCTTAGCTTAAGTTGATCTTGGTTTGGGGTGTGTTGGTTCGGGGTGCTGGGGGTGGTGGCCGGCATGATCGCTGGGCATGGCGGCTGATGGTGCGGCGGGTGGCGGTGGCGGGTGGCTGGCGGATCAGGTGTCCCTGGGGGTGCTGGCGTCGTGGGTGCCGCGTGATGCGGTTGATGAGGCGGTGGCGGCGGCGGGGCGGGGTGCGCTGCGGCGGGACGGGAAGCTGCCGCCGCATGTGATGGTGTATTTCGCGATGGCGCTGGCGTTGTTCGCTGATGATGACTATGAGGAGGTCGCGGCGCGGCTGGCGGGGACGCTGGCGGGGTGGGGGTGCTGGGATCCGGGCGTGGGGGATGCCGACGTCGGGCGGGCTGACGCAGGCGCGGCAGCGGCTGGGGTGGGAGGTTCTGGCGGGGGTGCTGGAGCGGGTGGCGGTGCCGGTAGCGCAGGAGGTGACGGCGGGGGCGTTCCTGGGGCGGTGGCGGCTGATGGCGATCGACGGGACGGAGTGGGACGTCCCGGACACTGACCTGAATGCGGCGGAGTTCGGGTACCGGCGGGGCGGGAGCCAGGGGGTCCGGGCGGCGTTCCCGAAGGCGCGGCTGGTCACGATCACCGAGGTTGCCTCGCATGCGACGGTAGCGGCGGTGATCGGGGGGAAGGGGGCCGGGGAGCGGACGCTGGCCCGCAGCCTGTTCCCGGTGCTGGAAGAGGACTGGCTGCTGATCGCGGACCGGAATTTCTACGGGTGGGCGGACTGGCAGGCAGCCGCCGGCACGGGGGCGGCGCTGCTGTGGCGGGTCATCTCCACGGTGCGGCTGCCGGTGCTGCGGGACCTGCCCGACGGGTCGTACCTGACCGTGCTCATCGACCCGAAGGTCAGGGACCAGGCCCGCCGCGCCGCGCTCATCGCCGCCGCCGGCCGGGACGAGGACCCGGACCCGGACATCGCGTGCCTGGCCCGGGTCATCGAGTACGACGTTCCCGGACGGGGCTCCGGGGAGCGGATCACCCTGGTCACCACCATCACCAGCCCCGCCCAGGCCACTGCGGCGGACCTGGCCGCCGCCTACCACCAGCGGTGGGAGCACGAGACCGGGAACGCCCAGCTCAAGACCACCCTGCGCGGCCCCGGCCGGGTCCTGCGATCACGCAGCCCCGACATGGTCCGCCAGGAAATCTACGGCTACCTCCTGACCCACTACGCCATCAGCGCCCTCATCACCGCCGCCGCGACCAAGGCCGGCCTGGACCCCGGCCGGATCAGGTTCACCCGCACCGTCCGCATCATCCGCCGCCACGCCACGGCGGCCTTTCCCCCCTGACCACCACCACGCCATCGTGCACCGCATCCAGGCCGACATCACCAGGACCCGCAACCTGGCCCCCGCCCGCCGCCACCGCACCAGCCCCCGCGCCATCAAAAGAGCACACCACAACAGCTACCCCGTCAAGAAACCCGGCCAGGCCAGCAGCACCCGCCACACCGGACCACCCGCCATCCGGCTCCTGAACCCCCGACCCCCCACCAAGATCAAACTAAGCTAAGGAAGCGCAGATTATTAACACGCTGGTTTGGCTTTCGGGGTGAGGTCGATTCTGTGTGCGCGGGCGTAGGCGGAGGCTCGCTCAGGGTTCTGATCGGGGCGGCGGGTTCGATCGGGGGATTGTGCTGGTCTAGCAGCGGCCGGATCTGGCGTTCTGCTCTGGCGATGGTTCCGGTGACGACTCCGAAGAGCACGGCGAGGACGTGCTGGGGGGTGCGGAAGCGCCGCCGCAGCACGGTGACCAGGGCTTGCTCGGTGAGGGTGAGTGCGGGCGGGTGCCCGCCGGCTGGCTTGCGGCCGGGCGGCCCGCCGCGGCGGACGTAGAGCTCGGCGTCGCGCTGGGCCTGGTAGGGGACCGCGAGCGCGCTGATCATCTGGTTCCAGTCCGTGGCGGTCATGCCGGTCAGGGCGGGGTGCGCCCAGTCCGGGTGCTCGGGCTCGCGGGCGGGTGGTGCCGGCGGGGGCGGTGGTGCCGGCGGCTCGGGACGCAGGGTGTAGTTCCAGTCGCCGTGCCAGGTGTGCCGGTCCAGGGGAAGGGCGGCCATCTGGCCGTCGCTGACCTTGACCCCGTCGGGGTAACTGCCGGGGTCAAGCGCCGCGCGTACCGTTAACCCGGTGCGGGTGGTGGTAGCGGCGATGGTGTTCACGATCACCTCGTGGCTGGTCAGCGGCCTGCCTCGCCAGTTCGTCGTGATGTGGGAGAACAGCCGGTGCTCGATCTTGTTCCACTTCGAGGTCCCTGGCGGGAAATGGCAGACGGTGACCGCCAGCCCTGTTTCCAGCGCGAACGCGGCGAGCTCGGCCTTCCACGCGCGAGTGCGGTAGCCGTTCGAGCCTCCTGCATCAGCGGTGACCAGCAGCCGCCGGGCAGCCGGGTAGGCGGCCTGGCCCATTGCCTTCCACCAGCGGCGGATCGATTCCACGGCGAACGCCGCGGTGTCGTGGTCGGTGCCGACATTCACCCACCCGGCGTTGGCCGCCACGTCATAGACGCCGTAGGGGATCACCTTGCCCAGGTCCTTGTCCATGAAGTCATGGGTGCGCACCAGAACCGGGCTGCCCTTGGGCCGGTACTCCTTCCCGCCGTTGGCGAAGTCCCCCACCAGTTCCTTCTTCTTGGTGTCCACGCTGATCACCGGATCGCCGGCGTCCTGGTGCTCCCGGGCCTGCCCGCTGATGTAACGGAACTGCGCGTCCCGGTCCGGATGCCGGGCACCTTCGATGGTCTTGGCGTTGCCCTGCAGGCTGAACCCCTCGGCCCGCAGCAGCTCGCCGACGGTATCAGCGGAGACCCTGTGCCCCCGGGCTGTCAGCTCCGCCGCCAGCGTCCGCGTCGACCTCGCCGTCCAGCGCAGCGGCGACACCGGATCTCCCCGCTCCTGCGGTTCCACCAGAGCCAGAAGCGCCTGCCGCAGCCCCGGATCCACCTCAGCGGCCCGCTTGCGGCCCCCGCCCGGACGGCGCACCCGGCCCAGCGGCTCAGCACCCGAGTCCAGCTCGGCAGCTCCCAGCGACACCGTGGCCTCGCGGACCCCGGCCGCCCGGGCCACCAGCCGGATCCCGCCATGCCCCAGAGCCCGCGCCTCAGCCCCCATCAGCAGCCGCCGCTGCCGCTCATCCAGATGCGGGAAGACCGACTCGAACTTCGCCGCCAGCAGCTCCTGCGACACCATGACCACGCCCATACCACGACAGGATGCCGCAATCCACGAAACTACGCGTTATTTTCCGGCGCTTCCTAAGCGGCATTGTATCTGGACGACAGCAAGTAGGACCATGGTGCTGTCAGAAACCACCCGACAACAGCAGTAAGTCGGACCTTGCTGCTGTCCGGCCCGGCCGCGCCGCTGCCGGCCCCGGCCCGGCCGCGCCGTTGCCCGGCCCCGGCCGCGCCGCGGCCCTGGCCCCGGCCCCGGCCGCGCTGCTGCCCGGCCGCGCCGGCCGGCGGAGCGCGCCGTCAAGGCCCCAGTCCCGCTACCGTGAAGCGATGAGTTTGCTGTTTGACCGGCCTCGGGCGGAAATCGCGCCCGGCGCGGTCCACGTGCCTGGCTGGCTCGACCACGGCCGGCAACGAGACCTGGTCGCCGCGTGCCGGGAGTGGGCCAGGCCACCAGCGGGCATGCGCCACACCCTGATGCCCACGGGCGGGGTCATGTCCGTCCAGACCGCCTGCCTCGGGTGGCACTGGACGCCCTACAAGTACACCGCGACGGCGGACGACGTCGACGGCGCCCCGGTCAAGGCGTTCCCCGCCTGGCTGGCCGACCTAGGCCGGGAAGCCGTCACCGCCGCCTACGGTGAGCCAGACCCCGCGAACGGCTACGAGCCCGACGTAGCCCTCATCAACTTCTACGA
Source organism: uncultured Actinomycetota bacterium (assembly GCA_963737865.1). GTDB lineage: Bacteria > Actinomycetota > Actinomycetes > Streptosporangiales > Streptosporangiaceae > Chersky-822. Next base: position 13,207 of record CAVTUG010000011.1, on the reverse strand, counting down.
CGAACACGCCAAGATGGGCATGCACGCCGACAAAGACGAGCACAGCGACGCGCCGGTCGTCTCGCTCAGCCTGGGCGCGAGCTGCGTGTTCAGGTTCGGCAACCCTGACGGCCGCAACCGCCCCTGGCAGGACGTCCAGCTCGAATCCGGTGACCTCTTCGTCTTCGGCCGGCAGTCCCGCTACGCCTACCATGGCGTGATCAAGACGATCCCGGGCACCGACCAGCCCGACATCGGCCTCCCCGCCGGCCGCCTCAACCTCACCCTGCGCGTCTCCGGCCTCCCCAGCGACAGGCCTGAGAACCGGCATGCCTGAGGGCGACGTCGTCTGGCGGACCGCCCGCCAGCTCGACGCGGCGCTGGCCGGCCGCGTTCTCACAGCCTCGGACTTCCGGGTACCGAGATTCGCCACCGCCGACCTCGCCGGCCGCGCCGTGACAACAGCCGTCGCACGCGGCAAGCACCTGCTGATCCGGGTGGACGGCAACGTCACCGTCCACACCCACCTGCGCATGGACGGCTCCTGGCGGATCAGCGCCACCAGCCCGGCCAGCGCCACCAGCCCGACCGCCAGCAAGCCCCGCGACCACCGCGACCACCGCGTCCGCCTGATTCTCGCCAACGCGCAGTGGCAGGCAGTCGGCTACCAGCTCGGCATCGTCGAGCTGGTGAAGACCAGCCGCGAGCACGCGGTCGTCGGCCACCTCGGCCCCGATCTGCTCGGCGAGGACTGGGACCAGGCCGAAGCCGTCCGCCGCCTCCGGCAGCAGCCAGCCAGGCCCATCGGTGAGGCGCTGCTCGACCAGGCGAACCTGGCCGGCATCGGCAACATCTACAAGACCGAAACGCTCTTCCTCACCGGCATCAGCCCCTGGCGTCCTGCCAGCGAGGTCCAGGACCTGGGCGCACTGGTCGAAGTCGCCAGGCAGCTACTCGACGCCAACAAGGAACGCCTCGGCCACATCACCACCGGCAGCCCGAGGCGGGGCGAGGCGAACTGGGTCTACCGCCGCTCCGGCCGCCCCTGCCGCCGCTGCGGCACCCCGATAAGAACCGGCAGCCAGGGCGAGCCCGGGACCGACCGCGTCACCTTCTGGTGCCCGACCTGTCAGCCCGCCTAGCCCGTGGACAAGACCGCCTTCGTCCAGGCCAACACGACGCTGAGGCCGGTCCCCGGCATCCCCGAGATCCTGCTGCACCAAAGCGACGACGCCTTCACCCTCTGGGAACGCACCGAAGTCGACCAAGACCACCCCGACCAGCAGCCGCCGTTCTGGGGATTCGCCTGGGCCGGCGGCCTGGCCATCGCCCGCTACCTGCTCGACCACCCCGAGACGGTCAAGGACCGCAGCGTCCTGGACCTCGGCTCAGGCTCCGGGCTCACGGCCATCGCCGCCGCCCTGGCCGGCGCTCGTGCCGTCACCGCCAGCGAGCTTGACCCCTTCGCGGTCGCCGCGATCACGATCAACGCGGCCGCCAACCACGTCGCCGTGACCACCACAGGCGACGTGCTCGACACGGAGCCGACCGCCGAAGCCGTGCTCGCCGCCGACATCTGGTACGAGAAGCAGCTCGCGAGAAGGGCGCTGCGCTTCCTCGAGCGCGCCCGCGCGACCGGTGCGCAGGTCCTGATCGGCGACATCGGCCGGGCGTTCCTGCCCCGCGCCCAGCTGCGCCAGCTCGCCGCCTACGAAGTCCCGGTCAACGCAGATCTGGAAAACACCACCACCAAAAAAGCCCTCATTCTCACTTTGAACGAATTGCCGCCCGCCACGGTCCCGGCAACTAGGCCGCTCAGCGCCGAGCCTAGCCACCGGGACCACAGCACCCGCTAGGCGTCGCGGCGGAGAAAGAAGACGAGCCCTCCGATCATGGCGGCGGCGGCGTAAGCACAGAACACCGCGAACCCGATCCACGGCGAGAACGGGTTGATCCCGACGATCTGCCCCTGCCAGATATGTGATCCCGCGAAGAACGGGATCCACTTGTCGATGTCCTGCTGTCCGAACCAGCCGCTCGGCGGGCTCGGCAGGAAGTTGGCGAGGATCATCAGCACGAACAGCAGGCCAACGCCGACCGAGATCACCCCGGCCGTGTGCCTGAGCATCGCGCCGATGCCGAACGACAGCAGGCCGCAGACGGCCAGGAAGAGGCCGGCCCCGACCACCGCCCGCAGGACGTGCGGCTCGCCGATGCTGGTGCCGACGTGCTGGGTGGACAGGATCGCCTGGCCCACGAAGAACGCCAGGAAGCTGGTGACCTCACCGAGCACCAGCGCGACCAGCCCGAACACCACTGCCTTGGCGGCGTACAGAGTGCCGCGCCTGGGCATCGTGGTGAGCGAGGTCCTGATCATGCCGGTCGAGTACTCAGAGGTGATCGCCAGGGCGCCGAGCACGACGATCACCAGCTGCCCGAAGAGCAGCCCGAACAGGCTGATCGCGACCGCCGACGACCTGACCTCAGCCGACCGGGCAGCCACCGCCGCGGCGACGTCCGCGGGCGGTACGCTCTGCTCCACGCTGATGATCCGCTGGGTCTGCCCCCATGCGAACAGCGCGCCGATGCCGACGCAGACGACCAGCAGGGCGATCAGCGTCCAGTACGTGGACCTGACCGACCTGATCTTGGTGAATTCCGAGCGCACTGTGCCGGCAAAGCCCGCGCGACCACGTGGCTGGGCGACGACCACGCCGCCGGTCAGTGGCTGTGGTGCAGCAACCGTGGTCATTGCTCAGGCCCCCTTTCCGGCCGGCACAGCCGGCTCGGCCGGGCCGGCTGGCATGCTGGCCGCGAACTCGACGCTGCCGGCGGTCAGTTCCATGAACGCCTGCTCGAGGGAGGCCTGGGCGGACGCGAGCTCGTGCAGCCTGATGCCGTTCGCGAAGGCCAGGTCACCGACCTGCGCGGGGGTCAGGCCGCGCACGACGAACTTGCCGTCGTGGTCGTCGCTGACCGCCGCGCCGGCGGCGGCCACGGCCGAGACCAGCAGCTCGCGGTCGGGCGTGCTCGACCCGTACCGACTGCTGCGAGTTCGCGGTGATGAAGTCCGCGACCGAGCTCTGCGCGATGAGCTTGCCGCGCCCGATCACGATCAGGTAGTCGGCGGTGTGCTCCATCTCCGACATCAGGTGGCTGGACACGAAGACCGTCCGGCCCTCCGCCGCCAGCGACTTCATCAGCGTCCTGATCCACAAGATGCCCTCGGGGTCCAGGCCGTTGACCGGCTCGTCGAACATCAGGATCCTCGGATCTCCGAGCAGCGCGGCCGCGATCCCCAGCCGCTGGCCCATGCCGAGCGAGAAGCCCTTGGACCGCTTGCCGGCGACCTCGCGCAGCCCGACCAGGTCGAGTACCTCGTGGACCCGGCTGGCCGGCAGGTTGTTGGTCTGCGCCAGGCAGAGCAGGTGGTTGTAGGCGCTGCGCCCGCCGTGCACCGCCTTGGCGTCGAGCAGCGCGCCGACCTCGCGCATCGGCCAGGCGAGCTGGCTCGGACGCCTGCCGTTGATGGTGACAGTGCCGCTAGTGACCCGGTCCAGACCCAGGATCAGCCGCATCGTGGTGGTCTTGCCGGCGCCGTTCGGGCCGAGGAAGCCAGTGATCTTGCCCGGCTCGACGTCGAACGACAAATTGTCGACGGCGACGGTGTCGCCGTATCTCTTAGTGAGGCCCCGTGCCTCGATCATGTCGAATCCCTCCTGCCAGTAACGCTCATCAGTGTGCCTGGCGAGGAAGGGCCGCCGCATCGGCCACGCGGCTATCGCCCGTACGACTTGAGGCTGATATCGAAAGGCTCACAGTGCGCCGTCGAGCGCGGCCAGCGCGGGGCCGGCCTGGTCGGGATCGAGCTGGCCGGCTGACCAGGCGACCGCGCACAGTGCTCGCAGCCCGTCGACCGGGTCGCCGGATCCGGTCAGCTCGACCGGGCCGGATGCGGGCCGGCGCGCGGTCCAGCCGCCGCAGGCGACGGTCCCGGAGGTTGCGCTGACGACCGGCTGGCGCACCAGCAGGCCGTCCAGGTCGGCCGCAACGTAGGTGGGCCGCCGCGCGGGCGGGGCGAGTACGAGGTCACGCGGGGTGCTCACGCCGGTGAGGACGAACAGGCTGTCGGCGTTGCCGTTCACCGCGCCCTCGATGTCGGTGTCCAGGCGGTCACCGACCACGAGCGGGCGCCGCGCGCCGGTCCGCCGCATCGCCTCGTGGTGCAACGGCGGCTCGGGCTTGCCAGCCACGATCGGCTGAACTCCCGTGGCGTTGACGATGACCTGGACGAGCGAGCCGTTGCCTGGCTGCAGGCCGCGTGGCGACGGCAGGGTCGCGTCGATGTTCGCGGCCACGAACAGCGCGCCGTCGCTGACCGCCATCATGGCCTCGGCGAGCAGTCCGTAGCTGAGGTCGGGGGCGTAGCCCTGCACGACGGCGACCGGCTTGTCGGCGGCGACCGACACCGGGCGCAGGCCGCAGGCGCGCAGCGCGAGCCGCAGGCCGATCGCGCCGGCGACGAGGACCTTGGAGCCCTCGGGTACCCGGGAGGCGATCAGGCTGGCCGCGGCCTGAGCCGAGGTGACCACATCCTCCGGGGTCGCCGGGACGCCCAGGTCGGTAAGGTGCGCGGCGACCGCCGAAGGCGACCGCGAGGCGTTGTTGGTGACGAAGGCGAGCCGCATGCCGTGCTCGCGGGCCTGGCGCAGCGCGGCCACGGCTCCGGGAACTGCCCCGCGCCCCGTATAGACGACGCCGTCCAGGTCCAGGAGGGCCACGTCATAGTCGACCGCCGGGGGACGCTCACCCAGAGGCAGCGATGTCGTCGCGGAAAGCTTGTCGTTCAGCATTAGTGAGATTGTGTACCTTCGCCCCCTTGGCGAGCTCGCAGGGTCGCCCGGACGCTGCGCAGGGCTTCGGTGTAATGCCGGAGGTCGGGTCGCATGGCGGCGGCGAGGGCCAGGTGCTCGGCGGCGGCGACATGCTGGCCGGTGCGCGACAGTGCCAGGCCGAGACCGAACTGGGCGTAGTCGTCACTGGGGCTCGCCTCCACGATCCGGCGGAAGCTGCAGGCGGCGGCCTCGTAGCGCCGGGTGTCGAACTGCGCCCTGGCGAGCGCCTCGAGAATGCTGCGCGAGTCCGGCTCGGCGGCGGCCGCCCGTTCGAGCAGCTGCGCGGCGGCGGCGGCGCTGCCCCGTCCGAGCAGGTCGAGGCCGCGCCGGTACAGGCTGTAGGTGTCGGGCGGCGGCGGGGCTTCGGCAGCGTGGCCGGTGACGTCGGGACTGGCGTGGCCGGTGACGTCAGGACTGGCGGAGCTGGCGGGGCTGGCGGCTTCGGGAGCGGGCTCGGCAGGGTTTCGCTGGGATCGGGAATCCTTACCGCCTGAAGATCCTTCTGACATATGTGCAGATCCCTCCGTCTTACCGAACGTCAGCTGACCGGCAGGCTTCCGGGCTCGAACTTGCGCCGTTTCGCGGCGTCCGGTACGCGCAGGACCGGGTGAGCGGGCTCGCCGATGTCACCTCTCCACCGTACGACGTCATCTTCCGTGACAACGAAGACCAGCTGATGGCAGCTGACCCGCACAACGTGGTCAGGCTGATTCTTCCCAAACCGGTGCTAGGCAGACCGGGGGAGGAATACCACGATGCGGCCGTTCTCCTCCGAGAGTGGCTGGCCAAGGAAATCCTGGTCACCGACGACGTTCCGGCACTATATGTGTACGAGCAGGCTGGGTCGGATCAGGCTGGGTCTGGTCGGGATGGTTCGGTGCAGCGCGGGCTGATCGGCAGGTTGCGGCTGGTGCCGCCGGAGGCTGGCGTCGTGCTGCCGCACGAGGACGTGTCACCGGGTCCGGTTGCGGGCCGGCTGCAGCTGATGGAGGCGACGCAGGCCAACCTGGAGCCGATCTTCCTCCTGTACGACGGGGCTCGGGCGGTCGGAGATGGGATCGCCAGCGCGGCGGGGCCTGGTGCGGCCGCGCGCCTCGTGGAAGCGACGGCTGGCCGGGAGCCGCTGGTCGAGACGCGGACCCCCGACGGGCGCAGGCACCGGCTGTGGGCGGTGACCGACGAGGTCGAGCTCGCGGCCATCGCCGACGACCTGGCACCCCGGCAGGCGCTGATCGCCGACGGTCACCACCGCTACGCGGCCTACCTGGGGCTGCAGCACCGGCGCCGCGAGGCCGGCGACGGTTCGGGGCCGTGGGACTACGGGCTGGCGCTGCTCGTGGACTCGAGCAGCTATCCCCCGCATATCGGCGCTATCCACCGCGTGATCCCGGGCCTCGACGTGCGGCAAGCGGCGCAGCTGGCGGCGGGCGGGTTCGAGGTACGGCCGCTCGGCGGCCTGTCCGCTGGCACCGCCGGTGCCGTTGAGGCCCTGCATGCGGCCAGCGCCGAAGGACCGGCGTTCGTGCTGGCGGGCGATGACCAGGCGTATCTGCTGACCCGGCCCGACCCGCACCAGGCGGCTGCGGCCATGCCGGCCGGTCACTCCGAGCAGTGGTGCGCGCTGCCGGCCGCCGTGCTGCAGGAACTGCTGATCGGCAAGCTCTGGGGCCTGACCGACGACGACCAGTCCGTGCGAGTCGTGCACCACGACGCCGACGCGGCCCTGCGGGCGGCCCGAGAGGCTTCCGGAGTCGCCGTGCTGTGCAGCCCGATGTCGCCCGCCGAGGTCTACGCGGTGGCCGCCCGGGGTGAGAAGGTGCCGCGCAAATCGACCTCGTTCGCCCCTAAGCCGCGTACCGGCCTGGTGCTGCGCACGTTCGCTCAGGGCTGAATCGTCGTGCCGCTGGCGGGCCGCGCACGTGGACGCGAAGGTCAGCCTGGGACGATAGCCGCATGAGCGACGATGTCATCACGCCTCTGGGGCACGAGGTCTTTCAGATCGACACCCGGATGGCCGGATATGACGGCATCACAGCGGGGTATCTGATCAGGTCGGACCGGCCCTGCCTGGTGGAAACCGGCACCGCGCCGTCGGCGCCGATCGTAGCCGGAGCACTAGCCGCCCTCGGGGTCGGCGCCTCGGACCTCGCCACCATCGTCGTCACCCACATCCACCTCGACCACGCCGGCGGCGTGGGTGACCTCGCCGAACGCTACCCCAACGCGCAGGTCGTCGTGCACGAGCTCGGCGCGCGGCACCTCGCCGACCCGTCCAGGCTGATGGCCAGCGCCCGCATGGTCTACGGCGCCAAGCTCGACCAGCTGTTCGGAACGCTCGCACCGACTCCCGCCGAGCGGATCGTAACCGTCGAGGAAACCGGCGTGATCGACCTCGGCGGCGGCCGGCGGCTGGACAGCCACTACTCGCCCGGCCACGCCCGGCACCACGTGGGGCTCATTGACTCGGTGAGCGGCGACCTGTACGTGGGCGACGCCGCCGGGGTCTACATCCCGGAGACGGGTGATCAGCGGCCTGCGACTCCGCCGCCGGACTTCAGCCTGGAGACCGCGCTCAATTCATTGCGGCTGTTCAAGGCGTTGCTGCCGGCCCGGCTACTGTTCAGCCACTATGGACCGGTCGCCGAGGTCGCTACGGCGCTCGACCGCTCGGCGGAAGAACTCGCCGTCTGGGTGGAGGAGACCCGCGCGGCGCACAAGGCCGGGCTGGACCTAGACCATGCAGTCGCCATGGTGGCCGAGCGCACCGCCCACCGCTACGCGATGTTCGCCGAGGGCGCCGACCCCAGCCTGCCGGACCGGTACGAGCCGATCGCCGGCACCGAAGGCAACGTCGCAGGCATCATGCTCTGGCTAACCCGCACCACCGAAGCAAACTAGCCCACCCCGAGCCACCGCCGCCACCCTGAGCCACCCGGGCCACCCGGGCCACCCTGAGCCATCCGCCACCCCGGGCCACCCGCGCCACCCGGGGCCACCCGCGCCACCCCGGGCCATCCGCCACCCCTGGCCATCCGCGCCGCGCCACCCGAACCATCCCGCGCCACGCCGCGCCGCCTTCGAACGACAGTAAGGTCCGACCTACTGCTGTTCCGGGGTGGTGTTCGACGACACCATGGTCCTACTTACTGCCGTTCTGATAGCAGTAAGTGGTTCTGGCCCGTATTTCGTGATGGTAACGAGTGCTTGGTGCGGGGTGTGGCGGGCGTGTAACGATCGGGGTTGTTCGGGGGCGGGTCCGGCGTGTCGGGGCGGGGCGGGGAGGGACTCCTGGTAGGCCGGCGGTTGTCTACGCCAGCCGTCCTGCCAGGAGTCCGGGTTGTCATTGTTGCAAGTCAGCGGGTGCTTGTCATGCTGTCGGGGGGTCAGCCCGGGTCTTCTGCTGCCGCACCTGGCCGGGGTCGTGGTGGAGGCCGCCGAGATCTCCGGGGGGCGGGTGCGGATCCGGGCGCGGGCCTGCGGGGAAGGCGCGGCGTGCCCTGGGTGCGGCCAGGTCTCGGTGCGGGTGCACAGCGGTTATGAGCGGCGGCTGGCTGATGTGCCGGCTGGCGGCCAGCCGGTGACGATCCGGCTGGCGGTGCGGCGGTTCTTCTGCGGGAACCCGGACTGCGCGGCTGTGACGTTCGCCGAGCAGGTCGCCGGGCTGACCTCGCGGCGTGCCCGGCGGACTCCGCTGCTGGAGCGGACGCTGACAGCGATCGCGCTCGCCCTGGCCGGGCGGGCCGGGGCGCGGCTCGCGGCCGGGCTGGGCCTGGCAGCCGGCCGGTCCAGCATGCTGCGCCTGATCATGGCACTGCCCGGCCCGCAGGCCGGGACCGTCAGGGTCCTGGGGGTCGACGACTTCGCGTTCCGCCGCGGCCGGGACTACGGGACCATCCTGGTCAATGCCGAGACCGGGAAGCCGGCGGACCTGCTGCGCGACCGCGAGGCGGACACCCTCGCCGGGTGGCTGAAGAGCCACCCCGGAACCGAGGTGATCTGCCGGGACCGGGCCGGAGCCTACGCAGACGGCGCCCGCAGGGGAGCCCCGGACGCGATCCAGGTCGCGGACCGCTGGCACCTGTATCACAACCTCGCCGGGTACGTCGAGAAGACGGCGGCCAGGCACCGCGGCTGCCTGGAAGAACCCGCCCCCGACCCGGACCGGGGCGAGCCCCCGGACCTGCAGCAGGCCGCGGCTGCGGCGGCGGCCCGGCGGGCGGAGGAATCCGCCCTGGCGGTCCGCACCCGCCGGCGGTACGAGCAGGTCCAGTCGCTGCGCGCCCAGGGAAAGGGCCTCCGGCTGATCACGCGCGAGACCGGCCTCGCCAAGGAAACCGTCCGCCGGTTCTACCGCGCCGCCGACGCCGGGGAACTGCTCGCCCACGTCAGCGGCAGAAGACCGTCCCTCCTCGACGACTACAAGCCCTACCTGCATCAGCGGTGGAACGAGGGCTGCACCAGCGCCCGCCAGCTCCACGCCGAGCTCGCACAGCGCGGCTACACCGGCAGCTACCCCCTCATCACCAGCTACCTCCGGCCGTTCCGCCCCGCAGGCACCGCCCCGCCCGCCGCCCCCGGCCCGCCCAGAACCCGCAGCCTGGCCGCCTGGATCCTCACCGACCCCGCCGCCCTCCGCGACAGCGACAAGGAGAAACTCGCCCGCGCCCGCCAGCAATGCCCGCACCTGGACGCCCTCGCCCGCCACGTCACCGAGTTCGCCAAGATCCTCACCGGCCGCCACGGCGACCGCCTCGACACCTGGATCACCGCCGTCAACGCCGACGACCAGCCCGACCTGCACTCCTTCGCCCACGGCCTCACCCGCGACTACGACGCCGTCATCAACGGCCTCACCCTCCCCTGGAACTCAGGCATCGTCGAAGGCAACGTCAACAAGCTCAAGACACTCAAACGCCAGATGTACGGCCGCGCCAGCTTCACCCTCCTCCGCCAGCGCATCCTCCACAGCTAAAACCCAACCCGACCGAGACCATCACGAAATACGGGCCAGAACCCAGTAAGTAGGACCATGGTGTCGTTGTGATGAGGGCCTGGCACTGGTCGTGGCCCTAGTTACTGCTGTAGCTCCGGGGGCGTCGGCCCGAGCAGCTTCGCCATGAAGACTCTTCGATAGCCGTTGTCGGCGCGACGGCCCGTTTCGCGGTAGCCGAGGTGTCGGTAAATAGCGAGGTTCTCGGTCATGACCTCGTTTGTGTAGAGGGTGAGCCGGGGCAGGTCGCGTTGCCTGGCCTGTGCTTCCGCGAACTCCAGGAGGCGCCGTCCGAGGCCGTGGCCCTGCGCGGCTGGGTCGACGGCCACGTTCTCGATCAGCAGGCTGTCGCCGTCGGCCTCTAGGCAGATAACTCCGTGGAGCGGCTCGCCGACCACCCAGACGTCGCCCGCCGAGACTGGCCCGCTGTAGTCGCGGGTCACGGGTCCCGGCGGACGATCCATCCGTTCGCCGTATTTAGCGTAGGCCGCACGCACGATCCGGTGGATCGCGTCCACGTCAGCCGCCGTCGCCCGGCGCGGCTGCTGACCGGCCGTGCTGTCGTCAGGCGTGCTCATCGTGGTCGTGGGGTGCAGAGTCGCGGTCGGACGGGTCGTCGGCGGTGGAGTCGTGCTCTTGCTCGCCGTGCTCTTGCTCGCCGTGCTCTTCGAGGTCACCTTCGTCTTCGAGGTCGTCGAAGTCGAGCAGGTCCATGTCGAAGGCCCGATCGGCGGCGTCGGTCTCCCCGTCAGCATCGACCTCGGCGGCCTTGGCGAACCACTGCCCGGCCTCGTCCGTGCGTCCGGCTTCGTCGAGAGCATCCGCATAGGCGTAGAAGAGCCGGGCCTTGCCAGCAATGTGCCGGTCGTCGTTCAGCTCAGGAATCTGCAGCGCCACCACGCCCGCCTCGGGGAATCCCTGATCGCGACGGATCCCTGATTCGACGATTCGCAGCTCGATCTGGATGTCCCGGCTCACCTGCTGGGTATCTGGCCCGGTAACGATGTCGAGCGCACGGTCGAGACGGCCAAGCGCCCGCTCGCAGTCAGCCATGAGCGGCAGGTAGCTGCCCTTGCCCGTCAGCCGGCGCGCTGCCCTAGCTCGGCCAGCGCCTCGGCCCACTTACCCGCCTGGTAGGCGGCGATCCCACAGGTCTCCCGCACGACTCCAACACGAGCGGCGAGGTCCCTGGCCGCGACGGCGTACTCATACCCTCGCTCCGGATTCTCCGCCAGCCCAGCCGCCACGAGCAGCCGAGCCACGGCCTCGGCGAGATCACCAGGCAGGGTCCGAAGCTCGTCCCGAGCCTCCGGCGCGAGCTGATCAGCGGTGATCGACGCTGGCACCGAAGGATGCCCGCCCCGTCCGTGCGACGAGGTGCGAGAGTCCCCGCCCCGCCGGTCGTTGTCGCGCCGATCACTATCGCGCCGATCGTTGTCGCGCCGGTCATAGCCTGGCCGATCGTAGCCTGGCCGGTCGTGCCCGCGTCGTTCGAAGTCACGCCGCCCTGAGTCGCGCCGTTCAGCACCTCGGCCCGTGCCGGGACGTCCGGTGCCTGGACGGCCGACGCCGGGACGGCCGACGCCGGGTCGGTCACGGTCATAACGCCCGGTACCGGGTCGATCTGTAGCGGGTCGGTCAGTGCCGCGTCGATCGGTGTCACGTCGATCCGTACCGGATCGATCGGTGCCCGGGCGACCAGTGCCCGGGCGACCAGAGTCTCGGTAGTCCGAGGTCCGCCGGTCCGAGTCACGCGGACCGGCGCTTCGCTGACTAGCAGTGCGGGAATCCCCGCCACGGTCATACCTGGGCCCGCTACGCCGATCGCCGTCCCGGGAACCCGCGAACCGGTCGCCACCGCCAGGAAAACGATCTCCCCGGTCTGACGGCTTCGAGTACCGGTCGCTCGCGCCGTCCCGTGACCGGTAAGAGCCTTCACCCGCCATATTTCCAGGTCGGCCGTAATCAGTCGGCCGGCCGTCGCCGCTGCGGTTCTCACGCCCGGTGGGACGCTCAGTCCAGTTGCCAGCTGAGTTGTTCCGAGGGCCACCGTCTCTCCGGCCAGGCTGGTCACTACCGCCACTCGGCCGTCCGCTGTCCCGACGGTCACTCTTCGGATACCCGCTTCCGCGAGGTCCGCTCTCCCGAGGTCCGCTTGACCGGGGTCCCCTCGATCCGGGTTCGCTATCTCGTCTCCCGGCATATCCCCGCTCGCCATTTCCGCGACCACCATAGCCGCGGTCGCCAGCTCCAGCTGACCGGCCGTCGGCTGACCGTTCACCGGCAGGCCGGCCCCCAGCGGACCGGCCACTGCTCGACCGACCATCGCCTGGCCGACCGCCGCCGGACTGACCGCCACCTGACCGGTCATCATCGGACCGACCGCCGCTGAACCGACCGCCGCTCGGCCGGCCACTGCTGAACCGATCGCCGCTCGGCCGACCGCCACTCGGCCGACCACCGCTGCTCGGCCGACCACCGCTCGGCCCGCCGCTGCTTGGCCGACCACCGCTGTCTTGACGACCAGCTGAACCGTCACCGTCTGACCGGCTGCCCTCTGACCGGCTGCCGTACGACCGGCCGCCGTCTGATGACCGGTTGCCGTAGGGTCGGTCGCCATCTGACCGGCTGCCATACCGACGCTGGTCGTCGCGCCCTTCGCCGTACCGACCCGCCGCCGACGTTCCATAACTTCGCCCGCCGTAACTCTGTCCACGTCCCCCATCACGCGATCCACCAGCCTGTCGGTCATCCTGCCGCCCGGCACCTGATCGTCCAGAATCCGGCCGCGCCGAACTCTGCCACCCTGAACCCGATCCTCTAGGACCCGATCCTCCGGAGCTGGGTCGTCCAGAGCCGGGTCGTCCAGATCCCTGAGACCGCGAATCCTGGCGCCAGGGCTCGCGCCCATCCGTACCTCGGCCACCGCTCGGGCGACTCGCATCGCGGCCGCCTGAGCCACGACCGCCGCCCGCGCCACCAGCACTCGCGCCACGGGTATTCGAGTCACGAGAGCCTGAGCCACGAGAGTTTGAGCCACGTGAACTTGAGCCACGTGGGCTCGAATTGCCCCGGGCGACGCCGCCATCCCTGGCGACACTGCCATTGCCGGAGGAACCCGCTCCGGTCGAACTCGTCGCGCTCCCTGCGGCACGAGAGCTGTCTTCTGTACTTACCGCCACCGAGAATCTCCACCCATCAGGACCAGCCTCGACCCGCGTCGCCTCACCCTGCGCCAGGCGGATCTATAGGCCCATCGTTCTAACACGAACACGAAACATCCAGAAACAACAAAACACGCTGAGGGTCGTCGCGTATCTGCAACGACCCTCAGCGGGAAGAT
>CAVTUG010000010.1:0-213157 GCA_963737865.1 uncultured Actinomycetota bacterium | reverse complement strand
CGCCTATTTCAGGACCCGATTGCGCCAGGCTGGGCCACCGACCTGCGCGACGCGAATACCCGACTCGATCTGCCTCCTCACAGCAGGACGGGTCGTACTGCTGTCCAAGTCGGGGCCTTGGCGCCGCGTTCGGTGGAGAAGATCCCGGCTGTTTTCGGTGATGTCGTCAGGAGAAAATTTGAGAGTAGGGCGTGGGAGACTGGCTTGGTGAGCGTGACCGTACTGGACCGCGAGATGTACTCCGAGGCGGCTGCCGCGCGTCTACTGCGGGTAGCGCCGTCGACGCTGCACTGGTGGCTGGAGGGAAAGCCGCCTCGTTACCGTCCGGTGATCCGGGTGGAGGCGACTGGATCCCGGACGGTCACCTGGGCTGAGTTTGTCGAGGCGGGTTTGCTTCGGTCCTATCGTCGTGATCATGACGTGCCGCTACGAGAGCTGCGCGACTTTATCGACCGGTTGCGTGACGGATTCGGAGTGCCCTATCCGCTGGCTGACCGCCGTCCTTATATTGGTCCAGGCCGTCAGCTGCTTATCGATTTGCAGGACAGGAGCAATCTCGATCCCGACTTCTGCCTGGTGGCCGTAGCTAACGGGCAGGCAGTGCTCACAGCGCCAGGCGAGGACTTTTTCGCCCGAGTTGATTGGCAGGGCGATGACCCTGCGGCCTGGAGGCCGCACGACGATCCGGTGTCCCCGGTCCGGATCAGCCCGCTGCTGCGGTTCGGGCGTCCTGCGATAGCGGGTATTTCCACGGAAGCCATCGCCGGCGAGTTGGACGCTGGCGCGTCGGAGGCTGAGGTAGCCGATGATTTCGGCCTCGACCTGGACGCGGTGCGCTGGGCTCACAGCTACGAGCTAGCACAGCGTGCCGCAGCGTGACCACTAGGCCGGCGGCCGTCCGGTTCTATGTCGATGCCGATCTGCTCGGCCTTGGCAAGCTGCTCGGCTCACTCCGCAACGACACCACGTATCCCGGCGATCCAGGCGCGGCGCTACATAAGCGCGAGCGACCGCCTTGCCCCATCAGCAGCCCGGCCGTTCTCGACGCCGACTGGATACCCGTCGTTGCAGAACGCGGATGGCTGATCATTACCCGCGACAGCCGAATAATGGAGAACCGCGCCGAGATCACAGCGATCAAAGAGAACAACGCCAGGATGGTCGCACTCAACCAGCGCGACGCCCAGTCCAAATGGGGTCAGCTCGAAGTCTTTATGACCCAATGGCGCCGCATCGACGCACTTACCACGGAGGCTGGACCCTTCATATGGCGTGCGTCGCGCACGACCATGACATCGATCCAGCTGAACTAAAAAGCCACCGCCGATGAGGAATCTCCGGCCTGGGTCGGTGGCGAGCACGATCAGGCCTGGCGCGCGTCCGGCGCGGGGTCACGGGCCGTCCCGGTGGACTGTCACCTCGAACACCCCGTGGCGCAGCCACGCCTCGCAGGTGCCGTAGCCGCCGAGCACCGGCAGCATCCAGGCCTGGCTGGCCTCCACGCAGGCCTTCAGCCTGGCTAGTCCGGTCTGGTCGGCGTGCGCGACCAGCAGCCGGGCGCCGACGCCCAGGCGCTGCCAGGAATCCTCGACCAGGACCGCGAGCTCGGCGCTGCCGCAGTCGGCGACGACGCAGCTCGCGAGCGCCACGACCGCCTCGCCGACCTGGGCGAGGCCGTCTTGGCATGGCTTCCTCCCTGGGGCTACTCGCCGGGCACGACGGTGCGGATCATGCAGGCAGCGACCGGGTGGTCGAGCGCAGCGCAGATCGGGCATACGCCTGGGCCATCTGGTCCGTCGCCCGTGCCGACGGTGCGGAGCAGAAAGCGGACCGGGGCGCCGCACAGGTAGTGGGTTGGCAGGCCGGCGAGGATCTGACCGCCCGCCTGGCAGGCGATGTGGAGCAGGAGAAGGGGCTGCGCGCGATCGTCCCCGCGCAGGCCAGCTGGGCCTTCCGGGCGTGCAGCCCAGCGCAGGCCTGCCGGGATTGCCGGCAGCATGTCCAGGAGTTTCCTGGTGAGGAGGGCGGCTACCGGCGGGTTCTCGACGTCGGAAGGGATCACGGTAGCCATGATTGCCGGACGACGCGGCTGGCGCCCAGTGGCGGTGATGACAACTATCGCTAAAATACTGCCATGAGCGCAGCATCCTCAGCCCGTCGCCGGCACCTGGTCGCGGTGGCGATGACCGAAGGCACCCCGATCTTCGAGATCGCCATCGCCTGCGAGATCTTCGGCCGCGCGCGTTCGAGCATGCCTGACCTCGGATATGACTTCCGCGTGTGCAACCCGCTAAGCGGACCCGTCTGCGCCAGTCCCGTCTTCCTATCGGAGGCGCCTGACACCTACGAGACCCTCGTACACGCCGACACGGTGATCGTCCCGGCAGTGCGGGATGTCTACGAGGAGGCGCCGGCGGATCTGGTCGAAGCCGTCAAGGCGGCGCACGCCAACGGCGCGCGGGTAGCCTCCCTCTGCTCCGGCGCCTTCGTCCTGGCAGCCGCAGGTCTGCTCGATGGCCGCAAGGCGACGACCCACTGGCTCTACGCGGACGAACTCGCGCGCCGCTTCCCGGCCGTCGACGTCGACCCCGACGTCCTCTACATCGACAACGGTGATGTCCTCACCAGCGCCGGCACCACGGCGGGCATCGATGCGTGCCTGGCCATGGTCGCCGCCGACCACGGCGCTGACCTCGCCAACGCCCTGGCCCGCCGCCTCGTCGCTCCGCCGCACCGCAGCGGCGGCCAGGCCCAGTACGTCGAAGCGCCGGCTCCGCAGATTCTCCATAACCGTCTGGGCATGCTGGTCGACTGGATGAGCCAGCACCTAGCCGAGCCACTCACGGTCACTGCGATCGCCAAGCACGCCGACATCGCCGAACGCACCCTCATCCGGCACTTCCACGCCACCATCGGCACGACGCCGATCAAGTGGCTGACCGCGCAGCGCGTCCTGCACGCCCGGCGCCTGCTGGAGACGACCGACCTGTCAGTGGAACAGGTCGCCGAATCCTGCGGGCTCGGCAGCGCCGCGAACCTAAGGCACCACTTCACCGAATCGGTAGGCGTAGCACCAAGCGAATACCGGCGTTCGTTCAGGCGGGCCGACTAACCTCAGGCTTTCGCCGCGGTCTTCGCCCCGGCCTGTTCCAGCGCAATGTAGTACTTGCTGTAATGGCCCTCGTAGCCGGAGCTGCGTTTCTAGCGGGCACCGGGGCCGTAGCTCAGCTGTGATTTCGGCGTGCTTTGGCCGACCGGCAGCGACGAGCATACGTGCGATCTCGGCTAGGACTCTGGCTTGCTCGCCCGGATCGCCGATTGAGCGGATAAGGTCATCGGCCGGCTGATCGAATCCAGCTACGGCTAGCGTTACGGTGGCCTGCTGCATGGACTGCGGGTCTGGGACGTTGAGCACGTGGGCCAGTTCGGCGGCTCGCTGATACAGCCCTGCGGTGGCCAGCGCCTTGGCGACCTGGGTCCGGGCCAGAGTCTGCCGACCAGGTTCGGGAATGCAGGCAACCAGCGCCTCGGCCCGAGTGACATTGCCGAGAGCGGCCCAGACCGCAGGCAAGCCCACGGGGATACGCGTGTTCCGATCGATGAGCTTATCTCGGTGGAAGGCCAGGATTAAGGCTCCGCTTAGGTCAGGGCCTTCCTGGGTGGCGATGCGCATCGGAGCGCCGGAGCCCGGTTGCTGAGCCGACCGACGGTGCATCCGACGAGCAGGCTGAAGCGGATCAGTCGGCTGGCAGCAGAGTAAGCCGCTCTCCCTTGCGCAGGTGCCGGGGAGCGACAACGCCGAAGTCGCGCCGGTCGAGTGCCGCGACCTCGCGGACGTCAAGCCTCTCGGCGAGGGCGATCACGCACGAGTCCACTACCTGCAGGCGTAGCGAGGCGTAGGTGGTCAGCAGCTCCGACATGCGGCGGTAGTCATAGGGAGTCGCCTCGATCACCCGCAGCTCGTCCTCCGCGATCGCCGCGCAGAACTCGGCAGCGAGGCCAGGATGTCCGCGACGTTGCGGGTCGGTGAGCAGGTGACAGATCTCGGTGACTGCCAGCGACGGGACGACTAGGCGGGACCAGTTCTCCCGCAGGAACTCTGCGCAGCGGCCATGATCGCGGTCAGCGGTGTTGAACGCGGCGACCAGCGGCCCCGTATCGCACAAGATCACGCCGACGCAACCCCGCCAGCATCCTCACGATCAGCGTAGTCAGGTACTTATCGTGATTGCGGCCCAGATCCGCCGGACCCCGCAAGGAACCGACCAGCGCGGACAGGTGCCTCGGCAACGCCAGGGGTTCCTCCCGCTGAGCCTCGTCCTCACCCGGGCGCGCGTCCTCGTTCACAGCCGTAGTGTAGACGCCTGCCGCCGCAAGAGCGCATAGCGCTGCATCGAACGCGAGCGGTGCGGTCCTCGGCGGGGTGCTCGCCGGTGATGGTGGCGGATGGACGGCTGGTCAAGGTTCGGCGCGATGAGCGTGCGGCCAGGTGGAGTTCGGCTTGCAGGGCCAGTTCATTGATGAGCCTGAGCATGACGGGCTCGGTGAGCGGCCCGGCGCGGCGAGGTTCAGAAACGCCATCAGGGTAGCCGTACCTGTGCGATAGAAGTGGCAGATCGGAGGCCGGGAGGGCTGCTAGGGCAGAGCCCTTACGGACGTCGTCCGTAGCGTCCGCACCCATTCGCCGCCCTGACCCCGAGGGCACGGACGTATAGCGGACGGCGGCGATCCGTACTTCGATCTCAGACCGCATATCCACTGGTCAGCGGCTTGCGGCTCGAACGGGAGGATAGGGCTGTAAAACCGTCGGCTCAGCCTACGCCGGGTAGCCCCGGCGCATTGCTGCGCCGGGGCCCCCTCAGGACCACGCATGCGCGTTGCCCGCGCACGCGGCCCAGGCAAGCCGCTAGGGCGGCTCAGGTCTTCTGCTGCATGACGGTGCTCCCCGCTAGCCGGGGCGGATGTTTCGCCCGGCTGCAGGTGGCGTGCACGAGGTGCGTCCGTTTGCTGCGTGCGGCGCTGGGCGTGTCGTGGTGGACCAGGTAGTCCGCCTCGATCGCCTTCTTCGTGACCCACAGGAACCAGTGTTCCCAGCCCTGGGGGGACTGGGGTTGCTGGTCCGGGGCGAGCAGGTTCTCCCCGCACAGGCTGCACTGTCCGTCCTGCCTGGTGAGCAGGCGCACGGTGTAGGAGTCCAGCGGGGGTTTGACCTTGCGTCGGCGTTGCGCCCAGTACCCGGCCAGGGCGGGATCATCGGGTGATGCCGCGCCTTTGGCCATGGTGTGCCGCACGATTTCGGTCCAGGCCGGTTTCGGCAGGTAGGCGCCGGTGTCCCGGTCGCCGAACACCCACCGGTCGTTCCTGAACTTGTCGAACTTCCGGTAATACTGGCCGACGATCCAGCGTTTCGGCTTGTTCGGGTGGCTCCAGCACGCCCACTTGTAGGTGAGCTTCCACAGGTATTCGGACAGGGCACTGAACACCCTGGACGACACCACCGTCCGGTAATAGGCAATCCAGCCCCGTGTAATCGGGACTATTCTCGCCAGCACCGCTGCGACGCTGGTCCCGCGAAGTGCGCGGAACTCCTTAGCGAGCCGTTTCCGGAACCTCTTGACGGCCTCGGCGCCCGGCTTGATCAGCAGCTTGCCGTTAGGGTATCGGCGGAGGTTAAATCCGAGAAACCCGAACCCCTCAGAGAGGTGGACGATCCTCGTCTTGGCCTCGCTGAACGCCAGCCCCCTCGGCTCCAGCCACTCGGCAAGCCGCGCCTTGACCTGCTCGGCCTGCTGCCTGGAATGACAGCATATGACCAGGTCATCGGCATATCTAGTCAGTGCCGGGCAGCCGTCCCTTACCGTCCCGGCATGGATGCCGGTCTTGTATCGGACGCCCGCGGCCTCCTCCAGCCCGTGCAATGCGATATTCAACAGCAAAGGTGATATAACGCCGCCCTGTGGAGTACCTTCCTCAGTCGGCGCGAACCCCTTCCCGGCCTCGAAGACACCTGCTTTCAGCCACCTGGCGATCAGTCCCCTTGCGGGGAACCCGCCGATCATCTGGAGCAGGTGGTCGTGGCTGATCTTGTCGAATGCGGCGGCCAGGTCGGCGTCCAGTATCCACCCCCGCTTGGACTTCCCGTGCAGGGTGAGGAACAGCGACTCGATCGCGTCGTGGCAGCCGCGGCCCGGCCGGAACCCGTAACTTCGGGGCTCGAACCGGGCCTCCCACTCGGGCTCGAGCGCGTTTCGGACCCGTGCCTGATGGCACCGGTCCGAGAGCACAGGAATGCCGAGCGGTCGCATCTTGGTCTTGTCACTGGCTTTCGGCACATGCACCCGCCGGACCGGGGAAGGCTGATGCGAGCCAATGCTGGCGTGCACGTGCACCGCCATCTCGGCCCGTGCCTGGCTGGTCAAGGCGACCAGCCCGTCGATCCCCGCCGTCTGGCGGCCCGTGTTGCGCTGCGTCACCTGGCGCACGCTCACAAGAACGTTGCTCCAGGACCGCAGCATGAGCTTCTGCAGGCTCCTGGCCTGCGGCCAGTCGCCTTCCTGTACCGCCTTGAAGATCCTGCCGCGCAGCCGCCGTACCTGCTCCTCGTGGCGTCGCCAGTCCACAGCTTCCCAGGCATCGCCATCGAATAGGGGCAGGCCCTCCGGTCCGTTCACCGAGGTGTCTAACTTGCCCGTCAGTACCGGCATTCTCGCTCGCTCTCGCTTCAAAGGCCCACCTGCTCACGTCAGCGCCCTTACAGGCCCGGGCATAAGCCCGGTATCCGGCCGGTTATACAAAGTCCTCCGGGAGGAGTTCCCGGTGTCGCGGTCCTTGCTTTCCCGCTGCCTTTCGGCCGCCGGCGTTCGCTTCCTGAGCACCCTGTCCCGCCAGGGGCTTCCGCCCCAGTTACCATCGGCCTACCGTCGCGCCTGCGCATACCCGCGCCTGCGCGGCGGACCCTGGCGGGGTTTCCACGTTCCGCACGCATGAGACCCGGACCGGGCCGGGCGCCCTCTGTACCCCGGGGACAGCGGTGCTCGCTGGCCGTCAACCAAATCTGCGGCCGCCGCCTGCCGCCTCACAACGGCCGGTCCCTGCCATCCCGGCACAGCAGCCCAGCCCGGGATGTGTTCGTGACGAGGCATCAGCAAGGGTTCCCTGATAGTCGCCCCACCGGTCCTTCCCCTCGCCTGTGACCGCCATGACTGGGGCGGCGGCCCTTGGGCTTTACCGTGAGCTTCGCACCCAGCCGGTCAGGAACCGGCCACGCACGTCACGGCGGGGACAGGTCGAGCACAGACCTGTAGCTATGTCTCCGGCATCAGCCGACCTCCTCGACAAGCTCACTCAACGCGTGCGACCTCGTGTCGCAAGTTGGTTCGAACCCAACACCTGCCACTACCTGCGAAAATGCCCCGCTAGCTGCGGATTCTCGCGCTATCGGGGCATTCTTCTTTGTCCCGGCATGTGTCATCTCGTAGCGTCGTAGGGCGCTGTGTTGCGGTGTCGACGGACGCATGGCGGACGGCTGTGGGTGCCGTCTGGACGGTCTGCGTGGCGTCAGGACGGGCGGTTGGGACGGTCGGTGTGCACCGCTGGTGATTCACGGACGGCTGCGGACGGGCGGTGCTGGTGGTACTGGTCGGCCGGGCGTCTTCAGCCGAAAACGCCCGGAATTCCTCAATTGAGCTGCCAGAACCTCTCAATGCCGGGCAGGGGCGCGAGTTACCAGCTGATCCTGCGGATCTCCCGGATGCGGTCGCACTACATTTTCTCGCCTGAGTACCCGGTGTGACTTGTTCGGCCTTACGGTCCGATTCGATCTACGCCGCCCGCCCACCAGGGTGTGCCGTATCTGCCGCGAGAGCGTACGGATTCGATGCGGCCAAGCCCAGTGCGGGACATGGTCAGCCTCGACGCGGTCGGCGAGCATTACGGGCTGACCAGCGCGCCGATGGCTCGATCTGTGTCGGCCTTGCTGGAAATCAGTAACGGCGAGTTGATCGCATAACTGGCGTTCTGCACTGCGGGCAGATAGATGGTCCTGTTTGAGTGCCAGTTTTAATCCTGGCCAGGCGGCGGCTGCGTTGCGCTGGGTTCTGGCATGCTGAGATTGTGAGGGTTCGGCTTGTGGTCTCGGCGGTTGTAGTGATCGCCGTGACCGGTGCGATGCTCACCTCGGCTCCTGCGGTGCTCAGGGCAGCTGATCTGCACTGGTCTTCGTGGCCATTCGTGCTGGCTGCAGCGGCGGTTGCGGCCGTTTCCGGTCTGGCGGCTCCTGTCACTGCGGTTGTGACTGGTTACTGGGCGAGCCGGGTCCGGGGGCTGATGACCCGCCGCGACCAGGTGCTGCGATTCGAGCGTGCAGTTATCGGCGGCGATCAGGGCCTGCCTGCTGCTGCGCTGGTGACAGATCGGGCTGTGCTAGGGATTCATCCTGCCATTCCGCTGCCTGAGGCGGCAGACCCGGACCTGTCGGCGGATCTGCCTTCGTATGTGATGCGTGACATTGACCCCGGCCTGCGAACCTGGGTCAATGCGCATAAAAGCAGTGGCGGATTCTTACTGCTGACGGGTTCGGCTGCCAGCGGGAAGACACGGACCGCTTTTCAGCTTATCCAAG
This sequence comes from uncultured Actinomycetota bacterium, assembly GCA_963737865.1. Lineage (GTDB taxonomy): Bacteria > Actinomycetota > Actinomycetes > Streptosporangiales > Streptosporangiaceae > Chersky-822. The sequence continues at coordinate 204,537 of CAVTUG010000010.1, read as the reverse complement.
ACTCCCTTGGCGACTGGCCATTGTTGATTCCGGCCTCCGCACAGCAGCTCGCCAGCTACCTAGACTCGGCCCTGATCTCCTCGAAGCTTGTCCTCTGGCTGAACGAGGCTCAGAATTACGTCGGCCCGAGTGGTCTCACAGCCGCTACCGTGCGCCGCATGCTCGCAGCGCCTCAGCCGGTGATCATCATCGGAACCATCTGGCCCGACCGCTATGACAGTATGATCGCGCCGCAGCCGCGGGCGTCTTCCGGCTCAGGTGCCGAGGAGCCGCGAGCCGATCTGTACGCTGATGCGCGCGAGATTCTTGTCATTCTTGCCGACCGCAGGAACCTGCCAGCTGCGTTCAGCTCGGCAGAGCGAGACCGGGCGGCTCTCCTTGCTCACCGCGATCCGCGCATTGCCGAAGCACTGACTGATCCGGACAATCACCGGATTCCCGAGACGCTGGCAGCCGGATCTCAGCTCATCAGCCGCTGGGTCATCCCCGCCAGTCCGCATGGCGCCGCTGTCATCACCGCAGCCATAGCCGCGCGGCGCTGCGGCCACCCCGGCCCTGTCCCCGTCAGCGTCCTCAGACCGCTCGCTGAGCTTGCCATGACACCCGCCGAACGCGCTGCGGCACCCGATGACTGGTTCCAGTCCGCGCTCGCATGGGCTCGGGAACCTGTCCGCGGCCAGGCTGCACCGCTCACCCCGCAAGCCACCATTACGGCCGTGATCGACGGATACAGCGTCTCCGACATCCTCACGCAGCATGCGCAGCGCGACACCGCCGCGCCATGGCACCTCATCCCCGAGACTGCCTGGGTGCGGCTTGTGAGTCATGCCTCGCCAGCAGCCTGCCAGCCAATCGCCGCAGCGGCATACCCGCACCGCTCCGCCCACCGGCAGCCGATCGCCCGCGACGCGGCCCGCAAGGCCGCCGACGCCGGCTATCCCGCCGCCATGACCAGCCTGGCTATTCTCCTAGACGAACAAGGCCACGCCGACCAGGCCAGATACTGGTACCGCCGAGCCGCCATGGCCGGTGACGCCAGCGCCATGTATAATCTGGCCTTCCTGCTCGCCGAGCGGGGAGACGACGAGACGGCCATGCAGTGGTACCAGAAGGCCGCCGACGCCGGACACTTCGGCGCGATGTCGAACCTCGCCGTCCTTCTGCGGGAACATGACAAGCATGACCGGGCCGACTACTGGTACCGCAAGGCATCCCACAGCGGCCAGATCATTTACAGCACTCCCGCCGGGACGGCGGTCCCGGACGACCCTGAACTAGTCCAGCAGCTGACAAGCCAGGCCTCGCGGGGCAGCACAACCGCTATGCGGGGTCTTGGCTGGCTCTACATCGATAGGGGCCAGCACGACCAGGCAGAGCAGTGGTTCATGCAGGCCGCTGACTGCGGCGACACGATGGCCATGTTCCACCTTGGCCTTCTTCATGCCCAGCGGGACAGCACCGAACGCGCCGAGCACTGGTATCGCGCCGCAGCCGACGGAGGCAGCGGCCTGGCCATGAACAACCTGGCGATGCTGCTCGCCAGGCAAGGACACCCCGAGCAAGCGGGCCAGTGGTACCGCAAAGCCGCTGAGGCTGACGGCGGGATGGCCGCAGGCGCCATGTACAACCTCGCCCAACTGCTCAAAAAGCAAGGACAAGCCGACCAGGCCGAGTACTGGTACCGGAAATCTGCCGCCCTCGGCCACACAGCTGCCATGCTCGAACTCGGCAACCTGCTAAGCGCGCAGGGCTACGCCAAGCAGGCTGGACAGTGGTACCGCAAGAGCGCCGCAGCCGGCAATCCCGACGCCATGCAGTTGCTAGCGGGCCCGGTCACTCCTGAGGCCAGTCCGGGCAAGCCGGGCGCTGTCACGAACAGGCCACCGTCGCCAGGTACTGACCCTGCATAAGAAAGGCTTAGCGCGCCGAACGGGACCTGGACCACGACGGTCCCGGCATCGTGAGTGAGGCACGGTGCGCCGATGGGCGCCGCCTGGCTCGGATGGCGCCACCGGCTGGTGGCTCGCAGCGGGGCGGGAGTTCAGGAAGCGCTGCTGCTGAGCGTGCTGCTCGTGAACGCTGACGGCAAAGTGGTCGTACTAGACGAGTCGGCGCTGAACCTGGAACCGACGGTCCAGCGGCGCTTGCTGCGACGGCTCCGCAGTCCTGGCCAGCGGCTCGTCATCACCCACCACGCGGACTTGGTGCCTGTCGAGGAGCCTGCCGACTGGACCGGGTTGTCCGGGTTAAGTCAGGACCGTCGGGGTCGCAGGTACTGCGTCCGGACCTGGGATAGCTCGGGCCTGCCGGACTGCGGCGGCTGATGCGGGTCATGAATCCGGTCCAGGTACGCGGCCTGCTGTTCGCCTCGGCGGTCATCTTTTGCGAGGGCGGCTCCGCGACCGGGGCCCTGTCGCGATGGTGGCGGACGGCAGCGCGAATGCTCGGGCTGCATGATCCTGAGTCAGCGAACATCCCGCTCATCGACGTTGGCGGCCAGACCGCATACGGTGGCTACGTCCCAGGTACGACCCGTCGGGCAGGTCGCGGAGCACCGGCAGCCGCACCGTGGAGATCACCCGCCACAGCAGCGCCGCCCCCGTCCCGGCGGCGGCCTGCCAGTCCGCCCACCCGTAGAAGTTCCGGTCCGCGATCAGCAGCCAGTCCTCCTCCAGCACCGGGAACAAGGTGCGGGCCAGCGTCCGCTCCGCGAACGCGTCGCAGGTGTGGAACCTGGTGATGTCCTCGACGTCCCCGATGATGGTTGCGGCGATGACGGGGCCGATGCTGTAGATGCTGGTCAGGGTGGTGCCGGCGGGAGCGGGTAGCTGCGCTGTCGGCCGGTTCCGTCGCGGACCACGGTGCTTCCGGGCAAGGCGGCGTGCCTGAGCGTCCGCTGCGCAGGTCTGCTCGAACCACTGGAGCGCCTCAGCTTGCTGGCCGCACCGGTACAGCGCCAGCATCAACTGCCCGATCAGACGTTCATCGGTGGGGCAGTGCACCGCCTCCTCAGCCAGGCTCACGGCCAGCGTGCGGTGCGAGCCTCGCCGGAGCGCGATGTCCCCGAGATCCAGAACGGCCGTCCGGCGCTGTAACTCCAGCGCCTCGCGAATCCTGTTCAGCCAGGGACTGTCCAGGCCGGCCAGCGCCGTTCCCCGCCGCAGTTCCAGCGCCCCGGTCAGCAGGACCCCGGCCCGCCTATCATCGCCGGCTGCGGCGGCAGCATCCGCAAGCAGCCTGCGGAACCTGTGCAAGTCGACCTGGTCCTGGCCTGCATCCAGCCGGTAGCCACCTGACTGCCGGGTCATCGTGACGTCCGGAGCCCCGTCCTTGGCGATCGCCGTCCTAAGATTGGCCACGTACCCGTCGAGAACATTACGCACCGAAGCCGGCGGGTCATCGCCCCACACCCGGTCGATCAGCCGGGTCACCGGCACAACCCGGCCCAAGTCGAACAGCAGCACCGCAAGCACCGCACGCTGCCGGGCATGACCGGCTTCCACCCGCCGGCCCGCTGCCCTTACCTCAACATCCCCCAGAACCCGGAATTCCACCAGCGCCCCTCTCATTCCCCGTGCAAACCCGATCGGCTAGCCATGCCTCCGTGCCTCGTCTCTTGGACGCGGTACCGGGCCAGGAAGTCCTTCGCTTATGCCTCCCACATTTATCCAAGGTTTCCTGCAGGGTTTCTCATGGCGCTGCGGCGCATCGTGGAATCGGGCTGGGGCGAACTGGTCGTCACAAAGAAGACGGCTATCCGCCTCAAAATGACCCGAAACCACGATCCGGAAAGGAACCACCACAATGAACCGCACCTTCCTCAGGCGCACGGCCATCATGGGCGCAGCAGCGACCGCGCTCCTCGCGCCAGCCATTTTCGCAGCATCCGCGCAGGCGTCGCCCGCGACCGCTTCGGTCACCCTGGGCGCGGCGCACGGCGCGACCCCCGCAGCCAGGACCAGCACCACGCTGAGCATCAGCAAGACCGGGGTGCTGGCTGGCACAACGAACAAGCACAACGTGACATGCGTACTGAAGAACGCGTCGACCGGCGCCGGCATCAACGGCGCAATAGTCCAGCTAGACCGCAACGGACAACTGGATCACACCGGCACAACGTCGGATGGCGGCGTCGTCACGTTCACGGTCACCGTCGACAAGGGCACATCGGCTACGTTCCAGTGCATCTTCCCGGGTAACGGCAGCTTCCTCAGCTCGACGAGCGGAACTATCACGGTTTCGACTTCGTGATCGAGCCCGGCCGGGTCCTGTCACATCACGCCCCTGGCCGCGCTTCGCCTCGGCGGGCGGCGTGCGCTACGGTCTGAATTCCCCGGACGTCAGGCAGCCGAAGGGGCAGTGCCCGGGCGGGTGATCCGAGCCCGTCCCGGGCACTGCGCCTGCCATGACGGTCCCGGGACTACCACCGGGAGGTAATGAGTGCCAGGCCATCCGCACGGATCGCGGTCACCAAGCCGCGCCCTCACCGGGCCGGCCTGTCCGGGGCAGGCCATCCTGGTCGTCCCGCAGTTCGCGGCCCCTGCCCCCCTTACGGCCATTGCGTTTATCACGCTCCAGCCGCGCGTTCCGCAGGGCTCGCCCAGCGTCGCGCGGGGTCTGGCTCTAATCGTGCCTGGCCGGTGTCGTCCAGGTGACGGGCGGAGGCTTCCTGGAAGGCTCTCCGCCTGGAGTTGCTCCCGCGCGGCTTGCCGTTGACGCGCCGCTGGCCGGAACCCGTGTCCGCGTGTTCGGCTACCCGGGAACGCCGCCCCGCCCGGTGGGTGCCTTCGTCCAGAGCGTGGTCCGCGGCCGGCTCGGTCCGGGCGGCAGCCTGGTGCAGCTTGACTCAGACCGCAATTGAGCGTTGCGGGTGCAGCCGGGCTTCAGCGGCAGCCCGGTGTACGACGACGCCAGCGACCGGGTCATCGGCCTGATCGCAAAGGCTCCCGGGGGCACGCCGCCGAGCGTGACAGCTACGCGATCAGCGCCGAGCAGGTCGCGCGGGCCTGGCCCGGGCTGCTGGCCGCCGGCCATCCGCAGCTGGCCGGCCCGGATAATCTCTTCGGTAGGCCGGGGCGGGCACCTGGCCCGCTGACGATCCTGCACCTGTCAGACATACAGCTCGGCGGGCAGTACCTGTTCGGCGGTCGCGGGCAGGTTCCGGCCGGGCAGGCATTCAGCGTCCTGCTGCGCGGCGTGCGCGAGATCTCGCCAGGCTGGCCGACAGGCAGAACCTGCGGCCTGACCTGATGGTGGTCACCGGAGGGCTTGCCGCGTCCGGGCTGCCTGATGAGTTCGGGGAGATGACCGGGTACCTGGCGGCGCTGCGCGAGGCCGCAGGTATCCCGAGGGCGCACGTGGCGATCGTGCCGGGCAACCACGACGCGAACGCGCGGGCATGCGAGGCCTACTTCGCCGATCAGGAAAGCGAGCAGCGGCCCCCGGGTGCCGCCGTACTCGCGTAAGTGGCGGCAGTTCAGGGCCGGCTTCGACTTGTTCTACGGCGGGGCCGTGAGCATCACCGCGGACCAGCCGTATTCCCTGTTCGAGATGCCCCGCCTGGGCGTCGTCGTCGCGGGGCTGAACAGCACCATGGCCCAGGGCCACCGGGCCGGGGATAATTACGGGCTCATCGGCGAGGACCAGCTGCAGTGGTTCGCGGCCAGGCTTGGTGACTACAAGGACAACGGCTGGCTGAGAATCGCCGCCGTGCATCATCACATTTCCAGGGCGGTAGCCGGGCCGGAGGAAAGCCTGTCCGATCTCAGCATGCTTGACGACATGCTCGGCAAGCCGAACCTGGTCAACCTGCTGATGCACGGGCATGCCACCGACGGCGCCCCGGGAAGGCTGGCGTCCGGGCTGATGACCCTGTCAGCCGGCACCGCGCCCGGGACACCAGATTCGGCCGCTCCCCCAAATCAGTACCAGATCATCACGGTATCGCCGGACAACCTCAGGCAGCACGCCAGGAAATACGATGCCGGCCGCAGGCTCTGGGTCGGCGACAGCCGGGTCAATCAGCTCACCCGACGGCACCCTGCTTGCCACCGCCCACGACGACCACCTGGCCCGCATCTGGGACACCAGCGCCGCTCCGAATCCCCCACGGCCATGGCGGCATCGTTCGCAGCGTCGCGTTCTCACCCGACGGCCGGCTCCTGGCCACCGCTTCCGACGACCGCACGGCCCGGATCTGGGACACCGCCTCCGGCACCACCCTCCGCACGCTCCGCGGCCACGGCGGGACCGTCCGCAGCGTCGCCTTCTCACCCGACGGCCGCTTCCTGGCCACGGCCTCCGGTGATGGCACAGCGCGGATCTGGGACACCGCCGATACCGGCGCACCGACAGTTCTGGCAGGCCTGACCCCCGACGGCGAGGTGTCAGTCAGCCGCGACGGCTACAGGCTCGACGGCGATCCTTCCGGGGTCATGTGGTGGGCGATCAAGCTCTGCAGATTCGAAATCGGCGAACTCGCCCCCTACCTGACGAGCCACCAGCGCCTCGCCGCCGATGACCACATGAATTCCCCGGCAAAGACGCCGGCAGGCGGAGGAATCTAAACCGGCACGCCCGCCGGACGGGTCTGCGCTCGCCTGATGAGAGCAGATGAGCCCATGGCCGACGCAAGCTCGAGCTGACGCACCGAGCGGCGCCCTTCACCGGATTTTGCTGGCGCCTTCGGGACCGGCGCCGAGAAGCTCCAGCAGTCCGGGGGTCGGGATGCGGTACGTGTCGCCGATGCGGATGACCCGGCACGGAAACTGGTTCCGGCGGGCCAGATCGTACGCCTTGGTCCGGCCCACGCCTAACGCGCTGGCAGCGGTCATCAGGTCAACTGTCGCGCTAGCCCGCAGCTGCGCGATCGTCACAGGAGCCATAGTCAGCCAGTCCTCCGCAGAAACAGGATTGGATTGAGCACCCGGCTGGCAGGCATCCTGAAACCGAAACGACGCCTGGCGGGTCATTCAGCGGCCACGGTAGGGTCAGCGGCTTCATGCGGCAGCCCGAACACATCAATCTCCCCGCACCGCGAGGAACCCGAACCTCTGACCCTCGCGTTCGGCACCTGAGAATTAATGCAAATCTCCGGAATTCTGAGCTTCAGGGCGCCCTCGCCCAGGCAGCGCACAGCGCCTCATCGCTGGCCTTCCTCACCGTCGCCGACACCCGGACCAGCGCCGCCAGCCGCGACTCATCCGGACGATGAGCAGCATCCAGGGCATGCGGATCGCCGAATAGGTGCTCCTAACTGCCTGGCCGATCTGCGGACGATCAGAACGCAGATTGACAGTTATGAGGCACCGTCGCGCGTGATTCGGGCCGTGGGCAGGAATATGATAGGACGATCATTAGATTACCTACTCAGATGTAGTTCATTGCCTTCAATTTGCCGTCACTTTGGATGCGTGCCTGTGGTTGTGGCGATCTACATTTGCCGTGAGCGGTATGACATTGCCGTGTGGAAGCTGGCCGCAAGAGCCAGCAGCAAGGGGATGATGAACCATGCGGTCCCTATCAGGAGCTGTAAACGTAGCCGATTTGCTTTTCAGCCAGTTGCGGCTGCAAGGGCGGTGACACGAAGATTCCTGGGCGGGTTGACGACAGGCGTTACCAGTTGGCAGGGCCTGGGTGACTGTTGCGAGCATGGCGAAGGATGACTGGTAGGTTGAACTGGAGACTCTCGGGTACAGCGCGAAGACCGTGACTGCGATTGCGAGAGTTCGCCTTTAAGCCATTTTCGCCCATATCGGGTTGTATGAAACTGCTGGAGCGCGGGTGGATTTAACGACGTTGGCTGATTTGGCGTGCAGCACTCTGGTGGCCGCAGCGGTTACGGATGCCTGGGAGAGTCTGCGGGGTCAGCTAGCTGATCTGCTTGGACGCGCCCAGGTTGATCCGTCATTGAAACGGCGCCTGGATACCACACGGGAGACGCTCGTGGCCGCCAGCGGACCTGACCTGCAGGGCGCGCAGTGCGTCGAGATGATCGGATGGCGGACGCGGTTCGCGGATCTGCTTGAAGATCATCCAGATCTCACCGATCAGTTGCTGGCCGTGATCGAGGAGACCCGCAGGACGCTCTCCGCGGGTGCCATTCTGGCCGCTGATCACTCCCTGGCCGCAGGCCGAGATGTAACTATGGAAGCCCGGGACGGAGGCGTCACAGCTGGGGTAATTCACGGGAACATCGCAATTCAGAACGGCCCTCCTGGAATCACCGGCGCTCACGGCAGCGGACTTCCGGCAGAGGTTGGGCATGGAGTCACGCGGCTGCCGGTAAAGCTTCCGCCGCGGCCACTAGTGCTGGCAGGTCGCGAGGAGCTATTGCAGAGCCTGCATGCAAGGCTGACTGGCGGGAAGCGGCCCAGCACGGTGGTGCTGTGCGGCCTCGGAGGTGCCGGAAAGTCCAGCGTCGCGGCAGAGTACGCGCATCGGCATCTTGCTGAACTCGGGATCGCCTGGCTGGTTGCCGCGGATGACACTGCCGTGCTGACGGTCGAGCTGAGAGACTCGCCGCCCAGCTCGGAGCATGGGAAGCCGGAGACACCCGCGAGCCGGTGACCTCGCTTCACGCGACCCTGGCCGCATTTCCCCAGGACTGGCTGCTGGTGTTCGACAATGCTCCTGACCCGGCTGCGGTACAGCGGTTCCTGCCTCCAGCTGGGCGGGGACGCATCATGATCACGAGCCTGAACCCGCACTGGCCCGCCGCGCGCGTCCATGAGGTTCCGGTTCTGCCCGTAGACGTCGCGGCTGGATTCCTGATGAGCCGGACCGGCGATGCAGATGAGGCAACGGCCGGCGAGCTGGCCGTGAAGATTGGCGGGCTGCCGCTTGCGCTAGAACAAGCTGCGGCCTACATACAGACAACAGCCGGGACGCTGGCCGGATATTCCCGCCTCTTCCTGCAGCACCGCGATGACCTGCTCGAGCGCGGAGAAGTCACGACCGTTGCAACCACTTTGACGCTGGCCCTGAATCGGCTGCACGATCGATCTCCGGCTGCGGTTGGCTTGCTGCGCTTGCTCGCGTTCTTGGCACCAGAGCCTGTCCCGGTCGAACTTCTGATGCCTCCGGACAGTCGGCCGGTGCTGCAATGCCCGGGCCCGGTATCCGTGTGGCGATCTCTTCCGCAAGATGCCCTGGCCCTAGCTGACGCAATAGCCTCATTACGCAGATACTCCCTCGTCACGATCGCCGGCCCACAGACGGTAGCTGTGCACCGACTTGTACAGGCCGTGACCGTAGCTCAGCTTGACCAGGAACAGGCGGTTCAGTGGCAGGAAGCTGCCGCCGTTCTCACCGAGGCGGCCATCCCTGCTGAGACCGCCCTGCCCGCCACCTGGCCGACGTGCGCAGCACTGTTCCCGCACGCTCAGGCTGCACTCGGGGCCGAGGCACCAGGAATGGAGCGGCTCACTCTATACCTCAAATCCAGCGGCAGTTACGCTGCTGCGCGCGACCTGCAGCGTCGTATTGTCGAGGTCAGGAGCCACCTCGCCGGATCCGGCGACCCAGAAACCCTGACCGCGCGACTGAATCTAGCTGAGTGGACAGGCGAGGCTGGCGACTCTGTCACGGCCCGCGATCTGCTCGCCGCCTTACTGCCCGAACTGCACCGGGTGCACGGGCCAGACCACCCCAAGGCTCTGAACGCCCGCAGCTACCTCGCCCGATTTACCGGCCAAGCCGGTGACGCTGCCGCCGCGCGGGACCTTCTTATCATGCTGCTGCCTGAATTCGAGCGGATCAACGGCGCAGATCACCCCGACACGCTAATGACCAGGAGCAGCCTCGCCGAATGGACTGGCGAGGCCGGCGACGCCGTCTCCGCTCGTGACCTGCTCGCCGCACTCCTGCCGGACAGCGAGAGGGTATTCGGGCCAGATCATCCTGCCACGCTCATCGCCCGCGCCAACCTCGCCGGCTGGACGGGCGCAGCCGGCGACGTCGCTACAGCCCGTGACTTGTACGCAGAGCTAGCCCTCGCCTATCAGCGCACGCTTGGCCCCAGCCACCCGACCACACTGGTCGTTCGCGGTAACCTTGCCCGCTTCACCGGTGAAGCAGGCGATCCGGCAGTCGGACGCGACATGCTCATAGCCCTTGTACCCAGATTCGAAAGCAGCCTCGGCAACGACCATCCGCATACAATAATTACCCGCGCAGGACTCGCGCGTTTCACCGGTCACGCAGGAGATCCGGCCAGAGCCCTGGACTTGCTAGCCGCGCTCCTGCCCGACTGCGAGCAAGTCTTCGGACCGCAGCATCCAGAAACGCTGCGACTCCGCGCCCGCGCAGCCGAAATCACTGCCATCGCTGGCGACCCAGCCACAGCCCGGGATCTCTCAGCTGAATTGCTGCGCAACTGTGAACGAATCCTCGGTTTCGAACATCCCCTAACCCGCACTGTGCGCGCCAGCCTCACTCGCTTCACCGCTGAAGCCGGCGACTAACAACCGTCGCAAGCCCAGCTGCGCGCAACTCATACCCATACCAGATGGCCGCAGATTTGGGGGGCGACGAGCGTCACACCCTGCGGCCACCGTTAGCCTGGGCTACGCCGACGGCTGGGACCGCCAGGCCAGAGACCTAATCTAAAATGTGTCGGCTGCGATTGCATACTGCTCTGAGGCTGCTGCCACTTAGAGGTGACCGTACCGAATGTCCATTTCTGCGCCATCTTGAGGACCGTGCTAGTTCTCTCGCTGGCGCCCAGATCGAGCCCTACGCGTGCTCGCAAGCGGACCTGTCGGTGACTCCGGGCGGTCAGGTCGTTAGTGCGCCGGTTCCGGTTTTCGGGTGGCCGCCGGTCCTGACGGCCTGGGGTCTTCCTGCCGTGTCGCTCTGGCTCGATTCTGGTGCCTGGCGCTGAGTTCGTGTCGGGCTGCTGGGCGGACACATAGTCACGACGGACGCCGTCCGTAGCGTCCGTGACCATGCCTTCCCCCGGACCCGAGCGCACGGACATATAGCGGACCAGCGTGGTCCTCCCCGCGGCCTCTGACCGCATATCCGCTGGTCAGCGGCTTGCGGCCCAAACGGGAGGATAGTGCTGTAAAACCGTCGGCTCAGCCTAATGGGGGCTGCCGGATTGGCCTGCACCACTGATGGGGTGGCGTGCCCCGCTAGCTGGCGTGAGCACTGATCCATCAGGCCGCTGGCATTCTTCTCCGTGCTGCCGCTGGTGAACCTGCGGCACCAGCCGCGGCCAACCTTGTCTTCACTCCCTGCGGTCCATTCCTGGACGCGAATCACCGCCCGCCGCGGTGTGGCTGCTGGTTGGCAGGAGGATGGCGCCGACGCCGGGGATGGCCTCTGTTCGGGCTTGGCGGAGCAGGGTGGTGGCGGCTTGGCGGGCGTCTTCTCCGGTGCGTGATATCCGGTTTGCGATGAGGCCGGTGACGATGGGGGTGGAGAAGGATGTGCCGCTCCACCGGGCCATGCCGGAGAATCGTGCCTGCTGGCCGGCGTAGGGCTCGTCGTCGTAGGTGTAGGTGCCTGTGGCGTAGGCGTTGACGAGGTCCCGGCCGGGGGCGTAGACGTCTACCCAGCCGCCGTTGTTGGTGAAGCTGGCGCGGTCGCGTCCGTCGGGGGTGAGCGCCCCGACTGAGATGGTCTGGGGGAAGGCGGCGGGCCAGCTGGGTTCGCGGGTGCTGCTGTTGCCTGCGGCGGTGACGCACAGCACTCCCTTGTACTGGTCCAGGAGCCTGAGCCATCCTTCGAAGGCCAGCAGCGGGAGGCTGTGCCTGGTCGGCGCGGTGACGGAGAGGTTGAAGATGTCGACGCCGAGTTCGAGCGCCCGGGTGAGATCAAGGACGAAGTCCGATTCCAGCGCGCTGCCCGCGTTGTTGAAGACGTTGGAGACGATCACGTCGGCTCTGGGTGCCATGCACCGGGCCACGCCCGCGACGAAGGTGCCGTGGCCGGCGTAGGGGGGGATTTTCCGGCTGGGGTCCGGGTCGGTTCTTAGGTCCCAGTCCTGCTCGGTGCCGTCTGGCTTGCGTGCGCGCTGGACGCCTGCCAGCCAGGGGTGGGTGGAGTCGGCGTCCTCGAGCAGGCCGGTGTCGGCGATGTAGATCAGCACTCCCTGGCCGCTGTTGTCGGTGCGGATTCCGGGGCAGGGCTCGACTTCGTGCTGCACGGGCTGCGGCTCGGTGGCCGGGCAGGGGCTGACGACTCCGCCGCAGACGGTCAGGACGTGATCGGGGGTCGCGATTCCCTCGTCGAGCACCTGGCGGACGGCGTCGAGCGCGGCAGGCACGGCCGGGCGCTCGCCGGGCGTTACCCTGAGGTCGCCGGACCGGGCGGTTGCCGGGCCGAGGGTGAGCACGGCGGCGCCGTGGATGACGGCTGTCACGTTGTCCGTGCCCGGGGGCTGCCCGAGGATGGCCTGGACCCGGTCGAGGTGCTCGCTGCGCACGAGGATCTGGCTGTCGTGGCACATGAAGTCGACGCCCCCGCCGGCCGCCTCGGTCACGATCGTGATCCCGCGATCGCTGAAGGTACTGGCAATGCGGTCCACCTGCCGCCTGACACCGGGCTGCAGCGCGTCCCTGGAACTATCCGGTTCGGTCACGATTCCCTCCTGAAACCTCTGAGCCTGGCCGACGGCTCGCGCCGACGGCGATTGCCACTGTGCGCCGACGTGCATTGAGAAAACATGGAGCGAACCTTAGGAAAGTGTGGGAGAACTTTGCGGCACGGCGCCGCGTTCTAAAACTCTGTTAGGTGGGAGAGGTGTGATCAAGGCGGATTGGCTTTGTGTGCGGGATGTCAGGGGCGCTGATGGAATTCCGGGTTCTCGGGGAGCTTGAGGTACGGGCCGCAGGCCTGCCGGTGGATGTCGGGCACCCCCGGCAGCGGGCGGTGCTTGCTGTGCTGCTTTTCGACCTAGGCCGCGTAGTGCCGGTGACTCACCTGATCGACCGGGTGTGGGGCGATGACCCGCCGGTTTCGGTCCGCAATGTTCTGTACGGGTATGTTGCCAGGCTCAGGGCGGTGATCGCGAGCGCCGGGGATCCCGCTGTCACGCTGTCCCGGCAGTCGGGCGGCTACCGGCTGGAAGCCGACCGGGATCAGGTTGATTTATACCGGTTCCGCAGGTTGCTCGCGGAGGCTGCCGCCGTAGCCGGCGATGACGAGCGGGCCGGCGCGCTGCTGGCGGAGGCGATGGCGCTGTGGCGGGGGGTGGCGCTGGCCGGGATGGACAGTCCCTGGCTGAACGGGATGCGCGAGTCCATTGAGTTACAGCGCCGGACGGCCGTCCTGGACCTGGCGGACATCACGTTGCGGCAAGGTTCACACCGCGCGCTGGCCGCCAGCCTGGCTGAGGAGGCGGTGACCTACCCGGCCGATGAACGGCTGATCGGGCAGCTGATGCTGGCGCTGTACCGGTCTGGCCGGCAAGCCGAAGCCCTGCAGCGGTTCGAAGATACCCGGCGGCGGCTCGCCGAGGAGTTCGGCTGCCGATCCCGGACCGCAGTTGCAGGTGCTACACAGGCAGATCTTGCGCACAGACCCGTCGCTGACAATGCCCGGGGCCAGCCTGAGCCCTGACGGCATCCCTTCTGGCCATGCCAAGTCCCGCTATGCCCGCGCGCTGCGGACTCCGCGGCCAGGCCACGCGAGCCGGCTCGCAATGCTGGCGGGCGCTGCCCTCGCCGCCGCATCATTGCTCGGCGCTGCCGTGCTCTGGGGCGGCTTCACTGCCGGGAGGGGGCTTCACCACACCGTGCAATTCTCAGGGACGAGGACAAGCCCGAACGGCACCGTGCTAGGTGACGGCGTCAACCCGATCCTGGCCGCCTGCGACCGCGACGCTGCCACCCTGGCGTCTGCTCCGGTCAGGCTGCCGGGCACGGTCTCGGCGACTATTCAGCAAAGATCCACTAAAGCAATGGTTGCCGGTCACCTCCAGATCCGCTATTCGGCTGCCTGCCACTCAACGTGGGCTCGTTTCGAGCCCGTAATGACACGCGGCATTCCAGCACTCCGAATCCTCCTGTGGCAGATCCGGGCGAGCGACAGCAGGCGCGTGACCGTCCCGGCTCCGGACCCGGCCCTTACAGCGGCCTACACAGGCATGCTCCTGACCGGCCATGACTGCGTCATAGCCGAAATGATCATCACTCTGCGGACAGGCCCGCAGTCCCTCACCACGACAGGATGCGTGATAGCACGCGCCGACCGGAATGCTGGCACGTAAATCACCGCTATAGACCTGACTTGTGACACGATCGGGGAGCCGGAGTGCGGGCGGCTTGCTGACCTGCGGGTTCTGGTGTTTTGCCGATCGGATTTGTGCACTAATCCGGGGTCGTAGAGTGGCTCGGTGCCGTATGTGCGGACGGTGAAGACGGCGTCGGGTGCGACGGCCGTGCAGATCGTGTACTCATCCCATCGCGGGTCGCGGGATATCGTGCATCTCGGCTCGGCTCACGATGACGCGGAACTGGAGCTGCTGAAGGCGGCGGCGCGGCAGCGGCTGGCGGCCGGGCAGGGTGAGCTTGACCTGGGCCTGGATGCGGGTGCTCCCGGGGGGCCGCTGCCGATCACTTCCTCGCGGATGGGCTGCCTGCTCGATGCCCTGTCCCGTGCTTACGACGTGCTTGGCTTTGATCAGGCGTCCGCCGGTGATGAGGTGTTCCGCGCCCTGGTGCTGGCCCGGATCATCGAGCCTGCCAGCAAGCTCGACTCGCTGCGGGTGCTGGAAGAAGCAGGCGAGGCTGTCACGTCGTACCGGACGGTGCTGCGGCGGCTGCCGGGCTATGCGAAGGAGGCATTCCGGCAGCAGCTGTCGGCGGCGTGCGCCGCGCACGCGCGGCTCGGCCGGGCCAGCCTGGTGCTCTACGACGTCAGCACGCTGTATTTCGAGACCGACGCCGGCGACGGGTTCCGCGAAAGCGGGTTCTCCAAGGAGCGGCGGCTTGAGCCGCAGATTACCATCGGGCTGCTCACCGGCCAGGACGGCTTCCCGCTCATGGTCTCGGCCTTCGAGGGGAACAAGGCCGAGACGAAGACGATGCTCCCGGTGATCGAGGCGTTCATGGCCGCGCATCAGCTGCCGGACGTGACGGTCGTGGCCGACGCGGGGATGGTGTCGGAGGCGAACCAGAAGGACATCGAGGCCGCAGGCCTGTCGTTCATCCTGGGCGCGAAGATCCCGCAGGTCCCCTATGTGGTCGCGCAGTGGCGGCGGGAGCACCCCGGCCAGGACATCCCGGACGGGCAGGTCTTCACCCAGCCGTGGCCCGCGACCGAGGCCAGCGGCCGGCGGGACAAGATCGTGTACTACCAGTACCGTCACGACCGGGCCCGCCGCACCCTGCACGGCATCAGCGAGCAGGTCAGGAAGGCTGAGCAGGCCGTCGCCGGCCAGGTCCCGGTCAGGCGGAACCGGTTCGTGCAGCTATCGGGCGGCACCAGGAGCGTGAACCGCGAGCTGGAGGACAAGGCCAGGTCACTGGCCGGGATCAAGGGCTACGTCACCAACCTGGCCGCCTGCCCTGACGGCACCCCCGTGACAGCCGAGTTCGTGATCGGCGCCTACCACCGGCTCTTCGAGATCGAGAAGAGCTTCCGGATGGCCAAGAGCGACCTGCAGGCCCGGCCCGTCTACCACCACCTGCGCGACTCGATCGAAGCGCACCTGACCATCGTCTTCGCCGCCCTGGCCATCGGCCGCTGGATCGAGCACCAGACCGGCTGGTCAATCCGCAGATTCGTCAGGACCGCCCGCCGCTACCGCACGATCAGTATCCAGGCCGGCCAGCACATCATCACCGCAGCCGACCCGCTCCCCGGCGACCTCCACGCCGCTCTCGACCAAATCCACGGCCGAACAGGTGCGCACTAACTTGTCACAAGTCAGGTTACAGCGGCCTACACAGGCATGCTCCTGACCGGCCATGACTGCGTCATAGCCGAAATGATCATCACTCTGCGGACAGGCCCGCAGTCCCTCACCACGACAGGATGCGTGATAGCACGCGCCGACCGGAATGCTGGCACGTAAATCACCGCTATAGAGCGCGTTAGGGCATCGCTGATGCGGTGAATGCAACATCAGCTGGCGGGTACATTCCCGGCTGGTCACCCGCGGTGTGGCTGCTGGTTGGCAGGAGGATGGCGCCGACGCCGGGGATGGCCTCTGTTCGGGCTTGGCGGAGCAGGGTGGTGGCGGCTTGGCGGGCGTCTTCTCCGGTGCGTGATATCCGGTTTGCGATGAGGCCGGTGACGATGGGGGTGGAGAAGGATGTGCCGCTCCACCGGGCCATGCCGGAGAATCGTGCCTGCTGGCCGGCGTAGGGCTCGTCGTCGTAGGTGTAGGTGCCTGTGGCGTAGGCGTTGACGAGGTCCCGGCCGGGGGCGTAGACGTCTACCCAGCCGCCGTTGTTGGTGAAGCTGGCGCGGTCGCGTCCGTCGGGGGTGAGCGCCCCGACTGAGATGGTCTGGGGGAAGGCGGCGGGCCAGCTGGGTTCGCGGGTGCTGCTGTTGCCTGCGGCGGTGACGCACAGCACTCCCTTGTACTGGTCCAGGAGCCTGAGCCATCCTTCGAAGGCCAGCAGCGGGAGGCTGTGCCTGGTCGGCGCGGTGACGGAGAGGTTGAAGATGTCGACGCCGAGTTCGAGCGCCCGGGTGAGATCAAGGACGAAGTCCGATTCCAGCGCGCTGCCCGCGTTGTTGAAGACGTTGGAGACGATCACGTCGGCTCTGGGTGCCATGCACCGGGCCACGCCCGCGACGAAGGTGCCGTGGCCGGCGTAGGGGGGGATTTTCCGGCTGGGGTCCGGGTCGGTTCTTAGGTCCCAGTCCTGCTCGGTGCCGTCTGGCTTGCGTGCGCGCTGGACGCCTGCCAGCCAGGGGTGGGTGGAGTCGGCGTCCTCGAGCAGGCCGGTGTCGGCGATGTAGATCAGCACTCCCTGGCCGCTGTTGTCGGTGCGGATTCCGGGCAGGGCTCCAGTTCGTGCTGCACGGGCTGCGGCTCGGTGGCCGGGCAGGGGCTGACGACTCCGCCGCAGACCGTCAGGACGTGATCGGGGGTCGCGATTCCCTCGTCGAGCACCTGGCGGACGGCGTCGAGCGCGGCAGGCACGGCCGGGCGCTCGCCGGGCGTTACCCTGAGGTCGCCGGACCGGGCGGTTGCCGGGCCGAGGGTGAGCACGGCGGCGCCGTGGATGACGGCTGTCACGTTGTCCGTGCCCGGGGGCTGCCCGAGGATGGCCTGGACCCGGTCGAGGTGCTCGCTGCGCACGAGGATCTGGCTGTCGTGGCACATGAAGTCGACGCCCCCGCCGGCCGCCTCGGTCACGATCGTGATCCCGCGATCGCTGAAGGTACTGGCAATGCGGTCCACCTGCCGCCTGACACCGGGCTGCAGCGCGTCCCTGGAACTATCCGGTTCGGTCACGATTCCCTCCTGAAATCTCGCACTCCTTCGGAGTCGCTCAGTGCCCGATCTGATGCACGCCTTCACCGATATCGCCTGACCAGATAACACCGCTAATAGGGCAGAACCTAAGATTAGGTTCATGACGCCTCGGGTCAGAGCGGTCCTGTCCGATCCATGTGATGTGGACGAGCTGCTGCCGTTAGCCTTCTCTCGCCCCCGCGAGGCGCTAGCCAGGGCACGGAAGGTACTCGCGGGCAGGCCTGACTCTCATGCCGCCTCGGTCGCTCATCAGGTCGCCGGAATCGTCTTGCGTGAGTTCGGTGACGCCACGGCCGGGCTCCGTGAATCGCGGGCAGCCCTGCGCCTGGCGCGGCAGACAGGTTCACCCGAGCGTGAGGCCGATGTACTGGCCACTCTTGGAGTGGCCCTCGTCTACGCGGGCCGGACTAAGGAAGGGCTTGCCACCTTCGACCTCGCCGTGCGGCTATCGAAGGGCGTGGCAACCGGGCGGGTCTGGCATCGGCGCGGCATCGCGCTGATGACCATCGGCCGGCATACAGCAGCTTTAGACGACATGAGCCGAGCGGTGGCCACGCTACGGCGTGCAGGTGACCAGTTGTGGACTGCCAGGGCGCTGAACGCCCGTGGCCTGCTCTACCTGACGATGGGCAGCACCAGCCGCGCTGACGCTGACATCTGTGCTGCCGACAGCTTATTCGCCGGAACCAGCCAGGTGCTTGAAGCGATTCAGCCGGTGCACAATCGCGCGCTGGTCGCCTTCGCCTCAGGTGACCTGCCCGCTGCGCTTTCCTACCTTGATGAGGCAGCCGCCCGCTACCGCCCCCTTGGCGTGTCAACGCCGGACATCAGAATCGACCGGTGCATGGTACTGCTCGCTGCGGGGCTGGCAGCCGAGGCGCTTGCCGAGGCGGACGCCACGATCGATGATTTCGAGCGGATCAATGGCCGGCCCACCAAGAAGGCCGAGTTACTGCTGACCGCCGCAAGCTGTGCGCTGGCCGCGGCCAAACCGCAGCCAGCGTTAGACCGGGCACGGGTCGCGCATGCCCTGTTCCGGTCCCAGCGCAGTGTGTGGTGGCAAGCTCACGCGGCGGCCGTACTCGTCCAGGCAAAGTATGCGGCTGGGCTCGCGTCGGGCCAGTTGCTCCGCGAGGCGAGGCTGGCAGCCGCCGGGCTTGAGGCGCTCACCTCTGGTGGTTTGGTAGAGGCACGCTTGTCGGCATTCACCTCTGGTGACGCGGCGCAGGCGCACTTGCTGGCTGGGCGGGTGGCACTGGAACTCAACCGGCGCGAGGACGCAGACCGCCATCTTCATGCTGCGGCCCAGAGCCGCCGGCGAGGTCCGGCATTTGCGCGCGCCAGCGGCTGGCTTAGTGAGGCGCTGCGGGCGCAGGCTGCGGGCGATCCACGCCGCATGCTTGCCGCGTGCAGGCGGGGGCTTGAGGTCCTGGACGAGCACCGGTTCACCCTCGGAGCATCTGAGCTGCGGGCGCACGCTACTGCGTACGGGGCTGAGCTGGCAGTGCTCGCACAGCGGCACGCGGTGCGAGCAGGTCGGCCGCGCCTGCTGCTCAGCTGGAGTGAACGCTGGCGAGCTACGGCCCTGGCAGTTCCTGCGGTTCGGCCTCCGGCCGACACCGAGCTTACGGCCAGCCTCACCGCGCTGCGGGAGGTCACGAGGCTACTGGACCAGGTGCGGCGCCAGGACTCGCAGAACACATTTGACCAGCGTCAGCAGGTTATGCTCGAGCGCAAGCAGCTCGGGCTCGAGGGCACCGTCCGCGCCTGCGCATTGCGGGCCCGTGGCGTGAGCTACCCGGGTCAGGCAGTTTTCAGCATCCCCGAGCTGCTCGATCAGCTGGGTACCGCCCAGCTGATCGAGATCACAGAAATCGACGGCAGCCTGCATGTACTGCTCTGCCGGGCCTGCCGAGTACGGCAGTTCGCGGCAGGCCGCACTGTGGATGCCCGCAAGGCTGCCGCCTTCGCGGGTTTTGCGCTACGTCGCCTCGCCCGCAGCCGGCCAGGGGACGACCTGGGCGGCGCCGTGGCCATCTTGGAAGCTGTTGGTCCGGAACTCCAGGAGGCGCTCCTTGGCCCTGCCTGCCGGTACCTAGGCGACCTGCCGACCGTCATCGTCCCGCCGGGCAAGCTGCACGCGATTCCCTGGGCGCTGATCCCCGCGCTCCGCACGCGTGTATTCAGCGTCGTCCCGTCGGCGGCCGCGTGGCTGCGTGCACATAACGCCCGGCCGCCGAGCCGCCGCCATGTCACGCTCGCCTGCGGGCCCGGGCTGGCCACCGACGGTGCGGAGGTACCGGTGGCGGCGCAGTTGTATGACGATGTCAGCTTGCTGACCGGTGGTCAGGCCACGGCAGAGCGGGTGCTGCACGCGCTCGACGGGGCTTGGCTGGCCCACATCGCCGCGCACGGAACCTTCCGCGCCGACAGCCCGTTGTTCTCCGCGCTGCGGATGACTGATGGTCCCCTGACCGTCTATGACCTTGAGCAGCTACGGCGCGCGCCGTACCGGCTGATTCTGTCAAGCTGCGACTCGGGCGTCGCGGCACCGGCCGGAGCCGATGAGCTGCTTGGCCTGGTCAGCAGTCTGCTGCCGCTGGGAACGGCAGGGGTAGTCGCCTCCGTCGTGCCGCTGAATGATCACGCTGTAGTGCCAGTGATGCTGGGTCTGCACCGTGGCTTGCGGGACGGCCAGAGCCTTGCTGAGTCGATGTATGCCGTCCGGTCCGGGTTTGCTGACGATCCAGTCCAGCATGCAACGGCAGCGTCCCTCGTGCCTTTCGGCGCAGCTTGATCCTAAATTATGACCCATCCCGTCACTACCTCCGTGCCGTTCTCGGCGCGATAGCGCAGGCGGAACGGGCTGGGCGGTATTGGCTCAATCGAGAAGCAGCCAATCTCGTCGACCGGAGCGACTGCGGTCGCCCCGGCTCTGGCTTGCACTTCGATCATTCCCATCCTGGGTGGCATGACCTGTCCGAGCAGGCAATTTTCGGTAACCTCAAGTTCTATTGACACGTGAGCCGAAGTGAAGGTCAGCGCTCGGATCGATGCGGTCTCTGATCGCAAGCTCACGCTCCAGGTGTCGCGGCTGGAATCGTAGGTGAGCTGGGCGAGCTCGGCATCGATGTTGTGCCACGCGTAGGCGCTCTTGGCGGTCTCGACGAACCCAGGAGGCACGTCCTGGCGAGTTCTTATCGCCTCGCACAGTGCTCCTAGGAGTCGTTCATCATCCCAGCCGTCAGACACCTAGCCCCCCTCCTCAGGCACTGCTGTCTGTGCCTGCGGTTTCGTTGTCAAGAACCGCAGCGAGGTGCTTGGAACGGCGAAGCTTGTCTAAGCACCTCGCCCGCAGCGAACCGATACTCCCGATCTGGAGCTGGAGGGTGCTGCTGATCTCCGCGTAGGAGCGCGGGGGATCACCAATGAGCATCGACAACACCACCCGGCAGTCAGCCGGGAAGCTCGGCAAGCGCTGTGCGCAGCGCGATATTTCGCTCGGCCATGATGATCTCCTGTTCGACCATCAGGTCATCCGGGCCTCGTGGCAACTCGTCCGGCAACGGCACGCAACGATCGTGTTTACGAACTACACGCAGACATTCACGCTGGGTAGTCGTCGCCAGCCAGCCAGGCAATGCAGCGGGCTCGCGCAAGGTCCCTATGTGCTCGACAAGCCGCAGCCACACGTTTTGCCCGATATCTTCAATATCCTGACTACCCAACCGGTAGCGGGTACATATCGACCACACCAGCGGGGCGTATCGCTCGACTATCTCGTCCCACGCGGCCTGATCAGATAAGGCCGCACGGGCGACAAGGCCGGCAACCGACGACTTCTCAGGCATGACGAGCTCTCTGTAACCGGGCCAGATCCGCATCACCATCACACGTATCAAGCCAGTCATGCGCAACTGCGATGTGGTCGCTCCCGTGTACCGCATCCAAGCCTGCATGAGCGCCTAGGGACAAGGTGGTCATCATTACTGCTACAGAACACGACGAGGCATCGGTTGATGCACTTGATCGGGAAAATTTCCTGACCATGTTGGTGCCCAACACCCTGAGGACTCGGCTGTTGCGCCCGCAGCAGGTGGATGCGGACGCTGTTCGCCGTAGCGCGGACATCGCCCGGACTGAACATCCATGCCCGTATCTCCTTTGGATCTGCAGAATTCTGGTGCCGTCCGGTCCTTCCGAACTGGACTACCTGCAGCAGAACGCCTTCCATCCAGCAATGGCTGGAATCGCAGCTTCGGCAGGTCCGGCTCAAGGGCACTGACTCGCGCAGATAGCTCTAAGTGCTCTGGATGCACTACTATAAGCGGTGTGATGCCTGAGCGGTGCTGCGGCTACTACTGCCGGGCGCTCGGCATGCCCGTCATATTGCGGTGTTCGGCCTGGATCTGCTGTCGCCTATCCGGGTCATGGGTGGTGGCAATTGCGGGTCCGCTACGTTCGGTGTTACTAGTTGTTCTGTGTTATGCCTTGCTAGTTGTTCTGGAGCCTGTCCGCGTGACTGATCATGATCTGCCGCCCGAGGTGGCGCCAGCACCCGGGATTGACACGTCGGTGTCGCATTCGGCGCGAGTGTGGGATTACTGGCTGGGCGGCCAGGACAACTACGAAGTCGACCGCGAGGTAGGCGACCGGATCTCGGTGATGCTCCCGGACATCGTGCGGCATGCGCGGGCGGACCGGATGTTCCTGACCCGGGCAGTGCGGTTCCTGGCCGGCGAGGCGGGGATTCGCCAGTTCCTGGACATTGGCGCGGGCCTGCCGACTGCCGACAATACGCACGAGGTCGCGCAGCGGGTCGCGCCGGACTGCCAGGTCGTCTATGTCGATAACGACCCGCTGGTGCTGCTCCACGCGCGGGCACTGCTGGCCTCCGCACCCGAGGGCGCGACAAGCTACCTGCACGCGGACCTGCGCGAACCGGCGGACCTGCTGGCCGGCGTGGGGGTGATGCTTGACTTCGGCCGCCCGGTGGCGATCACGATCCTGGGCGTGCTGTGGCACATCCTCGATGACGGCCAGGCGCGAGAGATCCTCAGCCGGCTGATGGCCCCGGCCGTGCCGGGCAGCTACCTGGCGATCGCTCACCCGACGCTGGAGGTGACTGGCGAGAAGATGGCGGAGGCGATCGCGTACTGGAACGAGCACGGCACCCCGCCCGGCACGTCCCGCACTCCGGCTCAGCTCGCCGGGCTGCTGGAGGGCCTGGAGCTGGTCGAGCCCGGGGTAGTAACGTCGACGCGGTGGCGTCCGGGGCCGTCCCCGTTCGGCGACCCAGAGCCGATCGACCAGTACTGCGCCGTGGCCAGGAAGCCATGACTCCGCCGCGCGGGCTGACGGCGACGGCCGCCCGGATGACGCTGGGTCATGCGCTGGCCCGGCTGCGGGAGGACGCCGGGATGACCACCCGCCGGGCCAGCGCCGTCACCGGGGTGCAGGAGGACGTCATCAGCCAGATCGAGCTGGGCCTGGCCGATCCCGGGATCTGGGACGTCGCGGGCCTGTACTCCGCGTACGGGCTGAACGACACGGCCACCCGCGCGGCGCTGCTGGGACTGGCCTACCGGGCGAACGACGCCGAATGGTGGCATGACTACCGTGACGTTATCCCGAGGTGGCTGGAGGGCTACCTGGGCCTAGAGCAGTCCGCGACCCTGATCCGCAGCTACGCCTCCCAGGCGGTACCGGTCCTGCTGCAGACCCCGGACTACGCACGCGAGGCCATCGCCACCGCCGGAGCCCCGGGGACGGGCCGCAGGCTGGAACTGGTGATGCGCCGCCAGAAGATCCTGGACGGCCCGGCGCCGGCCCGCCTGTGGGCCATCCTCGACGAGGCTGCGCTGCGCCGCCCGGCCGGCAGCAGATCCGTCATGCGGGGCCAGTTGCGGCACCTGATCGGGATGTGCGGGCAGCCGCACGTCACGATCGGGGTGCTGCCGTTCGGGTTCGGCGCGCATCCCGGCACCGGCGGGCCGTTCGCCGTGCTCCGGCTGCCTGGCCGGCAGCTCCCTGACGTCGCCTACACCGAGCACCAGGTCGGCGGGCAGTGCTACCGCAGCGCCCGGCACCTGGATTACTGCAGGCATGTCCTGAACCAGCTCAGCCTGGCTGCATCCTCGGCCGGCCCTGCCGGGAGCATCCTCACCAGGATCCTCGGCGAGACCTGAGCCAGCAACCAGGCCGGCCAGAGGAAATCCAGAACACTAGCGGGAGCCGAATAGCCCGCAACCCGGCCCGTCCTATGCAAAAGTGTGCCCATGTCCTGCAACAACACCCCTGATGACGGGGATGCTGCCGCTAATGGCGGCAGTGAATACGACCGCATCGGCTCGCCGAAAGGCGAGTTCATCCTTGCCCTGAGGGAGTTCTGGGCTGACTGCGGGATTCCGCCCTACCGCGTTATAGCGCGCGTCTCCCTTGACCTGCGAGAGCGCTATCATCTCCCGGAAGAGCAGAAAAGACTGCCCTCGCTGTCGGCAGCTGCGATCTCGGAGATCCTCGCGGGCAAGCGCCGGGGAATGCCCAGCTCGGGGTGGGTCGCCAGCTTCGTGCTCGCCTGCCAGTATCAGTCAGTCCGCGCCGGTCGCCGCCGCCGGGACCAGGGACTGGCCATCCTGAGCCACTGGTCCGCCATTTACGCCGCCCACGCTCCCGCCGGTCCCGGGCCCTTGCCGGCCTGGCATCTGACCGGGGAGCAGCGTGCCTTCCTGGACAGCCACGGGCCGTACAGCCAGATCCTGATCGCCCGCGCTGAGCAAGGCCATCCCCACGCCCGCTACCGGGTCGCGCTGCTCATGGCCACCGACCCCGACCGCACAGACCAGGCGGCCATCGTGCTGACCGAGGTGGCCGGCACTGGCCACCCCCTAGCCCTGGACCTGCTGGAGATCCTGGCCAGGAGCAAGCGGGCAGCCGGCACCAAGGACGCTCACGACCAGCCCGG
This sequence comes from uncultured Actinomycetota bacterium, assembly GCA_963737865.1. Taxonomy (GTDB): domain Bacteria; phylum Actinomycetota; class Actinomycetes; order Streptosporangiales; family Streptosporangiaceae; genus Chersky-822. The sequence goes on along the minus strand of CAVTUG010000010.1, from coordinate 180,133 downwards.
CAGCACAGCAGCCCGGGACGCCGGGAGGCTCGCCCACCAGCTTGCCGACGAAGCACGAGTACGCGGATCCGAGGATGAGGCCAGCGCATTCTGCAGGGCTGCCGCCCGCGCGGGCATCTTGGAAGCCGCCATCGATCTCGCGCAGACCCTGCTCACTACCACCGATCCCGAAGCCGCGCAGTGGCTCAGGGACGCAGCCGCCGACCCCCCGACAGGACGCCACCGCGCAGCCCCCGCTTAGTACACGCGGCCCCGTCTGCCGGACACCGGAAGCCAGGCAACGGATTTCAGGACCGGGCGCACATTGGGCTGCTGTACTAGTAGGTGGCTTTAACCTGTGAATGATCCTTGTCCGACGGTGCGGGGACGTTCCGTGTTATATCGCGTGTTGGAGTCATTGGAAGTCTGGGCAAGCGGGTGCTGGACCGGGGTAAGCGCGCCGAAATTACGGGTGCTGCTGGCGGCGCTGGTGTTACGCCCCGGACAAGTGGTCTCGACCGAGCAACTGGTAGACGAATTGTGGTGATGACCCGCCGCTGGCTGCGCGCAAATTGGTCAGTGGTTATGTACTACGGTTACGGCGGTTGATCGGCGACCCGGATGGCTCAGCCTGGCCAGGCCCATGCCCTTCTCAATCTGGGCGACGTCCTGCAGTTGACAGGCAACTACCCAAGGGCCGTCCGGCTGCTGGAGCGGGCCTGTGACATCTATCGCGGCGTCAGTCGGCTCGGCGAGGCCAACGCCCTCTTCTACCTAGGAGAGGCTGGGCGGCTGGCGGGCGATTTCCCTGGTGCGACCAGGTTTCTAGTACAGGTACTGGAGATCTACCATGACATCGGCGGCCGGCTAGGAGAAGGGAACGCGCTGCGGAACCTAGGCACGGTGCGAGAGATGACCGGCGACTATCCCGGCGCGACCGGCCTTCTGGAGCCGGCGCTGGAGATCTTTCGGGCTGGTCGGCTGGCGAGTTCTCCGGCGAACCGCGTTGTCGCGGGGGCTGGGGCTCGTTTTAGGGTCGGGGGGTAGGGACCGAGCTGGGGGTGGAGGCGGAGGGGGAGCCTTATGAGTATCGAGCTGGGCGGCCGGACGGCCGTAGTGACTGGGGGTAGCAGGGGTATCGGGCTGGCGGTTGTCGAGCAGCTCGCGGCGTGCGGTGCCAGGGTGATCACGGGTGCGAAGCGGTCGTCACCAGAGATCGAGGCCCTGACGGGGGATGGTCGGGTGGTCTTCATCGAGGTCGACCTGGCCGATTCGGAAGGTCCGGCCGAGCTGGTCGCGACCGCCGGGGACCGGGTCGACGTCTGCGTGAACAATGTGGGTGCTGCGCATCCTCGGCCCGGCGGCTTCCTGTCGATCACGGACGACGACTGGGCGGCCAGCCTCGGCCTGAACCTGATGGCCGCTGTCCGCACGACCCGGGCGGTCCTGCCGGCGATGCTGGCCGCCGAGGCTGGGGCCATCATCATGAACTGCTCGGTCAACGCCCGACTGCCAGACCCGGCCGTCCTGGACTACAGCGCGGCCAAGGCCGGCTTGGCCGGGTTCGCCAAGGCGCTGTCCAAAGAAGTTGGACCGCGCGGCATCCGGGTCAACACGGTCAGCCCCGGCCCGGTCGTGACCGACTTGTGGCTGGGCAAGGGCGGTGTCGCCGAGACGGTCGGCCAGGCCACTGGGGCTCAGCCTGGCGACGTCCAGCGCAAGGCCGCCGCCGAATCGCTCACCGGGCGGTTCAGCCAGCCCGCCGAGGTCGCCGACCTCATTGTCTACCTGGCCAGCGACCAGGCCGCCAACATCACCGGCTCCGACTTCCCGATCGACGGCGGCCTGGTCCCGACGGTGTAGCCGACCGAGGACCGGCCCGCGCAGGCCGCGCGGGTCGGCCCAATCGTTGTGGCTGCCATGGGGCCAGGGTGCGGTCGTTGTGGCAGTGATGGGGTCGCAACCGGGGCCGGCGGCCCGGCTGGAGGCACTCCGCTCCGGGCGGGGAGCGCCCGCCGGGTCGGCAGGCCAGCGACCGGCCAGACGCTTAGCTTGGGTACTGGTCCTCGTAGCGGCGCTCCTCGGGCGGGTAGGTGCCTGACTGGTGGTGGTATTCCCGGTACTGGGTGCCGTCGGCGTGCGTCGTAGTGCGGACCGAGTCGCGGTTACGCGACCAGGGCCCCCACATGAAGAACCACAGGATCAGGCCGACGACACCGACGGCCATCAGGATGTCGCCGACGGTATGCAGGTAGACCCCATGCGTGATAACGGTGGTCAGGGCGAATCGGAGAATCGCGCCCACCGCGATAAGTACCAGTGCTGCGCCAATTCTCATGACGCTCCTCCCATTTCGATGACTGGAGCTAAGCACCTGGCGCTTCCCTGACGTTCGGAGCGCAAACTCACGGGAAGGTGACAAGGCATGACCAACCCCGCTCAGGACCCCGCTCAGGACCCCGCCAAGCCGCCGCCGATCCTCGACCTGCCTATCGGCCTGGCGGCGACGGGAATGCGGCGGGAGTTCGACAGCCTCGGCGAGGTCGACGTGCCCGCCGAGCGCTACTGGGGCGCGCAGACCCAGCGCAGTCTCGAGCACTTCAGCATCGGCGACGACCTGATGCCCAAGGAGGTCTATCGCGCTTACGGCTACGTCAAGAAGGCCGCCGCGATCGTCAACAGCCGGACCGGTCACCTGCCAAAATGGAAAGGCGAGCTGATCGAGCGGGTCTGCGACGAGGTCATCAGCGGCGCGCTCGACGCCGAGTTTCCGCTGTATGTCTGGCAGACCGGCTCGGGCACCCAGTCCAACATGAACCTCAATGAGGTCATCTCGAACCGGTGCATCCAGCTCGTCGGCGGCCGCCTCGGCTCGCAGCAGCCGATCAGCCCGAACGACCACGTGAACATGAGTCAGTCGAGCAACGACACGTTCCCGGCGGCCATGCACATCGCGGCTTACCTGATGGTGACCGGCAAGACCATCCCGGCACTCCGCGATCTCAGGGACGCGTGCGACCGCAAAGCCAGGCAGTGGGCCGACGTGGTGAAGGTCGGCCGCACGCACCTGCAGGATGCCACGCCGCTGACGGTCGGCCAGGAGTGGTCGGGCTACGTCGGCGGGCTCGACGACGCGATCGAGGAGGTCGAGCACGCCACCCGTGGCCTGCGGAAACTCGCGATGGGCGGCACGGCTGTCGGCACCGGCCTGAACGCCCCCGAGGGCTTCGACGTCGCGGTCGCCGCCGAGCTCGCGGCCCTGACCGGCGCCCCGTTCGAGACCGCGCCGAACAAGTTCACCGCGCAGGCCACGCTGGACCCGATGGTGCGCGCGCACGGCGGGCTCAAGGCGGCCGCGGTCACCTTGTTCAAGATCGCCAACGACCTGCGGTGGCTAGGCTCCGGGCCACGCACCGGCCTGCAAGAGCTGACTTTCCCCTCCAACGAGCCCGGGTCCTCGATCATGCCTGGCAAGGTGAACCCGACCCAGGCCGAGGCCATGCTCATGGTGTCGATGCAGGTCATCGCGTCCGACGTGGCGGTCTCGCTAGGCGGTGCGGAGGGCAACTTCGAGCTGAACGCCTTCCGCCCGCTCGTGATCAGCAACTACCTGCACTCCGCGCTGATCCTGGGAGACATGTGCGACCACTTCCGCGCCTACATGGTCGAGGGCGCGGAGCTCAACGAGACCAGGCTGCGCGAGAACATCGACCGCTCGGTGATGATGGTCACGGCGCTCTCGCCGGTGATCGGCTACCACCAGGCAGCGGCCATCGCGCACTACGCGGTCGAGCATGACCTGACGCTCAAGGAGGCCGCCCTGGCCCAGGGAGTGAGCGAGGACCTGTTCGACCGGGTTGTCGACCCTAGCGCGATGACCAGGGGCGGCTCGGCGGCCACGTCCGGCTAGCGTTCCCACTCCGCCCGGAGGATCGCGTAGATCGACGCGTCGGTCCACTCGCCCTTGAGCCACATGTTCTGCCGCAGGTGCGCCTCGTGCCGCATGCCGAGCCGTTCGCAGACCCGGGCAGACGGCGCGTTCCTGGCGTCGAGCTGAGCCCAGACCCGGTGCATGCCAAGCTCGGCGAACGACAGGTCGGTCAGCTTGCGGGCGGCCTCGGTCGCGTACCCGTGGCCCTGGAAATCCGGGCTGAGCACCCAGCCGACCTCGGCCTGCCCGTCACCGAGCCGCTCGATCCTGATCAGCACGTCACCGATTACCTGGCCGGCCAGCTCGACGGCCAGCACGATCCGGTTGCCGTCGGCGGTGAGCTGTGTCCAGGGCTGCCTGACCGCGATGTACTCGCCGACCGTCCTCTCGTCCAGCGGATCGGACGGTATGTAGCGGCAGACATCAGGGCGACGGCGATAAGCAAGAACATCAACTGCGTCATCAGTATGAAAGGGTCGCAGCACCAGACGTTCGGTGCGTAGCGGCAGTTCTGGCCGCAGCGGGGTGCCCTCGATCGTCGTCACAGTCACTCGGGCCTTCGCTACAGGCCGAGGTCGTCAAGCTGCTTGTAGAGGTCGGCGCGCGGGTTGGCCGGGTCGACGGCGAAACCCTTGCCGCCCTTGGCCGGCTGCCCGCTGCCGGGGATGGCCACGGTGCCGGTATCCGGCACAGACGGTGATTTCGGGCCGCTGGCTGATGGCGCCGACTGGGCCGATCGAGCCGATCTGGCCGCGCGGGCCGCCCGGCCGTCCCTGAAGAGCCAGCCGGACACGATGCCTCCGGCCAGGCCGCCGACATGGGCCTGCCAGCCGATGCCCTGATGGGGCAGCAGCACGGCGAACTGGTAGGCGAAGCACAGGGCCATCACCGCACCGATGATCACGTCGACGAGGCGCCGGTCGAACAGGCCGCGCACCATGATGTAGCCGAAATACCCGAAGACGACGCCGCTGGCGCCGGCCCCGACCGAGCGCGGGCTCTCGAGCAGCCAGGCGGCGAAGCCGCTGGTCAGGACGACCACGGCAGTCACAGCGGCGAACTTGCCGAGGCCGCGGTACGCGGCCAGGAAGCCGAAGATGAACAGCGGGCCTGAGTTACCCTCGATATGCGTCCAGCTGAAGTGCAGGAACGGGGCGAAGAGGATGTCGGGCAGCCTGCCGACGTCGCGCGGCACGATCCCGTAGCTGAAGGTCAGGTGGTAGCTGTCGGCCGCGTTGATAACCTGGATGATCCAGAGCGCGGCGAGAATCCCGACCATCACGAAGAACGCCTTGCGCGCGCTGGTGAGCAGCGACTGAGCTTCCTGTGCGCTGATGGCCGGCGCCCGGCGCGGCACCCGCCGCGACGGTGCGCCCGCCCCGGTTCCTGACACCGCGGCCTCCTTGCCCATCCGCACGAACCTGCCCGGCTGCACGGGCGTCCGCCCGCGAGCCGTCCTGCCTGACCCTCGCTGGTTCAAGAGTATCGCCGGCGTGTCGCAGGTTCACCGGCCGGTAACCGGTGATCACAACTAGTGACTCGTTACATCGTGTAATCGTTACGATACTGATCGCCAAGCTGTGATCTCCGTGACACAAATTCCTCGCGGCGCAGCACAACTTTTTCCGCGGAAACGCTTGGTCGGCCCCGTCACTTCTGGCAACGTGGTGCGGCAGCGGAGTTGGCTCCTTGTTTCAGTAGTTGTGCCCCGTTACGTGAGGCGCAGCTACGGCGGGTAGCCAGCTCCTTACATGAATCGCTGCCTTTGGCCGCAGCGGTCATGGCTCGCTGAGCGGTTTGCTCACCGGGCTTGGCCGAGGGAAGGACGGCATTGTCACAGCACCGAAGACGGTTTGCTAACGGGCGCCGGACCCGCCGTAACGTCCGCGCCTTTTTGGTCACAACTGTTGTCGCCGCTGTCGCGATCGCTCTTGGCGCCAGGTTCATGATCAGCCAGTTCTCGACCCAGCCCGACCCGCTCGCGCTGTCGGTCAGCGGGCTCGCGACCAGCCACCCAGCTGTCGAGCTGGTGCAGCAGCGCCAGCACATCATCTTGATGACGGCAGCGACCAAGTCGTTCAAGGTCGTCGGGTCGCCGAAGGTGGCGACCGTTCCCGCCCCGCCGACGCCGCTGACCACCAGCGCTGGCGGCGGCGGTGCCGCCCCGGTCGTCCCGTCCGCGCCACCTGACCCCGGTACCGCCCAGTCGATCGCCTACAAGATGCTGCCGTCGTTCGGATTCAGTACCAGTCAGTTCGGGTGCCTGGACGACATCTACACAAGGGAAAGCGGCTGGCGCTACAACGCCGAGAACGCGAGTGGCGCTTACGGCATCCCGCAGGCCCTTCCTGGCTCGAAGATGGCCAGCGCCGGCGCCGACTGGATGACCAATCCGACCACCCAGATCAAGTGGGGCCTCGGCTATATCAAGTCGGTCTACGGAACGCCTTGCGACGCCTGGGGGTTCTGGCAGGCGCACGGCTGGTACTGATCTCGCCGACGAGATCGAAGCCCGCCGACTCCGAAAGGCCGTCCCGAGCCGGTGAATCGTCGCTCAAAGAGGGCCACGTCCCCGCCGAGGCCCGAAATCAGCGACAGCATGGTCCTACTTACTGCTGTCAGGACGACAGTAAGTAGGACCATGCTGCTGTTCGAACTGCGGAAATAGCAGCAGCAGATAGGGACTTACTGTTGTTTGGCGCTGCGCCAGCAACTCACAACGAGGCGGTCGGAAAGGGCGGGTTGCGGGGCCGAGGTGCCATTCTCGACAGCTGGTTACCGGCGGGATACACTCCGTGTGATTTGTGATACTTGTCATAGGCTGGGCGGGGCTGTTCGGGCATACCGGTGGGGTCGATCAGGCAGTGTGGGGGGCTGACAGCACCCCAGCGCGTACGACGATGTGCCGCAAGGCACTCTGATCGCCCTGCCCCGCGATCCGCCGGCGCGCCCTGCTCTTTGACCGAGCAGTGCCGGGGTGGTGACCGGCACCTGCGGGTGCGCGAGCAAAGGTACGTCTTGTCCCGCCATCGTGACACGAGTTCACGTCTGATCCGCCCACTACCGCAGTTCTCCAGGTCCACGAAGATCTCGATCGCGGCCGGCACCGCGCTAGCTGCCTCGATCACCGCGACGGTACTGACCGTTGTTCCCAGCACCGCCGCCAAGCCGGCGGTGACTCGCTTCGGGATGGCCGGCGATCTGAGCCGCACCGCGCGATCGGCCTCCGCGCAGCAGTCGTCCGCGCCGGAGCCGTCCGCGCCGGAGCGCAGCCTCGTTGACGAGACCGGCCACCAGCTCCGGGTGGACGAGACCCGGGCCCAGGCCGCTGCGGCCGCGCATCGGGCCGAGGTCGCGCTGCGCGCCGCCAGGCGGCTGGCCGAGCAGCGGCGCGAAGTGGCGGCCCGGCAGGCCACCGCCGCCGAGCGCTCGGCAGCACCGCCCGCCTCGGCTCCGCCTGCCACCCCGTCGGGCAGCCCGCAGCAGATCGCGATGGCGATGCTGTCGAGCTACGGCTGGTCGTCGAGTGAGTTCAGCTGCCTGGACGACCTCTGGGAGCGGGAGAGCGGCTGGAATCCGGGCGCCGAGAACCCCACGTCGGGTGCGTACGGCATCCCGCAGGCGCTGCCAGGGTCGAAGATGGCCACCGCAGGTGCGGACTGGGCGACCAACCCGGCGACCCAGATCCGCTGGGGCCTCGGTTACATCAAGTCGGACTACGGGTCACCGTGCGGCGCCTGGGACCACGAAGAGGCAGACGGCTGGTACTAGGCCAGCGAGATGGGGGCGGGCGCATCGGCGCCCGCCCCCATCGGCAGTTCCCTACGGATGCGGCAGCTTCCTGAAGGTCTGGCTCGCGACGGTGAAGATGCCGTTGGCCCACGAGGTCTTCGGCGCGGGCGCCTGGATCGAGAGCATGTACTGCTGCGGGCCTTCCCAGGTCTGGACCGTGAAGAGCACGGCCGAGACGACCATCCTGTGCTGGGCCGACGCCGAGCGCCACCAGAACCTCCACCGAGCGGCCGGCCAGCCGTGGAACTTCCCGGCGGCGATCGAGATGTGGTGGTAGTTCGGGTACCGGCCGGTCGCGATGGCGCTGGCCTGCAGCCGCCGTGCCTCCTTGGCCGCCCCGGCCACCGGCCAGGTCGCCAGGTTGACGTCGAGCTTGCCCGGGCCGCTCGGCGCCTTGATGATCGTGTTCACCGCCGGGGTCATCACCCATCCCTCCGGCGCTGCCAGCTTGAACCCGGCGATCGTGCCGACGCTGGCAGCGGTCACCTGATACCAGGCGTAGCCGGCGGGCGGCGGCGTCCCGCCCGTCGCCGCCGGCGAACTGGGCGTGGGCGTAGGAGTCGGGGTTGGCGTGGGACTCGGCTTGCCGGACGCGCTGGGCTTAGGTGAGGTAGTCGGCTTGCTCGACGCCGATGGCCGGCCAGAAGGACCGGGCCTGGGCGAAGCCGACGGCTTGCCGCCTGGCTTGTGCTTGCCTGGCCGGTGCGAGGTGACCGGCTTCGGGTGCGTCCCCGGCTTACCTGACGTGTGGTGAGCCTTACCGTGGCCGCCCGCATGCGAGGTGCCGGTCCGGCCGCCCTTGTGCACCGCATGGTGGGCCAGGTGGTCCTGGCCGGCACCGCCGCCAGCCAGCGGGTCGCTGAGGCCGCGCGGGCCGAGGTAGACCACCGCTGCGGCCACGCCGAGTACCAGGACGGGCACCGCGACGAACAGGACGCGCAGCCGGTCGTTCCGGCCGCCGCGGCTCTTCCTGGTAGTGGTCCTGCCCCGCCCGGGCGGGGCAGGGCGCTGCGGGTCGGTAGCAAGGGCGCCGACGCTGGCCGCGTCGGCCGCCGCTGTCGGCTCGGTCGCGAGCGGAGCGGCGGGCATCTTCAGCTCGGCGAAGTTCGGCGTCGCCATCAGGTCGGGGACGACGCCGGTCGCCACCGACGGGCTGGCGGTATCGGAGGACGCCGAATCCAGCGCCTCCGGCCCCTGCGCGCCCGCTGCGACCAGGTCAGCCTCAAGCGGTCGCCCCAGCGAGCCGAGGTCCGGCGGCACCGAAACGACCTGGGTCGCGGTGGTCGCCTCCAGGCTGGCGTTCGCCCGCGCCTGGGCGGCAGCGGGCGGTGCGTCACCGGGCAGCGCCTCGCCGAGCGGTGCGTCACCAAGCAGTGCGTCACCGAGCAGGTTGCCTCGGGCGGCGGTGCGCGCCGACTTCCACGCCTGCGTCAGCATCCGGGCGGTCGTCGCCGAGTCCGGCCGCTGCGCCGGGTCGGCGCGCAGCAGTGCCTCGATCACCGGGGCGAGTGGCCCGGCCGACGGCGCGCGCGGAGCGGGCTCGGTCGCGATGCTGGCCACGATGGCGGCCGATCCGCCGGCCCGGTCGAACGGGCCGCGACCCTCGACGGCCGCGTAGAGCGTGGCGCCGAGTGACCAGAGGTCGGACGCGGTCGTCGCGGCAGTGCCGCGAATTCGCTCCGGGGGCGAGAAGCCCGGCGTCCCGACGACCATCCCGGCCTGGGTCAGGCCCGGATCGCCCTGGATCTGGGCGATCCCGAAATCGGTCAGGACGGCCTTGCCGTTCGGGCTGATCAGGACGTTGCTCGGCTTGACGTCGCGGTGCAGGACACCGGCCTGGTGGGCCGTGGTGAGCGCGTCGAGCAGGCCAAGTCCCAGCTGAGCCGCGCGGGCTGGTGGCAGCGGGCCGTCTTCGGCGATGACCTGGTCGAGCGGGCGGGCGCGGACGAGCTCCATCACGATCCAGGGCGACCCGTCCTCTTCGACGACGTCGAAGACAGTGACGACACCCGGGTGGCTGAGCCGCGCGGCGCTGCGCGCCTCGCGGAGCGTGCGCTGGTAGCTGGACTGCGCTTCGGTGGCCGATGCCATCGGCGCCAGGACGATCTGCTTGATCGCCACGTCGCGGTCCAGCAGCTCGTCACGGCCCCGCCAGACGATCCCCATCGCGCCCCGGCCGACCTCGTCGACCAGCCGGTAGCGTCTGGCCACGAGACGGCCAGATCCCAAGGCAGAGTGCATAGGGTGCAATCTACGCGTAGCCGCCTGCAGATTTCCGTGAGCTTGGCGGGAATTCAGCTTCGGCTCAGGTAACGCACAGAATTGGCCCGGGCGGACCCTGCTCAGGCGAGCACTGCTCAGGTGAGCACCGCTCAGGCCGGTCCCTTGCCTATGGTGAGCACGGGCTGCTTTGGCGCGGTCACGTCGGCGAAGAAGTCATTGCCCTTATCGTCCACCACGATGAAGGCAGGGAAATCGCGCACCTCGATCTTCCAGACCGCTTCCATTCCCAGCTCGGGGTACTCGAGCACCTCGACCTTGGTGATGGCATCCTTCGCCAGCTTCGCCGCCGCCCCGCCAATGGAGCCCAGGTAGAAACCGCCATGAAGCTGGCAAGCGGCGGTGACCGCAGGCGATCTGTTCCCCTTAGCAAGCATGATCAGCGAGCCGCCGGCCGCTTGGAACTGATCGACATAGCTGTCCATCCGGCCGGCGGTTGTCGGGCCGAAGGACCCTGACGCGTAACCCTGCGGAGTCTTGGCCGGGCCGGCGTAGTAGACAGCGTGGTCGCGCAGGTAGGCGGGCAGCTGCTCGCCGGCCGCCAGCCGGTCGGCGATCTTCGCGTGCGCGATGTCGCGGGCCACGACGAGCGGGCCGGTCAGCGAGAGCCTGGTCTTGATCGGGTACTTCGACAGCTCGGCGCGGATCTCGCTCATCGGCCGCGCCAGGTCGATCCTGACGACGTCGCTGTTCAGCTCGTCGTTCTCGGTCTCTGGCAGGTACTTCGCCGGGTCGGTCTCAAGCTGCTCGAGGAAGATGCCCTCGCGGGTGATCTTGCCGAGCGCCTGACGGTCGGCCGAGCAGGAGACCGCGATGGCGACCGGGCAGGACGCACCGTGCCTCGGCAGCCTGATCACCCGCACGTCGTGGCAGAAATACTTGCCGCCGAACTGGGCGCCGATGCCGATGTGCCTGGTGAGTTCCAGCACGGTCTGCTCGAGTTCGACATCCCTGAAGCCGTGCGCATCCGGCGAGCCGGTCGTCGGCAGCGAGTCCAGGTACTTGGCCGAGGCGTACTTGGCGGTCTTGAGCGCGTACTCGGCGCTGGTGCCGCCGACCACGATGGCCAGGTGGTACGGCGGGCAGGCCGCCGTGCCGAGCGACCTCAGCTTCTCTTCGAGGAACGCAGCCATCCGCTGCGGGTTCAGGACGGCCTTGCTTTCCTGATACAGGTAGGACTTGTTCGCCGAGCCGCCGCCCTTGGCCATGAAGAGGAACTTGTAGGCGCCGCCGCCCGTCGCGTAGAGCTCGATCTGGGCAGGCAGGTTGGTGCCGGTGTTGCGTTCCTCCCACATGGTGATGGGGGCGAGCTGGGAGTAGCGCAGGTTCAGCTTGGTGTAGGCGTCGTAGACCCCGCGCGCGATGTGCGCCTCGTCGCTGCCGTCGGTCAGCACGTCCTGGCCGCGCTTGCCCATGACGATCGCGGTGCCGGTGTCCTGGCACATCGGCAGCACCCCGCCCGCCGCGATGCACGCGTTCTTCAGCAGGTCACCGGCTACGAACTTGTCGTTCGGCGAGGCTTCGGGGTCGTCGAGTATCGACCTGAGCTGCTTCAGGTGCGCCGGTCGCAGGAGATGCGCGATGTCCCGCATGGCTGTCGACGTCAGCAGCGTCAGCGCCTCGGGCTCGACCTGGAGAAACTCTCGTCCGAACGCGGCCTTCGTGCTGACTCCGTCGTTGCTCAGCAGGCGGTATTCCGTGGTGTCCGCGCCGAGTGGCAGCAGGTCGGTGTAGCTGAAGTCAGGCATGATGTCATCGTAGTTATGGACAACAGACTGGCAGAATTCGGAGCTTGGCCTGGGGGAGCGGACGTCGCGGTGGCGCTGACGTTCGACGTCGACGGCGAGGCGCCGTGGCTGGGCGAGGGACCCGAGTACGAGCGGCGCCTGAGCATGCTGTCGATGGGCCAGTTCGGCCCGCTGCGGGGCCTGGCCCGGGTACTCGACTTGCTGGCGGCGCACGAGATCCCGGCGACGTTCTACGTGCCCGGTCACACGGCGGACCACTTCCCTGCCGTGATCTCCGCCATCCTCGACCGCGGGCACGAGGTCGCGCATCACGGCTACCTGCACCTGGGCACGGACGGACTGCCTGCGGATGGGCAGCGGGCCGAGCTTGAACAGGGCCTGGGTGCTCTGGCTAAGCATGGCGTGACGCCTTTGGGCTACCGGTCACCCGGATGGGAACTGTCGCCCGAGACGCTGGCGATGCTCGGTGAGTACGGCTTTAAGTACGAGAGCAGCCTGATGGCCGACGACCGGCCGTACTGGATCTCCAGTGGCTCGGTGCCGCTGCTCGAACTTCCAGGTCACTGGAGCATCTGCGACTGGCCGTACTTCGGCTGGACGGCCTACACCGGCGGCTTGCTCGCCGACCCGGCCGCGGTCGAGCGCATCTGGGTGGGCGAGTACGAGTCAGCGCTGGCCGACCGCCGGGTGATCACGTACACCATGCATCCCGAGGCCATCGGGCGCGGATACCTGACCCTGATGCTGGGGCGGATCATCACGGCGATGCGGGAGCGCGGCACCCCATGGTTCACCACCCACGCAGAACTAGCCCAACTAGCCCAGTAGCACCCCGCCCTGGCCACCCAACCCCAGCAACCTCACAACGACGGCGCTGGAGCGGCTCGGATCTCCCCGGCCAACCCCAGCAAACTCACAGCCACCGGGCTGCAGCACGGGCAAAGTCACAACGACGGGCTGGGGCGGGGCGCGTTGAGGCGGGATTGGTGGAGCGGTCGTTGTGCATGGGGCGGGAATCGCTGGGTAATGCCTTGGTAAATGGCGGCCGATTCGCGGCATCTCACGACAAGGAGTGGCGGATGGAAGGCATCGTGGACGCTAGCGAGCTGCAATGGCATCGACCTGAGCGAGGCTGCCAGGCAGCTTCAGCAGGCCGGGCACGACGCACGGGTGGCCTTCGACTGCATCGGCCTCGACGAACTAGACCGGGCCCACACGCACGCGATCACCGCCCGCGCGGCTGTCGACGCGGCCGAGAACCTGCTGCGCGTCGCCCTAGGCGGCGAACGAGCCCGAACCGACCTCTAGCCCGGCCTGCGGCCGTTCGGGCTTACCCCGTCGTTGTGACTTAGCTGGTGCTGTGGCGCCATCGTTGTGAGTTTGCTGGGGTTGGCAGAGGGGTCCCGGGCCGGGCTGGCGCGGTCGTTGTGAGTTTGCTGGGGTTGGGGACCACGTCCGAGTTCGAGTCGGGCATCCCCAACCCCAGCAAACCCGGGCCGGTGCGGGCGGGGCGTTGGTCATGGATTAATGTGTGAGTCACACATTAATCCGCGATCGAGGGAGGCCGATCGATGTCCACGGCAACTGGTTCGTTCACCGTCGCGTCCTGGAACGAGGACACCTACTCCGAGCTGGCCAGCGGCGGCAAGCTCACCAAGGCGTCCGTCGTCTTCGACCTCGACGGCGACCTGAAAGCGCAGGCCCAGTGGGACGCCGTGATGTGCTACCGAGCCGACGGAACGGCCGCGTACACCGGGTACCAGCAGACGTCGGGCACGCTCGGCGGCCGGACAGGGACGTTCGTGCTACGCGCGGACGGCGCCTTCGAAGGCGGCGAGGCCCGCAGTAGCTGGGAGGTGGTCGACGGCTCGGCGACCGGCGAACTGCAGGGCCTGCGCGGGTCTGGCGTCGCCGTCTCGACCGGCAACCCAGGCGGGACCTTCACCTTCGAGTACGAGCTTGGCTGAAGCGGCTGAATCGGCTGACGGCGGTGAGCTCCCCTTCGACCGGGCCGCGAACCTGCTCGGAGCGCTGTCGCTGGGAATCTCCGACCGCGCCGCCGACGCCGTAGCGGACGCGGCCGGGCGGTCGGACTCGGCGGGCGCGGCCCTGTCCGCGCTGCTGCATTTCCTCGACCGCCCCTCCATCGACCTGCTCCGGCAGGTCCTGGGCCTCACGTCCTCGGGGACCGTCCGGCTGGTCGACCGGCTCGCGGCGTCCGGCTACGTCGAGCGCCTGCCGGGATCCGACGGGCGCACCACCGCCATCGGCCTGACCAGCGCCGGGAGGGAAGCCGCGATCCGGGTCTCGGCCGCCAGGGCGCAGGTGCTGCAGAATGCGATGACCAGCCTTTCGGCGGACGAGCGTTCTATGCTGGAGCAGTTGATCGGCAAGCTCCTGGTCGAGATGATGCGCGCGCCAGGGGCAACCAGGTGGGGCTGCCGGCTCTGCGATGTCGGGCTCTGCCGGGGGACACCTGGCGGGTGTCCGGTCGGAAACGCGGCGCGCGAGCGCTACGGTTCTTGAGCCGTTCACTTGTTAACACCCTTTATTGATATAAGAAAGGGTGTACCGAGTACTGTCGGATCATGGCCACTAGGCGAACCGCAGCGTCAGCACCCAAGACCATCCAGGGTGTGGACGTATCGAGCTTCCAGGGGACGCCGGCCACGTGGAGCCCGGAAGCCGGACCGATCAAATGGGCCGCGGTGAAGATCACCGAACTGCAGCCCAACAACATTCAATTCGTGAACCCCGACGCAGCTGCGGACTGGACATTCATCGCCCAGCAGAAGCTCGGCCGAATCGCCTATCTTTTCGGGCACCCGTCGGTCAGCGCGACCGACACGGTGAACTTCTTCGGCCAGCAGATGCAGACGCTGGTGCTGGCCGACACCGACGGGATCATGCTCGACCTCGAGGTCACCGACGGACTCGCCCCCACGCAGGTCAGCGCCTGGGCGGCCGAGGTGATGGCGAGCTTGAAGAAGACCTTCAAGCGGACGCCGATCTTGTATACGTTTATTTCCTTCGGGCAAGAGGGCAACACCAAGGGACTTGGCCGCTATCCGCTGTGGATCTCGGACCCGTCGAGCCCGGCCGGTCATCCGACGGTGCCCCCGCCGTGGCGTACCTGGACGATCCACCAGTACTCCACGTCGAATCCGATCGACCGCGATCTCGCGAAGTTCGCGACGGTCGCCGCTATGCAAAGGAAGTTCGGAGTGCCACCGAGTCCACCCAAGCCCCAGTCAGGCAACCTTGGCGGGTCGATCAGCGGCGGCGTGAATGCCGTGCGCTGGAGCGACGGCAGCATGATGATCGCCGCGCTCGGGCCGAACAATCACGTCACGGTCAGGCTGTTCGACGGTGCCACGCGCAAGTGGGGGATCTGGTTCCACCCGTCGGAGGTCAAGGCCGACGGGCCGCCCGGAGTGGTCGCGTGGGGCAAGGGGTTCGGCCAGCTCTTCTACCCGGCCAAGAACGGTGACGTGATCGAGCTGGCCACCGAGGACTTCGGCAAGAACTGGAAGTAGCCGCGCTCACCGACATCGGATTTCGGGCCTGGAGTCCGGTATCTTCAGGGGGTGAGTCCCCGGTTCGGCCCGCATGACCTGCGCGCATCAGACGCGGATCGCGAGCTCGTCATCACGATGCTGAGCGAGGCCGCCGGCGACGGCCGGCTGACCCTGGACGAGCACGCCGAGCGGTCCGAGCAGGCCCTCGCCGCGCGCACTCTCGGCGAACTGGTGCAGCTCACCTCGGATCTCACGCTGCCCTCGGGCCAGCCGATCCAGCTCTACGCCCGCCGCTCGGTCACCGCGTTGTTCGCGCGGGAACGGCGTCAGGGGCGCTGGGTCGTCCCTGATTCGTTCCCGGTCACCGCCTTCTTCGGCGATGTCGTGCTCGATCTGCGGCAGGCGATCCTGCAGAGCAAGCGGGTGACCATCCATGTGACCGCGATCGCTGGTCAGGTCAGGCTGATCGTCCCGCCCGAGATCGCCGTGGAGATGGCCGGCCGGTCGGTGCTGGGAGTCCGGACCGTGCGCGGTCGTCAGAACACGCAGGCACCGCCGAAGGGCGTCATCGAGATCCGGACGCTGACCTTCGGCGGCTCGGTCAAGGCGACGACGGTGCGGCCGCCCCGCTGGCGGGCTGGCCTGCGCCGCCGCTGACCCCCTGGGTTGGCAAAGACCGTACTAGTAGGGCACGACCGAATAGCGTGAGACCTTCCAGAGCGCGTGCTCGCTGTGGATATTGCGGATGGTGCCCGACCTGGCCCGCATCACCAGCGTGTGCGTGGACGCGCCGCCTGACCGGTACCTGACGCCCTTGAGCAGTTCGCCGTCGGTGATGCCCGTCGCCGCGAAGAACGCGTCGTCCGACGACACCAGGTCGTCGGTGGTCAGCACCTGGTCCAGATCGTGACCCGCGTCGACGGCGCGGTCGCGTTCCTCGGCGTCACGTGGCGCGAGCTTGCCGAGGATGACGCCGCCCAGGCACTTGATCGCGCACGCGGCGATGATGCCCTCAGGCGTGCCGCCGACCCCGAGCAGGAGGTCGACCCCCGTGCCCTCGCCGGCCGCCAGGATCGCGCCGGCCACGTCGCCGTCGGTGATCAGCTTGATCCGGGCGCCGGTGGACCGGACCTCATCGACCAGGCCGGCGTGGCGTTCCCGGTCCAAAATCACGACAGTGACGTCGTGCGGCGCGCAGTGCTTGGCCCTGGCGACCGCGTCGATGTTGGCCGCCGCAGGCGCGTCGATGTCGACGACCTCGGCCGCCTCCGGGCCGGTCACGAGCTTGGACATGTAGAAGACGGCCGTCGGGTCGTACATGGACCCTCGCGGGCTCACCGCCATGACCGAGATGCCGTTGGGCATTCCGTTGGCGGTCAGCCGGGTGCCGTCGATCGGGTCGACGGCGACGTCGCAATCCGGGCCGGTGCCGTCGCCGACGTGCTCTCCGTTGAACAGCATCGGGGCGCGGTCCTTCTCGCCCTCGCCGATCACCACGATCCCGTTCATCGAGACGGTGCTGATGAGCTGGCGCATCGCGCTGACGGCGGCGCCGTCCGCGCCGTTCTTGTCACCCCGGCCGACCCACCGGCCAGCCGCGAGCGCGGCCGCCTCGGTGACTCTGGCCAGTTCGAGGGCCAGGTTGCGGTCTGGGGCAGTGGGTTCGGCGTCGACCGGGGTCAGCTTGGTGTTCCTACGGCGGGCCAGATGGCCCCCGGAAGAGGTCAGGTCTTCGGTCATCACGATCGCGTGGCTCGCCCGTAGCCGGTTCCGGCGAGAGGCGGAGCCGCCGCTTCACCTCCTGTCGAAACTTCCTGTCAGAACGGCCTGGCTGAGTCGTCGGTGCCGTCCGCACTGCCGTCGTCGTGCTTGCTGACCGCGGCGGCCAGGCGTGCACGGGCGCCCTCTAGCCATTCCTCGCATACGCCAGCGAGTCTCTCGCCGCGTTCCCAGAGCTCGAGCGACTGCTCTAGGCTCAGCCCTCCGGTCTCCAGGCGCTTCACGAGGTCCACTAGCTGGTCCCGTGCCTGCTCATAGCCGAGCCGCTTGGCCGGCTCGTTGGTCTGCGTCACGACGGTCAAGCCTAGCCCGCGTGCAACTGGAACCCGCTCGGCTGGCCTGGCAGTACCCGGGCTTTGTGGTGGACAGGCGGCCGGTGCCGCAGCGCCTTGAGCACGACGGCCTTGACCACCCTGGCGTAGAGCTTGCCGCCGATCGCCATCGGATGGATGCCGTCGCTCCACAGCAGGTTGGTGTGGTGCTCGATCGCGTTGTGCCAGTTGATGAGCTTGACGTTGGGGTAGCGGCGCACAGCGGCCTTGATCGTCGCGTTCACCTCGCCCTCCCAGAACCGGGGGACGAAGGTGTTGACGAGCAGCAGCCAGCGGTGCGGCCCGATCGCAGCCCTGAGCTGGTTGATCTGGTCCAGGGTGATCGGCCCGTTGGTGCCGAGCCCGACGATCAGAACGCGCCGCAGCCGTTTCTGGGCGGCCAGGCCCTGGACGATCACGATCCCGGCGATCATCGCGCGGCTCACCTGGGCGTTGATGTAGATGTTCGGCATCGCCTGCGCCAGTTCGGGGGCCGAGGCCAGCATGACGGAGTCGCCGATCGCGATCATCTTCGAGCCGGCGTCGTGCACGATCGGCAGCCTGCGAGCCACCGGCCGGTAGGGACGTCCGCCCGCCGTCAGCCACCACGGATTCGCCTGGCCGGCGGATTGCGCCGCCGACGCCGAAGGCACCAGCGGCGTCGTGAACGCGGAGCCGTGCGCGATCTGCTGCTGAAGCGTCGGCCCGGTCTGGGGATTCAGCAGGCCATAGCCGGCCGTGCAGGCCACCGCGATCAGTACCATCGCCCCGAAGACCGGCGGTGCGGTCGTGGCCGGCGTGCGGAACAGGGTCTTCGGCGCGCTGCGCAGCAGCCTGCCGTACCTGGCGAACTCCGCGCGCAGGCCGTTGCGCAAGATCGGCTCTTCGAGCAGGTACCACGACGTCGCCGCCAGGCCGATCGGAAGGATCGCATCGATCGCGCGGGCGCCGATGGTGCTCGCACCGCGCGGATCCAGGCCGACCGTGATCGCGATGACCGGCCAGTGCCAGAGGTAGATGCCGTAGGACCGGACCCCGAGCCAGCGCAGCGGCTTCCAGGAGAACGCGGCCGCGAGGCGGCCGGGCGACGTCGCGGCGAGCACGAGGCCGCCAGCCGCGAGCGATGCGATCGCCAGGCCGTACGGGTAGACGAACCGATCGCTGCCGGACAACCGCCACATGGCCCAGCCGAGCACGATCAAGCCGAGGACGCCGGCGACGTCGAGCGCGTGCCTGCGCTTGCCTGCCGTCGCCGCGACCTTGGCGAGCGGCCAGGTCAGTGCGATCGCCGCGCCGATCAGGAGGCCGCTGGCGTGGGTGAACGTGGCGTAGTAGACCAGGGACGGGTCGGCGCCCGGCTTGTAGATCGCCCACATGGCCAGCGCCGAGCCCAGCGCCGCGACCCAGGCGACGAGCGCGCGGGCGATCCGGTTGCGCGCCGCCAGCAGCACGACCGCGATGATGAGCGGCCAGAGCAGGTAAAACTGTTCCTCCACGGCCAGCGACCACAAGTGCTGGAAGACCGGCGGTGGCCCGTACAACGCGAAGTACGACTGGTGCGCGAACGCCTGCCACCAGTTGCTCGTGTAGGTGACCGCGCCGAGCAGGGCCGGCGGCAGGGAACCGCGCTGGCTCGGCTCGAGTACGGTGACCGCCGCGGTCACGGTGAGCAGCATGACCCCGAGCGCTGGCAGCAGCCGCCGAGCCCGGCGCTGCCAGAAGCTGCGCAGGCCGACGTTGCCGTCCCTCGCGAACTTCGCTGCCAGCAGGTCCGTGATCAGGAAGCCGCTGAGCACGAAGAAGATGTCGACCCCCAGGAAACCGCCAGGCAGCCAGGACCAGCCCTCGTGGAAGCCGAGCACGGCCAGGACGGCGAGCGCTCGCACGCCGTCGAGACCTGGCGCACGGAACGGCTTTTTAGCCGGCACCGGTTCGGCCGTGGGCTCGGCGTTGGGCTCGGCCGACGCGGGTGCGTCCGGGGCTCGCACTACGGCCATCCGCACGGTCGGAACCTCGGCTGCGGACGTCAGCGCCGGGTCGGCGGGCGGTGCGGGAGCTTCTGCGTCGATGACCGCCGGGATGACGTCGGTGGGTTCGTCGTCTTGCTGTGCAACGTCGGCCGAGATTCCGGCAGAGGTTGGCTGAAGCAGCACGACGCGTCCCTCCCTGATCTGACGTTGTTTATCAGGCGTCGACAGCGCCCGCAGCCGGAAGCCCAAGGTCCCCGGGTTCAGTCGCCGTCGCCCTCCCCTGGCTATGACGCTCGAAGACCCGTCTGCGGATAACCGCCATTAGATGTTCGCTGCACGCCAGCTTAGTTTTCACTTAGGGCCAGCGCTGGAAAACGCCACGCAGAGTGAGTTATAACACGCACATCGGTAGCGCGATGTCATGCAGGAGTTTGACTACTTACTGTAACTATTAGCTGGTCATCGGCCAGCCGAACCTGCAGCGTCTCGCCTTCGGCGACGTCATTGGGGGATCGGACGACGCTAGCATCGGCGCGCTGGACGATGGCATAGCCTCGCCGCAGGGTCCCAGCGGGGGACAGCGCAACCAGCCGGGCTCTGGTGTGGACCAGGTCGGCGTCGGCCCGGTCGAGCCTGCTGGCCAGGTTGCGGCGGGCCCGCTCGCTGAGCGCGATGATCTGCTCGTGCCGCCGTTCAAGCTCGGCGACGGGACTCGCGAGCGCCGGCCGTGACCGGATGGCGGCGAGCCAGGCTTCCTCGCGATCGAGCCTGCCCGCGAGCTGGCGCCGCGCGCGCGACCTGAGCTCGGCGATGATCGTGACCTGCTCGCTGATATCGGGAACCACTCGCCGCGCGGCGTCCGTCGGAGTCGAGGCCCGGACGTCGGCGACGAGGTCGAGCAGCGGCACGTCCTGCTCGTGGCCGATCGCGCTGACCACCGGCGTGCGGCACGCCGCGACGGCGCGGACCAGGCTCTCGTCGGAGAAGGGGAGCAGGTCCTCGATCGAGCCGCCGCCCCTGGCGATGATGATGACGTCGACGGCGCGATCGGCGTCGAGTGACTGCAGCGCCGCCGTGACTTCCTCGACCGCGAATGGCCCCTGGACAGCGACCTGCTCGACCCGGAACCGCACGGCGGGCCACCGGCGGGCCGCGTTTTGCAGGACGTCGCGTTCGGCGGCGGAGTCTCGACCGCAAATGAGGCCGACTTGCCCCGGCAGAAACGGCAGCCGGCGCTTGCGCTCGGGTGCGAAGAGCCCTTCGGATGCCAGGGTTCGCCTGAGCCTTTCCAGGCGGGCGAGCAGCTCGCCGATGCCGACGGCCCGCAGCTCGATCGCGCTGAACGAGAACGAGCCCCTCGCCATGCTGAAATCGGGCTTGACCCAGGCCACGACCCGGGCGCCGTTGGCGGCCGCCGGCTCGGCGCCCTCGAACACGGTGCGCGGGCACACGACGCGCACGGAGACGGACGCGACCGGGTCTCGCAGGGTCAGGAAGACGGCGTTGCCGCGCTTGTTCAGCTCGGCGATCTGCCCCTCGACCCAGACCCGGCCCAGGCGGCCGATCCAGTCGCCGACTAGCCGCAGCGCCGTCCTGACCGGTACCGGCGACTCGGCGCTCGTTTCAAGCGGCATGCTGGTGGCGCTCGGCTGGGTCAGTCATCGCCCTCGTCCTGGAGCTTGGCGATCCGGCGTTCGAACATCGTGACGACGTCCGGCCGGTAGGCGTGCGAGATCTCGTAGAGCACGAGCTGCCTGAGCTGGGCGACGTCCAGTTTGCGCAGCCGCGCCCGCAGTGAGGGCAGCGAGAGGTCGTCGTAGCCGGCGATCGGCAGCGCTCGGGCCGCTCGCGACGGCTCGGCCGGGGTCTCCCCGGCAACTAGGTCGTAGGGCCAGTCCGGGGCCGCACCGGCCTGCTCGCGGGCCAGGGAAGCTTGCGCCACCGCCTCGACCGGGGGCGGGGTAGCCGGCCTGGCTGGCGCAGCTCGGCCGCAGCGCGGGCCTGGGCCCGGGCCGCGAGCACTCGCCGGTCGAGGTCGTCTTCGGCCATGTCGGCGATGTCCCGGTCGCTCAGGACCCGGACATTGCCCGTCGAGTCGAGCGAGCGAAATCGTGGCTGCGGCGGCTGGCTCGCACCCCGGCCGCCCCGGCCGCCCTGACCGCCCTGACCGGTGCGCTCGGCCTTGGCTGCCCGAGCACCCTTGACATTGCGTCCGGATTCGGTGGATACGTGCGCCGGGCTTTCAGGCGCCACGGCGGACGTCGCTTCTGAATTGCCGGCTGGCTGCCCCGCCACTGGGTCCTCATTCGTGATAATTCGCACCGATCTCGGCTGGTACGGATCCCAGGGACGGGGCGAACTTTCCTGCCCGGCCTGGTCGAGTTGGTCCTGCTCCGCGTCTTCCGCCCGGAGGCGGTCAGCGGCTTGCAGCAATTGCCCGACCCCCGAAAATACGCCGCGCAATGCTCGAAATGGAGCAAATCGAATCTGCTCTGCGGATTCCGGCAACCCCACCGTCATCGCCTCCTCAGCCGGGACACGCCGCGAATCGTACTCAAATGACACCTGTCTTGGCTGATGAGTCCCGTCATCCGCCATCGTGCCGCATAAAAGACCGCTAGCCGCGCTTCGCCGTCGGCGTGCCGTCAACTGTCCCTGAACGGCCCCGGCAAGATCCCGTGGTCGCCCTTGATCCGGGCATACCGCGCCATATCGCCCAAACGGGTGTGGGTCATCGAGGCGGCGGTGACTTCACCTACCATG
This sequence comes from uncultured Actinomycetota bacterium, assembly GCA_963737865.1. GTDB lineage: Bacteria > Actinomycetota > Actinomycetes > Streptosporangiales > Streptosporangiaceae > Chersky-822. Next base: position 158,062 of record CAVTUG010000010.1, on the reverse strand, counting down.
GATCACATGTCCAAGCCAACCAGGAGAGTTCTGCTCGCGAAGCCTCGCGGTTACTGCGCGGGTGTCGATCGCGCCGTGCAGACCGTCGAGCACGCACTTGAGCGGTTCGGGGCTCCGGTCTACGTCCGCAAGCAGATCGTGCACAATACGCACGTGGTCAGGACCCTGGAAAAGCAAGGCGCGATCTTCGTCGAAGAGACGGACGAGATACCCGAGGGGTCGGTCGTGGTGTTCTCGGCGCACGGCGTCTCGCCCGTAGTGCACGAGGAGGCCAAGGACAGGAAGCTCCGCACGATCGACGCGACCTGTCCGCTGGTCACCAAGGTGCACAACGAGGCGCGCCGGTTCGCCGCCCAGGACTACGAGATCCTGCTGATCGGTCACGAGGGCCACGAGGAAGTGATCGGTACCACCGGCGAGGCGCCGGCGAACATCCGCCTCGTGGACGGGCCAGAAGATGCCGCCAGCATCGAGGTCAAGGACCCGGCGAAGGTCGCCTGGCTCTCTCAGACCACCCTGTCGGTGGACGAGACGAACGAGACGGTGGCGGCGCTGCGCACGCGGTTCCCGCTGCTGATCGACCCCCCGAGCGACGACATCTGCTACGCGACCCAGAATCGGCAGGTCGCGATCAAGCAGATCGCCGACGAGAGCGACGTCGTGATCGTCGTCGGGTCGGCCAACTCGTCCAACTCGGTGCGCCTCGTCGAGGTCGCCCACGAGGCCGGCGCCCGTGCGGCTTATCTCGTAGACGACGCCAGCGCGATCGACCCGGCCTGGCTCGAGTCAGCGACCACGGTCGGCGTCACCAGCGGCGCCTCGGTTCCCGAGATCCTGGTCGACCAGGTGCTCGAGGCGCTCGCCAAGGTCGGCTTCGACACCATCGATGAGACCGAGGCCGTCCACGAGACCCTGGTCTTCGCGCTCCCGCACGGCCTCCGCAAGCCCTGACGAACGACAGCATGGTCCTACGTGCCGCTATCAGGACGACAGTAAGTAGCGCCATGCTGCTGTCGGGCACCGGCCCGGAACAGCAGTAAGCAGCTACATACTGTCGTCGCGACCCGATACGGTCGTCGCAACCAGGCCCGGGATCTCGACCAGTTCCGGGGCTGAGAGCGGGCGGACTGACATTTCGACCGGCTTGGGCTGCTCCAACTCGGCGTCGGTCACGCCGAGCTGGTTGAGCTTGCGCGCGGTGACCAGAACCCGGCTCTCCATCGAGCCCACGGCCCGGTTGTAGGCGGTGGTCGCGTTCGCGAGCGACTTCCCGACCACGTCGAGGTGGCCGGCGAATCCGCCCAGCCGGTCGTACAGTTCGCGGCCGAGGTCGAACACCGCCCGCGCGTTCTCCGACAGCGCCGCCTGCTGCCAGGCGTATTGCGCCGTGCGCAGCATGCTCACCAGCGTCGTCGGCGTCGCGATGTGCACCTTGCGCGCCATCGCGTACTCCAGCAGCCCGGGCTCGCGCTCCAATGCCGGGGCGAGGAACGCCTCTCCCGGGATGAACAGGACCACGAACTCAGGCGCGGGGCTCAGCGCGGTCCAGTAGGCCTTGGCGGCAAGCTGGTCGACGTGATCCCTCACGTGACGGGCATGCGCGTCGAGCCGGGCGTCCCGCTCGCCGTCGCCGGCAGTTTCTGCCGCTTCCAGATAGGCCGCGAGCGAGACCTTGGAGTCCACCACGATGTTCTTGCCACCTGCAAGCCGGACGACCAGGTCCGGGCGAATCATTCTTACTGAATGTTCGTCGGCATTGTTGTTGACAGCACTGCGGTCGACGACGGTGACCTGCTCGTCGAAGTCGCAGCGCGCGCTCATGCCGGCGAGCTCCACGACGCGGCGCAGCTGCATCTCGCCCCACCGGCCGCGCGCCTCGGGCCGGCGCAGCGCCGTGACGAGCGCCTGCGTCTGCGCGCGAAGCTGATCGGGAGCTCGCCATCGCGAACTTGACCTGCTCGGCGAGGGCCGCGTGCGAGGACTGCCGCGCCACTTCGGCCTCGCGCAGCTGGCTCTCGACCCGGGTCAGGGTCAGCTTGAGCGGCTCCACCAGCTGCTCGATCGCGCTGCGGCGGGAGTCGAGGTCGTTCGTCGCCGAGAGATTGGCCGCGCGGAGCCGGATCTCGCTGAACTCCATGAGACGCTGCTGGCTCTGGTCGAGTGCCTGCGCCGACAGCGCCTGGAACCGCTCGGCCAGGTACCCGTCGATCAGCTCAGCTCGCTCGTTCGCCGCCTGGTCGACCAGCGTGGCCCGCTCAGCCGCTGCCTTGGCCCGCTCCTCGGCCACCCTGGCCTGGGCCGCCAGCTCGGTGGTGACGGTGCCGAGCCGGCTGCGGGCGTACAGGTAGCCGATCGCGGCGCCAAGGCAGGCACCGATGACCAGCCCGGCCAGCAGCAAGATCGAACTCATGGCCAGCAATGGTCTCACGTACTGCCGACAGCGCCGGTGCCCGTAAAATCGCCGGGTGAGCCTTGAGATCGGGATCGTCGGACTGCCGAACGTCGGCAAGTCCACCTTGTTCAATGCCCTGACCCGGGCAAGCGTGCTGGCGTCGAACTACCCGTTCGCCACCATCGAGCCCAACGTCGGGGTGGTCGGCATCCCTGATCCCCGGCTCCCGGCGCTGGCCAGCCTGTACGACTCGGCCAAGATCGTCCCGGCCACGGTCCGGTTCGTCGACATCGCCGGGCTGGTGCGCGGGGCGTCGGCTGGTCAGGGGCTTGGCAACCAGTTCCTCGCGCATATCAGGGAAACCGACGCGATCTGCCAGGTCGTGCGGGTTTTCACCGACCCCGACGTGAGCCATGTGGACGGCGACGTCTCGCCCGAGCGCGACATCGAAACGATCGCCACCGAGCTGATCCTCGCCGATCTGCAGACTCTGGAAAAGGCGCTGCCGCGTCTAGCGAAAGAAACGAAATTCTCGAAGGATTCGGAACGGCTCGCACTCGCCGATGCCGCCCGCAAGGCCCAGGAGTTGCTGGACGGCGGCACGACCTTGTTCGCGGGCGCGGCCGGGGCCGGGATCGACCTCGCCCACCTGCGTGAGCTGCAGTTGCTGACGGCCAAGCCGTTCGTCTACGTCTTTAACCTGGACGATGCCGAGCTTTCTGACGGCGGGCTGCGCGACCAGCTGGCGAAGCTGGTGGCCCCGGCGGAGTCGGTGTTCCTCGACGCCAAGACCGAGGCTGAGCTGGCTGACCTGTCGGCTGAAGAGGCGGCTGAGCTGCTCGCCGAGCTGGGCATGGGCGAGCCCGGGCTGGACCAGCTGGCGCGGGCTGGGTTCGCCGCCCTGGGGCTGGCGACGTTCCTGACCGCAGGGCCTAAGGAGTCGCGGGCCTGGACGATCAAGGCCGGCGCGACCGCGCCCGAGGCGGCCGGCGTGATCCACACCGACTTCCAGCGCGGGTTCATCAAGGCCGAGATCGTGTCCTTCGCCGACCTGATGGCCGCCGGGTCCGTGCCCGCCGCGCGCACCGTCGGCAAGGCGCGGATCGAGGGCAAGGACTACATCATGGCCGACGGCGACGTCGTCGATTTCCGCTTCAACGTGTAGCCGGCAGCGGCTTTCGGTCTGCGCAGCCACAGGGCGGTGCACCGGGCAGGGCTTCCTCGTTGTCGGTGCGGCTGCCCGCCTGAGAAGTTGATATAGATTATTTAGGTGACGACAGGGGTTATCAACTTCGGCCGGGGCCGTCCGAGCCGACTTCAGGTCTACGCCCGGCTGGACACTGCCCTCAGCGACCTGAAGCGCCTTGGAGGCTTGCCGACTCCCGTGGAGTCTAAGGCTATTTGGCGGGACATCTGGCAGCTAGAGGCCCACCACTCGACCGCCCTTGAAGGCAACACGCTCATACTGCGTGAGGTCAAGACGCTTCTTGAGTCCGGAAGGGCTGTCGGCGCCAAGGAGCTGCGCCAGTACCTCGAGGTTGACGGCTACGCCAAGGCCGCGCAGTGGGTCTACGAGCAGGCGCTGCAGCCCGGTGACTGGCACGATGGCCGGCTCGTCATCATGGCTGAAGTCCGGTACGTTCACAGCCTGGCATTGACGCCAGTCTGGGATGTCGCCCCGCATCCTGACGCGACCGACCGAGAGCGGCCCGGCAGCTTCCGCGAGCATGACCTTGAGCCGTTCGGGGCGGGTATGCAGCCACCCTCGTGGACGCTCGTGGCGGCGCGGGTTCAGCAGTGGGTGGAAGATGCCTGCGCCGCTGGCGCGAAGATCCTTGCAGGCACTGATCTTGAATGTCACGCGGTCGAGGAGCTGGCGCGGCTCCATAACCAGTTTGAGCGAGTCCATCCGTTCATCGACGGGAACGGCAGAGCTGGCCGCCTCGTGCTCAACCTGGCCCTGGTACGCCTAGGTTATCCCCCGGTCATCATCTTCAAGCAACACCGAGACCAGTACCTAGCCGCCATGCAGCGAGCCGATGAAGGCGACTATGGCAGGCTCGGTGAGCTGATCGCCCGGTCAATCATTGACAACCTGGAGCGCTTCATCGTGCCGAACATCGCCGGCCCGGCCCGCATGGTGCCGCTCGCGGCTCTGGCGGATAAGGACATCACGGCGGTGGCGCTCAGGCAGGCCGCGCAGCGCGGGCGTCTGGAGGCCGAACGGGGGACGGATGGCGTCTGGCGAAGCACGCGGTTTGCCGTTGACGCGTATAAGAAAGCGAGGCACCAGCGCAAGCCCGCGCCGCCGGACCCTGCCAAGGAGCGCACAGACAAGCTGTACCCGGGCCGCGCCTGTCAGCCGGGGAATCGCTCTGGTCTGATGACGGTACGGTCCGGCTCGACATGCAGCGGGACGGCAACCTCGTTGTCTCCCAAGGCGCAGACATCTTGTGGGACAGCATGACTGCGCAGACCGGACATGCGAACTACCTCGACTTCCGGCCAGACGGCAACTTGCTGCTGCGCAAGGGCGACGGCACGCCCATCATCGACTGGTGCGCGGCGGGGATGGGCGGCCACGTGCTTGTGATGCAGAGCGACGGGAATCTCGTGATGTACTCACCGTCCGGGCTGCCCGTTTGGGCTTCCGACCGGCTTACGGGCAGCCGGGTCGTCCGCGTATACGGTCAGGTCCGCGCCAAGCCGGTCCGGCTGATCTGACCGCGCCTGGTGCCAATCACGCTGTACCCCACGCCGGAGTGGGCGGTCTAGGAATTTGCCTTGATGTTGTACGGGACGTCGTAGAGTTCCGCTTCAACGTGTAGCAAGCGCGGGCGGCGGCACTTCCGGCTGGGGCGATACCCTGCTAGCTAGTCCAGTCTTCCCAGTTCAGGCCCGTTACTCGGCTGAACTCAGACGTGTTCGCTGTGACAAGTGTCAGCCCACGGCGCAATGCCTGGCCAGCGATGAGCACGTCGTAGGCCCCTATAGGAGTGCCCGCCCTCTCTAGTTCGGCCCGTACTCGGCCGGCGGTCTGGGCATCCTCGTCGTCGAAATCCACTAGATCCAGCTCACCCGAGAGCAGTATCCGGAGACGTTCGGTATTTTCTCGGACCCGACTGCTTTTCTCGACTCCGTACCACAGTTCAAACAAGACAACGGATGAGACCGCTAGATAGTCTCCCGAGACTTCCGCCTTCCGGTATTTTTCTCGCACTCCGGCCGGCTTGTCGCGAAGTAGCGCGACTATGGCGTTGGTATCAAGGAGGAAGTTCATTCGAAGATGCCCTCATCGATCGGCGTGACTGGCTGGTTTCTGTCGACCTCGAACAGCGGCACCTCCGCGAAGCGGTCCAGATCGGCGAACCAGGCATCGAGGTCGGATGCGATCGGCTCAAGTAGCACGCCGGTGCCGACGTGACGGACGCGAACACGGTCGCCCGGCAGTCGGAATTCCTTTGGCAGTCGCACGGCCTGACTCCGGCCATGCATGAAGAGCCTCGCGATCGCCGTATCTGTCATGGCCTTCCCTCCAAATGATAGCTACCAAGAGTATATATCTTGGATCTGACAGGCGCACTGCAGTGGGCAGGCTGACCTGGCCTAGGGCGCAGGCTGCCAAGCTGTGTTGCAGGACGGACATCGCCGAGCCGGCTACTGCGCCGCCTATGTCCTGGGACATAGGCGGCTGGGGAAGTGTGGTCCCGGGGCAGATGACCGCACGCGGCGGGGGACGTAGCGTTCTGGTTATTACAGCACGTATGCCTGGACGTACTCCTAGCTAAGCGCATGCGGCTTCACCACGTCGGCCCGATCGGCGTTTAGCGAACTGGAGAAGTCAGTGGATCACGCTGCCCAGCTACGCCAGCGGGTGCTGGCCGTTTTCCTGCCTGTGTGTGCCGCACTTTATGTCGGGGCGCAGGGGCTCAACCCGCAAGGCACCGACAAAATCATCCAGACCGTCGCCGGCGCGCTGAGGGTGCTGCCTATTGCGGCGAGGCATCCCGCTCAGCTCTATGTCTCTGGCTCGCTGACGCTTCTGGCCCTGGGTGCCGTGGCGGTCTCGTATGCGGGGATCGCCACGCTGGTTAGAGGCCGTGGCTGGGCGGTCGCCACCGTGGCTGCGCTGCTCGGGGGGCTCGGCGCCTTCTGCGGCGCCATCATCAATGTCCTGGTCGGGGTCAACCTCGCCGTCGCCGCGACGGCGCGGATGAGCCGGGTGGCTGCGGCGCATTTCCTGGTGGCGTCATTCAGTTCCGGGTTCGAGCACGTGTTCTCCGGAGTTTATTTCCTCGGCATATTCGTGGCGCCGCTGCTGATGGGGTTTGCCTTGTGGCGCAGCCGGAGCGTGCCGCGCTGGCTGGCGGTTCTGTTCGTCGTCGGCATCGAGGTCGCGCAGCAGGTGCCATCGGCTGGGCCCGTCGTGGTCGTGGTGCTCATGCTGCCGTTCGCGGTGGCGATGGCGCTGCTGGCGGTTCGGATCTGGCAGGCGGCCAGTCTGGCCGGCAGCGAAAGCGTGGGGCAGGCTGTCATTGCGCTGGCCCAGCCGGCTGCGGTCTAGCTCACGTGGTGTCACCTACCTTGACCGGCGAGGAGGTTGGACAGGTGTCCAGCTGGAAGCCGGCTGAGAACCTGAGGACGCGGTCGCCGCGATCGTGGGTCCTGGACGTCGGGTGTGGGATGGTCGCGGGCGCCGCGTCGCTTGCCCGCTTCTCGTTCGGTCAGGCGGGGCATCCGGTGCACCTGTCGCTGGCGGGCGGCGTGGCAGTCGCGGTCTTCACGGCTGCGGCGCTGCCGCTGCGCCGGGTGTGGCCAGGTCCGGTGTTCTTGTGGACGCTGCTGGCCGCGGTCGTGGTGGCGCAGTGGCCGGACCGTGGCGCGCTGTTCCCGGTCGCGCTCGCGATCAGCCTGTACACCGTGGCGGTGATGATGAGTCGGGCGCAGGCGCTGGCCGCTGCGGGTCTTGTCACTGGCGCTGTGCTCCTGGTCGTTGCCCAGGACGGCACGGGTCACTGGGCGCTCGCCATTTCCGATACCGCCGGGTTCGCGGCGGCCGTTCTGGTCGTCGGCCTGTACATGGCCACCCGCCGGGCCTATCTCGCCGCGCTGCGTGACCGGGCCCTGCGGCTTGAACGCGAGCGTGACCAGGCCAGCGCGCTGGCCGCAGCGCAGGAACGGGCCCGCATTGCCCGCGAGATGCACGACAGCGTCGCCCACCACCTCACGGTAATCGTGGCGCTGTCTGACGGGGCGCTCTGTGCCGTCAGCCGCGCACCAGGTGACGCGGCCGATGCGATCAAGGACGTGTCGGCTACCGCACGGCAGGCCCTCGCCGAGACCCGCAGCCTGCTCGGAGTGCTCAGGACCGATGCGGCGCACGAGCCGAGGCAGCCGCTGCCCGGCCTGGCTGACCTGGACGAGTTGCTCGGCCGGGTCCGGGCCGCCGGCCTGCCTGTGCGGCACGAGCGCAGCGGCGCGAGCCGGGACCTGCCGCCAGCTATCCAGCTCGCGGTCTTCCGGCTCGTGCAGGAGGCGCTGACGAACACCATGAAGCACGCAGGCCCGGGCGCAACGGCAGCGGTCCGGCTGAAGGTCACACCCGCCGAGGTGCGCGTCGTCGTCGAGGACGACGGCGCCGGACCCGGCTCGGGACCGGGCATCGCGGGTGGCGGCCTGACCGGGATGCGGGAACGGATCAGCGCGGCTGGCGGCGAGCTCGACTTCGGCCCGCGTGACACGCGCGGCTGGCGGGTCAGCGCCCGCCTGGATCTCGATCCGGTGATCCCCTCATGATTTCCGTGCTGCTGGCCGATGACCACGCCCTGATCAGGAAGGGCTTCCGCCTGATCCTCGACGCCGAAGCTGACATCGAAGTGGCTGGAGAGGCGGGCGACGGGACGGTCGCGGTAGAACTGGCTTCCGCGCTGCGTCCCGACGTCGTGCTCATGGACGTCCGGATGCCCGGCCGCGACGGGATCGAGGCGACCCGCGACATCGCCGCCGCCGGGCTGCCGTCCAAAGTGCTGATCCTGACCACGTTCGATCTGGACGACTACGTCTACGCTGGGCTGCGCGCAGGTGCCAGCGGCTTCCTGCTCAAAGACACCCAGCCCGACGACCTGGTCGCCGCGATCCGCACCGTTGCCTCGGGCGACTCCGTACTCGCGCCAGGCGCCACCAGGCGCCTCATCCGCCAGTTCACCGCACAGCAGTACGGACAGCCGGACGGCCCGCAGGCCGGCCAGATCCGCGACACCCTCACCGGCCGCGAGCTGGACGTCTTCTCCCTGATCGCCACGGGCATGTCTAACAGCGAGATCGCGGCGCGCCTGTACCTCTCTGCAGGCACCGTGAAGATCCATGTCGGCCGGATCCTCGCCAAACTCGGGCTGCGGGACCGTGTCCAGGCGGTAGTACTCGCCTACGAGTCCGCTCTGATAACTCCCGGGGACCTGCCATAACTCCCGGCAACCTCCCGCCAGGCCGTCGTGGGCGGTCTCCGCAGGGGAGGCCGCCTACGAGCGATCTAGCTGCCGACTGGCCGAGCACGACTCCCGCTAGCCCTACGAGCAAGCGGCTCGCGGTGAGGGGCGATCATCGAAGTTGGTGGATCCTCAGGAACTGGGCTCCGGCGGCGATTCGACTGATCGATCCAGTCGTTGTGACCTGCGGAAGTAGCTCGCCGCGCAAATGGTCATATAGCCCGCTAGCGACCACTCGCGCAACCATCTCGGTAGCTGCCGGTTGCTGCACGGCCGCCCGTAGCTGGCAACTGGCAATCGGGCGCGCGGTGACGTGATGAGGCCCAGCATCGAACCAGGCGAAGACCTCCCCTGGGTCCTCATCCTCCTCGTAGAAGCTCAAAGCCTCTTCAGGCGTCATGCTTGCCATCATGCCTCCCTGGCGGCGCGATTCCCGCGCTCCTCGGCGAGCCGCTGGACGGGCTGCTGTTCACCTGCGTCGGCGTGCCGCAGTACAAGTCTGCGGCCGGAGGTCCGCCAGGCGCTCTGACCCTTGTCCGCACTATGACACCACGCGATGATGTGCACAGCCCGACGGAGGTCGTCATTGAGGAACGCGGACGTCTTTGACGCCTTCTACGACGCGAGCGTGGTGCGCATCACGGCCCAGATGTATCCCATCATCGGCAGCCGCGTGGCGACCGAGGAATGCGTGCGGGAGGCTTACGCGCGCGCCTGGGAACGGTGGGGTCCCGTCTCCCGGCGCGCCGACCTGGAGGCGCTGATCAGGATCGTCGCGCTGCGGGTCAGCATGTACGGCTGGTACCGGTGGCACTCGGTCGCTGGCGGCCGGTCACGCCCACCCGAAACGGAGGCACCCCAGCCGCCCGTCGTCCAGCAGTTGCGTCAGCTCCAGGCAGCCGAGCGCCAGGTGATCGTGCTTCACTACCTGGTCGGCAAGCCCGTGGAACAGGTCGCCAGGGAGGTCGGCATCCCAGTAGGGACAGTGCGGGCGAGGCTGTCGCGTGGCGTGCCTGCGCTGGCCTCGTTGCCCGGGGACCCCGGCGCCCTGCTGACCGAAGCGGCCGCAGGGCTCGCGGCGACGATGGTGCCCAGCCCGGCGCACCTGGTCCGACAGCGCGGCGACAGCCGTCGTCGCGCTAACGCGCTGCGAACCGTCGCGGCCGTGCTCGTCCTGGCCGTCATCGGCGGCGCCGTCTTCCTCATTTCCGCTAGCGGTAGTCCCTGACTTCGCGTGGTCGCGAGAAACTCAACGACAGCATGGTCCTACTTACTGCTGTCCTGATGACAGTAAGTAGGACCATGCTGCTGTGCCGCTCGGCGGCACCTACCACAGTTAGCTATCTAGATGCTCGGCCGTCGCGCGGTGTCGGCAGTACGAACGGCCCGAAGACGGCGTCGGGGTTGTCGCCGTAGCTGAGCCAGCTGGCGATCGGCCTGCGAACGCCGACGCCCGGCCGGCGGTAGTCGCAGACGCCGGTCGGGAACGCCTGGCGGGCTCGGCCTGCTCGGCCGCCGTGAAGGTGACCGGGTAGTCGCGGAAGTTCAGCGGCTTCAGGCTGCACTTGAGCGCGGACATCGTGAGGGGCGCGCCGGCCACGAGACGCGGGTTGGACGCCACGGGATAAGCGGCACCGCACTGACCTGTGCCCGGGTCGGTGAGGGTCTGGTGCACCAGGTCGGTGGCCGACAGGAAGCAGCCGTCAGTCAGGTCGGCCGGCTTGTCGGCGAGTACCTTGCGCTGCGCGCTGCGATGCGAATTGTCGTTTTCGATGTTCGTCAGCCAGGCGTCCATCTCGGCTAGCTCGTAGGTGCTGGCCGCGTTGATCTCCGCCGCTGTCGGCTGGTTCTCGATGACGATCTGATTGCCGTCGGTCCCGTTAGCGGCGAGCAACCGTGCCCGCATGATGAAGGACCAGTCAGTGGTGTGGATGTCGTTCCCGAACCCGATGAAATCGAGGTCGAGGCGCTGGTCGATGACCGGCGTGGTGCGCAGTCCCAGCGACGTGCTGTTGATCAGATCGTCGGCGTAGACAGCGTGGAGCGCCTTCAGGCTCGCCTCGGTGCGCTGCGGGACAGGGGCCCCGGCGAAATTCATCCCCCCGATCTCGGAGTTGAGCGTCGCGAACTGGTCCGGCGTGATGGCCCCAGAATCCAGGGCAGCCAGCCCGTACTGCACGCCGGTGTTGTCCAGCGGGCTGTTGGGGAAGCCCGTCGCGGGATCGACTCCGAGCTGGTTGACGATCTGCTCGTCGGAGTTGCAGATGATCCCGTTCGGGTTCGTCGGGCTCCACTGCTGCGCCGGCGGGATGATGGCGGGGTTGCAGCTGCCGGTGGCCGTCGAGCGGTTGGCGAAGGTGGCATCCCACGACTGGCACGTCGTGTAGTCGTTGTAGCCGGCGATGGCGGTCTTCTGCGCAGTCGTGAACGACGATCCGCCTGATCCGGCGAAGAAAGAATCGAGCAGCCGGCAGTCGGTGACCGGCCCGGCAGTCGTCAGCGGGTCGGGGAACGAGATGCTCGGGATGATGCCGTCCAGGATGCCGGGGTAAGAGTCGGCGATCTCATACTGCTGGATGGCACCGCCTGAGCCACCCCATCCGATAGTGAACTGCACCGGCCCGTAGGTGTCGATGAAGTGCTCTTTCACCATCATCGCGGCCTCGGCGGAGATGATCGTCGAGCAGTTGTTGTCGAGCACGTTGAGCGTCGACGACGCGACGGCATAACCCAGCGACAGGAACTGGTCGGTTAGCACGCCGCCGGTCGAGGTGCCCTGATGGTAGCCCGAGTTGCAGCCGCCACCGAAGGTATAGATGAGCTTGCCGTTCCAGCTGGTATCGGGCGTCAGCGGCGACGGGTCCTGCCCGTCGAACAGCGCCGCGGTCTGGTACACGGCCCGGTCGATCACGCCGGTCTCGATTCGCACGATGTAAGGCACGCTCTGCCCGTTCACCGTGGCCGTCGCCGCGTCGGCCGGAACGGTAGCGGGGTCAGCCAGCGGCACGAAAGCGCCTGAGGTGTTCTTGTACTCGAACGACACCACGGTCGGCGCGAGGCAGTCGGGTGAGGTGGCGGGCGCGAGCCCGAACGAAGTCGTCTGGCATACGTAGGGGAGTTGCTGCCTGCCGGAGAAAACAGGCCCGCTGATCGAGTGATTGTCGACATCGAGCGAGGTCGCGAACCGCCTGCCGACGAAGGCATCGATGCGGTTGCGGCCGATCGCCAGGCCGGTGACCAGCCCGAGCAGGGTCCCGTCTGACTGCGCGTCGAAGCTGGAAGTGACGTCCTGGCCGTCCGAGGTGATCCGCACGTCAGCGGGGCTGACGTGCCTCGGCACCTCGACTCGCACCAGGACTTCACCGCCGCTGACCAGCTCAGGCCGGGGGTTGGACACGATCACCAGGGCGAGCGGGCCAAACTCCGGCTCGTGACCGGGTCCCCTGGCCTGCGCGGCGGTCGGCGCGAGTACGAAAGCGATCGCCGAGATGGCCGCCAGCCAGCACAGTGCTGGCCTGACCTGGGGCCGGCCTCGGATTGGGCGTGATCTCACAGAGAACCTCCTTGCCGGACGCACAAAGGCGTCGCCTGGCGCCCCCTCATACGTAGGCATATCACCCAGAACGCAGAACCCGCCAGGTCCGGGGATTGGCCGAACTGGCGGGCTCGCTGGGCGCAGCGGCTCAGATGTTCTTCAGGAGCCCGTTGGACCTGATGATGTACTCAGAGGTGATGCCGGTCTTGCAGTTCTGGCTGCCGATCACGTCGGGCTTCAGCACCCAGGTGAAAGGAGCCGTGGACGGGTCCTTGTAGGAGCCCTCGGTGACCAGGCCCTTCAGGACCCAGAACGCGCCTGACTGAGTGACCGTCACCTTCAGCGCGGCGCTCGGGTCGATCATGGTCGGGCTCGGCACCGGCGGGAAGTTGTACGAGAGGTTGAGGATCCCGGTTCCGAGCAGGCCGAGCAGCGGGCAGCCGTTACCTGGCGGGTGAGGGAAGCTGATGCTGCCGACCACAGTCTTGGGCACCAGCGTCTTGACGCCGGTCAGCTGGGCGCTGCAGCCGGTGAACTGGAACCAGATCATGATGTAGAGCGGCCCCTTCTTGCCTGCCTGCGACGCCGGGTCGTAACCAACCTCGCCGGTCGCGGCCTTGCACTGAATCAGTCCCAGGCCGACGACATCCCTCTTGGGGCCGGGCGGGGGCAACATCGGGCTGGCGACGTCGCCGACGGGCCTGGCCATGCTGATCGTCGCGTAGTTCGATGTCGCCGAACTAACTGCTGCCGAACGGGCTGCCGCTGCGGGGGCGGCTGACGCCGGCACCGTGGCGAGCAACGAGGTCGCAGCCGCCAGCGCTGCGCCCGACGCGATCAGCCTGAGCCCGCTGGTGATTGTGCTCATGACGTTTCTCCTTGATCCACCTGCGGCGCGTACCTGCGCCGTGTGATCAACTGTCAGCCGAAAGCGAGCAGGTCACCACACGTGCCGACCCACGGGAACATCACATAAGACCTGTGACTTAATGCCAGGATTAATGGAAGAACGGCTTCTCGAGCGGGAGGATAAACGATGCGGCTAACGGGAATTTTCCGGCATAAGCGCTTAGGCGTGAGCGGGCGTAGCGCGGTGGTGCTGGCCGCTGGTCTGCTGCTTGCGCTGGTCGGCCTGGGTGTAGTGCCGGCGCACGCGTCGACGACTGACAACAGCCTCGTTACCCTCTACGGCTGGGACGACAACAGCCCGCCTGGGTGCGCCATCGCGTTCCCGGACCTGCACTCCTGCGCCGGCGGCGTCGGAACCTTCAGCAACCCGATTACCTTCGCCACCGACTCCGCTGAACTGGCGCCAGGCACGATCGTGTATTACCCGCCGCTCGACCGCTACTTCATCATGGAAGACGACTGCACGGCCTGTGACCAGGACTGGACCGGGCATGGTCCGGACGGCGGACCGAACTTCCGTCACGTCGACTTCTGGGCGGGCGGTGGCTCGGGCGACAACGCCAACGCGCTCTTCGCGTGCGAGGACAACTGGACGTCGAGCGGCCAGGTACCGGTGATCGTCAACCCGCCGGCCAGCGAACCAGTCGCCGACGGCGGAAAAGGCGGCCCGATCTTCGTCGCCAGCACGGCGCATTGCTGGCAGCCCGGTGACAACGGCGGCCCCGCCGTTCCTGGCGCCGGCAGCACGATCGTCGGGAATCACTCGGGACTATGCCTGGGCGTCACCGGCCACTCCACCGTGCTCAAGTCCAGCGCCGACATCGGCACCTGCGACGGCGACAGCAGCGAGAACTGGACCGTCAACTCAGGCGGCACGATCGTCAACGGCGATGGCCTGTGCCTTAGCGTGACCGGAGCGTCGACGACGCCGAAGGCCACGGCGGACGTCTACACCTGCAACGGCAGTGTCAGCGAGAACTGGACCGTCAACTCCAGCGGCACCATCGTGGGCAACAACTCCGGCCTGTGCCTCAGCGTGACGGGCGGCTCGACTACCTCCGGCGCGACCGCCGACCTCTTCACCTGCAACGGCAGCGTCAGCGAGACCTGGACCGTGGGCTAGCGGCGATCGAGCGCGAGATCCGACGACAGCATGCTCCTACTTACTGTCGTCCCGACAGCAGTAAGTAGGACCATGCTGCTGTCGAACGGCTTGCCTCAACAGCAGTAAGTAGGGCCTTGCTGCTGACGAGCGCCAGCGGCGGCGGCGACGACCGGGGCTAGGCCGTCGTGCGCAGGACCTGACAGACCTCGAGGCGGGCGCCGGTACGGAGGATCGCTCGCACTTCGCCGTACCTGCGCCGCAGGCCGGCTAGCTCGAGCACCCCGCTGTTGCTCATCAGATGCCTCCGGTAAGAGCACTTGTTAAACTGATATCATTATGCTAGATATGTGTTATCAAGAACGTCAAGCTGGAGGTGGTCGAAGATGACCGCGCAAAGTACTCCCGTTCAGACCGGTCAGGTCGCCAGGCAGATGACCGAGTATGAGGCCAGGTCAGCTCCCGGCATCCCGGTCCTGGTGATCAGCGTGATCGCGGTGCTCGCCGGCGTCGCGCTGCTCTACGTCGCGAACAGCCACCTGTTCGGTGTCGGCAAGACGGTGCTGATCTGGGTGGCGGTGATCATTTTCGTCGCGGCCGCGCTGGCGTTTCGTGGCCTGACGCCGGTCGTCGCCGGAGAAGGACGAGCGGTCCAGCTCTTCGGGCGGTACCGGGGGACGATCAGGGCTGCCGGGCTGCACTGCGTCAACCCTTTCAGCATCAGAAGGATCGTGTCGATCAGGGTCAGGAATCACGAGACGTCGGTCGCCAAGGTCAACGACGCCGACGGCAACCCCATCGAGATCGCCGCGGTCGTGGTCTGGCAGGTCCAGGACACCGCCAAGGCGCTGTACGGAGTCGACAACTTCGTCGACTTCGTGGCCATCCAGACCGAGACCGCCGTCCGGCACATCGCCTCCAGCTACCCCTATGACAACCGGGGGAGCGGCGAGCTGTCCCTGCGCGACAACGCCGAGGAGATCACCAGGCAGCTCTCGTCGGAGATCGCCGACCGGGTGACGTCGGCTGGCGTGGACATCATCGAGTCGCGGCTGACCAGGCTGTCGTACGCTCCGGAGATCGCCCAGGCGATGCTGCGCCAGCAGCAGGCCAGCGCGGTAGTCGGTGCACGGACGAAGATTGTCGAGGGGGCGGTCGGCATGGTTCAGCTGGCATTGCAGCGGCTGCAGGACGAGGGCGTCGTGCAGCTCGACGAGGAGCGCAAGGCGGCCATGGTGTCCAACCTGCTCGTAGTGCTGTGCAGTGAGCAGGCAACCCAGCAGGTGGTCAACACCGGCTCGCTCTACCAGTGACGGCTGGCAGGCATAGGCTGTGAGCGAGCGAAAGAGCCTGCTGCTGCGGCTCGACCCGGCCGTTCACGACGCGCTGGCCAGGTGGGCGTCGGACGAACTGCGCAGCACCAACGCCCAGATCGAGTTCCTGCTCCGCAAGGCACTCTCCGAAGCCGGGCGCCTCCCCGGCCAGGTCCGTGCCATGCGGAAGCAAGGCCGGCCGCCACGCGAGGACCCGGCCGACTGACCGGCGCTGACCTAGGCTTGAGTACATGCAGGCAGCAGAACTTTCCAGGATCGGCGCGGCTCTTGGCCGGCCGGTCCTGGACTCACGTCGGCTTGCTGGCGGGTTCTCGCATGAAACCTGCCTGCTGACGCTCCCCGGCGACGAACTGGTCGTCGCCAGGCTGGGCGGCGAGGACCCGGCGATCGAGGCCGCCGTCATGGCGGCAGCGGCCGCGCACGTGCCGGTGCCGCGCGTGCTCGCCGTGCTGAGGTCCGAGGTCCCCGGCGTCCGACCGGCCATGGTGATCGAGCACGTGCCCGGCCTGCCGCTGAGCGACGTGCTCGCCGACGAGCGGCACGGGCCGGCGGAACTGGCGGCGCTCGGTGCCGAGGTGGGCAAGGTCGCGGCGGCGATTGCCGTGGTGAGGTTCGAGCAGCCGGGGTTCTTCACCGGCGACGATCTGGTCGTGGCAGCCCAGCCGCCCTGGTCACTCCAGCTCCCGCAATTCGCCGCACATTGTATGGAACGCGATCCTGCTCCCCGACTCGACCCTCTCCGCCGGCGTGAGTGGGCCGAACTCTGTGCTCGCCATGCCCCGGCGCTCGACTCGGTGAAGGATCAGGCTCGTCTGGTGCACGCTGATTTCAACCCTAAGAATTTGCTGGTCACCGGTGGGGGGACGAGCTGGCAGATAGCAGCGGTGCTCGACTGGGAATTCAGCTTTAGCGGCTGTCCGTACGCCGACGCGGCCAATATGCTCCGGTTCGCCGACGGCTACCCAGCTGCCTATGCGCAGGGCTTTGCGGCTGCCTTCGCCGGCCATCAGCCGGCCGACTTGCCGCCGCCCGCTGACTGGCTGTATCTCGGGCGGGTCTTCGACCTGTTCGCACTCAGTGACCTGGTGACCAGGCCGGCTGGCCACAGCGTGGCCGACGAAGCGGCCGAGCTGATCCAGCGCTGGCTGGCCTGCGGCGTCCCTGATGCCGGGTCGCCGTAGCTGGCAGTGGCGCGCCGGAACCCGCGCAGCGGCCTAGGATGTGGGCCATGGCTGGAGATAGCTCCTTCGACGTGGTGTCGAAGATCAACCGAGACGAAGTCGACAACGCGCTGAACCAGACGGCCAAGGAGATCGGCACCCGCTTCGATTTCCGTGGCGTCGGGGCCTCGATCGCGTGGTCGGGCAAAGAGGGCGTCGAGATCAAGGCGAACAGCGAGTCGCGCGCCGCGGCCGTGCTCGACGTGTTCAAGGAGAAACTGGTCAAGCGCTCGGTGTCGCTGAAGGTGCTCGACGCGGGCGAGCCGAGGCCGTCCGGCAAGGAGTACAAGATCAGCGTCAGCCTCAAAGAAGGCATCTCCCAGGACGACGCGCGCAAGATCTCCAAGATCATCAGGGACGAGGGTCCCAAGGGCATCAAGGCTCAGGTGCAAGGCGACGAGTTGCGGGTGTCGTCGAAGAAGAAAGACGAGTTGCAGGACGTGATCGCCTTGCTCAAGGGCAAGGAGTTCGACATCGCCCTGCAGTTCGTCAACTACCGCTGAGCCCGCCGCCCGCCGCCACCGCCCCCGCCGCCGCCACCGCCGAAGGGCACGCCAACAGCGGTATGTCCTGACTTACTGTCGTCGGGCGGACTGTTCCAACAGCACGATGGTCCTACTTACCGCTGTCAGGACGACAGTAAGTAGCACCATACTGTCGTCCGATTCTGCTGGCTCGGCCATGCGCAAATAGGCAACATTTACTACATAGCCAGCTTATCCGTTTCGTCCGTCGAATCTGCTTGTTCGGCTGCCATATGCCTAACGTCAGTAAAACGGATGAAGAGAAATGATCGGCGAGGGGGCTGCGCTATATGCCTCCTGACTTGGGTAAACATTGACGCGTGTAGCTTTTGCCGGACGGGTTAGTTCGTTATTGGACAAACTGTCGTCCGGTGTAAGAGAATCGGCCCATGTTGGCCGCAGCCATCGTCGCTTGGCTAGTGGCCGTTCTGGGGGATCAAGTGCTCCGCGGGGCGGCCATAGCTGTGCGCGGCAGCCCGGAGGAGCGCGGGTTCTCTGAAGCGGTCTCCATCGCCGTTGACGCGATACTTGACGACATCCCTGACGCTGAGCAGGTCAGTTTCGCCAGCGCTCTTGAAGAGCGGTTCGATGCGCTTCCGGCCGTTGCTCTCGATGGGCGGACGAGGGTCCGCGTCGGCCTAATCCAGGCGATCGGGGCTCAGCTCGCGCCGCTAGCCGATGCGCAGCTGACGCCGAGTGGCGAGTCCTTCCTTGACGGGCTGGGAGTTGACCCCGGCTGGCTCAGCAATGAACTGGCGGAGGCGATAATTCGCGCTCTTGAGCAGGTGGCTTCAGGAGTGCCGGAGCTCACGCCGCTTATGGTGCAGCTCAACGCCGATGCGGTTCTCCAGAAGCTCGACGAGATACACCGGGACGCGGTAGCCATGAGCAAGCAGCTGGCCCGGCCAGCCGCTGGTGAGCTGCCGATCGACCTTATTCGGGTCGTCAACGGCCTGATGGAAGTCCCGGCCATGGCCGACGACGGCATCCGCCGAGATGTAGTTTCCCTCCTGACCTCTCAGGTACGGCCAAGGATCCCGTTTGCGGCTACCCCGAAACTGCACGTTCTGAACATCGTGCGCACGAGCCTCAACTATCCTGACGGGCTTCCTGATCTGATTCAGGCCATCCGGTTTATCGAAGGGGACAGCCTGCCGATGCGCAGGTTTGACCAGCTGATAGCGACTCTGAACCCGTAATCACATGGGCTGGGGATCGGCAATGAACTACGACGAGGGCGATGTGCAGCTCGCGCTCTCCAGGCTGCTGAGTAACGTGCCGCTAATGAACGACTACGGTCGGGCGTCAGATGTCTTAGGTCTTATGGCGACCAAGAAATTCCGCCTCGCGGTGGAACGCAGCGACGAGGTCAGGACCGACTGTCTTCGCATTATCAAAGCATGCCTTGACCAGCGCGGAGCGCTCGCCTGCATGGCATCACTGCTGCGCGAGCTTGACGGCACGGTGCAGACAGAAGCGTTTGTGGAAGAAGCCGCAAGATTCTTGCCTAGCGATATCTTCAGTCTCAAAGAGCGCATCGACTATCTGGCGGCGATCCTCCCGTTGACCGAGGGGCCCGAGTTCGCACTGCTCTATCGGCGCGCGACCGGGCAAGTTGCTCCGAGATCCTTCAACGACCTCGATGACTTTATCCGCGAGTTCGAGGAGATGATCTATGGCGACGATACGCATCCGCTCGTGGTGCTGACGCACGGCCTGATGCAGGAAGCTTCGATGGCCGGTGTCCAGCTGACCATCGACTGGGCCGAGCAGATTGCCAGGAACATCGACGGTCAGCGTCGCGACAACCTGGCCTTCCAGCAGCAGAAACTAGCCAGGCTGCGGCAGCGGAAGTCAGTCGCCACCAAGGCAGGCGCTGAGCGGTCGACCCTCGTGCTTCAACTGGATGCGAAGCCGCCGAAACCCGACTGTTACCGGTTCACCGGCTGGCTGTACGTCGGTCAGACCTTCGTTGACAAGGTCTACGGCAGCGACGATGCGATAACACTGGAAAAGGCCAAGGAGGCGGTGCGGGACGTAATTGCTGCCACAATAGGTCGGCTAGGCGCGATAGACAGCAATCTTTATGAGCTCGACGTGGAGTTCGCTGTGCCGCGCAAATTGCTGAACCATCCGTTTGAGACCTGGGTGAGCGGCGTGGACGATTACATGTCGCTTGGCGCCCAGTACGTGGTGGTGGTCAGGGACCTGGTCAGGCAGCGCGATCCGACGATGGCATGGAGGCGGAAGTGGCACGACGTGCAGACCGGCGCCGTCGGCGGAGAGAATGACCTATCGGACTGGATAACATGCAAGACCTCGCCGCTATCTCGCGGGTCGCTCTATAATCTGCTGCTCGCTAATAAATATGTATCGCTTGGGATAACATTTCCTCCGACCGAGGAATTTGCGTCTGCTGAACTGGCTGAAGCACTGAATGCCGGCCTGCCCATTGTGATCTGGCCGCGAAGATCGTGTCACCATCGAAATGACGGTGCTAGGAGCGATACGGCTGAGTGCCTAGGGCTGCGCTTTGAAAAAGACTTTAAAAAGTTGATGGCCGGAAAGAGCATATTTGCCTTGCCGGACCTGGTCCGCGAATTTCGTCGTGCCGCCGCTGGCAGTGACTCCGGTCCGGAAATCAGCCTGTTGTGGGATATTCCGACGCGATGTCCTGAGGCGGATTTCATCTTGGCTGTCCCGCCTGCTCTTGGAGACTCGCATGAGTGGTGACTGGCTTATCTATCGAGGCAGTAGCGAGCCGCACGGCGATCTGGCCGACCGGCTGCCGGCACCGCCGAGCTGGCGGTCTTTCGACGGTGATCCGGTCGTAGCGCCGGTCGTCGGGTCAGCTCAGAATTCGGAACGGCGGCTGGGGAGCCTTGCGCGCTCGGTCGCCTACCTGCCGAGCGACGAGGAGGTGGAACTGGTCAACGCGGCGCTGTACCTGCGTCGGCCGCTGCTCGTGACCGGCAAGCCAGGGACCGGCAAGTCTACGCTCGCCCATAGCGTCGCCAGGGAACTGGAGCTCGGACCGGTCTTGACCTGGCCGATCACCAGTCGCGCCAGCCGGGCTGAGGGCTTGTACCAGTACGACGCTCTGGCGCGCCTTCAGGACGCGAGTTTCCAGCAGCAGACTGGCAAGATCAGCTCGCTTGATATCGGCCGGTACATCAAGCTCGGGCCGCTTGGCACCGCGCTGCTGCCGTACCGGCTGCCCAGGGTGCTGCTCATCGACGAACTTGACAAGAGCGACATCGACCTCCCGAATGACCTGCTGACTCTCTTCGAAGATGGCGGCTTCGAGATCCCAGAGCTCGCGCGCATAGCCGTTGACCAGCCTGAGGCAGATGTCCTGATTGACGACGGCACCGATGTGGTCACCGTCCGCCGAGGAAAGGTGCAGTGCAGGGAGTTCCCGTTCGTCGTCATCACGAGCAACGAGGAGC
Source organism: uncultured Actinomycetota bacterium (assembly GCA_963737865.1). Taxonomy (GTDB): domain Bacteria; phylum Actinomycetota; class Actinomycetes; order Streptosporangiales; family Streptosporangiaceae; genus Chersky-822. The sequence continues at coordinate 137,112 of CAVTUG010000010.1, read as the reverse complement.
GAGACTTCCCTCCGGCGTTTCTGAGGCGCTGCTTGCGGCTTGAGATCAAGCCGCCCGGCCCTGAGCGCCTGGCGGCGATTGTCAGTGCACACATCGCTGCTGATGATTCGCAGCCGAACAGCGCTGAGATCGAGGAGATCGTGCAGGCTTTCGTGCGGAAGCGGGAGAGCGGGGACCTGGCAACCGACCAGTTGCTCAATGCGATCTTCCTGAGCTTCAACGGTGCTTGGCGAGGTGACAGGCAGCGGCTGATCGAGAAGGTGCTCCATCACCTGAATTCAGGGGTATAGGGTGCCGGTCGAGGAGCTCACGCGCATACTGAGGCAGCTTGAGCTGAGCCCTGATGAGCGGGACGTCCTTGACGTCATCTGGCTCGCGGGACACCTCGACGCGCCGTCGGCCACCGGGTCGCAGTCCGATCCGCCCGATGCGTCTGACCAGCGGCGCGGCGAGGCGCCTGACAGCCCGGACGACGCGCTTGACAGGGACGACGAACCGGCTTCGAACCAGCCTGCCACGGTGGCGTCAGCCGATGCCGCTGCGTCCGAATACTCGCTCCATGCCCGCTCGATGGGCGTCTCGGCGGCTGAGCTTGGACGGCGGGCCGCGAGGATCAGGGTTCCGGCCGCGCCGGCGCTCGGTAGTCGCCTGGACCTGACGAGGGCCTGGCGACCCTTTAAGCGACGGGTGCCGTCTCGCCACGAGCAGGTCCTAGACGAGGAAGCGACAGCGGCCCGCATTGCTGACAGCGATCTAAACCTCTGGCTTCCCGCCATGCGGCCAGCGCGGGAACGCTGGCTTGAGCTTGCTCTCGTCGTGGATGGCCATGAGTCGATGGCGATCTGGCGACGTTCGGTGACCGAGCTACGGCAGATACTCGAACGGCTCGGCGCCTTCAAGGACGTCAGATCCTGGATCCTCGATCATCCAGAGGGAGATCCGGCCGCGCTGGCGATCCGCAAGAACGGCACGGACCCGCTTTTGCGCAGCTGGCGGGAACTCATCGATCCGACTGGCAGACGCGTGATCGTCGTCATCAGTGACTGCCTGGGCCCGAGCTGGCGAACCCAGCATGCCCAGGCCATGGTCGGTGAATGGGCGAGGCGGTGCCCGGTGGCGATAGTTCAGCCACTTCCGCAGCGGCTGTGGCTCCATTCCTACGCCAGACCGAGTTTCGTCGAATTGCGCGCGCCGGCGCCCGCCTGCCCTAATGTGGCGCTCCGATGTCGCTCGGCCGACCAGGTCGAGACTGGCGACAATCGCAGGCGAGTCCCTGTGCCCGTGCTCGAGCTCGATCCGCTGTGGCTCAGCGCTTGGGGGAGGCTGGTCGCCGCTCCGGGTGCTGCCGCGATGAACGCGATGGCGATCTTCGCGGACGAGAAGGCACCGGAGACTGAGTCCGAGATCTCCAGCGGTCGCTTGCTGCCCGACGAGCGGGTCAGGAGATTCAGGGCGAGCGTGGCACCCGAGGCGATGCGGCTCGCCGAGTGCCTGTCGGCGGCGCCGATCAGCTTGCCCGTCATCCGCTTGGTGCAGGAAGCCATGCTCGAGGCGCCGCGACAGTCGTACCTTGCTGAGGTTCTGCTCGGCGGACTCTTCTACCGGCTCGATGACCAGCAAGATGTCGATGCGGAAGATGCCCAGTATGAATTCCTGCCCGGGGTGCGGGACATCTTGCTCAGGCGGCTACAGCGACTGGACGCCCTGCGAGTGCTGCACACGGTGTCGGCCTATGTAGGAACTCGCTTTGGCCAGGCTCGCGATTTCCAGGCGCTGCTCGTCGGCGACGGCGTGGACGGAAGCCTGGTCATCGGACCTCAGAGCCGGCCGTTCGCGCTGGTAGCCGAGCACGTGCTGCGAATGCTCGGAGGGCAGTTCGGGTCTGCGGCCGATCGGCTGGCACAGGTACTCGAACTAGCACCTGTCCCGACCTCACAGGTGGAACCTGAACCCGCTGACCTGATCATCGAGCCTGCTCAGCGAGTTGGGAGCCGGGTAGATCCGCAGCGAACCTGGCTGCCAGGGCGACGCGGCCGCCGGAAGTCGCTGGTGTGCCCGTACTGTTATGCCACCTTCAGCGAGAGCGAGATCCGTTTCCGCTGCTCGGGTCGGCCGGGTCCGGATGGCGTCGGCTGCGTGCGAAAAGTCGACGAGAATCTGTCGAAGATCACCGGCAGCCGCGTCCCGCTGCCTCCGGTTTTCGCGGCCAGCGAGCGCAGCGACACCGCGATCTGTCCTATCTGCGCGTCACTGACGCGCACCCAGGTATGTCCTGACTGCCACAGTCATCTTCCTGCCACCTTCCGTGCTACTCAGGGCCGCCTGATCGCGCTGGCGGGACCAAGTCAGTCTGGCAAGACCCTGCTCATGACGGTGCTGATCCACGAACTGAAGCACCGAGCCGGAGAGCTGCTCAATTCGACCACGACCGGGGCCGATGACAGTTCCAGCGAGCGCTACGACCGGGAACACGAGAGGCGCCTGTATACCAACAGGCTGCTGTTCCCGAGGACGGTCACCACCGGCCAGTCGAGGGTACCTCCGCTGGTGTTCAGGTTTACGCTGCGGCGATCCAGGCTTCGCTCACAGGCACAGGAGCTACTGCTGTCTTTCGCGGACAGCGCCGGTGAGGATCTGGCCTCGCTCGAGAAGACCGGGCAGATGAGCCGTTACTTCAATTTCTCCGACGGCTTGATAGTGCTCATCGACCCGCTGCAGCTGCCCCAGGTGCGCGCGATGATCCAGGGCCAGGTGCAGCTGCCGCGCCCGCTTCCCAGAGACGAGTACCCGGCCGCTGGGATCAGCCGCATTACCACGCTCTTGCGGCAGGGCAGCGCACCGGGCGCGAAAATCGACAAGCCAGTCGCTTTTGTGCTCACCAAGATAGACGTGCTTCGTAATTTCTTGCCAGCGGGAAGTCCGCTGCTCAGGCCGCAGCCCGCTGACGCTTTCTTTGACGCTTCTGACAGCCAGGAGGTGTCTGATCACGTGCGGCGCCTCCTCGGTCTTTGGGATGCGGGAGATATAACCGGCATCATCGAAGGAAACTATTCTAACTACGCCTTTTTTGCTGTTTCGGCTCTCGGTGCTCCCCCGACCGCAGAGAACCGGGTAGCCGCGCCCGGCGTCGAGCAGTACCGCGTAATAGATCCGTTTTTGTGGCTCCTGGCTAGCTTCGGCCTTATCCGGCGATAACGAGGTGGCATGGCATTCAGTCAGCTCCACTACACATCCTGTGAGCTGGGAATAAGCGGTCATTCCGGCTTCCAGTTTTGTGCGATAACTCCGGGTGTGTCGAACGAGGTGATGCGTGAGGTAGAAAAGCTGACCTTCTACGAGGCACCTCGGGGGCGCCGGCGAGCCATCGAAGCCGAGCCGCCCGCTGAGGTGACGAACCTCGTCTACGCGCGCATCCAGGCCGGCTCGGCGGTGCTGGCTCAGGTCAGGCCGACCGGAGTGGATTTCTCCAACCGGCCGGGAAACTACTTCGCGCACAGCCTTGTCATCAGCGACCCGGAATCGGATCTGGGCGAAAGCCTGCCGATCGAGTTCTGGAACTCGCCTTTCTGGCTGACTCAGCAGGCAGCAGGCACGGAGCTGCCTGAGCTGATCAGGGTGCCAGCAACCGGATCGATCAGCCGGACTCGGATAGACAGCTTTCTGGCGGCCGAGCCGGCTCGCCGGGCGCACGCCGCTGTGCTTATCTCCGCGATTGACCGGGCGATGCATCTGGATGCGCAGATCCAGATAATTGCTGGCACTGCTCAGCAGGTGAGCTTTTGGATCGCGGCGGCCTGCTATCTGATCGGCGATGAACTGGCTCTGCGGCTTACCTTCGCGACGTACAACAGCGAATCTCGTCGAAATAGTCTGCATATAATCGGAAGTCTCGCCGAGCCGGATGATTCAAGCGCCGCCGTTCTGCCGCGATTTAAGCTTTACGAAGCCACGAGCGTTCATGCGCAAGACTCAGCCCGGCGCCGGTCGCGCTCCTGCTCTCGCGCATCGGCGTGCTGGAGACGCCCGGCATCTGGCGGCTAGCCCGAGCGCTCGCCAAGCCGACGGATCAGTCGCTCGCTGGCTGGTTTCCGATCCTGGCTACCGCTGCCATCTTGATGCGGACCGAGGTCACTCCCGCTGAGCTGGAGGTCGCGGTTGAGTGGCTTACCGCCAACGCCGACGAGCTTGGCAGGGGCCGGATCATGGCGATCGGCAGGAACGCCCTAGAGCTGCCGATCGAGCAGATCTCTGTGCGGCATCAGACCACGCTGCGAGATCTGATGCTGCGCTCTGACGGCGCGGATCTCGCGGAGGAGATCGAGCAGATTCTCGCGAACGACCTGCTTCGGCGGTTCGGGATCGGTGAGGTTGTTGCCGAGTCGATCGTCCTTCGCACTGACGCGGGAAGAGAGGTGGCATCGACGGCTTCGGCCAGGATCCTGCACACCGCTACAGCTATGCTGGCCGCGAGACTGCTGGGATGGGCGCTGCGCGCTCAGGTTCCCCTGGGTAGCACGGCGCTTGCCGAGGCGGGTCGCACCGTCGTCGGGGGACTCGCCGCCGGAGAGCCGTTGCCGGAGCTGCGCGAGGTCGCGACCGATTCGCAGGACCTGCGGCGTGGCATCGTCGATGCCATCGCGGGGCTTCCGCCCCAGCTGCAGGCGAAGGTTCTGGACCACGGTGTCATGGGGGTCTTCGCTACCGAAGACTTTCAGCCCCAGCCCGCCGTCGGCGAGCAATGGCTGCTCGGGGCGGCGGCCATGGGGCGCATGTCCCGCATCGACGCGCTGGCCGGCATCGTCTGGCTGCGTAAGCCTGGCGCGGACTGGCATGTGGATCACTACCTCATCCGCATGCTCTGGCAGGGCAGACCCTGGACGATGTCAGAGGGATGCGAGGCGATCGCGAAGCTCCCGGCTGACGAGCTAGGCGGCAATGCCATCGGCCTCGAATTCTGGCGCCAGCTCAGGCAGGTCCCGGACGATATCGGCATCCGCGAATGGATGATCTTGGTGGCGGACCTGGCTAGCTTGCCCGCCGGAACGCTGAGCGAGGACCTGCGGGCCGAGGCGGAGGTGTGGGCGCAGATCGCCGATCCGATGCTGCGGGCGATAACCAACCCGGGTGCGGTGCTTGAGGCGGTCTCGGAGCTACTGGAAATCTACGAGACCGGACGACCCGACCTCAGACGTTTTCTCGATCTTCAGCTGCCCAGGCTGCTAGTTGGCCATGTCAGGCCAGGTCCTGTTCTTGCGCGATGTCCGGAGCCATTGCTCGAAGAGTTCTGCCGGCAAAGCCGCAGCGCAGTCGCAGGCGATCTCAGTATTGCGGAGGCTGCCAGGCTCTTCGTAATATCCGTCGATCTGGAGGAAGCCCGAGAGCGCAAGAAAGCGCGGGTATTTGACAAGCTTGTGTTGCGGCCGCTCTTGGGGAAATGGCGGCGCCGCCGGGTTAACGCGCTTGCGAAGGAGGTCAATGACGCCGTCCCTAACGGGGCGGTCAGGGTAATGATGTGGTACCACCCGCAGCAACCGCCGAGAGGCTCTGAGATGGCTCACGCGATAAGTCAGGGCAAGGTGCGGTAGTGCAGTTCCTCGCGATCGGCCTTGCCGGGCTTGGCATCATCGGCGTCGCGGCGATTGTGCTGGTCGGAGTCTCGGCGGTCGGTGCGAGTGCTGTTGCCAAGTACGTGGCACTGCTGCCCTCGTACTATCTGCGGGCGCTGTACTCGACGGTCGGGCAAGATCTCTCCGACCAGGAAGAGGACATGGGCGAGGTCGGCCTCGATGCCTTGAATCTCAAGAAGCACGTCGATGACTCAGTCGCGCTGCCGAGTTACTACAGCGAGCCGATCTTCGACGACATACGCGATGCGGCGGCATCGGCGTCTGCCCGCATGCTGGCCACGCTGGCCGACGGTAAGAGTCAGGCGCAACGCTGGTTTACCAGCGATGTCCCGCTCATCGGCCTCGTCACGTGGCTGGGCATCTGGCTCGGCTTGCTCGCGGGCGGCGTGGTCGGGGTCGTGCTGTCCGTGCTGATTCTTGCCATTCACCTGCTGGCCACGGCAGTGCTGACGCTCGCGGCCGACGTGGCGGGCGCGGTCATGCGCGGGTTCGACCTCGTCAGCTTGGTAGTGCGAAACGTGAGCATGGTGTGCCCGAGCTGCTCGGAAAATGTCCGGCCGCGACCAGTGTATGTGTGCCGGTGCGGACGGCTGCACCGTGATATCAGGCCAGGTCGCTATGGCGTCAGGCGTCGCATCTGCAGGTGCGGCCTGCGGCTGCCCACGTCCCTTGGCGCCTGCGCGCTGCGGCTCGAGGCGATGTGCCCGGTATGCCGCCTGGCGCTGCCACCGAAATTTGGCGTCACGACTGAAATACTTTTCCCGTTTCTGGGTCAGGTGAATGCCGGAAAAACTCAGCTGATGTACGCGGTGGTGTCAGCGCTGATAGAGATTGTCGAACAGCACGGCGGAGTGATAGAGCCGGTCGGCGATACCGAGGATCGGCTTAAGCTGATCAAGGACGACCTGGCCTTGCGGGGTAGCCCGTCGAAGACCATTCGCAACGTGCCCAGGGCGTACATGTTCAGGCTGGTCATTGGTGCCAGCGAGCGGCTGCTGTATCTTTTCGACGCGGCGGGTGAGCTCTATAACGACTCCGATCGAATCGAGGATCTGCGCTATCTTGACAAGGCTAGGACGTTCGTGTTCGTTTTAAATCCGATGTCGTCCGACCGGATCTGGGCTCAGCTGACTCCAGCCCAGCAGGCCGACTTCAGATCGCAGCGATCCGAAGATTCGGAAAATGCCACCTACGACCACGTGCTTGAGCAGATGAAAAGGCTCAACGTCCGTCGTAAGAACTGCCGCCTGGCAATCGTCGTCAGCAAGCGCGACCTAGTTTCGCAGATCAGCTTCGCTGGCGGCGCGGGCATGCCCTCCGCGAGGGAATTGGTCTGGGGTGACGACTTGCTGGGCATGGGTAACGCTGCGCGCGATGCGGATGAAAGCTTCGGCCGCGTCGACTACTTTCTGACTTCGGCGACATCGGCCGACGAGAACTTCGACAACGGTATCGCCGAGCTCGTGCGGTGGCTTATGCGCTCGGAGAACGTTCGGCTCGACGAGCGCTGGTGAGACCGCGTGCGTCCCTACTCGCGATCGAGAATGCTCACGTTCGGCATCGTACTTTGCCTCCTTCTGGCGCTCGTCCTGTTCGCAGTCAGCCAGTTCTGGTTCCCGTAGGCCAGATCAAGTCGTTAGGCAAATGGAACGAGAATGGTCTCTAGCACGTAGACGGAATCGATCTTCCGCCCATCCGGGCCAAGCGTCGCTCTGAGGGTTGTCTGTCCAGCCCTGAAATGAGAGTTGATCTCCGATTAAGCCATAGGTGCCCTTCGGTTCCGTCTCAGCGGCTTAGCCCCACCGCACCTGGGGAGCCCTGGTGTCGCCAGGGCATCACCGGGGATCCCCAGGTGCGTACCTCCAGCCGGCGCGCAGCCTGGCTGCCGACCGGCCTTGGCAACCGCAGCGACCCGGACCACACTTGGGTTGGCGACCCGAATTTGACAGCACCATGGTCCTACTTACCGCTGTCAGGACGACAGTAAGTAGCACCACACTGTCGTCCGATTCTGCTGGCTTGGCCGCCGTGGTCCGCATTGCTGCTGTTCCGAGCCGTGGCCGGCGGACGCCTCGACGCTCAGAACGGTGACGGCTGGGTCGAGATGACGTCGATCTCGTCCAGGTTGGCGCTGGGGCGGCGGGGGTCGGCCGAGAGCGTCGCCTGACCGGCGGTCGCGTCGGTGTACATCGCCAGGACTGCGTCTACCGGGAGCCGGGAGCGCTCGGGAGTTGACTGCTCGGTGCCGAATCCTGGCCGGGCCGAGCGGCCGGTGACCAGGCGGGCGATCCCGACGAGCGGCTCGATCACCTCGATGGGGAAGTCGGTGCCGGCGAGCAACTGGACTCCTGACGCCGCGAGCGCGGCCCAGGGGTACGCGGTCTCGACTCGGTCAGCGCCGAGAGCCGGCTCGAGGTGGTGCGCGTCGGTCAGGGCGAAGGACGGCTGGATGCCGGCCCAGACGCCGAGTTCGGCCATCCGCGCGATGGCGTCGGCAGAGAGCAGGCTCGCGTGCTCGATCCTGGGTCGCGCCTGCGCGATGGCGTCGCGGTCCCTGCCCCAGGCGAGTTCGTAGGCGTCGAGCACGGTCTGGACGCCCAGGTCACCGATGGCGTGCGTAGCGATCCGCCAGCCTCGCGCCGCGAATCGCTCGACCCGGCGGGCGAGCTTCGCCGCATCGGTAAAGAGCAGCCCGGAGCCGGCCGTGTCGTCGAAGTCGCGGCACATGGCGCAGGTCCGTGGTCCCAGCCAGCCGTCCGCGTAGAACTTGATGCCGTCGAGCCTGATCCAGTCGGTCACGGAGTCGCGCCTGGCCGCCAGCTCGGCGTCGCTGGCCGAGTCGGCGAGCCCGCTCGCCAGGTAGATGCGCACGCGCGCCGGCAACGACTTGCTGGCCGAGTCGGAGGTTAGCGCGTCGAGGTAGGCCCAGTCGCGCAGGCCCATCTCGGTGATCTCGACCAGGCCGGCCTGGGCCGCCGTCGCGAGGCCAGCCCGCAGCCGGACGGCGAGTTCGCTCGGCGAGAAGCCGCTGGCCTGGTCATCGACGTCCATCGGGGTGCTGCCGTCCCGCCAGACGCGCTCGTGAAACGCCCTGACAGTGCCTCCCTGCCATGGCGACGGCAGCCCCGATGCGGCCTTGAGCAGATGGGTATGGTGATCAACGAAGCCCGGAACCTCGACGCTGCCGCCGGCGGTCATTGCGCGGCCTGCGCGGGGTGGCTGCTGATGCCGCGCAGCAGGCAGAACTCGTTGCCCTCGGGGTCAGCGAAGACGATCCACCCGGTGCCGTTCTTACGTCGCCGGTCCGCAACCAGGCTCGCGCCGAGGCCGAGCAGTCGCTCCATCTCCTGGTCCTGCCGACCCTCCGGCCGCAAGCACACATGCACCCGGTTCTTGACCGTCTTGGACTCGGGCACCTTGATGAAGACCAGGTTCAGGTTGCCGTTGAGCGGAACGTCGACCTCTTTGTCGCCAGGCTTGTCGCCCTTGGCGATCGAGTGCGACGTGACCCCGCTCCAGAACTCCGCGAGCGAGTACGGGTCTTTGCAGTCAAAAGTTACGTTAGACACGAAGGCAGTCATTGGCGTCCTAATCCCAGGGTCGTGATTGAGGCAGAAACTCACTATCACATAGCCGATCCGCCCGCCCACCGCGCTCCGAACGTCCCGTCCAGCCGCCCGCCCGGGGTCGCGACGACAGCATGTGCCTACTTGCTGTTGTTGGGGGCCGGTGTCTGACGACAGCATGGTCCTACTTACGGCTGTGGGGACGACGGTAAGTAGGACCATGGTGCTGTTGAAACACCCCGCCGAACGACAGTAGGTGGGGACATGCTGCTGTTGCGGGGCGCGGGGCGCGGGGCGCCGACGCGGGCGCGGGGCGCCGGCGGGGCGCGGGCGCGGGCAAGATGGCGCGGGCCGTTCGGGGTTAAACCCGGTCGCTTACGGCACGGTAATGGCGGTAAACGTGTCGCTTACATCGTCTTAGTGATTCGCTGGTAAAAGGCCGATCCGCTCTTTTCGAGCAAGCTTGCCCCGAGTTAGAGTGCATCAGGAGTCCGCCGTCGGGAAATGCGCATGAGAATCTGCCGAGGAGCCTGCATGCATATGTCGGAGACCAGCCACGGCGGACCTGCCAGCCTGGCCGAGATCGACCTGTTTCCTGGCGACTATTACCGGACCGGCAACCCGCACGCGGCGTGGTCGAGGCTGCGCGCGCAGGCACCGGTCTGGAAGCAGGAAGCCCCCGACGGCACGCCGTTCTGGAGCATCACCAAGTACAAGGACGTCGTGCGCGTCGTCAAGGACGTCGCGCGTTACAGCTCGGAGTACAGCACGATGCTCAGCGTGCTGCACGGGGACACGGCCAAGGGCAAGGCGATCCACCTGATGGACCCGCCGAAGCACCGCACGATCCGCACGCCGACCGCGCACACGATGTCGATGCATGTGATGAAGCGGCATGAAAAGGCGATCAGGCGGCGCGTCGGCCAAATGCTGTCGGATGCCATTGACGAAGGTCAGATTGATTTCGCGAAACTAGCGACGGCTATTCCGATGGCGGTCACTGGCGAGGTTATCGGAATCCCCGAGAAATACTGGGCCGAGGTTGCCAAGTGGACGATCGCGAGCATGGCTCCTGACGACCCGTTCTACTCGGCCGGGGTAGACCGTAATACGTTGCAGATGGCGCACGTCTACCTGTTTTCCATGCTGGCCGACCTGATCGCCCAGCGTCGCGCCGAGCCTGCCGACGACCTGATCTCGCAGCTGCTGACCCTCGAGTTCGACGGTCAGCCAGTGACGGACGAGGACGTGCTGGTCAACTGCTATGCGTTCATCATGGGGGCGAATCCGACGATCCCGCAGGCGTCGTCGCACCTGATGCTCGTGCTGCTGAGCCATGACGGCATCTGGGAGCAGCTCAAGTCGGACCCCGGGATCGTGCCGACGGCGGTCGAGGAGGCACTGCGCTGGGCCAGCCCGGTCAACGGCCTGCTCAGGCGGACCACCGAGGAGGTCAAGCTCGGTGACCACGTGGTCCCCGAAGGTGGCCTGGTGTGCGCGTGGCTGGCGTCGGCGAACCGGGACGAGGACATCTTCAAGGACCCGTTCACCTTCGATCCGCGCCGGTCGCCCAATCCGCACGTGGCCTTCGGGCTCGGGCCGCACCGGTGTATCGGCAATCCGTCGGCGCGGCTTGGCCTGACGGTACTTCTGGACGAACTCATCGCGCAGGTTGGTTCGGTCGAGTCCGCCGGCGAGGTGCTGCACCTGCAGTCGAACTTCCTGAACGGGATCACAAGCCTGCCGATCACCCTGCACCGCAGCGCTCAGCATTCATAACGCTCGAGTCTTCGGCTGGCCGGGGACCGGGCCGCGCAGGTCGACGGCGACGACCCGGAACTCGGCGGTATAGCGGTTGCCCTCATGGTCGGTGACCCAGAGCTCGTCCATCGCCGGGAGCATCTCGCTGAACTGGATCACCGGGCGAGCGGCGGCCGGATCGCCGCCAGCCAGCGCCTGCAGCTTGCGCGCCGACTTGGCCAGGATGTTCACGTAGTGCGGGCTCTCGAAGTCGACGAAGAACGGCTTGGTCTCGCCGGGCACCTTCACGAACACCCGCGCCGGCAGCCCGGTCCGGCGCCTCCAGGCGCGAGCGCACAGGTAACGCGCTTCCTCGGTGGGCTTCGCCGCGAAGGTCAGCTGCTCGGCGGGGAACCGCCAGATCTCCCGGGAGACCACCATCCGGTCGATGGTCACCCTCGGGACATGAGGCAGGTCAGGGAAGAGGTGGAACTTGTCCATGATCAGGTTGGTCAGCAGCTCGGAGAACACGTCGGAGACGTCGTAGGAGTAGTCGCCGACCGGTACCCGCAGGCCATCGGGGGTGGACACGACCGAGAGGTCGGCGGCGCGGAGCAGCCCCGGTCTGGCCGGATCGACGGTCTGGTCGAAGAGCGCCACCAGGTAGTCCTCGTCCCTGAGCAGGGCCTGCTGGGTCCTGATCGTCAGCCTCCGCGAGTCCTCCTTGGGCTGCACGGTCATCAGGCGGGGGATCGGGTTGTCCGGTGTGAGGCAGTCCAGCAGCTCACTGAGCTGCGGGTGCTGCGTCACGAAGCAGTGGTGCCGCAACGTGGCGAGCGCGAGGTGCATCTCGCCGAGCACCACCTGGAAGTCGCCGTCCCGCACGGCTTGCTCGTCGCGCGCCGAGATCATGAGGTCCGGACTGCAGTACCGTGCGCCCGACCAGCCTGAATGCGGAGCGTCGAACGCCTCCCGCACAGCATCGGCCAGGTCGGCCGCGCGGTAGCGCACGCGCCGCTCACCGAGCGGACACCGGAAGATCTCGGCCCAGCGTCGCTGGAACTCAGCAACCAGTTCCGCCACATTCGCCTTCGCGTGCCGGTGCAGGAACGTCAGGCACTCGAACCAGAACGCGGCGAGATTCACCGGCCAGCCGTCCTGGGCGGCCAGCCGCTCGGCGATCGCCTGGAACTGGGTGCGCACTGCCAGTTCGAACTGATAAGTCAGCCAGCGCGCGCTCTGGCAGAGCAGGTCGATGGGCCCGAGCGCCTCGACGACTTCACTTCCCAGGAGGAAATCAACGTTGCGCCGGGCGTCGTGGTAGACCAGCGTGCGTCCGCCGTAAGCCTTACCCAGATTGCGATTTGGCGACGTGCCGGTCAGGCCGATGAAGACTTGGTCGAGGGTTTCGAGCGCGGTCACGAACCGTGCCGGGTCGCCGCACTCAGACGCCGCTCCGACTTCATTCCTGGTCGCTTCGAACTGGTCGAGCTTGGCCAGGCCGGGGCCGGACAGCGCCGGGTCGCCGACGGATTCGAGGAAGCTGCGCAGGTCGATCTCCGGATGGGTCGACATGGGCAGCAGCAGCTTGCAGCCGAGTACCCGGCGACGGCGCAGGCCGTCGATCGCCTCGAACACCCCGGCCCTGGTCACGCCGAGAGCTGGGTCGGCGGCGACGGCGTCGGCGATTCCGCAGGCCGGGGTGACGCCGTCGATCAGGCGCACGATCGCCTGCTGGACGGGGGAGAGCGTGATCGGCGGGCCTGCGGGCCGGTAGATCCGGTCACCGTCGATCCTGACGAACGGAACGAGCCTCGGCGGCACCCAGTCGCTCATGCCAGGCTCGGCGGCGATCACCTCGGCGAGCGCATCGACAGCCCAGGCTTCGAAGAACAACTCCGAGCTGGCCAGGAACCCCTCGCCCGCGCTCACCTTGCTCGGCTGCCCGCTGTCGTCCAGGAAACCCCAGCCGACCGGCCCGAAGAAGCCGATGGTGTCGTTCTTCAGGCAGTAGCGCTGCCAGTAGCTGGCGACGACGTCTTCCTTCTGGCGCTGCTTGGAATTGCGGGAAGCGGACCGGGCGGCCCGGCGCAGCATCGGATCGATCCCCAGGCTGATGAGCTGGTGGTTCTGCCAGGCGAGTGCGAACTGGAAGCGCGGAGTCTGCGCGATCTCCATGATGATCACGCTGAGCCGGGCACTCTCGGCGGCGAACGCGGCCCGGTACTCCTGCCAGCCTTCGCTGCGCTGGTCTTCGCAGTCGGCGACGTTGTCGGCCGCCGCTGCGACCACTGGTGAGCACAGTCTCGTGGCCTGTTCCGACGGGAACCCTGGCGCTCGCAGCACCACCGGCCGCCAGAACGCCCAGCCCGAGTCGTAGCTCATGGCGTGCGTGGTCATCTCAGGTGAGCTCGGCGTCTGCGATGGCGGAGGCGAGCTCGGCCGGAGTGGTAAAGGTGAAGAACCAGGCGGCTGGGATCTCCATGCCGACCTCTGCCTCGATGATCGAGACCGCGTCGATGGCCAGCATCGAGTCGCCGCCTAACTCGAAGAAGTCGTCGTCGGGCAGCACCTGCGGATTCTCGAGTACCTTGCGGTAGGCGGCCAGCGTCACGTCCAGCGCGTTAGCGCTCATCGACCGGTACCCGCGGCCCGCGCCGCGATGGCCTGGCGCAGGCTCAGTGGCCTGATGTCGGTCCAGACCTCGTCGATGTGAGCTAGGCACTCGTCCTTCTGGCCTTCGAACCCGCTCTTCGTCCAGCCGGCGGGCAGGTCGCGCCCGGCGGGCCAGATCGAGTACTGCTCCTCGTCGTTCCGCACTACCGCATACATGTCGGCGCTGGTGTCCACCGAGTGCCTCCGTTGATTTCTCGTTTCCGCACTTGTCAATGGCTGGTGGCCTGCTGCGTCACCACAACGGTCGCGAGGTCGCCGATCCGGGGGGTGTCGAACAGGACCTGAAGCGAAAGCTCCACGCCGAACGTGGCCTTGATCCGGCTCACCAGGCGCGTGGCGAACAGGCTGTGCCCGCCGGCCAGGAAGAAGTCCGTGTCCGGCGTCGCCTCGCTGTACCCGAGCAACTCGGCGTACCAGGCCGTGAGCTGGTTTTCGGCGGCCGTCGCCCGGTGCGCGGCGACTGCCGGGCTCGGAGCCGGTGCCGGGAGCGCGGCGCGGTCGACCTTGCCGGTCGGGCCGAGCGGCAGCGCGTCAAGCGTGATCCACTGGCCGGGCACCATGTAGCCGGGCAGTTGCCCGCGCAGCTGCTCGGCCAGCTGCTCGCCGGTCGCCGCGCCGACGGTGTAGCCGACCAGCCGGCGGTCGCCGGTCGGATCGGCGTGGACGACGACGGCGGCCTGCCTGACGTCCGGGTGACTGACCAGCGCGTGCTCGATCGCGCCAAGCTCGATCCGGAAGCCGCGCACCTTGACCTGGTCGTCGATCCGTCCGGTGAAGTGGAGTGTGCCCCCTGCGTCGAACCGGCCGTAGTCGCCGGTCCGGTACATCCGTGACCCGGGCGGTCCGAAGGGGTCGGGGACGAAGCGCTCGGCGGTCAGCGCCGGCGAGCCGGCGTAGCCGACGGCCACGCCGTCGCCACCGGCGACGATCTCGCCGACGGCGCCTGGCGGCATCGGGTTGAAGTACGAGTCCACCACGTGCACTGTGGTGCCTTCGATGGGCGTGCCGATCGGCACCGGCATCGTGACCTCGGCGGCGTCACGAGCGCCGTAGCAGGTCGTGAACGTGGTGTTTTCCGTCGGGCCGTAGCAGTTGACCACCGTGGGCACGACCTTGAGCGCCTGGAGCAGATGCGGTGCGGACGCGGCCTCGCCGCCGAACAGGAGTTCCCGGAGCGGCCGCAGCACCTCGATGTCAGAGTCCACGACTAGGTTGAACAGACCGGTCGTCAGGAACGAGGAGGTGACCTGGTACTTCCTGATCGCGCCGCCGAGGTCGGCGACGGTGAGCAGACCGGGGAGCACGACCATGGTGCCGCCGTTGAGCAGGGGGGCCCAGAGCTCGAGCGTGGAGGCGTCGAACGACGGTGACGCGCAGTGCAGCCAGCGCTCTCGCGAGGTCATCGAGGCGAAGCTCGTGCCACGCACCAGGCGGACGACGGCGCGGTGCGGCACCATGGCGGCCTTAGGGGCACCGGTCGAGCCTGAGGTGAACATGACGTACGCCGGGTCATCGTGCGTGCCCGCACCTGCCAGCCGCCCCGCCTCGACCCCGGCCTGTGCGGCCTGCCCGGCGTCTGCCCCGGCTCCGGCCTGCCCGGCGACGGGCAGCTCGATGGCCGGGATGCCGAGTTCGCCGGGGACCGGGCCGACGACGAGGCCGATGCTGGCGCACTCGATCATCTCGCGCAGCCGGCCGACCGGATAGCTGGCGTCCAGGGGCACGTACGCCGCGCCCGAAGCCAGGACGCCGAGGATCGCGACTACGAGATCCGCGCTCCTGGGCAGGGTCAGCCCGACGAAGTCGCCGCGCCCGATCTCACGGCGGGCGAGCTCGGCGGTGACGGCCCGCGCCCGCTCGGCGAGCTCGCGATAGCTGACCTCGGTGCCGTCACCGGCGTCGATGAGCGCGACGTGGTCCGGACTCGCCGCCGCGACGTCGGCGAACAGCGAGTCGACTCGCCAGGATCCGAGCGGTACCGCGTACCCAGTCCCGTCCGCAGCCGGCCCGCTGCTCGCGCCTTCGGCGCCGATGTCCCCCGGAGCCGGGGCAAGACCGGGGTCCCGCCACATTCGCAGGTTCCCGACCGGCTGGGCTGGATCCTGGGCCGCCGCCTGCGCGATCGCGGCCACGCTCTCGGCGTAGCGCCGCACCGTCGCCTGGTCGAACAGGTCGGTGTCGTACTCGACGTGGCACCGCAGCGGGGTGCCCTGGCCGTCGTCGAAGACGCCGAAGTGCAGGTCGAACTTGGCCTGCCCGCCGTAGCCGCCGGTCACCTTGCAGTCCAGGCCAGGCAGGGCGATCGCCGGCCGACGGCCGGACTCCAGCCCGAACGTGAGGTCGTAGAGCCGGCCGCTGCCCGACTGGCGCCTGCTCGCCAGCGCGGCCGTGGCGATCGGCGCCTGCGCGGCGCCAAGCGCGGCGAACACGGTGCCGCGAACGGCTGACAGCAGCTGACTGAACGGCACGCTGCCGTGCACGCCAATCCTGATCGGCAGCGTGTTGACGAAGAGTCCGGCGCAGGTGGCCCAGCGGCCGCCCTGACGCAGCGAGACCGGCATGCCGACGATGAAGTCGTCCCGGCCTGTGTACCGGTGCAGCATCGTCGCGTAGCAGGCCAGCATCACGTGCGCCACCGTCGCGCCGTGGCTGCGGGCGATCGCGCGCAGCGCTTCGGAGGTCCGGGTGTCGATCTCGGTGAACGACAGGTTGCCGCCGGGACGGCCGGACGTTTCCAGTCTCGGCCGGTCTGCGGGCAGCTCCACCGGGGGTACGTCGCTGAGCTGCCCGGTCCAGTAGGCGAGCTGCGCCGCGCACTTGGGGCTGGCCAGGTACTCCTGCTCGCGCCGCAGGTAGTCGCTGTAAGGCCGGGCTGGCGGGAGGTCGGGCTGGCCGCCGGCCACCCGGGCCGCATAGCTCGCGCCGAGGTCGGCGAAGAGCACGGCGAAGGTGCCGATGTCGCAGATCAGATGGTGCATCACGAGCACGAGCCGGTGCTGATCGTGACCCAGCCTGAGCAGCTGGGCCCGCCAGAGTCGCCGCGCATCGGGTTCGAACTTCTGCGCGGCCAGGCGGTCGGCGGCCGCGTCGGCCGCGTCCTGCGCGACGTCGACGAGCGGCAGGCAGCCGACGCTGCCCGCAGCAGGCTCGATCAGCAGCGTGAACCTGTTCCCGGACTCCGTCACCAACATCCGCAGCGACTCGTGCCTGGCGACCAGTTCGTCGAAGGCGGCGCGGAGCGCGCCGGCATCGAGCGGCCCGGCGAGGTGCGCGACCCGGCACAGGTTGTACGCCGCCCCGGCCGGTCCGACCAGGTCGGCGCGCCACAGCGCGTGCTGGGCGGCGGAGAGCGGTAAGGCCCGCTGGCCCGCAAGCTCCGGTCCGCTCCCCGCGTCGAGCTGGTCGCGGACGCTGCTCATTCGGGCCTCCTTCGTCCATCCGATGGCTCGCCGAATGCGGCCACTGGCGAGAATAGGCAGGTATTACAGCGGGCGGCGTCCCAGTTCGCGGGATACTGCTGACATTATTTCGATGAAATTTCGCGGTCGCCACGTAGCGCCCTGATGACAACAGCCGGCCGCAGGTAATCACCAGACGTACCGGAAAGCAGCGCGAAACTGACCGCACGAGCCAGTGTTTACACAGGTAGTGCCTTACGAGCAGGTGGCTACGGCTGAGTGGCTACGGCTGCAGTGCCGCTCGTCGCAGCTGCTCGTAAAACGGAAGGTGGTACTCAAGATAGCCGGCCAGCACCGGATGCTCCGTCACGACGCTGAGGTCGCGGGCCGGCCCGGCGACGAAACCGGTCGTACTGCTGGTCGACTCGTGCCACCGGCTTGTCCGCTGCCACTCGGCCCGCATCCCTGCCCGCCAGGACAGCGCATCCGGCCGGAACTCGAGGCCGGCCGCGCCGCAGTAGGCGGCCACGGTCTCCAGCGGCCGGCGCACCAGGTCTTCGGAGTCGATCACGATCGGCGGGACCCCGCTCGCGGCCAGCGCCGCCTCGTAGATCTCGGCCAGCCAGGCGAATCCGATCTCGTCCCGCCGCAGCTGCGGGTTCAGCGCGTAGTGCGAGGCGATCGCCTGCGCCGGGTGCCGGACGATAAACGTATGCCTGACCTGCGCCAGGAACGCCGCGTCTGCCAGCAGCCCCGGATACCGGAAGTCGGTCGTGTCCTTGAAGAAGATCGGGCCGCGCCTGGCAAGCTGCCTGATCGCGGCGATCAGCGCCGCCTCGTCGCGGACGGTCAGCTCGCCGACCTTCGCCTCGCCGAAATCCTGCACGTGGGAGAACGGCTCGTGGACCGCGACGTAGTCGCCTCGCTCCGCGATCATCCGGGCGAACGCGGTCGACCGGCATCGGGGGGCGCTCCACAGCGCGAGAATGCGCGGCCCGCTGTGTTTATCCACTGTGCTTATCCACTGTGTTTATCCACTGGGCTTATCCATCGGCGGTACTTTAACCCGCCTCGATCGCAGGAGGCGATACCCGTCTAATCCGTGTAAGCCTCAGGACTACACGGGGATGAATTTTGTCAGCGGCTAGTGGAGATTGACCATCGGATGTGCACGGAACGCTGGCGTTGACATTCCCTGTACGGCGGATGTGAGCCGACACCGGCGGCACCTAATGTCCGATGCGTACGGTTGCTGTCCCGCATCGCTTGAGGAGGCTTTCCGATGGGCGCTGGCGAGCTGAGCGCAACCGTCACCATTAGCTTCCTGCCGGTCTTACTCGGCGAGCACTTCAACAACCAGGCCTGCTCGTCGGCCAGTGCCACCGGCGCGGGCGCGTTCAACGTCTGGGGCAACTCCTATCCGGCCGCTGCGCTGCCTGGACCTGGCAGCAGGATCACGGTCGGCGGGGTCCCTTTCGATTTCCCGGCCCCGAGTGCGGCTGGCGACAACGTCCGCTGCGCCGGTCAGTTCGTCGCCGTGCCGCCAGGGCGCTACGACTGGCTGCACCTGCTGACCGCCTCCGAGCGGCGCAGCGAGGACGCGTTAGCCCTGCACTTCGACGACGGTGACGTCGATTTCGAAGCGATCCGGGTCTCCGATTTCTGGGCGGCGTTACCCAGGTTCGGCGAGTCGCAGGCGCTGCGCACCGCGCAGATGCACTACCCGCACCACGTCCAGGACGGCGTCCCCGCCCTGATGTGGAGTCAGCGGGTACCGGTCACCAGGGGGCAGCCGCTGACCGGCGTCAGGCTGCCGCGAAACGTCGCGATTCACCTGTTCGCCCTCACCTTGCAGGGAGCCGAGGTCCCGGCATGACGACGACGTACCAGCCGCGGTCGGTGCTCGTGCCAGGCCCGGTCGAGCTGTGGTGCCGCGACCTGGTCAGCTGCCTGCAGTCCACCTTCGCTGGCGTCCTGGCGCACGCTGGGCACGACCCGCTGGAAGCGCTCGCGTCGCACTGGGAGTTCAGGTACCACCAGGGAGACGTCAGGTCCGAAGAGTTCTACTACCCGTGCGCCGTGCCCGGCGACCTGGCGGCCAGCCTGATGCCGGGGTTCGGCGTGTCGTCGCCCTGGCGACGGCCGGCCAGCGCCGATGACGCGGCCGCTGGACTGGCACATACCGCCCTGGCTGAGGTGATCGACGAGCTCTCGGCGGGCCAGCTGGTGATCGCGGCGGTCGACAACTTCTACCTGCCATTTCGGCCCGCGTTCGGCGACGTGCACGCCGCCCACCTGCTGATCGTGACCGGGGTCGACCTGGACGCCGGCCAGGTGCACGTCAGCGACGCGATGCCGCCGGCCTTCGCCGGGCCGATCCCGGTCGCCGACTTCGTCAGGGCCTGGAGCTCGGCCAATCCCGCCGACGTGCAGGACGTCTTTTTCAGCGACGCCAAGATCGACCGGCGGTTCATGACGCTGTCGATCGGCGCACCCTTCCCCCGGCTCGACCGGGGCACCCTGCGCGCGGCCCTGGCCGCCAACCTCGCCGGCTTCCGTGGTCCCGCAGAGCAGGCTGCGGGGGTTACAGGGGGTCGTCCCCCTGGGCAGGCACAGTGGGTCGGGCTGACCGGGCTTGACCGCTTCATCGCGGCATTGCTAGCTGCCTGCGCGGACGGCGACAGCGCCACGGTGGCCGACACCTATCCGTTCGGCTGGGGGATGCAGGCGCAGGCGAGCCTGCACGCCGAGCTGCTGCGCCACTGGGGCGTCCAGACCGCAGTCCCCGCGCTGCGCGAGGCCGGGCGGCTGGTCGAGGCGACGGCGCACGGCTGGACCGGGCTGCGGATGACGGCGGCGCACGGCCGCGACGACCCCGCCGCCTGGGCCGGCGACCTCGCCAGGCACGCCCGCGCGCTGCGGCACTGCTACGACCTCGCGCTAGCTGGCCTCGACGAAGCGGTGGAGCTGCTGTGACGACGACCGGAATGGACCGAACCTCGGCCCGGGCGGCTGACCCGGACAAGCTAGCCGTCTTCGGCGGCAAGCCGGCGGTGCCCGATCCCAGGCGCGGCACCGCGTGGCCGGTCATCACCGAGGCCGACCGGGCGGCCGTGGTCGACGCCCTCGACGGGCCGCTGGTATCGGACACCGACGGCGACACCCCGGTCAGCAGGCTCGAGCAAGCGTGGGCGCAGCGGTGCGGCACCGACCACTGCATCGCGGTGTCGAACGGCACCGTCGGGCTGGCGCTGTGCCTCGCCGCGCTCGGCATCGGGCCAGGCGACGAGGTGATCGTGCCCGCGCTGTCGTTCATCGCCAGCGGGCTCGCGCCGGTGCACCAGATGGCCGTGCCGGTCTTCGCCGACGTCGACCCCGTCTCCTTCACGATCGACCCCAGGGCGATCGAGGCGGCGATCACCCCGCGCACGGCGGCGATCATGCCGGTGCATCTGCACGGCCAGGTCGCGGACATGACCGCGATCAGCGAGATCGCGGCCCGGCACCGGCTCGCCGTGGTCGAGGACGCGGCCCAGGCCCAGGGCGCCGCCTACCACGGCAGGCCGGCTCGCTCGGCGCGATGGCCGCGTTCAGCCTGCAGATCAGCAAGAACCTGCCGACCTGCGGCGAAGGTGGCCTGCTGACGACCGACGACGCGGCGCTGGCGACGTACGCCCGGATGGGCCGCCAGTTCGGCGAGGTCATCGAGCCCGGCAGGGAACGCGACTACATCTCCTACCATCTCGGCTGGAACGCCAAGCTCAGCGCGGTGCAGGCCGCCTTTACGCTCAGCCAGCTCGACCGGTTCGACGCCGACGCCGCCGCCCGCGAAACCAGCGTCACCGCGTTCTTGACCAGGCTGAGCGCGCTGCCCGGCCTGGTCGTGCCGACCGCCGCGCCGGACACCGTGCATTCCTGGCACATCCTGCGGCTGCGGTTCGACCCGGTGGCGGCCGGGCTCGACGGCGTCAGCCCCGGCGCGATGCGAACCGCGCTGCGCAGGCTGCTGCGTGCCGAAGGCGTGCCGGTGTCCAGGTACCAGCTGATGCCGCTGCCTGACCAGAAGGTGTTCACCGAGCGCACCGGGTTCGGCCGTGGCTACCCCTGGACCGCCGCGCAGCCGCAGCCCGAGTTCGACTGCCCGGTCACCAGGGCGATCATCGACGACTCGCTGTGCATCCAGAAACGGCACCTGAACCCGGCTGCGCACGACACCTTGCAGGACTACGCCGGTGCCTTCGAGAAGGTCTGGCGGAACCTGCCCATGGTCGAGCGGATGGCCCGCGCGCAGATCCAGTCCGAGGCAGCACAGGCCCAGTCCGAGGCAGCACGGGCCCAGTCCGAGGCAGCCCGGGCATGAGCAGCACGCTGGAGCAGGCGCCGCCCGGCGAGCCGGACTCCGCCGAGCTGGTCGAGCTGGCTGACCGGATCCGAGGCCACGTCATCGACATGTGCGCGACGAGTGAAGGCGGTCACCTCGGCGGCTCGCTGTCTATCGTCGACATCCTGACGGTGCTGTACTTCCACGTGCTGCGGACCGGGCCTGCGCTGGGCGACCAGCCGGAGCGGGATATTTTCCTGCTAAGTAAAGGTCATGCGGCGCTCGCGCTGTACGCGGTGCTAGCCGAGCGTGGCTACTTCCCGGTCGCCGAGCTTGCCGAGTTCGGGGCAGCGGGCAGCCGGCTCATCGGGCACCCGGTCCGGTCCGTGCCCGGGGTCGAGCTTCCGACCGGATCACTTGGTCATGGCCTCGCGCTCGGACTGGGCTTCGCGCTCGCTGCCCGGCTGGCGGCGAGCAGCCGGCGGGTCTTCGTGCTGACCGGAGACGGCGAGCTGCAGGAAGGCTCCTGCTGGGAGGCGGCGAGCTGCGCGACCGCTCAGGGTGTCGACCAGCTGACCGCGATCATCGACGCGAACGGCCTGCAGCTTGGCAACAGCACGGCCGAGCTTGGGCCGCCGGGCGGGATCGCCGACCGGTTGGCCACCTTCGGCTGGAGTGTCAGGGAGTGCGACGGGCACGACCAGGCCGCGCTGGGCGCCGCGCTCGGCAGCGTGCCCTGGGAACAGGGCAAGCCCAGCGCCCTGGTCGCGCACACTCAGAAGGGCCACGGCATCCCGTTCCTCGCGGGCAACGTCATCTGCCACTACACCTCGCTGAGCGAGCGGCAGCACACGAGGGCGCGGGCCGCGCTCGCCGCCTTCGTCAGGCGGCGGTCATGAGCGCCGCCTCGCCCGCGCCGGCCGCCGTGGCCGCCCGCTACGCCTATCGCGACCGGCTGCTCGCGCTGATGACCACCGACCCGTGGGTGGTCTGCGTGGATACCGACACGGGCCTGTTCACCGGCGCGGACTTCGGTGCGGCCGCCCCGAGGTATTTCGACCTCGGAATCGCCGAGCACACGGCGATGGCCGCCGCGGCCGCGATGGCCGCCAGTGGCTGGATTCCGTTCGTCAACACGATGGCGACGTTCGCGAGCACGCGAGCGCTGGAGTCCATCAAGATCAACATCGCCTACAACCAGCTCCCGGTGCGGATCATGGCGACGCACGGCGGGGTCTCGGCCGGACATCTCGGCTTCACCCACTACTGCCTCGAAGACCTCGCGGTGATGCGGTCACTGCCCGGCATGACCGTTGTCGTGCCGGCCGACGCGGCCGCGACGTGCAGCGTCGTCGAGCAGACGGCGGCCATCGAGGGCCCGGTCTACGTCCGGCTCGGCCGCCGGCCGACCCCGCCGCTGCCCGACGGCGTGCCGCCGGCCGTCATCGGCTCGCTGCAGCAGCTGCGAGCCGGCGACGACGTGCTCTTCGTCTGCTGCGGGCCGCATCCGGTGCACGGTGGCCTGGCCGCCGCTGAGCTGCTCGCCGATGCGGGCATCAGCGCTGCCGTGCTGAACGCGCACACGCTGAGCCCGTTCGACGAGCAGGCGCTGGTGAGCTACGCCAGCGACGCGGCGCTCGTCGTCACCGTCGAGGAGCACCGGGTGCGCGGCGGCCTTGGCGGGCTCGTCGCCGAGGTGCTGGCCGCGCACCTGCCGCGCCGGGTGCTTCGGCTCGGCCTGCCCGATGTCCTGGCTCCAGGCGTGGGAAGCCAGGAGCAGATCCTCGAACGGCACGGGCTCGGCGCAGCCGACCTCGCCGCCCGCGTCCGCGCCGCACTGGAATCCGAACCGGCCGCCTGGAGTCAGTCATGATCACCTGCCCTGTCTGTGACATCGAAGTCACCGTCCCCGAGCACTCGCGGCTGAGCGAGATCGTCGAATGCGCCGACTGCAGCAGCGAGCTTGAGATCCTCTCGCTCGACCCGGTCACCCTGGCGCTGGCTCCCGAAGTCGAGGAGGACTGGGGGGAGTGAGCCAGCAAGCTCCGTCCATCGCGGTGCTCGCGTCCTCGGTCCGGCAGGACGAGCGCCGGCTGCTCGACGCCATGGACCGGCGCGGGCTCAGCTATGCGCTGGTCGACACCCGGCAGCTATGGTCGCAGGCCGACGGACTGGCGGGCGGCCTGGCTGGCGAGGTGGCTGGCGGCTGGCGGTGCGTGCTCAATCGCGAGATCGGCCAGGTCCGGGCCGCGTACGCGGCCCGCTCGCTGGAGGCGGCTGGCATCAGCGTGCTCAACAGCGCCGAGGCGATCGAGGTGTGCGGTGACAAGTGGCGGACCTCGCTCGCGCTGTCTGGGGCTGGCCTGCCGGTGCCGCGCACCGCGCTGGGGCTGACCCCGCAGGCCGGACTCGACGCGCTGGACGAGATCGGCTATCCGGCGCTGATCAAGCCGCTGGTCGGCTCGTGGGGGCGGCTGATCGTCGAGCTGCGTGACCGGGCGATGGCTCAGGACGTCTTCGAGTACGTGGCCGCGCTGCCTGGCCCGCAATCTCACCTCGTCTACGTTCAGGAACTCATCGACAAGCCCGGTCGCGACATCCGCGCGATCGTGCTGGGCGGCGAATTGCTCGGCGCCACGTACCGGATCGCCGAAGGGCTCAGGACCAACGTGGCCCGCGGCGCCCAGACCGAGCCGTGCGAGGAAACCGGCGAGATCGGCAAGCTAGCCGTCGTCGCGGCCGCCGCCGTGGGCGCCGACATCGCGGCGGTTGACCTCGCCGAGGACCAGCTGGGACGGCTCTACGTGCTGGAGGTCAACCACCGGGTGGAGTTCACCGGGTTCCAGGCGGCCATGAAGGACCGGATCGACGTCGCCGAGCGGATCATCGACCTCGTCGCCGCGCGGGCCGTCGAGTGTTAGCCAACCCCGTGCTAGCCGACCCCGTGCTAGCCGGCACCGTGCCTGCCAGCCCGGTGCGGGTCAGCGTCGTCGGCGGGGCCGGGTATGTCGGCGGTGAGTTGCTGCGGCTGCTGCTCGGCCATCCCCTGGTCGAGATCGACGCCGTCACCTCGGCCCGGCTGGCCGGGCGCAGGGTGGACGGCACGCATCCGAATCTGCGCGGCCTGACCAGCCTGACGTACTCGCCGCCTGACCAGCTCGGCGAACCCGATGTGCTGATGCTGGCGATGCCGCACCGGGAGACCATGGGCCGGCTGCCCGGGCTGACCGGCCTGGCCAAGCAGGTGATCGACCTGTCCGCCGATTTCCGGCTGACCGACCCGCAGACCTACGAGCGGTACTACGGGCTGCCGCACGCCGCGCCGGAGCTGCTCGGCTCGTTCGTCACCGGGCTGCCCGAGCGGCACCGGGCCGCGCTGCGCAACGCCGACCTGATCAGCATCCCCGGCTGCATGGCGACGGCCGGCATGCTGGCGCTCGCTCCGCTCGTGCCCCTGCTCGACGGGCCGGTGGACATCGATGCGCGCTGTGGTTCAAGCGGCGGAGGCGCCACGGCGGGCTCGGCCAACCTGCACGCCGAGCGCAGCGGCGCGATGCGGGTTTTCGCGCCTGCCGGGCACCGGCACGAAGCCGAGATCGCCCAGGAGACCGGCCTCGACGTGCGGATGTCGGCGACCGGCGTCGAGGCGGTGCGCGGAGTCCAGCTGCTGTGCCGGGCCCAGCTGGTCCCGGGCGCCGGCGAGGCCGAGATCCGAGCCGCCTACCGCCTGGCCTACGCCGACGAGCCGTTCGTCAGGATCGTCGCGCACCGGCGCGGCCACTACCGGCTGCCCGAGCCGAAGATCCTGCTCGGCTCCAACTTCTGCGACGTCGGGTTCGCCGTCGACCAGGAACGCTCCAGGGTCGTGGTCGTCGCCGCGCTGGACAACCTGGTCAAGGGCGCGGCCGGGGCGGCAGTGCAATGCCTGAACACAAGGCTCGGCTGGCCGGAGCGGCTCGGCCTGGAATTCCCCGGCCTGCATCCGATCTAGGGGGGAGAGGTGACAGGGTTGGCAAGCACCGGCTGTGCGGACCGCACCGCACGTGAAGTGATCGTGATCAAGTGCGGAGGCCGCGCGGCGAGCGACGGCACCGCGCTCGCGGCCGACGTCGCCGAGCTGACGTCGGCCGGTCAGCCGGTCATCGTCGTGCACGGCGGCTCGGCGGACATCGAGCGGCTCAGTGCCAGGCTGGGCGTGCCCGAGCGGCGGATGACCTCGCCCGACGGGCTGTCCGCCCGGATCACCGACGCGGACACCCTGGAAGTCGTCACGCTCGCGCTGGCCGGCGCCGTGCAGCCCAGGCTGATCACCGCGCTCACCGCCGCCGGCGTACCCGCTGTGGGCCTCACCGGACTGGACGGCGGACTGCTGCGCGCAAGGCGACGGACGTCCCAGCGGGTGATCGTGGACGGCCGCCCGGCGGTGCGGCGCGGCGACCATAGCGGGCGGATCACGACCGTCCGCACCGAGTTGCTGACCTGCCTGCTCTCAGGCGGCTTCGTCCCGGTGATCTGCCCGCCCGTGCTGGCCGAGGACGGCGCGCCGGTCAACACCGACGCCGACCAAGCCGCCGCCGCCGTCGCGGGCGCCATGGGCGCTGCCGCGCTCGTCCTGCTCACGGCCGTTCCCGGCGTGCTCTCCGACCCCGGCGACCCGGCCTCGGTCCTGCCGGCCTGCCTGGTGCCGCCATCGGGGCCGCCGCCGTACCGGGCCGGCGGGATGGGCGTGAAGCTCATCGCCGCCCGGGTCGCGCTGGCCGCCGGGGTGCCGCGCGTGCTGATCGCCGACGGCCGGATCGCCGCTCCGGTCAGCCGTGCCCTCGCCGGAGCGGCGACGCGGGTGCTCATCGGAGATCACGGTGCTGCTGACCACGGGGCTGACCAGGGGATCCCGCCGGCGTCCGCAGGCGAGGCAAGCGCGCTGACAGAGGTGGTACCCGGATGAACCGGCCGATGACCGCGAGCAGCAGCCGGGTATTCACCTCGGCCGGAAGAATCAGGGAGGCCTACGCGGTAGGGCTGCTGCGCCAGATGCTGGAGATCCCCTCGCCGTCCTACCGCGAGATGGAACTGGCTACTTATCTCGCGCAGGCCATGACCGGGCTCGGCTTCGCCACGCACGTGGACGGGGTCGGCAACGTGATCGGGACGGTCGATCGCGGCCCGGGTCCGGTGATCATGCTGGTCGGCCACCTCGACACGATCCAGGGTCACATCCCGGTCCGCTCGATGGCCGGCCGCCTGTACGGGCGGGGCGCGGCGGACGCCAAGGGTCCGCTGGCCGCGATGATCTGCGCGGCCGCCAGCGCAACGGAGTTCAAGGGCCAGATCACGGTCATCGGCGTGGTCGAGGAGGAGACGCCCTGCTCGCGCGGAGCGATGGCGATCAGGAACACCTTCGACCAGCCCGATGCCTGCATCATCGGCGAGCCAAGCGGCTGCTTCACCGTCGTGCTCGGCTACAAGGGCAAGCTTGACCTGCGCTACACGGTCGAGTGCGAGCGCACCCACCCGAGCAACCCGGTGCCGAAGGCCTCCGAGCTCGCCGTGGCGTGCTGGACGACCCTCAACGAGGTGCTCGGCGTCACCGACCACACTGCCTTCGACAAGCCTGGCGTCACGCTCGACTCGATCAGCGCCGACACCGCCCAGGCCATCCTCAGCATCAGCGTGCGCACGCCGCCCGGCTTCGACGTGCCGGAATTCGTCGCGCAGGTGCGGTCCAGGCTCGTCGCCGGTGACCTGGCGATCGTCAACTCGGTCGCTGCCTGCCGCACGGACCGGCGCAATCCTGCGGTGCGCGCGCTCACGGCCGGGATCAGACGGCAGCTCGGGCAGCCGCAGATGATGGTCAAGACGGCGACCTCGGACATGAACACGCTGGCCGAGGTCTGGGACGTGCCGATGGCGACCTACGGCCCAGGCGACAGCAAGCTCGACCACGCCGACGACGAGCACATCATGCTCGCCGACTACATCAGGGGCGTGGCGGTCCTGTCGCACGCGCTCAACGAGCTCAGCGACCTGCGCGCGCCGGTGCCAGGGGCGCCTCCCCGTGACCCGGCAGTATCTGGAAGGAGCCAGGGATGACCGACATGATGAAGCGGCTCGCCGAGCTACCGGAAGAACGGCGGGCCAAGTTCCTCGCCCAGCTTCGAGCCCAGGTCGAGGGCGTCGTGACGCGCGGTCCGCAGCGCAGGCGGGACACCGGCCCTGCGCCGCTGTCGCACGCGCAGGAGAGCCTGTGGTTCCTTGACCGGCTCGCGCCCGGCAAGACGGTCTACAACGTCCCGCTCTTCCACCGCATCCGAGGCAACGTGAACGTCGCGGCGCTGCGGGACGCCCTGGCCGGGGTCGTGGCCAGGCACGAGTCGCTGCGCACCGCGATCGTCGAGCGCGAGGACGGCCCGGTTCAGCTCATCGCCGACCACGTGCCGGTCGAGCTGGCGATCATCGACGTGCAGGGTGCGGACGCCGCCGACCGCGAGGCGAAAGCGCTGCGGTTGCTCGACGCGGAGATCGTGACCCCCATCGAGCTCAGCAAGCTGCCGATGTGGCGCGCGTACCTGCTGAGACTCGCACCTGACGACCACTTCCTGGTGCTCAACGTGCACCACATCGTGTTCGACGGCTGGTCGCTTGGACTGCTCGGCAGCGAGCTCGCCGAGCTCTACCGGTCGGCGGTGCAGGGCACCGAGCCGAACCTGGCCGAGCTCAGCGTGCAGTACCCGGACTACTGCGCCTGGCAGCGCGAGTGGCTGTCCGGGCAGATGGATGAGCTGGCTGGCTTCTGGCGCGAGCGGCTAGCCGGCATGCAGACCCTGGAGTTCCCGACCGACCGGCCAAGGCCAGAGTCGGTGAGCTTCAACGGCTCGCACGTCAGCACCACGATCGGCGAGCGAGCGCTGCGCGGGATCAGGGCGCTGGCCAAGGAGGAGGGCATCACCCCGTTCACCGTCTACGCCGCCGCGTACTTCGCCTGGCTGCAGCGCTGCTCGGGCAGCGACGACCTGGTGATCGCCGCGCCCAACGCCAACCGCCGGTACTCCTCCGTCGAGCCGGTCATCGGCTACTTCATCGGCATGATGGTGCTGCGCGCCGACCTGTCAGGCAACCCGACCTTCCGTGAGCTGGTCAACCGGATCAAGCCGGTCGTGCTCGACGCGGTCGCGCACAGCGACCTGCCTTTCGGCAAGCTGGTCGACGCGGTCAACCCGCCCCGCGACCCGTCCCGGTCGCCGATCTTCCAGGTCACGTTCGCGCTGCAGAACGTCGGCGCGGCGCTGAAGCTGCCCGACGTCACGCTCGAGTACCAGCTGCCCAACATCGTGACCTCGCGGCTCGACATGAGCTGGACCGTCGCCGAGCTGCAGAACGAGGCGATGCTCGGGATCGAGTTCAACACCGACCTGTTCGACCAGGAGACGATGCTCGCCCACGCCGAGCACTACCACGAACTGCTGGTCAACCTCACGACCACGCCCGACGCGCGGATCGACAGCGTCGAGATGCTGACCAGGGCGCAGCGCGCCGAACTGCTCGCGGTCGGCAGCGGCCCGATGCGGCCAGTGCGCGAGACCACGATCACCGCCGAGTTCGAGGAGCAGGTCAGGCGCGCGCCCGAGCACATCGCGCTGGTCGCCGGCGAGGTTGAGCTGAGCTACGCGGACCTGAACGCCCGGGTCAACCAGCTCACCGGGCTGCTGCGGGAGCGCGGCGTGACGCCAGGGTCGCGAGTCGGGCTCTGCCTGCACCGCACCGCCGACCTGACGACCAGCATGCTGGCGACGCTCAAGGCCGGGGCGGCCTACGTGCCGCTCGATCCGTCCCAGCCACCCGCGCGGCTGGCCGGCCTCTGCTCGGACGCCTCGCTAGCCCTCGTACTGTGCCACTCGGACGTGACCGGTGCGCTAGCCGAGGCCAAGGTGCCGCTGGCGGCCGTGGACGCCCTGAGCGACGATCTCGCGGGCCGCCCGGCCGGCAACCCGCCGCTCGCGGCCGGCCCGGACGACGTCGCCTACGTGATCTACACCTCGGGCAGCACCGGCCTGCCGAAGGGCGTGCTCATCGAGCATCGCAGCGTGGTCAGCTTCGCCGACTCGACCAGGGACCTGTTCGACCTGACCCCGGCCGACCGGGTGCTCGGCTTCGCCTCGGCGACCTTCGACGTCTCGGTGTTCGAGACGTTCGCCTCGCTGCTCAACGGCGGCCGCCTGCATCTGCTCCACGACGACGAGCGGCTGTCGATCGACCGGCTGCAGACCGTGCTCGAAGACGGCGGGATCACCGTCATCGACCTGCCTCCCACGGTCATGCCGCTGCTCGATCCCGAGACCTTCACCGACCTGCGGATCGCGTTCGTGGGCGGCGAGGAGTTCAGCGGCGAGCTGGTCAACCGGTGGAACGTCGGGCGGCGGCTGTTCAACGGCTACGGGCCGACCGAGTGCACGGTCACCATGATCGTCGAAGAGTGCCCTGGCACCTGGAGTTCCTCACCGCCGATCGGGCTGCCGATGACGAACCACGTCGGCCACGTGCTCGACGCCAAGCTCAGGCTGATGCCGCCCGGGCTGCCCGGCGAGCTGGTCATCGGCGGCGCGGGCCTGGCCCGCGGCTACCTGAACCGGCCCGAGCTGACCGCCGAGAAGTTCGTGACCGACCCGTTCGGCACCTCGCCCGGCGGGCGGCTGTACCGGACCGGTGACCTGGTCAGGCGTCAGCCGGACGGCAAGCTCGTCTTCCTCGGCCGGGTGGACGAGCAGGTCAAGATCCGGGGGCTGCGGATCGAGCTTGGCGAGGTCGAGTCGGCGATGGCCAGCTTCCCGGGCATCGGCCAGGTGACCGTGCAGCCGTGGACCGACGACGGCGGCGAGCGGCACCTAGTCGGCTACGCCACGGCGGGCACCGGCACTCCCGAGCCCGGCCCGCTGCGCGACCATGTCGCCGAGATCCTGCCCGGCTACATGATCCCGTCCTACTTCGTGGTGCTCGACGAGCTGCCGCTGACCAGCAGCGGCAAGGTCGACAAGCGTCAGCTGCCGCCGCCGCAGCTCGACGTGGCCGCCGACGCGGCCGGTCCGGACGGCGAGCCGAGAACCGACACCGAGCGGGTGCTGCTCACCGAGGTGCTGATCCCCTTGCTGCGCAACGAGAACGTCGGCATCTTCGACGACTTCTTCCGTGCGGGCGGCAACAGCCTGCAGGCCGCGCAGCTGATGTCCGCGCTGAACCGCAGGTTCGCCGTCGAGGTCTCGCTGGCCGACTTCTTCGCCTCGCCGACGGTGGCGCACCTGTCCAGCGTCATCGACGCCAAGCGCGCCGCCCAGCTCAGTGACGAGGAACTGCTCGACCTGCTGGAGAACATGCCGGAAGACCAGGTGAGCAGCCTGCTCGACGACGCGGGAGACGTCAAGTGAACTCGCCTGCCTCGCAGGCCAGGGTCGGCACCATGTCGGAGGCGCGGCGCGCCCTGTACGCCAAGCTGCAGGCGAGCCGGGCGAGCGCGCTGACCAGGACCGACCACCAGCCGGTGCCGCTGCGGGCCGGTCCTGGCCCGGCCAGGGTCGTCCTGCTGCACCCGTCGGGCGGAGCGCTGTTCTGCTACACGCCGCTGGTCAGGGCGCTGCGGGCGGACATCGACGTGCTCGGGTTCGCCGCCGACCCGGTCGACGCCGACCTGCCGCTGCCCACCAGGCTGGACGTGGTCGCGCAGCGCACGCTGGCCGGCCTCACCAGGTCCGTCGACCCCGCTGGCTGCGTCTTCTCAGGCTGGTCGCACGGCGGCGCGCTCGCCTTCGAGATGGCCAGGCAGCACGAGGTCGCGACCGGGGAGATTCCCAGCGTGGTGCTGCTCGACTGCGCCTACTACGGCGACCGGCCGCTGGACGACGAGTCGACCGTGCGCAGTCACTTCGTGTACGACTTCGCCAGGCTCGCCGGGCGCGACCACGCCGAGGTCCGCGCGGCCGTCGAGAGCGCCGACCCGGCGGTGACCGGCGTGCGCGGCCTGCTGGAGGCCGCGAAGATCAGCCCGGCGATGACCGACGCCGAGCTGGCCGAGCGCTACGACACGTTCAGGTCGTGTGCGCTCGGGCTGCTCTCGTACCGGCCGCAGGCCAGCTACGGCGGCGCGGTGACGCTGCTGGTCACCGAGCAGGCCGACCCCATCGACCAGCTCTGGCGCGAGGTTGTCACCGGGCCGTACCGCTGCGAGCAGCTGCCTGGTGACCACTACACGCTCTTCAACCCCGACGTGCTGCCGGTTCTGGTGCGCGCCATCGAGCAGGCGGCCGACGAGCTGGTGGCGGCGAGAGAATCGGGAGGGCCCCGGTGATGGACTTCGGATTCACGGCGGCAGAAGACGAATTCCGCGCCCGGGTCAGGGCGCAGCTGCGCTCGCCTGAGGTGCGGGCGGCCCTGGCCGACCTGCCTGCCGACAACCTCGGCGGACCTCCGCTGTGCCGCCTGCACGAAGTGCTCGGCCAGCGGCACCTGCTCGCGCCGCAATGGCCGGCGGAGTACGGCGGCAACGGCGCCAGCTTCAACGAGGGCGTGATCGTCACGGAGGAGCTGATGCGGGCCGGGATCCCGCCCACGCTGCACATCAGCACGATCCAGATCGTCGGGCAGTTCCTCCTGGTGGTCGCCAGCCACGAGCAGAAGCTGAAGTACCTGCCGCCGATGGCGCGCGGCGAGGACTTCGTCAGCGTCCTGTATACCGAGCCTGAGACCGGCTCCGACATCGGCTCGATGACCACGGTCGCGACCGGTGACGGTGACGGCTACCGGATCACCGGCACCAAGGTCTACAGCCTGAAGACGCAGCTCGCCGGGCACAGCCTGCTGGCGGCCAGGACCGGCGAGGGCGAGACCAGATACGCCGGGATCAGCCTGTTCATGATCGACATGGCGACCCCCGGGATCACGGTGTCACCGATCCCGACGATCTGGGACGAGCCTTTCTACCGGGTGGACCTGGACGGCGCCTACGTGCCGAAGGACTGCATGCTCGGCCAGCCGGGCGAGGGCTGGGCGCTGCTCAGCAAGGGCCTGCCGATCGAGCGGACCGGCATCGACTACTGGCTGAAGGCCGAGTACTGGTTCGACGCCGCGATGACCATGCTGGGCGAGCAGTACCCCGACCCGGCCACCGCCGACGACAGCCTGCTGGAGCTGATCGGCAGGCAGGCCGGCACCCTGCACGCCAGTCACCTGCTGGCCTGGGACGTGCTGTGCGGGATCAGGGCGGGTCAGGTGGACGAGACGGCGGCGGCCGTCGCCAGGTACCACACCGGCGAGCTCAGTGCCGCCGTCGCCAAGTGGGCGGGCAGCGTTCCGAGCGCCGCCCAGCGGGCCGCGGGCGGGCTGGCCGCCGTGCTGGAGGAGGGCTATCTCGAGGCGCCGGGACTGACGCTGTCGGCCGGGACGTCGGAAATGATGCTCCAGATCATCGCCGCCGCGATCGACCGGCAAGGACAGGAGAGCTGACATGGACCTGCGCTTCGACCCGCTCCAGACCCAGCTGCGCCGCGCCTTGCGGGTCGGCCTGTCCGGTGTCGCCGCCCGGCCCGGCGTGCGCGGCGCGCCCGTACTCGACGGACCGGCGAGCCCGGCCGCTTCGGTGCTATCGGAGCTGAGCGCGCTGTGGTACGAGCAGCCGGTGAGCGAGGGCGGTCTCGGACTCGGCATGATCGCGGGCGCGACCGTGAGCGAGGAACTCGGCCGGGCCGCCTGCGGCAACCCTTACCGTGGCTTCGCGCTCGTCACCGACGCGGCGAAGGCGTCGGGCCGCCGGGACCTCGTCGACGACCTGCGCTCGGGCGCCACGGCGGCCGTGGCGGGCCTGGAGACGCTGACCGGGGGACCGGGCGCGATCACCGCTGTCCGCGCGGATTGCGGGGGCATCGACGGCGGGCGCGCCGGCGGCTCGGCTGTCCGCGCGCCCGCCGTGCTGACCGGCACCGTGACCGCCGATGCCGCGAGTGCCGACGTGCTCGCTGTCGGCTGCTGGTGGCAGAACTCCCCGGCGCTGGCGATCGTCCCCGCCGGCTCGGCCGGCTACAAGTGGCTCGGGGACAGCTGGCCGCACGCGGTGCAGCTGACGGGCGTGACCATCGCTTCGCGCGATCTGGTCACGGATTTCGGCGTCGGCAGCCAGGTGCTCGCGAAGGCGCGGATCAGGCAGG
The DNA here is from genome assembly GCA_963737865.1 of uncultured Actinomycetota bacterium. GTDB lineage: Bacteria > Actinomycetota > Actinomycetes > Streptosporangiales > Streptosporangiaceae > Chersky-822. The sequence goes on along the minus strand of CAVTUG010000010.1, from coordinate 103,599 downwards.
CCGCCTACCTGCTCGGGCTCGCGGCCGGGATGCACGAGTCAGCCGTCAGGTACACCGGGACCAGGCGGCAGTTCGGCAGCAAGCTGCGCGACTTCCAGGGCATCGGCTTCCCGCTCGCCCGGTGCGCCGTGTCGCTGCGGGCCGCGCGGATGTCGGTCTACCGTGCCGCCTGGCTGGCCGAGTCGGCAGGGCCGGGCGGGTGGGGCGAACCAGGAATGGCGGCCGTCGAGGCGCTGGCGATGACGTCCGAGACGATGACCGCGCTAGCCAGCACCGCCATGCAGGTATGCGGCGGCCACGGGATGACCTCCGAGGTCGCCGTGCAGCGCTACTACCGCCTCGCGGCGGCCGAGCCGTTCCGCTACGGCAAGCCGGGTGAGCTCTGGCGGCTGGTAGGCGCCGCCAGACTAGCCCGCCAGCCCTGACGGCCCGAGGCTTCAGCAGCATGTCCCTACTTGCTGCTGTTGCCGGGCCAGAAACGACAACAGCATGGTCCTCCCTACTGTCGTCCTGACCCAATGCCGCTTGGCTTAAATTGATCTTGAGTCGCGATGGCCCGGTTTACGGGAAGCCCTGGGGCGGGTGCGGGGGCGGGTTGTTGTCTGGGGGAAGGGTTTTCGGGTGCTGTCAGGAGGGTTCTCGCTTGGTGGAGGATTTCCGGGCTGGTACGGGAGGTTTTCCGGTTCGGATGGGGAGGTTTTCCGTGTGGGGGAGAGTTTCCGGGTTCCTGGGGGAGGTGTTCCGCGTCGGGGAGAGTTGACCGCGTGATAGCGCCCCTAAGTCTCCTGCATGCGGAAACCCTCCCCGGAAGACCCGGGAACCTCCTGCGGTATCACGTTGCGGCGGCTGGCGCCGGGCAGCCTGGGTCCTGCCCTCGCGGGGACCCGCGCCTGCGGCGTGCTCAGCTCCGCCGCCGCAGGACAGGGGAAACAGGCATGTCGGGGGTGGCGCCGTCGTTGTGAGTTTGCTGGGGCTGGGGCGCGGGGGCAAGCCCTGCCCGGCCCCGTCGTTGTGAGTTTGCTGGGGCTGGGGCGCGGGCGTTGTGAGTTTGCTGGGGCTGGGGAGCTGAGCCCGCGGGCTGTCAGTGGTTGGTCACGCTACCTTCATGATTCCTGAGCGGTAGGCGAAGGAGACGAGCTGGGCGCGGTCCCTGGCGCCCAGCTTGCATCGGACCCGGTAGACGTGGGTGCGCACGGTTGCGACGCCGATGGTCAGCTCGCGGGCGATCTCGTCGGTGGACAGCCCGCGTGCGATCAGCATCATCACCTGGCGCTCGCGCTGGGTCAGCGAGCTGACCATGGGCTCGAGCACCACCTCGGACGGGCTGCGCCGATCGCGGAACCAGTTGACCAGGCGCTGGGCGACGACGGGCGCGAGCATCGTCTGGCCTCGGGCGGCGAGCCTGATCGCCGAGATCAGGTCGGCGAGGCTGGCGTCCTTGCCGAGCAGGCCGCTCGCGCCCGCGTGCAGCACGTCGCTCATCGTCTCGTCGGTGTCGCTCATCGCGAAGACCACGACGCGCAGCGGAGGCTCGAGTTCCTCCTTGCTGAGCCGGCGGATCATCTCCAGGCCCGGCATGCCCTCGAGCTTGAGGTCGGTCACGACCACGTCCGGCCGCAGCGACCGGCTGAGCATGATCGCCTCCATCCCGTTGCCGGTCGTCTCGATGACCTCGATGTCGGGGACGGAGTCAAGTAACGTGCGCAGCCCATCCCGTACCACAGGAAGCTCGTCGCAGATGAGAACTCGCACTGCCATGGTTCCCTCCCAGGCCACATGCCCTTCAGCGTGACGGGCTGCGGTGGTTACGCCGGTTTAGCACACGGCGACGACCGCGCCGTGCTTCGTACAGCACTGCTGGCACTACTGAACTGCTGGAACTCTTGAAATATTGTTCAATTGGCTTCTTCGCGCAATATCAGGTCGGGTCTGCGGTGAGTGCGGGGTCGGTGACCTTAGCCGAAGACTCGGTTTCGGTTTCGGTTTCGGTTTCGGCTCGGTGCGGGTGCGGGTGCGGGTGCGGGTGCGGGTGCAGTCTCGGTTTCGGTTTCGAGTGCGGTCTCAGATCCCGGCTGGGCCGAGGCGGACGGCGGCAGCTCCTTGACCTTCGGGAGGGCCGACAGCGCCATCCAGATGATCGTGCTCTGCAGTCCGATCGCGCCGAGCAGCAGCCCGCCGTGCAGGCCGAGGCCCTGGCCTGCCAGCCCGCCGAAGAGCGAGCCGAGCGCGATCACGCCGAAGGACACGAACCGGTAGGTGGCGGTCATCCGGCCGTACAGGCTCGGCGGGGTGACGACCTGGCGGACGCTGATCCCGACGATGCTCGACAGCGCCGAGCCCAGGCCGCTCGTCGCGAGCATGACGGCGATCAGCACGGCCGCCACACCCGGGTGGTTCACCGGGGCGAACGGCACGACGAGCAGCGCGCCGCATTCGAGCACCACGCACGCCATGACGCTCGGCCCGATCCCCAGCCACTTGCTGACCCGGCCGGCGAGCAGCGAGCCGATCACCGCGCCGATCGCAGGAGTGCCGACCATCAGGCCGATCACGCTCGCCGGCAGGTGCAGGTCGCGGACGGCGAAGAGCACGATCAGCGTGGACATCCACTGCGAGAAGAGATTGAAGAAGGCCGACGTGCCGACCAGTGCCCGCAGCAGCGGGTCCTTCAGCACCACGGCCAGCCCGACCCGGATCTGCGCGAGCATCCCCGGGGTGTCCGGACTGACCTCGGGGGCGGTCTCGGGTTCCCGGATCCACAGCAGGCTCACGATCGACACGAGGTAGGACGCCGCGTCGGCTAGCAGCGCGACCGGCGCGGTGAGGGCCTGGACGAGCACGCCGCCGAGGCCGGGACCGCCGATGACGGCGATCGACGCGGTGGTCTGCAGCCGGGAGTTGGCCGGCAGCAGCAGCTCGCGGTCGACCAGCGACGGCAGGTAGGCGTTGTAGCTCAGGTCGAAGGTCACCGTCATGGTTCCGGTGACGAACACCGCCCCGATCAGGATCGGCAGCGTCAGGACGTGGGTGACCGCGAGCGCGACAATCGTGCTCAGCATGATCGCCTGGCCGAGGTTGGCGCCGATCATCAGCGGCTTTCGCCTGCGCCGGTCGGTCCAGGCGCCGAGCTGCAGCGAGAACAGGATGTAGGGCAGCCACTGCACCGTGCGCATCACGCCGATCTGCGCCGCGTCGGCATGCAGCGTGTAGATCGCGGTCAGCGGCAGCGCCAGCGACGTCACCGCCGAGCCCACGAGCGAGATCGACTGCCCGCCCCACAGCTTGAGGAAGCTGTGCTGGGCCCAGATGGGGGACCGGCCTAAGCCCACAACTGCCCTCCTTTCGTTCGGGTTCCCGACTCGCCGATCGAGGCGGACGGATCGAGCAGCTCAGCGGCTTCGGCAGCGTCGGCCCAGGCCAGGATCTGGCGGATTACCTTAGCGGCCAGGCCCTCGACGGTGGGGTCGTCGAACACCTCGCTGAGCTCAAGGTCGACGCTCAGCTCACTGTGCAGCCTGGCCCGCAGTCGCAGCGCGAGCAGCGAGTGGCCGCCGATGCAGAAGAAGTCGTCGTGCGCGCTGACCCGCTCGGTGCCGGTCAGCTCGGTGAACAGGTCGGCGATCACGGTCTCGAACGGCTCGCGCGGCGCGGTGTAAGCAGTCGCGGAAGTCGCCTGCGGGGTTACGGCGAGCAGCGCCGGCCGGTCGGCCTTGCCGTTGCCGGTCAGCGGGATCTCGGCGATGACCGCGTAGCTCGCCGGCACCATGTAGGCGGGCAGCGTCTCGGTCAGGTGCTCGCGCAGCTCGGCGGTCGACGGCGCCGGGTCACCGGCCGGCACCACGTAGGCCACCAGCCGGGCTTCGCCCTGCGGGCTGGCGACCAGGACTACGGCGTCGCGCACCGACCGGTGGGTCCGCAGCGCGACCTCGATCTCGGTCAGCTCGATGCGGTGCCCGCGCAGCTTGATCTGATGGTCCTTGCGGCCCAGGAACTCCAGCGCGCCGTCCAGGCGCCAGGCGCGCGAGGTCGCCGGTCCGGTACAGCCGCCGGGCAGGTGCGTCGGAGAAGGGGTCGGGGACGAAGCTGGCGCCGGTCAGGCCAGGGTGGCTGGCGTAGCCGAGTGCGAGCTGGTCGCCACCGAGGTACAGCTCGCCCGGGAGGCCGGCCGGCAGCTGCTCGCCCCGGGCATCGAGCACATACGTCGTCGTGTTGAGGATCGGGCGGCCGATCGGGACCTCGCCGTCCTGGTCGCGCGCGCACGCCCAGTGCGTGACGTCGATGGCCGCCTCGGTCGGGCCGTACAGGTTGTCGAGCGCGGCGGTCAGGCCGGCCGCGTAGAACCGGTCCCGCACCGCCGACGTCAGTGCCTCGCCGCTGCACAGCACCTGGCGCAGCGACCGGCATCGGGCGGCGGTGCCGGTGTCGGCGCTGGCCAGGAACGCCTGCAGCATCGACGGCACGAAATGAATCATGGTCGCGCCGTGCCGCTCGATCAAGTCCGTCAGGTACCCGGGGTCCAGGTGCCCGCCGGGACTGGCCACGACCATCTCGGCGCCGGCCATGGCCGGGAGCAGGAGCTCCCAGAGCGAGACGTCGAAGCTCATCGGCGTCTTGTAGACGATGACGTCGCTCGCGCTGACACCGAACGTGCCGGTCATCCAGTGCAGCCGGTTGACCACGCCCCGGTGGGTGTTGACGACTCCCTTGGGCCGCCCGGTCGAGCCCGACGTGTAGATGATGTAGGCAGGCTGGTCCGGGTGGACCGGCTCGGCCACCGGCGAGGCGACCGGCGAGGCGACCGGCGAGGCGACCGGCAGGGCGCTGCCCGCGTCCGGCCAGGGCTCGTCGAGCAGCAGCATGGTGGGAGCGCGCTCGCCCAGGACCGCGTAGCCGGACCGGCTGACCACGACGTCCGCCCCGGCGTCGGCCAGCATGAAGGCGAGCCGGTCCGGCGGGTAGGCCGGGTCGAGCGGCAGGTACGCACCGCCTGCCTTAAGCACGGCCGCGAGCGCCACCACCTGCTCGACGCTGCGGGGTAGCAGCACCCCGACCGGACGGCCCGCGCCGATTCCGGCCGCCCGCAGCCAGCCTGCGATCCGCTCGGAACGCCGGTCGAGCTCGGCGTAGCTGAGCTGCTCCAGGTCGTCACGCACGGCGATGCGGCCAGGAGCCAGCCGGGCTTGCCTGGCGAACATCTCGGTCAGCGTCCCGGCGGCCGCGCTGGCTCCGGCCGTGGCGTTCCAGCCAGCCAGCTCGGCGGCCTCCTGCTCGGTCATGATCGGCAGCCTGGACACGGGCAGCTCCGGGTCCAGGGTCGCGGTCTCCAGCAGCCGGAGCAGCCGTCCGGCCATCCGGTCGATCGACTCGGGATCGAACAGCGCCAGGTCGAACTCGATCGACCCGCCCAGGCCGTGCGGGCTGTCGTAGAGGGTGAGGGTGAGGTCCGCTCGCGCGCCCTGGCCGGCGACGCCACGGACGACCGGCCAGCCGGCTGACGGCCGGCTGGCCGGCGGACCGGCTGGCGTTGAACGCGAACAGCACGGGCACCAGTGGCAGAACCCCCAGCTCGCGCTCGGGCGCCAGGTCCTCGACGAGCTGCTCGAACGGCAGATCCTGGTGCTCGAAGGCGTCGAGCACCGTCTGCCTGACCTGCTCGACGAGGTCGCCGAACGACAGTCCAGCGCTCAGGTCGCAGCGCAGCACCAGCGTGTTGAGGAAGTAGCCGATGAGGCCCTCGAGCTCGGGCCGGTTCCGGCTGGACACCGAGGTGCCGACCGCGAGGTCCTCGCGCCCGGTGTAGCGGTGCAGCAGCGCCACGAACCCGGCGAGCAGGACCATGAAGAGCGTCGCCTCGCGCTGCCTGGCCACGGCGACCAGCCGCGAGCGCAATTCGCCGGGTACCGCGAACGGCCGGACCGCGCCGGCGGACGTGCGCTCCCAGCTCCGCTGCCGGTCAGCTGGCAGCGCCAGCGCCTGAAGTCCGGCCAGCTTGTCGTGCCAGTACGCCCGGTGCTGGCCGAGCGAGCGGTCCTGGTCAAGCAGATTGGCCGCCAGCCGGTCGTGCTGCCAGGCGGCGAAATCGCCATACTGCACGGGCAGCGGGTCGAGCCCGGCTGGCCTGCCAGTCACCCGCGCCCGGTACAGCGCGACGAGTTCGGTGAGCAGGATCTCCGACGATCGCGCGTCGAAGACGATGTGGTGCACGGCGAGCACGAGCGTGCTGCGCGCGCCGCTGCGGATCAGCGTGGTCCTGATCAGCGGCCCGCGCTCGAGGTCGAAGGGCCGCACCGAGGTGCTGTGGGTCCATTTCTCGTGACTGGCGACGTCTTCGTCAGCGAGGTCGATCTCTGCTAGCGGCACGTGCAGCGCGGGCAGCACGACCTGCGAAGGCTCACCGCCGACCCCGGCGGGGAACGTCGTGCGCAAGATCTCGTGCCTGCTGGTGAGGTCGTCGAGGGCGGCGCTGAGCGCGGCGACGTCCGGTGCCTGCGGCCAGTCGATCGCGTAGCAGATGTTGTAGGCGGAGTCCGCTGGCCGTAGCTGGTGCAGAAACCACAAGCCGCGCTGAGCGGACGACAGCGGGGCGGCCGCGCTCGCGCGAGGCGAAATGGTGTCGATGTCAGCCAGGACGGCCTGGCGCGACGACCGGTTCAGATCGTCGTTGCCGAGCTGCGCGAGCAGGGCCTTGCGCTGCTCGTCATCCAGGCTCGCGAGTAGCTCTTCGAGCGTGCTCATGCCGGCCGCGCCCCGGAGTCGCCGAAGGACCGCACCAGCGCCTGCGCCTGGCCGGCGGGCAGCGCCGCCAGCCGTTCGAGCAGCAGCCGGCTCACCTCGTCGGAATCGGGCGCGATCTGGACCGCCGCGATCTCGGCGGCGAGCCGCGCGATCGTCGGCGCCTTGAAGACCGTGCGCACGGGCAGCTTGACGCCGAACTCACGCTGGATCCGGCTGGCTAGCATGACCGCGAGCACCGAGTGCCCGCCCAGGTCGAAGAAGTCGGCGTCGATGCTGGTCGCCTGACGTTCAAGGATCAGGTTGAAAAGGACCTCAAGCCGGCGTTCGCTGTCCGTGCGCGGTTGCTGGTAGCTGGTCGCCGCGTCGCCCGCCGGCTCGGGCAGCGCGGCGTAGTCGACCTTGCCGCTCGAAGTCACCGGCAACCGCGGCAGCACCGTGACCGTGGCCGGCATCAGGTAATCGGGCAGTCGCTCGGCCAGCCAGGACCGCAGCTCGCCCTGATTCAGGCCGGCGTCGGCTGACCGCAAGGTCAGGTAGGCGGCCAGGCGCGCGTGACCGTCGCCGCCGGCGGCGACTACTACTGCCTCGTCGATGCCCGGGAAGGCACCCAGCCGAAACTCGATCTCGGCAGGCTCGATCCGGAAGCCGCGGACCTTGATCTGCCGGTCGTTGCGACCGTGGAAGGCCAGCGTGCCGTCGGCCCGCCAGCGCACCAGGTCACCAGTGCGGTAGCGGCGCGCGCCTGGCGGCCCGGCCGGATCAGGCACGAACCGGTCGGCGGTCAGCCCCGGTTGCCCGAGGTAGCCTCGGGCGACTCCGGCCCCGCCGATGTAGAGCTCTCCGACCATGCCGACCGGAACCGCGCGCAGGTTCGCGTCCAGCACCGCCACGGTGCCATTGTCGATGGGTCGCCCGAGGTCAGGAGGCCCTGCGAGGTCAGAGTCCGGCGGGTTCGGCTGCGTTCCCGGTGGAGAATCTTGTCCTGCGGCCAGCGGGCGCACCGAGCCTGCTGTGGCGACGACGGTGCACTCGGTGGGGCCGTAGTTGTTGACCAGCTCGAACGGCGCGTCCGCTGGCGGGCGCCGGCGCAGCGTGTCGCCGCCGGTCAGCAGCAGGCGAACCGGCAGGTCGGGGTGCAAGGTCAGGAGCAGCTCGGCTACCGGGGTCGGCACGAACATGATCGTGATGCCCTGGTCCCGCACGAGCGAGTCGAGCAGGTCAGGATCGGCCCTGGTCGCGTCGTCGGCGACGTAGACGCGGGCACCGGCCACGAGATAGGGCCACAGCTCCCAGACCGAGGCGTCGAAGCTCTGCGCGGCCACCATCGTGGCGCGGTCGCAGGCGGTGACGCCGAATCGCGCGTTGTGCCACTGGCACAGGTTGAGCAGGTTGCGGTGCTCGAGCAGGACGCCCTTGGGTCGTCCGGTCGAGCCCGAGGTGTAAATGGCGTAGGCGAGACTGCGCTGATCCGGCACCGGCCGCTCGTGCGGCTCGCGCCGCTCGCGCGGCTCGTGCGGCTCGGGATCGGCTGGGTCGATCACGGTCGCGGTACCGAATCGCTCGGCGCTGTCCGGGGCCGGCGCGGCTACGACCAGGGTGACGCCGCTGTCGCCGACCAGGTAGGCCACCCGGTCGCAGGGGTGCGCGGGGTCGAGCGTCAGGTAGGCGCCGCCGGCCTTCAGCACGGCCAGCAGCGTGACCACCAGCTCGGCCGAGCGCGGCAGCGCCACCCCGACCAGCACGTCTGGCCCGACCCCGTGCTGCCGCAGCCGGTGCGCGAGCCGCTGCGCCCGGGAGTCGAGGTCCGCGTAGCTCAGCACGGTGTCGCCGAACGCCACGGCCGGTGCCTGCGGGTGCTCGCGGGCGTGCCGTGCGATCAGCTCGGGCACGCTCGCGCCGGCCGGTCGCGGCACCGGGTTGCTGCCGAAACGCGCGACCTCGCTGGCCTGTGCCTGCGTCTGCAGCGGCAGCTCGGAGATCGGTGTGGCCGGCCCGCTGGCCGCCGCCACGAGCAGGTGCCTGAACTGGCTGAGCAGGCGCTCGATGGTAGACCCGTCGTACACGTCGGTTCGGTAGTCGACCTCGACCGCGATCGCGCCCTGGTGCTCGCCGATAAAGAAATCGAGGTCGAAGCGCACCAGACCCGGATCAAAGTTGAACTTCGCTACTTCAAGCCCAGGGAGAAGGAACGACGACGTGGGAGCACTGAGGTACGAGATGGCTACCGTGAAAAAGGGCGTGTAGCTGAGATCGTGGTTGGTCGAGAATACTTCGACCAGCTTCTCGAACGGCAGGTCCCGATGGTCATATGCGGCGAGCGTCACCGACTGCACTCGCCGGGCCAGCTCGGTGAAAGTCGGATCGCCTGACAGGTCGGTGCGCAGCACCACGGTATCGACGAAGACGCCAATCAGCCGCTCGAATTCGGGATCGGCGCGGTTGGCCATCGCGCAGCCTATTGCCATATCGTCGGTGCCGCAGTATCTCGACAGCAGCACCTTCAAGCCCGCGAGCAAGACGGCGAACATTGTGACTCGCGCCTCGCGGGCGTAGGCACGCAACTGACCAGCGAGTTCCCGGTCGAGCGTGAGGCTCACCCGGGCGCCTTCGAAGTCGGGCACGGGCGGACGCGGCCGGTCACCGGGAATCAGCGGCGGAGTCAGGTCGGCGAGCTGGCCTCGCCAGTAGTCGAGATGCCGCTCGTAAGCACCGCCGTCTAGCCGGGTGGCCTGCAGTTCCGCGTGGTCGGCGTACTGGCGGGCAAGCTCGGGCGAGGCCGGGTCAGATCCGGCAGCACTGAGGGCGGCCTGCGGATTCAGGTTGGCGGTGTAGAGCTTCGACAACTCGTCGACCAGAACGCCAAGACTCCAGTGGTCGGCCACTATGTGGTGCATTACCACTAGCAAGATGTGATCGTCAGGGTCGAGCCGCAGTAGATCGGCGCGAATCACCGTTCCGTTGCTGAGGTCGAGCAGCACTCGGGTGCGTTCCCTGGCGACCTGCCGGGCATTCGCGACGCGTTCCTGATGGGCGCGGCCGGGCACCTCGACTACCTGGACCCGGGATTCGGCGGCAGGCCGGATTATCTGAACGGGCGCGCCATCGGTGTCCCGATGATAGGACGACCTTAATATGGCGTGCCGCTTGACGAGCTGAGCAAAAGAATTCTCAAGCGCAGCAATATCAAGGTTGCCGCGCAAGCGGTACGCTATAGGAATATGGTAAAAGGGTGACTCGGGAAAGAGGTGATTGACGACCCAGAGCCGGCGCTGAGCAAAAGAGAGCGGTACCCGCTGCGCGCCGGGTAGCGCTGTGATGTCCGCTAGCGCTGTGATGTCCGCTAGCGCTGTGACGTCCGCTAGCGCTGTGATGTCGTCGAGGTCGCCTGCGTCGTCGAGATCCTCTGCCATGGCGGTCCCCGGCTCGCTCGCGGTGTCGCTGGTGTCGCTGGTGTGGTCGGTGTCTGGCAAGTGCTGCGGTGGTCCGTCGGCTAACCCGTTCGGCATCGGGTCCTCCTGTTAGCTCGCGCTCGTGCCTGCCTCCGATGACCAGTCCGATGCGAAGGCCACCCCCTGGCCCGCCCTGGCCCGCTCCAGCTAGCGCCCGGCCTGTGATCCGGACCTATTAGAAATCCAGGAAGGAGTTGAATCGTCCGGGCGTCGCGCAAAGGGTTGCATTGGTAAATTCTCCTTCCTGTTACGGTCGCTGCCCCAGCCCTGGCGTGTACTCGATGCACTCTAACCCGACCCAACATGCTCGGGAAGGGCTACGGACCTGGCTTTTCATGATTCATCAGCGCGTGTAAGCAAACTGACTACGCAGAAGTATGCACGCCATTCCTGCGCGCGCTAGCGACGTCGATTCGTGACGCTTTCGTGACGATTTCGCCTGGCAGTCTTTCGTACACCTGGGCGCTCTGCGCGCGCTCCTGCCCGGGTGCGACCCCCGCGAGTTTGCCCCGACGTGGCACAGTGGAGAGATGACCAGGTCATACGGATTCGCACTGGCAGCCGTGACGGCACCGTTCTGGGGTGCCATCGGCCGGTTCGGCGGTGGCGGCGGCGGGCTAGGCCGGTTCCTGGTCCGGCTGTTCATCTGGCACGCCATCTGGCGGTTCGCCCTGCTGATCTGGCGGATCCCGACCTTCGGGCCGCCCCTGCTCGTGCTGATCATCGCCGCCCTCGTGACCGGCGCGGTGTTCGCGGCCCGCCGTCGCCGCCGGGGGATCTCCTGGTACTCCGACCGCCGCTAACCCCCCGGCTGCGCCGTGGCGCAACGACAGCATGGTCCTACTTGCTGCTGTCGGGAGCGGGGATTCAACAGCACCATGGTCCTACTTACTGTCATCAGGACAGCAGTAAGTGGGACCATGGTGCTGTCGGGTTCAGCGCGAACCGGGGGCGTGGCCCGGATCGCTGCTGTTGGGTCGCGGTGACCCGGGCTTGGCGCTCCCGCGCGGCGGGTCGGCGGGGTAGCGGCGGGGTGGCTACTTTGGGGAGGTCTGTGATTCTGGCAGGTCAGCACCGCCGGAGTTGTTACCTTTGGTCCCGTGCACTCGTCTGGCCGCACGCCAAGACGACGACTCTGGACGCAGTTCAGGCTGGCCGTCGGCGCGCTCGTCGTGGTGGTGCTCGTCGGCGCGGCTCTCGTGGCAAGGAACGCCATCGACAGCTCGCCTGGCAGCACCACGGGTGCCGCGCGCGATCATTCAGGTCGTCACACCAAACTAGCGCATAAGTCGGCACATAAGCGGACCGGGTCCCCCCTTTCGGCGAAATGGCGGGGTGACGGCAAGGCGGTCACCCTGGCTTTCGGCGGCGACGTGCACTTCGAAGGCACCCTCGGCACCCGGCTCGCCGACGATCCCGCGACGGCGCTCGACGGCAACATCGCGAAGCTGCTGTCCGGGTCCGACCTGTCGATGACCAACTTCGAGTCCGCGCTCGTCGACGGCGGCTGCCCTGATCCCCAGCCGAAGCAGTTCGTCTTTTCCGCGCCGCCGGCCGCGCTCACCGCGTTCAAGTCCGCGCACGTGACGCTGGTCACCGAGGCGAACAACCACGGCGAGGACTGCGGCAGGGACGGCCTGATGCAGTCACTGTCGATCGCGAAGGCCGCGAACTACCCGGTGATCGGCGTCGGAAAGGACGCGGCGCAGGCTTTCAGGCCCTACGAGACGACGATCAAGGGGCAGCGGATCGCGATCATCGCGGCGACGGAGGTCATCGACACCAACCTGATCACCTCGTGGACGGCGACGGCGAGCCAGCCGGGGCTCGCGTCGGCCTACCAGGAGAAGGAGCTCGTCACGGCCGTCCAGCAGGCCCGCAAGGTCAGCGACACGGTGGTGGTCTTCCTGCACTGGGGGACCGAGGCCCAGCTCTGCCCCAATTCTGTGCAGGAACCGCTCGCCACAGCGCTGGTCAGGGCCGGAGCCGACATCGTCGTCGGAGCGCACGCCCACGTGCAGCTCGGCGCCGGCTACCTCGGCACGGCGCTGGTCGACTACGGGCTCGGCAACCTGGCGTTCTACGACACCAGCCCGCCAGAAACCTACAGCGGCGCGCTGCGGATCACCGTGACCGGTCGCCACATCGACAGCTTCAGCTGGCGGCCAGCCCTGATCACCAGCGGATTGCCGATCCCGGAGACCGGCGCGACCGCCGCGGCGGCGGTGCGGCGCTGGAACGGACTGCGCGGCTGCACCGACCTGACGCGGGCGCCGGGATCGAGCCTGTCCACCAGGCCCCGCGAGACCAGGCCCTTCACGGGGCCGGTCATCCAGCCGCTCGGCGACCCGCCCGGCGGCTCGCCTGGTACCTCGAATCAGGCGGCAAGGATCTCCCGAGACAGCTGACGGTGCCCGCTCAATACAATCCTGCCTATGAGCACCGAGCACGTACCACCGACGGCCAAGCGAGTTCCGGTCGAGCGCACCTACCACGGTGACACCGTCACCGACGAGTACGAGTGGCTGGCCGACAAGGACGATCCGGACACCATCGCCTTCCTCGAAGGTCAGAACGAGTTCACCCAGACGCTGACCGCTGGACAGGCTGAGCTGAGCGAGGCCATCTTCAACGAGATGAAGGGCCGGACCCAGGAGACCGATCTGTCGGTCCCCGTCCGTAAGGGCGACTGGTGGTACTACTCCCGGATGATCGAGGGCAAGCAGTACCAGCTGCTGTGCCGTCGCCGCCTGGAGGGCGCCGACGAGCGGCCGCCTATCTCCGCTGACGGCGCGGCGCTCGACGGCGAGGTGCTGCTGCTCGACTGCAACGAGCTAGCTGGTGACGGGCCGTTCTTCTCGCTCGGCAGCCACAGCGTCAGCCCGGACGGCACCAAGCTCGCCTACTCGACCGACTACTCCGGCGACGAGCGGTACACGATCCGCTTCAAGGACCTCGGGACCGGCGAGGTCGCGCCGGACGAGATCCCGAACACCTACTACGGCTCGGCCTGGTCAAGGGACGGCTCCGCGCTCTTCTACGTCACGGTCGACGAAGCCTGGCGGCCCTACCAGGTCTGGCGGCACCTCATGGGCACGCCAGCCGACCAGGACGTCCTGATCTACGAGGAGGCTGACGAGCGGTTCTTCACCGCGGTCCTGCTGACGCGCAGCGAGCGGTACCTGCTGATCAGGGCGGCGAGCAAGGTCACCACTGAGTTCCGCCTGCTGGATGCCGGAGATCCCACCGGTGACTTCACCGTGGTCGTGCCGCGCAGGCAGGGCGTCGAGTACAGCATCGACCATCAGGTCACGGCGGACGGCTCGGAGCGCCTGCTGATCCTGCACAACGACGGCGCCGAGAACTTCGAGCTCGCGACCGCGTCCCCCGCCGATCCAGGGAACTGGACGCCCCTGGTTCCGCACCGGGCCGACACCAGGCTGGTCGACGTCGGCGCTTTCCGTGATCACCTGGTGCTCTACTACCGCAAGGACGGACTGACCGGACTGCGGATCATGCCGGCCGAGGGCGCCGACTACGAAATCGCCTTCGACGAGCCCGTGTACACCGTCGATCCTGGCTCCAACCCTGAATACGGATCGAAATCTTTCCGACTCGCATTTACTTCGATGGTTACGCCGGACTCGATGTACGACTACGACACGGTGACCGGAGAACTGGTTTTGCTCAAGCGCCGGGCGGTGCTGAGCCTGCCGGGCGAACCGGAGTACGACAGCGCCGATTACGTGCAGATCCGCGAATGGGCGCCCGCCTCGGACGGTACTAAGGTCCCGATTTCGCTAGTACACAAGAGAGGCGTGGAAAGTAACGCGGCGCCGCTGCTGCTGTACGGATACGGCAGCTACGAGACCTCGGCCGACCCGTTCTTCTCGATCGCGCGGCTGTCGCTGCTCGACCGCGGGTTTACCTACGCGATCGCCCACGTCCGTGGCGGCGGCGAAATGGGCAGGCACTGGTACGAGGACGGCAAGCTGCTGAATAAGAAGCACACCTTCACCGATTTTGTCGCCTGTGCGCAGCACCTCGTCGCGACCGGGTATACCAGCCACGACCGGATCATCGCTCGGGGCGGCTCGGCCGGAGGGCTGCTGATGGGCGTCGTTGCTAACCTGGCGCCCGAGGCGTTCGGCGGCATCGCCGCGCAGGTGCCTTTCGTCGACGCGCTCACCACGATTCTCGACCCGTCGCTACCGCTGACGGTGACCGAGTGGGAGGAATGGGGCGACCCGCTCCACGACCCGGCGGTCTATGACTACATGAAGTCGTACACCCCGTACGAGAACGTCGCGACCGATCGGCGCTATCCGCCGATCCTGGCCATCACGAGCCTCAACGACACCCGGGTCCGTTATGTCGAGCCGGCGAAGTGGATTGCCCGGCTGCAGGCGAGCGCGTCGGGCGGGCCGTTCTTGCTGAAGACGGAGATGGTCGCCGGGCACGCGGGCCGCAGTGGGCGCTACGACGCGTGGCGCGAAGAGGCGATGCTCCTGGCCTGGATCGTCACTACCGCCGCCGAAGCAGCCGAATTCGCGCATAGCGGTGTCGCTCTTGGGTAGTTGGCCCTGAAATGCGCGGATGTCGCTCAGCGGGCGTCACAGCGACTGTCACAGCCGGGCGCGTCCAATAAGCGCTGTCCACCCGCATCCCAGCCAGGAGAGCAGCGCCCGATGTGCCAGCCGAGGTGCCGCCGACCAGCCAGGCCGTGTCTACCCAGGTCAGGTCCGCTCGCGAGATCGCCCAAACACGTCGGACTGGCCTCAATCGACTTAATAATTCCCAGGTCATCGGCGCGTCGGAGGCCGCAAAGAGCCCTTAGGCCGGGCGTATTGCCGCAGAATGGTGCCCGAGCAGAGCAATGGTGCGCTGCGGCTCTTGGCCGGCTAGGCGCAGTGTGGTCAGCGGACTGCCGTCCACGGACCACACTGCCGGTGTTAGCCAACCCAGTGCGGTCTGCGGACTGCCGTCCACGGACCACACTGCCGGTGTTTGCCAACCCAGGAGAGCGGGCGGAGGTGTGATGGCGACGGGCAACCGGTTGCTGCCCGGCGCCCCGGTGACGACCGAGCGAGCGGTGATAGCCGAGCAGCACATGATGACTAGGCAGGGCATGACAGATGCCGAGCGGGCCGCCGAGCCCGACGGCTACTCGTCCGAGCCGCAAGACGGGTCGCAGCGCCTGGCCGGCCGAGGGGCCGGAGGCCGGTGGCTCATCTGGGTGCTGCGCGGAGTCTTGTGGCTTGTCCTGCTCCTGATCGGATACCGGGGCGTGGTCGCGATCGTCACCGATTCTTCGGCGTCGCCCAGCCCGGCTGGCCCGGTCGTGAGCTCGTCGTCCGACGGGTATCCGGTGTCGCTCGCCAGCGCGTTCGCGCTGGAATTCGGGCAGGTGTACCTCAACTTCAGCCCGGCAACGGCCGCACAGCGCGCCGCCGAGCTCGCGCCGTTCCTGCCCGCAGGCGCCGACCCGCAGCTGGGCTGGAATGGCAGCGGATCGCAGACTGCCCAGTCTGTGCAGGTGGCGGGCGTCGACGTGCGGAACGCCCAGAGTGCGGTCGTGAATCTCCTGGCCTTGACCAACGGCCGGCTCGTCGAGATCGGCGTGCCGGTCTACTACTCGGGCGGCGGGCTGGTCGTATCGGGGCAGCCCGCGCTGCTGCCGCCGCCCGGCTCGGTGGTCCCGCCGGCCGCGGCCAAGGTTGCGACGGATCCGTCGGCCACGCAGGCTCTTAACGCGGTACTCCCGGCCTTCTTCCGAGCTTTCGCCAGCGGCGACAGCGCGAAGCTCAGCGTGTTCGCCGCGCCCAAGACGACCCTGACCGGCCTCGGCGGCGAGGTCGCGTTCGGGAAGATCACGTCGATCGTCGTGCCGGCCGGGTCCAGCGCGGTCAGGGCGATCACGGTGTCCGTCTCCTGGCTGCCGGCCAGCACCCCGTCGGCCGGGCCGCCGTCGGCTGGTGGCGGCCGGGCTCAGCTCGAGATGACTTACGCGATGACAGTCGAGCAGCGGGCCGGGAAGTGGTACGTGCGCTCGATCGGGCCTTCCGCCGTCGCAGGACCACAGTAAGCCGTGCTCACCAACCCCGGAGTAATGATGTCGCCGCAACTAATTGCCACGGCAATCCCCCTGGCGCTGAGCAGCGCCGGTCTTGTGACCTATCTGCAGGATCTTTTCGGCCCGCTCTTCCTTGGTATTGTCGGAATCGTCGCTATCTTCTTTCTCTTTACCAGAGAGATTATTCGGTTCGTACAGTTTTTCGTGCTCGCAGTGGCTATCGCTGTCATCTTCTACGAGCCGACGATAGTACGCTCGCTCGCCATGGGCATCGCTCATGCGCTGGGCGTCCATTAGGCGGAATGTCATAGGTAGACGGAGTGCCATAGGTAATCACGGAGAGGGAAGGCGCGCTGGTGGATCTGCCCACCTACACGAGTATCTGGCGAATTGAGAAGCGGCTCTACAAGCTGTACGACTTTCGGCTGCCCATGCCGCTTCCGATCGGTCAGATCACGGTGTTCGCGGCCATCGCCGTGCCGTACGTGTTGCTGCTCACCCTGCTCGGCCTCCCGTTCAGCCACAACCTCATCTGGCTGTACGTGCTGCCGCCCGGCGTCGCGACCTGGCTCTTCACC
The DNA here is from genome assembly GCA_963737865.1 of uncultured Actinomycetota bacterium. GTDB lineage: Bacteria > Actinomycetota > Actinomycetes > Streptosporangiales > Streptosporangiaceae > Chersky-822. Next base: position 86,764 of record CAVTUG010000010.1, on the reverse strand, counting down.
CGTCCTGTCCTGGAGAGCAAGCGGCTGCCTGAGCTGATCCGCTCTCAGCTGCGTTATCTGGCCGAGCCCAGGGTGTGGTGCCGGATGGCGCCGCTCGCCGAGAGCGACGTCGTCCTGGTGACCGGCCGGGTCTGGCGGCTCTCACCGGCGGCCAGGGAGCAGCTCGACGAGGCAGCCGCCGCGCCTGCGGCCAGCGTCCGTGCTGCGCGCGGCGCTCGCAGCGCCCGGCCTCGCCGGCCTGTTCGTCCGCCGGCGAAGCCCAGAACCGCGAAGCCCCGGACCGCGAAGCCCCAAACCGAGAAGCTTAGGACCGAACGGCAGCCAGCCAGGAGCCGGGCCCCGCGCCCGGCCGGTCCGGTCGCGCGCGGCGACGCCGGGGTCTTCGGCCGGCCAGCGGCCCAGGCTCTGGCGGGCCTGCTCGCGCCGCCGGCGGCCGGGGCCGGGGTTGCCGCCCGGCAGCTGTCGGCGCCGCGTCAGCGGCCTGAGCAGCCGCTCCCGGTCAGGCCGGCGCTTCCGTCCGCTCCGCTCAGCCGGCCGGTCAGCCAGCCGCGACCCATGCGCGCGCCCACGGCACCGCCGACCAGGCCGGCCAGCCCGCAGCCGAAGCCGAGCGTCAGCCCTCAGCCCACCCCCCAGCCCACCGCCGCCGTGCCCAGCCCGAGCCCGCAGCCAGGGCTGCCCGTGCCGCCCGCCTCCGCCGTGCCGTCTTCCTCCGCCGTGCCGTCTTCCTCCGCCGTGCCGTCTTCCTCAGCCGTGCCGTCTTCCTCAGCCGTGTCGTCTGTCTCGGCCGAGCCGCCGGTCGTGGTGCAGGCGTCAGGCGACCAGGTGGGCCAGATGCCGGCCGCGCCGCGATTTGAGCCCAGCGCCGCTGCCGAGCCGCCGGTCGAGCATCGTGCTGGCCGGCCGGTCGTGACCGTGGTCGGTCAGGGCGGGACGCAAGAACGGCCGCCCACGGTCGAGCACGCGCTGGCCGGGCCTTCGGCGCGCCGAGGCGACGGCCGTACCGGCAAGGTGACGGTCGTTCCCGGCGGGCACCGGCCGGGCAAGCCTGACCAGCTGCAGCGCGACCGGTCAAGGGCGCAGCTGCCGATCGAGGGCCAGCGCCGGATCGTCGTGCTCGGCTGCACCGTCGGGGCTGGTCAGACGATCACGGCGCTGCTCGTCGGCGAGGTGCTCGCCAGCCTGCGGACCGATCAGGTCGCCGTTCTTGACCTCAACCCGGGCAGCGACTCGCTCGCGCGGCGAGCGATGCTGCGGCCAGCACTCAGCCAGGCGGCCTCGCTCGGGCCGTCCAGGCTTACCGTCCTGACCGCGAACGACGACGCCGCCAGCCCGGCCGACCCGATCGACCCGGTCGCGGCGGCGCGGGCGTTCGAGCACGCCAGCACGCGGCATCAGCTCGTGCTGGCCGATCCCTCGACGGCGGCCGTTCCGAGGATGCTGGCCGTCGCCGACCAGCTCGTGCTCGTCGCGCCCGCCAGCGCCACCGCTTCCCAGGCCATCGGGATGACCTTCGAATGGCTCGGCGCGCACGGGCAGGGCGGCCTGGCCGACGGCGCGATCATGGTGATGAACGGCGTGAGCCGCCGTAGCACCGAGCACGTCGAGCAGGCCGAGCGCGTCTGCCGTGGCCAGTGCCGTGCCATTGTCAGGGTGCCGTGGGACGACCAGCTGGGCGCGCATTCAGCCAAGCGCAGTCCCGTCGCCGCGCACGCCACGCCAGCCAGCCCGCAATGGGCCGGATTGCTGAGCCCTGCCACGGCTGGCGCCTATACCGCCATGGCCGGCGTGCTGGTCGCCGCCTTGACCGGGCCGGGAAGCGGGCGGGCAGTGCGATGACCCAGCGAGCCAAGCGAAGCCGACTGTCGATCCGGTACTTCGACGACCGGATCCTGCTGACCGAGACCCACGCCTGGGCCTACTTCCGGGTGCCGACGATCTCGTACGAGTTCATGACCGGGCAGCAGCGCGAGACGCTCGCCACCAACCTGACGGTGGCGCTGGCCGGCATCAGGATGGCCGATGCCGAGGTGCACCTGCGGATCGCCCACCGCAGCTACCCGGCCGCGCAGTGGGCGACCGGCCTGCACGCGACCTCCGACGGCGGGCCGGGCTGGCTGCCCTACCTGGACGAGATGTACCGGCAGGTGTGGGCCAAGGACTTCTGGACCAAGGAGGTCTACCTCGGCGTCCGGCTCGGCCAGCGCGGGGTACGCGCGCAGCTCGCCGGGGGCATGCTGGCCCAGTTCATGAATTCCTACCGGGCGGGCGAGCAGCTGCTCGGGATCGAGGACGACGCCGTCGTCGGGCCTGAGATCACCAAGTGGACCGACCATGCCGAGCGGGTCGGCCGTACTCTGGGCGCGAGCTCCTCGCGGCGCAGCACGCCAGCGCCGACGAGGTGGCGTGGCTGTTCAGGCACGCGTTCACCAGCGCGATCGGCGACCCGCCGCCCACGGCGGTCCGCAAGCGCCGGTGGGGGCTCGGCGAGATCGAGGCCCTGGTCGAAGGCGAGATCCACAACGGGCGCACCGCGCTGCGGATCATCCACCCGGCTGGCGAGTCGTGCGTCGCGTTCTTGTCGTTCACCCGGTTTCCCGACGTCATGTACTTCCCCGACGGCGAGCCCTGGCTGCATTACGCCGACGCGCTGCCGTTCCCGGTCGAGGCGAGCCTCCGGATGCGGCTGATCCCGCCGGCCAAGGCGAGCAAGGACGTCAGCCGCAGGCTGGCCCACGCCAGGGACATGGACGCCCACATCAGGGAGGCCGGCGCCGACCTGCCGATCGCGCTCGCCGAGCAGATCGAGGCGGCCCGGCTGCTGGAGCACGGCATCACCAAGGAGCGACTGCCGTTCGTGTACGGCTGGCACCGGCTGGCCGTGACGGCCCCGGACCGGGAACTGTGCATCCGCCGGGCCGAGGCGGTCACCGAGCACTTCCGTGACATCGGCATCGACGTGGTGAATTCGACCGGTGACCAGTTCTCGCTGCTGAACGAGTCGCTGCCAGGAGACAAGGTCAGGCTCACCTCCTACCTGCAGCGCCAGCCGCTGTACACGATCGCGGGTGGCATGCCGACCGCCACGGTCGACCTGGGGGACCGGCCGGCGCAGGACGCTGGCTGGGTCGGGCCGTACATCGGCGAGACGATCGGCCGGGCGCGCTCGGTCGTGCACTTCGACCCGCTGGTCGCCGCCGCCCGTAACCGGCCCACCGCCGTCGCGATCACCGGCGAGCCGGGCGGCGGCAAGACGACGCTCGCGCTGCTGCAGATCCTCCAGCTCGCGCTGCGCGGCGTGACCGTCGCGGTGATCGACCCCAAGGGCGACGCCGAGTCGCTGGTGCGGCTGCTCCAGCATCGCGGGCGCAGGGCGCGGGTGCTGCCGCTGGGCACGGCGGCGGCCGGACTGCTCGACCCGTTCTCGTTCGGCGACGACCTGGCCGAGCGGCGGACGATGGCGGCTGAAACGCTCAGGCTGCTGCTGCCCAACATGAGCGAGGAACGCGAGAGCGCCATGATCCAAGCGGTCGGCGCGGTGTCGGCCGCCGACCAGCCGAGCCTCGGCAAGGTGGTCGTGCACCTCGAGGCGGCATCCGACCCGGCGGCCAAGAACCTCGGCGCCGTGCTGCGCTCGATGTCGGAGATGCGGCTCGCCCGGCTGTGCTTCTCCCCGTCCGGCGGTGACCGGATCGAAGCCGAGGGCTGGACGACGGTCTTCACGCTCGCCGGGCTGACACTCCCCGAGGCTGGCCTGAAGCGTGACGACTACTCCTACGAGCAGCGGCTGTCGGTGGCCCTGCTGTACCTGGTGTCGCAGTTCGCCCGGCGCCTGCTCAACGGCATGGACCGGCGGATACCGAAGGCGATCGTGCTCGACGAGGCGTGGGCGGTGACCTCGACTCCGCAGGGCGCCAAGCTCATCCCCGAGGTGTCCAGGATGGGCCGGTCCCGCAACACCGCGCTGATCCTGGTCTCGCAGAACGCTGGTGACTTGCTCAACGAGCAGGTGACGAACTGCATCTCGGCGGTCTTCGCGTTCCGCTCGACCGAGCGGGCCGAGGTTGCGAACGTGCTGGCGCTGCTCGGTGTCGACCTGTCGGACGACCACGCCGCCGTGCTGCGCAGTCTCGGCAACGGCGAATGCATCTTCCGCGACCTGGACGGCCGGGCCGGCCGGATCATGGTCGATCTCATCTCAGACGAGCTGCGCCAGTGGCTCGACACCAACCCGACCAGGGCAGGCGCCGGCGAAGGGCCCGCATCGTCCGTGCCGGTCCAGTCGTCGCCAGCACCGTCGCCGGCACCTTCGTCAGCACCGTCGTCAGCGTATGGCCAGCCTGCTTGGGGGGCGGCAGGCCAGCGCGACGACCGGCCAGGCGACGGGCCAGGTCCCGGATCGGAGCCGGGGAAACCAGCGGTACCTGAGCTGGCAGGGCATGCGCTGCCAGCGCCAGTGCACGGCCAGCAGCACGAACGGGGCCGACCACCGAGCCCGGCCCAGGCGCCTTAGCCCGAGCGACCGACCCCCCAGGAGAGCCCCCCAATGCCCACACTCCGCCGCCTGGCCCGAATCCGGCGACTGGATTGGCAAACACCACGCAAGCTTGTGGTCGCGGTGATCTCGGCGGCAGCGCTGATCGCGGCGGCAGCACTGTGCTGCGTGCCCCTCGCCGCCAGTGCCGCCGCTACGGTGCCGGCGACGATGGCTACCGAGATCGTGCCGGTCAGCGCGCACGCGCCAGCGGCGGTTCAGGCTCCGGTTGCGCACGTTCCGCCGGGTACGGCGGCCGATCCGATCCCGGCGAGGACGCTGTCCGCGGTCCGGCCGGCCGGCGGGGGACTCTGCTCGGTGCCGGGCATCGGTGACATCGGCGGCCTGTTCGGGTTCTGCTCGCTCGGCCAGTCAGGGATCACCGGGGAGCTGAACAACCTCTGCGAGCCGGGAGTGCCCGAGCCCGAGTCCGCTACTGCGGGCATCGACTCTCTGGTGAAGCCTCCGGCCGCGCCGGGACAGTCGGTCAAGACCCCCTACAACCAGTACGGCATGGCCGGTCAGTACTGGGCCGCGACCGACTTGCAGTGCTCCGATATGACCTCCCTGATCGGCAACGACGTCGCCGGAATGATCTTCGACTTCGCGAAGGCCCTGGACCGCGTCACGATCACCGTCTACCAATCGGCCGCCGGCGAGGGAATCTTGTCCTGGCTCCAGGGCGTCACCGATCATCTGGTCACAGGGCTTGGCAACGCGATTTATTTCCCATATGTAGCTGTTGTTATTATCCTCGCCGCGATCTGGCTGGCCTGGCAGGGACTGATCCGCAAGCGCGCCAGCCGCACCATCGAGGGCACGATCTGGATGGTCATCGCCTTCGCCGCGGCGATCTGGCTGATCGGCCGTCCCGCCGACTTCACCGGGCTTGGCAAGGGCGTAACGGACGGCATCAGCACCACGCTGAACGCGGCCTTCGCCCATCTGCCGAGTCCCGGTCAGGCTAGCTGCCTGCCGGTCACCTCCGGCGACCCGCAGATCAGCCCGTCAAGCTTCAGCTACACCTCTGGCCGCACGGTCGTCGACCAGAACGCCAACGAACTGTGGACCGTGCTGGTGTGCAAGCCCTGGCTCGACGGCGAGTTCGGGCTGACCGCCTTCGCGACCAAGCACGGCGTGCCGCAGACAGCCGTCAACAAGTACGCGCGCCCGCTGCTGTGGGCTCAGGCCATCGCGGTAAACGAGCACGCTACGACGGCGATGATCCAGGCCAAGCAGGCGGCCTACGTCGGGATCGCGCAGACCATGCAAAACAAGGATCCAGCCGCGTTCCCGCTCTTCCAGGGCAAGGAATGGACCACGCGACTGGAGATCGCGTTCGCGTCGCTGCTCGCCGCCGTGGTGGCCGGCGTGCTGATCCTGCTGATCTCGGTGACGCTGATCCTGCTCAAGCTGGGGTTCTTGCTGCTGCTGATCGTCGGGCCGTTCTTCCTGCTGATCGGGACGCATCCTGGATTCGGCCGGGTCGTGGCGGTGCGCTGGTTCGAGATGCTCGTGGGCGTCTTGCTGAAGCAAGCGGCGGTGGCGCTGGCGCTGAGCGTCCTGCTTTATTGTTATGCGCTGATTATGGGGACATCTGACGCCGTTCTGCCATGGGCACTGAAGATCCTGATGATCACGCTGGTGACCGTGGCGGTGTTTATCTACCGCAAGCCGTTCCAGCACTTGTTCACGTCCGTCGGATACAGCGCGGTCGGTGCTACGGACCGGGCCGAGGCGGACCTCAGCCGGGCGGCCGCGACGGCGCGCGCCAACACCAGAACCGCCGCGACGCTGGCGGTGCCAGGGTTCGCTGGCTACCGGGTCGCGCGCTGGGCCAGGCGCAACCCGGCTCAGGCGGCGGGCCTGGCGCTCGGTGCCGCGACCGCGGTCAGCACCGCGAGTCTCGCGTCGGCGGCTGGTGCTGCCGGTGCGGGCGCGGAGGCTCAGGGCGACGGGGCCGGGGTGCCTCCCGGCGGTGCCACCGATCCGGCGGGTGCCGGGGTCGGCGGGCAGGCCGGCGCAGCGTCCCGGGCTCGCGCCTACGGTGCCTCGGCTGGCAGCGCCTCCGGCGACCAGGCGCCGCCGCTTCGCCTGCCGGGCAGCAACGGTGCGCCCACGAGCTGGGTGTCCTCGGGTGCCTCGGGCGGTGGCGGCGCCGCCGGTGCTGGGGGCGCTGCGGGTGCCGGGGGCGCGGCTGGTGCTTCCGGCGGACCGCGTGCGGCCGGTGCGGCCGGGTTGGCTGGTGCGGCTGGTGCGGCTGGGTCGGGGGTGCCGCCGGCGGCGTCGTCGAGCCAGCGGTGGCCGGCCGGGGGTGGCGGCGGCTGGGCCGGAGCAGGGACCGGAGCTGCGGCTGGTGGCGGAGCTGGTGGCGGTGCGAGCAGCCCGCCCACGTCTAGGCGATCGGGCGCTTCGGGCGCTTCGGCCGCAGCCGGGCAGGCGGCCTCGCGGGCCGGTGCGCCGCCGCCGCAGCCGAACGGCAGTGCGTCGCGTCCCTCCCGGTGGACCGGCGGGTCGGGTGACGCACCGCGCGTCAACCGGTCGACGGCCCGGCCGACCGGCACGTCGAGGTCGCGATCCGACGCACCTTCCCGGACCTCGGCGCCGTCGCGATCGAGCCAGCCGCCGTCGTCCGCGCCAAGCCGGTCGTCGGCACCGCCACGGACACCTGGCCCGTTCAGGTCGCTGGGATCCAGACGACAGCCGCCGGCTGGTGGCAGCGACCTCGGCTCGGGGTCGGCTGGCGGTGAATCCGGCAGCGAGCAAGCCCAGTCAGGCCCCTTCTGGCTGCGGCCGATGAAGCGACAGAAGTAGCTGAGGTCCATGGAACTCACACCAGTTCAGCGGCTCGTCACCTTCGCGCTCATCGTCCTGGTGCTCGGTGGGCTCGGGGTCTACCTCTTCCTGCCGAAGTCCACCGACGGCGCGGCAGCGGCCGGCCGGCCGCACTCGACGCCGAGCGCGAGGCCGGGAACGCCGGGCGGACCTGGGTCGGTACGTCCGACCCCCGCGCCGTCGAGCGCACCGGCGACGACGACGCCGGCATCGCCGCCGGCCAGCCAGGTGACCGACATTTACAACTGGCTGCCGTTCACCTCGTCCGGGCTGGCGAGCGCGGCCAGGGCCGCGACCACGTTCGCAGCCGACTACGGCACGTTCTCCTACCAGCAGAGCACGAGCAGCTACCTGGCCCCGATGAAGCCCCTCATGACCAGCCAGCTCGCTGACTTGATCGGAAGGGCCTACTCGACCCCCGGCGTGATCGCGAAGCGGACCTCGGCCAAGCAGGTCTCGGTCGGCTCGGCAGTGGTCACGTCGCTGCGCGGGTACGGCTCGTCGAGCCTGACCTTCGTGGTCACGCTGACCGAAAAGCTGACCTCCACCAAGGGCAAGAGCGAGCAGAGCACGGGCTATGCCATCACGGTGACCGGCAGCGGATCGAGCTGGCAGGTCAGCAACATCGAGTACTCCTCGGCCGGCAATCAGTGAACCGGGTACCGTCCGGCCTGGTCAAGCCGGCCATCTTCACCCTTGCCGGAATCCTGACCCTGATGGTCGTCGCGGTGCTCGCCGCGCCGATGCTGCTCTTCGCCAGCGGCGGACTGCTCTTCTCGACGCAGAACGCCTGCGCTTCGGCCGGCAACGGCGGCGGGAACCAGCCGCCGCCCAGCACGGCCGCCGACGCCATCCCGGCCGACTACCTGTCGCTGTTCAAGTCCGTGGGCGCGAAATACCGCGTCCCGTGGGTCATCCTCGCGGGCATCGCGAAGGTGGAGAGCGACGACGGCCAGACCACGCTGCCCGGCGTGCACAGCGGCGCGAACGCCTTCGGCGCGGCTGGCCCGATGCAGATCGGCATCGGCGGCGCAGCGGGCGATACCTGGGGCGGCGCCCCAGTGCACCCGGCGAGCGAGGTCGTCAGCGGGGTCGCGACCGACGCCAACGGCGACGGGGTCGCCAGCGTGTACGAGCCGGCCGACGCGATCGCCGGAGCGGCGAAGTACCTGGTCGGGCACGGCGTGATCGACAATCCGCCGGACGCGATCTTCGCCTACAACCACCTGGAGTCCTACGTCGAGTCGGTGCTCGGCTGGGCCTCCACCTACGCCAAGGGCGGGTTCACGGTCAGCCCGGTCAGCGTCGATGACGCGCCGAGCTGCCTGCCCGGCGTGGGCGTGGCGTCGAGCATGGCGGCGACCACCGCGATCGCGTTCGCCCAGGCCCAGCTCGGCAAGCCGTACCTGTGGGGCGGCACCGGCCCTGACGCCTTCGACTGCTCGGGCCTGGTCATGATGGCCTACCGCTCGGCCAACGTCTTCATCCCGAGGACCTCCCAGCAGCAGTGGATCTGGGGTCCGAGGGTGCCGGCGAGCGATGTCCAGCCGGGCGACCTGGTGTTCTTCGCCGGTGGCGACGGCACGATCCAGGCGCCTGGCCACGTGGGCATGGTCATCGGCGGTGGCCTGATGATCGAGTCGCCGGCCCCTGGCCTGGTCGTGCGAATCACCCGGTACACGGACCTGGACCCGGTCGGCTTCACCCGTCCGTGGGCGCACGCCGGCGTCCACCTGCCCCCAAGCTCCAGCCTCTAGCGCCGCGCCGCGCCGGTGTCGGACAGCAGCATGGTCCTACTTACTGCTGTCCTGATGACAGTAAGTAGGACCATGCTGTCGTTGGTTCCGCCGCAATCGGCTGGCCTGCCGGGCGAAAAGTCCGCACTCGCGTTATTTCCAAGTCTGGATCGTGGTTTTGGGCGGGACGCGCCGCAACAGGCCGGATCCCCGGATTCCGGAGCGCCCGCAGGCCGCGCCGGTAGCCTCCCGACGAGCGCGGTGACCGGCGCGGGGGACCAGCCAAGAGGGGGAAGCTGTGAAGCACGTGCCGATGGCAATTCTCGGACTGACAGCGGCGGCGGTGGTCACCGGCGGACTCTCCTCGGCACCGGCCAAGCACGCGAGCGAGGCCACGGACGCCACCGAAACGGCGCCCGCGACTTCGTTCGGCCACAGCTGCCAGTCGCTGGACCTCGTCGACGCGGCCGTGGCCAGCCAGTACACCAGGCCGACGGTCTGCCTGGTCAGGGATGCCGATGGCAAGCGGTTCTACCTGTTTTCCGGGGTGCTGCGGTTCGTGGCCGGCCAGCCGGTGCAAGCACAGTTCACGGTGACGAAAGGGCTGGCACTGACCGGCGCCACGATCGTGCCGGTCGCCGGTTACCAGGGCGGCAACCCGTCAGCTACCTACTACGGCTACGCCGTCATCGAGCCCGATGGCCAGATCAAGATCGAGGGCACGAGAAACGGTCAGGCTTACACCGTCGCGATCAGCGGTCAGATCCCCGTCGGGATACCGTCAGGCGAGCCGTCCGGGCAGCCAGCCGCTCAGCGGTAGCGCGGCCCGGGCTCGGCCCGACATCGGCCCGGGCTCGGCCCGGCCTCGGCCCGGGCTCGGCCCGGCCTCGGCCCGGGCCTTGCCCAGCACGGCCCACTAGGATTCGAGCTGATGACTACCGTGCAAGCGCAACCCAGCGAGGCCGGCCCCGAGGTGACCCGGGGCGCAGCTATTCACACCGAGGATCTCACCAAGATCTATCCGGGCACGGACTTCGCAGCAGTCGACAAGCTCTCCCTGGACGTCAAGGCCGGCGAGATCTTCGGCTTGCTCGGTCCCAACGGCGCCGGCAAGACCACCACAGCGGGCATGCTGACCACCCGGGTCGTCCCCACGTCGGGCAAGGCGTTCCTCGGCGGGGTCGACGTCGCCGCCCATCCGGCGCTGGCCAAGCAGCTCAGCGGCATCGTCTCCCAGCAGAACACGCTCGATCGCCAGCTCACCGTCTGGGAGAACCTGTACTTTCACGGCAGGCTCTTCGGCATCGGCAACAAGGAGTCCCGCCGGATCGCCGACGAGCTGCTCGCCCAGTTCCAGCTGTCCAAGTGGGCCAAGGCGTCGGTCTACGCGCTGTCCGGCGGGATGGCACAGCGGCTCATGGTCGCACGCGCGATCTTCCACAAACCTGCCGTGCTGTTCCTCGACGAGCCGACGGCGGGCCTTGACCCGCAGAGCAGGCTCGCGCTGTGGGACCTGCTCGGTGAGTTGCACCGGAACGGTCAGACGATCTTGCTGACCACCCACTACATGGAAGAGGCCGACCGGCTCTGCGAGCGGGTCGCGATCATGGATCACGGCAAGATCCTGGCGCTCGACACGCCTGCCGCGCTCAGGCAGAGCATCGGCGCCGACACCATCGTCTCGGTCAAGACCACCGGCGACGCGGAGCGACTGGCCGAGTTGCTCAGCCAGCAACTCGACGGCGTCACCAGGACCAGGGTGACCGACGGCCTTGTCCAGCTCCACCTGACCGGCAACGACCGGCTCGTCCCGCGTGTCGTGCTCGCGGCCGAGCAAGGCGGCTTCGACCTAGTCGACGTGTCGATCTCCGAGCCGAGCCTCGAGACGGTGTTCATCAACCTGACCGGCAAGGAACTGAGGGACTGATGCCTGTGAAGGCTAACACCGTCGGTACTGCACCCACGACCACCGCCCAGCCCAGGCCCCAAGCCCAGCCGCTCGGCGCGCCAACCCGGTCGGTCGCGGCCGCCAGCTGGACCGCGCTCGGCGCGCTGCTGCTCCGCGACCTGGTCGTGCTCAGGAAGCACTGGTGGGAGTTCGCGATCAGGACGCTGATCCAGCCGTTCCTGCTGTGCTTCGTGTTCTTGTACGTGTTCCCGAAGATCGGCCAGGGCATCGGCGGGCACGGCTCGTTCCAGGAGTCGGCGTTCGCGACGATCCTGGTCCCCGGCGTGGTCGGCATCTCGGTGATGTTCCAGGGCGTGCAGTCCATCGCGCTCAACATGGCGCAGGAGTTCGGCTTTACCCGCGAGATCGAGGACCGGGTGCAGGCGCCCTGCCCGATCTGGCTGGTCGCCATGGCCAAGGTGCTGTCCGGCGCGGCCCAGGGCGTGATCTCGGCGGCCATCGTCCTGCCGATCGCCGCCGTCGTGCACGCTCCAGGCGTGCAGGCGCACCTGACGCTGCACTGGGGCCTGATCCTGACCTTCGTGCCGATCGCCGCCGTGGCAATGGCCGGCCTCGGCCTGGTGCTCGGCACCAGCTTCGAGCCGAGGAACATCGGCCTGATGTTCGGCTTCATCATCTTGCCGATCACGTTCCTCGGCGGGACCTACTACGGCTGGACCAGGCTCGCTCCGGTCACCGTCGACGGCTGGCACTGGCTGCAGACGCTGGTGCTGATCAACCCGCTCATCTACGTGAACGAGGGAATGCGGGCCGCGTTTACGACCGCGCCGCATATGCACCTGTACGTGATCTACCCAGTGGTGGTGGGGTTCGGGGTGGTATTCCTGGGCATCGGACTGCGAAACTTCAGGCGCCGCGTCCTGTCTTAGCCGACTGTGCTAGCCGTATGGGGAGCCCGCATGGACTTCGAACTCAGCGACGAGCAGCGCCTGCTGCGCGACACCATCAGGTCCTTCGTGGACGCCGAGATCAGGCCGGTGGCCAGGGAACTCGAAGAGTCAGGACAGTACCCTGACGACATCGTCGCGACCATGCGCGACCTGGGTCTGTTCGGCCTGCTCGTGCCGGAGGAATTCGGCGGCCTGGCGGCCGACATGGTCTCACTGGCGGTGGTGTTCGAAGAGATCTCGCGGGGCTGGATGGGCATCGCCGGGATCATCGGCAGCCACTCGCTCTCCTGCTGGATGATCGCGACGCACGGCACCGACGAGCAGAAGCGTGCGCACCTGCCCGCCTTCGCCAGCGGAGCGCGCCGGACGGGAATCGCCCTGACCGAGCCCGGGGCGGGCAGCGACTTGCAGGGCATCGCGACCACGGCCCGACGCGACGGAGAAACCTACAGGGTGAACGGCCGGAAGACGTGGATCACCAACGCCCGCCACGCTGACCCGCTGCCCGTACTCGTGAAGACGGATCCGGCGGCGAGTCCGGCGCACGCAGGCATGTCGGTCTTGCTGGTGGACGCCGGCACCCCTGGCTTCGAGGTGGTCAGGGACCTGCCCAAGCTCGGCTACCGGGGACCCGAGACCTGCGAGCTCGTCTTCGACAACGCGGTCGTGCCCGTCACGAACCTGCTCGGCGGTCAGGAGGGCCGTGGCCTCCAGCAGGTGCTGTCCGCGCTGGAGAAGGGCAGGATCAACATCGCCTCCCGGGCGGTCGGCGTCGCTCAGGAGGCCTACGACCAGGCGCTGCGTTACGCGGGCCAGCGCGACGCCTTCGGGCAGAAGATCGCCCAGTTCCAGGCGGTGCAGCTCAAGCTGGCCGACATGGCGATGAAGCTGCAGGCGGCGCGGCTGCTGACCTACTGGGCCGCCTCGCGAGCCGACGCCGGCCAGCGGGCCGACCTGGAGTCTGGCCTGGCCAAGGTGTACGCCTCTGAGGTGGCCTACGAGTGCGCGTTCACCGCGATGCAAGTGCACGGCGGCTACGGGTACTCCAAGGAATTCACCGTCGAACGGCTGTATCGCGACGCTCCGCTGATGGTGATCGGCGAAGGCACGAACGACATCCTCCGCACCGTGATCGCCGAATCCTTGATCAGCGGTCGCGGCGTGATCGGCTGAGCGTTTCGCCCGCCCGGCTTCCGGTGCGGTCACTATGCTCTTAAATGGCAGCTACGACCGCCTTCGCTCATGGCGGCGCTGGGAGGGAGCATTCGTGCAGCACAACCGCCTGGGTTCGAGATCGCGTGCGGTCATCACCGGCAGTATCGGCGCGGTCAGCCTGGCGGTTCTCGCCGTGGTCGCGTCCGCTGCTGCTAGCGCCGCCCCGACTGGTCACGTCGCCGCTGCGACCCTGGCTGCGGCTAAGAAGCCGCTGGCCGGGAAGATCATCGGGATCGACCCTGGTCACAATGGCCGCAACTGGACCGACCCCGCCTTCCTGAACAAGCAGATCTGGAACGGCCGGGCGTGGGAGGACTGCGACACCACCGGCACTCAGACGGCAGGCGGCTACACCGAGGCGAAGTTCAACTTCATCGTCGCGTCCAGGCTGGCGAAGATCCTGCGCAAGGCTGGCGCCAAGGTCGTGCTGACCAGGAAGACCAACGACGGCATCGGCCCGTGCGTCAACAGAAGGGCGCGCATACTCGACAAGGCCCACGCCAATGTCTCGATCGACATCCACGCGGACTACGGCCCGTCGACTGGGCGCGGCTTCACGGTTCTGGAGCCGGTCGCCGACGGCCCGAACAACAAGGTCGTCAAGCCCTCGCTGCGCTTTGGCAAAGACGTTCACCTGGCATTTGTCAAAGATACCCCGATGGGCATAAGTAACTATTACGGCCACAATGGCTATATTTCTCGCAACGATCTTGCCGGGCTGAATCTGACGACTATGCCTAAGGTGCTCATCGAGTGCGGCAATATGAATAACAGGGCCGATGCCAAGCTGCTGACGTCGCTGAAGGTGGAGCACGAGATCGCCCGGGCGCTGTCCATCGCGATCATCAGGTTCCTGGCCGGGCACTGAACGATCGATCCGGCGCTCCTGTTCGGCAGCGCTAGCGGGCGGGTAAGCGGCACGGCCTAGTCGGTACGGCCGCGTTGAAGTGGCGGGGACTTGAGATTGCGGGACTGGAGCACGTGGTGAGTGGTCGAATCTGGCGGGGGGCACTCGCCGTAGCGGGTGTGGCCTGCGCTCTTTCGGTATCCGGATGCGCGGCCTTCGGGTCGTCGTCTTCGACGTCGGGCTCGGCGCCGCAGCCCTCGGTGACCTCACTGCCTGCGAGCCCGGTAGCGAGCCAGTCGCCGACACCCAAGCCGACCCCCACCAGGCACCCGAAGGTGCTCGCCGGAAAGATCGTCGGCATCGACCCCGGGCACAACGGTCTCAACCACACCGACCCGGCATTCCTCGGCCAGCAGGTGTTCAACGGGCGGACGATGGAGGACTGCGACACCACGGGTACGCAGACCGCCAGTGGCTACAGCGAGGCGGAGTTCAATTTCAACGTCGCGACCGATCTGAAGCGCCTGCTGCACGCAGAAGGGGCCAAGGTCGTACTGACCAGGAAGAACAACGACGGCCTCGGCCCGTGCGTGGACAAGAGGGCCGACATCCTCAACGATGCGCACGCCAACGTCGCGATCGACATCCACGCCGACGGCGGCCCGGTCAGCGGGCGCGGCTTCACGGTGCTCGAGCCGATCGCCGACGGACCCAACGACGGCGTGATCGGGACGTCAGACCAGTTCGGCACCGACGTGCACTCCGCGTTCCTCGCGCCACACCCCGTTCGGGGTCAGCGACTACTACGGCACCGACGGCTACATCAACCGCGACGACCTCGCCGGGCTGAACCTCGCCACGGAGCCGAAGGTCCTGATCGAGTGCGGCAACATGCCCAACCCCGAAGACGCCGCCCTGCTGACCTCATCGAAGGTCCAGCACGAGATCGCCTCGGCCCTCAACGACGCCATAGTGAGATTCCTCACCGGCCACTGGCCCCCCGGCACCGCCCCCCGCTGAGGTCGCGGGAAATTCCCGGTAGCTGGGCCTGAAGCCGAGCGATCACGAGAAGCGCCGGATACCCGCAGGCTCCGTGACCGCCTGAGCCACTCACCTCAGCCCGCGACCGCCTGAGCCACTCACCTCAGCCCGCGACCGCCTGAGCCACTCACCTCAGCCCGCGACCGCAGAGCGCAGGTCTTCCAGTGGCAAGACGACCCGCAGCGCCGGGCCGCCCGAAGCCCGCCGCCCGAAGCCCCTGCCCGCGCCCGAGCACCGAACGCGCCGCAGTGAAGCCGACCCGACCGGGCAAACCTCAACCCCAGCTTGAGGCCCAGCAAACTAACAACCACCGCGCCCCAGCCCCAGCAAACTCACAACGACGGGCCGTGCTGGGGTGCCGAGCGTGGCCCGGCCCCAGGTGACGGTCTGTGCGGGCCGGGCACGAGGCGCTGCCGCGCCGCTTCCGGTGCTCGGGCCTGGCGGCCCTGCGCTCCGGGTCGGCTTGCCCTCGGATGGCCTTCAGCTCTGTGGTCGCGGGCTGAGGCAGCAGGCTGATGCGGACCCGGGCCTTCCGGGTGTTCGGCGCTTCCCGTCGTCACTGCGCGTGATCGCCGGTTTGTGGCCCGCCTACCTGGGATTTCCCCGATCTCTAACAGACCGCGACCTGCCGAGCGCGGCCCAGCCCCGGCAAACTCACACCGACCCGCCGAGCTGGGGTGTGCGCGGGCTGGGGTGTGCGCGGGCTGGGGTGTACCGGGTCGAGCTGGGGTGTACAGCAGCATGACCCTACTTGCTGTTGTTAGCTCCCATTTCGAACAGCACCATGGTCCTACTTGCTGTCGTCCAGAGAGCAGTAGGTAGGACCATGCTGTTGTCGACCACCGGTCTCTAACAGCAGTAAGTAGGCACATACTGCTGTAAACCTCGCCGACCCGAGCGGGCATGGCCTGAGCGGAATCGGGCATGCAGGAACGAAACCACACCTGCCCGGCAGCCCGCTGAGCTGCTGGCAAGCGGTCGCGGGGCTAGATGTCGCCGGGGGTTACCTGGGGCTGGCCGTAGGTGGGGGCTTCTGGGTTCCAGACGTTCGCGAAAGCCTGTTTGTCGGCTGAGGCTGTGGTCGAGTCGTTGGTGGCCGTCTCGTAGGCGGTCGACTCGTTTGACGGGAAGCAACCGCCCTGTTCCTGCTGCGCCCACGTCAGGAAGTTGTTGTCCGCGGCGAGGGAGTATTGCAGGGCGGACATCAGATCGGATTTGAGTGTCGTGGCGTTCTGCAGGTCGCTGATGTCCAGGCTCTTGGCGCTGTCGTACTCGCTCTGCCGCTGGTTGTCCGCCGACTGTATGGCGGCTACGTCGTTGGCGATCTCGTCGCTCGACAGGCTTGAGCAGTTGTCCTCGATGTCGAGTACCGCGCTTTGCAGCGAGGTATGCGTCTGCGTGCTCGTGCCGAGCAGGTTGGTGAGGTTGGCCGCCTGGGTGGTGGCCGTTGCCGACGAGTTGTCGCTCGGGGTGGACGATGATGACGCGGACGGTGTCGTCGGCGAGGTCGGGCCGGTCGTGTGCCTGACTTGCGAGCTGGCCGTGCTGTGGCTGAAATGCAGGTAGGCGAAGGTCCCGCCACCGCCGATGATCACGATCGCGGCGATCGCGACCAGGACGGCTAGGCCCTTGTTCGACTTCCGAGGCGGCTGGTTCTGCTGCCAGTTCTGACCTTGGGCGCCAGGCCAGCCGGTCTGCTGCGGGTACTGTCCGTAGCCGCCGCCCTGCCCGCTGCCGGTCGCCCACGCGTTCTGCTGTGCCTGTCCCTGCTGTGCTTGTCCCTGCTGCGGCTGTCCCTGCTGCGGCTGTCCCTGCTGGTACTGACCGGGCTGAGCCTGCTGGAACTGCTGCCCGGGGAACTGACCTTGCGGGTACTGCCCCTGCGGGTACTGGCCCTGCTGCTGGCCCTGCTGCCAGGTGCCCTGCTGCCAGGTGCCCTGCGGGGGCGTCTGGCCAGGCTGCCAGGTGCCCTGGGGCGGGGTGTATCCCTGCTGCCAGCCGGCCTGCTGCTGTTGCTGAGGTTGCTGGGCGGCCGGCTGATGCGTCGCGGGCTGGCCAGATCCCTGCGGCCCGGAGAGCCGGGTCGCTTCGTCGAACGAGCCCGGCGTGCCAGCTGGCCACTGCTGTCCGGCGGGTGGCTGGTTGGTGGCTGGCTGGTTGGTGGCTGCGGCACCACCGGCCGCCGCGAGCGCGCCCGCATCGGCTAGCTCGGTGGCTGGCCAGGGCTTGGGCTGGTCGCTGCCAGCGGCCTCGCCCCGCACCGGCGGCAGTCCGCCGACGTCCGGGGGGCCGGGTACCAGGCGGAGCGCGCGACCGAGATTGGTTGCGAAGTCCGTGCAGCTGGCGTACCGCTGGGCCGGTGACTTCGACATCGCGCGGGCGATGACCTGCTCGGCGGCGGGCGGCAGATCGGGGCGCTTGCTGAGCAGCGACGGCGGAGGCGAAGACAGGTGCGCGTTGATCAGCGCCAGGCCGAGGTCGCGCCGGAACGGCGGTTCGGAGGTCAGCATCTCGTAGGTGGCGCACGCCAGCGAGTACTGGTCGACCCGGCCGTCCACGGTCTGGGCCTCGATCTGCTCGGGCGCTATGTAGTCGAGCGTCCCGACGAACTGCCCGGTCGAGGTCAGGTGACTAGCGAGAGTCTGCTTGCTGATCCCGAAGTCGGAGAGGTAGACGTGGTCGTTCTCCTCGCCTGACCGAGTCGGCTGCGGGCCGCTCGTGCCGCGCCCGCCGGCGTCGAGCAGGATGTTCGCTGGCTTGACGTCGCGGTGGATGAGGTCGTGCGCGTGAGCGGCGTCGAGGGCAGCTCCGACCTGGCTGATGATGTTCCACACCCGGGAGGCTGGCAGCTTTTGCCCGGCGCTGAACAGGGACCGGACGTCGCCGCCCTGGACATAGCGCATCGCGATGAAGAGGAAGCCGCCGGCGTCGCCCGCGTCGTAGACCGGGATGATGTTCGGGTGGTCGACCGCTGCGGCTGCCCGCGATTCCCTAATGAAGCGGGTGCGGAACGCCGTGTCGGCCGCGAGGCCAGGGGCGAGCAGCTTGAGTGCCACCCGGCGGTCGAGTCGCTCGTCGTGGGCGCGATAGACGACGGCCATGCCGCCTTGGCCGATGCGCTCTTCGAGACGGTAGCCGGCAATCTTGTCGCCGGCGTTGACGTTGGTCGGCGCCGAAGTCTCGTCGCTCACCCCACCCATACCGCGCCCCGTTCTGTCTGGCTTCCGCGGTTCGCCGACACGGCGGTCAAGCCATCCCCCGCGCGATAACTGTAGCCGGTTAGTCATGCACCGGAAATAGCACCGTAACGGAATGCAAAGCCCACCGCCCGCGTGCGGGCCAGCATAGCGTGACTTGACGGGCAGTCAGGCTAGGGCGCGGTAAACCGGCCGTTCATCATCAGCTCCGCGAGATATGGCACTTTTCTGGCCGGAATTGTCGTCCAGAGCCGGACAATGAGCGTGCAACGGTCAGCGGGCCTGCCACCGTCTTGATAGGCAGGAGGTGGCTGTGGATGCCAAGGCTGAGGCCGAGTTCACCGACTTCGTGCACGGGAACTGGGCCAGACTCGTCCGGCTCGGCTCGCCGGTCAGCTATCTGACCGTCAGGCTGGCCGACGGCCAGACCGTCCGGGTACCGGTCGTCAAGGTCGGCGGCGAGCGGCTCTACGGTCTGGTGATCGCCCGCAGCCAGCGCATCGTCAGCTGGAGCGCCTTCGACTCGGCCGGGCGGCGGCTGGACGGTGGCGACGGTCCGCCTGGCGGCTAGTCGGCGGCATCGCCGGCAGGGGCGATCGGCAGCGTCGTGCTGTCGCTCGCCCCTGCCGCTAGCTCGCGGGTGACCTCGTCGATCAGCTGGTCCCGCAGCAGGTCGTCGGTCTCCTGCCCGTCGGCTGGCCAGGGCGTGGCACCGAGTGCGGCCAGCGCTTCCCTCGCCCTGGCGAGCTTCTCGAAGACGAACAGGACCGGCCCGCCGTCGGCCAGCGTGACCGCCGTGCGCAAGGCGTCCTCCGCGCCGTCGACGTGCCGCAGCATGATGTCGGGCCTGGCCCGGCGCATCGCGGCGGCGATCAGCTCCCGCATCTCACCAGGAACGCGACCGCGCAGGTCGCTGTCCTCGTAGACGACGACCCGGCCGAACCAGGCGGCTATCGCCTCGGCCGACTCGGCGACGAGGTCGTCGCGCCGGTCGCCGGGCAAGGTAATGGCGGCGACGGGCTCGCCATCCCAGGCGCTCGACACGAGCTCGCCCGTAGCGTGCAGTGCCGCCGCGTTGTGACCGTAGTCGACCAGCACCGGGCTCGGCTGGGCGACCGAGTCCTGGTGTGCCGGAACCGCATAGAGATTGCCTCGACCCGGGTTGGCCTGCGCTGGGGTGAAGCTGGCCAGGCCTGCCCTGATGTCCTTGGCGGCAATCCCGGCGGCCCGGCAGGCCGCCGTCGCGGCGAGCGCGTTGGCGATCACGTGCCGGGCCTTGCCGCCGAACCCGCCAGGGAATTCGGCGACATCCATGATCACGCGCTGCCGACCGTTCTCCGACTCCACGAGCTGACCGTCGCACACCTCGTAACAGATCCCGCCGGCCCGCTTGTGCCGTTCGAGCACGCTGCATCCGGGGGCGGCGCTGAAATACCTGACCACCGGCTCGTTCTCGCGCACGGCGGCGCGGTCGGCGATCGCGGCGGCGGCATGGTCGCTGGCGTTGAGCACCACGCTGCCGCCTCTGGCGATGCGCTCGGCGACCAGCGCCTTGACGTTGATCAGCTCGGCCAGGTCGTCGATGCTGTCATCACCCAGGTGATCGTGGCTGATGTTGGTGACCACGGCGACGTCGGCCTTGTCGTAGCCGAGCCCCCGCCGCACGATCCCGCCTCTGGCGGTCTCCAGCACGGCCGCCTCGACGCTGGTGTCGTCCAGCACCAGCTCGGCCGACCGGGCGCCAGAGGCGTCGGCTTCCAGCACGCACTGACCGCCGATCCAGACGCCCTCGGTGCAGGACATGCCAGTGCGCAGGCCAGCGTGGTCCAGGATGTGCGCGATCATCCGCACCGTGGTGGTCTTGCCGTTCGTGCCGGTGACCGTCACGATCGGGATCCTCGACCGGGCGCCTGGCGGGTACAGCCGATCCACGATCGCCTCGGCCACATTGCGCGGCGTGCCGTCCGCCGGTGCCAGGTGCATGCGCAGCCCCGGGCAGGCGTTGATCTCGATCACGGCCGCCGCCTGCAGGTCATGCTCGGCTTGCGGCGGAGCCGCCAGTGACGGGGCGAAGAGCGGCGCGCCTATGTCGGCGAGCCTGAGGTCGATGCCGCAGATGTCCAGGCTGGCGGCCACCGCCGCGCGCCGGCACAGCTCGGCGACGTCGGGGTGCACGAGGTCGGTCACGTCCCGGCTCGAGCCGCCGGTCGACAGGTTGCCGTTGCGGCGAAGGCTCACCTCCTGGCCGGCTGCTGGCACCGACGACGGGTCGAGACCGCTCGCGGCAAGATGAGCCAGGACCACCTCGTCGACCGGGATCTTCGTGAGTACCCGCGAGTGCCCGTGCCCACGCCGTGGGTCGGCGTTGACCAGGTCTATCAGCTCGCTGATCGGACGTGAGCCGTCGCCGGTGACCGACGGCGGCCTGAGTTCGGCGGCGGCGATGACCTGCCCGTCCACGACGAGTACCCGGAAGTCGCTGCCTGGCACGTAGCTCTCGACGATCACCGCTCCAGACCCGGCGCCCGCCGCCGCCCGCCGGTAGGCGTGCCCGGCCTGCTCCGGCGTCCTGATGCCGACGCTGACGCACTTGCCGTGGTTGCCGCTGCGCGGCTTGACCACGACCGGCCCGCCGAGCTGGGCCAGCGCCTGCACGGCCTCGGCCTCGCTGTGCGCGACGACCCCGGTCGGCACCGGGATGCCTGCCCGGTCGAGGAACTGCTTGGCGAGGACCTTGTCGCCGGCGATGTCGACCCCGAGCGCCGAGGTCTGCTCGGTCATCGCGGCGCTGGCCAGCTTGCGGTAGCAGCCGTAGCCCAGACGCAGCATCGACAGCCCTCCGACACGCCTGACCGGGATATCACGGCGGCGTGCAGCCGCCGCGATCGCGGCAGTACTCGGGCCAAGGCGCTCACGTTCCACCGTCCGGGCGATTGCCTCCAGGTGGTCGGTGAAGGCAAGTCCTTCTTTCATCGAAAGGCTTGTGACAATGCTGATCGCGAGCACGCACAGTTCCTCGGGAACCGCGGAGTCGGCCGGTTCGTCGGCCGGGCACTCGGTCATCACGTCGTACCGGCCGTCGGCACCCGCCCACATCGTGCGCCCGAGGTGCGCCTCCCGGCCGGCCAGGCCGGACAGCTCGAGCATCACGTGCTCGACGACGTGCCCGAAGTAGGTGCCCCTGGCCAGCGCCTCCGTGAACCCGCCCGGGCGCCCGGCGGCGCAGTGATGGTCGCGCAGGCCGGGCAGCGCCGTCGACAGGCGCTCGGTGAAGCCAGGGAAGTCGGTCGTCTCCCGGCAGGTCAGCTCGTCTAGCTCGAGCCGTGCGAGGCTGACCGGCGCGGTCGTGAAGATGTTCGGGCCGCTGAGATGACGTAGGTATTCCAGATGCACTTTCGCTCCCTTGTCGCGGCTCAGTACCGTGAGTGCGCGGGGCCGATGGCCGGCGACCGGCGGTCGATGTCGAAGACACAGCCAGCGGGCAGCAGATGCAGACGCACGTCAAAGAGCGTGATCGGGTCGTAGTCGGTGCCCGCGTGCACGACCGTGGCATGGGCGGCGTCGATGACGCTGACGACGCCGGCGCCCAGCACCTCGAAGCAGTCACTCTGGACGCAGATCGCGGTGTTCTCGTCGATGCCGACGCCGAGCCGGTCGGGGTCGAGGGTGATCGCGCTCAGCAGCCTTGGCAGCCGGCCGCGTTCGCCGAAGTGCATGTCGATGAGCATTCTGGGCATCAGGCCTAGCCCCGGGCCGGTCCTGACGGTGGCGGTGGACACCTCGGCGCCCATGCCGCCGAGGATCATCGTCCGGCCAAGGGCAGTGGCGCCGGCGCTGGTTCCGGCTACTACGAGGCCGTCGGCGAGGCGTTCAGCGAGCTGGTCGTTGATCTTCGAGCCGACGAGGGTCTGCAGCCTGGACTGGTCACCGCCGCTGAAGAAGACGCCCGTTGCCCCGTCGAGCACCGCGCGGGCGGCGTCGCTGTCCGCGTCAGCCCGGCCGCTGATCGGCAGCTCGGAGACGTCCTTGACCCCTAGCTTGCTGAAGACCTGCTGATATTCGGCCAGCACCTGGCCGGGCACGCCGGTCGCTGTGGTGACCATCACGATTCGCGCCTTGGGGCCGCCGCACAATCCGGCGAAACGCTCAAGGACTCCGGTGCCGCAGCACCGATCCTCGGCGCCGCCGATGATCAGCAGGCGACCTGGCTTACCCCCGGCATCCACGCATCGGCCCTCGTTCTGGACCGCGCTCCGGCCCACGAGCCGGTGAATACCCTTAGCTACATATCGTCAATCAACCATCACAGCCGGTTACTCGCTGCCTAGCACCCCGCGAGCCTGGCGGGCGGTGCGGCCCGGGGTACGCGGCCTGGACAATTCGTCCGGCAACTGCAGCAGCGGGTTCGTGGCGCTCGCGACGACGTCGCTGGCGATGTCGATCACTCGTCGGCCGCGACTCCGTGCGGCGCTCCTAAGCTGCTCGAACGCCTGCCGGGGCTGGATGCGGTGCCGCTCGGCCAGCACGCCGATGGCCTGCTCGACCCTGACCCGTGCCATGAGCGCATGCTCAAGCTGGCCGATGGTGGCCCGGAGCTTGCTCGTGTCGCTGCCGGTTTCCCTGGAGCCATCGGCCGCTGCGACCTGCCCGGCCGCTTGCTCGCCGGGAGCCGCGCCGCTGGCCTCGAAGTCGGCGGCCAGGAGGTCGGCCAGCACCATGGCGCTGGTGAGATCGGGCAGGTCGTCGCCGCCGACCCGCCAGCCGTCCTTGGTCCGGCGCACCACGGCGTCGCCGGCCGATCCCTGCACCTGGGCAGTCTCGTCGGAGGGACTCTGGGCGGCCTGCGCGCCGCCCGTCGCCCCTTGTCCCCTGGAACCGCCCCGACCTTGCGTCATGGACTGACGGCCAGCTCTGCGATTCGCTGCTTGACCTCGCGCGCGGACGGATTGGTCAGCGTGCTGCCGTCGGAAAAGAGCAGGGTCGGCACTGTCTGGAAGCCGCCATTCACCGTCTGGACGTACTCCGCGGCCGCCGGGTCACGTTCGATATCGACCTCAGTCATCTCGATGCCCTCGCGGGCAAGCTGATTCTTGAGCCGCCGGCAGTACCCGCACCAGGGTGTCGTGTACATCGTCAGTGGCTGGGTCATGCCGTCGCCCTCCTTGGCTGCCATTCTCGCACCTGAACATTACTAACGTCCGCATCTGCGAGGTGCTTCCTGCTGCGGCGGCCGGGTTTGCCGGCAGTGCAGGCGATCGCTGAGTCCGGTCTGGCCGCAGGGCGTGTCGCTGTCGGCATCATGCGGCATGATGGCGGCCTGACAGGAGGTAGCGCAGTTGACCACTGAGCAGGCGGACGTTCGTCTTTCCGATGAAATGTCCGGTCCCGATGCCGTGCTCGCCGCCCTGGATCCTGAGCAGCGCGAGGTCGTGCTGGCGGTCAGAGGGCCAGTCTGCGTTGTTGCCGGAGCGGGGACCGGCAAGACGAGGGCGGTAGCCCACCGCATCGCGTATGCCTGCGCGTCCGGGCTGATCCGGCCCGACCGGGTGCTCGCTGTGACCTTCACCACCCGCGCGGCCGGGGAGCTGCGCAGCAGGCTGCGCCAGCTAGCCCGCAGCGTCGCTCCCGGCGCCGGTCTTGAGCAGGTCCAGGCCAGGACGTTCCACGCGGCAGCGTTGCGCCAGCTCACGCATTTCTGGCCGGTGACGGTCGGCGGCCGGCCGCCCGCGGTGCTCGAATCCAAGCTCAGCCTGCTGGCCGAGGCGGCCAAGCGGGCCAGGCTCAGGATCGAGCCCGCCGAACTGCGCGACGCGGCGGCCGAGATCGAGTGGGCGAAGGTCACTCAGGTTCGTCCGGCTGACTACCCGGCCGCGAGCGCGCAGGCTGACCGCGGCTGTCCGCTCTCGCCGAGCGGCTCGCCCGGCTGTTCGCCGCCTACGAGGAGCTGCGGACCGAGCGGCATGTGGTGGACTTCGAGTCGGTGCTGGAGCTCACCTCGGCGATCCTGGCCAGCCATCCCGCCGTGGCCGCGACGGTGCGCGATCGGTACCGGTACTTCGTCGTGGACGAGTACCAGGACGTCAACCCGTTGCAGCAGTTGCTGCTCGACCAGTGGGTCGGCGACCGGAGCGACCTGTGCGTCGTAGGCGACCCCCGGCAGACTATCTATTCCTTCGCCGGAGCTTCGGCTACCTACCTGACCAGGTTCCCGCTGCGCCATCCGGACGCCACCGTCGTGAAGCTGGTGCGCAACTACCGGTCAAGCCCGCAGGTAGTGGCGCTGGCCAACCGGGTTTTCGCCGCAGGCGGGCCCGGTCGGGCACCGCTCGCGGCGCAGCGGCCGGCGGGGCCGGTGCCCAGATTCATCGAGTACGACGACGAACGGGTCGAGGCGCAGGACGTCGCGCGGCAGGCGGCGGCGCTCGTCGCCGACGGAGTGCCTGCCAGCCAGATCGCGATCCTGGTCAGGACCAATTCGATGACCATCGGGTTCGAGGATGCGCTGGCCGACGCCGGGCTCGCGTACCAGCTTCGCGGAGCCGAGCGGTTCTACGAGCGGGCGGAAGTCAGGCAGGCGATCGGGCTGCTGAGGGTCGCGGCGAGGTCGGCCGCTGACGACGAGGAGCCGCTGAGCCCAGATCCGCCCGGTGCTCAGCGGCCTGGGCCTGACGGGGGAGCCGCCGGCCGGGCGCGGCAAGGCGGCCGAGCGCTGGCAGTCGCTGGACTCGCTCGCCCAGCCTCGCCGAGGAGTTCTTTGCCGCCGTCCCCGGGTGCCACGCTGGCTGACCTGGCCGCCGAGCTTGTGCTTCGGTCCGCTCTCGGGCATGCTCCGGACCCCGGGCGGGGTCACGCTGGCCTCGCTGCACGCGGCCAAGGGCCTGGAGTGGGACGCTGTCTTCATGCCCCGGCTTGCCCGACGGCGCGATGCCGATCAGCTACGCGCAGACGACCGAGGCGATCGAGGAAGAGCGCCGCCTGCTGTACGTGGGGCTCACCAGAGCGCAGCGGGTACTGGTGCTGTCCTGGGCGCTCGCCAGGGAGCCAGGCGGCCGGAAGTCGAAGAAGCGGTCGAGGTTCCTGGACGATATGCGCCTTCCGCTTCCCTAGGCCGGCAGTGCCTGTGATGCGCGGCGCCCGGTACGGTGCGCAGGGGACAACGGCGTCCGGGCTGGCGAGGCGGCCAGAAGGGTGCGGCGTCCGGAGGGAGTGCGGCGGTGACCAAAGCGCTGGATGCCGTGGTGGAGTTGCTGGATCTCGAGCAGATCGAGCTGAATATCTTCCGGGGCCGGAGCCCTGAGGTGAGCGACGGCAGCGCGTATTCGGCGGGCAGGTCGCCGGTCAGGCGCTCGTAGCCGCAGGCCGCACCGTTCCCGCCGACCGTCCGGTGCACTCGCTGCACGCTTACTTCATCAGGCCGGGCGACCCGTCGGTGCCGCTGATCTACCTGGTCGACCGGGTCAGGGACGGCCGGTCGTTTACGACCAGGCGGGTGTCGGCGGTGCAGCACGGCAAGACGATCTTCACGCTCTCGGCTTCGTTCCACCACCCGGAGCCGGGCGTGGCGCACGCCACGCCGATGCCGGACGTCCCGCCCGCCGGAGGAGCTGCCGACCGCCGCCGAGCGGCTGCGCAAGCATTTCGGCGACGCCGCCGCCGACTACTCGTTACCAATCCCATCGACATCAGGCACGTCGGGCCGCTGACAATCGAGGCCGCCACCGATCCCGGCGCTGAGCAGACGACCGAAAGCATGGCCTGGATCAAGGCCGACGGTGACTTGCCCGATGACGACCTGCTGCACGTCTGCCTCATGACCTACGCCTCCGACATGACGCTGCTCGACTCGGTGCTCCTGGCGAACGGACTGTCGTGGGGTGACGGCGCGACAATGGGCGCGAGCCTGGACCACGCGATGTGGTTCCACCGCCCGTTCCGGGCTGATCGATGGCTGCTGTACGCGCAGGACTCCCCAATCGCCGCCGGGGCGCGCGGGCTGGCCAGGGGCGAGGTCTTCACCAGGGAAGGCGAGCTAGTCGTATCGGTGGTTCAGGAGGGCCTGATCCGCAGGCGGCTTCCCGAGGACGACCTGGCGGAGAATCTGCCCAGGTCGGACAGGTGATTCTGGCCTGCAGATGGCTCTTCGGTAACCGTCTGGACACGTCACAGAAAAAAGAGTTGCCTGCCCATGGTACGGCTGCATATTGTCATCACTAGTTCTTATCAAGTCAGGCGGTCGTGTGATGCTGCACAGCGTCGAGTCGCACAGAGGGAGGTGTCCGGAATGTTGAGCCCAAATTTCATGGTCGATCTGGTCGTGCCGCAGCGCAAGCGGTCTCGCACGGGCACCTTGCTCGCTAGCGACGCCACGTCCGCGCTTCGCGACTACGCCGTTCAGATGGCGGTCCCGGCCCTGCATGGTTCAAGGCTGACGGCTGCCCAGGCTGTTGTGCGACCGCAGGCGCACAACTTTGCCGCACTGTACGGCGTTGGCGCCCAGGTGGCCGCTGCCAGGACCGAATACGTCCAGCAGCTGCCCATCAGCAAAGTGAATTACGCCCACACGACCCGTATCGCCGCCAGCGGTGGCGGTTGCCTGGGTCCGCATCCGGCGAGGGATCCGGTCTAGCCAGACCGGCCAAGATCCCCCTGAGGCCGCGGACCCGATATCGGGTCCGCGGCCTTAGTCATGCGAGGCCACGTTTGTCAGTGAAGACGAGACGCTGCGACCAGCAGATGAGAGGGGATGACACCGATGTACCGGCCAGGACCCGTCGCGGTCATTGAAGACCCAGCGGCGGTGAAGGCGGAACGCGTGCGGGTGACCGCAATCAGCACAAGCGTGCCGGTGGCAGTTGTAGTGAAGCCTGCCCGACCGATCGGCGTTGTCAGGACGCGCGCGCTGCCGTGCGCGAGTGAGCCTGATTTGTTCTTCGCCGAGTCGCCGGATGATGTCGAACTCGCCAAGTCGCTGTGCGGCGGCTGCCCGGTGCGGGCCCAGTGCCTGACCGGAGCGGTCGAGCGCAGGGAACCGTGGGGGGTGTGGGGCGGTGAGCTCTTCATCCGTGGTGAGATCGTGCCACGCAAGCGGGCTCGTGGTCGCCCGCGTAAGGACGAGGTAGCTGCCTGAGCTGAGCACTCACGAGGCAGCTGCCAGGACAATCGTCCCGCTCTAGAGGGATGGGTAGCCGCAGGCACCAGGACCTGCGGCTACCTTGGCACTTGATGGTCGGATCTGAGGTGATCGGGGCTGTGGTGGGTTAGCTAGGCTGGCCAGGTCAGCCCGTCGGCACGGCGTCGGCTTCGACGGCGTCGGCCGGGCCGTACCCGGGAATCCACCGCAGCACCTCGGACCGGAACTCGCCCGACACCTCAAGCTGGCAGAGCACGCCGATCCCGGCGGTGCAGACCCGGTGGATGAGGATGTAGGACGGCGGCAGGTTGAGCTGCCTGCCGACATTCACCCCACGCAGATCCGTGACCCGGCTTGCCTCGGACCGCATCCATTCGCGGCTGAAGGAGAACGTTTCCTGCTTCGACGGATCGGCGAGCGGCCCCAGGAAATCCTTGAGCGCGCTCAGATCGACCGAGATCCCCGGGCGGAGGAAGCCGTGCTCGCGCATCTCCGCCTCGACGAGCGCGATGTCGCCATCTGTGTGCACTAGCCAGAGCAGCTTGCCGATCAGCGGCGGCAATCCGTCTGGCAGCCGGTCGACCGCCCCGAAGTCGAGCACGCCCAGACGTCCGTCGTGCAGTAGTCGGAAATTACCTGGGTGCGGGTCGGCGTGCAGCAAGCCAGCGCGAGCCGGACTGGAGAAAAGGAACCGGACCAGCATCATGCCGGCTCGATTGCGCTGCTCTTGCGTGCCCTCTGAAATGATCCTGGAAAGCGGGGTCCCGTCGACCCACTCACTGACTAGAACGTGGTCCGTCGCGTGCAGCACGCGCGGCACCGAGATGTCCGGATCGTCGGCGTAGGCGGCTGCGAACGCCTGCTGGGACGCGCCCTCAAGCTGGTAGTCGAGTTCTTCGGTTATCCGTGCCCGCAATTCGTCGAGCAGCGGCCTGACCTCGAGACCTGGCATTAGCACCCCGAAAAGGCGGCCTATTCTGCTGATCTGGGTGAAATCATTGATCAGCGCCTTCCCGGCGCCCGGATACTGGATCTTGACCGCGACCTGCTGACCGTCCTTCCAGATCGCCTTGTGCACCTGGCCGATCGAGGCCGCGGCCGCCGGGTGGTCGTCGAACTCTTCGAACAGCTCGCGCCAGTCATCGCCAAGGTCAGCGGCGAGGACCTTGTGCACGGTGGCCGCAGGCAGCGCCGGCGCGGCCTCCTGGAGCTTGGTCAGGGTCGCCCGGTACGGGCCAGCCAGTTCTGGCGGCAGGGCCGCCTCGAAGATCGACAGCGCCTGGCCTACCTTGAGCGCGCCCCCCTTGAGCTCCCCGAGCACGCGGAAGATCTGGTCCGCCGTCCGCTGCTGGATCTCCTGGGCAACTATCTCCGCTGGTCGGCCGCCGACTCGCTTACCGAACCCCAGGACGGTCCGGCCGGCGAGGCCGGCCGGCAGCGCGGCAAGCTTCACCGTCCTGGTCACCGCACGCCTGGGCAAATCGTTCATGATCTCTATTGTCCGCTACTTGCCGGTGTGACTGGCACATGGGCAAGCAGGGTGTGGCTGCCAGGTCCTGCGCCGCCAGCGCCAGTCGGGGAGTACAAGCTCTAGCGTGCCGTTGACAGCGGCGCTCGCCGCCGGAGTCCTGTCGATGGCAGCGAGGGCCTGAGCGGCGGCCTGAGCGGCTACCGACGCGGCCAGCACGGAGTCGCACGCGGGCGGATCGGGCCGTCGCCCCGCGAGCTGAGCCAGGATGAGCGGCCAGGCCGGATCCTTGCCGGCCTTGACGTAGTCGAGGCAGCGGATGCAGGTCGTCCGGCCCGGGACGACAAGCGGCCCGACGATGCCGATCGCCTCGCTCGCCAGCACGGCGAGATGCGGGATCCGATCGGTCGCGAGGCCAGTCACGAGCGCCGCAGACTGGACGCCGACCAGGATGGCCAGATCCGGCCGACGGTCCTGCTCGTCGCCGACCTTGACCTGACAGACCCCGGACGCGCCGAGAATCCGCGCGATCGACCGCGCGATCCGCCGCTCCCCGCTGACCCACACGCCCACATCACGGCGCCTGGCCAGTGATTGCGCCCCGCCGTCCGGATCGCGGTAAGCCAGTGACACGGTCGCGAGTTCGGATGCCAGCCTTGCCCGCACGCCTGGTGGTAACTCCCGCAGCGTGCTGGCCGGGAAGTCGTCGAGCACACCACCGGCCGCCAGCAGCGTCAAGATCCGCTCGGTGGTGGCAGCCGGGATGCCGTGGCTGGCCGCCGAGGCGACCACCTGCCCCCGATCCCTGCTGCCGTCGAGTAAGCCGATCACGACAGCGGCCTGCCGCATCCCCGACAACGCCATTGCCCGGCGCGGGTCGATTCCGATCTGGACGGTGTCCCGATCGCGCCAGACCGGCAAGAGGCCGGATTTCAACGCTGGTCTCATAGCTCGCAGCCTGCCACCGGGGTCCGACATCGGAGCCGCCGTGATCGCCGAGGTGAGTTAGCGAGGTGAGCCAGCGAGGTGAGCCAGCGAGGTGAGCCAGCGAGGTGAGCCAGCGAGGTGAGCCAGCTAGTGGACCCGGGCCGTGCTGGCGGGCGGCCGACGCGATGCTCCGGCCCGCGCCTCTCTCGACGACAGCGCCCGGGCCTGGGCCAGCCGCCCTGCCAAGCCCGCCCTCGCCCTAGCTCTCGCGCTGGCCGCCCGTGCCTCCGAACAGCAGCATGGTCCTACTTGCTGCTGTTCCGGCCGGGTTTTCAACAGCACCATGGTCCTACTTGCTGTCGTCCCGATAGCGGTAAGTAGGACCATGGTGTCGTTCGAGCCGCGCGGAAATCGGGCGCATGGCCCGGTTTCGGTGGCCGCAGGACTGCCGAAATTAGTCCCGGATGGCCGGAGCGAATCAGTGCGGGTACGGCTAGATTTCAAGTTTTTCTGAGACTGAAGCGGCGCGCTGAGGCTCTCCCCGGCTGGCTACGGGCGGGTATTAGGGCGCTCTGACTAAGCGTCCCGCCGAGCGCTGTGGATAGCCATGGGGAATGGCTTGTGGATAACAAGGCGCGTCGCTGTGGATATCTGTGGAGTCGGCCTGTGAAATTCTCCCAGGTCATGCCGTACCGCCCCCGTTGTACTGCGAATTCGTTATCCACCCCTGTGGATAACGAATTCCCCGCCGTCAGCCACCCCCGCCCCGCCCAAATCCCGAGGTCACCCAGCCCCGCCCACCCCCGCCTAGCCCGCCCCGCCTAGCCCGCCCCGCCTAGCCCGCCCCGGCTCGACCGCCCCGCCTAGCCCGCCCCGGCTCGACCGCCCCGGCTCGACCGCGCACCCCAACCCGCGACTTCAACCGCCCGCAACGAGAACCGCGCGGGGGTCTCAGGGCGGCGGCGGGTTAAGAGCCTTCACCTGAGCCGACGTCTGCGAAGTGCTGGCGGTCATCAGACAAATTCCTGGCAGCACGACCTGTAGCCAGTAGCCGCGCGGAGCGATCACGGGAAGCGCCGGATACCCGCAAGGTCCGCGACTGCCTAGGCCAGTCACCTCAGCCCTTGACCGCAGGACCCAAGTTTCTTCCGGTGGCAAGCCGACCCGGAGCGCAGGGCCGCCTGCGGCCCGAGCACCGGAAGCGGCGCGGCAGCAGGTCCCCGCCGAAATCCCGAGCAGTCACCACCCGCGCCCCGCTCGTCGAGCCGGCCCGTCGTTGCGAGCCTGCTGGTGCTGGGGCGCTGCCTGGCCCTGCGTGGCCGCCTGCCCTGGCCCGTCGTTGTGAGTTTGCCGGTGCTGGGGCGCTGCCTGGCCCTGCGTGGCCGCCTGCCCTGGCCCGTCGTTGTGAGTTTGCTGGTGCTGGGGCGCGGTCGTTGTGAGTTTGATGGGCCTCAAGCTGGGGTTGAGGTTTGGGTGGGAAGGGGTCACTGGGATTATTGGGGCGCATGGGGCGGATGGGTGTGTGGTTCGGGGTTCGCGGCAGAATGCTGCTGCCCGACCGCGCAGACTCAGGAGGCTGAGGGATCAGGCCGACGGGTTGCCTTGGTCCGGGTTGTCCGGCCGTGAGTCGTCTGGCCTCGGTTCGCCGGGTTTCGAGTCGTTCGGTCCGGGGTCGTCCCGTCTGGAGTCGTCCGGCTCCGCTTCGGCCGGTCCCGCTTCGTCCGGTCCCGCTTCGTCCGGTCCCGCTTCGTCCGGCCCTGCGGGGCCTTGGCCTGCGGGGCCTTGCTCTGGCTTGGGCGGGGTCGGGGCGGGCTGGTTCGGGTCGACTGGCTTGGTGTCGTCTTGGGCGGACTTCTGGTCGGTGAGGTCGGAGATGTCCAGTTCTGGGGTGCCTCGGACGAAGGCGTCTGGGTCGTCCAGGTCTTGGGCCGTGGGCAGGAGGTCGGGGTGCGACCAGACCTCGTCGCGGGCGGCGACGCCACGGGTGTCGGTGAGGCCGCGCCAGATCGCGGCGGCTTCGCGCAGCCGCCGTGGTCGCAGCTCGAGGCCGACGAGAGTCGCGAACGTCCGCTCGGCCGGACCGCCGGTCGCGCGCCGCCGCCGGATCGCCTCGGCGAGGGCGTCGGCCTGCGGCAGCCGGCCGTTCGCCGCGTCGGCGACGACGGTCGCCACCCAGCCCTCGACCAGCGCGAGCAGGGTCTCCAGCCTGGCCAGTGCCGCCTTCTGCTCCTCGGTGTCCTCGGGCTGGAACAGTGCCGCCCCCGACAGCGCCTCGTTCAGCGCTTCCGGGTTGGCCGGGTCGATCTGCGGCATCGCATCCCGCAGCGCGTCCGCGTCGATCTTGATGCCGCGCGCGTAGTCCTCGACCGCGCCGAGCAGCCTGGCCCGCAGCCAGGGCACGTGGCTGAACAACCGGTGGTGCGCCGCCTCGCGCAGCGCGATGAACAGCCGCACTTCCTCGGCGTCCACCGACAGGCCAGAGCCGAACGCGGCGACTCCGGCGGGCAGCAGTGCGGCTGTCCCAGGCGGCCCGATGGGCAGGCCGATGTCGCTTGAGCTGATGATTTCCTCGGCCAGGGCGCCGACAGCCGCGCCGGCCTGGCCGCCGATCATCATGCCGCCGATCCTGCGCATCATCTCGCCAAGACCCGCGAACCCAGCGAGCCCGCCTCCGGCCCCGCCGCCGGACAGCGCCGACATCATCGAGCGCATCTCGGGCGGCAGTTCGTCGAGGTCGTCCTGGCTCACCGTCAGCAGGCCGCTCATGGTGTCCACAGCCCGCTCGGCGATGGGCTGGCAGAGAGTTGCCCAGACCGGCATGGTCGCCTCGACCCACTCAGAGCGGCTCCAGGCTGTCGCCGTGCGGATGCCGCTCGGGAGGGCGCTGGCGTCCTCGAGCCACAGGTCGGCGAGCCTGACGGCGTCACCGACAGCCGAGCTCTCGTTGGCCAGCACGCTAGGGTCGCCCTGGGCTGAGACGGTCTGCCTCGCGATGTTCTTCGCGAGATCCCAGTTGACCGCGCCGCCCTGGTAGGACATCAGGTCGGCGAACTGCCGCAGCGCATCGGCGAACTGCTGCGGGTCGCCCATCGGCATCCCGCCGCCGAACGGGTTAGGCACCCCGCCGGCGCCACCGGACCCGGAGCCGGAACCAGCACCGGACCCGGAGCCGGAACCAGCACCAGAGCCGGAACCAGAGCCGGAACCAGAGCCTCCGGAGCCCGAACTACCGCCGCCCGAACCTCGGCCAGGGTCGTCCCCTGGATCTCCCGGCAGGTGAAAGCCGAAGGGAGGCTCATTCATGGCACTGCTCTCTCAGGCAGGATGGAGGTATCACATTGGCCAAGCTATCCCAGGAGCGCTTCGCGGTGAGCGACCGAGTAGCCAAGGTTCGCCAAGGGCGGAGCGACGACGGCCGGGTCAGGCGCCCGGTGGTGGCGGTCACCGGGGCCGCGCATGACCTGGGCATGGTGCTGACGGCGCGGCTCGCTCAGTCGGACCGGTTCAGCCGGGTCATCGCGATCGACGATCACCGGGGCGAGCTGACCGGCGTGGTCTGGCGGATGGTCGACATCCGCGACCCGATGCTCGCCGGGCGGCTCACCGGGATCGACGTCATCGTGCACACCGACCTGGACCTAGACCCGGATTCCGACTCGAGGGCGAGGCGGGCCTACAACGTTCGGGGCGCGCAGACGGTCCTCACCGCGGCCGCGGCCGGCGGCGTCGGAAGAGTGATCTTGATCACAAGCGCCATGGTGTACGGCGCCAAGCCGGACAATCCGGTCCCGCTCGACGAGACCGCCCCGCTTGATGCGGACCCCGACGGCAGCGTGGTCGGCGATTTCATGGAGATCGAGCAGCTCGCCGAGCGCTCGCCGCGCACCAACCCAGGCATGGCCGTCACCGTCGTCCGCCCGGCCGCTCTGGTCGGTGAGGGCATCGACACGCTCATCACCAGGCATTTCGAGGCACCCAGGCTGCTCGCGGTCAAGGGCTGTGCGCCGCGCTGGCAGTTCTGCCACGTCGCCGATCTGATGTCCGCGATCGAGCTGGCCGCCGCTGGCGTCGTGACCGGCGCGTTCGCGGTGGGCAGCGAGGGCTGGCTCGACCAGGAACAGGTCGAAGAGCTCTCCGGCCTTCGCCGCATCGAACTGCCAGCCGGGGTCACGTTCGCCACCGCCCAGCGCCTGCACCGAGCCGGCATTACCCCGGCGCCGGTCGCCGACCTGCACTACGTCGTCTACCCCTGGGTGGTCGACTGCCAGGCGCTGCGCCAGGCCGGCTGGGAGCCGGCGGTGACGAATGCCGAGGCGCTCGAAGTGCTGCTCGGCGAGCGGGCCGGCCGCCACGCCGTCGCCGGCCGCCGGCTAGCCAAGAAGGACGCCACGATCACCGCCGCCGGAGCGACGGTCGCCGTCATCGGGACCGCCGCGATCGTCAGGCAGGTCCGCAAGCGCCGCCGCGACGGCCAGGTCTAACCAGCACCCGCCGCCGCGACGGCCAGGTCTAGCCAGCACCCGCCGCCGCCCGCCAGGCTGATCCGCCCGCCAGCCGATGTAGCGTTACCAAGTGGACGTGATAAGGCTCGCCGAGGTGCGAGACACCCCGCTGTCGGTGGACGAAGTCCGCGCAGCGGTCATGCATCCAAAGGCCGGCGGCATCGCGCTCTTCGCGGGAGCGGTGCGCGATCACGATGGCGGCAAGCCGGTCACCGCGCTGTCCTACAGCGCGCACCCCTCAGCGGCCGACCAGCTACGGAAGGTCGCCGAGAGCGTCGCGGAAAGGTTCGACGTGCAGGCGATCGCCGCCGTCCACCGCACCGGCGACCTCGAGGTCGGCGACCTCGCCGTCGTCGTGGCCGTGTCGAGCGGCCACCGGGCGACCGCGTTCGACGCCTGCCGGGCCTTGATCGACGAGCTCAAGCAGTCCGTGCCGATCTGGAAGCATCAGCGCTTCGAAGGCGGCGCCAGCGAGTGGGTGAACAGCGCGTAGCCTTGCCCCATGTCACGTCGCGCGGTAACCCTGCTGATCGCGAGCGTCGGAGTTATCGGCGCGCTGGTGGCGGCCACGTTGCTGCCCGTGCCCTATGTGGCGTTGTTCCCTGGTCCGACCTACAACACGCTGGGCGTACTCGGCAAGAAGCCGGTCGTGGCGATTGCCGGGCACCGCACCTTCAAGGCCGGCGGCCATCTCAACATGGTCACGGTCTCGTTCGTCGGCGGACCGGGCGCCAGGCCGCCCTTCAACATCTTCGCGGCGCTGCGGGCCTGGCTGAGCCCCCACAACGCGGTCGTGCCGCAGGAGGAGATCTTCCCGCCCGGCCAGACCCAGCAGGAAGTGCTCAAGCAGGACACCGAGCAGATGGTGAACTCGCAGCAGACCGCTCAGGCTGCGGCGCTGTGCCAGCTCGGGATCAAGTTCACCACCGTGGACACGATCACCAGCACGGTCAAGGGGCTTCCGGCCGCCGGGGTGCTCAAGAAGAACGACGTCATCGAGGCGGTCGACGGCACGCCGGTCGGCTGCCGGAATACCTCGGCCGACCTCATCAAGGCGAAAGGCGCCGGGCAGCTAGTCACCCTCACGATCAGGCGTCATGACAAGTTGAGGAAAATATCCCTGCACACGGCTCGGTTCCAGGGACAGCCGGTGATCGGCGTCAATCTGGTCGAGTCCTTCGTCTTCCCGTTCAACGTGAAGATCAGCATCGGCAACATCGGCGGGCCGAGCGCCGGGATGATGTTCGCGCTGGCGATTATCGACAAGCTGACGCCCGCGAACCTGACCGGCGGAAAATTCATCGCGGGCACCGGCGAGATCGAGGTCGACGGAGCCGTGGACCCGATCGGCGGGATCCAGCAGAAGATGGCCGCAGCCCGTGCCGCCGGCGCGACGGTCTTCCTCACACCGGCCTCGAACTGCGCAGATACCTCGGGCGCGGTGCCGGCGGGGCTGCGCCTGGTGAAGGTCAGCACGCTGGGCGGGGCGATTTCCGCGCTCCAGGCGCTGAAGCAGGGCAAGCCGGTTCCTGGCTGCTGAGAGCTATGCCGCACAACGCCGCGAGGTGTTCAGTGGGGGATAGCCGATGGAACTCTCCGGCTTGCCGGTAAGTTGCCGTCAAGAACCTGCCTGCCCGCGTGCTTGCGGGCCCGCGGCTTTCGCGGCTCGCGCGGAGTAGGTCTGGCTTAGAGAGGGACAATCCGGTGGCTTTCCGAGTACCTGGTCCGCAGCATTCAGGCGGCGGCCGCCAAGTGACCATGCCGCGCTGGCCGAGATACGTGCTGCCGACGATCGTCGTCATTGTCGCGGCCGCCATCCTGATCTCCGTCACGGCCGGGATCTGGACCGACTTCCTCTGGTTCAGCTCCGTCCACGAGACGCGGGTGTTCGCGACCACTTACGGCACCAAGTGGCTGCTGTTCCTGGTCACCGCCGTGTTCATGATCGTGGTGATCGGCGCCAACCTCGTCGCCGCGTACCGTAACCGCCCGGCCGAGCCGCCGAGTGGGCCCGATAACCAGGGCGTCGAGGCTTACCGGCAGGCCATCGACCCGCACCGCAAGGGCGTGAGCCTGGTGCTGCTCGGCCTGATCGGGCTGATCGCGGGGCTGACGGCGGCGAGCAACTGGCAGACCTGGCTGCTCTTCGTCAACCGGGTGCCGTTCGGGGTCAGGGACCCGCAGTTCCACCTTGACCTTTCGTTCTTCGTCAACGTCTACCCGTTCCTGCGGCTCTTGCTGTCGTTCCTCTTCGCCGCCGTGCTGCTGTCACTCGTTCTGGCGACCGCCGTGCACGTGCTCTACGGGGGATTCCGGCTCGCCCGGCACGCCCAGCCGACCAGGGCGGCTCGGGCACATTTGTTCATACTGGTGGGTGTCTTCGTCGCGCTGAAGGCGATTGCTTACTGGCTCGACCGGTA
The DNA here is from genome assembly GCA_963737865.1 of uncultured Actinomycetota bacterium. GTDB lineage: Bacteria > Actinomycetota > Actinomycetes > Streptosporangiales > Streptosporangiaceae > Chersky-822. The sequence goes on along the minus strand of CAVTUG010000010.1, from coordinate 50,053 downwards.
CGGAATCGACTTTTCCCAGCGGGGCGTGGTGCAGACCGGCGCGTCCTATACCGACGTGCACGCCGTGCTGCCGGCCAAGACCGTGCTCGCGGCGATCGCCGTGATCTGCGCGGTGCTGTTCCTCGCCGGGGCGCTGCGGCGCGGGTCGCTGCTGCCGGCGATCGGCTTCGGGCTGCTCGTGCTGTCCGCTGTGGTCATCGGCGGGGTGTACCCGCTGATCATCCAGCAGTTCGTGGTCAAGCCGAACCAGGCGGTCAAGGAGCGGCCGTACATCGCGCGGGAGATCTCCAACACCAGGAAGGCCTACGGCGTCACCGGCGTCAAGGTGACGAACTACTCGGCGATCTCGGCGGCCAAGCCTGGCACGCTCGCCACGAGCGCGGCCGGGCTGCCCGACGTGCGGCTCATCGATCCTGGCGTGGTCTCGGGCACATTCCAGCAGCTGCAGCAGATCAAGAGCTACTACCAGTTCGAGGACGTCCTGGCGATGGACAGGTACGTGCTCGGCAGCAACCCGGTGCCGCAGGACCAGGTAGTGGGGGTCCGTGACATGTCGGGACCACCGGCCGGCCAGAGCAACTGGATCAACACCCACCTGATCTACACCCACGGCTACGGCTTCGTCTCGGCGGCGGCCGGGGCCTTCCAGTCCAACGGGAACCCTCAGTTCACCGAGAGCGACGTGCCGCCAACCGGGCAGTTCGGAAACTTCCAGCCCCGGGTGTACTTCGGTCCGGCCGGCACCGACTACGTCATCGCCGGTACTAAGCAGGCCGAGCTCGACTACCCGAACGAGAGCTCGGGCGGCCAGCACAACAACCACTACACCGGGGGCGGCGGGGTCGGGATCGGCTCGTTCGGCGCGAAGCTGCTCTACGCGATCAAATTCAGAGAGCTGAACATATTGCTCTCCGGCTCTCTCGACAGTAAGTCGCGGATCTTGTACGTGCGGAATCCAGAAGAGCGGGTCGCGAAGGTGGCGCCCTTCCTCACGCTGGACTCGGCCAGCTACCCGGTCGTCGAGGACGGCCAGCTCCTGTGGGTCGTCGACGGCTATACGGCGACCGACAACTATCCGTACTCCAAGCGGCTCAACCTCGAGCAGGCGACGTCGAACACCTACAGCCCTGGCGGCCTGGCCGTCGGGCCGGACAGCGGCGACATCAACTACCTGCGCAACTCGGTGAAGGCGACCGTCAACGCCTACACCGGTGCCGTCACCCTCTACCAGTGGGACAAGAAGGCCAGCCCGATCCTGCGGACCTGGATGAAGGCATTCCCCGGGCTGATCAAGCCCCGGAAGGACATCCCGAGCCTGCTGATGGCGCACCTGCGGTACCCGCAGATGATGTTCGACGCCCAGCGGGAGATCCTGACTCAGTTCCACGTCCAGCAGCCGTCGTCGTTCTACGGCGGCCAGAACTTCTGGCAGGTGCCTGCCGACCCGGTCGCGCCGCAGAATTTCCAGATCGCGCAGCCGCCCTACTACTACACGCTGAATCTGCCCGGGACGACGACGCCCGAATTCTCGCTGGTCACGCTCCTGACACCGCGCAACCGACCCAATCTGGCGGCGTTCGTGGCGGTGAACAGCAATCCGGACAGTCCTGATTACGGCCAGATCCGGATCCTGCAGCTGCCGCAGGACACCGCGATCGCCGGGCCGCAGCAGGTCCAGGGTGCCTTCGAGCAGAACGCGGATGCGTCCGAGCAGCTCAGCCTGCTGCGCAAGGGCGGGTCCAGGGTCGTCAAGGGCGGCCTGATCACCCTGCCGCTGCAGGGCGGGCTGCTGTCGGTGGAGCCGATCTACGTGGTGGCCTCGTCCAAGCTCAACAGCGGCGCCTACCCGCAGATCCAGCGGGTTCTGACCTACTGGAACGGCACCGTCGGCTTCGCTAACACCCTCGACGACTCGCTTGCTCAGGCGTTCCACACCGTGGGTCAGGCCACGCCGGGAGCGCCAGGAGCGCCGCCGACGGCGCCGGGCGGGAAGGTGAACGCGGCCGTGCTCGGATTCCTCGCCCAGGCGGAGCGGTTCTACGTGCAGGCACAGCAGGCCCTGCACTCGAACCCGCCCAACTTCACGCTGTACGGGCAGGACATTGCCAAGATGAAGGCGGCGCTCGACCAGGCCAGGCAGGCGGCGCAACCGCCTGCGTCGCCGCCACCGTCACCGTCACCGTCGGGATCCGCTCCGCCGCCAAGTCCGTCGCCGAGCCCGTCGCCGTCGCCTTCGGCATCGCCGTAGGGGCCGGCGTCGTAGCTGGCTGCTGCCAGGCGTGACTGGGTGATCGCGTGCGGTGTCCCGGTGGTGTCGCGTCGATGTCGGTCTGGCATCGAGTGGGCGGCAATCGGGTGGCCCGGTGTCGGAAGTTGGCGCGGAAGTAGGCAAACGTCACGTCTGCCGTGCCACGTTGCGTCCGCTGAGGGCGTAGGCTCTCAAGCAGCGGGGACATCCGGGATGTTGACTTCACCATGGCGGTCCCCGAGGGACTGATACCCGAGGTACTGCAGGGCCATCGGAAAGGAGCCTGACGCGCAGTGGGCCCCCGAGTGCTCCTAGATGCGACCGGCGTGCCCGCTGACCGTGGCGCGCTCGGCCGTTATGTAGACGGTCTGGTCAGCGCGCTGTCCGCAGCCGGGGCTGATCTTGCACTGGCCTGCCAGCGAGCGGACGAGGAGCGGTACTCGCGGCTGCTCCCCGGAGCCCGGATCGTGCCGGGTCCTCCGGCCATCGCGCACCGGCCGGCCCGGCTGGCCTGGGAGCAGAGCGGTCTTCCGCTCGCGGCGACGCAGGTGGGCGCTGACGTCATCCATTCTCCGCATTACTCGATGCCGCTGCGCCCTGGTGTGCCGACCGTGGTCACCATTCACGACCTCGCCTTCTTTACCGCTCCCGATTCGCACAGCCCGGTGACGGCGACCTTTTACAAGGCCGCGATCCGCACCTCGGCGTGGCGGGCGACCCGGCTGATCGTGCCGTCCAAGGCGACCAGGGACGAACTGGTCCGGGTGCTCGAAGCCGACTCGACCAAGATCGACGTGGCCTATCACGGCGTGGACCACTCGCTGTTCTGCGAGCCGAGTCCCGTCCAGCTCGACCGGGTCGCGGCCCGGCTTGGCCTGCACGGCCAGCAGTACATCGCCTATCTCGGCACGCTGGAGCCGCGCAAGAACGTTCCCGCGCTGATCGCCGGCTGGGTGGACGCGGTGGCCGATCTGGCGGACCCGCCCGCGCTGGTCCTCGCTGGCGGCACCGGGTGGAGCGATGAGGTCGACGCGGCCGTCGCGGCGGTGCCTGCCCACCTGCGCCTCGTCCGGCCCGGGTATCTGCACTTCACCGACCTGCCTGGGTTCTTCGGCGGCGCGCTCGTCGTGGCCTTCCCCAGCACCGGCGAGGGTTTCGGCCTGCCGGTGCTCGAGGCGATGGCCTGCGGCGCGCCGGTGCTGACCACGCACCGGACCTCGCTGCCCGAGGTGGGCGGCGACGCCGTCGCTTACACCGAGCCCGACGCCGGCAGTATCAAGACCGCCCTGCGCAGCCTGATCGACGACCAGGCGCAGCGGAAGGCGCTCGGGCACGCGGGCCACGCCAGGTCGCTGGAGTTCACCTGGGCGGCGTCGGCGCAAGCGCATCTAGCGTGCTATGAGCGCGCGGCTGCGGCCGGGCAGGCGTAGTCTGCCTGACCATGCCAACCGATCAGAACTACGACGCAGGGCAAAACGGGTCGCACCCGGGCAGGTCGCACTTCGGCGAGGCCGGAAGGCTCGAGGCGATCTTGCTCGTGGGCGGGCAGGGGACCAGGCTTCGTCCGCTGACTATCGGCGTGCCGAAGCCGCTGCTGCCGACGGCCGGGGTGCCCTTCCTCGCGCATCAGCTCGCGAAGGCCGCGCAGTCGGGCATTACCCGGATCGTCATGGCGACCGCCTACCGGGCCGAGATGTTCGCCGAGGTCTTCGGCGACGGCGCGAGCTTCGGCCTGGAAATCGAGTACGTGCACGAGGCCGAGCCGCTAGGCACCGGCGGCGGGATCAGGAACGCGGCGGCCAGCCTGCGCAGCGGCCCTGACGACCCCGTGGTGGTGCTGAACGGCGACATCTTGTCTGGCCACGACATCGGAGCGCAGCTCGACCTGCACCGCAAGGCCGATGCGGCGGTCACGCTGCACCTGGTCGAGGTGCCCGACCCCGCCAGGTTCGGCTGCGTGCCAACCGACCTCGATGGCCGGGTGACCGCGTTCCTGGAGAAGACGCCGCACCCGGTCACCAGCCAGATCAACGCCGGCTGTTACGTGTTCACCAGGCGCTTCATCGACGCCATGCCCGCTGGTCAGGTGCTGTCCGTCGAGCGCGAGACGTTCCCCGGGCTGATCGAGTCGGGCGAGACGATCATGGGCTACCTGGAGTCCGCCTACTGGCTCGACGTCGGTACCCCCGAAGCGTACGTGCGCGGCTCGTGCGACCTGGTCCTGGGCGAGCTAGCCTCCACGGCGGTGCCAGCTGAAGGCGGCGAATCCCTGCTGCTCGCCGGTGCCGTCTGCCACGACTCGGCGACCCTGACCGGCGGTACCGTCGTGGGGACGCGGAGTGTCGTCGAGGCGCAGGCCAGCGTGGCCAGCTCGGTGATCTTCGACGGAGCGACGATCGGGGCTGGCGCCAGAGTCACCGCCAGCGTGGTGGGCGCGGGTGCCAGGATCGGCGACGGCGTCGTGCTCGACGGCGTCGTGATCGGATCGGAGGCCGAGATCGCCAGCGGCAACGAGCTCAGGCACGGCCTGCGGGTCTGGCCCGGCGTGCGGCTCGACCCCACGGCGGTCCGATTCTCCTCCGACGCTTAGCCGGCTCGGGCCGGGGCGTTGCAAGCGGAGGGTATGGCGTCGGCCGAACTGACCCGGCAGTGGACGGCGCCGTTCGCGGTCGACGTCAAGTCGGTGCTCGGGGTGCATCGCAGGGGTCACGGCGACCCGGCGTTCTACATCGACCAGGCCGGGGCGATCTGGCGGGCCTGCCAGACTCCGGCAGGGGCTGGCACGCTTCGGGTTGCCTGGGCCAGCGACCAGCAGCTTGGAACGGTGGCGGACGCCGCTGCCTGGGGGCCGGGTGCTGACTGGCTGCTCGACGCGGTGCCGGCCATGCTCGGCGCCGCGGACAACCCCGAGGAGTTCGTCACCGAGCATCCGGTGCTCAGGGCCGTGATTCGGCGGCGGTCCGGTCACCGGATCGGGCGATCGGGCCTGGTACTCGAGTCGCTCGTCCCGGCCGTGCTCGAGCAGAAGGTCGTCGGGATGGAGGCGACCCGAGCCTGGCGCACGCTGCTGCGGCGGTTCGGTGAGCCGGCGCCAGGGCCGGTGCCGGCCGCCATGCGCGTACCGCTGACGCCGCTTGGCTGGGTGTCGGTTCCGTCCTGGGAGTGGCACAAGGCGGGTGTGGAGGCGGTGAGGGCGCGGACGATCGCCGCGGCCGCTCGGGTCGCGCCCAGGCTGGAAGAGATCCTCGGCCTGTCTTCCGACGAGGCGGACCGCCGGCTGCGGTCGCTGCCCGGCATCGGGGTCTGGACGTCGGCCGAGATCAGGCAGCGGGCCTGCGGCGACCCCGACGCGGTCTCGGTCGGCGACTATCACCTGCCGAAGTTCGTCGGCGCCGCGCTCGCCGGCGAGCCGACCGACGACGCGGGCATGCTCGCCCTGCTCGCCCCCTACGCGGGTCACCGGCACCGCGCCGCCACGCTCGCCGTGCTGAGCGGCGCCGGCCCGCAGCGCCACGGCCCCCGCAACTCAGTCCGCGACTACCGAACCATCTAAACCGAGCGCCCTGCGAGGGCGAGCCCCTCCGGCGAGCTTTGATTTCAACAGCACCAAGGTCCTACTTAGTGCGGTCGGGATGACGGTAAGTAGGACCATGGTGCTGTTCGAATTGCCGGGCCAACAGCAGTAAGTGAGACCATGCTGCTGTTCTAATGGGGACCGTGCGGCAGGCTGCTCAGGAACTCGGGGTCGGGAAAGCGGTGTATCGGCGCGGGCCGGTCAACGCGATCACCGACGTGCCCGGGGTCCGGGTCGGTCAGACGACCCTGATCGAGGGGACCAGCATCCGCACGGGAGTCACGGCGGTGGTCCCGGACGGCGTCGACCGGGCGGACGGCGAGCTAGCCGCCGGCCTCTACGTCGGGAACGGGTTCGGCAAGCTCATCGGCGCCACCCAGCTGGTCGAGCTCGGGGTACTCGAGACCCCGATCATCCTCACCAGCACGTTGTCGGCCTTCAGAGCGGCCGATGCCCTGCTGAGCTACCTGCTCGCGCTGCCCGGCAACGAGCAGCTGATCACCTGCAACCCGGTCGTCGGCGAGACGAACGACGGCTATCTGTCCGACATCAGGGCCAGGCCATGACCGAGCAGCACGTGCTCGACGCGCTCACGTCAGCGCGGGGCGGACCGGTCGAGCAGGGCTGCGTGGGGGCAGGCACGGGCACGGCGGCGCTGGGGTTCAAGGCCGGGATCGGGACGGCGTCGCGGGTGGCCGGTCTCGCCGACGGCTCGGCGTGCACCGTCGGGGTGCTCGTACAGGCCAACTTCTCGGGAACGCTGCTCGTGGACGGGGTGCCGATCGAGCCCTCGCGAGCTCTCGGAACGGGCCGGCCTCGGGTCACGGCGAGCCGGACGGCAACTCGTGCATGATCGTCGTCGCGACCGATCGCGGCTTCGACGCGCGGCAGCTCACGAGGATCGCGAAGCGAGCGGTCTTCGCGCTGGGCCGGGCTGGTTCCGACTTCGCGCCGGGCAGCGGCGACTACGCGATCGCCTTCGCGGCAGGCCCGCCGCAGCAGATCTCCGAACGGCTGCTCGGCTCGGTTTTCTCGGCCACGTCGGAGGCCACCTACGAGGCGATTCTCAACTCGCTCCTCCTCGCCACCACGACGACCGGCTACCTCGGGCACACCAGGCAGGCGGTGCCGCTGGACTATGTGACCAGGGCCTGTAGCATACCGGCCCGGCCAGGCGGAGAATTCAGATGACGCATAATGCCATTGGCAGGAGGTTGCGGTGCTGTACGCCTTCGGATTCGAGCGGGTCGGCGTGCTCGTGAGCGATCTGTACTTCGTGGACCCGAATCCCAAGCCCGGTCAGGAGGGCGCCGAGCGCGGCGTGCGGCTCGAACTGCGCATGCTCAACGACGACGAGCTGCGGGGCACCATCTACTCGGCCAGGCCCATCCGGGTGGACGAGCCGATCTGGCGCGTCGACCTGCTCGAAACCGTCAGCAGCCCGCCCGGCACCCTGAACCGCGCGCACCACCACCCCAAGTTCTCCGGCTGGAACCCGACCACCCGGGTCTTCGACCCCGAGCTGTCCGCCGATCCGGTCAGCTGGCTCGGCAAGCAGCTCTCCGACCTGACTGCCGTGCTCGAGCGGGCGGGCATCGAGCTCGACGCCTCTTTCGAGGCCGACGCGAAGAGGGTGCACGAGCGCGTTCCCGAGATCCTGACCGCCGTGCAGGGGCTGCTCGACGGCGTCAAGGCAGGCAAGCTCGGCCTGGCTCCCGAAGGCGGCCAGCCTGAGAGCGCCCGGGTGAGCTGGCTGTAGCGATGCCGAGCACGTCCGCGAACGCGGGCTCCCGTAGCCGGACCGCTGAACTGGTCCGCCTAGGGTTATGGCATGGTGCGAACCGCCGAAAACAGGCAGCCGTCCGAAAATCCCCCGTCGAGCAACGCACTCCGTCGTGCCCTAGCCCGGGCTCGTGACGGTAAGCAGCTCGACCAGGCCGAAGCCGTCGTCTTGCTTCAGGCGCGAGGCGAGCAGCTCACCGAACTGCTCGGCTACGCCGCCCGGGTCAGGGACGCCGGGCTGGTCAGGGCTGGCCGCCCCGGGGTCATCACCTACTCGCGCAAGGTCTTCATCCCGCTGACCAGGCTGTGCCGGGATCGCTGCGGGTACTGCACGTTCGTCACGGTCCCTGGCCGCCTGGAGAGCGCCTACCTGTCGCCGGACGAGGTGCTCGACATCGCGCGGCAGGGCGCGGCGCTCGGCTGCAAGGAAGCCCTGTTCACGCTCGGCGACCGCCCCGAGGCGCGCTGGAAGCAGGCCAGGGAATGGCTCGACGCGCACGGCTACGACGACACGCTCTCCTACGTCAGGGCAATGGCGATCCGCGTGCTCGAAGAGACCGGACTGCTGCCGCATCTCAACCCGGGCGTGCTGACCTGGCAGGACTTCCAGCGGCTCAAGCCGGTCGCACCGTCCATGGGCATGATGCTGGAGACGACCTCCCAGCGCCTCTTCACCGAGAAGGGCGGCCCGCACTTCGGCAGCCCGGACAAGGACCCGGCGGTCAGGCTGCGGGTGCTCGAAGACGCCGGCCGCAGCGCGGTGCCCTTCACCACCGGCATCCTGATCGGCATCGGCGAGACGCTGGAAGAGCGGGCCGACTCGATCTTCGCGATTCGCGGCGTGGCCCGTGAGTACGGCGGCGTGCAGGAAGTCATCGTGCAGAACTTCCGCGCCAAGCCGGACACGAAGATGGCCAGGATGCCCGACGCCGAACTCGACGACCTGGCCGCCACTATCGCCGTGACCAGGCTGCGTCCTGGGTCCGCAGCTGCGGATCCAGGCCCCGCCGAACCTCATCGGCGAGGAATACCAGCTCATCCTGGACGCCGGTATCGACGACTGGGGCGGGGTGTCGCCGCTGACCCCGGACCACGTCAACCCGGAACGACCCTGGCCGCAGATCGACGCCCTCGCCGAGCGGACCAAGGCGGGCGGCTTCACGCTGCGCGAGCGGCTCACGATCTACCCGGGCTACCTCCGCGAGCCCTGGCTCGACCCGCGCGTAGCGGCGCACGTGAGCGCGCTGGCCGACCCGGACACCGGGCTCGCCAACGAGGGCGCGATGCCGGCCGGCCGGCCGTGGCAGGAACCCGACGGCGGCTGGGGCGAGTCCTCGGGCCGCACCGACCTGCACGTCGGCATCGACACCGAAGGCCGCAGCGCCGACCGCCGCACCGACTTCGACGAGGTCTACGGCGACTGGGCCGCAGATCGCCGGCCGGATCGAGCCCCGGCCGGCGCAGCGTCGGCAGCGCGCCCGCGCGGCTGCGCTCCGAGGTCGCGCGCCGCGCTGCGCAGCGCGGAAAAGCGACCCGGCCGGGCTGACCGACGACGAGGCGCTCGCGCTGCTCGACGCCGACGGACCCGAACTCGAAGCGCTCGCGGCGCTCGCCGACTCGATCCGGCGCGACGTCAACGGCGACCCGGTCACCTACGTGGTGAACCGCAACATCAACTTCACCAACGTCTGCTACACGGGCTGCCGCTTCTGCGCGTTCGCCCAGCGCCGCACCGACGCCGACGCCTACACGCTGTCACTGGACCAGATCGGCGACCGGGCCGACGAAGCCTGGGCGGCCGGCGCGACCGAGGTGTGCATGCAGGGCGGGATCCACCCTGACCTGCCCGGCACGGCGTATTTCGACATCGCCGCCGAGGTCAAGCGCCGGCAGCCGGAGATGCACGTGCACGCGTTCTCGCCGATGGAGGTCATGAACGGCACGGCCCGGACCGGGCTGTCTGTCCGGGACTGGCTGATCCGCGCCCGCGAGGCCGGCGTGGACTCGCTGCCCGGCACGGCCGCCGAGATCCTGGACGACGACGTCCGCTGGGTGCTCACCAAGGGCAAGCTGCCGACGGCGGCCTGGATCGACGTGATCACGACCGCGCACGAGGTGGGCATCAGCGACCACGGCGACGATGATGTACGGGCACGTCGACACGCCCGCGCACTGGGTCGGGCACCTGCGCGTGATCAGGGGCATCGCCGACCAGACCGGCGGGTTCACCGAGTTCGTCCTGCTGCCGTTCGTGCACGCCAGCTCGCCGATCTACCTGGCGGGGCTCGCCCGGCCAGGCCCTACCCGGCGGGAGAACCGCGCCGTGCACGCGCTGTCCAGGCTGATGCTGCACGGCGCGATCGACTCGATCCAGTGCTCGTGGGTCAAGCTCGGGGAAGACGGGTGCCGTGAGGTGCTCCAGGGCGGGGTCAACGATCTCGGCGGGACGCTGATGGAGGAGACCATCAGCCGGATGGCGGGGTCGGAGAACGGGTCGTTCAAGACGATTTCGCGAGTTGGCGGCGATGGTGCGGCCGACTGGCCGGTCGATGGCGCAGCGGACGACTGAATACGAAAAACCTTCGGATGAACGGGTCGCGGCAGCGGGCCTATCGGACGGCGTATGCATGTCCGTCCGGGGTCGGTCGCTGCCCGGTCGTGGGCTGATCTCGTTGCCGAGCGGCACGGGGTCTTGAACGGGCGACTCGGGCTGGAACGCCGTAGCACAGGGTCTCCGCTTCCGGGCCAGCCTGCCAGCGAAGCAGGGAGTGCCAGGTGCCAGGTGATGCTCGTGCGGTGAGGCTGACCGGGTGGGGGAGGACTGAGCCTTCCTTCGCCTCGGTGGCCGTGCCTTCCTCAGGTGAGGACGTCGCTTCGCTCGTCAAGGGGGCTGGCTCTGAGCACGGCGTGATCGCGCGGGGTCTGGGGCGCAGCTACAACAATGCGGCCCAGAATTCCGGCGGACTGGTGCTGTCGACCGCCGGGCTCGATCGGGTGCTGTCGTTTGATGATGAATCAGGCGTGGTGCTGTGCGAGGCAGGCGTGTCGCCTTGAGCAGCTGATGGTGCGGTTCTTGCCGCTGGGGTGGTTTGTGCCGGTGACGCCGGGCACCCGGCAGGTGACGGTCGGCGGGGCTATCGCGGCCGATGTACACGGCAAGAATCATCACAAGGCTGGCAGCTTCATGCGGCACGTGCGGTCGATGGACCTGCTGCTGGCATCCGGTGACGTGCGAACCGTGACGCCTGCAGGCTGGCCTGAGCTGTTCTGGGCTACGGCTGGGGGGATGGGGCTGACCGGGGTGGTGCTGCGGGCTTGCGATTCAGCTGACGCGGGTGGAGACGTCGCGGCTGGTCGTGGATACGGTCCGGACCCCTGACATCGACTCGACTATGGCACACCTGTCTGACACTGACGCCGGCTACGACTACACGGTGGCGTGGACGGACTGCCTGGCTGCTGGGGGCGTCTCGGGCGGTCGGTGATTACCAGCGGGTCCTTTGCGACCTTGAGCCAGCTAGGGAAGCGGGCTAGTCGGTCGGCGGCCGCGTTCAAACCCTCTTCGCTGGTCAGGGCACCGGCGGTAGTCCCGAGCGGGCTTGTCAACCGGCATACCGTGGCGCTGGCGAACGAGGCGTGGTACCGGAAGGCGCCGAGGCGGCGGCTAGGCGAGATCCAGGGTATCGGGCAGTTCTTCCATCCGCTGGACGGGATCAAGGACTGGAATCGGGCCTACGGGCCCGCCGGGTTCCGGCAGTACCAGTACGTGGTGCCGGTCGAGGCCGCCGACGTCGTGCGGCGGTCGCTGGAGCGGATCAGCGCGCTGCGGGCGCCGTCGTTCGTCACCGTGCTCAAGCGGTTCGGCGCCGGCGATCCCGGGCCGCTGTCTTTTCCGATGCCGGGGTGGACGCTGGCGCTGGACTTCCCGGCGCGGACGCCGTGGCTGAGTCAGCTGATGACCGAGCTGGACGAGCTCGTGGTCGGCGCGGGCGGGCGGCTGTACCTGGCCAAGGACTCCCGGATCCCGGCCGAGCTGATGGCGGCCATGTATCCGAGGCTGGATGAGTTCCGGCGGATCCGTGGTGAGCTCGACCCCGATGGAGTATTCGCCTCTGACCTGTCCAGGAGACTGGGGCTCTAGCTATTGTCGTAATCGAGAATGGCTGCGTTCTGGGCGGGTGCCGTTGTGGAAGACCTCATCAGCCAGGGCGAGGACGAGCCCGCTGCGCACTGGCGGCGACGGGCCGTGATCGCCCTGGTGGCGGTGCTTGCTGTCATTCTCGTGGTGGTCAATCATCTCCCGCACGGACACCCCGCCGCTGCGCCGAAACCGCAGCAGCCCCCGCCCGCCCAGCCGTTTCCCGGGCCGGCCCGGTCAATGGGCATTACGGCGTCCCCGGCAGCAGGCGGTCGACCGGGATCCTGGGGCTGACGGCCAGGTGGTCTCCGACCGCGCGAGTGCCTCGAACCGGCCATCACCCGGCCTGGTACTGGCCGGGCCGTAGCACGGCCGAGCCCATCCGAGGGCTGCCCTACGACCGGGGCGGCTACATCTTCACCAGGCTGGGCGGCGGCTGGGCTGTCACGGCGGAATCTGGCGGGGCGCCTGCCTGCGGCAACTGTCCCGCCTTCCCGCCGCCGCCGGTGTACTACCTCGCCGATGACGGTCGCTCGGCGACCAGGGTGGGCGAGGCGACGATGGTCGCACCGGGCGTCGCGGTCGCGGGCCGGCCGACGATGTGGCTGACCAGCTTCCCGCCCCGCGCGGCCACCGGGACCGTGGCAGGCACGACACGCGACTACACCGGGTCCGGTCACGAGCTTGGCGGGCCGGTCGTGCTGCCGGTCGGCTATACCGTCGCCCAGGGCACGCCGCGCGGCCTGCTGCTGGTGTCGATCACGCAGATCAGCGCTGGGAATACCTACCAGCTGTGGAATCCGGCGGGCGGCAAGCTGCTCAGGACGATCAGCGGCGTGCTCGCCGCGAGCGCGGATCAGGTCGCGTTCCTGGCTGGCTGCGGGTTCAGCTGCCCGGTGCACGTGCTGAATCTGACGACCGGAAGGCAGACGTCGATCGAGGTGGGTGGGGGCAGCGCGGTCACCGGCGGGGTGTTCAGTCCCGATGGGCGGTACCTCGCGCTGGCGGTCAGCTTCGGCGACGATGGCGCCGGAGGGACACTGGGAGACCAGCTTGAGGTCGCCTCGATGCCCACGGACCGGTTGCGGGTCGTGCCGAACACCGCAGTCAGCGGCGACGCCCTGACCGGGTTCGGCTGGGCCGTGCACGGCGACGGCCTGGTGGCTGAGTTCAGTTTCAGTACCAGGAGCCAGATGGCGCTGTGGACGCCGGGGACGGCCGCGCTCGCCGTGGCCAGCGTCAGGCACGACCAGAGACCGACCGAGCTAGTGGTGGGCTGACATGGATGACATCATCGGCCAGGGCGAGGACCGGCCGCCGCCAAGCTGGCGCCGTCGGCTGCTCGTCGGCGGTGTCCTGGTAGTGGTGGGCGCGCTCTTAGTCGTCGAGCACCTGCCCAAGGGCAGTCACCGCGCTCCGGTCGCCGCCCAGGTGCCCGTCAGGCACCACGCGCGGCGCGCAGAACCGCCGCTGACGATCCGCGTGCACGTGACCGGGCCAGGGAGCCTGCCGCCGGGAATTCTCGGCGGTACGGTGCCCTGGGCGCGCACCGCGAGGGTGCCGAGGACGGGCTCGCGGCCAGTCTGGTTCTGGCCGTCCAAGGGGCGGATCGCGCCGATCCTCGGGCTGCCCTCGGATCGGGCCGGATATGAATTCACCCGGGTCGGCGGAGGCTGGGCCATCCAGCCCGTGGGCCGGGTCAGCTGCCCGGGGTGCGCGGGACCGGTCGAGCCGGTCTACTACCTGCCGGTCAAGGCGGCCAGGGCCGTCCTGGTGGGCAGCGCCAACGACCTCGCTCCGGCGGCGACCAGCGACCGGCTCTGGCTGGTCAGCTACCCGCCGCGGACCGACCTCGCCAGCGCCACCGGGATCGCGCGTGAGTACACCACGACGGGCGCTGCGGTCGGGTCGGCGGTGACGCTGCCGACCGGGTTCGAGATTACCCAGGTCACCCGGTACGGCATGCTGCTCGCGCCGGCTGGATCAGGGGGGACCGGGGCGCGGGCCGAGCTGTGGAATCCGGCGACCCGCCAGGTCCTGAGCAGCTTCGACGGCATCGTGGCCGCCAGCGCGAACTCGATCGCCTACGCGCCGGACTGCGTCGTGACCTGCGCGGTCTATGTGCGCGAGCTGGCGGCTCGCCGTACCCAGGTGGTCGACGTGGCCAGCGGCAGCGAGGTGACCGGCGCCGAGTTCAGTCCTGATGGCCGCTACCTGGCCTTGCGGGTGAACTTCGCCGATGGGGGCGATGGCGGTGATCTTGCGACGCGGCTCGAGGTCGCCCAGGTGGCCACCGGCTTCCTGAGCGCGATCCCTCGCACGTTCGCTGGCGGTGACGCGCTGCTGGGATTCGGCTGGCCGGACAACGCGGACGACCTGGTCGCCCGGTTCGACGTGAGCAGCAGGATCCAGCTCGCGTACTGGAACCTGGACAAGGCGACGCTCGGGCTGGTGAGCCTCAGGCGGGACCAGGCCCCGGCTGAGCTGGTGGTCGGGTGAGCCTGGTGGTCGGGTGAGCCTGGTTTCCTGACTACCTGACCACCGTGACGTGGTCGGCTGAGCGGTCCGGGCGCGGGGCTGGCGGGGTCGCGGCGTGGCCGACTCCGATCGTCCCCATCGGCTCCCAGCCGTCAGGGAGCTCGAGGGCGGCGGCGGCTACCGGGCCGCAGAACAGCGCGCTCGACACCCAGCAGGAGCCGAGTCCCTCGACGGCGAGCGCGACCAGCAGATTCTGCACGCCCGCGCCCATCGACACCAGGAACATCGCCCGCTCGGACGCGGCCCGGCGCTCGTCAGGGTACTCGTGCGCGGCATCGCTGACCAGGCAGGGGACGATCAGCACCGGCGCTCGCCGCAGCGGCTCGCCCCGGCGCGTCCGGCGCTCGATCTGCTCGGGCGTGAAGCCGTCGGCTTCGAGGTCGCTGACCCACGCGGCGAGCATGTCGTCCAGCAGCCGCTGCCTGGCCTGCGCCGACTCGACGATCGCGAATCGCCACGGCTGGCTGTGATGCGGAGCGGGGGCGGTCAGCGCCGCCTCGACGGACCGGCGCACGGCGGCGAGGTCGACGGGCTCGCCGGTGAAGTCCCTGACCGTGCGGCGCTCGGCCAGGACGTCGGCGGCGCCGAGCCGGAACATGTCCTCGGTGGCGGGCCGGACGAGGGCAGCGGCCCCCGGGCCGTCGTCGGCGGTCACCAGCTCGGGCAGTCCGCGCACGATCGCGACCGGCACCTGGTCGGTCTTGCCCTTGACCAGTTCCGCCGCAGCGGCGACCTCGTCGGCGACGGCGGCGACCGTCACCTCCAGCAGGTTGCCGAAGGTGTCGGTCTGGCCCCGGTGGTCGCGAAGCGGCTGGACGCCGGCGGCCCCGATCGCGGTATCGGTCTGGCCGTTGCGCCAGGGCCGGCCCATGGTGTCGGTGACCAGCACGCCGAGCCGGATTCCGGTGATCTCTGCGATCCCGGCGCGCAGTTGCCGGGCCGAGCCGTCGGGGTCCTGCGGCAGCAGCACGACGGTGCCGGGCGCGGTATTGGAGCGGTCGACCCCAGCTGCGGCCATGACCAGTCCGTGCCTGGTCTGGGCGATCGTGGTCGGTCCGCGCCGGGCAACGACCCTGACCGTCTCGGCGGCGATCGCGTCCTCCCGGTCGGCGGCCACGACCTGGCCCTCGCTCTTGCTGATGATCTTGGAAGTGACGACCAGGATGTCGCCGTCCAGCAGCGGCGGCGCGCAGTCCGCGATCAGCTTGGCGAGGTCGGCGCCTTCGGCGATCTCCGGCAGCCCGGGTACGGCGAGGACCGTGATCGACCCGTGCGGGCCGTCGTGCTGGTCGTGCGGGTCGTGCGGGCTCATCGGGTCAGCTCCGTCGCGAGTTCGATGGCGGCGGTCGCCATCGCGGCGGTGGCGGCGACGTCGGTCATGTACAGGGGGACCGCGCGGACCGCGATGCCGGCGACGTCGGGCGCCTTCGCTGCTGCCGCGTCGGCGGAATCGACCAGCCAGCCGTCGAGCAGGTCAGGGCCGTAGTGCGCGGCGACGGCCGCCGCTGTGGTCGGCACCCCGATGGCGCTGAGGCAGGCGTCGGCCATGCCGCGAACCGGCGCTCCGCCGATAATCGGCGAGACGCCGACGACCGTCTTGGCCGCGACCGCCTCGGCGATGCCAGGGACACCGAGGATGATCCCGATGCTGACCACCGGGTTGGACGGGGGCAGCAGGACGAAGTCGGCATCGCGGATGGCGGTGAGCACCCCGGGGGCTGGCGACGCGGTCTCGATTCCCGTCGCGGTGAACTTCTGCGCCGGTGCCTTGGCGTGCAGGCGTACCCACCACTCCTGGAAGTGCACCGATCGGGTCCCGGCCTCGTCGCTGATCAGCACCTGGGTCTGCACGTCGTCGTCGGTCATCGGCAGCAACCGGACCCCGGGCTGCCAGCGCTCGCACAGCTGTCTCGTCGCGGCCGACAGCGGCAGGCCAGCTCGCAGCATGGCCGTTCTGGCAATGTGGGTGGCGAAGTCCCTGTCGCCGAGGGAGAACCACTGCGGTCCCGCCCCGTACGCGGTCAGCTCGGACTGGACCGCGAAGCTCTCGTCGGCGCGTCCCCAGCCCTGCTCCTCGCTGATCCCGCCGCCCAGGGTGTACATGACGGTGTCCAGGTCCGGACTGACATGCAGGCCGAACAAGGTGATGTCGTCGCCGGTGTTGCCGATCACCGTCAGCTGGGCGTCCGGTGCCGCTGCCCGAAGGCCGCGCAGGAACCTGGCACCGCCGACACCGCCGGCGAGCAACGTGATTCGCATGCGCCGAGTCTGCCAGGCGAAATCCGGACGCTGGCGGCCGGGGATCAGGCTGGGACCCCAGGATTCCTGGCAGACTTTCCCGTCATCACGGGCAAGGAGGCGGGCTTTATCACGTATCTGCCTTGACGGCTGGCAAGACACGCGGGTGTAATTTCATCAATGTAATTCTCCGGCTGCCTGGCGTGAGCGCGCCCGAAGCGGGTGTCGAGCAGGCTGCCGAAGCAGGCTGCCGCGCTAGGCGGTGGAGCCGGAGAGCCGACGGGGTTAGCGAGGGGCGGAGGTGCGCTGTGACTGACGCAATCGTCACGATTGTGCACGACGCGTTTGGCATCGGCGCGGACGAGACCGCAGAGCCGGCGTGGCAGGATCGGGCGCTGTGCGCCCAGACCGATCCGGAGGCTTTCTTTCCAGAAAAGGGGGGCTCTACCAGGGAAGCTAAGCGCGTCTGCCGGAGCTGCGAAGTCCGGGCCGAGTGTCTTGAGTACGCGCTGGCACACGACGAGCGATTCGGGATCTGGGGAGGTCTGTCCGAGCGCGAGCGGCGGCGGCTCAAGCGCCAGGCTGGCTGACGGCCGGACGCTGTTCAGGCTGTGTGATTTGCCCCAGTTTTTGGGGGACTGGGGCTTGAGTACCGCGCGAGGTAAGTCAGGGGAAGCTCAGCGGTCTGCCCGTGGCGCTGCCCAAGATTCGCGTATCGTTCACAGGTAACCCGGCCCGCATGAGCCTTTCGGCAAGCGGCCGGCCGCACGCAGAAGCCCCCCTGAGCAGCAACCGGATCGCCTTGTCTTCGAACGAGTCTTATCCGCAATACGTCGTGACTGCGGTCATCGTCGCCCATGACGGCGTGACCTGGCTGCCGAGCGTCGCTGACGCATTGCTCGACCAGACCCGCGCCGTTCAGCGCGTGGTTGCCGTGGACACCGGCAGCAGGGACCGCAGCGGCGCGGTGCTCGCCTCGAAGTTCGGGCAGACCACCGTGTTCGGCATGGACCGCGCGACCGGCTACGGCGCGGCCGTGGCCAGGGCGCTGCACCATCGCGCCGCCAACGTGCCAGTGCCGGGCGGGCCAGGGGTGTCGGCAGCGGACCGGGTCGAGTGGCTCTGGCTGCTGCACGACGACTGCGAGCCAGCGCCCGACGCCCTGGAGCAGTTGCTGCGCGGCGCGGCCGAGACCAACGCGGCGGCGGTGCTCGGACCCAAGCTCAGGGACTGGTCCAACCGCGAGGTGATCATCGAGGCCGGCGTGAGCCTCGATACCGCCGCTCGCCGCCTGACGGGCGTCGAGCCGCGCGAGGTCGACCAGGGTCAGCACGACGGCGACCGCGACACCCTCGCGGTCAGCAGTGCCGGGATGCTGGTGCGGCGGGACGTGTGGGAGCAGGTCGGCGGCTTCGACGCGGCGATGAGCCTGTTCATGGAGGACGTCGACTTCTGCTGGCGGGTGCACGCCGCCGGGTACCGGGTCAGGGTCATCACCGACGCGGTCTGCTTCCACGCCCAGGCCGCCACCAAGCATCGCCTGCCGGTCTCGGTCGGCCGCCGGGCCCGGATGCTGGACCGGCGCAACGGGCTGCTGACGCTGCTCAGCAACCTGCCGCTGCGCCAGATGACTACCGCAGCGGTCGGCAACGTCGTGGTCTCGCTGCTGCGCATCGCCTTCTTCATGCTGGCCAAGCGGCTCACCGCAGCGCTGGACGAGGCGGCTGCGGTGAGCTCGGTGCTGTGCCACCCGCTCCGGCTGATCACGATGCGGCGCCGGAGGTCGCGCGGTCGCCGGGCCGCTTACAACCGGGTCAAGGCCGACCTGCCCCCTGGCCGCTCGGTCAGACGGCTCGTCGAGTTCGCCGCCTCGACGATGGCCAAGTCCGGGCTGGACACAGCGGGCAGCCACCACGCGTCCGCCGATCCGACCGAAGACGACTCGATGCTCGTCGACAACGGCCTGGGCCGGCGACTGCTCACCAGCCCGTCCCTGATGACCTTCATCGCCCTGACCGTCGTCGCGATCTTCGCCGGCCGTTCGCTGATCGGCTCCGGTCCGCTCGGCGGCGGCTCGCTCGTCCCGGCCTGGGGCGGCGCGTCGGACCTGTGGCACACCTACCTGCAGGCGTTCCACCCGACCGGGGTCGGCTCGTCCACGTCGGCCCCCCCGTACCTCGCCGTGCTCGCCATCTTGGCTACGGTGCTCGCCGGCAAGTCCTGGCTGGCCGTCGATGTCCTGCTGATCGGCTGCGTGCCGCTGGCTGGCATGTCGGCGATGCTGGCCGCGAGACGGGTCACCGCCAACCCGGCGGTACGCGTCTGGGCGTCGGTGACGTACGCACTGCTGCCCATCGCGACCGGAATCGTGGCCGCCGGCCGCTTCGGGTCGGCGCTGGTGTTCGTGCTGCTGCCGCTGATCGCCCTGCATGCGGGCCGGATCCTCCTGCAGCCTGGGCAACGGGCCAACCGCGCCGCGTGGGCGGCCGGATTGCTGGTGGCTATCGGCGCGGCGTTCGTGCCCATGCTGTGGCTGATCGCGCTCGTCGGTTGCGTCGTCGCTGCGGTGGTGGTTCGCACCACCATCCCCGGCTTGCTGCGGAATCTGGCCATCGTGGCGCTGGCGGCCCCGATCCTGCTGCTTCCGTGGACGCTTGCCGTCGCGTCGCAGCCCGCCGGGCTGCTGCTCGAAGCCGGGCTGCCGCAGTCGGGGCCGGCCGGGCTCTCGGGGAAGATGCTCCTGCTGCTCGACCCGGGCGGACCAGGGCTGCCGCCGTACTGGATCACGGCTGGCCTGCTGGTCGCTGCCCTGGCCGCGCTGTTCGCCGGCCGCCGTCGCAAGCTGATCACCGCTGGCTGGGGGGTCGCGCTAGCAGGCTTGCTGCTGGCGATCCTCGTCAGCCACCTCGTGGTCAGCCCGCAAGACGGCGCACCGGTGACGGTCTGGGCCGGTCTCCCGCTGGGCATCGCCGCGCTAGGACTGCTGCTCGCTGCGTGCATCGGCGGCGACGCCCTCGGGCGGGTGAGGGACGGCGGCAAGGGCCGGGCCGCCTTCACCTCAGGGCGCGGAGCCTGGGTCGGGCTGATCTCGCTGATAGCGTGCTCGGCCCCCTTGCTGGCAGCGGTGACCTGGATCAGCACGGGCGTGGATGGTCCGGTGCACCCCGTTACCAGCCAGGTTGTGCCCGAGCTCGTCGCGGTGTCCGACGGCCAGAGTCGTCAGGTTCGCACCCTGGTGCTCCGCGAGGTCGACGGGCATATCTCGTACCTGCTGCTGCGCGGGCCGAGCCCGTCGCTCGGCGACCCAGAGCTGTCCTCACCGCCTGCCGCGCAACTGGCGCTGGCCAAGGCAGTCGCGACGCTCATCTCGCCTGACGGCGGCCTGGCCGCTGACCAGAGCCAGTTGCTCGCCGACTTCGACATCGGCTACGTGCTGGTTCAGCCTCCGGTGACGCAGCAGCTGGGCAGCCTGCTCGACGACGTCGGCGGCCTGCGCCCCTACAGCACGACCTCCTCGTACTCGATCTGGCAGCTGGTCAGGCCGCCGGCCAGGGTCACGGTGCTGGAGCCGAACGGCACCGTCGTGCCGGTCGGCTCAGGTTCGACCGGCGTGTCGGGGGCATCCGTGCCGGTAGCCGGCGGCACGCTGATGCTCGCCGAGCCGGCTGGCGGCTGGCAGGCCTCGGTCGGCGGACATGCCCTGACCCCGGTGCCGTCCCCGGCTGGAACGTGGGCTCAGGCGTTCAAGCTGCCGCCTGGCGGCGGGAAACTGGACCTCGGGCATACCGGACTGGTCCACGATCTCTGGCTGATCATCGAGGGCTTGCTGTTCATCGCCGCGATCGGACTGGCGCTGCCGGGCATCGGCGTGGCTGAGGACGCCGAGCGGGCTGACGTCGCTGCGACGGCCAGGTCCCGTGAAGTGCCGGTGCCCGAGCCACGAGTGCCACAGCAGCGCCCGGCGACGGCGACCGCGACGGCGACGGCGACCGTGGGCGCCACGGCGCGCTCCAGTGCACCGTGGGCCGCCGCCGTCGAACCTGAACCTGACGACGCCGGCTTCGGCGGCAGTGGGGTCGGCGGCACTGGGATCGGGGGTGCTGGCTCCGGCCGCGCTGGTATCGGCGGCGCGGCGCCGGCCGAGCGTGAGGCGGCGGCCCCGCCTCCGGGCCGGAGGGTCGCGGCGGCCGGCGCCGCTGGCGTCGCGGCTGCTCGGGTCGCGCGCAGCGTCGGCCGGGGAGCCGGTCGTGGCGCGGGCAAGGACAGCGCGGGCAAGGACAGCGCGGGCAAGGACAGCGCGGGCAAGGACAGCGCGGGCAAGGACAGCGCGGGCAAGGACAGCGCGGGTAGAGGCGGACTGGGTAAGGGCGGACCGGTGCGAGGTCGCGGCAAGCTGGGTCGCGGTCGCCCTGCGGACGACGAGCCCGACACATTCCAGGACCGGTCTGAGCGGTCCGGATGGGGCGACCGGAGCGACCGGACGTCGGTCGATCAGGACCAGGTCGAGCGCGCTGGGTACGCGGAGCGGTCCGCGACCGCGCGGTTCGGGCGCGACGACGATCCGGACCGGACCCGAAATCGGTACGACGACGACGGTGCTGGTCTGGATCGGGCTGGTCCGGGTCGGGCTGGTCTGGATCGGGCTGGTCCGGGTCGGGCTGGTCCGGGTCGCGCCGAGCAGCGCCGGGCTGGTCTGGGCCGCGGTGATCTGAGCCGGACTGACCAGGGCCGGACTGACCAGGGCCGCGGTGATCTGAGCCGGACTGATCTGGGTCGGGCTGATTCGGGTCGGGCTGGCTTGAGCAGGGCCGACGTAGGCCGGGCGGAGCTGGACCGAGCCGGCTCCGCTGACCAGGGCAGGCTGGCCGAGGCCTGGCCGCAGACGAGTGATCGAGAGGAACGCCGGGCGGCCCGCGCGGCCGGGCCGGGCGCGCGGGCCTGGCCCTACCAGGACGACGCCGATCCGCCGCCCTCCACCGACCGCCGCGACGACCGAGGCAGGGATCTGCCTGATCTCCCGGTGCCGTCTGGCCGTCCGCCGAGCCGGTCGCCATCTGGCGCGCTGCCGCCCGTGCAGTGGTCGGCGAGGGAGTCCGGCGAGCACGCGCTCGAGCCCTACCAGCGTGGCCGGTATGAGCAGGACGCTGGCGACCCTGACCGGTATCAGCGCGACCGGTCCTACGAGCCGCCCGCGCCGGAGCGCAGCTACAGCAGCGAGCGCTCCTACCGCGACGAGCCGTCGTATCGCGACGAACGCTCCTACCCCGGCGACTCGTACCGCGACCGGCCAGATCACCGTCGCGGTGACGACGCCTACTCCGGCCAGTCGGCCGACTCGCGGCCAGGTCAGCGACCCGCTGATCCGCCGCCGAGCCGGTGGGGCAGGCCAGGTACCTCCGATCAGTCGACGACCTCGTCGCGGCCGATGAGGTCGCCGTCAGGTCAGCCTGACCGTGGTAGCCAGTACGACCGGACCAGCCTTGACCGGAGCAGCCTTGACCGGAGCAGCACGGACCGGAGCAGCCAGCTTGAGCCGCTGCCGGGTTGGCCGGGCGGTGGCGGCGACGCGCTCGAACCATTGCCTCCGGCGTCTGGCTCGGCCGACGGCGGGGGCGGCCGGACCGGAGCCTGGCGCCCTGACTACCGCGACTCTGGCGACGGCTGGAACGAGCAGTCCTCGGCCGACCGGGGCTGGTCCTACCCGGACGGCAGCAGCGGCTCGCACCGGGCACTGCCACCCGGCGACGACCAGTCTGACGGCAGCCATCCCTATGGCTCGGCTGACTGGGCCGACGAGGACCGCGACGGTCGCGAGCGGTGGCCGGAACACCAGACGGGATATGAAGGAGACACCCGGTGACGGGTCGGCAATCGCGTCAGTCCAGGCAGGGCCAGCAGTCGAGGTCGGCCCAGCAGCCCAGGCAGGCTCAGTCGTCCAGGTCGGCATCGCAGTCCGGGCCGGATCGGCAGGCGCCGCAGGGACGGCCCCGATCAGGTAAGCCGGGCAAGTCGCGGCAGCAGCCGAAGAACAAGCTGCTGGCTAACCGGGTCATCCTGGCCGTCTTGGTCGTCGTCGTGCTAGCCGCGCTCTACGGGCTGGTCGGCGTCGCCAAGCCGATGGCGTTCAGCGCCGCGACGCCAACGCCGCAACTTGGCAAGCTCGAAGTTACCAGCGCGGCTATCGGCTGCCCGGCGCCTGGCTCGGCGGGCACTACAGGCGGCGGTATCGCGGTCGCGAACGTGCCCGGAGGCGTGGGCTCTGGCCAGGCGAAGCTCACCGAGCTGAGTCACGGGTCGGCTGGCAAGCAGGTCGGCACGACTCCGAGGCCCGGTCAGCTCACCGTCGAGAAGATCAAGTCTGCGGCCGCCGTGCCGAAGAAACTCGAGGTCACCTCGACGATGGCTGGCGGCCGAGTGCCGACGGGCCCAGGCCGAGGCGGCCTGATCTTCGCCGCCAGCGGTGCCAACGCCCAGGGACTCGACGTCGAGCAACTTGGGCCGGGCGGCCAGCCGACCGCGCGGTGCGAGCCGACCGGATCGGACTTCTGGTTCCTCAGCCCCGGATCACCCAAGCTGCACATCTCGCTCTACCTGATGAACACCGACAGTGAGCCCGCCGACGCCTCCGTCAGCATCCAGACCGACAGCGGGCCGATGCTCGGCGCCCAGGATTCGGGAATCGTCGTGCCACCGCACACCATGATCGTGCAGCAACTCGACAAGCTCGTGCACACGGCCAAGGCCATCGCCATGCATGTCACGACCAGCACAGGCCGGGTCGTGGCCGCAGTCCGCGACACGGTGAGCGCCAAAAAGGAGGGCATGTGGCTCCCCGTCTCCCAGGAGCCCGCGAACACCCAGTACCTCACTGGCCTGCCGTCGGTACCCGGGTCGCGTGAGCTGTACCTGACCGTGCCCGGCAGCAAGCCCGCTCAGGTCAAGATCACCGCGATCAGCCCGCGCGGGTCCTACCAGCCGACCGGCGGCAGCAACATCAACCTGCTCGGTCACCTCACAACAGGCGTCTCCATTCCTTCACTCAGCGGATTCGCCGGCGCGATCAAGGTCACCTCGAACGTGCCGGTGACGGCGTCGCTTGAGGTGCCCGGCGGCCCTGACGGCTCGCCGGGCTCGTTCCTCGTCGGATCGGTGCCGATCACCGGTCAGGGCGTCGTGGCAGCCAGCCCAGCCGGCAAGACCGGTGTCGCCGATCTCGTGCTCGCCGCACCGGGCCACGCGGCCAGCGTGAGCGTGTCGGAGACGATTCCGGGGTCGCCTCTGACCGCCTCGAATGGCAAGGTCGTGCACATCAAGGCCAAGTCGGCCGTCGAAGTCAAGGTCACCGTGCCCAAACGCGACAGCAAGGTGCTCATCCTCGCCATGGTGGTGACACCGCTGCCTGGCTCAGGCCCGGTTTACGCGGCACGAGTGGCCGTCATCCAGGGTTCGGTGCAGACCGTCCAGCCGGTCATCGCCTCGCCAGCAGAAATCCGCCTCACCAAGGTCAGATCGTCGCTGCTAGCGATCCTCGGCTCCTGACCCTACTCGTCGTCGTAGCCGGGGTCGATCGATTGCGGGTCCATGCCGAGCAGCCTGGCGAACTGCTCGATGACGACGTCGAGTACCAGCTCGCCGAGTTCGTCCTCGCCGTCCGCGCGGGCGAGCAAGGGACGGCGGTAGATCACGATCCTGGCTGGTCGCGCCGGGTGTTCGGGGTCTCCCGTCTCGGGCCAGGGCGGGTCGAGCCGCGCGAGCGGCACCGGATCGTCGTCAGGCGCGAGCCCGGCGGTCGGCTGGTGAGCGGACGGCACTTCCTCAACGGCGAATTCAACCCCGGACAACTCTGCTTCCCAGCGCGGCTCGAGCTGCGCCACGGCCGCCAGCACCAGGTCGTCGAACCGCTCGGCCCGGCTGCGGTACAGCGGGGAACCTGCCGGGGCCAGCGGCCCTCGCAGGCCGCGTCCGTGCCGGTCACGGCGCCTGACCTTCCCCGCCGCCGGAGGACGGCCAGATTGTGGGCCCACAGCCCACAGGGTAGTCCCCGCCAGCCGCCGGATCCCGCCTGAACGCTGATTGGCGCCGTCGCCGCCAACAACCCGGCCTCTCCGCAGCTGCCCCGGCCCAGGCCGGAACAGCAGTATGGTCCGTCCTACTGCTGTTCCGGCCAGCCCGGCAACGACACCATGGTCCGCCCTACTGCTGTTCTGGCCAGCCCGGCAACAGCACCATGGTCCTACTTACTGTCATCAGGACAGCAGTAAGTAGGACCATGGTGTCGTCGAAACAGTTCCCCCAACGACAGCAAGTAGGGACATGCTGCTGTCCGGGTTCCGGGTTCCGGGTTCCGGGTTCCGGGTTCCGGGTTCCGGGTTCCGGGTTCCGGGTTCCGGGGTGCGGGGGTCCGGGGTGCGGCGCCGGGGTTCGAGGTCCGGGGTCCGGGGGTCCGGGGTGCGGGGTTCCGGGTTCCGGGTTCCGGGGTGCGGGGGTGCGGGGGTCCGGGGGTCCGGCGCCGGGGTTCGAGGTCCGGGGTCCGGGGGTCCGGGGTGCGGGGTTCCGGGTTCCGGGGTGCGGGGTGCGGGGTTCCGGGGTGCGGGGTTCCGGGGTCTGGGTCCAGCTCCGGCGCCGGGTTGCGGGGTGCGGGGGTTGCGGGGTGCGGGGGTGGGCCGGGGCATGGGTTTGCTTTGGTTGAGGGGTTGGGGTGCGGTTGGCGGGTGGGGTAGCCAAGACACGATCGCGCAGAGTGCCCTGGGTGATGGCGTTACCGCCTGGCATACCGATACCGTCAGCCGTTGTGAGCGAACTACGCGGGCCTGCCTTTTGCGGGACGCTGGGACGCTTTCGAAGTTCTGCTAGGCACCGGCGGGACGGCGGTGCCGCGTCTAGAGTCAGCAGTATGGGACGAGCCGTGAGCGAGGTGGGTCGTTGAGTTCTCGCCGCTGCTCCCGGCCGGCGTGCAAGCGCGACGCCGTGTGCACGCTGACGTACGTCTACCGGGACTCCACAGCAGTGCTCGGCCCGCTGGCGGCTTACGTCGAGCCGCACTGCTACGACCTGTGCAGCCCCCATGCTGACCGGCTCACCGCACCGCGCGGCTGGGACATCGTCAGGCTCCCGCTCGGGCCAAGCCAGGAGGCCGCGGCCGACGATCTCGAAGCGCTCGCCAACGCGGTGCGCGAGGCGGCGGTGCCCCGCAAGCCGACCGAGCCGGTCGGGCAGGGCGTCGAGGTCGGCAGGCGCGGGCACCTGCGCGTGCTGAGGTCGGCCCCTCCAGATCGCGGTCGGCCTACCTGACCACCCGAAGGCCAGCCCACCCAAGACCAGCCCCTCGACCCAGCAAGTCCTATCTCCCGCCGAGGCGGCCCGGCTGCCCGATAGTCTTGACGACCTGCACGCCTAGCGCTCCGCACGGCGGATGCGCATCATACGGTCAGGGAGAGGCATCGGCATCGTGGCGGACTACGCGAAGATCTTTTTGCCCTACGACATTCGCGGGATCGTGCCTGATCAACTGAGCGAGGAAGTCGCCCAGGCGGTTGGAACGGCGTTTGCCATGACGACCGAAGCCTCCTCCGTCGTCGTCGTCCACGACATGCGCACCTCATCCGAGCCGCTCGCGATGGCCTTCGCCGAGGGCGTGACCCGTACCGGCGCCGACGTCGTCTACGGCGGGCTCGGCTCGACCGACATGCTCTACTACGGCAGCGGCAGCCTCGACATCCCCGGCGCGATGATCACCGCCAGCCACAACCCGGCCAGGTACAACGGGATCAAGCTCTGCCGGGCCGGCGCCAAGCCCGTCGGCCAGGACACGGGCCTGCGGCAGGTGCGCGAACTGGTTACGCGGGGATCGCTGCCCACCGTGGCCACCCCGGGCGTGGTGACCCGGCGGGACCTGCTGCCCGGCTACGCGGACTACCTGAAGTCGCTGGTCGACCTTTCGGGGATCCGGCCGCTCAAGGTGGCGGTCGACGCCGGCAACGGCATGGCCGGGCACACCGTGCCGCAGGTGCTCGCCGGGCTCCCGATCGAGACCGTGCCGCTGTACTTCGAGCTTGACGGGTCTTTCCCCAACCACGAGGCCAACCCGATCAACCCGGCTAACCTGGTGGACCTGCAAGCGGCGGTGCGCAGCTCGGGCGCTGACATCGGGCTCGCTTTCGACGGCGACGCCGACCGGTGCTTCGTCGTCAACGAGCGTGGCGAGATCGTCTCGCCCTCAGTGCTGACGGCGCTGATCGCCGTCAACGAGCTCGGCCGCGAGCCAGGTGCGACGATCATCTACAACCTGATCTCCTCCAAGGCCGTGCCGGAGATCATCGCCGAGCACGGTGGCGTCGGTGTTCGCACGAGGGTCGGCCATTCGTTCATCAAGGCGGTGATGGCCGAGCGGGGCGCGATCTTCGGCGGCGAGCACTCGGGCCACTTCTACTTCAGGGACTTCTGGTTCGCCGATTCTGGCATGCTGGCCGCGCTGCACGTCCTCGCTACGCTGGGCAGCCAGGACGGGCCGCTGTCGGAGCTGCTCGCCCAGTACTCGCGCTACGTGGCCTCGGGTGAGATCAACAGCGAGGTCGCCGACCAGGCCGAGGCGACGGCGCGAGTCCGCGCCGAGTACGCCGGCCAGCAGGGCGTCACCACCGACGACCTCGACGGCCTGACGGTGACCAGCGGGGACTGGTGGTTCAACCTGCGGCCGTCCAACACCGAGCCACTGCTCAGGCTGAACGTCGAAGCTGACGACAAGGCGATGCTGGCTAAAGTAACCGAAGATGTCCTGCGGATTGTCAGGCAATGATGGGTAGTCTGCCGTAACTACCGGTTCTGGGAGACAATGGTGAAGATCGACGATTGGCTGCTTGAAATTCTTGCCTGCCCGAAGTGTCACGCGTCGCTGCGCGTCGACGACGAGGCGAGCGAGCTGGTCTGCACCGGCGCCGACTGCGGTCTGGCCTATCCGGTGCGCGACGACATCCCGGTCCTGCTGGTCAGCGAGGCACGCGATCCTGCGGCCAGCTAGCGGCGCCTGCCAGCGCATGCGATGAGCTCGGACCAGGTGACGGCCGCCAGCCGCCCGGAGCGCGGAGGCTCGCCCCCGGCCGGCGGGGGACACTCGGACAGCCCGCGCGCCGTGATCGCGGCGCTCGCGGCGAATCTGGGCATCGCAGCGACCAAGTTCATCGCGTTCCTGGTCACCGGCTCGGCCTCGCTGCTCGCCGAATCCGTGCACTCGGTGGCCGACTCGGCGAACCAGATCCTGCTGCTCGTGGGCCGCGTGCGGTCCAGGCGCGAAGAGACCGAGGAACATCCCTTCGGCTTCGGCGCCGAGCGCTACGTCTACGCGTTCGTGGTCGCTGTGGTGCTGTTCGTGGTCGGGGCGATCTTCTCGCTCTACGAGGGCATCAGCCGGATCAGGAACCCGGAAGCGGTCGTTTCCCCGGTCGTCGCGTTCGCGGTACTCGGCGTGGCCATCGCGCTGGAGGCGTTCTCGTTCCGCACGGCGATCAGCCAGTCGAACCGATCGCGCGGGGGGCTCAGCTGGCGGGCCTTCATCAGGCACGCCAAGGCGCCCGAGCTTCCCGTGGTGCTGCTCGAGGACTTCGCGGCCCTGATCGGCCTCGGGTTCGCGCTGGTCGCGGTCACGCTGACGACGCTGACCGACGACGCCAGGTGGGACGGCGCCGGGTCACTGGCGATCGGGCTGCTGCTCGGCTGTGTCGCGGTCGTGCTCGCGATCGAGATGAAGAGCCTGCTCGTGGGAGAGTCGGCCCGGCCAGACATGCAGCGTGCCATCGTCGCGGCGATCGAGCGCGGCACCGGAATCGAGCGGGTGATCCACCTGCGCACCTTGCACGTAGGACCGGAGTCGCTGCTCGTCGCGGCGAAGGTGGGGGTGAGCCAGGGCGAGAGCGCTCGGGAGATCGCCGCCGCGATCGACCAGGCCGAGCAGCGCGTCAGAGCCGAGGTGCCGATCGCCGGGCTGATCTTCCTCGAGCCCGATCTGTTCCAGTCGAGCAAGCTCGACGTGACCGACCCGGCGGTCCGCGCGGCTAGCGCGGCGAGGGGCCTGAGGCTGCGCGGTGCCGGCGGCCGGCAACGCCCGTCGCCGGACGACCCGGAAGCCTAGCGGCGGCGCTCGTCAGCTCGTTCCCAGGAATCGGGCCGCACGCTCCTTCTCGAAGTCCATCGCCATCGCGGACAGCGGCCTGAGCCGCCCGAGCCGTCGCCCAAGCTCGGTCACCTCGCCCCTGGCGGCCGGGTCGGTGAGTACCCGCAGGCCGAACGCGAGCGCCGCCGGGCTGATGTCGTACCGGCGCTCGATCGCGATGCCCAGGCCGACCGCGTCGAGGTCGACGGCGCTGAACTGCCGGTGCCCAGGTGCCGCAGCGCGGCTCGCACGCCGGGACCGCCGGGGCTGACGGGTGGGCGGTAGCAGCCCGAGCGTCTCGCGGTAGCGAAGCATTCGCGCGGAAATGCCCAGTTGTTCCGCCGCCTCGGTGATCCGCATGCGACGAACTTAACAGATCTGTGTCAAGAACGACCAGCAAGGCGTGCGTAGGTGATGCCGGATCCCGTAGCGTTCCTCCTAACGGATGTCCCCATCACGAGGAGCACAGATGTCAGCGGAACAGCTTCCGTTCAAGGTTGCGGACCTGTCGCTTGCCGAGTTCGGCCGTAAGGAGATCAGGCTCGCCGAGCACGAGATGCCCGGCCTGATGTCCGTGCGTGCGGAATACGGCCGCGACAAGCCGCTGACCGGTGCCCGGATCACCGGCTCCCTGCACATGACCATCCAGACGGCCGTGCTGATCGAGACCCTGGTCGCGCTCGGCGCGCAGGTCCGCTGGGCCAGCTGCAACATCTTCTCGACTCAGGACCATGCCGCCGCCGCCATCGCGGTCGGCCCGGACGGCACCCCCGAGCACCCGCGCGGCATCCCGGTGTTCGCCTGGAAGGGCGAGACGCTCCCCGAGTACTGGTGGTGCACCGAGCAGGCGCTGACCTGGCCCGGCGAGCCCGGCCCGAACATGCTGCTGGACGACGGCGGCGACGCCACGCTGCTCGTGCACAAGGGCGCCGAGTTCGAGACCGCCGGAGCGGTCCCGGCCGGCTCCGACGACGACCCGGAAGAGTGGACCGTCATCCTGGACGTGCTGCGGGCCAGCCTGGCTGCGAGCCCGGCCAAGTGGACGGACGCCGCGAACAGCATCAAGGGCGTGACCGAGGAGACCACGACCGGCGTGCACCGGCTCTACGAGATGGCGAAGGCGGGCACCTTGCGGTTCCCCGCGATCAACGTCAACGACTCGGTGACCAAGTCCAAGTTCGACAACAAGTACGGCTGCCGCCATTCCCTGATCGACGGCATCAACCGCGCCACCGACACGCTGATCGGCGGCAAGGTGGCCCTGGTCTGCGGCTACGGCGACGTCGGCAAGGGCTGCGCCGAGTCGCTGCGCGGCCAGGGCGCCCGGGTGATCATCACCGAGATCGACCCGATCTGCGCGCTCCAGGCCGCCATGGATGGCTTCCAGGTCGCCACGCTGGACGAGATGGTCGGGACCGCCGACATCTTCGTGACTGCCACGGGCAACCTGCACATCATCACCGCCGAGCACATGACGCGGATGAAGCACCAGGCAATCGTCGGAAACATCGGGCACTTTGACAATGAAATAGACATGGCGGGTTTGGCCAAGCTTCCCGGTGTACGCCGCATCAACATCAAGCCGCAGGTCGACGAGTGGGTGATTGCCGGACCTGGGGACGCCAGTCACTCGATCATCGTGCTGTCGGAAGGACGCCTGCTGAACCTCGGCAACGCCACCGGCCACCCGAGCTTCGTGATGTCGTCAAGCTTCACCAACCAGGTGCTCGCCCAGCTCGAGCTGTTCGTCAGGACGGCCGACTACCCGCTCGGCGTCCACGTGCTGCCGAAGGTGCTCGACGAGCGGGTGGCCAGGCTCCATCTCGCCGCGCTCGGCGTGCACCTCACCGAGCTGAGCAAGGAGCAGGCGGACTACATCGGCGTCCCGGTCGAGGGTCCGTACAAGGCGGACCACTACCGGTACTGAGTCTTCGAGAGGGACCCGATCCAGTGGACGGCGGCGGCGTGGCACGGATTGCCTGGGCTGAGCGGGCGATGCCGGTGCTCGGGCTGCTGCGGCAGGAGTTCGCCAGCAAGCGGCCGTTCGACGGCTGCACTATCGCTGCCTGCCTGCACGTGACCGCCGAGACCGCCGTGCTGGTCGGCGTGCTGACCGCCGGAGGCGGCGAGGTGCACCTCGCCGCCTCCAACCCGCTGTCGACCCAGGACGACATCGCCCTCGCGCTGGCGGCACAGCCCGGGGTGTTCGTGCACGCCAGGGCGGGCGTGGACCGGGTTGGGTATTACGAGCACATCCACGCCGCCCTGGACAGCGGGCCGTCGCTGGTCGTGGACGACGGCGGCGACCTGGTCAACGTGCTGCACACCGAACGGCCGGAGTTGCTGGCCGCGGTGACCGGCGGCTGCGAGTCCACCGCCACGGGGGTGGCCAGGCTGCGCCGAATGGCGGCCGAGCGCACGCTCGCCTTTCCGGTGATCGCCGCCGACGCCTCGGTGACCAGGCGCATGTTCGACAACGCCTACGGCACCAGCCAGTCCGTCGTCGACGGCGTGCTGCGGGCGACCAATCTCCTGCTCGCTGGCAAGACCGTCGTGGTGGCCGGCTACGGCTCGTGCGGCGCGGCGATCGCCGAGCGGGTCGCCGGATTCGGCGCTCAGGTGATCGTCACCGAAGTCGACTCGGTACGAGCGCTGGACGCCGTCATGCGTGGCTACCGGGTCCTTCCCATGGCGCAGGCGGCACCCCTGGGTGACCTTTTCGTGACCGCGACCGGATCACGCGACGTGATTACCGAAGCGCACCTGGCGGCGATGCGGGACGGCGCGGTGCTGGCCAACGCCGGCCATTTCGACGTCGAAATCGACGTCAGAGCGCTGGCCGGGCTCGCGACCCAGGTCAACCGTGACGTTCGGGCGCACGCCGACGAGTACGTGCTCGCCGGCGGCCGGAGGCTGATCCTGCTGGCCGAGGGCAGGGTCGTCAACCTTATCGCCGGTGAGGGCAGTCCGGCCGCCGTCATGGACCTGTCGTTCGCGGCCCAGGCGCTGGCGCTGGAATGGCTGGCCAGCGGCGCGGCCGGGCTCGCGGTCGGGGTGCATCCGATGCCGCCGACGATCGATTCCTCGGTCGCCAGCCTGACGCTCGCGGCGCTCGGAATTGGCATCGATGAACTTACTAGGGCGCAGCATGACTATTTGACGTCATGGCAGCAGGGTAGTTAATGGCACCCTAGAGGCATGACAACCGAGCGGATCGCTGAGCCGCTGCTTCCCGGATTGCGAGTTCCGGGAAACCGGGTCAGCCGGCGGGCCATCAGCTACTGGACAGCCAGGGCAGCGCTGAGCGGGGGCACGGTTGTCCTAGCCGAGGCGGGCGGAGCGGCGGCAGCCGGCTTCCCGACCGCCTGGCTGGCGGTGCTGGCAGTCACGGCGTTCCTCGTGGCGGCCCACGCGCTGATCATGCCGCGCTGGCGGTTCAGCGTGCATCGGTGGGAGGTGACCGACCAGGCGCTCTACACCCGATCCGGGTGGTTTTCAGTGCACTGGCGGATCGCGCCGATCAGCCGGATCCAGACCGTCGACAGCCACCGCTCGTTTGGCGAGCGGATCTTCGGCCTCGCCAACGTCACGGCGACGACCGCCTCGGCAGCCGGGCCGGTCCGGATCCACGGGCTCGACCGGGCGCTCGCCGACACGCTGCTCGACCAATTGGCCGTCGCGACCGGGCAGACGCCGGGGGATGCCACGTGACCTCGCCAGGTCTCACCGGACCGCTGCCCGAGGGGGCGGTTCCCGGCGATCGGGGATCGGGCGATCGGGGATCGGGCGAGCGGGGATCCGGCGAGCTCGGGTCCGGGGAAGCCGCAGCGGTCTTCGGCGCGGCTGCTCCCTATCCGGCTGTTCCCTATCCGGCCGGCGATACGGGCTGGCTGCGCCTGAGCTCACGCAGCATGGTGGTCAGACCGCTCACCGACCTGGCCAGGCTGGTGCCGCTGCTCGCGGGGTTGCTGTTCTTGCACTCCAGCAGCGGAAGTGACCTGATCTGGGGCGTGCTCGCGGCGGCGGCGGCCGTCGTGAGCGGCCTGGTGCACTGGGCCACGACCAGGTACCGGATCACCAGCGGGCGGGTCTATCTGCGCCGCGGCCTGCTGAGCAAGAAGGTCAGGTCGGTCGCCAGGGACCGGGTCAGGACCGTCGACATCACCGCGCACCTCCTGCATCGGGTACTCGGGGTCTGCCGGATCAGCATCGGAACCGGGCGCAACGACTACCGGCCTGGGGAGAGCTTCCACCTGGACGGGCTCACCAGAGCCGACGCCGAGTCGCTGCGGGTCGTCTTGCTGACCAGCGCCAGGCTCGCGTCGGCGGCCGGCTCACCGCGCGGCGAGGCCGGTCTCGTACGGGGCGAGGTCGGTCTCGACGGGGGCGAGGCTGGTCTCCCACGGGGCGAGGGTGGTCTCGCACGGGGCGAGGTCAGCGGCGCTCAGGACGAGACGGCGGCGCGCGGTTCCACCGAGGAGAGGCCGCAGGACGATCCCGACGCCGGGCGGCAGCTAGTCAGGCTCAAGCTGACCTGGCTCAGGTTCGCGCCGCTCACCATGACCGGGCTCGTGGTGCTCGGCGTCCTGTTCGGGTCGGTCATCCAGTTCAGCAACGCCACGAACGTGAACCTGGTCGCCACCGGGCCGGTGCGGCTGGCGATCAGGGACTTCGCCGCGCTGAACATCGCGGAACGGGTGCTGGCGGGTGGCGCGGTCGCGATGGTCTGCTACGTGTTCGTCGCCCTCGTCGGCTACGTTGCCGTGTACTGGAATTTCCGCCTGGCCGAGTACGGGACCGACACGGTCAGGGTCACCAGGGGGCTGCTCTCGCTCCGGGCGACGACGATCTCGCTGACCAGGCTCCAGGGTGTGGAGATCAGCGAGCCGTTCCTGCTCAGGGCGGCCAGGGGTGCGCGGTGCATCGCCATTACCACCGGGCTCCAGGTCGGCCGGGGTGCCGAGCACGAAGGCTCGGTCCTCCTGCCGCCCGCACCCCGTGACGTCGCCAGGCAGGTCACCGCCGAGTTGCTGGGCGTGCCAGCCGATCTGTGCGCCGGACCGCTCGAACGGCACGGCCCGGCGGCCCTGCGCCGGCGGATCTTCCGTGCGCTCGCCAGCGCGGTGCTCATAACCGCTGGGATCTGGCTCGCGACCTGGATCCGCCACGGCCCGGCCTGGGTCTGGATCGGCTCGCTGGTCCTGCTCCCGGCCGCCGGATTCGTCGCCGCCGACCGGTACCGGAGCCTGGGGCACAAGCTGTCCGGCGGCTGGCTCGTGACCAGGACCGGCAGCTTCGCCCGGCGACGCAGCATCATCGGCACGGACGCGATCATCGGCTGGCGAATCCACCAGACCTACTTCCAGCGTCGCCAGGGCCTGATGACGCTCACCGCGACCACCGCCGCCGGCCAGCAGCACTACTCGCTGCGCGATGTCCCGGTCGAGCAAGGTCTAGCCGTTGCCAAGGCCGCCACCGGCGACCTCCTAGCCCCGTTCCTAGCCGCCAGCCGACAAACGGGCCCCAACTCCGCCCGATAGGTCCCCTTTGCCCGAGTCGGGGGCCGCTCCGAGCTCGGGTGCGACTCACTCGGGCTGGGGCTTACCGCAGTAAGTGCCTACTTGCTGCTGTTGAGGACCGCAGAGCGTCAGCACCATGGTCCTACTTACTGTCGTCCGGACAGCAGTAAGTAGGACCATGGTGCTGTCAGAACCGGGGCGTTGACAGCACCATGTACCTACTTACTGAGGTTGACCGGTCGGACGATCTCGGGCCGTCCGGGCTAGAGCGGCGCGGTGAAGCCGAAGTTCTCTGGCTGGGCGTCTTCCGGGCGCAAGGGCTCCGTCATCGGCGAGGTCGGCGCGGGGCTCTGGTGGTCGGCCTGGTTCGGCTGGGGCTGGCCGGTCGGCTGGGGCTGGCCGGTCGGCTGGGGCTGGGCGGGTGGCTGGGGGTGGGGGTGCGGGGGTGGCTGGGGGTGGGCGGGCCTGGGGCGCGGGCGGGTGGCCGGGGGAATACTGGTGTCTGGCTAGTTCTCGGTGGCGGCGGACGGCGAGTACTGCGGCTAGGAAGGCTTCTGGCGGGGTGCCTGGCGGGGGCGGCGGGCTCACGTAGGCGGCGACCGAGGTCGCGATCTGGAGGCCGAGCTGGGCACGGGAGTCGGGCCTCAGCTCGTCGTAGCGGCGCAGGTAGCTGCTCGCGGTGGCGGCTAGCTGGTCGGGCAGCGTGGCGAGCCTCCAGGTAAGAGGCCCAGCCTTGCAGTGGCGGCGCGATCATCTCGAAGATCGGCGGGAGGTCGCGGCGGCTCGGCACCCGTTCCTGGATGACGAACGTGCCGGCGAACACGTCGCCGAGTCGCTTGCCCCTGGCCGAGACCATGGACGTGATCAGCCCCGCAGGCATGCCGATCAGGTTGACCGGCAGGAGCCAGATCTCCAGGAACGCGGCCGACAGGGCCCGGATCAGCGCCTGCCTGAATCGCTCAGGGCCGCCGTCGTCGCTGACCACGCGCAGGCCCATCGCGAGCTTGCCGAGCGTCTTGCCGCGAGTCAGCGTCTCGAACGTCGCGGGATAGGCGATGACTACCAGGACCAGGCCGAGGATGTTGACGGCCGCCGCAGAGGCGGTATTGAGGTGCTGGCCGGCCTTTGTGCCACCACGACGCCGATGAAGATCAGCACCGGAAGCTGGACGCCGATGTCGATGAGCTGGGCGATGATCCGGCTGGGGAACCGGGCAACGGCGAGGTCGAGGACAACGGCTTCCCCGGTCACCACCTCGGTCATGCCGGTTCCTCCGAAATTCGCCGCTTCGAGATCGCGCCAACAATAGTCCAGTATCCAAGCTGTAGTCTCCAGGCGTGGACGTGGACGTGTTTGTCGCCCTGCACCGCGCCGAATGGGCCAGGCTCGACGAGCTGACCCGCAGACGCCGTCGGCTCGCGGGCAGCGAAGTCGACGAACTCGTCGCCCTCTACCAGGCGACCGCAGCCCACCTCTCTGCCGTGCAGGCGGCTGGCCTGGATCCCGCGCTGGTCGGAACGCTGTCAAGCAGGCTGGCCCGGGCGCGGGCCGTGGTGACAGGGGCGCAGTCGTCCACCTGGGAGGCGGTGCGCCGGTTCGTGACGGTGTCGTTCCCCGCGGCCTGCTACCGGGCCCGCTGGTGGTGGCTGGCGTGCGCGGCCGCCTCGATGCTCGTGGCCCTGCTGATCGGCTGGGAAATCGCGCGCTCGCCCGCGCTGCAGGCCAGCTTGCTGCCGAAATCACAGGCCCGCCAGCTCGTGACGCACCAGTTCCGCCATTATTACTCCGCTTACGACGGCCGGTCTTTTGCCGCCAAGGTCTGGACCAACAATGCGCTGCTCGCCGCCGAGGCGGTCATTTTCGGCATTCTGCTCGGCATTCCGGTGCTCTTGGTGCTTTTTGAAAACGCGCTGAACATCGGCGTGGACGGCGGCCTCATGGCGGCTTACGGCCGGTCGGGAGAGTTCTGGACGCTGATCCTGCCGCACGGCATGCTCGAGCTCAGCGCGGTGTTCCTCGCCGCCGCCGTCGGGCTGCGGCTGGGCTGGACGGTCATCGACCCCGGCACCCGCCCCAGGATGACCGCGCTGGCTGAGGAAGGCCGGGCCATGATCACGGTCGCCATCGGGCTCGTGTTCGTGCTGGCTGTCTCCGGCCTGATCGAGGCGTTCGTCACTCCGTCGCCGCTTCCCGCCTGGGCCAGGATCGGGATCGGGGGGGTGGCCGAGAGCGCGTTCCTCGGGTATGTGATCGGGTTCGGTCGCCGGGCCGTCCGCGAGCGGTGAAACCGGCGACATCGCCCAGGTGCCGGATTCGCTGCCGGTCGCCGGGTAATCGCGGCCGGGATAATTTCAGCTGTACTGGACGTTAGCCGGCCGTCGCCGGCCTTGAGGCCGAGGTAGGCGTCGGCGAGGGCGGGGGCAGGCGCTCAGGTGGCGCGTCGACGACCTCGACGCCGTGCCGGCGCAGCAGCGGCGGCGATCTGCGCGCGACTGGCCTGCGCGGCCGTCGGCCGCCGCCGCGTTGTAGACGGCGGTCGGTGTCGCCGCGACCGGTCGCCATCTCGGTCGACCGTCGGGTCCGCGACGGCCGCGATCAGCACCTTGTGCCTGGACGACAGCAGCTGCAGCGTGCGGCAGCAGGCCGAGCTCGATCGCGGCCGGGTTAAGGTCGGTGAGCAGCACGACCAGGCAGCGCTGCCGCGCGACGCCGAGCACCGCGGCGGCCATCAGCCCGATGTCGGGCTCGATCAGCTCCGGCTCGAGCAGCGGCCACTCGCTGGTGAACGCGGCCAGCACCTCGGTGCGGCTCGCGCCGACCACCCGGGCCCGGACCCGCCGGTCGGCG
This sequence comes from uncultured Actinomycetota bacterium, assembly GCA_963737865.1. Lineage (GTDB taxonomy): Bacteria > Actinomycetota > Actinomycetes > Streptosporangiales > Streptosporangiaceae > Chersky-822. The sequence continues at coordinate 13,024 of CAVTUG010000010.1, read as the reverse complement.
GCGAGCAGGTCGACCCGGTCGCCGGCCCGGACGGCCAGCGCGGTCAGCAGCAAGGCCGCGTCCATCGATGCGTCCAGCCGTGGTGATGCCGCCGACCCGGCCGGCCGAGGTGCGCCCGGTGTCCAGGACGACGCACGATCCGCCGGTCGCGCTCGGGCCGCCAGGTCCGCACCACCACGTCGCCACGGCGGGCGGTCGCCCGCCAGTCGATCGACCGGACGTCGTCGCCGAGCACGTACGCGCGCAGCGAGTCGAACTCGCTGCCCTGGCCGCGGCATCATCGACTTGTGCTGGCCGTCGAGTTCGCGGAGCCTGGCCAGCTTCTCCGGCAGGTGCTTGCGGCTGAGGAACGGCGGCAGCACCCGGACCGTCCACGGCGCGCTCGGCTGGCCTGCTGGCGCCGCCAGGCCGAGCGGGCCGAGTGACCGCACCGTCACCGCCCGGCCGCGAGTCGCCGCGCCGGGTCGGGGTCAGGGTCGTGGTGAGCGTCGGTGCGCCGCCCAGGCGGCACGCGATCGCTGAGCCGCGGCCGGCGTGCGCGTCGGCGCTCGGCCGCCAGGCGTCCCTGACCACGCCGCGCAGCCGCCGCTTGCCCGGGTTGGCGACGGTCAGCGTCGCCGTGCCCGACTGGCCGAGATGCACCTTGGCGTCGCCGGACCTGGCTGACCGCAGGCTTGCGGACCCGGCCAGCCAGGACCACGTCCACCGCGATCGCGGCGACGATGACCAGGTCGACGACGACCAGCGGTGCCGCCGGTGCGGAAGACCGACGACGGCGAGCGCCCCGAGCAGCGCGAGGAGCGCCGCGCGGCCGGTCACGATCATCGCGGCACAGGCACCGAGGCGAGCACGCCGGCCAGCACGCCGTCCGCGGTGGCGCCGTCCAGCTCGGCCTCTGGCCGCAGCTGGATCCGGTGCCGCAGCGTCGGCGCCGGCCAGCGCCTTGACGTCGTCCGGCGTCACGTAGTCGCGCCCGGACAGCCAGGCCCAGGCCCGGCTCGTGGCCAGCAGCGCCGTCGCGCCGCGCGGCGAGACGCCGAGCTGGAGCGACGGCGACATCCTGGTCGCCCGGCAGATGTCGACGATGTAGCCGGTCACCTCGGCGGTCAGGTCGCACCCCGCGCACCGCTTGCCTCGCCTGCGCCAGGTCCGCCAGGTCCGGCGACGGTCGTCACGCCGGCCGCCGCCAGGTCGCGCGGATCGAACCCGGCCGCGTGCCTGCCCAGGATCGCGATCTCGTCGGCGCGCTCCGGCAGCGGCACGGTCAGCTTGAGCAGGAACCGGTCAAGCTGCGCCTCGGGCAGCGGATAGGTGCCCTCGTACTCGACCGGGTTCTGGGTAGCCGCGACCAGGAACGGGTCGGGCAGCGGGCGCGGCTGGCCGTCCACCGAGACCTGCCGCTCCTCCATCGCCTCCAGCAGCGCGGCCTGAGTCTTCGGCGGCGTCCGGTTGATCTCGTCGGCGAGCAGCAGGTTGGTGAAGACCGGACCCGGCCGGAACCGGAACTCGGCGGTCCTCGCGTCGTAGATCAGCGACCCGGTGACGTCGCCTGGCATCAGATCCGGGGTGAACTGCACCCGCTTGGTCTCCAGCGACAAGGCGCTGGCCAGCGTCCGCACCAGGAGCGTCTTGGCGACCCCGGGAACGCCCTCGAGCAGCACGTGCCCTTCGCAGATCAAGGCGATCAGCAAGCCGCTGACGACCGAGTCCTGGCCCACGACCGCCTTGGCGACCTCGGTCCGCACGGCCCCCAGGGCCGCTCGGGGGCCGGCTGAGGCTGCTGCCGCGACTGGCATATCCGTGGCTTGCGCGTCGGCGGTCACTGTGCACGTACCTCTCTTTCGAGTTTGTCCAGATCGTCGGCCAGCTTGACCAGGTCGGCGTCCGCCTTGGGCGGCGGCCCGTCCAGTATCGCCGCGATGTCCGCCGCTGGGAGGCTCGACCGGCCTGCGATCGCGTCGACGACGGCGCCGACGGGGGTGTCGGCGGCCAGTCCGAGCACGGGTCTGGTTCGGGCCAGCATGGCGGCCCTGAGCGCGCTCGCCGCTCGATCCCTGGCCCGGCGCGACTGGTATAGCCTCGCATGGCCTTCCACGGTTTCGCTGGCGCGCACGACGACAGGGAGCCGCTCGGTGATCAGGGGTCCGAACCGGCGCATCCGCCAGAGCGCGGCCAGCACGAGTGCGACGCACAACTGGAGCACCACGAGCCAGGCGGCCTTGGGGATCAGCGCGGGACCTGATCGCCCGGTCGTCTGGGGCGGCGGGCTCGCGATCGTCGGCTCGGGGGTCAGCCACACGATCGTCCGCTCGCCGTTCAGCAGGTTGAGCCCGAGGGCGGCGTTCCCCTCGGTGGCAAGCAGGCCGTTGCTGAGCGGCTCGCCGGAACCCAGGATGGTGATGGTCCGCCCGCCGGCTGTGTAACGGACAAGCGATGGCGAGCCACCTGTGGGATAGCAGCCGACCGCTCCATCCGGGCTGGTGTAGGTGATGCCGCCGACGTCGGCGGATCCGGCGAGTTCGGCGCCGCGCAGGTTGCAGGCTGGAAGGATGGGATGGCTGAATGGTGCGTTCCCCGACTTCAAGTGCACGGCCGGCGCGAGGGCTGCGAGGGCGGCCGAGCCCGGCCCGACGAGGAGGAGGTCGCTGCGGACCCGCGCGAGTTGCTTCCGCTGGGCGGCGGTAAGCAGCTCTGGCCGGGTGACCACGAGGATCGCCGATGGCTTGCCAGCCGAGCCGCCTAGGCCGGGACCGAGGTCGGACAGCGCGTTCTGCGGGCTGTAGGCGCTGATGACGTGGAAGCCTCGGTCGGCGAGGATGTCCGCCAGCGCCTCAGTGCCCGTCGGGTCTTTGCTCGCCGGGTCGAGGTAGACGTTGGACTTCGGCCGGGGCGACAGCAGCGCGATGACGACGCCGCCGACGACGACGAGAGTCACCAGAGCCAGCGGAACGCGCAGGCGCTGCCACAGGCGCAGCAGGCTGCTCTGTCTTGGTCCGCTGTGGTTTGGGCCGCTGTGGTCTGGGCCGCTGTGGTTTGGGCCGCGGTCCTGAGGATCGCCCTCGATAGCTGGCTCGGTCAGCTGGCTGGTCATCGGGGCAGGGCCGGTCACGGGGGCAGGGCCGGTCATCGGGGCACCGCCGGGCCGGAGGGGACTGCGCGGATACTGTCGGTGACCGTCGCGTGGGCGGCCTGGACGCCCGCGTCGACCTTGCCGACCAGCTCGTACCCGGCCAGCGAACCGGGTCGGTCACCGTATCGGACATCATCGAAGAGAGTGGTGACCGCGCGAAGGTCACCGGCCAGGGCCGGGAGCTCGCTCCCTGCCTCGACGGCCAGCTCGTAGGCGGTCCGGCCGACGCGGGGCGACAAGACCCCTCGCTCGTCGAGTTCGGCGGCGATAGCCCGGACTCCCTCGATGATCGCGGCGCCGTAGTCGCCGGAGTCGGCCAGCTGCCTGGATCGCCTGCGGTACTCCCGTGCGGTCATGGCCTGGCCGCCAAGCACCGCGCTGGCCCGGGTCCGGCGGGTTCTCGTCGGCCGTGCCCAGGCCAGAACGATGACGATCAGCAGGAACGCCAGAATGGCCAGCACCACCAGCCCGAACCAGCCGCTTGGCACCGCGCTAGCGCCGACGCCGAAGAAGCCTGCGATGGCGCGCAGGATGCGGTCGCTGAAGCTGACCTTGTCGAGCTCGTTCCTGGCGAGGATCCGGGCCGCGCGCCGCCCGATCAGCGGCCCGGGGCCCGAGTGCTGGGTGAGGGCAAGCGTGCCCAGCGCCTGCCACATGCGGGTCATCGTAGGCGGCTAGTACGGCGGTGGCGGGTTGCCGCCCGACGGGGGAGTGTCACCCGGGTAGCCCGGGTAGCCCGGTTGGCCCGGGTAGCCGCTTCCTGGCTGACCGCCCTGGTAATCACCGCTCGGGTAGCCGCTGCCGCCCTGCTGGTAGCCGCCACCTTGCTGGTAGCCCCCTTGGTATCCGCCGGCCTGGTATCCGCCGGCCTGCGAGCCGCCGCCGCTCTGGGAGCCGCCGAAACCGCCGAAGCCGCCGAAACCACTGCCCGTGGTCGCGGGGATGTTGGTGGTGAACTCGTCTCCCGTGAGCGACTGGTTCAGGGCCGCCTGCTGCAAGACCAGGTCCATGCCTTCCTTGCGCATCCGGACATCGGCATACAGCAGCACGACCAGAGCCGTCCACAGGCTGACGAGAATCGAGATGATCACGAAGTAGACGACGGCGGAGCCGATGATCGCGCCGACGGCCAGGCCCTTCGCGACAGTGCCGTTCCCGCTTGAGAAGGCGAGTCCGGTGGCGCCGACGATCGACAGGATGATGCCGAGCACCACGAACAGGATGAAGATCATCACGAACAACAACGCGAAGATCCCGAAGAACCTCCAGAAGCTGCCCTTGACCAACTGCCAGGAGCGGCCGAGAGCGGCGAGGGAGTTCTGCTTTTCGAGCACGACCACGGGGAAGGTCAGGCATAGCGTGATGCCGAGCCAGGCCCCTAGCGGGAACGAGATCACCACGCCGAACCCGTGCAGCAGGAACAGCGGAACCGCCCACACCAGGACGATGATCACCCAGTAGATGACGCCGCTCAGGAGCACCCAGCCCATCCGGGACATCTTGAGCGCGTCGCTGATGCGGATCTTCTTACCGAGCAGCGCCTGGCCGAGCGCCGCCACGACACTTCCGCCGACGGCCGCGTCGATCACCAGGGCCGGGATGGCGACGACCGACGAGGCGGCCGTGCTGCCCGACTGGTTGACGATGAACCCGAGAATCACGTACAAGATCGCGCCGGCGAACGTGCCGGCGGCCGTCAGGCCGATCGTCGCGAGCGGATTCTGCCTGATTAGGGTAAAAGTGCCGCTCAGGATGTCGCCGAAGCCGAGCGGCCGGAACGGGATGCCACCTGGCGCGGACGATCCCGCGCCCCAGCCTTGCTGCTGGTAGAACCCGGCCGCAGCCTGGCCACCCTGGCCGGCCTGCTGGTACTGCCCGTAGGCCGGCAGCGCCGCAGCCTGCTGACCGAAGTCCACCTGGCCCTGGCCCGCCTGCTGCCCGTAGTCACCCGGAGTCGCCTGCTGCCCGCCCGCCCCGAACGCCGCCGCCGCCCCGAATGTTGCAGTCTGACCCGGCGATGGCTGACCGTAACCCGGCTGACCATAAGCCTGCTGGTCGAGCCCCGGCTGGCCGTAACCCGGCTGACCATAAGCCTGCTGGTCGAGCCCCGGCTGGCCGTAACCCGGCTGACCATAAGCCTGCTGGTCGAGCCCCGGCTGAACGTGTCCCGGCTGAACGTATCCCGGCTGGCCGTAACCCTGCTGGTCGAGCCCCGGCTGAACGTATCCCGGCTGACCGTAACCCTGCTGGTCGAGCCCCGGCTGACCGTAACCGGGCTGCCCGGTCTGCGCCCCGTACGCAGGCTGTCCGGCCTGGGCGCCGTAGACAGGCGGCCCGGCTTGCGTGCCGGATCCGGGCTGGTCGGCCTGTCCGCCATACGCGGGCTGGCCGGGCTGCTGGGTGAAGGCGCCATAGCCGGCCTGTCCGGCTTGATCGCCCTGAGCGCCGTAGCCCGGCTGGTCGACCTGCTGCTGGCCATAGCCCGGCTGGTCGACCTGCTGCCCGGAAGCCGGCGAATACCGAACCTGTGTGGGCGCTTCACGGCCAATACCCGGCAAGTTCCCCTGTTGCCCAACCCCAGGCAGTTGCCCAGCTCCCGGCAGTTGCCCAGCTCCCGGCTGCTGCCCCCCACCCGCCTGTGGACTGCCTCCCGGCTGCTGCCCAGCACCCGGCTGCTGCCCGTACCCGGGCTGATCGGCCGGTGGCTGCGGTCGGTACCTCGGCATCGTCTGCTGACCGAACTCGGGCCGATCTGGCCAGGGATTCTGCGGTCGGGGGTCGGTGCCTGCCTCGGGCTCGTCCCGATCCGGGTCCCCTGGCGGTGTCTCACTCATGGTGGTCTCCTGGATTATCGTCGCCAAGTCACCGCGCTCAATGGAGCGGCGCTTGGCATCCGGTGGCCATCGCCCATACTCGCATAAACCCTGGACGCATGCCGCCCCCGATCACCGCGCTGAACTGGTCAGGAGCTAGCTGTCGGTCACCAGCCTGGTGCAGTAGGGGCGCCGGTGCCGAAGGTTCCGGTGGCCGCGCCTGGTGCGCCTTGCTGCCCGGGTGCCCAGACATTGGTAAAGGCCGATCCGCTCATCCCCGAGTCCTGACCTGCCTGCTGAAGGACCAGGTCAAAGCCTTCCTTGCGCATCCGCAAGTCGGCGTACTGCAGGACGAGCACCCCGGCGCTGATCGGCCTGGTGCAGGTCGTCGCGATGACTCCGCCGATGCCGGAGATGACGATCGCCACAAGGCTGGGTCCGGCGATCGCCGCATTGGGAGTCGTGGGGAACAATGAACGCCCCCCGGCGAATACTCCGACGAACGAGAACGGCACTTCAATGATGCCCGCGATCACGGTCACCACGATCGTGGCGAGCAGGAAAATGCCGAATGTGCGCCACCAGTGACCTTTGACGAGCTGCCACGACCTGCGCATCGCGGCAATCGGCCCGGCGACCTCGAGCACGACGATCGGCTGGCAGAGCACCAGCCGGACACCCGCCCAGATCGTCAGCAGGAAGAGGGCGATGCCGCCGACCACTCCCACGAAGATCGCCAGACCAGCGACCTTGGCCGCCGCGAGGCCGACGACGATCAGCACCAGCACGAGCCACGGAACTATCAGGATCAACGGGATGAGGAACGACACCCCGATGACGGTCGGTACTCGTGCCATCCGCAGCGCCTGGCCGATGGTGATCTTGTCGCCGATCAGGCCCCGGCCAAGTGCTCCGGTCAGCGCCCCGGTCAGCACCCCCTGGGCGATCACGGTCAGCACGATGGTCAGGAGGGCGAACGGGAGCAATCCGGTCACGAAATGCTCGAAGGCGTGCCCGACCTGGGCACTGGTCGCGGTGCCGCCCTGTGGATTCAGAGTCGCGCCGAGATTGTGGAACAGTTTCTGCTCGGACCACGAGAAGAAGGTCGACGCGACGCCAGCCACGGTCTCGACGATCGCGGCGATCCCCAGCGTCGCCAGCGGATTCCGTCTGATCAGCGTGAAGGCGCCACTCAAGATGTCGCCCACCGCAAGCGGCCTCAGCGGCACCCCGCCGGGCATCGACGCGGGCTGAGCCCAGCCTCCGACCGGCGCCATCGGCGGACCGTACCCGCCAACCCCGAACGCAGGCGCCTGACCATAAGACGGCTGCCCGGGCGGGACCTGACCATAAGGCGGCTGCCCGGGCGGCGCCTGTCCGTAGGGCGGCTGGCCGGGCGGCGGTTGTCCGTACTGGGGTGCGCCGTAGCCGGGCGGCGGCGCGTCGAACGGCCGGTCCGCCGGCGGCTGGTCCTGGCCGCCCCAACTGTCGCTCATGATGATCTCCTACCGACCTGCTCGCAGAGCGGTGCCGCCTCGCGGCATGCCAATACTGGCACGAAAGTCCATGAGGCACGGACCGACGTCTCGCCAATCGCATAATTTACCGAATTTGGGATGTTGTCCCGTTTGCCCTCCGACCCGGCCGGCCGCCCCGCGCCCCGCGTGAGCAGTAAGTCCCACCCTGCTGCTGTTACGCCCCGGAATTCGACAGCAGCATGGTCCTACTTGCTGTCATCCAGATAGCGGTAAGTAGGACCATGCTGTCGTTCGATCCGGTACTCAGACCCGGGCGTGGCCCGCTTTGCTGCTACCGCCCAGGAACGATGCGCCCGACGCTGGGCTAACAGATGCTGGGCTAACAGCTGTCCGTGCCGCAGACTCTAAGCGTGGAAGTGTTGCGCTGGATTGACCCGCCCGCCGGCCCGGCTGTCGCGTTGCTCGACCAGACCCGCCTGCCGCACGTCGAGGCGACGCTCACCTGCGAGGACGTGCCGAGCCTCATCGACGCGATCCGCCGGCTCGCGGTCCGAGGCGCTCCCCTGCTCGGCATCGCCGGAGCGTATGGCGTCGCGCTCGCCGCCGCACGCGGAGACGACGTCCAGGCCGCTGCCGCCCAGCTTGAGCGGGCGAGGCCTACCGCCGTCAATCTCGGGTGGGGCGCCCGCCGCGCGCTGCAGGCATATCTCCAGGCAAAAACCGACAACCCGGAGGATGAACGCAACGCCGCCCACGCTGCCCTCCTCGCAGCGCACGCCATCGCGGAGGAAGACGAGAAAGCCTGCGCCCAGATGGCTCTGCTCGGGATGACGCTGGTCCCAGACGGGGCGAAGATCATGACCCACTGCAACACCGGGTCGCTGGTCACGGCTGGCGAGGGAACTGCGTTCGGGCTGATTCTGGCGGCGCATCGGGCCGGCAAGCTCTCGATGCTGTGGATCGACGAGACCCGCCCGCTGCTCCAGGGTTCCCGGCTCACGGCCTACGAGGCTCGCCGGGCTGGCATGCCGCACCGGGTACTCGCCGACTCTGCGGCGGCATCCCTGCTGGCGGCCGGCCAGGTGGACCTGGTCACCGTCGGCGCGGACCGGATCGCCGCCGACGGCAGCGTGGCGAACAAGGTGGGCACGTACGGCCTGGCGGTGCTCGCGAAGCACCATAACGTGCCGTTCGTGGTCGTGGCGCCTGTCTCGACGATCGACTTCGAGACCCCGGACGGCGCGTCTATCGTGGTCGAGCAGCGCGCGGCCACTGAGGTCACCGAACTCGCCGGGCAGCCCATCGCGCCCGAGGGAAGCGCCGCGTATAACCCGGCCTTCGACGTGACTCCGCCCGAACTGGTGACCGCGATAGTTACGGAGCGTGGCGTCGTCCATCCCGTTACAAGAGGTAATCTGCGTGTTCTGGGTGCGGAGTCGTGACCATGCAGGCTTCCGCGCCGCCGTTTCCGTGGAACGATGGGGAATATGAAAGGTCGCGTGCTAGTCGTCGACGATGACGCAGCCCTCGCCGAGATGCTCGGGATTGTCCTTCGGGGCGAGGGTTTCGAGCCGACGTTCGTCTCCGATGGAGACCGGGCGCTAGATGCCTTCAGGGAGACGAAGCCGGACTTGATCCTGCTCGACCTGATGCTGCCCGGCATCGACGGCATCGATGTCTGCCGCCAGATCAGGGCTGAGTCTGGCGTTCCGATCGTGATGCTGACCGCCAAGAGCGACACAGTCGACGTGGTGCTCGGGCTGGAATCCGGCGCTGACGACTACATCGTCAAGCCGTTCCAGGCCAAGGTGCTGATCGCGCGGGTCCGAGCCAGGTTGCGGCGGACCGACGATCCGGCACCGGAGATGCTGGCCATCGGTGACGTGACGATCGACGTCGCCGGCCACTCGGTCAAGCGAGACGGCGAGCCGATCAGCCTGACTCCGCTGGAGTTCGATCTGCTCGTGGCGCTGGCGCGCAAGCCTCGCCAGGTGTTCACCAGGGAAGTGCTGCTCGAGCAGGTCTGGGGTTACCGGCACGCCGCTGACACGCGCCTGGTCAACGTGCACGTCCAGCGGCTGCGGGCAAAGATCGAGAAAGATCCGGAACGCCCAGACATCGTGGTAACGGTGCGCGGCGTCGGCTATAAGGCCGGACCAGGCTGAGAGCCGAGCGCTGTCCGGCACGGGGACGGTCTGGCTGGCAAGGTAATCGACCAGGCCGGGAGCTGATCATGCGGAAAAACCCATGACGGGATCAGCGATCGGCGGCGACAAGGTCGGTTCGGGCCCTGGGCCGAAACGGGGTGGACAGGGCGAAGCCGACCTCCATTCGCGCTCGCTGCGAGCGGTTGAGGCGTATTTCGCCGCCGGCGGCAAGAAGATCTCTGGCCTCCTGGCGCGGGCGAAGTGGCGCTGGCTCGGCTCGCTGTGGCTGCGCGTGGTCAGCACGACGCTGCTGATCTCGGCGATCGTGGTCTCGATGCTCGGCTATTTCCTGATGCAGCAGATCACGGCGAACCTGCTGCAACAAGGCCAAGCTGTCGGCCTACGAGCAGGCGTCCAACGGGCTCAACTTCGCCGGGTCGCAGACCTTCGCCTCGCGCCGGGCTGGTGCGTCATCGGAGATCCAGGTCAGCAGCCTGCTGAAAGGGCTCAGGTCGACCGGGAACCCAGCCGACGAATACGGAGTCGCTGTCGAGGTGCTCGACCCCGCTCCGCCGGTGTACTGGCACTACGCGCACACCAACCTGACGCCTGCGCAGCTGCCGCCCAAGGTCGTGTCCGAGGTCGCGGCCGAGTCCGCCAGGAACCGGACGAAGCCGGTCTTCGACTTCGCCAGGATGCCGATGCCGGGTGACCGAGGGACGGATACGACCGGCCTGCTGTTCGGGGCACCGCTTGGCAATCAGTACGCGCTGTACTACTTCTTCCCGCTGACCCAGCTCCAGACCGAGCTTGGCGTGGTGCTTCGAGCGCTAGCGCTCGTCGGGCTGGCGCTGGTGTTCCTGCTCGCGGGGATCGCCTGGCTGATGACCCGGTGGGTGGTCGTGCCCGTGGTGGGCGCGGCGGCGGGCGCACAGCAGCTTTCGACCGGCAAGCTCGAAGAGCGGCTCGTGGTTCGTGGCCATGACGAGGTGGCCGCCCTGGCCAGGTCGTTCAACGAGATGGCGGCGAGCCTTCAGGAGAAGATGCGCGAGCTCGAAGACCTCTCCCAGGTGCAGCGCCAGTTCGTCTCTGACGTGTCCCACGAACTGCGGACGCCGCTCACCACGATCCGGATGGCGGCCGACCTGCTGTTCGAATCCAGGGAGAAGCTCGAGCCGCAGGCTGGCCGGTCGGCCGAGCTGCTGCAAAGTCAGCTCGGCCGGTTCGAGTCGCTGCTGGTGGACCTGCTGGAGATCAGCCGGTACGACGCGAACGCGGCGACGCTCGACGCTGAGCTGGTCGACGTTTGTGACCTGGTGCGCAACTCAGCCGATGTGGCCCAGCAACTCGCCGAGCGACGGGGCTCCCGTCTTGAGTTCCGCCTGCCCGCCGAGCCGTGTCTCGCCGAAGTCGACCGGCGCCGGGTCGAGCGGATCCTGCGCAACCTGCTGGTGAACGCGGTCGAGCACGGCGAAGGACGCGAAGTCGTCGTCACCTCGGCGTCCGACGGCGGTGCGGTCGCGGTGGCGGTCAGGGACCATGGCGTGGGGCTGCGGCCAGGCGAGGAGACGCTCGTCTTCGACCGGTTCTGGCGAGCCGACCCGGCGCGCGCCAGGACAACCGGCGGCACTGGCCTGGGGCTGGCCATCGCCCTGGAGGATGCCAGGCTGCACGGTGGCTGGCTCGAAGCCTGGGGTGAGCCTGGCCTGGGATCGGTGTTCCGGCTCACGCTGCCGAGGTCGGCCGGCTCGGACCTGGCCGGCTCGCCGCTGCCGCTGCGGCCTGACCTTCGCGACCTCGATGGCGGCTGTCGCATCGCTGCACCGAGGTGCTGAATCCCGACGTTCTGCAACCCGAGGTTCTGCTCCCAGACGCGGTGCCGCCCGATGTGGTGGGAGCCGACGCGGTGCAGGCACACGCGGCCGAAATCGGCTCGGGCTCGCAGCCGGAGGAGTGGTCGTGACTCGGTGCCTGACCAGGTCGGCTGTCGCGATCGCCGCCCTGGCCGCGACGATCGCCATTGCGGGCTGCGTGAACCTGCCGACCAACGGCCGCGCTCAGCAGGGAGCCTCGCCGCCGAACTCGGGCGGCCTGGCCCAGCAGATCGGGGTCGAGCTTGATCCCATTCCGCCGGGGCCGACGTTCCAGCCCAACGAGATCGTGAAAGGATTCCTGGCCGCGAGCGGGTCGGACAAGCGGATCGCCAAGGAGTACCTGACGCCGGCCTTCGCGAAAGCCTGGCAGCCGAGCGCCAAGGCCCGCATCATCGACTCGGCTCCGCAGGTCAAAACCTTCCAGGGTTCGTCCCACGTGACCGGTGGTCACTCGCCGGACGAGGTGATCCTGAGGACCGACCACCTGGCCACTCTCGTCTCGGCCGGCAACGACGAGCCAGGTCGGCTGAGCGTGGCGCCCGGCGGGCCGTTCACGTTCAGGTTCGTGCTGACCAGAACAGCCGAGGCAACTGGCGGATCAACTCCATCGAAGATCAGCTTCATCACAAGAGGAACGATCTCCTCCTGCTGACCGAAGACGACTTCCAGCGCGACTACCTGCCGCGTGACCTGTACTTCCCGGCCGATGCCTCGGCTGGCGACCTCGTGCCGTCGCCGGTCTACATCTCGGCCACCGCCGGACAACTCGGCGTGCAGCAACTAGTCAACGGACTGACCGCGGCCGAGCCAGGCCAAGCTCAACTGGCTATGGCGCTCGGTGACCACGGCCTTCCCGCGCGGCACGCATCTCAGCGCCGAAGTGCGGGGATCGCTGGCGGTCGTCACGCTGCACGGGGCGACCGGCAAGATCTACGGCAACCGGCTGCACCAGATGGAAGCCCAGCTGGTCTGGACGCTGACGCAGTCGCCGTACTCGGCCGGCACCGGAATCGTGTCGGTTCAGCTTCAGTACAACCGTCAGCTATCGCCTGTCCTGGTGCTGCACGGTTTCAAGAGCTGGGAGCCGCCCGTCGCGCAGGGCCCGCTGTACTACCAGACGGTCAGTCCGTTCGGAGCGCCAGGACTGGCTGCGGTGACCCGGGTTGGCTCCGGGCACGCCAGTAAGAGTGGTACCAGGTCGACTGAGCCGCTTCCGGCTGGGCTGGGCCAAGGAGCTTTCACCGCTATAGCTGTTTCACCTGCTCAGCCGGGCCTCCCTACGACTTTCGCAGGGTGCCGTGGCAAGCAGGTCTACGTCGCGCCGCTGCAGCCGTTCTCGATCGGCAAGGTCCTGCTCAAGACCACGCTGACGAGTACCTGCACGTCGCTCAGCTGGGACAACAAGCGGGAGCTGTGGGTGACCGCCGGGAGCGACATCTTCGTGATCACCGAATCCCCGACGGGGCTGCCCGTCATCGTGGTGACGAGTCCCTCGCTGTCCGGTGACACGTTCAGTTCCCTGATGGTGTCACCAGACGGGGTGCGGGCCGCGCTGATCGTCAAATCCGGCAACCGCTCCAGC
>CAVTUG010000009.1:0-518167 GCA_963737865.1 uncultured Actinomycetota bacterium | reverse complement strand
GAGGGCCGTCGCGATACCGCGACAACCCTCAGCGTGAAGAAGTCCGGCGGCGTCCTACTCTCCCACGCGGTCCCCCACGCAGTACCATCGGCGCTGAAGGGCTTAACTTCCGGGTTCGGAATGGGACCGGGTGTTTCCCCTTCGCTATGGCCACCGAAACACTATGGAGATGTATAGCCGTTCTAGCGTAACCGACCGCATCTCAGAACCGCACAGTGGACGCAGAACAGGCATCAGCCGCCGCCGAGCAAGATCGACATGCTTCGGACGCGAGCAAGAGTAGTAGCCAAGCCACTCGGCCTATTAGTACCGGTCAGCTCCACACGTTGCCGTGCTTCCACCTCCGGCCTATCAACCCAGTCGTCTAGCTGGGGGCCTTACCAGGTTAACCCTGAGGGAGACCTAATCTTGAGGCGAGCTTCCCGCTTAGATGCTTTCAGCGGTTATCCCTTCCAAACGTAGCCAACCAGCCGTGCTCTTGGCAGAACAACTGGCACACCAGAGGTTTGTCCGTCCCGGTCCTCTCGTACTAGGGACAGCCCCTCTCAAGTCTCCTACGCGCGCAGCGGATAGGGACCGAACTGTCTCACGACGTTCTAAACCCAGCTCGCGTACCGCTTTAATGGGCGAACAGCCCAACCCTTGGGACCTGCTCCGGCCCCAGGATGCGACGAGCCGACATCGAGGTGCCAAACCATCCCGTCGATATGGACTCTTGGGGAAGATCAGCCTGTTATCCCCGGGGTACCTTTTAGCCGTTTAGCGACGGCGCTTCCACATGCCACCGCCGGATCACTAGTCCCAGCTTTCGCTCCTGTTCGACATGTCTGTCTCACAGTCAAGCACCCTTGTGCACTTACACTCGACACCTGATTGCCAACCAGGCTGAGGGTACCTTTGGGCGCCTCCGTTACCTTTTAGGAGGCAACCGCCCCAGTTAAACTACCCACCAGACACTGTCCCTGATCCGGATCACGGACCTAGGTTAGACATCCAGAACGACCAGAGTGGTATTTCACCGTTGACTCCACAGAAACTAGCGTTTCTGCTTCAAAGTCTCCCACCTATCCTACACAAGACGTCCCAAACGCCAATGTCAAGCTGCAGTGAAGGTCCCGGGGTCTTTCCGTCCTGCTGCGCGTAACGAGCATCTTTACTCGTAGTGCAATTTCGCCGGGTCTGTGGTTGAGACAGTGGGAAAGTCGTTACGCCATTCGTGCAGGTCGGAACTTACCCGACAAGGAATTTCGCTACCTTAGGATGGTTATAGTTACCACCGCCGTTTACTGGCGCTTAAGTTCAAAGCTTCGCAGCCAAAGCCACTAACCTCTCCCCTTAACGTTCCAGCACCGGGCAGGCGTCAGTCCGTATACGTCGTCTTGCGACTTAGCACGGACCTGTGTTTTTAGTAAACAGTCGCTTTCCCCTGGTATCTGCGGCCGCAGCCAGCTCAGGGAGCAAGTCCCCTCACCAGACACGGCTCCCCTTCTCCCAAAGTTACGGGGATAATTTGCCGAGTTCCTTAACCACAGTTCACCCGATCGCCTTAGTATTCTCTACTTGACCACCTGAGTCGGTTTAGGGTACGGGCCGCTCAAGTACTAACCGCGAGGCTTTTCTTGGCAGCATGGGATTACTCACTTCGCCTAAATCGGCTCGGCATCAGATCTCAGGCTCATGATGTGCGGATTTGCCTACACATCGCCCTACATCCTTACCCCGGGACATCCAATACCCGGTAGAGCTACCCTCCTGCGTCACCCCTTCGGCTTGCCTACTACTAGTCTGGTTCACGTACTCCACAACTCGTCCCGAAGGATCTGTCACTTCATTCGCTTAGCATCGCCAGATTCGGCATGGGCATACTTGTGCGGGTACGGGAATATAAACCCGTTGTCCATCGACTACGCCTGTCGGCCTCGCCTTAGGTCCCGACTTACCCTGGGCGGATTAGCCTGCCCCAGGAACCCTTGGTCATTCGGCGGAGGGGTTTCTCACCCCTCTTTCGCTACTCATGCCTGCATTCTCACTCGAGTGGCATCCACGGCTGGATTCCTCCGCCGCTTCGCTCGCCACCCGACGCTCCCCTACCCATCCGCGCACCTGGACCTGCCAAAGGCCGGCCGGGTTATCACGCGAATGTCACAGCTTCGGCGGTGTGCTTGAGCCCCGTTACATTGTCGGCGCAGAATCACTTGACCAGTGAGCTATTACGCACTCTTTCAAGGGTGGCTGCTTCTAAGCCAACCTCCTGGTTGTCTCTGCAACTCCACATCCTTTCCCACTTAGCACACGCTTAGGGGCCTTAGCTGGTGATCTGGGTTGTTTCCCTCTCGACTACGGAGCTTATCCCTCGCAGTCTCACTGCCGCGCTCTAACTTACCGGCATTCGGAGTTTGGCTGATTTCAGTAAGCTTGTAGGCCCCCTAGACCATCCAGTAGCTCTACCTCCGGTAAGAAACACGCGACGCTGCACCTAGATGCATTTCGGGGAGAACCAGCTATCACGGAGTTTGATTGGCCTTTCACCCCTATCCACAGGTCATCCCCCAGGTTTTCAACCCTGGTGGGTTCGGTCCTCCACGCGGTCTTACCCGCGCTTCAACCTGCCCATGGATAGATCACTCCGCTTCGGGTCTATAGCATGCGACTCAAACGCCCTATTCAGACTCGCTTTCGCTACGGCTACCCCACACGGGTTAACCTTGCCACACACCATAACTCGCAGGCTCATTCTTCAAAAGGCACGCGGTCACTTCACTCAGTACAAGACTGAATGCGCTCCCACGGCTTGTAGGCACACGGTTTCAGGTACTATTTCACGACCCCTCACCGGGGTACTTTTCACCTTTCCCTCACGGTACTTGTTCGCTATCGGTCATCAGGGAGTATTTAGGCTTAGGAGGTGGTCCTCCCGGATTCACACGGGATTTCTCGGGCCCCGTGCTACTTGGGATACCACTAGGGAGTCACAAAGATTTCGTCTACAGGGGTATCACCTTCTGTGCCGACGATTTCCATGCGTCTTCGACTATCAATGTGATTTCTTACTCTCTGCCGGATTAGCAGATCCGGCCAAGTGGTCCCACTACCCCGATCACGCAACGCCTGCTAGCTATCACGCGTAACCGGTTTGGCCTATTCCCCTTTCGCTCACCACTACTCAGGGAATCGCGGTTGCTTTCTCTTCCTGTGGGTACTGAGATGTTTCACTTCCCCACGTTACCTCCACCTGCCCTATGTGTTCAGGCAGGGGTGACGGACCATTACGTCCGCCGGGTTTCCCCATTCGGAAATCCCCGGATCTATGTCTGGTTACCGACTCCCCGGGGCTTATCGCAGGTTCCTACGTCCTTCTTCGGCTCCTGGTACCAAGGCATCCACCGTGTGCCCTTATTAACTTGGCAACTACAGATGATGCTCGCGTCCACTGTGCAGTTCTTAAGATACGGGCGGTACCCGCACTTCATCGCCAGCTGGCGATGGAAGATTCGGTCCGACAGAGGTAATAGCCTAACGGCCGTTCCCTCAGGACCCAACAGCGTGCTCGGCCTGTTCACTCCCAGGATCAGGCGTTCCATGCCGCATGCTACCTGCGACCGTACTTGCCAGCCGGGCAATTCACCCAGACCGAATAGCCAGTGCTCCACTAATGAGCTAGCCACCTAAGAACATTCGCCTTAGATGTGGCTCTGGGCAGCTGCCGCAGTAGCTCGCCAGTTGCTCCTTAGAAAGGAGGTGATCCAGCCGCACCTTCCGGTACGGCTACCTTGTTACGACTTCGTCCCAATCGCTGGCCCCACCTTCGACGGCTCCCTCCCAAAAGGGTTAGGCCACCGGCTTCGGGTGTTGCCAACTTTCGTGACGTGACGGGCGGTGTGTACAAGGCCCGGGAACGTATTCACCGCGACGTTGCTGATTCGCGATTACTAGCGACTCCGACTTCATGGGGTCGAGTTGCAGACCCCAATCCGAACTGAGACCGGCTTTTTGAGATTCGCTCCACCTTGCGGTTTCGCAGCCCTCTGTACCGGCCATTGTAGCATGTTTGCAGCCCTAGATATAAGGGGCATGAGGACTTGACGTCATCCCCACCTTCCTCCGAGTTGACCCCGGCAGTCTCCTATGAGTTCCCGGCCGAACCGCTGGCAACATAGAACGAGGGTTGCGCTCGTTGCGGGACTTAACCCAACATCTCACGACACGAGCTGACGACAGCCATGCACCACCTGTGCAGGACCCTTACGGACACCGTATCTCTACGGCTTTTCCCTGCATGTCAAACCTAGGTAAGGTTCTTCGCGTTGCATCGAATTAAGCAACATGCTCCGCCGCTTGTGCGGGCCCCCGTCAATTCCTTTGAGTTTTAGCCTTGCGGCCGTACTCCCCAGGCGGGGCGCTTAATGCGTTAGCTGCGGCACGGAGTCCGTGGAAGGACCCCACACCTAGCGCCCAACGTTTACGGCGTGGACTACCAGGGTATCTAATCCTGTTCGCTCCCCACGCTTTCGCTCCTCAGTGTCAGGTAAGGCCCAGAGAACCGCCTTCGCCACCGGTGTTCCTCCCGATATCTGCGCATTTCACCGCTACACCGGGAATTCCATTCTCCCCTACCTACCTCTAGTCTGCCCGTATCCACTGCAGGCCCAGGGTTAAGCCCTAGGTTTTCACAGCGGACGTAACAAACCACCTACGAGCTCTTTACGCCCAATAATTCCGGACAACGCTTGCGCCCTACGTATTACCGCGGCTGCTGGCACGTAGTTAGCCGGCGCTTCTTCTGCAGGTACCGTCACTTTCGCTTCGTCCCTGCTGAAAGCGGTTTACAACCCGAAGGCCTTCATCCCGCACGCGGCGTTGCTGCGTCAGGCTTTCGCCCATTGCGCAATATTCCCCACTGCTGCCTCCCGTAGGAGTCTGGGCCGTGTCTCAGTCCCAGTGTGGCCGGTCGCCCTCTCAGGCCGGCTACCCGTCGTCGCCTTGGTGAGCCGTTACCTCACCAACAAGCTGATAGGCCGCGAGTCCATCCCTAGCCGATAAATCTTTCCACCGTGACCGATGCCGATCGCAGTCATATCCGGTATTAATTCCGGTTTCCCGAAGCTATCCCAGAGTTAAGGGCAGGTTCCTCACGTGTTACTCACCCGTTCGCCGCTCGAGTACCCCGAAGGGCCTTTCCGCTCGACTTGCATGTGTTAAGCACGCCGCCAGCGTTCGTCCTGAGCCAGGATCAAACTCTCCATTGAATGTCTATCGCAATCTCGGTTACCCCTCACAGGCAACCAGGACTGCAGACTGAAGAGATAGCTTCATCAGACTCGGTAAGCACCGATTGATGAAGCGATCTGGCAATATATCCTCAGGGATTGCACCTTGCGGAGCAGTCCCCTATTGACGAGGATGTGCATGTGCACTGGCTTTTAGCACGCTGTTGAGTTCTCAAGGAGCGGACGCTCACCGTCAGGAGTTCTTGACTCCGTCTGGGGCAACCCTGCTAACTTACCTGGTCGGCTTGAGCTTGTCAAGTCAGTTAGCAGATTTAGTTTTTACTACCTCTTGCCACCCAGCATAGGCCCTCGGTAGCCGCAGGATGCGAACATCCTGAGCTACTACAGGAATCTGCGGGGTGAGCCTGGCACGACCTGCGATCTTTTCGGACCGCCCGGCTCGTTTACCGGCCGAAGAGAACATTAGGGAAGCTCGGGCGGGGTGTCAAATCGAAGCCGCAAGTTCCCCAAAAGTCGCGTGCAATGACGCCGTTCGGCCCTTTAAATCCGTATTTTGCAGCGCATCTGCGCCCGTTCGAGCGACGCTGGACGGTTCGAGACTGACCCTGAGGCGCCAACCGAGTCCTCGAGCCCGGCCCCAACTCACGCCGCAGCCGACAAACCCAGGGCTCCCGACCGGCAAACGGCTCGCTCTATGCGCCTGGTGACGAGCCCCGGAAGCGGTTCCCCGGGCACACATCACGGACTAGCGCGCCTCTTGTGGCCGGCAAATCATCCGATAAAGGATTAGTCGCCACGCTAAGTCCGCGATGGGAGGGACTCGAACACTCAGGGCGAGGGCTGCGCCTGGCGCGGATCACGACGGAGTCGTGGTCCGGCACCCGCAGCGCTATGCGGGTGCCGGGGGAAACACGCCGCATCCGGGGATCCCTGGTGCGTCCAGGACAGCATCGGGGCTCCCCAGGTGCGGGGCGCTTGCGTCAACCCAGCGCCAGCTCGGTCGCACGATCCACGAGACAGCGATCCACGAGACAGAGCGCCTGGTGCAACCTGCGGGATGGCTGGTGGAGGTGCGCTCGCGGTGGAGGTCGGGGCCGGCAACTCCGGCGAGCCAGCGCATCTGGCCGCGAGCTCTCGTGCCAGACCTCTCGCGCCAGACTTAGCGCCCCTGCGTCAACTTAGGCCGGATTGGACCGGAACTCGCCAGCCGACCGGGCCGCCCCCAGACTGCCTGCGGCTGAACGCGTTATCGCGCCGCCGCTGCACCGTTGCCGCAGCGTTATGACCCACAGTCGCTCGCCCGCCGGGGCCGGGGGCCGCTCGGTGAGGACCGTTGCAGCACCGTTACGAACGCCGGGCAAATCCGGCCCAGAGAGGCCGTGATCCAGCGGAAGACGGCCGCCCGCGCCTCGCGAATCCGGCCCGCCTCAGCACGCAGAAAGGCCAAAAGTTGCCGCACCGTTACCGACCAGAACGCGGCACCCGACGCCAGGGACCGGGACCAGGCGAAGAACGTTGCCGCACCGTGACCAACCAGAACGCCGGACCGGACCCACAGGCCACGAGCGGGCGAGGAACGTTGCCGCACCGTTACCGGC
Source organism: uncultured Actinomycetota bacterium (assembly GCA_963737865.1). Lineage (GTDB taxonomy): Bacteria > Actinomycetota > Actinomycetes > Streptosporangiales > Streptosporangiaceae > Chersky-822. Next base: position 511,341 of record CAVTUG010000009.1, on the reverse strand, counting down.
CAGGACGCGGCACCCGACCCTAGAGACCGGGACCAGGCGAGGAACGTCGCCGCACCGTGACCTTAGCCCTCCGACGCTGCCCTCAGCCCAGGGAGGATTTCGCGCCGCAAGCCGACACATCGAGGCCCACTCGACTCGCGGAGCCTAGATAGTTGCCGCACTGTTACCGATCACCAGCCGACTACCGATCACCAGCCGGAGCAGACGTCGACCGCACCGCCCCGCACCCATCGCCCGGCACCCATGGCCCGGAGCGACAGCTAGTTCTCGGCGCGAACAACCCCGGCTACAGTTCGCTTGCCACGGCGCAGGATCAGGTATCGACCATGGATGAAGTCGTCCGCCCCGGGTACCGCCTCCCGGTCAGCGACCTTCACGTTGTTGAGGTACGCCCCGCCCTCGGTGATCGCCCGGTGACCGGCCGACTTGCTCGGAACGATGCCGCAGATGGCCATCAGGTCGGCAACGGTGAGCTGCTGCCCCGGCGGCACCTGGCCGCGACTGGGTTCAGGTGACCCAGCAGGCCAGGTCTCCCACGTGGTCAGATCACGCGACACCACTACGTGCGGGATCTCGCCGAACGCGCCCACGATCGTCGACCCGTCCAGCTGCCGCAGATCACCCTGCCCGAACAGCGCCTTGCCTGCCGTTGCCACCTTGTCAACCTCGTCCCGCCCGTGCACCAGCTCGGTCACCTCGTCGGCGAGCGCACGCTGCCCCGCCCGGGCCGCAGGCCGCTCGGCGGTAACCCGCTCCAGCTCGAGAATCTCCTCCTGTGACTTAAAGGAGAACACTCGGAGCAATCCAGGTATCTCCTCGTCACTGCGGTTCAGCCAGAACTGGTAGAACGCGTACGGACTCATCAGCTCAGGACTCAGCCAGATGGTGCCGCCTTCGGTCTTGCCGTACTTGGTCCCGTCCGGCTTGGTAATCAAGGGCGTCGCCAGCGCATGCACCGAGTTCCCCGTCACCCGGCGGATCAGGTCCACTCCCGAGACGAGGTTGCCCCACTGGTCGCTGCCGCCGAGTTGCAGCGCGCATTCGTGCCGCCGGTGCAACTCGAGGAAGTCGTTGGCCTGCAGGATCTGGTAGCTGAACTCGGTGTAGCTCATCCCGCCTTGTTCGAGCCTGGTCTTCACGACCTCACGGCCCAGCATCTGGTTGACCGGGAAGTGCTTGCCGATATCCCGCAGGAAGTCGATCGCGCTCAGCTCGCTGGTCCAGTCCAGGTTGCTCACCGCGATCGCCCCGGCTGGACCGGGCGTGAAGTCCAGGAACCGGCCAACCTCAGCCCTGATCAGCTCTACCCACCCAGCGACGACTTCGCGGGTGTTCAGCACCCGCTCGGCCGACTTACCGCTCGGGTCGCCGATCAGTCCGGTAGCCCCCCCGACCAGCCCGATCGGCCGATGACCAGCCAGCTGCAGCCGTCGCATTGTCAGCAGCAGGACCAAATTGCCGATATGCAAGCCAGGTGCGGTGGGATCGAATCCGCCGTAAAACGTCACCAGTCCCGAATCAAGTGCCTTGCGCAGCTCGTCTAGGTCGGTGGAGTGGGCGATCAGGCCGCGCCACGTCAATTCGTCGATGATGTCGGTCACTGCTGCATACTCCCATCTCCCCGACCACCGGGCACACTCGATTTAGCCCGAGGCTTGGGCACGTGCGGCCGATAGGCCGACACGGACGGGTCGCCGGAGATCCAGTACCGCCACGGAACCTCCGCCCCGCTGCTGACCCCGACCCGCGGGCCGGTCGCGATCCGGCCCGAGTCCAGGTCAGCGCCCGCGTAGAGGCGCAGCGCGCCACGAAGCGAGCACACGTCGGCGCCGTTCTTAGCGCGGTCGATCCCGAGCGCCTGACACAGCCGAGCCGGTCCGCTCGCCAGCTGGGCCACCTGCCGGGCGGTGCGAATCGCGACGCCGTTCCGCCGCCGCACCGCCAATTCGACGCCCTCGACAACCCGACCGGCCCGCAGCAGCACGGCGGCGGCTTCCCCGACCGACTCACACACAAGGTTCACGCAGAAATGCATTCCATATGTGAAATAAACGTACGCGTGCCCTGGCTCGCCAAACATCACTTCGTTCCGAGCCGTCTTTCCCCGGAACGCATGCGACGCCGGGTCTGTATTGCCCGTATAAGCCTCGACCTCGGACAGCTCGACGGCGACCATGCCCTCGGGTCCCTCGTGCGCGAGTACGCAGCCGAGCAGGAGCGGCGCGACCACGGTCGCGGGCGGGCCGAGGAACTCGCGCGGCACAAGCTCACGTCCGCCCAGGCCGGTCACCGTGACGACCAGGCCGCGGCCCACGTCGCATCGGACTCCACGACCGCCCGCAGGCCGGCTAGCTGCTGACGGACCCGCGACGGCGCCGTGCCGCCATGCGTATCCCGGGCCGCCAGCGCCCCCGGCACCGACAGCACCTCCCGCACATCGGGCGTGAAGTGCGGCGACACCTTCGCCAGGTCCTCGTCGCTGACGTCCCCCAGCTCGCAGTCGTTGACCTCGCACCACACGACCAGATGCCCGACCGCCTCGTGCGCCTCCCGGAACGGCACCCCGCGCTTGACCAGCAATTCCGCCAGGTCGGTCGCGAGCACATGCCCAGCGCCAGCACTGGCCACGAGCCGCTCGACCCGGAAGCTCATCGAGCTGACCAACCCCGCCATCGCCGGCAACACCAGCAAGAGCGTGTCGACTGCGTCGAACACGGGCTCCTTGTCCTCCTGCAAGTCCCGGTTATAGGTCAGCGGCAGCCCCTTGAGCACCGTCAGCAGCCCGGTGAGCCCCCCGATGAGCCGACCGGCCTTCCCGCGCGCGAGCTCCGCCACATCCGCGTTCTTCTTCTGCGGCATGATCGACGACCCTGTGGCATAAGCATCGTCAATTTCGGCCCACCCGAACTCGTGCGAGGTCCACAGCACGACCTCTTCACCCAGCCGCGACAGATGCACCCCGGCGAGCGCCGCAGCGAAACAGAACTCCGCCGCGAAGTCCCGGTCAGCAACAGCATCCATCGAGTTTCCCGCCGCCGAGTCAAACCCGAGCTCGGCCGCCACGGCCTCAGGATCGACCGCCAGCGACGACCCAGCGAGTGCCCCAGACCCCAGCGGCGACACCGCCGCCCGGCGATCCCAGTCCCGCAACCGCGCCACGTCCCGGGCGAACGCCTGCACATGCGCCAGGAGCTGATGCGACAGCAACACCGGCTGCGCGTGCTGCGTATGCGTCAGCCCCGGCGCCGGCGTCGGCGAAGACCCGCCTAGATGGCGGGCGGCCTGCTCCATCAACGCCGTCTGCAGCTCGACGAGCCGAGCCGCCACCTGCCGCGCATGATCCCGCAAGTACAGCCGAAGGTCAGTAGCCACTTGATCGTTCCGGCTCCGCCCGGCCCGCAGCTTCCCCCCAAGTGACCCCACCCGCTCCAGGAGTCCCCGCTCCAGCGCCGTATGCACATCCTCGTCAGCCACAGTCGGCCGGAAAACTCCGCTCTGACAATCAAGACCCAGCCCGTCCAGGGCCGACAGCAGCCGCTCAAGCTCTGCATCGTCCAGCAGGCCAGCCCGATGCAGGACCCGAGCATGAGCCTTCGAGGCGAGCAAGTCATAGGGCGCGAGTCGCCAGTCAAACTGCACGCTGACCGACAGCCGGGCAAGAGCCTCAGCAGGCCCAGACTCGAACCGCCCGCCCCAAAGCCGTACGGGGCCAGACCCGCCCTCAGTGCTCACACCAACTCCAATGCATCGAATGCTCTTAGCCCGCTGGCCGGTTTACCCGACAAGCTATACGCCCAGAGGTCGGCCGACCCGAGAACGCCGGGCGACAGCTGATCGCCGCTACGCTATCGTGCTGATCAAGGATCGGGCGTCGCTAGCGGAGGAGCCGCGGGTGGCCAGTTACTCAATCTTGACGCCATCCGATATCGCTGAACTCGAAGGTCTGTACGGCGTCGCCCTAACTAATCTCAGCCCCCTGTATGGCGGAATGGCGACGTCAAGCTTCACTGCTGACGCCCCCAGCGGCAAGGTCGTTATTAGCATTCTCGACAACCAAGACGATGCGGCGGCGTTGCGCCTCGCGCAGACCACTGATCACATGTGGCGGCATCAGGTGCCGACATGTGCGGTGGTGCGCCAGCCCGAAGGAGATCTGCTCGCTTCGATTCGCGGCAAGTCCGTAGTCATCAAGGAGTTCATCGAGGGCGAGACGCTTGATCAGCTTCCCGACGACCTGCTGCCTGCAGCAACCGAGATGCTCGGCCGGATCCATAGCATCACCACCGATGGTCTGGAAGTCCCTGTCGGGCGGCGACGGCTGTCCCCGTCCTTACGCCGACTTATCGACGACTTGCCGAACCAGGAGCACGCGGGGTGGCTTCGGCGCAGGCTGGACCGTCTCGCTCCATTTTTTCCGTCGCACGATGATCCGCGCCGCAACGGGTGGACCCTCAGCCACGGGGACTTTACCCCCTCAAACATCGTCATCTCGCCGAGTGCGACCACAGCCGAGCCGACGTTGTGGACGATCGACTGGGAAACCGTCACGATCGACGATCCCATGCTTGACTGCGGCATGTCGGCGTTGTACACGTGCGTCACCGACAATCGGATCAGCCAGGAACGACTGAAGCTGTTCGCCGAGGGCTACGACCGATCTGGCCGCGAACTCGAGAACGACCGGATCCTGCCCAGCATCGAATACGCGGCCGTGATAGTCGCGTTTCACCGGTATCGACGGCACAATATCCGGTTCCCCGATCCAAAGCGCAAGGACTATTACCGCCTCATGGTTGACTTCGTCGATCAGGAATTCCCTGAGGATTGAACAGGTGACGAACCTGCGTATTGGCGTCGTCAACCGCTACGCGGGCGACCAGCGGCACAGCTATCCACTCGGCCTCGCCCTGAGCGCTCTGGGAGCCGTTTACGTGCCGATCGACGTTCGGTCTCTTCGCGCATCGGTCGGCCGGGAGCGCTTGGCCCGGCTGACCATCGCAGATGACGCGGAGCAGACCGTAGATTTCGACGACCTCCGCCTGAACGGCGTGGTCTGGCGGGTGTCCGAGGCGGCCTTCCGCACCTACGGTGATCTGCAGTGGCAGATCAGCCGACGTTACCTGCTCGTCAACAGCTGGGAGTGCGCCAGCGTCTGTGCCGACAAGTGGCGGACCAGCGTCCAGCTCAGCGAGGCCGGAATCCGAGTGGTGCCTACGATCCTGCTGCTGCCGGGCGCGATGGTCCCGGCGTTCGGCAACGCCGACACGATTATCAAACCGAGCGTCGGCGCAAGGGGCCGGGGCGTGCGGACAGCGCAGGCGGGTACTGATCCGGGCATCAACGAGCCTCACGTGGCGCAGCCGCTGATCGGCGGTGCGGACTCGGCCCAGATCAGGGCAACGGTCTGCGGCTTCACGGAGGTGGCCGCCATGTACCGGCTGCCCGTCGAGCCCAGCAAGCCCGGTCGTCTTCAGGTCAACAATCTCGAGTCGGGCGGCGCGCCGATGGCGGCAAGCGTCGCGCCAGTACGAGACATCGCCATGGCCACGGCCCGCTGCCTGGGAGGTGACGTGCTCGGCGTTGACCTGATCAAGCATCAAGGCGAATGGGCAGTGCTTGAGGTCAACGGCTCTCCTGGCCTCAATGGCATCGCCAGCGTCGCCGACACGGACATCTACCTGCTAGCTGGTCAGGCCATCCTCCGCCGGCTGGGCGACCAGGGCCGACTCTAGGCGGGCGCGCCGGTCTTGGGCTAGCTGACGCCATCGATCGCGAGCGACTGCGGCGCCACCCAGCCAGTCGCTCGCGTCGCCGTCGTCCGGCTCAGGGGCATCCAGCCAGAAGCCGACCACCTCATCCAACCAGCGGAAATCAGCCGCGCCGAGCTCATTGAGCGCCGCGCGGGCCGCCAACAGCCTGGTCTCGTCGCTCGACAGCGCCGCGTTGAAGCATGCGAGGAATCGGGCATAGGCCAGGATCGAACTCAGGCCAGCCGCGCGCCCGCCCCCCTCGATCGCGGAAAGCTCGGCGGCCGTGTTGTCACCTCCGGATGCGGTCAGCAAAGCATCGCCGAGCTTTGCCATCAGCCGCGCCCAGGTATTGCGCGACGACTCAAGGTCGGCCAGCGCCTTGACGACAAGGTCGGTGTCGTCGCGTTGCGCCGCGATGAGCCCGCACACGAACGCGAGGCATCCGGACGCTTCGGCCGCCTGCCCGGGTAGGCCGTCGCTTAGCAGCCGGTCACGGGCGACGAGGTAGGCGGCCTTAGCCTCCACGAGCATGCCCTGTGACCAGTACAGGGTGCCCTTGAGCTGGATCCACATCCCGGTCTCCGGCCGCGAGCCGATCAGCTGGAGTGCGTCAGCGAACCGGCCCTGGCGCCGAAGCCGGTGCACCATGCCCTTGACCGCCAGCTCGGCGATGCGTGAGTCACGAGAGATCAGCGTGCTGAGCAGCTCGTCTGACTGATCCCCGGCACCGACTTCCCTGAGCGACTCGGCAGCGTAGTAAGCCGCTAGGTCCCACGCCTCGCCGGTCAGAAGCCCCGTGCTTAGCAGCCCGGTCAGCGTAGCGGCGGCCTGCTCTCGGCCATCTACCTGCCGGTTGGCAATAGCGTGCAGCGCCTCAGCTAGCGCCGCAGCCGGGGTCGCCGACGGCACGCGGACTAGTGGCCGCAGGGTCTCTTCCCACAAGGTGTCCTGGACGTAGGCGTATGCGGCATCCGCTGTCCAGCCCAGCGGCAGGTCGAATTCGTCCGCAAGCCGCAGCGCCTGGTTGAGCACGCTGATCACCAGTGCCCTGTCCCCAGCCGCACCGACGCCATCGAACCGAGCGCCTAACTCTTCGAAGGCCCGCGCCGCGTACCTGGCCCAATCGCCGGGGCTGAAGGCGTCGGGCCCGCTGTCGGACTGGCGTACCTGCTCGCGGAGCAGGCGGTGAATGGTGTACGGAAATGGCGCTGTCTCATCGACGTCGACGAACGCTCGGTTGGTCAAGCCGATAGCCGCTGCCTCGGACGGAAGCTGAGCGATAGCCGCCGCGAGGCGGGCGTCGAAGCTGTCGAGCAGCGACAAGATGCGCAGCAGGCGCCGTTCCTCCGACGTTAGATCGCGGAGCACCCTGGTCACCAGCTCAGGAAACCCGGTCGGGAAGTCGTCGGGATCTGGCGCTGTATCTGCCGCGACCATCTGCAAGTAGTGCAGGGTCGCGACGTCAAGGTAGAGCGGATAGCCCCCGGAAGCCCGCACGATCCTCTCACGCACAGGCTCGGGAATCGCGGCGTCGCCGCCGCGCCGCAGCCGCAGCCGCAGGAACTTGTCCGCATCGCTGTCGGACAGGTCGCCGACCAGGTGCTGCGTCGGCTCCCCGACGGTACCGAGTTCGAGGCCGGGCCAGCGCCCGGGTCCCGCGAAGTCGAGCCGGCCAGCCACATTCGGGTCTCCCCAGTCGATCCGGTTCCTGGATGAGACGACGAACAGCACGTTCGGCATCAGCCAGACGAGCCGGTTCATAAGCCGCTCGAACCGGCGCTGCTCGCCATGCAAGACGTCCTCGAAGGTATCGAGGAAGACCGCGACATGGAAGTCGCGGCGCCCCTGCCCGGCGACCCTGGCGAGATCCCAGGAGAGCAGGTGCGAATAGTAGCTGAGGCTTTCCAGATCGGGCTCGCTGCTCAGCAGCGACGGCAGCCGACTGCAGGCTTGCACGGCATGGCGCACGACGATCCCGCGCTTGACTTCGGAGCCGACCAGCGTAGCCAGCCTGGTGGCCAGAGTCACCACCATGCTCGTGCCACCCAGTGCGGTCGCGATGTCCTTCAGCCCGTCCGAGATCTGCTCCGGCACGTCGAGGCCCTCGGCAACCCGGGAGATCCTCGTGTCCTTGCGGATGTATTCGTCAAGGCTCTCGTTCGGATGGAGGCGTTCCCAGTACCGCTTGAACGCGAGATCGAACGCGTACATCGGCCGGCGGAGGGCGGCGACCGCGACACGCACCCCGACCAGCACGCGCTCCAGGTCCAGGCCGGCTTCGCTGGCCAGATCGACCCGCGCCGTCACCGAGGTCTTAAAGCCCCGCTGCCATGCCGGCCAGTCAGCCACGGCGGACGGCCCGCCAGCCGAATGACGCCGCTCCAGTTCTCGAGACAGCGAGGTCTTGCCGACGCCGCCCACGCCGTAGAAGACCAGCATGTTGCGCCTCGGCGCAACCACGTCTTGGCTGTCGAACCGTAGGTCCCTGACCATCGCCAGGTGCGCGGCGACTGCCTGGTCAAACGCCTGCTGCTCGGGCACCCGGTCGACGAACACCCGCCGGGCCTCGAGGTCGACGGCGTTCGTGGCGAAAAGCAGGCCCAGATCGGGGGGCGGAACGCCCGTTTCGCTATCGGCCACTCGCGAAGCCGATCACGGGGTAGCTGACAGCGCTAAGTCCGCTGCCGGGCTTGCCTGCCCTTCCTGACCGGCGACTCGGGCAATAGCACCGGGCATCGAGTACATATGAGCGAACGCCCTCGCCTCCGCGCCGGTCCATAGTTTCGAATCATATCCGTATACAACGCCTTGCCGAGCAGCTGCGTCGAGCAAGCTGTATGGACTTTTACTTCCGAGAATGACCGCGCTGCCCTTATGCAGGAAAACGCGCACTTTTCCGGTAACTCGCCGCTGGCTGCTGTCGATGAACGCACGGAAATCGTCAAGGATCGGATCGTAGTAGACCGCTTCGTGCAGCAGGTCGCCGTAGGTGGTACCGAGTGCCGCTTTAGTCGCCTGCTGACGGTTGCTCAGCACCAGCCGTTCCAGTTCACGATGTGCGGCAATCAGGATCAGCATGCCGGGTGCCTCGAACGCCACTCGGGCAGGATTGCCCGCCATCGTCGAGCCCAGGTGGATGCCCCGGCCAATGCCGTGCTCGCCGCCAAGCTCGTTCAGGGCCGTCAGGACCGAGTAGTTCGGGGCACCAGGACCGGTGCCGGCCAGGGACTCGCCTTGCGGCGTAATGGTCGCCACGACGTTGCCCTGGTCGAATTCAATAATCACTTCCTCACCCTTGTCCGGAGCGTCGGAAATGGACCTGGTGTATGTCCACGCGCTTTCCGGCAGGTAGTCCCAGGAACCATAGGTCTCGCGACCGCCGATCGTAGTGCCGAGCAAGCCCTCGTTGATGGAATACGTCGAGGTCTTCTCGGCGACGTGGTATCCGCGGGACCGCAGGTACTCGCTCTCTACCGCGCGGGTCAGTGCCCCGTCCCTAATCGGCGTGATGATCTCGAGCCTTGGCGCGAGCGTGCGGATGACGGTGTCGTAGCGAACGTGGTCTGCACCTGCGCCGGTCGAGCCGTGGCCGACGGCGTCGGCGTTCACCTTAATTGCCTCGGCAACCACTGCCTCAGCCTGGACCAGCCGTTCGGCACCGACGCAGGACGGGTAGCCCCCGTTGCGCAGGTAGTTCGCCTTGATGGCATAGCTGATAACCCGCGCATACAGTTCTTCCCGAGCGTCGATGACGACATGCTGGCTCGAGCCGAGTTCCCTGGCCCGCGCCTCGACCGCCTGAGTGTCCCCACTACGCAGGCCACCGGTATCGATGTGAGCGGTCAGTACGTCCCAGCCCCCCTCGCGGAGGAGCACGAGTGCGTACGAGGTGTCAAGGCCGCCTGAGAACGCCAGGACTATCTTGCGCTTGCTCATCTGTCCTCCATGGAGACCTCGAGCACCGGCACGAGGGGACGGCCGTCGCGGACGATGTGGCCAGGGGGCAGCACGTAGTACCCCGCCCATCCTCCGGCGATCGCTTGCTGCATCGCCTGCTGCCGGTCAAGGTCGAAAGGATCAAGCAGGAAACTGGGCTCGATGACGCCCGACCGCACCGGCAGAGTGAAGTCGCTCTCGTAGACAAACGAGCCTGGCGAGGTGTGGAACGGCACGCTGGCGACCACGATGCGCAGTCTGCCAAACCTGGTGTGGACCTTGAGGGCGCTGTTGTCGTACTGGGTGACGCCGTCTAGCTTGTCCACGCCATAGGCCGACAGCGCCAGGGCCTTGACCGCCTGGCCAAGTCCGACGTTCGGCATCAGTGACCAGAGAGACCAACCTACCCAGGTACCTGGCGCGGCGCTCGGAGCCGCGCAGTACCCACCGACCGGCATCGGGCCGCGATACCCGTCCTGCCTGGCCTTGTCAAGCACGGCCCGCAGATGCGTCTTCACGTCGGAGTCGAACGAGTAGGCGCTCTGCTCCACCATGACGGCGAAGGCATCCTGCGGCAAACTAGCGATGATGGCCGCCGACGGCATCAAGATGAGGTCGACCATGACCCACTGCGGCATCGGGATGCCCCGGTCGCCGAATGCGACGCCGTTGATCACGTTGAACAGGTCGAGAAACTCGCCGGTTGTCCAGCCTTTGTCGCTTATATCGGTGAAATCAAGCCAGGTCAGCTCGTGGCCGTAGGGCACCTCGTTCAGGTGGCAGCGCAGCGACTCGTTCGACGCCAGGAAGAACTCGACGCCTGACGCTGTCAGGTCGTGCACGTTCGAGGTGAAGTCAGGGAAGTGCCGCTCGACCGGCGGCACCGAGAGCGCGATCACGGGTGAATCGATCATGCCTGCTCCTGGGCTCGCAAGCCGTTGCGCGCACGTACCTGCCGTTCCGAGTTGCCCCGGCGGTCGGCGAGCCTGAGCAGCGCGGCGGCGAGTTCGTCGCCGCCCTGCGGGTCCCGCGCGACGATGAGTACGGTGTCGTCCCCTGCGACAGTCCCGAGCACGGCCTTGACGCCGGCCCGGTCGATCATCGAGGCCAGCAGCTGAGCCGCGCCCGGCGGGGTCTTGAGCACGACGAGGTTCCCGCTGGCCTCAGCGGTCAGGAGCAGGTCGCCCGCGACCTTGCCCAGCGCCGCGACCGTGCCGGTCGCGAGCGCGGCAAACAGCGGCGACAGGTCGGGCAACGGCCCCTCCGCACCGACTGGCCCGGACGGCAGGCTGTCCGGGTGGTCGGGTGGCAGCGCGTAGACCAGCCCGCCGTCCGGGCCGCGCAGCCGCACGGCGCCGATCTCGTCCAGGTCCCGCGACAACGTCGCCTGCGTGACGCGGACGCCGAGGTCGGCGAGTCGCTCGGCGAGCTCGTCCTGGGACCGGACCGGCGTGCCGGCCAGGATCCCGGCGATCCTGGCGTGCCGGGCCGCCTTCGTCGTCGGGGCGGCGGGCGGGACGGTCACGCGGCCTGCCCGTGCAGCTCGGCGGCGGTGGCCATGATCTGGGGCAGTGCCGCCACGAAGGCGTCGGCTTGATCAGCGCTGAAGATGAGCGGCGGGGCAAGCCTGACCGCGTCGGGCTGCACTGCGTTCACCAAAAATCCTGATTGCCTGGCGACAGTCTCGACCACGCTCGCGGCGGGCGCACGCAGGACCATGGCCTGCCACAACCCGAGTCCGCGCACGCCGTCGAGCAGCGGGGCGGTGGTCCCGGCGATGCCGTTCATCAGGCGCGCCCCGACCTGCTTGACGTTGTCGAGGATGCCGTCGTTCTCGATGGTGTCGAGCACGGCGAGCGCGGCGGCGCAGGCGATCGGGTTGCCGCCGAACGTGCTGCCGTGGTCGCCGCGACCGAATGCGGTACCGGCCGCGCCGAGGCCGATGCAGGCGCCGATCGGCAGCCCGCCGCCGAGCCCCTTGGCCAGCGTGATCACGTCCGGCACGACGCCCTCAGCCTGGAACGCGAACCACGCGCCGGTCCGGCCGATCCCGCTCTGGATCTCGTCCAGCACGAGCAGCGCCCCGCTGGCGTCGCATGCCGCCCGCGCGGCGGCCAGGTAGCCGGGCGGCGGCGGCACGATCCCGCCCTCGCCCAGGCACGGCTCGAGGAACACCCCGGCGGTCTCCGGCCCGACCGCGGCGGCCAGCGCGGCGGAGTCGCCGTAAGGAACAAACCGAACGTCAAAACCGAAGGGTTGGAACGGGTCCCTGATCGAGTCTTTCCCGGTAAGACTGAGCGAGCCCATGCTCCGGCCATGAAACCCGTGCTCGGCCGCGACGAACACCGGCCTGGAGGCACCCTGCGCGCGGCGAACCAGCTTGACCGCAGCCTCGTTCGCCTCGGTCCCCGAGTTCGCGAAGAACACCCGCCCGGCCGTCCCGAGCAGCCCAAGCAGCTTCTCGGCCAGGGCGATCTGGGGTTCGTGGGCGTAGAGGTTGGAGACGTGGGCGAGCCTGGTCACCTGCCGGGCGACTGCGCTGACGATGGCGGGATGGGCGTGGCCGAGCGCGTTCACCGCGATGCCGGCTACCAGGTCCAGGTAGGAGTTGCCGTCGGTGTCCCAGACCACGCAGCCCTCGCCGTGGTCGAGCACGATCGACGGAGCGCCGTAGTTGGGCATCATCGTGGCGACATAGGAATCTTTGAGCTGCTCTGTCGCAAACTGCTGTGTGCTCGTCATGCTGCCCTGTGCTCCTTGCTCGGCTGCTTGTCGGGGACGACCATGGTGCCGATGCCCGAGTCGGTGAAGATCTCCAGCAGGACCGCATGCGGGAGCCGGCCGTCGAGGACGTGGGCCTGGGGGACGCCGCCTCGGACCGCCGTGAGGCAGGCCGTCATCTTCGGGATCATGCCGCCGCCGAGGCTGGGCAGCAGGGCGGCGAGATCGCTCGCGGTGAGTTCGCTGATCACCTGCGCGGGCCTGCCCGGTGCGACCTCCTGCGCCGTGGTCCCTGGCCAGTCCGCGTAGAGCCCGGCCACGTCCGTGAGCACGATCAGCTTGACCGCCCCGAGCGCGACCGCCAGCGCCGCCGCAGCGGTGTCCGCGTTGACGTTGAGCACCTCGCCGGTCTCGCTGCGGGCGACGCTGGAGATGATCGGGATCCGGCCGTCGGCGATCAGTGCCCTGATGGCGCCCGGGTCCACGGACTCGACCTCGCCGACGTGACCAAGGTCCACCGGCTCGCCGTCGTCGCCGGTGGCAGTGATCTTGCGCGCGGTCATCAGGTGCGCGTCCTCGCCGGACATGCCGACGCCGAACGGGCCGTGCTGGTTGACCAGGCCGACGACGTCCCGGTTGACCTGGCCGGTCAGGACCATGCGCACGACGTCCATCGCCTCAGGGGTGGTGACCCGCAGCCCGGCGCGGAACGTGGACTCCATTCCCAGCTTGTCCAGGTGCGCGCTGATCTGCGGGCCGCCGCCGTGGACGACGACGGGGCGCAGTCCCGCGTACCTGAGGAACACGACGTCCTGGGCGAACGCGGCGCGCAGCGCCTCGTCACTCATCGCGTGCCCGCCGTACTTGATCACGACGACCTCGCCGTGGAACCGCATCAGCCACGGCAGCGCCTCGATCAGCGTGGCGGCCTTGGCGAGCACGGTCTCGTGAGATGTGCTCGGGCTCACGTCGAGTACGCCGAGTTCTCGTGGACGTAGGCGGCGGTGAGATCCGTGGTGCGCACCATCGCCTGGGCCAGGCCGGCCGCGAGGTCGATGGTGATCGTGACGTCCCTGGGCTTGAGGTCGACGACGGTGCGGTCATCGGCTGGGCCGCCGTTCTTGCACACCCAGACGTCGTTGATGGCGACGCTGACCTCGTCGGGGTCGAAGACCGCGCTGGTCGTGCCGACCGCCGCGAGCACCCGGCCCCAGTTCGGATCCTCGCCGGTGATGGCGCACTTGAGCAGGTTCGAGCGGGCGACGGCCCGGGCCACGTCGACGGCGTCGTCCTCGCTGTCGGCACCGACGACCTGGATCTCGATGGCCTTGGTGGCGCCTTCGGCGTCGAGCAGCAACTGCTGCGCGAGGTCATCGCAGGCTTGCGCGAGCAGGGCGGCGAACTCGTCAGGGTCGGCCCGCACGCCGGCGGCACCGCTGGCGAGCAGCAGGACGGTGTCGTTCGTCGACATGCAGCCGTCGGAATCCAGCCGGTCGAAGGTCGTGCGGACGGCGGCGCGCAGCGCCTTGTTCAGGTCGGTCGCCGGAATCTCGGCGTCCGTGGTCAGCACCACCAGCATGGTCGCGAGCGCAGGCGCGAGCATGGCGGCACCCTTGGCCATGCCGCCGATGGTGTAGCCGGAGCCCTTGACCTGCGTCGTCTTGGGCACGGTGTCGGTCGTCATGATCGCCGTCGCGGCGGCCTGCCCTCCGGTCGGGCTCGCCCCGGCAGTCGCCGCGTCGATGCCGACCAGAAGTTGCTGCATGGGCAGCCGCTCTCCGATAAGGCCGGTCGAGCACACCGCGATCTGCGCGGCGCGGACGTTGAGCAGTCCGGCCAGATGCTCGGCGGTCTGCTCGGTGTCGCCGTAGCCGGCCTGCCCGGTGCAGGCGTTCGCGCTCCCTGAGTTGAGCACGACGGCCCGGACCTGGCCGTCAGCGAGCACTTGCTGGCTCCACCGCACCGGCGCAGCCTTGACCCGGTTCGAGGTGAAGACGCCGGCGGCAGCGGCGGACGGACCTTCGTTGATCACGACGGCGACGTCGGGCTTACCCGAGTTCTTGATCCCGGCCGCGACGCCGCAGGCCCGGAATCCCTGCGGGGCGGTGACGCTCACTGTGCTTGTCCGGTCATGGGCGCTTGTCCGGTCATGGGCGTTCGTCCGGTCATGGGCTTACTCCGATCGAGGTCAGGCCGGCGGTCTCCGGCAGGCCGAGCATGAGGTTGGCGTTCTGGACGGCCTGCCCGGCCGCGCCCTTGCCGAGGTTGTCGATCGCCGCGACCACGACTGCCCGCCCGGCCCGGTGGTCGGCGGCGACCTGCAGGTGCACGCCGTTCGACCCGGCCACGGCTGCGGTGGCCGGCCACTGCCCCTCGGGCAGGACGCAGACGAACGGCTCGTCCTTGTACAGGGTCAGCAGCGCGTCCCTGAGGGCAGCCGAGTCGACCCCGGGGCCGGTCAGCCGCGCCGTCGCCGTGGCCAGAATCCCCCTCGGCATCGGCGCGAGCAGCGGCGTGAACGACACGCTGACCGGCCGCCCGGCGACATCCTGCGATGCAAGCTCGTGCGGCGCAAGCTCGTGCGGTGCTAGCGCGTGCGGCGCAAGCTCGAGAAGGGCCTGCTCGATCTCGGCTGTATGCCGGTGGACCCCGCCGACCTGGTAGGCGCTGACCGACCCCATCACCTCGCTGCCGAGCAGGTCGGCCCGCAGCGACTTCCCGGCCCCCGACGTCCCCGAGGCGGCGACCACCACGAGGTCCTCGGTCTCGACCAGCCCGACCAGCGGGGCGAGCGCGAGGATCGCCGCAGTGGCGTAGCAGCCGGGCGCGGCGACCTTGGCGGCGGTCTTGACCTTGGAGCGTGCTCCGGGCAGCTCAGGCAGCCCGGTCACCCAGCGGCCGGCGTGCGCTCCGCCATAGTGCCGAGCCCAGTCCTCCGCGCTGGCGAGCCGGAAATCGGCGCCGAGGTCGACGACCTTGACGTGGTCAGGCAAGGCGGCGGCGACCGCAGCCGACTGCCCGCTCGGCAGGGCCAGGAACACGAGGTCGGCGTCGTCCGCCTGGACCGCCTCGTGCGGCTGGAAGACGTGGCCGCCGATCGCGCCGAGCCCCGCGAGCTGGCGGTGCACCTCGCCTACTGCCTTGCCCGCGCTGCTGTCGCCGGTCACCACTCCCAGCTGGAACTGCGGATGCCCGGCGATCAGCCGCAGCAGTTCTCCGCCCGCATACCCGCTCGCGCCCGCCACCGCGACCCGCATCACTTCGACCCTCCACCCGCAACTCAAGCTCGCATCATTATGCAAAACAATGTTTGAATATGCAAACTCTGGCCAGGGCCGCCGGAGTGGCAGCGCGCCCTTTCGCCCGCGCCGCCGGCCGCCCGCCACCACAAGCGAAGATCAGCACCGACTGCGGCTCCAAAGGCATGAGGTTGCCCGTGACCGGCGGAGCCGCAGCAGTATGTGCCTACTTGCTGCTGTTGGCGCCCCGGTTCTGACCGCAGCAAGGTCCTACTTACTGCTATTCCGACGACACCAAGTAGGACCATGCTGCTGACCGCTTACCGGTCTCGAACAGCAGCAGGCAGGCACATACTGCTGCGGAGGTGCCCAGGCGCGCCAGAACCGCACCGGGGCTCCCCAGGTGCGCGACCGAACTGCCACGATGGGCAGGGCCAACCCGCCGGGCGCCGGCCGCTCTCGCACCCGACGTGACGAGACCGTGGCGGATCGTGATACTTCAGCTCAGATCAGCCGATTGCGCGTCGAACTGCCCTGCGCGACGGCTCAATGGCGCATGATGTTGGGCGCAGGAACAGAAGGGAGAGTGCATGGACTCGCGCGGCACCGGGTTTGGCGGCACCGGGCCTTGCGGCACCGGCTTCGGCGGCACCGGGTTCTCAGGCCCGATCACGCTCGCGGTCGCGGCGCTCGCCCTGACCGCCTTGGCTGCACTGCTGGCCGGCTGCGGCGGCTCACCTGGCACCCAGACGGCCAGGTCTACCGCGAAAACCAAGGTCACCGCCTGCGGAGCGAGCAAGACCGCCGCCAACGTGCCGGTCAAGGTCGAGATCACGGCCGGCCAGGTCAGCTGCAAGACCGCGCTGGGCATCGAGCACAAGTACGCCGAGGCGATCAGATCGGGCAAGGTCGCCGGCAACGGCGGCGGTGCACCGGTCAAGATCAGCGGCTGGACATGCCAGGGCTACGCGACCCCCGTGGTGCTCCACACCGGCAAAGCCTCGATCTGCGTCGAAGGCGCCAACAAGATCCTGGCGATCCTGTCCAGCCCGACCTAACAAAACCGGGCGAGCCGACGGGATCCTGGGGCGAGGCGGTTTTCCGTGGATAGTTTTCCTGAGTTTTCGTGGGGACTTTGCACTCCGTGGGTACTTTTCCGTGAAATATCGCTGAAAACTACCCCCGGAGTGAGAACTCGCCACGCAAATCCATCTACAGGCTCCACGCAAAGGACCGCGTCGGCCCCGCGCGCCAGTGAGTAGCGCGCGGGGCCGACCCCAGGCAAACCTCAGCCGCTGCGCAACACCGCGCCAGTGCGTCGGGCGGCCTCGGCCACAGCGGCGTCGCGCGCCACCGCCACCTCGTCGTCGGTCAGTGTCCGGTCGGGCGCCCGGAACCGCAACGTGTAGGCCAGCGACTTACGGCCAGCGCCGGTCTGCTCCCCCGAGTACACGTCGAAGAGCCTGACCTGCTCGAGCCCGACGTCACCGCCCGCCCGCGCCGCCCCAGCCACCAGGGCACCCTCGACCTGCGATGCCGGCACCGAATCGTCGACGACGAGCGCGACGTCCTGGGTCGCCATCGGATACCCGGAGATCGTCGGTGCCGTCGCTGGCGGCAACGCAGCCGCCGCGCGCTCGACCGCTGAGAAGTCGAGTTCCATCGCACCCGAGCGAGCCGGCAGCCGGAACGCGCTGACCACCCGAGGGTGCAGTTCCCCGGCATGACCAACCACCACGTCAGCACCGTCAGGCAAGGTCAGCACGAACTCCGCGCACCGGCCCGGATGCCACGGTGCCTGCTGCCCGGCCCTGACCTCGAACTCGAGCCTGGCCAGCCGCAGGAGCGCAGCACCGGCCTCGATCGCGTCCCTGAAGGTGGCCTGGCGCCCTTCGCCCCACCAGCCCGCCGGCTCGATCCTGCCGGTCAGCACGCAGGCGGCGAGCCTGGGCTGGTCCGGCAGCGCGCTGTCGACTAGCGCGGTCTCCCCCGGCGTCGGCCCGTGGTCCACGGCGAGCACCTGCGCCACCGGCGGCGCGCCGGCCCGCAGCCGGAACGCGTTGCCGAGCTCGAACAGGCTCAGGTCACCGAAACCCAGGCCGATGTTCCTCGTGGCCACGCGGAACAGCCCGGGCAGCAGGGTGCTGCGCATCAGCGGTTCCTCGTCCTTGATCGGGTTCGACAGCCGGACGGCCCGCCGGCGCACATCAGAGGCGGGCAGCAGCAGCCGGTCGAAATCGCCTTCCGCGCCGAACGCGCTGCTGATCACCTCCACGTACCCAGCGCCGGCCAGCGTCTGGGCGGCGGCCATCCGCAGCCGCTGGGTCGGCGTCCGTCCCTTGCCGGCCAGCGCCCGCGGCTTGCTGATCCCGACCTTGTCGTAACCCTCGATCCTGATGACCTCTTCGGCCAGGTCGTTCGGGTCGGTCAGGTCGGGTCGCCACGACGGCGGGGTCACGGTCAGCCGCGAGCCCGACTCCACCACTGTGCAGCCCACTTCGCGCAGCCTGCTCACCACGGTGTCCGCGCTGTAGGCGACGCCAGCCACCCGGCCTGGCAGGTCGGCGTCGATCTCGATCAGCGTCGGCTCGATGGGCTCGGCCGCCAGCGAGTAACCAGGCAGCACCGTGCCGCCGCCCAGCTCGGCCAGCATCGCGGCCGCCCGGGCCGATGCCCGCAGCGGCAGCTCGTAGTCGACGCCGCGCTCGAACCTGGCCGACGCCTCGCTGAACAGCCGGTGCCGACGGCTCATCCGCGCCACCCCGGGCGCGGAGAAGTGCGCGGCCTCGATCACCAGGTCGGTCGAGTCCGAGCTGACCTCGGTGGCCAGCCCGCCCATCGTGCCCGCCAGGGAGATCGGTCCCGACGAGTCGGTGATCAGGATGTCGTCCGGGTCGAGCTGCCTGACCACGTGGTCGAGCGTCTCGAGCTTCTCGCCCTCGGCCGCCCGCCGGACCACGATCGGCCCGCGCAGCGCGGACCGGTCGAAGGCGTGCAGCGGCTGGCCGAGCTCGAGCATCAGGTAGTTCGTGATGTCGACGGCCAGCGAGACGCCCCGCATCCCGGCCCGGGCCAGCCTGACCTTCATTTTCAGCGGAGTCGCCCGGGCCGGGTCGATGCCACGCACCTCACGCAAGGCGATCCGGTCACACGCCGATGGATCGGCGATGCTGGCCTGCCAGACCTCCGGGTTAGCCACGTCCTCAGCCGGGGCAGTGCCAGCCAGGCTGGGTCCGGCCGGGTCCGTGTAGCCGGTCCCGTACGCGCTGGCCAGTTCCCTGGCCATGCCCCTGATCGACAGCCCGTGCCCCTTGTCGGGGGTGACATTGACGTCGTAGACGACGTCGCGAAGGCCCGCGTACTCGACGAAATCCGCGCCGAGCGGCGAGTCGGGCGGCAGCACGATGATGCCCGAGTGGTCGTCGCCGAGCGCCAGCTCGGCCGCCGAGCAGATCATGCCGTCGGAGACCTTGCCATACGCCTTGCGCGCGGCGATCTCGAAGCCACCGGGCAGCACGGCACCAGGCAGCGCGAGCGCCACCAGGTCGCCCACGACGAAGTTGCTCGCCCCGCAGATCACGTAGCGCTCGCTGTCAGCCGAGACAGCACTATCAGCCGAGACAGCACCATCAGCCGAGACAGCACTATCGGTCGACAGAGCAGTCCGCACCTTGCAGTACCTGATCGGCTTCTTGAACTCGGTGAGTTCCTCGATCTCGAGCACCTCAGCGATCACCACACCGGACACGTCCTGCCCGACCTGCTCATACGCCTCGATCTCCAGCCCGATCGCGGTCAGCCGCCGCCCGACCTCGGCCGGGTCGACGGGTGCGGGCACGGCTGCGTACTCAAGCAGCCAGGAAAGCGGAACTAGCATCTAAGCCTCCTCTCCGAAGCCGCGCGAGAACCGCACATCGCCCTCGACGGTGTCCCTGATGTCAGCGAGCCCGTTGCGAATCATCAGCGATCGCTCGATGCCGAGCCCGAACGCGAATCCGCTGTACCGGCCGGAGTCGATCCCGCAGGCTTCCAGCACGCGCGGGTTGACCATGCCGCAGCCGGCGATCTCGATCCAGCCCTGCGACTTGCAGACCCGGCACGGCTTGCCGCCCGACCGGGTGGATTCGCCCCGGCAGATGTGGCACTCCATCGACACGTCCGCCGACGGCTCGGTGAACGGGAAGTAATCCGGCCGCAGCCGGGTACGCAGCCCAGGGCCGAACAGCGCCTCGACGAACGCGGAGATCGCGCCGCGCAGGTCAGCCATGGTCAGGCCCTCGTCTACGGCGAGGCCCTCGATCTGGTGGAACACCGGGCTGTGCGTCGCGTCGAGCGCGTCGGAGCGGTAGCACTTGCCGGGCGCGACCACGTACAGCGGCAGCGGCCTGGTCAGCATCGCCCTGATCTGCACGGGCGAGGTATGCGTCCGCAGCACGATGTTCGACTTCGGTGAGCCGTCCGAAGCCGCCACGAAGAACGTGTCCTGCATCTCGCGCGCCGGATGGTCAGGCGGGAAGTTCAGCGCGTCGAAGTTGTACCACTCGGCCTCGACCTCGGGACCTTCGGCGATCTCGTAGCCCATCCCGACGAACACGTCGGCGAGCCGGTCCGCGAGCGTCATCACCGGGTGCCGGGCGCCGGCCGAGTACCGGTCCCACGGCAGCGTGACGTCCTCGACTTCGTCGACGAGAACCATATGGTCCCGGTCCGCCTCAAGTTCGGCCTGGCGGTCGGTGTGCGCCTGGGTGAGCAGGCGCTTCGCCTCCCCGATCCGCCGTCCGGCTTCGGACTTCGCCTCCGGCGGCAGCGCCCCGATCTCGGAACTCGCCAGGATCAGCGGCGCCCGGCCACCCAGATGAGCCAGCCGCGCGGCCTTGAGCTCGTCGAACGTCACGGCGCCCCGGAACGCGGCTAGCGCCTCGTCGGTCATTCGCTGGACCTCGGCGGGCGCGAGCGCAGCTACCCGCACAGGGTCGTAGGTTTTATTGGGTGCTGACATCGGGATTCAAATCCTGTCTCCTAGGAAAAGCGAAAGCATCAGCCGATGAAATGGCTCGCTGAAGTACTCGAATACCTAAGCTCGATCGCCCGCAGGCCGACTCCAGAGCGCCCGTCAAGCCCGCCGGGCGGCGCAGATCGTGGTCAGCCGTGATCTGGGGCGCCCGCGGGCATGGTAAATCGAAACTCCGCGCCGCCGCCGGGCGCCTGCGTCACGCTGATCGCACCGCCGTGGGCCTCGACCAGTCCCTTGACGATGAAAAGTCCGAGTCCCGCGCCACCGCGCCGCTTCGCCCGCCAGAACTGGCGGAACACCCTTGGCGCGAACTCAGGCGCGATCCCCGGACCCTGATCGCGTACCGACACCGCGACCCCCGGGCCGCTGCCTACTTGGGCCGACTCGATCACAGTAGTTACGGTACCAGCCCCGTGCTTGACCGCGTTCTCAATAAGGTTCGCCAGGATCTGGTCGACCTTGTCGGCGTCGAGCCAGGTCTCGGGAAGATCCTCGGCCGGCCAGGACCTTGAACCGGGATTCAGCTTCGCCTGCGGCGACCCGGCCGGCGATCAGCTTGGCCATGCGGCCGGCGATGTCGACCAGTTCCTTGTGCAGCACGATGCGGCCGGCCTCGATCCGGGAGACGTCGAGCAATTCGGTGATCAGCCTGGTCACCCGGTCGGCGTCGGCGTTGACCGTCTCCAGCATGATGCGCTTCTGGTCGTCGGTGAACCTGGCCACTTCTCGAGCAGCGTCGCGGTGAAGCCCTTGACGCTGGTCAGCGGCGACCGCAGCTCGTGCGCGACGGTGGAGACGAGGTCGGCCCTGGTTCGCTCCAGCCGGGCCCGGGCGGCAGCGCTGCGCAGCGTGATCGTCACCTTGCGGACCGCGCCGTGCTCACTGGCGACAGCTCCCCCGTCCTCGGCCCCCGCACATAGCCGATCGTGACCAGCAACTCGGTGCCATCCGGGAGGAACAGCGAGCGCTCCGGATGCCTCGTCCTCGTCGACAGCCCGTCGTACGGCCGGGAAGTACCCCACCAGCAGCGGCCTTCGCCGTCGATCAGCGGCAACGCGCTGCGGAGCTGCTCACCCAGCGCCTTGTCGGCCCTGATTCCGGTGAGCCTTTCGGCGGCCCGGTTGAAAATGACGACGACGCCATTGCTATCGGCGACGATAAGGCCATCAGGCAATTCGTCCGGACTCAGTGTTTCATTCGGACTCAGTGTTTCATTCGGACTCAGTGTCTCATTCGGACTCAGTGTTTCTTTCGGACTCAGTGTTTCGCTCGAATGCAGAGACGCCGAATCGAGCGCGTCGCTGATCGCGGTCACTACCTTCACCTGCCGGTATCGGGGGGACTAGCCACGCCATGGCCACCTTGAGTGACCCATCTCAGACTACTCATGACGCAACGTAACCAAAGCCTAGCGCGTCAGGCGACCTGAGCGGCACCCCCCGTTTAGGGGGATCGCGGAGGAATAAAGGCAGACAGCCGCCGCAGCAGCGAGATTCAGGCTCTCGGCCTTGCCGAAGATGGGCACGGCCACGGCCCGGTCAGCCAGCGCGAGCACGTCGGCGGGCAAGCCCCACGCCTCGTTGCCGAACATCCACGCCGTCGGGCCGCCAAGCTGCGAGGTCGCCGAGGGCGGCATCGCCGCTTCCGTCGGCCGCGAGCACGGTCAGGCCCGCGCTACGCAGGTCGGCTACGGCCTCCGCGACCGGTACCCCGATCACGATCGGCAGGTGGAAGATCGACCCGGCCGAGGACCGGACGCACTTGCTGTTGTAGGGGTCGACCGTCGCGCCGGCGAAGATCACGGCCTGGGCGCCCGCAGCGTCAGCGGTCCGCAGCACCGTCCCGGCGTTGCCCGGGTCCCTGACGTTAGCGAGCACGACCACCAGCGACGGCGAGCTCGCCGTGACCTGCGCCAGCGGAACGTCGACGAACGGGCAGACGGCCAGCAGGCCCTGCGGGGTGACGGTCTGGGCCAGCTCGGCCATCAGCTCGCCGCCGACCTCGTGCACAGGAGCGCCTGCCGCGGACACGGCACCGACGAGCTCGTCATGCCGTGTCCGCGCCGGCGCGGTGACAAACAGTTCCCTGACCAGTCCGGAGGCCAGCGCTTCCCGAACCGCCTGCGGTCCCTCGGCGAGGAACAGCCGCGACCGCTCGCGCAGCGCCCGCTTCGCCAGGTGCCGTGCGGCCCTGACCCGAGCATCTGGGACCCGAGCATCTGGGACCCGAGCATCTGGGACTGGCCAGCCCCTGCTAGGCAGCAGCTGACCTCGGCGCGTCGACGTCGTCCGGCAGCGCCGTGCGCGCGACCTCGACCAGCGCGGCGAACGCAGCCGTGTCGTTGATCGCAAGGTCAGCCAGCATCTTGCGGTCGACGTCCACGCCGGCGATCTTCAGGCCCTGGATGAACCGGTTGTAGGTGATGCCTTCGGCGCGGGCAGCGGCGTTGATGCGCTGGATCCACAGCCGACGGAAAGCGCCCTTGCGATCCTTGCGGTCGCGGTAGGCGTAGGTCATGGAGTGCAGTTGCTGTTCCTTGGCCTTGCGGTACAGCCTGGACCGCTGGCCCCGGTAGCCGCTCGAGCGCTCGAGAATTACCCTGCGCTTCTTGTGGGCATTGACCGCCCGCTTTACGCGTGCCATGTGTTCGACTCCCTCACGTCGGACCGGGTCACTTGCCCAGCAGTTTCTTAATTCTCTTCGAATCGGGCGGTGACAGCACGACCTCGTTGTCGAGGCGGCGGGTCCGCGTGCTCGGCTTGTGCTCAAAATAGTGCTGACGGTTCGCACGGCGGCGTACGACCTTGCCGGTCCCGGTAATCCGGAAGCGTTTCTTCGAGCTGCTGTGCGTCTTCATTTTCGGCATGTCGCCGTATCCCTCGTTCCATGCGTGCTCGGGCACGCGTCCTGTAGTAGCCCGCCGGCTCCGCATGGTGCCGTGGGTAAGTCTCGGTGTCGCTCAGGTGTGCCCGTCAGCCTCCGGAGGACGGCTTTGGCGCGGCAGGCTTCGGCGCAGTGGGCCTAGGCGTCGCCCCGGCGGCGGGCCGGGGTGCGGTGGGCTTCGGGGCGGCTGGCCTCGGCGCGGTCGGCCGGGGTGCGGTCGGCTTCGGCGTCGCGGTGCCAGTCTGCGGACCCGGCCTGGGCGCGGCGGGACGCGGCGCGGCAGCACCGGCTGGGCGCGGCCCGCTCGGGCCTGGCCTCGGAGCCGCTGGACGCGGTGCGGCCGAACTCGATGCAGCCGTGCTCTGCTGTGCGGCCGGCCTCGGCGCAGCCGAACGCGGCGCAGCCGAACTCTGTCCAGCCGAACTCTGTGCAGCCGAACTCTGGGCAGCCGAACTCTGGGCGGCCGGCCTCGGCGCAGTCGAACTCGGTGCGGCCGAACGCGGCGCAGTCGAACTCGGCCCAGTCGAACTCGATGGGGCCGAACTCGATGGGGCCATACTCGGCTCGGTCGAACTCGGCTCGGTCGAATACTGCTCTTCGGGACCTGGCGTTGCCGAACCTTGCAGGCTCGCGCGCGTCTGGATCGCTGCGAAGGAGGCGGTGAGCTCGCCTGAAGTCGGCGCGGCCGCGCGAGCGCTCGCTCGCTCAGGTGCCTTCACCGGCTTGGTATCGGCCTTCTTCCGGTGCGGACCGATCACCATGATCATGTTGCGACCGTCCTGCTTGGGCTGGGACTCGACGAATCCCAGTTCCTCGACGTCGCCAGCGAGTCGCTGGAGCAGCTTGTAGCCAAGCTCAGGCCTGGACTGCTCGCGACCGCGGAACATGATCGTTACCTTGACCTTGTCGCCCTGCTTCAGGAACCGCTCGACGTGACCCTTCTTGGTCCCGTAGTCGTGCGGATCGATCTTCGGGCGGATCTTGATTTCCTTGATGACCGTCTGCGCTTGGTTCTTGCGCGATTCCCTCGCCTTGAGCGCGGACTCGTACTTGAACTTGCCGTAGTCCATCAGCTTGCAGACCGGCGGGCGCGCCGTCGGCGCAACCTCCACTAGGTCCAAGTCGGACTCCTGGGCAAGTCGGAGCGCATCGTTGATCGACACGATCCCGACCTGCTCTCCCGAAGGGCCTACCAGACGGACTTCAGGTACCCGGATACGCTCGTTGATTCGAGGTTCAGTGCTGATGTGACCTCCTGCGTCACTATCGTCCCCAGCCGGGTCCTTCCCGGCCGGGTAACTACAAAAGCCCCGCATGGGTTGCATGCGAGGCCACCACCAGCGCGCCCGTCCGCCCGGTCAGTCGACCGCGCATCCAGCCACGCGACGCCCTCGGCACCCGGCTTGCCCGGATTCCGTAGCGTCCGGCCGTAGTCCATAGGCCCCGCGCTTGGAAAAGATCACGTGCGGCTTTGTGGACTGCTACCCGCCAGCATCTAGTGCCGACCAGGTGGGAGGTGGCCGAGGTGTGGTCCTCCGCTTTGACTCGGCGCGATCCGCCGAGTCGGTTGAGTTCTACCGTCCAGGTTACCGCATCATCGCGATCCCGTCGAAGAGGTCCCGAGCGCAGCCAGTCCGGCCGCGCGCATCGCCTCCAGGGGGGCCGGCCGGTCCGTCATCAGCTCGACCTGGAACGCCGCCTGGTGCAGCAGCAAATCGAACCCGCTCACCAGGACCGCCCCGCCGGCCTGGGCGGCAGCTGCCAGCGGCGTCGGCCACGGGTGATACACCACGTCGAGCACTGCCGATGAGGTGGTGAGTTGTGCCGCAGTCGTTCCGCCAGCAATTCAGCGGCGCCGAGCCGGCACCGTGGAGATCACCAGCCGGGCGTCCTCCAGAGCGGCAGGTGCCAACGGCACCAGCGAGATCAGTATTCCGAGCTGGCCGGCGGCGCGGCGCAGCTCAGCCGTCCGCTGGGGATCGCGGACGGCGACGGTGACCGTCCTTTCCCCCAGCCGGGCGAGCGCGCCAAGGGCCGCGCAGGCCGTCGCTCCAGCGCCGAGGATCACGGGGCGGCCGACAGTATCGCAGCCAGCACCGCCCACGCCGTGCTCGGCGAGCGCGCTGACCATGCCGGGCACGTCGGTGTTGTAGCCGAGTCGCTGCGCGGCGGCGAAGACCACCGTGTTCGCGCAGCCGACCTGCGTGACCAGCGGGTCGATCCGGTCGAGCAGCGGCAGCACCGTTCGCTTGAGCGGCATCGTCAGCGACAGCCCGGCCCAGTCAGGTCCGCACCGGTCGAGCAGGGCGGCAGCCCCGCCTCGTCGCACTCGATCGCCTCGTAGCGCCACCAGGTCAGGCCAAGCTCGGCGTAGGCGGCGGCGTGCAGCGCCGGCGACAGCGAGTGCGCGATCGGCGAGCCGAGCACCGCCGCCCTGATGCTGCGTTTATCGGCACTGGGCTTATCCGCACTCAGTTCTTGAACTCCTGCTGCCACTGCTGGAACTGCGAGAAGAGGGCGGTGAAGTGCGTCACGTACGGCTTCTGCCGCGTGTCGGTGATGAAGTACAGCAGGTCCTTGTCAGCGCCTTCGGCGGGGTGCACGGCCGCCTGGATGGCGAGCAGCCCAGGGCTGCCGATGGGGCCAGGGGGCAGGCCGGTGTGCGCGTAGGTGTTGTACGGCGACTTCGTCTTCAGCTGCTGGGCGTTGGCTGCCGTACCGCCGATCCCCAGCGCGTAGAAGATCGTGCTGTCGAACTGCAGCTTCATATGATCTTTGATGCGATTCCAGGCGACCCGGGAGATCTTCTTGAAGTCGGACACGTTGCCGGCCTCAGCCTGGATCATGCTGGCCACGATCAGCGCGTGCCAGGGTGTCGTGAAACCCTTCTGGGCCGCCCCGGTCAGGTCAATGCTGTCGACCTTGGCGTTGAATTCCTTCACCATCATCTGCAGGATCTGCAGCGGCGACATTTTCGGCAGCAGGGTGTAGGTGTCGGGGAACAGGAAGCCCTCGGCCGACACGCCCTTGGGTGCCCAGCTCGGCAAGCCGAGCAACGCCGGCGGGTGCTGGATGATCTGGGTGAAGTCGCTGACCGGCTTGCCGGTTTGCTTGGAGAGCGCTGCAGCGATGTTCGCGGCCCTGGTGCCCTCGATGATCGTGACCTGGTCCTTGGTCCGGTGGGCCGTGTTCAGCAGGTAGCTGACGGCGATCGCCGAGCTCATGTGGTGGTGCAGCTGGTAGACCCCGGGCTGCAGGTGATCGGCGTTGGACGCCGCACCGGCCGCGGTGTCGTAGGGGCGGATCTCCATGATCACGCCCTTCTTCTTCAGGATCGGGCCGAGTTGCGCTAGCGAGGCGCCTTCGGGAACCAGGATGTTCACGCTGCCGGTGCCAGCACCCGCATAGTCGCCGTAGCGGCCGGTGTGCCAGTTCTGGTAGGCCCGGTAGCCGAACACGCCGCCAGCAACTACCACCAGCGCGATCACGACGATGACGACCATCGAGACGGTGATGGCCGCCCGTCCCCGGCCGCGCCGCTTTCGCTTGATCCGGCCCGCCCGGCGACCGCCCCGCCTGCCCTCGTCGTCATCGTCGGCACCGAACCGGCGCGACAGCAGACCGGACTCGCGGTCGTCCTGCCAGTCTTCCTGCTCGTCGTCCTGGTCATCAGCGTCCCAGTGGCCCTGACCATCGTCGTCGGCATCGTTCGCCCCGTAACGCCACTGGTCATGGCCATCCGCTGGCTGAGCGCCGTTCGGGTAGCCGCCGCTCTGGTAGTCGTCCGGACGGCCGAACGAGCCGGTGTCGGGACGGCCGAACGAGCCCGTGTCCGGACGGCCGAACGAGCCGGTGTCCGGCCGGTCGAACCAGCCGCTGTCCGCGCTTCCTGACGACTCGGCCTGATAGCCGTTGCCGGCATGGCCGTCGCCACCGCTGTAGGTGTCCGAGCCATAGCCCTCGCGGCCGTAGCCGGGGTCGCCGTAGTCGGCGCGCTGGTAGCCGGGGCTGTCGTAGGCCGCAGTGCCATAGTCCGCGCTGCCGTACTCCGCGCTGGCGTAGCCGTTTGGGCTGTATCCGTTACTGCTGTGACCGTTGCCGCCGTGGCCGGGCTGGTCGTAGCTGTCGGAGTAGCCGTAGCTGTCGGCCTGGTCGGCGTAGCCGCCCTGAGAGTAGCTGTCCGGCGAATAGCTGTCATAGCCCGCCTGGCCGCCATGGCCCTGGCCCGCGTAACCCTGACCGCTGTAACCTTGACCGCCGTAACCCTGGCCCGCGTAACCCTGGCCATTGTCCTCGCCGTCGGCGCGCCGTCCTAGGTCCCAGCCTGGCTGCCACTGCTGGCCGCTTTCCGACGGATACACGAAATCGCTGTCGGCGCGGTACTCGTCGTCGGCATACGGGCCGTCGCCCCAGTTGCCCCGTCCGTTCATCGGGCACCGCCGTTCATCGGGCACCGCCAGCTTCTGCGCCCACGAGTTCGCCCGCCGGGTCTCCGGACTGGCGCTCCGCGTCCAGCGCGCTCTGCAACAGCAACGCTGCTGCTGCCTTGTCCACGCTACCTCGCCGCTGTCGCGCATCGCGGCCACCAGCGGCAAGCCTTGAGTGCGCGATCGTGGTCGTAAACCGCTCGTCGACCAGCCGCACCGGCACCGGAACTCGGTCGGGCCAGTTCAGCGGCGAACGCCCGCGCCTGCGCGGCCGCAGTACCAGCTTTACCCGACAGGCTGGTCGGCAATCCGACCACGATCTCGATGGCCGATTGCTCGGCGCACAGCGCGGCGATCTCGTCGAGATCGCCGCGACCGCGACGCACCGTAGCCAACGGGGTGGCCAGCACCCCGTCCGGATCGCTGCTGGCCACTCCGATACGCACCGAACCCACGTCGATGGCCAGCCGTTTACCCGATCTCAAAGCACCAATCCCGAAGGATTTGGTCTCAGAATCGACACAACCTGGCTGCGGCATGGTTTCACGTTACGCTACCTCAGCCCCCGATGTCGGCAATAACGGCCCGAACCGCATCAAACGCCGCCGCCATGGCCACAGCGGCCCGGTCACCGAGTTCGGCACCGCCACCCTGGGCGATATCGTCCTTGCCGCCGCCGCGACCACCGAGCGCATTCGTCGCCGTGCCGATGAGCGCGCCCGCCCTGATGCCACGCGCCCGCGCCGCCTCGTTGACCGCGATGACGACCGACGGCTTGTCGCCGGGAACGCCGGCGGTCACCACGACGCCAGGACGGTTCGCCGGGATCTGTCCGCGCACGTCGAGCGCGAGCTTGCGGATGCCGTCAGGCGCCGTGCCATCGGGCACCTGGTGCGCCACGTAGGCCACGCCGCCGACGTCGACCGCCCGGCTGGCCAGCCCGACGGCCACGTTCGCCAGCTGCGCGGATTGCATCCGCTGAAGCTCCCGCTCGGCCTCGCGCAGCTTGGTGACGATGGCGGAGATCCGGTCGGGCAGCTCCTGGCGCGGCGCCCTGAGCTGCTCGGAAAGCTGACTGACCAGCACGCTTTCTCTAGCCAGGTGTCGGAACGCGTCCATTCCGACGAGAGCCTCGACTCGCCTGACGCCGGAGCCGATGGACGACTCCCCCATGATCTTCACCAGGCCAAGCTGCCCGGACCTGGCGACGTGGGTGCCGCCGCACAGCTCGCGGGAGTAATCGCCGACCTCGACGACCCGGACTTCGCTGCCGTACTTCTCGCCGAACAGGGCGAGCGCGCCCATCGCCCGCGCCTCGCTGATCGAGGTGTAGAAGGCGCGCACGTCCAGGTCGCCGATCAGGACCTCGTTGACCTCGTCCTCGACGTCGGCGAGCATCGCGGCCGGCACCGCGCCGATCGCGGTGAAGTCGAACCTGAACCGGCCCGGTGAGTTCTCTGAGCCCGCCTGCGCGGCCGACTCGCCCAGCGCTCCCCGGAACGCCCGGTGCACCAGGTGGGTCGCGGTGTGCGAGCGCGAGATCGCGCGCCGCCGGTCCACGTCAACCTCGACGAGCACGTGGTCGCCGACGGTGATCTCGCCGGAGGTGATCCGGCAGCGGTGCACGATCAGCCCATGCACCGGCGTCTGCACGTCCAGGATCTGGACGGTGGCGTCGCTCCCCGCGTCGCTGCCCGAAAGGCGCATGGTGCCGGTGTCGGCGAGCTGGCCGCCGCCTTCGGCGTAGCACGGCGTGCGGTCGAGCACGACGTCCACCTCGGAGCCAGCCCCCGCCGCCGGCACCGACGCGCCGCCTGACAGCAGGCCCACCACGCTCGCCTCGGCCGCGATCTCGTCGTAGCCGGTGAAGACCACATTGCCGGCCCGCTCGAGCAGCTGCGCGAAGGCGGAGATGTCGGCGTTGCCGGTCTTCTTCGACGCCGCGTCGTCCTTGGCCCGCTGCCGCTGCTGTGCCATGAGCCGCCGGAACTCGGTCTCGTCGACCTGAAGTCCCTGCTCGGCCGCCATATCCAGGGTCAGGTCGATCGGGAAGCCGTAGGTGTCGTGCAGGGTGAACGCCTGCACCCCGCTGATCGCCCGCTCCCCCCGCCGCTCGGTCTCGGAGACCGCTGCCTCGAACATCGCGGTGCCGGTCCGCAGCGTGCCGAGGAATGCTCCCTCTTCCGCGTCGAGCACGGTGTGGATGTTGGGCGCGTCCCTGATCAGCTCCGGGTACTCGTCGCCCAGCGCCGTGATGGCGACCGAGGTGAGGTCGTGCAGGTAGCGGTCGCCGTGCCCGCCGCCGGCGCCGCCGCGCTGCCCGCCCGCGAGCAGCCGGAGGTCACGGACGCTGCGCCGGACGATCCGCCGCAGCACGTAGCCCCGGCCCTCGTTGGAGGGGATGACCCCGTCGGAGACCAGCATGACCGCCGCCCTGACGTGGTCGGCGACCACCCGAAGCGAGACGTCGTGCCTGGGATCGCGGCCGTACTTGGAGTCGGTGAGCTCGGCGGCCCGGTCCAGGATCTTCCAGGTGGTATCGACTTCGTAGATGTTGTCGACGCCCTGCAGGACGATCGCCATCCGCTCCAGGCCCATGCCGGTGTCGATGTTGCGCGAAGGCAGCTCGCCTTGCACGTCGAAGTCGATCTTGCTCCGCACCGAGCTGAGCATCTCCTGCATGAAGACCAGGTTCCAGACCTCGAGGTAGCGGTCCTCGTCAGCCTCAGGGCCGCCCTCGCGCCCGTACTCAGGCCCGCGGTCGTAGTAGATCTCCGAGCACGGTCCGCCGGGACCCGGCACGCCCATGTGCCAGTAGTTGTCGGCTAGGCCGCGCCGCTGGATCTGCGACTCAGGCACGCCAATGCGGTCACGCCAGATCGAGTACGCCTCGTCGTCGCCGGTGTAGACGGTCGCCCAGAGCTTGCTCTCGGGGAATCCGAAGCCTCCGTCGGACTCCGGCCTGGTCAGCAGCTCCCACGCCAGCGGGATCGCCTGCTCCTTGAAGTAGTCACCGAAGGAGAAGTTGCCGAGCATCTGGAAGAAGGTCGCGTGCCTGGCGGTCTTGCCCACCTCGTCGATGTCCGGCGTCCGCACGCACTTTTGCACAGTGACGGCCCGCCGGTACGGCGGCACCCGCTGGCCCAGGAAAAAGGGCTTGAACGGCACCATTCCGGCGTTGACGAGCAACAGCGTCGGATCCTCGGCTACCAGGCTGGCAGAAGGCACCACCGTGTGCCCGCGCTGGGAGAAGTACTCAAGGAAACGGCGGGCGATCTCTGCCGACTCCATCAACGGCCATCCTTAGTCTTGGGAGACTGCCTTGCCAGACTGTCGTGGTATCGGTCAGTCTGTCGCAGTCTGGTCGGTTCGTCGGTGCGGCGCCTCGATGGCAGCGCGCTGACCTACGAGGGTATTGCGTGACCGGCCGCCCTGCCGATTGATATACGCCTGGTCGAGGTACTCGTCCATTCCGGCCCGGACATCGGCGAGGAATCCGGATTTCCGTGCCGCCCGAACCTGGCGAAACGCCCACATGGCCGAGCCCGAGGCGAGCGCCCGCGCCGGCCGCCGGCGTCTGCCGCACAGGTGTCTGCCGCGCGGGTGTCTGCCGCGCGGGTGTCTGCCGCGCGGGTGTCTGCCGCGCGGGTGTCTGCCGCACAGGTGTTTGCTGCACGGGCGGGGCGACGGCAGGCGCGACCGCGCGGGTGGCCCGCTCGATCCGCCGGTAACCGGCAATGCCGACCGCCGCACCGGCCGCGAGCCAGAACGTCCTGCGAATCATGACCGGCGCAGTTCCCTGCTAGTCCGGTCCCTGCTGGTCCGCTCCCTGCTGGTCAGGCCGCTGCTGGTCCGGTCCCTGCTAGTCCGGTCCCTGCTAGTCCGGTCCCTGCTAGTCCGGTCCCTGCTAGTCCGGTCCCTGCTGGTCCGGCGGGAGTCCCGGCCCGTCCGGATCGCGAGCGCGCGCCTGACCCCGTAGCCGGCGGCCGCGAGCCGCAGCACCGGCGCGCCGAGCCCGCCCGCGATCAGCCGGGCCGACCCGGCGATGGCTGACACCTGCTCGGACAGGTCGGTCATGCTGGCGGAGACCGCCTCCACGCTGTCGGTGAGCGCGCCGGTCCTGGCCAGCTGCTCGTCAGCCCGGTCCACGGTCGCCTGGGCCCGGGCCAGCAGCCGGTCGGACGCGTCCTGGTACCCGGTCAGCACCCGGTGGGCGACCGAGATGAGCCCGGCCAGCCGGAGGAGCACGTAGACGCCAGCGCACACGCCGACCGCGAAAAATCCCGCCGCGATCAGGGCCGCCAGCTGCCCAGCATCCATCGCCCGCCGCCTCCTCCCGCGTGCCGCCGTTCGCCCGACCCTATCGCGTAGCTGTCGCCCGCACGCCAGGCTCACTCAGGCATTCAGGTTCGTACCGGTTTGCTAGCTGCAGGTCGTTTTTTCCGGTGTGCATCGACCGTCGTCCGGGGCCACGCTCTCGCTGAGGCCGAATTCCTAATGACACCATGGTCCTACTTACTGTCATGAGGACAGCAGTAAGTAGGACCATGGTGCTGTCGAAACACCTCTCAGAACGACAGCAAGTAGGACCTTGCTGCTCAAACTCCGTGGCGCGGAGCCACTGCCGGGCGGCGCGGAGCCACTGCCGGGCGCGGAGCCACTGCCGGGCGCGGAGCCGCTGCCGGGCGCGGAGCCACCTGTCCGGCTAGGGGTCGCCCTGGTTGTGACCATCTTGATCCGGCACAGCCGGATCGAGCACCGCCCTGATCCGCTCGTACCGGTCGGCATACCTGGCTTCGGCGCCGTGCCTGGACGGCTCGTAGTACTGGCGGCCGGCCGCCTCGGCAGGCGGGTACTCCTGCGCCACGATGCCCTCGGCGAAGTCGTGCGGGTACTGGTAGCCCTTGCCGTGGCCGAGCCGCGTGGCGCCCGGATAGCTGGCGTCCCGAAGGTGCGCGGGTACGGTCCCGGTACGCGCCCGGCGCGCACGTCTTCCATGGCCGAGTTGATCGCCTTGACGACCGAATTCGACTTCGGTGCGAGCGCGAGGTGGATCACCGCCTGCGCGAGGTTGATCCTGGCCTCGGGCAGCCCGATGAATTCCACGGCCTGGGCGGCGGCGAGCGCCACGGGCAGCGCGGTCGGATCGGCCATCCCCACGTCCTCGCTGGCGTGCACGACGATCCGCCGGGCGATGAACCGCGCGTCCTCCCCCGCCTCGATCATCAGCGCCAGGTAGTGCAGCGCGGCGTCCACGTCGCTGCCCCTGATGCTCTTGATGAACGCGCTGATCACGTCGTAGTGCTGGTCCCCGGCCCGGTCATAGCGCACCGCCGCCCGGTCCACGGCCTGCTCGAGAACCGCGAGATCGATGACCCCGCCTTCTGCCAAGCCGAGCGCGGCCGCCTCCAGGTAGGTCAGCGCCCGCCGCGCGTCGCCTCCGGCGAGCCGCAGCAGCTGCTCGAGCGCCTCGCCCTCCAGCGCGACGGCACCGCCGAGCCCCCGCTCGTCGGTCAGCGCCCGGTCGATCACGACCCGCAGATCGTCGTCGCCGAGCGGCTGCAGCCGCAGCAGCAGCGAGCGCGACATCAGCGGCCCGACCACCGAAAATGAGGGATTCTCCGTCGTCGCCCCGATGAACGACACCCACCGGTTCTCCACCGCAGGCAGCAGCGCGTCCTGCTGCGCCTTGTTGAACCGGTGCACCTCGTCGATGAACAGCAGCGTCTGCCGGACCGGTGAGGCCCAGCTCGCCGCGCGCCGCCTCGATCGCTGACCGCACCTGGGCGACCCCGGCGGACACGGCCGAGATCTCCACGAACCGCCTGCTGGTTACCGACGCGAGCACGTAGGCGAGGGTCGTCTTCCCGGTCCCCGGCGGACCCCACAGCATGACCGACATCGGCGCGGTCAGCTCGGCCAGCTTGCGCAGCGGCGATCCCGGCGAAGTCAGCTTCGGCTGGCCGACGACCTCGTCCAGGTTCCTCGGCCGCATCCGGACAGCGAGCGGCGCCACGCGGCGAGCCGCCTCGTCAGCCGCGTCGTCGAAAAGGCTCGGCCCGGGCTGCCCGCCCGAGCCGCCCCTAGCCATTAGCCACCGGCCGCCTTCGCGCCATCCGACGACGCACCAGCCGACGATGCACCGGCCGACAACGCACCACCGGCCGATGCACCACCGGCCGACGGCGCACCGGCCGCGCGCACCGGCCGGCCGCGTGCCGGAGCAGCGTCGATGCCGGCCTCCTTGCGCTGCGCGGCGGTGATCGGCGTCGGCGCCCCGGTCAGCGGGTCGTGCCCGGACGCGGCCTTCGGGAACGCGATCACGTCCCTGATCGAGTCCCGCCCGGTCAGCAGCATCAGCAGCCGGTCCCAGCCGAACGCGATGCCGCCGTGCGGCGGCGGCCCGAACCG
This sequence comes from uncultured Actinomycetota bacterium, assembly GCA_963737865.1. Taxonomy (GTDB): domain Bacteria; phylum Actinomycetota; class Actinomycetes; order Streptosporangiales; family Streptosporangiaceae; genus Chersky-822. The sequence continues at coordinate 476,960 of CAVTUG010000009.1, read as the reverse complement.
CAGCGCGTCCAGCAGGAAGCCGAACTGCGACTCCGCCTCTGCCCTCGACAGCCCGATCACGTCGAACACCTGCTGCTGGATGTCCGGCCGGTGGATCCTGATCGACCCGCCGCCGATCTCGGTGCCGTTGCACACGATGTCGTAGGCGTCGGCCAGGGCGCCGCCCGGCTCGGACGTGAACTTGTCGGCCCACTCCGGCAGCGGCGAGGTGAACGGGTGATGCACCGCCGTCCAGCAACCTCCTGCCCCGCCCTCGCCCCCTCCGTCTCCTCGAACATAGGCGCGTCCACCACCCAGGTGAACGCCCAGGCCGCCGGGTCGATCAGTCCGCACCGCGAGCCGATCTCCAGCCGGGCCGCGCCGAGCAGCGCCCGCGCGGCGTTCGGCCGGGCCCGCGGCGAAGAACACGCAGTCCCCGGGCGACGCGCCGACGGCCGCGGGCAAGCCCGGAGCGCTCATCTCCGACAGATGCTTGGCCACTGGCCCGGCGTCGGTCACCTTGCCGTCGGCGCCGATCAGCACGTACGCGAGCCCGCGCGCTCCGCGCGACTTGGCCCAGTCCTGCCACCCGTCGAGTTCCTTGCGGGTCTGCCCGGCCCCGCCCGGCATCACTACGGCCCCGACGTGCGGGGCCTGGAACACCCGGAACTCCGGTCCGGCGAAGTACGCCGGTCAGGTCCACCAGCTCGCAGGCCGAACCGCAGGTCAGGCTTGTCCGAGCCGTACTTCGCCATGGCGTCCGCGTAAGTCATGTGCGGGATCGGCCGCGGCACCTCGTACCCGGCGATCTCCCGCCACAGCTGTCTTGACCAGGTCCTCGGCGACCTCGACGACGTCGGCCCTGGTCACGAATGACATCTCGATGTCGATCTGGGTGAACTCCGGCTGCCGGTCGGCCCTGAAGTCCTCGTCGCGGAAGCACCGCACGAGCTGGTAGTACCGCTCCATCCCGGAGATCATCAGCAGCTGCTTGAACAGCTGCGGCGACTGCGGCAGCGCGTACCAGCTGCCCGGCTGCAGCCGCACCGGCACCAGGAAGTCGCGGGCGCCCTCCGGCGTAGACCTGGTCAGGAACGGCGTCTCCACATTCACGAACCCGTGCTCGCGCATCACGTCGCTGACCAGGTAAGCGGCCTTGGACCGGGCGCGCAGCGCCGCCGCCATCTCGGCCCGGCGGATGTCCAGGTACCGGTAGCGCAGCCGGACTTCCTCGTTCAGGTCGCCGTGCCCGTCCACCGGGAACGGCAGCGGATCGCACTCCGAAAGCACCTCGACCGGTCGGCGGCGACCTCGATCTCCCCGGTCGGCAGCTCGGGGTTCTCGTTGCCAGCGGGCCGCTGCCGCACGGAGCCGGTCACGAGCACGCAGAACTCGGCCCGCAGCATGCGGGCGACATCGTCTTCCTCTTCGCGCAGCACGACCTGGACCACCCCGCTGGCGTCGCGCAAGTCGATGAAGACGACGCCGCCGTGGTCACGTCGTCGTGCCACCCAGCCGGCGAGCGTCACCTGCTCGCCCGCGTGCGACGCGCGCAGCGCGCCCGCCTGGTGTGTGCGGATCATCGCACTCAAGCCCTTCTCTCTGCTCACAGGCCGCGGCTCGGACCAGTTGCCGGCGCGAGTCCCCTGAGGAACGGATTCGAAGCCCGCTCGGCCCCGATCGTCGTCTGCGGCCCGTGCCCGGAGAGAACGACCGTCTCGTCCGGCAGCGGCAGGCAAACCCTGGACAGGCTATCGAGAATCGTCTGGTAGTCGCCGCCAGGCAGGTCGGTTCGCCCGATCGAGCCAGGCGAAGAGCAGGTCGCCGGTGAACAGCACCGCATCGAGCCCGAACGCCACCGAGCCCGGAGTGTGCCCGGGCGCGTGCGCGACCGTCAGGCTGACCCCGGCCAGATCGAGCGTCATCCCGTCGGCAAGCTCGATCACGTCGGCCGGCTCGCTGAACGTCATCCCGCCGAAGATCTGCCTGCCGACGAGCGGAGATGCCGCGTCCGGGTCGCTCAGCAACGCCCGGTCACCGGGTGGATGTAAGCGGGAATGTCCCGGCGTTGTCGCAGACGGGAGCTATCGACCAGATGTGATCGATGTGGCCGTGGGTGGCGAGAACCGCGACCGGCCGCAGCCGGTGCTCGCCGACGATCTCGTCGATTCCGTGTCCGGCGTCCTGTCCTGGATCGATGATGAGGCAGTCCGCACCCGGGCCCGGCGCGATGATGTAGCAGTTCGCAGCGAAAGATCCGGCAGCGAATCCGGCGATGAGCACGTACCCTCCCGAGACAAGGCGGTATCCGATTCAGGCTACCCAGAAGGCGGCCGGGACGTATCACGCCGTACTGTGTCGGCAAACACCAGCAGCGCGGTCCGCGGGACAGAAAGTCCGTAGACCGTACTGTCAAGCCCTATCGGGCTGTATCGCAGTTACAGGTCGGCTGCGGTTGGTGCGTCGAACCGATAACGGCGGGCCTACGCACTTGCATAGCCCGGATACCATGCGCGAAGTTTTGGAAGAACACCACTACTGAACCGGAGGACGGGGCGTGGCGGGTAAGCAGGATCGTCAGCGCAAGCTTGCCAGGGAGCGCTTCGAGCGGCGCCAGGCGAGAGAAGCCGAGCGGCAGGCGCGAGCACGCCAGGGCAACGCAGGTAACAGCGAGCAGCGTGGTGGTGCTCATCATCATCGCCGTCGTAGTGGTCGGCGTGATCGCCCTGACGCACTCGTCGAACTCAGCCGCGACGCCCTCCGGCCGCCTCGCCAAGCGTGACGGCGCCGACGACGCCGTCCGCGAGCGCGACGCCCGACCCCGAGTGCGACGCCGGTCAGCGAGCCGGCCCACCAGTGCACCTACACCTCGGCCCCGCCCGCGTCCCGCGACGTGGGCCTGCCGCCGAGCAAGCCGGACTACAAGGCGACGTACCAGGCGACGATCAACACCAACCGGGGTGCGATCGTCATCGATCTGCTGAACTCCAAGGCCACGTGCACCGTGAACTCTTTTGTGTTCCTGGCCACGAAGAAGTTTTTCGACAACACCACCTGCCACAGGCTCACCACCAGCGGCATCTTCGTGCTGCAGTGCGGTGACCCGACGGGAACCGGCGAGGGTGGCCCCGGCTACAGGTTCAACGACGAAAACCTCACGGGCGCGACCTACAAGACCGCGACCGTGGCGATGGCCAATGCTGGCGCGGACACCAATGGCAGCCAGTTCTTCCTCGTCTACAACACCAGCCCGCTGCCGCCGAGCTATACGCCATTCGGCACGATCGTCAGCGGGCTCGGCATCATCCAGCAGGTTGCCAAAGCCGGCTCGGACAACTCCAACGGAACCGGCGACGGTCATCCGAAGGAAAAGGTCGAAATTACCAGCGTCACTATCAAGAAGACCTGATCCGACTGGACCCGGCCAAGACTGGGCATGTCGAGTAGTCAGGTACTAAGCGGGAGGTAATCGGTGAGCACGGGAAGCCATCCGTGGGGCCGGGTAGCCGAAGACGGCACCGTCTACGTGCGCACCGAGGAGGGCGAGCGCGTCGTCGGGATCTGGCAGGCAGGCAGCCCGGACGAAGCACTGGAGTTCTTCACCCGCAGGTACGACTCACTGGCTACCGAGGTGAACCTGCTCGAGCGCCGGATCTCCACGACGGACCTGGCTCCTGGCCAGGCCAAGTCGACGATCGCGCGGCTGCAGACCACGATCGACGAGGCGAAGTGCGTCGGCGACCTGGCCGGGCTCAAGCGCCGGCTGGCAGCCCTGACCGAGCGGGCCGACGCGCGCCGCGAGGAAAACAAGGCGGCGCGGGACCGAGCCAGGGCCGACGCGATCGACGTGAAGGAGCGCATCGTCGCCGAGGCCGAGCACCTCGCGGCCGAGGCAACGCACTGGAAGTCCAGCGGTGAGCGCCTGAAGGAACTGCTCGACGAGTGGAAGACAGCGCCGCACGGCGACCGCACCGCCGAGGGTGCGCTGTGGAAGCGCATGTCGGCGGCGCGGACCGCGTTCGCCAAGCGCCGCAAGGCCTACTTCGCGTCGCTCGAAGAGGAGCGCGATGAGGTCAAGGACCGCAAGCAGCAGCTGGTCACCCGCGCCGAGGAACTCGCGGCGTCCACCGACTGGGCCGCGACCGCCGCCGCCTACCGGGACCTGATGGCCTCCTGGAAGGAGGCAGGCCGGGCCGACCGGGCCACCGAAGACGAGCTGTGGAAGCGGTTCAGGACCGCGCAGAGCACGTTCTTCGACGCCCGCTCGTCGGCGATGTCGGCCAAGGACAGCCAGCTGCGCGAGCGTGCCGACGCCAAGGAACAGCTGCTCTCCGAGGCCGAGCGCCTGCTGCCGATCACCGACGCGAAGGCGGCCCGCAACGCGCTGCGCGGCATCCACCAGCGCTGGGACAAGATCGGCTCGGTGGCCAAGGAAGCGCAGGAGCGCCTCGAAGGCGGCCTGCGCAAGATCGACGAGGCCGTCCGCAAGGCCGAGGACATCCAGTGGCGCCGCACCAACCCGGAGGCACTCTCCCGCGCCCGGGACACGGTCGAGCAGATCCGCAAGGCGATCACCCAGTACGAGCGCCAGCTCGCCCAGGCCACGGAGAAGGGCGACGAGGCCGGCTGCGAGCGCGCCAGGTCGGCTATCGAAACCCGGCAATCCTGGCTCACCGAAGCCGAGAAAACCCTAGCCGACCTCACCAGCTAACCGGTCCCGCCCTCTTCGGGCCAGGCTGGGGGCGCCGCAGCCGGTTCGCAACAGCACCATGGTCCTACCTACTGTCGTCCTGAGAGCAGTAAGTAGGACTATGGTGCTGTCGGACCCCAGCGCTCAACAGCACTAAGTAGGGTCTTACTGCTGTTGTCGCTCGCTCGGGCTGATCAACCCGGCTTTAGCTGATGACGCGCTGGGCGTCGTAGACGCCGTCTACGCTGCGGACGGCCTTGAGTACGTGGCGCAGGTGCTCGGGGTCGCCCATCTCGAAGGTGAACTTGCTCAGGGCGACCCGGTCTCGCCTGGTCGTGACGGTCGCGGACAAGATGTTGACGTGCTGCTCGGAGATCGACCTCGTCACGTCCGAGAGCAAGCCGGTCCGGTCGAGGGCCTCGACCTGGATCGCGGCGAGGAACCGCGAGCTTCTCCTTCGGCGACCAGTGCACCGCCACGACGCGCTCGGGCTCGGACTGGACCAGGTGCTGCACGTTGATGCAGTCCGTACGGTGCACCGACACGCCGTTGCCTCGGGTCACGAACCCGGTGATCTTGTCTCCCGGTACCGGGGTGCAGCACTTCGACAGCCGGGCCCAGACGTCCGCCGACCCCTCGACGCTCACGCCGGAGTCCCCTGGAGCGACCTGCGGGGTCGTCGGCCGGGTCAGGACGGTAGCCTCGGCGATGTCCTCCTGCGCCCCTGCGAGCCCGCCAGCGGCGTTCACGAGCTTGCTGACGACGTTCTGGGCGCTGACGTGTCCGTCGCCCACGGCGGCGTACAGGGCGGCCAGATCCTGGTACCGAAGCTCGTGCGCGATCGCCTGGAGCGCCCCGGCCGTGGCGAGCCGCTGCAGCGGCAGGCCCTGCTTGCGCATCGTGCGGGCGATCATCGACTTGCCGGTGTCGGCCGAAGCCTCGCGGCGTTCCTTGGAGAACCAGTGCCTGATCTTGTTGCGGGCCCTGGCGCTCTTGACGTAGCCGAGCCAGTCCTGGCTCGGCCGGCGTCCAGCGCCTTCGAGGTGAGCACCTCGACCGTCTCGCCGTTGCTCAGGATGGACTCGAGCGGCACGAGCCTGCCGTCGACCTTGGCACCGATCGTGCGGTGCCCGACCTCGGTGTGGATCGCGTACGCGAAGTCCACCGGCGTCGCGCCCTGCGGCAGCGCCACGACTTCGCCGCGCGGGGTAAAGACGTAGACCTCGGCGCTGCCGACTTCGAACCGCAGCGACTCGAGGAACTCGGCCGGATCGGCGGTCTCCCGCTGCCAGTCGACGAGCTGGCGCAGCCAGGTCAGGTCCGACGGACTGGCACCGGTGGTCATCTCCTCGCGGTACTTCCAGTGCGCGGCGACGCCGTACTCCGAGCGGCGGTGCATGCCCCAGGTCCTGATCTGCAGTTCGACCGGCTTGCCGCCGGGGCCGATGACGGTCGTGTGCAGCGACTGGTACATGTTGAACTTCGGCATCGCGATGTAATCCTTGAACCGGCCGGGGACCGGGTTCCATCGCGCGTGGGCGGCACCAAGCACCGCGTAGCAATCGCGGACGGTATCGACCAGGATGCGGATGCCGACGAGGTCGTAGATGTCGTCGAAGCTCTTATTCTTCGCGATCATCTTCTGATACACGGAGTACATGTGCTTCGGCAGGCCGGTCACGCGGGCCTTGATCTTGGCCTCACGCAAGTCAGCGGAGACCTCTTCGATCACCTCCTGCAGGAACGCCTCCCGGCGCGGTGCCCGCTCGGAGACCAGCCGCGCGATCTCGTCGTAGCGCTTGGGGAACAGCGTGGCGAACGCCAGGTCTTCCAGTTCCCACTTGACCGTGTTCATGCCGAGCCGGTGCGCCAGCGGCGCGTAGATCTCCAGCGTCTCCCGCGACTTCTGCTCCTGCTTCGGCCTGGGCAGGTAACGCAGCGTCCGCATGTTGTGCAGCCGGTCGGCCAGCTTGATCACGAGCACCCGGATGTCGCGCGACATCGCGACGACCATCTTGCGCACGGTCTCGGCCTGCGCCGCGTCGCCGTACTTGACCTTGTCGAGCTTGGTGACCCCGTCGACCAGCGCGGCGATGTCGTCACCGAAATCCGCTCGCAGCTCGTCGAGCGTGTACGGGGTGTCCTCGATCGTGTCGTGCAGCAGCGCCGCGCACAGCGTCTCGTGGTTCATGCCGAGTTCGGCGAGGATCGTCGCCACGGCGAGAGGGTGCGTGATGTAGGGGTCGCCGCTCTTGCGCGACTGATTGGCATGCTGCCTGGCCGCGACCTCGTAGGCGCGTTCGATCAGCCGGATATCGGCCTTGGGATGGGTGGTGCGCGCAGTCTTGATCAGCGGCTCGAGCACGGCACTGACTGCCCCTACCCGAGGAGCAGCAAACCTGCCGAGCCGCCGCCTGACGTGGTGCTCACTGCCCTGGCGCTCACTGCCCTGGCGCTCACTGCCCTGGCGCTCGGCTGACGGGCGCTGCTCGGTTGTCTCGTCGGCGGGCATACCCGTGTCCGGAGCCATCCCAGAGGTGACTCCGCTTCCGGCCATCCCGGCCGTTGCCACGTCACCGGCCAACTGCCGCCCCTCGCGTCGGGTGAAGCTACCAGTCTATCCGCAGCAACTGGCTGTGCAGTCGGGCTGTCAGATCGTGATAAGCGTCCGGACGTCGAGATCAGGCAGGTTGGCCCGGCCATTCAGGAATCCGAGCTCGATCAGCACGGCCAGCGAGGTCACCTCGGCGCCGCATCTTCTGATCAGCGTCGCGGTAGCCGCCGCGGTACCGCCGGTCGCCAGCACGTCGTCGATCAGCAGCACGCGCTCCCCCGGGGCGAACGCGTCGGTCTTGACCTCCACCGCCGCCCTGCCGTACTCAAGGTCGTAACCCTGGCTGTGCGTCGGGCCCGGCAGCTTGCCGAGCTTGCGCACCGGAACGAACCCGACCCCCAGCCTGCAGGCGACGGGAGCGGCCAGGATGAAGCCACGTGCCTCGATCCCGGCCACCTTGTCGATCCCGCCCTGGCCGTCGGCGAGCGCCGCAATCGTGGCCGCGAAGCCCTCGGCGTCCGCCAGCAGCGGCGTGATGTCCTTGAACATCACGCCGGGCTGCGGGTAGTCGGATACGTCCCTGATCAGCTTGGCTAGCTGGTCGGAAAAGGTCACCGCCGCTTCTTTTTGCCGGACGGCCTGCGCTGAGCTGAGGTGCTGCGCCGGGGCTGCTGCCTTGAGCCGCCCTGCGCCGAGCTGCTGACCGGCCGTCCGGCGCCGACCGGAGTGGCGCTCGTCTGCTCGACGTCGGCGCCATCCTCGGTCTCGCCGCCATCGCCGGTCAAGTCAGCGTCAGCATCGTCGGTCACGCCAGCGTCGGTCGCATTGGAAGCAGGCGCGTCGGCGACCCGCCCGGCGACCGTCCCGTTGCGGCTGGTCGTCCGGCCTGACCGGGCCGCGGCGGCCCCGGCCGTGACCGCCTCGCGGGCCTGCCGCTTCGTGCTGGTCGCCCGCTGCGCGATCTGCTTGGCAAGCTGCTTGAACTCAGGCTGCCGCTCCTTGAGGTCGGCCAGCACCGGCGTCGCGATGCAGATCGAGGAGTACGTACCTGACAGCATTCCGACGAACAGCACCAGCGACAGGTCCTTCAGCTCGCCGTTGCCGAGCAGGAAGACGCTCACCGCCAGGATCGCGACCACCGGCAGCAAGGCGATCAGCGAGGTGTTGATCGAGCGGACCAGCGTCTGGTTCAGCGCGAGGTTGGCCGCGTCACTGTACTTGGTGCGTCTGGTGGCGAGCAGGCCAGCGGTGTTTTCCCTGACCTTGTCGAACACCACGACGGTGTCGTACAGCGAGTAACCGAGGATCGTCAGCAGGCCGATCACGGTGGCGGGGCTGACCTCGAACCGGACGAGCGCATAGACACCGATGGTGATCACGATGTCATGCGCCAGGGCCACGAAGGCGGCGGCCGCCATTCGCCACTCGAACGCCACCGACAGATACAGCACGATGACGATGAGGAAGCCGATGAGGGCCTCGATCGCCTTCTGCGAGATCTGCCCGCCCCACGTCGGCCCGATCGCCGAGAAGCTCACCTCGCCATGGCCATTGGCCGTCTTGGTCGCGTCGGGTCGCAGGACGTCGATGATCTTGAACTGGGTGTTGCTGCTGAGCCCCTTGGGGGTCTGCACCGTCCAGCTGTTCCCGCCGACCTTCTGCACGATCGTGTCCGCTGGCGCACCGGCCTTGGTCGCCGTGTCGAGGATCTGGGTCTGCGTGAGGTGGATACCGGGCGGCGAGGTGAACTTGTAGACGTCGCCGCCCTTGAAGTCGATGCTGAAGTTCAGTCCGCCGATCGCCAGGGCAGCGATGCTGATCACCAGGATGATGCCGGACAGCGTGTACCAGAGCCGCTGACGGCCCACGAAGTCGAAGGAGACCTCGCCCCGGTACAGCCGACCGCCGAGGGTCGCGAGCGCGAACTGCCGCTTCTCTGTCGCCACCTCAGGCCTCCTTCGGGGTGACCGCGGTCCGCGAACCGCGCCACGGCGATCGCGCTCCCAGCCTGGCGGGGTCCAGTCCGGACATCGGCCGGCCTGAGCTGAAGAACTTCGTCCTGGCCAGCAGGCTGACCATGGGCTTGGTGAACAAGAAGACCACCGCGATGTCGATGAGTGTCGTCAGACCCAGCGTAAACGCAAAGCCCTTTACATCTCCGATAGCGAAGATATATAGCAGCAATGCCGCCAGGAATGACACCGTGTCCGAGACCAGGATGGTACGCCTGGCCCGGCCCCAGCCGCGTTCGACGGCCGCTCGCAGCGTCCTGCCCTCTCGCACTTCGTCACGCAATCGCTCGAAGTAGACGACGAAGGAGTCAGCCGTGATGCCGATGGCGACGATCAAGCCCGCGACGCCAGCCAGCGACAGCGAGTAGTCCTGGTACTTGCCGAGCAAGATGACGGCGAGGTAGGACAGCGCGGCGGCCGACGCGAGACTGGCCACCGACACCAGCGCCAGACCCCGGTAGTAGAACAGCGAGTAGAACACGACCAGCAGCAAGCCGATGGCTGCGGCGATCAGGCCGGCGTCCAGCTGCTGACCGCCAAGCTGCGCCGAAACCGAGTTGATCGTCTGGCTCTGGAAGCTCAGCGGCAGCGCGCCGTACTTCAGCACGTTGGCCAGGTTGGTCGCGCTCTTCTGGGTGAAGTTACCGCTGATCTGACCCGAGCCCTGAGTGATCGCCTGCTGCACGAACGGCGCCGAGATGACCTTGCCGTCGAGCACGATCGCGAACTGGTCGAGCGGCGAGGTCTGCTGACCCGTGCTGGGGTTGTAGTAGCTGCCGACCATCTGCGAGGTCTTGTCGCCGAACGACTTGGAACCCTTGCCGTCGAGGTTGAAGGTAACCAGCCACTGGCCGTTGGTCGACGACAGGCCCGCGCTCGGTGACCGCAGGTCGGTGCCGAGCACGATCGGCGGGCCGAGTACGTACTTCACGCCCGAGCCGTCACAGGAGACGATCTGCGCGTCCTGGTCGTACTTGAACGACTGGTTGCCGTAGATCTTCTGCTTCCACTCGGGGTCCCGGCAGTTCAGCTTCTTGAACAGCTGCAGCGTCGGAGCCGACACCATGCTCTGGTCGCCGATCGAGAAAATCGCGGACGCTGACGGCGCCGAGGGCGACGCGATCGGCGTCGGTGACCCAGACGGCGTGGCGGAAGCGGACGGCGACGGGCTCGCGGAAGCGGAAGGAGACACCGAAGGAGACGAGCTCGCCGACGCGGACGGCGACGGGCTCGCAGCCGTCAGCAGGTGCGCCCCGGCGGCCTGCCCCGAACCGCCAGAGGCCGACGGGCTCGGGTTCGCACTCGCCTTCGGGCTGGAATTCGCCTTCGGAGAGCTGCTGGCCTTCGGAGAGGAATTCGCCTTAGGCGACGGACTCGAGTTCGGCGTCGGGATCGAGCTTGGGAGCGGGTTCGGCACCGTGGTCGGACCGCTTGAAGGCAGTCCGGCACCGTCCTTCTTGAGCCCTGGCGCGCACTGGACGCCACCAGGCACCGGCGAGGTGCAGAGCAGCACCTGCCTGAACCTCAGCTGAGCGGCGCTGAGCAACGGCCTGATCTGCGAGGCCCCCTTGCCGGGGATCGAGATGTTGATGAACTGCGATCCCTGCTGCTGCACCGTGGTGTTGTTGATGCCCAGGCCGTTGAACCTGCTGGTCAAGATCGCGATGGCGGTGTTCATGTCGGTCTTGGACGGCACCTGACCATGGTTGTTGACGGCCTTGAGCGTCACCGACGTGCCGCCGTGCAGGTCCAGGCCGAGCAGCACCTTGAACTTCGAGTGCCACTCGCCTGGGTGCACGAACGCACCGCCGATGACGGCCGCGAGCATGATCACCAGGACCAGGCCGAGCGCCGCGAGGTGGATACCAGGACGCGATGGCGGTGCGCCCTGCCTGGAAGTACCGCCGCCGCCAGGCCAGCTGGATCTGGCGGGTCGCTGTGAAGGTCGCGACGACTGCGGCCGCGACGGGTTGCTCGGGGGAGTCACCTGTGCCTGTCCCTTGGTTCGATCGGGCCCGCGGTCCGGTTAGGCGTTACGGTCCTTGGTGTCCTGACTGTCCTGGCTGTGCTCACTGCCCACGATCGGCTCGTCGGCTGAGCCGTCCTTGAAATCCCAGTCCGAGGAATCCTGCGGCTGCTCGGGCTCGTCGATCGTCTCTGGCATGACGTCAGGCTGGTCGTCGGCGATCACGTCCATGATGGCCCTGCGCAGCATCGTCACCTCGACGCCCGGCGCGATCTCGACCACGACGTCGCGGTCGTCGCCTGAGACCACGGTGCCGTACATGCCGGCGGTCGTCCTGACCCGCTGTCCAGGCATCACCTGGCTCTGCGTCTGCACGGCCTTACGCTGCCTGGCTCGCTGGGGGCGCATGATCAGCACGTAGAACAGGCCGATCAGCACGGCGAGGATCAGGAACGTGAACGCCGGGTTGCCGCCGCTCTTCGACGCGGTCCCTGCGGCGAGAATCATTGTCCCCATCACGGGGCTTCCTTCCAGTTGATGGCACAGCGGCCTGTGGCGCCAGGACAAAGTCAATATTTCGACCCAGTCAAGTCCGACCGCTAGTCACACCGGACAGCTAGTCAAACCGGACAACAGCACCTGACGGCTGGTAAAGACCAACTGCCGAATTTTAGCGGCAGGCGAGCCGACCACAAACAGGCTACGGCTTTCGCAGAGTGATCGTAACCAGCCCGTGCCGTTATACCTAGTCAAACAACGTCACCGGCCCTGCCTCATCCCCCGGCTGCGGCTCGTCCCCCGGCTGCAGGCCGAGGTGGGCCCAGGCGGCAGGCGTCGCCACCCGACCCCGGGGCGTACGGGAAATCAGTCCGGCCCTGACGAGGAACGGCTCGGCCACCACCTCGACCGTCTCCGCTTCCTCACCGACAGCTACCGCGAGCGTCGACAGTCCCACCGGGCCGCCGCCGAACCGGCAGACCAGCGCCGTGAGCACAGCCGTGTCGAGCCGGTCTAGGCCGCTCTCGTCGACCTCGTAGAGCTCGAGCGCGGCTCGCGCGGCTTCCTTGGTCACCACGCCGTCGCCGCGCACCTCGGCGTAGTCCCTGACCCGGCGTAGCAGCCGGTTAGCAATCCGGGGCGTGCCCCGGGAGCGGCCAGCGATCTCGTCGGCTCCCTCCTCCCGCAGTTCGACGCCGAGCAGCCCGGCCGAGCGGCGCACGATCACCCCGAGCTCGTCGGGGTCGTAGAAGTCGAGATGACCGGTGAATCCGAACCGGTCGCGCAGCGGCGCCGGCAGCAGTCCGGCCCTGGTCGTCGCCCCGACGAGGGTGAACGGCGCGATGTCGAGCGGCACGGAGGTGGCACCTGGCCCCTTCCCGAGAATGACGTCGACTCGGAAATCCTCCATCGCGAGGTACAGCATCTCCTCGGCCGGTCGCGCCAACCGATGAATTTCATCGATGAAAACAACCTCACCGCCGGTCAATGACGTCAGCATCGACGCGAGGTCGCCGGCTCGCTCGATCGCCGGTCCGCTGCTGATCCGCAGCGGCGCGCCGAGCTCGGCGGCGATGATCATCGCGATCGTCGTCTTGCCGAGTCCTGGCGGACCGGACAGCAGCACATGGTCGGGCGCCTTGCCGCGCCGCATGGCGCCTTCGAGTACGAGCGTGAGCTGCTCGCGCAGCCGCGCCTGGCCGACGAACTCCGACAGCTGCCTGGGCCGCAGCGCTCCCTCGATCAGCCGTTCGTCGGCGTCGGCGAGCGGTGAGACGGGAGAGCCGTCGGTCATGGCCGGCCCAGCACGCGCAGCGCGGCCCGCAGCGCCACGCCGACGTCGACCTGGTCGTTCTGCCCGCTCAGCCCGAGCTGCTCGGGCTCGATGACCGCGATCGCCTGGTCGGCGTCCCTAGGCTGCCAGCCGAGGTTCACCAGTCCCGTGCGCACCTGGTCACGCCAGGCGGCAGCGGCCGGCGTCGGGACCGCGACTGACCCGTCACCAGGCGAGCCGAGCCGCCCTGCCAGCTCGAGCACGATCCGCTGCGCCCCCTTGCGCCCGATCCCCGGCACCCGGGTCAGCGCGGTCAGGTCGGCGGCCGCGACCGCGCTGCGCAGTCCGTCCGGGCTGAACGTCGCCAGCATGGCCAGCGCCAGCCGAGGCCCGATCCCGCTCGCGGTCTGCAGCAGCTCGAAGGTGTTCCGCTCGTCGTCGGTGCCGAACCCGTACAAGGTGAGCGCGTCTTCCCTGACCACGAGCGAGGTGCTGACCTTGGCCCGCTCCCCCGGCCGCATCCCGGCCAGCGTCCCGGGCGAGCACTGCACCAGCAGCCCGACCCCGCCCACGTCGATGACCGCACCGTCCGGTGCGACGGTCGCCACGGTGCCTTCCAGATGCGCGATCATCGGGCTCCTCCCGGTACAGCTCTCGCTACAGTGTTTGCCAGCCCGGCGGCAGTGTTTGCCAGCCCGGCGGCGAGCCTCGCCTGAGCCCCGCCCCGCCACAGATGACAGATCGCCAGCGCGAGCGCGTCGGCCGAGTCGGCGGGCCGCGGCGGGTCGGCCAGCCGGAGCAGCCGGGCCACCATGGCAGTCACCTGCGCCTTGTCGGCCCGCCCGTTGCCGGTAACGGCCGCCTTGACCTCGCTCGGCGTATGCAGCGCGACCGGAATCCCGAGCCGCGCCGCGCACACGATCGCGACGGCCCCAGCTTGCGCCGTCCCCATCACGGTTCGCACGTTGTGCTGGCTGAACACCCGCTCGACGGCAACGGCATTGGGCTTGTACCGCTCGAGCCATTCACACAGCTGCTCCTCGATTCCGAGCAGCCGGGTACCGATGTCGGCATCGGCAGGCGTCCGCACCACGGTCGTCGCCACCATGCGCAGCGTAATTCCAGGCCCGCCCTCGACGACCCCGATCCCGCAGCGGGTCAGCCCCGGATCAACGCCGAGCACCCGCATGCGACAACCGCCGAATCCCAGAGCGAACTAGTGTTCGGAGCAACCCTAACGGAGCCGGCCGCAGCAGCCCCGGACCAGCACCCGCGTGTCGCGGACCTGCGAGCCGCTCTATACCTGCGGGCCGCTCTGCACCTGCGGGCCGCTCTGCACCTGCGAGACGCTCTGCCCGGCGGCGAGTCTCACTCCGCAGCCAGCTTCTCCATGATGTCGTCGGCGACCTGGTAGTTGGCGTAGACGTCCTGGACCTCGTCGGACTCTTCGAGCACGTCGATGAGCCTGAAGACCTTCTTCGCGGTCTCCTCGTCCAGCGGCACCTCGACCGACGGCAGGAACGGCGTCTCCGCCGACTCGTAGTCGATCCCCGCCGCCTGCAGCGCGGTCCGCACCGGCACCAGGTCGGTCGCCTCGCTCACGACCTCGTAGGACTCGCCCATGTCGTTGACCTCTTCGGCCCCCGCATCGAGCACGGCCATAAGCACGTCGTCCTCGCCGAGCTGCTCGCTCTTCGGCACGATCACGACGCCCTTGCGGCTGAACAGGTACGACACCGACCCGGCGTCCGCCATCGACCCGCCGTTACGGGTCAGCGCGACCCGGACCTCGGAGGCGGCCCGGTTCCGGTTGTCGGTCAGGCACTCGACCAGCAGCGCGACCCCGCCGGGGGCGTAGCCCTCGTAGGTGATCGTCTCGTACTGGGCGCCGCGGGCCTCCAGGCCGGCCCCGCGCCGCATAGCGCGGTCGATGTTGTCGTTGGGCACCGAGTTGCGCTTGGCCTTCTGCACGGCGTCGTACAGCGTCGGGTTGGCGCTCAGGTCAGCCCCGCCGCTGCGCGCGGCCACTTCAACGTTCTTGATCAGCTTGGCAAAAAGCTTGCCGCGCTTGGCGTCTACGGCCGCCTTCTTGTGCTTCGTGGTGGCCCACTTGGAGTGGCCGCTCATGCGCCTGCCCTCACCATGTCGAGAAAGATCTTGTGCACGCGATTGTCCGGGGTGAGCTCGGGATGGAACGCGGTGGCGAGCGCCTGACCCTGGCGGACGGCGACGATCTTACCGGTCGAAGGCTCGGTCGCCAGAATCTCGACGTCAGGACCCACCTTCTCGACCCACGGCGCCCGGATGAAGACCGCACGGAATGGCGGCCCGTCCACCCCGGCGAGGTGCAGGTCGCTCTCGAACGAGTCGACCTGCCGGCCGAAGGCGTTGCGCCGCACGGTCATGTCGATCCCGCCGAGCGGCTCCTGGTCAGAGGCCCGTTCCACGAGGTTGTCGGCCAGCAGGATCATCCCGGCACACGACCCGAACACCGGCATTCCGTTCCTGATCCGCTCCCGCACCGGCTGGGCCAGCTCGAAGATCGCCAGCAGCTTCCAGATCGTGGTCGACTCCCCGCCCGGGATGATCAGCCCGTCCACCGCGTCGAGCTCAGAAATCCGGCGTACCGGCACCGGTACCGCCCCGGCCGCCTCGATCGCCCGCACATGCTCGGCCACGTCACCCTGCAACGCGAGCACTCCGAGTGAACTAGGTGCCACGAATCCCCCTGCCGTGTTAGCTCCAAATCTGGCAATACCGGTCAGGATATGGGCAGGCGAAGTTAGGCCGCCTCACCGATCGGGTAACGCTTGCTTAACCCACTGTAGGAGGCACCCGGATGGGGCAGGTCTGGACTTTCGACGGCCCACCTGCGAGCACCGTCGGTAGCGGTCTGGTCACTCTGCTGGAAGGCACGACCTTCTGCATCTGCGAGACCTCCGGCGACGTCCATCCGGGCAACTCGCAAGGCCTGTTCGTCCGAGACACCCGGCTGATCAGCCGCTTCGAGCTGAGCGTCAACGAGCAAGTCCCGGAGTCCCTCACGCCTCAGTCACGCGAGCCCTTCGCGGCGACGTTCCTGTCGCGGATGCCGCCATCGGACGGCCTCGCCGACAGCACGCTGCTGATCAGCAGGCGCCGGGTGCTCAGCGACGGCATGGACGAGACGATCACCCTGCGGAACATGTCAGCCCAGCCGCTCCCCGTGACCCTGCGGATCGGCGTCCAGGGCGACTTCGCCGACGTCTTCGAGGTCAAGGAAGGCCGGATCAGCGAGGATCCCGACGGCATGACCATCGACGTCGAGGACGACGCGATCCGGCTCAACCGCAAGGTCGGCGAGCACCTGCGCGGCGCGACCGTGAGCGTGAGCAACAGTGCCGCGAGCACCCGCGACGCCGAGCTCGAGCTTTCCGCCGAACGCCTGACCTGGCACGCCGTCGTCCCCGCCCACGACTGCTGGAGCACGTCGCTGCGCATCACGCCGTCCCTGGACGGCCGTGACCTGATCGAGCTGAGATCGGCCGCGGCAGCCGCCTTCGGACCTCAGAGCCCCGAAGGCCCCGCGCAGCGGCTAGCCGACTGGCGCAGGCAGACGCCGCTGGTCCAGGCGTCCGACTCCAGGCTGGCTACCGTCTTCGCCGCCAGCACCGAGGACCTCGGCAGCTTGCGGATCTTCGATCCCGAGCACGCCGACCGGGCCGTCATCGCGGCCGGCGCGCCGTGGTTCATGACCATCTTCGGCCGCGACTCGCTGCTGACCTCGTGGATGATCCTGCCGCTCGACCCGTCGCTGGCACTCGGCACGCTGCGCACGCTGGCCAGCCTGCAAGGCACGAAGAACGACCCGGCGACCGAAGAGCAGCCTGGCAAGATCCTGCACGAGATGCGCTTCGGCATGCAGGCGTCGCTGTGGCTGGGCGGCTCCAGCGTCTACTACGGCTCCGTCGACGCGACCCCGCTGTTCGTGATGCTGCTCGGCGAGCTGCGCCGCTGGGGCCTGAACCGCCAGCATCGTCGACGAGCTGCTCCCCCACGCCGATCGGGCCCTGGACTGGATCGTGAACTATGGCGACGCCGACGGTGACGGCTTCGTCGAGTACGCTCGCTCCACCGACCTCGGCCTCGCCAACCAGGGCTGGAAGGACAGCTTCGACGGCGTCACGTTCGCCGACGGCACCATCGCCGAGCCGCCGATCGCGCTCGCCGAGGTCCAGGGCTACGTCTACGCGGCCTATCTCGCCAAGTCGCACTTCTGCGTGGAGCGCGACGACACCGAGGGCGCGGCCTACTGGGCAGGCAAGGCCGAGCACCTCAAGGAAAACTTCAACCGCGCGTTCTGGATGCCCGACAAGGGCTACTACGCCCTCGGCCTGGACGGCCGCAAGCGCCAGATCGACTCACTGGCGTCGAACCAGGGCCACTGCCTGTGGACCGGAATCGTCGACGCGGGCAAGGCCTCGTCGGTCGCCCGCAACCTGACCAGCCCGGAAATGTTCTCCGGCTTCGGGGTCAGGACGCTCTCGTCCGCAAACAGCGCCTACAACCCGATGAGCTACCACAACGGCTCGGTCTGGCCGCACGACAACGCGCTGTGCGCCGCCGGCCTGATGCGGTACGGCTTCATCCGCGAGGCCCAGCAGGTCGCGGTCGGCATCCTGGAGGCCGCCGAGTGGTTCGGCGGACGGCTGCCCGAGCTGTTCTGCGGCTTCGACCGCAGCGACTTCCCCGAGCCCGTCTCCTACCCGACGTCCTGCTCGCCGCAGGCGTGGGCGTCGGCGGCGCCGTTCCACCTCCTGCGTACCCTGCTGAGATTTGACCCGTCCGTGCCCAACGGGCGGCTGTGGTGCGACCCGGCGCTGCCGCCGGCGTTCCTGCCGCTGCACATCGAGTCCATGCACGTGGCCGGCGCGCGGGTGGCCATCGACGTCACCCGGGACGGCTGGTCGCTCGACGGCCTCGGCGAGATCCTGACGCTGGTCAGGTCCGGCCGCGACCCGATGACGACGATCAGCGCGTGAGCTGTGCTCCAAACAGCCGCGCGTGCCAGGCGAGCGCCGACGTGTCCGTCAGCGAGGCGACCTGGTCCACGATCACGCGCAGCCGCCCGGCGTCGGTCTCGGCGGCGGCATAGGCGGGCCGGAACATCGGATCGAGCGCGTCTGGCTGGGCGGCGAGCGCTGCCGCGAGTTCGGTGAGGACGGCCCTCTCCCTGGCCTGGGACTCGACTGCCCCTTCCCGCCGCATGACGTAGTGCGCGGTCACGCCCTTGAGCAGCGCGCACTCCAGTCGTTGCTCGACAGGAACTTCAAGATCGGCGTTGAACCGGATGACCGGGGTGCCTGCTGTCCGCTTCTGGGTGGCTGCCTGCGCGGCGGCACAAAATCTTCCGATCAGCTCGCTGGTCAGGTTCTTGACGGCGGCGGCCGTCCCGGGCTCCCCGTCGAAGTCGGCCGGCCAGCAGTCCAGCTTCAGTAGCCGGTCGAAGATGCCGGAAAGCCCGGCTTCCGTGACCGACCCCGGCGGACAGTACTCGGCAAGCGTCAGTTGGACGACGGCACCGCGTTCCTCGTGGTCTCTGAGATTTTCAAGGGTGATAAGGCGGCTGTGCAGTCCGTCTTCGAGGTCGTGCACGGAGTAGGCGATGTCGTCGGCCCAGTCCATGACCTGCGCCTCCAGGCAGCGCCGACCGGGCGGAGCGCCGTCCCTGATCCACTCGAAGACGCCTGCGTCCTCGTCGTAGCAGCCGTACTTGCCAGCGGCCGGTGTCGTTGCCTGCGAAGCCAGCCACGGGTACTTCAGCGTCGCGTCGAGCGTCGCCCTGGTCAGGTTGAGGCCGACCCCTGCGACCTTGGCCTCGATCCTGGTCAGCAGCCGCAAGCTCTGCGCGTTGCCCTCAAATCCACCGCACGGCCCGGCGACCTGCGCAAGCGCGTACTCGCCGTTGTGGCCGAACGGCGGGTGCCCCAGGTCATGCGCCAGGCACGCCGCATCGACCAGGTCGGGATCGGCGCCGAGGGCGGCACCGAGTTCCCGCCCGATCTGGGCGCACTCCAGCGAGTGCGTCAGCCTCGTGCGCGGGAAATCGGCCCGCCCCACCTCGACGACCTGTGTCTTCGCCGCCAGCCTGCGCAGCGCCGAGCTGTGCAGCACCCGCGCCCGGTCCCGCTGAAACGCGGTGCGCCCAGGACGCTTGTCCGGCTCGGCGACGAACCTCTCGGTTGCGTGCCCGTCATAAGCAGGCGCTCGCGTCAACGGCTGTCGCTACCCCCGGAATCCAGGGCCGCGCGGCCGGCCTCCAGGCGGGCCACCGGGACGCGGAACGGCGAGCACGAGACGTAGTCCAGCCCGGCCTCGTGGAAGAAGTGCACCGAGTCCGGGTCACCGCCGTGCTCGCCGCAGACGCCGATCTTGAGGTCGGGCCGGGTCTGGCGGCCTTCCTCGACGGCGATCCTGACCAGGCGGCCGATGCCGTCGGCGTCCAGGGTCTCGAACGGCGAGACGCCGAAGATGCCCATCTCGATGTACTTGCTGAAGAACGAGCCCTCGACGTCGTCGCGGGAGAAGCCCCAGCCCATCTGGGTCAGGTCGTTGGTGCCGAACGAGAAGAACTCGGCGGCCTCGGCGATCTGGCCGGCGGTCAGCGCGGCCCTCGGGACCTCGATCATCGTGCCGATCAGCGTGGGCACTTCGACGCCGGTCTCGGCGGCGACATCCTTGAGTACCTGCTCGGTCTCCGCCTTAGCGGCCTCCAGCTCCTGGATCGCGCCGACCAGCGGGATCATGATCTCGGGCTTCGGGTCGCCCCCGGCCTTGATCCGGTCGACGGCCGCGTGCGCGATCGCCCTGACCTGCATCTGGTATAGGCCGGGGATCACGATGCCGAGGCGGACGCCGCGCAGGCCGAGCATCGGGTTCTGCTCGTGCAGGCGGCGGACCGCGTCGAGCAGCTTCTTGTCCTTCTCGGTGGCCTTGTCCCCGTCGAGCGCGATCTTGACCGACAGCTCGGTCAGGTCAGGCAGGAATTCGTGCAGCGGCGGGTCGAGCAGCCTGATCGTGACGGGCAGGCCGTCCATCGCCTCCAGGATCTCCACGAAGTCGCCCCGCTGCAGCGGCTCGAGCTGGGCGAGCGCGGCGTCGCGGCCGGCGTCGTCCTCGGCCAGGATCAGGTGCTCCACGAGCTGCCGCCGCTCGCCAAGGAACATGTGCTCGGTCCTGGTCAGGCCGATGCCCTGGGCGCCGAACCGGACAGCGCGGGCCGAGTCCGGGCCGTTGTCGGAGTTGGCGCGAACGCCGAGCCGCCGTACGTCGTCGGCCTGGGCCATGAGGCGATGCACAGCCTGGACCAGCTCGTCGGCCTCGTGCGGGGCGATGTTGCCCTCGAAGTACTCGACCACGGGGGACGCGGTCACCGGCACATCACCCGCATACACGGTGCCCGAGGTGCCGTCGATCGAGATGACATCGCCTTCGCTGATCGTGATGTCCCCCGCCGTGAACTTCCGGGCGTGGACGTCGACCTCCAGCTCGTCGGCGCCGCAGACGCAGGTCTTGCCCATGCCTCGGGCGACGACGGCGGCGTGGCTGGTCTTGCCGCCCCGGCTGGTCAGGATGCCTTGCGCCGCGATCATGCCGTGCAGGTCGTCGGGGTTGGTCTCGCGGCGGACGAGGATGACGTCCTCGCCGCGCGCCGCCCACTCGACGGCGGTCGCTGAGTCGAACACGGCCTTGCCGACGGCCGCGCCCGGCGACGCGCTGATCCCCTTGGTGATCACGGTGGCCTTGGCGTCTGCGTCGAACCTCGGGAACATCAGCTGAGCCAGCTGGGCGCCGCTCACCCGGCGCAGCGCCTCGTCGATGTCGATCAGGCCCTGGTCCACGAGCTGGATCGCGATCCGGAACGCGGCACCGGCGGTGCGCTTGCCGACCCTGGTCTGCAGCATCCACAGCTTGCCGCGCTCGATCGTGAACTCGATGTCGCACAGGTCCTTGTAGTGATTCTCGAGCGTGGCCATGATGTCCATCAGCTCGGCGTAGGACTTGCCGTCGATCTGCTCCAGGTCCTGCAGCGGCGTGGTGTTACGGATCCCGGCCACGACGTCCTCGCCCTGGGCGTTCTCCAGGTAGTCGCCGTAGACGCCCTGCTGGCCGCTGCCCGGGTCACGGGTGAAGGCGACTCCGGTGCCCGAGCCCACGCCCAGGTTCCCGAAGACCATCGCGACGACATTGACGGCGGTGCCGAGGTCGGCGGGGATCCGCTCCTGGCGACGGTAGAGGATGGCGCGGTCGGCGTTCCAGCTGTTGAACACCGCTTCGACGGCCATGTCCATCTGCACGCGCGGGTCTTGCGGGAAGTCGCGGCCCGTCTCGTCCTTGACGATCTGCTTGTAGGTGTCGACGACCGCCTTGAGGTCGTCGGCATCCAGGTCAAGGTCGTTCTTAGTGCCCTTGGCGGTCTTGGCCGAGTCGAGCGCGTGCTCGAACTTCTCGCCCTCGATGTCCAGCACGGTCTTGCCGAACATCTGGATCAGCCGCCGGTAGGAGTCCCAGGCGAACCTGTCGTTGCCGGCCTTCTTGGCCAGGCCCTGCACTGAGTCATCGGAGAGCCCGATGTTCAGTACCGTCTCCATCATGCCCGGCATCGAAAACTTCGCGCCCGACCGCACGCTCACCAGCAGCGGGTCGTCGGCGGCGCCGAGCTCGCGGCCCATGGCCTCCTCGAGGCCCTTCAGGTGCTCGGTAACCTCGGCGGCGAGGCCGTCGGGTACCGAACCCTCTTCCAGGTAGTGGCGGCAGGCATCGGTGCTGATGATGAAGCCAGGCGGGACAGGCAGGCCCAAGTTCGTCATCTCGGCGAGGTTCGCACCTTTACCGCCGAGAAGGTCCTTCATGTCCTTGTTGCCTTCAACGAAGTCATAGACAAGCTTCGGCACTGCGCTGCATCTCCTTGGGACAGCCGACGGGCTGTGGTGAGTGTGGTTTTTCCTACGCTTCCCCCGAGGACGACTCTATCGAGGTTGAGGACCGCATCGAGGTTGAGGACCGCGCACGTGCAACAAATTTCCGTCACCGTCGTCTACCTGACATGAATCCGAACCAGGCGCCGGTCGTGACCGAGCCCGCCCGCCCGGACTCTGCCGTGACAGCCTTGTACCAGGCGCACGCGCTGAGCCTGATCAGGCTGGCTCACATCATGCTGGGCAGCCAGGCTGCCGCCGAAGACGTCGAGGCGCGCGCTCAAGGAGACGCCATGACGAGCTTCTATGACGAACTGACAGAAGCCCTGACGCAGACCGGCGCCGAGGTCACCAGCCTGCCGCCGCTTCGCCTGCAGGCCGAGTACCGGGCACGTCGCTCGGATTGGCGAGCACGACGAAGGGCATGTTGGCTCGCCCCGGCAGCGGCGGCGGTCTCGGTGGCGGCCGTAACGGCAGCGGCCGCTGTTCTCGCAATCGGGCCGCCGGAGCCCAGCCCGAGCACCGGACCGGTACCCGGCCTTACGCCGTCGACAGTCCCGGCGCCGGCATCTACTCGACGGTCACCGGCAGGTTGCTGACGAAGGTCACGCTGCCCGTCGGCCTGAGCATCGTCGGGGTCACTGCCGCCTCGGACGACCGGACATTCGCCGTGGTCGCGGCCCACGGGCACATCGACCATCTCTTCAGGTCCGAGCGGCTGGCGTTCAGGTGGCGACCAGCTTCGGGTTCCTGCCGCTGAGGGGACTCGCGCTCTCTCCCGACGGCACCAGAGTCGCTTACGCCTACACCATGCCCTACGAGACCTCTGTCCTGAGGGTGCTCGATCTTCCTTCAGGCAAGGCACACACGTGGAAGACAGCAGGCGTCTGCTGGACACATCGGCCCCTGGGACGGCACCGGGCTCTGATAGCCGTCTTGCCGTGCCCGCGAACGGTCAGGACCAGAATCCTGAGCCGCAGATTTCGGTGTCAGGCAACGCGCAGATCGGCAATCTCCTGCTCGCCCCTGGAGGCTCCACGGCGATCGCCGCAGTGACCTACAGCAAGGGAGCAGCGTCGGCTCTCGCCAGATTCTCGATCAGGACCGGCCGCCTGATAGCCACGTTCGACAAGGGACCGGCCACGTCGAGCGAGGTGCTGTGGTCAGACCCGGCCGGCAAGACCCTGATCCTCTGGTCACCACCCGGACACCCCGGCACGCTGGCCACCCTTCGTTCCGGCCGGCTGACCCGACTGCCCGTCTCCGGCCAAATCGTGTTCCCGTTTGCCGCCTGGTGACAGGAATGCGCGGCATGTCATGCTGAGGGCGTTCTGATCAGCAGCCGCAGGGGGGACCGGTGCGTATTCCAGGTTTGGCCACACGTTCGATCATGATTGCGGCGACCGCCGTGCTGGTTGGAGCCGGTTTCGCTCCCGCGACAGCGGCGTCGGCGACAGCCGTGGCTGGCAGCCTGCGGGGGGTCGCCGCCATTTCGGCCAAAAACACGTGGGCGGTCGGCGCCACCCGCAGCGGCAAGACGCTGATCATGCACTGGAACGGCTCGGCATGGCGACAGGTGCCCAGCCCGGGTCCGGCAGACAGCTTTCTGGCCGGCGTCGCCGCGACCTCCGCCAGGAACGCCTGGGCGGTCGGCGCCACCGACAGCGGCAAGACGCTGATCATGCACTGGAACGGCACCGCCTGGAAGCTCATGCACAGTCCAGGCGGCAGCTTGTCCGGAGTTGCGGCCTTGTCCGCAACTGACGCCTGGGCGGTGGGCGGGAAGCTGATCTTGCACTGGAACGGGACGGCCTGGAAGCGCATGCCCAGCCCGAGCATCAGCGGCAACGAATTCCTGACCGCTGTCGCCGCCACGTCACCCCGGAACGCCTGGGCCGTTGGCGAGGTCGTCCATGGCTTCTCCCCTGCGGTTAGCCTGATCCTGCACTGGGGCGGCAAAGCCTGGAAGCGAGTGCCCATCCCGAGGCCGTCCGAGGGCAAGTTCGGCGATGCCCTGGAGGGTGTTGCCGCCACCTCCGCAGCCAGCGCCTGGGCGGTCGGCTGCACCGACGGCTGCCCGGTCGGCGGTACTCCGCTGATCATGCGATGGCATGGCGGTTCCTGGAAGCAGGTGGCAGCCCCAACAGTCCCCTTCGCTCTCTACAACCTGGCGGGCGTGGCCGCGACGTCCGCTAGCAGTGCTTGGGCGGTGGGCGGCGGCGGTCCGGTCACGTCGGAAGGCGCCGCGACAGTTCACTGGAATGGCAGCCGCTGGACGCTGAGCCACGGACCGTCTGGTGCCGGCCTGGTCGGCGTAGCTGCTATCTCGGCCAAGGACGCCTGGGCTGTCGGCGGTACCGCGAGCGGCCACACCCTGATCGAGCGCTGGAACGGCAGCAGCTGGAAACGCGCCTAACCCGGCCGAACCTCGGTGCGGCACCCCTCAGGCCGCAGTGACTGACGGCGGGCTGTGGCTGTGATAGACCCGGTCGCCGTCCGGGCTCGTCATGGTAGTGCTGCCATCGGCGTTGAGCGCGATGGTCCAGCCCACTTATAGCCCTACCTGATCTGCTGTTGCGGTAAAGCCAGCATCACGGAGGCTAGCTCCATCACGTTCCCTAATCATGCAAGCTACGAATTCGTCCATCACTGCTGTCATGTGCATCGTGAGCCGTAATGTTGCCGTTTCGGTGCGGCAGACCAGGATCCCCCTCGCAGGTTGTCGTGGCCCTGGGAATGGGACAGCATGGGCTGGTGCGCGAGCCTGATGAGGTCAGTGAATTCTGCAAGCTGGAGCCTGGTCGCGTGGCTGTTGTGCTGGTCGACTTCCAGAACGATTTCTGCCGGTCGTCGGCGCCCGGTCAGGACCTTGCGCAGACCCGGGCTAATGCCGAGGCTGCCCGGAGGGCCAATGTCTTCGCCGCCGAGGCCGCCCGGCTCGGAATGCGAGTCATCTACTCGCAGCAGCTTATGGACCCGGCGCGGCTTACACCACGTCAGCGCCGGCGGGAGAAGGACTCGCGGCTGTGCCTGGCCGGATCTGCCGGAGCTGACCTCTTCATCCAGCCCGTAGCGGGATCACGGACAGCGCGGAAATACAGATATGACATCTGGCAGAGCCCCGAGTTCCTAGCGGCTCTAGCGGACTGGGACATCGACGGCCTGGTCATCGGCGGAGTCGAGCTGACCTGCTGCGTCCTTTACGCAGTGCTTGGTGCCGAGGAGCGCGGTTTTCATTATGTAGTCCCCATGGACCTGGTATCGGGAATGCGCAGCAGCGAGCCGGTCGCCAACGGTGCAGCCCGTGACTACCTGCGATCGGTGCATCCGCACGTAGAACGAGCCGATGACCTGCTTCGCAGCTGGCGAGCCAGCTAACCGCCGGCCAGCCGCGAACCGCTGGCCACCCCCCGTTTCATCGTTGAGCGGGAGGAGAGCACCCACCAAGCAGTCAGAAGGTCTAGGTCGGCTGCGGGGTCGCCGGCAGCCGATGGTGAATTGTCGTTCCTGACCCTGGAGGCGTAACTCCTTCAGCGCGGCACGCTCATACGCGCAGGCCGGATAAGTCAGTTTGCCTGGGGCAGCGTGTTCGATATCGTTCGCGGCGTGATGAGCGACGATCCGAGGGAAGTCGTCCGGCGCGGCTACGACGCGGTCTCGGTTCGCTACGACCAGGAGTACGGCGGCGACACCAAGTACCAGGTCTGGCTCGGCGAGATGCGCGAGCGCATCCCGGCGGGCGGCGCGGTGCTGGATCTTGGCTGCGGAAGCGGGATACCAGTCGTGCGGACCCTGACGGAAGCCGGGTATCGCGTCACCGGTGTCGACATCAGCGACGTCCAGATCCGCCGGGCCAGGGACCTGATACCGCAGGCCGAATTCGTGCGGGCCGATATCACAGCCGTTGAGTTCGGCCCTGATTCGTTCGCTGCGGTCATCTCGCTCTTCGCGCTGATACATATTCCGCTTGAGCACCAGTTGCCGCTGCTGGAGCGAGTCGCGTCCTGGCTGCGGCCCGGCGGATGGTTCCTGGCCACGACTGGCTACTGGGCGTGGACGGGCACCGAGGAGAACTGGCTGGGCGGTGGCGTGCCCATGTGGTGGAGCCACGCCGACGTGGCCACGTACCGGTCCTGGATCAGTCAGGCTAGCTTGTCGATTGAGCGGGAAGAGTTCGTGCCTGAGGGCGACGGCGGCCACGCCCTCTTCTGGGCACGGCGGCCAGAAAGGAGAGACTCTCAGCCTTAGATCATGAAGCGTAAATCTTTCGACACTGGCGCTGAGTTCAGGAAACCAGAGTGCGAATCCGCTAGAAGCGCCGGAAGACTCTGGCTAACTACATGACAATCGGCTTGCTCGAAAGCTGGTGAGCAGGATCGGCAGCCTGATCCGATCTGCTCGGAGCCTTTGCGTGTGAAAGCCAACGTAGGTCTGACGACAGTCAAGAGCCTGGAAACAAAGTCAGACCCAGCCTGCCGGTCATTGGACAGCCCGCTGTCCTGACCCGAAGACAATCTCCCGTGACACTCCGCCCGATCAGGCGGCTGCGGCAGGCGGGCTGTGGCTCCGGTAGACGCGGCCGCCATCCGGACTCCTCATCGCGGTGGTGCCATCCGGATTCAGCGTGATCGTCCAGCCCCACTGGTGGACGGCGATGAGGTGGTGGAAAGTGCACAGCAAGACCAGATTATTCAGACTGGTCCCGCCGCCCAGGCTCCGGGGCCGGACATGGTGGACCTGGCAGCCAGCCGGCGGCTGCTCGCACCCAGGCGCGGCGCAGTGTCGGTCCCGCACGATCACCGCCCGGCGCAAGTGCGGCGGGATGGTCTCGGTGGGCTTGCCCACATCCAGCGGCAGGCTTACCGGCACTGCCGGGCCAGACCGGTTCACCCGACCCCGCAGCGCCGAGGCGACCCCGCTCGGGCCGGACAAGAGCGCGACGGCGTTCGCCACAATCAGCTCCCGCACCTGGTCACGGCACCCTGGCAGCCGCCGGGTCAGCAGCGCCGTGAGCCGGTCAAGCAGGTCATGGTCGACCCGCCCGGTCACCATCGGCACGATCGTCGCGTCGCACTCATCACCCGGCATCGCCACCGACCCGGCCAGCACCGGGCCGGGCGGGACTGACCCGGGCGGGACCGGGCCGGGCGGGACCAGGCAGGCGGGCCGGGCAGCTGGATCATACAGGTCGGCCGGGCTGGATGAACGCACCGTCCCGCGCGGGCCGCGCAGGCCAGACGGAGCGCCAGAATCTGATGGGCGCGCGGGGTCGCCAGGGCTATGACTACCTGGGGTACTGCCGACCGGGGGGCCGTCGTTCAGGCGGCGGGTCAGGTCGTCCAGGCTGATGTGCAGCTGAATCTGGGTCGGCTGACCCGCCCGATCGGGCAGGCCGTCGGCGGCGATCAGGCGCCTGCATGCCTCCTCGAGCGCATCGTGGTGACGCTGCCGGGTCGTGCGAGTGTCCTCCGGACCTGCGCGCTTGCCGAGCGCCTCCAGCACCGCCTTGACTGCCTCGGCGCAGCGGGGGGTGAGATCACCGTCTAGGCGGCCCGCACCACCAAGGGTGGTCTGCAGGCGCAACTGGCGATCCTCGAAGCCCTGCTTGCCGTCCTCGTCGGCCGGCGCCAGTCGCCGCCGCATCTCCTCGGCCAGCCGAGCCAGGTCAGCCAACTCGGCCCCCGCCGAGGTCGCTCCGAGCAAGATCCGGTCGGCGTCCTCACGAGCCTCCGCCGGCAGCTGGTCGGTCCAATCACAGATCTGCCTCGCCCACGATGCCGAGACTCCGCCGCACCGCAGGGCCTCCCGCACCGCTTCGTGTGCTTTCAGGCGACGCATCCACCCCGTGGCGGACGACGCCGCCGTCCCTGTGACTTGGGTCTGCCACCGCAGCCACGTCCGGGCCGATCCCTGACCATCGTCCTCGTAGCCGCCGCCCGCCTGGAACGTCGAGAGCACCGACGCATGGGCGGCAGTGAAGACCGACCGTACCCGCTCCAGCGATCGCAAGCACTCCGCTTGCACCGCCGCCGGTGTCGAAGCCAGGTCGGCATCGGCCAGCCACGTGAGCGCCGACAGCACCGAATCAGTCGCCTCGACCGCAGAACTCGGAAGCGTGCCAGCCACGACCCGCTCCCCATTCAGTTCACACACGACGGCACCACCTCCGATCACACGGCTGGAAAGGCGAACTCGGGAAACTTGCTGAGGCGTCAGAAGCGCGATCACGAATGCCGGCGAAGGGCGAACACTCGCCCACGAGGCAGCTACCGGAGGGCCACTCACCCAGGACACGCCTCCCGCAAACCTGGGAGTCCAACGTATCGAATGTACAAGCTAAATTCGTCCTGGAGATGCCATCTCTCTCAACTAAAGCCACGCTATCACGCCCCTCTGACACCGGCGCAAGGGCCAATTCGCTGGATGCCTATCGCCGCTCAAGCAATCGTTTGCAGGCATCAATCGGGTGCAGGCATAGTGAGCCAACCACACCAGAATCAGCCGCCAGCCGCCGTACTGCTCATGGAGTCCGGGGCCTCCGCCCGTCCGCGGCCGACCAACAGCACCATGTCCCTACTTGATGCTGTTCCCAGACCAGAATCGACAGCAGCAAGGTCCTACCTGCTGTCGTCAGGACAGCGGTAAGTAGCACCATGCTGTCCTTAGCCTCGCCGCCCTTAGCCTCGCGGACCCCCGGCCTCGCGGACCCCGGCTCGGCGGTGCCTGAGGGCGACGTCTCGCCGGCCTAGCCGACGAGGTACAGGGTCGAGCACCGGGGAATGGCGACGGCTAGCCGTGCCAAAATCAGCTATGGACACCTCCCGGGCGCCGGTCATCGGACTGCTCCATCCAGGTGAAATGGGCGCCGTCGTCGGCCATTGCCTCGTCCAGCGCGGGTACCAGGTGCTCTGGGCCTCGCAGTCGCGCGGGCCAGACACGGCGGCGCGAGCCAGCGCAGCTGGCCTGACCGATATCGGCACCATCGCCGAACTCGCGGGCGCGGCGGACGTCGTCTTGTCGATCTGCCCGCCGCACGCCGCGCTCGATGTCGCCACCTCCATTGCGAACGCAGGCACCTTCCGCTCCCTGTACGTCGACGCGAACGCGGTCTCGCCTCAGACCTCAGAACGCATCGCCAACGTCATCACCGCCGCCGACGCCACCTACGTCGACGGCGGGATCATCGGCCCGCCGCCCACGTCCCCCGGCCACACCAGGCTCTACCTTTCGGGCGACGAAGCCGGCCGAGCACAGGAACTTTTCGCCGGCACCAACGTCGACGCCCGGATCGTCACCGCCGGCCCCTACTCGGCATCCTCGGTCAAGATGGCCTACGCGGCCTGGACGAAGGGCTCGAGCGCCCTCCTGCTGACCGCGCTGGCGCTCGCCGAGGCCGAGGGCGTAGCTGACGACCTTCGCGCTGAATGGGCGCTGTCCCAGCCCGCCCTGGAGACCAGAGCGCACGGCGCCGCGAACTCAGCCGCCAAGAAGGGCTGGCGCTGGGTCGCCGAGATGGAAGAAATCGCCGCCACGATGGCGTCCGCCGGACTGCCCGCAGGCTTCCACCAGGCTGCGGCGCAGGTGTACCGACGCGAGCCCCGGCGATAGCCCGCTCGCAGGTAGGCCAAAATTGACGGTCAAGCGACCAATACCTCACCATTAGCTCGTGAGAGATCGGGCCGATCGGCCGTGGCACCCCGGGGCCGTCTTCGCGACCGTCGCGGTCATCGTGGTCGTCGCCGCTGCCGGCGCATTCGTCTGGCTAGGTCCGATCGGGTTCGGCCGCGGCCCGCTCCGGTTGCTGGCCGGCAATACCGTCGGCACCGGGATCGATACCAGCAACTCTCCCGTCGCCCTGGTCAGTCCGCTGAGCGAAACCGGCGGCGCCACCGTGCGGATCGACAAGGTCCAGCTCGTGGCCGGTCACGGCACGAAAGTCCCTCGCCTGCTGGCCGCGTTCGCGACCGCCGACCAAGGGGGCTGCGGTTACCAGCTGGGCTACGTTCGGCAGACCACCAGCCACGACCTGACTCTCAGTGACTGCCCCAGCGAGATTGCCGTCTACGGCTCCGTCGTCGGCATGCACATCGGCCCGCAGAGCAAGGTGCTGTCCATGACGACCGAGGTGACCGCGCCGTCGCCCACGGGCTGCTGGGCCATCCACGCGATCGTGGTGCACTATCGCGTCGGCATCAAGCACTACACCGCGACGATCCACCAGGCGTGGGCAGTGTGCGGCACCCGCACGACTGCGCTCCAGCGCGCCGACGCCACCGGCGCGGCCGGGCTCAACTAGCCGGGCACTGGGCGCTGGAGTGCCTTTCAGCTTCAGAATGTGATGGTGTGGGCCGCGTCCCAATCGCCATTCTCCTCGTCGGCCACGAAGGCCGGCAGGCTGGTGTGCCCATTGGCGTAACCTCCGCCGGCGACGCACTTGCCGCCTGCGGTGCATGACACGGAGCTGACTTCGGAGCTTTTGCCGGTGTCGAGGGCCGCGAATCCAGGCGGCTGGGTGACGTGGGTCCAGTGGCCATGCTGGTAGAGGAGTACGAAGGCTACGATCGCGTTGACGTCAGGCGCGTCGTAGACCCCGCCGGCCGCGCAGGTGCCTGCGGGGCCGCACGACACGGAAGCGACGTGGCCCTCAATGCAGTCGCTGCCCAGGTCTGGCTCGCACTCGCCGGAATCTGCTGGCGGGATGCCGGGCACCTCGATGGCCTTGCCCCAGTGGCCGTTCTGCTCGCTGGCCACGAACGGCGCGAAGACTCCGCCCGCGAAGTCGGCGGGCACGGTGTAACTGCCGCCCGCGACGCAGTTGCCCGCTGAGATGCACGACACCGACGAGAGGTCGCTGAAGTCCTCCTTATTCAGCGCGGTGAACCCGGGAAGCTCGATGGGCTTGCCCCAGCGCCCGTTCCGCTCGCTGGCCACGAACACTTCCTTGCCGGAGTGGTGGCCGGTATAAGTTCCGCCGACGGCGCAGTTGCCAGCCGCTGTGCACGACACCGACTCAAGGGCTGGCTTGGTCCCGAGCGCCGAAAGGCCGGGCAGTGGCGTGAGCTTGCCCCAGCGGCCTTTCCGCTCGCCGACCACGAACTTCCCCGCGGCCACGGTGCAGTTGCCCGCCGACGCGCACGAGATCCGGATCTTGCCCCTGGTGGCCATGCCCAGCTGGCGCGGCTTGCCCCACCGGCCCTTGATCTCGCTCACCACGAAGGCTGGCTCGCCGCCGGCGGCTGCGCAGTTTCCCGGGCCCGAGCACGACAAGGAGCCGATCTGAGTTGGCTCAGTCGCCTTTTTCTGCCCGGTAAGGACCGAGACCGGGCGGCTCCAGCGGCCGTTCTTCTCAGCGGTCACGAAGGCGTGATAGCGCCGGGCCGCGTCCAGGTAGTAGCCACCAGCGACGCAGCCGCCCGGAGCGCACGACACCGAGTTGATAGTCGCGGCTCTCGGCTTCAGGGCGTCCAGCCCCGGGACGTCAGTGGCGGCGCTCCAGCGTCCCTTGAACTCGGTGACGACGAAGGGGTGCGCAGCCCGCCCCGGATCCCGGTAATGTCCGCCAGCGGCGCAGTCTCCCGCAAGAGCGCACGATACGGCGTCCACCCCCGCGAATAGGTGCTGCTGTGCCCGCACCGCCGAGTGCGCGGTGGCAGATTGCCCCACCGGACCAAGAACCGCCGCCAGCATCGCCATGATCACAAGGCTTCTTCGCATCCGCGCTCCTTCACGACATCCCTATAGGAACAGGGACGCCCGAGGCATGGTCCCGGTTGACATAGCTGCACCGCCAGCCTGCCGACCTTCCGGAGCCGCAGGACGCCCTAGACGCCCTCAGGTTAGGTACTGGAGTGCACTCAAGGGCAAGCCCGATCGCACTCCAGCACCCGCTCCCCCCGGTGCCGGGAGCACCTACGGACGGGCGATCAGCACCCAGCGAGCCGTTCAGCCAAATAGGAGATCAGGCCGTCGATTCCAATTCTGTCTTGTTTCATCGAGTCGCGCTCGCGAACGGTGACGGCATTATCCGACAGGCTGTCGAAATCGACGGTTACACAATACGGCGTCCCAATTTCATCCTGGCGCCGATAGCGTCGGCCGATCGCGCCGGCGTCGTCGAAATCGGCATTCCAGTGCTTCCGCACGGTCGCCGCGACATCGCGCGCCTTGGGCGAAAGATCGGCGTTCCTGGACAGCGGTAGCACCGCCACCTTGATCGGGGCAAGGCGGTAATCGAGTCGCATGACGGTCCGCTTTTCCATCGCGCCCTTCGCGTCCGGCGCCTCGTCTTCCGCATAGGCATCGAGGAGGAAGGCAAGCATCATGCGGTCAACGCCGGCCGCTGGCTCGACAACGTAGGGGATGAACCTCTCGTTCGTCTCGGTGTCCAGGTACGACAGGTCCTGGCCCGAAGCCTTCGCGTGCACAGACAGGTCGAAGTCGGTCCGGTTCGCGATTCCTTCTAGTTCGCCCCACTCGCTGCCCTGGAATTCGAAGCGGTACTCGATGTCGACCGTGCGCTTGGAGTAGTGCGAGCGCTTCTCCGCTGGATGCTCGTACAGGCGCAGGTTGTCCTCGGTGATTCCGAGCCCGGTGTACCAGGCCAGGCGGGCCTGGAGCCAGCGCTCGTGCCACTCCTCGTCGGTGCCCGGCCGGACGAAAAACTCCATTTCCATCTGCTCGAACTCGCGCGTCCTGAAGATGAAGTTGCCCGGGGTGATCTCGTTACGGAACGACTTTCCGATCTGGCCGATGCCGAACGGGATCTTCTTACGGGAGGTCTGCTGGACGTTCTTGAAGTTGATGAAGATGCCCTGAGCGGTCTCTGGCCGCAGGTAAGCAAGCCCGCTTTCCCCGCCCGCCTCCCCGTCCCGCTCCACGGCGCCCAGATACGTCCGCAGCAGTCCGTTGAACATCCTCGGCTCGGTGAACGCGCCCCGCGTGCCGCAGTTGGGGCAGGCGAGGTCGGCGAGGCCGTTCTCGGGTTCCTTGCCGTCGTGCTTCTCGGCGTACGCCTCGATCACGTGGTCGGCGCGGAACCGCCTGTGGCAGCTCTGGCACTCGGTCAGCGGGTCGACAAACTCGGTGATGTGGCCGCTGGCCTGCCAGACCTCGGGCGCCAGGATCACGCTGGAGTCCAGGCCGACGATGTCGTCCCGCTCGGTGACCATGGACTTCCACCACTGGCGCTTGATGTTGTTCTTGATCTCGACGCCGAGGGGACCGTAATCCCATGATGCCCGCAAACCACCGTAGATCTCACTCGACGGGTAGACGATCCCCCGTCGCTTGGCCAGGCTGACGATGGTTTCCATACGGTCATTGCGGCGAGCCATCAAGATTCTCCAGCGATTCTGGGAGATGCGGATTGCGACGTGGCCGACCCAACCCAGTGCGAGCGGGTGGCGGTGCCTGCCAGCTTAGCCGTGATCGGCCAATCGGTTGTGCCGCTATCGTGGTCGGTGACCTGGCCGGTCGCAACTTCTTTAGGCACCGGATTGACCCGCGCGGAAGGACCTCGCCCGTGAGCAGCAACCGAGGTAAGACCCGGGCCCGACCGCCTCGGCCAGCCCGGCCGCTTCCGCAGGGAGACACGCTCTTTACCCCGGACGCGTCGGATCGCCGGTCCGCAGTGGAGCAGCGCAGTGCGACCTCGCTGCTGTGGCTGCACCAGCTTCCCCCGTGGTTGCCGCCAATCCTGGCCGTCGGCTTCCTGATCCTCGGCCTGGCGCTGCAGGGCTGGCCGGGCGGTGCGGCCCTCGTCGGCCTGGCCGTCGCGCTGGCCTGGCTAGCGACGATCTCGTGGCCGAGGCTCGGCACCCGGGGACGCCTGCTGCGAGTCGTCGTCGTCGCCTGCGTGCTCGCCGGGGCCGTGCTCCGCGCTCTGCACTAGATTCGGTACGGCGCCGCCGTAGCGGCGGTCGCGGCTGGCGAAGATCTCGCAGGCCTGCCACAGGTGGCGCCGGTCGAAGTCCGGGAACAGCGTGTCGAGAAAGACGAACTCGGCGTAGGCGGACTGCCAGATCAGGAAGTTCGACGTCCGCTGCTCCCCCGACGATCGCACGAACAGGTCGACGTCGGGGATGCCGGGCTCGTCGAGGTACCTGGCGAACACCTTCTCGTCGATCTTGTCGGCGCGCAGCTTGCCAGCGGCGACGTCGACCGCGATCGCGGCGGCGGCGTCGGCGATCTCGGCCCGGCCGCCGTAGTTCACGCAGAACTGGAGCGTCAGCACGTCGTTGCCGGCCGTCATCCGCTCGGCGTCTTCCAATTCGGAGATGACGCTGCGCCACAGCCGTGGCCGGCGACCGGCCCACCTGACTCGCACGC
The DNA here is from genome assembly GCA_963737865.1 of uncultured Actinomycetota bacterium. Taxonomy (GTDB): domain Bacteria; phylum Actinomycetota; class Actinomycetes; order Streptosporangiales; family Streptosporangiaceae; genus Chersky-822. The sequence goes on along the minus strand of CAVTUG010000009.1, from coordinate 442,704 downwards.
CCATCTCGTTGAGCTGGTCCCGGCGCCTGCGGATGACGTCGCGGTTGAAGCCCATGAGGAACCTGACCTCGTCGGGCGAGCGCCGCCAGTTCTCGGTGGAGAACGCGTACGCCGACAGGTACGGGATACCGAGCTCGATCGCGCCCATGATCACGTCGAACAGCGAGTACTCGCCGGCCTTGTGCCCCTCGGTGCGGGGCAGGCCGCGCTGCTTAGCCCAGCGCCCGTTGCCGTCCATGACCAGGGCGACATGCTTGGGCACCAGGTCAGCCGGGATCGCGGGCGGTAGGGCCCCCGACGGGTGCGGGTCAGGGGGCCTGAACCGACGGCTCATGCGTGCTCCACGTGGCGCAGCGAGCGGAGCGAGTGCTCCAGGTGCCATTGCAGGTAGGCGGCGACGAGCCCGCTCGCCTCGACCTGATTGCGGCGATCGCTCGCGTCGGCAAGCTCCCACTCGCCGCGCAGCAGCGCGTTCATCAGGTCGATGGTCGCCTGCGTCGTCGTGGCCGCGCCCGGCGCGTGGCAGTTGCGACACACGAGGCCGCCGGCCGCGACACCGAAGATCTGCCGGGTCGGTCCCGGCGGCTCCCCCGCCCTGGTGCCGCAGATCGCGCACTCGTCGAGCGCGGGCGCGTACCCGGCGACCGCGAGGGACCGCAGCAGGAACGCGTCGAGCACCAGCCTCGGATCGTGCTCGCCGTCGACCAGCGTGCGGAGTCCGCCGACGAGCAGCAGGAACTGCCGCAGCGCCGGCTCCTTCTCGATCGTGGTCAGCCGCTCGGCAGTCTCGAGCATCGCGACCCCGGTCGTATACCGGCGGTAGTCGCCGACGAGCGGGTCGCCGTAGCTGCGCACCGACTCGGCCTGGGTGATCACGTCGAGCGAGCGCCCGGTATACAGCAGCAGGTCGACGTGCGTGAACGGCTCTACCCGGGCGCCGAATCTCGACTTGGTGCGCCGGACGCCCTTGGCCACGGCCCTGACCCGCCCGGTCTTGCGAGTCAGCACCGTCACGATGCGGTCGGCCTCGCCCAGCTTCTGGGTGCGCAGCACGATCCCGTCGTCACGGTAGAGACTCACGACGCCTATTGTCACCCATCCAGCCGACTAGAAGCCGACTATCCGGCCTGCGCCGCCTGCTCAGCTAGCTGGATCACGTCGTCAGCCTTGGCCTGGCTCAGCCCGAGGTGCCTGGCGACGGTGAGCGCGACCTCGCGCTCAGCCGCGCTGAGCAGCCCGTCGGCGAGTCCCACCTGCACCACCTTGGCGAGGAACCACTCGCAGGCGTGCGGTTCGAGCTGGATGGCCACTATCTCCAGGGTGGAACGCAGGCCGGGAACCGGGCCGCATCCCGCCGTCGCCTCGTCGAGCGCCAGGACGAGGTCGGGCTCGCCGTACTCGGCTGCGCCCGCCCGGATGATCAGCTCGACCGCACGACGCCTGGCGACCTGACTGCCCGACCTGCCGACGGACAGCATCGCGAGAGCGGCGGCCGTCGTCGCGCTGCACAGCGCCGCCTGCATTTGCTCGATGGTCGGGACGGCTAGCAATTCGACTCGATAACACGTGCGGCAAATCACGCACCGCAGATGCTCGCCAGTTGAATCAAGCGGAAACAGGGGGACGCCCAGTAGTTGTGCCCACCGGCGCCCAGTCCGATGCCGGTACGGGCGGTCTCCGCCGCAGCGCTCGCAGTGAAAGACACCGCTAGCGATTGCGCGATAGTGCACCCGGGACCCGAGTTTGACCAGCATCTTTCCTCCCCTGGCCCTGGTGCCGCCACGGTCACCCAGCGAAGGCATGATCATCACATGACCGGCTAGTGACAGTAAACGATTTCGCAGAAATTCCAAGTCTGGCTTAGATTCTCCGCACGTAAATTTCACCAGCAGGACTTGAATTCGCGGTCAGGATGAATTCAGGACTCAATCGTAGAAACCTAGTCATAGAAACCTAGCCGGCGCAACTGCCTGGGATCGCGCTGCCAGTCCTTGGCCACCTTGATCCGCAAGTCGAGATAGACCCTGCTGCCCAGCAGCGCCTCGATCTGACTGCGGGCGCGCGAGCCGACTTCCTTGAGCCGCGCGCCCTTGGCGCCGATGACGATCGCCTTCTGGCTGGCGCGCTCGACGTACATCACGGCGTGCACGTCGATGAGGTCGGTGCGCCCCTCGCGCGGCATCATCTCCTCGACCACGACGGCGATCGAGTGCGGCAGCTCGTCCCTGACGCCTTCGAGTATCGCTTCCCTGATCAGCTCGGCGACGAGCTGCTGCTCCGGCTCGTCGGTCAGCTCGCCGTCCGGATAGAGCGCACGGCCCGGAGGCAGGTGGCTGACCAGGACGTCGGTGAGGACGTCAAGCTGGAAGCCGGTGACGGCGGAGACCGGCACGATGTCGACCCAGTCGGCCAGGGCGGCCACGGCGGTCAGCTGGCTGGCGATCTGCTCCTTCGACGCCTCGTCGGTCTTGGTGACGATCGCGACGACCGGCGTCTTGGCGTGCTGATGGCTCGTCAGCTCGGCCGCCAGGTACTTGTCCCCCGGACCGATCCGCTCGGCGGCCGGGATGCAGAACCCGATCGCGTCCACCTCGGTCAGCGTCGAGCGCACCAGGCTGTCCAGCCGCTCGCCGAGCAGCGTCCTCGGCCGGTGCAGCCCGGGAGTGTCGATGATGATCAGCTCCGCGTCGCCGCGCCGCACGATCCCCCTGATCACCCGGCGAGTCGTCTGGGGACGGCTGCTGGTGATCGCGACCTTGGTGCCGACGAGCGCGTTCATCAGCGTCGACTTGCCGACGTTCGGCCGCCCGGCAAAGCAGGCGAAGCCTGCCACCCCCGGCGTCGTCACGAGTGGTCAAGCTGCAAGACCGAGCCGTCAGGCCCGGCGTGGATGATGACTGCTCCCGGTCCGAGGTCGCGCACGACCCGGACGTCGTCGTCAGCGAGGCCCGTTCCCTCGCTGACCAGCGCCGCCGCCTCGAGTGAGCGGGCTCCGCTCGACACGGCCATCGCAACGGCGAGCGCCAGCGCCGACAGCCGAAGCGACGGAAGGGCGACCGTCGTTGCCGCATACGTCCGGCCAGTCTCGTCCCTGACCGCTGCGGCTTCGAGCGATCCGGCACGCGCCCGCGCCGACCGCGCCAGCGTGATGATCTTCAGATCCTCGGCTCCAAGCTGCGTTTCGTTCACGACTGACCCTACTCGCTCGGCTGGTGATCCAGGTCGGCTGCGCGGTCGGCGATCTCCGCTGACGGGCGGCCGGGCTCGTCGGCGGCGGCCCAGGCGAGGCGGTCTTCGGCCTCGCGCTTGGCCGCGCCCCGGACGCGCCGCACCGTCACGGTGCTGATCCGGTTCCGGCGGCCGGCCAGGTTCTCGGCCGTGAGCTTGAGCCCGGCGACGGTCGCGGTCGAGCCCGCGATGGGTACCCGGCCGAGCCGCTGGGCCAGGAGCCCGCCGACGGTCTCCACGTCCTCGGCGTCGATCCGCACGCTGAACAGCTCGGCCAGCTCGTCGACCGACAGCCGCGCGGTGACGCGCGCATGGTCAGGGCCGAGCCACTCCACGGGCGGCTGCTCCCGGTCGTACTCGTCGGCGATCTCGCCGACGATCTCCTCGATGATGTCCTCGATCGTGGCGAGGCCGGCCGTGCCGCCGTACTCGTCGATCACGATCGCGACGTGGTTCTGCCTGGCCTGCATCTCCCGCAGCAGGTCGTCGACCGGCTTGCTGTCCGGCACGAAGGTCGCCGGACGCATGATCGAGGACACCGGCTCGGAGTTCAGTCCCTCGGCGTAGTCGTAGGTACGGCGCACGATGTCCTTCAGGTACGCCATGCCGACGACGTCGTCCAGGTTCTCGCCGACCACCGGGATCCGGGAGAACCCGCTGCGCAGAGCGAGCGAGAGCGCCTGGCGCAGCGTCTTGCCGCTCTCGACGTAGATCATGTCGGTGCGCGGCACCATGACCTCGCGCACGATGGTGTCGCCGAGCTCGAAGACCGAGTGGATCATCGCCCGCTCGCCCGGCTCGATCACCCGGCGACGCTCAAGCAGGTCGACCAGGCCGCGCAGGTCCTCTTCCTCGCCTGATGGCCCTGCCTGCCGCTGGCCGTCACGGCCGAGCAGCTGACCGAGCGCCAGCAGCAGCGAGGGGACGGGGCCCATGAGCCGCACGACCGGATGCATCACCGACGCGGCGTGGTCGGCGATGCTCGCGGCGTACTCACGGCCGAGTGTCCTCGGCACGATGCCGGCCACGACATAGACCGCCGCCGTCATCACGGCGCCGGTGATGAGGAACGGACGCCAGTCGTGGCCCATCCAGGCCACGAGCGTCGCCGCGACGCAGAGCGTGGCGGTCAGCTCGGCGGCGACCCGGACGAGCAGCAGCACCGCGATGTACCTCGGCACCTCGGTCAGCACGGCCTGCAGCGGCGCCGAGGTCTCGCCGGATGAGGTGGCGAGCTCCTTGGCGCCCGCCCTCGAGACCCGGAGCAGCGCCGTATCGGCACTCGCGCACAGTCCGGCGAAGAGCACCAGCACGACCGCCGCGACGATCAGCCAGCCCACGGCGCCTACCCGGGCAGCGGCCGACTGCTGCCGGGCTCCTCGGCCGCCTGCTCTAGCTCGCCATCCCGCTCGGATCGCCACGACCCCAGGAGCCGGTCCTGCAGGCCGAACATCGCGGCGTGCTCCGCCGCGTCGGCGTGGTCGTAGCCGAGCAGGTGCAAGATGCCGTGCGTGCACAGCAGCTCGACCTCTTCGGCCTGGGTGTGCTGGGCCTTCTTGGCCTGGACGGCCGCCACCTGGGGGCAGATCACGACGTCACCGAGCAGGCCGGGGATCTCGCCGCCTTCGCGGTCCTCCCGGTCCCGGTGCGTGCCGCCTGGCTGCGGCGGCCTCAGCTCGTCCATCGGGAAGGCCAGCACGTCGGTCGGCCCCTCTTCGCCCATCCACCGCACATGGAGCTCGGTCATCGCGGGCTCGTCGACCAGCAGCACGGACAGCTCGGCCAGCGGATGCACCCGCATCTCGTCGAGCACGTGCCTGGACAGCCCGGCGAGGGCGGCCTCGTCGACGGCGACCCCTGATTCGTTGGCGATCTCGATGCTCAACGCTGCCTCTCGATGCTCAACGCTGCCTGCTGACGTCTCGGCGGGCCCGGCTCGCCGGAAGCCGGCCCGCATCGGCCGCCGCGCGGGCGGCGTCGTACCGGGCGTAGGCGTCCACGATGTCGGCGACCAGCTTGTGCCTGACCACGTCGTGGGCGGTGAGCTTGCAGAAGTACACGTCGGGCACGCCGTCGAGCACGTCCTGCACCATCCTCAGGCCAGAGACCTGGCCCGAGGGCAGGTCGACCTGGGTGACATCGCCCGTGACCACGATCCTCGAACCGAAGCCGAGCCGGGTCAGGAACATCTTCATCTGCTCGGCTGAGGTGTTCTGCGCCTCGTCGAGGATGATGAAAGAATCGTTCAGCGACCGGCCGCGCATGTAGGCGAGCGGTGCGATCTCGATCGTGCCGGCCGTGAGCAGCCTGGGGATCGAGTCGGGATCCACCATGTCGTGCAGCGCGTCGTAGAGCGGCCGCAGGTACGGGTCGATCTTCTCGTACAGCGTGCCGGGCAGGAACCCGAGACGCTCGCCCGCCTCCACGGCCGGCCGGGTCAAGATGATCCGATTGACCTCTTTGGCCTGAAGTGCCTTGACCGCCTTTGCCATCGCCAGGTAGGTCTTCCCCGTTCCGGCCGGGCCGATCGCGAAGACGATTGTGTGGTTGTCAATGGCGTCCACGTAGCGCTTCTGATTGAGCGTCTTGGGCCTAATCGTCCGGCCTCGCGACGACAAGATGTCGAGGGTCAGGACGTCAGCGGGACGCGCGCCCGATTTGCGGCGTAGCATCCCCACGCTGCGCTCGACGACGTCCGGGGTGACCTCGGTGCCGCTCGCCAGCAGGCGGGTCAGCTCGTCGAAGAGCTCGCCGACGACGGCCGCCTCGCTCGCGGAGCCGGTCACCGTGATCTCGTTGCCGCGCACGTGGATGTCGGAGTCGAACGCCTCCTCGATGACGTGCAGCAGCTCGTCGCGCGAGCCGAGCAGGCTCACCATCGAATGCGGCTCAGGGATGACGATCCGCAGCGATGTCGCGCCGTCGGCTGCGGCACCGTCTTCCGGTTGCTTCTTCACTTACCCCCGCCTCAGCCCGGTGGCCACGACATCGCCCGGCCGCCGAGCACATGAGCGTGCACGTGCGGGACGGTCTGCCCGGCGTGTCCGCCGGTGTTGAAGACCACCCGGTATCCCGTATCTGCGATGCCCTCGGCCAGCGCGACCTCGTGCGCCTGCGTCGCGAGCTCGGCGAGCAGGCCCGCGTCGGCGGCGCAGGCGGCCAGATCCTGATGGTGCTCCCTGGGAATCACCAGCACGTGAATCGGCGCCTGCGGATTTATGTCGCGGAATGCGAGCGCGCGAGGACTTTCCAGCACGACGGTGGCTGGCACCTCGCCGGACGCGATTCCGCAGAATAGGCATTCGGGCACGGGCCGATCCTAACGTGTGCTTCGCCTTGCTCACGGCAGACATATATGGTTGCACCGGTCCCAGCGGCAGACGCGTAGACAGGTGGACGGCGAGCGTGCGTAAACCATCCGGCCCGCACGCGCGTCATAACAAGGTGACCGAAACCCTCGTAGCTGGACCAGCCATGCCAGCATTCGGATCGGTCCCGGCCCAGCCAAAGCCGATTTCCATGCCGCTGACGGCACCCGTGCCGTCCGGCAGTGACTCAGAATCGGCCCAGGATGTCAGCCAGAGTGTGACGAGCATCACCGCGAGCCTGCCCAGGTTCACCTTGCCAGGGCCCAGCGGCGTCACCGCTGACGCGGCGATCACCCAGCTCTACGGGTCTCACTATCGCCCTCTGGTCCGGCTGGCAGTGCTGCTGGTCCACGATGTCTCCACCGCGGAGGAAGTTGTGCAGGACTCGTTCGTCGCGCTGCATTCCGGGTTGCACCGGCTGCGCGACGGTGAGAAGGCACTCGCCTACCTTCGCACGGCCGTAGTCAACCGATCACGATCCGTGCTTAGGCATCGCGTTGTCGTCGATCGCAACGCGCCGAAGCCGCCGCCCGACATGCCAAGCGCCGAGCACGGCGCGCTCGCCCTCCTCGAGCGCTCGGCCGTGGTCGCCGCGCTTCGTGAGCTTCCGACCCGGCAGCGCGAGGTCGTCGTACTCAGGTTCTATGGAGATCTATCCGAAGCTCAGATCGCGTCGATGATGGGGATCACCCGAGGCGCGGTCAAGAGCCATACCTCGCGCGCGATGGCAGCTCTCCGCTCGGTTCTGGAGCGTGAATCATCATGAGCGCCCGCAATCCCGACGACCACCTCAGCCAGGTGCTCCGCGACTCGCTGCACCTCGCCGTGGACGCCGTCGAGCCAGGCGCAGACGGGCTCGACCGCATCCGCGCCAAGATCGCCGACCGCCACGCGGTGCCCAGGCGCCGCAGCTGGATGCCCAGGCACTGGATGCCCGCCGCGACGGCAGCGGTCGCCGAGCGTTTCAAGCCCGATCTGGGCCGACCCGGCTTCCTTAGCTGGACCCGCCCGGCCGCGGCCGCGCTGACCGGCCTGTTCGTCGTCACCGCGGCATCCTGGGCGGTCGCCGCGCTGCCTTCGGCGATCACGCATGTCACCGACAGCAGGGACGTGCACACCTCGCCTAGCCCACACCCCAGCCACAGCCGCCACCAGAGCGGCACGGTGCCGCCTTACACCAGCGGTGCCGGCGGGATCGGCGGCGGCTCGTCCGGCGGCGGGCACGGCACTGTTCCGACCGCGTCGGTGTCGCCGAGCTGCTCGACGTCGCCGACGCCGACCACCACGCCGACCATCACCCCGACCTACAGTCAGTCGTCGAGCCCGACCGTGACGCCGACGGACACCGACACGAGCACGCCGCCGGCCGACACGCCACCGGTGAGCTCGCCTTCGCCGGCCTCGAGCTCGACGAGCTCGCCGACGCCAGCGGCGTCGCAGAGCCCGGAGGCGACCGGCAAGAACCTGCTCACGCCCGACGCCCACGCCGCAGTGCAGCTGGCGCCGCCGCCGAGCGACACGCCGGCCCCGTCACCGACAGCCGTCGGGACAACAGAGCCGACCGAGCCGCCAGTACCTCCGGTGCCGCCAGTCCCGTGCCGGACTCCCAGCCCCTAACCCTTAACCCCAGCGACCCCACTTAACCCCAGCGACCACAGCCGCTCAGTGCGAGCGCGGCGGCCACCGCCCCGGCGGTAGAGCCGCGCAGCACTGACGGCTCCGTGGAGGGTTTTCCTGAGTTTGCGTGGCGACTTAGCACTTCGGGGGTACTTTTCCGCACATATAACTGAAAAATACCCCCGAAGTGAGAACTACCCACGCAAAGCGCGGTCAAGCCTCCGCGATCATGATGGCCGACCTCGGCGAACCCGAACAGGGGCCAGGCAATTCGGCAACGCTCCTCACCCCGGCGATCCCTTAACCCCAGCGACCACAGCCGCTCAGTGCGAGCGCGGCGGCCACCGCCCCGGCGGTAGAGCCGCGCAGCACTGACGGTCCCAGCCTGGCGGTGATGGCGCCAGCGCCGGTCAGCTGGCGGGTCTCGGACTCTGACACGCCGCCTTCCGGGCCGACCATCAGCAGGGTCGAGCCAGCCGCCGGCAGGGCGATCGACGACAGCCGGCGACCGGCGTCGGGATCGAGCAGCACGGCGAGGTCAGCCGCCCGGACCAGGTCGGCCAGCTCCGGCAGCCGCACCGACGCCGACACCTCGGGGAACCAGGCTCGCCTGGCCTGCTTAGCCGCCTCGCGCGCTGTCGTCCGCCAGCGGCCCAGCGAGTCCCGGTCCGGCCGCCAGCGCGCGATACAGCGCTCAGCCGCCCAGGGCACGATCTCGTCGACCCCGACCTCGGTCATCAGCTCGACGGCCAGCTCAGCGCGATCGCCTTTCAAGATGGCCTGCGCCACGATGACCCGTACCGGCGGCGCTGGCTGCACCAGGCGCTGGTCGACTTCCAGGACAAGCTCACCGGACCGCGCGGTCAGCACGACGCACCGCGCGAGCAGGCCGGCGCCGTCGGTCAGGTCAACCCGCTCGCCGGGCGCGATCCGGCGCACCGTGGTGGCATGCCTGCCCTCCGGCCCGGACAGCGTTACCCGGTCCGCGTCGAGCAGGCCGCGGTCGCACAGGAAGACCGGCGCGGTCGCCATCAGCAGCTCCGCTCAGTTGGCTCAGCGGCCGTTGAAGGCGTCCCGCAGCCGCGAGAAGAAGCCCTGCTCCCCAGGCGCGAACCGCCCTGGCGGCGACTCCTCGCCCCGCAGCCTGGCCAGCTGCCTCATCAGCTCTTCCTGCTCGGGCTCCAGCTTGCCCGGCGTCTCGACCGTGACGTGGATCACAAGGTCGCCGCGTCCCGGGCCGTGCAGGTGCGACGAGCCCTGCCCGAACAGCGGGATCGTCTGACCTGTCTGGGTGCCCGGCCTGATGTCGATGCTCGCCGGGCCGTCCAGGGTCTGGATCGGCAGCGTCGCGCCGAGCGCGGCCGCCGTCATCGGGATCGTCAGCGTGCAGTGCAGGTCGTCGCCGTTCCGCTCGAAGATCGCGTGCGGCCGCTGCACGATCTCCAGGAACAGGTCGCCTGGCGGTCCGCCGCCGGGGCCGACCTCGCCCTCGCCGGCGAGCTGGATGTGCGTGCCGTCCTCGACGCCAGCCGGAATCCTGACCTTCACGGTCCGCCTGGTCCTGACCCGGCCGTCGCTGTCGCACTCAGGGCACGGCCGGCGGATCACGGTGCCGAATCCGCCGCAGCCCGGGCACGGCCGCGACGTCATCACCTGGCCGAGGAACGACCTGGTGACCTGGCTGACCTCACCGCGTCCGTTGCAGACGTCGCAGGTGCTCGGGTGGCTGCCGGGCGCGCTGCCCTCACCAGAGCAGGTCGGGCAGACCACGGCGGTGTCGACCGTGAGATCCCTGGTCGCGCCGAAGACGCACTCGGACAGGTCGAGCTCGACCCGGATGGTGGCGTTGCGACCGCGCCTGGCCCGGCTGCGCGGTCCGCGCGTCGCCGTGCCCGCGCCACCGAAGAACGCGTCCATGATGTCGCTGAAGGGGAAGCCGGCCGCCCCGAATCCGCCCGCGCCCGCATGGTTGAACGGGTCGCCGCCCAGGTCGTACAGCTGGCGCTTCTCCGGGTCCGAGAGCACCTCGTACGCCTGGGTGATCTCCTTGAACCGCTCCTGGGTCACCGGGTCAGGGTTGACGTCAGGGTGCAGTTCCCTGGCAAGGCGCCGGTACGCCTTCTTGATCTCGTCGGCACTCGCGTCCCGGGTCACGCCCAAGGCGGCGTAGTAGTCCGTTGCCACGCTCATCCCCTATGACTCCGCCAGGATCTGGCCCGTGTACCGTGCCACCGCGCGTACTGCTCCCATCGCTGTTGGATAGTCCATCCGGGTCGGGCCGACGACGCCGAGCTTCGCCAGCGGGCGGTCAGCCGATCCGTAGCCTGCCGCTATCACCGAGGTGCTGCGAAGGCCAAGCACATCATTCTCCGCGCCGATTTTGACCGAGACGGCTTGATCGTCAAACTCTCCCAGCAGCCGCATCAGGACCACCTGCTCTTCGAGCGCCTCGAGCACGTCGCGAAGGCCGGCGGAGAAGTCGGCCGGGGTCAGGTTCGAGGCGCCGCCGACGACGATCTTCTCGTCGTGGCGGGCGACCAGCGTCTCCAGGATGACAGAGAACACCGCGGCCGCGTTGGCCCGCTCCCTCGGTGCGACCCGCTCGGGCAGCTCGGCCACGATCGAGGCGACGTCGGTCAGCTTGCGGCCGTCCAGGCAGGCGTTCAGCACGGCACGGAGCTGGGTCACCGAGTCTTCGTCGTAGCTGCCCGGCAGCTCGACGGCCCGCTGCTCGACCCGGCCGGTGTCGGTGATCAGGACCACGAGCAGCCTGGTCTCGTGCAGCGGCACCAGCTCGACATGACGCACCGCCGACTTGCTCAGCGACGGGTACTGCACGACCGCGACCTGCCTGGTGAGCTGCGCGAGCAGGCGCACCGTGCGCGTCACCACCTCGTCGAGGTCATAGGCCCCGAGCAGGAACGTCTCGATCGCGCGCCGCTCGGCCTTGCTGAACGGCTTGATCGCGGAAAGCCGGTCGACGAACAGGCGGTAGCCCTTGTCGGTCGGGATCCGCCCGGCGCTGGTATGTGGTTGGACGATGAATCCCTGTTCCTCCAAAAGCGCCATGTCGTTGCGAATCGTCGCCGGGGATACGTCCAGATTGTGCCGGTCCACCAGGGCCTTCGAGCCGACGGGCTCATTGGTGGAGACGTAGTCCTCGACGATCGCTCGCAGCACCGCCAGCTTCCTGTCGTCTAGCACCCTGTCACCTCCCTGGCACTCATCACTCCCGAGTGCCAAGTCTATGGCCGAACCATACTTGGACAGCCCAGGCCAAGTCACCGTGTGGAACCTACCGGCTTTCGAGACGGGCTAACGTAGATCACTGTCAGTACTGGCTCATCTACTTGGAGTAACCACTGCTACACACCCACGGCGCGGGGCAGTCCATCCGAAGTCATGACGACCTCGCTGGCGAGCCCCTGGCCGCCCGCGCCCTCGTCGTCGCCGGCTACGTCGGCGCGGCGCTGCTGAGCTTCGTACCTCCGCTGGCGATTTACACGCTGAGCCGCCGCACGAGCCGCTATGCGAGCTCGGCCTTCGTCGCCGGGCACGCCGCGCAGGCGCTCAACACGGCGGTCACCACGATCTTGTACGGGCTGTGCTCGGCCGTCATCGGCGGCCTGCTGACGCTCGACTCGCCCAGCTTCGGCATCGGCGTCGCCATCACCGGGGCGCTCTTCTTCTGGCTGCTCACCCTGGGCTACCTGGTCAGCGCCGCCACCGCCGCCGCCCGAGGCCGCCGCTACCAGATCCCCGTCTGCCTCTGCGCCGAATTTGCGCGGGTCAGCTAGCACTGCGCCGATTTTGCACGCGTGAATTAGTCCACCAGATCCCTGATGACCGCGTCGGCGAGCAGCCTGCCGGTGGTCGTGAGCACGACCCTGCCGACCTCCAGCGCACCGGGGTCGGCCAGGCCCGCGCCGACGGCCTCCCGCGCAGCCGCAAGCCCAGCCGCCGACAACTCGGCGACGTCACAGCCGGTCGCCAGCCGGGTCGTCAGCATGATCCGCTCGGTGCGGCGCTCTGCCTCGGACAGCACTTCCCTGGCCTGGCCGGGACTAACTCCCGCGCCGATCCGAGTCGCGTACGCCGACGGGTGCCTGACGTTCCACCACCGGGTGCCGCCCACGTGACTGTGCGCCCCCGGCCCGATCCCCCACCAGTTCGCGTCCGTCCAGTACAGCAGGTTGTGCCGGCAGGGCGAACCCCAGTTGGACACCTCGTACCAGGACAGCCCAGCGGCGCTGAACGCTGCCTCGGCCGCCAGGTAGCGGTCAGCCATCTCGTCGTCGTCCGGCGGCGCCAGCTCACCGCGCCTGATCCGGGCCGCGAGCCTGGTCCCGTCCTCCACGATCAGCGCGTAGGCCGAGACGTGGTCAGGCCCGGCCTCGATCGCGGTGCGCAGCGAGCGGGACCAGTCCTGCTCGCGCTCCCCCGGCGTGCCGTAGATCAGGTCGAGGCTGACGTGCTCGAAGCCCTCGGCCCGCGCCCAGGCCACGCACTGCCCTGGCCGGCCCGGGGTGTGCGACCGGTCGAGCACGGCCAGCACGTGTTCGACCGAGCTTTGCATCCCGAAGGACATCCGGGTGAACCCAGCCGCCCGCAACTCGCCAAGCGCCCGCTGGTCCACGCTGTCCGGGTTGGCCTCGGTGGTGACCTCGGCCCCGGCGGCGAGGCCGAACTCCCCGTCGATGGCGCGGAGGATCGCTGCCAGGTCGCCCGGCGGCAGCAGCGTCGGCGTCCCGCCGCCGAAGAAGACGGTGCGCACCGGCGGCGCGGGCCCGCCGAGCACCCGGCGGGCGAACTTGATTTCCTCGATCGCCAGGCCCGCGTAACTGTCCCTGGACGCACTGTTTTTTGAAGCACTGTCTCCCAGCTCGGTGGCGGTGTAGGTGTTGAAGTCGCAGTAGCCGCACCTGGTCAGGCAGAAAGGCACATGCACATATATTCCGAACGCGGTGTCAGCCACGTGCTCGAGTCCGGCAGCCGCGAGCCGTCCGTCGGCGGGCACCGGGTCGCCGTCGGGAGGCGTACTAGGCAACCCCGACCCTTCCCGGCTGGCCGGCGCGACCCAGCACGTTCGCGCCGATCTCGTCCCACTTGCCGCCGCGACCCTCCACGATGAGCAGCGTGCGCATGAGCTCGGCGTCGCCGTAGTAGGCCCGCATCGACTCGGCGATCGTGACGTGCTGCGCTGGCCTGCTCAGCACGGTGATCTGATCGCCCGCGCCTACCTCGCCCTCGGTGAGCACCCGCAGATAGGCACCAGGACGCCCGGCCGCCGCGAAGCGCTTGATCCAGTGCTGCTCGCTAGTCCACTCCGCGAAGACGCGACAGGGGATCCGGGCGCCGTGACCTGCACGACCGCTTCCGGACCAAGCTGCCAGACCTCGCCGATGAGCGCCCCGGTGATGTCCAGCCCAGAAGCGGTGATGTTCTCCCCGAACTCCCCGTTCCGAAATTCTCGGCCTGTCTGTTCAGTCCACCAGTCAAGGTCTTCCCTGGCGTAGGCGTATACCGCCTGCTCAAGGCCGCCGTGATGCTCGGTATCGGCCTGCTCGTCGCCAGCGAGGCCGAGCCGCCCGGCGAACACGCGATCGCGGATCCGGCGCTTGTCGATCGCGGTCTGGTTCGGACGACCGGCAACGACCATGTCCCTGGCCGTGCCGATATTGACCGAGATGATTCGGGCACTGGACATATCCGCAGGCTAGTCGACACTGGAGATACTCTGGGAGTGGGTTTTTCCTGTGGAGCGCAGTGAGGTGACGGGGCGCCGATGGCTACGAGAAGCTATTACGGGCAAATGCGGGCAACCGACTCCGATCGCGAAAACGTGCACCAAGTGCTTCAGGCCGCGTATGCGGACGGGAGGCTGACCTGGGATGAGTTCGACACCAGGTCGGGGGAGCTCGTGGTCGCCAAGACCTATGACCAGCTGTCGTCGCTGACCGGCGACCTCCGCCTGCCCGTGCCGTATCAGCCGCCGCCGAACGTACCTAGTCAGTCGGGGACCAACGGGCTCGCGGCAGCCTCGCTCGCCTTCGGGATCGGCCAGGTCTTCATCCCGATCGTCGGCGCGGTCATCGCGATCGTCTGCGGGCACCTCGCCCGGGGCGACATCCGCAGGAACGGGCAGGATGGCGACTCCCTGGCGCTCAGCGGACTCGTGCTCGGGTATCTCGGCGTCGCGCTCCCGGCTCTCTTCATCGCATTCGTCGCGCTGGTCGCGGCGCGATCGTGATCTCATTACTATCGCCTTGCGAATGCTGATCAGGAAACGGACGGGGCAATGACTGCTGGCGGCTATGGCTACGGATCGGGCTCGATGCGAGCGACGGACACGGATCGGGAGAGCGTCCGCACCATGCTGCAGGACGCGCACGCGCAGGGCAGGCTGAGCTGGGAGGAGTTCGACAGCCGTAGCTCAGCGCTGGTCAGGGCGCAGACCTACGACGAGCTCGCCGTGCTGACCGCCGACCTGTCGAACCGCATTCCGAGCACGCAGCCGCAGGTGTTCGGCGACTACCAGGGCGGCCAGGGCGGCGGGTACCAGCAGGGCGGGTATCAGCAGGGCGGGTATCAGGGCGCTGGGTATCAGCAGGGCGGGTATCAGGGCGCCGGGTACCAGCAGGCCGGTTATCAGCAGGGCGCGGGCTTTGGCGGCGGGCCGTTCGGGCCGGTCATCCCCACCAACAGCATGGCGATCGCATCGCTGATCTGCGGGGTGCTGCAACTGTTCTTCTGGGTGCTGACGGGGATCCCGGCGATCATTCTCGGCCATATGGCGCGGAAGCAGATCAGGCAAAGCGGCGAGCAGGGCGCTGGCATGGCCCTGGCCGGCATGATCCTGGGTTACGTGGGGCTCGTGTTCGCAGCCTTGTTCACCCTGCTGATCGTGATCGTCGCCGTGGCCGCCTCGCACAACAACGGCTTCTCGACCAGCCCCTGATACACCGCCAAACCCGGCCGCGCCCCCACTGTTCCCCCTGCCATGCCCCCCCGAATGCGTGCCACGACAGTAAGTCCCTACTTGCTGCTGTTATCGGCCCGGATTCAACAGCAGCATGGTCCTACTTACCGCTGTGGGGATAGCAGTATGTAGGACCATGCTGTCCACGAAATGACGGCCCGGACCGGAGCGTGGCCCTGGTTACTGCTCTTGGACCGGCGGGTTAGCGGCTCTTGTCGGGGGTCTGGTCGGCCGACAGGGCGGCGACGAAGGCTTCTTGCGGGACCTCGACCCGGCCGATGGTCTTCATGCGCTTCTTGCCCTCTTTTTGCTTTTCGAGCAGCTTGCGCTTTCTGGTGATGTCGCCGCCGTAGCACTTGGCGAGCACGTCCTTGCGCAGCGCCCTGATGTTCTCGCGGGCGATGATCCGCGCGCCGATGGCGGCCTGGATCGGGACTTCGAACTGCTGGCGCGGGATCAGTTCCTTGAGCCTGGCGGTCATGGCGAGCCCGTACTCGCGCGACTTCTCCGTGTGCACGATCTGGCTGAACGCGTCGACCGGCTGGCCCTGCAGCAAGATATCCACCTTGACCAGGTCGGCTGCCATTTCGCCGGCTGGCTCGTAATCGAGTGAGGCGTAGCCGCGGGTCCTGGACTTCAGCTGGTCGAAGAAGCCGAAGATGATCTCGCCGAGCGGCATCGTGTACCTGATCTCGACCCGGTCTTCAGACAGGTATTCCATGCCGATCAGCACGCCGCGCCGGCCTTGGCACAGTTCCATGATGGCGCCGATGTAGTCGCTCGGTGCCAGTACGGTTGCCCGCACGACGGGCTCGAAGACCTCGGCGATCTTGCCGGCCGCGATCACGCCCGTCGCGGTCGCGACGCCGCCGGGGCCGCTGGGAAACTCGCTCGGGTTCGTGACGACAATCTCGGCACCGGAGTCCATGACGACGCGGTAGACCACGTTCGGCGCGGTCGAGATCAGCGACAGGTCGAACTCGCGCTCCAGTCGCTCTCTGATGATCTCCATGTGCAGCAGGCCGAGGAAGCCGCACCGGAACCCGAAGCCGAGCGCCGTCGAGGTCTCGGGCTCGTAGACCAGCGAGGCGTCGTTGAGCCGCAGCTTGTCCAGCGCGTCGCGGAAGTCGGGGTACTCGTCCCCGTCCACCGGATAGAGCCCGGAGAACACCATGGGCTTCGGGTGCGCATACCCGGCCAGGGGCGCGGTCGCCGACTTGACGGCGCTGGTCAGGGTGTCGCCGACCCGGGCTTGCCGCACGTCCTTGACCCCGGTGATCAGGTAGCCGACCTCGCCTGCGGCCAGCCCGTCGGACGGAGTCGGCTCCGGTGAGATCACGCCGACTTCGAGGGTCTCGTGGATCGCCTTGGTCGACAGCATGAGCGTGCGTTCCCGGTGGGACAGCCTGCCGTCGACCATCCGCACGTAGGTGACAACGCCGCGGTAGGTGTCGTAGACCGAGTCGAAGATCAGGGCTCGGGCCGGGGCGTCGAGCTTGCCGGTCGGCGACGGCACCTGCGCGACGACGGCGTTGAGCAGGTCCGTGACGCCTTCGCCGGTCTTGGCCGACACCCGCAGCACGTCGCTGGGATCGCAGCCGATGATCTTGGCGAGTTCTTGCGCGTACTTCTCCGGCTGGGCGGCCGGCAGGTCGATCTTGTTGAGCACCGGGATCAGGTGCAGGTCGGCGTCGAGCGCCAGGTACAGATTGGCCAGCGTCTGCGCCTCGATGCCCTGGGCCGCGTCGACCAGCAGGATCGCACCCTCGCAGGCTGCGAGCGAGCGCGACACCTCGTAAGAGAAGTCCACGTGGCCCGGGGTGTCGATCAGGTTGAGCACGTAGTGCCGGCCGTCGGTGCCCTGCCATGGCAGCCGGACCGCCTGGCTCTTGATCGTGATGCCGCGCTCCCGCTCGATGTCCATCCGGTCGAGGTACTGCGCGCGCATCTGCCGGTCGCCCACCACGCCGGTGAGCTGCAGCATCCGGTCGGCCAGCGTCGACTTGCCGTGGTCGATGTGGGCGATGATGCAGAAATTCCGGATGACGTCCTGATCAGTGCGGGACGGTTGAGGCAGGACAGCCGCGTTGACCCGCGTCTTGGGACGCGGCGGCGCCGTCGGACCTGAAGCGGCCGAGTTGGCCGGGTCGGACATCGGTGGCACAGTCATATCGGTGGCACAGTCATATCGATGGCGCAGTCATCCAGTCAGTCGGTTACGGTAGTCGTCTATATTCGCATGCTGGGGACTGTGCCCTGCTCACGTGACCGGGCTCAGGTCGCTAGGGTTACCTTGCCGATCGGTTTGAGTCTACGGGCTCCTCCCGATATCCTTGCTGATCGGTCGTCCACCGAACTTTCAGCAACACCGAACCTAGCGAGGCTTTTCGCGTGGCCAATATCAAGTCCCAGATCAAGCGCAACAAGCAGAACGAGAAGGCCAGGCAGCGCAACAAGGCCGTCAAGTCGTCTCTCAAGACCGCCGTGCGCAACTTCCGCGATGCCGCCGACTCTGGCGACACCGAGGCGACCAGCCAGGCTCTGCGCCACGCTTGCGTCAAGCTGGACAAGGCCGCGAGCAAGGGCGTCATCCACAAGAACCAGGCGGCCAACCGCAAGTCGGCCCTCGCCAAGCGCGCCGCTACCCTCACCCAGAGCTAGCCGAACCGCCGAGTAGCCGCGTCAGCCTTCCGAGCGACGCTCAGCCTTCCGACCGGCACTCAGCCTTCCGAGCGACACTGCGCGATAACCCTGATGACGTGTTCGAGCGCGTATCCCGCGCTCGCGCCCTCGCCTTTGACCTGAGCGTCGGCGAGGGCGACGGCCCGGTGTGCTCGCGCTAGTCCAGCCGAGGACCAGCCGCGCAACTGCTGCCGGGCTTTGTCGATCATCCACGGCGGCATGCCGAGTTCCGACGCCAGCGCCGGTCCGCTCTTGCCCCTCGATGCAGCACCGACCTGGCCGAGGGTGCGCAGCCCTCGTGCGAGCGCGCTGGTGATCAGCACCGGCGCCGTCCCGATTGCCAGCGCCCACCTCAGCTGGGCGAGCGCTTGCGCCAGATTGCCCTCAAGTGCCCGGTCAGCGACGCTGAAGCCGGTCGCCTCGGCCCGTCCCCGCCAGTACCTGGACACGGTGGCGGCGGTGATCACCCCGGTCGTGTCCGAAGCCAGCTGGTCACAGGCCGCCGCTAGGTCGCGCAGGTCATTGCCTACCGCGTCGAGCAGCGCCCGCAGGCCGCCGTCGTCGGCCTTGCGTCCCGCCCGGCTGAACTCGCCACGCAGGAAGTCCATCCGCTCGCCGAACTTGCGCACCAGCGGGCAGTCGACCCGCCGCGCTCCCTTCAGGGCGGTGAGCAGCGCCTTGTTCTTCGCTCCCCCGGAGTGCGTGATCACCAGCGTCACCTCGGGCGGGACGTCGGCCGCCAGCTTGCCAAGCTCGGCCGCCACCGCCGAGTTCGCATCTTGCGCCGACCGGACGACGACGACCTGCTCGCCGCCGAACAGCGAAGGTGACGTCAGCATCGCCAGCTCGCCGGGCGTCAGCTCCGAGCCTCGTGACGTCGTGCACGTCGGCACTGTCCAGGCCCTGCATCCGCCGCCTTGACGGCACGCTCGACGAGTAGCTCCTCTTCACCGACAACCACGGTGACAACCGGCGAATTCACACCCGCGACCCTACAGCGTGACCAGCTACAGGGAACACCGGCTCGCCGCCCCGCCAGACCCGGTACGGGCGCAAGCCGTGCGACCAGGCGAAGGCACCCTCGTGGTCGGCGTCCCAGGCGACGATGTCGGCCAGCCGCCCGCGACCCATCGCGCCACGGTCCGGCGTCCGCAGCGCCTGCGCACCGCCGACCGTCGCGGCCCTGAGCGCCTCGGTCACGCTCAGGCCGAAGTTCGCGATCGCCTGGGTGATCACCAGCGGCATCGAGGTGATGCCGTTCGTGCCTGGTGAATGCCCGGAACCCAGGGCGACGTTGGCGCCCCGGTCGAGCAGCGCGCGCACCGGCGCGACGCGGCCGCTCTCGGCGATAGTCGCCGGGCACACCACGGCGGTGACGTTGGCTTTCGCCAGCGCGATGACGTCCTCGTCGTCGGCGTTGCAGCACGTCAGCCGATGCGCAGCCGAGCTCGGCGGCCAGCTTGGCCGCACCGAAGCGCGCCTCGCCCGTCGCGTGGATGCGCGGCAGCAGGCCCGCTGCCCGTCCCGACGCCGAGCATCCACCGCGCCTCGTGCTCGGAGAACCGGCCTTCGTCACAGTAGACGTCGATGCTGTCGGCGCCGGCCGCCGCCGCGTCAGCACACCAGGAACCCACCGCGTCCACGTAGTCGTGGCGGCGGCCGAATACTCGGGCGGCAGCGCGTGCGCGGCGAAGAACGTGGCGTGCACCCGGGCATGTCCTGCTCGGCCTCAAGCGACCGCAGCAGGCGCACATCGGCCAGCTCGCCGTCCCTGGTCAGGTGATAGCCGGTCTTGGCCTCGATCGTCGTGGTGCCGCTCAGCAGCCAGTCCCGCATCCGGCCGCGGACGTGGTTGCACAGCGTCCAGGGGTCGGTCCCCCTGGTCACCGTCACCGTCGAGGACAGCCCGCCGCCAGCCGCGACGATCTCGGTCGTCGAGGCGCCGCCGGACCTCATCGCCAGCTCGGCCCAGCGGTTGCCCGCGTAGACCGGGTGCGTGTGCGAGTCGATCAGGCCGGGTGTGACGAGCGCACCGCCAAGGTTCTCGACCTGATCGACGTCCACGATGTCGTCGATGACACCGGGCAGGCTCGGAGGAAGCTGAGTCGCCACGCCAGACCAGACAATGCGGTCGTCTTGCATCAAAATGGCCGTATTGCTGAGGATTTCGGTACCCGTCCAGAGGCGGCCGATATTGGTCAGCAGCCTGATCATCTGCAGGCTCCTGACCAGCCAGGACTCAGCTGTACCTTCATAGAGCTACGCCGTGCCTCATCGATAAGCCGTGGTCTGTTGAGCGCCGGATAGCGATATATGACTGCGCGCGGGAGGAACCCACATACCATATCGGCTGCGTGCCGCTAATGCACTACTCAATCACTTCAGCAGTGCTAAGCGCCGGACGAGATCGGCTTATCTACGCCGTCCCGCTCGCGACGACGAACCCGTCGAGGTCGTGTGGCGCAGTTCCGGCGGCACGCAGGCGACCAGCGCCGTGCCGGCGTCGGTGTGCTCGACGCTCAGCACCTTGCCTTCCCGGTGCGCCCGGGCCAGCAGGTCGCCCCGGGCGTAGGGCAGCAGGACGCTCAGCTCGGCGCTCGGCCTTGGCAGCAGCCGCTCGATCTCGGCCAGCAGCTCAGGCAGTCCGTCGCCGGTCTTCGCGGACACCGCGATCGACCCGGGCTCGGCGAGCTGAAGGCCCTTGAGCAGGATCGGGTCGGCCGCGTCGGCCTTGTTGAAGACGATCAGCTCGGGAACGTCACGGGCGCCGATCTCGGCGAGTACCTCGCGCACGGCCGCCAGCTGCGAGGCAGGATCGGCGTCCGAGGCGTCGACCACGTGCAGCAGCAAGTCGGCGTCGGTGACTTCCTCCAGCGTCGACCGGAACGCGTCCACCAGCTGATGCGGCAGATGCCGCACGAACCCGACCGTGTCGGTCATCGTGAACGTGGCCCCGGACGGCAGCTTCGCCCTGCGCACCGCCGGGTCGAGCGTGGCGAACAGCGAGTTGTCGACCAGCACGTGCGCCCCGGTCAGCCGGTTGAGCAGGCTGGACTTCCCGGCGTTCGTGTAACCGGCGATCGCCACCGACGGCACCTCGCGCCGCCGGCGCTGCGCCGCGCTGCACCTCGCGGCCGACCGACAGGTCGGCGATCTCCCGGCGCAGCTTGGCGATCCTGGTCCTGATCCGCCGCCGGTCGGTCTCGATCTTGGTCTCGCCAGGACCGCGCGTGCCGATCCCGCCACCGCCCGCGACCCGGCCGCCGGCCTGCCTGGACAGCGACTCGCCCCAGCCGCGCAGCCGCGGCAGCATGTACTGCATCTGGGCGAGCTCGACCTGCGCCTTGCCCTCCTTGCTCCGCGCATGCTGGGCGAAGATGTCCAGGATCAGCGCGGTCCGGTCGACCACCTTGACCTTGACGACGCCTTCCAGCTTGCGCAGCTGCCCAGGAGTCAGCTCACCGTCGCAGATCACCGTGTCGGCGCCGGTCGCGGCGACGAGGTCGGCCAGTTCGGTGGCCTTGCCCGCGCCTACGTAGGTGGAAGCGTCGGGGCGGCCGCGGCGCTGGGTGAGGCCGTCAAGCACCTCGGAGCCGGCCGTCTCGGCGAGGGCGGCGAGTTCGCGCAGTGAATTCTCAGCCGTGGCGAGGGTGCCCTCGGTCCACACGCCGAGCAGGACCACTCGCTCGAGCCGCAGGGCCCGGTATTCGACCTCGCTGACGTCCTGGAGCTCGGTCGACAGTCCTGCGACCCGGCGCAGTGACTGCCGGTCCTTCAGGTCTGCCTGGCCCACGTCGTACAGCTCGGGCGACTCGGCCGGGTAGTCGGTGTGGTTCGGGTAGCCGGTGTAGTTATCGAAGTCTGCTGTCATCTGCCATCCAGTACGGGACCGCCGACCTTAAGGGCGGTCACTCGATGCTGCCATGCGCCGCACAGCACCGTCACCTCAAATAACGCTCGGACGCGCCCAGGATGTGCCCGCCGAGCTCAATGTGCCAAGGTTAGAGCGATCGGCGAAGGGCAGCACGCCGGACCGGGCTAGTCATGACATAACCCCGATTAGCTGAAAGAAAGGCACGCGCAGATGAGCTACGGCCATGGCATCGAGATCACGGGGCCGATCGAGCATCGTTTCGACGAGATCCTCACCCCGGAAGCGGTCGCCTTGCTCGTCCGGCTACAGCGGGAACTCGATCGGCCGCCGGGCCGAGCTGCTCGCAGCCAGAGCCGCGCGCCAGCAGGATCTCATCAACGGCGCGCACGCTGGACTTCCTGCCTGACACCGAGGCGATCAGGGCCGACAAGACCTGGCGGGTCGCGCCGCCGGCCCCTGGCCTGGTCGACCGCCGAGTGGAGATCACCGGGCCGACCGACCAGAAGATGACGATCAACGCGCTGAACTCCGGCGCCAAGGTCTGGCTGGCCGACTTCGAAGACGCCAACACGCCGCTGTGGGCCAACATGGTCAGCGGCCAGCTCAACCTGAAGGACGCGCTGGACCGCACGATCGACTTCACCAGCGCGGAGGGCAAGGACTACCAGCTCCGCCCCGACGACGAGCTGGCCACGATCGTCGTCAGGCCCCGTGGCTGGCACCTGGACGAGAAGCACATGCTGGTCGACGGCCAGCGGATGTCGGGCAGCCTGTTCGACTTCGGGCTGTACTTCTTCCACTGCGCGCAGCGCCAGCTGGACAAGGGCAAGGGCCCGTACTTCTACCTCGCCAAGATGGAGAGCCATCTGGAGGCGAGGCTGTGGAACGATGCGTTCACCATCGCGCAGGATGCGCTCGGGATACCGCGCGGCACGATCAGGGCCACCGTGCTGATCGAGACGATTCCGGCGGCGTTCGAGATGGACGAGATCCTCTACGAGCTCCGCGAACACAGTTCCGGCCTGAATGCGGGCAGGTGGGACTACCTTTTTTCCATCATCAAGAAGTTCAGGACACGCGGGCGGGACTTCGTGCTCCCTGAGCGCAACTCGGTCACGATGACGGCGCCGTTCATGCGCGCGTACACCGAGTTGCTGGTCAGGACGTGTCATTCGCGCGGGGCGCACGCGATGGGCGGGATGGCGGCGTTCATCCCGAGTCGCCGGGACCCAGAGGTCAACGAGGTGGCGCTCGCGAAGGTGCGGGACGACAAGTCACGCGAGTCGCGGGACGGGTTCGACGGGTCGTGGGTGGCGCATCCTGACCTGGTGCCGGTGTGCCGGGAAGTGTTCGACGGGGTGCTCGGCGAGGCGCCGAACCAGCTCACGAAGCTGCGGGACGACGTGGCGGCGGCAGCTTCGCAGCTGCTCGACGTGGCGTCGACGCCTGGGTCGATCACCGAGGCCGGGCTGCGCAACAACGTGAGCGTGGGTCTGCAGTACCTGGCGAACTGGCTGGGGGGCACGGGCGCGGTCGCGATCTTCAACCTGATGGAGGACGCGGCGACGGCCGAGATCGCCCGGTCCCAGGTGTGGCAGTGGCTGCACAACGACGTCTCGCTGGCCGAAGGGCCGAAGGTGACGCGGGAACTGGTCGAGGAGATCATCGACTCCGAGCTCGCCAAGATCGCCTCGGCGCTCGGGGACGCGTTCGACGGCGAGCAGTACGGCGAGGCGGTCGCGCTGTTCAAGGAGGTCGCGCTCGCTGACCAGTACGTCGAGTTCCTGACCCTCCCGGCCTATGAGCGCATGCCGTGACGGGCTAAATTCTGGCTATGCCAACTCAATCGGAGAAGGCCGCGCGCTTTCTCGAGCTGCATCGGGGCGATTCACCGCTGCTGATGCCGAACGCCTGGGATCGCGGCTCGGCCGTGCTACTGGCGTCGCTGGGGTTCACCGCCCTGGCGACGACGAGCAGCGGCTACGCCGCGACCCTGGGCCGCCTCGACGGGACCGTGACCCGGGACGAAGCGCTGGCGCATGCCGCCGACCTGGTTGCCGCGACCGACCTGCCGGTGTCGGCCGACCTGGAAAACTGCTACGCGGACTCCCCGGACGGGGTCGCGCAGACGGTGCGGCTGGCCGTGCAGGCCGGTCTGGCCGGGTGCTCGATCGAGGACTACCCGAACCGTCCTGGCGCTGCGCTGTACGACATCGGGCTGGCGACCGAGCGGGTGGCGGCTGCCGCCGAGGCCGCGCACGCCGGGCCAGTTGCCTGCGTACTGACGGCCCGGGCTGAGAACTACCTGCGCGCCGAGCCCAACCTCGCCGACACGATCGCCCGGCTGCAGGCCTACGCGGCCGCCGGGGCTGACGTGGTCTACGCGCCGTCGGTGACCAAGCTCTCGGAACTGCGGGAGATCGTGTCCTCGGTCGATCGCCCGGTCAACGTACTCGCCCTCCCAGGAGTCCCGTCCGTGTCCAACCTGGCCGCGATCGGAGTCGCCCGGGTCAGCGTGGGCGGCGCGTTCGCCTTCACGGCGCTGGGCGCCTTGGCCGAGGCCGGCCGAGAACTCCGCGACCACGGCACCTACGGCTACTGGGAACTAGCCCGCCCAGGCACCGCCGCCGCAAGAACCGCCTTCAAGCAGCCATAACTCCCTTCGGGAGTCCTCTGCACGGAGAGTTTCATGGTTTTGCGTGGGCAGTTTTCACTCTGTGGGTATTTTTCAGCGCTATAGAACTGAAAAGTACCCCCGAAGTGAAAAGCACCCACGGAAAGGGCGCCACTCACTTCGCTGAGCCGCGGGGAGGAGCGCGCAATTGGGCGCGCAAGCGCGAACTTGACCGGTCCATCCGAGGCGTCGCAGTACCTCACTGATCTGGGCCGCGGTCTCACATGGTCGGTGCTCGATATCGGTCCAGCCGTAACGAAGGACAGTCAGGCCCTGCGCTGTAATCGCATTGACCCGACGTTGATCTTGCCAGCGCTTGTCATCGGGGTGGGCCTCGAGTCCGTCAAGTTCGACGCAGAGGTTATAGTCCTGGTACAGATTGTCGAGATGGCGCGTTCTAGCACCAGTGACTATTTTCGCCTGGCGACTGGCTGCTGGCAGGCAATGTGGTCGTTCGACGCGATGCAAGAACCTGTATTCCAGGAATGAATGAGTACCGGCGTCGACGTCGCCAAGCGCCTTGGTCAGGTCTTGCCGCCAGCGGAGCTTTGTTCTCCTGGCCATCGCCGCGACGATCTGCGGGACTTGGGTCAGCCTGCGCTGACAAGCAGCACAGACGACATTGAATGCCTCGTCGAAGACCGTCGCCTGGTCAACGAGATCCAGCACGGTCTCGTCGATCCGAGTCCGAGGGGGAAAGAGGCTCGGATGGACTGTCTCAGCTATGCGCCGTGATCGGTGCAAGACCACACCCGGCATACCATCGGCTCGCCTGATCGCCGGTATGGTCACGTGAATCGCCGGGACGCGGTGGTCTAGCAGCTTGTGCAGCTCGGCTGCTGTTTGGTGGCTTAGGGCTGCGCCTGGGCCGGCTCGGTGGACCGCCGCCCACAGGCTGGCCTGCCTGGTCGGCTCGCCGGTATACACGGCGTACACCCCGCGATGGAGCGACTGCCAGCGACCGTAGCGCAACTGGCGATCGATCGCGTCGGAGGTCATTCCGCCTTCGAGGGCCTGGCGTCGGGTCAGGACACCATCTTGGGACTGGGCCAGTTCGAGGCATGCCTGCGGCATTTTGACAACCATGCCTGCAGCCTCGGGTAACGCCGGTCGGAGCGCCAGGCACAACCGAGGGCTGTGGACAAGTCTGACGCGCGATGGTTCGGCCGCGATCAGTCGAGGGTGACCGGGAGGTGCTCGAAGCCACGCAGGACTATGCCTGCGCGGCGCTGGGGCTCGCCGGTTAGGGCGAGGTCGGGGAAGCGGGCGAAGAGGCGGGGGAAGGCGACCGCGCCTTCGAGTCTGGCGAGGGCCGCGCCTAGGCAGAAGTGGACGCCGCCGCCGAAGCTGAGCGGACCCGCATCGGGTCGGCCCGGCCAGAACCGGTCCGGCGCGGCGAACCGCTCCGGGTCGCGGTTGGCGGCCCCGACGAGGACGACGAGGTGATCGCTCGGCCCGACCTCAAGGCCGCCGACCTCGACGGTGCCGGTCGGGCGGCGGTCGCCGGTGAACTGGACTGGCGAGTCGTACCTCAGCACCTCTTCGACGAACGCCTCCGGCGACACCTCCCCCGAGACCAGGCCAGCCCCGGCAGGCGGATCACGAGCACTGATCCGCACCCCGTTGCCGAGCAGGTTCGTCGTCGTCTCGAAGCCGGCCACGAGCAGCAGCATCAGGTTCTGGATCAGCTCGTGCTCGGAGATCCGCCCGGCGTCGGCGTCGGCAGCGCCGACCAGCGCGCTCAGCAGATCATCCTGAGGCGAAGCCCGCCGCACCGCGATCAGCTCGGCGAACATGTCGGCCAGCTGCACGGCGGCCACGTCAGCCGAGGCCAGGCCAGCCTCGTCCAGCAGCGGCTCGAGCGTCAGCGTGAGCGCCCGGGCCAGCGGCCTGAACTCACCCCGCAGCGACTCCGGCACCCCGATCAGCTCGCAGATCACCGTGACCGGCAGCGCGAACGCGAACTCATCCATGAAGTCCAGCTCGCCGCCTCGAGCGGCCATCGCATCCAGCAGCGTCTCCGTAAGCGAGACCACGGCCGGCTCGAGCGCAGCGACCCGGCGCCGGGTGAACTTGCTGGCCAGCATGCCGCGAATCCGGGTGTGGTCGTCGCCGTTCAGCATCAGCAGGTTGCTCGCGTCGAGCGAGGGGTGCTCCCGCCAGCCCGGATGCAGCTCGTCCAGCTCGGAGGCGTCGGTCACCCGGAAGCGCGGGTCGCGCAGCACGGAGTTGGCCAGTTCGTAGCCTGGCACCAGCACGAAGCCGCCGCTAGCTGGGACGATGTCCCCGTGGGAGTGCAGGGCTGCGTAGAGCGGATAGGGGTTGTCGATCCCTGCGGGTTCGAGCAGTCCCTCGAAGATCTGCTGCGGCTCCATGACCGCAAATGTATCCGCACCGGTATGAATGAGTGATGACCAGCAAGCCGCCCGGCCCTCAGAACTGAGCCGCCGCGACGCTGAACCGGGCGACACTGCCCGTCAGCTCCTGCTCGACCGGGCCACCGGACGGTCAGCCGAAGACACGATCGGCTACCTGGTCGGACTCCAGGCCCAGGTCCCGAACGCCCCGTACATCGCGCTCTGGTCCCGGCTAGCGAACTTCGAGCACCAGGAGCTCAGCAACCTGATCGCCGCCAGGCAAGCCGTCCGCATCCCGGTCATGCGGGGCACGATCCACCTGGTCACCGCCGACGACGCGCTCACCCTCAGGCCGCTCACCCAGGACGTCCTGACCCGGGCCTTTTACGGCCAGCACTTCGCCAGGAAGCTCGAGGGCCTGGATCTCGCCGAGGTCACCGCCCTGGGCAAGAACCTTTGCGAGGAACAGCCCAGGACCCGCGCCGAGCTAGGCCGGCTGCTCGAAGAACACTGGCCAGGCTACGACAAGGAGTCGCTCGGCGTCGCGATGACCTTCCTGGTCGCGCTGCTCCAGGTGCCGCCGCGCGGGCTGTGGGGCCAGACCGGCCCGACCGCATGGACGCCGGCGCGAGACCTGGCTCGGCGGGCGCAAGCTGAGCGACAGCCCGAACCCCGCCCAGGCCATCCTCCGCTACCTCAGGGCCTTCGGACCGGCCTCGGTCGCCGACCTGCGTACCTGGTCCGGCCTGACCGGCCTCCGCGAGGTGGTCGACCAGCTCGGGGACCAGGTCCGCACCCTGCGCGCGGAGGACGGCAAGGAACTGCTCGACCTCCCCGACGCCCCGCCGCTGCCGGACGAAGACACGCCGGCGCCGCCGAGGTTCCTGCCCGAGTACGACAACGTCCTGCTCAGCTACGCCGACCGGAGCCGGATGAACCCAGCCGGCCATCCACTGCCGCTGATGGGCGGGAACGGCGGGAGGGCGGGGACGTTCCTGCTGGACGGCGAGTTCAGCGGGACCTGGAAGATCACCTCGAACGCCGCCGCCGCGACCCTGGACATCACCCCGTTCGCCAGGCTGAAAGCCGCCGACGAGGCCGGCCTCACCGCCGAGGGCGCACGGCTGCTCGCCTTCGCCGCCGGACCAGCCGACGCCGACGCCGACGCCCAGGACGTGCGAGTTCTCCCCGTCCCCTAGTACTGAGCGGCGCCGGCTGGGGATGATGGAGGCATGAGCGTCGAGACGTTGACTCCCGTGCTGGAGGACATCTGCGGTGCCGGCGCCGTCATCACCGACCCGATGGAGCTGGCCACCTATGAATGCGATGGCCTGACGGCGCACCGCTGTTCACCGGGAATCGTAGTTCTCCCCAGCACCGCCGACCAGATCGCAGCGGTCGTCTGGGCGTGCGCGGCCGCGAGCGTGCCCTTCGTGGCCAGGGGCAGCGGCACCGGCCTCTCAGGCGGGGCGCTGCCCAGGGCCGACGGCGTGCTGATCGTCACCGCCCGGATGCGCCAGATCATCGACATCGACCCGGTGAGCCGTCGCGCCATCGTGGAACCAGGCGTCACCAACCTCGCCGTGACCAAGGCCGCGACGCCCTACGGCCTGTTCTACGCGCCCGACCCGTCCAGCCAGCAGATCTGCTCGATCGGCGGCAACGTGGCGGAGAATTCCGGCGGCGCGCACTGCCTCAAGCACGGCTTCACCGTGCACCACGTGACCGGCCTGGAGGTCGTCACCCCGGACGGCGAGCTGACCTGGCTCGGCGACGGCACGGGCAACTCCCCCGGCTACGACCTGGTCGGCGCGTTCACCGGCTCGGAAGGCACGCTCGGCATCGTCACCAAGGCCGTCGTGAAGCTGACCCCGATCCCCGAGGCGGTGACCACGCTGCTCGCCGCGTTCGAGACGACCGGCCAGGGCGGCGCAGCCGTCTCCGCGATCATCGGGGGCGGCATCCTGCCCGCGGCGATCGAGATGATGGACGCGCTCACGATCGAGGCGGCCGAGGCGAGCGTCGCGTGCCATTACCCCGAAGGCGCGGGCGCGGTGCTGATCGTGGAACTCGACGGGCCGGCCGCCGACGTCGAGGCCGAGACCGCCGCCGTCCGCCAGCTCGTCAAGGACGCGGGCGCGTTCGAGATCAGGGAGGCCGCCGACCCGAACGAGCGGGCGCTGATCTGGAAGGGCCGCAAGGCCGCGTTCGCCGCGATGGGCCGGATCAGCCCCGCCTACATCGTCCAGGACGGCGTCGTCCCGCGCACGGCGCTGCACGAGGTGCTCGACCGGATCAGCGCGCTGTCCGACGCCGCTGGACTGCGCGTCGCGAACGTGTTCCACGCCGGCGACGGCAACCTGCACCCGCTCGTGCTCTTCGACGACGCCGACGAGGCTCAGGCGATCGCCGCCGAGGAACTGTCGGGCGCCATCCTCGACGTGTGCATCAGCCACGGCGGCTCGATCACCGGCGAGCACGGCGTCGGGGTGGACAAGTCGAAGTACATGCCGAAGATGTTCAGCGCGGACGACCTGGACACGATGCAGCTGCTCCGCTGCGCCTTCGACCCGGCCGGCCTGTGCAACCCAGGCAAGATCTTCCCGACTCCGCGCATGTGCGGGGAGGTTCCGGGGGTCAGGCGGGCACCCCACCCGCTCGTGGCCTCCGGCCAGGCTGAGATCTTCTAAAACCCATGGCCTTGAACAAATCCCACGGAGCCGGTGCCGATGCCCGCTGACTCGATCCCGGCCGAGCTGTCTGCTGCCTGCGCGCAGGTGAGGGCCGCGACGCCCGCCGACAAGATCGGCGGGGTGAAGGCCGATGTGGTCGCGGCCCCCGCGAGCACCGCCGAGGCGAGCGCCGTCCTGAAAGCCGCGTCCGCGCTCGGGCTCGCCGTGGTCCCGCGCGGCGGCGGCACGAAGCTGAACTGGGGCGCCGACCCGGAGCGCGCCGACCTGATCGTCGACACGACGCGCCTGAACCACGTGATCGAGCACGCGGCCGGTGATCTCGTCGCCTCCGTCGAGGCGGGCGTCACCCTAGCCGAGCTCGCCCGGGTGCTGGCGAAGGCCGGCCAGCGCCTTGCCCTGGACCCGGCCGGGACGGCCGCGAGCACCATCGGCGGCGTGGTCGCGACCAACGTGGCCGGCCCGCTGCGGCTGCGCTACGGCGCTCCCCGCGACCTGCTGATCGGCCTCACCGTGGTCCGGGCCGACGGCACGGTCGCCAAGTCAGGCGGCAAGGTCGTCAAGAACGTCGCGGGCTACGA
The DNA here is from genome assembly GCA_963737865.1 of uncultured Actinomycetota bacterium. Taxonomy (GTDB): domain Bacteria; phylum Actinomycetota; class Actinomycetes; order Streptosporangiales; family Streptosporangiaceae; genus Chersky-822. Next base: position 412,654 of record CAVTUG010000009.1, on the reverse strand, counting down.
CCTCGGCAAGCTCTTCGCCGGATCGCGCGGCACCCTGGGGCTGATCACCGAGGCGACGTTCCGGCTGCACCCGATCCCGCCGGCGACGGCCTACGTCCTCGCGGAGAGCACCGATCCGGCCGGCTGCCTGCCCCTGCTCGAACTCGCCCTCGGGGCCAGGTTCGCCCCGGTCGCGGTCGAGCTGGCCTGGGCAGTGCTCCAGACTGATCCGGCAGCCGAGCCGGTCCGCCTCGCCGTCGCGCTGGAAGGCGACGAGGCCGGCGTCGCCCAGCGGGCCGCGCTCCTGGCCGAAGCGATCCCCGGAGCCCGAGTCGCCGAGACCAGGCCGGCCTGGCGGGGCGCCCTGCCGCCGGGGCAGGCTGCACTGGCAGACACCGGCGGCACGCTGCTGCAGCTCGCCTTCTGGGCCGCAGCCCTGCCCGACGTCCTCCGAGTGACCCAGGCCGCCGCTCACCAGACCGGGGCTGCGGCCCGCCGTCGGCGGCTCAGCCGCAGCCGGCCTCCTGCACGTCGCGCTGCCCGCCGACACCGATCCGGACAAGGTCACTGGCTTCGTCACCCGCCTGCGCGCTGATCTCGGCGGAACGGCTCAGCAGCCGCCACGGTCCAGCGTGGTCGTCCTGCACGCGCCCGCGCCTGCCGCGCAACGTCTCGACCTGTTCGGACCCGTTCCAACTCTGAAAGTGATGCGAGCGGTCAAGCAGCAGTTCGATCCCGAACGGCTGATGTCACCTGGCCGATTCGCGGGGGGATTGTGATGCGGCCATGAGCGACCTGGATCCGACCGGCGAGCTGCGCGACATCGCCGGCGACTGCGTGCACTGCGGGTTCTGCCTGCCGGCGTGCCCGACCTACCAGCTGTGGGGCGAGGAGATGGACTCGCCGCGCGGTCGCATTCACCTGATCACCCAGCTGCTGGACGGCGCGGAGGCAACCCCGGCGGCGGCCGAGCACCTGGACCGGTGCCTGGGCTGCATGGCCTGCGTGCCCGCGTGCCCGTCCGGCGTCCGGTACGACAAGCTGATCGAGTCCGCCAGGGCCTGGGCGACGGACGCCGCCGAGCCGGTCTCCGCCCTGCCGCCGAGGTCGGCCAGGGAACGCGCGTTCCGCGCGGCGATCTTCGCGACGTTCCCCTACCCGGCGCGGCTGAGGCTGCTGATGGGCCCGCTGCGCGCGGCGCAGCGGACGCACGCCGACCGGCTCGTGCAGCGCGCCGCCGACCGGCTGGCCCCCGAGCTCGCCGCGGCGCTGCGCGTCGCGCCTGGTCGCCCGGGCAAGCCCGCGCCCCGCGGCCGGCTGCCCGAGCTTGTCCGGGCCCGGGGTCAGCGCCGTGCCGTGGTCGGCCTGCTGACCGGGTGCGTGCAGCAGGTGTTCTTCGGCCACGTCAACGTCGCGACCGCGCGGGTACTCGCCGCCGAGGGCTGCGATGTGGTGATCCCCCGCGACCAGGGCTGCTGCGGCGCGCTGTCGCTGCACGACGGCCGCCGGGCGCAGGCGACGGGCTTCGCCGCCAGCCTGATCGAGACCTTCGAGCGGGCCGGGGTCGACGCCATCGTCGTCAACTCGGCCGGCTGCGGCTCCGCGCTCAAGGAGTACGGCGACCTGCTCGCCGGTGACCCAGCGCTGGCCGGCCGCGCGCAGGCACTGGCGGCCAAGATCGCCGACCTGAGTGAATTTCTGGTGAACCTCGGCCCGGTCGCGCCCCGGCATCCGATTCCGATGACGGTCGCTTACCACGACGCGTGTCACCTAGCGCATGCGCAGCGTATTACCAGCGAGCCAAGGCAGCTGCTGAACGACATTCCTGAACTAAAATTGGTCGAGCTGACCGATGCGGGAACCTGTTGCGGCTCGGCCGGCATCTACAACCTGGTCCAGCCGCAGACCGCCGCCGAACTCGGCCTTCGCAAGGCCCAGGCCGTCACCGAGGCCCACGCTGACCTGGTCGTTTCTGGCAATCCTGGCTGCGCACTGCAGATCAGCTCGGCCCTGAGCAGGCTGCCGGGCACCGCCGGAGCACCGGTGCCGGTCGCCCATCTCGCCGAGGTGCTCGACGTCGCTATCCGAGGCGGATCGCCCACGGAGCTGGCGTAAGAAACCGCTAGGGCTGCTTATAACGAATAGTCTTCCCGCAAAGTTCCATAGCCTATATACAGGTAATATTTGATAACGAATACCTTCTGATATGCGATCTGGCAGGTATTGTGACGTGTGCAATGGCATCTGACTGAAGCACTGCCGAGGCGAGCCGCGTCGTCGTCGTCGCCAGCGCTCAAGCCACCGCAGTCGCTGCCGGATCCGGTGGCCGTCTCGCTGCGCCGTCCGGCCGTCTCGCACCTCGCCGTCCTGATCGGCTACATCGCCGTCGGCGTCGCCGTGACGTGGCCGCACGCGACCTTCCTCGCTGGCAGGCTCCCCGCGACCCGCGACACGGGCAGCTACGTGTGGGGTTTCTGGTGGATGGCGCACTCAGTGCTGACGCTGTCCGACCCGTGGCACACGACGGCCATCGCCGCGCCGATCGGCGCGCCGCTCGGCATGCACGCGCTGATGCCGCTGGTCGGCCTGATCATGACGCCAGTGACGGTGATCTTCGGGCCCAGCGCCTCGTACACGGTCCTGATGGTGATCTTCCCCGGCCTGCTCGCCTACGTGATGTACCGGCTGGCCCGGCTGTGGGTGCCGTCCCAGCTCGGCGCCATCGCGGCCGGCGCCTTCTTCGGGTACTCGGCGCTGCTGTGCTTCCAGACCTGGCTGCACCTCAACCTGGTAGCGGGCGTCCTCTTCCTGCCGATGACGCTCGAGGCCGCCGTCCGGCTCAGACGACGGCCAGGCCCGGGTCAGGCGCTCGTGCTCGGGCTGGTGCTCGCCGGCTGCCTGCTCACCGACCAGGAGTCGGCCATCCTGGCCCTGATCCTGGCCGCCCTGGCCCTCGCACCGTGGCTGATGCCGACCTGGCGGCGCCCCGAGGACGGCGGTCCGCGCGAGTTCCGCATCGACTGGGCCAGGTTCGCGATCGTCGCCATCGCCGGCGTGGTCTTCCTCGTGGTGGCGGCACCGCAGATCGTGGCGATCGTCCATGCCGACGCCGCAGGCAGTCCGTCGACCTACCTGGATCGCACGGCCTATGTGCAGGGCATCAAGCTGCCTGACATGTTCCTGCCGTCGCCGAGGCTGAACTACTTCGGGCTAGGCCGCAAGTGGCACTCGGCGACCCCGCGCACGTTCGGCTTCCTGCCCCCGCTGCTGGCCGTGATCGGCCTGGCCCTGGCCTGGCGGCGGCGTAACGCCCGGCTGCTGGCGCTGCTCTTCCTCGCCACGGCCGTGCTCTCGCTCGGCGCCGACCTGATCCTGCCGGGCGGCAGGGTTACCCCGCTCGCTGAGCACTGGGACGGCGACCTGGTCTCCCTGGTGCTGCCGTATACGTGGTTCATCAGGATCCCCTTCCTGGCCGGCTTCCGCGAGCCGTCCAGGATCGCCGAGCTCGGCCTGGTCCCCATGGCGCTGCTCGCCGGCTACACGGTGAACTGGCTGCGCTACCACGCCCGCCCCCTGCTCGTCGTCGTCCTGGTGCTCGCCGTCTTCGAGTTCGGCCTGGCAACGCCGCGCAAGGCGATCCAGACGATGCCGACGGGCCTCGGCCGACTCGACGCGCCGATCGCCGCCGACCACTCGGGCTCGATCGTGGTCGACATCCCGTTCGGCCTGCGCGGCGGCACCGGGATTACCGGCCTGCCTTTCCCGCCGGAGAGCCAGGTGCTCGCGACCTACGACCACCATCCGCTCGCCGACGGCCTGATCTCCCGCATCCCGACGTCGACCGCCCAGGCGATCAGCAGCGAGCCGTTCTACCAGGACCTGCTCAGCACCCAGACCGGTCACCACGACTTCACCCCGAGGCAGCTCTTCGAGGCCTCAGTGAACGCGGCCGACATGCACATCGGCTGGGTCCTGCTGTGGGTCTACAACAAGCCCTTGCGCAACTTCCTCATGCGTACCGGCTTCCACTACGTCTACCGCGCCGAAGGCGCCTCAGTCTGGCGCCCCGACACCCTCTCCAAAACCGTCCACGGCGCCGCCACCCCTGCCCGGCCCCGACAGCAGTAAGCCTCGTTGCTGCGGTTCCCTGAAGCTACTGCGGCGCGAAGTGACGGCATCGTGACACCCCATTTGACGTCATCTAGCCACCGAAAGACATCACCCTCGGGTTGACATGACGTCACATGTGACGTCATTATGAAGTCATGGAGTTGTCACAGTACGTCGAGGGTCTGCGCCGGGAGCTCGGATCGCTCACCCGCTTCGCGCCCGCAGAGGTGACGAAGCTCGCCGATCAGCTGGCCGAGTCCCTGGACTCGCCGGTCAGGCTGACCTTGCTCGAGGCGCTGTCCGCAGCGGCGGCCGAGATCACCGAAAGCCTGGACGCCACGGTCATCGAGCTCCGGCTCGCGGCCGGCGAGCCCGAGTTCGTGGCCACCACGATCTACGACGAGCCGGACGAGCCAGCGGGCGCATCCGAGCCGACGGCCGACGAGGCCGGGACGACCCGGGTCACCCTGCGGCTGTCCGAGGCGCTCAAGACCAGGATCGAGACCCGGGCCGCCGCATCGGGGCTGTCGGTCAACGCCTGGCTCGTCAACGCCGCCGTCAAGGCGCTCGAGAACCCGTCGGGCAAGCAGAACCGGACCAGGTCCGGTCAGCGCATCACCGGTTACGCCCGCAGCTAACGAGAGGAAGACACAACAATGCCGCACTGGGAATTCCCCGCATCCGAGCCCATCGACCTCAGCGTGCAGCTGGCCTCAGGCAGCGTCGGCATCAGTGCTGAGCCCACCGACCTGATCACCGTCGACGTGGAGCCGACCCGGTCAGGACACCGCGCGGAGGAGTACGCCGCCGACGTCGTCGTCGAGTTCGCCAACGGCAAGCTGGCAGTCTCCGAGCCGAATCAGACCGCCTGGGTGCGCCATAGTTCCGGGCTCGACATCACCATCACGGTGCCGGCCGGCTCACGCGCCGCCATCGGCACCGCGTCGGCCAGCATCACCTGTGAAGGCGAACTGGGCGCGCTCGACGCCAAGTCGGCTTCCGGCGAGATCAGGGCCGCCGCGATCAGCGGCGCGACCGAGGCATCCTCTACCTCGGGCAAGGTCGAGATCGGCGAAGGCGGCGGTCAGGTCACGCTCAAGACCTCGTCGGGGGCGATCGACCTCGGCCGGGCCGGCGGCGACCTGTACGCCAGCAGCGTCAGCGGCAAGATCCAGATCGGCAGCGCCGAGGCTTCGGCGAAGATCCACACCGCCAGCGGGTCGGTGCGCGTCGAGCGGCTGGCTCAGGGTCAGGCTGAGATCAACACCGTGTCCGGTGACGTGCGAGTCAAGGTGGCGCCACACACGGGCGTCTACCTCGACCTCGCCTCGGTTTCCGGCAAGGTGACCAGCGGCCTGGCGGACTCCGACGCCAGCGACCGGGTCGACCTGCACCTGAGCTGCCGCACCATCAGCGGCGCGCTGCGGGTCAGCCCCGCCGAGGCCGCCAGCTTCGTCAGCTAGTACCCGCTAAGAGTTCCGAGCAGGCCGCGAGCCAGCCGGGATCGATCTCCCCCTCGGCGACGATCACCGCAGGACCGCAGAGAATGCTGGCCGTCGCACTCGGGGTGACGGCCAGCACCCCGCCCGGCACCCGCACCGTCCACTCCCCGGCCAGGTCCCCGGCCGCAGAGGCACCAAGCACGGTCTCACCAAGCACGGTCGCGGCGGCGACAGCCGCCGCGACCGCACCAGTTCCGCACGACTGTGTCTCCCCCGACCCGCGCTCGTACACGCGCAGCTCGATCGACCGGTCCCCGGTCACCGCGATCACCTCGACGTTCACGCCCTCGGGGAACTCGGCCGCGTCCACCTCCGGCGCCGCCCGCAGATCGAAGCTCGCCGCCGGGTCGCTCACCACGCAGGCCAGATGCGGGTTGCCGACGTCGACAGCAAGCCCGGAGATCGTCCGCCCGCCGACCACGGCCGAGCCCTTGCCGGTCACGGTCGCCGGCCCCATGTCCACGCTGTAACGCCCGTCGGGCTCACGCCAGACGGGCCGCAGGCCAGCCCGGGTCTGCAGAACCAGCTCGGAACCGGACGCCAGCCCCCGCGACCTCAGGTACTCGGCGAACACCCGAACCCCGTTGCCGCACATCTCGGCGATACTTCCGTCAGCGTTCCGGTAGTCCATGAACCAGCCGCCGGCAGCCCCGGGCGCCACCCGGAGCACCCCGTCTCCGCCGATCCCGGTCCGCCGGTCGCACAGCCGCCTGACCAGCGCAGGCGTCAGGTCGAGCCGAGCGTCCAGATCCGGCAGGATGACGAAGTCATTCCCGGTGCCGTGGCCTTTGGCGAACCGCATGCCCCGATGCTAGCCACCGCCGGCTAGCGGCACGCCACGGCCGGCGCACCCAGCGCCGCCAGCGCCACCTCGGTCGGCACCGGCTGGCCGGCGGGCAGCCATACCACCCGGGGATCGCGCCTGAACCACGACTCCTGCCGCCGCGCGAACTTTCGCGTCGCCTGCACCGTCTGCTGCTCAGCCTCGCCTTCGGACCACTCACCGTCGATGAATCGCAGCACCTGCGCGTACCCCAGCGCCCGGCTCGCGGTCCGCCCTGCCCGCAGCCCGGCGAAGATCAGCCTCCTGACCTCCTCGACCAGCCCGGCTTCCCACATTCGCCGCACCCGCAGCGCGATCCGCAGGTCAAGCTCGCCGCGCGGCAGGTCAAGCCCGAGCTGCACCGTGGGCAGCACCGACCGGTACTCAGGCAGCGTCGCGCTGAACGGCCGTCCCGACACCTCGATCACCTCAAGCGCACGCACGATCCGCCGCCCGTTGCTCGGCAGGATCGCGGCGGCCGCTGCCGGATCCCGCTCGGCCAGCCGGGCGTGCAGCTCTCCAGACCCCGCCGAGTCAAGCTCGGCCTCGAGCCGCGCCCGCACCTCAGGGTCGGTGCCAGGGAACCGCAGGTCGTCGATCACGGCCCGCACGTACAGGCCGGAACCGCCGACCAGGATCGGGGTCCTGCCGCGCGCGACGATGTCGGCGATCACGGCCCTGGCCAGCTTCTGATACGCCGACACCGCAGCCGGCTCGGTGACCTCCCAGATGTCGAGCAGGTGGTGCGGAATGCCCTCGCGCTCGGCGGCAGCCAGCTTGCCGGTGCCGATGTCCATCCCCCGGTACAGCTGCATCGAGTCGGCGCTGATGACCTCGCCGTCGAGGGCAGCGGCCAGCCGCAGCGACAGTTCCGACTTCCCGGCGGCTGTCGCCCCGACCACCGCGATCAGGGGCTGCGTCGCGGCGAGGTGCCGCTCGGCTACCACCTCGGTCATGAGCCGCTCCGTCCTGGCATGCCGAGCAGCACCGGTGCCGGGTCGGCGGTCTCGGCCGGGGTTGCCTGCCGCGCCTCCCAGGCGTCACCGCCCCTGGTCCGCCGCACCGCGAGCGCAGGGCCGTCGGCCAGCAGGTAGTGCGGGGCGGCGCTGGTCACCACGGTGCGCACCAGGTCGCCAGGCCGGGGGGCGACGTCGCCTGACGGCGTGAAGTGCACCAGCCTGTTGTCCTTCGCCCGGCCCGACATCCGCCGCGTGCGGTCGTCCTTGCGGCCTTCGCCGTCGGCGACGAGGATCTCGATCTCCCGGCCGATCTGCGCCTGGTTTTCGGCCAGCGTGATCTCCTCGACCAGGGCGACCAGCCGCTCATACCGCTGCGTCACCACGGAAGGCGGCACCTGGTCGGGCATGGTCGCCGCCGGCGTCCCCGCTCTGATCGAGTACTGGAACGTGAACGCGCCGGCGAACCGCGCCTGCCGCACCACGTCGAGCGTGCCGGTGAAATCGGCCTCGGTCTCGCCGGGGAAGCCGACGATGATGTCGGTCGTGATCGCGGCGTCCGGGATCGCCGCCCGCACCCGGTCGATGATCGCCAGGTACGAGTCGTGCCGGTACGCCCGGCGCATCGCCTTCAGCACCGCGTTCGACCCTGACTGCAGCGGCATGTGCAGCTGCGGCATCACGTTCGGCGTCTCCGCCATCGCCGCGATCACGTCGTCGGTGAAGTCTCTCGGGTGCGGCGAGGTGAACCGGACTCGCTCAAGCCCGGGGATCGAGCCGCAGGCGCGCAGCAGCTTGCCGAACGCCAGCCGGTCGCCGAACCCGACGCCGTATGAGTTGACGTTCTGCCCCAGCAGCGTCACCTCCAGGACGCCGTCGTCCGCCAGGGCCTGGACCTCGGCGAGCACGTCGCCCGGCCGGCGGTCTTCCTCCCGGCCGCGCAGCGACGGCACGATGCAGAACGTGCAGGTGTTGTTGCAGCCCACCGAGATCGCGACCCAGGCACTGTACGGCGACTCCCGCCGGGCCGGCAGCACCGAGGGAAACTGCTCGAGCGTCTCGGCGAACTCCGCCTGCGCCCGGTCAGCCACCCGCGCCCGCTCCAGCAGCGCCGGCAGCGACCCCAGGTTGTGCGTGCCGAACACGACGTCGACCCAAGGCGCCCGGTCGGTGATCACCGTGCGGTCCTTTTGCGCCAGGCAGCCGCCGACCGCGATCTGCATGCCGGGATGGGCGTTCTTGACCGGCAGCAGGTGACCGAGGTTTCCGTACAGCCTGTTGTCCGCGTTCTCCCGAACTGCGCAGGTGTTGAACACTATGACGTCCGCCTGCTCGCCCTCGGCAGCCGGGCGATAACCGGCGTGCTCCAGGGTCCCGGCGAGCCGCTCGGAGTCGTGCAGGTTCATCTGGCACCCGTAGGTGCGGATCTCGAAGGTACGCAGACCGTCGGCGCGCGGCATGCTCCCTAGGGTAAGGCCGCCATTGACATCACTGTGCGCGCCCTGAAATCGTCGTCTTCCCGCAACCCACCTGCCCGGGAGACGATCTTGACCGAGCCTGCCGCCGACCTTGTCATCCTGGACCCGGCCGAACTGGCCCTTCCCTACGCTGAGCTGGGCGAAGGCCCCCACTGGGACATCGCCACCCAGTCGCTGTACTGGGTGGACATCCCCGCGCAGCGAGTACATCGGATGGACGGCGCAGGCGCACACAGGTCCTGGGAGGTCGGGCTGCCAGTCGGCGCGGTGGTGCCACGAGCTAGCGGAGGGCTGTGCGTTGCCGCTGGTAATGGATTTTACGGTCTTGATCTTGACACCGGCGAGGTGACCGAGATCGCCCAGGCCAAGGGACTGCCCGACACCCGGATGAACGACGGAAAGTGCGACCGGGCCGGCCGGTTCTACGCGGGCAGCATGGACAAGGACGAAGGTCCGGGGCGCGGGTCGTTCTACCGGCTCGACGTCGACGGCACGGTGACCACGCTGTTCGACGGGGTCGGCATCTCCAACGGGGTCGGCTGGAGTCCCGACGACCAGCTGATGTACTACATCGACTCCCACGCCTACCGGGTGGACGTCATGGATTACGACGTCACGACGGGTCAGATGGGCGAGCGCCGTCCTTTCGTCGCGCCGCTGGGCTCTGGCGCCTCGGTGCCAGACGGGCTCACGGTGGACGCCGAGGGTGGCGTCTGGGCCGCCGTCTGGGGCGGTGGCGTGATCCAGCGCTATGACGCTTCCGGGCAGCTCAGCGCCGTGGTCCGGCTGCCCGCCGCGCACGTGACGAGCGCCGCCTTCGGCGGTCAGGAACTCGACCAGCTCTACATCACGACGGCGGCCGGCCCCGGTCGGTCGGCCGGGGCACTGTTCACCTGCCCGGCCGGCGTCCAGGGGCTTCCCGCCCACCGCGTACCGGGGTTAGCGGCATTCGACGCGAACCGCGGCCGCCGGGTAGGGCACGATATCCCTATGACGGACAACGGGACAGCGATGAGCAATCAGGCGGAGGCGGGCGAATCAGGGATGAGCGAGGTCGTCGAGGCGGCGCCCGAGCTGCCCCAGGTGCCCTACGGCGCCTGGCCCTCCCCCATTACCGCAGCTCAGGTGGCGAGCAGCCGGCTCAGGATCGCCTATCCCAGCGTCGTCGGACAGACCGTCTGGTGGCAGGAGGACCAGCCAGGGGAAGGCGGCCGGTGCACCGTCATGCGCCGGGGCGCGCAGGGCGCGGCCACCATGCTGCTGCCCGCCCCGTGGAATGCCCGCACCCGGGTGCACGAGTACGGCGGGCTGTCCTACCTGCCGGTAGCCTCGGACGTCGCGGCGGCGACCCTCGCGGCGGCGCAGATCTCCGAGACCGAGCCGCCGATCGTCTTCGCGAACTTCGCCGACCAGCGGCTCTACCTGGCCGGGCGAGCCGTCGCCGAGGGCAGCGCCGAGCCCATGCCGCTGACTCCCGTCCCCTCGTCGGCAGGCGTGACCGACCTGCGTTACGCCGACCCGGTGCTGTCGCCTGACCGGACCGAGGTCTGGTGCGTGCGCGAGCAGCACGCGAACGGCAAGGTGAGCAGGGCCATCGTGGCGGTGCCGCTGGACGGCGCGGCGGCTTCTGACCCGGGCGCGGTCCGGGTGCTGGTGACCGGCTTCGACTTCTTCGCCCACCCGACGCCCTCGCCCGACGGCCAGTGGCTGGCCTGGATCGGCTGGAACCATCCGCACATGCCCTGGGACGGCACCGAGCTGCGGGTCGCCCCGGTCGAGAACGGCATGCCCGGCAAGGGCCGGCTGATCAAGGGCAGCAACCGCGAGTCCGTCCTGGCGCCGCTGTGGCGCGACAACTCCAGCCTGTACGTCGCGACCGACTGGACCGGCTGGTGGAACATCTACCAGCTCGGCCTGCGCGGCGAGCTGCCGCAGGCGCTGTATCCGGCGGACGAGGAGTTCGCCGCGGCGCTCTGGCAGCTCGGCATGCGGCCGTTCGGCCGGCTCGGCGACGGCCGCCTTGCCGTCAGTCACGGCCGGGGCGGGACGAAGATCGGGATTCTCGACCCGGAGACATCGGAGCTGACCGACCTCGACCTGCCATTCGACGACGTGTCGGCGGGCAGCGTGGCCGCGAGCGGCGACGTGCTCGCGTTCGTCGCCGGCGGCGCACTGGTCCCGGACTCACTGGTCAGGGTCGACTGCGCGACTGGCGCCTACGAGGTGCTGCGGGCCGAGCTGAGCGAGCTGCCCGACCAGCGGTTCCTGCCCGTGCCGGACGAGGCTGAGCTCGAAGGCCCGTACGGACGGGTCGTGCACGCGCTGATCTACCCGCCGGCCAATCCGGACGTCACCGGGCCTGACGGGGAGCGCGCTCCGTATCTCGTCTGGGTGCACGGCGGCCCGACCAGCCATGTCACAGCCAGGCTCAGCCTGGAGAAGGCGTACTTCACCAGCCGGGGCATCGGCATCGTCGACGTCAACTACGGCGGGTCGACCGGTTACGGCCGGCTCTACCGCAACCGGCTGAACCGCGAATGGGGCATCGTCGACGTCGCCGACGCGAAAGAGGCCGCGCGGTCCCTGGCCAGGTCCGGCCACGCGGACGAGGCGCGCCTGGGCATCCGCGGCCGCTCGGCCGGCGGGTGGACCGCGCTCGCCGCCGTGACCACCGGCGCGGTCACCGACCCCGTGTTCACCGCCGCAGTCGCCTACTACGGCGTCTCTGACCTGCGGAAGTTCGGAGAGCACACACACGACTTCGAGTCCCGCTACCTCGACGGGCTGATCGGCCCGCTGCCTGGCTTCGACACCGTCTACGCCGAGCGGGCGCCCGTCGGTCACGTGAACTCCAACACCTGCCCGGTGCTGCTGCTGCAGGGGCTCGACGACCCGGTCGTGCCGCCGTACCAGTCCGAGAGCATCGCAGCCGACCTCGCGGAGCACGGCATCAGGCACGCCTACATCGCGTTCGAAGGCGAATCACACGGGTTCCGCCGGGCCGACTCGATGATCGCGTCGCTGGAGGCTGAGCTGTCGTTCTACGGCCAGATCTTCGGCTTCACCCCGCCCGGCGTCCCCCCGATCAAGCTTTCCGGCTAGCTCACCTGGCGAATTCGGTGGCGCGGGATTCCCGGATTACCGTGACCCGGATCTGGCCTGGGTAGGTCAGCTCGTCCTGGACCTGGCGCGCGATGTCGCGCGCGATGACCTGGGCGGCGAGGTCGTCGACGGCACCGGGCTTGACCATGACGCGGACCTCACGGCCGGCCTGCATGGCGTACACCTTGTCAACTCCGGGCTGGGCCTGGGCGATTTGTTCAAGCCGCTCAAGCCTTTTGACGTAAGCTTCCAGCGACTCGCGGCGGGCCCCGGCCTGCCGCCGCTGATCGCGTCGGCCGCCTGAGTCAGGACAGCTTCGACGGTCCTGACCTCGACTTCGTTGTGGTGCGCCTCGATCGCGTGCACGACGTCCTCGGACTCGCCGTACCGGCGGGCGATCTCGGCTCCGATCAGCGCGTGGCTGCCCTGCACCTCGTGGGTGAGCGCCTTGCCGATGTCGTGCAGCAGGGTGCCGCGCTTGAGCAGCACCGGATCCAGGCCAAGCTCACTGGCCATCATCCCGGCGATGTGGGCCGACTCGACCAGGTGCTTGAGCACGTTCTGGCCGTACGAGGTGCGGTAACGCAGCTGCCCGAGCAGCTGGGTGAGCTGGGGTGCAGATCGGTGATTCCGACGTCGATGAGCGCTTCTTCACCGGCGCGCACGCACAGATCGGAGATCGCACGACGGCTCTGCTCGAAGGCTTCCTCGATGCGCTGCGGATGAATGCGGCCGTCGTTGACCAGGCGCTCCAAAGTCAGGCGGCCGATTTCGCGGCGCACCGGATCGAAACAGGAAAGCAGCACCGCTTCCGGCGTGTCGTCAATGATCAGATTGACGCCGGTCACCGTCTCGAACGCGCGGATATTTCGGCCCTCCCTGCCGATGATCCGCCCTTTCATATCGTCGCTCGGCAAATGCAGTACCGAGACCACGGACTCGCTGGTCTGCTCGCTCGCAACCCGCTGGATCGCCAGCGTGACGATCCTCCTGGCCCGCTGCTGGCCTTCGCGCTTGGCGTCGTTCTCGATGTTCCTGACGACGACGGCGGCCTCGCGCTTGGCCCGGTTCTCGATGGCCGTGACGAGCTCGGACTTGGCTTCGTCGGCGGTGAGCCCGGCGACCCGTTCGAGCGCTGCGCGCTGCCTGGCGTCGACCTGGTCGAGTTCGGTCTGCCTGGCTTCGAGGTCCTTGCGCCCCTGCTCGAGTTCCTGACCCAGCTGGTCCAGCCGGCGAACCTCGCCGTCGAGCCGATGCTCGCGCTCGCCGATCCGCGTCTCCCGGCGTTCGAGGTCGCTGCGCAGCCGCCTCGCCTCGGCGGTGGCGGTCCTGACTTCCTCGTCCAGCTTCTGCCGCGCCTGGGCCGCCCGGTCGGCGGCGTGCCCGGCGACTTGCTCGGCCTTGGCCACGATCGCGTCCGCCTCGGCTTGCGCCGCGTTCATCCGCGCTTCGCGCTCGGCGGCCGCGTCGCGCTCAGCGTCGCCTGCGGCGCTGTCCTGCGACTTTCGCCCTCGCGCCGGCCAGCGGTCGGCCGAGCGGAACATGTAGATGACGATTGCGGCGGCGGCCAGCAGCGCGAGGACAGCAACGCTGATCGCCAGGATCACTGCGAGACTTTCTCCCACGGCGCGCCTCCTTCTCGCTTCATATGACTCCCTGCAGCCCCAATTGGGGTACAACGAGTCACCCGCAGCGAGGGTTACCGCGCGCGCCGAGGGCTTCCGCCTTCCGTGCCGCTAGACGCGGGAGTAGCTTCGAGCTGTCCAGGCCGAGTTGAATCGTTACACCTGAACCAGGTCAGCAAGCCGTCGCCGTCCGGGATCGGGTTTTCCCGCCCAGCGGCTACCCGGCCGACCGGCTTTCGGCCTGCCGCGTCAGCTGAAAGAAGGTCGCCGTCCTTTCCTGTCGCTCGCCCGAGGTTTCTTACTGGCCGCACCGCTGCGGCCAGGTCACGCAATACCGACGAGACGGTCGGGCAAAGCCCGTCCGCTCGGTCACCTGCAATCTGGCGCTCATCAATCCTCCGCTGGTGCGGAGTAAACCTCACTGTCTCGTGAGGCTAAGCCGGCAATGACATGCCGGTCAAGGTGACTGCTACTGGGTGGGCTGCCCGCGACACCGCGCGAAAGTCGCAAAAGATCGGCGCTCGGCCGTCGGATAGGGCCGATTGGGAACGCCGGCTAGTCCGGGTCCTCGACGGCGAAATCGTCCTCGTCGGCGAGGTCGCCTGCGTCCTCTCCCGCCCGGTGCAGGGCTTCGCGGACGACGCTGTAGGACAGGCCCGGCGAGTAGCCCTTGCGGGCCAGCAGGCCGGCGAGCTTTCTGACCTGGACCTGGCGTGGCTGACCGGCGATGCTGCCCAGCCGCCGCTCGACCAGCGCCAGGGCCGTTTCGCGCTCCACGTCGGGCGTGAGCTGATCGACCGCTGCCGTGATGTCGTCCTTGGCAACCCCGCGCCGGTCCAGTTCGGCGACCAGCGCGCGGCGACCGAGTCCGCGACCTCGGTGGCGTGACTCGACCCACATGGCGGCGAACATCGAGTCGTCGATCAGGCCCACCTCGGTGAACCGGCTCAGCACCGAGTCGGCGGCGTCGGCAGGCACGCCGCGATGCTTGAGCGCATCGGCCAGCTCAGCCCTCGTGCGCGGCGCAGCCGTCAGCAGCCGCAGGCAGATCAGCCGGGCGACGGCCTCCGGATCAGCGTCCAGCTGCGGTTCGACATCGGACTCCGGGCTAGCGCCGGCGCGAGCCGCCCTACCTGGCACTACCCGGTCCCGGCACCACCTCTAGGCCGCCCCGCTTGGCCGGAGCCGCCGCAGGCGCCGATCCCTTCGCTGGCGTCACGTCGGCGTCCAGGCGGGGTCCGATCCCGAGCTTCTCCTTGATCTTCTTCTCGATCTCGTTGGCGACGTCGGGGTTCTCGCGCAGGAAGTTCCTGGCGTTCTCCTTGCCCTGGCCAAGCTGGTCGCCGTCGTAGGTGTACCAGGCGCCCGACTTGCGGACGATCGCCTGCTCCACGCCGAGGTCGATCAGGCTGCCCTCCCGGCTGATCCCGATGCCGTACAAGATGTCGAACTCGGCGACCTTGAAGGGCGGGGCCATCTTGTTCTTGACGACCTTGACACGGGTCCGGTTACCCACCGGCTCGTTGCCGTCCTTGAGCGTCTCGATCCGCCGGATGTCCAGCCGCACTGAGGCGTAGAACTTCAGCGCCTTACCGCCACTGGTCGTCTCAGGGCTGTTGTGCACCATGACGCCGTCGACAAAGTAGTTGTGGCCGCCCTCGACCTCGATGTCGAACTTCGCCATGGACCGCGTCGGCGGCTTGACGTGAATGTCGAGGATGCGAGCAGGCTGAGGACGCAGCTCGGGTGCCGCAAACTCCGGCTCGACCGCGAACTTGCCGCGCATGCCGGGCAGCAGCTTGTACTCCATCGACTGGTGCACATACGGCGCGACCAGCTTCTGGAACTTGGCCGAGGCGTCCGTGGTGAACTGCAGCACCGAGATCTGGCGAGCGCCGCGCACGGTGAGCTTGACGTCGAGCCCGTGCGTGTCCCGCAGGTAGTCCACGACCCGGTCGCGGCTTCCCGGGCTCATCGCCTCAACGCAGATCTCGATTCGGCCCGATCCCCCGGCCGTCCGAAGCTGGGCGCCCTTGGAGCGGACAGTGAAGCTGCCGTCGTCTGCATACCAGACGGCCAGCGCGAGTGGCGTCAGCGCCTTGAGGTACTCCCAGCTCAGGTGCTTCTTGCCGTCGCCAAAGTAGACGGCGTCGTAAAGCTCGGCCAATTCGGGCAGCGGCCGGAAATCGGCGAAGACGGCGCCCTTGGCGTTCGTCGTCCTGCTGCAGCCGATGTTGCCCAGCAGCGAGACCTTCCAGTCCAGGTACGCCGTCTGCTTAGCACCGTGACCCATGCGGAACCTGGTGCCCGAACGACCACGCCGGTTCGGGGACAGGCTCCCGTCGCCCATGAGCGAGCCGAGAATCACCTGGATCTGCTGAGCGCTCAGCAGCTTCGGCTCTGCCGTGATCACCCGGTCACCGGACAGCAGCTCTCCCGCCGGCCGGTAGCCGCCTGGGGTCTGGAGGAGGTGGTTCTCGGTCGCCGCGAATTGCGCGCGCCCGTTCCCGCCTGACTTGGCCACGGTGAACTGCAGGAACTGCTCGGCGCGCCCGTTGTTGAACCAGTTCACGATCCGGCGCGGGACGATCTCGCCCGAGTCCGAGTCGTAGGACAGCACCTCGACGTCGAGCTTCTGGCTGACGATCTTGCCGATCTTCTCCTGCGTGCCGTCGGCCAGCGTGACCCTCGTGCTGTAGGTCATGCACCCGAACATGACGCCGATCTTCTCGCGGAGCTGGTTGATGAAGATCGCTGTCGTCTTGGTCTGGTTCAGGGCACCGGCGATCTTGCGCAGGGCCTGGGACATCAGGCGGGCCTGGAGGCCGACGTGGCTGTCGCCCATCTCGCCCTCGATCTCGGCTCGCGGCACCAGGGCGGCGACCGAGTCGATCACGACTACGTCGATGGCGCCGGAGCGGATCAGCATGTCGGCGATCTCGAGCGCCTGCTCACCGGTGTCCGGCTGGGAGACGAGCAGCGCGTCGGTGTCCACGCCGAGCTTCCTGGCGTAGTCGGGGTCGAGCGCGTGCTCGGCGTCGATGAAGGCGGCGATACCGCCACTCTTCTGCGCGTTCGCCACCGCGTGCAGCGCCAGCGACGTCTTGCCGCTGCTCTCAGGTCCGTAGATTTCCACGATCCGGCCGCGGGGCAGGCCGCCGATGCCCAGCGCACCGTCCAGCGAGATCGACCCGGTCGAGATCACCTCGACCGGTGCGCGAGAATCATCGCCAAGCCGCATGACAGCGCCGCGACCGAACTGCCGCTCGATCTGCGCAAGCGCGGTCTCCAGGGCCTTCTCCCTGTCCCCGGCCCTGGAGAGACCCATCTTGTCGTTCGGTGCCATGTGAACTCCCCTAGTGGGATCGGAGGGGCTTCGCTAAGCCGCTCGCTGAAGCCGCGCGAACTTTCGTTGTCGGTGCGACGCTACGCGCCGCCACTGACAATCCGGCCCCGGCAACTGCGCGACCCGGCTGAGCCCAGCCTAACGAACAATTGTTCGATCATGAGGGAGACTCGCCGGCTCGCCAAACCTTGGTAAGCCCACCCACATCGCTCAGCGGAGGCGCTCGGGTACCGGGAACGCCGCGCAGACCGCGCGCCAGATCACCCTGACGTCCTCGCCGTCGGTGAGAGCCTGCGCCACGGTGCGGTCGCCGATTCCGGACAGCACGTAGTCCTTGGCGACGCTCTGCGAATACACGGCGCCGAACTGCTCGTCCATCCGCCGCCAGAACTCTGTGACCCGCACGGCGGATAGGTTACCCGCAGGTCTGCCAGCTCGGCCCGCAGGCTAGTTGTTGCGGTCGGCGGCGTCGAGCGCCTCGTCGGCGGTCAGCCCCTGGTGACGGAACGCCAGCGCCGCCCGCCAGCG
The DNA here is from genome assembly GCA_963737865.1 of uncultured Actinomycetota bacterium. Taxonomy (GTDB): domain Bacteria; phylum Actinomycetota; class Actinomycetes; order Streptosporangiales; family Streptosporangiaceae; genus Chersky-822. The sequence goes on along the minus strand of CAVTUG010000009.1, from coordinate 395,205 downwards.
CCTCGCCAGGCCCGCGAGTTCCGACGGCGGCACCGCCAGGACCGGGCACGTGGCGTGGGCCAGGCAGTAGCGCGCGACCCGCCCGTGGCCGATCCTGGCCAGGCCCCGGCGACCAGCCCCCACCACGAGCAGGTCGTCGGGCGGCTGGCCAGGCCGACCAGGACCTCGCCAGCCTGGCCGCGCACGATGACCGGCCACAGCTCGACGCCTTCCGGAGGCCCGCCGAAGGCGGCCTCGATCGAGTCTTCCAGGCGCTGCCGCGCGTTTTCCTGCCAGATCTTGCGCAGGAGCGGATTGGGAGCACGCCGGTCAGCCATGTCGCCGCCAGGCGGCATCCACGCATGAACCGGGACCAGCGTGGCGGCGCTGCTCGCCGCGAGTTCGCGCGCGTAGCGGAGCGCGCGAAGGCTTCCAGGACTGCCACATGTGCCCACGAGCACCCGGCGCAATAACGACACGACGACACACCTTCTCGTTCAGCTGTCTAAGCCTGACCTGCTCCTTCCCAGCTAACCAGCAGCGCGCGAGTGAAACGGCCGCATTTGCGGGCGGCGGTCGCGGTTCGGCCGCCCGAGTTCACCCCGGCCGTCACACGGGCACCGCGCGCATCTAATCCAAGTTAACCGATCGGATTTATTGCCTGGTCAGGGGCTATTTTCGGCGTCGACTCTTGTCGGAGGCGGATGTTACTGTCGTAAGGAGCTTTGAGTATTCAACTACCGGAGGCCTGCAGTGACTAGCCCGGTCGCCCCTGGGCTCATGCTGACCTGCCGTCGTCACGTCGACCTGCTCCGGACGTCGAGCGCAATCTGTCGTTCCTTCTGAGGCTCACCGCTCCCTAAGCGCCACCAGCCGCCCGCATCGGCCGAGTGCCGCGCCTGCCCCGCTGGCGGCACCGCACGCGCGCCCGGACCTCAAGCAGAAGGACTCCCCATGCCAGCCAAGTCCCCGTCAGCCAAGCAGCCGTCAGCCAAACAGCAGCGCGGCCAGGGCCAGTGGGCACTGAACCACTTCGAGCCGCTGAACGCCGCCGAGCGATTCAAGAAGGACGACGCCGGGCTCAACGTCCGCGACCGGATCATCAACCAGTACGCCGACTCCGGCTTCGAGTCGATCGACCCGACCGACCTGCGCGGCCGGTTCCGCTGGTGGGGTCTGTACACCCAGCGCCGGCCCGGCATCGCTGGCGGCAAGACCGGGATCGCTCGAAGACGAGGAGATCGAGGACAGCTACTTCATGATGCGGGTCCGCATCCCGGGCGGCCAGCTCAGCTCCGACCAGCTGCGCGCGATCGGCGGCATCTCCAAGGAGTACGGCCGCGACGTCGCCGACATCACCGACCGGCAGAACGTCCAGTTCCACTGGATCAGGATCGAGGACGTCCCGATGATCTGGGAGCGCCTCGCCGAGGTCGGCCTGTCCTCGATCCAGGCCTGCGGTGACGTGCCGCGCAACATCCTGGGCTGCCCGGTCGCGGGCATCGACGACGCCGAGATCCTCGACGCCAGCGAGGTGCTCCGCGCGACCGAGGAGGTCGCGGCCACCCAACCCGCGAGTTCGGCAACCTGCCGCGCAAGTACAAGACGGCGATCTCCGGCTGCGCCTCGCACTGCACGTCGCACGAGATCAACGACATCTCCTTCGTCGGCGTCGAGCCACGACGGCCGCAAGGGCTTCGACCTGTGGGTGGGCGGCGGCCTGTCGACCAACCCGATGCTGGCCAAGCGCCTGGGCACGTTCGTCACCGCCGAGCAGGTCCCCGAGGTCTGGGCGGGCGTGACTCGGCCTGTTCCGCGACTACGGCTACCGCCGGCTGCGCAGCCCGCGCCCGCCTGAAGTTCCTCGTCAACGACTGGGGAGCCGGAGAAGTTCCGCGAGGTGCTGGAGACCGAGTACCTCGGCTTCTCGCTGCCCGACGGCCCCGAGCCGCCGCCGCCGACTAGGGCCCGCGACCACATCGGCGTCCACCGCCAGCGCGACGGCCTCTATTACGTGGGCGTCGCCCCGCACGTCGGCCGCGTCTCGGGAAGCCAGCTGTGGCACGCGGCGGATCTGGCGCAGGAGTACGGCTCAGGCCGGCTGCGGACAACAACCGAGCAGAAACTGCTTTTCTTGGATGTTCCGGAACGCAACGTCGCCGAGCTGGTCGCCAGCCTGGAAGCGATCGACCTCCAGGCCAGCCCCTCGCCATTCCGTCGCGGCACGATGGCCTGCACCGGACTCGAATTCTGCAAGCTCGCGATCGTCGAGACCAAGCAGCGGGCCCGTGACCTGTACGCCGAACTCGACCGGCGGCTGCCCGAGTTCGACACCCCGATCTCGATCAACGTCAATGGCTGCCCCAACGCCTGCGCCCGCTTCCAGCTAGCGGACATCGGGCTCAAGGGCTCCATCGTCGACGGCGAGGAGGGATTCCAGATCCACCTGGGCGGCTCGCTCGGCACCGACCCGTCCTTCGGCCGCAAGCTGCGCGGGCTCAAGGTCACCGCCGACGCGCTCCCCGACTACGTCGAACGCCTCCTGCGCCACTATCAGGCCGACCGCGCGAGCGGCGAGCAGTTCGCGACCTGGGTCCGTCGTGCGGACGAGGGCCTGCTGTCATGAGCGAGCCGTCAGAACGGCAGGTGCCGTTCTTCTGCCCTTACTGCGGGGACGAGGCGCTGGAGCCGGCCGGGCCGGACGCGGGTGAGTGGAGCTGCGGGTCGTGTGCGCGCGGGTTCACGCTGAAGTTCACCGGGGTCAGGCCGTGACCGGGTACCCGATCGAGCTGGGGCTGACCGGAAAGCGAACCGTGGTCGTGGGTGGCGGACGCGTCGCCGCGCGCCGCGTCCGCTCCCTGCTCGACGCCGAAGCCCTGGTCACCGTGATCGCCCCGGAGGTACTGCCCGAGATCGCCGCGCTCGGCATCGCCATCGACGGTGTCACCATCAAGCGGCGCCCCTACCGCGACGGCGACCTCGACGGCGCCTGGCTCGTGCACGCCGCGACCGACGACACCCAGGTCAACGAGGCCGTCGCGACGGCTGCGGAGCAGCGGCGGATCTGGTGCGTGCGCGCCGACGCCGGGCAGGCGTCGAGCGCCAGGATGCCAGCGGTGACCAGGCACGGCGCGGTCACCGTCGCTGTGACCTCGGGCGGTGACCCGCGTCGGTCGCAGCGACTGAGGTCGGCGATCGCGCAGGCCCTGGCGCTGGGCGAGCTGCCCGTGCGGCCACGGCGACGGCGCCGCGAGCTAACCTGCGTGCCGGACTCCGGGCCTTACCCGCACCTGCCGCGAACCCGCCCGCCGGTCGGGCACGTCGCCCTCGTCGGCGGCGGTCCAGGCGACCCCGGGCTGATGACCGTGCTCGGGCGGCGGCTGCTCGGCGAGGCCGACGTCGTGGTGGCCGACCGGCTCGGGCCGCGCGACGTGCTGGCCGAGCTGGACCCCGACGTGGAGATCATCGAGGCCGGCAAGGCGCCGGGCGCGCACCAGCTGACGCAGGATCAGATCAACGAGCTGATCGTCGAGCGGGCGCTCGCCGGTCAGCGAGTGGTGCGGCTGAAGGGCGGCGACCCGTTCGTCTTCGGCCGGGGCGGCGAGGAAGCGCTCGCATGCGTCCGGGCCGGGGTTCCCGTCCAGGTCGTCCCCGGCGTCACCAGCGCGGTCGCCGTGCCCGCCTACGCCGGGATTCCGGTGACCCACCGGGGCATAACGCAGGACTTCGCCGTCGTGTCCGCCCACCTGGACCCGTCCAGGCCCGGCGCGTCGGTCGACTGGGCCGCGCTGGCCAGCGGCCCGGGCACGCTGGTCTTGCTGATGGCGATGGCGCACCTTGAGCAGATCGCGGCCGAGCTGATCAAGCACGGCAAGGACGCGAGCACTCCCGTGGCGGTGATCCAGGACGGAACGACGGACAAGCAGCAAATACTGCGTTCCACCCTCGAAGAAGTCGCGACCGACGCCGCACGGCAGGGCATCGGGTCACCGGCGGTCGTCGTGGTCGGCGAGGTTGTCAGGCTGAGCGAGGAGCTGGCTGTCGTCAGCTCGCTCGCCCATGCAGCGGTGCGCGTCAGCGCGGAACGAGGTGCGGCATGAGCAGGCCGACGCTGGTAGCCGTCGCGCACGGCAGCAGTTACCCGCAGGCGACCCAGACCGTGACGGCGCTGGCGCGCCAGGTCAGCCGGCTAGCGCCAGTGCTCGACATCCGGGTCGCATTCGTGCAGCACGCCGAGCCGTCGCTGCCGCAAGCGCTGTCGCAGGTCGGCCGCGACGCGGTGATCGTGCCGCTGCTGCTGTCGACGGGCTACCACCTGAGCACTGACATCGCGGCGGCCGCGCGGAATCCGGCTCGTCAGGTCGCTGACCCGCTCGGCCCTGACCAGCTGCTGGTCACCGCGATGATCAGGCGGCTGGCGCAGGCCGGGGTACCCGACGGGACGCCCGTGGTGCTCGCAGCGGCCGGATCATCTGACCCCGACGCGGCCCGGCAGGTCGCCGCGCAGGCCGACCTTCTCGCGGCTGAACTGCAGGTGCCGGTGACGGCGGCGTTCGCCGCTGCCGGGCGACCGACGGTCGAAGATGCGGTGGCCGACCTGCGGGCCAGCACCGGAGGGCCGATCGCGGTTGCCAGCTACCTGCTCGCCCCCGGGCTGTTCCACGACCGGCTCGCCGAGGCCGGCGCAGATTACGTGACCGGGCCGCTCGGTGACCACCCGGCGGTAGCGGCCCTGATCATCGACCGCTACCGACGCGCGGCGTAACCAGCTAGGTAGAGCCCGGATGCCTTTCGGGTTCCTGTAGGTGGCGTTTCGCATAAAGGAGGATTCCCGTCGCGGGGTGCGGTCAGGGCTCCTTCATGCGGAACCGCTCCTTCAGGAATGGCGCGGGTTGCTCGGGCTGCCCTGGCTGGGACTGCTGGTCTGCGCGGGTCGGGCACAATGGGAGGCATGGCGCTCCCCCAGCGGTACGCCGCGCGCGTGGTCCTGCTCGACCCGCAAGGGCGAGTCCTGCTGATGTCCTACGACGATCCCCCGCCGAACGGCTTCCACTGGTGCACCCCAGGTGGCGGTCTCGATCCCGGGGAGACCTACGAGCAGGCAGCGCTGCGGGAGCTGGCCGAGGAAACCGGCTGGACCGATATCGAGCTCGGCCCCGAGGTGTACCAGCAGACCCGCATGGTCGAGATCCCGCAGGGCCAGTTTCTCCAGCACGAACGGCTCTTTCTCGCCAGGACCGACGTCTCATCCCGGCCGATCACCGGGGTGGACGCCATGCACGACTCCGACGGCATCGCCGGCTGGCGCTGGTGGACTCGAGACGAGCTGATGACGACGAGCGACAAGATCTGGCCAGCCGAACTCGCTGACCTGATCGAGCAGGACCAGTCAGACACCGGAGCCGCCTGATGCCGGAGCCGCAGGTCGTCGACCTCTGCTCGCTCACTGCCGTGGAGATGGCCAGCCTGGTCAGGGACCGCAAGGTCAGCCCCCGTGAGCTGGTCCAGGCGCACCTGGACCGAATCGCCGAACTCGAGTCGGCGCTTGGCGCCTTCCAGGTCGTGCGCTCCGAGGCCGCGCTGCGCGAGGCCACCGCGCTCGCCGGGCACGCCCGGCTCCGCGACCTGCCGCTCGCCGGCGTCCCGGTCGCGATCAAGGACAACATCGACGTCGCCGGGGAGCCGACCAGGCACGGATCGGCCGCGACGTCGGCGACCCCGGCCGATGCCGACGACGAGCTGGTCGCCCGCCTGCGCGCGGCCGGCTGCATCGTGATCGGCAAGACCCAGCTTCCCGAGCTGGCGATCTGGCCGGTCACCGAGCCGGCGGCCTTCATGCCGGTCCGCAATCCGTGGGACCACGCGCGCACCGCCGGCGGCTCGACCGGTGGCGGTGCCGCCGCCGTGGTCGCCGGCATGGCCGCGCTCGCGCTGGGCTCGGACGGCGGCGGGTCGCTGCGAATCCCGGCGGCGTGCTGCGGCGTGTTCGGGTTCAAGCCGGGTCCCGGCGTCGTCCCGGTGGCGGGCGGCCGCCGCGAGCACTGGTACGGCCTCACCGAGTACGGCCCGATCACCAGGACCGTGGACGACGCCGCGCTGATGCTCGACGTGCTGGCCGGCCGGACCGTGTTCCGTGATCCGAAGCCGCTGGATCGCGCGGTGACGATCGCCTTTTCCGATCGTCATCCTCTTATCGGCGTCAAGGCAAGCCCCCGGGTCACCACCGAGCTTGACGACGTGGCCGCCCTCCTGCGCAATGCCGGGCATTCCCTGCTGGCGCAGGCGCCGCCCTATCCGCTGACTCTTGGCCTGCGGTTCAACGCCCGCTGGCTCAGCGGCATAGCACAAGACGCGAGCGACCTTGCCTTCGACTCGCTGGAGCGCAGGACCCAGCAGATGGTGAAGGTCGGCCAGTTCTTGTCCAAGCGGGCGAAGCCCGCCTCCGCCGACCGCTACGGCCGCCGGGTCGCCCGCTGGTTCGGCGACTACCAGGCGCTGATCACCCCGACGCTGACCTCGGCGGCTCGCCCGCTCGGCGCCTGGGACGGGCTCGGCTGGGTCAGGACCATGCTCGGGTCGGCGAACTGGATCTACACCCCGCCGTGGAACCTGGCGGGCCTCCCGGCCGCGTCGGTGCCGTTCGGCCACGATGACGACGGCCTGCCGATCGGACTCCAGCTCGTGGGACCGGCCGGAAGCGAGACCCAGCTCCTGAGCCTGGCCGCTCAGATAGAGCAACTGCGCCCCTGGCCCCAGACCACCCCGCCGCAGTAGCCACCCCAGCAAACTCACAACCACCGCGCGGCAGATCCCGCCAGCTCGAGCAGCTACCCCAGCAAACTCACAACCACCGCGCGGCAGCACCGTCGTTGTGAGTTTGCTGGGGGTCGAGTGGGGGTTCCGGGCGGGTGGATTGGTCTTGGGTGTCGGTGGGGGGAGGCAGGATGGGGGGATGTCTGGCCAACGGCACGCGGCGACCGGGGCGCTGGCTGGCTTTAGCGAGCCGACCGCGTCGTGGTTCCTGGCTGCGTTCGCCGAGCCTACAGCGGCGCAGGCGGGGGCCTGGGAGGCGATCGGCAAGGGCGAGCACGCGCTGGTCATCGCGCCGACCGGGTCCGGCAAGACGCTCGCGGCGTTCCTGTGGGCCATCGACAAGCTGGCGACCGAGCCGGTGCCGGCGGAGGCCGCGCAGCGGTGCCGGGTGCTCTACATCTCGCCGCTCAAGGCGCTTGCCGTGGACATCGAGCGCAACCTGCGGTCGCCGCTCGCGGGGGTCAGCCAGGCCATGCGCCGGCTCGGCCAGCCCGAGCCCGACATCAGGGTCGGCGTCCGCACCGGTGACACGGCCGCCGACGAGCGACGGCAACTCGCCAGCAAGCCGCCCGACATCCTGATCACGACGCCGGAGTCGCTGTTCCTGCTGCTGACCTCTCGGGCCAGGGAGAGCCTGCGCGGCGTGCAGACGGTGATCATCGACGAGGTCCATGCGCTGGCAGGCGGCAAGCGCGGCGCGCACCTCGCCCTGTCGCTGGAGCGCCTCGACGCCCTGCGTAGCAGCCAGCAGGCACAGGTCCCGCCAGCACAGCGGATCGGGCTGTCGGCGACCGTGCGGCCGCCCGAAGAGGTTGCCTCCTACCTCGGCGGCACTCAGTCGGTCACCGTCGTCGCGCCGCCGACGAGCAAGCGGCTCGACCTGCGCATCGTCGTACCGGTCGAGGACATGTCGGACCTGGAGACAGCGGCGGCGCCCGGGACCGGCACCTGGTCGGCCCGGCCGAGTTCGCCGCGCAGGCGGGCGTCGGCAACCCAGGCGCCGGTCGGGCGCTGAGCGGGCCGCCCGGCAGCCAGGGCCAGGGCGGCGGCGATCCCCGGCAGAACTCGATCTGGCCGCACGTCGAGGCGCAGGTGCTCGACGCGATCGGGCGGCATCGCTCGACGATCGTGTTCGCCAACTCCAGGCGGCTCGCCGAGCGGTTGTGCGCCAGGCTCAACGAACTCGCCGCCGAGCGGGCGGCGGAGCGAGGCGAGGAAGGCGCACCTGTCGTCGCCCGCGCCCACCACGGGTCGGTGTCGCGGATCGAGCGGACGCAGATCGAGGAAGCACTCAAAGCCGGCCAGCTGCCCGCCGTCGTCGCGACCTCCAGCCTGGAGCTTGGCATCGACATGGGCGCCGTGGACCTGGTGATCCAGGTCGAGTCGCCGCCGTCGGTCGCGAGCGGGCTGCAGCGCACCGGCCGGGCCGGGCACAACGTCGGTGACGTCTCGCGCGGGGTGATCTTCCCCAAGTACCAGGGCGACCTGGTGCAGGCCGCCGTGGTGGCTCGCCGGATGCGGGCTGGCCAGATCGAAGAGCTGCGGATGCCGCGCAATCCGCTCGACGTGCTGGCCCAGCAGATCGTGGCGATGACCGCGATGGACGACTGGCAGGTGGACGATCTGCTCGCGATGGTCAGGCGAGCAGCCCCGTTCAGCGGCCTGACCAGGCTTGTGCTCGAAGCGGTGCTCGACATGCTGGCGGGGCGTTACCCGAGCGAGGAATTCGCCGGGCTGCGGCCGCGACTGATCTGGGACCGCATCACCGGCACGCTGCGCGGACGACCGGGGAGTCAGCGGGTAGCCGTCACGAACGGCGGCACGATCCCGGACCGAGGCCTGTTCACCGTATTTCTGGCTGGCGGGCAGGAGACGTCCGCGCGGCATTCCCGTCGGGTTGGCGAGCTCGACGAGGAGATGGTCTACGAGTCGCGGGTCGGCGATGTCTTCGTGCTCGGAGCCAGCTCGTGGCGGATCGAGGACATCACGGCCGACCAGGTGATCGTCTCGCCGGCGCCGGGGCAGCCGGGGAAGCTGCCGTTCTGGCGCGGCGACAGTCCCGGGCGGCCGGCCGAGCTTGGCGAGGCGATCGGCGCGTACTGCCGCGAGCTGGGGGCCGCCGAGCCCGGTCAGGCGGCGGAGCGGCTGCGAAGCGACGGGCTCGACCCGCTCGCGATCTCCAACCTGCTGAGCTATCTGACTAGTCAGCGGGACGCGACCGGGTACCTGCCCGACGACCGGACGCTGGTGCTCGAGCGGTTCAGAGACGAGCTTGGCGACTGGCGGATCGTCCTGCACAGCCCGTACGGGTCGCGGGTGCACGCGCCGTGGGCGCTGGCGATCGGGGCTGCGCTGCGCGAGCGGTACGGCGGCATGGACGTGCAGGCGATGTATACCGACGACGGCATCGTGGTCCGGGTGCCTGACGCCGACGACCCGCCGCCCTCGGGATTCGCGCTGCTCGACCCCGAAGAGGTCGAGCAGCTGGTGACCGCCGAGCTGGGGTCCTCGGCGCTGTTCGCCTCGCGGTTCAGGGAGTGCGCGGCGCGGGCGCTGCTGCTGCCGCGCCGCCAGCCGGGCCGCCGGTCGCCGCTGTGGCAGCAGCGGCAGCGGGCCGCTCAGCTCCTGGCCGTGGCCAGCGAGTACGGCAGCTTCCCGATCGTGCTGGAAACGATGCGGGAGTGCCTGCAGGACGTGTTCGACGTGCCGGCCCTCGTCGGGCTGATGCGGGACCTGGCCGGGCGCAAGATCCGGCTGGTCGAGATCGAGACACCGACCGCGTCGCCGTTCGGGCGGGCGCTGATGTTCCGGTATATCGGCGCTTTCATGTATGAGGGCGATGCGCCGCTGGCCGAGCGCCGGGCGCAGGCACTCGCGCTGGACTCGGCGCTGCTCGCGGAACTGCTCGGCCAGACCGACCTGCGCGAGCTGCTCGACCCCGAGGTCGTCGCGGACACCGAGCGTGACCTGCAGCGCCTGTCGGAGGACCGGCGCTGCTCGTCGGTCGAGGGGCTGGCCGATCTGATCATGGCCATCGGGCCGCTGTCGGCGGACGAGGTCGCGGCTCGCTGTTCCGTCGGTGTCTGCCAGCCCAGTGCCGGGGACGGACCTGGCTGGCTGGCTGAGCTTGTCGCGCAGCGACGGGTGATCGAGGTCCGGGTGGCCGGGCAGGCCCGGTGGGCGGCGATCGAGGACGCCGGGCGGCTGCGGGACGCGCTCGGGGTGGCGCTGCCGACCGGGATTCCGGTGGCGTTCACCGAGCTGCTGGCTGACCCGCTCGGCGATCTGGTCGCCCGGTACGGGCGGGTGCACGGCCCGTTCACCGCGGCGCAGGCGGCTGCCCGGTACGGGCTCGGGGTCGCGGTGGTGATCGGGACACTGCACCGGCTGGCCGCCGACGGCCGGATCGTGGAGGGCGAGTTCCTGCCGAGCCTGCCCGGCCCGCAGTGGTGCGACGCCGGGGTGCTGCGGCTGCTCAAGCGGCGCTGCCTGGCCAAGCTCCGGCAGGAGGCCGAGCCGGTGGCGCACGCGGTGTTCGCGGCGTTCCTCCCGGCGTGGCAGGGGGCCTTGAACGACCCTGGCCGACGCACCGGCGACGCGAGTCCTGACGGCCGGCGCCGGCCGAGGATGGCCGGGCCGGACGCCGTATACGGGGTGATCGAGCAGCTCGCCGGCACCGCCATGCCTGCTACCGCCGTCGAGTCGCTGATCTTGCCGGCCAGGGTCAGCGGCTACGCCCCGGCCATGCTGGACGAGCTGACCGCCGCCGGCGACGTGGTCTGGGCCGGCGCGGGGGCACTGCCGGGCGGCGACGGGTGGCTGGTGCTCGCACCGGCCGAGTCCGCCGCGCTGGTGCTGCCGCCACCGGGTGAGATCACGATGACGCCGGTGCACGAGGCGGTGCTCGGCGTGCTCGGGGGCGGTGGCGCGCTGTTCTTCCGCGGGCTGGCCGACCGGGTCGTGGCCCGGGTGATCGAGGCCGGCCCGCCAGCCCGCCGGCCCGCCGGCCCTGCCGGCCCTGCCGGCCGCCGACACCGCCGGACCAGCACGTTCGGCCGTCGAGCGGACGCGGCTGCTGAACCGGGTCAGCGACCAGGCGGTCGCGGCGGCGTTGTGGGATCTGGTCTGGGCCGGGCTGGTGACGAACGACACGCTCGCCCCGCTGCGGACCATGCTCGGATCGGGCCGGTCGGGCATCGCGCTCAAGCAGCCGCCGGGCGCGGCGGCCGAGCCGGCCGGGCGACCCGGGCAGGCGAGCCGCGGGCTGGGTCTGCCGAGCCTGCCGGGCTCACCGTCCCGGCGGCCCAGCTTCGGCCGGGGTGCCCTGCCCTCGAACGCCGGGCCGCCGATCGTCAGCGGCCGGTGGTCGCTGCTGCCGCCGATCGCCACCGATCCCACCAGGCGGATGCACGCCAGGGCGCTGTCCATGCTGGATCGCCACGGCATCGTCATCCGGGGCGCTGCCGCCGCCGAGCGGCTCACCGGCGGCTTCAGCGCCCTGTACCCGGTGCTGCGGGCCATGGAAGAGACCGGCCAGTGCCGCCGAGGCTACTTCGTCGAGGGGCTGGGGGCCGCCCAGTTCGCGCTGCCGGGCGCTGTGGACCGGATGCGGTCCATGGCCGACTCGGTGACAGCAGCGTTGGCGGAGCCCGCCGGGAGTGCCGGGGCTCAGGTGCTCGTGCTGGCTGCCGCCGACCCGGCCAACGCCTACGGCGCGGCCCTGCCGTGGCCGCCTCGACCCGACGAGACCCCGGGTGGCCATCGTCCGGGCCGGAAGGCGGGCGCGCTCGTCGTCCTCGTCGCTGGCCAGCTAGTGCTGTATGTCGAGCGGGGCGGTAAGACGCTGCTGTCCTGGACCTCAGCTCCGGCCATGCTGGGGCCGGCCACCGCCGCCCTGGCGGGAGCCGTCAAGGCCGGCGCGCTCGGCCGGCTGACGGTCGAGCGCGCCGACGGCGGCGGTGTCTACGAGTCGCCGCTCGCGCAGGCCCTGGAGCAGGCAGGGTTCCGGCCCACCCCCAAGGGCCTGCGGCTGCGCGGCTAGCCGAAGAAGCGGTAGCTGCCCACCTCAGTCAGCTCCGTCAGCTTGGGCGGGACGTCGCACCGCTCGGCGATCCCTTCCTGGAACTTGCCGAAGGCCTTGATCGACGTCAGCGGGTTGTCGCCCTCGGCTTCGAAGGACGAAATGTGGACGAAGGTGAGCCCGTCCTCGAGCCGGAACGTCGCGTACCGAAAACCTTCCGGCTTGGCGTCCGCCAGCTCGGCGTAGACGGCTCGCACCAGTTCCTCGTTCTCCGCTGCCCGGCCCGGCTTGACCGTGTACCGCACTATGACCTGTCGCATAACGTGCCTCGCTTTGCCTCGTCGCCGGATGAGTGCTTCCGGGAGTACAGACACCGGACTGATCCGGGATTCACCGACGAGTTTCGGCCAGCCGTGGTGTCCTACTTTCAGGGCAGGCTTTTGCCACGAGCGCTAGGAGGACTGCCGATGACGACCGCGACGATGGCCCGGGCGCGAGCAGGCGACGCCGACGCGTTCGGCGAGCTCACCGAGCCTTACCGGCGCGAGTTGCAGGCCCACTGCTATCGGCTGCTCGGCTCGGCCCACGACGCCGAGGACATCGTCCAGGAGACGCTGCTCGCGGCCTGGCGCGGGCTGAGCGGATTCGAAGAGCGATCCTCGGTGCGCACCTGGCTGTACAAGATCGCGACGAACCGCTGCCTGAACGCGCTGCGCGCCGCCGGACGCCGGCCGGCGGCTAGGGTGCCCGCGCCGCATCTGGGTGCTCCCGCGCCCTCACGGCGGCCGGAGCCGCTCTGGCTCGAGCCTTACCCGGACGCGCTGATCGACGACCTGGCCGACGCCGCTCCGGGACCCGAGGCGCGGTACGAGGCCAAGGAAGCACTCGCCCTGGCGTTCGTCACCGGCCTTGCGCAGCTGCCACCCCGGCAGCGGGCCGTGCTCGTGCTGCGTGACGTGCTCGGCTACCGGTCCGCTGAGGCGGCCGAGTTGCTGGACAGCAGCGACATCTCGGTCAACAGCGCGTTGCAGCGGGCCCGGGCGACCATGGGGGGCCTGCTGCCGGCCGACCGCGACCGCGCTCCGGCGCCGAGGTCAGCCCGGGAACGCCAGACCGTCGGCGCCTTCGTCGACGCCTTCGTCAGCGCCGACATCGAGCGGCTCGTGGCCCTGCTCGCCGACGAGGCCAGCCTGACCATGCCACCGCAGCCGGTCAGTTACGAGGGCCGGGCCGCGATCGCCGAGTTCTTCGGGAGCCTTCGCTGGTGGGGTACCCAGGCCGTCGAGCTGCTGCCCGTCCGGGCGAACGGGCAGCCCGCGTTCGGCTACTACCTCACCGATCCGGTCACGTCAGTGGCCCGCCTGAACGGGCTGTTCGTCCTGACGCTCGACGACGAGTCGGTGAGCGGCCTGACCCGCTTCGCGAGCGACGCGCTCATCGGGGCCTTCGACCTGCCGAGCACCCGGCCGCAGACCTCCCAGAGCGCTTAAGGGAATCCGTCGCATTGCGGTCCGTGCCGTGCCGCATCACTCCAAGGCACGCCAGGCAAGGCGAAAAGGGGCAGTTAGCCGACGTCACTTACCCGAGGGGTAGGGCTGACACGGCATAATGCTGATTATGCGACTGTCAGCCCGGGCCGACTATGCCTTGCGTGCTGCGATCGAGCTTGCGGCGTCGCGCGACGGGCACGTCACGTCCGACCAGCTCGCCAAGGCACAGCAGATTCCGGCGAAGTTCCTCGAGGCGATCTTGACGCAGCTGCGCCGAGCTGGCCTGGTCAGGAGCCAGCGCGGACCTGACGGCGGATTCTGGCTGGCCAGGACCGCCGACGAGATCTCGCTCGCCGACATCATCAGGGCCATCGACGGGCCGCTGCTCGGAGTCAGGGGCGAGCGTCCGGAGAACCTCGGCTACATCGGCGCGGCCGAGCCGCTGCAGACGGTCTGGATCGCGCTGCGCGCCAACGAGCGGGCGATCCTGGAAGAGGTCACGCTCGCCCACCTGGTCTCCGGCCAGTTGCCGAAGAGCGTGCAGCTGCTAGCCGAGCTCCCCGGTTCGTGGGAAGCCCGGCTCTCGCACTAGCTACGATCGGGCGCTCGTCGCGCCTAGACCGGCACCATGTCGGTGATCTGCCTGGCGACCCTGGCCACCTGCTCGAACATCGGGTCGTCGAGCCCGGTGCCGATCGGCATCGCCGAGCCAGCCGCCGCGCGCGTCGGCGTCGCGGCCATGCCGACCTTCTGGCCTACCTGGACCTGTCCCACCTGGACCTGGCCGCCGCGCACCGGACGCAGCTTGCCCGAGACCGGGCCGCCGATCCGGGTCGAGGCGACAGAACCGACCGGAACCTGGTCGCCTTCGGACTCCCCGGAACCATGACTGGCGCCGGCTACCTCGATAGCCGGCTCCATCACGTCGGCAAAGACCGGCTCGCTCTGGAGCTCGGCGAGCGCGAAGTTGTCGGAGACCTCACGCAGAACCTGAGATAGCGGCGTCCCCAGGGCAGAGCAAATGGCAGCAAGCAACTCGGACGAGGCCTCTTTCTGGCCACGCTCCACCTCGGACAGGTATCCGAGCGATACTCGCGCCGACGCTGACACCTCGCGGAGGGTGCGACCCTGCCGCAGGCGCAGCCTCCGCAACGCGTCACCCAGCAAGTGACGAAGCAGGACCATCGCCGCAATCCCTTCCCGAGACTGGCCGCTTACACCTCCACCGTACCTGGCCTTACTGACCGTGCGGGAGAGGGCTTCGGGGCGTGTTCCAATGTGTAACGCTGTAATCAAGGATTGTCTTCCAAGATCGCTGTCAAAAGCAGGCCCAGAGCGTGCGATACTGTGCGCCCGCGAATCACGGCCCGATCGCCATCCAGGCGCAGCGGAACGTGCCGGTCACCGCCAGCCGAACTGACGGCGACGTGGACGGTGCCGGGCGGCAAATCGCCCACCGGATCGGGTCCGGCGACGCCGGTGACAGCCACCGCCAGGCCCACTCCGAGCCGCTGCCGGGCCCCGCGCGCCATCGCCAGCGCCACGTCGGGGTGGACCGTCCCCACGCGATCGAGCAGCGCCACGGGTACGTCGAGCAACGCCGCCTTGAGCTCGGCCGAGTACGCGACAATGCCGCCCTCGAACACGGCCGAGGCGCCGGGAACCGACGTCAGCGTCGCGGCGACGAGCCCGCCGGTGAGCGATTCGGCGGTTCCCACGGTCAGGTTCTTCGCCTTGAGCAAGCCCACGACCTGCACCGCAAGCGCGTCAGCAGGCTCTGCCCCCGGGCGAGGCGCCGTCCGGCCGCCAGCACCGCCCGACGTCACTGACCGGCCCCAGGGTCGCCGGCCGAACTCGCCGCGATCCCGTCCGTCGGGTCGTCCCGCCCCGGGTCCTGGTCGCCGGGCCCCCGGTCGCCGAGCGGCACCCGCCGCCGGAGCTGGAACGCCCGGACCACGTAATCGCCTCCGGTGACGAGCGTGACGACGACGGTGATGGTCATCACGACCACCCGCACCGCATCGATAGGAACCGGCAGGATGTACAGGCCGATGGCGACGATCTGCAGCACCGTCTTGATCTTGCCGCCCCGGCTCGCGGGGATCACGCCGCGCCGGATGACCCACAGCCGGAGCATGGTCACGCCGACTTCGCGCGCGAGGATGACGCCGGTCACCCACCAGGAGAGTTCGCTAAGAGCGGACAGCGTAATGAGCGCCGATCCGATCAGTGCTTTATCCGCGATGGGGTCGGCGATCTTGCCGAAATCGGTGACGAGGCCGTGCCGCCTGGCCAGCTCCCCGTCGAGCAGATCGGTCACCGAGGCCACGCCGAAGACGATGAACGCCGCGATCCGCGACGTCGCCGGACCAGACACAAGAAGAAGGACGAAAACCGGCACCAGCGCCAGCCGCAGCAGCGTCAGCCCGTTCGGGACGTTGACCGCACTAGGCCCGGGCGCGGCGCTACCCAAGGTGCTCTGGCGATCCAGGCCGGTCAGCCGCGAGTTCTGCCATCAGGTCCACCCCCTCCGAGCCTGATACCCGCACCCGGACAAACTCACCTGCGGCTAGCCGCCGATCCGAACGCACCTGGGTGGAGCCGTCCACCTCCGGCGCCTGGTGCGCCGCCCGCCCCGTATACAGCTGGTCCTCAGGAGCGCTCTCCTCGATCAGGACCTCGTGCACCTCGCCGACTCGGTCGGCCGCGCGCTGGTCCATCAGCTCGTCGGCCAGCGCGGCCAGCGCGGATACCCGGCTGTTGATCTCCTGCTGGTCGAGCTGGCCGGGCAGCGTCGCCGCCTCGGTCCCGTCCTCGTCGGAGTAGCCGAAGATCCCGATGGCGTCCAGCCGGGCGTCGATCAGGAACTTCTCGAGCTCGGCGACGTCGGCGTCGGTCTCGCCAGGGAAGCCGACGATGAAGTTGGACCTGATCCCGGCCATCGGCGCGAGCGTCCTGATCTGCTCGATCAGCCCGCAGAACCGCTCACGGTCGCCGAACCGCCGCATCGCCCGCAGCACCGCCCCGCTCGCGTGCTGGAACGACAGGTCGAAGTACTGCGCCACCCCCGGAGTAGCCGCCATCACCTCGATCAGCCCGGGCCGGACCTCGGCCGGCTGCAGGTAGCTGACCCTGACCCGGTCGATGCCACCGATCGCGGCCAGCTGCGGCAGCAGGTTCTCCAGCAGCCGCAGGTCCCCGAGGTCCTTGCCGTAGGAGGTGGAGTTCTCGCTGACCAGGAACAGCTCCCTGGCGCCATGGTCAGCCAGCCAGCCGGCCTCGGCGAGCAGATCGGCCGGCGGCCTGGAGATGAACGCGCCACGGAACGCCGGGATCGCGCAGAAGCTGCAGCGCCGGTCACATCCCGAGGCGATCTTGAGCGGCGCGACGACTCCCCCGCCCAGCCGCCGGCGCAGCACCCGAGGTCCGGACAGCGGGGCGACCCCCTCGGGCAGGTCAGGCACGACCGAGCCGTGCCCGGGCACCGCCGAGCCTGCCCCGGCCCGTCCCGCCGGCGAGATGGGCAGCAGCTTCCTGCGGTCCCTGGGCTCGTGAGCGGTCCAGCGGCGGCCAGCGTGCACGGCGTCGAGCCGCTCGGCGATGCGTCCGTAGTCGTCGAAGCTCAGCACCTGCGCCTCGGGCAGCGCCTCGGCGAGCCCGCTGCCGTAGCGCTCGGCCATGCATCCGGCGGCGACCACCGCAGCGCCCGAGTCGGCGGCGGTCAGCAGCTCGTCGATGGACTCCTGCTTGGCCGCCTGGATGAACCCGCAGGTGTTGACGAGCACGACGTCGGCCTCGTCGCCGTCGGTCAGCTCCCAGCCGCCGGCTTCGAGCCTGGCGGCGAGTTCCTCGGAGTCGACTTCGTTGCGGGCACAGCCGAGCGTGACCATGCGGACGGTGCGTGAAGAGCGTGAAGACACACCGGCAGACTACCGCCCGGCCAGCTGCCGCCCGCCCGCGCGACTAGCCCCGGCTACCGGCTGGCTAACCGGCGTGCGGGCCTGTGCTGCCCGGCTGGCCGAGCGCAAGGTTCAGGTGCACAGGCTGCGTCGTTCCGCGATGAATCTTGTTCTTCGACCCGTTGACCGTCACCGTCACGCCCGTGGGGTTGTCCACCTCGAGGTTGACCGCGTGCGCCTCGGTCCAGCGGTGCGACTGCCCCGCGTAGACCATGCCCATGAAGATCGTCTTGCCGCTGGCGACCGAGGTCAGCACGACCCAGGACTCCTGCGTGGCCGTCAGCTTGATGTCGAGCTTGTGCGACTTATGGTGCGCGATGTCCGAGGTCTTGGTCTTCTTCTGATGGCTGGCGCCGCTACCCGGCGCGCTGCTCGAATTGGCCGAAGGCTCGGTGTGCGCCGTGGCCTGTGACGAGTGCGCGAAGTGCAGGTAGGTGAACCCGCCCGCGATCAGCACCAGCGCCAGCGCCAGCGCCGCCGTCCAGTTCGGCCGGCGTCGCTCCTTGAGCCTGACCGGCGTGACCGGCTGGAACACGTCGGCCGCGCTGATCGCGCTCGGCGCGCCCATCGTCGCGTCGTACTCGCCGATCAGCGGCTCGGGATCGACCCCCACCGCCCGCGCGATGCTCCGAATATGACCGCGTGCGTAGAAATCGCCGCCGCAGCCAGCGAAATCGCCACGTTCAATGCCGCGAATGATCGTCTCTCGAATGCAGGTACGCTGGCTCACCTGCGTCACGGTCATTCCGGCCTGGCGGCGTCCCGCTGCCAGCGCGTCACCAATGGTCACGCCGCGCCTCCACGCTCTTTGCTCAATGGCTGCAGCTCTGTCAGATTTGAGCACATTGCTATGCTCTCGCTCCCCCGGTTCCCCTCTGCAGGGGACGATGACCAAGTGTAGACACCGAGCGATCGTCGAGCGACGTCTGACTCAAGTGTCAGCTGGTCAATGCCAACTAGCTTTTTCGATAACGCAATCCCCACAGCGCTCATGCCCGCCTCTAGGCCGGCCAACCTCAAGGGCCGGTAAGCCCTTGCACCGGGCCAGGTCAGGAACCGCGATCAGGACCCTCGCAGCGAGTCGAGCAATTCGGTCAGGTCATCGGGCCTGATCAGGACGTCCCTGGCCTTGGAGCCTTCGCTCGGCCCGACCACGCCGCGGCTTTCGAGCAGGTCCATCAGCCTGCCGGCCTTGGCGAACCCGACCCGCAGCTTACGCTGCAGCATCGAGGTCGAGCCGAACTGGGTGGTGATGATCAGCTCGGCCGCCTGCAGCAGCAGTTCCAGGTCGTCGCCGATGTCGGCATCGACCTCACGCTGCTTGGTCTCGGCGACCGTCACGTCCTGGCGGTACTCGGGCTCGGCCTGCTTCTGGCAGTGCGTGACGATCTCGCGGATTTCCTTCTCGGTGACGAACGCGTTCTGCAGCCGGATCGGCTTGCTCGCGCCCATCGGAAGGAACAGCGCATCGCCCTGCCCGACCAGCTTCTCCGCCCCCGGCTGGTCGAGGATGACCCGGCTGTCGGTCAGGCTCGACGTCGCGAACGCCAGCCGGGACGGCACGTTGGCCTTGATCAGCCCGGTCACCACGTCCACGCTCGGCCGCTGGGTCGCGAGCACCAGGTGGATGCCGGCCGCCCGGGCGAGCTGGGTGATCCGCACGATCGCGTCCTCGACGTCGCGAGGCGCGACCATCATCAGGTCGGCCAGCTCGTCCACGATCACCAGCAGGTACGGGTAGGGGACGTACTCGCGCTCGCTGCCGGGCGGCGGCTTGATCTTCCCGGCCCTGACCGCCTTGTTGAAGTCGTCCATATGCCGGAACCCCGACGCAGCGAGATCGTCGTAGCGGCGGTCCATCTCGCCCACCACCCAGTGCAAGGGCGTCGGCGGCCTTCTTCGGATTGGTGATGATCTGCGTGATCAGGTGCGGGATCCCGCCGTACGCGGTCAGCTCGACCCGCTTGGGGTCGATCAGGATCATCCGCACCTCATCCGGCGTAGCCCGCACCAGAATCGAGGTGATCAGGCCGTTGATACAGGTCGAGTTGTGGGTTGGAATGCACGACCGGCCAGCAAGATACAGGCGGCTAGCGCTGCTGACCTCGATGCACCGCACCGGCACTGACGGGATCTGCCTGACGGCCGCGATGTAACGCTGCCTAGCGCGGAGAATTGGCCCGGATCTCAGTCTGCCGCTCCCGCTTCCTGGTCAGCCTGAACACCGGATCGTGCGGCCTGAACACGATCCGGTAGACGACGGATGTGCTCTCGCTGCGTCCCTGGCACGGCTTGGTATGCAACGTGGCCTTGTAGCCGAGCCCGTGAATCAGCTCCAGAGCGCCGCGAGCCAGTCGCTCGTTGGTGACGGCTAGCTCCACGGCACCGCCACGATCGCAATGCCCGTCCGTATCAAGCAGTCCTGCCAGCAGAGCCCGGCGCTGCTTGATCGATGCACGCAGGTAGAGCTCAGGCACGTGCTTGTCACGCACGAGGCCGACTTGCGCAGCCGCGCCGAGATGCCGGCGCGTGACTGCGTGCCATGGCGACCCGTCCGTCTTCTCCGAAATACCGTAGAGGAAGCGGCCGCTGTGCCGGGTAATGACGTAGCCATCTTCGCGGATCGCATCCAGGATTTCCGAATCGATGCAGGTGATCCGCGCGGAGTCAGAATGTCCGTCGCCAAGCCATGCGCCGAGTGTGTACGGCTCGATGGGAAGGTCGCTGGCCGGGTAGTCCAGTGGTCCGGACACCGGGATGGAATGGTTGATTCGCCCACGGTCACGCAATGAATGAGCGATCTCGGCAGTTGTGACCGGCTTGCCAGCAAGCTCATTTCGCCTGGTCGATCCGGCGGGCTTACTGACATGCTCAGCGAGCGCCTTGTAGATGAGGTGGCTTGAGTACGTGGGCGTCCAGAACCCGACGGTGCGGCCGTTGCGCTCGTAGGTTGAGCGCGCATTCCGGCCTTCCCGAGGCAGCTCGCGCGTCACGCGGTAAAGCACGTTACGGAACTGAGTGCCCACATCGTCGAGAACCTCGGCCGTCGTCACCAGCCGGTCCGGCGTACTAAGCACGCCCATGGCTCGCTTATTCACCCGTGCGACGTCGGCAGCCGCCCAATAGCACCGGTCCGCGCGCTCCCCCGCGCAGCGCTCTCGAGCGCTGAGCGCGTTGCGTGGCCGTATCCGTCTGCCACAGGTGCTCCGCGTCCGCCACGATGACTGTGCCGTCAGAGAATTCGACTTCGTGGCAGGGGCGGCCATACATGACCGGTGTCGCAGCGATCACCGTGCAACGATGGCCGCGCTCGTCAAAGACTTCATCACCGACCTGGATATCCCCCATGGTCGTCCAGCCCTTGCCGGTCGGGATCGGCGTATCCAGGGCGAGAGCCTTCCCGGCGCCGGTCGCGCCGGCGATCAGGATGTGCGGCATCTTGGCCAGGTTCGCGACGACGGTCCGGCCCTCGACGTCCTTGCCGAGCCCCACGACCATCGGATGGTGGTCAGACTCGGCCACCTGGGAGCGCAGCACGTCGCCCAGGCTGACGATCTCCCGGTCGGTGTTCGGGATCTCGATCCCGATCGCCGACTTGCCGGGGATCGGCGACAGGATCCGCACGTCGGCGCTCTTGACCGCGTAGGCGATGTTCTTCGACAGCGCGGTGACCCGCTCGACCTTGACCGCAGGGCCGAGCTCGATCGCATACCTGGTGACCGTCGGTCCCCGCGAGAACCCGGTCACCTGAGCGTCCACCTCGAACTGGTCGAGCACCATCGTCAGCGCCTCGACCATCGCGTCGTTGGCCCTGGTCCTGGCCTTCGGCGCCGTGCCCGGCTTCAGCAGCGCCGCCGGCGGCAGCGTGTAACTCGAAGACGCCGCCGCAGGCCAGCGTCAGCTGCTCGCCCCGGCCGCTCTTGGTGTCGCGCGGCCGGCGTGGCCGTAGCCGACGACCGATGGGGCCGATGTGGCATCGTTCGCCGCCACGCCGGCCGACTCGTCGCCGAACCAGGACTTGTGCCAGGACTCCTCCGCGCCAGAGGACGGCGGGCGGCTGGCCGGCTCGCTCCCGGCAGCGTCGCGGGGCCGCGCGTCGGCGGCACCGAACATCAGCGCCTCGGCGATCACCTCGTCGTCGGACGCGCTCGACCGGCTCCGCGCCCGGCCGGCCGGATCGGCGAGCGCCTCCCCGGCCTTGCCCTCGCGCAGCCCGGCCCGCCGCACCGCGCGGCAGCAGTCCGCCGAGCAGCGGGCTGTCGTAAGGCTTGTCGCTGCTCGCCCGCCTCGATCGCGGCCGCGCTCTGCGCTGCGCCCGGCGGGCCGCAGCGTCGGCTCGCCGTCGGCTTCTCTCGACGACCTCTTCGTCCAGCCCGGCGAGCCTGGCGCGACGAGGAACGCGAACTCGGCGAACCGTTCCCGCACCCGGTGCAGCGGCGTGCCGGTGACGACCAGCACCCCGAACGCGGCCAGGAGCGCGAGCAGCGGCACCGCGACCCAGGCGCTCAGCAGCGCCGGCAGCGGCGCCGAGACGACGTAGCCGATCAGCCCGCCCGAGGTCTGCATCGCATGCGTGCCGGCCGACGGCGCCGGGGCTGCCCAGCGCGATGTGCACGATGCCGAGCGCGCCGAGGATGAGGGCCGTCCAGCCGATCACCATCCGGCCGGAGTGCGCGTTCTTGTCGGGTGCCGCAGCAGCCGCCAGGCCGAGCAGCGCGAGCAGCAAGGGAATGGTCCAGGCCAGCGACGCCGAAAGTGCCGCGCACCAGCGCCGGTCAGCGCCCTGGCCGAACGGCGAGCCCAGGTGCCCCAGGCGGCCCCGGCCGTCACGATCGCGGCCGCGAGCACGCCGAGCCCGATGCCGTCCCGGCGATGCGCCTCGTCCAGGTCCCGGCGCTGTCGCCGAACAGCCTGGCCACGTACCCGACGCCGCCCGCCAGCTTCCATCCAGATCGAGGCGATGACGCCGAGCAGCCAGCCGACCAGGATCAGGAACGGGTTGCTGGACGCCCGCAGTCCTCGCGCCAGGCTCGGCCTGGCGCCGGGCTGCTGCGGTAATAGGCCGTGCTGCCGGAGCGGGTCGCGGTGTACCGGGAACTAGCCCGGAGTACCGACGACGCCCCGGCTCGCGCGCCGACCGAGCCGACGAGCCGCCCTTAGCCGCGCTGCCCTTAGCGGTCCTGCCCTTAGCGGTACTGCCGCTTGAGGTACTGCTCGTTGATGTAGTGCTCTTTGCGGTACCGCCCCGGCTGCTCCCGCGACCGCGTCGAGCTGCCTGACGCCGCCACCAGGGCGGCCTGATACGCCGGACGAGCGCGCCCGCCCGGCGGCCCCGCTCGTTTGGGCGTGATGCACCCTTGGGCGCACGAGTCGCCATGATTCACACCGTAACCAAGCTCGCGCAATGCCCAAGCACCGCGATCCGGCGTGTCGGCGTTCCTTGCGCCGGCACTGCATCCCGGCCGGCCGCATTGACTGGCGATCGGGCTGGTCATAGCTTCGTGACGTGCGGATCGCGGTCGTGGGCGGCGGACCTGGCGGGCTCTATTTCGCGGCGCTCGCCAAGCAGCTTGAGTCCGGACGCACGAGATCAGCGTCTGGGAGCGGAACGCGGCCGACGACACGTTCGGGTTCGGGGTCGTGTTCTCCGACGAGACGCTCGGCGGCATCGAGCACGCCGATCCGGCGATCCACGCCGCGATGCAGCGCGAGTTCGCCCGCTGGGACGACATCGACGTGCACTATCGAGACCGGGTGATCACCAGCGGCGGGCACGGGTTCGCGGCGATCAGCCGCCAGCGGCTGCTCCAGATCCTGCAGCAGCGCTGCGCGTGACCTGGGCGTGCCGATGCACTTCCGCAGCCGAGTCACCGATCCCGCGCCGACCTGGCCGCCGACTACGACCTCGTGATCG
This sequence comes from uncultured Actinomycetota bacterium, assembly GCA_963737865.1. Lineage (GTDB taxonomy): Bacteria > Actinomycetota > Actinomycetes > Streptosporangiales > Streptosporangiaceae > Chersky-822. The sequence goes on along the minus strand of CAVTUG010000009.1, from coordinate 372,030 downwards.
CCGCCGACGGGGCGAACTCGGCGACGAGGGGGGCGTTCGCGGGAGCGTTCGGCGCCGAGGTCGAGCTGCGGCGGTGCAAGTACATCTGGCTGAGCACGGACCTGGTGTTCGACGCGTTCAAGTTCTACATCGTGCCGACGCCGTACGGCGTCATGCAGGTCCACGGCTACCCCTACGACGCGACCGCGAGCACCTTCATCGTCGAGATGCACGACGACGTCTGGGCGGCGGCCGGATTCGGCGAGCTGGCGCCCGCCGAGCCTCCGGCCCGGTGAATCCGACGAGGCCTCGATCGACGCGGATCGGTGAGCTGCTCGCCGACATACTCGGCGAGCCACCGCATTTTTTCCAACAACTCTCAATGGATCAACTTCGGGACGCTGCGGTGCGCAAGCTGGCGGCACGAGCAACGTGGTGCTGCTCGGCGACGCCGCGCACACCGCGCATTTCTCGATCGGCTCAGGCACCAAGCTGGCCATGGAGGACGCGCTGGCGCTGGCGGCGTGCCTGCACGAGCAGCCGGAGCTCGGACGCGGCGCTGGACGCGTACGAGGCCGAGCGGCGGCCGGTCGTCGCGTCCACCCAGCGGGCCGCCCAGGCCAGCCTGGAATGGTTCGAGAACCTCGGCCAGTACACCCACCAGGATCCCGAGCAGTTCGCGTTCAACATCGTCACCCGGAGCCGCCGCGTCACCCACGACAACCTGAGGCTGCGCGATCCGGAGTTCACCGCGTCGTCGACGCCTGGTTCGCCGGCCCAGTGCAAGGCGGCGCGGGCTCGGCGACGGGCGAGGTGGTGCCGCCGATGTTCCAGCCGCTTCGGCTGCGGGAGCCTGGAGCTGAAGAACCGGGTCGTGGTCTCGGCCATGGACATGTACTCGGCCGCCGACGGCGCGCCGTCCGACTTCCACCTGGTCCACCTGGGCGGCAAGGCGCTGGGCGGGGCCGGGCTGGTGATGACCGAGATGGTCTGCGTGTCAGCGGCCAGGCCGGATCACGCCGGGCTGCGCCGGGATGTACGCGCCGGAGCACGAGGTGGCCTGGCGGCGGATCACCGCGTTCGTGCACGAGTACTCGACGCGCGAAGATCGGGCTGCAGCTCGGCCACTCCGGACGCAAGGGCTCCACCAAGCTGATGTGGGAGGGGATCGACGAGCCGCTCGACTCACGGCAACTGGGAGGTCTGCGCCCCGTCGCCGATCCCCTACCTGGCCGGGGTCAGCCAGGTGCCGCACGAGCTGACGCGTCGCCGAGCTGGAGGCGATCAAGGCCGAGTTCGTGGCGGCGACGCTGGCGGCGCGAGCGGGCCGGGTTCGACCTGATCGAGCTGCACTGCGCGCACGGATACCTGCTGTCGTCGTTCATCTCGCCGGTCACGAATCAGCGGACCGATGCGTACGGCGGGTCGCTGGACGGCGGCTGCGGTTCCCGCTCGAGGTGTTCTACGGCGATGCGGGCGGTCTGGCCGGCTGCCAAGCCGATGACCGTGCGGATCTCGGCGACCGACTGGGTGCCCGGCGGGCTCACCGGGCCGGACTCGGTCGCGGTCGCGCGGGCGTTCGCGGCGGCGGGCGCGGATGCGATCGACGTGTCGACCGGCCAGGTGACGCCCGACGAGCAGCCCGCGTTCGGCCGGTCCTATCAGACGCCGTTCGCCGATGCGATCCGCAACCAGGACCGGGCATCGCGACGATCGCGGTCGGCGTGATCTCGTCCTACGACGACGTGAACTCGCATCGTCCTGGCCGGCCGAGCCGACTTGTGCGCGATCGGGCGGGCGCACCTGTATGACCCGAACTGGACGCTGCACGCGGCGGCGGCGCAGGGTTACTCCGGGACCGGCGGCCGCCTGGCCAGACCCGTGGGCCGCGGGCAGCCGGCCGCCGCAGACCGGCCGGACCGACGGGCCCAAGCCGCGGCTGGCGCTGATCCGCGATCCAGGGCTGGCACCGGCGGGACGAGGCACGCCCGCTGGCGACCCGGCCGCCAGCCCCTGCCGCCGTCTGCCAGACAAGGACGCCGACCGATGACGCATTCGAGCCGGTCAACCCGCCTGAGCTGGCTAAGCCGTCCGGCTTCTCGCATGCGGTCGTCGCCGAGGGCCGGGTCGTCTTCCTGGCCGGCCAGACCGCGCTCGATCCGTCGGGCGCGATCGTCGGCGACGGACGTCGTCGCGCAGTTCGAGCAGGCGCTCGGCAACCTGCTGACCGCGCTGCGAGCGGCGGGCGGCACGCCCGAGCAGCTGACCAGCCTCACCATCTACGCGACCGACCTGGGCGACTACCGCGCGCACGGGAAGCGAGATCGGGGCCGTGTGGCGGCGGCTGGTCGGGCGCGGGCTATCCGGCCATGGCCGCGATCGGGGTGAGCCGGCTGTGGGACGCGGCCGCGATGGTGGAGATTCAGGGTTTCGCGGTCATCGATGCTACGGACACGGATCTTGTGGATTACTGGCTGCCAACGCACCGAAATGACTGCACGTCACGTATGCAGCAATACTGGGCACGAAGTAGCCCAAGGAAGGCTGGCCGATGAAGCTCACGCCGTCCGCCCATGTCGACACGTTCTGCCGGGACCACCTGCCGCCGGCCGAGCAGTGGCCCGAACTTGAGTTCACGCTGCCCGGAGCTGGCCTATCCCGACCGGCTGAACTGCGCGGACGACCCTGCTGGCCGAGCACCATCGCCCGGCTCGGCCCAGACCGGCCGTGCCTGCTGCCGCAGGACCCGCCGAGCCGGCCTGGAGCTACGGCGACCTGGCCAGCGACGGCCAGCCAGATCGCCGGCCGTGCTCACCGAGGACCTGGGCCTGGTGCCAGGCAACCGAGTGCTGCTGCGCGGGCCGAACAACCCCTGGCTCGTCGCCTGCTGGTTCGGGGTCGTGCTGGCCGGCGGCGTCGTGGTCGCGACGATGCCGCTGCTGCGCTCGGCGGAGCTGACCACGATCTGCGACATCGCGCAGGTGACGGCTGGCGTTGTGTGACGACCGGTTCACCGCTGAGCTGGAGGCGGCCGGCGTTCCGGGGCTGCGGCATCATCAGCGTTCGACGGCGGCGAGCGCGGGCCCGGGTCCGCGTCCGGCGCTCTGAACCGCGGCCGCGAGCGAAGCCGGACACGTTCGACGCCGGTCACAGACGGCCGCCGACGACGTCGCGATGATCGCGTTCACCTCGGGGACCACCGGCCGGCCGAAGGCCGCGATGCACTTCCACCGCGACGTCCTGGCGGTCGCCGACACCTTCTCGGCGCTGGTGCTCAAGCCGACGACGGACGACATCTTCACCGGCACTCCCCCGCTGGCGTTCACGTTCGGCCTCGGCGCGATGCTGATCTTCCCGATCAGGGCCGGCGCGGCGACGCTGCTGATCGAGCGGGCGACGCCGGCCGAGCTGGCCGACCAGATCGCCGCCCGGGGCGTGACCATCGTGTCCACCGCGCCGACCGCCTACCGGGCGATGCTCGCGGCGGGCAAGGCCGACCAGCTGCGCGGGCTGCGCCGCCCGGTCTCGGCAGGCGAGACGCTGCCAGGGTCGGTGTGGCAGGCGTTCTACGACGCGACCGGAGTCAAGATCATCGACGGCATCGGCAGCACCGAGCTGCTGCACATCTTCATCTCCGCCGCCGACGACCAGATCAGGCCGGGCTCGACCGGCGCTGCCGGTGCCTGGCTACCGGGCGGTCATCCTCGACGAGAACGGCAGCCGTGGTCCCGGACGGCCAGCCCGGCCGGCTGGCGGTCAAGGGCCCGACCGGCTGCAAGTACCTGGCCGATGACCGCCAGCGCAGTTACGTCGGCAACGGCTGGAACTTCACCGGCGACACCTACATCAGGGACGCCGACGGCTACTTCTGGTACCAGGCCCGCTCCGACGACATGATCGTCTCGGCCGGCTACAACATCGCCGGGCCCGAGGTCGAGGAGGTCCTGCTCGGCCACCCGGCTGGTCGCCGAGTGCGGCGTCGTCGGAGTGCCCGACGAGACCAGGGGCCAGATCGTCAAGGCCTTCGTCGTGCTGACCGAGGGCGCGGACGGCTCGGCCGGAGCCTGGTCGACCGAGCTACAGGACCTGGTGAAGGCCGAAGATCGCGCCCTACAAGTACCCGCGCGCGATCGAGTTCCTGGCGTCGCTGCCGCGCACCAACACCGGCAAGCTCCAGCGCTTCAAGCTCCGCGATCACCGCCGCCTAAGCCGCGCCCGGCCGGCGGCTCAGACCTCGAGCACCACCGGGATGATCATCGGGCGCCGGCGGTAGTTGTTGTTGACCCACCTGCCGAGCGTCCGCCGGATCGAGCTGGCCGAGCTGATACGAGTCGTCGACGATCCCGTCCGCGGCGGCGCGGTCGAGCGCCTCCTCGATCAGCGGCCGCACCTCGCTGAATGCGGCCTCGTCGATGCCGGACCCGCGGGCGTAGATCTCCGGCCCGGCGACCAGCTTGCCGTTGGTCGAGTCCACGACCACCACGACGGAGATGAAGCCCTCTTCGCCGAGGATCAGCCGGTCCTTCAGCGAGCTCTCGGTCACCTCACCGACTGACAGCCCGTCGACGAACACGTACCCGCAGTGCACCTTGCCGATCACCGCCGCCTTGCCGCCGACGAGATCGACGACGATCCCGTCCTCGGCGACCACGATGTTCTCGCGCGGGCACCCCGGTCTGCGCGGCCAGTTCGGCGTGCGCCGGCAGGTGCCGCCATTCGCCGTGCACCGGCATGAAGTTCGCCGGCCTGACCATGTTCAGCACGTACAGCAGCTCGCCGGCCGGCGCGTGCCCGGACACGTGCACGAGCGCGTTGCCCTTGTGCACGACCCGGGCCCCGAGCCTGGTCAGGTTGTTGATCACCCGGGACACGGCGGTCTCGTTGCCTGGCACCAGCGACGACGCCAGGATCACGGTGTCGCCCTCGGCGATCCTGATCGGGTGATCCCGCCCGGCCATCCGGGCCAGCGCCGACATCGGCTCGCCCTGCGACCCGGTCGAGATCAGCACGATCTGGTCGGGCGGCAGTTCCTCGGCTTCCTTCAGGTCGACGATCAGCCCGCCGGGCACCTGCGGAACGTGCAGGTAGCCAAGCTCCCTGGCGACGCCCATGTTGCGCACCATGGACCGGCCGACCATCGCGACCTTCCGGCCGTGCTCGGCGGCCACCTCCAGCACCTGCTGCACGCGGTGCACGTGGCTCGCGAAGCACGACACGATGATCCGCTGATCGGCCGCGCTGAACACGTCGGACAGCACCGAGGCGATCTCCCGCTCGCTGGTCACGATGCCGGGAACCTCGGCGTTCGTCGAGTCCGACATCAGCAGGTCGACGCCCTCGCGCGCCGAGCCGCGCGAACCCGCCGAGGTCGGTCAGCCGCCCGTCCAGCGGCAGCTGGTCCATCTTGAAGTCGCCGGTATGCAGGACCGTGCCCGCCCCGGTCTTGATGGCGACGGCCAGCGCATCCGGGATCGAGTGATTAACGGCGAAAAATTCAAGGCGCGAAGGGGCCGAACGGCTCGCGCGAGCCTGCGTCGACCTCGAGCGTCTGCGGAGTTATCCTGTGCTCGGTGAGCTTGCTGCGGACCAGTGCCGAGCGTCAGCTTGCGAGCCGACCAGCGGGATGTCCGCGCGCCGTCGCAGCAGGTAAGGCACGGCCCCGATGTGATCTTCGTGCGCGTGCGTGAGCACGAGCGCGTCGATGTCGTCGAGCCGGTCATCGATCGCGGTGAAGTCGGGCAGGATCAGGTCGATCGCCCGGCGTGTCCGGGTCGGGAAACAGCACCCCGCAGTCGACGATCAGCAGGCGGCCGTCGTACTCGAAGACGGTCATGTTGCGGCCGACCTCGCCGAGGCCGCCGAGCGCGACTATGCGCAGGCCGCCGCGGCAGCGGCGGCGGCGGTCCTAGTTCTGGGTGCGGATGACTCACTTGAGCTTGACACCGCCAGCGACTAGGTCGGCGCGGAACATCTCGATCTCAGCCGGCGTCGCGTCCACCAGCGGCAGCCGGACCGACCAGTTCGGCAGGCCGACCATGGCGAGCGCGGCCTTGGTCGAGATCACGCCCTGCGTCCTGGTCATCAGGCCCGGTGTAGACCGGCATCAGCTCCCTGGTGCAGCGCCAGCGCCGTGGCGACGTCGCCGGCCAGGTAGGCGTCGATCATCTCGCGCAGCCGGTCGCCGACGACGTGCGCGCACACGCTGATGAAGCCGACGGCGCCGACCGACAGCCAGGGCAGGTTCACGACGTCGTCGCCCGAGTAGAACGGCAGGTCGGTCGCGAGCATCACCTTCGATGCCAGCGCCCAAGTCCCCCTTGGCGTCCTTGACCCCGACGATCCGCGGATGCTGCGCGAGCTGGATCAGCGTCTCGGTCTTGATCGGGATGCCGGTCCGGCCCGGGATGTCGTACAGCATGTCCGGCAGGCCGGTCGCGTCGGCCACCGCGCTGAAGTGCGCGACCAGCCCGCTCTGCGGCGGCTTGTTGTAGTACGGCGTGACGACGAGCAGCGCCGTCCGCCCCGGCCTGCTCGGCCTGCCTGGCCAGCTCACAGGTGTGCTGCGTGTCGTTGGTGCCGACCCCGGCCACGACCTTGGCCCGGCCGCCGACCGCCTCTGACGACGCGCATCAGCCGGTCCTTCTCGGCATCCGAGGTCGTCGGCGACTCGCCGGTGGTGCCGCTGACCACCAGGCCGTCGTTGCGCATCTGGGTGACCAGGTACTCGGCGAGCTTGGCGGCGCCCGCGTAGTCGACGGCGCCGTCGCTCGTCATCGGCGTGACCATCGCGGTCAGCAACCGCCCGAATGGCGGCTCGGGCTGCTTGCCCGACCGCTGCGTCTTGCGAGCTTATTCAGTCATAGTCGGAACGCTACCCTGGGCGGCCTGGTCAAGTAACTCCCGTGGCCGATGCGAGCCAGCAGCACCTGTGTCCGCGCGTGTCGGTCGCCCGGAACAAGACCAGGCGACGTGAGCTCGGGGGTACCCACGCCGCCTGTGCCTACCCTGACTATCGGCTCGCATCACCCGAGTGTTACTAGATGGCAGCTGTACGCGTCGGCAATCGCCCGGATGAGGATTCGGTCATCATGACGAAGCCCCCGCATGTATGAGATGCAGGGGCTTCGCCTCGGTCCGTCCTAGGCACTCGCCGATTGCCCCGGCAAGTGGTCCGCCGGGGCAATCGGCGATCCACGCTCAGTCCGTCCCACACCACCGGTCCAGGACACCCCGCCAAAAACCCGGTTGCCCGGCCTCTCCGCGTCCCCTGAGTTGCCTCTGGGTGGTACCCGTTTTCGCTGGTAGAGAAGTTCTACGCCCCCCGACGCCAGCCGCACAAGACCTTCTCGCCACTATTTTCAAGATTCTTTAGTTGTCCACCGCGCTATCCACCAGAGGCCGCCAGTTACCCACAGCCCACAGAGTTATCCACCGATTCCATCCACACCCACCCCGGCCGCACCCGGTCCCACAGCAGCCGTCGACCGAAACCGAGCGCCGGTCACCCCGTCGTTGTGACTTTGCTGGTGCTGCGGCACCGTCGTTGTGAGTTTGCTGGGCCTCAACTTGAGATTGAGAGCCGCCGAAACAGCCAGTTCCGCCGACAGGCATCACGATCAGCTGACCGGTCACGCTACGGACACCGTCAGCGGTCATCAAACGACCGCAAGCTCAGTGACCGCACCAGCCGGCCACCCCAGCCCGCGACTACAGAAACCCAAGCTCATCCGAGGGCAAGCCGACCCGGAGCGCAGGGCCCCCTGCGGCCCGAGCACCGGAAGCGGTGCGGCAGAAGGAATTGGCCACCAGCCACCCGCGTCGCCCGCTACGGCAGCCGCTCAGCCACCCACCAGCCACCAGCCACCAGCCACCAGCCACCAGCCACCAGCCACCAGCCACCAGCCACCAGCCACCAGCCACCAGCCACCAGCCACCAGCCGAGTATCAACCTCGGTCGGCCGAGGCGTTGGCAGCCCGTCGTTGTGACTTTGCTGGTGCTGCGGCACCGTCGTTGTGAGTTTGCTGGGCCTCAACTTGAGCTTGAGAGTGCCGAAGTGCCCCTCAGTTGGACCGCCGCTGGCCTGGTACGTGCCGAGTCGGGGCAAGGGCAGGAATCGCCAAGGCAGAACGTGCCGCTGCGCTAATAGGCGACTGGGGGCTGGCCATATACGCTGGGAAACGCAAACGGGGCCCCCGCATGTATGAGATGCAGGGGCCCCGCTTCGGGACTTACTGAGCTGCCCGCCGATTGCCCCGGCAAGTGGTCCGCCGGGGCAATCGGCGATCCACGCTCAGTCCGTCCCACACCACCGGTCCAGGACACCCCGCCGAAAACCCGGTTGCCCGGCCTCTCCGCGTCCCCTGAGTTGCCTCTGGGTGGTACCCGTTTTCGCTGGTAGAGAAGTTCTACGCCCCCCGACGCCAGCCGCACAAGACCTTCTCGCCACTATTTTCAAGATTCTTTAGCCGTCCACCGGCTCATCCACCAGACAAGCCAAGTTGTCCACAGCTTGCAGAGTTATCCACCGACTAATCCACAGCTGAAGCCCATGATCGCCGAGCCTGGGCCGCCATAGCTCGCGACCATCCGGCACCAAACCGTGACCCATACACGCGGACAACCTAAGACCAGCTAGCGATCCTAATGGTCGCTAGGTTCGGCCGCCTGGCCGCGCAGGCCCTCCCCGCCGACACGAAAGGCCAGGTCTCATGATCAGCCGCAGGCCAGCAGGAGACACCCTGGCCAGTGCGCGCACCGAGACGATGCGCAAAGGCCGCCAGGCAAACTCCGCCCGGCGCCGGCAGCGCGTGCTGACCGCCCTGGACCGCGCGACCGCCAGCGGGACCGAGATCAGCGCCTCAGGCATCGCCGGCGTCGACCGCGCCTTCCTCTACCGGCACCGCGACCTGCTGGAGAAAATCCACGCGGCCGAAGCCCCTCCCCCCGCCGGCGACACCGCAGGACCCGGCGTCACCCGCGCATCCCTGCAGGCCGACCTGCTTGCCGCCCGCGAAAACTTCATCACCATCAGCCGCTGACCTGCGGAAACGCGGAGATTAAGCTCAGCTGGCCGGGCTCCGCCCCTGGAGAAGATCCGCGACACCCTGTATCAAGAGGACAAATCCAAGGTAAGAACCCGAAACGGGCCCCAGAGTCATGGCCGCTCTCATGGAATTTCATTTCAAGCGTACCGGATTCGCTTGCGGTACAGACAAAGACGCATCCAGGGCTCCGATAGTGGTTATGCGAGCGTCCAGGCCATAGTGGCAGTGGCTCACCGTTCGGGTAAGGCTGGAATGACCAACGATCAGCCAGTGGCTCACAGAAGAGGTCAGATCATGCGAGCGGAACAATGGCCGTGAAGCCACTGTCATTGGCTCTGGCGATCGCAACCGCCCTGATGTGCGCCCTGGTGGGGTGCGGTAGCGACAGCGGTCCTGCCGTGGACGGTCCGCTCAGTAGCGGCAGTAGCAGGTACGGCTCGATTCCCGATGGATCGGTCTGCGAGCCCGGCGGGCGGCCCCAGACCTTCGGCGATCAGCTATTCACCAATTACGGCGGCACGGTCGTGGTCCTGGACCGCGTTGTCCTGCTGCGTCCGCACCATCAGCGCCTGATCGGCTCCTACGCCGTGCCGGGGGTCATAGCGATCGGCAGCGTGCGCTGGCCGCCGAAGTACCCGAATATGCCTCCAGGGTGGAAGCACCGGCAGCCTGTTCATGGCTTCCGGCTAGCGCCTGGCAGAGCTTTCAATATGGTGCTCGGCATTGTCGCGACCACCTCATCGCGCGCCACCTCGCGAGGCGTGCTGGTCTACTACCACGATGCCTCAGGAACTTATGTGGCCAGGAATTTTTTTGCGAATATCATCGCGGCGAATAGAAAATCTTGCTGACAGTGACTAGCGCGTCTTCTCCGTGCGACATTTTACTCATAAGGTCATAATTCGAAGCCCTAATCCGTGATATGTGGGCTGGAGTGACTGCTGGGACCTCAGGAAGCATGTCGGACCCGGCGCCCGCGTCGAACGGAAACCCAGCCGGGGCCGAGACCCGGCCAGGGCGAATCCCGGCCGGGGCTGGTCACGTTCAGTCGGGGGCGGGGCAGGCGTCCTCGGGGCGGGGCCGCGTCCTCGGGGCGGGGCGCGCCCGGCCGGGGCGGGTTGTGTCCAGCCTGGCGGGTCCGGCGCCCAGCCGGGGTGGGTCGCAAACCGCAGCCGGGGCCAGGCTGGGGCGGGTTAGAAGACCGGGATTATGTCTTCGGCGGTATGTCGGCGGAGACGTCGACGCCTTCGATGTCGAGCTCTGGCATGGCGGGGAACTCGATGCCCCAGCGCTGGACGATCACCCGGATCTTGGCGATGGCGCTGCGCCAGTTGTCGGCCTGCTCTTCGTAGGACAGGACGCCGAGGCCAGCGTCGCGGGCGTGGTCCATGAGCACGCGGTGGTTCTGCAGGAAGTACGGCGGCAGGTCCCAGAAGCCCTCCGGCGGCTCCCACAAGATCATCGACAGGAAGATGAAGCCGGCCCGCAGCTGCCTGGTGATCGTGGTGCGGACGTCGTCGGTGAGGCCGGGCCATTCGTTCTCCAGGATGGTCATGCAGATCTGGAGGTGACGCGACTCGTCGCGGCCGATCTTGTGGAACATCTCGGAGAAGACCGGGTGCTTGGTGCCCCGACGCCATTCCCCGGAACAGGGTCGATGCGGCCATCTCGCCCATCATGAAGCTGGTGAACAGCACCGGCAGGCGTGTAGCGGTCGACCGCCTTGTTGTAGCCGTTCCAGTAGCGGCCGCCGTTGTGGTAGAGCCAGCCGATGTTGTTGTGCGCGGCGCGCTCAAGGTCGGTCGACGGCGTCCCAGTTCAGCGGGCCGCCCGGCCAGAGGCAGGCGATCGCGCGCTGGCAGCACTCCTCGTGGTTCATCTCGTCGCGGGTGATCGAGAAGAAGCACTTGCGGACCGGGTCCTCCTCGTGCTGCTCGAACGCGCGGATCGTTGCGCGGGCGAACACGGCCGGGCCGGACGCGTCGAAGTTGGCCAGCACCGAGAACCAGTACATGATGCCCAGGCGCTGCTCGGTCGGTGAAGTCCTCGGCGCGCAGGCCGTCCCAGGGCAGCTCGGCCGGGTTCCAGAGCGTGAGCTTGGACTTCTGGTAGATCGAGGCCAGCTTCTCGGTCTCGACCCGCCACTCCATCGGGTAGATGTTCGGCTGCGGGATCTCCGGCGCCGGCCAGAACCCGCCCTCAGGAACCACCAGCTCCCGATCGACCCCGTTTGCGACATAGCGGCTCCCTCGATCGATCACTGGTCGGCGGCCAGCTCCTAGATCGGATCTGCCTTATGACAGCTTAACGCCCGACTGGCGGCATGACTGTCATAGCGGGCTAGCTGGAACTTCGGCGCCTCACGACTCGACTTCGGCGCGCAGCATGCTGTAGAGGACGCCGTCGTGCCAGCGGCCGCCCTGGAAGGCGCAGCCGCGCAGGACGCCCTCGCGGGTGAAGCCGGCCTTCTCCAGGGCGCGCTGCTCGGCCAGGTTGCCGATCTCGGTGCTGGCCTCGACGCGGTTGGCCGCGTGTGCAGGAACAGGTAGCGGACGAGCTCGCGTTGCGCCGCGGTGCCGTAGCCCCGGCCGCGAGCTTCGGGAGCAATGGCGATTCCCATGGTCCAGCAGAACGAGTCCCGGCCCGTTCTGCCGCTTGTTCCACGAGACGAATCCGAGCACGTCGCCCTGCCCGTGCACGGTGAGCACGCCACCGCCTCGCTCAGCAGGCCGTTCTGCTCCCACCGCCGGCGGTAGTGCCACTGGATCGTGCCAGCCGTACCACTCGAAGTCGCCGGTCGCGGCCGGATCGTTGGTCAGCCGGTAGATGATCGGTCAGGTCGCTCTCGGCGACCGGCCGCAAATGTGCTGGGTCCATTTGCGAAGCCTAGGGTCCACTCGGGCAAGCCAGACAATGGGCTCGCCCGAGTGGACCTGCGGACTATGGCGTCGGCGGCACGATCTTCTTAAAGGAAGGCAGGCAGAGCCACTTGGACCTCAGCACCTTGCTAGCCGAGGTGCCGAACTGGTTCTTGTCCCAGATCGGCGACACGATCGGCGTCTTGGTGACCGGGAAGCACAGCAAGTGAGTGACCGCGTTGACGATCTGGTGAACGTTGTCGTGCCGACGATCTTCTCCGTGGGCAGGCACAGTTCCTGCGGAATGGGCGAGACCCTGACGGCCACCGGCTTCTTGGCGAATTCGTCCCTCAGCTTGATTCCGGGCGGCGGCCTGTAGCCGGCGGTCCCCGCTACGACCTGCACCGGGTAGCAGGTGAAATGGCTGAGCCCAGGCGGCTGCGGAGCGCTTTGCTTGCGGCGGGCCGGTCAGGCTCTTCCAGGACGGCAGGCACAGCAGGTTCGGCTGGCCGGGTGAGCAGCGGCCCCGAGCCGAACTGGTTGGTGACCACCACTTCTGGCGTGGGCTGTTGCGCGGCGCTCGATTCCTGAAGCACAGCAGGTGTGCCGCCGGGTTCGTGACGCCGAAGACCTGGCCGGTTGGCCAGGGTCTTGATGACGGGGTTGCAGTGGATGGCGACCGGGCCGACCTTCGGCACGAATCCCTTCGGGCTGAACTGGTTGAACAGCTCGATCTCGGCCGGGATCTTGTACTTGCCGGCGGCGGTGTAGCAGAGCTGGTGATCGACCGGCACGATGACCCGCTTCAGCGACGGCAGGCACAGGTTCGTGGTCTTGCCGATCGTGAGCACCTGGGTGCCGAACTGGTTCTGGTCCCAGACCTTCTTGGCTTGACCGGCGTCGGCGAGACCGGGAAGCACAGCAGGTGCAGGCGCGGATTCACGACGGGAGTGACCTTCTTGCCGATGACCTTCTTCGTGGGCAGGCACAGCTCAGTCCGGGATGGCGCGACACCTTGGCCCGGCCGGCGTTCCGGCTTGGGGCGAATTCGTCCAGCAGTTCGACGAACGCCGGCACGTTCGGGTATCCCGTGGCGCCCGGAGCTAGCTCGCACCGGGTAGCAGGTGAAGTGGCTCAGGCCAGGCGGCTGGGGCTTCTTCTGATTCGGCGGGCCTTTCAGGCTCTTCCAGGACGGCAGGCAGAGCAGGTTCGGCTGGCCGGTGATCAGGCCGTCACGCCGAACTGGTTAGTGACGATGACCTGATGCGAGGCTGCTTGGCGGCGGTGATGGTGAGGCAGAGCAGGTGCGCGGCCGGGTTGGTGACGGGAAATCTTGCCGTCGGCAGGATCTTCTCTACCGGGTTGCAGTGCGAGGCCACCGCCCCGAGCTTGGGCACGAAGCCGCGCGGGCTGAACTGATCGGCAAGCTCGATCTTCGGCGGAATCTTGTACTGGCCTTTCGCGGCATAGCACAACTGGTGATTGATCGGCGGCGGCTTGCCTGCCGGTGACCCGGCGTGCGCGGTGACCGCAGGAGCGGTCGCGGCTGCGGTTGATCCTGGCGCGGCCGCGACGGCCACCGCCGTACCGGCCGCGCAGGCGACCGCCACCCCGGCGGCGACAGCCGCCCTGATTGCTCGCGGCCGTAGCCATTTCGGCGGATGCACAATGGGGGACATTAGCGCCCTCCTAACCTTCGCGGGCGACGGGCGACCGCCCGCATCGTTAAGAACAGAGCGTCTTGACAATGGCTGTGAGAAAAGCCCGCGAAACCTGGGACCTCGCTGAGAACATCAAAGACGCCAAAATAAGCTGGCGATATACCCTATTCGCACCGGCTCGCGGTCAGAAGCCTCCCTTAGCGGTACCGGCCTCCTGCCAGGCGAACGCGAGCGGCGACAGCGCGGTCAGGTCGATGGCCGGCTCGACCGTCTAGTAGGACTGGACGTTGTCGGCGAACACCGCGCCGTGGCCGTCATAGTCGCGGTAGGGCACGTTGCCGGGCGCGTTGGCGTGGCAGGACCGCATGTTCGCAACCCAGCCGGTGGCGGAGAAGCTGTTCGGGCCCTCGACGACGGCGCCGGCCAGGATCGGCGAGGTGCCGTTGTCGGAGCCGACCAGGTTGGCGACCTGGTGCTGCATGCAGTCGGGGAAGACCGTGCCGTCGCCGACGATCGAGCGAGACGCCCCAGGCGTTCGCGCCGAACAGGTCGTCGAGCTGGCGCTGGCCCCAGGCCGCGTAGCCGGGCGCCCGTCAGCGAGTCGTACTCGCTCGCCATCACCGACAGGCCGAGGCCGTGGGTGGTCGTGTCCCACTGGTCCCAGGCGAAGCCGTAGCCGAACGGCTCGGCGGCGCCGATCGTGACCGCGCGCCTGAGCTGGGCGGCAGGTCGCCGAGCAGCGCCGGCCGGGTGATCGCCAGTCCGCTGGCCAGGCATGACGCCGATCGCCCGGTACAGCTCGTAGTCGGCCAGGCCGCTGACGTCGTACAGGTTCAGCGTGTCGTAACTGTCGGCCTTGCTGCCGATCCAGGCGTTCGCCCAGTGCGCGGCGTCGCGCAGGTAGGTGTCGCCGACTCGGACGGGCAGGCCAGCGGGCAGGTGACGGGCGTCGTGCAGCGCGAGCGCCAGCTCGGTGGCGCCCAGCATCATGTCGTCGCGCCAGGAGGTCTCCGGGTAGAAGTCCAAGGGCAGCACGGTCTCAAGCTGGCCCTTCCAGTGCAGGGCGGCCATCGAGTAGATCGTCTCGGCCGAGCGAAGGCAGCTCTTCGCGTAGGCAGGCTTGGTGGCGCGGAAGACCCGGTAGCAGAGCGCGAAGTCGGCGGACAGGCGGCCGGCCAGGTTCGGGCTGATCGGCGAGCCCGGCTTGCCCGCACGGAACACTGGCGGGTGCCTGATGTACTGGTAGCTGCGGGTTAGTGCCCTGGTAGTGGTCGTCGGCCTGCGGCAGCCGCCAGATGTCATGGTCGGCGAGGAAGTTGCTGTTCGCCTCGCCGGTGCCGACCTGGAGGTACAGCGTCCTGGTCCGCTCGTTCCACATCTGGCGCAGGAAGTCGAGGCCGAACTTCGCCTCGCCCGAGAAGCTCACCTGGCCGTGCGCGCCGACCTGCGCCGGGAACGACGCGACGGCCTGGAGCATCATCGCGACCGTGTAGCTGGTCGTCTCGGTGAAGTGCAGGTAGTCGCCCGCGTCGAACCAGCCGCCGGTCGCGTCGATCCGCAGGCCGGTCGCGTACTTGGCCAGGCTGCCCTTGAAGTTGCCGTCGCTGTCGACCTTCGGTGGCGGTAGCGTCATCGCGTGCGCGTCGTTCAGGTGAGCCGGGCGCGGTGCGGAGCTTGCTGCGGATGAAGTCGGGGCCGTCACGCTCGTTCTGGTAGAACGACAGCGCGTTGGCCAGCGGCTTGCGGTACAGGCCGGTCGCCCTGGCGATGCGGAACCAGGGCGAGACGACCTGCGGGTGGGCGATCAGGACGCAGGCGGTAGGTGCCTGCTGCGGTGGACGCGGCTGAAGCTGACCGCCCAGACCGCCGGGTAGGTGCCGCTCCAGGAGCCGAGGTCAACGCGGGCTCGGCCGAGGGCGACGACCTTGCACGCGAGGGTCCGCTCGACCAGTTCCCACTTGGTCCAGGCTGCGCCTGGGTGGCGGGACCTGGTCATGATCTCGGCTTGCTTCAGCCGCGCCGGCCGGGTAGCCGACCTGGTCGACCCGGATGGCCGCGCGGCGGGGCCGGCTTGGCCGTCCTTGACCTTGCCGGTCGCGCCCCGGCCGGTGACCTGGACCGGCTTGCCCGCCGGGGCATGGCAGGCAACTGGGATGGTGGCGGGCGCAGCGGGCGCGGCCGAGGCTGGGTCGCTGCCGCAGCGCACCGACCAACCCGCCGATCGTCGTTCCCATCGCCACGAATCCGGATACCAGTCGCATATACCTCGTAGTCACGAAATCAGGCTAGACCTGCGGGTGCCAGGTGTCACTCCTGAACTTTGCAGCTTGAAAATTTTGCCCCCGCACCAACCCGGCGCCGCAGTCCACTTGTGAAACACTTACTTTGAAATTATCCTTTCGAAGCATGTCCTCCGCATCTGGGTACTCAGGTCCGGCCGGCTCCCCGAGCCGCCGAGAGGAGATCCCATAGCGTCAGTTAAGATCACCGATCCCCGAGCGCTGCGCGCTCTCGCGCACCCGGCCAGGATCACGATCCTCGAGCACCTGGTGCTCGACGGCCCCGCGACGGCCACCGAGTGCGCCGAGTTCGCCCGGCTCTCGCCGTCGGCTTGCAGTTACCATCTGCGGGCACTCGCCAAGTACGGCTATGTCGTCGAGGACCGGTCAGAGGCGGCGGACGGCCGTCATCGCCCGTGGCGCGCGACCGTCATCGCGATGTCGATCAGCGGCGACGCGAACCAGGCTCCGGCCACCCGGGCCGCCGGGCGGCTGCTGATGGAAAGCCTTCAGGCCCACCTCGATGAACGCCGCACGGACTATCGCGACCGCGAAGCCGAGTACTCGCCGCAGTGGCAGCGTGCCGCCGGCTACACCCAGGGCGTCATGCATGTCACCGCCGCCGAGCTGCTCGAGCTGAGACGACGCCTCGACGCCCTGGTCGCCGAGTATCAGCGGCTCGATCCCGCCGACCAGCCGCCAGGCGCGCTGCGCGTCGGGACCTATCTGGAGTTCACCCCCTGGTTCGAGCCGGAGGCCAGCAGATGACCAGCAGCGAGGCCACCCCCGGCCGGTTCACCGGACGCCGGCTGACCAGCCGGCGCAGCGCTGCCGTCCGGACCGGACCGCTGGCCGTCCCCAGCTTCCGGCTGCTCAGCGCCGGCCAGCTCACCTCGACCGTCGGTGACTACTGCTACGCGGTCGCGCTCCCGTGGCTGGTCTTGTCCGAGCACGGCGGCACCGTGCTGCTCGGGACAGTGCTCGCCTGCTACGGCGTGCCGCGCACGGTGCTGATTCCGCTCGGCGGCGTGCTGGCCGACAAGCTGAGTTCCCGGACGGTGATGCTCGCGGCCGACCTCGTCCGAGCCGTGCTGGTGGCCGCCCTGACCTTCCTGGCGGCCAGGCAGATCGACTCGCTCGCCGCGCTGGCCCCGATCGCCGCGCTGCTCGGCGCGGGCGAGGGCGCGTTCCTGCCAGCCTCGATGTCGATCATGCCGGCCTTGCTTCCGGGCGAGCAGCTCGCCGCAGGCAACTCAGTCTCCACCGCTCTGGTGCAGGTGGGCTCCCTGGTCGGACCAGTGCTCGGCGGTCTGCTGGTGGCCAGCGCGGGCTCGGCCCCGGCCTTCGCCGTCGACGCCGCGACCTTCGCGGTGTCGGCGATCGCCCTGTCGCTGATCAGAACGCGAAGGCCAGCGGCCAGCCCCGAAGCCCCGCCCGCCGACCCTGCGTCCGCTCCCGCCCGCCGTGAGCGAAGGGTCAGCCGTGCCCGGGGTGTGGCAGTTCCTGCGCGAGTCGACGTTCTTGCAGTTGCTGCTCGCCATGGTGGTCGTCGCGAATTTCGCCTCGTCGGGGACCTTCGAAGTCGCGATGCCGGCGCTGGCGCACGCATCCTACGGAGCGTCCGGCTACGGCATCCTGCTGACCTGCTCCGCCGTCGGCACCCTCGCGGGCACCCTCGCTGCCGCCCGCATGAGCTCCTTCAGCAAGCCGGCCGCCGCAGCGATGACAAGCTTCGCTGTGGAGTCCGTCTTCATCGGCCTGATCCCCTACCTAGGCGGTCTGCCGGGGGCGGCCGCGGCTCTGGCCATGGTGGGGATCTGCAACGGATTCGGCAACATCGTCATGATCACGCTGCTGCAGCAGTGGACCCCCGTTCAGCTGCTCGGACGGATCATGAGCCTGGTGATGCTCTGCAGCTTCGGAACGTTCCCGGTGTCCGTCGCTATCGCTGGCCTGCTAGTCCGGCACCTGCACGCCGCACCGTTCTTCCCGATCGCCGGAGTCTTGCTGGGAGTGATCACCCTGCTCGCGCTCACCCAGCGCACCATCAGGAACTTCGGCGCCAGCAATCAGGCGGCCAGCCCCGCCGCCTGATCAGGCCAGGTCAGGCCGCCGTGCTCGTCAGATACGTCGCCCACTGCGGATCGCCGTCGCGCGCCGCGCCGATCAGCCGCCAGTGCGAGCCACGCGGCGCCAGCGGATCCCAGCGCAGCGTCCAGCCGAGTTCCTCGAGCATCCGGTCGGCCTTGCGATGGTTGCACTTGGTGCAGGACGCGACGCAGTTCTCCCAGACGTGCGCGCCGCCGCGGCTGCGCGGAATCACGTGGTCGACAGTGTCGGCCGCAGCGCCGCAATACGCGCAGAGGTACCCGTCTCGCCGCATAAGGGCTGCCCGCGTCAGCGGAACGCGGTTGCGGTGCGGCACCCTGACAAACCGGCGCAGCCGAATCACCGAGGGGACCGCCAGCTTGACCGAGGCCGAGTGCAGCACCATCCCCGTGGTCTCGTTGTGCAAGATCTCGGCTTTGTCAGCGAGCACGAGGCCAACGGCGCGGTGCAGGCCGACAGTGGTCAGCGGCTCATACGTGATGTTGAGCAGCAATACCCTGCGCAATGCCCACCTCCCAGGCTGAGCGGCCCGCTGGCTGCGAGGCGCCCGTGACCAGTGTGACCGCCCAACCGGTCCCTCGCCAACACCAAATTGCCACCTAGTGGTTTTCGGTGCCAGGAACGATCGGCAAACCCCGGGTGCCATCGCGGCGCAGGCCCGCCCCGAACCGGGCGTGTCACACCGCCAAGTACCCTGGTACCCGTCATGGAACAGCCATCTGAGCAGAGCTTCTACGACGCCGTAGGCGGCGAAAAAACCTTCACCCAGCTGGTGCACAGGTTTTACGCCGAAGTGGCGGACGACCCCGAGCTGCGACCGCTTTACCCGAGCAAGGACCTGACTCTGGCGGAGGAGCACTTGCGGCTCTTCCTCATGCAGTACTGGGGCGGCCCGCGCACCTACGACCAGCTGCGGGGACATCCTCGGCTGCGAATGCGGCACGTGAGGTTCGCGATCAGCGAAACCGAGCGCGATGCCTGGCTTTGCCACATGCGCACGGCCCTGGACGAGATCGCCCTGGACCCAGAGCACGACGAGCAACTCTGGCAGTACCTGGTCATGGCAGCCCAGAGCCTGGTCAACACCGAAGTCCCGGCCGGCCCCGACCGAGGCGAAGGCCGCCCCGACCTGGGCCTGACCCCTAGCTAGCCGTTGGCGAAGACGCGGTCCGGTGCGATCAGGACGGCGGCGCGGCGCTCGGCGGCCATGACCCGGTCGTATTCGTCGAAGTCCTCGTGCGAGCCGCCCGCCGCGACGAACACCGCGCGCAGGAGCTCCTCAGTCGCTCCGCATCGATTCCCTCGGCGGGGTCGTCCGGCCCGATGATCTCGGCCGGCCCTTCGACCCCGGCCCACTGCCACCCAGCCCGCAGCACCACGCTGATCCGTGGCCGCGCCCGCAGGTTGACCAGCTTGCGCGCCTGCCCGTGGATCACCGCGCCGACGACACGGGCACCGGTCAGCGGATGGTCGAGCACCCCCACGTTCACGACCGAGGGCCGCATCCGCCCGTCGGCCCCGATCACGGTCATCGTCGCGAGCCCGTGCTCGGCGGGCACCAGCGCTTCGAACTCGGCCAGCTCAGCCATGGGGCTCGCTCCTCACATCTGGACACGCTTGCTCGACGGATCGTACAGCGGCCGCAACGACGCCACCGCCGGGTAGCTGTCCTCGCCAACCTGGACCGCCCACGAGCCGGAATCCAGGTATTTCTGGGTAATCGGCTCGTCAGCGTCGATCATCGCGAGCCCGACTGCCCCGCCAAGCGTAAAACCATACGACGCTGAACGAATGTAGCCCACAGCTCGCCCGTCTAGCTGAACCACCTCGGAATGGAAAAGCAGCGGGTCTGGATCGGTGACCAGGATCTGCACCAGCCGGCGGGTCAGTGGCCCGGCGGCCTTCTTCGCAAGCACGGCCTGCATCCCGACGAACCCGCCCGGCTTGTCCAGAGCCACCGCGAACCCGAGTCCGGCCTCCAGCACCGAGTCCGTGTTGTCGATGTCGTGCCCGTAGTCCCGGTACGCCTTTTCCATCCGCAGGCTCGCCAGCGCCTTGAGCCCGGCGTGCCGCAGGCCGAGCGGCTCACCGGCGGCGACGAGCCGGTCGTAGACGGCGTTCGCCTGCTCGGCGGGGATATGCAGTTCATAGCCGAGCTCGCCCAGGTAGGTGATCCTGATGCAGAGCACCCGGGCAAACCCGACGTCGATGAACCGCGCCGCCCGAAACGGGAACGCCTCGTTCGACATGTCAGCGCTCGTCACCGCGCTCAGCAACTCCCGAGACCCAGGACCTTGCACATTGAGCTGCGCGTATCCCGAGGTCACGTCGGTGACGTACGCGCGCGAGTCGCCGAAGTGCCGCCGCATCCAGGTCTGCGCGTGCCGGTGCGCGGTGTCCGAGGCGACGACGAAGTACTCTTCGTCGTCCAGCTTGGTCACCGTGAGGTCGGCCTCCAGCGTGCCGCGCTCGTTCAGCCACTGGGTGTAGGTGATGCGGCCGGACTCGGCGCTGACCTCGTTCGCCGAGATCCGCTCCAGTTCGCGGCCGGCGTCCCTGCCCTGCACCGAGAACTTCGCCATGAACGACATGTCCATCAGGATCACGCCGTTCCTCGTGGCGTGGTGCTCGGCGGCCCAGTAGTCGAACCAGTGCGGACGGCCCCAGCTCAGCTCGCCGACCTCGGGCTCGACGCCGGGCGGCGCGTACCAGTCGGCGCCCTCCCAGCCGCTGACATCACGAAAGCAGGCGCGCTGCTCGGCGAGCCGGCCGTGGATCGGCGAGAGCTTCGCCCCCCGGGCAGTCTTCGTCGGGCGATTCGGGTAGTGCGTCGCATAGACCAGGCCGAGCGATTCGACCGTGCGGGTAGCCCGGTACTCGGGGTTGGCCTGGTAGGGGTGCAGGCGGTCGATGTTCATCCCCGTGACGTCGATGTCCGGGGTCCCGTCGACGATCCACTGGGCGACGGTGCGGCCGATTCCCCCGCCGGTGAGGATGCCAATCGAATTGAGTCCAGCGGCGACGAAATAGTTCCTCAACTCGGGCGCTTCGCCGACGATCGGCAGCAGGTCGGGAGTGAAGCTCTCGGGGCCGCAGAAGAATTTCCGAATTCCGATCTGCTCGGTGACCGGCACGCGCGACATGGTCTTTTCCAGGTAGGGACCCATCCGGTCCCAGTCCGGCGGCAGCTCGCCGAACGAGAAGTCGTCGGGAATGCGGTCGACGTGCCACGGCGCGCAGCGCGACTCGAAGAGGCCGAGCATCAGGCCGCCGCCCTCTTCGCGGTAGTAGCCGTAGGAGGCGGGGTCTTCCAGGACCGGCCAGGAGCTGTCGACGCCGTCGATGGGCTCGGTGAGCAGGTAGTAGTGCTCGGCGGCCTGGAGCGGGATGCTCACCCCGGCGAGCTCGCCGAGCTGGCGCGCCCACATGCCGGCGCAGTTGACCACGTACTCGGCCTCGATGTCGCCGTGCGTGGTCTGGACGCCTTTCACGACGCCGCGCTCGCGCCGGAAGCCGGTCACCGCGACGCCCTCGATGATCGTGACCCCGCGCATCCGGGCGCCCTTGGCGAGCGACATGGTGACGTCGACGGGGTTGACCCGCCCGTCAGCCGGAATGTAGAACCCTGCGAGCACGTCGTCGGTCCTCGCCAGCGGCCAGAGCTCGGCCACCTCGCGCGGCGAGATCTCGTGGACTTCGACCCCGAGGTGCCGGTTGAACGCCGCCGTCCGCCGGTACTCCTGCAGATGCCCGTCGTCGATGGCCAGCTCGATCAGCCCGCACTGCTTGAGGCCGGTGGCCAGGCCGGTCTCTTCTTCGAGGCGGGAGTACAGGTCCCAGGTGTACTGGCGCAGCTCGGTCGAGGTCTGCGAGGTCGAGCCGAACGTGGCCATCAGCCCCGCAGCATGCCAGGTCGTGCCCGACGTGAGCCGGTCGCGCTCAAGGAGCAGCACGTCTTTCCAGCCCAGGAGGCCCAGGTGGTAGGCGACCGAGGTGCCGATGACGCCGCCGCCCACGACGACGACCCTGGCCCGATCAGGCAGCTTGCCGCCGCGCGGGCTTGCGGGCTGCTCGCTGCCGTCAAGTGTCGTCATAGTCCATGCACCCCGCGTCCGGTTGAGCCTGCGCTGCCGCGTCGTGATCGCGGCCCGATGCTACGGCGAGTGCGTCAAATGACCAAGTCGGACCCCTGACTGGTGCTTTGCGTGCTTCGGTCGCGCGACCCTCCCGCGCACCATGAGCCCCACCCGCCCGCTGCCTCCCGCCAGCACCGTGCGCCCCAAACCTCAACCCCAGCTTGAGGCCCAGCAAACTCACAACGACCGTGCCCCAGCACCAGCAAACTCACAACGACGGGGCGGAGCCGGGGGCGAGCGGAGCCGGGGGCGGGGCGGAGTTGCGGGCGGGGCGTCTCGGCGCAGGCTAGTCGCGGGTGAGCTTGCGGTAGGTGACGCGGTGCGGGCGGGCGGCCTCGGCACCGAGACGCTCGATCTTGTTCTTCTCGTACGACTCGAAGTTGCCCTCGAACCAGAACCAGTGCGAGTCACCCTCCCACGCCAGGATGTGCGTGGCTATCCGGTCGAGGAACCACCGGTCGTGGCTGGTGATCACCGCACAGCCGGGGAATTCCAGCAGCGCGTTCTCCAGCGACGACAGCGTCTCGACGTCCAGGTCGTTGGTCGGCTCGTCGAGCAGCAGCAGGTTGCCGCCCTGCTTGAGAGTAAGCGCCAGGTTGACCCGGTTACGCTCGCCGCCGGACATGACTCCAGCGAGTTTCTGCTGGTCACCGCCCTTGAAGCCGAACGCGGCGACATAGGCGCGGCTCGGGATCTCGGACTTGCCCGCGCGGATGAAGGACTCTCCGTCGGAGATGACCTCCCACACGTTCTTGTCAGGCTCGATCCTCGACCGGTTCTGGTCGACGTAGGAGATCCTGACCGTCTCGCCTACCTTGATGGCGCCCTTGTCGGTCTGCTCGTCGCCGATGATCATCTTGAACAGCGTGGTCTTGCCGACCCCGTTGGGGCCGATCACGCCGACGATGCCGTTCGGCGGCAGGCTGAAGCTCAGGTCCTCGATCAGCATCCGCTCGCCGAAGCCCTTGCTGAGCCCGTCTACCTCGACGACCAGGCTGCCGAGGCGCGGACCCGGCGGGATCTGGATCTCCTCGAAATCGAGCTTCCTGTTCTGATCAGCCTCGGTCGCCATCTCCTCGTAGCGCTGCAGCCGCGCGCGGCTCTTCGCCTGACGAGCCCGCGGGCTGGACCTGACCCACTCCAGCTCGTCTTCCAGGCGCTTGCGGCGCTTGACGTCCTTCTGACCCTCGACCTTGATCCGGGAGGCCTTGGTCTCCAGGTAGGTGGAGTAGTTGCCCTCGTAGGGGTAGGCGTGGCCTCGGTCCAGCTCGAGGATCCAGCCTGCGACGTTGTCCAGGAAGTACCGGTCGTGAGTGACGGCGACCACGGTGCCGGGGTACTTCTCCAGGTGCTGCTCAAGCCACTGCACGCTCTCGGCGTCCAAGTGGTTGGTCGGCTCGTCGAGCAGCAGCAAGTCCGGCTGGGACAGCAGCAGCTTGCACAGCGCCACCCGGCGCTTCTCGCCACCGGAGAGCACGTCCACGTCGGAGTCGGGCGGCGGGCACCGCAGGGCGTCCATCGCCTGGTCAAGCTGACTCTCCAGGTCCCAGGCGTTCCTGTGGTCGAGCTGCTCCTGGAGCTGGCCCATCTCCTCAAGCAGCTCGTCGGAGTAGTCGGTCGCCATGAGCTCGGCGATCTCGTTGTAGCGGTCGAGCAGCGCCTTGGTGTCGGCGACGCCTTCCTCGACGTTGCCAAGCACGGTCTTGGTCTCGTCGAGCTGAGGCTCCTGGTCGAGCAAGCCGACGGAGAAGCCGGGCATGAGCCTGGCCTCGCCGTTGGACGCCTGCTCGGTGCCCGCCATCATCCGCAGCAAAGTCGACTTGCCAGTGCCGTTGGGACCGACGACGCCGATCTTCGCGCCCGGCAGGAACGCGAGCGTGACGTTGTCGAATATGACTTTGTCACCGTGCGCCTTGCGCACGGCATGCATCTGATAGATGAACTCGGGCATGCCTCAAGCGTAGGGCCAGCCAGCCCGCGCTTTGCACGGTCCCAGCCAGCGCACTCTGCGCGGGCCGCTGGCCTGCCGCACTGGGCCTAGATCGCTGCGCCTATTCGATCGGACGAGCGGTCCTCGCTCGGCGTGTCGTCGCCGTCGGCCGGCGGCGCGGCCGGGTCGGCCAGTTCGGTGGAGTCACTGATCTCAGAATCCTGGAAGAACGGGTCGTCCGGGCCCGGGTCGTCTTGCGGCGGGTACCCCGCGTCCCCGTCCCGCAGGTAGGAACGGTCGCCGTCGGACGCGATCGCTGGCTGGGCAGCGCCCTGGGCCGCGGCCGCGGCCCCCTCGCCGTTCGCGGCGGCGAACTCCGCTGCCGTGCGGCCGGTCTGCGGCCTGACCCGCTGGAACTGCGCCACCCCGCGAGACAGATCGTGACCGACGGAGCTCGCCTCGACTTCGACGGCGACCTTGCGGACCCCCTCCTTGTCCTCGTAGGTGCGGATCGACAGGCGCCCCTTCACCACGACGGGGTCACCCTTGCGCAGGCACACCGCGCCGTTGGTGGCCAGCCTGCGCCAGCAGATCACCGTGACGTAGGACGTGTTGCCGTCGGTCCACTCGCCGGTGACCCGGTCCTGCCGGCGCGGGGTCCACGCGACTCGCATGGACAAGTTGGTGGCGCCGGACTTCACCATCCGCACCACCGGCTGAGTCGCGACATAGCCGGTCAGACTGATCTGCGCCTCGTTCAGGTACATAAGCGATCCTCCAGGGCTGCGCGGCAGCAGCGCGCCGGTCGCGCCAGGGAGCTGCCGCTCGGCGGCACCCGCCGCCGTCTTGCTGCTCCTAAGATCGCAGCGGCCGAGCGCCAGAGCCGCTCAGCTTGCCGGTGCTGTGGACAAGCCCGGCAGCCCGCGCGGACCCGAATGTGGACCGCCATCGCGAGCACCGCCCGGAAGGAGGGCTCAGGCGTGCGACGCCGGCTCGTCGGCCGAGGCATCCTTCGAGGCGATGGCGAATTCCTCGCGGTAGCGCTCGAACTCCTGGAGTTCCTGCTCGGCCGGAATGACCGCCAGTTCCCTCGCGATCCCGTCGACTCTCGACCTGACGTCAGCGACGAGCTCGGCCCGCTCGGCGGCGGCACCCGTGCGCACGGCGGACATGCTCATCGACTCGGTAGCCGCGCCCGCGCCAAGTGCCGCCCCGGCCGCGAGCAGTGCCCACAAGATCCAGATCGGGTCGGTGAGCAGGCCAGGCAATCCGCTCCCGGCGCTGAAGACCCCGAGCACGAGGACGGCGACCGCCCAGGCCGCCACGATGGCGAACGCGCCAAGCAGGAATCCCTGCCACAGCCCGACCCCGCGCCACCAGCCCACGACACTGTCCTCGGGCGGCAGCGCCTCGCCGATGGCCGAGCCGACCGCAGCCGGGATGTCGTCCGCGCGAGACCGCGCCGCCGCCTTCACGCTCTGCGACCACGGCCTGGGCAGCGGCTTGGCCAGCTGGTCGGCGAACCGGGTCAGGGCATTGTCCACGGCCGCCTGCTGGGCGCCGGCCGGACCGGCCGAGACCGAGCGCAGGTCGTTCCACAGTGAGCCCAGCCGGACCTTGCGCAGCGGATCACGACCGGTCAGCCGCTGGACCAGCCAGGACACCGGCCAGCCGACAAAGTCAGCGGCCCGCAGTTCCCGGGCGCTGCGCAGCGAGTCGGCGACGGCGGCGACACCGGCAGCCGTGCAGAATTCACTCGCAAGCTTGCGGACGCTCTCGGCAGAAATGGCCGCGCTCGGCAAGTCTGCCGGGCCGGCGAACCGGGCGAACCGCGCCACCACCGTATCGACGTCGGCGGAAATCCTGGCCGCAGCGCCTCGCCTGGCCGCGACTCCTTCGGCCAGCAGCCTGCGCAGATCGTCCAGGCCGAACCCGGTCACCGCCGACGTCACCAGGATCGGCACCTCCTGGAGGTTCTCGCTGTCGAGCAGCCGCCGCAGGTCGGTCACGCAGTCCTCGACCTGCTCGGCGGTCAGCACGTCGGTCTGGTTGAGGACGACCGCCTGCACGTCTGAATGACCAGCGAGCGGGATCAGGAAGCGCAGGTGCACGGCGGCATCGGCGTATTTCTGCGGGTCGAGCACCCAGATCATCACGTCGGCGAGACTGACCAGCCGGTCGACCTGGCCGGTGGCGTGTCCCATCACCGAGTCGTGGTCGGGCAGGTCAAGCAGCACCAGCCCGGCAAGCCCGGACTCGCCACCGCCCAGCGCGCTGGCCCTTTCGTACCGGTTGCGCTGCGGCACGCCGAGCCATTCGAGCAGCGCGCCTGATCCGCGCTCGTCCCAGATGCACGCATGGACGTCCCTGGTCACCGGCCTGGTGACCCCCACGGTCGAGAAGTCCGCTCCGGCGAGCCGGTTGAACAGCGACGACTTGCCGCTTCCCGTGCCGCCGGCCAGCACGACCACGGTGTGCGCCGACGACAGCCGCATCCGCTCGCCGGCCCGGCCGAGCACGTCTTCGGCCTGGCTCAGCAGCTTCTTGCTGAACCCGTCGCGACCGCTGCGCGCGGTACCGATCTGGATCATCCTGGCCAGGGCCATGAGCCTTGCCGACAGGCCAGACGACTGCTGCGCCAGGTCACCGTCGGCCGCAGCCAGCGCCAGCTGCGCCGACGTGGACCCCGGAAAGCGCGCAGCTCCGGCCGGCTGGACGGCTGGCCCGGACCCGGCCGGCTTGGCCGCGCGGAGCGCGCTCGCGGGCACCCTGGTCGGGAGCGGGCCAGCCCCGGAGGCGACGCCGGCGGCCGCCGGTGCGTCGCCGTTGCCAGATCTCGCAGCCGGCCCGGTGGTCGTCACGGAAACCGGCCTGACGCCGGACGCGCGGTCTGGCGCAGCGGGTCGTCGGGGACTCATCGTACGGACTCCAAGGAATAACTGGCCTGATAAAGGTCGACCGGGGCGCCGTCGTCCGCCGCGCCGAGCGCGTCCACGATCGCCCCGTACCTGCGCGCCTCGTCGGCGTACACGGCGTGCACCTTCTCGTGCAGGTCCTGCCTCGCCTGCCCGCCGATGTCGCGGAGCAGGCCAGCACCGAACAGGGAGGTGAGGATCTGCTGCGGCGCCGCGCTCGCGCCTTCGCTGACCTGGACGTCGCCCGCGCCATAGCCGAGCACGCCGATCGTCAGCACCAGCGCGAGCGACTCAGGGTCGAAGGACGCGATCCTGGCGATCGAGCGCTTGGTGATGTTCTCCGTGTGGACCATCTGCAGCACCTGGTCCTGCCAGCCGGCGATCGCCTGCGCCGCGCGGGTCGCAAGGTCGGCGGACGACTTCTCCAGCGCCGCCACTCCCCCGCCTGGCAGGGCCGCCGCGAGCTCGAGCTCACCGCCGGGGGAACTCCACTTGAGCTCGCCCTGCCATTTGCGCAGCGAGGAGTAGGAGCCGGTCTTGCGGCCGTTCTTGACCGGCCCCTGCGACGACTTGGCGGCCTGGGCCTGGGCGAGCAGGCTCGCTCCGGCCGGGCTGGCCTGCCAGCGCTCGAACGCGTCCTCAGCGGCGCGATCGGCCAGCGAGACGACCAGCGCTACCAGGCTCGACCGCAGCGCCGCCTTGAGCGCCTGAGCCCGGCTAGGACTCGCGGCGTGTCGCTTTGACCGCCTGGCGGCTTGCTTTCCCCGCTTGATTTCCAGGGTGCGGAGGAGATCACCGGTACCGGCGAAGTCCTGCCAGCGGGCCAGCACCTCGCCGCGCAAGAGCGAGCCGCTCCTGATCGCCTCGTCGAGCTCGGCCAGCCCGGCGCTGTAGGCCGCGTCGGCGGCAGTGCTCAGCTCGCGGCGCAGCGCGAGCTGCATCTCGGCCTGCGCGGCGAGCGCGGGCACTCGCCCGGTGAGCGTGTCGAGCACGCCCGACATGGTCTGGGTGAGGATCGCGACCTTGCGCTCGTCGCGGCGCGCGGTGTCGGCCAGGAAGTCCCGCACCGGCTTGGACACCTCGGCCGGCAGCCGCGCGTCCGTGACGATGGTCTCAGGGATCATGAACCGCTGGACGTCGCCCAGCCCGTTTGCCTCCAGCATCGCGTCGAAGTGCGCGGTCAGCTGGTCACTGGCTGGCGGCGGCACTCGCGACAGCACGACGCCGAGCGATGCACCCCGGTCTCTGGCGTCCTTGAGCAGGTCCCAGACAACGGCATCGGCGTACCGGCGGGCGGTGGTCACGAACAGCCACAAGTCAGAGGCATCGAGGAACTGCTTGGCGAACTGACGGTGCGCCGCCACGACTGAGTCGATGTCCGGGGTGTCAAGCACCGCGACGCCCTCTGGCATGCCCTCGCTGGTGGCGAGCACCAGCAGGCCGTCCCGGCCTGGCATGGCCAGACCTTGCTGCCTGACCCGGGGCAGGGTCGGGAGGAAGACGTTCTCGGCGAACCACTTCGCATCGTCCGGGTGGCAGGCCAGGACGGGACTGTTCGTCGTGGGGCGCCTGATGCCCGTGGCGCTGACCTGGCTGCCGACGATGCTGTTGAGCAACGTGGACTTGCCTGCTCCAGTCGACCCGACCAGGGCGATCAGGATCGGGGCACCGGAATGGCGCAGGCGGGGCACGAGGTAGTCGTCGATCTGGCTGAGCAGCTGGTGCTGCTCGGCCCGTACCGCCTCGATCCCGGGCGCCTCGAGCAGGAAGGTCAGCCGCCTGACCACGTTCCGCAGGTCGATCAGCGCGGATTCGAGCTTGCGGGCATCCACCCTGACGTGCGGCTCGGCCGACTCGTCGGGCGCGCCCGGGCTGGCATGCTTGGCCGCCGCCACCGGAGCGGGCTGGGACTGGGCAGGCTGGGACTGGGCAGGAGGCGACTCCGCGTCGCTTGGTGTGCCCCATGGCACCGACGCGGGCGCTACTGGCTGACCCTCTTTCATCCTTGCGGGCCTCCGCTAGACAAAACCGCTGGTCGAAGCACCCATCCAACCAGGTCACTGCTCTTGGTACGGCACGTCAGATGCCGACATCTTCCCGGCAGATGCCAGCTCCTACCCTGCACCAGGCGCAAACAACGCGGCCATGGCGCAATTGTGCGCCGACAACGCAGGGTACCGCCGTCAATGCGGAAAACAGGACAGATCTGTTTGCGCCGGTCTGTTTTGCGCCGGCCAGTCCGACGCCGCGGCCTACCCCAGATCGTCGCACAGCGGTGCCCTTGGTACAGGCCTGAACAC
Source organism: uncultured Actinomycetota bacterium (assembly GCA_963737865.1). Classification (GTDB taxonomy): domain Bacteria; phylum Actinomycetota; class Actinomycetes; order Streptosporangiales; family Streptosporangiaceae; genus Chersky-822. Next base: position 342,818 of record CAVTUG010000009.1, on the reverse strand, counting down.
GCTTCGCATGCTCGCCGGACGGGCATAGCCAACCCGGGCGATAGCACGGAGCCCGACCGATACACTGACGTGGCATCTATGCGCCTGCCCACAGCACGCTGGCTAAGCGATCAGGCTGCCGTCGGCCGCGATGGACCTGTGGCTCAAGGGCCCATGGAAGCTGCGGCCTGAGTGACGGCACGGGCAGCTCAGGAAGCTAGTGACAGATTCACATAATCTCAGCGAACGTCAGCGACACGGCGTGGCGGCGTGACGGGATCCGGACTCGCAGCGGCAGGAGCGCTCATGGCGGATGGGTTTCCATCCCAGGTACTTGTCACCGGGGGTGTCGGCTTTGTCGGCCGCCGGGTTGTCGGCGCGTTGCTCGCGGCCGGACACGAGGTGACGATCATCGACCGGAGCCCGCACGCCGACGAGCGGGTCAGGTCGGTCGTCGGCGATCTCTGCGACCCGGCCGTGATCGGCCAGGCCCTGCGGCGCCGGCACCGACGTGGTCATTCACCTGGCGGCGGTCACCTCCGTGCTGCGCTCGACGGAAGACCCGGCCGGCACCTACAAGGTGAATGTGGACGCGACCTTCAGCCTGCTCGAGCAGGCCAGGCAGCGCGGCGCTCAGTCGTTCCTGCTCGCCTCGACAAATGCCGTCACCGGCGACGTCGGCACGGCGACGATCACCGAGCAGACCCCGCTCCGCCCGCTGACGCCCTACGGGGCCACCAAGGCCGCGGCCGAGATGCTGCTGTCCGCCTTCGCGGGAAGCTACGGCATCAAGGGCGCGGCGCTGCGGTTCTCGAACATCTACGGTCCTGGCATGGAAGCCAAGGACAGTTTCGTCCCCCGGCTCCTGCGCGCCGCCCGGGACGGCCAGGGCGTCCAGATCTACGGCGACGGCACGCAGCTGCGCGATCTGGTGCACGTCGACGACGTCGTCGCCGGGATCTTCACCGCATGGAAAGCCGGACACATCGGACCGCTGATCCTGGGCTCCGGCGAATCAGTCACCGTCAACGACATGGTCGACGCCGCCAGAGCTGTCACGGGCGCGGCGATCCCCGTCGAGTACGTCCCGGCCAAGTCCGGTGAGATGCCAGCTGTCATCATCGACATCTCGGCGGCCAGGGCACTCGGCTATCAGCCAACAATGGACCTCAAAGCAGGCATCGCCACGGTGTGGCCAGAATTCGCGGAGACAGTCAAGTGACGAGCAGGCAGAGCACGGCCACCAGCAAGGGCAACACAGCAGCGCGCACGCCTGCCGAAGACGAGGCGATCGACGTCGCCGCGATCGAGGCGTTCAACAACCAGTACGGCTCCAGGGCGACCGCGCTGCCCGCCCTTGCGATCGTCATTGCCGCGTTCAACGAGCAGGGTTCTATCGGGCCCGTGATCGAGGCGCTCCCGCCGGAGATCTCGGGGCTCGAGGTCGCCAAGGTCGTCGTCTCCGACGGCTCGCTCGACGGCACGGTCAAGGAGGCCGACGCGGCCGGCGCGCTGGTCTGCGACGTCCCGGTCAACCGGGGCCAGGGCGCCGCGCTCCGCCTCGGCTACCGGCTTGCCCGCGAGGGCGGCGCGCAGTACATCGTCACGACCGACGCCGACGGCCAGTACAACCCGGCCGAGATTCCCGCCCTTCTCGCGCCGCTGATAGCCGGCGAGGCCGACTTCGCGTCCGGTTCGCGCACCCAGGGCAGCGAAGAAACCAAAGATCCGGTGCGGAAGCTCGGCGTCCGGGTCTTCGCATTGACCCTGAGCATGCTCACCGGCCAGCGGGTCACCGATCCGTCGTTCGGGCTGCGCGCCATGCGGGCAGAGGTCACCGGCAAGGTCAGCCTCCAGCAGCCCCAGTACCAGTCAGCCGAGTTGCTGATCGGCGTCATCGCCCACGGCTACACCTACGTCGAGTTGCCTGGCACGATCCACAAGCGCAAGGTCGGCCAGAGCAAGAAGGGCCACAATGCCCTCTACGGCCTGTACTTCGCGAAGGTCATCGGCAGCACCTGGATGCGCGAGCGCCGTCGCCGCCGCCAGTCGATGAGCAAGTAGTTCTACGCCCGCCCGGGGCGGGCTAGCCGACGGGGCGGAGCTACTGGCGGGGGTTTTGCTCGTCCTCTGAGGAGGCCGGGACCGTTACCGGGGAAAGCGACTCGGTCTCGATCAGGCCGGCCGGGCGCCGTCTTTCTGGGCGCGGTCGGCAAAGAGCAGGTAATGGAAGACCAGGAACCGCAGCACAAAGGTCACGCAGTTCGCGACGAAATAAGTGACACCGCACGATCAGGTGATAGACGAAGCGGTGGGACTCACCGGCCGCCAGGTGAAAGCCGAGCTTGGTCGCCAGGGAGAGGATCACCCAGGCGCAGATGGACACCAGCCAGAACGGGATCGTCTCGCGCCAGACGTTGGGACGGCCCTTGCGGCCCCAGGCCCACCGGCTGAGGAAATAGCTCACGATCGAGCCCACAATGGCGGCGGTCAATCCCGAGATTCCGCCGGTCATGTGCAGCGGGCCGATCATGACTGCGAGCGTTAGCTCGCTGGCGCCCAGCGAGACGACCGCGACCGCCGCGAACTTGACGAACTGCTTACCGAACCTGGTGCGGAGCTTGTTCGCGACCGGGGCCGGTAGCCGATCAATAAGCTTTGGCATTGGTGTCCTTGCTAGGCGAAGACTTGCTGGTGATCCAGACAGATATACAGTACGGGAGCGGGCCGGAGCCGTGACGAGAACTCCGCATCAAGGTGACGGCGCTCACAACTTCGACTAGACCCCGGCACAGGGTAGTACCCGCCGCACAGTAGTCCAAGCCGCCCGCGCCCGACCCCCGCTGGGTTCGCACCTCACTTGCCGTGACCTACCCAAGAAGTCGGGCAGGCTAGCAGGTGCAGGTATCTTTCGAAGGATCGCCAGCACAGGATCGCCAGCACAGCGGATCCGGCGTACAGAACTTGAACGGGCGGGAGCGGACTCGGTGAAGATCTTGGTTTTGGGTGGCGACGGCTACCTCGGGTGGCCGACTGCCCTGCATCTCTCTGATAGCGGCCACGAGGTTGCCGTGGTCGACAATTTCGCCCGGCGCGGCTACGACTTCGAGATGGGCGTGGAGAGCCTCGTGCCGATCGAGACGCTCCAGTCGCGGATCAAGGTGTGGCACGAGCTGACCGGGCATTCGATCGGCTGCTACGTGGGCGACCTGACCGACGCGGACTTCACCTATCACGTCGTGCGCGACTTCGAGCCCGACACGATCGTGCACTACGCCGAGCAGCGCGCGGCGCCCTACTCGATGGTGGACCGCAAGCATGCCGTCTATACACAGGTCAACAACGTGGTGGGCACGCTCAACGTGCTGTATGCGATCTCCGAACTCGATCCCGAGATCCACCTGGTCAAGCTCGGCACGATGGGGGCGTACGGGACGCCGAACATCGACATCGAAGAGGGCTGGATCGAAATCGAGCACAAGGGGCGCAAGGACCGGGTCCTGTACCCGAAACGCCCGGGCTCGTACTACCACCTGTCGAAGGTGCACGACAGCCACAACATCGAGTTCGCCTGCCGTATCTGGGGCATCAGGGCGACGGACCTGAACCAGGGCATCGTCTACGGGCAGCAGACGCCCCAGACCGCCCGCGACGACCGGCTCGCGACCAGGTTCGACTACGACGCGGTCTTCGGCACCGTGCTCAACCGGTTCGTCATCCAGTCCGTGCTCGGCCTGCCGCTCACCGTCTACGGCAACGGCAGCCAGGTCCGCGGGATCATCGAGATCCGGGATACGGTGCGCTGCCTGCAGCTGGCCTGCGAGAACCCGGCAGAGCGCGGCGAGTTCCGGGTGTTCAACCAGATGACGCAGTCGCTGTCGATCACCTCGATGGCCGAGACGATCGCCAGGGTCAGCCCGGAGAAGGTCGCCGTCGAGCACCTGGCCAACCCCAGAGTCGAAGAGGAGGCCCACCACTACCACGTCGTGCATTCCGGGCTGGTCGAGCTCGGCCTTGATCCGCACCTGCTGTCCGACACGCTGATCGAGTCGCTGTTCGAGATCACCAAGCGATTCGCTTACCGGGTCAGGCCCGAGGCGATGGTCCCGACGATCGACTGGCGCCGCTCGATCAGCCCCATCGGCAAGTAAGCCGGGCCAGCGGCCTAGGCCAGCCGCACCGGACGATCCCACGCCCGGCCAGCCAGGGTGGCGGTCCACAGCGACCCGCCGCTGCCCCGCCAGAAGGCGCGCAGCCCGGCACCCGCCTGGCCCACCGCCGCGAAGGGCGCCGAGCCGACCGGCCGCAGCCCGGACTGGGCCGGGCCGCTCCAGCCGAGTGCGTTCCACCCGCGTCCGAGATGATGGGCGGTGAAGTCGAGCTTGTGCCCAGGACCGCGCCATAGCACCTGCACCGTGTCCGACGCGGTCGCTGGCCATGGCACCGAGCCGAGCTGGCCGCCCAGGTTGCGCGGCCCCCGCCAGCCAGTCCTGACCGAGTAGAACCCCTCCCACAGGTACGGGTTGCCAGACCCGCTCCAGTACACCTCGACGCCGCCGTCAGGCTGCGCGGTGGCCTGCGGCGCTCCCCCCAGCGGCGCCATGCCCAGGCTGCGCGGCGACACCCACCGGCCGTCCAGGCCCCGCCGCAGCATCCACAGCCGCCGGTCGGTGCCGCGCCAGAACACCGCCGTCTGCCCGGGCGCCGACGTCACCGGCGACGGCATCGAGCCGAGATCCCCGCCGAGCCCCTGCGGCCCGTTCCACCCCGATCCGGGCGTGAACTGGCCGTGCCACAGGTGGTCGTCGACCGAACCCCGCCAGAACACGTCGATCACGCCGTCCGACAGGGAGACCGCCCGAGGCGCCGACCCGAGCACCCCCATCATCGGCAGCCGCCGGCGACCGGCAAGCTCGCCATCAGGCCGGTAACTCCGGACCGAGAGCATCCCCCGGGCACCCTTGAAGAAGACTGCCACCGTGGTGCCGGTCCAGACTGCAGATGGCGCGGAAAAGGCCGTGGCGCCGGTCCGCGCAGGCCTGACCCACCCGCCCCGAGGGCTGAACCAGTCGAACCACAGCTCGTCCTTCCTGCCTCGATAGAAGACCATCACCCGGCCGCCTGGGACCGCCACCGCCGGACTCCGCTGCGACGTGGCCGGCCGGGCGATCGCGCGAACGTTCAGGAAGTCCTTGTCGACGTTGAGCCGGTCGCCCCCATAGGACTGCGTGACGTTGCCCCTGAACTGATGTATCCGCCGGTGCCTGGCCCACTGCCGGGGTCCCAGATGGTGGTCCCTGGTCGACCGCGAGCCATTCCACAACGCGTCGAAGATGATGTTCGGCATGGCATAGCGACGGCCGGCGTAGTGCTTCGCCAGGTCGACGATTCCCGAGTTGGAGCTGCTGTAGACCCCGGAGGCATACCCGAGCCGGTGCAGCTGCCGGGTCCAGGCGGACAGGAAGTGCAGCACCGGCAGCTGCGACTTGCGCCTGAACGCCTCCATGTCGTAGTACAGCGGCGTGTTCAGGCCGAATCCCAGCCGCCTGGCCTGGGCGACCGCGTCCCTGGCAGCCGCGCGTCCCTGCCGCTGTGCGTGCTTGATCTCGCCGAACGAGGCCTGCGGACCCGCGTAGAGCGGCATGAACCGCCAGCCCTGCCGCGCCTGCCCGATCACCCAGCTGCGGCTCAGGCTGGGCTGCGCGCACGCCCGGTCCGAACCGCCGATGTAAATGCCGACCGCCCGGTACGGCGAATACCGCAGCCAGGCCCTCATGTACGCCCGGCTCGGCGCCGAGCAGGCGTCGAACCCGAGTCCGATGTAGCTCGTCACCGCGGCAGGCAGCGGCGGCGTCGCCATCGGGTAGTGCATCGCCGTCGCGGCGGCAGCCGCGTTCCGCATCGGCTGCGGGTCGGGCGTCACCAGTTGCGGCGCGGGCAGTGCCGCGCTCGCCAGGATCTGGTCGACCAGCTTCCGGTCGGTGTCGAAGGTCGCCGTGACCACGATGCCTGGCGCGTGCACGCTGATCTGCCTGGCGACCGGGTTCTCGACCGAGCTTCGGGCGACGAGCTTGCGTCCAGGTGAGACCAGGATCGCCTCGGTCGTGCCCAGCAGCCAGCTCGGGCAGAGCTCGTTGCCGCCCGCCGGTCCGAGGTACAGGGCGTGCTGGTCGAACCGGACGCAGCCGTGGATGTGCCGTTCTGTCCTGATCACCGGCCAGTCGCCGGGCACGCGGAACTTGTACCCCCGGTAACTCACCGTCTTCAGGCCGGCCGTCCCCGTCAGCTGCCCTGCTCCCGCCGACGCGGTCGCCGGCGTCATCAGGAAGCTGGCGAGCACGCCCACGGCGACGCCCAGCCGCACTATCGGCTTGCCCCAGGTAAAAGCGGCCACAATTCCCCCCGGATAAACGGCCGCGCCCGCGCGGCCGAGAGGCTCGCACGGGCTGATATTGCCAATTCATGACGCGCAGGCGCCAGCTAATTTACATTGCTAATTCACTAACACCGTGACGAAAACGAGATTACCCCGGTTAAACGTTAATGGCTGAACGCGACTCGCCGGTATCCGCCATTGCGCATTAGCCGCCATCACGGGAAAGGAGCCAGGCGTCGGTCTTCGGGTCGTGGCACAGCCGGAACCCGACCGCCGGGGCATTCTTGCCCTGCGACGCGCTGACCCGCCAGCAGCGCCAGTCGGCCGGGCGGTGGTGGTGATCGTCGGGCTCGTGCGCCCACTCGCTGGCCTCCGCCGCCGCCGCTGCCTCGCCCGGCCGCTCGACGATCGCGATCACGGTGTAGAGCCGCGCCCGCCAGACGAACCTGGTAGGCCGCCCGTTCTGCACCTGTACCTGCACCGGCTCTGGCCGCACCACGCTCACCGCCCGCATCCCCGCGCTCCTGCGACTACCCGCCGAACGGCAGATCAGGCAGCTGGCCACCACGGAACGGCCCGCCTAGTCGCGCTCGTGCCACCCAGGGGAAGACAGGCAGCTGCTCTTGTTCGAAAGTATATTCGCATTCATTCGAACACAACAGCCATTCCCGGCAGGCCGTTCGCATTGACCGCCCGGGCTGCGAAGATCAGCAACCTTATCCCCTCTTGCCCGGTTTCAGCTGCTCATGGGGGACTTGCTAACCTACCGATGAGCCCCCGGCGCCAGCGATTGCGTGACCCGGCAGCGACCCCGGGGATTCTGGACGGAGGGGCATGCGCATCGGGCAGATCGCCATCGACACCACCCCGTTGCGCGAGAGCAAGGACTTCCGGCTGCTGTTCACCGGGCGCTTCGTCTCGACCGCCGGCAACATGGTCGCCACCACGGCGGCGAACTGGCAAGTGTTCTCCCTCACCCATTCCTCGCTCGACGTGGGCCTGCTGACCCTGGCCAACAGCGCCGGGCAGTTCGCCGGGCTGCTGACCGGGGGCATCCTCGCCGACAGCCACGACCGGCGTCAGGTCATGCTGATCAGCCGCGTGCCACTGGTACTGCTCGCCGCCTTGCTCGCGATGAACAGCCTGCTCAGCCACCCTATGCTCTGGGCGATCTACGTGCTCGTGCTCGGCACCGGCGCGCTGTCCGGCCTCGGCTCACCCGCCTCCACCGCCGCCGTCCCCGCCCTCGTCGGCGACGACCGGCTTCCTGCGGCGGCCGCGCTCAACGCCATGGGCGGCCAGCTTGGCCAGCTCGGCGGACCGGCCCTGGCCGGCGTCCTGATCGCGGGTCCGGGTCTCGCCATCTGCTACGGCATGGACGCCGTGTGCCTGGCGATCTTCGGCGCGACCCTGTGGTTCATCAGGCCGCTGCCGCCGGTCGGCAAGGTCAGCCGTCCGGGGCTGCGCTCGATGGCCGAAGGCCTGCGCTACGTCACGAAGAACAGCGTCGTCGGCGGCATGCTCGCCGTCGACACCAGCGCGATGATCTTCGGGATGCCGTCGGCGCTCTTCCCCGCGATCGCCGCCGAGCACTTCCACGGCGGCTCGGCGACGTTCGGCCTGCTGGCCGCCGCCCCAGGATTCGGCGCGCTGATCGGCGCGGCCACCAGCGGCTGGACCAGCCACCTGAAGCGGCCCGGCGTCGTCGTCATCCTGGCCGGACTGGCGTGGGGTGTCGCCATCGTGGGCTTCGGCCTCAGCGACAGCCTGGCGGTCGGCCTGACCTTCCTGGCTCTCGCCGGAATGGCCGACCTCTTCTCCGAGGTGCTCCGCAACTCACTGCTGCAGCGCTACACCCCGGACCGATTGCGCGGCCGGGTGACCAGCGTGTACCTCGCGCAGGTGACGACGGCACCCTCGCTCGGCAACTTCGAGGCCGGCGTTGTCGCCCAGCTCTTCAGCACGACGGTCTCGGTGGTCAGCGGCGGACTCATCTGCGTGGTCGGCGCTCTGCTGCTCGGGGCGATCAACCCGGCGCTGCGCAAGGCCAGCCTGACCGGCCCGATACCGGAGCAGGATCCCGAGCTGCACTCCACCAGCCCCGGCGTCGGCTTAAGGGATCAGCGCCGCCAGCGAGACAGCTTAGTCCGGTCGGCGAGCACCTGCCTGACTACGTTCCTCCCTGGAATGCCCGTCACTCCACCGCCGCCGTGCGTCGATGATCCGGCCTGGTAGAGCCCTCGGATGGGGGTTCGCAGGTCCGCGTAGCCGGCCGCTGGCCGGCCGTGGAACATCTGCCCCATCGTCAGTTCACCGTGGAAGATGTTGCCGCCGACCAGGCCGTACTCGGACTGCATCTGGTGGGGGCCGATCACCTGGCGAGCCAGGATCGAGCCGGTGAACCCGGGGGCGACCGCCTCCACGCGGGCGATCATCCGGTCGGCGTAGCTGGCAAGCTCGGCCTCGTCGGGCTCGTCGGCGTAGGCGTGCGGCACCCACTGGGTGAACATGGACATCACGTGCTGCCCGGCCGGCGCCAGCGAGTCGTCGAACACGCTCGGGATGCAGATGTCCGCGAACGGCCGGTCCGAGGGGCGTCCGGCGACCGCGTCCTGGAAGGCGTTCTCCACGTCGTCCAGGCTCTCGGCCAGGACGATGGTCCCGCCGTGCACCTGGGGGTCGAACTCCGGATGGCTCGCGAACGTCGGCAGCCGGTCCAGGGCCAGGTTGATCTTGACGGTGCCGCTCCTGGTCTGCCACGACTCGATGTCACCGACGAACTCTCCCGGGAGGTGCTGTTTCTCGATCAGCTGGAGGAACGAAATTCGCGGGTGTGCTGTCGTGATCACGGTCTGCGCTGGGAGGTGCTCGCCGGTCGACAGCGTGAGGCCGGTCGCCCTCCCGTTGCTGACGGTGATCTGCGCGACTTCGGCCCCGGTGCGGATCTCCGCCCCGAACGACCGCGCCGCCCCGGCCAGCGCCGAGGTCACCGCGCCCATGCCGCCGCGCGGGAACCCCCAGGCCCCGGCCTGCCCGTCGGTGTCGCCGATGTGATGGTGCAGCGTGACGTAGCCGGTACCCGCTGAGCGCGGTCCTGCCCACATGCCGATGACGCCGGAGACCGACAGGACGCCTCGTAGCGCGTCGCTGTCGAAGTACTGGTCGAGCAGGTCCGCGATGCTGCCGGTGAGCAGCCTGGTGATGTCGACCGCGAGCCGGGTGTCGACGTTGCGCAGGTGCCTGAGCAGGGCGCCCTGGCCCAGGAGGTCCCTGGGTTTCCGGGAGCCGAGCTTGGGCGGGATCTGCTGCAAAAGCGGACCGAGAATGGCCGCGATCCTGGCCAGCCGGGCCTCGTAACGCGGGTAGTTGTCGGCGTCGCTGGCCGAGAACCTGGCGATCTGCTCGTGTCGTTCTCGCGGGTCGTCCGGCAGGCGCAGGTAGCTGCCGTCGGCACGGGGCGCGAAGTACCCGCCCTGGGGGTAGACGTGGTAGCCGTGCCGGTCGAGCCCGAGATCTCTGACGACGTCCTTGGGAAGCAGCGAGACCACATAGGACAGCGAGGTGACCGTGTACTCAGGCCCGAAGGGATGCTCGCTGACGGCGGCTCCGCCGACGAGGTCACGTCGCTCGAGAACGAGCGTCCTGAGCCCGTGCCTGGCGAGGTAGGCGGCTGCGACCAGCCCGTTGTGCCCGCCCCCGACGATCACGACATCCCAGCGAGCCTGCGCACCCAAGGCGACTCTCCTCCGTGGTCCGTGGTCCGGAAACCCTCCCAGGCCGAGATACCCCGAAACCGGGCAAACCCAGCATACGTGCCCCGACCCGCCCCGCCCCACCCCCGGCCAAGCCGCGCCGTACGGTCGTCCGCGGACCCGCACAGCAGCAAGGTCCTACTTACTGCTGTTGCTGGCCGGATTCAACAACAGCATGGTCCTACTTACTGCTGTCAGGACGACGGTAAGTAGGACCATGCTGTCGTTGGAATTCCGGGATAAAGCCCGACCCACGGGTTGGTCGCGATCAGATTTCATGATCCCGGAGACTTTTCCGCTATCACGCCCCACCTGGGCGGGTATTCGAGCGCCGCTCACTGTCAGACCCTGCTGAAATCATGGCTTCAGGTCAGTCGGCCGGGTTGGCAGCAGGCGTGATCGAGCCGGAGTGCGCGCTCCGGATAGCTGCTGCTGATCGAGTCATTAGGAGGGTGCCGTGCATTCGCAGACTTTCTCTATTATTCCGGACGGACCATTCTCACTGGCGCAGGCGGCGCAATTCGGATTCGGGCAGCGTTCGGGGACCGAGTGGGACGGAGTCATGCGACTGGCGTTCTGCCTCGATGGCTATCGCGAGCAGCTCGGCGTCGAAGTTCGGCAGGATGCGAAGGGCGTGGTGCAGTGCGCAGTCGCTGCCCCAGCCAGCGGCGTGATCGACACCGACGCGATCCGTCGTCAGGTAGCCCGAGTGTTGTCGCTAGATCACGACGGTGCCGAGTTCACCAAGGTCGGTGAGCGCGATCCGGTGATCGCGAGGCTCCAGGAGGTCGCGCCTGGGCTGCGTCCGCCGCTGTTCTACTCCCCCTACGAAGCGGCAGCCTGGTGTGTCCTGTCGGCGCGGCGGCCGGCCAGGCAGATGATGACGATCAGGCAGCGCCTGAGCGAGGCCCACGGCCAGACCTTCGACCTGGCCGGCCGCCGCTGGCGGCGTTTCCGCTGCCGGAGGCTCTCCTCGATGTCGAGTCGTTCCCCGGACTCTCCGCCGACAAGGTCGACCGCTTGCACAACGTCGCCCGGGCGGCACTCGATGGCGAGCTCGACGCGGCCAGGCTGCTCGAGCTGGGTCCAGACGAGACCATGTCCAGGCTTCAGTGCATCAAGGGCATCGGGCCATTCTTCAGCTCGCTGATCGCCATCAGAGGGACCGGCTTCGCCGACGTCCTCCCGATCGCGGAACCCCAGGCCCTGTCGTTGACCGCGCGGCTCTACGACGTCGGCGAACCGCTGTCGGCCGAGCGTTTCGGTGAACTAGCCGAGCCGTGGCGCCCGCTGCGCACCTGGGCGATCGTCCTGATCAGAGCAGTCGCCCCCCGGGTGCTCGACAGCCGCGACGCCATCCCCGCCGCCGCCTGAACCGCGCGTCCCGCTAACCCGCGTCCCGTTAACCCGCACGCTGCTGACTTGCGTCCCAGTGCCAGGTCGCGACCTGGCCGCCGTGGACCACTGCCGTTCCCGCCGGTGTAGTGGCATCGCGCCAGATCGTGTAGGTCCCGGCAGCCAGGTCGGGGTAGACGGCGGCGTAGATCGCCCCCGCCCCCGACCCCGACCCGGCTGCCGCGCCTACATCGTCCGTAGGCTGCCGATCTAGCCGTCGCTCCCTGACTAGGGCGTGCGTGCGCGGTAGCGCAGCTCTGCTGATCTCTATCTCGGCGCCGGCTAGTTCGGCTGGCGCGTAGAGGACGAGGGCGCCGACGTCGCCGCCGATGTCCAGGACGACGAAGCCGTCGTCGTCCGGTCCCGGCACTTCCTCAGCCAACGCCATCGCCCCCTTCCGGTATCTGCGCTCCTAGGACGGGTTGTGGTAGCCGTCGTAGGGGACTCCCATGTAGGGGAAGTGCTGCAGCGGCTTGTTGGTGACGCTCGCGCCGGTCAGGCCGTCGGTCAGGATCGTGGCTACCTTGTCCACCTTGTAGCTGGGGTTGATCAGCGGGTAGGTGACTCCCGCGATTGCGCGCAGCTCGATCGTGACGACGTCGTCCTCGATGCGGCGGCCGTTGGGGAAACCCGCGAGGTCTCCGCCGAGTACACCCAGCACGCTGAACTTCTTCGAACGCCTCGGCGTGGGCGGAATGGAGGTGTTGAGCCTGAGCATGTCGGCCTGAGTCGACCCGGTGAAGTTCGTGAACCCGCTGATCAGGCCGCGCGGGATACCCGTCAGCAGGATCGCTTCCAGGTCGAGGCGGGGCTTGCCTGACTTGTTCAGCGCGGCCAGGTGGGGGAACGCGCCCGGGTACAGCACTGGCAGCAGCCCGGCCAGTTCCGGGTGGGCGTAGAAGGACGCGAACTGCTTGTCGTGCGCTGGCGGCTGCCTGTTCCAGTAGTCCTTCTTCGCCAGGGCGATCAGTAGCTCGTTGATCAGCGGATTGCCGAGCCTGGATACCTGGGCGAATGGCCCGGTCGGCCAGCCACCGCTGCCGTCCTCGGCGTCGATGTGGACCTTCTGCCTGCTCGCGGTCGTCCAGACCCCGATCGTCGGCTTGCCGCGCTGCGCGAGCTGCGAGATCGGCACCCGGATGGCGATCGTGTGCACGTTGAGGCGGTCGGTGGCGTTGACGCCGGGAGCGGCTTTGAGGCCGGCCATCTTGCCGAAGATGTTCGCCTCCTGGAATGGCCGCAGGTTGGCGAGGTCGAAGATCGAGCCGAGGTCCACGTAGAACTGCTCGGCTCGCTGGCCGGCGAAGACGCAGATGTCGCCGGGCAGCGTATGGACGGCCTTGCTGCCGAGGTTGCGCTCGTAGTTCGGCGTGGACAAGATGCCGACGTTGCAGGGCGGGCAGGCCAGGTTCCGGCCGAGCACCCGCGACCCGCGACGGTCGACGCGGGTGACCGAGTAGAACTGCTTGCTGTTCCACGTCGGATCGCTGAGCGTCTTAATCGGCCCGGTGTTGTACAGGAAGCTGTTGGGCGTCGTCAGACGGGTCTCGAAGCGGAACTGATAGGTGATGTCAGGCCAGCCGTCGCCGGTGGTGTCGATGTTGATCTCGTAGAGCACGCCGGGGCCGAACTCGTAGAAGTTCGGGCCGCCAGCGGGTTCCTGCAACGGGATGTAGTTGGCGATCAGGGTCACGGTGTCAGGCCGGTCGGGACTGACGAACGCGTAGACGTCGGTGCTGTCGGCAACCGGGTCCTTGGAGATGCCCGGAGCTTCGCGGTGCGAGGACATGACTACCTCACCTGCCCGGCGTCGCCGACGGCGCGGGTGAGCTGGGCGGCCAGGCCGGTGTCATGGACGCGGACCTGGCTGGTGCCACGGAACAGGTCGATCTGGCCCGTGCGGGCGTCGCGGACGTGGGCGACGATCGGCCCGGCATCAGTTGGCACGGCGTCGGCCGGCCCTTCCCCGGCTTCGCCGGGACTAGCGGCTGCTCCTGGGCGGGCGGCTGCTCCAGCGCGGGCGGCTAGCCGGGCCGGGCGGCTTGCTGACCGTCGGGTTGTGCTGTGGTCGCCGCGAAGGCCTGGCCGCCAAGTCCCGCGAACGCCGTTGCCGCGACCCCTGCGGCTCCTACGCCCGCTGCCCCCCGCAGCACTGACCTGCGCGACGGGACGTCCGACTCCCCCTGGCCGGCAGCCACACCCGAGAATTCGGGGTTGAGCTGATCCCGTGGCATATCTTTCTCCTTTGGTAAGTGATCTGGTCCGCTGCCTTGCTGATCGGACCGACCGCAGTCGATTCAAAACTTAGCGACACTGGATGGTCACGTTGCGTAATGGCGTCAAGTAAGGCGCGTCGTGTCCAGTCGTGGCCGCAATTCGCGTGACTGAGTCGCGGTATGCCACCTTGGTTCGGTGCCTGTCGTCATGAGGGGTCTAATGAATCGGAAAGCGCGAAAGCCCGGGCGCAGCGGCGTCCTCGTCGGATTGGCCGCCGCGGGCATGGTCGCGGCGCTCGGAATAGGAGCACAGCAGTCGTCGGCAACGACGGCGCGGGCTCGGCGACCGGCTGCGGAGGCGACCGGCAAGCCGGCCCTGATCACCCTGGACGGCCGGCGCGGCGGCGCGGTCTTCGACGGCATCGGCGCGATCAGCGGCGGCGGCGGCAATTCGAGGTACCTGGTCGATTACCCGCCCGCGCAGCAGACCCAGATCCTGAACTACCTGTTCGGCCCGGGCGGGGCCGATCTTCAGTTGCTGAAGCTCGAGATCGGCGGCGACGCCAACTCCTCCGACGGCTCGGAGACCTCCATCGAGCACAGCAAGGGCGCGACCGCCGACTGCGACTCCGGCTACGAATGGTGGCTCGCCGAGCAGGCCGTCGCCCGCGATCCGGCGATCAGGCTGTACGGGCTGCAATGGGCCGCGCCCGGCTGGGTCGGCTCGGTCTGGAGCAAGGCCGACGTCGGCTACGTCATCGACTGGCTGAACTGCGCGAAGTCACATGGTCTCACGATCAGCTATCTAGGCGGCTGGAACGAGCGCGGCTTCAACGCCGCCTGGTACACGATGATGCGCAGCGCCCTGGACGCCAATGGCTACGGCTCGGTCCAGCTCGTCGCTGCCGACAGTCACCCGGGCGGCAAGCGCTACACCCCGGCCCTGGCCTGGAAGATCGCCAGTGCGGCTGCCGCCAGCCCCGTGCTCAAGGCGGCGATCAGCGTGCTCGGCGCGCACGATACCTGCGGGGCGCCGACCGACGGCTATCACTGCGAGGCGACCGCCGCCGCGCGCGGGCTCGGCCTGCCGCTCTGGCAGAGCGAGCTCGGCGAGATGGACGCCAACACCGGCGCGGCCGACATGGTCAGGTCGATCAACAACGGCTACATCCAGGCCGGGCTGACCGGCTACCTCGAATGGCCGCTGGTCGATTCGATGCCGCCCGGGCTGAGCTTCGAGAACCGGGGCCTGGTGACGGCCGACCAGCCAGCGAGCGGTCACTACCAGGTCAACCGGATGACGTGGGCGATCGCCCAGACCACGCAGTTCACCGCGCCCGGCTGGCAGCACATCAACGGCGCCAACAAGAAGCTCGGAACCACGGGCAGCTACAACTCCTACGAGTCCCCCGACAAGACCGACTGGACCCTGGTGGCCGAGAACACCAGCAGCGCCAAGGGCCAGCACGTGACCGCGCAGACCATCAAGGTCTCGCTGAGCGGCGGGCTCAAGGCCAGTGCCGTGCAGGTGTGGAGCACCGCCCTGTGGTCGGCCAGTCCCGCGACCTGGTTCGTGCACCGAGCCGACGTGCACCCGAAGGGCGGGACGTTCACCTATACGATTCCGGCCGGGTCGGTGGTCACCTTCACCTCGACGTCGGGCCAGTCGCACCTGCACGCCACGCCGCCAGCGGCCAGGGCGATGCCGCTGCCGTATCAGGCCACCCCGGACCTGAGCAACGAGGCGTGGGGCCTGAGCAGCCAGGAGGGCGCGTTCCTCTACGAACCGTGCCTGGGCGGGGCGGCCAGCCAGGGCCGGCAAACACAGTGCCTCGAGCAGCTGGCTCCGCGAGTACCCGTGCTGTGGCAAAAACCCACGGCAGGGACCCCGACCCCGTACGCGATCGTCGGCGACGACAGCTGGTCCAACTACACCGTCTCCGCGAGCACCCTGTTCACCCAGGCGGGCGACCAGACGAACACCGCCAGCCTGATCGGCCGATTCGGGGCACAGGGGGTGGCAAGGAACCTGTTCAACGCCTATGAATTTGATCTTCAGGCGACCGGCGCCTGGCAGCTGAGTCGCCATTCGGCTACCACGCCGGCGCCGCATGTCCTTGCCCACGGATCGCTCGCGGGCTTCCGGCCTGGAGTCTGGCACGCGATCGCGCTGCGGCTGCAGGGCAAGCAGATCAGCGCGACGGTGGACGGCACTCAGGTCGCGCACGTCACGGACGGCGCTTACAAGGCGGGGCTGGCCGGCCTAGGGTCGAGCTGGGATCTAGTGCAATTCGACAATCTGAAGGTGAAATAGCGCTAAGCGTGGCTGTTGCATTGCAGGTCTCTCGTGGGAGTTCCCTCGGCGAGCCAGGGCCAGGACGTGCCGCAGAAGCCCAGGTACGGCACGGACGGGAGCAGATTCCTGTGGTAGACGAGCACCACGTAGGCACCGACCACGTAAGTGTGGTCGGGCTTGCCGAACGCGCCGAGGATGCCCCGGCGCTTCAGGCATAGGTCGCCGCAGAAGTCCTCGTTCGTCCAGACCACGAAGTTCGCGTGCTGATGCTGCGGGCTGTACCACTGCGAGCTGGTCTCGAAGTTCGTGGCGAGCACGCCGTCCTGGTAGGTGCGGATCGGCCGGACGACGACCCGGCCGCCGGTCTCGGCGGTGATGCTGCTCGCGTTCCAGTACCCGGCCAGGCCGTACTTGTAGTGGTGCGCCTGCAGCCAGGAGGCCACCACGCTGTTCGGGTTGGTCTTCGGATACGACGTCCAGTTGGCGAAGAGGAACACCGACGTCAGCACCAGGACGGCGCTGAGCGCGGGCACGAGATCGCTGGTGACGATCTTGCCGCCGAGCACCCGGCCGGCGAGCACGGCACCGATGGGCAGCAACCCCACGATCTCGTTCGCGTCGGCCTTGGTGCCGAACAGGTACGCGGCGAACACCCCGACGAACGCCACCGTGAGCATCTGCGCGATCTGGTCTTCCTCGACGTAGAAGCGCTTGACCACGCGCGCGACCGCCCAGATCACCAGGGCCAGGCCAACCAGGTGGATGATCGCGACGAGCACCTTGCCGCCCGCCGTGCGGCCGAAGAAGTCGCTGCCGAAGACCAGCAGGATGTTCTCGAACTTGAGCCAGAACGTCTTGCTGATCTGCTCGTACGTGCCGAACGCCGCGATCGGCGTGCGGACGTAGAAGCCGCCGAGCGCGTTGATGAGCCGCAAGGCGGCCTGGGCCGCGATCGCCGAGGCGCCGGCCCCGAGCAGCAGCGCCAGGTCGTAGAGCTGGCCTCGCCACGGACCTCGCCTGCGGTACATCCGCACCACGGCGACGGCGGCGATCGGCAGTGCTCCCTCGACCAGGACGAGTTCGTCGGCGATCAGCGCCCAGGTCAGCAACGCGAAGATCACGACCGGCAGCCACCAGCGCGGCCGCATTCGGTCGATCACCAGGTAGATCAGGAACAGCGGGACGTGGATGCCGATGTGGTCCGGGCTGGCCATGAGCAGCTGGGTCGCCGCGCCGATCGTCGGCGCGAGCATGATGCCGACCGCGATGAGCGTGCGGGTCCACGCTTCGCGACCGACCGTGCCGCCCCTTGCCAGCCAGCCAGCCAGGACGACCAGAATGGTGTAGCTCAGCGCCGCCGCGAACGGCACCGTGGCCGCGCTCAGCCCCCTGACCGCCTCGACCAGCGCGTACTCCGGGATCTCCGTGCTGTAGAAGGAGACGTCCGACAGCGACCAGCCGTGCAGCAGGAGGTTGCCGTGCAGCAGGTCCCAGCCCTGCAGCGCCTGCGAAGCGCCTTCCGACAGGGTGATCTGCGTCTTCGCCTGCGAGTAGTAGGCGATGAACAGCAAGATGACCCCGACGGTCGCCGCCGCCGGGATCAGCACCTGACGATGCGCAAGCACCCCGTCGAACCAGCGCTGCCGGGACGGCGCGGGCGCCCGGTGACCTCCGGCGGACCCGTTCGGCGACTCCCGGGGGAGCCAGGCCGGCCTGTCGTCGGAGCTGCCGTCGGGCGGCAGGCCGTGCCTACGTCCTACCTGAGAAGACGCCGCCACCGTGCTTCCTGAGTTCCTGGCAGCGCTGCCGAGCGGCTCGCCCGCGCCAGAGGTGGCGCCGATCCAGCCGTCCGCAGATCCAGGCACCGGGCCCATAGGGTCCATATCATACTCATCAGGTCTGATGGCTTATATCCTTCTCGCTCCGCCGCATACCGGCCTGCGCGGGACCTGCGCGCCGACCCAGGACGGCAGGGCCGATGGCCACATAACTGCTGGCCACCCAGCGCGAGGTTATCGGGATACCAGGCAGTACCCGTTCATAACCGCGCGATTAGGCCGCACAATATGCGAAACGGCGCCGACCAGCACGCTGGCCGCCCGTGCCCCGCCCCTGCCCCCGCAGACGCCTCGCGTCCACCGTGCCCTCGGGCAGTGCACATCAAGCCCAAGGCTCTGGATAGGTTCGCCGACCAGACCCTATCGAGTTCGCCCGGCGGAGAAATACCACTCCGGTGGTAGAGTCCGGACCCGGTATCCGGGGTAAGCCGATCCCGCTGGCCGGCTGTGCGCTGACGATCCGCCAGCCTGAAGAAGCCATCCCAAAGACGACAGCCATCCCAAAGACGACAGAGGGAACTAATCGGCAAGCCCGCTCGTCTGGCACAGTAGATGTGCCGTTGCCGAGGACGTTGCCACGCACCCAGGACCGCGGGAGTGCACCGACGGCACCCCGTGGTCCTGCCAGCTCACCCGCGACTCGCGTTCGACCGCGAGCGCAACGGCGGTGCCGTAGCATGTCAGTCCTGCCGCTCCTGCTTACTTTAATCCCAAATGTCAAACCGGAGGTATTCGCGGTGACGGCTTCTGGTGTTCATAGCGAGTTCACCCGCGATGTGGTTGTCATTGGCGGATGCGGCCATGTCGGGCTGCCTCTTGCCATCGCATTTGCCGACCGCGGATTGCGGGTCGGCGTCTATGACATCAGCGAAACAGCGGTCGCGACGGTCGGCGCTGGCGAAATGCCGTTCGACGAGGCCGGGCGCGGCCGACCTGCTCAAGCGCGTCGTCGCCGAGGGAAAGCTCGAAGCCTCGACCGACAAGTCGATGATCGCGACGGCTGAGCATGTTGTCGTCGTCATCGGGACTCCGGTGGACGAGCACCTCAACCCAGACCAGGCGGCGATTCCGCAGGCCCTGGCCAAGTTTGCCGACCAGCTCGGCGACGAGCAGATCCTGATCTTGCGCAGCACCGTCTACCCGGGCGTCACCGCGCTGGTCGAGAAGAACCTCGCCCAGCTCGGCCTGCATATGGACGTGGCGTTCTGCCCGGAGCGGATCGCCGAGGGCAAGGCGATGACCGAGCTGTTCGAGCTGCCGCAGATCGTGTCGAGCCGCACCGAGCACGGCCTGAATCGGGCGAGCTCGCTCTTTAGCACCCTTACTTCAACTATCGTGCCGATGTCGCCCGAGGAAGCAGAGCTTGCGAAACTTTTTACCAACGTATGGCGGTATATAAAGTTCGCGACGGCGAATCAGCTCTATATGATGGCCAATGACCAAGGGCTCGATTTCGAGCGGATCAGGCAGGGCCTGACGCTCGATTATCCGAGGGCCGCCGATATGCCCGGCGCCGGCTTCGCGGCTGGTCCGTGCCTCTTCAAAGACACGATGCAGCTAGCCGCGTTCAACAACAACAACTTCGTGCTCGGTCATACCGCCATGACCATCAACGAGGGAATGCCGCTCTATCTGGTCCACCGCCTTGAGCAGGATTACGACCTGACAGCCATGACCGTCGGGATTCTCGGGATGGCGTTCAAGGGCGGCTCGGACGACATCAGGTCGAGCCTGTCCTACAAGCTGCGCCGGATCCTGACCTTCAAGGCGAACGGCGTCCTGTGCACCGACCCGTACGTCAAGACCGACCCTCGGCTCGTGCCGCTGCAGGACGTGCTCGACAACGCCGACCTGCTGGTCATCGCGGCCCCGCATCCGGAGTACCGCGACCTGGTGACCGACAAGCCCGTGGCCGACATGTGGAACGTGCTCGGCAAGGGCGTGCGAGTGTGAGCGAGATCCCGCGCATCTCGGTCGTCATCCCCGCCTACAACGAGAGCGAGTCCATCGTCGGCGTGCTGGACCGGATGTTCGAGTCGGTGCGGCTGACGTGTGAGGTACTCGTCGTGGTCGATAGCGAGGACGACACCACGATCCCCGTGGTCGACGAGTACGCGCAGAAGGAACCTCGGCTGCGCTACCTGGTCAACACCTACGGCCGCGGGCCCGCGAACGCGATCAGGTTCGGCATCGACTCCTCGGCCGCCCCGGTGGCGGTCGTCACGATGGCCGACGGCTGCGACGACCCTCGCCAGATCGACGACCTGGCCCGGCTGATCGAACGCGGCGTGGCGGTCGCCGCCGCCTCCCGCTACATGCCGGGCGGCCAGCAGGTCGGCGGACCGTACCTGAAGAGCCTGATCTCCCAGTTCGCCGGGCGGTCGCTGCGCTTCCTCGCCCACACCGGCACCCGCGACGCGACGAACTCGTTCAAGGCGTACTCAGCCGAGTTCGTGCGCGCGGTCGGCATCGACTCCCGGGACGGCTTCGAGATCGGGATCGAGCTCACCTCCAAGGCCAAGCGGATGCGCCTCCCGGTCGCCGAGATCCCCACTATCTGGCTCGACCGCCAGGCCGGCATTTCTAACTTCAAGATGGCCAGATGGATACCGAAGTACCTGCGCTGGTACCGGTTCGCCTTCGGCTCTCGCCTCACCGCCGCGCAGATCAGGGAGCGCATGGCCACGGCGAATCGCAAGGAAAGGTAGCTCATGGACAAGGTTCTGGTCAGCGGCTCGGCTGGGTTCATCGGCGGTTATCTGGTCGAAGAGCTGCTCGGCAAGGGTTACGAGGTTGTCGGCGTCGACAACTTCTCCAAGTACGGCCGGGTCCGCAAGTCCTACGACGACCACCCGGGCTACACGCTGGTCGAGGGCGACTGCCGCGACATCGAGCTGATGACCAGGCTGCTCGAGGACTGCGACCACTTCATCGCCGGGGCGGCGATGATCGGCGGCATCTCCTACTTCCACACCTACGCCTACGACCTGCTCGCCACCAACGAGCGCATCATCGCGGCCTCCTGCGACGCCGCCATCGCCGCGCACCGTCGCGGTGCCGGGCGGCTGCGCAAGGTGACCTACATGTCGTCCTCGATGGTGTTCGAGAGCGCCGACCACTGGCCGTCGCACGAGGGCCAGGAGCGCGAGGTACCGCCGCCGCTGTCGTCGTACGGATTCCAGAAGCTGGCCGTCGAGTACTTCGCCCGCGCCGCCTGGGACCAGTACCAGCTGCCCTACACGATCGTGCGGCCGTTCAACTGCGTCGGCACCGGCGAGAGCCGGGCGCTCGGCGACGAGGAGATCCTGTCGGGCAACGTCAAGCTCGCCATGAGCCATGTGGTCCCCGACCTCGTGCAGAAGGTGCTCAAGGGCCAGGACCCGCTGCACATCCTCGGTTCGGGCGACCAGATCAGGCACTACACCTACGGCGGCGACCTGGCCAAGGGCATCGTGATGGCGATGGAGCATCCCGATGCGGCCTGCGAGGACTTCAACCTCTCGACCGCTCAGGGCACCACGGTGCTCGAGCTGGCCGAGGTGATCTGGCGCAAGATCAAGGGGCCGGACGCCGAGCTGCGGCTCGTGAACGACGACCCGTTCGAGTACGACGTCCAGCGGCGAGTCCCCGCGACCGAGAAGGCCAAGCGGGTGCTCGGCTTCGAAGCCCAGACTTCCCTGAGTCAGATGCTCGACGAGGTCATCCCGTGGATAGCCGATGCCGTCAAGGCAGGAACCATTTAATAACCGGGGAAATTATCCCGCTCCGCCTACTCACCGCTGCCCAGCGAACTGCCGCCGGGCTGGTTGCGTCCATGCCTGCCTGCAGCTCTACTCAAGCGACCAGCCTGTTGTTGCCTCCTATCTGTTATTGCAAGCTATTCGCAACTGTGCCTAGACTGACCCGGACCGTCGTGGTCTGGGGAGGACAACGTTGCTGGTGGCTGATGCGCCCGGACGCCTGGCGAGGATTCGAGCCGCGCTGACCCCCGCCGAGTGGACCCGGGTCGGCGGCATGGTCGCCGTCATCGTGGCTCTGCACGTGGCGGGCTGGGGCATGCTGGCCGCCGCCGTGGGCGGGCACTACCACATCACTTCGAACGAGATCTTCGGCTACGGCACCGGCATCCTGGCGTACACGCTGGGGATGCGGCATGCGTTCGACGCCGACCACATCGCGGCCATCGACAACACCACCCGCAAGCTGGTCAACGACGGCAAGCGGCCGCTCTCGGTCGGCTTCTTCTTCTCGCTTGGGCACTCCACGGTTGTCTTCATACTTGCGGTGTTGCTGAATTTCGGCATCCGCGCGCTGGACCATCAGGTCAGGAACGGCGGCTCGGGCCTGCACAAGGTGACCGGCATCGTCGGGACCTCGGTGTCCGGCGGGTTCCTCTACCTCCTCGCGGCCCTCAACATCGTCATCCTGGTCGGCATCATCCGCGTGTTCCGCGACATGCGCACCGGGATCTACAACGACGAGCAGCTCGAAGCCCAGCTCGACAAGCGCGGCCTGATGAACAGGTTCTTCGGCCGCCTCGCCCGCCGCATCGACACGCCCTGGAAGATCTACCCGATCGGCGTGCTTTTCGGCCTGGGCTTCGACACCGCGACCGAGATCGCCCTGCTGGTACTCGCCGGTACCGCCGTGGCGAGCGGCCTGCCGTTCTACGCGATCTTGTCGCTGCCGTTCCTGTTCGCGGGCGGGATGTGCCTGTTCGACACGGCCGACGGCTGCTTCATGAACTTCGCCTACGACTGGGCCTTCGCCCGGCCGATCCGCAAGGTGTACTACAACCTGACGATCACGGGCCTGTCGGTGTTCGTCGCGTTCTTCGTCGGCTCCGTCGAACTGCTCGGGCTGCTCGCGCAGGAGCTCAAGCTGCGGGGCGGGTTCTGGGCATTCATGGCCAAGTTCGACATCAACAAGGCCGGCTACGTCATCGTCGGCGTCTTCGTGATCACCTGGATCGTCGCCCTCGCGATCTGGCGCTTCGGCAAGATCGAATCAAAATGGGACACCTCCGCCGCCCAGCCCGAAGCAAGCAGCTAACCCATCAGCACCCTCCGAACAGCAGTAAGTAGGCCCATGCTGTCACGACGACCGGACGAGGCCGGGAGCGCCGGCTTTTAGAATCCGGTTCTAGTATGCTGCGCCTTGGGCTTACTCCCGGATTCCGGAGGCTGCTGTGGCGTGGGACTTCTCGACCGAGCCGGAATTCCAGCAGCAACTCGACTGGGTCGATGAGTTCTGCCGCACCGAAGTCGAGCCACTCGACCTCGTCTTCCCGTACGCGGCCTGGACCCGTGAGCCCAAGGTCAAGGCGCTCGCCGACGCGCTCAGGCAGCAGGTCAAAGACAAGGGCCTCTGGGCGCTCTTTCTCGACAAGGAACTCGGCGGACCAGGCTTCGGCCAGCTCAAGCTGGCCCTGCTCAACGAGATCCTCGGCCGCTACCGCTCCGCGCCGACCATCTTCGGCACGGCCGCACCCGACACCGGCAACATGGAGATGCTCGCCGCCTACGGCACCGAAGAGCAGAAGGCACGCTGGCTCAAGCCGCTGATGGACCAGGAGATCTTCTCCGCCTACTCGATGACCGAGCCTCAAGGCGGCTCGGACCCCAGCCTCTTCAAGACCCGCGCCACCCGCGACGGCGATCACTGGGTCATCAACGGCGAGAAATGGTTTACCAGCGCGGGCGCCCGCGCCGACATCATCTTCGTGATGTGCACCAACGGCATGTTCGTCGTAGAGCGGCAGACGCCTGGCGTCGAGATCATGCCGTACCCGGCCACGCACAACCACATCAGGTACACGAACGTCCGCATCCCCCACGACCACCTGCTCGGCCCCGAGGACGGGGCCAAGGTGCTCGCCCAGCGACGGCTGGGCGGAGGCCGGATCCACCACGCGATGCGCACCGTCGCCCAGACCAAGCTGGCGTTCGACATCATGTGCGAGCGCGCGCTGTCCAGGCAGAGCCACGGCAAGACCATCGCCGAGCACCAGATGGTGCAGGAGGCGATCGCCGACTCCTACGCCGACATCACCATGCTCCGGCTGCTCGTCCTCTGGACCGCGTGGACCATCGACAACTCGAGCACCCGCGAATCGAGAACCCAGATCGCGGCCTGCAAGTACACCTGCGCCAAGGTGCTACGCGAGGTCAGCTACCGGGCGCTGCACATCCTCGGCTCACTCGGCACCACCGACCTCATGCCATTGCAGGCGATGTGGGCGGGCGCGCCCACGATGGCGATCGCCGACGGCGTCGACGAGGTCCACAAGGTGACCGTCGCTCGCAACGTGCTCAAGGGTTACGAGCCCCACGAGGGGCTCTGGCCGACCGAGTACATCCCGGCCAAGCGCGAGCAGGCGCGCAAGAAGTTCGAGCACCTCATCGCGGCCGACGAGACGCTCGCCGCCTGGGCCAACGCCGCCGCCCGCCACCGCACCCCGCGCCCGTAACCCAAGCCCCGCGCCTAGAGCCCGGCGACCACGATAAACAACGTCATCGACGCGAAGAACGGCCGCGTCCCCAGATGCCCGAGCAGCAGCCCGGCCGACTCCGCGTCGAGATACCCGGCCTGCACCGCCCGTTCGCTCACCCGCCGGAACCCGAGGATCTTGTCGGCCGCCTGCGCGTCGCGGAACGCCGTCGTGATCGGCACGACGTTGGTCACGCAGAGCCCCGCGTCGGAAGCCAGCCGCACCAGCTGCCGCCCGACGCACGAGTTACGCACCACCCGTTCGGCTACGAACCTGGTATACGAGCGCGACACCGCCAGGTCCGGGTAGTCGATGACCAGCGTCTCCCAGTCCGGCTCGGCGAACACGGCCCGGCCGCCAGGTCGCAGCACCCGCCGGACCTCAGCCAGCACGGCCGCCGGATCAGCCACATGCTGCAGCACCCGGTCGGTGTGCACCCGATCCGCACTCGCGTCGGGCAGCGCGAGCGCGTGGATGTCGCCCTGCGTCACCCGCACCTGAGGCAGCGACGCGACCCGGCCAGCCGCCTCAGCCAGCGCCTGGGCATCGACGTCCACGCCGATGACCTGTCCCCGCTCCCCCGCCTCCTCGGCAAAGGCCGCCAGGTCGGCCCCCGGGCCGCACCCGAGATCGATGACCACGTCACCGAGAGCGATTCCCAGTTCGCTGGTCGCGAGGCTCTTGTAGGCCCGCCCGAGCCCCGAGGCCGCGATCCGCATCAGGTAGTCACTCGGCCTGAGATCCTCGAAGTTAACCGCGTTCATGTCGCATTGGTTCCCGACTGGGTAGCCAGAATAGTCAGATAATCGCCGGAACTATAGATTACGGTGAACGGATAGTGCCGCGTCACTTCCTGCTCGAAATAGCGTGCTGCCTCGGGCGGGAAATGCCATGGTCCTATTTCCTCTGGCGGTGGCGGGGGTCTGGCCGGCGTAGCCCACGGCCAGATAATCCTCCTGCACCTCGAACCAGAACGGAGCGGCATCCTTCGGCCGGACCCAGTGGCAGCCCGCGACCGCCATGATGCCGCCCGGCTTGAGCAGCTCGTACAGCTTGGCGTAGCGCACCTCGGGGTCGATCCAGTGCAGCGAACTGACCACCACCACGGCGTCGAACGCGCGAGCTTCCTCCTGGCCAGGGCGGCGAGGCCGGCGCCCAGCTCGACGCCGGTGACGACCAGGCCGCGCTCGGCCATCGGGACGCTCGCCTGCCCGGTACCACAGCCGATCTCGACAACCTGAGCGCCGGGATTCAGGGCTCCGAAGCTGACGAACTCGTCGAAGAACTCGGGAGGGCAGACCGGCCTGGTCCGGTCAAAGGCGTCCGGATCCTGGTCGAATACCCGGCGCAAGTCCCGGCGCTGGCTGATATCCATTGAGGTCGGAAACGTTCCTTTCAATCCGCCATGTGGCCGGTGAGCGACCTACTTGAAGAGAAAGCCGCGCCAGGCTTTTCCCGTCCAGCGCTCGATGATGGCGTGGTTGCCGTCACCGCCGACCGCCCACGCGGTGCCGTCTTTCACGGCGATCGCGTTCAGGTTGCCGTCGGTGATCGGGCTGTGCGCAAGCGTCCAGGAACGGCCGTTCCAGTGCTCGATCACCGTCTCGAAGCTGAACACGAAGTCCGTGTCGATGCCGACCGCCCACGCATTCTTCGCCGAGGCGGCTCCAACCGCCGATCAGCGTCGCCGTTGCGCGACGCGCGCCTATCCGGTTGATCATGCTTAATACGCTATATCCGCCATTCACGACGCACCAGCCGCTCACCCATGGCCACACTGCGGAAACCCGAGCGCACGCAACAGCAGCATGGTCCTACCTACTGCTGTCCCGATGACAGTAAGTAAGACCATGGTGCTGTCGATGGCGGCCGGGAGACCATTCGAATCGGGCATTCCGGTCAGGACTGGGAGCAGGTGCCGTGGAGGGTCGTGGTGACCGGGTGCGGCGGGTCGGGGTCGGCGCAGTGGAGAGTGACCTGCTGGCCGGTAATGACCTTCGAGAAGTTAGCGGAGTCCCAGTGTCCGTGGCTTATGCCGCAGCCGACGTGCGCGACGTAGCCGCCTCCGTGCGCGAGCCGGAAGGTATAGGTGACGGTCGGCCCCCCGGGCTTGGTGGTTCCCGGAACGGCCGATCCGAGGTGCGCGTAGCCGGAGTCCCGCTGACCGCTCAGTGCCGCGATCCAGATCGCGATGACGGGCCGCCCCGACTCGCAGGTCACGGTGCCGGTGACGTCCGCTCTGCTCGCGCTGGCCGGCCGGAAGACGTAGCGCGCCCCGAAGGCGAGGACCAGCGCGGCCGCCGCCGCCAACGCCAGCCAGCTGCCCCGGATTCGAGCCGGCTGCTGCGGCCGCCCCGCCGGCTGGTCGGCGACTGCCGCCGTCTGCCGCGACCGCCGCCGCTGGTAGCTGTTCAGCTCGGCGAGCGCCTCGGCGTACTGGACGGCCTTGCCTACCTCGACCTGGTTCGCGCCGAGCGCCTCGGCGAGCCGGGCCGCGACCGCCGGGCTGGGTGTCTTGACCCCGCGCAGCACCTCGCTGAGGTAAGCCCTTGACCGGTCGGTCTTCGTCGCGAGCTGGCCGAGCGTCTGCGGCCGACGCCGCTGCAGGTCGGCGAGCAGGTCGACGAGATCCCTGGCTGGTCCAGGGGGACGTGCATCTTCTAACGAGCCCACGCCTCAATGGTGCACGGCCGGGCGGGGGCGCATCAATTCGCCTGCGTTAACCGCTATCTGAACGGTATTGCCGGGCGGGGCGAGCGGGCACGCCCAGGCATCGTCGTACGCGCAGGACGGGTTGTAGGCAAAGTTCAGGTCGATGACCAGGTGGCTGTCGCTGCCGCCGAGGTCGGCGCCCTTGACCGTGTCGAGCACGTAACGGCCGCCGCCGTAGGTCGCGCCGTCGGACCTGGTGTCCTTGATCGGGACGAAGATGCCGCCACCGTAGCTGGCGAGCCACCAGACGTCCAGGTCGCCCACGCCCGGCAGGTGCGCGACACCGGCCCGCTCGAACGGCACGACGCCGTCGGTGCCGGTGACGGACTCGATCCGCCTGGGGGGCACGTCCGTGTCGAGCTCGGCTACGAATCGGAGCGCCGGGTCGTAGGCCGCCACCGGCACCCCGGTAAAGCTGGGCCGCTCTTGTGCCGGGATCGGCGACTCCTGGTGGGTGCGAAGCAATTCGTCCCGGCCTTCGCGCCACAGCCGGTGCGCCTGCCGGGCGTCCTGGGTCGCTCTGACCTGCGCGTAGAGCGCAGCTACCCGACGGCGCCAGTCGAGGAGCCGGGGAGCATCGACTCGCAGGGGTACGGTGTCGTTCATCGTCGGCTAGCGGTCGTCGCGACCGCGGCGAAGTGCTCGGCGGTTGCTGCCGCGCTGCCTGCGCCTTACCTCGACACCGCCGAAGACGCAGATGGCCTTCATGTGGACGACCTTGGCCGGAAGCTCAGCGTCACGGAAGTCGAGACTGGCGCCGCCGAAGACGTTCACCGCGTCGATCCGGGCCGGGGCGCGCCAGAAGCCCTTCTTCTCGGTCCCGCCGAAGACGTTCAGGAACTTGGTCGGCTGCTCGGCCGAGGCGAGCGCGCCGGTCTGGGGCCTGACGGCCAAGCCTGACGGCGGCTCGCCCAGCGCGGTCCGGCCGCCAGGCAAGTCGCTGACGAGCGGGACGATCTCCGCGTGCGTCTTGGCGGCGTAGACGGCGTCGACACGGTCCGAGTGCTCGTCCGGGCTCAGGCGTCCTTCGGCCATGGCCGCGCTCAGGATCGACGCAGCGCGGTCCCGGTCGGAGTCGGAGATCCGCATCAGGTGCGACGCGCTGGATTCTTCGGTGGTCATCGTCTCGTTCTCTCGTCGCCGTCTCTGTTCGCGTTCCCCACCCAGAATTACACTGCGATCGTGACGAATAGCCAGGGCAGTGCGGGTTCTGTCGTCCAGGCGGACGATCTCATGGCTGACCGGGACACCGGCGGTGTCGGGCTGCGCACCTTGCTCAGCCTGGCATCCGGCGGTGACGGCCTGGTCAGGCATCTCGTCGACGTCCCCGCCGGCGCACGACTTGAGCGCGCGGCCGGCAACGGCGGTGAGCTGTGGTTCGTGATCAGCGGGCACGGCCACCTGCGGCTCGGCGACAGCGAGGTGCCGCTGGAGCCCGACCGGGGCTTGTGGGTACCGGCCGGGTCCACGCCGGTCGCCAGCGCCGGCGAAGCCGGTGACCTCGTACTCGACATCGTGGCGCTGCCGGTCAGCGAATCGGAGAGCACCGGCGAGACCGCGATGATCGTACGAGACTGGAATGACTGCGCCGTCGAGATGACCGGCGACCGTCAGTTCAGGGTGCTGTTCGGGCCGGGCTTCGGCTGCTCGGTGGCCACCCAGTTCGTGGGCGAGATCCCGCCGGGCCGGGCGCCTGAGCACAGCCACCCCTACGACGAGACCGTGATGGTGCTCGCCGGGGAGGGCATCGTGCACATCGACGGCGGTACCCACCGGCTGAGGCCGGGCACGTGCACGCACTTGCCGCCGGGGCTGCCGCACTGCCTGGAGAACACGGGGTCGGCGATGCTGCGGGTGCTTGGCGTGTTCCACCCGGCGGACAGTCCGGCGGCGAAGCTGAGTTCGTAGCGCACATCCGGGGTCACGATCTGGGGTCGCGGCGGAGCGGGTGGTCGGCGGGAATCTCCACCAGGACGATGCTGGTGCCGTCCGGGTCGGCGATCCACGGCTCGATCAGGCCCCACGGTTCGGTGACCGGCTCGCGCTGGATGCTGACGCCGGCGGCAGCGAGCCTCCGGTGCTCGGCGTGCACGTCACGGACCTGGAGCCAGAGCATCAGCGGCCCGGCGGCCTCCGTTGTCGTGCGCGCCCGCCGACCGGAGATTTCCAGGAACCCCTGGCCTAGGAAGAAGACGATCCCCGGATGCTCGGGCGGCCCGAACTCGCGGTAGGTCGCTAGGCCAAGCAGGTCCTGGTAGAAGCGCACTGACCTGGCAAAATCTGCTGGCCGCAGGAGAGTCCTGCTGCTCAAGATCTCCACGCCTCTATCCTTGCCGCTGGTGGATGGGGCCATGCGAAGGAGCTGACGTGGAGAGTAGAGCTGGCGACCGATCCGAGCTGTCCCGACTGGCCCAACGAGGATTTCGCTGCGGTCGCGCCGGGGGTGGCCGTCCTGCTCGACGGTGCCGGCACGCCGGGTGGCAGCGATACTGGCTGCGAGCACGGCGTGGCCTGGTACGCCAGGACGCTGGGCGGGCTGGTGCTCGCCGCCGCCCGCGAGCCCGCCGTGCCGCTGACCGACGCCCTGGCCGACGGCATCGAGCAGGTCCGCCTGATGCACGTGAGCAGCTGCGACCTCGGCCACCCCGGCACTCCGTCGGCCACCGTGCTGGTCGCCCGGGCGCACGACGACGTACTCGAATACCTGGTCCTGGCTGACTCGGTGCTGTTGCTGCAGGTCCGTGCCGGCGGGCCGGAGGTGATCACCGACAACCGGCTGGAAGCTGCCGGGGACGCGTTGCGACCGGACTACAGCAAGCTGGCGGCAGGGAGTTGTGAGCGGGAGGCGGCCAGGCAGCGGTACATCACCCAGCTCAACGGGCTGCGCAACCAGCCGGGCGGGTTCTGGGTCGCCGCCGCCGATCCCGCCGTCGCCAGCGAGGCGCTCACCGGGGTGGCGGCGCTGCCTGACCTGGCGGCGGTTGCCCTGCTCAGCGACGGCGCCGGGCGGCTGCCCGACCGCTACCACCAGGCGACGTGGCCGCAGGTCGCGGAGATGCTCGCCGAGCACGGCCCCGCCGAGGTGATCAGGCGGCTCCGCGACGTCGAGCGCACCGACCCGCTCGGCCGCACCTGGCCGCGCAGCAAGCTCAAGGACGACGCGACCATCGTGTACTGGCGGTTCGGCCCTGCAACGGCTCCTGAGGGCGAAATTGGGCCGGGCTGACTCCCGGAACCGGATTGTCAGCTAATACAGTAGGCACATGCGATTCGGAGTGTTTGTACCCCAGGGATGGCGTCTCGACCTCGTCGGCATACCGGCGGCTGACCAGTGGGCCACGATGCGCGGCCTCGCCGAGGCAGCCGACGCCGGACCGTTCGAGTCGATCTGGGTCTACGACCATTTCCACACGGTCCCGATCCCCACGGATGAAGCGACGCATGAGGCGTGGTCGCTGATGGCGGCGTTCGCCGCGTCGACCACGCGGGTCAGGCTGGGCCAGATGTGCACCTGCATGGGCTACCGCAACCCGGCGTACCTGGCCAAGGTCGCGGCGACGATCGACGTCGTCTCAGGCGGCCGGGTCGAGATGGGCATCGGCGGCGGCTGGTACGAGCACGAGTGGCGCGCGTACGGCTACGGCTTCCCCGGCGCGGGCGACCGGCTCGGGATGCTCGATGAGGGCGTGCAGATCATGCGCCAGCTCTGGACCGAAGGAACCGCCACTCTCGACGGCAAGTACTACCAGGTCGACGGCGCGATCGGGCAGCCGAAGCCGCTGCAGGACGGCGGCATCCCGCTGTGGATCGCCGGCGGCGGCGAGCGCAAGACCCTGCGAATCGCCGCCAAGTACGCCCAGTACACGAACTTCGACGCGACGCCCGAGGTGTTCCAGCGCAAGTCCGAGATCCTCGCCGAGCACTGCAAGGACGTGGGCACGGACTTCAGCTCGATCGTCAGGTCGGCCAACTTCAACGTGATCATCGGCGAGACCGAGAAAGACGTCGAGGACAAGCTGGCGTGGGCCAAGGCACACTACGAGCCGCTAGTCGGCGCCGAGACCGTGGAGCGGTACATCGGCCTGTACCGGGACGGCCTCAGCGGCACCCCTGAGCAGATCATCGAGAAGCTGCGCGCCGCCCAGGACCTAGGCATGACCTACGCGATCACCTACTTCGTCGACGCCGCCTACGACCGCAGCAGCATCGACCTCTTCGCCACCAAGGTGATCCCGGAGCTGACCTAACGCCAGCCCGGCCCTGCGGCCACCCACCGGGCACGACCCGCTGGTCGGCACGGCCACAGGTCGGGCACGGCTGCAGACAGGCACGGCCAGTGACGGGCTGGCGGGCACGGCCGGTGGCGGGCTGAGGCCGGATGACGGCGGCCAGTCAGCAACCCCTGCCAGTTGGCGACTACGGCCGCTCTGCAGTTGCAACCGCTCTCCGGCTACAGCAGCAATGCGGGCCACGCTCCGGATTCCTCGGGACTTTAACGACAGCATGGTCCTACTTACCGTCATCCTGACAGCAGCAAGTAGGACCATGCTGCTGTCCGGCGCGGGCCAAGAACAGCAGCAAGTAGGACCATGCTGCTGTCCCGCCCCGGCAGCACCGTCCTCGGCAACTGCGACCGGCTGGCGATCTGGGCCAGCTTGCGGCTAAGGCAGCAATGCGGGGCCACGGCACGATTTTCTGAGGATTTCAACGACAGCATTGTCCTACTTACCGTCATCCCGACAGCAGCAAGTAGGACCTTGCTGCTGTCCGGCACGGGCTAAGAACAGCAGCAAGTAGGACCGTACTGCTGTTCGCCCTGGCGGCGCCGGGGTGTTGGCGGTCATGAGAGATATTCCAGGTGGCAGCCGCGAGACCGGTGATCACGCGCAGTGACAGAGGGAAGCTCCGAATACCCGAAAGCGCTGAGACTACCTGAACCAGCAACCTCAGCCCGTGACTGCAGAAACCCGAATTCATCCGAGGGCAAGCCGACCCGGAGCACAGGGCCGCCAGGCCCGAGCACCGGAAGCGGCGCGGCAGCACCTAATGCCCAGCCCGCACCGACCGCCACCCCTGGTGACGAGCTGTCCGCCGGCCCGGAGCCGAAGTGACAGCGAAGCAGGAACCCCTGCCCGCGCACCTGGACTTTCTGATGGCCGCTATCACCGGGGCAGCCGGGCGGAGGGGGTCAACTGCGTCGGGGTCGAGGTGTCAGCGGCAGGGGCTCATTCTTGGAAAACGCGGTTGAATTGTGCTGTATTTATCGGACAAGAGGGTGAGATTCGGTTGCTTCACGGCTAATAATTTCCCGCTTGGCGTGATGCAGTTCGCTAGTCGGCGGCGGTACCGTATTGCCTAACTCAACGGGAGGAGTAGGTAATGGCCGACGAGCGTAGAGAGCTGCCGGGATCATTTCGTCCGGTGGCGGCTGGCGCGCGCCGTACGGGGACGGCTAATCCGGCTGATCAGATCGACGTTACGGTGACCTTGCGGGGACCGGAATTGCCCGCCGACGCGGTGACCGGCCCGCCGATGAATCCCGATGCCTACGCATCGGCCTACGGTGCTGACGCCGAAGACGCGGCGAGGGTTTCCAGCGAGTTGCAGCGGTTCGGGCTCGACGTCCACGCGGTGTCCCTGGCGGGGCGGAGCATGCAGGTGCGCGGCTCGGTCGCGCAGTTCGAGGCAGCGTTCGGCACTCAGCTTGGCGTCTATGAGAATGCCGACCAGGGTGAGTTCCGTGGCCGCGAGGGCCAGCTCAGCCTGCCGGAGTCGCTGAACGGGGTGGTGACAGGAGTCTTCGGCCTCGACGAGCGCCGGGTCGCCCGGCGGAGCACGACGGCGGCCAGCGCTGCCACGACGGCGCTGACGCCAGCCGATCTCGAAAGCCGCTATCAGTTCCCGCCTGGCGATGGCACCGGGCAATCGATTGCCATTGCCGAATTCGGCGGCGCTTACTTTCCTGGTGACGTCCAGGCTTTCTGCCAGAAATACGATCGGGCGGCACCGGACGTCACTCCGGTATCTGTTGGCTATCCGCTGCTGACCGTCCAGCAGATCGAGCACCTCCCGCGCGCGCAGCAGCAGGCGGTGCTCGAAGAAAGCGTCGAGGTCATGATGGACGTCGAGATAGTCGCGGCGCTGTGCCCGGCCTCGAGTATCTCGGTGTACTTCGCTCCTTTCACTCAGAAGGGATGGATCGACCTGCTCACCGCCGTCCAGACGGCGGCCACTCCCCCCGTCGCGCTATCGATCAGCTGGGGGCTGGCCGAGGATTCACCGAGCTGGTCGAGGGCGGCGGTCCGTGAGATCAACCAGCGACTGCAGGCGGCAGCGATGCTCGGGATCACGGTGTGCGTCGCTTCGGGCGACGACGGGGCGGGCGATCAGGTCGGCGACGGCAAGGCGCACGTGAACTTCCCGGCCACGAGTCCCAACGTGCTCAGCGTCGGCGGCACGAAGCTGACCGGATCACCGGCTGACGAGGTCGTCTGGTGGGATAAGCCCGGCGACCGCTCGGTGCGGGGCGGCGGCTCCACCGGCGGTGGCGTCAGCACGATCTTCGCCCGGCCGACCTGGCAGGCAGTTCACGTGACGTCGCTCAATTCACCGAGCATCGACGGACGAGTCGTGCCAGACGTAGCCGCTCTGGCCGGCGAGCCGTTCTACGACCTGATCTTCCTCGGCCAGGACAGCCCCAACGGCGGCACCAGCGCGGCGACTCCGCTCTGGGCGGCCCTGCTGGCCCGCATCGCGGGAGCGGCTTCCGGCGAAGGCGGGCCCCGCTTCTTTACTCCGCGGCTGTATGCCAGCACGTCGGGCGGCTTGCCGGTCGGCGCGATCGGCTGCCAGGACATCACCTCAGGCGACAACCGCTCCCCTGGCATTTCCCCTGGTTATAGAGCCGAGGTCGGCTACGACGCGGTGAGTGGCTGGGGCACGCCCATCGGCACCAAGCTCGCCGAGTTGCTGAGCTGATCGCGACCGGCGCGAGATTGGGTGCCGAGCACATCCGTAACCAAAAATCCAGTATTGACATGAAAATGAACGTATGCCTCTATTGAAGCTGCATAAGTAGGCAATAGGAGTCCAGTCAGCGGGCACGTCCCGCGCTTTGGCATGGCTCCTTTCCTCAACGCTTCGATGGGGGTTCAGTGCATCGACACCGACTAGTGAAGATTGCGACCGGCGTGACGGTCGGCAGCTTGGCGCTGATGGGCGCCCAGCTGCTTCCCGCTGCCGCCGCGCCGGTCGCCAAGGCCCCGACGAGAATGGCGCCAGCTTTGGACGGCGCCGCGTCGGGCGGCCGCGTGATCGTGGTTCTGAGGAACCAGTACTCAGGTTTGAAGATGCGCGCTCGCGGCAGGGCCAGGGTCGCCGCGACCAAGTCCGCGCAGAACCCGCTCGTCTCTTCGATCAGGAAGAGCGGCGGTACCGGGATCGCCCGCCTCGTGGCGGTGGACGCCGTCGCCGCGAAGATCTCGGCGGCTGAGGTCAGCAAGCTGCGCCGCAACCCGGCGGTCAAGGAGATCGTGCCTGACCTGTCGATCGCGATCCAGGTCACCCATCCTGTGCCGCAGGAGAAGACCGAGCAGCCGCTCAGCACCAAGCTCTGCCCGGCCAATCCCAACAAGCCCTTCGTCGAGCCTGAGGCACTGCGGGAAATGCAGTTCACCGCCCCGCAGCGCAACCCAGACCAGGCCGACCGGATCGCTAATGGCGCCGGCGTGCTCGTCGCGATCGACGGCATGAACCAGCTGGCCGGTAACCCTGACCTGATCAGGAAGGACGGCTCGCACGTCGTCCTGGACTCCCCCACCCCGAACGCTGACGCCAGCGACGACGAGGCCTACGGCGACGCCACCTCGGTCGCCGGCCAGGGTGACGTGGTCTACGACTACTCCAAGGAACTGCCGTTCTCCGGCCTGCCCGCCGGCTGCACGTTCGTCATGGAAGGCGACGCCCCTGGCGCGTCCCTGATCGACGCTTCGCTGGTGGACACGCCGACCGATCCTGACGGCTTCATGCATCAGCGCGAGTCGACGGTCATCCAGGGCCTCGACAACGCTGTCATCGACGAGCATGCCGACGTGATCTCCGAGTCCTTCGGCTTCACCCAGCGTCCTGGCCGTTACTCGATCTTCTACGCCGCGAACGACGCGGCCGTGGCAGCAGGCGTGACCGTGGTTGTCTCCTCTGGCGACAGCGGTGACTCGGGCACCATGTCCTCACCGTCCACCGACCCGCTGGTGATCGAGGCTGGCGCGACGAACTCGCTTCGCCTGAACGCTCAGGCCTACGGCTTCTCCAAGTGGATCAACGACAACGTGACCCCGCTGTCCTCAGGCGGCGTCGCCCCCAACAACCGGATCGTCGATCTCGTCGCTGACGGATACGGCTCCGAGGCCGAGTGCAACCCGGCCGGCAGCGGCTGCCCGACGAACACCACCACCGAGGCGTTCGGCGGCACCAGCGAGTCAGCGCCGCTCATCGCCGGCGCGGCCGCCGACGTGATCGAGGCTTACGCCAACTCGCACGG
This sequence comes from uncultured Actinomycetota bacterium, assembly GCA_963737865.1. Classification (GTDB taxonomy): domain Bacteria; phylum Actinomycetota; class Actinomycetes; order Streptosporangiales; family Streptosporangiaceae; genus Chersky-822. The sequence continues at coordinate 307,225 of CAVTUG010000009.1, read as the reverse complement.
CGGCACCAAGCCGACCCCGGCCATGGTGAAGGCGATCCTGACCGGAACCGCCACCGACGTCAACGCCCCCTCCCAGGAGCAGGGCGCCGGCATCGTCGACATCTACAAGGCCGTACGGGCCGCGCAGCAGATGCAAGGCACCACGACCACCGGCGGCAACGACGCGCCGGCCCTGATCCCGTCACCGACCCAGCTGGACGTCACCGGCAACGGCGGCTCGACCAGCAGCCAGTCGGTCACCCTCTACAACGCGAGCCAGAGCCAGGAGACGGTCAGCGGTAACTACCGCGAGCTCGGCCCGGCCTTCCAGATCGGTGGCGTCGTGACCGAGCCGGTCAGCGCGCCCGACCCGAGCCTGCCGGTCCCGGCACAAGGCGCGATCGCTGCGACGCCGATCACCTTCAAGGTGCCGAAGGGGCTCAGCCGGCTGCAACGCGGACATGATCATCCCCGACCCGGCGAACGGCACGATCTTGTCGTTCAACCTGATCGCGCCGCACAACCGGCTCGCTACGATCTCCTACGATTTCGGCACGCCGTCCACCAGGGCTGGCTCGCTCGGATCGGTGTCCAACATCCAGCACGTGGAGGTCGCCGACCCGGCTGCGGGCACCTGGACCGCACAGATCCTGTGGGCCAACGGCCGTTCGCACCTGCAGGAGCCGCCGAATGTTCCTGGCAGCTACCGAGGCAACATCTCGTTCCGCGTCACTGGCCAGCACTACCAGACCACGTCGGCCTTTGACAGCACCACGATCCCGGCGCGTTCCAGCGTCACCATCCCGCTCAGCGTTGACGTGCCGTCGACGCCGGGCGACCACCCCGAGTCGCTGCAGCTCAACCCGAGCAGCGGCCCGACCACCTCGCTCCCCGTCAACCGCAGGACGCTGATCCCGGCCAACGGCGGCGAGTTCGACACGACGATCACCAGCTCGGTCGGCCGCCAGGTCGGCCAGATCAGCACGTTCGACATCAACGTGCCTGCTGGCAAGAACGACATGGACGTCAGCTTCTCGACGCCGGACCCGAGCACGGACAACCCCATGACGTTCTGGCTGATCAACCCGTCAGGCACGGTCGTGGCCGAGGATGGGACCCCGACCACGACTAACGCCCCCGGCAGTCCGGCGGTCGCCAACGGCGAGCTGATCACGCTCAACCCGACGCCCGGAACGTGGGAGATCGACGTCGAGCTGAACCTCACCGAGAGCGGGCTGGAATTCACCCAGCTCGTGACCGGGAACGTGTCGTATAACCAGGTTCACTCCAGCTCGACCGGCTTGCCGACCAGCGCAGGTACGACCCTGCCCGGCGGCAGCAGCACTCCGGTCTCAGTCACGATTACCAACAACGCCAACGTCGGCCGGTCGTTCACGCTGCGGTCGAGCACGAACGACATCACCGGCGGCGCGGCCACCACGGCCGTCTTCGTGCCGGCCGGCGGAACCGGAACCCTGACCACCAACCTCACGCCGAAGGCCGCGACCAGCACGGTGGTCTCCGGCACCCTGTCGGCGATCAGCAACACCAGCGTCCGCAACCAGTCGCAGACCGTCGCGACCTTCCCGTTCACCTACACGGTCGGCTGACCCGCAGCCGGCTAACAGCGAATCGCAGGCGGCCCCGGGCGGAGAGTTCCGCCCGGGGCCGCCTGGCCGCCCGGGGCCGCCTGGCCGCCCGGCTGAATCGGCTGCTGGCTCAGGCTGGGACCGGGCTCAGGGTCTGGAGCTGGCTGAGGACCGGCCAGACCATCGCCCCGCCGAGCGCGTTGGCGTAGGCGACCGCCTTGTCGTCGGTCCACAGCCCGCTGCTGGCAAGTTCCTGTGATGCCGCCGCCCGGCCCAGCCGCCGCGCGTCGAAGCGGATCTCGCCGACCGTTTCACCGGACGCACCCCTCAGCAGGGCCGACCGGAACGTGTGAGTCGACTCGCTGACGTTCGTCGGCGCCTGCGCGCAGATCGAGGGCACAGGCGAACCGCCAATGGTGGCGGCGAACGCGATGTCGCTGAGCCGGTCTTCGGCCGCGAGGTCCACGTGGACGATCTGATCGAAGACGCGGTGGAATTGGGTATTCGGCCGGCCGCGCAGATCCCACATGCCGGTGCTCTCGGAAGTAGACCGGCCGTTCAACGTGACGTCCAGCCGAACGACCTCATCGGTCGGCAGCGGATTCCCCGGCGTCAGCGCCAGGTCGAACACGGTGACCGCGAGGACGTCGCCGCCGAGCTCGGTAAAGGTTCTCCAGCCCAGCGACACCAGGGAGGACAGCCACTGTCCAAGCGCGGCGAGCAGCCCGTCGAACAGGCTTGCCACCACGCCGGCGGTCTCCTGGTTCGCACCCGCGAGCCCCTCGTAGAGCCGCTCGATGCGGGCATCGAGCGGCTCCCACGGCATCGGCGCCCCGAAGGACGGCGTGGAGGACAGCGCCTCCGTCAGCGCGCCAAGGAAAATCCCGGCGCCGAACCGCCCGACCACGTCGGCCATCCAGAGCGGCCAGCCCTCGCCGTACGGCCCGTCGGAGGCCAGCAGCCCCTCCATGAGCGCGACGACCGTGACCGCCGCCGGACCGGCCTGGTTGATCACCGGGTACTCGGGGCTGACAAGGTAGAACGTATCGTCACGGCCAGCCCAGTACTCCTGACGACCGCCAGCGCCCGGGTCCAGGTGCACGTCGTACAGGTGGTCATCGCCTGGCTCGGGGCCGACCATGGAAACCTCCTTCACGGTCACCCTTGCCGGCGGCGTGCCCGCGGCCCCGCGCGCCAGCACCAGGCTGCCCGGCTCCAGCTTGCCGATGCCGTCCTGCGACAAGGTAGGGACGCTCCACGCGAGAGTGCCAGGCTCGATGGCGAGCAAGGTCGGAACTGCGCCGCCCTCGGCGCCCTCGGCGGGCTCGGCGGGCTCGGCGGCGTTCAGCACCGGGTGGGTCGCCGTGAAGACGGGGCCGCCGGTGTCCAGGCGGAACAAGTCACGCTCGCCGCGCAGCGGCTGACCGACATAGGCGACCCTGCCAACACCGTCGCGGGTGAGGACCGTGTCTCCTCGGCGGAGCTCCCGCAGCTCGACCGGCCGTCCTGACCCGTCAAGCACCTGGGTGTGGCCGGTGAAGCACGACCCTCCGGGAGGGCGGCGGTAGGGACTGCCCGGCTGGCTGTTGGCGGTGAACTCGTAGCTGTTCCCGCAGGGCATCCGGGCGGTCGATCCGCCCGCCGACAGGTAAGTCGTCGCGGTGACGCCCTGCGCGCAGGCATCCCGGATATCGGCGTGGTCGATGCTGGGCCTGTCCCGCAGCTCTTCGGCGTAGGACAGCCACGCACCCGGCCTGACCACGTCAGGGACGGGCAGGCCGGCATTCATCGAGCTCGCCGATCAGGCTGTCCACCTCGGCGGGGCTCGCGCCGAGCGCCAGGTACTTGGCGTACTGGTTGAACATCTCCCAGTCGGGGCTGGTCCAGACCCCGGCCTGGTACCAGAGCTGGCGGTTGATCACGTTCGCCAGCAGCGAGTCGTGGAACTGCTGCTTGGCCGTCGCGCGGTCCACCTCACGGAGCAAGTCGGCGAACGGCTGGTAGGTAGCCTCGAACACGGCCGAGTACGCCAGCGCCGAATGACTCCTGAGGGTGGCGTTGTAGCTGCCGAGGTCGGCGTTGATCTTGTCGGTCAGCATCTGGCCCCGGATGTCACTGGCCAGCTCCCTGATCGCCTGGCAGAGCAGCGCGACCGAGAATCCTCGCCACCAGCCGTCGTCCAGCCCGGTGCGAGAAACAGCGGACAGCAGTGAGTCGGCGTTCCAGCTCGGGAAGAAAATCCCGCGGAAGGCGGGCCCGGTGCCGAACATCTGGGAGTAGTTGCCAGGCAGTATGCCCTGCAGCTTGTTGACGTACAGGTTGTGCAGCGTCCGGCCGGCGCTGTAGTCGGGCATGAGGTTGACCATCTTCTCGATGATCGGGTTGACGGACTCGGCTGCGGCATGCGGCGTGACGAGCGGGATCGCGGGGCGTGAGATGTCAAGTAGCAAGGGACTGCCTCTCCTGCGTGAGGGGACCACAGCTGGCTGAGCCCACCTGCGAACGGGCCCAGCCAGCTCGACGGTCAGGGGTGCGCGAAGCCCTGGGTCACCATCGGGCCGCTGACGAACTCGGTGATCGGGTCGGCCGGCGGCTTCGGCGGGTCGATCCAGTTCCAGATGAGCTGGATCAGCAGGACGATCACGCCGATGGCGGCGACCGCGAGTCCCACCGGACCTGCCCACGCGACGCTGAGCAGTTCGAGGCCGATCAGCACCACCGAGGCGAGCGCCAGGAACGTGTTGATGGCCTCGAAGATGATGGAGCGCACGTCACCCGACTTGATCGCGTCGTACAAGATGAACGCCGACAGCACCAGGCCAGCGACCGCCATGGCCGGCCCGATTCGCCTGGCCATGAACTCGGCTACGTTCTCCCCGAACACGGCCACGAAGGCCTCGCCCATCCTCCCGACCGGGACGACCCTGCCGCCCTCCCCGAACCATTCGGCCAGGTTGCCAGCGAATTCGGCGAAGATGCCGTTGTTGCGCTCGGCGAAGCCCTGGAGCGCTTTGCCGACGCCGAGCGACATCAGCTTCTCGATGCCCTTGACCAGGATCGCCATGGCCAGGACCCCGAGGTTGATCTCCTCGACCACCTGCTTGGGAGTCTGCGGCTGCTTGGAGTCCTCGACGATGTTGTAGAGCAGGAACGCGGCCGAGGCACCGTAGAACATCATGCTCAGCACGCCGCCGACCTTGCCGCTTCGAGTGAGCGCTCCCCACGCCTCATACTGGGGCCCCTCGAGCCTGGCGGGCGATCAGCTCTATGGCTTCCGGATCATGGGCGAGCTGCTGCAGGGTGTTCTTGAGCGCATAGGCGGTGAGCGCCGCGGCGATGGCGTCGACTAGCAGCGCGATCTGGTCGGCCGTGGTGATAAGAGTCTTCAGCAGCTCGATGTTCTCCAGCGCCGCCTGCCGCTGGACCTCGTCCATGATGTCGGGGTCGATCTTGCCCGCGATGGCGTTCTCGATCAGCGCCGCCAGGAAGGGCTTGATGTCGTCGGACCACTTGGACCTGGAGTAGTTCACCCCCAGCAGGGCCGAGTAGGCGATCGTCATGAACTTCTGGCCGTAGTCCTTGTCCGGCGCCAGGATCTGGAGCTTGACGTACCACTCGTACATGCGGGTCTTGACGTTGTCGAACTCCTTGCTGGCCACCTGAATCTGCCAGGTCAGCAGGTTGGCGGTGTCGGTCAGCCAGCCGTAGTAACCCTCGGCCCACTGCTCCGGGTTGTCCTCCAGATAAGGCTTCATCTGGCTGACGCCGTCCCGGTAGCCCTGGATGTACAGGTCGTTGCTCACCTTCTGATAGGACAGCCCGACGGTCTCGCTCTTGCCCATGTTCTGCCAGGCGTTCTTCATCGCATTGGGTTCGACCCGCTTGATCAGATCCTTGTAGGCGGGACTGGTAGCCAGCATGTCGTAGAGCATCTGCCCGGTGCCGAGCACTGACTGGTCCTGGAAGAACTTCGTATTGGCGTTGAACACCTTCTGGACGCCATCTGGCACGGAATACGGATGCCCGTAAATACCGTCGATCCACTTCGAATCCAGCCCGTTCACGAGGCATTTGTTGAAGTAGCTGCCGCACGTGGTCTGGGCAAAGTCGACCGTGATCTGCTTGCCGTCAGGAGCGGTGACGATCTGGATAGAGGAGATATTGTCCAGTTCCTGGAACGACATGGTGGCAGTGGGAGCGGGGGCCGCCTTGAGCGACGAGCGGCACTCCTGGACCGCACGGAAGACGGCCGCCCGGGAGGCGGCGAGCTGGGCCGGTATCTGACCGAACCAGGCATAGTCCCTGGTGTCGTCGTCGGTGTAGGTCCCGCCGAAGCTGTGGTTGCCGGAGGTCAGCACGATCACGAAGGCGTTCTGACGGAACGGAGGATCGAATTGCGCGACCATCTCCAGGGTGGTCTCGCCCTTCTGGCGGTCGACCCTGGTCACCCGCACCCGGCTGCTGATGTCCTCCCGTCCGAGCAGGTATGTGATCTTGAGCTGCTGGTCGGCCCACTCCGACTTGATCGTGAAGTTCTCCCAGGGCTCCATCGGCGCCTCCGGGTCGGACGCGGGCCGCCGCCTGGTCTCGTACACGACCTCGACCTCGGCCCCGCGGATCGCCTGAGGCATGCCGTCGCGGACGCTCATCGTCCCCACGAACGCGGTGCCGGTCTCGGTGAGGTTGATCTTCGCCCTGAAGGTCGGGTCGTCGGCCTTCCCAGTCAGGACGAGTACGTGGTTCGGGGCCTGGTAATCGATGGTGTGCACTTGAGTGCCGTCGTGGGTAATCGCGTCCTCGACGACGGCGAGCTGACCGTGCGGAACCCAGCGGTCACCGTCATAAATCTCGACCTCGTAAATGCGGTCGTGCGCAGAGCGGCAATCGCTCAGGCGATACTTGACCGGGCTAGAAAGCGCCATATCCTATCCCCTTGCTCATCGCGTAACTGGACGAATAATGCCGGATCGGCCGTCGGATACCCGCGCTGAGCTGCCGGGATCCTAGTTTTCTTTTAACGCCGGTCCCGGCGACTCCAATAATGCAGCAGCACCTTCGCCCTTGGGAAGGCCGATTGAGAGAAGAATCAAATTTCCTTCAAAAACGCGAGCGCATTGCCCGGTTCTGCAGTGATAAAGAAAAATAAATGCCCTGCAGATTGCCAAATTTCCGACCATCGATGCGTTCGGCCCTTGAGGTAACGGCGAACCCCGGCCAGCCGGCCCGGGCGCTGCTGGCGGCCCAGGCGAGTCCGCCACAATAGGGCGATGATCTCTGAGATCTTCGACCCCGAGCGGTGGCGAGCCGTCGAGGGCTTCACCGGCTTCACCGACATCACCTATCACCGCGCCGTCGACTCCGGCACGGTCCGGATCGCCTTCGACCGGCCCGAGGTTCGCAACGCCTTCCGGCCGCGCACCGTGGACGAGCTCTACACGGCGCTCGACCACGCCCGGATGACCGCCGATGTCGGGTGCGTGCTGCTCACCGGCAACGGGCCGTCGCCGAAGGACGGGGGCTGGGCGTTCTGCTCCGGGGGCGACCAGCGAATCCGCGGCCGGGCCGGCGACGAATACGCCGACGTGGCGGCGCCGGGGACCGGTGCCCTGGCCAGCGGCGGCCGGCTACACGTGATGGAGGTGCACCGCCTCATCCGGTTCATGCCTAAGGTAGTGGTCTGCCTAGTACCCGGATGGGCAGCCGGCGGCGGCCACAGCCTGCACGTGGTGTGTGATCTGACGCTCGCCAGCCGCGAGCACGCCCGGTTCAAGCAGACCGACGCGGACGTGGGCAGCTTCGACGGCGGCTTCGGCTCGGCCTACCTGGCGCGGCAGGTCGGGCAGAAGTTCGCGCGGGAGATCTTCTTCCTGGGCGACGTCTACGATGCCGAGGCCGCGCACCGGATGGGCATGGTCAACGCGGTGGTGCCGCACGCGGACCTGGAGCGGACCGGCCTGGAGTGGGCCGCGAAGATCAACGGCAAGAGCCCGACGTCGCAGCGGATGCTGAAGTTCGCGTTCAACCTGATCGACGACGGACTGGTCGGGCAGCAGGTGTTCTCGACCGAGGCGACCCGCCTCGCCTACATGACCGACGAGGCCGTCGAAGGCCGGGACGCGTTCCTGGAGAAGCGCTCCCCCGACTGGTCCCCGTTCCCCTACTACTACTAGACGCTTTGCATCAGAATCGTGGTCATGACTAGAATTATAGTCATGACCACGATTCCCATGGCGGACGCAAAGGCCCGCTTCTCGGCGGTGCTCGACGAGGTCCGCGATACCCACGAACGAGTGGTGATCACGCGTAACGGCCGCCCGGAGGCAGTCATCATGGCGGTATCGGATCTGGAGGCGCTGGAGGACACGCTCGACTTGCTGTCCACGCCTGGCGCCGTATCCGAGATTCGCCAGGCCGAGGCGGATATCGCCGCAGGCGCTGCGGTCGGAGCTGACGACCTGCGCCGCCAGCTCGCTGCCCGCGCAGAGCGCGAGCACCGTGGCTGACGACTCCTACCGGTTGTCCCTAGCTCCAGCCGCGCGCCGCGCGATCACGGAGGATCCGCCCGCAGGGTTGCCCTTGGCGGTGGCTACCGCAGTGGCGGCGTTCGTCACCGGGCCGCTTCTGGACAGGCCCCATGTGGTAGGTAAGCCGCTGACCAACGAGCTCACCGGATACTATTCCGCCCGACGGGGTTCGTACCGGGTTATCTATCGGATCGATGACGAGGGGCTGATCGTTCACGTCGTACGCATCGACCACCGGGCCGACGTCTACCGGACTTGAGCACATTTGCTTACTCGGGGCGCGGGTCCCAGCGGAAGCGGCGGATGGCGACCACCGCCCCGAGTACCCCCCAGGCCAGCAGGATGGCGAGCTGATGCCAGTCCGGCCCGGTGTGGAAGGCCAGCGGGCCGGCCAGCGCCTGGTTGAACGGCCGGACCGGCAGCCAGTCCGTGATCTGGTTCAGCAGCCGGGAGCTGATCGGCAGGTACGTGCCCGACAGGAACAGCAGCGGGAACAGCACGATCTGCGTCACCGCCGGTGCCGCCTCGGCATTGGAGATCAGCGACGCCACGGCGACGCCCAGAGCGCAGAACGCGGCCGCCCCCAGCACCAGCGTCAGCGCGATCGCGAGCCAGTTCGAGGGCAACGGCACCCCGTACAGGCGCCCGACGCCGACGATCAGCGTGATGTCGACGAGGCTGACCATGATGCAGTGCGCGACCAGGCCGCTGAAGTACACCCAGGTCGGCACCGGGGTCGCCCTGATCCGCTTGAGTATCCCGTTCTGCCGCCGCGCGGCGAGCGCCATCGCGAGCTGCCCGTAGCACGAGCCGAGCACGGACACCGCGCCGATGGTCGCGACGTAGTACTGCAAGACCGACAGCCCGTCGAAATACGAGCTGCGACCACCGCCATGGAAGAGCGCCCCCATGATCGTCACGAAAAGAACAGGAGATACGAAGGTGAAAATTGCGCTCTGCGGGTTCCGCCAGAACGACAGCTGCTCGTAGCCCACCTGGTGAAGGACCAGGCCCAGGCGGTTGCGGTGCCGGTAGGCCGGCGGGTCCGGCAGGCGGGTGAGGGTGGCGGAAGTCATCGGGTGCTCCTTACTGGCGCGCTGACGCGCGGGGCGTCCCTGGTCAGTTCCAGGTAGGCGGCTTCGAGGCTGGGGCGGGCGACGGTCAGGGCGGCGAGCTCGATCCGGTGCGCCAGCGCCCAGCCGGTGAGCTGATGCAGGTCGGCGACCGGGTCGCAGGTCGTGATGCGGACCTGGCCGTAGCTTTCGCTGGCGCCGAGCGGAAGCTCGGGGACCCGCTGGCCCTCGGGCAGCCGGAACGAGATCACCGTCCGGTTCGCGTCGCCCTGACGCAGGGTGTCGGGCGGTCCCTGCGCCACGACCGCGCCCCGGTTGAGCAGGACCACCCGGTCGGCGAGCGCCTGCGCCTCGGCCATGTCGTGGGTGGTCAGCAAGATGGTGGTGCCGGCGGCGCGGAGTTCCCTGACCAGCTGCCAGGCGCCCTGCCTGGCCGCCGGGTCGAAGCCGGTCGTCGGCTCGTCGAGGTAGAGCAGCTCGGGGTCGCCGATCAGGCCGAGGGCGATGTCGAGGCGGCGCTTCTGACCGCCGGACAGCTGCTTGACCTTGCGCCGCTCGAGCCCGGTGAGCCCGGTCACGTCGATGACGTCGCCGAGCGGCCTCGGGGACCGGTAGTAGCCGGCCTGGCGGGCGATCGTCTCGCGGACGGTCAGGTACGGCTCGACCGCGATGTCCTGGAGGACGAGGCCGACCCGCTCGCGCAGGTCGCGAATGGCCCGCCGGTCGCCCGGGTCGACGCCGAGTACCTCGGCGGAGCCGCCGTCCCGAGCCCGGAACCCCTCCAGGATTTCCAGCGTCGTGGTCTTGCCCGCTCCGTTCGGGCCGAGCAGGGCGACGATCTCGCCGCTGCTGACCGAGAAGCTGACGCCCGCGACCGCCTGGACGGAGCCGTAGCTCTTGCGCAGGTCGGTGACACAGATGGCTGTGGTGGTTGTCTGCATGCCCGCTAGTCCAGGCCATCGGACCCCAGGCGCGGCAGAGCCGCAGGTCGGCTTCCGCCGCGACGAAAGGATGCCGCTGGCGGCGGGCTTGCGACTTTAGTAGGGACAGCCGCCGACGAAGGTTTCGCTGGCCGGGGCCGGCGGCCGGTCATGTCATAGCGTGAGCGGCATGAGGAACCGATCGCGGCTGTGTCTTAGGTCACCGGGGCTCAGCGGGCTGCGGCTCGACGTGTTCCTGGCATTCCTGTTCGTGGTCATCGACACTGGTGCCACGCTGGTCGGCGCTTCCTGGTGGCCGGCCCATCCTGGCGGGCTCGCCTGGACGATGCTGGCGCTGCAGGGCGTCGCCGACTTGTCGCTGATCGCCCGGCGACGGGCGCCCGTCCTAGTCATCGCAATCCTGGCCGCCTACACCCTGGCCCTGTCGCTGCTGATCTTTCCGGCCGGCGCGCTGACGCCCGCGAATCCCGGGACCGTGTGGGCACCGTTCGGCACCGTGCTGGCTGCCTACGGGCCGTTCTACTACGGCAAGGACCGGCGAGCCGGCTTCGCCGCCGTGGGCGCGCTGACGCTGATCGTCGCCCGGGTCTGGGAACCGTCGGCGACGGTGATCGCGATCGGGGTGCTGCGGACGGCGGTCGGGCCGCTGCTCGCGCTGTACTTCACCGCCCGCAGTGCGATGATGCACGCGCTGCGCGACCGCGCCGAGCGGGCCGAGCGCGAGCAGCATCTGCTGGCCGAGCGGGCCAGAGTGCAGGAACGAGCCCGGCTGGCGGGCGAGATGCACGACGTGGTCACCCATAGGGTGAGCCTCATGGTCCTGCAAGCCGGGGCGCTCAGCGTGACCGCGCCCGACGAGGTGACCCGGCAGGCGGCCGAGGAGCTGCGGACCGCCGGCGTGCAGGCGCTCGACGAGCTGCGCGACCTGGTCGGCATCCTGCGAACCGAGCCGGAAGGCGACCAGGCGCCCTCGACGTCAGCGCTGGCCGAGCTGGTCGCCGAGTCGACCTCGGTCGGTACGCCCGCCGAGCTGGTCGAAGAGGGCGACCCGGCGGTGGCCTCGCCTGTGGTGAGCCGGACGGCCTACCGGATCGTGCGCGAAGCGCTGACGAACGTGCGCAAGCACGCGCCTGGTGCCCGCGTCGTCGTGCGCATCAGCTATAGCGAATCGCGGGTCGACCTGAGCGTCCGCAACACGGCCGCCTCCGCACCGCCGGTCAGCGACCTCGCCGAGACGGGCTCTGGACTGGGCCTGATCGGCCTGCGGCAGCGCATCGAACTGGTCCACGGCACCCTGCGGGCGGGCCGGACTCCGGAGGGCGGCTTCTGCCTGGAAGCGACGATGCCGTCGTTCGTGCCCACGTCAGAACCGGCGTCGGCATGATCAGGGTGGTCACCGTCGACGACGAGCCGATGGTCTGCGCGCACCTGCGCACCATCCTCGGCTCGGCCGCCGACATCGAGGTCGTCGACGAGGCGCACGACGGCGCGGCTGGCGTGGAGACCGTCGTCCGCAGCCGGCCCGACGTCGTGCTGATGGACCTGCGGATGCCCGTCATGGACGGCATCGCCGCGATCGAGCGGATCGTCAAGCTCGGCGACCCGCCCGTGATCGTGGTGCTGACCACCTTCGACGCCGACCAGTACGTGCTGCGGGCACTGCGCGCGGGCGCGGCCGGGTTCCTCGTGAAATCCACGCCACCGCAGGATCTGATCGATCTGGTGCGGGTCGCGGCGCAGGGCCACACGGTGCTGTCACCGGCCGCCGCCCGGCGGCTGGTCGCCGCCGCCGCCGACAGCCAGCCGGCCCGTGAGCGGGCACGGCAGCAGGTCAGCGCCCTGACCGAGCGGGAGGTCGAGGTCCTGGCCGGGCTGGGCGAGGGCCTGTCCAACGCCCAGATCGCCGCCCGGCTTTACCTCTCCGAGGCGACGATCAAGGGCTACGTCTCACGCATGCTGGACAAGCTCGGCCTGGACAACCGCACCCAGGCGGGCCTGCTAGCCCACGACGCGGGCCTGATAGCCCAGTAACCCTCGCCCCCCGCCCGTCGCCCCGCCCGCCCCGGCGGCCGCCTCCCCCTGACGGCCGACTGAAAATCAGCAGCATGTCCCTACTTGCTGCTGTTCCCAGCCCGTGTCCGACAGCAGCATGGTCCTACTTACTGTCCTCCAGACAGCAGTAACTAGGGCCATGCTGCTGTTGAAACCCCCACCGGAACAGCAGTAAGTAGGCCCTTGCTGTCGTCCGCGCCGATGGTCCGACCTCGCACCGCCGCGAAACCGAGCGCGGGTCGGTTGGCGCGCCAGAGCCAGCCCTCGCCCAGACCCGTCGTTGTGAGTTTGCCGGGGCTGGGGCCCGGTCGTTGTGAGTTTGCCGGGGTTGTGCTAGAGGGCCTCAATGACGCTCTGGAGTTCGGCGACCTTGGTCTTCAGGTCCATGTTGTCGGGGCTGAGTTCGAGCGGCTGCGCCCGGAAGTCTTGCTGGAGCAGGAGCCGGGACGAATTCTCCGGGCTCGTCGCCCGGTTGCTCAACGTATCGACGAGCCCGTTCGACTTCCTCGCAATGTCGTTCACGCGCGGCATGAGTGCGGCCTTGACTTCCTGCTTGCCCTGAGCCTTGCCGGTGACCTTCCCGGCGGAATTGCCGACGCTTACTCCGAACACGGCGGCGAGCACCGGCCCGATGACCCCCAGGACTTGCACCACGCTCCCGACATGACCCTGGTAATGGTTCACCAGAAAGTAGGTCAGCAGGCCGACGGTCGCGGCCACGACAGCTACGGTCAGGAAATCCCACGGGTTGCGACCCGCCTTGCTAGCCTTCGGCTTCGGGTCCGCTTCGGGCTGGGCTGGCACTGCGGGCGGCGGCTGGCCGTTTCCGACATCGTTAGCCATTGAGTTCCCCCAGATACTTCGTGGCACAGATCACAGTTGCGACCGTTATCGGGCGACAATGGCGCAGCCGTAGCAGGCAGTGTGGCACAAAAGATCGGAGCGGGAAAGACGAGGCGAATTAAACGGCTACCGATGACCGACTTGCGGCAGATGCACAACTTGCCAGGTACGACCGGTATTCGTCGTGCCCAGCAGATCGCTAGCTGACCCATTTGCCGACAGCCCGACGACAAAGCCGGTCGTGCGGCTGACGTAGGACAGCGAACTCCAGGTCCGCAGGCCCAGCGACTTGATCGCATGCCAGGTGCGGCCGCCGTTGGTCGAACGGCCAAAGGCGCCGATCGCACCTGGCGGAGTGGCGAACGTGATCACGCGGGGGTTGCCCGGTGCCATCGCCAGCACGCCTCCGCTGCCGCTGATCGTCGGGACCCAGTGGCCAGCCAGCCGCGTCGTCCGGCCGGCGTCGGCGGACACCAGCACTCGCACGCCTTCCGTGGTCATCCCGAAGTCGCCGGTGTCGGTGCACAGGTAGGCGACGCGCGCCCGGCTCGCCGCCGCGATGCTGCTCAGCGAGTAGTCCCGGCCTGGGCAGGTGAGCGAATGCCGGTGCCAGGGCCCCAGCTTCGTCCGCATGAAGACCAGGCTCGGTCCGCCCGGCGTGGTCGGCGTGGTCCCGAACCAGACGGTGCGGCGGAAGCTGGTCAGGGTCGCGAACGAGCCGCTTACTCCCCGGACCAGCGACCAGGAGCTATGACTGAGCGGGCTGGCGTAGAGGCCGCCAGGCTGCTTGCTGCCGGGATCGGGAGTGAGCACCGCGTAGACGGTCTGCCCGGCGACAGCCATCGCCTGCACGCCCATGCCGGCCTGCCGGCGCTGCCAGGTGCGGCCTCCGTCGTGCGTGGCCCACAGCTGCCTGGTGCCGTAGATCCAGCCGATCTGGCGGCTGGCGAAGAGCACCTGACCGGCCTGGTCCAGCCTGACCCCGGGGACGGCCGCCACCTGCCAGTGCGCGCCGCCGTCGGTCGTCGACGCCAGCGTGGCCGCGCAGGGTTTCGTAAGCAGGCAGTTCACCCCGCCAAGCACGCGGCCCGTCGAGGCTGACAAGAAGCTGGCCGAGGTTGGCTGGAAGCCCGAGGCCGACGCCGGCTGTGCCGCCATCGCGGCGCTCGCGCCCATTGCTACCGCCGCCGCAGCGGCTACCGTCATTGCCCGGTAAGGGAGTCCCATGATATGCCCCAAATCGTATTACCACTGGGCGGTGAAGTGCCTCAGGCACGACCCGGCAATCCATTGACGCGGTATTACCCAGAATGGTTTACCTGATCGCGGACGAAAATCAAGCCTGAGGCGACGAAATAAATCCGGCTTTCGCGCGGATCGCGGCCCTGGGCGTGTCCGTCAATGTCCACGCTCGGAGAGCACGGCCTGCGCTCGCCTGCCGCTAGCTGGGCCCGGTGAGAACGTGCTGCAGGTGAAGGGCTTGCGCCTTGCTGGGCAGGGTGATCTGGAACTGCCCCTGGGTGAGTGGCTGCAGCACCTGGGGCAGCAGCCAGGTCCGGCCCGCCACGGAGATGTCGAGATCGCCGTGGTGGTCCAAGGCCGTGGTGGTGACTGCCGTCAGTCCGTTCGCGCTGGCGGCGGGCAGGGCGACCTCGAAGAAGTACTGAGCGGGCGCCTGCGCGCTGCTCCCCGGTGGCGGCGACATGGTGCCGATCGGCGACAGCGCCGCAGCGGTGATCTTGAACGGCGTCCCGACCGGCTGGCCGCACATTCTGACGCTGGAGCCTAGAGCCGAGACGGTGGTGTAGCCGGCTGGGCAGCCGCCAGCCGGCGTCGGAGGCTGGACGCGGATGGCTTTCAGTACGATCGGGGTCCCGAGCTGACGTAACTGCGGCGCCTGGCCCGAGCGGGGCCACGTGCCCGCAGCCGGCGAGGGTGAGCACGATTGCGGCGACCGTCGCCGTGCTGGTCAAGACAGGAAAGCGGCTTCTCATCGGGTTCCTCATCCCAGGTGCGGGCGCGGGCGCGGTGGATTGGCGGGGGTAGCGGCCTGGGCGTGCGCGGCGTCGGGTGCGACCAGTGCGACCGCGACGATCAGGATGACCAGCTCGGCAAGGCTCACAAAGGCCAGGTGCGGATCGTGCAGGTAGGCGTCGATGGACACGAGCCGGTACACGCCCGCGACGGCAGCGAGCAGCATCAGAGTCAGCGACCACACGCCCGAGCCCTCCGCCCGGGGGGACCTTGCCCTGGGTGTGTGCACCAGGCAGGCACCGATCACCAGGATGCAGCAGAGGCCGGGAAAGTCGGGCAGCCAGAAGGCATTGCCGGTCGCCCGGATCACCAGCACCGGGATCACTACCAGCACATAGTTAGCGGGCAGCGCGAGCAGCCAGGCCCGGCGCGGGGGCGGCGGGGCGTCCCGGTGGAAGGCGGCCATGCCCAGGACGGCAGCCAGGTCGAGCAGGAGCCAGAAGGCCCATAGCCCGGGCATCCCCTGTGCGGAGCCTGTGACCTGCGCCTGCACCAGAGCGACCAGGCCCGGGATAATGGTCAGCATCGCGATCAGGCGGGCAATCCGGTAACGCCCGAGAACGAGGATCACGAAAACCACGATCCAGGCGTAGGCAACCGCGTACCGCACCGTGGTCCACGCACCGCCGGGGAAGCCGACCGCCAGGCTCGGCGGCGGGGCCGGAAGCCAGCTGAACAGACGGCGGCTCCAGGCCGTCAGCACCAGCGTGGCGAGGCCCTGCGTCGCGTGCACCAGGACGACGGTGAGCACGGCTCCCCGCACGGCCTGGCCCCAGGCGAAATAGCGGCGCGGGGTGCCCGTGCCGCCCAGGTACAGCCGGATGGTCAGGCCGACGACACTGCCGATTTCCGCCCAGCTCGGCCCGGCCACCCTGGTGATGTACGCGTCGGCCTCCGGGTCGCCAGTCAGCCAGCTGTCCAGGAAGGCGGCGACCATGTCCTCTTCCCACCGCTCCCGGTAGTAGGCAGGAAGCAGCCGCAGCACCCGGCGGTAACGTCGCTCTAGATTGCCGCTCATCCGGCCGCCTCCATGCCAGCCAGGCCCAGCCGGGTCCGGACGACCCGGGCGGTGGCGGCGCGCAATTCGGCTTCCTCCGCCAGCGCGCGCCGCCCGTCCTGCGTCAGCCGGTAGTAGCGGCGCAGCCGGCCCCCGTGCGGCTCCTCGCGGTCGTCCTCGATCAGCTCCTCTGTGGCAAGCCGGTCCAGCACGCCGTACAGGCTGCCGATCTTGAGCTGAACCCGATCCTCCGACAGCTCGGCCACCTCACGCACGATGCCGTACCCATGCATCGGGCCCTGCGCCAGCGCGGTCAGCACGAAGAACGCCTGCGCCGTCATCAGCTTCTCGGTCACAGCACCAATATACTGGAAACCATAATATTGGTCGAGACCTAACTTAGGTCCCGGCGGACGTCACAGCCTGAACGACACGGCCTTCCAGGCCCAGCCGCGGGCGTTGACCGCGTCGCGCAGCGGGTCCCTGATCTCGCTGCTGCGGAACGAGTAGCTGTAGACCTGTCCGAGCTGGCCTTCTTCGGTGAAGGCGACCCCCTGGCCCACCTGGATCTCGGTGAGCTGACCGCGCGACCAGGACTTGCTCACCGACGGCCGGCCAGCCTCCCAGGTCACGGTCGCCTGCTCGTCCACATTCCGCACCTCGTGCGCGGCCTCGTCGAACTTCAGCTTGATCCGGAAAAGGCTTTTAACACCATAGGCGGAGAAAATACCGTGCCACCCGGCGTCGACGATTCGCCACTCGGCTACGAGGTCGCACTTGTCGTCGGCGCCGTCGCGGACGTGCCACGGCGCGGTATCCCGGTTGAGGCTCAGCAGCGCCGTGCGCAGTTCATCGACTGGCACGGGCGCGACGCCAGGGTTCGCCGCCCTGGTCCCGGTCAGCTTGTCCAGCAATCCCATCTGCTCACTCCAAAGGTCGATGGCATGAAAAGCCGACCACATATCGCCATGATGGCCGGCGTCCATTCGAGCGCATTTGCGGCACTACCCGGCCGGAAGCTCGCCAAGCTTGAGCCGGATGGTGAGCTTTGTGCCGTCGGCGCGGACCAGAGCGACCTTCGCGGTCTCGCCTGGGCGCAGTCCCGCGAGTACCTGAGCCAGCGTCTGCGCATCAGGCGTCGCGGTGCCGTCCACTCCGGTGATGACGTCGCCTGCGACGATGCCCGCCTTGGCCGCCGGTCCGCCCTTGATGACGGCGTCCACCGCAGCGCCGGCCGGCACCCCTTCCGCCGTGACCTCGGTCGTGACCTGGACGCCGAGCGCGGCCCGCCCGGAGTTGGTGACCTTGCCGGTCTTCACGAGCTGGGTCGCGATGAGTTTCGCGGTGTTGGAGGAAATCGCGAATCCGATGCCGGCGGCCGCGCCGCCGAGCTGAGCGTCGGTCGCCGCCAGCGTCGGGATGCCCACGACCTGGGAGGCCAGGTCGACCAGAGCGCCGCCGCTGTTGCCCGGGTTGATCGCGGCCGAGGTCTGGATCGTGTCCGGAAGGGTCGCCCCCGGCGATCCCTCGCCCGCCGGCTCGGTGACCGTGCGCCCGACGGCCGACACGATGCCCTCGGTCGCGCTGCTCTCCAGGCCGAGCGGAGTGCCGATCGCCAGCACGATGTCGCCCACCTGGAGGTCGGCCGAGTCGGCGAAGACGGCGGGACGCAGCCCGGTCGCCTCGCTGACCTTGATGACCGCGAGATCGTCAGGGGCATACTTGCCGACCAGGGTCGCCGCCCGAGGCGACGCCGAGCCGGACACCAGGACCGAGAAGTGCCTGGCACTGCCCACGACGTGAGCGTTGGTCACGACGTCGCCAGCCGAGTCGAACACGACCCCGGATCCGAGCCCGTTGCTCGTCCGGATCTCGACGACTGACGGCAGCATCCGCCCGATGACGCCGACGAACGCCTGCTGCAGCGCCTCCGCCCCAGCGGTCTTGCCAGCGGGCGCGCTCGCCGAGGGTGCGGCACTGCCCGACCCCGTGCCGCCGCTCCCAGCGCCGCCGCCGCCAGCGCCGCCGCCCGACGAGCACGCGACCAGTGCGATCGCAGTCGCGGCCAGCAGCGCCCCCTGGCACGCTCGACGCCGCGGCAACCAGCCCGTCGTCGGCGTCCTAGGCTCGGTCGCGGAGCTGGATGCCATCTGATTCACCTCGCGAGTTCGGCAATTCGAATTGCCGACAAGTCAATCGAGCGACTCAGGAGAAAGCAACTACCCTGCACATTGAAATCGCCAGATCAGCTAATGACAATTAAATGCGGATAGGACTGCCGATGAAGGTCACTGTCGACTCGTTACCGGTGGTCAGGCCCGGCCTTATCGCGAGCCGGGCGGTTCCTCGGTCACGTTCGGCCGCCCTGCCCGCCGAGCACCTGGGGACCCCCGGTGCTGCCCCGACGACACCAGGGATCCCCAGGTGCGAAACTGTCACCCCGAGAGCAGTAGGGTGATTCAGGCGGGTTGAGGCCGACAGACGGCCGGCCTGCCGGGGTGCTGACTCCTCCCGGCCGTCCCAGCGCGAGGGTCATCGCCGACGGCTGGCAGCGGCGCTCAAGGTCTGCGGTCCAGCCACGTGCTTGCGAAGCTGGTCCATCACCTTCTCGCCGACGGCGGCGGTGAGCGGGCCGTCACAAGCGATCCCGAGCTTGGCGGCCAGGTCGCGACCGTGCAGGTCAAAGGCGGCCTCAGCCAGGCTCGCCAGGGTCTGCGCCGCATCCCTGGCGTTGCTCCAGGACGCGGCCACGATGATCGCGCCGATCAGTGCGGCAGGCCACCACCATGGGGCCACCGAGAGATAGAGCACCGCCCAGCCGCCGAGCCTGGCCGCGCCCGAGTAGGCGTCCTGGGCTGCGCTCAGGTCGGAGCGCAGGTCCTTGGCCGTGATGCTCCACAGATGCGGCCAGGTGACGTCGATGTCGAGCTGATAAGCGGACCAGACGCGCTCGTCCAGGGCCCGCATCCGGTCGCCGATCCAGGTCGGCCGGTCCGCGCTGACCAGCGAGATCGCGTCACGCCGCAGGATCGCCGCCTTAATGGCAGGCACGCTCGCAGCCAGGTCAGGACGCCCGGGCAGGTCAGGGCGCCCGGGCAGGTCAGGGTGCCCGGCGGGGTCAGGGCGCCCGGCCAAGTCAGGGCTCGCGGTCCCGTGGTGACCTCGGCCGACCGGACTAGCCGACTGCTCGACTCGCAGGTCGGCGGCCGCCCACCGGCGGGCGCGCCAGGAGCGGACCGCCCGAAGCGGCAGCCGGGAGCCGGGCAGCAGCCAGGCGCGCTCGACGAGCTTGCCGATCACGGAGGCGACCATGCTCGCGCCGATCGACCCGGCCAGGACGCCGACCGCCGCCAGCAGCACCGTGCCAGGAGCGTGGCTGCCGGGGCTGGTGGCGATGGCGCTGACCTGCGACCGCAGTCGCGTCAGGTCCAGCGCGTGTCGCTGGCCAAGCCACCCGGCCAGCGTCGCCACCGTGAGATACAGCAGGCCAGGGGCGACGAGCGTGGCGGCCCACCGGTCGGCAAGCCTGCCGCCGAGCTCGCTCAGGAACGCGGTCAAGTCGTCAGCCTGACGACCTCTAGCGGCTGATCGGTGATCCCGCACAGGATCGTCCCGCCGTTCGCCGACGTGCGAACCACCCGGCGGCTGCAGGCGCCGTTCGGGCAGACCGCCACGTAGGCGACCGGGTGCCCGCCCCCGCCGACTCGCACCGATCGGTAGTTGCGGGTCGGGACGGTCAGTCCGTCGAGATCGGCCACGACAGCCGCCTCGATAACGTCCAGGTCCGCGAGCAGATTCTCGCCCGAACTGCGGTCTCGGACCGAGGCGAGAATTCGCGCCAGCGCATCCGACGCAGGTTCTGGCAGCTCGTCAAGGTCGCCGTCGCCATAGCGAAGGCACAACCGCTCGACTCGATCGGCGACGCTCATGTTCGACCCCCCTGCTTCCGCATCCCGCCATTACGGCTATAGATACGCCTAGAGTGTAAAGGCCCGCGCCTTATCATTAATCGCGCGAGTGACGTGACCACTTGGGGGGAGATCAGCAGGTGGCGATCAGCGCGGGGCCGAACATTCCTGACGCCGATCCGGGCGACCGGCCTGACCTATCGCAGCGAAACTGGCAGCAGCTTCAGGCGATGGCGTCGAAGCTGCGGACGCAGGCCCGCGAAGATGGCGACCCGGACGTTACCGCGGAAATCGCGGAAGTGATGCGCGCATGCGCCCAGGCGATTCCGGCGGCCGATCCCGACCGCCCCAGGGTTCTCTACCGGCTCGCCCAGGACCTGGACAAGCTCTTCGACGCCACGAACGACGAGGCGATTGCGCAGGAGGCAATCAGCACCTGCCGGGAGGCCCTCGCCACGGTCGCGCAGGATCCTAAGCTGCGCGCCGATCTCCTGCAGCACCTCGCGATTTGCCTGCTTGACCTGTTTCTGGTCAGCCCGGACCCGGCGCTGCTTCGAGAAGGAGAACAACTGCTCAGCGACGCCTTCGCCGCCCTGCCCGAAGGTGATAGCGACCGGGTCGAGTGCCTTGCCTACCGGGCAATGTTCCTGCTGACGCTCTATGAATTCACGGGCCAGCAGGAGTTGCTCGAAGATGCCGCAGCAATACGCGGCATTATCTCGGAACTGCCGAGCGACCAGCAGGACGAAGCGAACAGCGTTCTCGCCGGTCTCGGATTCGACGGTGAGATCCTGCGACTGCGCCATGACCAGACCGGCAGCCCGGACGCGATCAGGGACGCCGTCATCACCCAGCGCGCCGCTCTCGCGGGCGCTCCCGATGACGATCCCGATCGCGCGCTTCAGCGCTACGCGTTCATGAACGCCCTCTTGCGCGAGTACGAGCGCACGTCGAACCTGGAGCTGATTGCCGAGGCCGCCAGCGCAGGCCGGAAGGCTGTCGCCGCGCCGCTCGATGCCGAGACCCTGGCCTTGCTGCTGAGCACTCTGTGCGCGGTCCTGACCAGGTTGTTCGAGCGGACCGGCGACGAGACGGTAGCTGCGGAGGCGATCGACCGCGGCCGGGCTGCCGTCGAAATTCCGCTGCCGAGAACGCATCTTCATACTCATCAGGTCTGGCTCAACTACTCCGTCGCGATGCTCATGGTCGGCGTTCGCACGGGAGATCTGGAGTTGCTCAGGCAGGCCGTGGAGGCAGGCCGCACGGCGGTGACGACCGCCCCGCGGCTCACTCGAATCATGGTTTCGCGCTCAGCAACCTCGGGCTCGCGGCGTACTCGCTCTATACGTTCACTACAGGACCTGCTCATCCTCCGCGAAGGGATCACCGCGCTGCGGAGCGCCGTGGCGATTTTGCCTCCCGGGGCGCCGAACATCACCGGCAGCCTGATGAATCTGGCGACGACTCTCGCGCGAATTGGCCCGCCGGACCAACGATCTGCAGGCGCTCGACGAAGCGCTCACGGCGGGCCGGACGGCGGTGGCGTTGATGCCGCCCACTGCCCACTTCCGGGGCCAGGCACTGTTTACCCTGGCCACCGTGCTTGAGACCAAGTACGAGACCGCCGGGGACGTGGATGCGGGCCGTGAGCTGGTCATGATCCGCCGGGCGACGCTCGACGCGACCGGGGCTGATCATTCACTGCGCGGCCTTTATCTGGCGGCTCTGAGTATCTCCTTGCATACCGTCTTCCACCGGACTGGTGACCGCAGGATGCTGGCTGAGGCCGTCACGACGGGGCGAGCCGCCATCGCGGCCGTTCCAGCCAGCTATCCCTCTGCAGCCTGGTATCAGGTCAAGCTGGCCGAGACACTGGATTGCCTGCATGACACGACCGGGGATGAGCAGGCACTCGCCGAGGCGCTCCGGGCTTCGTCCGAGGTTCTGGCGACCGCCTCGGCGCTGCCCCTTTACCGGGTCAGCGCCGGACGCGAACTGATCCGCAAATGCCTGACCACAGGCGATTTTGACGTCGCGCTGGAGACGGCCGAAGAGGTCGTCGAGCTCCTGCCGGGCTTCGCGACCCGGGCGATGCGACGTCAGGACCGAGAAGCCCGCCTCGGCGACATCATGGGATTCGCCGCTCAGGTCGCCGCTGCGGCTCTCGCCGCCAGCCAGCCCCGCCGGGCGATGGAACTCGCCGAGGAACTGCGGGGCCGCCTGCTGGCCGAGGCGATGGATTCGCGCACCGACCTCGTCAGGCTCCGCGCCTGCTCGACCCAGCTCGCAGCTGAGTTCGAACGCGTCGAAGACGAGTTCGCCGCTCTGGACGCCGCCGGCGCGGACGCCGCCGGGACGACGTGGTCGGGACGGACGTGGTCGGCGCGGCCACCGGGGTCGCAGAGCTTGCCAGTCCGGCGGTTCCGTCCGGCCAGGACGACACCAGCAAGCTAGCGGACCTGCGGGACCTAGCCGAGCGGCGCGAGAAGACCGAGGAAGAGCGGGTCGGCTTGGTCCGGCGCATCAGAGCTGAGCCGCGCCTGGCGGATTTCCAGCGGCCGCCTTCGGTGGCCAAACTGCAAGAAGCCGGATGCGCCCCGGTCGTCATGCTCATCTCCGACGCTAACCGCTGTGATGCCCTCATCCTGACCGCCGATCCGGACCAGCCAGTCATCCAAGTACCGCTACCGGATCTCACCGCGGGCGCGGTGACCGACCAGGTGGCCAGGTTTCGCCGGTCTCGCCAGTCCGCCCAGGACGGCGACGCATCGCTACGGACGCAGCGCAACGCGCAGCAGGTCCTGCTCGACATCCTGGCCTGGACATGGAACTCGATCACCGAGCCGGTGCTGTGCGCCCTTGGCCACACCAGCATGCCGCAGGCACACTCAGCTCACGACTGGCCACGCCTGTGGTGGTGCCCGACCGGCGCCCTCGCCTCGCTCCCCCTGCACGCGGCTGGTCATCACGCCGACGTGACGAGCGGAGCAGCGAACCCGCGCACCGTCCTCGATCGGGTCGTGTCCTCCTATGCCCCGACGATCCGGTCCTTGCGCTACCGACGGCAGCGGTCGCGGGTACAACCCGCCGGGCACCAGACCCTCATCGTGGCTCCGACCGAGATACCCGAAACCATGCCGCTCGACCAGGTCGCGACCGAGGCCCGGATGATCGCCGGGCTGCTTCCCGGCAGCACCGTTCTCGATGGCCAGGCCGCCATCAGGCCGACCGTGCTCGAGGCGCTGCGGACCAGCCGGGTCGTGCATTTCGCCTGCCACGGCGTGAGCGACTGGAGCACGCCGCAGTCGAGCCTGCTCCGCTCTCGGACCACGTGACCGTGCCGCTGACCATCGCGGAGATCGCCGAGCCTCGACCTGGACGCCGATCTGGCGTTCTTGTCAGCCTGCGAGACGACGGAGGCACCGGCCCGGCTGGCCGACGAAGTGGTGCACATCACCAGCGCGTTCCAGCTCGCCGGCTTCCGGCAGGTCATCGGCACGTTGTGGCCGATCAACGACGGCGCCGCCCGCGAGATAGCGACCAGGGTCTACGCCGAGCTCACCGAGAATGGCACCAGCCTGGTCGACCCGGCCAGCGCCGCCGCTGCCCTGCACACCGTGGTCCGCGAGTACCGGCATGGCTGGGCCCCCACTCGCTGGGCGGCCCACATCCACGTCGGCGCCTGACTGGCGGCGTCCCGGGCCTCAGGACGGCGCGGCCCGGCCTAGCTGCTCGACCGCCTCCGTCCTGCTCTCGATGGCCCAGTCCAGACCGGGATCTTCCGCCAGCGCCAGGTCGAGGTCGGCCAGCGCGCCCTCGGCGTCTCCGAGCGCGAGGCGAGCCTGCCCCCGGCTGCCCGCCACCCACGCCTCGGTGCTGCCCGCGCCGATGGCGCGGTCGAAGTCGGCGAGCGCTTCCTCGCAGCGGCCGAGCTCCCGGTAGACCTCGCCGCGCAGCGCGAAGGCGACCGGGGCTGTCATCCCGAGCGTGATGGCGAGCTCCAGATCCGCGAGGGCTTCGGTGTACCGGTCGAGCTTCCACCGCACTTCGCCGCGCGCGAGATGGAACCAGGAATGGCCCGGCGCGAGGTCGATGGCGCGGTCGAGGAGAGCCGCGCCCTTCTCGTTGTCGCCGCCGGAGTAATAGGTGAAGCCCCGGCCGGCCAGCGCAAGCGGGTTCGAGGGGTCGAGGCCGAGCGCCTGGTCAAAGTCGGCCGTGGCCTCGTCATAGCGTTCGAGCAGCCGTTTAGCGTGCCCGCGCAGCGCGTAGTAGCGGGCATTGTCCGAAGTCACCGCCATTAGGGCCTCGAAGGCCGCCAGCGCCTCGGCGGCCCGGCCTAGCTCGAGCAGGGCAGTACCCCGGTCCCTGATGACATCCTCGGATCCGGGTACCAGCGCAACGGCCTCGTCAAGATCGGCCAGCGCCTCGGCAAAGCGACGGTCGGCCAGATAGAGCTCACCTCGGTGGCTCAGCGCGAAGACGTCGCCAGGATTCAGCGCCAGGGCAACGGTGAAGTCGGCGATCGCGTCGGCTCGCGCACCGAGCAGCCGCCTGATCTCGCCGCGCTCGGCATACGCCCACGAGTACTCCGGGTCCAGCTCGATGGCCTTGTCCACGTCGGCGATCGCGGCCGAATACTCCCCGAGCCTGCGGTGCAGGAAGCCCCTGATGCCCCACGCCCAGCTGTAACCGGGATCCGCGTCGATCAGGCGCTTGCAGTCAGCGATCGCGACCCGGAGATCACCAAGCTCGGAGTTCACGCTGACCCGGGACCTGAGTACCCAGTCGTCGGCCAGGCCCAGGTTGACGGCCCGGTCGAGGTCCGGCAGCGCTTCGCGGTAGCGCCCGAGCGCTTCGTAGACCTGTCCCCTGCTGGCGATCACCCAGGACACGTCCGGCTCCAGCTCGAGCGACCGGTCGAAGTCCGCGAGCGCACGGTCATGCTCACCGAGCAGCCGGAGCGTCTCCGCGCGCTGCGCCAGCGCGTGCGCCGAGGCCGGGTCGAGCTCGACCGCGCGGTCGAACGCCTGCACGGCTCTGGCATACCTGAGCAGCCGCCGCTCGAGCGTCCCTGCCTGAACCAGGCCCCAGAGCGACGGGGCGAGGACGTTGGCGCGCTCGTAGTCCAGGGCGGCCTGGCGGTAGTCGCCGAGGCTCTCATACGCCTGCGCCCGGCAGTAGATCGCGAACCTCTCGGCGGGGTCGACCTGGATGGCCAGGTCGAAGTCGGCGATGGCGGCCTGGTGCCGGCCTGCCATCCGCAGTACCTCGCCCCGCTCGCTCAGCGCCCACGCGGAGGCCGGGAACAGCTCGATCGCGCGGTCCAGGTCCTCGAGCGCCTCGTCGAGCTGCCCTAGGATGCGCCGCAGCCGGCCCCGCTCCCCCATGACCACGTTGTTGGCCGGGTGCAGCTCGACGGCGCGGTTCATCGCCTCCAGCGCGTCCTCGTGCCGGCCTGCCTGCGCGTGGATCCGGCCGATGCCGACCATCGCCCAGCCGTCCTGCGGGTCGGCTTCCGCAGCCGCCTGAAAGCCGGCTAGCGCCTCGTCGAACTGGCCTGCCTCGCGCAGGACGTCAGCGCGCGTGGCCAGCGCCCAGGCATTCGCGGGTTCTGCGGCAAGCACGCGGTCGAAGTCGGCGACCGCGTCGGTCAGGCGTCCGGCCTGCCGGTAAGCCTGCGCCCGGACGCTCAGCGCGACCACGTCGGAAGCCTCAGGCTCGGCCCGGCCCAGGAGGTCCAGAACACTCATCGCGGGTTCACCAGGTCATCCGGTCCACTGCTCGGCGAGGGTGTGGTCGGTCGGGTTGACGACGCGGGAGAGACCGGCTGCGGTGCAGTCCGTGATGGTGGGGCAGGAGACGCCTTCGAGGGCCGAGGCCGTGGCTCCGGCGGGGTTGGGTGTGGTCTGGAGCGTCCAGGCGCTTCCGTTCCAGGCCTGGGCGACCGTGACCTGAGTACCGGTCGACGTCGAGGCGGTGCCGACGGCGGTGCAGTCGGTGGCTGACACGCAGGAGACCCCGTTGAGCCCGGTGACCGAGGCGCTGACCGTCGCCACGGGTGTCCATGTGCTCCCGTTCCAGGACTCGCTGAGCGCGGACGTCCCCACGCTGGTGCCGAAGGAGCCGATCGCCATGCAACTGGTCGCGGTCGGGCAGGACACCCCGGTCGCCACGGTGTTGGGACCCGGCTGGGCAAATGCCTGGGCACTCCAGGCACTGCCGTTCCACTGCTCGGCTATCCCGCTGCGCAGGCCGGTAACGGTGCTGAAGGAGGTACCGACCGCCGTGCAGGCGTTCGCCGCCGAGCAGGACACGGCGATGAGTCCCGAGTTGGCAGGCAGTGAAATAGCCTGGGCGGCCCAGCTACTTCCATTCCAGACCTCGACATTCGCGTTGCCGACCGCGATGCAGAAGGTGGCGGACGTGCAGGAGACGCCCTGCATCAAGGTGCCGCCGATCGTCTGGGTGCTCCAGGTGCTGCCGTTCCAGTGTTCGGCCAGGGTCCCGGCGTTGTCCTCGCCCACGGTCTCGCAGCTGGTCGTCGAGACGCAGGACACTGCGAACAAGACCGCGCCGGCTGGGCTAGGTGCCGTCTGCAGTGCCCAGGTGCTGCCGTTCCAGCGCTCGATCAGCGCCGCGAGGGTACTGGCGTTGGGCTCGGAGTCGCCGACCGCGACGCAGAAGGTCGCGGAGGTGCACGAGACACCGTTGAACTCAGCCAGAATGCCGCTCGGGTTGGGGGTGGTCTGGAGCACCCAGCCAGTGGCCGCGAACGCGGGCGTGGCCGCCCAGGTAGCTAAGGCCGCAGCCACCGGGATCACTAATGCCGCTTTCCAGCGCATGGGAATGGTCCTTCCTGAAATCCGGGTAAATCGCACGCCAGTGGATACGTGCATCCCGGAAATGGTAAACGGAAAAGCGATTCGCTACTAGCTCAGCTGTCGCACCTCGCGGGTGCCCTGGTCGCTCACGAGGATCGCGCCGCCGGGCGCGACGGCGACATGCAGCGCGCTGCCGAAGACAGCGTCCAGAGCCGGGATGTAGTTCTCCGAGCTGGCACCGCCGCCTGCGATCGTGTAGATGTCGCCGGCGGTCATGGCCTGGCCGTAGAAGGTGCCGCTGACGGCGGCGACCGCCCGGACGGTCGCGGCGTCGCCGATGATCAGATTGCCGGACCCGTCGACGGCCACCGAACCGGGCTGCACGCCCGCGTCGAGCGCCGGGCCGCCGTCACCGGAGGTGATGAAGATGCCGTCTCCCGCGACGGTGTAGACCCGTCCCGCCACCATCGGCCGGCCGTAGAAGATGCCGCTGGTGTCGGCCAGGACCTTCACCAGGACGTTGTTGGTGAGCAGGGCGTTGCCATGCGCGTCGATGGCCTGGACCCGGTCGAGCTTCCTGACCGCCGGGAGGGAGTAGACGTGCCCGGCTGTCATCCGCTTGCCGAACAAGGTCCCGCTGGCTTCCGCGATCACGTGGCTGCCGATCACGATGTCGCCCCGGCGGTCGATCGCCAGGCCGTTCGGGGCGATCCTGGCCTGGCTCGCGAGCGTGCCGTCGGCCGTGCTCTTTCCGCCGCCAGCGATCGCGTACAGGTGCCCGGCGATCATGTGCCTGCGGTAGAAGGTGCCTGTGCGGACGGCGAGGACCTCGACCAGGTCGGTGGTCGCCAGCACCGCGTTGCCGGCCGGGTCGAACGCGACCGAGCACGGCATCACCTCGCCGTGCCGGATGGACAGATTCGCGCACCGGAAGGTCCGGCCGTTGATTCCGGTCTTGCTGAGGCTGAGCAGCGTGTAGATGTGCCCGGCCACCACGTTCTTGCCGAAAATAGCGCGGGCCTGCCCGGCGACCAGCCTGATCCGGTCATTTCCGATGTCGTTCACGAGCACGTCGCCCGCGAGGTTCGTCGCCATTCCCAGATCGCCCGGCTCCTGGCTGACCCCGAACGTTGCCGAGGCCGCCGGGCCCTGGTCGCCCGAGTAGGCCGGGAGCCCGTTGCCGCCGATGGTGTAGATGTCGCCGGCGCGCATGCGCTGCCCGTAGAACGTGCCGTTCTTGTCGGCGACGAGCCTGACCCGGAGGTTGCCAGTGTCGGCGACCGCCAGGTTGCCCTGGCCGTCGACGGCGACCGCAGCGGGGCCGTCCAGGAGGGCCTTCGAGGCCGGGCCGCCGTCGCCGCCTGCGCCGGCCCGTGACCGCCGGCCAGCGTGTAGATGCGGCCCCTGGTCAGCTGCCGGCCGTAGAACCGCCCTGACGTGAACGCGACGACCTGCACGCTCTGGGCCGAGGTCTCGGAGATGATCAGGTTCCCCGCGTGGTCCAGGGCGATACCGCCCGGATTGCCGAGCCTGGTCTTGACCGCCACGGCGCCGTTGGCCGGCTTCGCGCGTCCGCCGCCTGCGATCGTGTAGATGTGCCCGCCGGTCATGTGGCGTCCGTAGAACTGACCGGTGGTCGCCGCGATCACCTGCACCCGCTCGCCGCAGAGAGGGTCGGCCACGACGATGTTGTCGAACCCGTCGACGCGGAGCCCAGACGGCTGGGTAGGGTCGGCCGACCTGGTCTCATGGGTCGCGATCCCGAGCTGGACGCTCGTGGCCAGCTGGCCGTCGGCCGCTCCGGTCGCGCAGGCGCCGGCCGCACCGCCGCCGGCCACGGTGTAGATGTCACCGGCCGTCATGGCCTGCCCGTAGAAGGTCCCGTTCGACTCAGCCACCACCCGGACTCGCCCAGTCGGGTAGGCCGTGGCGAACACAATATTTCCAAATGGATCGACAGTGACGCCGGCGGGAATCCCGAGCTCGGCCTGGGTAGCCGGCCCGCCGTCACCGGTATTGCCGAACTGCCCGTTGCCCGCGATCGTGTACAGGTCGCCTTGCACCATCGGCTGGCCGTAGAAGGTGCCGGTGCTCCCGGCCACGACCCGGATCAGCTCGTCGCCCGTCCGCTCGCTGAAGCCATTGACGATGAACGCGCTGTCGGCGATGACCAGGTTCCCCTCCTGGTCCATCGCGACGTCACAGGATTGCAGGAAGAAGACCGCGCTGGCCGGGATTCCGCTGGGCGAGGGCCTCGGGCCGAGCTGCGAGCCGGCCAGGTTCCTGAGCTGTCCGGTCCCGGCGTCGATCGCCCTGACGATCCCGCCGGTGCCGACCAGCAGTGTCTGCCGGATCGAGGTCAGCCCGCACGGCTTGCCGATGCTGACGGTGGTGGCCCTGCCGGGTCCGCCGGCTCCGCCCGCGACGGTGCTGACGGTGAGCGGATAGGGACTGACCAGGTGTCCGGCCGCCTGGGCCGGCAACGGGGCCGCGAGCGAGCCGATCAGCGCCGCGCCCGAAAGCACAGCTATAAGCGTCCTTGCCATTTTGTCGTGCCAGCCCGTCTGCCCTAGGTTGACTGTTTTCCTAAGACAAAGACTCCTAGGACGGACAGCAGGTTTACCGATCCAGCCGAGGGCGCCAACAGCAGTAAACCGGGCCACGGGCACTACGCGCTCAGGCTGGATTCTTGATAAAACCTATTGATTAAGTAGACTATGGCTGAAGGAGCAGCCATGCCCGTCCGCGAATCCGCCCTCCCGCTGCGCCGTAGCGATATCCGGCGCACGTCCGACTCCCGTCAGACCTCGAGCGCGGCGGCCGTGCTGGCGGCGGCACTGGACCACGGGCCGGTCGCCCGAAGCTCGGTCGCCCGGCTGGCTGGCCTCAGCCCGGCGGCGGTCAGCCGGCTGACCACCAGGCTCGCCCGCGCCGGGCTCCTGCGCGAAACCCCTGAGATGTCCGGCCCGAACGGCGTCGGCCGACCGCACATCCCGGTCGACATCGA
Organism: uncultured Actinomycetota bacterium; assembly: GCA_963737865.1. Taxonomy (GTDB): domain Bacteria; phylum Actinomycetota; class Actinomycetes; order Streptosporangiales; family Streptosporangiaceae; genus Chersky-822. The sequence continues at coordinate 277,457 of CAVTUG010000009.1, read as the reverse complement.
CACCAGCCGCCTGGTGGCCTGCGGGCTGCACATCGCGGCCCAGCACGCCACGCTGTCCCTGCTTGACCTGCGCGGGCAGGTCGTCGCCCGGGAGGACCTGCCGCACGCGGACACCGCGCCCGCCACGCTGCTCGACCGCCTCGGCCGGCGGATCTGCGGATTCGTCAGCGAGCATGCCGGCGGCCGGTCACCGCTCGGGCTCGGCGTCGCGACCGGAGGCTGGGTCGACCCGGCGGCCGGACGGATCGTCGAGCACCCGGTCCTGGGCTGGCGGGACGTGCCGGTCGCGCAGATCCTGGCGACCGCGACCGGCCTTCGGGTCCGCGTCGACAACCATTCCAGGGCCCTGGCCAGGGCCGAGCGGAAATTCGGCGACGTCAGGGCCAGGACGAGCATCGTGCATCTGCTCGTGGGCAACGTAGTCGACGCCGCGTTCGCGACCGGGGCCACCGTCCACCGCGGACCGGGCTCAGCGGCCGGCGCGGTCGCGCACCTCCCCCTGCCTGGCCGCTCCGAGCCGTGTCCCTGCGGTCGGAACGGCTGCCTTCAGGCCGTCGTCTCCAGCCGCGCGCTGGCCAGGCAGGCGAGACAAGCCGGCCTTGACGGCGGCTTCGCCGGGCTCCTCGACGCGGCCCTGGCCGGGGAGGAAAGCGCCGTAGGCATCTTCCGGGAGCGGGCCCGGCTCGTCGGGACGGCAGCGGCCCTCCTGCTCGATCTGCTGAACCCCGAGCTTCTGGTGGTGGCCGAGGCGGGCACCACCCTCGTGCCAGGCTGCCTTGACTTGCTTCGCGCCGAGGTGTGCGCCCGTTCGGCCATCGCGCAGAACCCAGGACGCGCCGTGGTCGCGACCAGCTTCGCCGGCGACCTGCTCTCCGTCGCCGGCGGCGCGGTCATCCTCGACGAGGTCTACGCGAACCCGCTGAGGCCCTGACGAGAGGGCACTGACCTGTGCGTAGTTATTTTCCTCAGTTGCAAAATTGACACCGGTCGCGCGGCCTGAGGACGATGAAGGTAATTTCCTATATTTCCGATCAGAACTCTTCGCGCATGTCGAACCTTACGTTCCGATCCCGCCGGCTCCTCTCCAGCGTGCTCGTCGTCGCGGCGGCCGGGCTGCTCGCGCTGACGCTCGAATCGGGCGCCGCCGACGCCTCGGTAGTCAGCGCCGAGCAGAAGGTGGACTACCAGCAGACCCACCCCGCCGCCAAGGTGCTGGCCACCGTGCAGACGGTCGCGCCCCCGGCCTACGGCTACCTGCTCGGGACGACGGCCGCCTTGAGCGACCCGGCCAGGCTGTCCGCGATCAGCGACTTCACCAAGCGGCTCATCCAGGCCGAGAACTGGGAGAAGGCCCACCAGGCTCAGTGGGTGACCGCCTACTACGTCGACGTCGAGCACCAGACGCCGGCTGCCGCACAACTGATCTTGGCCGGAGGGGGAACGCAGACCTACCAGCCCATCACCCCCGCCGTCCAGACCGCCCTGCAGGACGTGGTCGGCCTCATGGTCGGGGCCGGTGCCTGGCCGAAGACAGTCAGTGTCGCACCCCTCTACGACCCCGCGCAGTCGCACCGCTACAACGCGATCCTCCGGGAGGTCCCGCAACATGGCTGACATCCTGGCCGCTCCCGCCCAGGCCCACGCTGCCGCTGCCGACTCCCTCATCAGGCTGGTCCGGCCCGCCAGCCGCCCCCGGCACCGGGTCGTGCGGGTTCCTCGCCTCGCCCGGCGCGTCATCGGCCCGCTCGCCGTGCTCGGACTATGGCAGCTCGCCTGCTCGCTGGGCTTGTTCACCAGCGTGGAAATAGCCTCGCCAGTCGCGGTCATCGACGCCGGACGCCAGTTGTGGGACCAGGGTGCCTTGCAGTCGAACCTGGCCATCTCGCTGCTGCGGGTGATCGAGGGACTGACGTTCGGCGTCGCCGCCGGCGTCGGGCTGGCCGTGCCATGCGGGCTCTTCTGGCTGGGCGAGGACCTGCTCGACCCGGTCATCCAGGCCGCGCGGGCGGTGCCGATCCTCGGCCTGGTGCCCCTCGCGATCATCTGGTTCGGCGTCGGCGAGGTGCCGAAGGTCGCGCTGATCGCGCTGGGCTTGGCCTGCTCGCGGACGTCGTGGTCCGGCTGCTCGAACGCGGGCTGCTGCGGTGGCGGCGAGGATTCGCGGGAGCCTGACGATGACCGCACCTGCGACCACCACCCGGCATGCTGTCGTCAGCCGGGGCGTCCGGCGCTGCTTCGACGGCCGGGACGTGCTGAGCGGCGTCGACCTGATGATCGCGCCGGGCGAGTTCGTCGCGCTGCTCGGCCGCAGCGGCACGGGCAAGACCACCCTCCTGCGGGTGCTGGGCGGCCTCGATCCCGGCTACGACGGGGAGGTGCTGGTGCCACAGCACCGGGCCGTGGTCTTCCAGGAACCTCGGCTGATCCCCTGGCTGCGAGTGCTGCCCAACGTGACCCTCGGCCTCCGGTCAGTCCCCGGTGGTCGCGACGCCCTCCGCCGACAGGCGGTCGACGCCTTGAGGGAAGTCGGCCTTGCCCGCCACGCGACCGCCTGGCCGGTCACGTTGTCCGGCGGCGAGGCACAGCGGGTCGCGCTGGCCCGGGCCCTGATTCGCGATCCTGCGCTGATGCTGCTTGACGAGCCGTTCGGCGCTCTGGATGCGCTGACCCGGACTCGGATGCACGGGCTGCTCCAGGATCTGTGCGCCCGGCACCGGCCCGCGGTCCTGCTCGTCACCCACGACGTCGACGAGGCCGTGCTGCTCGCCGACCGGGCGCTGGTCCTGGCCGACGGTGCCATCAGCCTGGACGTCCCGATCAGCCTGCCCAGGCCCAGGCACCGAGGCCACCCGGGCTTCCTGGCGGTCCGGTCCAGGCTGCTGCGCGAGCTCGGGGTGGATGAACTGGAGCCGAATTAGTTTCATTTGTTGCAAATATTGACGCTGCAGGTCACCGAAATAAGAATATTAGTACAGCTAACTAATCGCTCGCTCGAAATGCATGCGATAAGAGGAAAGGGAAACGCCGTGACCCTGATGCAGGATCTCGCTACCACTATTTCCGTCAGGCCAGTCGCCGGACATATAGGCGCCGACATCTCCGGCATCGACATCTCGCAGCCACTGACGTCAGAGCAGGTCACAGCGCTCACCGAGGCGCTGCACCGCTACAAGGTCATCTTCTTCCGCGACCAGCGCCTGGACCATGCCAGCCAGATCGCCTTCGGGCGGAACTTCGGCGAGCTCACTTATGCTCATCCGCACGACGACGCGCCGCCGGAAAGCTACCCGGAGATTTACACCGTCGACCCGGACCGATTCTCCAAGCGCTACGGCGAGGATTTCCGCGAGCAGTACCAGCGCCGGCAGTACAGCTATTTCACCGGCTGGCACACGGACGTCACCGCCGCGGTCAATCCGCCGGCTGGCTCGATCCTGCGCGCCGACGTCGTGCCCGACATCGGCGGCGACACCCAGTGGACCAGCCTCGTCGCGGCATACCAGGGGCTGTCGGTGCCGCTGCGGAAGTTCGTCGGGACACTGCGCGCCGAGCACCGCTACGGCGGGGCAGCGCGCCGGTCACCTCGGGTAGCGTCTACTCCAAGCGCATCAGCGACAACCTGCTGGTCGCGATCCACCCGGTCGTCCGGGTGCACCCGCACACGGGCGAGAAGGCCCTGTTCGTCAACCCCGGCTTCACCAGCCACATCACCGGGGTCTCCGCCCGGGAGAGTCGCGCGATCCTGGACCTGCTGTATTCGGAGATCACCCGCCCGGAGTACACGGTGCGGCTGCGCTGGGAGCCCGGCACCGTCGCGTTCTGGGACAACCGCGCGACAGCGCACCTGGCTCCGCGTGACATCGAGCACCTGGACCTCAAGCGCACGCTGCACCGGATCACGCTGATCGGTGACGTGCCGGTGAGTCCCGACGGACGTGAGTCCGAACTGGTGGCCGGGCAGCCGTTCACCGCCAGGCACACGGTCGTCGTGGCCGACTGACGACTGCTGCGCGGGCTGGCTGGGATCGTCGAAGCGGCATATTCTCAGGCTTCGGCGATCCCCGGCTGGCGGTCGCGGTATACCTAGTATTCAGATCGATATTATCTTCATCATGAGACAGCTCATCGATGCTGGCGACGGCCTGCCGGTAGTAGCGATCGTCGGCGGCGGGGCGAGCGGGGCACTCACCGCCCTTCAGCTCCTTCGGCAGGCGGCGAGGCACCGGCTTGCCCTGCACATCGCGCTGATCGACCGGCATGACCGGCACGGCCTGGGCCAGGCGTACTCCACCGTCAGCGACGCGCATCTGCTCAACACCATCGCGGGGCAGATGAGCGCCTTGCCGGACGATCCCGACCACCTGATCCGCTGGGCGGGCGTCGCGAAGGAGACCTTCCTGCCCAGGTGGATCTACGGTCGCTACCTGCGTGACGCCCTGGCGGAGGCCGAAGCGCAGGCACCGCCAGGCGCCCGGCTAGCCCGGATCAGGGCGGACATCACCTCGGTGGTTCGCCGCGACCGGCCGGACGGGGTGCGGCTGGACGGTGGGCGGCTGGACGGTGTGCGGCTGGACGGGCCGGATGGCTGGCTGGACGCGGACCTGGCCGTGCTCGCTATCGGCAACCTGCCCGGGGGCTTGCCGTTCGCCGCGCCGGTCAGTCACCGGGTCATCGGCGATCCGTGGTACCCGGGAGCCCTGGACGTGGTCACGGACGGCGAGCCGGTGCTCATCGTGGGGACCGGCCTGACCATGATCGACCTGGCGACGACGATCAGCGAGCAGAGTCCGGGCTCGGTGATCTACGCGGTGTCCCGACATGGGCTGCTGCCGCGACCGCATCCGTCCGTACCTGCCTGCGGCCGCTCGGTCTCGCTTCCTGCGGTGTCCGCTGACGCCTGCCCGGTCCGGCTCGCCGCGCTGATGTCCGACGTCAGGACGGCCGTCGCCGCGGACCCGCAGCGCTGGCCGGAGGTCATGGCGGCGATTCGCCACCGCTCCCCCGCACTGTGGCGCGACCTGACCGACAGCGACAAGCGGCTGTTCCTGCGGCGACTGGCGCGCTACTGGGAGGTGCATCGCCATCTGGTGCCGCCGGCCACCATGCGCACGATCGATGCGCTCGCCGCGTCCGGCCGACTCCGCGTGCTGACCGGTCGGGTGACCGAGGCCGTGGCGGCGGACGGCCGGTTCCGCGTAGGAATCGTGCGGGATTCGGCGTCCAGGGAGGTCAGTGCCGGATGGATTATCAGCGCCTCGGGCGCGCCGGCCGACATCGCGGACACCCGCGACCCACTGCTCGCCGGCCTGTTCGCCAGCGGCCTGGCCAGACCCGACCCGCTCCGGCTCGGACTGGACGCGACGCCGGAGGGCGCGGTCATCGACCAGTCAGGGAGAGCCAGCGACACGCTGCTGACCCTCGGGCCGCCGCTTCGCGGAATCCTGTACGAGACCACCGCAATCCCGGAGATTCGCACCCAGGCCGCCGAGCTGGCCAACCGGATTGCGAGCCACCCATCGGTAGCGCTAACCGCTCTCGCAGCCCGTTAGCGCTCACAGCTCTCGCGGCGAGGCAGCGCTGACGGCTCCCGCAGCTCGGCAGCGCTGACAGCCCTCGCGGCGCCCGGCCGCACCCGGGTGCGGCGCCCCGCCGCGCCCGGGCCGAAGTCCGAGGGCGAGCGAGCGCTAAGCGTCAGCACCATGGTCCTACATACTGTCGTCGGGATAGCAGTAAGTAGGACCTTGGTGCGGTCAGAACCGGGGCGTTAACAGCAGCAAGTAGGCACATACTGCTGCGCTTGTTCGGCGTGGCGATGGCGCCCTGCCTGGACAAGTCCGGGTCCGGGTCCGGGAGCACGTCAATGTGTCGCCCAACGTGGCCGGGAAGCCGAGTTGCGTCACCATAGTCTCCATGACCGATACCGACGTGATGACCAGCACTAGGGCAGCGCTTGGTGTCTGCCAGCGAGTTCTCCGCGACGTCCGGGCCGGCGATCTGCGCAAGCCGACACCCTGCTCGGAGTACGACGTGGCGCAGCTCGCCGATCACCTTGTGAAGACGATCAGGTTCTTCGGCACGCTGGCGGGCGCCCAGTTCCCGGCGGGCGAGGCAGAGGCGGGCGAGGCCGACGCTCAAGACGAGGTCGATCTTGAGGGCCTGATCACGGGTGTGGCGCAGGGCACGCTGGAGGCGTGGGGCATCAGGGGCCTGGGCGGCACGGTGCGGATGCGCGGCAGCGACCTTCCAGCCGACTTTGCCCTCAGCATCTTGTGCGTCGAACTGCTCGTGCACGCGTGGGACTTCGGCCAGGCCCTGGACCGGCGGGTTGTCGTCAACGAGCCGCTGGCCGAGGAGGTACTCGGCATGGCCCGCGCGACCGTCACTCCCGACCTGCGTGATCGCGGCAGCTTCGCCGCCCCGGCCGCCGCTGGTCCCGATGCCCCGGCCTTCGACCAGCTGATCGCCTTCACCGGCCGCACCAGCTAGCCGAGCAGTTCTTGCACGTCCGACCCGCAGGAATTGCTCGCAATAGGCCAAGCCCCGCAACTCTCAACCTCAGCTTGAGGCCCAGCAAACTAACAACCACCGCGCCCCAGCACCAGCAAACTCACAACGACGGGCCAGGGCCGGGCCGGAGCGGGGACCCCAGCACCAGCAAACTCACAACGACCGGCCTGGCTGGGGCTGGGGCCAGGGCTGAGGCGGGCTGGGGCCGGGCCGGGGCTGGGGCCAGGGCCAAGCCGCGGCTGGGGCCAGGGCTGGGCTGGGGCTGGGGCGGGGGCTTCAGCGCTAGGAGGTGGCGGGGGTCGCGGTGCGCTCAGGGTCGGCCGAGCTGGCTGCTGTCTCGCTCGACGAGCTCGGTGTCGAGTATTACCCGTTTTCGGGACGCGGTTCCGTCCGAGATCTCCGCGATCAGCAGCCTGGCCAGCTCGCGGCCGATCTGCTCCACCGGCTGATGAATGCTGGTCAGCGGCGGATCGGTGCTCTCGGCGCCGGGCAGATCGTCGAAGCCGACCACGGCTACGTCTGTCGGGACGCGGCGGCCGGCTTCGCGCAGCGCCCGCAGCGCGCCGTAGCTCATCAGCTGGCCGGCTACGAACAAGCCGTCGATGTCGGGCCGGCTGGCCAGCAGCTCCGTGGTCAGCCGCCGGCCTGACTCGGTGGTGAAGTCCCCGAACCGGACCAGGTCCTCGCCACGCTCCAGGCCGGATTCGGCGAGCGCCCGGCGGTAGCCGTTGAGACGGTCCACGCCGGGCGCGATACCTTGCTGCGCGGCCACCGTCGCGATCACCCGGCACCCTTTGTCGAGCAGGTGCCGCACGGCGAGGTAGGCGCCCTGCTCGTTGTCGACGTCGACGTAGCTGGCCGATTTCACCGAAAGCGACCGAGCGTTGGCGACCAGCGGGATGCCCTTGTCCAGGAGGTGATCTTGCAGCTTGTCCCGGTTCTCGTTGTAGGTGAGGAGCACTCCGTCCACGGGCCAGGCGGCGAGCGACGCGCGGAGCCGCTGCTCGTCACGGTCGTTCTGCGGCAGGAAGACGGCGATCTGGAGGTCGAAGCTGTTGAGGATCTCCGCGATGCCGCCAAGCAGCTGGCCGAAATAGGTGCTGCCGAACACGATCGTGCTCTCCTCGGCCAGCACGACGGCAATGGTGCCGCTGCGTCTGGTGCGAAGCGAGCGCGCCGCCCGGTTGGCGACATAACCGAGCTGATCAGCGGCCTGCAGGACGGATGCGCGCCGCCCGGCGCCGACCCTGTCGTCGCCGTTGAGCACGCGCGAGGCGGTGGCGACGGAGACGCCGGCCGCGGCCGCGATGTCGTGCAGGGTGATCGTGTGATTGCGGTCCATCGCCCTCTTACTAAAGCCCGTTCCTGAAAACGTTATACAGGGAATCTAGCTCGCCACGCGAACCCGCCCTAGGCACCACGGCGGTTTCGACCGCGTTGCACCCAAGGTCAAATGGGACAGTAGAGCTGACATGACTCAGCAGGGCCTATTGACGCCGACACCGCCCTGCTAGTAAGAAGTGAACCCTGTGAAAACGTTCTCTTAGGAGGCCGGGGAATGTTGCTGTCCCGACAGCGGCTGCTCACTGCAGTTGGTATCGCAGCCGCACTCGCTCTATCTGCCTGTTCCAACAACGGGTCGCCGTCGTCGAACTCGTCGGGCAGCCCAGGGTCGCGCGGCCCGGCGGCTGGCGGGGACCTGGTGATCGACACGCTCACGCCGCCGGTGGACTTCAACACCAACACCACCGTCGACAACGAGTCCATCTGGATCCTCGAGCAGGTGGCGCAGACGCTGTACTCCAACGGCAGGGACGGGAAGTCGCTGACGCCGACGCTGGCGACCGGCTACACCGTGTCCGGCAACAAGACGGTGTGGACCTTCACGCTCCGCAAGGGGGTCAAGTTCTCCAGCGGAGCGCCGCTGACCGCCAAGGATGTGGTCTTCTCGCTCAACGCGGCCCGCGATCCGAAGGCTGTCTTCTCGTTCGTGGACACCGCGATCGCATCGGTGTCGGCGCCGGACGACAGCACTGTCGTGGTGAAGACGAAATACCCGTGGGCCCCGCTGCTCGCCGACATGGCCTTCGTCGGCAACGCGATCGTGCCGGCCAACTACGGTGGCCAGAGCGCGACGGCCTTCTACGACAACCCGATCGGCACCGGGCCGTTCAAGTTCGACAAGTACGTCAAGGGCCAGTTCGTGAAGCTCGTCAGGAACCCGCACTACTGGCAGCCGGGCCGGCCGTACCTCGACAGCTTGACCTTCGACGCCATCGCCGACGGCAACACCCGGGTCGACCAGCTGCAGAGCGGGCAGGCGCAGGTCATCGAGTCGGCACCGTACTCCCTGCTCGGCTCCCTGAAGTCGGCTGGCTTCGACACCGGGCTTTACCCCTCCACCCGGATCGACTACGTGACGATGAACGAGAAGGTGAAGCAGCTCGCTGACGTGCACGTGCGGCGCGCCATCAGCGAAGCCATCGACCGGGCTGCCCTGATGAAGGCGGTGTTCTTCGGGCAGGGCACGGTGGCCGACTCACCGTTCATGCCGGCGGTGACCTACCACACCGCGAACGCTGGTGTCCTGCCGTTCAGCGTGGCAGCGGCCAAGCGGGAACTGGCCAAGTCGGCGTATCCGCACGGAGGATTCAGCATCGACTTCATCGCGGCCGCCGGAGACCAGGTGCAGTCGACCGTGGCCCAGATCGTCCAGCAGGACCTCAAGCCGCTGAACATCGACGTCAACATCCGCTCGCTCGACCCGTCGCAGGTCACCGCGCAGGAGCAGTCGTTCCACTTCGGGATGCGCGAGACCCTCTGGACGATGGACATCGTGGACCCGGACGAGTACGCGGGGTTCAGCTTCGACGGCAGCGCCGGGTCGTTCTCGAACTTCACCCATTACGACAACACGAAGGTGAACCACCTGATCGAGACGGCGGAGCGGACCTTTTCCAGCAATCAGCGAGCCCAGGCTGTATGCCCAAGTCCAGAAGCAAGTGGCGGCGGACGCACCGATGGTGTGGCTGGGTGAAAGCCCGTACAACTACCCGCACACCAGCAAGCTGCACAACTTCTATGTCTACCCGGAGGGTTACGAGGATCTGCAGGACTCCTGGCTGAGCAAGTGAGGCGATACCTCCTAGGCCGGCTCGCGCAGCTGGTGCTGGTGCTGTTCGGGGTCACGCTGGGCACCTTCTCGCTGCTCCACCTGGTGCCCGGCGACCCGGCCAGAACGCTGCTCGGGGTGCACGCCACCGACCGCGAGGTGGCGGTGCTCCGGCACGAATGGGGGCTTGATCGTCCGGTCATCAGCCAGTACGGGAGTTATCTCGGCCGGGTCCTGCACCTGAACCTGGGCTCCTCGACCCAGTACCAGACTCCGGTTGCCACGCTGATCGGCCATGCCCTGCCGGTGACGCTGGCGATGATCGCGGTGGGCGTGGTGTTCGCGGTTCTGCTCGCCGTCCCGCTGGCCATCATTGCCGCGCACCGCCAGGGCGGCGTGGTCGACCAGCTGGTGCGGGCCATTCCGCTGGTCGGGCTGGGTATGCCGCCGTTCTGGATCGGCTTCGTGCTGCTCCTGCTGTTCGCACTGAAATGGAAGCTCTTCCCGTCCGGCGGCTACGGCTTCACGCTGACCGAGCACGTCAGCTCGCTGATCCTGCCGGGGGTGACCATCGCGATCGCCATGGCCCCGATCCTGGTGCGCAGCCTGCGAGCAGCCCTGATCGACATCTTCGAAAGTGACTACATCACCGCGGCCGACGGCAAGGGGCTCGGGCCGGTGCGCGTGCTGGTGCGGCACGGGCTGCGCAACGCCGCGATCCCGGGAGTGAGCGTGCTGGCAGTCAACCTGGGCCTGCTGCTCGGCGGCACGGTGGTCATCGAGAGCGTCTACGGCCTGCCCGGCGTGGGGAACCTGCTGCTCAACGCGATCTTCAACCGCGATTTCGACGTGGTCCAGTCGGTCGCTCTCGTCTACGCGATCATCGTCGTCGTGATCAACCTGGCGGCCGACATCGGCTATGCCGCGCTCGATCCCCGGGTGGTGCTCGCGCCGTGAGCGAGCTGATCAGCGCGTCGGCCGCAGAGGGCCTGCAGCCGGAACCCGAAGCTGATCAGGTCCGTGGCGTCCGGCGGGTAGCACGCAACCGCACGCTGCTCTCCGGGCTGCTGCTGCTGCTGTTCGTCGCGGCAGCGGTGACGGCGGCGCCCTTGCTGGCCAGTGCCGACCCGACCCATCAGGACCTCACCCAGCTGCTGCGATCACCGTCGCACGCGCATCTGCTCGGCACCGATGAGCTTGGCCGCGACATCTGGGCGCGGTTGCTGTACGGCGGCCGCGTCGACCTGCTTATCGGCGTCACCGCAGTGCTGGCCCCGTTCGTGATCGGAACGACCCTCGGTCTGCTGGCCGGCGACAAGGGCGGCTGGATCGACCTGGTCATCATGCGAGTCGTCGACATCGTGGTGGCGTTCCCCTTCTTCGTCCTGGTCATCGCGGTGGTCTTCGCGCTCGGCGCCGGGGTGCCGTCGATCTTCATCGCGATCACCTGCGTCGGCTGGGTCACTTACGCCCGCATCGTGCGCGGCGAGGTACTGGTGGCCTCCCGGCTCGGCTACATCCAGGCAGCCCGCGCGGACGGCCTGAGCACGCTGCGGATCCTGATCCGCCATCTGGCGCCCAACGTCGTGACCCAGGCGATCGTCTACGCGATGAGCGACATCGTCCTGACGATCCTCGCCGTGGTCACGCTCGGCTTCCTGGGACTGGGCACCGCTCCGCCGGCGCCCGAGTGGGGCAGCATGATGGCTGAGGGGAAGACGTTCTTGTCGCTGCATCCGCTGCTCGCGACCGCTCCGGGCGCGGCCGTGGTCGTCACGGGACTGGCGCTGTCGCTCATCGGTGACGGCATCGCGCGGGAGCTGAACCGAGGATGAGCCTGCTGCGGGTGAGCGATCTCAGCGTGGGAGTGCGCACGCGCAGCGGGATCAGCCCCATCGTCAGCGACGTCAGCTTCACCGTCGGTCCGGGCGAAGCCCTGGCCCTCGTGGGCGAATCGGGCTGCGGCAAGACGACAACGCTCCGCGCGGTGCTGGGCCTGTTCCCCCAGTCGATCGAGCCGATCGGCGGACGGATCGACTTCGAGTCCCAGGATCTGCTGACACTGTCGCCACGGCAGCTGCGCACCGTCCGGGGCAACCGGATCGCGGTGATCTGGCAGGATCCTCAGTCCAGCCTTGACCCGGTGATGCGGGTAGGCGACCAGATCGTCGAGGCGATCCGGGCGCACGAATCCATCTCACGTCAGGCGGCCGCTGCCCGGGCCAGGGAGCTGATGACGAAGGTAGAGCTGTCCGAGCGGCTGTTCCGCGCCTATCCGCACGAGCTGTCGGGAGGTCAGCGGCAGCGCGTCGGCATCGCCTCGGCGATCTCCATGAACCCTGCCGTGCTGCTGGCCGACGAGCCCACCACCGCGCTGGACGTCACGGTCCAGGCCACGGTGCTCGAGCTGCTCGCGGGGCTGCGCGCCGAGCTGGGGCTGGCGATGCTGCTCGTGTCCCACGACATCGCGGTGGTGGCGAGCACCTGCGACTCGATCGCGGTCATGTACGGCGGCCGGATCGTCGAATCCGGCTCGACCGCGCAGGTGCTGCGGCAGCCGCTGCACCAGTACACGGCCGGCTTGCTCGCCTGCGCGCCCGATGTCGAGCAGGTGGGCCGCCGCCCGCGCGGGATCGCCGGGGCGCCGCCTGCGAGACCGGTGACCGCCGCGTGCTCCTTCGCACCGCGCTGCCCGGCGGCCTCGGTCCGGTGCCGCTCTGAGCTGCCGATCCTCCAGGCGGCCCCCGGCAGTACCGTGGCCCACGCCGCCGCGTGCTTCCATCCCGTGGGATCGGAGCAGGCGGCATGACGGGGACTCCGATCGATGCGGGAGGCGCCGAGCAGCCGGTCCTGCGGGTGACCGACCTGCACGTCACCTACCGCGCGCGGCGCGGACGGCCGCCGGTCAGAGCGGTCAGCGGTGTCTGCATGAGCATCGAACGGGCCGAGATCCTCGGCCTGGTCGGCGAATCCGGCTGCGGCAAGTCCACCCTGGCCCGGGCCCTGGTAGGGCTGGAGCCCTCCGAAGGGCAGATCGTCCTGGCCGGATCGGTGCTGTCGGCTCAGCGCACCAAAGCCCAGGCTCGGGCGATCCAGATGGTGTTCCAGGACCCGTACGCCAGCCTGAATCCCCGCCGGGCCGTAGGCAGCGCCCTTGTCGAGCTGCTGCGCGTGCACCAGCTCCGCCCGAAGGCCGACTGCCAGAATCGGGCCGTCGAGCTGCTTGACCTGGTCGGGCTCCCACCCCGGGTCGCGACCGTGCGGCCCCGCGCCCTGTCCGGCGGCCAGCGGCAGCGCGTAGCGATAGCCCGGGCGCTCGCCCTGGAACCGCGCGTGCTGGTCGCCGACGAACCCACCTCGTCCCTCGACGTCTCGGTGCAGGCGATGGTCCTTGACCTGTTCGCCGACCTGCGGGATCGGCTGGACCTCGCCATCCTGCTGATCACGCACAACCTCGGCGTGGTCAGCGCCATCAGTGACCGCGTCGCAGTGATGTACGGCGGCGAGATCATCGAGCAGGGCCGTACCAGCGAGGTGCTGCACAACCCGAGCGCGGGCTACACCCGCAGGTTGCTAGCTGCCGTGCCGCGCCTCCCGGCGGCGGCGCAGCCGACGCTCCCCCCAGACGGGCCGAGCGGATGCCGGGGCTGATCCTGGCCGGGGGCGGCACCCCGGCTCAGTCCGGGGCGGTCGATGCTGCCTTCCGGCGGCTAGTGCCCGGGCCTGCGCTGCTCTACATCCCGTTCGCGCGCGACGACCAGCCCGAGTTCCGGCTCCGGGAACTGCACGCCAGCTTCGCCCCGCAGATCGCCGCGATTGAGGTGTGGGACGACCCTGACGAGCCGCCCCGGCCGCTGCCTGAGTACGACGCTGTTTATATCGATGGGGGCAATACTTTCCAACTAATGGTTATTGTGCGCTCGGCTGACCTTGGTCCGGCGCTGGCGAGTTATCTGAGCGCAGGCGGCCTTGTCTACGGCATGAGCGCGGGCGCGATCCTGTTCGGTGCCAGCATCGCCCCGGCCGCGTATTTCGACGAGAACGACGCCGGGCTAGCCGACTTCAGCGGTCTCGACCTGCTCGGCGGCGCCACCATCTGGCCGCACTACCGGCCCGAGCAGGACGGTGAATTGCGGGCGCTGGCCGCACGCGAGGGGCATGCGGTGATCGGGGTGGCCGAAACAGCGGCCGTGCGGTTTCTTGACGGACAGTTCACGGCGCTCGGAACGGGGGCGACAGTGCTGTTCCGCCCCGGCTGCCGGGAGCCAGCGCCCATCTGATGATCACGCGGTGCTCCCGGCAGCGAGCTTGACGGTCAGGCTCAGAGTGACACGCACACCGGCGGCAGCGTCGGGTAGAGCGGACTTGGAATGCAGAGCTGCTGATAGACGGTCGAGCCGGATCGGCGAAGACAAGCTAACAAGCGAAGGCAAGGACTTCTCCATAACAGCAAAAAAAGCCTCTTGGGGAAAGATACCTGGGAGCACTTCAAGCACTTTTCCGGCGCATTCGTCCAAGGGGCGAAACCCAGCCAGTGGACCACAGCATCATGGCCCTACTTACTGCTGTCAGGACGACGGTAAGTAGGACCATGGTGTTGTCAAAACCCAGCCGTTAACAGCACCATCGCCCGCCTTACTGTCCTTGGATACTGGACTGCCCCGGCCACGCACCATTCCTGCAGGGCATCGCGGGCGCGCCACCCGGCCGCTCATTCCAGCCGCACCAGTTCAGCGCGGCTCGTGAGCGCGGCCAGCTCGGTGACGACGCCGGCAGTCTCGGCCGCGCCGATGCCTGCGAAAATGTCCCTCGCCTGCCGCCCGGATCATGGAGACCGCGGTGGCGGGCGGGTCATCACCCCACAGCGCGTCGACAATCGCCGTCCGGCGCAGTCCGGATTCCGGATACAGCGCTAGCAGCCCCAGCACCGCACGTTGCATCGGCCCGCCAACCGGAATTTCCGCGCCCCGCCGCGCCCGGAGCGGCCCGAGCACGCTCAGGCTCAGCGCCTGGACCCGATCCGGCCCGGCCGCAGGAACCTGCTGCGCCGCCTGCGCCAGCTCCTCAGCCTGGCGCGGACCCAGGCAAAGCGCTCCGGCCAGCCGCCGTGCCGAGTCCGGATGCAAACCCGCCGTCCGACGTTGCTCCAGATCACGGACCACGCCGATGCTGACCCCCGCCGCATCCGCCAGCTGCCGCTGGGTCAGCCCTGCTTTCGTGCGGTAGCCGCGAAGCCGCGCGCCGGCATCCCCCGAGCGACCTCGATCCATTGGGTCATCGTAAATGACGCGATACATCACAGATTGGCAAAGATCGCCAGCGCGCTGGGAGCGCGGGCTTCCGCTACTGGAGGGAGGCGACGCCTAGGCGGAAGCCCACGCCGTGGACGGTGACGATCCAGGAAGCATTGCCAAGTTTCTTGCGCAGGCTGCTGACGTGCATGTCGATGGTCCGGCTCGGCGTCGGCCACACATAACCCCAGACCTTCGACATGAGATCCTTACGCGAGATAACCGTCGAGGGCTCGGCGACAAGGAGATGCAGCAGGTCAAACTCCTTGCGGGTGAGGCTGATGGGATCTCCGTTCAGCTGAACCTCGCGGCTGCCGGGATCGAGCGTCAGCGGGCCGTGGTTGAAGGACCCCGGACGCTGCCCGGGCGGCCGGACGCGACGCATGATCGCCTCGATCCGGGCCAGCAGCTCGCGGAGCCCGAAGGGCTTGGCCAGGCAGTCATCTGATCCAGCTTGCAGGGCGAGGACCCGGTCCACCTCGTCGTCGCCTTCGGCCACCGAGATGACCGGCACGTCGGAATTCTCCCTGACGGCGCGGCACACCGCCAGGCCGTCGATGTCCGGAAGCTCGAGGTTCAGCACCACCAGGTCGGCGTCTTCGGCCATGTTCAGCGCGGCCGACCCGGTCTGCGCCCTGGTCACGTGGTAGCCGTTCCGGCCCAGGTCGCGCGCTAATAATTCGGCGTCGGCGGTATCCGCTCCGACCACGAGTACGTCCATGCTCAACTCCAGGCATTCAGCGATAGCGGCAGTAGCTACCAGGATGCGCGCCGGAGCAGGCAAGGCAAAGGGTTGCAAATGGTTGCGGCTGGTCAAGTCCGGTATGCGTCTCGCCGGTGCCTGATCGAATGGATCTCGACGGCGTGCTTTTCCTCGTTGATGCGGTAGATGATGCGATAAGTCCCGCGCCGTGCGGAGTGGTAGCCGTCGAAGGGCTCGTCTAGTGGCTTTCCGGCGCGGTGCGGGTTGGTGCTGAGCGGACCGTCGATCGTCTCCATGGCGGCGGCGGCCACATCCAGGGGAAGGTTCTCGTGGAGGTTGCGCCTTGCCTGACGGGAGAGGAGGACCGCGTAGGGCAGTTCGGCCTCCAGCTCGGAAGTTTCCGGACGGCTGGTCATGATTGTCCAAGCCGCCGTTTGAGTTCGGCGCGGACCTGAGCTGCGTCGAAGATGTCGCCGGAGGCGAAGTCTTCACGGGATTGCCTCAGGTCGGCGAGGGCCTCGTCGTCACTGAGGATGTCGAGGGTCTCCTGCATGGATTCGTACTCGGCAACCGAGATGAGCATGACATCGGCACGCCCGTTGCGGGTGATGGTGAAGTGGTCATGCTCGCGGGCGACCCGATCGGCGAGCTCGGCGATCCTGGCCTTCGCCTCCGTGATAGGTATAGTCTCCATGCTAGCCAGTATAACGACCGGTCATAATTCTGGCCCACATTGAGATGGCGACTGGTGACTCGCGGGCAGCGTCAGCCTGCGGCAGGCAGCCGGGCTCGTAGCTCTCGCAGTGAGCTGGCGGTGCCGGCGGGCAGCAGGTCGGCTGGGTCATCAGGGAGATCGCAGCAGACCTCGAGCCATGGGTGGAACCGGTACGGCCGGTGGCTGATCAGGCTGCCTATCCGGGCGCACAGCCGGGATAACTGGGAGCGGACCGCCACGCAGTGGCCAGGATCGCCGTAGAGCTCCGCCGAGAGTTCCGACGCCGAGTACCCGCCGGGGCATCGGGCGAGCAGGAAGAGGATCTCGGCCTGCCGAGGGCTGAGAACATGCCGCCAGGTCCCGCTGGGCGCGATGACCACGAGGACGGGGGTCGCCGAGCACAGGTCGAGCCGGACGGCGGTCGGGCGGTCGGCCTCGTCGTGCTCGATCCGGATGAGCCAGCCGTCGAAGAGCGGCTCGATCTGGCACCAGCCCACCGGTGTCACATGCGCCATTCCGGCTTGCGGAGGCTCGGGGAGCAGAAGGCGGTCGGGCGGGAGCAGCCCGGTCGCCGTCGCCACCCATCCATTCCGGTCGGCGACGATCGCAGCCTGGCCAATCCGGGCGAGCAGCGGAGCCGCGACCCGGCGGAGTTGCTCAAGGCCGTCGCGATGAGCCGACCGCAGCTCGGCCTCGGCATGTTTCGCCATCGAGCAGACCAGCGCGAGCGTGCTGGGATGGGCCGTCGCCGCCGGGCCGCTCACGTCGACTACGCCGAGTACCCGCCCGTCAGCAGGATCGCGCACCGGGCACGCGGTACAGACCCACGGATGAAGCGCATGGACGAAATGCTCGGCGGCGAAGACCTGGATCGGGCGCTGTACGACCAGCGCCGTCCCCACCGCCGTGGTGCCGACGGCAGTCTCGAGCAACCTGGATCCGACGGTGAAGCCCGCCTTATCGGCACGCCGCCGCACCGCCGTGCTGCCTTCCCGCCATAACAGATACCCCTCATCGTCGACGATGGCCATGACGTAGCGGGCCGCGTCGGCATAGGAGGCCAGGCCCTGACTGAGGAGTTCCTGAACCTCGCTCAGCGAGGTCAGCTTGCGGCGGCGCTCGATTTCGCCGGGATCGGCCCGCTGCGGATCGGGTTTCCCCCATGGGTCGATTCCGCCGCGCCGGGCGCGTCGCCAGGAATCGGCGATCACTGGCCTCAGCGGACCAGCTAACTGACTGCCCGCCATCGAACTGTCCCAGATACCAGAAAGGTGGCGGGCATGCTGCCGCAGATCGCAACCGGCGTTTAGCGCACAATCGGGACGCACATGAACTCCTAAGACGATTGGCGGCAGATGATTAGCGGCCGGGTGCAGGTCAACTGCCACGCCCTCGGCTCGGCAAACCCGTTCGGCCTCCCGCGTTTTGGGCTTCTTAGTTACTGCCTTATTTATATGCGATGTCCTGCGGGTTTACATTTATCTTACAGAAATCTATCACATAAATGACGACATGAATTTGACTATGACGCCTATCTCGGGTGACATGGATAACCGGAGACCGAATTCCGCAGCTACGCGGGCAATCATTTCGGCGAGAGAGGAAAGTATGTACTCCCCCGTCATTATCGCTGGTGCCGGGCCAGCCGGGCTGACGCTGGCCGCGGAGTTACGGCTGGCCGGCGTGGACACGATCGTCCTGGATCGGCTGGCCGAGCCCACCGGGCAGTCGCGCGGTCTTGGCTTTACCGGCCGGACTATGGAGATCTTCGACCAGCGCGGCCTTCTGTCGCGGCTGCCGGACATCGAGATAAGCAATGAAGGGCACTTCGGCGGCCTGCCGATCGACTTCGGCATTCTCGACGGAGCGCACATTGGCGGGAAAGGGATCCCGCAGGCGCGTACCGAGGAGATGCTCGCGCAGTGGTGCGCGGACCTGCGAACCGATATCCGGCGTGAGCATGAGCTGACCGGCCTGTCCGAAGACGGCGACGGCGTCGAGGTCATCGCGGCGACTCCGGCTGGTGAGCAGCGACTTCGCTGCGACTACCTGATCGGGTGCGACGGAGGCCGCAGCACGGTACGCAAGCTGGCCGGATTCGACTTCCCCGGCACCGCCGCCACGCTGGAGATGTTCATCGCCGACGTGAAGGGCGTCGACATCCGCAAGCGCATGATCGGGGAGGCGCGGCCGAACGGGATGGTGATGGCTGGCCCGCTCGGTGATGGCGTCATGCGCATCGTGGTGTGCGAGAAGGGCCGCCCGCCGCAGCGGCGGGAGGCACCGCCGGAGTATCAGGAGATCGCCGCCGGCTGGCAGCGGCTGACCGGCCAGGACATCAGCGCGGCCACGCCGATCTGGTGCACCTCGTTCGGCGATGCCGCCCGGCAGGTGACCGAGTACCGCCGGGGCCGGGTCCTGCTCGCGGGCGACGCCGCGCACATCCATCTGCCGGCCGGCGGCCAGGGCATGAACACCAGCATCCAGGACGCGATGAACCTTGGCTGGAAGCTGGCCGCCACCGTTCCGCGGCTGGGCACCACCCGGTCTGCTCGACACCTACCACAGCGAGCGGCATCCGGTCGCCGCGAGGCTGCTGATGAACACCAAGGCGCAGGGCCTGCTCTTCCTCAGCGGCAACGAGGTTCAGCCGCTGCGCGACGTGATGACGGAACTGATCGCCTACCCGGAGGTCAGCCGTCACCTCGTGGCGATGGTGAGCGGGCTGGAGATCAAGTACGACGTCGCCGAGGGCGATCACCCGCTGCTCGGCAGGCGGATGCCGCGTCAGGAAGTGATCACCGAGTCCGGCAAGACCAGCAGCACCGAGCTGCTGCACTCGCGGACAGCGGCGTGCTGCTCGACTTCGCCGATGACGCCGGCTGCGGCGCACCGCAGCGGCCTGGGACGACCGGGTGGACATCGTCACCGGCATGCCGCACGCCGTCAGCGAGCAGAGCGACCTGGCCGGAACGACGGCCGTCCTCATCCGCCCCGACGGATACGTCGCGTGGGCCGCGCCCGGCGGCGGACCGCCCGAGGCGGCGCTGCGCCGCTGGTTCGGGGCTGCCCGTCCCCGCTGACGCAGGCGGAGCACCGAGGCCGTTCTGTCAGAAAGAGGAGTAGAACCCGAGATGCACAGCACTCTCATCGTGGCGCGCATGGCACCGGACAGTGCCGATGATGTGGCGAAGATCTTCACTGACTTCGATCGCACGGAAATGCCGGGCCTGATGGGCACGCGCCGGCGCCAGCTCTTCTCATACCAGGGCCTGTACTTCCACCTGCAGGACTTCGACTCAGCGGACACTGGCAGCGACAGCGGCAGGGAGCGCATCGAAGGGGCGAAGACGCACCCATTGTTCATCGATGTCAGCGCGAAGCTGAAGAAGTACATCGAGGCCTACGACCCGCAAACGTGGCGGTCGCCGGCCGACGCCATGGCCACGCGTTTCTACCACTGGCCAGCAGACGGGTGAGGTCATTGCAGATGAATCGTCGGGTAGTGATCACCGGAGTAGGCACCGCCACGCCCGGCGGCGTGGGCGTCAAGAACTTCTGGGCGCTGCTGAGCGAAGGGCGGACGGCGACCAGGACGATCAGCTTCTTCGACGCCGCGCCGTTCCGCTCGCGGGTCGCCGCCGAGATCGACTTCGACCCCGAGGCCCACGGCCTTACCCCGCAGCAGGTACGGCGCATGGACCGGGCCGCCCAGCTCGCGGTGGTCAGCGCCAGGGAGGCGGCGGCGGACAGCGGCCTGCGAGTTCGAGGATCTCGATCCGGCCAGGATCGGGGTCACCCTCGGCAGCGCGGTCGGCGCGACCATGGGCCTGGAGCAGGAGTACCGGGTGGTCAGCGACGACGGCCGGCTTGAGCTGGTGGACCACCGGTACGCGGTTCCCCATCTCTACGACTACTTCGTACCCAGCAGCTTCGCGGCCGAGGTCGCGTGGGAGTTCGGCGCGGAAGGGCCGGCCACCGTCGTGTCCACGGGATGCACCTCCGGACTGGACTCGGTCGGGCTACGCCGTGCGAGCTCATCCGCGATGGCGCGGCCGACGTCATGATCGCGGGCGCCACCGACGCGCCGATCTCGCCGATCACGCTGGCCTGCTTCGACGCGATCAAGGCGACGACCCCGCGAAACGACGACCCGCAGCACGCTTCCCGGCCGTTCGACCTGAACCGGAACGGCTTCGTCCTCGGCGAGGGCGCGGCGATGTTCGTGCTGGAGGAACTCGAGTCGGCGACCGCGCGCCGGGCCCACTGCTATGCCGAGATCGCCGGATTCGGCAACCGCTGCAACGCCTTCCACATGACCGGCCTGCGACCCGACGGCCGGGAGATGGCGGAGGCGATCCGCGCGGCCATGGCCGAAGCCCGGGTGAGCGCGGACGACATCGACTACATCAACGCGCACGGCTCCGGGACCAAGCAGAACGACCGGCACGAGACCGCGGCCTTCAAGCGCAGCCTGGGCGAGCACGCGCGGCGGATACCGGTGAGCTCGATCAAGTCCATGGTCGGCCACTCGCTCGGCGCCATCGGCTCCATCGAGATCGCGGCCTGCGTGCTCGCGATGGAGAACAACGTGGTACCGCCGACTGCGAACCTGCACACCCCGGACCCCGAATGCGACCTGGACTACGTCCCGCTCGTCGCCCGCGAGCAGCGCACCGACACGGTTCTGACCGTCGGCAGCGGCTTCGGCGGATTCCAGAGCGCGATGGTGCTGACCGCACCGGACAGGGCGGCCTGACGATGCCGATGACCGTTGTGGTGACCGGCCTGGGCGTGACCGCCCCCAATGGCCTGGGCACCGAGGAGTACTGGACAGCGACGCTCGAAGGGCGTAGCGGCATAGGCCCAGTCACCAGGTTCGACGCCTCGCCGTACCCGGCCCGGCTGGCCGGGCGAGGTTCCCGGTTTCGTCCCCGACGACTACCTGCCGAACCGGCTGCTGCCGCAAACCGACCGCATGACCCGGCTAGCTCTGGTGGCCGCCGACTGGGCGCTGGCCGACGCCCGTGTGGATACCGATGAATTCGACGAGTTCGACATGGGCGTGATCACCGCCAGCTCGTCGGGCGGCTTCGAATTCGGCCAGAACGAACTGCGGCAGCTCTGGAGCAAGGGCGGCAAGTTCGTCAGCGCCTACCAGTCGTTCGCCTGGTTCTACGCGGTCAACACCGGTCAGATCTCGATCAGGAACGGCATGCGCGGGCCGAGCGGGGTGGTGGTGAGCGACCAGGCCGGCGGCCTGGACGCGGTCGCGCAAGCCCGCCGGCAGATCCGCAAGGGCAGCAAGCTGATCGTCTCCGGCGGAATCGACGGCGGCATCTGCCCCTGGGGCTGGGCCGCGCAGCTGGCCAGCGGCCGGATGAGCCAGTGCGCCGACCCCGACCGCGCCTACCTGCCCTTCGACGCGGCGGCATCGGGGTATGTCCCCGGGGAAGGCGGCGCGCTGCTGATCCTGGAGGACGCCGCAGGCGGCCAGGGCGCGCGGAGCACCGGTCTACGGCAGCATCGCCGGCTATGCCGCGACCTTCGACCCGAAGCCGGACAGTCCAGCCGGTACCTCCGGCTCCGAGCCGGGCAGGGGACGAGAGCCCGCGCTGCGCCGGGCGATCGAGCTGGCGCTGGCCGATGCCAGCGTGCCGGCCTCCGGCATCGACATGGTCTTCGCTGACGCGGCCGCCATCCCCGAACTGGACGCCGCCGAGGCCTCGGCGATCACCGCTGTGTTCGGGCCCTACGGCGTGCCGGTGACCGCGCCGAAGACCATGACCGGCCGGCTGTACTCCGGCGGCGCACCGCTGGACCTCGCGACGGCTCTGCTGTCGCTTCGGGACCGGCGTGATCCCGCCGACCACGAACGTGTCGCCTGCCCCCGAATACCGCCTCGACCTGGTCACCGGTCCGCCGCGGCCCGTGCCGGCGGACGCGGCAGGCGCGGCGCTGGTGATCGCGCGCGGATACGGGGGCTTCAACTCGGCCATGGTCCTCGGACCTCCGCAAAGCTAGCCGTAGCCGGATACCTGAGCCGAATACCTCGGCACCGCACAGAAGGGAACACTGCCTTGAGTGACCAGGCAATCACGCTGGAAGTTCTGACCCGCATGTTGCGGGAGGGCGCGGGCACGGACGAGAGCGTCGAGCTCGACGGCGACGTGCTGGACGTCGAGTTCACCGAGCTCGGGTACGACTCGCTTGCCCTGCTGGAGACCGCCGCGCGGCTGGAGCGGGATCACGGCATCGTCCTCGACGATGACGCCGCGACCTCCGCCAAGACCCCGCGCGAGCTGCTCGAGCTCGTCAACGCCGAGCACTGAGCACCAGGCTGACCAGCACCAGGGAGGAAACGACATGACACAGCAGGCAGGGCGGGTAGCCGTCGTTACCGGCGCGACCAGCGGAATCGGGCTCGCGATCACCGATGCCCTGGCCAGGCAGGGTCACAAGGTGATGATCTGCGCCCGCGACGCCGGCAACGTCGACCTGACCGTCAAGCAGCTTCGCGAGGAAGGACTTGACGTCCAGGGCACGGCCTGTGACGTCACCTCCTCAGATCAGATCCGCGCCTTCGTGGCCGAGGTCCGCGCCAGGTGCGGGCCGGTGGACATCCTGGTCAACAACGCGGGCGCAGCGGGGGCGGGGTCACCGCGGACATCACGAACGAGCTGTGGTTCGACGTCATCGACACCAATCTCAACAGTGTCTTCCTGATGACCCGCGAGGTCCTGAACGCGGGCGGGATGTGCGACAAGGACTGGGGCCGGATCATCAGCATCGCGTCGACGGCCGGCAAGCAGGGCGTCGAGCTGGGAGCGCCGTACTCGGCGTCCAAGCACGGGGTGGTCGGCTTCACCAAGGCGCTCGGCAAGGAACTCGCCAAGAAAGGCATCACCGTCAACGCCGTGTGCCCCGGCTATGTGGAGACGCCCATGGCGCAGCGGGTGCGACAGGGGTACGCCGCCGCGTGGAACACCTCGGAAGAGGCCATCCTCGCGCAATTCCAGGCCAAGATCCCGCTTGGCCGCTACTCCAGCGCAGCCGAGGTGGCGGGGATGGTCGGCTACCTGGCCTCCGACATCTCCGCCTCGGTGACCGCCCAGGCGATCAACGTGTGCGGCGGCCTGGGCAACTTCTGACCGTCCCGCGACAAGCGAAAGGAATAACCATGTCACAGCCGGCCAGCCGCGAAGCAGAACACGAAATCACCGTCCGCGCGCCGGCTGGTGAGCTGTACCGGTTCATCGCCGAGGTGGAGAACTGGCCGCGGCTCTTCCCGCCGACGGTCCATGTGGAGTGCCTGGAGCGGCGCGACAACTCAGAACGCATCCAGATCTGGGCCACGGCGAACGGCGAGGCCAAGACCTGGACGTCACGGCGGGAACTTGACCCGGACCGGCGCCGCGTCGGATTCCGGCAGGAGAAGTCCCAGCCGCCGGTGGGCGCGATGGGAGGCACCTGGATCATCGAGCCTGACTCAGCGAACCGGCGAATCCGAAGCATCCACCCGGGTGCGCCTGCTGCACGACTACCGTGCGATCGACGACGACCCGGCAACCTCGCCTGGATCGAGAACGCCGTCGACCGGAACAGCCGGGCCGAGCTGGGCGCGCTCAAGGCCGCTGCCGAGCTCGCGGCGAACTCCGCCGACCTGCTGCTGAGCTTCTCCGACAGCGTCGAGGTCCACGGCACCGCCAAGGACGTCTTCGACTTCATCAACGACGCCCAGCTCTGGACCGAACGGCTGCCGCACGTCAGCCGGGTGAGCTTCCGTGAGGACACGCCGGGGCTGCAGTTTCTGGCGATGGACACGCAAGACCAGGGACGGATCGGTGCACACGACCGAGTCGGTGCGGGTGACGTTCCCGCACCGCAAGATCGTCTACAAGCAGATCAAGGTCCCGCCGCTGATGACGCTGCACACCGGAGAGTGGCTGATCAGCGAGAACGATGCCGGGGTCACGGTGTCTTCGAGCCACGACGTCGCGATCAACGAGGCGAACATCGCCGAGATCCTCGGTGCCGGTGCCACCGTCTCCGATGCCCGCTCCTTCATCAGGGACGCGCTGGGCACCAACAGCATGGCCACCCTGCAGCACGCCAAGCGCTATGCCGAGGCGGCGGGAGGCGGGCATGGCTAGCGACCGCACGGACGCCGACGTCATCGTCGCGGGTGCAGGCCCGGTGGGCCTGATGCTCGCCGGGGAGCTGAGGCTCGCCGGAGCCGACGTGATCGTGGTTGACAAGCTCTCCGAGCCCATGGCTGAGTCACGGGCGTCCCAGCTCAGCGCGCGGACGATGGAGATCTTCGATCGCCGTGGCCTGCTGGACATCCTGGACCAGCCGGACCGGGAGGATCGCGGGCACTTTGGCGGACTGCCGCTGCGGATGGAAGCCGACAGCGTCTACTCGGGTCTGTGGAAGCTCCCGCAGTACCGGACCGAGGCGGCGCTCGGGCAGTGGTCAGCCGGGCTCGGCGCGCGCCTGCTCCGAGGGCACGAGCTGGTCGGCTTAGCCGAAACCGGTGACCGCGTCCAGGCGGTCGTCAGAGCCGACGCGGGCGAAGCGGCTGACCCGATCCGGTTAACCGCCGCCTACCTGGTCGGCTGCGATGGCGAGGACAGCACGGTACGGCGGCTAGGCGGATTCGAGTTCGCCGGGCACGGCGCCGCGATGGAGCTGCTGCGGGCCGACGTGTCCGGGGTCGACATCGGCGACCGGCGGTTCGAGCGCCTGGACCGCGGCCTGGCCATCGCTGCGACGCGCGGCGGAGTGACCCGGGTGATGATGCATGCCTACGGCCAGCCTGCGGTGGCGCGCACCCAGGCGCCGGCCTTCGAGGAAATCATCACGACGTGGGCGCGGATCACCGGTGAGGATCTCAGCCGGGGCGAGCTGATCTGGGCGGACGCGTTCGGCGATACCAGCCGGCAGGCGACCCAGTATCGCCGTGGACGCGTTCTGCTGGCGGGCGACGCAGCGCACCGGATGATGCCGGTCGGCGGGCAGGCGCTGAACATCGGCCTCGCCGACGCCGTCAACCTGGGCTGGAAGCTGGGCGCCGAGGTGCGCGGCTGGGCGCCGCCCGGCCTGCTCGACACCTATCACGCCGAGCGGCATCCGGTTGCCGAGCGGGTACTCACCAGCGTCGAGGCCCAGAAGCTCATGCTGCTCGGCGATCACCAGGCCGACGCGGTGCGGCAGGTCTTCGCTGAGCTCCTCGGCATCGAATCCGCGCGCCGGCACCTGGCGACGTTGCTGAGCGGGCTGGACTGATCGCGCGGAGGTAATTTCCAAGATTCCAGGCGATTTTGACCTGGTCACCGAGGACCCGACCGCGAATTCGTCAGCAGATACGCAAAAAGAAGAAAGGACATTAGGATGAACAAGCTCGCCGGAAAGAGCGCCCTTGTCACGGGGTCGAGCCGGGGGATCGGCCGTGCCACAGCGGAACGGCTGGCCAGAGACGGCGCGCTCGTCGCGGTCCACTACTCGGCCAACCGGGAAGCGGCCGACCAGACGGTGAAGAACATCACCGCCGCCGGCGGCCGTGCCTTCGCCATCCAGGCCGAGCTGGGAGTTCCCGGTGACGTCGACACGCTGTTCGGGGGCCTGTCGTCCGGGCTGCGGGAGCAGTTCGGCGAGGTCAGGCTGGACGTCCTGGTGAACAACGCGGGCATCATGGGCGGGGTCAAGCCGGAAGAGCTGACTCCGGACACGTTCGACCGGCTGATCGCGGTCAATGCCAGGGCGCCGCTCTTTATCGTCCAGCGGGCCTTGCCGATCATGCCCGACGGCGGTCGCATCATCAACATCAGCTCAGGGCTCACCCGGTTCGCCAACCCCGACGAGGTCGCGTACTCGATGTCCAAGGGCGCCGTGGAGCAGATCGCCCTGCACTACGCCAGGCTTCTCGGACCGCGCGGCATCACCGTCAACAGCGTGGCGCCTGGCATCACCAACAACGGCACCCCGGTGTTCGACATCCCCGAAGCCAAGGAGCAGATGGCTCAGCTGTCGACGTTCGGCCGGGTCGGCGAGCCCGCCGACGTCGCCGACGTCGTCGCGTTCCTCGCCTCGCCCGACGCGCGGTGGGTGACCGGAGCGTTCATCGACGCCAGCGGCGGCACGCTGCTCGGCTGACCTCACCGAATCGCCATGCGAAACCCGATCCCGGCCGCGGCCCCTGTGTTTGCAAACACCGCGGCAAAGTCGTCGGCGGCGCGGCCGCAGACCACGCGGGGGCAGCGGATGCTGCTGTCCGTCTTGTCAGCCACTATGCTGATCGACGCGCTCGAGGTCTCGATCGTGGTCGTGGCGCTGCCTTCGATCGCCGGCGGCCTGCACCTCGCGATGTCGTCGGCGCAGTGGCTGATGAGCGGCTTCGCGCTCGGGTTCGGCGGCATGCTGCTTTTCGGCGGCCGGGTCACCGGCCGGCTCGGACAGCGCCGCGGCTATCTCGTCGCGCTGGCGTGCTACGCGGCGATGTGCGTGGTCAGCGGCCTCGCGCCGGATGCCGGGGTGCTGATCGCGTCGCGGGTGGCCAGAGGCTGCTGCGCCGGGCTCACCGCGCCCACCGGGCTGGCGATCATCGCCAGGACGTTCCCTGAGGGCACCGCGCGCAACCGGGCGCTGGCGATCTACGCCACGTTCGGCGCTGGCGGCTTCACCGCCGGGCTGCTGCTGTCCGGGCTGCTGACGGAGCTCCAGTGGCGCTGGACGCTGCTGTTTCCCGCGCCGATAGCGCTCATTCTGGTGGCGGTCGGCTGGCGGGTCATTCCGCGCCCCAGGCCCGGGCTCCGCAGCGGCCGCGAGGCGGGCGGCGCGGTCAGGTTCGCGCGCAGCACCCTGATCCGGGCCGGCCTCGCCGCGGCGGCGCTGAACGGCTCGTACTGGGGGCTGCTCTTCATCGCGACGTTCCGGTTGCAGGAGGATCTGGGATGGGGGCCGCTGCCCACCGCACTGGCCTTCCTGCCAGCGAGCGTTCCCCCGATGCTGGCGGCGCCGTTCTCGGGATCGCTCGTCCGCCGCCTGGGCGCACGGCGGCTTGTCATAGCTGGCCTGCTCGCCGCCACCTTGGGGTACGCGGTCGCGCTGGCCAGCCAGCCGGGCTCCTACGTCAGCGGGCTCCTGCCGACGCTGCTGCTGGTGGGCCTGGGCTACGTGGGCGCGTTCTCCGCTCTGCATGTGTACGCGCTGTCCGGTGTGCCGGCGGACGCGGCGCGGACGGCGACTCGCGTGTACCAGTCGCTGGTGCAAATCGGAGGCGCGCTGATCCTTGCGGTGGTTGCCGTCGTGAATGCTAGCTATCGTCCGGAATTCGTGATTCTCACCGCTGTCGGCACATTTGGCGCGGCAATGGTTCTAACCAGCTGCGGCATAACCAGAAAACAAAGCATGAGACGCCTCGATCGCGGTAGTCGTAGGGAAGAAGGTTAGGTCTCCTATGAGATCTCAGGCACCTGCGAAAGGCGGTCTCATGAATGCCACTGGCCAAGCCTCCAATCGGCCAGCGCCCGGTACGCCCAGGGTCGGAATCGCCATCGCGATCATCGTCACCTGCCAGCTCATGGTGGTGCTCGACTCCACCGTGGTCAACATCGCCCTGCCAGAGATGCGGGCGGCGCTGGGGTTCTCCCACGCCGGCCTGTCCTGGGTGATTGACGCCTACACGCTGACGTTCGGCGGGCTCATGCTCCTCGGCGGCCGGGCCGGCGACATCTTCGGCCGGCGACGCCTGATGGTGCTCGGCCTGATCGTCTTCTCCGTGGCTTCGCTGGTGGGCGGCCTGGCCGTCTCCCCGGCCATGCTGGTGGGCGCCCGCGCGGTCCAGGGCGTCGGCGCCGCCATGGCCGCGCCGAGCACGCTGGCGCTCATCGCCGCGACGTTCGGCGAGGGACCGGCCCGCAACCGGGCGCTGGCGATCTTCTCCGGCGTCTCGGCCGGTGCGGGGTCGCTTGGGCTCATCCTCGGCGGCGTGCTGGTGTCGGGAGCATCGTGGCGGTGGGTGCTGTTCATCAACGTCCCGATCGGGCTGGCCGTGGTCCTGCTGGCACCTCGGTTCGTCCCGGAGCCGCCCCGCCATGAGGGGCGCCTTGACCTGGCCGGAGGGCTGCTGTCCACGGCCGGGCTCGCGCTGCTCATCTACGCCTTCATCTGGATCGCCGAAGGCGGCTCCAGCGCGGCGATCATGGCCGGGCTGTTCGCCGGCGCAGCGGTCCTGCTCACCGTGTTCGTGGTTGTCGAGAGCCGGCGTTCTTCGCCGGTCATGCCGCTGGAGCTGGTACTCGACCGGACGCGCGGGCTGGTCTACCTCGCGTTGCTGTCGATCTCGGCGGCGGTGTTCGCCATGCTGTTCTTTGTCAGCCAGTTCGCCCAGAACGAGCTGCACTACAGCGCCTTGGCCACGGGCGTGGCGTTCCTGCCGCTGACCGTCGCCATCTTCGGCGTCTCCCGCCTCATGCCCAGGGTCCTCGCCAAGATGGGGCCGCGCCTCCCGCTGCTGTGCGGACCTGCGCTCATGGCCGTCAGCATGGCGTGGCTGTCCCAGGTCGCACCGTCGCAGGGCTACCTGGACGGGCTGCTGGGACCGTTCCTGCTGTTCGGCATCGGGGCCGGCCTCTCCTACGTGCCGATGAGCGCCACCATCTTGCGCGGGGTCGATCGGAGCGACACCGGCGCGGCATCAGGGATCTACCAGGCCATGCAGCAGATCGGCGGATCGGTGGGCCTGGCCGTGCTGGTCACCGTGGCGGCCAGCCATGGCCAGTCCGCCGCGCTGGAAGGCGCCGCCGGATTCGCCGCGCTGGCCGTCGTCCTGGCGGCGGCGGCCATCACTCGCCGTACCGCCCCGTCCGCAGCCGCCTCCGAGTCCCGCTCGCCCGAGCCGGCCGGCCGCAAGTCGTAACGCAAGCTCGCGTAAGCACACGAGAAGGAGGTTCAGATGACGCTGGCAGATAGTGCCCGCGCCCCGGATTACCCGATGACCAGGGCCTGCCCGTTCGATCCGCCGCCTGACCTGGTCAAGGTGCGGAACGAAACGCCTGTTGGCAAGGTCAGGATCTGGGACGGCAGCACCCCGTGGCTCATCACTGGCTACGACGAGGCCCGCGCCGTGCTCGGCGACGAGCGGGTCAGCGCCGATATCGACAAGCCCGGCTATCCGCAGGTCAGCGAAGGTATCGCCGCGCGGCCCGATGAGTCCAAGGCCTTCGTCAACATGGACGACCCGGAGCACGCCGCCCATCGTGGCGCACTGATCCGGGACTTCACCGTGCGGCGGATGGAGGCGATGCGGCCGCGCATCCAGTCGATCGTCGATGGCCTGATCGACAGCATGCTCGCTGGTTCCCCGCCCGCTGACCTGGTGGACCAGTTCGCCTTACCGCTGCCCTCGATGGTCATCTGCGAGATCCTCGGCGTGCCGTACGAGGACCGTGACTTCTTCCACGCGATCAGCCGCACCATCATCACCCGGGAGTCAACACCCGAGCAGTCGGTCAAGGCGTTCGACGACATCCTGGCCTACCTGGGCGACCTGGTGGAGGCCAAGGACGCGAACCCAGGCGACGATGTGTTCAGCCACATCGCGGTGGAGCAGCTGAGGACAGGCAAGCTTTCCCGCCGGGAGATCGCGCCAATGGCGGCGGTGCTGCTGGTGGCCGGACACGAGACGACCGCGAGCATGATCGCGCTGGGGACAGCGCTCCTCTTCGAGCATCCCGAGCAGCTCCGGGTGCTGCGGTGCTCCGATGACCGCGAACTGGCGGCCAGCGCTGTAGAGGAACTGCTGCGCTACCTCTCCATCGTCCACGCGGGCCGGCGCAGGGTTGCGCTGGAGGATCTCGAGGTCGGCGGGCAGCTCATCCGCAAAGGCGAGGGAATCATCGTCTCGATCGACATGGCGAACCGCGACGAGAGCGCCGTACCGGACCCAGACCGACTGGATCTCCGCCGTGGCACTCGCGATCATGTGGCGTTCGGCTACGGCGTCCACCAGTGCCTTGGTCAGAACCTGGCCCGGGTGGAGTTGCAGGTGGCATTCAGCAGCCTATTCCGGCGGATCCCCACCCTGGCCCCGGTTCAGCCCGTCGACGAGCTGGATTTCAAGCCGGACGGCGAAGTGTACGGGATGGGATCCCTTCTGGTGAGGTGGTGAATGGCGATGAGCGAACAAGGAACCATGAAGGTAGTCGTCGACGCGGATAAGTGCATCGGGGCCGGACAATGCGTGATGACGGCGCCAGACGTATTCGATCAGGACGAGGACGCCGGTACGGTCGTCCTGCTCACTGAAAGGCCGCTCGTGACGGATCAGGACAAGATCAGGAGGGCAGCGAACTTCTGCCCGGCACGAGTCATTCACATCGATGAATAATGGCCTGATGAGCAACGGCGAAGCGACGACCATCGGTACCTTCGAGATTCTCCGCGTCGGCAAGGGAAGTGCGGCACAGGAGGTAGCGGATCAGCTGAGGACGAAGCTCGCTGCGCAACTCGGGTTCACCTGGTCGGACATCTTCGTCAGCGCGCAGGAGGCCGCGGTAGTGCACTGTGCGCAGTGGCCTGCCTCGGCCTCCTCGGCCTCGGCAGGTCAGCCTGCGGAGCTGGTGCGGCGGCTGGCCGCCGGCCGCCCGGTTCGTACCCTCGCCGGGACGCTCGCGGCGAGCATCGAAGGCGCGGCGGCCGCACAGGCTCCTGGCGTCGCGGTGCTCGCAGTCCGTCATGTGAGTGGCGCCGACGCCGCCCGCGAGCTGGGCAGGCTGCTGGTGAGCAGCGGAGAGTGGAAACGCGAGATGCCCGGCTTTATCGGAGCATCGGCCTACCTCAGCGCCGATGGTCGCGAGTTCATTAACTATGTGCGATGGGTGGACGAAGCGGCCTACCGGCGCTATATGGACGATCCTCGGAATGCGGCGGGACAGCCCGGGATCGCCAGCGTCGAATCCGCCGCTCCCGAGTTCGTCCGAGGCCAGAGCATCAGCCATATCAGCGCACGCTGAAACAAGGAGGACGAAATGACCCGCATCGCAATCCTCGTCGGGAGCACTCGTCCCGGCCGCAATGGCGAAGCGGTGGCCCGATGGGCGTACGACCGGGCTATCCGCCGCGATGACGCCACGTTCGAGATAGTCGACCTCGCCAAGCAGGACCTGCCGTTCCTGGACGAGCCCGCCCCTGCCGCGCAGGATTCCGGCTACCGCCAGGAGCACACCAGGCGCTGGTCAGAGACGATTGCCTCCTTCGATGGCTACGTGTTCGTCACGCCCGAATACAACCATTCGATTTGCGGATCGCTCAAGAACGCCATCGACTTCCTGTATCACGAGTGGCACAACAAGTCGGCGGGATTCGTCGGCTACGGGCTCCACGGCGCGGTCCGTGCCGTGGAGCAGATGCGTCTGATCATGGGAGAATTGCACGTAGCGGACGTCCGGGATCAGGTGGCGCTTTCCTTGTTCACAGACTTCGAGGACATGAAGGTCTTCCGGCCGGCCGCCCACCACGAGCCCATGCTCGACCGGATGCTCAACGAGGTAGTGGCCTGGTCAGATGCCCTGGCCCCGCTACGGGCGAAGGCTAAGACCGCCTAACCCGCGTTCCTGACTAACGGCAGCATGCACCGAGTTGCGCGTGGGTTCTCGCCCGGACAGATTGGAGGTGTTTCCTGCTAGGCGGATGCTGGCAGTGAGCTTGCTGGCTGAGGAGTGATCTGGGATGCGCGGGACCGCTGATCACGCGATCGTTCTCGGCGCGAGCATGGCCGGGCTGCTGACCGCGCGCGTGCTGGCGGAGTTCTGCGAGCAGGTGACGGTAGTCGAGCGGGATGCCCTGCCACCAGCGGGGCAGCACCGCAAGGGAGTGCCGCATGGCCGTCATCTGCACGGCCTGCATCCCCGGGGCAGAGAGATACTCGACGAGTTGCTCCCTGGCTTCACCGCCGAGGTGACGGCTGCGGGGGCCGTGTGCTGTGATGTGCTCGCCGATGGGCGGTGGCAGCTTTCCAGCCATCAGCTCAAGCAAGTTCACGCTGGCCTGCCAGCGCTGCTCGCGAGCCGGCCGTTCCTAGAGGGCCACGTGCGCGACCGGGTCTTCCGCCTGCCTAATATCCGCGTGCTCGACGGCCATTCCGCAGCCGGCCTAGTAGCAGCGCGGGGAGGACGGGAGGTCACCGGTGCGCGCGTGAACGACGCCGACGGCAAGCCCGAGGTGCTGGATGCCGACCTCGTCGTGGACGCCACCGGCCGAGGCTCCCGCGCGCCCCGATGGCTCAGCGAGCTCGGCTACCGGGCCCCGGCGCAGGACCGAGTGGAAATCGGCCTGGGCTACGCCACGAGGACGTACCAGCTCAGGCCGGGCGCGATGAACGGCGATCGCCTGATCCTGACCGTCGGCACGCAGGCCAGTCCGCGTTTCGGAGCGCTAGCGGCGATCGAGGGCGACCGGCACATCCTGACTCTTGGCGGGATCTGCGGGGACTACCCGCCGACCGACCCTGCGGGTTTCGCGGACTTCGCCTCGGCCCTGCCGACCAGCGCGATCGCTGCGGCGGTCGCCGGCGCCGAACCTCTCGATGAGCCGGTGCCGTTCCGGTTCCCTGCCAGCACGAGGAACCGTTACGAGCGGCTGCCCGAGTTCCCCACCGGGCTCCTGGTGACCGGCGACGCCGTGTGCTCCTTCAACCCGGTCTACGGGCAGGGCATGACCGTGGCCGCGATGCAGGCGCTGGCGCTGCGCCGACACCTCCGCGCGGGCACCGGCAGGGCGCCATCGCACTACTTTAAGGACATCGCCTCAGTCATCGACATCCCCTGGGACATCGCCGTCGGTGCCGACCTGGCCTTCCCCCAGGTACCTGGCCGCCGGTCGCCGAAAGTGCGGATCGTCAACGCCTACCTGCCAAGACTGCACGCCGCAGCGGTCGACGACGGCGCACTCGCGTTGTCGATGATCAGGGTCATCGGGCTCAAAGACCGGCCAGAAGGACTCATCCGCCCCGATCGCATGCTGCGCGTCCTGCGCGGCAACCTGCACCGGCCAGCCCCGCCAGGAATCACGGCCAACCCGAGGCCAGGCACTCCAGCCGCGCCGTAAGGCCCTGCGCAGCCCGCCCGCAACAGCAGTAAGTCCCTACCTACTGTCGTTGGTCGTCGGGCGCCCGCCCCGAACAGGACGGACGCGCGCGTGGCCCCCGCTGAATCCCTCGGGGCGCAACTCCTCACGATCGACGCCAAGCTTGAGAAGGCCCCGGGGATCCACTGCGAGATCGTGCGGCCTCGATAACCAGCCCAGCAGATGCCGTTTCCGTATCCTCGTTCTCGCGAGGGAGTTCAGGGCTCCGGTCGCGGCGGGGGCGGTCGCGCTGCGGGCGATGGCGGCCAAAGCCAGTCAGGACCACTTCGAGCAGGGGCAGCGCGTGGATGGTGCGCTTGGAGCGGATCGCGAGGTCCCAGAGGGGCTCGAATTTCTTCCATCCGGCCGCGTAAGCCAGGTGCCTCAGCTTGCCCCGGACAGTGTCCTTGGCTGAAGCGCCGGCCAGGATCGATCCCCATCGGTAGAAGTCCCGGTAAGCGCGCCAGTAACCAGACTCCAGTGTCTGTGCGCTCATGCCAGCAGGGCGGAAGACGACGTGGCGGGTGTCGTAGCGATCCCAGTCGTGGTGCAGGATGCGATCCTGGGCCACCATCCTCGCATGCAAGGCGGTGTCCGGGTACGGAGTGAGGATATGGAAGGTGGCCGTTTCGATGCCCTGACTGATGGCCCAGTCGACAGTTCGGTCGAACACGTCCGGGCCGTCGTCATCCATTCCGAACACAAAGCTCCCGTTGACCATGACGCCCAGGTCGTGCAGGCGGCGCACGGCCGCGTCGTAGTCGCGGCCAATGTTCTGGTACTTGCGCTGCTCGCCAAGGTTGCCGGCGTTGACAGTCTCGAATCCCACGAAGAGGCTGCGCAGCCCGGACGCGACCGCCTTCTCGAGCAGGGCAGGCTGTTCCAGGACGGACTTGACGGTCCCGGCTGCCTGCCAGAGGCGCCCCATTCCGGTCATGCCGTCGAACAGCGAGGCGGCGAACCTCGGATTGCCAAACAGGTGGTCATCGAGGAAGTAGAGGTGACGGCCGGGCAGCCGGTCGATCTCCGCGAGCGCGTCATCGACGGTCTGGGTGTAGAACTGCTTGCCCCCTTTGAAGAACGCGACCTTGTAGCAGAAGTCGCAGACGTGCGGGCAGCCGCGCGAGACCACGATCGAATTCGGGACCAGGTACCGGTGACGCTTGATCAGATCACGCCGGATCGGTGGCAGGCCGGCCAGCGTTCGCTTGCTTGAGTCGTACCGCGTCAGCGGCGCTCCGGACCGGTAGTCGGCCAGGAACCGGGGCCAGGTATCTTCGCCCGGCCCGAGGAAGATCGTGTCGGCGTGCCCGGCCGCCTCCTCCGGCAGGGAGGTGACGTGGAGCCCGCCGAGGCACACATGCGCTCCCCTGGCCCGGTACAGGTCGGCAATCTCATACGCCCGCCGGGCCGAGGTGATGTAGACCTGGATCACCACGACGTCGGGTTCGTCGTCGAAACTCAGCTTCTCGACGTGCTCATCGGAGATGACGACCTCGTCAGCGGGATCGAGATCAGCCGGCCAGCGTGGCGAGACCTAGCGGCGGGAACAGCGAGTACTTGATCGGTCGGAACTCCGGGCTGGTGGCCTCCGTCAGGGCCGGCAAGATCATCCGTACCCGCATCAGGCACCATCCGCCGACAGCGGCAGGCTGGAACGGACCAGCTGGCTCATGGAGAGCACCTGCCGCAGGAAATAGCGGGAGCCAGGTGACAATCCGAGGCGAACGCCGCCAGCAATCAGGCGAACCGAGTGCCGCAGGATGGTCCGGGTCTTGTCCTGGTGCTCGGAATGATCGTGCATCCAGCAGTACAGCAGGCCCATGCTGAACGTCCAGAGCAGGAAGGGAAGCTCCTGCGCCAGATGCTCAGGCACGCGGGGGCGGCAGCCCTCGACGACCCGCGCGAACAAGGCGATCCCGTCGTCACGGACCGGCGTGGCAGCCTCGCCAAAGGGATTGAGCGGGCTCGCCGGCGAGGCCGCCGTCGCGAACAGGGAGCCAGCGAAGCCGTGATACGGGTCCGCCACCGCGAACATCGCTTCGATGACTCCGGTCAGCCGCGTCTCGAGCCGGGGGCTGGCCTCCAGCGCTGCCGCCGACGCTGAGATGAAGTCGCTGGCGAACCGCCGGTAGAACTCGACGACCAGATGCTCCTTCGACGGAAAGTACCGGTAGGTCAGCGCCACGTTGACACCCGCCCGCTCCGCGATCATCCGCATCGTCGTCTTCTCGAAGCCTCCCGCCACGAACAGTTCCATCGCCGACGCATAGATCCGCTCCCGCGTCCGCTGCGCCTTCACCGTGACCGGCAGCACAGCAACCGCTGCCTGAGTTGTAGCGACCATGAACCCGCCTTGCCGCGAGAAGTAAACGTGTTTAAAAATTAGGCTGCCCAGCAGGCGTCTGTCAATGCCTCAGCCGGGGCCGGCCAGGACGCGGCCTGGATTTGCGGATATACTCTGTCTAGACAGTCCGGATTCTGGAGGTTGCCGTGAACTGGCAGGTGCAAGATGCCAAGCAGCGGTTCAGCGAACTGATCCGCGCCGTCGCGTCGGATGGACCCCAGGTGGTAACTCGTCACGGCGTGCCCATTGCCGTCGTGGTGGACATCGCGGAGTACCGGCGGCTGAAGGGTGAGACGATCGAGTTCAAGGAATATCTCAGAGCCGGTCCGTCCTTCGACGACCTCGAGTTCGACCGGCCACGCGAACTACCGCGAAGCACGGACTGGGCGAGCACCGAATGAGCTACCTTCTCGACACCAACGTCGTCTCCGAGCTCCGCAAGCGCACTCCCGACCGCCGCGTCGTCTCGTGGTACGACGAGGTCAGCTCAGGCGAACTCTTCATAAGCGTGCTGACCCTTGGCGAAATCCGGCTCGGGATCGAGCGCCTCCGACGCAAAGACAGCGCCCAGGCCGACCATCTGGAGCACTGGCTCACCGGGCTCCGCGAGATCTACGCCGACCGGATCGTCCACCTGGACGATCCCACCGCACAGGAGTGGGGCCGCATCAACGTTCCCGACCCCCTGCCCATCATCGACGGCCTTCTCGCCGCAACCGCCAGGGTCCGTGGCTGGGCCCTCGTCACGCGCAACACCGCCGACCTCGCCCGCAGCGGCGTCAGGCTCATCAACCCCTTTGAGTAGCTGAGGACTTCCAGCCGTCTCCCGGCCGCTAGCGGTCAGGAGACGGCCGATCGTCAGGAGCCTGCCGGGTAGGCGACGCCGGAGAGCGAGGTGATCAGCTGAGCATTGGCGGCCGGCGTGCTGCCGACAAGTCCGTGGCGCGAGTTCATCGTCACCGCGCCGACACTCCCGCTGGTCGTCATCACCTCAACGTCCAGCACGTCGGTGGTCCGCATCGCGGCGGGGATATC
Source organism: uncultured Actinomycetota bacterium (assembly GCA_963737865.1). Classification (GTDB taxonomy): domain Bacteria; phylum Actinomycetota; class Actinomycetes; order Streptosporangiales; family Streptosporangiaceae; genus Chersky-822. The sequence goes on along the minus strand of CAVTUG010000009.1, from coordinate 240,623 downwards.
CGTCCAGAGATCGGCGCCGGGAGTCGGCTGCTGCATCTCGCCGTCCAGGTACACGACGCCGTTGACAACTGCGTAGGCGGGGGTGGCGGCGTCGAATTTGGTGAACGGCTTCCAGCCGGATTGCAGCGTGAACTTGTGCCACTTGGTACTCGCGACCGGGAACGAGATGTTGGCCAGGGAGGTGTATCCGGCTGACCCCGTGCCGGAGATATCGACCTCCCCCTGCGGCAGGATCTCGACCAGGCCAGGACTGGCGCCGTCAATTGTGTACACGGAGATGAACAGGGTGTGCGCGGGCCGGGCGGCCTTGGGCAGGATGAAGGCAAGTGGCGAGCTGCCCGGTGAGTTCATCGAGCCGGACAGATGGACGACGCCGTTGCTGATCGCGTAGGACGGATTGCCCGTCCCGAAGGTCGACTGGCTGGACTGCCAACCATTCAGGAGCTTGACCTGGTGCGACTTGACCGCTGTGGTCTGGAAGGACACGGCCGAGAGCGAGGTAGAGATTTCGGTGTCACCGCCGATCGCCTCCATCACGCCCCCGGAACCGATGCGGAGAATCCCCGGCACGGCCGACTTGGTGAACACCTGGATGTACAGATTGCTGGTCGGCCTGACATTCTTCGGCAGCATGGCGAACTTCAAGTCGCTGTCGGCCTCCGATTGCCTGATCGCGCCGCGCAGATAGACCATGCCGTCGCTGAGCGCCCACGCGGGAGTCCCCGTCACGAACTTCTTCGTGCTCGCCGACTTCCAGCCGTTGACCAGCTTGAGCGGATGCCAGGTGAACTTGACCGACTCTGCCGCAGCGCCATGGCCGCCGCCGAGCCCGGCCTGCACGGGAGACGCGACAGCGGCGGTGCTGCCCATCACTGTCAGCAGAGCGGCAGCGGGCAAGATCAGCCGTGCTGACCTGCGCGCTCGTGATATCAGGGGGTTCATTCTCATCCTCGGATCTGTTGGCGTGGGCCTTCAGTAAGAGCGACCGCACTGCACCACCCTAAGGATTTAGTTGGAAAGGAACGGCACAAATTAATGTTGTTTATTACGTTTGGCCGGGTATGTGGTAATTTATATGCGACTGGGACGAGACCCGATTGATACTAGCTGTCGCGAGTCGCGAAGCCTGGTCAGGATTCGTGCGAGGTCCAGCAATCCCACGTCCCGCACCCTGGGCTCGGAACCCAGCGCACGCTCGGCGACATGCAGCAGCTCAGGCGGACACGGCCGCGATCAGCTGGGAGTGCAGGCCAACGAAATCCTTGAAGATCCGAGGATCGCGATCATTGTAGAATGCCTCGCTATAGTGCTTCACTAGCGGGCTTTCGACGACCAGCGTCAGCGTGCAATCGGCAAGCTGGCTCAGCTTGTGGATCTCGCCCCATTGAACAGCATATACGTCTCCTTGAGAAAGTCGCCGACGAGCCGACGGCAATTCGGCCAGATCTGACTCAGTGCGATCGTAACTATGATGCTGGAAGCCGCCGCGGAGTATCACCGAGGCCAGCGAGTAGCGATGATTATGCGGCACTTCAGCGAAGCCTACTCGTCTTTCCTGATGACTCTTATATTGATGTAGCCATATTCTGTACCCGCGCCGCTCATCGCAGTCGACGAACCATTTGTAGTGCGTCGCCGTGTCATGACATCTTAGCTGACGAATCTCCATACCACTTGTCCAGGAGTTGACCGCATTTGCGACTATAGCGGGATTGGCGCCGATCTCCTGCAATAAGAACGCGACCTGCGGATCTAGATATCCTGTCGGCAACCAGTCTAAGCGCTTCAGCTGTCGAAGAATTACGTCCAAGTTCTTCACTATCGTCGTTCCCGCCTCGAATTATCTGCCCATAACGTTGCCGCTGAGATCCTTATAGCAGACCCGCGCCTCGTCGACGATATCCCTGGTGAAGTCGTCCAGTAGTTCGGCATCCGCATGGTCAAACGGCAGCCACCGGTACTCAGAGTGGCTTGTTTTGTTGATCCTGACCTCGCTATTCGTGACGTCAACCAGAAAGTTAAGCTGCAAGTTATTGAGTTCGGTAGACCCGCACCGGCTCGTGAAATAGGAGTAACCAGTGAGCTCGATGATTCGCCCATGGAGCCCAGTCTCCTCGCGCAACTCGCGCAAGCATGCCTCTCGCGGGTCTTCGCCCCGTTCAACGTGTCCTGCGGGGATCCCCCAAGCGTTGGGGAGAAAAGTTTCGCTGTTGCTACGCTTTAGTATGAGAAAGTACCCATCGCGGACGGTCACGGCGCCCGAGAGCACGTTGAAGCGCCAATCGGATTTGTTTGTCACGTTAAGCCCCTTGCGTTAAGGCGGGTCGAGAATGGCATGATAAATTCCCTATACTTAGTTCGCTGGACTTCAAGAAGATTCAAATCTGCAGCGTAGCCGAGTAGTTCCAGAAATTCGCGGAGCTGATCATCGGTGTCGCTGGCGTTGAACCTTTTGAGAGGGGCTGCTAGCTGAAGCTGCCGACGACACTCATCCCGGAATATCTCGTAGATTTGACTGTCCCGGCCGAAGCGGGCCGTCTCCGGGTGGGTGTTGCGCTGGGACTCCGAAGACCGGTAGACCGACGTGTAGATGGCGTCATCGAAGACTTCTATCCGAACAGATGAGGTCGATGCAGAGAAGCCGAGCTCGATGTCGCAGGCATCGCGGCAGTCGAAGAGTGCCACGACGGCAAGCAGGATCTCAGCACGTATCTCGGCCACGATGCTAGCGTTTGTCATCTTCTCGTAGCCGGGTCTTCGGCGTCGGTCGCTGGCCCTGGCAAAGATAGTACTCTCGTCGCGGGGGTCTAAGAGCATCACTTGAGTGACTTCCAGGTGATGCTCACACTCGCGGAGTCGGGCCGGAACGTACTTGGCGCTGGTTCCGCGAAAGAAGTAGACGCGGCTGTTGCACAAGTCTCGCGTCAGATCGTGGTTAAAACGACTGTCGAACTCCCGAGTTGCCGGGTATTGGTTGGTCGGGAGAAAAATCTGGTTCAGCTGCTTGATATGGGTGAGGACCTCATCGAGGTGCTCGTCGAGCTGATCGGCGATTTCTGCGCGTATGAGCTCCGCGTACTCGCGGTTGGCCAGGACGGTATAGATCACCGCGAAGATGATCGATGCCGCCAGCCCCGTTCCAATTTGTGTCAGCTTGTCCTTTGCCGATGTGGAATGGTCGGCGGACAGCAGCACTAGCGTGATTAAACTAGCCGTAGTGAGGACAAGCGCCAGGGCGTACCTGTATGGCCTCCGTTGGAACCGCGCGAGAGGACTCGGGTGGTTTGCCTCCGATCGGGGCATTTTCGGAGCCTCCAGCTATCCAGTCAGATACGGCTATTGGCTATCATCTCAATATGCCGGAAGAGATTGTACCTGGCAAGCCGCTAAGGCCATTCGATCAGGATCTAATCTTGAGGAAACGCTATCCAGAAGACCTGACCAGCCGACTTTTGCCAGGTCGGCCTGATAGGCGCACCAGCCTAGTTAGGCCAAGCCGCCATCATCGATAGCGGCCTCCCACCGCACCGCCTCGACGGCGGGCCGGATGCGGCGACCGGATAGCTGGTGGTCTTTGGATTGCTGCCCTGGTTAGCTGGCCAGGGCAGCAATCTTGACCAGGTTGCGGGCGAGGATGCGGTGATCAGCGTGTGGTCAATTACGCGATGCGCCCGCTGGCGTCAGCTCACGAATCCTTGCAGGTGGCCGTGGCTGTCGGCGTAGGTCCCGGCGACCGTGCAATGACCTGGCGAAACGCACGACACCGAGGAGATACCGGCCTCTTTGTTCTTATTCAGGGCTCGCATGCCGGGCACGTGGATTGCCTTGTTCCATCGGCCGTTCTGCTCGCGGGCCACGAACGCCCCGGTCGCTCCGCCGGGAACGAGCTCGTAGTCCCCGACGGCCGCGCAGTTGCCCGTCGAGGCGCAGGACACCTGATCGACTTCGGACCACCGGCCGGTGACTATGGCCGACATGCCGGGCACAACGGTCGCCTTGCTCCAGACGCCGTTGGTCTGATTGGCAGTGAAGGACCCGCTGTAGGGCCCGCCGACGGCCCCGCCGACCACGCAATTGCCGGGCGTGGCGCAGGACACCGCGGTGACGAATGCCATTGGCTGATCAGTGCGGTTGTTCAGGGCCTCCAGGCCGGGCACCTCGGCCGCCTGGCCCCAGGTGCCGTTCGTCTCGACGGCCACGAACCCCTGCTGGGCAAACGAACTGTCGGTATAGAACCCGCCGACCGTGCAGTTTCGGGCCGACGCGCACGAGACCGCGCTGACGCCGGCCTCCAGGCCCGCGTTCAGGGTCTCCAGGCCGGGCACCCCGATCGCCTGGCCCCAGACGCCCTTTTCCTCATTCGCCACGAACCCCTGCCGGTGCCCGTCGGCGTCGGCGGTGTAGTACCCGGCGATGACGCAGTTACCCGCTGCGCCGCATGACAGCGACGTGACGTTGGCACGGCCGTCCACGTTCAGCGCTCCCAGGCCGGGCACCTCGATCGCCTTGCCCCAGACGCCGTTCTTCTCACTCGCCACATAAATCTGCTGATGTCCGGCACCGTCGGTGTAGTCCCCGGTGACGGCGCAGCTGCCCGCCGATGCGCACGACACGTGCTTGGCGCTTTCGATAGTCCCGCGCTTGTTGAGCGCTGCCAGGCCGGGCACTCCGGCCGCTCGGCCCCACCGGCCGTTCTTCTCGGCGACCACGAACGCCTGCTCGCGGCCAGAGGCCAGGCGGTAGTCCCCCGCAGCCGCGCAGTTGCCCGCCGAAGTGCACGATACCGACCAGAGAGTGGCGTGGTTGCCCTTGTTCAGCGCTCCCAGGCCGGGCACTTCGATCGCCTGGCTCCACCGGCCGTTCTTCTCGGCGACCACGAACGCCTGAAAGTGGCGGAGCCGGTCCCGGTACCACCCGCCGGCCGCGCAGTTGACCGCCGAGGTACACGACACCGACACGACCTGGGCTCTCCCGCCCTGGTTCAGGGCTCCCAGGCCAGGCACGCCGACCGCCGTCCCCCACGCACCCGCCGCCCGCACCGCCCGGGGCTGGGCCGCCCAGGCGCCCGCCGTGCCCGCCACCGCTAGCGGCCCAGCACCCCCACCATCACAGCAGCACCAGCCAGAAACGCCAGAACCCCGCGTCGTCTCACCATGTCCTGTCACCTTCCCGAACCGCACCCGCCGATGGGCGCTTCCGGCAATACGACGCCCAGGAACCTGGCCCGGTTTACCCAACTGGGACCGCCATCTCCTCGCTGGGATTCCCCGACGAATAGTCCCTCATGTCATGCCAATGCTCGGCTAGTAGCGAGCCCTTCGCGATCGTCGACGATCTGCAGTTCATCGACAACGGCGTGATCAAGATTGCCGGGAGTCCAGGGCAAGCACGCACGGAACAGCGGCGATGCCGGGGCTCTCCACGTCAGCGACCTGATGCTGGTTTAGCCCGCCGACGACGCAGGTCGCGTCCGGGACGTACTGCACGTCCAGTCGCTCATGCAGTGGCGGACCCAGCCTGCTGCAGGATCTGGCTGATCTCCGCTGCCGCCGCCCGGCGCTCGGCCCAGTCCTGGGACTCAGCGACGACACGCTCGCAGGCCCGCAGCCGGGCCGCCAGCCGAGGCCACCGCTCGACAGCCACCCAGCTGAACCAGTGCTCCACGAAATACCGGGCAGGAAGCAGACTGTACTGATCACGCGCCAGCGCCGTCGCAGCCGTCCAGTCCGCCTCGAACCGCGCCAGAGCAGCAGGGTCAAGACGCGCCACCGCTACCCGCAGCGCCGCAGGCTCCCTCGCCGGCAGCGGCACGACCGGCTCCTGCCCTCCGGCCAGCGGATTGCTCATGGCAGCCACGCTAACCCTGGCACCCGACAATCGCGCTTGCCAGCATTCAGCTCGACCGAGGCGGCACCAGGTATTCTCGCGGCCGGGCGGCTGGAGAACCCAGGCACCTGTCGAGTTCATGAAGGAGGCGCGTGTGGCAGATCATGAAATCGAGCGGCCGGTTCTCGCGGATCTTGAAGGATTCACGTGGTCTACTGAGGGTCCGTGGCCTACGAGGCGGCGATCGAGGCCATCAACGGCGCCGTCGGAGCCTATACGGCGCTGATCGCCGCCGAGGAAGCCAAGCCAGTTCCTGACTCGGATGCGATCATGAGGGCCCGCTCAGGCAGAAGCGAATGCGCCCGACGGCGACAGCAACTCAACCCCTCAGACCTCGAAGCGATGGCGGCCGCCCGCCGCCAGTTCACTGAACTCGCGAGCGAAACACGACGGGCCATAGATGCGTGACTTAGATCGGGCTGCCTGGCGGATTTACGCGCAGCGGCGACCGGTCGCAGATCCGCAGGCACCGAAATACCTGCTGCCTCCGCAAGAGGGACGACGCATCTTCCGCGAGGAGATCACGCCTGACTTACTAGCTGGCGCTGAACCTGAAAAGGAACCAGTCGTCATCTTCGTCATCGGCCAGCATGGCGTTGGCAAACCCGGATATCGGAAATGGTCGGCCGATCGCTGGACGGCCGCGGCGGCTATGTCGAACTGGATAGCGATCTTTACAAGCCCTACCACCCTGCCTATGACGCCCTGATGCAGATCGATGATGCCGACATGAAAGCACGAACGATGCGCCACAGCGCCCTGCCCTTAACGGCAACGAGCTTTGCGGCACTGGTGTCAGTTTTGGCAGGTTGCAGCGGCGGTGGCAGCCCGGCCGCTGACGGGCCGCTCAGCAGTGGCAGCAGCATCCACGGCCTGATCCCGAAGGGATCGGTGTGCACGCCAGCTGGCGGGCCGCAGACCTCCGGCCTCCAGGTATTCACCAACTACGGCACCACCACCGTGATCCTGGACCGCGTAGTCCTGCTGCACCCGCACAATCAGCGGCTGATCGGCTCCTACGCAGTACCCGGCGAATCGCTCATCGGAAATCCACACGGCTGGCCACCCAAGTACGCCGGGATGCCGCCCGCGTGGAAGCACCGCCAGCCCATCCACGGCTTCCGGCTCTCGCCGGGCAAGACGTTCAACGTAGTGCTCGGCGTGGCACCCGTCACCACGCACCGGTCGGCCTCCCAGGGCATGCTCGTCTACTACCACAACTCCTCGGGCAGCTACGTAGCCAAAAACTACTGGGCCGAGATCATCGCAAACAAACCACACGGCTGCTGAACACTATGCCGAAGTGAGCTTGTCAACCACAACTCATGCCTGATAGCCACTTGTGCTTGCGCCGCTCACCGACATACCTCGTCCTGTCTGGCATGCCGACTGAGTACCTCGAAACCAAAAGTCATCTGCAGTCTGAGCTGTAACACGCCGAAGCGCTAGGCCCTGACCTTCGTCTCCGCTGGTCAGAGCCCATTTGCGCCTAGCAGGGACCGAATCTGCAACCCGCGTTCCTGGATCTTCGCGGCCGATTCCGTCGCTTCGCCTAGATCGGCATCTGTCGCTGCGGAGAGCAGGTCGCCGAGGTCGGTCAGGTCCTGATGACGGCCCGCAAGTGCCTTCAGCGCGATCAAGTGCCCGATCGACGCCACCGGCATGAACACGCCCGGCAGAACCTCCAGCCGGTCAGCCCGGCGGACGACGTGCCTGCCTGCGGTCGCACCCCGCGCGCAGTCGCCAGCCGACTGACGTAGTCCTGCTCGACGAGCGATGCGAGCCCGTAGCCACGGACCTGCAGACGGTTGACGATGGCCTCGGCTTCCTCATCGACCGCGACGGCGACGGCGATATCGACGTCCTTGGTGAACCGGGGCTCAGCGCGGAACGCCACCGCCAGGCCGCCGATGACAGCCCAGCGGGCGCCGATGGCATCGAGGTCCTCAGCCGCCTGCCTGAGGACCGTGTCGACGGACTGCATTGCGCCCTACCCACGCGCCGGCAGCCGCAGGCGATCGCCCGCCTCACCGCTTGGCCTGCGCAGCCACGCCTGCACCCTGGCCTCGATCTCCTCATCAGAGGCCCACGGGTTCTCCCGCCGCATGCGCTGCCGGAAGATCCGCACCCCGGCATCGCACAAGTCGAAGACCACCCGAAACTTCTCGACGTCCTCAGAGGCCATGTCCCATTCTAGGCAGCCACCGAGCGGCCTGACCTGCGCGCCTGGCAGGGATCGAACCTGCGGCCCGCTGCTTAGAAGGTGGCACCGCCCCAGCGCCATAGCCACCAGCGAAAACCCAGGCCACCGGCGAGCGCCATAGCCACAGTTATCTGCTGACAGCAACCCCGGCCGACCACGCAACCCGCCGCAAGCTTCTGCGGCGACGATGACGGCCGTTCAGCTAGGCTAGCCGAACGGGACGTTGATCAGCTCGTATCGAGATGATCAACTACATACTTCGGGGCCTTGAAGGTCCCGATGTGTTTAGAATTGAGCGTGGAGTATCACGCCCGAGACTCTCGACATCCTCCTCGGGGCACTTGGGGAGCAACTGCGGACCGCTAACGCGCGGCAGGAGATCGTGGTCATAGGCGGGTCCGCCCTAGCCGCTCTCGGGCTGGTCAGCCGGGCCACGCGAGACGTAGACATTGTCGCCATCGCCGAAGGCAGAGAGCTTCGCTCCGCTCATCCGCTGCCAGCAGCGCTTAGCGAAGCACGAGATCGCGTCGCGCGCGACTTGATCTGGACCCCAACTGGCTCAACGGCGGCCCCACCGACCTTCTGAAATGGGGCTTGCCGGAAGGCTTCATCGATCGGATTGTTACTCGGCGATACGGCGACGCCCTGACCGTTCATTTTGCAAGTCGGTTCGACCAGATCCACTTCAAGCTATTTGCAATGGTCGATCAAGCTGGAGGTCGTCACGAAGCGGATCTGCGGGCTTTGCAACCGAGCAGGCAAGAGCTAATCGCGGCAGCGCGCTGGTCAATGACGCAAGATCCATCACCTGGTTACAGGATGGTATTGAAGGAAGCCCTAGACGCTCTGGGGGTTGATGGCGATGCTATCGGAGATTAGGGAAAGAGCCTGGCAAGAATCTCTTGACTTCGCCTGGCGACAGTGGGCTCAAGCTGGCGTGGCAGCAAATATAGCAAGCTTCGATCGGTGGGCAATAGACCCCGAAGCTACGATTCTCTTCACGATCGTAGTGGCCAGGCGGGATCCGCGACTGTTCGACGAGGTACTGGACTGGATGGCTCTCAACCGTCAGTTGTTGAGCATGCAGCGCCTTCGGAATCTCAGCAGGACATTCCCGCTTGAGCCCGACCTGGTCCGAGCAGTCATGGCCTGGGCGGACAATATGCGACTACGCATCCGGAACGAACGCACGCTATCAGAAGACCACCGCCTTGCGATGCGACCTGTTTTTGACCAGGACGTCCTGAATTTTATTGGCGAACCGGACCCCGTTTTCGCGGAATACGGTTATGTTCGCCCCAGCATCATCCGGAGCCGGAAGTCACGAGCCCCGGATCCGAAGGTTCCGGCAAATTTCGCATTCCTGCTTCGCCATCTGTTTCGGGCCCGGAAGTCGTTCAGAGATAATGAGGATCCTGCTGACTTTCCCGGATGGCCCATTGGATGCTGCAAGAATATCTGACGAGTCCGGGTTTGCTAAGAGGAATGTAAATGACACTCTGACCGGACTCGTGAACTCCGGCGTAGTGAAAGCACGAAGATCCAAAAATGAACGCATCTTCCTTGCGTATCAGGATAAGTGGGCAAATCTTCTAGGAATCGAACCGTCAGCGGACTTCATGCCAGTATTCGTGTCGTGGGTTCATCTGCTCCCCGCGCTCGCGGAAGTCATTACCTGGCTGAACATCATGACCAAGTCCGAATATTCGGAGTACATGATCTCCAGCAGTGCGCGCGACCTTATGGAGCGGATAGCTCCTGATCTAGAGATGGCGGGTCTGGATGTCTGGCCAAGATCGCCTGCTCGCGGCGCAGCATACTTGCCGACCTTCGTCGATGCTCTCGATTCGCTCCTGAGTACGATCAGCGTCATCAGTAAGCCCTGATCAGCAAACCAGAATCAACGGCGGCTAGCTTTCGGCGACGGCTTGACTGGTAGGGCTGTCTAAGACGCTGACAGGATCAATCAGCGCTTGCCTCCAGCACACGATAGAGTTCCGGCCGGCCAGCAGGCTGACCTCATCGCGCCACCTGCGCGACGCAATCCCATCGGGAGCATAGAGGTCTCCGCCATGCCAGCGAGACGGCACCGCGCTGGCTCCCCGTCCCGACCCCCACTAACTCCCACGAGCCACTGACCTGCGCGCCTGGCAGGGATCGAACCTGCGACCCGCTGCTTAGAAGGCAGCCGCTCTGTCCGCTGAGCTACAGGCGCATGCGACACATTCTGCCCGACTAGGCTACGCCCTCCGCCTGCCCGGCAGTACAAATACTCTCGGGCCGCCGCCACCACGAGATCCGAGCACAGGCCCGCGAGCGCCAGACGGAAACGAGTGATAGCGGTCATCAGGTAATGCAGGTGCGCGGACAGGAGTTCCCGCTTCGCGGTCACTCCAGGCCGGCGGACAGCTCGTCACTAAAGGTGACGGTCGGCGCGGGCTGGGCAATAGGTGCTGCCGCGCCGCTTCCGGTGCTCGGGCCTGGCGGCCCTGCGCTCCGGGTCGGCTTGCCCTCGGATGACCTCGGGTTCCGCCGTCACGGGCTGAGGCGGCCGACTGGGGGTAGTCTCAGCGCTTTCGGGTAAGCGGAGCTTCCCTTCGTCACTACGCGTGATCACCGGTTCGGTGTCCGCCTACCCGGGAACGCTCACACACGAACCAGTAGTCACGCCAGGCCACGGCGGGAAGCGCCAGCGACCCGCAAGCCCCGCGACTGCCTGAGCCAGCTACCCCAGCCCGCGGCTACAGAAACCCAAGCTAGTCCGAGGGCAAGCCGACCCGGAGCGCGGGGCCGCCTGCGGCCCGAGCACCGGAAGCGGTGCGGCAGCAGCTTCCACCCGAACCCCCGCAGCAAGCCGAAGCCGACAACGAAGCGCTGGCAGGAGCGGGATTCGAACGTTTCACCGCGCAGCTGCCCCGCCGGGGTGCCTTGCTGCCTTCGCTGAACGCATGCCGCCGCCCGCCGCTGACCCGCCCGGCCGCCCACGATGCCCTCGCAACAGCAGCAGACCGGGCCACGGCCGACCGGAGCACCCCGAATCGACAGCACCTTGGTCCTACTTACTGCTGTCAGGACGACAGTAAGTAGGACCAAGGTGCTGTTGGAAAGAGCACGCCCAACGACAGTAAGTAGTCCCATGCTGCGGTTACTGGCCCCCGGGCACCAGCCCCGGGCATGCACCCGCCCGCGCGCCGCGCTTCAGCGCTTGATCGCTACCAGCATGGGGCGCAGGCAGGCGCTGCCGCCTCCGCCCGGCACCGACACGGCGGTCGACTGCGGCCGCTGGCCTACCTTCGCGCACGTGACCAGCAGGACGGCGTCGCTCCTGGCATCGGTACTGCCGCCCAGCCCCGAAGGGTCCACGAAGAAATGCGGCCACGGCAGCGACCGAGTTGTCCAGATCACGCGCTTCCTTGCGATGTTGTATCCCCACGCCGCCCCGTTCGCGCCCGGGTCGAGCCCCAGCGCCACCCCGTTCCGCACGCCGTAAGTCCCCGGCGGCCCCGGGTAAGAAGTCCCCCGCTCGTTCTTGCCGCTCACCGGGTCGATGCCGATCAGCCGACCGCCCACGTCGACGTACAGCACCTCTTGCTCGGAATCGATCACTTCGGGCACAGCCCGCGCCCGGAACCCGGTCAGCCTGCCCGTCACGTCGCTGTACATCCGCAGCCCGTCCGCGCTCGAGAACAGCAGCTCCCCGTCGACGACCCCGTCGAGCAGGCCCACGAAGGGATGGCCGGCGGGCTGGACCAGCCCCGGGGCGCCGCTACGCAGGTTAATCTGCCGTACGGCGGTGACCGGGGCCGTGCAGGCCTCACCGGTCGCGGAGACGGTGACGTACAGCTCGTCGCCGCTGACCTGCCACGCCTGGCCGGCCGGGCCGGTCAGATCACGCCAGCGGACCTTGCCGGTCGCGTTGGAGTAGCTGGTCACCGAGGTCGTGCCGACGACGACCGTGTCCTTGAGGTTCGCGCTGACCGCGCCGCCGAACCAGGCAGCCGGGTAGACGCTCAGCTGCCTGCCGGTCACCGCGTTGAGCACGAACTCCTCGCGGCCGATCACGGTCTGCTCTCCCGACCCGGCCGAGTTGCCGAGCGCGCCACCGGAGTTGCTGGGTCCCGCCGGCGGGGCGGAGTTCGCGCCGACGGTCGCGACGACTTGCACGCCGGCGGTCACGACGCCGGACCAGACGCGGACGGAGATGATCGTCGAGGCCCGGCCGGCACGCCGCCTAGCGTCGCCTCCCAGCGCGGGAACCCGGTCTTAGCGTCGAACGCGTCGAGCGTGAGGCCGTAGCCCACCGCCGCCACCTCGCTGCCGACGGCCGCATAAGCCTGGCCCTGGCCGTAGATGGTGCCCTGCGCCCCGCTCTGGGCCAGCCACGAGCCGGTGAGCGCCCGGGACCAGATGATCGCTCCGCTCGCCTTGCACCGGTAGGTCGAGCAGATCTTGTGATGCCGGTTCACCGCCCCGCTCGGGAACAGCAGGACGGCGACGAGGATCAGCCCGAGCGCACTGCGGCGCACCGGCGCTGACATCAGCTGGCTGAGCTTCGCGCGCGCGGCCCGGCCCTCCCTTCCGTCGACGCCTAGTCGACGCCTAAGTCGACGCCCGTGATCGGCAGCCTGCGTAGCGGGCCAGGCAACCGCAGAAGTAGCGTTGGCACCAGGGTTCACTGACGCCGTCGCGCAGACCGGACAGACCCTCAGCTCCACTCAGGCTCTCAGATCCACCCAGACTCCCAGGAGGAACCATGTCCGATCGGGCCCCGCTGCCCTACGATTTTATGCCCCAGGTGCCGTCATTCGACGTGACGAGCACGGACGTGGCCGAAGGCCAGCAGATGGGCAACGACCAGCTCTACAACGGCTTCGGCCAGACGGGTCCGAACATCTCGCCCCAGCTAGCTGGAGCGGCTTCCCGGAGCAGACCAAGAGCTTCGCGGTCACCTGCTACGACCCGGACGCCCCCACCGGCTCGGGCTTCTGGCACTGGCTGGTGCTGGACGTCCCGGCCTCGGTGACCGAACTGGCTGCCAACGCGGGCCAGGCCGACGGCTCGGGCCTGCCCACCGGCGCGTTCTCCGTGCGCAACGACTTCGGCACCAAGGACTTCGGCGGCGCGGCTCCGCCCCAGGGTGAGCCGCCGCACCGCTACGTCTTCGCCGTGCACGCGCTCGACACCGAGTCGCTCGGCATCGACTCCGAGGTCATGCCGGCCGTGGCTGGCTTCAACCTGCGGTTCCACACCATCGCCCGCGGCCTGCTCATCCCGGTCTTCGGGCACTGACGCCAACCCCCAAAAACCGACAACCATTTTCTTGGAAATAATTCCTAGTGGCCGGTCGCGCTCGTCTCACCAGCGTCGCCGGCCACTGAGGTGCCGTCGCGGCTACCCGGACGCGGCGGCTCACCTAGAAGCGACATGATTGGGGCCTGAAAATTGTTCAAACTTATAATCTTTCTCTTTCGAACTATCCAGGAGCGCCTGAATGCCTCTCGACGCCGACGCCGCCCGCCTAGCCAAGAGTAAGCACCTCGCCACCGTCGCCACCTTGATGCCGGACGGGCAGCCGCAGGCGCTGCTGACCTGGGTCGATCACGATGGTGAGCACATCCTGGTGAACACCGCACCGTCACGTCAGCGTACGAGGAACGTGCGCCGTGACCCCCGCATCACCGTCCTGATCCACTCGGCGGAGGACCCCGGTGACTGGGCCGAGATCCGGGGCCGCGTCGTCGAGATGGTCGACGGGCAGAAGGCGATCGACCACATCCACGAGCTGTCCCGCCGCTATGTCGGGACCGACTACGGGCGCCCGATCGGGCCCGACGGCCGGGTGATCCTGGTCGTCAGGCCCGACAAGGTCAACACGCCCAAGTCGCTCGGACGGCGCTGGGGCGCCGCCGGGTCTCGCCGGTTACTGTCGCAGGCTCGCGAGGACTTCGCGCTCCTTGTCCGGGTCGATGCCGTGGCCAGGGCGGCCCTCCTTGACGGGCGGGTCGCCTTCGGCCTGGAGCCAGCGCCAGGTGTCGTTCACCGTGTCCTGCACCGGGCGGCAGACAGTCCGGCCTCGTAAATCGCCGAGACGTCGCCGTCGTGCAGCGCGGCCGCCTCGCCGTCCGGCGGCGCCCAGATCGGCAGCTCGGTCCAGGGCTGGATGCCCGCTGCCAGGATGACGGCCGGGTCGGCCCAGATCAGCCTGGCGTCCGAGCCGGTCGCGGTGATCGCCGCGTTGAGCAGGCTCTCCATCGTCGCGAGGCCAGGCTGGCTGACCGTGTTGAAGACGTCGCTGAGCTGCTCGTCGGCGGCGTGCAGCATCCAGATCGCGAGGTCGCGGCAGTCGATGTACTGCAGCGGCATATCTTTCGGCCCGGGGGCGAGCACGTCGCCGCCGCGTTCGATGCGGCGCAGCCACCAGGGCATCCTTCCGACGCCCTCGTACGGGCCGAGGATGAGACCGGCGCGGGCCAGGACCGAGGGGCCGTCGAAGTACTCGATGACGGCGAGCTCGCCGCCGCGCTTCGCTGCCGCGTAGTCCTCGGACTCGTCGCTGTCGGCGTTCGCGTCCACCACGGGGGCGCTCTCGTCGGAGCGGGGCGGGACCGGCCATTCGTAGACGGACCGGCTCGACACGTAGCCGTAGTGGCCGACCCGCCCGTTGAGCAGCGTCACGGCGTCGCGGACGACGCGCGGCGCGAGGCTCCACGTGTCGATCACCGCGTCCCAGGTGTCGTCGCCGAGCGCGGTCTTGAGCTGCCCGGGGTCCGTCCGGTCCGCGTGGCGGGCGTGCACGCCTTCGGTGGCGTGGCCGCTGACGCCCCTGTTCAGGGTAGTAACGTCGTCGCCCCGGGCGAGCGCCTCCTCGACTACTGCCCGGCCGACGTGATGGGTTCCCCCTAGTACCAGAAGTCTCATGTCACTCATCCTGGCCCAGAAACTCTGGTCAGCGCCAACTGTTCATCAAAGGCGCAATCGCGGCACCGGGACCTAGTTCAACGTGGTGACGTGCTGGCCGCAGGAGGTGGCGTCGTAGCCGGGCAGGCTGCCGAGCTGGTCGAGCAGCCAGCGCGACGACAGCACCCTGGTGAGTGCCTGCACCTCGCGAGAGGTGGCCCGTTCGGCGGGGATGACCAGGTCGAAGCGCTCGTCAGCCAGCGGGATGAACGTCAGCCGGTACGCCAGCGCCGCAGGTTCGCTGGCCACGCCGACGTCGGCCAGCCCAGCCGCCACGGCCTCAGCCACCTGCAGATGGCCGGTCGCCATCGTCTCGTACCCAGGGACGTCCGCGCCCGCGACGTCGAGCAGAGCCAGCTCGCGGTCGAGCACGCTGCGCGCTTCGGCGCCCGGTTCCCGGTTGACCACGCGCAGGCCGGCGGCGACTACGTCGGCAACGTTCGACACCTTGGCCGCGGTTCCCGGCCGCAGCACCAGCCCCTCGCGCCAGGCGCTGAAGCCGACGATCTGCCCGCCGCCCGGCAGGAGCTCGGTCGCCGGGCCGGTGTTGTAGTCACCCGAGCTGCCGAGCAGGTGCGCCCCGGCAACGTGGACCAGGCCGGCGGCGGCAAGCCTGAGCGCTTCCCGGCTCGCGCACGGCCACCAGGTGAACGCGATCGGCGGGTCGAGCAGGCCGAGCGGCTCGGACAGCAGCGGCAGGGCGGGATCGCAGCCGGCCACGACGAGGGTCGGCCTCGGCGGCCCGATCGGCTGAACGGTCACGGTGCCGGCCGCGCCGACCACCAGCCCGCCCGCCGGGAGGAACCCCGCCCGGCTCGCCGTCTGCCCCGTCATCGGCAGCGCCACGAACGACTCGCCGATAGGCGCCAGGGTGACCCGATCGCCCGGCTCGGCCGCAGGAGGCTGGTCGCCCATCCCCGGCTCGGAAGGCTCGATCAGCCGCGCCGTCACCGTCGGCGCGGCGTCCGCACCGCCGAACAGCTCGTCCACGGTCATCCCGAGCGCCGACGCCAGTGCGAGCGCGACCCGGAGCGAGGGATCGGACTGGCCCGACTCGACGGCCGAGACGGCCTGCCGGGACACGCCGGCCATGCCCGCGAGCTGCTGCTGGGAGAAGCCCCTGGCCTGCCGGGCGAGCCGCAGCCTGGTGCCGCTGATCACGAGTGCCTCACCGCGGGTGCCAGCTGCGCTCCGTCGGGGCCGAAGAGCGGCGGGCTGGTGATCGTCACCGTGCAGTCAGTGCCAGCAGGCGCAGGCTCTGGCAGCCTTCCGGTCACGGTCACCCCTTCGGTCAGCAAGCTGATCTCCCACAGCGCCCCGGCCGGACGGCAGCCGAGCACGCGGCCGGTGAGCACCACGCCCCGGTCCGGGTCGGCCCCGGCGACCATCCGGTCCGGGTGAACTCCCGCCACCAGACCAGTACCCGGGTGGGCCGTCGGCCGATCTGCCTGCGGTACCGGGACGAACGCCGTGTAGCCGACCAGCTCGGCCACCCTGCGCGCGGCCGGTCGCTGCACCACCTGGTCAGGAGCACCGAGCTGAAGCAGGCTCCCCCGGTCGATCACGGCCAGCCGGTCGGCGAACGCCTGCGCCTCGGCCAGCTCGTGCGCGACCAGGATGGACGGCACGCCGCGCTCGGTGACGAGCGAGCCGACCAGGTCGGTGAGCGTCCGCCGCAGGCCGAGATCCAGGCCGGTGTACGGCTCGTCGAGCAGCAGCGCGTCGCAGTGCGACAACAGCAGTCGCCCAAGCGCGACTCGGTGCGCCTGACCGCCCGACAGCGCGGCCGGCATGGCCGCGAGCACTCCGTCGATGCCGAGCGCCGAGGTCAGCGCCGCGAACTCCCCGGCGTCGCCGGACGCCGAGCGGGCGTAACGCAGGTTCTGCCTGACGTTCAGGTGCGGGAACAAGCCTGGGTCCTGGCGCAGCAGCCCGACCCGGCGCTGCCAGGCCGGCACCGACGCCTCGGGCCGCTCGGTGGAGGTCAGCAGCCGCCCGCCGAGGCAGATGCGGCCGCGGTCGGTGCGCACCAGGCCGGCGATCGCCTCGAGTACGGTGGTCTTGCCCGCGCCAGACGGGCCGAACAGGGCGAGCCGCTCCCCCGGCGCGACCCGCAGTTCCGCGCGCACCGTGAAGTCGCGGCGGTCAACCTCGACGTCGGCTTCGAGCACGTGCGCTCCAGACGTAGGCCGCGATCGGCAACGGCAGCGCGACCACGAGCAAGACCAGGGCGAACGGCAGGGCGGACGGCAGTCCGGTCTCCTGCAGCGTCGTCCAGATCTGCAGCGGAATCCCCTGCGGATGGTAGGCGATGATCACCACGGCGCCGAAGGCGCCCATCGCTCTGGCCCACGCGATGGCCAGCGCCATCGCCAGGCCCGGCGTGGCCAGCGGCACGGTCACCCGGCGGAACACCCGCGCGGGCGAGTCGCCGAGCAGCGCCGCCTGCTGCTCCAGCCGGGGGTCCACGCTGGCGAACGCGGCTTGCGCGCCGAGCACGTAGTACGGCGCCGCCTCGTACACCTGGGCGATGACCAGGGCCAGGAAGGTGTCGGTCGCGGACAGGTGCACGTCGGTCAGCACGTGCCCGATCGCGGTGTACGGGCCAATGAGGAAGACCAGCAGCAGCCCGACCACCAGCGGCGGCAGCAGCAAGGTGGCGAGCACGCCGGCTTCCCATACCCGGGGGAAGGGCAGCGTCCCTCTCGCCAGGCCCCACGCCAGCGGGGTGCCGAGCAGGAGCAGGACGCCGAGGGTGACGGCACCGGACTGGGCCGAGATGACCAGCGGCGTGAACGCGCCAGGAGCGCCGAGCGAGGTCTTGATCGCGGTCCAGGACAGGTGTGTCAGCAGCGCGATGATCGGCGCGATCAGCGCGATCCAGATGACGCCGGTGCCGGCGAGGGCCAGTGACCGGTTGGCGAACCGCAGGCCACGCGGAACTGCAGCCCCGCCGGACCCGGTCTGGCCGGGTCCGGGCGGAGTGACAGTGACGTGACTAGCCGCCAAGCTCTTTCCTGATCGACGCGGGGATATCGCTCATCGAGCCGCTGGTGACGCTCGGCGTCAGCAGCGTATAGCCGCCGGGACCTGAGTAGAGCGCCTGGCCGGCGCTGGACAGGATGTAGGCGACGAACGCGTCGGCGGCGGACTGGTCGGCCGCCCCCTTGATCACGGTGACGTCGACCGCGAGCGGCGAACCGGTCTTGGTGACCTTCTGGCCGTCGTCGGTGATGGTGACCGAGGCCTTGGCGTAGTTGTCGGCCTGCGTCGGGTCGCCGAGGTTGATGTCGGCCGGCAGCGTGATGTAAGGCAGGTGCAGCTGCTTGGCCTGGGACAGGTAGGCGCTGGCCGCGTCGAGCTGGCCGGCCTGGAGCCGTGAGTCGAGCGCCGCTTCCTCGAAGATCTGCTTCGAGGTAGCCGAGCCTTCGGGACCGCCGATGATCTTCGTGACGATGTCCTTCGGCAGGTTGTACTTCAGCTGCGCCAGCTCGAGCATGTAGATGAACGCCCGGCCCTGCGGGTCGGTGTTCGGGTCGGTGCGGCCGAGCTGGAAGCCGGGCTTGGTCAGCAGCGTGAACAGGCCCGACAGCGGCTTGGAGCCCGAGGCGAACGCCTTGAACTCAGCCGCGTACTTGCTCTTGGGGTTGTAGGCGAGCACGATCGACGTCGCCGCGTACTGGACGCTCCAGGTCGTGAACTTGGGCTCCAGGTCGGTAATCGGCCCAGCGCCCACGCTGATGAACACGTTGGGGCTGATCGACTTGGCGGCGATCTCCGAGGACAGGCCGTCCGACGGGCCGGCGGTGCCCTGGTACTGAAGCCCGGTCGCCTTGGTAAAGGCGGGGCCGAAGATCTGCTCGTTCAGGAACGCGAGCGAGGCCGCGTAGGCCACGTTCGCGGTGCCCGATGGCTTGGCCGAGGTACTGGCCTTCGGAGCCGGGCCGCTGCTCGAACTCGACGAGGAACTGCAACCAGCCGCTGCGAGACCGGCGCATGCGACGAGGACAAGGCCGCTGCGCCATCCGGGGGTGCGCTTAAAGGTCATGACTTGGACCATAGCTACTGTCAGTTGCGCTACGCAAGAAGTCGTGACACGCCGCGACATAGCCGCGCGTTCAGGAAACGTTCAGCCAGGGGCGGTTACATAGAGGCGCGGCACACCATGCAGACTCGCCCTCAGGGCTGCGCTTGGATAACAATTGCAGCCTCATCTGAGACCGGGCCATAACATGGTCTGCGGCAGGCGCACCCGACTATTTCTCTCTCATGGCAAGGCAGGGCAAGAATGGGCAAGGCGGAGCGAAACCGTCAGCAGAACGCCAGGCAGCGCGTTGCGATGCAGCAGGCAGCCGCCAGGCGCGCTGAGTCACAACGCAGGGCCATGATCGCGGGCGGCAGCGTGCTGCTGGTGATAGTCATCGTCGTCGCGTTCATCGTCATCAAGTCCTTCTCGGGCGGCTCGGCGTCCGCGACCTCCGCGTCGTCCCCGGGCTCGCAGGCCATCCCGGCGGTCGCGAAGCAGATCACGACGGTGTCAGCCAGCGAGTTCGACCAGATTGGGGCCGGCTCGGCTGGCGTGCAGCCGCTGAAGACGATCACCAGCCCGGCCCTGACGTCGAACGGCAAGCCGGAGATGCTGTACATCGGCGCCGAGTACTGCCCGTTCTGCGCGGCCGAGCGGTGGGCCATGGTGACGGCGCTGAGCAGGTTCGGCACGTTCACGAACCTGCACTTCATCCACTCGGACTCCAACGACGTGTACTCGAACACCTCCACGCTGACGTTCTACAAGAGCACCTACACGAGCAAGTACGTCGACTTCGTCCCGGTCGAGACGCTGACCGTCGACCAGAAGCCGCTGATGAAGGAGACGGCCGCGCAGGGCGCGCTGATCAACAAGTACTCCCAGGGCGGCAGCATCCCGTTCGTCGACATCGACGGCAAGTACATCATCAGCGGCGCTCAGTACCAGCCGGACGTGCTCGGCTCGACGTCGACCACCGATCCGACGCACTTCGGCCTCACCTGGCAGGAGATCGGCAAGGACATCCAGAACCCGAGCAGTTCGGTGGCCCAGTCGGTCATCGGTGCGGCGAACCACATCACCGCCGCTATCTGCAAGGCCACCAATAACCAGCCGAGCAGCGTGTGCAGTTCGAAGAGCGTGACGGCGATTGGCGGTGACATCTGATGGCATCAAGCAAGCAGGCCAGGCGCCGCCAGGCAGTCAGCGCTAAGAAGAAGGCCCCGCACGGCGGCGCCCGGTCCCGGGCCGTCACCGCGATGACGCTGGCCTCGCCTGGCACGGGCCGGACTCCGGCCGGGAACGGGGCGATCAGCCGGGCGAGCGGCCCGGTGGCCGATCCGGTCCTGGCCGACGACGACGCCCCCGCGACCCAGCCCGGCTTCGCCGGGTGGATGCGGCAGCACCCGCTGCAGTTCGTCACCTGGCTGCTGTCGCTGTTCGGCCTGGGCGTGTCGATCTACCTCACGATCGCGCATTACGACACGTCCGTCTCGCTGGCCTGCCCGGACACCGGCGTCGTCAACTGCGCCAAGGTGACCAGCAGCTCGGAGTCGATGGTCTTCGGGATCTTCCCGGTCGCCGTGCTCGGCCTGGCCTTCTACGTCTTCATGGCGGCGGTCAACTCGCCGCTTGGCTGGCGCTGGAACCGGCGCGAGGTGAGCTGGCTGCGTCTCGGCTCGGTCATCATCGGCATGGGCTTCGTGCTCTACCTGGTGTACGCCGAGGTAATCCAGATCGGCAACATCTGCCTGTGGTGCACCAGCGTCCACGTCGCGACGTTCGCGCTGTTCGCCCTGCTGGTGTACGAGGCCACGTCCTGGCCCTCATCGTCCGCGCAGCGCTAACACTCTTAGTAGCTACTCGATTACCTAAAGCTGTTCGCGGCTACAATCGGCAGCGTGGGCAAGGCCGCACGCAACCGAGAGCACGCCCGGGCGCGGATCGCGGAGCAGCAGGTCGCCGCGCGCCGAGCCGAGCAGCGGCGACGCCTGCTCCTAGTGGGCGGTTCGGCGCTGGTCGTGGTCGCCATCGTCGTCGCGATCATCGCGGGCGGCGTGTTCAGGAGCTCGCCGAAGCAGGCCTGCCCGTCGGGCGGCAGTCTCCCGCAGGCGGTCGCCCGCGACGTGACGAACGTGCCGCCTGGCACCTTGTCGCGGGTCGGCACCGGCCCGCTCCCGGCCGCCACGGCCCTGCCGCTGCGCACGATCAGCGACTCGGCGGAGGCCAGCGGCGCGGGCAAGCCCCAGTTCCTCTACATCGGAGCCGAGTGGTGCCCGTACTGCGCGGCGATGCGCTGGCCGATGACGGTCGCGCTGAGCCGGTTCGGCACCTTCGGCCCGCTCAAGGGCATCCACTCCGCCAGCACGGATGTCTTCCCGAACACCGCGACGCTCACGTTCTACCAGCAGAAGTACGCCAGCAACTACCTGACGTTCACCCCGGTAGAAAATCAGGACGTCGCGCAGAATCAGCTGCAGGCGACCACCAAGTCGCAGCAGGCCGCCTGGGTGAAGTACGACTCCCAGAACGGCAGCACGAGCTTCCCGTTCCTGTACTTCGGCGGCAAGGTCATCATGACCGGCCCGCTCTACGACCCAGGCGTGCTCAAGGGCCTGACCTGGTCCCAGATCGCCCAGCAGCTAGCCAACCCCCGCAGCGCAGTCGCCAGGAACGTGAACGGCGCCGCCAACTACATCACCGCCTCCATCTGCAAGATGACCAGCAACACCCCGTCAAGCGTCTGCTCCGCCGCCCCGATCCCAAACCTCGAATCAAAGCTCTAACCACCTCGCACCGGCCACCCGGCCCGCCCGGCGGCCGGGGGGAATTTTGTTAGGCTGGTTAGTTGTTAGGCTAACGAACTGTACGTCGATCGTACGAAATGACGCGAGGGCGGACAGATGCCTCGATCAGCCCCGGTTGCTACGGCACCGGATACGGCGCGCACGGCAAATGCAGCGCTGACCATCAGCCGGCTGTTCCGGTCCATGGAGCGAGTCGAAGCGGGCCTGACACCGCAGCAGTACCGGATGCTGAAGCTGATCGGTGCTGGCGGTGAACGCTCTGCCCGGCTCGCCGAGCGGCTTGCTGTCGCTAAGCCCACGCTGACCAGCACCGCCGACGGACTGGTCGCGGCCGGGTTGCTGAGCAGGGAGCCGGAGAGTACGGACCGGCGCGTGGTCAGGCTGTGGCTGACGACGGCTGGCCAGCGAGCGATCGATCATGCCGACCAGGTGTACTCCGCCTGGCTTGGCGAGTTGCTTCAGCTCGCGGGTAACCCAGATCAACTGCTGCGGATGTTCGAGTTGCTCGACCAGGCGATCGACCAGCGTCGGCAGACCTCTAGGTAAGGAGACGAATGAAGGCAGGGGCCGACCCACACCAGCGCTGGCTGCGACGGCTCGTAAGGTATTGCTGGCGGCGTCCATACGCCGTCTTGTTGTCGCTCGGCGGGTCCTTGCTCGCCACCTTGATCACAGTCCTCATCCCGCTGATCCAGCGGGACATCGTCAACAACGCCATTCTGGCGAGGCACCAGCCGATCTGGATAGGCGCGACGGCGCTGATCGGCGCGGCCGGGCTGAGCTTCGCCGGGGTCTACACCCGGCGCTATTTCGGCAGCCGGATCTCACTCGACGTCCAGCACGACATCCGGACCGAGATGTTCGCCTCGCTGTCCAGGCTCGACGGCGCCCGGCAAGATCAGCTGCACACCGGCCAGGTCGTGTCCCGCTCCATCTCCGACGTCAACATGGTGCAGGGCCTGCTCGGCATGACGCCGATCCTGCTCGGCAACGTGCTGCTGTTCTTCTTGTCGCTGTCGGTCATGTTCTTCCTGTCGCCGCTGCTCACCCTGGTGGCGCTGGCAGTCGGCCCAGCCCTGTTCCTCATCTCGATGGCCTCGCGCAACAAGCTGTTCCCGGCGAGCTGGGACGCGCAGCAGCATGCCGCCAACGTGGCCGGCGTCGTCGACGGCGCGGTCACCGGCGTCCGCGTGGTCAAGGGCTTCGGACAAGAAGAGCAGGAGATTGAACGGCTCGAAGGCGCCAGTCGCCTCCTTTACGCGGCTCGGGTCCGCACGGTCAGGCTGACGGCGCGTTTCAACCCGTCGCTCCAGGCCGTCCCCGCGCTAGGCCAGGTCGGCGTGCTCGCGTTCGGCGGCTGGCTGGCCATCCATGGCGAGATCAACCTTGGCACGTTCTTCGCCTTCTCCTCTTACATCGCCCAGCTGGTCAACCCGGTGCGGACGCTGACCAGCGTGATCACCATCGGCCAGGAGGCCCGCGCCAGCATCGTC
The DNA here is from genome assembly GCA_963737865.1 of uncultured Actinomycetota bacterium. Classification (GTDB taxonomy): domain Bacteria; phylum Actinomycetota; class Actinomycetes; order Streptosporangiales; family Streptosporangiaceae; genus Chersky-822. Next base: position 217,250 of record CAVTUG010000009.1, on the reverse strand, counting down.
CGGGTCTTCGAGGTCATCGACTCGCGCCCGGTGATCACCGAGAAGCCTGGCGCGCGGCCGCTGGCTGCGCAGGCCGCCGACGTCGAACTCGACAACGTGACGTTCGGCTACCTCCAGTCCGAGCCCGTGCTGCGGGGGCTCAGCCTCAAGGTCTCGCCCGGCGAGACCCTCGCTGTGATCGGCACCTCCGGCTCCGGCAAGTCCACGATCTCGCTGCTGCTGCCCAGGTTCTACGACGTGACCGAAGGCGCCGTGCGACTGGGCGGAGAGGACGTCCGCGACCTGACCATGGACTCGCTTCGGTCCTCCATCGGGCTGGTCATGGAGGACAGCTTCCTCTTCTCCGACTCGGTCAGGGCCAACATCTCCTACGGCCGCCCGGAAGCGACCGACGAGCAGGTCATGGCCGCCGCCCGCGCGGCCGAAGCCGACGAGTTCATCGGCGATCTGCCGCAGGGTTACGACACTGTCGTCGGCGAGCAGGGGCTCACGCTGTCCGGCGGCCAGCGGCAGCGGGTCGCACTGGCCCGGGCGCTGATCACCGATCCGGCCATCCTGGTGCTGGACGACGCGACGTCCGCGATCGACGCCCGGGTCGAGGCGCAGATCCACGAGACGCTGCGGCGGGTCATGGCTGGCCGCACGACGCTGCTGATCGCGCATCGCCGGTCGACGCTGCAGCTCGCGGATCGGATCGCGGTGCTCGACGCGGGACAGCTGGTGGACGTCGGCACGCACGAGGAACTGGGCGAGCGCTGCGCGCTGTACCGGCTGCTGCTCTCCGGACCTGGTGACGACGCCGAAGGCGTCGACGCCTGCGAGCTCGCCTACTACGAGGACAAGCACGGCCAGGTCCCCGCCACGGCTGCACCCGAGGGCGAGATCACCGCCAGCATGTGGCCAGCGCACCTCGCCCCCGTCGCCGGAGCCGACGACGAGTACGCGATGCCGAAGTCCGATCAGATCAGCCAGCACCTGGTCAGCCAGGCCAGCTCGGCCATCGGCCGTGGGGCAGGTGGTGGTGCTCGCGGTCACGCCTCGGCCGCGCCGAGGTTCAGCGCCGCCGACGGCGGCATGCTCTCCGGTCTGCCGCCCACACCTGAGCTGCTGGCCCGAGTCGCCGCGCTCCCGCCGGCGAACGACCGGCCGGACGTCGACAAGCAGTTCAGCCGGGCCGCCGATCCCCGATTCAACCTGCGCCGGCTGCTGCGCCCGTTCGCGATCGCGCTGATCGCCGGGCTGATCCTCGACGCGCTCGACGCGATCGCCGGCGTGGCCCTGCCCTGGCTCACCCGAGGCGGTATCGACCACGGCATCGAGGTCAAGGCATTCCACGTGATCGGGCTCATCGCCGTCGCGGCGCTGGCAATCGTGATGGCCGACTGGGTCGTCAACGCCATCCAGACCGTCGTCGTCGGCCGGAACGGCGAGCGCCTGCTCTACACGCTGCGCGTCAAGATCTTCGCTCAGCTCCAGCGCCTTGGCCTGGACTTCTACGAGCGTGAGATGACCGGCAGGATCATGACCAGGATGACCACGGACGTGGATGCCATGTCCACCTTCCTGCAGACCGGGCTGATCACGATGGTCAACTCGGGCCTGACCTTCATCGGCGTGCTGGTCGCGCTGCTGCTCATCAACGTCAGGCTCGGCCTGACACTTTTCACCGTGCTGCCTGTTCTCGTGGCCGCGACGGTGTGGTTCAGAGCCAAGTCGTCCAAGGCCTACGCCGAAGCGCGCGAGAAGGTCAGCATCGTCAACGCCGACCTGCAGGAAAACGTGGCCGGCCTGCGCGTCGCCCAGGCGTACCGGCGCGAGCAGGTCAACCACGACCGGTTCGCGGGGTATAGCGGGGACTACCGCACCTCCCGGCAGAAGGCTCAGCGCTACATCGCGATCTACTTCCCGTTCGTCCAGGCGCTGTCCACGATCGCGGGTGCGCTCGTGCTCTTCACCGCCGCCAGCGAGGTCCACAGCGGCATCCTGACCGCGGGCAGCCTCATCGCCTACCTGCTGTACATCGACATGCTGTTCGCCCCCGTGCAGCAGATGTCGCAGGTCTTCGACGGATACCAGCAGGCCAGCGTTGGCCTGGACCGGATCTCCGGGCTGATGCGGACGCCGACCAGCGTGCCCGAGGCCGAGCACCCGGTGCGGGCCGGGCGGCTGCGCGGCGGAGTCGAACTGGCTGACGTGCACTTCAAGTACGGCCGGGCGTCCGGCGAGGCGATCAGCGGGATGAGCCTGCGGATCGAGCCGGGCGAGACGGTGGCGTTCGTCGGGCAGACCGGAGCTGGCAAGTCCACGCTGGTCAAGCTCGTCGCCAGGTTCTACGACGTGACCAGCGGTCAGGTGCTTGTCGACGGCGTCGACGTGCGCGACTTCGACATCGCCAGCTATCACCGGAACCTCGGCGTGGTGCCGCAGGAGCCGTACCTCTTCCCGGGCACGGTGCGGGACGCGATCGCCTACGGCCGGCCGGACGCGAGCGACGCCGAGGTCGAGGCGGCGGCCCGGGGTGTCGGCGCGATCGAGATGATCTCCCGGCTCCCTGGCGGGTTCTACCACGAGGTGTCCGAGCGCGGCCGCAACCTGTCAGCCGGGCAGCGGCAGCTCATCGCGCTGGCGCGGGCGTCCCTGGTCGACCCGGCGATCCTGCTTCTGGACGAGGCGACGGCGGCGCTGGACCTCGCCGCCGAGGCCGAGGTGATCCGGGCGACCGAGCAGCTGACCGCCAGGCGGACCACGCTGCTCGTCGCGCACCGGCTCACGACGGCCGCCCGAGCCGACCGGATCGTGGTACTCGACCAAGGCCAGATCGTGGAGATCGGCAGCCACGCCGAGCTACTCGAAGCGGACGGTACCTACACCGCCCTGTGGACCGCGTTCATCGGCGACACCGCCCTGGCCGCCTAACCGCTCCGGTGCACCCCGGCAGACCCGGGGTGGCCGCTAGGTGACGGGCTGAGGCTTGACCGGGCCCGGGTTTACGACAGCAGGTGGCTACTTACTGTCGTTCCGGGCCGGTGTCTGACAGCAGCATGGTCCTACTTACTGTCGTCCTGACAGCGGTAAGTAGGACCATGCTGTCGTTGCGGTTTGCCCGCTGACCGGGCCGTGGCCCTCGTTCCTGCTGTCCGGCGGGCCGCCGGGCCGAGGCGACCCGATTGCCCAGGGTGCGACGCCCTCAGACCTCGGTGACGGCGATCGGCTCCAGCTCCGGCACGCCGGGGTCGGCGGCTCCTTCCCCGAAGGTGCCGGCGGCTGGACAGCGGTGCGAGTCGGCAGGATGGCGCGGGTCTGCCGCACGTCCCGTGGGATCAGCGCCAGCGCGGAGGCGAGCAGCGTGATGCCGGCCGCCCCGAACTGGGTCGCCGAGACGCCCACGACGGCAGCGATCGGGCCGGCGGCCAGTGCCCCGGCGGGCATGCCCATCGAGCTGCCGAGCGCGTCGTAGGCGGAGACCCGGGCGAGCATGTCCGACGGGATCTTGACCGCCATCGTGACCGTCCAGACCACCGACATCGCCTCGATGCCGACCCCGAGGGCGAACGCGGCCACGCAGATCACCGGCAGCGGCAGCAGCAGCGCCAGGGACAGCGACGAGATCGCGATCATGGCGCCGCTCAGCACCACGAAAAGGATCGGCCGCCTGGGCGTCCACCGCAGCGACACGAGGCCGCCGACGATCAGCCCGACCGCCTCGGACGCGGAGATGAGACCCCAGGCCGAGGCCCCGCCCAGGTGCGCCTTGGCCACAGCCGGCCCCAGCACCTGGAACCCGCCGCACCAGGCGGCGAGCACCACCGTGAACTGGAAGACCGTCACCCACAGCCAGGTGTGCGACCAGAACTCGGACCAGCCTTCCCGCAGCTCACGCCACATGCTCGGGTCGTGCTCCGGTGCGGCCTCCGGTCCGGACTCCGCCGTTCCTGAGCTCTGCGGCGCGGCACTCGCCGCCGAGGCGACCCTGATCGTCAGCAGCAGCGGCACCGTGCCGAGCATGCCGATGCCGCAGATCGCCAGCGCGAGCCCGGCTCCGAACACCGCCACGCACTCCCCCGCGAGCGCCGCACCGGCCATCATCGCCGCGTTCATGGCCAGCCTGCTGACCGCGCTGGCCTCCTGCAGCTGCGATGGCTTGACCAGCCGTGGGAGCAGTGCCGTGGACGCCGGGTAGAACAGCGCCATTCCCGTGCCCGTCAGCACCTCAAGGCCGATCATCGTCGGCAGGTTCGGCCTGCCGGCGAGCACCAGGATGCCGAACGTGCCCTCACCGGCGGCGATCATCAGGTTGGCGGCTACGATCACCAGCTGAGGCGCGATGCGGTCCGCGATGACCCCGCCGATCAGCAGGAACACCAGCGACGGCGCGATCTGGGCGGCCAGCACGTAGGAGAGGTCGGCCGTGGACCCTGACGGGTGTGCTGGCGAGGTCGTCGCCTGAAGGACCGCGAACGAGACGCCCACCAGCGAGAACGAAAACGCCATCGGGGCCAGCAGCCGATCCGCCAGCAGCAGCCTGAAGTTACGGTTCGACAGCACAGGGAAGCGGCGCACCAGCGCACGCGTGAACATCACTGCATTCCTCTTCTGATCCGACGCCCGGCCGAGCGATCTTATCGGCGCAGGTCAGCAGTACCCAACCAGTTTTCGCACCCAACAGGGATCCCACCTCGGCAAATCCGCCCGGCATCGGTAGAGTCACTGGACGGGGCATGGGTCGCGAGTCGGACTTAACACCTGATTCCTTCCCGAGGGATAGCCGGAACAGCCGCGAGGTCACAGGCGGCAACTCCGGCAACGCCTAGCCGAGCGAACGCCCCCGCGACGCACGAGAGAGGCCAGCCGCCGATGAGCATTCTTGGCACCCGGGTGCTGCGGACCGAGGATCCCCGGTTCCTGACGACCGGCGGCGTCTACACCGACGACCTGACCGACGACCTGCTGACCGGTGCCTGCCAGGTGTTCTTCGTCCGCTCTCCGGTCGCCCACGCGAAGATCAGCCGAATCGACACCAGCGCAGCGCTCGAAGCCCCCGGCGTGCTCGCCGTCTACACCGGCCAGGACCTCGTCGACGCCGGCTTGCCCCGCATCCCGCCGACGGCAGCCGGACTGGTCAACGCGGCCATGGAACGGCAGCTGCTGGCCACCGACACGGTCAGGTTCGTCGGCGAGACCGTCGCCGCCGTCGTCACCGAGCATTACTACCAGGGCGAGGACGCGATCGAGCTGGTCGACGTCGACTACGACCCGCTGCCCGCAGTCATCGACTACGCCGATGCCAGGTCCGACAGGACCATCCTCTTCGCCGAGGCCGGCACCAACATTGCCGCGAAGTTCGGCGACGAGGCCGACCTGAAGCCCGACCTCTTCGACGGCTGCGAGGTCGTCCTCACCCAGACGATCGTCAACCAGCGGGTCGCTCCCGCCCCGATGGAGTCCCGCTCGGCGGCCGCTGCCTGGGGTCAGGACGGCAGGCTGATCGCCTGGATCCCCAACCAGGGCGCTCAGGGCACCAAGGGATCACTGGCGAGGATGCTCGGGGTCGAGCCCGAGCAGGTCCGCATCATCACCCCGGACGTGGGCGGCGCCTTCGGCGCCAAGTTCGGCGCCGACCCCGAGCACGCCGTGGTCGCCTGGATCGCCAGGGATCTCGGCCGCCCCGCCCGGTGGACCGAGACCAGGTTCGAGAACCTCGTCGCGATGACCCACGGTCGCGCTCAGCTCGACACGATCACGATCGGCGGCAGCAAGGACGGCGACGTCCAGGCGTACCGGCTCGAGATCACCCAGGACTCAGGCGCCTACCCCAGGCTCGGCGCGATCTTGCCGACGCTGACGATCCTGATGGCGATCGGCCCCTACGACATCCCCAGGGCCGAGGCGTACGGCCGCGCCATCGTCACCAACACCACGCCGGTCGGCGCCTACCGGGGCGCGGGCCTGCCCGAGGCGACGGCGGTGCTCGAGCGGGCGTTCGACCTGTTCGCGACCGAGATCGGAATGGACCCCGCCGAGGTCAGACGGCGCAACCTGCTGCCGCCTTTCACCGAGCCGCACACCACGGTGTTCGGCGCCTCCTACGACAGCGGCGAGTACGTGGCCGCACTCGACCTGGCCCTCGACGTCGCCGGCTACGGCAAGCTGCGCGAAGAGCAAGCCCAGCGCCGCGCGAACAGCGACGTCGTCCAGCTCGGGATCGGCATCGCCAGCTATGTGGAGATCACCGGCGGCGGTGACGAGTCCGGCCCGCCGAACGAGAACGCCACCGTCGAGGTGCACCCGGACGGTACCGCCACGATCCTCACCGGGACCTCGCCGCACGGCCAGGGCCACTCGACCGCCTGGGCCATGATCGCCAGCGAGGAACTCGGCATCCCGGTCGACAAGATCACCCTGCGGTGGGGCGACACCGACCTGATCCCGGTCGGCGGCGGCACCGGCGGCTCGCGCAGCCTCCAGCAAGGCGGCGCCGCCGTCCAGCAAGCGTCGCGCGAGCTGCTAGACGTGGCAAGGGAACGCGCGGCCGCCACCCTCGAAGCCAGCGCCGACGACCTGCGCTTCAACGTCGACCGCAGCGCCTTCGAGGTCGCCGGCGACCCCGACGCCTCGGTGCCGCTGACCGCGCTGGCGACCGACGAGCGGCTGTACGTGCACACGGTCTTTACCGCCGCCGGCGCGACGTTCCCGTTCGGAACGCACATCGCGGTCGCCGAGGTCGACACCGAGACCGGCAAGGCCGTGCTGCGCTCGATCATCACCGTGGACGACGCCGGCATCGTGCTCAACCCGCTGCTCGCCGAGGGCCAGCGGCACGGCGGCATCGCCCAGGGCGCCGCCCAGGCCCTGCTCGAGGAGGTCGTCTACGACGCCGACGGCAACCCGCTGACGGCGAGCTTCGCCGACTACCCGATCGTGTCGGCCACCGAGCTGCCGAGCTTCGACCTGGCCACGATGGAGACGCCCACCAGCTACAACCCGCTGGGCGCCAAGGGCATCGGCGAGGCAGGCACGATCGGCGCGACGCCAGCGGTGCAGAACGCCATCGTCGACGCGCTCGCCCACCTCGGCGTCAGGCACGTCGACATGCCGACCACGCCGATGACAATCTGGCGAGCGATCAAGGCTGCGAAGGAGCAGGCATAGATGCAGGTCAAGCTCACTGTCAACGGAACAGCGCGGTCGGACGACGTCGAGCCGAGGCTGCTGCTGGTGCACTATCTCCGCGAGGTCTGCGGCCTGCGCGCGACGAACATCGGCTGCGACACCACCTCCTGCGGTGCCTGCACGGTGCTGCTCAACGGCGAGTCGGTCAAGTCGTGCACCGTCCTGGTCGCCCAGGCCGACGGCCAGGAGGTGACCACGGCCGAGGGCCTGGCCAGCCAGGACGGTGACCTGCACCCGGTCCAGGCCGCGTTCCGCGCCGAGCATGGCCTGCAGTGCGGCTTCTGCACGCCCGGCATGGTGATGGCGACGGTCGGCCTGCTGTCGGAGAACCCGAACCCGACCGAGCAGCAGGTCCGCGAGGGCCTGGAAGGCAACCTGTGCCGCTGCACCGGCTACCACAACATCGTCCGCGCGGTCCTGGCCGCCGCTGAAGACCTCCGGGAGACCTCGTGATCCCCGCCAAGTTCGACTACGTCGCGGCCGAGTCAGCCGCGCATGCGATCGACCTGCTGGCCGAGCACGGCGACGACGCGAAGTTCCTCGCTGGCGGGCACTCGCTGCTGCCGATGATGAAGCTCCGGCTCGCCGCCCCCGAGGTACTGATCGACCTGACGAGGGCGGCCGACCTGTCCGGCATCACCGTCGACGGCGACGAGCTCGTCATCGGCGCTACCACCCGGCACGCCGACGTGGCCTCGTCCGAGCTGATCAGGACCGACGCGCCGCTGCTCGCCCACGCCGCCTCGCTGGTCGGTGACCCCCAGATCAGGCACCGAGGCACGATCGGCGGCTCGCTCGCCCACGCGGACCCGGCCGCCGACCTGCCACTTGCCCTCGTCGCGCTCGGCGGCTCGATGGAACTGCGCGGCCCGGACGGCACCCGGACAGTCCAGGCTGACGACTTCTTCGCCGGCTACTTCGAGACCGCGCTGGACGAAGGCGAGCTTCTGACCGCCATCCGGGTCCCCCGCCGCCCCGGCGAGCCCTGGGGCTACCAGAAGTTCGTGCGCCGCGCGAACGACTGGGCCATCGTCGGCGCCGCCGCGATCGGCGGCCGGATCGCGCTCGCCAACATGGGAGCCACGCCGCTGCGCGCGCACGCCGCCGAGCAGGCCCTCGCGAGCGGAGCGAGCCCGGCGCAAGCAGCCGAGCTCGCCGCCGAAGGCACCTCGCCCGCCTCGGACATGCACGCCGATCCGGACTATCGCCGACATCTGGCCAGGGTCCTGACTAGTCGCGCCCTGGCAGGTCAGCGGTCCTAGCCGCTGATCGCTGACCCCGCGTTCCCAGTCGCGCCTGCACCTAGGGCAGGCATGTTCGTGGAATGCTCGGGAAGAACTTTTCAGACCTGAGCTATGAACGGGATGCTCTCCGCGCGCACGCCTGCGAGCAGGCCAGCGCAGCCACGGCGAAAGGAACGGACCATGAACCAGGAAACGTCGGCCAGCGAGCTCAGAGCCGAGCTCACCGAGGTCGAGCGAGACCTGGATAACCTGCGCAAGTCGGCGCAGCGAGTCCGCGCCGACGTCGGTGACGCCGACGACCCGACCGATCGCGGAGCCCTGATCCAGCAGGCAGACGAACTGGACGGACTAGCCGACCAGCTCACAGCCAAGCGCGACCGCCTGGTCGACCGCCTGCAGGGCCGGTCCTAGGGCGCCCTCTCCCCGCGCCGCGCCGCACCCCTGGCCTGGCCCGGCCTGGGACAGTATGTGCCTACTTGCTGCTGTTCCGGGCGGGCAAGCCTGCACTCCGAGAGCGCCGTCGCCCGTGCTGGGGCGCGGTCGTTGTGAGTTTAGGACGAGAGGGCGCGTTCCGTGGGGGTGCGGAAGCGCGGGGTGATGCGGATGGCGCCAAGCCAGTCGCTCAGCGCGACTGCCTCCTCGTCGATGCGAGTCCTGGCGTCGCGCGGGATCTCTTCCAGGAGCTTGATCGCGATCTCGCCGCTGGAGCGCTGGGCCCAGCCGCCCACGACCCGCCCGTCAACCCAGACGGTAGGACCGGCGTTGCCGTTGGTGTCGAACAGTGCCCGACCGTGATCGCCCAGGAACCAGGAACGCTCCGACCAGCCCATTGTCGTAGGATCCAGCGCCGGGAGCAGGCTGACCCAGGAGCCGGGATCCCCAGTCGGCCCCAGGTCGTCGGGAAGCACATAGCCGGGGCCAGTGCCCGAGCCGCCCTCAAGCTCGACCTCGACCGCATTGAGAGCGCCCAGCGCCTGTCTCGCCTGGGTCATGGTCCAGCCGGTCCACCACTTGAGGTCAGCGACCGGGGCCGGGCCGAACGCGGCAAGCCACTGCCGCGCCAGTTCCGCCCGCGCAGCCGGCTCGCCCCCGGGGTGAGCCGAAGTCGCCTCAGGCGCCCAGTTCCTCAGCAGCGACCAGCGGTACTGCTGCGACAGCCAGGTGCCGATCGGTCGCCCTCGGACGATCTCGCCCTGGGCCGCGAGCACCAGGAGGACCCGGCTGGTGATGTTCTGCGTGGCCGCGTAGGGCTTGCCCGCCGCGAGCTCGACGGTGGTCTTGAGCCGGGGCTCGACCGCCCCGAGTTCGGCGGCCGACATCGGCACGGCCCGGTCGGCGAGCACGGCGAGCACCGACTTCTCCACCTCGGCCAGCCACGGCTCGGGGTCGGCGACCGCGCCGGCGTCGCTCAGCAGCTTCAGCAGTCTGGTCCGCTGATCCCTGGCGATCCGCGCCGTGGTCGACTCCTGGACGACTGGCACCGACTCGACCGGCACGACGAACACCGTCCGGCGCATCGCCAGCATCCGCACCACGTCCCGCCGCTCGTACAGGGACTCCTCGATCGCCGCAGGCCCGATCGGACCGCCAGCCCTGGCCCGGATCGACAGGTAGACCGTCGCCGGATCGGTCGAGTGCAAGGCGACCAGCCGCCGCGCGATCCCGGCGACATCGGGCACGCCGCCGACGAGGCCATGCCGCACCGCGAGCCGGCGGCGTCGTTCGATGATGTCGATCCGGTCCATGTCGCCGTTTCTATCACTAGGGACTGTCAGTGTTAGTTCTCGCTCGCTGTGGTTAGGCTTGGTTTCGCACGTATCTGGCGGGAGGCGGGAGGCAGCACCGTGACCGATGGTGCTCAGCCACGGATCCTCGCCATCATGGGCTCGGGTGAGACCAGCCCGACCATGGTCACCGTCCACAAGGTGCTCGCAAGCCGCCTAGCCCCGGGCCAGCCAGTGTCGCCAGGCACAGGGCGATCCTGCTGGACACGCCGTACGCGTTCCAGGAGAACGCCGCCGACATCTCGGCGCGCTCGCAGGCCTACTTCGCCCGGAGCGTCGGGCTGGAGGTCGAGGTGGTGAGCGACATAGGGCGGAGCCCGGCCACCGAGCCGCCGCGGCTGCACCTGGCCGCGATCCGCAGCTCCGACTGGGTGTTCGCCGGGCCTGGCAGTCCGACCTACGCCCTGGCGAGGTGGCGCGGCCAGATCGCGGACGCGCTGCGCGACCGGATCGCCGCGGGCACCGGCCTCACGATCATCGCCTCGGCCGCGGCTGCCGCTATCGGCAGCCTCGCCCTGCCCGTCTACGAGATCTACAAGGTCGGCGCTGACCCGCATTGGCTTGAGGGGCTCGACCTGCTGGCCGTGCTCGGGCTGAAGGTCGCCCTGATCCCGCACTACGACAACGCCGAGGGCGGCACGCACGACACCCGGTTCTGCTACCTGGGCGAGCGCCGGCTCGCGATGATCGAGCCCGAGCTCCCGGCGGACGCCGCTGTCCTTGGCGTCGACGAGCACACCGCGCTCGTGCTTCGACCTCGACCCCGAGGATGTCGAGGTGCTCGGCCGGGGCGGCGCGACCGTCCGCAAGGCAGGGGTCAGCACCGTCCTGCCGTCAGGGTCGACGCTGACGCCTGACCGAGTTGCGCGCGCTGGTCAAGAGCGGCGCCTCGGTCACCGGGTCCGGCCCGAGCACCGCCCCGTAGCCAGCTCGCTCGCGCGGGCGGCCAGTGCGACGCAGGCACGGCGACGCGGCCGGCCGCCGGCGCGCCCGAGCTGACGACCTCGCGCCGAAGGCGAGTTCGAGTCGCGGTCAGGGCGGACCGCGACAGCGCGGGCATGGTCTCGGCGATCCTGAACCTGGAGAGCGCGATCGAAGCGTGGGCCTCCGACACCGACGAGAACGACAACGCCGACCGCGCCAGGGCCGTTTTGCGCGGGCTGGTCGTCAGGCTCGGCAAGTCAGCCGACGCGGGGCTTGCCGACCCGGCCGACCGGCTGAGACCGCTGGTCGAGCCGCTGATCAAGCTGCGCGAGTCGTTCCGCAAGGACGGCGCCTACGCGGCGGCGGACGAGATCCGGGCCGCACTGACCGCCGGCGGCGTCGAGCTGCGCGACTCGGCCGACGGCACCGGCTGGGCGCTCACCGCACCGCCCGGCTAACTATCGCCGAGGTTAAGCTGCCCGGCTAACCTCGGCGCCCGGCCTCCTCGGCGAGCGTGGCCCGGCCAGCCTCCGCCGGCGATCCGGCGCAGCATGCTGCCGAACACCAGGTCGTGAAACGGCCGCAGCGCCCACCAGTAGACCTGCCCGACCAGCCCGAACGGCCGGAACAGCGCCCGCTGCCGGTACACGGTCCTGCCGCGCTCGTCGCGCCGCACGGAAAACTCCAGCCATGCCCGGCCAGGCAGCTTCATCTCGGCCCGCAGCCTCAGCATCGATCCCCGACCAGTTCCTCGACCCGCCAGAAGTCCAGCGTGTCGCCAACCTTGAGCAGGTCGGGATCGCGGCGGCCGCGACGCAGGCCGGTCCCGCCGACCATCCGGTCGAGCAGCCCCCTGGTCGCCCAGGCGAGCCGGGACGAATACCAGCCCCGGCGTCCGCCGATGCCCTCGATCGTCCGCCAGAGCTGGTCCGCCGAGGCCCGCATGGTCGCGACCCGGTCGTCGACGTAGAGGGTGCCGCCCGACCAGGCGGGGTCGGTGTGCTTCGGGTCGCTCGGCAGCGGCTTGTCCGGCCAGCCCGAGCTGCTCGCCGATGCCCACCGGATCGCCACGTCACCTGTCCTGACCTGGCGCAAGGCCAGTGCGATGCCCCGGTGCAGCGAGATCAGCCCGTACGGCGGATCCGGCACGTGCGCGGCGATGTCGTGCTCGACGCAGACGACTTCGTTGCGAAGCGACTCGACCAGCGGCCGCGCCAGCCCGGCCGGGACCGGGGTGACCAGCCCCACCCAGAGCGAGGACAGTCTCGGGCTCAGCAACGGAAGTCTGACGATGAACCGGTTCCGCAGCCCGGCCACCTGAGCATAGGAGTGCATCATGTCCGCGTAGGTCATGACGTCAGGTCCGCCGATGTCGAACCGCCTGCTGACCTCGACGTTGATGGCGGCGCAGGCCACCAAGTAGCGGAGCACGTCGGTCACCGCGATCGGCTGGACGCGGGTGCTGACCCAGCGCGGAGTGACCATGACCGGGAGCCGCTCGGTCAGGTAGCGCAGCATCTCGAACGACGCGGAACCGCTCCCGACGATCATCGCGGCCTGCAGCACAATCGTCGGCACCGGGCCGTTCAGCAAGATGTCGCCGACCTCGTGCCGCGATCGCAGATGCGGCGACAGCGCTTGCGCGCCGGCCTGGGCACCATGCCTCCCAGGTAGATCACCCGTCCGGCGCCCGCCGCTCCGGCCGCCCGCGCGAAGATCCGCGCCGCGTCGGCGTCCCGGCTCTCGAAGTCGGTCGCCGCGCCGAGTGAGTGGACCAGGTAGTACGCGACGTCGACCCCTTCGAGCGCCGCTCGCATCGCCGTCTCGTCCAGCACGTCACCCTGCACGATCTCGACTTCGGCGGACCAGGCCTGATCGTGCAGGCGGCTAGCGTTCCTGGTCAGGCACCGGACCCGGTGCCCGGCCGAGAGCAATTCGGGCACGAGCCGGCTGCCGATGTACCCGGTCGCTCCGGTCACCAGACAGCGCTTCTCATCTGACACACCGTGATTGTGCTCTGCTCAGGGCGGGTCTACTCCGCCGGGCAAGCCCCGGCCTCAGCTAAGCCGCCTGGCTGCCCGGCCGGCGACCAGGCCAGCGGCAGGGCGTCGACACCGTAGATGCCTTCGACGCCGCCAAGCTGAGCGACGCCGGCCGGGCGCAGGTCTGGCATCCTCGGCGCCAGGAAGCCGAGCGCCTCTTCCAGCTCCGCCCTCGCGAGGTTCTGTCCCAGGCAGAAGTGCGGGCCTGCGCCGAAGGTCAGCACGCGGTCGCCGCCGCGATCGGCGGTGACGTCGAAGTCGTCGCCGCCGGCGGTCTCGCGGTTGGCCCGCTCGGCGCAGATCGCGACGATGGTCCCGGCTGGGAAGATCACGTCCCGGTGCTCGAGTTGCTCGGTGCAGATCCTGGCCGTGAACGGGGTGATCGGCTCAAACCTGAGTACCTCGTCGACCGCGTTGCGGACCAGTTCCGGCCGCTCGGCCAGCAGCGCCCACTGGTCAGGATGGGCGGCGAAGAGCCGCAGCGCGTGGGCGAGCTGCGCGACCGTGGTGTCCACGCCGCCGGCCAGGACGTTCAGCACGAGGTTGACGCATTCGTCACCGGAGAGCCGGTCGCCCTCTGCCTCGATCCGCAGCAGCGTGCTGATCAGGTCGCCGGCCTGCTCCTTGCGGCGCCGGTCGAGTAGCTCGACGACGTAGTCGTAGAGCTCGTTGTTGGCACGCTCGATGCGTTCGGGCTCGGTGGCGAGCGCCTTGATGTCGAACTGCTTCTGCACCCAGCTTGACCACTCCTGAAGCTCGGCCGCGTCGGCCTGCGGGGCACCGATCACCTCGGCGATCGTGCGGGCCGGGAACGGTCCGGCGAACACCGAGACGAACTCGCATTCACCGGCGCCCTGCAGCCGCGCCCAGAGATCGGCCGCGATCTGGCGCATGGCCGGACGCCATTGCTCGGCTGCGCGCGGGGTGAAGGCCGGTGACACCAGGGACCTCAGCCGACGGTGCCGGTCGCCGGTCTGGTTCAGGATGTTCACCTCGATCTGCTCGGCCAGCCGGCCGCCGGTGATGCCGAAGCAGCTCGGCGATCTCCTTACCTGGGAACCGGGTCTGCCTGGCCCGCAGGAAGAACTCGCCGGACTCCCGGTCGAGGACCACGTAGGAGATGGGCGACTTGACCAGCCAGCCGTGCCGCCGGGCCTGCGCGAGCCGCTGATGGTAGATCTCGCCGCTCAGGTTAGCGTCGGTGAAATCGAAGTCGGCCAGGTCGAGGTCTCCGACAAGATCGGCCATCGCTAGGTCTCCAGTCGCGGTCGGGACTCGGGCGTGGTGTACAGGTCCAGGCGTTCCTCGTGGGCGGCGGCGACGCGGAACACCGTGACGTCGTCGTAGGTGCGGCCCACGACGGACAGGCCGGTCGGCACCCCGGAGGCGGCGAACCCAGAGGGGATGGCCAGCACCGGGCACCGGCTGGCGATGTTGAACGGCAGCGTCATCATGACGTCGGCCCAGCGCTCCAGCGGCTCGCCGTTCACCTCGATGCGCTCACCTGGCTCGTACTCGGCGTCCAGCGCGGGCACGGCGAAGGTCGGGCAGATCAGCGCGTCGTAGTCGTCGAGCAGCCGGCCGAGGGGTGCGTAGAGCCTGGCCTCCAGCGAGAGGCCGGCGAAGAGGTCGTCCTTGCTGATCCGCCCCGCGTCCTTGGCCAGCCCGCGGGCGTACTTGGTCAGCTCAGGTCCGTGCTTGCGGTTGATCTTCTTGACCGACGGCCCGAAGACCAGGCCGAAGTGGACCCGGGTGGCCCGGTCGATGGAGCGCAGCTGCCACGGCAGGCTGACTTCCTCCACGACCGCGCCGGCGTCCCGAAGCCGGTCGGCGGCGGCGAGCGCGCCGGCCGCGACGTCTGAGTCGACGCGGTAGCAGCCGAGGTCGGGAGCCAGGGCGATGCGCAGCCCCGAGATGTCGCTCAGGTGCGGCGGCAAGGGCTCGGGGATCTCCAGTTTCGGGCGGATCGAGGCGACGTCGCCGGGGTGCGGCCCGGCGATGACGTTCTGCAGCAGCGCGCAGTCACCAACCGTGCGGGCGAGCGGCCCGATATGGGCGTAGTGGTCCAGGCTGAACGGCGGCAACGCCGGCACTCGCCCGTAAGGCGGCTTGAAGCCCGCGACCCCGCAGAAGGCCGCCGGGATCCTGATCGAGCCGCCGATGTCCGAGCCGGTGGCCAGCGGCGTCGAGCCCGCCGCCAGCGCGGCCGCCGACCCGCCGCTCGACCCGCCAGGCGAGTACTGCGGATTCCACGGGTTGCGGCTGACGCCCCACAGCCTGGACCAGGTCACCGGCGCGGCACAGAACTCCGGCGTCGTGGTCCTGGCGTGCACGATGCCGCCGGCGTCGATGATCCGCTGGGCGAAGGGCTCGGTGCGTTTCGCGATGACCTCGCGGAGCGGGACCGAGCCGAGCGTGTGGTGGTGGCCGGCGATCTCGGCCTGCTCCTTGACCGCGACCGGCAGTCCTTCGAGTGGCCGTGGCTCCTCGCCTCGTCCCGCGTAGCGGGCCTCGGCTTCCCTGGCCGCCACCAGGGCCTCGTCGTAGAACGTCTCGGCGAAGGCGTTGATGACCGGCTCGACCGCCTCGGCCCGGCGGATCACCGCCTCCATCAGCTCGACCGGGGAAAGCTCCTTGCTGGCGAACATCGCGAGGGCCTGCCTGGCCGGCAGGTAGTGCAGATCGCCCATAGTGGACTAGATTACGGCCCGGCTCGCCTGGCGTCTGCAGGCAATCGGGAGTGCCCAGCTCAGGAGGTGGCAGGTGACGGCGAGGCTGACCAGGAGCGCCGGAGGCGCGGCTCGATTGCGTGAGCTGCTCGGCTCGGGTGAGACGATCGTCGCTCCCGGCGCGTTCGACCCGCTGGCGGCGCGGTGCGTTGAAGAAGCAGGGTTCGACGCCGTCTACATGACCGGGTTCGGCACCGCCGCCGCCCTGCTAGGCCTGCCCGACGTCGGGCTGGTCACGATGACCGAGATGGCGGACAACGCGGCCAGGATCGCGGCCTGTGTCGACATCCCGGTGATCGCCGACGCCGACACCGGCTACGGCAACCCGGTCAGCGTGATCAGGACCGTCGGTGCCTACGAGGCGGCTGGCGTCGCCGGCCTCCACCTCGAGGACCAGGTCGCGCCAAAGAAGTGCGGTCATCTGGACGGCAAGCTCGTGATCAGCGCCGACGAGATGGTGCAGAAGATCCGCGCCGCAGTCGACGCCCGGGTCAGCGAGAACTTCGTGATCATCGCGAGGACCGACGCGGTGGCGGTCGAGGGTCTCGACCGCGCGATCGAACGAGCCCGGCTGTACCGGGAGGCGGGCGCCGACGTGCTCTTCGTCGAGGCAGTGCGGACCGACGCCGAAGCCGAGACGGTCGCGCGGGCCTTCCCCGACGTGCCGCTGCTCTTCAACTGGGCCGAGGGCGGCAAGACCCCGCCGATCGGCCTGGACCGCCTCAAGGAACTCGGCTACCGCATCGTCATCTTCCCGATCGGCACGCTGCTCGCCGCGACCAGCGCGATGCGGGCGATCCTGCGTGAGATCGCAGTGGCCGGAACGCCCGCCGCCGCCCTGCCCGGCCTCCCGTCCTTCGCCGAGTTCGTGGACTTCATCGGCCTGCCCGAGGTACATGCGGCCGAGCAACGATACACCTCACCCGACCCCCCCTAACCCCACCCGCCAACCCCACCCACCACCCCGCCAAGCCACCACCCCGCTAACCCACCACCCAGCCAATCCACCACCCCGCTGACCCACCACCCCGCCTCGCCGCTCAACCACGACCCCGCCTGGCCGCTGAGCCGCTGCCCCGCTGAGCCGCTGCCCCGCTGAGCCGCTGCCCCGCTGAGCCGCTGCCCCGCTGAGGCGCTGCCTCGCGAGTCGCCGCTGAGCCCCCACCCCGCGCCGCCGCCACCCGTCGAACCGCCGCGCCCCCGCTGAGGCGGCGCTTTGGGCGCGCAGCGGCCTCGCTACAGCAGCATGTGCCTACTTGCTGTCGTTGGAGGGACTGTTGCGACGACACCATGGTCCTACTTACTGTCGTGCTGACAGCAGTAAGTAGGACCATGGTGCTGTTGAGCTCGGCTCGATCACCGGGGCGTGGCCCGCTTTGCTGCTGTTGCCGGTCGGGGGTTGCCGGGCCGCTGCGGTTGGCCGGGGCTGCTGCGGCTAGTCGGGCTGGGGATGGCGGCGAGCGAGGACTCGGTTGAGGATGCTGCCGACGACCTGGCCTGTCCCGGCACCGATCAGAGGCCCGGCCACGGGGTCAGCCGGGTGTGCACGCCGGTGTGCACCCGTGAGTAGGCGACGCCGCCCGGCCAGGAACTGGATCGCGATCGCCAGCCAGGGGTTATTGCTGCTCACGGCGATGGAGAAGGCGAACGCCGAGGCAGAGTGGCCCGATCGGCCGACGTCGACAGGCGCCGCATCGCATGATCGAGCGCTGGGGCTGGCTGGCAGCCCGCGCGCTGCCGGCGCTGCGGTCTGCGAGAAGATGACGTCATCGCGGACGTGAACGCGGGTCTGTGCAGGTCACAACGCAAGGAGCCGACGACGTCTAGCTCTGACCAAGGCGAGGACGAGGCATCGGGGACCCATACAATGGGGACCGAGCCCGATGTGCGGTTCACGCTTGCCAACGAGCGGACGTTCCTGGCCTGGAGCCGGACCGCGCTCGCGCTCGTCGCGGCGGGACTGGCTGTGGCTCAGCTGCTGCCGCCGTTCCCCCATGTGCCGTGGGGCCGGTCGGTCATCGCGACCCCGCTGATCCTGCTTGGCGCGGTTCTGTCGGCCATGAGTTACCTCGAGTGGCGCCACAACCAGCGCGCGATCCGCTCGGGCATGCCCATGCCGCACACCCAGCTCCCCCGCATCCTGGCCGTCACGATCGGCGTCGTCGCGCTCATCGCTGCCGCCGTCGACCTGTACTCCAAAGCCTCAGGCCATTGACCGGCAGCAGTCTGCCGCCAGACCGGCAGCCGACCAGGCGCCGGCCGGGGGTGGCCGACGACATCGAGGACGCCGATCCGGGGCTGGCCAGGGCGCGGACCGGGCTCGCCTGGACCCGGAGCTCGATCTCGTTCGCCGCGATTGGCGTCGCGATCTTGAAGTTCAGGCCGGTGATCGGCGTTCCCGTGCTTATCTTGAGCGCGGTGATCTGGTCGATCGGCCGGATGCCGCGAACCCGGGGCCCAGCCGGCGAAGCGCCCAGGCGAGTGCTCACAGTAGCGGTCAGCGTGACGGTAGTCGCACTGACCGCCCTAGCCCTAGCCTTCGCCGGCCACTCCAAGGGCCTCCACCTGTAACCGCCGCTCGGTCGATCTCCACAGCCCGACCACCCCCAGCAAGCTCACAACCACCGCGCCCCAGCACCAGCAAACTCACAACGACGGGCCAGGATGGATCAACCTCGCGGGCGGGGGCGGGGTCAGCGGGGCGGGCGGGGCCTGCAGTTGCGCTGGGGACGGCCGGGGCGCTGCGACTGACACCGGCTCGGGCTACTTTTTGCGCGGGGCTCGGTCTTGACCGGCCGGGCCTGCGGGGCCTGCCAGGCCGGCCCGGCGCAGGGCTGCGGCCATCGCCCCGGTTGGTTCCGGCTGGCGGCTGGCGGCTGGCCGGGGGCTTGCCGTTCCACCTTCTGGGCCTTTTCGCCCGGCTGGGCGGTCGCCACGCTGGCCTTGGCTGCCACGCTGGCCTCGGTCGGCGGCTGCCGACGGGCGGGCTGCGCCGTCGACCGGGTCGTCCAGGCGCATCGTCAGCGAGATCCGCTTGCGCGGGATGTCGACGGAGAGCACCTTGACCTTGACGATGTCCCCAGGCTTGGCGACCTCACGCGGGTCGCTGACGAAGCTCCGGGACATCGCCGAGACGTGGACCAGGCCGTCTTGATGCACCCCGATATCGACGAACGCGCCGAACGCGGCCACATTCGTCACCACGCCCTCCAGCGTCATGCCCGGCGTCAGGTCATCGAGAGATTCGACCCCCTCGGCGAAGGTCGCCGTGGTGAACGCCGGCCGCGGGTCACGGCCTGGCTTCTCGAGCTCGCGCAGGATGTCGGACACGGTCGGCACGCCGAACTTCTCGTCGGTGAAATCGGCCGGCTTCAGCGAGCGCAGCGTCGCGGTGTTGCCGATCAGCTCGCGGACGCCGGTGCCCGCCGCCTTGATGATGCGGCGCACGACCGGATACGCCTCGGGGTGCACGGCCGAGGAGTCGAGCGGGTCGTCGCCGCCGGTGATCCGCAGGAAGCCCGCGCATTGCTCGAACGCCTTCGGGCCGAGCCTCGGCACCCCCTTGAGGGCCTGGCGAGTGGGGAAGGCACCGCGTTCGTCCCGGTGGGCGACTATGGCTGTGGCGAGGGTCTCGCTGATGCCGGAGACCCGGGAGAGCAGCGGGGCCGACGCGGTGTTGACGTCGACACCGACCGCGTTCACGCAGTCTTCGACTACGGCGTCGAGCGACCTGGAGAGCTTGCCCTGGGCGAGGTCGTGCTGGTACTGGCCGACGCCGATGGACTTCGGGTCGATCTTGACCAGCTCAGCGAGCGGGTCCTGAAGCCGCCGGGCGATGGAGACCGCGCCGCGCAGCGAGACGTCCATGCCGGGCAGTTCCGCCGACGCGTAGGCGGACGCCGAGTAGACCGAGGCCCCGGCCTCGGAGACCATGACCTTCGTCAGCTTGAGGTCCGGGCGCGACTTGATCAGGTCAGCGGCCAGCTTGTCGGTCTCGCGCGAGGCCGTGCCGTTGCCGATCGCGATGAGATCGACCTTGTGAGCGGCGGCGAGCTGGGCCAGGGTCGCGAGCGACTCGTCCCAGCGGCGCTGGGGCTCGTGCGGGTAGATGGCCTTGGTGGCGAGCGGCTTGCCCGTCCGGTCGATCACCGTGACCTTGACGCCGGTGCGGAAACCCGGGTCTAGGCCCATCGTCGTGCGGGCGCCGGCGGGGGCGGCGAGCAGGAGGTCACGGAGGTTCGCCGCGAAGATTTTGACTGCTTCGTCCTCGGCGGCCTGCCAGAGCCGCATCCGCAGGTCGGCGCCGACGTGCACGCTGATCCTCGCCCGCCACGCCAGCCTGACCGTGTCGCTGAGCCACCGGTCGGCCGGGCGGCCCTGGTCGGCGACGCCGAAGTTATCGGCGATGAGCGACTCGGCCTCAGTGAAGCCGCTGCCCGGCACCTCACCGTCCCCAGAGTCCATCGTGAGGTCGAGAATGTCTTCCTTCTCGCCTCGGAACATCGCGAGGATCCGGTGTGAGGGCAGCTTGGTGTAGGGCTCGTCGAACTCGAAGTAGTCGGCGAACTTCGCGCCTTCGGTTTCCTTGCCTGGCTTGACCTGGGCTATCAGCTTGCCCCTGCCCCAGCTGCGTTCCCGCAGGACGCCGATCAGGTCCGCGTCCTCTGAGAACCGCTCGACCAGGATCGCCTGAGCGCCGTCGAGCGCTGCGGCTGCATCGGCGACGCCCTTGTCCGGGTCGGCGAAGCCGGCGGCGAGCGCGAGCGGGTTCTGCTCCGGATCGGTGAGCAGCTGGTCGGCCAGCGGCTCGAGACCAGCCTCGCGGGCGATCTGGGCCCTAGTGCGCCGCTTCGGCTTGTACGGGAGGTAGATGTCTTCCAGCCGGGCCTTGGTCTCGGCGGCCATGATCTGCGCGGCGAGCGCGTCGTCGAGCTTGCCCTGGGCATTGATCGACTCCAGGATCGCCGACCGGCGTTCCTCAAGCTCCCGCAGGTAGGTCAGGCGCTCGTCCAGGGTGCGAAGCTGGGCGTCGTCCAGGGCGCCGGTGGCCTCTTTGCGGTACCTGGCGACGAACGGGACCGTGGCGCCGCCGTCGAGCAACTCGATCGCGGCGATGACCTGGTTGTCCCTGACGCTCAGCTCGTCCGCGATCCTGCGGTGCACCGGGACGGCGGCAGGGATCTTGACCGGCGGCCGCTGGTCGGAGGACATTGACGCCAACGGCGCGGTTGCGCTTGCACTTGGCTCGGCGGACGCAGTCGGTGAAGTCACAGTGAGGAGTCTGCCTTTACTTGTAGGTGGGCGCGACGTTACAAACTAGCTCAGCTGAGGCGAGTGATAGTGATGCCCGCTAGAACGGCAGGCGCTGAGCTGCAACCGCCATCCATCGACGCGCAAGCTTTGAAGTGCCTGCCGCTGACGTTCACCGCCTGATGAGCGCGGCCTTAGCAACCGCACGGTGCCCGTTGGCCTCTGATTACCTCAGAAGCCCTGCGGATTCTCATCGCTCGCCGCTTGCCCACCCAGCGCGGCATGAACGGCGACCTGACGCTGGACGGCGTCGAGAAACTCTTCGGTCCCAAGCAAGCCTGCGGCCAGCGAGCTGACAAGACGGTCGATGACATGGTCGGCCATAGTTGCCCTCGTCTACGTCTTCATCCGCTAACGACATCTCGTTAGCTACATCCATCGAAACACATGAGCGCAAACATGACTGGGTCTCAGTGACTGGAGTAGCTGATGGTGAGAATAGCCACCACAGGGTGCGGGTCACCACCCGCTTCGGTGCAGTAACCATCATGATACTGATAGTCAATTCGCGCAGAACCGGTCACTTCATAGTGAATCGTCCTAGACCAACCAGTGCCCTGAGGCCGACCCGCTTTGCCCCGGAGGTAGCAGGTACTCGCGATCGGGCTCGGAAGCCCAGGCCGGACCGAGACATGATCCCAGAACTGGCTCGCCTGCTGCACCCCCACACGATCGACTAGCTGCTGATAGTGGGCACGAAAGCGCTTGTGCACCAGAACGCGATACTGAGGTGCCTGGCTTGGCCTCCCCCCAGGCCGCCTTGCCGGTTCCAGCGGATCGTAGGCACTAGAGGTTGCCATCTGGCGCGTCAACCTCGACAAAATCACCCGGACGATGCGATCCATGAAGTACAGACTTCCTCAGAGGGTCTTCGAGCTGACTCGCAGTAACCCTCCAAGCGCGGACACACTCATGAAGTACGGAGAGATCACGGTCAGCGTGCGAGGCAACTAGAGACTCCTGGAGTTCCTCCGCGAACTCCCGCAGATCCGGCACGTCGAAAGCCCTCAGCCACGCTAGGTCACCCAGATCGCTGACCTGCGGCAACGTATCTCGTCTCAGCAGACGCTCCAGCTTCATCAGGGCTTGCGACCACAAGGAAAGCTCTTCGAGAAGCTGCAGCCGCCCCTCGGGCAGCATGACATAGCTCGCTCCGTCCTTATCCCTGAGGCGAGCTTGCCCCTGGCGGGCTGCGGCTAGGAACTCTGTACGCCTGTGGGCAAGGTCCGATGATTGAAAGATTGTATCATTCATATCATACCCTCGTTGCCAAGATCATACCTATAATCATACTGGAATCATCGAGGCTCTGCTAGTCAGGGCCTGTCTCACACTCCGAAGGACGGCGGCGTGACCAACGGCAAGCTCTTCGACGCCCGAGAGAAGCTGATGTGCGAGAGTTCGTCATCACCTGCTCGCTGGGAGACAGCAAGCCTCGTCGTCGCGATACGGGCCATCGTGACTTGGTCGCCCGCGACCGGGGACCTGCCAGGACCGCTGGCCGCGGTTGCGGAAAATCCCGGCAGCCTGCTTGAGGCGTTTCAGGCCGCAACAACAGAATTGACGAGACGCGGCCTGGACGCAGATTCACTGGTTCGCTATGGTATGCGAAATGAGATAGCGGCCTCGCTTCTTGGAACGCTTGCTCTGAGAAGCCTTGGCATTGATGTATCGCGAAGTGCGCGTAGTCGTGGCCTTGATATAGATTCTTGGATATCGAGCCTCCCTGAAGCCCGCTTCTATCCGGAAGAAGAAATAACGGTCGACCACGTTATCGCCTGCGTAGCCGCGATCGTGTCCCAACTCCCGCTCGTCATTCTCTGGATAGACCGCGCTCCGCTCGAAGCACTCGCTACCCTCAGCGCACCCGATCCCAGGGATTTTGAAGATGCAGCTTCACAAGGGACAGTCAGCTTGGATCTCTGCGCCAAGTACGCCTGGCTGGTAGACCGCTTCTCTACAACCCGGAAAGAGGATTGGCAGACCTCGTCGCTGCATCTCGAATACCGCTGGCTGGCTGGTCAGGAGCCGCCGCCCTGCACTGTAGAACTTATGCTTGGTCGTGAGATGGAGCAGGCAGACCTCGACTCAGAGATCGCGCGACGAGCAGTTCTCGGAGTGCAATTCAGCCAGCCGGATCCTGAGACAATGCTAGCGGTCGACATGGCCGGCTATGCGCTATCGCTTCTCCTTAAAGACCGTTGCGCCGAAGCTGCAGCGCTTTTCGAATTTGCCGCGACTCGCCGCCCGACCGATGCTGCATCGAGAAATAACCTCGGATTCTGCCTAATCCCGCAAGATGCTCGGAAAGCCCTGCGTGACCTCGAAGCCGCCGCCCAGTTGGGATACACTCCGATAGCGATCAACATTTACAATCGAATCTGCTGCCATATTATCCTACATCAGGAACGGCAAGCGCTTAGCGTCGCCGAGAAATATTGGACGACGCGCGAAGATCAAGCTGGCAGCGCAACCATCTGGACCCAGCGGAGCGAGGGTAACTGGAAACTCGATCAGACCATGGATCCTCGCAAGAGTATCGCAGAGCTTGTCGCGAGTATCGCTCTCCGGGAAGGCTGGATGGACGAACACGCGAAATGGCGTGATCGGGCTAAGGCTGATCAAGCTTCCTCTAGGGGTTGATCGGAACCACAGCTTCGGCCGTGTGGGTGAGGAAGGTGAACGCCTCTTCGAAGTACAGCGTCACCGTCTCGATGTCGTGCGACAGGTAGCCGATCGAAAGGTCCTGGCCGAGGCAGAGCTCGAAGTCGCCGCCCCTGGTCGACAGCACGAACGCGCCCTTGATCGCCGGTGCCCAGACAATCGGGCCGTCGACCACCTTGGCCAGGTGCTGGCGCACCGGATAGCCATGGTCCGACGTCTCGCTGACCGCCGTGTAGGCGGCTGCGCTCAGCACCAGCCCGAAAGGTCCGCCGACGCCCGCCAGCCGCAGGGATTCCAGGGCCGAGCTGACGACATCGGGGTAGTCGGTGACGTCGGCCGGCAAGGTAAGCGTCGGGTTCGAGGCCGACTTCTTGATGCCGGCGATGCTCCCAGCGGCGTAGCCGTCGAACACGGCCCGGTCCTCGGCCATGGCGATGATCCGTGCCGCGTCCTTGACCGGCTGCCAGTCGGGGTCCTGAGCACCGCGCGCCACATCATCGACCGCCTGCCGGCTGACCGCGAACGGCACCCGGAACTCCACCACGGGCTGGGCGACGCGCGCCCGGGCGATCAGGCCGTCGGCGGGTGCCTTGAGGTCGCTGAGGTGGCCCGTGCCCACTGCGGACAGCACTCCTTCGCCCGGCTCGGTGACGTCGACCACCCGGCGGCCGGCCAGATGCAAGGTGAACGTCCGTCGCGCCTCGTCCTCGATGCTGGCCCAGGCAGCGGAAGAGATGGGGGCGAGTTCGCGATGCAGGTTGTTCATTGCTGAACGCTCCTTTGCAGGCTGCCGATCCGCAGTGAGCCGTCGCTGGGCCTGTGCTGCGGACGTGGCGGGTTGTCCGGGTTGTCCGGGTTGCTCGGGTTGCTCGGGGGTCGGGCAGGTTGTCGAGGAAGTCGGATGACGGGACGAAGAACAGACAGCCCGTCGTCGCGGTGGAAAAGTCCAGGATCCGGTCGTAGTTCCCCGGCGGCTTGCCGACGAACATGTTCGCGAGCATCTGCTCGGTTACCGCTTGCGTCGCCGAGTATGCGATGTAGTAGGTGCCGAACTCGCCCCGGCTGGGTGCGCCGAACGGCATGTTGGCACGGAGGATCTGCCGCTGGGTGCCGTCGGGGTCGACGATCGTGTTGAGCGCGACGTGCGAGTTGCTCGGCTTGACGTCATCGGGCATCTCGATGTCCGACAGCTTGCTGCGGCCGATGACCTTCTCTTGCTCTTCGACCGTGAGCTGGTTCCAGGCGTCGAGATTGTGCAGGTACTTCTGGATCGTGACGTAGCTGCCGCCGGTGAAGTCCAGATCCTGGTCACCCACCAGGGCGGCTGCCTGGGCGGCCAGGCCCGTAGGGTTTTCGGTGCCGTCCACGAACCCGATCAGGTCGCGCTCGTCGAAGTACCGGAAGCCGTGCACCTCGTCGCGGACCGTCACGTTCCCGGCCAGTCGCGTCATGACCTGCGCGACGAACTCGAAGCACAGGTCAAGCTGGTTAGCCCGGACATGGAAGAGCAAGTCGCCCGGGGTCGACGGCGCCCGGAACCTGGCTCCGGCCACTTCCCTGAAGCGATGCAGTTCCGCCGGTCGTGGTCCCGAGAACAGCCTGTCCCAGGCCTGCGACCCGACCCCGGCGACGCAGGCCAGCTTGCCCTCAGGTAGCCGGAAGCCGACCGAGCGCTGCAGACCGTTCAGATCGTCGAGCAGATCCCAGACCGCCGGCTCGCCCCCAGGGTCAATCGTGAGCACCAGGAAGATCGCCGCCGCCGTCAGCGGACTGAGCACCGGCTGCGGCGTGACAGGCTGCGCGGCCGCGTCAGGCGGACCAGACGCCGTCATACCCAGATCCCTCCCATGCCCGGCCCTCTCCCTCCCCGCGAACCCTTACCCGATGTGCGCTCCCGACAACTGGCCGCCTCCCGAGAGCGACCCAAGGCACGCTCTCAGCCAACGCTGATCCGACGAGCAGTCTCCCACAATGGCGGATCGCCACTGCGACCTACGGCTGGGAGCCGATCATCCGGGCGATCATCAGGGGCAGGAAACGAACCGGCACTTGGACGACCGTTAAGCCACGGACATTTCATCAAGCTGCCGGGTCGGTCGCGCCGTCCCGACTGCGGCCGGCTCGCCGCACGCGGCGCACACGACCTGCGGCACGAGCCGGTGGCCGCACTCGTGCTGCAACGTGAGCGGCATGTCGGTGTC
This sequence comes from uncultured Actinomycetota bacterium, assembly GCA_963737865.1. Classification (GTDB taxonomy): domain Bacteria; phylum Actinomycetota; class Actinomycetes; order Streptosporangiales; family Streptosporangiaceae; genus Chersky-822. Next base: position 191,182 of record CAVTUG010000009.1, on the reverse strand, counting down.
GCCCGCCAGGTAGTCGTCGCCCCAGCGCATCAGGGTCAGGATTACCGGGTACAGGTCGCGGCCAGCCTGGGTCAGGTGGTATTCGAACCTCGCCTGGTGCGCCGAGTACTGCCGCCGCTCCAGGATGCCGGTGGCAACCAGTGCCCGCAGCCGGGCGGCGAGCGTGTCCCGAGGCGCCCCGATCTTGCGCACCATCTCGTCGAATCTGCGGTTGCCGAAGAAAACCTCGCGCACCACCAGCAGCGCCCACTTCTCGCCGACGATCTCGAGCGTGCGGGCGATCGAGCACATCCGAGGCTGCGCGGTCACCGACGTCATGCCCCTCACCATACCAGGTAAGTCCGAAAACTGGACGGACACTGTCACCTCAGGCTACAGTAAGTCCAAATTCCAGACTTACTTGGAGGACGGCGACGTGAGCACAGCCAGCTCGGCGACTACCGGAGGCTCGGTCGGCACCCCGCCCCGCCAGGCCCAGCTTGAGCAGGCCCAGCTTGATCAAGCACGGGGCGATCAAGCACAGGCCGATCAAGCACAGGCCGACAACGCGCGCCCCGGACGCCGCACGGCTGCGGTCGTCGCCGTGCTCGCGCTGGCTGTCTTCATGTCGAGCCTGGACTTGTTCATCGTCAATCTCGCGTTCCCCTACATCGGCAAGGAGTTCCCCGGCACCAGCCTCGGCTCGCTGTCGTGGGTGCTGAACGGCTACACCATCGTGTTCGCCGCCGTCCTGGTGCCGGCTGGCCGCTGGGCCGACCGGGTCGGCCGTCGCCGGGTATTCGCGATCGGCCTGGTCGCGTTCACGGTCGGCTCGCTGCTGTGCGGCATCGCGCCCGGTGTGTGGGAACTTATCGCCGCCCGCATCATCCAGGCGGGCGGAGCCGGCCTGATGGTCCCTGCATCACTGTCCTTGCTCCTGGCGGCTGTCCCCGCGCAGGCCAGGCCGGGCGCCATCGGGGCCTGGTCGGCCGTCGGTGCCCTCGGCGCCGCCCTCGGGCCGGTCGTCGGCGGCAGCCTCGTGGAGCTGAGCTGGCGCTGGGTCTTCCTGATCAACATCCCGGTCGGCATCGTCGCCCTCGCGCTGACCGCCCGCGTGGTCCCCGAGAGCAAGGACAGCAAGCTCACCGGCAAGCCCGACGTCGTCGGCGCCGTCCTGCTCGCGGCCGCTGTCGGGCTGCTGGCCTTCGGCCTGGTCAAGGCACCCGACTGGGGCTGGGCCTCGGCCGCTTTCGGCGGCACGATGCTCGCCGCCGTCCTCAGCGGAGTCGCCATGATCGCGCGCTCGCGCACGCACCACTCGCCGGTGATCGAGCTGGGTTTGCTGAAGTCGAGGATGTTCAGCGGCTCGTTCGCCGCCTCGATCCTGTACTACGGCGCGTTCGGCGCCTTCGTGCTGAACTCGGTCGAGTTCCTCACTGGCCCCTGGCACTACTCGGCCGTCCGCGCTGGTCTCGCGATTGGCCCTGGCCCGCTGATGGTCCTGCCGTTCGCAAGCTTGGTCGCGCCGAGGCTGGCCAGAAGGCTCGGCGGCCCTGGGCGGGTCGCCGCCATCGGCTGCGCAGTCAACGCGGCCGCGATCTTGCTGTGGCTCACCATGCTCCAGGCCCAGCCCGCCTACCTGACCCACCTGCTGCCTGCCCAGCTGCTCGGCGGTGCCGGGGTCGGCCTGACCATCCCGTCCCTGCTCGGCGCAGGCAGTTCCGCACTGCCGCCCGCGCGGTTCGGCACCGGCAGCGGCGTGCTCAACATGGCCAGGCAGATCGGCACCGTCATCGGAGTGGCCGCGCTCGTCGCGATCTTGACCAAGGCCGGAGCCGGCGCCGGGATCGAGCCGTTCAGGCACGCACTCGTCCTCATCGCATCCCTCTTCGCCGCCGCCGGAGTCGTGGCGGCGCTGCTGCTGACCGCCCGCCCTGCCCAGCCGGCGACTGCCCAGCCCGCGACTGCCCAGCCCGCCCCCTGACTGCGGCGGGCCGATCACCCATGATCGCGGAGGGTTCCCGGGTTCCTGGAGGAGGCATTTCGCATAGGGGAGGATTATCGTCGCCGGCTACGGTCAACTCTCCCCGGCGCGAAACACCTCCTGCGCAACCACGAAAAACCCTCCTTCACAGTTTCCGCCGCCGTCTCCAGACCGTGACCCGCCCTGTGGCGCTCGAGTTGGGACTGTGCATGACCCGGGCGGGGCCGTGGCCTTACTTTGAGAGGATGTGGAGCACTTCGCTCGAGGGGAAGCGACCAATGATTCTCGCCAATCGCCGCCGTCACCTGTTTGTCGCCGCTGCGGTCACCAGTGCCGCCGTCATGCTGCCGACCATAGCGCTGGCCGCTCCGGTCACGGCCGCGCACCAGCCATCGCACCCGAGGATCACCGTGGTCCCCCAGTGCAAGGGCTCGAACATCGAAGTCTGGCTCGGCCTCAATCCGGACGGCGCCGCCGCAGGCACGACCTTCTATCCGATCGAGTTCACCAACGCCAAGACCGGCAGTCACACGTGCTTCCTCGCCGGAACTCCGGGAGTGTTCGCGATCAGCTCGGCCGGCAAGCGCATCGGCCCCGCGCTCACGGCCAAGACCAGCACGACGCAGATCGTCCTGGAGCCCGGCCAGACCGCGTTCGCACGGCTCGGCATCGTCAGGCCGGCTTCATCTCGGGCTGCCAGAAGGCCACGGGCGCCGGGCTGATGGTGACCCCGCCCGGGCAGACTGGCAAGCAGCCGATCCTGAGCTTCACGTTCCCGGCCTGCAAGAACAAGAAATTCCTGAGCGTCACCAAGCTGTCGACAGGAGTCGGCATCCCCTAGGAGAGCTCTTCACCAAGCCCTACTAGGCTCGCTCCGGCCGCCTGCGCGAGGCGGCCGGAGCGGTTCCGGATCACTCACCGAGGAGATGGTCGCTAATGGCGTTCGGCGGCTGGCCGACTGAAGCGCTCGACTTCTACGACGGCCTGGAAGAGGACAACTCCAAGGCGTACTGGACGGCGAACAAGGCGACCTACGACCGGGCCGTTCTCGGGCCGATGACGGACCTCACCGACGAGCTGGCCGACAAGTTTGCCGGGCCGGGGTTGCATAGCGCGAAGATCTTCCGGCCGAACCGTGACATCAGGTTCAGCGCAGACAAGTCCCCGTACAAGACGCAGATCGGTGCGCGGATCGGCGACGGGTACGTGCAGTTCTCCGCGAACGGGCTCGCGGCGGGCAACGGCATGTACCTGCTCGCCCCGGATCAGCTCGCCCGCTACCGGCAGATGGTCGCGGCGGACGTGACCGGCCACGAGCTTGAGCGGCTCATCGCCGGGATCACCGGCCACGGCTACATCGTGACCGGCCGCGACCAGCTCAAGACCGCGCCGCGCGGCTACGCCGCCGATCATCCCCGCATCGAGTTGCTCCGCTACAAGGGACTGATCGCCTGGCACGAATGGCCTGTGGAGCCCTGGCTGAGCACGGCCGCCGCCAAGGACAAGGTCGCCGAGTTCCTGACCGTCAGCCAGCCGCTAGCCGACTGGCTGAACGACCACGTCGGGCCATCAGAAGAGCCGGAGTCCCGGCGCCGGTGACGACGCAAGACCCGGCTGGCGACGTCGGCTTTACCGAGCTGGCCGGCGAGCGGATCACGCTGCGCCGCTTCAGGCCGGACGACCTGCCGGCCTTCGTCGCCTACCGGTCAGATCCGGCTGTCGCTCGCTACCAGAGCTGGGACGCCCCCTACCCCGAGCAGGACGGCAGGAAGCTGATCGGCGACCTGCTCGCCCAGCATCCCGATACGCCCGGGGACTGGTACCAGTACGCGGCTGCGTTGCGCTCGACCGGCGAGCTGATCGGTGACGTCGGCGTCGGGACCGACGCGGACGACGCCCGGCTGACCGAGATCGGCTACACGATCGCGACCGCGCACCAGGGCCACGGCTACGGGAAAGAGGCGGTGCGGCTCGTCCTGCGCTACCTCTTCGCAGAGCGCGGCAAGCACCGGGTACACGCCCGCTGCGACCCGCGCAACGTCGCCTCGGTCAAGCTGCTCGAAAGCCTCGGCCTGCGCCGCGAAGGGCACCTGCGCGAGTCGTTCAGGGAGCACGACGAATGGGCCGACGAGCTGATCTACGCGATCCTCGACTACGAATGGCGCGCCCAGCCGGGTTAGCAAGCGACGGCATTGGGTTAGCAAGCACCGGCGCTGTAACCGGCGAACCGCTCGTCTACCTGCTCGGCGCTCAGCCCGAAGTCTTCGAGCGCGTACCGGTGCGGACGCTGCGACCGGGTACCGGGCAGCGACCCGGCGGCCGAGCCACCGCCTGCTGCCACGCTCTGCGCCCAGACCGTCCGCATCGCGTCGGCGGCCACGCCCGACAGCTCCAGCCCGAAATACTCATACACCAGCTCGACCGTCCCGATCGGATCGGCCACGAAGTCGTCGTACCAGACGTCGAAGAACTGGGCGGGGTTGTGCCGCGCCCTGACCTCCAGGAACTCTTCGAGGCCCCGCGCCCACAGCTCGAGCTGGTCCGCGCCGATCACCTGGCCGACGAAGCGCTCGGACCAGCCGGCCGTGGCATGAGCCGACAGGCTGCACGCGGACGCGATCGCCACCCGGGGCGGCCGGTGCGTGTGGATGACCAGCGCATCGGGATACACCGCGAGCAACTCGCCGATCGCGAAGAGATGGCTCGGGTTCTTCAGCACCCAGCGCCGGCCGGGATCGTTGAGCCCGATGAGCTGAAGGTTCTTCCGGTGCCGGCGGTAGGCGTCGGTCCAGCCCTTGCCCTGCAGCCACGACGAATAGGTCGGCAGGTGGGCCAGGCACTCGAACGAGATCGACCGCATCGACTGGCTGAGCAGCCGCCAGCACTCCTCGACCTGGTCGGCGCCGAGCTGATGCAGCCCCATGAACTCGGGGTGGTCCACGTGATGCTGCCGGAATCCGGCCGCCATCGCCGCGAAGTAGGGGTCGGAATCCCACGTCTCCCGAGGCGGTCTGGGCTGCGGCAGCTGGGTCAGCCAGAGTTCGAGCCCCTGGTGCGCCGGGTCGGCGGTCAGCAGCCGCTGCAGCGCGGTCGTTCCCGTCCTGGGCAGGCCGGTGATGAAGATCGGCCTGGTGACACTGACGCTGGCGTGCTCGGGGAACTTCTGCCAGGCCGCCTCGCTAAGCAGCCGCGCCGCCATCGCGTCGCGCAGGAAGACCCGGTTCATCTTCTGGCCGAGCGGGGTCAGCTTCTCGTCGGTCGCGTACGACGCGAGCAGCACAGTCAGGCCGTCGAGGTACTCGTCGTCGCCGAAATCGGTCAGCCCGGTCAGCCTCGTCGCCGATGCGTGCAGGTCACCGACGGTCCCCACGCGGTCCCGCGACCGCTCAGCCGGCGCAGGCCCGGTCGGCGGCTCGAGCTTGCTCGCCGGCGCGAAATCAGGGTTCATCCGAGGCAGCCTGGTCAATGGTGGTACTCACCGCAGTTCACATCGATGCACTGACCCGTGATCGACCGCGCCCACGGCGACGACAAGAACACCACGGTGTCCGCGATCTCGTCAGGGAGCGGCAGCCGGCGCAGGTCGGTGCTGGCCGCCGTCTCGTCGTAGATCTCCTGCGGGTCGACTCCGCGCTTCTTGGCCAGGTAGCCGAAATACCACTGCAGCGAGTCGCCCCAGATGTGCCCGGGCGCCACGGAGTTGACCCGCACCCCCTGCGGCCCGAGCTCGCTCGCCAGCGACTGCGCGACCGCGAGCAGCGCGGCCTTCGTCATCTTGTACGGGCCCATAGTGCGCTGGCTGAACCGCACGACCATCGAGTTGATCATGGTGACCGAGCCTTGCGACTCGATCAGCGCCGGAGTGAAAAGTCTGGTCAGCCGCAAGGCCGCGACAACATTCGTATCGAACGCAGTTCGCACGGCCTCTAGGTCGACCACACCCAGGTCTTTGATCGGCGGCATCGCCAGGGCGTTGTGCACGAGCGCGTCAGCCCGGCCGAAGGTGTCGAGGGTCGCCTGGGTCAGCCGTTGCGCCGCGTCCGCGTCGCTGACGTCCGTCGGCACCGCGAGCGCCCGCCGGCCGAGGGCCTTGACTTCGTCGGCGACCTGCTCGAGCCGGGACTCGGTCCGCGCGGCCAGCACCACGTCCGCGCCCTGCTGCGCGCTGCGAATCGCGATCGAGCGGCCGAGGCCAGGCCCGATCCCGGACACGATGACAACCTTGTCCTGCAACAGCATTGCCGTTCTCCTGCTCTTAACCGTTCACAATGTCACGTTTTCGTGGCCAGGTGGGCGGGGTGCCTGAATTGCCTCAGCCGAGCATTCGCTGGGCCACGGCCGACTGGCGGGCGGCGATGCGTTCGGTGTACTGGCTCTTGCCGATCGTCGACCGGTCGTGGAATGGCAGCCGGTCAGGAAGCTCGCTGACACCGATCACGTCGACGGCCGGGCCGTCGGCAGCGGTCAGGTCGCGCGTGAGCCGCTGCCAGCGGAGCTGGACGTAGCCGCGCTGGTGGCCGGTGGTCTCCAGCCAGTTCGCGACGCCGGGGTCGCGCTCGCTGACCACGAACCGCAGGAAGCCGTCGGGGTCGGTGCGGGCCTGGTCGGCGGTGAGGCTGGTCTGGTGGTTCAGGTAGTCCAGCGAGATGTACCACCTGCTCCCGAGCTGGATGCCCTGGTACGGGGCGACGTCCTTGGGGGCGGCCGGGACGGTAATGATCATGGCCTGATCGGGCGTCAGATCGAAATGCCCGACCGAGGAGAACTGGGTCGTCAGCCCGCCAGGCGTCGAGCGCGGCTCGGTCAGCGTGTTGACCGGGAGCTGCAGGTAGAACCACTCGGGGAACTGAAGGAACGTCTTCAGCCGTGAGATCAGGATCTTGCCGGCGACGCCGTACCGCTTGGCCAGCGCACTCGTGTCGGGCGGGACCGGCGCCTGACCCTCGCCGCCCGCGCGGCGGATGGTGATCAGGCCCCGGCGCTCGGCCGCCCAGTCGGAGTACACCTCCCGCACGATCAGCATGGCCGAGCCTTCGCCGAGGGTGAAGTAGTTGCGCGCGGCATCTGCCTTCGGCGGGCCGAACCGCAGCTCGAAGCTGCCGTCCGCCGCGATGTCGAGTTCCCGGTCGTCGAACGCGGTCAGGCTGTCGGGCACCTGCACCGGCGAGTAGTCGCCCCCGAGCACCTGGAAACTCAGGTCAGCCGTGCTCCCCCGCTGGCCTGTAACCACGTACTCGGCGTCGGCTCGCAGGTAAGCATGGAAGTAGAGCGTGTCCGGGTTGTCGAGGCCGAGCTTGGTATAAGGCCCGGTCGAGGCCACGAAGTACGGAAAGTCGCGCTGATATGCCCACGCCATCTGCAGCGACGCCCTGATCGACCCGGCCAGGTAGTCATAGCCCTCGGCGAGATCCTGCTCGGTCGCCACGTGCGGAGCGGTCGTGATGATCCGCTCGGCCTCGACCACCGCGTCGGCAAAGGCTCGCGTGAGCCCTGGCTGATCGGCCGACACCGCTTAACTCGCCCAGCGATTCGCGGTCAGCTTCCAGCTCGGCAGGTCGTTCAGCGACATCGAGTATTCGTAGATCCGCACGTAGCCGATGTGCGAGATCCGCCACTTGCCGTCGTCGCACTTGCGGTAGCGGTCCTCGTAGAAGGCGGCGCCGCCGATCACGACCTTCCACTCGGTCGCGATCACCGTGTCCTCGAACCGCCAGGTCCCGGTCGCGGTGTCGCCGTCGATCTGGATCTCCGGCTGACCAGCCGCGTGCAGCGTGATGATGCCGTTGCCGAGGCTGTCACGCAGGAACGTGACGATGTCGTCCCGGCTGCGAAGGTCGAGCGGCCGGCCGGCCGACGGGGTGCCGTAGTCCGCCGTCGCGTCCGGCGTAAAGACGTCGCCGATCTCGTCCCACAGCTTGAGGTCCACGCAGCGCAGGTAGCGGTACTTCAGCTGGCGGATCTCCTCCAGCTCGACAAGGTCCATCTGGCTGCCTCCGGCCGCACGTAGGTCTGTCCTAACTAGAACATGTTCTACTTCATCGGGCAGGCAGCCGGCAAGGTCAGGTCAGGCCCCGGGGGTGACGGCCCGCGCCGTCTGCGGTTCGGCCGGGAGCGGCTCGGCTGGCTTGCCTGCAGCGGACGCCGGCACCAGCCAGTGGCGGCTCTCGGGCAGGTCGTACAGGTCGATGTACAGATTGGGCCGGTAGGGGTAGTACCGCCGACCTTTGGCGAAAAACCCGAGCGTCGGCACCCACAGCAGAAAGCCGCCGGTCAAGGCGATCGTGTAGTACGCCCACGGCGTGCTCGCCAGCAGCGGTACCGGCGCAGTCGCCATCGCGAGCGGTGCCGCGATGGCCGCCGCGAGCATCCCGACGAGCTCCCGATCCGGGGCTTCCCTGTCTCCGCGCGAAGTAGGACAGCAGATGCGCATCGGCCGGCGTTTCGCTTAGCTCGGCGAAGAGCGGCTTCCACCGGCCGGGCAGGAAATCACCGATGACCAGCCCCAGGAAGAAGATGCCTAGGCCGGCGACCGCGACGCCGCCGATCAGCGCGAGCGTCCATTTCCCGTACGGTCGGAGCAGGCTGCCGGGATCGGTGACCAGGTCGAGCACCGCCGCGCCGATGGCAAGGATCGTCAGGACGGCCGACATCGTGGCCCCGAGCGGATGCGGGTTCAGCGTCACTGTGCGCCTGCGGGCGGCTTCGACGTTGCCGAGCTGGCCCGCTGCCTTCGCCTCGAAGTACCGGCTGGGCGGCTCGGGCGCCACCTCCAGGTACTCGGCCCACGCGAGCAGGGTCACCAGGTTGTGGTCGGCGGGCAGGCCGCTGCTGAACGGATAGCCCCGCTGTCGCAGGTCCGGCGTCAGGAACGGCCAGCTGTAACGGTCTTGCCTGGCGAGTTCGTCGAACCCGTCGGCCGTCGCCGCCAGGGCCAGCAGCCGGCTGACCAGCCCGGGGACGGCGGTGCTTTGCTCGATCCCCGGCGCAGCCAGGCACCGCCAGAGCGGCGCGACCAGCCGGGGATCGTCGGGCACCTGCGCCAGGAGGCCGGGCATCAGCGCGGCGACGTCGGCGGCGTTCGTGCCGGCCAGCGAATCGAGCAGCGGCAGGAGCGCATCGACCTCTCCGCTGAGCCCGTACAGCGGGCTGTCGGGGCTGAGCAGCGCCGCCCGCAGCTCGTCGATCGCCATCCGCTGCACCGACAGCCGGGGCGACAGCGTGGCGGCGGCGAGGGCAGGCAGGCGCTGGTAGTCGACGGGCCGCAGCCGGTGCAGGACGACCTGGGCGACGTTGTCGGACGGCGTGGCCGAGGCCAGGCAGTAGCCGGCCAGGGCCGGGTTGCGTTCGGCCAGCGGCGCCAGGAACGCGTTGGCCTGGTCCTGCTCCAGGCCGGCCGAGTAGAACTGGATGACCTGCCGCCATTCGGCGTCGGCCGCCCGGTCGAGCAGGAACTCAGCGTCGCCCGACAGCCGCAGCTTCTCGGCCGCCAGGAACTCCTGGATCGAGCGGTGCGCGAAGACGTAGCGAGCGTTCTCCCCCACGTCCGACAGCAGGCCGGAGCGCACGACGATCTCCTCCACGAAGGCGTCGGGGTCGGCAACCGCGTTGAGGTCACCGGCGATCGCCCTGGCGAAGTCGATCAGGTCGGTCTTGCCGAATTCGTCGAACCCGCCGTGCTCGGCGGCGCAGGCCAGGGCGAACTCGCGCAGGAACCTGTTCTTGTCGGCGAGCTGGAACCGGAGCACGCCGCCGCCGGGGTCGCGCTTGAACCGCTGCCGGTCGAGCATCTCGTCGATCATCGCCTGGTACAGCCTGGCGATCGAGGACGGTATCTCGTAGAAATCCTTCCGCGCGTACAGGCCGACGGACATCGCGAGGATCAGCGGCACCCTGTGCAGGTCGGTCGTGCCGGACGCCTTGACGGCCTGGGAAAAGCTCTCAGGGCTGTTCGGGGTCTTGAACTTCGGCCGCAGCTTGCTCACGTAGCCGAACATGTCGGAGTCGCGCAGCGGCGCCAGTGAGCACACTCCCTTGGCGATCGCCGGAATCCACTCGTCGCGCAGGCTCAGGAAGTTCTGGCGGCGGCAGGTCACGATCACCCGGGCCCGACACGACGGGCAGTCAGGGCTATGGTCGCCGATGAACTGGTAGACGGACTCGTGGACGGCGCGGTAGCGATCCGACGTCAGCTCGTCAAGGCCGTCGAGCATCACCAGCGCCTGGTCGCTGCCGAGCGAGTAGCGCAGGAAGCGGCGCGCCTGTTCGGGGTGCATGCCGGCCCCGGAGACCAGCACCTCGTCGACGAGATAGCGGGCGATGTCCAGCTGCTCGCCCTCCTGGCGGGCGAGCTTGCGCAGCTGGATCAGGAACGGCACCGCGTGCTTGCGCCGGCCGGGCAGCCACCCGGCCTGACTCAGGCCGACGCCGTAAGCCTTGAGCAGGGTGGACTTGCCCGAGCCCGGCACGCCCTCGATCACGAGGTTGCCCGTCCGGCGATCGGCGAGCACGGTCGTCGCGACGCTCAGCGACTCCAGTTCGGCCCCTTCAGCCTGGAACGAGAGCGGCACGAAGGTGTTGCTGAGGTCCAGATTCTCGCGGTCGTCCAGATACGGGTTCTCGTACGAGCCCCACCGGCGCACGAACCAGCGCGCATAGCGGCGCCGGGGAAAGCCTGCCCGCAGCAGGACCGCACGCCACCAGCGGACGACCCCGTTGCGCAGGGGCGGGATTATCGCGACGACAATCGCGACCACGATGCCAGCCAGCGCGAGCACGTCGCTTTGTGACCAGCCACTGAAACGGAGCATCTGCCACCCCCGTAACTTCGAATGGCCCGCATGCAGACCGAGCATGGAAACTATATCGGTCACCACCGCTAATCTCCGTATTCGACATTTCATTGATTTCGTCCATTTAGGCTGGGCCAAATAGGGCAAATTCCCCGAACCCGGCGAGCGAGAACGCGCACCGGGTGCGCCATGATGACTGCATGAATGCTCGGGGACGGGAGTGGATCGAAAGTCAGCCGGATGAGCTCGCCGGCCAGCGGGAGATCATGCTGCGACTGCTGCGGTGGTGTGAGTCAGACGAGCGGGTCCGGTGGTTCGGGGTCGCCTGCTCGGTGGGACGTGGGGCCGGCGATCGGCTGTCCGACCTCGACACGGGGCTCGGCGTCGAGACCGACGACTTCGACGCGGCGGTGCAGGCCGCACATCGCGCCGTCGACGCAGCCGGGGACCTGATCGAGAGTTACCACCACAAGCTGCCCGGGCTCACGATCACCCACGAGCGGATCTTCGCCCAGTACGCCGACCGGTGCCAGGTCGACCTGGTCGTCATGACCGCCGCCGAAGGGTTCGGCGGCATCAAGGACTTCGTCTTGCTCTACGACGCTGACGGACGGGCTCTGACCGAGTTCGAGCAGCCTCCGGTCACCCCCGTACAGGTGCGCGAGTGGGCGTTCAACGGCTGGGCGTGCCTTGCCGACGTCGGAAAGTACCTGCGCCGGGGATCGGCCTGGGAGGCGCTGGAGCGACTGCACCAGGCGCGGGCCGAGCTGTGGCGGCTGCTGGCCGTCAGCTACGACATCCCCAATCCGCAGTACGGGGTGACGAGCATCCTCGACTTCGCGCCCGACCGGATGCCCGAGGACCTGGCCGTCACCGTGAGCCCGCTGGAGCTGAGCAGCCTGCGAGAAGCGGCGCGCGACCTCGCGAGCCGGCTCGGCACCGTCGGGGACCTGCTGGCGCCCGAGCTTGCCGCGACGCTCCCGAACGCGATGGCGGCCTACATCAGCGCGGACCTGGCGGCGATCGAGCTGAAGTAGAACCTGTTCTACCTTTTGGGCGACCGGCCTGGCAGGATCGGACCGTGCGATTCTCCTATGCCGAGTCGATGACCGACCCGTCGTACTACCTGCCGCTAGCCAAGGCCGCCGAGGCGGCTGGTTACGACTCGATGGTCGTGCCGGACAGCATCTGCTATCCCGAGCACGCCACGAGCACGTACCCCTACAGCCCGGACGGCACCCGCGAGTTCCTGGACGGCAAGCCGTTCATCGAGCCGTTCTCGCTGATTCCGGCGCTCGGCGTCGTCACCGAGCGACTCAGGTTCACCACGTTCGTGCTCAAGCTGCCGATCCGCAATCCGGTGCTGGTCGCCAAGCAGGCGACGTCGGTCGCGGTGCTGACCGGGAACCGGCTGCTGCTCGGCGTCGGCACCAGCCCGTGGCGCGAGGATTACGACATACTCGGAGTCCCCTGGGAGCGCCGCGGCCGGCGTCTCGACGAGGAAGTGGCGATCATCAGGGGCCTTGCTACCGGTGAGTACTTCGAGTTCTCCGGCGAGTCATTCACTATTCCGTCTTTGAAGCTGTCGCCGGTGCCTGCAGTACCTATCCCGATCTTGTTCGGCGGGCATAGCGAGGCCATGCTGAGGCGGGCGGCGCGAGCCGGTGACGGCTGGATGCACGGCGGCGGCGACCCTGCTGACCTGCCCGGACTGCTCGCCCGGCTGGCCGAGCTGCGGCGCGAGGAGGGGACCGCCGACCGGCCGTTCGAGGTGCACGTGATCTCGATGGACGCGTTCAGCGTGGACGGGGTGCGGCGGCTGGAAGACCAGGGGGTCACCGACGTGATCGTCGGCTTCCGGTGGCCCTATGACGTCGCGCCGGACACCCAGCCGCTGGCCGACAAGATCGGCGCCCTGGAGACCTTCGCCGACAAGGTGATCGCCCGGGTACGGCAGTAAGCAGGGATCACTTGGGGCAGGCGGCGTTCATTTCCTTGATGGCGGGCTCGGCCTTGGCCTTCAGGCCGACCAGGGCCGTCGTCAGCTGCCTGATGGCCGACACCGGGCTGGTGTTCAGGCTCGCCGACGCCTTCTTGATCTGGTCGACGGAATCCATCAGCGAGTTCGCCTGACCGGCGAACGCTCCGCCTGCCTTGCCCTTGAGCGCGGTCAGCTCGGTCTGGATGTTCTTGACGTCCGTGGTCAGCGTGCTGGCCGACGACGGGCTGAGCTTGGTCTGGGTCAGGCTGGTCAGCGAGGTCCGCAGCTTGCTGATCTGCTTGCACGTGACCTTGGACGCCGTGCCGGGAGATACCGCTCCGGGCGCGACCGAGGTGACGGACGGGCTCGGGCTCTTCGGGCTGGCCGGAGCGCTCGGCATGCTGCTCGTGCTCGACGTGCTGCACCCGGAAGCGGCGACTAGCACCGCGCCGGCCAGGCCCAGTGCGGCCACAGTCCATTTGCTCATAGTGCCTATGCCTACCCCGGCACCCTGGCGCGGGCCTCACCCGGAAAGGGCGATGTGGGGACCGATCTTTCGCCCGGCCAGCGACCGGAAGTAGCCTGAATGCCATGACTGACGGGCTTCCAGGCATCCAGCGCAGCGTGAGCCGAGTGGTCAGCAAGAAGAAACTCGGGCCCGACGCCCAGGTAGACGACAAGGCGTTCGTGATCGCGCCGGAGAACCCGGCGCGCACCGATCCCTTCATCGCGCTGACCGAGGACTGGTTCAGCGAGCCCGGCTTCGACTGGCACCCGCACCGGGGCCTGGAAACCGTGACGACCGTCGTCGGCGGCGTGCTCGAGCACGGCGACAACATCGGCAACGCCGGGGCGCTGCACGAGTCGGACGTGCAGTGGATGACCGCCGGGCGCGGCATCATCCACCGGGAACTGGCGTTCCGCAACGAACGAGCCCATACCCTCCAGCTCTGGCTCAACCTCCCCGCCCGCTCGAAGCTGGTCAAGACCCGCTACCAGGACCTCACCGTCGCCACCAGGCCGCACCTCCAGCTTTCGGGCGCGGACATCGACGTGATCTCGGGCACGGTCGGCGGGGTGACCGGGCCTGCCGCCAACCACTGGCCGGTCCAGGCCGCGATCCTCAGCCTCGACCCCGGTGCGCAGGTGAGCTACGAGCTTCCGGCCGGCCATCGCGCCTTCGGCTACGTGCTCGCGGGCGCCGTCAGCATCGCCGACCGACTGGTCAGGGCCGGTCAGATCGCGTGGTCCGACCCGGCCAGGACCGGCCCGAGGGCGAGCGCCGCGACCTCCCGCCTCCGGATCAAGGCCACGGAAGGCGACGAGCAAGCCCGGGTGATGCTCTACAGCGGCGAGCCGATCGGAGAGCGGGTGACGCTAGGCGGCCCGTTCGTGATGAACACCCCGGCCGAGATCCAGCAGGCGTTCGCGGACTTCCACGCCGGCAAGTTCGGCCCGGTGCCGCGTCAGGCCAGGCTCAAGTACGACCGCTAGCCTGGTCAAGCGATTACCTCAGAAGGGTCCGAACTACCCCGCTGGGGTACGGCCATGAGCGCGACAATCTCGATGATCACGAAGGAGCGATGCATGACGCCTGGAGCCAGGCAGTACTCGGCACTTTCCCACCTGGAATGCTCGCGCTGCGGCCAGCCAGGACTGGGCCTCGACGAGCGTGAGCAGCGATGCTACGACGCTGATCAGGTACAGGGCACGTGCAAGGAGTGCGGCTCCCCGCTGCTCGCCCGCTACGACCTCGACCACGTCGCCGCGACCACGACCCGGGAGGAGATCGCCGGACGCGCGCCCGACCTCTGGCGCTACCACGAGCTGCTGCCGGTCAGGGACCCGGCGAACGTCGTCACCCTCGGCGAGGGCATGACGCCGCTGCTGCCCCTGCCCGCGCTCGGCAAGGCGATCGGCGTTCCGAGGCTGCTGATGAAGGACGAGGGCCTGATTCCGACCGGCACCTTCAAGGCGCGCGGTGCGGCCGTCGGGGTCTCCCGCGCGACCGAGCTGGGCGTGACCGGCGTCGCCATGCCTACCAACGGAAACGCGGGCGCGGCCTGGGCGGTCTACGCCGCCCGCGCCGGGCTGCCCAGCCTCATCGCCATGCCGGTCGGCGCGCCGGAGATCACCAGGGCCGAGTGCGCGGCAGCAGGCGCCGAGCTGTACCTGGTCGACGGGCTGATCAACGACGCCGGCAAGCTGATCGGGGCCGCCGTCCCGGCCCGTCCTGGCTATCAGGACACCTCGACGCTCAAGGAGCCCTACCGGCTCGAAGGCAAGAAGACCATGGGCCTGGAGATCGCCGAGCAACTCGGCTGGCGGATGCCGGACGTCATCGTGTACCCGACGGGCGGCGGGGTCGGCATCATCGGCATCTACAAGGCCCTGCTCGAGCTGCGCCAGCTCGGCTGGGTCAGCGGCGACCTGCCGAGGCTGGTTGCCGTCCAGGCCACGGGGTGCGCGCCGATCGTCACGGCCTTCGACGCGGGCGAGATCCAGAGCGAGCTGTGGCCCGACGCCCAGACCATCGCGTTCGGGATCACCGTCCCCAAGGCACTCGGCGACTTCCTCGTGCTCGATGCGCTCCGCGCTACCGGCGGGACGGCGATCGCTGTCGAGGACGACGCGCTGCTCGCCGACCAGCGCGAGACGGCCAGCCTCGAAGGCTGCTTTATCTGTCCTGAGGGCGCGGCCTGCATGACCGCCGTCCGCAGGCTGCGCGAGACGGGCTGGCTGTCCGAAGCCGACGAGGTCGTCGTGCTCAACACCGGCACCGGCCTCAAATACCCAGATACCATTCCGATACGGGCTCGTATCGATATTCCGGTGCTGGCCAAGACCGGCCAGATTCCGGCCGCGCAGGCCTGACCAGACGATGACGGGCGGAAGCGGGGTCTTACGGGCCGAGTGCCCGCCATGGGCGCCAAGGGCGACAACGGCAGGCGAGGCGAGGTGCCCTGGTGGGGACTCGTCACCTCGGTCTGCGCGCCGATCCTGCTGGTACTCGGCTGGACCGGCGCCGCCGCGCTTCAGCCGGGCGGATCAGAGGCCTACGACTGGATCAGGCAGACCGTAAGCGTGCTCGCCACACCGGACGCCAGCGACCCGTGGGCGATGTCGCTGACGTTCCTGGTGGTCGGCTTCTGCGACGTGGTCACGGGCCTGGCGCTGCGGCCAGCGGCCAGGCCCGGACGGATAGCGCTGATCTCCGGCGCGATCGGCGGCATGCTCGTCGCGGCGAACCCCGAGCCGGCGGGGGGCGGCAGTTCGGTGCGGCATGCGTTCTTCGCGGGGATCGGGCTGGTGGCGCTCACGGTCTGGCCCGTGCTGGCGGCGCACTGGCGCGATCCAGGCGAGGCGAAGGTGCCCTGGGCGCTGCGGCCGGCTGTCGCCGTGCGGGCCTCCCTCGTCACCGCCGCCCTGTTCGCCTGGTTCGGGGTCGAACTCGTCGCCGGACTCGGTCAGCTTGGCCTCGCCGAGCGGGCACTCGGCGAATTCCAGGCCGTGTGGCCACTGATCGTCGTGCTGTCGTGCCGCTGGCGACCGGGGCCGCCGGAGCCCGGCGAGGCTGACGAGGACGGCTATGCTCGCTCTCGTGTCAGCCGAAGCGGAACCTCAGCCGATTCTCAGCCAGCTCAACCTGGCCGTCAGCGATCTGGCCGCTTCGGTCGAGTTCTACCGGCAACTCGGGTTGCCGGCCGAGGTGACACCCGATTCCCGGCACGCCGCGCTGCACCTGGCGAACGGCTTCCTGCTCGAGCTCGACACCACCGACTTCGTGCCGTCGTGGAACTCCAGCTACGACGGCCGGACCGGCGGCAGCACGGTGATCGGCTTCTCGCTCCCGACCAGGCAGGCCGTCGACGACCGCTATGCCAGCCTGGTCGACGCCGGCTACGAGGGCTCGCAGCCGCCGTGGGATGCGTTCTGGGGCGCGCGGTACGCGATCGTCCTGGACCCCGACGGCAACGGCGTCGGCCTCATGAGTCCGGTCGCCGACGACCACAGATCCTGGCCGCCGACGCCGCCGCCTCGGGTTTCCTGAGGTAGAGGCTGCCATCGCCAGCCGGTCAGAAAGATCTAAGAACCTCAGTGAGAACGTCATCCCATCCCGTCGGCTCAAGTCCGAATTCGCGCTGTGCCGCGTGGGAATCCATCACGAAGTCCTCGCTGAACTGGTACTGAGTCTCGCGAAGCGCACGCATCAGCGGCGAGAACACCCCGATCCCCCACAGCATCGCCTTCGGCACCATGCGCACGGGCACCGGCTGGACGCCCGCGAGACGGGCGAGGTCGTCGACGACCTGCCGCTGGGTGCGGGGCGGGTTGGACGGCGCATGCCAGACCCGGCCCCAGGCCCGCTCGTCGGCGCCGGCCACGACCGCCAGCGCGGCCACGTCGCCGGTGTAGGACCAGGTGTGCGGCCGGTCCGCACGGCCGAGCAGGGTGACGGCCTGGCCGCGCCGCAGCCTGGGCACGACCCGGTCACCCAGGACCGCGTTGGCGCCCTGACCTACGTAATCCGAGGCCCGGATCTCGGTGGCCCTGATCCGCCCGGCCTCGTGCGCCGCGAGCGCGTCGCGCCACATCTGCGCCCTGACCTTGCCCTTCTCGCCCGTCGCGGCTAGAGGGGTGTGCTCGGTCATGGGGTGGTCTTCGTCGTACCCGTCGTGGCCGTCGTACCCGTCGTGGCCGTCGTGGCTAGTCGAGGCGGCGGCTGGGCCGTAGCCGTAGAGGTTCGAGATCGTGACCAGCACAGGCCCGTTGACCTCGGCCGAGTGGAGCAGGGACCTGGCGATCGGCGGCCACAGTTCGGGCCAGCGGTGGTACGGCGGGTTAGCGCAGTTGTACAGCGCCGCCGCCCCCCTGGTGATCTCGGCCAGGCCGGCTAGGTCGCTCGCGTCCGCGGCGACGCGTTCGATGTGCGGATGCTCGGGACCAGAGCCTGACCTGGTGACGATCTTGACCCGGTGACCCTGCGCCGCAATCAGCCGCGCGATCCCCGACCCGATCGGCCCAGCGCCGACCACAACCTGGAAGCCCCCCGCCCGCCGCTATCTGGAAGCCACCCCCGCCCTCAGCCACCTGGAAGCCGCCCCCGCCCGCCGCCACCTGGAAGCCACCCTCGCCCGCCGGCCGGTCCGCGCTCGCTGCGACTTGACCCGCGCTCTCCTGCTCGTTCATCTCCGTCACCCTTCCCGGGTTCACCGCTCTTTTTCGAGAGCATCGCTCTCTTCAAGAGACAGCATCGCCCGACATCGACCCGGCGTCAAGAGCAGTGCTCTGATTTGTTGCCGTCGCTCTTGTTTCGTGGCACGATTCCACTATGGCGACGACCGAACGACCAGCGTCCGTACCCAGGACCGCGCGGGAGCGTGCCCGGGCGGAGATCACCAAGGAGATACTCGACGCGGGCCGGCGCCACCTGGCGAGCGACGGTGCGGCCGGGCTCAGCCTGCGCGCTATCGCACGCGACCTCGGCATGGTGTCCTCCGCGATTTACCGCTACGTCGCCAGCCGGGACGAGCTCCTCACCAGGCTCATCATCGACGCTTACGACTCGCTCGGCACGGCCGCCGAGACCAGCGAGGCGGTGGCCGACCGGGCCGACCTCGCCGCCCGCTGGGCCGCGATCTGCGGCGCCGTGCGGGACTGGGCTATGGCCAACCCGAACGAGTACGCACTGATCTACGGCTCCCCCGTGCCTGGCTACGTCGCCCCGATCGACACCGCAGGCCCGGCCAGCCGGGCGTCGCTGCTGCTCGTGCAGCTCCTGATCGAGGCGAGCGCCAAAGGCCACGGCACGGTCGCCCGGCCTGTGCCCGCGTCGTCGGAGCGGGCACTGCACGCGGCGCTCGAACCCGTCAGGGCCGTGCTCCCTGACGGCGTGACCGACAGCACCATCCAGGACGGGCTCATGGTGTGGGCGGCCCTCTTCGGCGTGATCTCCTTCGAGCTGTTCGGGCAGTTCCACAACGTCGTCGGGGAAAACCCGGGAGACCGTGACGCCTTCTTCGCCGAGTGCGTGCGCCGCTGGTCAGTACAGCTCGGCCTCTAGGGCTAGCCCAGCACGGCCGAGTGTAACCTCGCCCTCCGCCATGGGCCGGGCCGCCACGGGCCGGGCCGCGCCGGGCCGGGCCGGGCCGACGACAGTACGACCCCACTTACTGCTGTTCCTGGCCGCCGCCGAACAGCACCATGGTCCTACCTACTGCTGTCAGCACGACAGTAAGTAGGACCATGGTGTCGTCGAAGCCCAGGCTCCAACAGCAGTAAGTACGGCCATACTGCTGTTCGCGAGCGCCGGCGCCACCGCCATCGCCGGCGACTAGTCCCGAATTGCCCCGTCACGCCCATGTCGCTCTTATTGTCGGTTGAGAAAGGGTGTGCAGGACAGCCAGGCCGGAGAAGGTGGGCGCGTTGGCGAGGAAGACGACGGCATTGTCGCGCCGTAAGCCGATCGAGACAGTGGCGGTGACCGTCGGGGCACTGTTCGGCGTGCCGATTGCCGTGCTCAGCGCAACCGCCGCGAGCGCCGAAAGCACCGCGAGCGCGCCGGAGCTGGCCGTGACGCCGGCGCGGGGACTGGCCGGGGTCTACTGCACCTCGGCGACGAACTGCTGGTCGGTCGGGTTCGCCGACAGCCAGGCCGGCGCCGTCCTGAATCAGATCCTGCACTGGACCGGCAAGCACTGGAGCCGGGTCACGGCACCCAGCCCAGGCGGCACCAAGAGCGGCCACAGCAGCCAGCTCGCATCAGTACGCTGCACCTCGCCGCAGAATTGCTGGGCCGTCGGGACCTTCGCGAAGGGGCTTGCCGAGGCCACGGAGGCGCTGCACTGGAACGGCAGGCAGTGGTCGCAGGTCAAGACGCCCAACCCGAGCGGCCTGGCCGAAGGCGACTTCAGCGAGCTGAACGACGTCGCGTGCACGTCGGCGAGCAGTTGCTGGGCCGCCGGGCAGTATGGCCACAAGAGCAATGTCTCCGACGTGATCCTGAACCTGACCCTGCACTGGAACGGCAGGCAGTGGTCGCACGTCAAGACGCCCAACCCGAGCGGCACCAGCAACGGCACCGAGAGCGAACTCGATGCCGTCCGGTGTCCCTCGCCGAGAGACTGCTGGGCTATCGGCACCACCGGATCGCAGACGGCCTCGATCTTCCTGAACGAGGCCCTGCACTGGAACGGCCAGAAGTGGTCAGACGCCGCCGTCCCGAGCCAGGGGCCGGTCCTGAGGGGCGACTACAACACGCTCAACGGCTTGTCGTGCACGTCGGCCAAGGACTGCTGGGCGGTCGGCGCCTACGGCGGGCTCGGCGTCGACGGATTCCAGCTCAACCAGGCGCTGCACTGGAACGGCACGAGCTGGAAGCTGGTCAAGACCCCCAACCCGGACGGCACCGGCACCGACGCGGTCAACTTCCTGACCGGCGTGACCTGCTCGTCGGCGGCCAATTGCTGGGCGGTCGGCTACTTCGGGAGCGCGGCGCAGGCCAAGCCCGTGCTCGGCGAAGCGCTGCACTGGAAGGGCACCAAGTGGGTAACGGTGAACACGCCAGCCGCCGGCGCGTCCAGCTCAGGCGACTCGGTCAGGCTGAGCAGCGTGCGCTGCGTCGTCGCCAAGGACTGCTGGGCCGTCGGCACCACGAGGATCTCCCCCGGATCGGACCAGAACCAGATCCTGCACTGGAACAGCACCAAGTGGTCGGCCAGCTAGCGGCCGCGCCAGCCAGGAGGCCGGCTAGGCCACCGGAGATAAGCTCGCCACGGAAGCCAGCAGCTCGGCGCGGGCCCGGTCGACGGCGGCAAGGATCGCGCCGCGCAGCACCGGACCGCCGTTGACGCCGGTCGGCACGACCTTCGGCCGCGCCGGGCAGATCCGCCCCACTTCCAGGCCCACCCGATCGGCGA
This sequence comes from uncultured Actinomycetota bacterium, assembly GCA_963737865.1. Lineage (GTDB taxonomy): Bacteria > Actinomycetota > Actinomycetes > Streptosporangiales > Streptosporangiaceae > Chersky-822. Next base: position 170,530 of record CAVTUG010000009.1, on the reverse strand, counting down.
GCGCCGCTCCGCCGGCCAGGCCGACCTCGCCGCCGAGCACGACCAGCCCCGGGTCGAGCACCACCGAGATCGCGGCGACTCCAGTCGCCACCCGGCCAGCCAGTTCGGCGAGGAATTCCTCTCCCCGCTGGTCACCAGTCCCAGCCGCCGCGACCGCGGCCTCGACCGCACCCGCCGCCGTCGACGCGGCGAACCCGAAGTCGGCGGCCAGCGGCACCAGGGCCTGCGCACCGACCAGCGATTGGAACGCTCCCGTCGCCGGGTGATCGAGGTCCGTCGGCATCCTGGCCCCGGGCACCGGCAGATAGCCGATCTCGCCGGCCGCCCCGCCCACGCCCCGGTGCAGCCGTCCGCCGAGCACGGTCGCGAGGCCCAGGCCGACCCCGATCCAGACGAGCACGAAGTCGTCCACCCCGGCCGCCGCACCGACGGCCTGCTCGGCCATCGCCGCGAGGTTCACGTCGTTCTCGATCGTCACCGGCCGGCCGAGGTCGGCGTTCAGCGCCTCGTGCACGCCCTCGTGCCAGGTCGGCAGGTTGACCGCGAGCCGCAGGTCACCAGTGCGGGGGTCGAGCACGCCAGGGGTCCCGATGACGAACGCCCGCAGTGCGTCCGGGGAGATGCCAGCCGCCCCGCAGGCAGTCGCGACCGCCCCGCGCACCAGCTCCACCGGGTCACCGGCGCCGTTCGGGTCGACCGAGACCCGGCTGACGATCTCGCCGGTCACGTCGGCGACCCCGGCACCGACCTCGTCTCGCTCGACGTGCAGGCCAGCCACGTAGGCGGTGGACGGCACGACCGCGTAGAGGGCGGCGTTGGGTCCCCGGCCCCCAGCCAGCTCGCCGGCGACCTCGACGAGGCCGCGCTCCTCGAGCCGGGCGAGCAGCTGAGACGCCGTCACCTTGGACAGGCCGGTCAGCTCCCCAAGCTGCCCTCTGGTCAATGGTCCGTGGGTAAGCAGCAACTCCAGGGCCGCTCGGTCATTCAGTTCGCGCAGGAGGCTCGGTGTCCCTGGCCGTCGCTCCATAGTGCCCCTCCACCCGTCAAGGCCAGCCACAGAAGGGCCAGGCACAGAGTAGTTGCCGCACCTTCGCCACGGGCCGTCCCGCCGCCCGCTCAGGCGGGCAAATTCATCTCAATCTCGCAACAGGCTCTATCTTATAGGAAAGTTTCCTGTTAGTTTCTGCACCAGACCTCAAAGCGGCCACACCACCGGCCGCAAGGCCACCCTAGCCACAGGGCCTGGAAGGAGAACCGAGCAGTGAAGGTCACCAGATCGGCAGCCGTGATCGGGGCTGCCGTCGCTCTCTCCACTGTCGCCGCGGCGTGCGGCGGCTCCAACAGCAGTACCTCTTCATCATCGCCTCAGACCAAGGCACCTGCCAAGCTGGTCGTCTGGCGCATGGGCTCGTCCGTTCCCTCCCAGGTCACCTGGATGAACGGCGTAGTCAACCAGTTCCACGCCAAGTTCCCCGCCTTCAAGCACACCAAGGTGGTCGTGGACTGGATCCCGTGGGGCAACCGGGTCACCGACTGGACCAACGCGCTGACCAGCGGCAAGGGCGGTCCTGACATCACCGAGCTCGGCAATACCGACACGCCGGGCATCGCCGCTCAGGGCGCGCTCGCCAACATCACCACCGACGTCAAGTCCTGGAGCAACGGCTCGTCCATCATCCCGGGCAACCTCGCCAACGACACGGTCAGCGGCTCGAACTTCGCCGTGCCGTGGTTCGGCGGCGTTCGCGGCATCTGGTACCGCAAGGACGAGTTCAGCAAGGCGGGCATCACCTCGGCGCCCACCACCTGGGCCGCCCTGCTCGCCGACGCCAAGCTGCTGCAGAAGAAGTTCCCTGGCACTTACGGCCTCGGCGCTCCCAGCAACTACACCAACGCGATCGTCAGCTTCATCTGGGGCGCCGGCGGTCAGGTCGCGGTGCAGAAGGGCGGCCAGTGGGTCGCTCAGCTCAACACCCCCGCGTCCGAGGCCGGCATCAAGTTCTACGCCGACCTCTTCCTGAGCCAGCACGTCTCGCCGTCTAAGTACATCGGCCAGACCGAGCTCGGCGCGCCGGGCGCCACGTCCGGCGGCTCCAACCAGGACTTCGCTCAGGGCAAGCTGGACATGTACATCGACGGCCCGTGGGCCGAGGGTGAGCTGACGGCCGTGAGCAAGAAGTTCGCGTCGCAGTGGGCCGCGTTCCCGATCCCGAGTGAGAATGGGCCGACGCCCGCACCCGCCTTCGCCGGCGGTTCCGACCTCGGAGTCTGGGCCAAGAGCCCGAACCAGGCAGCGGCCTGGGACCTCGTCACCCTGATGGACAGCCCGTCCGACGCCACCACGTTCGCCAACAGCCAGGGCTTCTTCCCCGAGTTCACCACGGCGCTGTCGAACCCCGGTTACGCCAACAGCCCGACGCTGTCCGGCTTCGCCAAGGCCGCCGGCTACACCCAGATCTCCCCGCTCAACTCCAAGAACTGGGCGACGGCTGACGCCACCGACGCGATCATCCCGACGATGATGAAGGCGCTGATGCAGGGCGCCAACTTCACCACCACCGTGAACAAGGCCAACGCCGAACTACAGAATGTGCTGAACACCGGCAGCGAGTCCTAGCACGAGCCGACCTCCAGCCGGCGGCTACACCCGAGCGCGTAGCCGCCGGCTAGCGCCGGCAGCGGGGGTCCGGGGGTCGTCCCCCGGGCAACACAGAGCCAGAAGCGGACAGGTGGGGGCAGGGCATTCGTTCATCGCCTCACTGCCTGTCCACCCAGGAAGGCGACGGCGATCATGGCTAATACCCTCGAGCAGCCGGCGACGACGCTGACTGGCAGTCCGCCCGCGCGGCAGGCGCGCGTCAGGCCAGGCATCCCTGCGGGGAATGGCCTCGGAGGGTTCGTCAGGCGGCACAGGCTGGCGCCCTACCTGCTGCTCGCCCCGGCGCTGGCCGGGATCGCGCTCGTGCTCCTGTGGCCGCTGGCCCAGGTCGTGCTGTACTCGTTCCAGAACTACGGGCTCCCCCAGGTCACCGGCGCCGAGCCGCTGCAATGGGTGGGGCTGGCGAACTTCGTCACCACGTTCAAGGACTCCGAGTTCTGGCTGTCGCTGCGGATCACGGTGATCTTCGCCGTCATCGCGGTGCCGGTGACGCTGGTCGTCGGGACGATGGTCGGGGTCCTGCTGAACCGGCTTGGCCGCAAGATGGCGGCGTTCGTCAGCACGGCCGCGCTGCTGGCGTGGTCAGTGCCGCCGGTCTCGGCGAGCGTGCTGTTCTACTGGCTCTTCAACCCCGACGGCGGGCTCGTCGACTGGACGCTGTCGCGGATGCCGCACTGGCTGGTCGGCAACACCGACTGGTCCGGCTTCAACTGGACGACCAGCGACGCCCTGCACGCCTACACGGTGCTGCTGCTGCTCGTGGTCTGGCAGGCGTTCCCGTTCATCGCGGTGACCGTGCTCGCCGGGCTCAAGACGATCCCGGCCGAGCTGTACGAGGCGGCCAGGGTCGATGGCGCCGGGCCCGTGCACGTGTTCAGGAAGATCACCTATCCGCTGCTGAAGCCGATCTTCCTGGTGCTGCTGCTCTTCTCGGTGATCTGGGACTTCAATATCTTCACGCAGACGTACCTGATCACCGGATTCCCCGGCAACCGCGATGAATTCAACCTCTCGCTTTACATCTACGACAAAGCATTCCAGTTCCCGCCGAGTTACAGCCTTGGCGGGGCGCTGGCACTGATCTTCACCCTGATCTTGCTGGTCGTGACCGTAGGATATGTAAGAGCCTCAGTACGGCAGGGGGCACTGGTATGACGACGTACTCGGCCCGCCGGGTCAGTACCGGTAAAAAACTAAGATCCTTTTCTTTGAATGGCACCGGCATACTGGTCGCCCTCGTCACGCTGTTTCCTGTGCTGTGGATGATCAGCACGGCGTTCAAGCCGTCGCAGGAGATTTACAGCCAGACGCCGCACCTGCTGCCCAGCCATCCGACGTTCGGCAATTTCTCCAACGTCATCGGCGGTCAGGCGTCGGGCATCGGCTCGGTGTTCCTGTTCTTCAGGAACAGCATCAGCGTCGCGCTCGCGACCGTGCTGCTCGCGTCGCTGCTCTCGCTGCTCGCGGCCGTCGCGGTCGCGCGGTTCAGGTTCAGGTTCCGGGCCTCGTTCCTGATCATGCTGCTGATCGTGCAGATGATCCCCGGGCAGGCGCTGATCATCGCGCTGTTCCTGGACTTCTCCCACCTCGGCTTCACGCAGGACCTGGGAGGCCTGATCCTGGTCTACGCCGCGCAGGCGCTGCCGATCTCGATCTGGATGCTGCGCAACTTCGTGGCGACGGTGCCGCGCGACCTGGAGGAGGCCGCGGCGATCGACGGCGCGTCCGCGCCGACCGTGTTCTGGCGGATCCTGTTTCCGCTGGTGGCACCGGGCCTGGTGGCGACCAGCATCTTCGCGTTCATCACCGCGTACAACGAGTTCATCATCGCGCTGACGTTCCTGGGCCAGGCGCACTCCACCTACACCTTGCCGATCTATGTGACCTACTTCTTCGGGCGCGGCGGCGCCCAATGGGGGCCGATCATGGCTGCGTCCACCTTGTACACGATCCCGGTGATGATCTTCTTCCTCGTGGTCCGGCGCCGGCTGGTCGGCGGGCTCGTGGCCGGGGCGGTGAAGGGGTGACTACCTACTCCGTCACCGACGCCTCGCTGGCCCGGCTGGCCGACGCCCTGCTGATCCCGCCGTTCCCCGGGTTCGCCGCGCCGCGCTGGGTGCTGACCGCGCTGCGCGAGGGCCTGACCGGGGTCACGGTCTTCGGCCCGAACATCGAGGGCCAGGCGCAGCTGGCGGCGCTGATCGCCTCGCTGCGGGCGGCCGCGCAGGAGCCGCTGATCGCGATCGACGAAGAGGGCGGCGACGTCACGCGGATCGCGCACCTGACCGGCTCGCCCTATCCGGGCAACGCGGCCCTGGGCGCGGTCGACGATCCCGCCCTGACCGAGGCCGTCTACCGGGCACTCGGCGACGACCTGGCCAAACTCGGCGTCAACCTGAACCTCGCGCCGTCCGTGGACGTCAACACCGCCGCCGACAACCCTGTCATCGGCACCAGGTCGTTCGGGGCTGACACGGACGTCGTGGCCAGGCACGCGGCGGCAGCCGTGGCCGGACTGCAGGCCGCCGGGGTCTCGGCGTGCGCGAAGCACTTCCCTGGTCACGGCAGCACGAGCAACGACAGCCACCACGTGATCGCCGCCGTCGACGGGTCGATGGACGAGGTCACCCGCCGCGACCTGCCGCCGTTCGTCGCGGCCATCAAGGCCGGCGTCCGGGCTGTGATGCCTGGTCACCTGCGCGTTCCGGGGCTGACCGGGGACATGCCAGCGTCGTTGTCGGCCGCCGCGCTCACGGGGCTGCTGCGCGGCGAGCTTGGATTCACCGGGGTCATCGTCTCCGATGCGCTCGAGATGAAGGCGGTCAGCGGTCCCTACGGGATCGCGCAGGCGGCCGTGCTGGCGGTGGCGGCTGGCACCGACCTGCTGTGCTTTGGCCGTGATCAGGACGAGGCAACGTACGTCTCAGTCAGGGATGCGCTGGTCGAGGCGGTCAGATCGGGGCAGCTGCCGGTCACCCGGCTCGAAGAGTCGGCCGCCCGCGTGGCTGATCTAAGAGCCTGGGCCGCCGCCACCCGCGAGGCGAACGCGCGTCGGCGTTCGGCTGACCCTGACGCTGGGGGTGACGCTGGGGCTGGGTCCGGCGCTCCCGGTGGGTCCGCGCCCGCTCATATCGGGCTGGTCGCCGCGCAGCGAGCAATCCGGCTGGTCGGCACGCCGCCGCCGATGACTGAACCGCTCCTGCTCGAGCTCGTGCCGCCGTCCAACATCGCCGTCGGCACGGTCCCCTGGGGCCTGGGTAGCTGGGTGCCCGCAGCCAGCGTGCACCGGATCGCCACGACCGCGAGCTCGGCTGCCGCATCGGCCGAGGCAGAGGCGGCGACGGCCGCCGAGGTCAGGGCCGTGCTCGAGTCAGCGACCGGGCGATCACTGATCGTCGTCGTCCGGGACGCCCATCGTTACCCGGCAGCGCAAAAGATCGTTTGCACAGTGCTCGCTTCGAGGTCAGATGCCGTTATTGTCGAAATGGGACTGCCTGTGTGGCATCCTCCTGCTGAGGTATACCTTGCAACATTCGGCGCGACGAGTGCCAGCAGCCGGGCGACGGCTTCGCTGCTGGGCCTGACGAAGGAGAAGCTCCCGTGGGTCAGATCGTTCTTGACCAGGTCACCAAGGCTTATCCGGGCGATGTCCGGGGCATCGACGAACTCAGCCTGGACATCGCCGACGGCGAGTTCATGGTGCTGGTCGGCCCGTCCGGCTGCGGCAAGTCGACCGCGCTGCGGTCCATCGCCGGCCTGGAAGAGATCACCTCTGGCACGATCTCGATCGGCTCCCGGGTCGTCAACGACCTGCCGCCGAAGGACCGCGACATCGCGATGGTGTTCCAGAACTACGCGCTCTACCCGCATATGACGGTCGAGCAGAACCTCGCGTTCGGCCTGCAGCAGCGCAAGACGCCGAAAGAAGAGATCAAGCGCCGGGTCAGCGAAGTCGCCGGGCTGCTCGGCCTGTCGGACTACCTCAAGCGCAAGCCCGCCGCCCTGTCCGGCGGCCAGCGGCAGCGCGTGGCCATGGGCCGGGCGATCGTGCGGGAGCCGCAGGCGTTCCTGATGGACGAGCCGCTGTCGAACCTCGACGCCAAGCTCCGGGTGTCGATGCGCGCCTCGCTGTCGCAGCTGCACGAGCGGCTGGGCGTGACCACCGTCTACGTGACCCACGACCAGGTCGAGGCGATGACGCTCGGCCAGCGGGTCTGCGTCATGCGCGACGGCAAGCTGCAGCAGGTCGACAGCCCCCAGACGCTGTTCAACTCCCCGGTGAACCTCTTCGTCGCCGGGTTCATGGGATCGCCCGCGATGAACTTCGCCACCGCCCAGCTGGTGCGCGACGACGGCCCGGCGGTCGTCTTCGCTGACCGCAAGCTGCCGGTGCCTGCGGAGCTGCTCAGCTCCCGGCCCGGTCTCGACGGGTACTTCGGCCGCGAGCTGATCCTCGGCATCAGGCCGTCCGACTTCGAGGACGCCAGCCTGGCCGACCCGCTGTGGCCGAGGCTGTCCGCGCGGGCCGACGTGACCGAGGCGCTTGGCACGGAAATGCACGTGCTCTTCAGGATCGACGCTCCCCCGGTCAGGCACGCCGCGCTCGGCCAGGCGACCTCGTCCAGCGACTCCGACGACGCGGCCCTCCCGCTGGACGGCGGCAAGTCGCTGTGGACCGCCCGCGTCGCTGCCCGCAGCACGATCACCGCCGGTCAGCCTGCCGAGCTGGCCGTGCAGACGTCCAATCTGCAGTTCTTCGACGCCGACACGGGCCTGTCCATCGGCCACCCCCAGGCCACTTCCGCCCAGCTCGAAGACTCCGCTCCCTGACGCTCCCGGCCCCGGCCGCTCCCGACCGCCCCCGGCCGCGCTACCCCAGCAAACTCACAACGCCCGCGCCCCAGCGCGGGCAGACTCACAGCGATGCGCCGGGTTCGGAGCGGGTACCCCCTACTTGCTGATGGCTGAGGCCGAGGGGAGCTGACGGGGGGTGGGGTCGTGGCGTGGTTTCTCATCGTGGCCGCTGGATTCTTCGAAACAGGGTTCGCGGTCCTGCTGAAGGAGAGTCACGGCTTCACCAGGCTGTGGCCCACGCTGGGCTTCGCCGCGTGCGCACTGATTAGCTTCGGCCTGCTCACGCTCGCCCTCGGCAAGCTGGAGGTCGGTCCCGCTTACGCCGCCTGGACGGGCATCGGTGCCGCTGGCACCGCCGCGATCGGCATCCTGGCACTCGGCGAGACCGTCTCCTTGCTCAAGATCATCTCCATCGGGCTCGTGATGACCGGCGTGATCGGGCTGAGCCTGGCGGGCGTCACGCGCTAAGGGGCGGCCCGCCCCCAAAGGCCCGCCCCCAAAGGCCCGCCCCCAAAGGCCCGCCCCCAAAAGGCTCTGACCTGCGTCTTCCGCAGTCACCCCGACCTGGCATGCTGGATAGATGACGGATCTAGTTCGGTTGCTCCGGCGGATCGCCGTCACCGTCGTGGGCACCGCCGTGCTCGCTGTCGGCATCGTGCTCCTAGTCGCGCCCGGACCTGGCATTCTCGCCATCTTGCTGGCGCTCACCATCTTCGCCGTCGAGTACGAGTGGGCCCGGCGCCGGCTGATCACCGCCCGCGAACTCGCCAGGTCGGCCTCGCAGAAGACCGCCACCAGCAAGGTCGCCAAGTCCACCGCGATCTTGTTCGGCGTTGCGTCGCTCGGCCTGGGCGGCGTGCTTATATTCACCGATATCTTGCCCTTTTCCGGCATCGGGACGGGGCTGAGCATCGCTCTGGCCGGGGTGATCGTGCTCGGGAGCACGGCCTACAGCATCAGGGAGGTGCGCCGCGCTCAGCAGGCTGAGGCGGCCGAACCCGAGTCGGAGCCCCTGGAGCCAACCAGCTACCACAGGTAAGGAGCCGGCCCCGCACCCACGGAGTACGGGACCGGCTGCTGACACCCTCCTATGCGTATCGACGGAGGGTGAGACGGTTAGGTTCATCGTGCGGCTGATTGCTACGCTGCACGCGTGACGATGCCCGACGGGACACCTTTTGTGCTGGCGTCGTCATCACCAGCGAGGCTGCGGATCTTGCGGAATGCCGGCATCGACCCCGAGGTCGTCGTCAGCGGCGTCGACGAGACCACCGAGCCGGGGCTCGACACCGCGACCATGGTCGCCGAGCTCGCCGAGCGGAAGGCAGCAGTGGTCGCCGCGCTCCGCCCGGACGCGCTCGTGCTCGGCTGCGACTCCATGCTGGACTTCGAGAACGTCGCTTACGGCAAGCCAGAGTCGGCCGCCGACGCCGCCACCTTGCTGCGGCGGCTGTCCGGTCAGCACGGCACCCTGCTCACTGGCCACTGCCTCATCTCACCTGGCGGACGGCAGGTGACCGGCGTCGGGCGCACCGTCGTCCGCTTCGGCACGCCGACCGAGGCGGAACTGGCCGCCTACGTCGCCAGCGGCGAGCCGGCCGCGATGGCAGGCGCGTTCAGCCTGGAGTCGCTGGGAGCGCCGTTCGTGGATGGCATAGACGGCGATCCGAGCAACGTGATCGGCTTGTCCCTGCCGCTCTTGCGGCGCCTGCTGGCCGACCTCGGCATCGCCATCACCGAACTGTGGCGCGCTGATCTCTAGCGGCATCGCAGTTCGAACAGCAGCACCCCCCCGACAGGCCTATCCCCGTCCTGCGGCGGCGGACCTGAGCACGCCGCCGGCGCCGGTCCCCGCGAGGGCAGGACCCAGGCGGCCCGGCGCCAGCCGCCCCAGGAGGATTCCCGGGCCTCCGGGGAGGGTTACCGCATGCAGGAGACTTAGGGGCGCTATCACGCGGTCAACCCTCCCCGACGCGGAACACCTCCCCCAGGAACCCGAAAACCCTCCGCCACACCGAAGACCTCCCCCAGGAACCCGAGAACTCTCCCCCGCCCGGAAAAGCTCCCCCATCCGAACCGGAAAACCTCCCACGCCAGCCCGGAAAAACTCCACCCAGCGAGAACCCTCCCGACAGCACCCGAAAACCCTCCTCCCCCTGGGGCACCCTCGTTGTGAGTTTGATGGGGTTAGCTCAGGCGTAGGACGTGCCCATTAGGGTGGCGACCTCGGTCAGGGTCTGCCGGGCGATGGTGCTGGCGACGGCGTTGCCGGCGGAGATCACGTGCGCCAGGTAACCGGGGTCGGCGATGAGGTCGGCGCGCCGGGCCCTGACGGGGCGAAGGAACTCGTTCACCGACTCGGTGACTACCTGCTTGAGCGCGGCTGACCCGCCCGGGCCGATCTCGGCCGCGACCACGGCCGGGTCCCTGCCCTGGCACAGCGCGGCGAGCAGCACCAGGCTCGACACCTCCGGCCTGGTCTGCGGCTCGTAGCTGATGTGCCGCACCGCATCGGTCTTGGCCCGCCTGATCAGCCGCGCCGTCTCGTCGGCCGTCGCGCCGAGCGTGATCGAGTTCGCGCGGCTCTTCGACATCTTCTGGCCATCTGTTCCCAGCAAGTTCGGCGCCGCCGACAGCAGCGCATCAGGTTCAGGGAGGAACGCAGCGCCCTCGGCGTAACGCTCGTTGAAACGGCGGGCAATCGTCCGGGCGATCTGCACATGCGGTAGCTGGTCCTTGCCGACCGGCACAAGGCTGGCCTTGCAGAACAGGATGTCGGCGGCCTGGTGCACCGGGTAGGTCAGCATCAGGCCGCTCATCTTGGCCTGGCTGGACTGCCGCAACTCCTCCTTGACCGTCGGATTGCGCTGCAATTCGCTGACCGACACCAGCGACAGGAACGGCAGCAGGAGCTGATTCAGCGCTGGCACCGCGCTGTGCGCGAAGATCGTCGACTTCACCGGGTCGATGCCGATCGCCAGGTAGTCGGCGACCAGCCCGGTGACGTGCTCAGCCAGCCGGCGACGTCACGGTCGGTGAGCACCTGATAGTCGGCGATCAGGACGAAGACGCGCGCCCCGGCCTGCTGCAGCCTGACCCGGTTGGCGAGCGTGCCGAAGTAGTGGCCCAGGTGCAGCGCCCCGGTCGGCCGGTCGCCGGTCAGGACGGTGAACCGCGACGCGTCGTCCGCGATGGCGGCTTCGAGCTCTTCGCTGCGCCGCTGGGCTGCGCGCAGCGAACGATCGGGAACGGGGGTACTGGCCTCGCTGACGTCAGCGCGGGTTGCGATCACTGGAAGCTCCTTGTCACCTAGCGGCGAGGACTGTCCGGTGATGCGACCCGTTCCTACCAAAAATAAAGGGCCGTCCAGCCGGACGACCCCACCTCGCGTGCGGGCGCGGATAGCCGTCCTAGGACGGCCACCAGCTACGGCACGCGGAACAATGCATGGCTCAAGGTTACAGCTTTGACCCGGCGCTGGCTGCTGCCGCCAGCGCCGGGTTTTGTCACGAACTCGCTCCCCGCAGTGGCGGAGCAGGTCAGGCGATGGCGAGAATCTCACCGGTCTCGAGCAGGGACTTCAGGCTCGACAGCACCTTCGGCCAGCCTCCTGATGATCCCGGCAGGACCGCACTGCCCGGCTCGAAGCCGTCATGCACCACCGTGAGCCTGACGTAGTCGCCGAGCGGCTCGAGGTCGAACGTGACCTTCGACCGTTGCTCGGCTGCCATCGCCTGCCTGGTCCTCGTCGCTGACGTCGTAGCGCGGCTGCCCAGTCGCGCGATGAACGTGTGCCAGGTGTACGACAGCCGCCGGTAGGGGTCTGATTCCAGCACGACCTGGGCCGGGTCGGCGATCGTGATCCCCTTCTTCTCGAGTTGCAGGGTCATGGCCGAGCCCGGCTTCCAGTCCGATTCCCAGGCGAGTCCCCAGTAGCGCCTGGTGAAGGACGGGTCGGTCAGGCCGCGCCACAGTTGCTCAGGCGTGGTGCGGATGTAGGTCGTGTAGACGAACTCGGGCCGGTCCGTCGCGGTCTGGTCCATGGGGCTTGCCTCCAGGGCTTTTCAGGTCTGATAGCGCTTCGATGCGCTGGGCGTCGTAGCGGTTGATCCAGCGCTCCGCGATCTCGCTGATGGGAGCGGCGTTGAGGTAGTGCAGCTTTTCCCGGCCTCGGCGGACCGTGGTGACGAGGTTGGCGTCTTCGAGAATCGCCAGATGCTTGCTGACTGACTGCCGCGCCATGTCGAGCCCGGCGCTGTCGAGCCCGGTGCAGAGTTCGCGCAAGGTCTGGCCGGTGCGGTTGTTCAAGCTGTCGAGCAGGCGTCGGCGGCTCGGGTCCGCCAGCGCCCTGAACACCTCGTCCATCTCGAGGTCAGCCTCCTCTCTCTTTGCAGCCGTTTCGGCTGCCTAATATAGGCAGCCAAACGGCTGCATGTCAACAGTCCTGCCGCAGGATCGCGGCGGAATCGGACGTGCGCCGGTAGCGTGGGGGTTCGGCGGGATACGAGCGAGATGCTGCGGTGAGGCTATGAGCGGGCACATGACCACCTCGGACGCGATCAGATCGCGGCGCAATGTTCGCAAGTACGCGGCTCGGCCGATCGCGGCTGAGGATCTCGACGAGATCATGGAAGCGGCGCGCCGGGCACCGTCGTCCAACAACACCCAGCCGTGGGACTTCGTGCTCGTCACCGAGCCGGCCGAGTTGCGCAAGCTGTCCGAGGTCTGGCACGGCGGCGGTCATGTAGCGAGTTCGGCGGCGACCGTCGCGCTGATCGTCGACGGTGCGGCGGCGGGCAAGGGGATCGTGCGGTTCGACCTGGGTCAGGCCGCGATGTCGATCATGCTCGCGGCGGCCGATCTCGGGATCGGCAGCTGCCACTCGGGAATCGGCGATGCTGAGCTAGCCCAGCGCCTGCTCGGCTACCCGGACGACAAGACCTGCGTGCTGCTGATCTCGCTCGGCTATCCGGCTGGGCGGCCGCTGGCGCCGGTCAAGGAGCCCGACCGCAGGCCGTTCGACCAGGTAGTGCACCGGGGTCGCTGGTAGGGGGCGCGGACCCGGACGTGCATCGCTTCTGGCGCTAGGAGCCGCTTTCCGGACATTCACGAAGGGTTCACGTGTGCGCCGCAGCTCAGTTGCGGGTGCGTCGCTGGGCTGTAGATACCTTCGGATGGTTCCAATCCCCACCATTGAGGGGCATATATGCACGTACGTACGAAGGCTGTGTCGGCGGCTGTCGCCGTTGTCGCGATCGGGGGGACCGTCGTCGCGCCGGTGCCGAGCGCATCCGCCGATCGCGGCGGCCGGATCGACCATGTGCTGCTGATCTCGGTCGACGGCATGCACCAGTCTGACCTCAGCTGGTACATCGCACACCATCCCCACTCGCAGCTCGCCAGGCTCGTCTCCGGTGGCGCTGAGTTCACCAACAACCACACCTCGGACCCCTCGGACTCCGATCCTGGCGGCACCGCGCTGATGACCGGCGGCGACCCGCGAGCGACCGGCGTCTTCTACGACGTCGAGTACAGCCACGCCGTGGACGAGGCGGGCGCGGCCTGCACGCCTGGGCAGCCGGCGACCGGCGGAGACGTCATCTACGACTCACCGGACGACACCCTCAACGCGGTGCCTGACCTGCTGAACAACGGCAGCGGCAACACGTTCCCGTCATTCGACGAGGGCGGCTCGATCTACCCGGGCGGCGTGGATGAGAACCCGGGCGCGATCATGAACCTGACCGCGCATCCGCAGTCGGGCCTGAACCCCGGGAGCTACCCGGTCAACCCGAAGACCTGTCGGCCGATCACGCCGTGGAACTACCTGAAGGTCAACACGATCTTCCAGGTGATCCACAACGCCGGCCTGCGCACAGCCTGGTCCGACAAGCACGCGATCTACACCTCGTTCAACGGCCCCGGCTCCCGTGGCAGGAGCATCGACGACTTCTTCGGTCCCGAGATCGACTCGCAGGCGGTCGAGCCGAACGGCGTGCCGTACCCGACCGACACGGACTGGGCGCACGATGACGCCGCGACCAAGCAGTACGACGGCTATAAGGTGCGGGCGGTCATCAACGAGCTGAACGGATTCGACCACAGCGGCACCAAGAAGGTCGGCGTTCCGGCAATCCTCGGGATGAACTTCCAGACCGTATCGGTCGCGGAGAAGGTCGACTCTCCCAGCACCCTCACCAGGAACCCGGACGGCACCTACACGGAGGGGCCGACCGACTCGCCGGCTACTTCCCCGGCGGGACGACGCCGCGCCCGCTGCTGGCCAGCGCGTTCCGCTACGTCAACCGCCAGCTCCGGCGGATGGTCGACACGATTCGGCGGGACGGCCTGGCGTCGTCCACGGCGATCATCATCACCGCCAAGCACGGGCAGTCGCCGCAGAACCCGCTGCTGCTCAAGCGGATCGACGACGGCCCGATCATCAGCGCGATCAACGCGGCCTGGACCGCGCGGACCGGTGACCAGAACAAGCTGATCGTCGCCGGCACCGACGACGACCTCTGGCAGAGCTACCTGTCGGTCAAGACGCAGGCCGCGTCCGACTTCGTCAAGCACTATCTCTGGCACCACAGCGCGACGGCGGTGCTCTACAACAACGACGGCATCAACCGAGGCACCGAGCAGGTCGCCCACTCCGGTCTCGCGCGGATCTACGCCGGTCATGAGGCCGCCCGCTTCTTCGGCGTGCGGTACTCGGACCCGCGCTATCCGGACGTGTTCGGCCGCGTGCAGGTCGGCACCGTGTACACCACCGGCAGCAAGATCGCCGAGCACGGCGGGGACAACCCGGGTGACCGCGACGTGCCGCTGATCGTCTACGCCCCGGGAACGGTCCGGCACTCCAGGGTCCACGCCTGGGTAGAGACGACCCAGGTGGCGCCGACGATCCTTCAGCTCCTCGATCTGAATCCGAACGCGCTGGAGGCCGTCCAGAAGGAGGGCACCAAGGTTCTCCCCGGCATCCGGTAGCCATTCCGCTCGTCGTGGGGTGCCACCTGCCAGCTGGCGGCACCCCACGCGGGCGGCTCTCAACTCAAGCTTTGAGGCCCAGCAAACTCACAACGACCGCGCCCCAGCACCGGCAAACTCACAACGATGGGGTGGGCGGGGGCTCGCAGGGTGGGCGGGGGCTCGCGGGTAGGCCGGGGCGCTTACGAGTCGAGCACCTTGCGGGGGTGGCTGCCGTCGACGTAGCCGACGAAGGGCGGGTAGATGTTGTAGCCGAGCAGTTCCTGAAGGCGCTCGGGCAGGTCGCGGACGGTGCTGCGGGGCACGGCGAGGCAGTGGTTCTCCTGCGGGCGCAGCCAGGCGCTGGCGTATTCGAGGATCACGCCGAGCCGGGGCCGGCCGGTCTGGTTCGCGCCGCCGCCGTGCCAGAGGCTCCCCAGGTAGAACATCGCCGAGCCCGGCGCCATGGTCGCGGCCTCGACGGGCTCGCCCTCGGCCGGGTGCCGGCCGGGCGCCCACAGGTGGCTGCCTGCCACGAACCGGGTTGCGCCGTTGTCCTCGGTGAACGGGTCGAGCGGCCACATGGTGTTGACCACCACGGGCGGATGCGGCTTGGTCAGCGGGTAGATCGAGTCGTCGCAGTGCAGGATCTGGGCCTTCTCCCCCGGCCCGATCCTGATCCCGACTGGCGCGCTGAGCTGGTAGTGGCCGAGCACCTCGTCGAGCACGCCGAGCAGCAGCGGGTGGATGGCGGCCTGGTCGAAGGTCCTGGTCTTGGCGAACAGCGCGTACACCCGCTGCGTCGCGAACCCCTCGAACGCGTTGCGTCCCGTCTTCGTCGCCGCCAGAACCCGGTCAAGGTCCGCCCGGGCCGTGGCCACCTCGTCGGCGGTCATCATGTCCTCGACGACGACGTACCCGTCACCCGTCATCCGGGCAGCGACCTCCGCCGGGGTAGCCGTCAGCGCCGAGACGGTGCCCGTCATCGCACGAGCGACAGCCGTGGCCCGGACGACGCTGACTCACCCGAGGCGCGTCGCCTCCGGGGCCAGCCCGGTCGGCTCGCCCTGCGCTCCACTGCGTCCTTAACCCCGGCGTCCTTGGCCCCGGTGCCCTTGGCCCCAGCGCCCTGCTCCTGCCCGCGCCCGGTCCCGATCGCCCGCTGTGCCCGGGCCGACAGCACCGAGCCGACGCTCAGCACAGACAGCACGGAAAAAGCCGACCCGGCCGAACCGATCGACAGCACCGAACCGGTCGAGCCGATGGACAAGATCGAGCCCGCCGAGCCGATAGACAAGATCGAGCCGACCGAGCCGATCGACAGGATCGAGCCGGTCGAGCCGATGGACAGCACCGAGTGCGCGGAGTTGATCGACTGCGGGGTGCTGCTGGTAGGTCCCATAGCCGCATTCTCGCAGGCGTTGCCTGACCTGCACCAGGGCAGTTTCTGGCCGCCTTCGGCACCTTTCCCGGCAAGTGCGGTACTTTGGCGGTGTGGACCGCCTCGGCCAGCCCTTCCGCCCGCCGAACATACCGAGACCCTGGTACCGCCGCGCTACACGAGCGATCGTCATGACCGTCTCGATCCTGGTCGCAGCCCTCCTGCTTGGCCTGGCGGGCGGCATCGTGACCAGCCTGTTCTAGAGCTCAATAGCCTCGCGGGCTACTCGCTCCAGCTTCGCGTAGTGCTCCTGCCACCACGCCTGATCCTCGGTCGGCAGGTTCGTATTGCCGTCGGACAGGCCGGCCTTCTTGTCGATGAGCTCGCGCGCGATGTCGACGTGCCCAGCGTGCCGGTGGGTCTCGGCGATCATGTGTACCAGCAGCCGGTGCAAGGTCACCTGGCCGCTGCTGCCCCACCACGGCACCTGAGCAATCGCCTCGAGATCGCGAAGCTCGATCGTCGCATCCGAGTGCACCCATACCCGCTGATACAGCCCCACGATGAACTCGCGCGGCTCGTCGGCTGCTGCCCACATGTCGGCCATCAGCACGTCGGGCGGCAGGCTCTCGAAGTCGGCGTCGGCCTCGAACAGCCAGGGGAGTTCCTCGCCGAAGGGCCGGCCGAAGCTGTCACCGAAGTAGCCGATCTCGACGCTGGCCAGATGCTTGACCACCCCGAGCAGGTTCGTCCCAGTCGGCGTCATCGGCCGGCGGACGTCATACTCAGACAGCCCGTCGAGCTTCCAGATGATCGCGTCTCTCGCCCCCTGCAGATACCGCTGCAGGTCGTTCTTATAGTCAGCTGAAGTCACGCGCGAAGTGTCCCACGCCCCTCTGACACCGCCCCCGCAACGACAACCACCCCTCGACCAGCTCCATCGCGGATCGGCTCCATCGCGGATCGGCCCGGCAGCGGGTCACTCAGGCGGCGCCGTGAGCCGGTCGCCCGGGAGCCTGCGCGTCGATGATCGCGGGGCCGGGTGCTCCACGAGGGCGATCACCCGACTCGCCATGAACCGCGCCGTCCGCACCGCCGTCCCGCCCCTGGTCAGCTCGCTGACCTCAACCTGACCTCGCCGGGTCACGCTCTCGACCCGCCGGCCAGCCTTCGTGGCGGTGACCTGGTAAGTCTTCGTCTCGCCGCCTGCGTCGATGACGATCTCTACCCAGTCGCCCCTCACGCCTGACCAACTCCCGGAGAGCGCGAACTGGCATCACTACCCATGTCAGCTATGTACCCAGTCAGACCACCCTGGACGCCTGCTCATCGGCACTCAATCGCATAAATGTGCGAATCTATCTCACTCCCACCCGCCTCTTCCACTCCCAGCATGGTCCTACTTACTGTCGTCTGGACACAATGCCACTTAGACGGCGCCAGCCGCCCAGGAGGATTCCCGGGTCTTCCGGGGAGGGCTTCCGCATGCGGGAGACTTAGGGGCGCTATCACGCGGTCAACTCTCCCCGACGCGGAACCCCTCCCCCAGGAACCCGAAAAACTCTCCCCCACACCGAAAACCTCCCCCAGGACCCCGAAAACTCTCCCCCGCCCGGAAACCTCCCCCACCCGAACCGGAAAACCTCCCGCGCCAGCCCGGAAAACCTCCACCCAGCGAGAACCCTCCAGACAGCACCCGAAAACCCTCCCCCCAGACAACAACCCGCCCCCGCACCCGCCCCAGGGCTCCCCTAAACCAGGCCATCACGACTCAAGATCAACCTAAGCCAAACGGCATTGCGTCCTGATGACAGCAAGTAGGGCCATGGTGTCAGGCGTGCAGGCTGGGGATTCTTGCCGCCTGCGTGCCCAGCCCCGTGAAGGTTCCCGCGAAGTAGCCGGACGGGTTGCGGTAGCGCTCGCGCAGTTGCTGTTCGGTATATCGGTCGCAGCGCTGGTGCCAGTTCAAGATGGCTGACATCCAGTCCTGGAGCCGCTGGACGTACTGGTCCAGACCCGTCCTCGCGTCGGCGTCGAGCTGGTATTGCTCGGAGATAACGGGCAGCTCGACAGCGAGGATGCGCTCGAACTGGCGTATTCGAGCGGTCATGAGGTCGTTGATGATGCCGACAGCCGAGCCGATGTCGCAGTTGAAGAAATTCTGGGCGGCGAGCACGCCGTTGTGGATCTCACCCTCGAATTCGATCTCTTTCTGGTAGGAGAAGACGTCGTTGAGCAGGCAGGCGTAGTCGCTGGCAGATTTCTCCAAGGCGGCGACTGGCCTGGTCTGATAGATCTCCTGGGGGACTGCCGGACCGCCGGCGAAGCGGGCCAGCGCCATGGTCAGCGACGATCCGAAGGTCTGGCGGCGCATTTCCAGGTAGTCGACTGGGTCGGGGATGCGGTTGATGATGTGGTCGGCGATCTCCCACACCCAGCTGTCGATCATGACTGCCACGGCGTCGCGGAACTGGCGTCTCTGGTCGTCGTCCAGCGCTGAGGCGGTGCGCGGCCACAGGTCGGCAAGGCCGGCCTCCAGCGGGTTCGCCGGCGGCGGGACGGCGCTGGGCTGGGCGAGCGGCATGAACGCGAGCAGCCGCCGGTTTTGCGCCTTCGCGGCGGCGAGGTTGCGGCCCTGGCCGAAGACGGCCGGGTAGTAGTCGTCGCCGTAGGTACCCCAGCACAGCCAGGATGACGCCAGGTCAAGTTCCGCTGCCGTGGCAGCCGGGGAGATCCCGGCGGCGCACAACGCGAAGTCGAAGTCGCGCAGGTCCTGTTCGTTCCAGGCGGCGCCACGCGGCAGGCCGGGTGCCGGCCCTGTCATGCCCATCTGGCCGCCCCACCTGACGAGGTTCTCCCTGGCCTCGTCGAGCCGGGGGTTCAGCCGGACCGGGTACGGCATAGTGAACTCGGGAAGCGGGACAGGCCCGACGGGCTGATACCGGACGTGGCTGAATCTTCTGAACCTGATCAGGCCAAGTGCCCCCGGGCTCGGGAGCCGCGCGGCCGACGTGCCGATCCCGGTCGGCCCGCCAAGGTCGCCTGGATCACCCGGCCCGCCCGCGTCGTTCATGTACCTGCTTGACCGGAGGTGCCACTCGTGTCCGCCCGATTGCCAGTCCGCAAGGCCCTTCGCGTAAGCCAGGACGGCTGCCTGCCCGGCCAGGCTGACGCCGCGGTCGGCAAAGAGCGCAGGCAACTCGGTGACCGCGGTGTGCTCGAACTGCTGCATCCGCGACGTCACCAGGTCGTTGAGCCGGTCGGCGGCTTCCTGGGGCCGGAGGCCGAAGAACCGTTCGAATACCAGCACGCCGTTGTTGACCTCACCTTCCTCTTCGGTCTCGCGCTGGTAGGAGAAGATGTCGTTACGCAGGTGCACCGCATCGGAGAACGTGTCAGCCAGCACCCGCAGCGGCCTGGTCTCGGCCAGAGCCGCAGGCACCTCGGCCTGCGCCGCGTGCTCGACGAGATTGGCCGACCAGGGCGCGCCGCCCACCTTGCGGCGCTGTTCGATGTACTCGATGGGGTTCGCCACCCGCCCCTCGCTGATATTGGCGAGCTTCCCATAGCGATTCGTCGAGCAGGTGGCGCGTGCGATCGACGAACCGGCGACGCCAGGCGATGGACATGGCGGGAACGGTGCGCGGCCACAGGTCGGCCAGTCCGGTCTCGACTGGGTTAGCAGGCTCGGGCATGGCCGCGCCCTCGAGCGGGTCGTCAAGCGGCATGAATTCCCGCAGCCGGGTCAGGTGCTCCTGCGCCGCCTCGGTGTCCTTGGTGCGCTTGTACAGCTCGAGGAAATGGTCATCGAAGTAGAACACCCAGACGTACCAGTCGGTGATCAGCTCAAGCTCGGCGCCGTCACAGTCGGGGTGGGTGTAGGCACACAGGAGGCCGTAGTCGTGGCGCTCCAGATCGCTTTCATCCCAGATCTTGTGGCCTTTTTGCGGCTCGAAGAATCCCATCGCCTCAGCCCACCCATGACTGTGCGAGCGAGCGCGGCCCAGGTGCGGGTTCAGCCTCGCCGGATACGGCAGGTAGAAGTCGGGCAGCTCGAACGGGTGGTCTTGCGACGACATGGCTTGCTCTTCTCCGATCTAGGCTCCGATCTAGCTGAACGGGCGGGAGACTTCGACGTTCTCCAGCACGCCCAGCGCGTCAGGGACTAGAACCGCGACGGAGAAGTAGGCACTGACCAGGTAGGACATGATGGCCTGGTCGCTGATGCCCATGAAGCGGACGTTCAGGCCAGGCTCGAACTCATCGGGGATGCCGACCTGGTTCAGGCCGACCACGCCCTGGTCGTCCTCGCCGATGCGCATCGCGATGATGGAGGACGTGCGCCCGGCGGTGACCGGAATCTTGTTGCACGGGAAGATCGGAACGCCGCGCCAGCCTGGCATCGTCACGCCGGCGACGTCGACGGCCGGCGGGTAGATGCCGCGCTTGCTGCATTCCCGGCCGAAGGCCGCGATCGCGCGCGGGTGGGCGAACAACAGCCTGGTGCTGCGCCGCCGCGACAGCAGCTCGTCCAGGTCGTCCGGGGTCGGCGGCCCTGAGTGGGTCTGGATCCGCTGCGCGAAGTCGGCGCTGTGCAGCAGCCCGAACTCCGGGTTGTTGACCATCTCGTTTTCCTGCCGCTCCCGCAATGCCTCGACGGTGAGCCTGAGCTGCTGCTGCACCTGATTCATCGGGTCGTTGTACAGGTCAGCTACCCGCGAGTGCACCCGGAGCACGGTCTGCGCCACACTCAGCTCGTACTCGCGCGGCGCCAGTTCGTAGTCGGCGAAGGTGCCAGGCAGCATCAGCTCGCCGCTGTGGCCGGACGTGATCGCGATATCGGATTCGCCACGGACGTTCCGTGGCCTGGCTGCCGCCTCATCGAAGAGCCGCACTTGCTCTTGCAGCGCAGGTGACTGCTCAAGCAATGCCTGGAACTGCTCGCGCGACAGGGCAAGCAAGGTGCACGCGGTCGCTGCCACCGCCGTGTACTCCCAGTCGCCGCCGGCCACCAGCGTGTCGGTACCGAAGTAACCGCCGTCCGCCACGACCCCGAGGTTGGTGCCCTCGTCGAAGTGCCCGGCACCGTGCCGCTCCACCCGGCCGTGCGCTACCAGGTAGAGCTGGTCGGCGGGCTGGCCCCGGTCGGCGATGACCGTTCCAGCTTCCGCCTGCTGCGGAGCGAACCTGTCGGCGAGCGCCGCCAGCGCGGCGTCGTCATCGACTCCGGCGAAGAGCGGGATTTCCCTCAGGCTCGGCGGCGCGACCACGACGTCATTGCCGGTCTGGGCGAACGCCACTTGCCCGCCGCCGACCGCGTACGTCAGCCGCCGGTTCACCCGGTAGGTCCCGCCGGACACGTTCACCCATGGCAGCATGCGCAGCAGCCACCGAGAGGTGATTCCCTGCATCTGCGGGACGGTCTTGGTGGTAGTCGCCAGATTCCTGGCAGCCTGGGTGCTCAGGCTCTGCGCAGCAGGCTGCTGCTCCTCGATACCAGTATCTGCTTGGTCGACCGACATCGGCTCCCTTTCCCCTGCGCCAGAATGGCCTGTCTTGATGGACCGAACCGATGTTTCCGCATCATGCCGCTACGTGAATATGGCCGACCCGGTAAGAGAATTATTACTGGTTTAGACGCAGCGGCCATGGTATTTAGATCGGAATTTCAAAATGCCAGCCGAATGCTGGGAAAAGCCCATGGAGACGCAATAGCACCAAGTTGTTCTCACCTGAGCGATGTGAGTGCAGTCAACCAGGGTTTACCGCCTCCGGGAGATACTGCCAGGCATTGGCAGAACATTGCAAAATCGGCAATTGATGTGATACAGAGCGCTTTCCTGCAAGGTGATTCGCGGGGCCCTGCGCCCGGTTCCGACGAGATCGGGGCCGAGGCCGAGGCCGGGGGGTGAGGCGAGGGGTCTGCGGGGGTGTGTCGGACAGGTCACCGATTGCTACGATCGAGCATGGGTCTCTTTAAGCGGCTTGCGGATCAGAAGGCCGCCCTCGTCAACGCCGTCAATACTGTGAACGCGGTCACCGCCAACGTCTCCGCCCGTCGCGCCGGCCTCCCCACGGCGCCTGGGGCGGGAGTCCCTAACTACAGCGCCGCGCTCCAGCAGCAGCTTCAGTACGCGCGCGACCGGGTCTTCTCCTACTCCGACTACGTCAAGCAGGTCGACTGCGCCCGCTGCGGCGCCCCCAAGCAACTGCCGACCAAGACGGCCTACGTCTACTGCGACCATTGCGGCGCGCTGACCGACTACGACTTCCGCGTGGGGAACTTCGACTCCAATGCCGCGCTGAGCAACCAGGTTTACGGCATGCTCGTCGGCCCGATCCAGCCCACGCTCGACATCTGCAGCGCTACCGGCGACAGAGCACGGTATCGCGCCCTGATCAGGCCGGTTTTCGTCGAGTGGATCAGGCAGTGCCCGTACTCCAACTCGCCGCGAGCGACCTCGGACCCTGAGTTCTTCGAGCGCACCGTGCACTATCTGGTCGAGGCGATGGTCTCCCGCGACTTCGACCCGGCGATCAAGGGTGTCGAAAGGCAGCTCACGGCCGCCAGCGCGCAACTGCGGCGGATACCGCTGCCGAATGGCGACTACCACATCAGCGACGAAATCTGGCAGGTCGCCGCGCTTTACAAGCAGCAAATGGATCTGAGCTACCAGCGGCTCCAGGCCGACGGCGTGCTGGCACTCGACCCGGAAGAGGCCCCGGTCGAAGTCTGGCTGCGCATGGAGTACTCCTACTTCTGCCAGAACTGGCTCTCCAAGATCCCGCCAGCCAACGTCGACCGGTTCCTGGACTTCTTTAGCCTGCGCGGTGAATACAGCCAGCTCAAGGTCGTCAACGCCGAGACCAAGAAGTGCGGCGGCTGCGGCGACGAGTTCAAGGCGGTGCCCGGCGCTCAGGCGGTCGTCTGCGAGTCGTGCGGCCGCAAGCTGGACCTCGCCGGCGGTGACGTGCCGTGCCAGCGCTGCGGGGCCCCGCTGAGCTTCCCGGTCCGGAC
Source organism: uncultured Actinomycetota bacterium (assembly GCA_963737865.1). Classification (GTDB taxonomy): domain Bacteria; phylum Actinomycetota; class Actinomycetes; order Streptosporangiales; family Streptosporangiaceae; genus Chersky-822. Next base: position 147,649 of record CAVTUG010000009.1, on the reverse strand, counting down.
GAGCTCGATCGCCTGCCCGTACTGCCAGACGACCACCCACCGGTCTTAAGCCCCCGAAATACCTCAGCCCCCCGCGCAGTTGGCGCTGGAGGGGGCGCGGCCCCAGAGTACGAACGCGTCCTCACCTATGTCGACCCAAGGGAGTGTCAACATGAGCGCCAGCGCGGCGGAACGCCCGGTACTCGAGCCAGGTCCTGACCACCCGATCACCATCAAGCCGACCTCGTCCCGCGTCGTGGTGAAGGCCGGTGACCAGGTCATCGCCGACTCGACCAGCGCGCTGACCCTGCAGGAGTCGAATTACCCGGCGGCGCAGTACGTCCCGGAGGCCGACGTGACCGGGCTGACCGGCCCGACCAGCACGACGAGCTATTGCCCGTACAAGGGCGACTGCTCTTATTTCAGCGTCACAACCGACGGCGGCGAGATCACCGACGTGGCCTGGAGCTACCAGACGCCGTACCCGTCGGTCGCGTCCATCGCAGGATACCTGGCGTTCTATCCGAACAAGGTGACCATCACCGTCGACTAATCCGCCTGGCACCCCTACCATCGAGTGCTGACCTTTCTCGATGGAGCGTGGCACTATGCGCGGCAAGGGTTACCGCCCGGTTCTGCTGTCTGTTTCCGCACTCGCACTGGCCTGCGCGACAATGCTCGGCCAGCCCGCGATCGCACATGCGCGGTTGGCGTCGAGTGGCCACCCGGCGACCCCTTTCACACTGTCGGTTAGTGGCATTGACCGAGATGGCACCGCCGTCAGCGTGTCGGCGTCGGTGTTCAGCCAAAGTGGCGTGAATTTCCTGTCCGGCGGCAGTTCGGTCCAGGTGCCGGCGGGCAGCTACATCGTCGCCGCCTCGATCTGGCGGCCGGCCGACGGCAGCACGCAGACGCTGGTCGCCGCCAAGGTGCACGTGACCGGCAACACGAACGTGACGCTCGACGCGCAGGGCGCCGTCCCGGTGACGGCGACCCTGATCGCGCCGGGCACCACGCAGGGCGCCCAGACCGTCGAGTTGTGCCTGAACGGTGGCGGCGAGGTGAACGCGGTCACCGGATTCCTGGTCGAGACGCCGGGCACGGTCTACCTCAAGTCGATGACCGGGAAGAACCTGCGCACCGTCTACCAGACGTTCTGGCAGGGCACCGGGACGATCTACGACGTGGCCGGCGCGTTCGCTGGCGGCATTCCGGCGGGGCTGACCATTCATGCGCATCCGGCGGCCATGGCCCACGTGCACGTCCAGCTCCGCTCGAACGAGAACGTCACGCCGCTGCAGGCGGTGATCTCGACCTACGACCGGTGCGGCACCACGACCGAGCCAGAAACCCTGCTACCCGACGACTACACCGACTTCCGCACGCCCGGGGAGTGGTCCACCGACCTCAACTTCGGCGAGCACCAGATCAACGTCCAGCGCGACCTGTTCAAGGACGCGGTCTACAAGGGCGGCCACCAGTACGCCGACGCCTTCGGCAGCGCGGCCGCCGGGCCTGGGGCCAGCTTCCCCGTGATCGAGGGCAGCACCATCGACTACGCAGCTGGCGGGCTGTTCAGCGATCCCGTGGCCCGGGTGAGCTTCGACTGCGAGGGTAAGGAGAGCATCCGCCTGTCGCGTTCGACCATCACGGTGAAAAAGTCGAACCTCAAGTTCTGCGGCAAGACCACGCAATTCGGTGCCCACGTGACCAAGAAGACGTGGTACACGCTGAGTGTGGGCGGACAGCGGTTCAACCCCTCGGGCAGCTTGCCGGCCGGGTTTCTGCTGTCGCCGAAGGTGTCGATGAAGTGGCGCTTCAAGTTCGCTCCGGTGACGCATCACCCGATCGACGCGGAAGCCGCGCCCGTGACGGTGACCAGATTCGTGCCGCAGGGGCTGGGCTTCGCCAACGACGCGCTGGGCGGGGCGACGACGCAGGTCGAATGCTTCGTCGTGCGGGGCGGCGGCGAGCCCGTGGCGACACCCCGCTACCGGCTCAAGACGGTCCGGTTCCAGGCTTCGTTTGACGACGGCCTCGTGTGGCACACGCTGACGGCCACGCCGCACGGGTCGTTCTGGCTGGTCTCGGTGCACAATCCGGCGAGCGGCGGATTCGTGTCGCTCAGGTCCGTCGTGACCGATGTGCACGGCGACTCCAGCACCGAGACGATCATCCGGGCGTACCTGGTCCAGAACTCGGGGTAGGCCGTTCGGGTTGGTGCTGGTGCTGGTGCTGGTGCTGGCTGGTGGTTGGCCTGGCCGTCTGGGCACACTGAGCCCATGAGCGGTATCGATGCGGACATAGTGGTCGTCGGGGCTGGCACGCTCGGGCTGAGCACGGCCCTGCACGCGGCGCGAGCGAGGCGATCGGTCGTCGTAGTCGAGCAGGAGACGGCGGGCTCGCAGGCGTCGGGTCGTGCGGCCGGCCTGTTCAAGTCGGTCCAGGCCGATGAACTGCGTACCAGGCTGGCCCGGCGCAGCATCGAGCTGGCGGTCAGCTTCGGGGACTGGGCGGGCGCCGACGGCAGCGTCGACTTGCCGGTCGTCCGCAGCGGCAGCTTCCTCATCGCGCGGACCGACGCCCACAAGGCTTACCTCCGCGCCGAAGAACGCCAGTCCCGCACCTGGGGCGTCGACGTCCGCGAGGCCAGCGCGGGGCAGCTCGCCGATCGCCTCTCTTATTACCGTGGCGACGGCAGCGAGTTCGCCCTGTGGTGTCCAGAAGACATCTACATCGACGAGCCGACCAGCCTGGTGCGCGCTCTGGTAGCCGCGTGCTCGTCGCGTGGCGTCCAGGTGCTGGAGCGCGAGCAGGTTATCGCCGTCACGACCGACAGCGGCCGGGTCGCCGGAGTCGAGACAGCGCAGCGGGCTATCTCCGCACCGGTCGTCGTGGACGCGGCCGGGGCCTGGACCAGGCAGGTGGCCGCGCTAGCTGGCAGCGACGTCGCCGTGGCGACGGTACGGCACCAGCTCCTGGTCACCGAGCCGACCACCGAGGTCGACCCCGCCGACCCGATCGCCCGGGTGATCGACGCCGCCATCTACCTGCGGCCCAACCGGGGCGGGCTGATGGCGGGCGCGTTCGAGCCCGAGCCGCTCGCCGTCGATCCGCGCACCTCCGGGCCGGACTTTCGTACCGACGCGGTGCCGCTGGACGTCGACTCGCTTCGCAAGATCACCGCCCAGATCGACGACGAGGTGCCGCTGGCCAGGGCGGGTCGGGTTGGCGAGTTGCGCGGAGGACTGTTCACCATGAGCCCTGACGGGCGCTTCGTAGCCGGTCCGCTGCCGGACGTTGCTGGCCTCTGGGTCGCCGCCGGCTGCAACGGCTCAGGCTTCTCGTCCGCGCTCGGCCTAGGTGAGGCACTGGCCGCCTGGATCACCGGGAGCAGCCGGAACGGCCGGAACGGCTCGAGGGGCGGGAACGGCGGGAACGGCGGGGAGGCGCACGGAATCGAGGCGCTGTCCCCGGCGAGGTTCGGCCCCCTCACCGACGAGGCCCTGGTCGAGGCGGGCATCTGGCAATACGCCCACTACTACGACCCCGCCGCCTAGCCGTAGCCCGCGCCTGAGACCGGATATCCGCACCACCCACAGCAGTCCCGCCATCCACAGCAGACCCGTCACCCACAGCAGACCCGTCACCCACAGCAGTCCCAGCAACCTCAGCAACCTCAGCAACGTCAGCAGACCAAGCAGCGACCCAGACCCAGCAACCAGAGACCCAGCAGCGGCCCAGTACCAGCAACCTCAGCAGACCCAGCAACCTCAGCAGACCCAGCAGCGGCCTAGACCCAGCAGCGACGCTGACCCATGTCGGCAGGACTCCATACCAGCAGGACTCGGATCAGCACCAAGACCCTACTTACTGCTGTTCACGCCGCAATTTCAACAGCAGCATGGTCCTACCTACTGTCGTCCGGATGACAGCAAGTAGGACCATGGTGCTGTTGGAAACCGGCCCGCACCGACAGCGTGGCCCTAGTTGCTGCTGTCAGGACAACCCAATAGGCCGGCGACACGAAAAGTCGGACCCCGCCGCCCGCCGAAAAGTCTCCGCAAGCGCAGCCCTCCACCAAAGTGGTGCCCTCCGGGCGCTCACTTCCTAAACGGCGCACAACCCGCGCCGCAACCCCCGCCGTGATACAAGTCGCGCACTCTAGGCGCAACGAACCTAAAGCACTCAATCAGCGCGCCGCAACAAGGGCAAATTAGCTCGATCAGCGTCGGCCTGCTCACGACCTGACCCTTGCTCCGGAAGCGCCGCCTACCCAAGCGGGCGACGAGGCGGGCGGTCCGACGGGCAGGCGGGTGGTCGTGGCAATCTCGTGACCCTAGATAGCTACTAGAGCACTCATAGCTCTGTATACTTTTAGTAGCGCACAATTCAGAACACGTGGAGGTGAACCGTGAGCCAAGCCAGCAAGATCGGCGTTCCCGGGTCTCGGGGGCAATGGCTGCGGCAGCAGCGTCAGTCGCGAGGCTGGAGCGTCCCTGAAATGAGACGCCACCTGCGCGAGGCGGCCAAGGAAGCGGGCGACACGCTCCCCGGTAATGAGTGCCTCGGGGTCATGATCCGCCGCTGGGAGAAAGACGACGGCGGCGGTATCTCGGAGCGGTACCGGATGCATTACTGCCGCGCGTTCAAGATCCGTTTCGAAGAGTTCGGCACCGCACCGATGGCTTCGTCAGCGGTCGGCACCGGGCCCGCGACCGGCGCTGGGCCCGCGACCAGCACCATGCCCGCGACCAGCACCATGCCCGCGACCGGCACCGGGCCCGCAGTCGGCACCGGGCCCGCGATCAGCACTGGGCCCGGGACCAGCGCTGTGCCCGCGACCAGCGCCGGGCTCGCGACGAGCACCGTTACCGGGGAACTCGCCACACCGCCGCCACCGGCAGATCCCCGATCGGCCGCCGCGACCCCCGCCGGCATCGCTACCGGAGGACACGAGGTGGCTGATCTCCTGTCAGCCGCCGTACCCGCGACAGCAACAGCGGCCAGAGCCGCAGCCGCAGCCGCAGCGGCCGGCGCTTCGAGTTCAGCGACGGCCGCGCCTAGTCCGCACGGCCCGGCTGGCCACGGGCACCGCGAGGACCAGCGGCAGCCGTGGCCGGGGTCATCGATCGCGCATCAGGTCGTGCTCACCGCACACCAGAGCAACGAGCACGCACAGCGCGCCGAGCGGCGCGACATCGGCGAAGCCTCGCTGGAGCACTTGCGCAGCGAGGTCGTCAGGCTGTCGCGCGAGTACATGACCTCCGAGCCACTCCCCCTGTTCTTCGAACTGCGCCGGGTACGGGAGCAGATGTACCAGGCTCTCGACCGCAAGCTCTGGCCGCGCGACGAGGTCGAGCTGTACTTCCTACTCGGATGCCTGAACAGCCTGATGGCTGACGTCGCCGAGGGCCTGGGCAACCCGACCGCCGCCGAGGAGCTCGCCCGGGCCGGCCTCGCGTATGCGCTCGCCATCGACCATCGTCCGCTCATCGCGCAGCTACGGCTCAACCTGGCTGTCGTCGCGCTCTGGACCGGCCATCCAAGGCGCAGTCTGGATCTCGCCCTGAGCGGCCTCGACTACCTTGCCGCCGGGCCGAATGCGGCGCAGCTGCACATCATGCATGCCAGAGCAGCCGCACGGCTCGGCGACTCCGAGACCGCTATCTCCAAGATCTCTGCGGCCGCTCAGGCTCGCGACCTCGACCACACCGACGACCTGCTGCACATCGGCGGCCAATTCGGGTTCTCCAGGGCGAGCCATTCCTACCTGGCTGGATCGGCGGTGGCCGAGATTCCTGGGGCCGAGTCCGAGGCGATCAACGAACTCCAGCGAGCGATGGAGCTCTACGCGGCCGGCCCGGAGCCCGGCGAAGACCACAGCGACCACTGCAAGATGGTCGCCCGGGTCGACCTGGCCAGCGCCTGGCTCGCGACCGGAGAACTCGACGGCGCGATCACGGCGGCGGGACCAGTGCTGTCGCTTCCGCCGAGCCGGCGCATCTCTAACCTGCCTAAACGCCTCGTACGGGTCAGGACGCAGCTCACTGCCTCCCGTTACCGAGGGTCGGCCGAGGCTAAGTACTTCGACGAGCAGATCGAGTACTTCTGCCGCGACACCATCAGCACCCAGCTCCGCGAGACGACCAGCCCTTACTAACCTGCCCCCACTAGCCGGCCCTTGCTAAACGGCAAGTACAACCGGTCTTCATGGGATACACAATGCTATGAGCCCCATAGCACTTGGAGGACTCCATGAGACCTGGCCGTTCCCCTAGCAGTTGGCTTGGCGGTGTCATCGTCGGCATCGGGTTCGCCCTGGTGCTAAGTCCGCTAACGGCGGGGTCGGCGTTCGCCGCCGGCCCCGCCCACACAGTCGGCCCCGCCCACACAGTCGGCCCCGCCCACGCCGCCGGCCCCGCCCACGCCGCCGGCCCGGCCAGCGGGCCGCTCATCGCCTGGGGCGCTAACCCGTCCGGCCAGCTCGGCGATGGCACCACCATGGATGAGGGCTTCGCGGAGCCGGTCAACCTCCCAGCCGGGTTCCGAGCCACCTCGGCCAGGACCAGCGCCCGATTCAGCGTCGCCATCGACCCGAGCGGCCAGGTCTGGGCCTGGGGTGACGGCACGTCTGGCGACCTGGGCAACGGCCTGACGAAAAACAGGCTCCGCCCGGTGAAGGTCCATCTGCCCGAGGGCGTCAAGGTGAAGGCGGTCCGCGCCGGCTTCGATTTCGCGGTTGCCGCCACCACCGACGGCCGGGTCATCGCCTGGGGAGACGGAATACTCGGGGAGCTAGGCAACGGCCACCGGCGGAACAGCGACCTGCCCGTCTTCGTCGCCCTGCCCCGTGGCGTCAAGATCAGCACGGTCAGCGCCGGCGCCGACTCCGCGTTCGCCCTCACCACCACCGGCCGGGTGCTCGCCTGGGGCGACGACAGCGCCAGCGAGCTTGGCGACGGCGGCGGGCACGCCAAGTCGAAGCCCGTCTTCGTCAAGATCCCCCAGAGCACCAAGATCACGGCCGTCGGCGCCGGCGCCGGCCACATGTTCGCCGTCACCTCGACGGGCTCCCTGCTCGCCTGGGGCAGCAACAGCTCGTTCGACCTCGGCACCGGCAAGTCCGGCATAGGCCTGATCCCCGTGCCCGTCGCCCTCCCCAAGCACGTCAAGGTCGTGGCCGCCTTCGCCGGCCTGCTGTTCAGCCTGGCGCTGACCAGGGACGGCCGGGTGCTCGCCTGGGGCGACAACGAAGGCGGGCAACTCGGTGACGGCACCCTCAAAAACCACAAGCTCCCAGAATTCGTCAAGATCCCCAAGGGCACGAAGATCACTTCGCTCGCGGCGGGCCGAGGCTTCAGCCTCGCGCTGACCAGCAACGGCAAGATCTTCGCCTGGGGCGACGACAATCACGGCCAGCTCGGCGACGGCGACGACAAGGCCAGGAAGACGCCCTTCCAGATCTCGGTGCCGGGCAAGGTCATCTCGATCGGCGCCGGCTGCGAGGCATTCACGAGCTTCGCAGTCGTGACAAAAATCGTCGATTAGTTTGAACGCGACCTGCTCACGGGAATGGCAACAGAGGAATCAGACGGCCGATCAGGGGGCGGGCAATGAAATTCGCGCAGCGCGTCGCGGTAATGGCGGGTGTGGTACCAGTCACCGTCGCGTTACTTGCCGCACCGGCGTTCGCCGCGATCACGGTGTCGGCGACTATTCCGGTCGGCCGCTCACCGCTCTCGGCGGCCGTTGACCAGCGGACCAACGCGATTTACGTCGCCAATTCTGGCAGCAATACTATTTCCGAGATCAGCGGCCTCACCAACACGGTGATCGCCACCATCCCAGTCGGACGGGTCCCCGTTGCCGTCGCCGTCGACCCGGCCACCGACACGATCTACGCCGCCAACAACGTCAGCGTCTCCGCCGCCACGGTCTCGGTCATCGACGGTCACACGAATACCGTCACCGCCACGATCCCGGTCGACGCCGGACCAGCGGGTATCGCGACCGACCCGACGACGAACACCATCTATCTGAGCGCAGAGCAGACCAGCACCATCGACGTCATCGACGGCAGCACCGACACCGTGACCACGACCATCCCGGTGGGCCTGACCCCAGGCGGCGTCGCCACCGATCCGCAGACCGACCAGGTCTACGTGACCAGTGAGCACGACAACACCGTCTCGGTGATTAACGGCAGCACCAGCGCGGTCACTGCGACGATCGCCGTCGGTCGGCTTCCAGAGGGCATCGCCGCCGACGCTGGCACCAACCGGATCTACGTCGCCGACGCGTTCAGCCGCAACGGCATGCCGCACACGGTCTCGGTCATCAACGGCGCGACGAACGCGGTTACCGCGACCGTCCACGTCGGTGTCGGTCCAGTCGACGTCGCAGTGGACCCGCTCACCAACACCCAGTACGCGGTCAACGCCGTCGACGGCACGGTCTCCGTGATCACCCACTAAGCGCCAGGCGTCCCGGCAGCGCGCTACGGCTGCACCGCCTCGAACGCGCGCCCAGCCGCCGTCGGCACGGCCCCGGTCTTGAACAGCCCGGCCGTCCCGTCGCCCGACGACGACGGCAGCGCGAACCACGCGTACCGGTGCACGAACGACAGCTTCCGCAGCATCGTCGTCGCGGCGGTCACGAACGCGGCCTGCTGCCTGGCGCTCGGGAAAGTGACCGTCGACCCGAACCGGATCAGCGCGAACTCGGTCAGCCAGATCGGCTTGTGATACCGGGAGTGAATAGCCTGCAGATACCCCCTCAGCTCCCCCACCGCCGACCTGGTACGGAAGTCACCGCCATACCAGTGCACCGCGATGAAGTTCACCCGGTAGCGCCGTGCCTTCGCACCCCGCATGAACTGGTCGAGCCACCCGCCCGGCGTCGCCGCGTCGGTCGCCACTGCCGGGCTGCCGAGCTGCATTTTCGTAGCCATCAGCCGGGGCCAGAGCCTTAGCGCCTGCGCGACCGTCATGTTCGACTGCCCCGCGTTGTCGGGCTCGTTGAAGCTGAGCAGGTAGTGCCCTTCGCGGCGGACCTCCTGCAGGTTCGCGGTCGTGACGCTGCCCGCACCCCAGATCATCGGCACGAAGTGCACTCCGTGCGGGCTCACGATGCCCGAATGGTCGGTCGCCCACGTGTAGTACCAGTACGCGCCAGACTTCTTCAGCGCGCGGTCGACTCCGTTGAACACCCAGGCACTGACCCCCTTGTGCGCGGTGGCCTTGGCCGCTGCCGCCGCATCAGCAGCGGCCGGTCCGGTCGGGCTGGCATAGGCGGCGGTCGCCGTCAGGGCGAGCCCCGCCGAGCAGGTCAAAGCACCAATCGCGATCGCCGTTCGGCCCGGCCGCAGCATCAAAGGTCACCTCTCGTTCGAAGGAGCGAGTCGACGTCGCGCAGAGCTACGCCGCAGAAGCGACATTGCCCCGCGCATCAGTCGAATTCTCCGGCTCACTGTCGCGTTCCGCAGCCGTTTCCGGGTGAATGTAGCGGCCTCCGCGCAGCAACGACGCCACGGCTGCCAGCACCGAGAGCGCGGTGGCCACGAGGAAAACCACGAGCAGGCCATGATGGAACGGCCCTGAAATAAGCGAGGGGAAGAACCGGTTGCCCGTCAGCAACTGCTGGCTTCTAGGTGGCAGTGCGGCCAGCACTCCACGAGACGACAGCAGGTGGCCGATCGGGTTCACGCCAAGGACTGCCGCGAACAGCGACGACACCGGAGGCAGCGAGCCGATCTGGCGAGCGGCGTGCAGCGGCACGCCCTGGTGCACGAGCCCGCCCGTGAGCGTCCTGGGCAGCGTGCTCGCGAGGCCGATGATCATCAGCGAGAAGAAGACCCCGATCGACAGCGCGGTCCCGGAGTTCTGGTAGGTCGACCGCATGCCCGACGCGGCTCCGCGCTGCCGCGCCGGAACGCTGCTCATGATGGACGCCGAGTTCGGCGCGGCGAACATCCCGCCGCCGACCCCGTTCGCCCCGATTAGCAGCGCGAATACCCAGTACGGGAAGTTCACCGGGACGAACATCAGCCCCACGAAGCTCAGCCCGAAGATCACCATGCCAGCCGTCGCGAACCCCCGGGCGCCGAATCGGTCGGACAACGTGCCCGAGATCGGACCTGAGACCAGGATGCCGAAGGTCAGCGGCAGCAGGAAGATCCCCGCCCACAGCGGAGTCTGGCTGAAGGTATAGCCGTGCAGCGGCAGCCAGATCCCCTGGAGCCAGATGATCAGCATGAACTGCAGTCCGCCGCGTGCGATGGCGACCGCGAGCCCGGCGATGTTGCCCGCCGTGAACGCCCTGATCTTGAACAGCGTGAGCTGGAACATCGGCTCGGCGATCCGGCTCTCGATCACGACGAACGCCCCGAGCAGCGCCGTGCCCCCGATCAGCAGGCCGTAGACCAGCGGGTTGGTCCAGCCCATCGGGTGCCCCTGATAGGGCTGGAGGCCGTCGGTGATGCCGATCAGGACGCCGCCGAGTCCGAGCGCGAACGTGACGTTGCCCCACCAGTCGATCCGGCCCCGATGCCGGACGCCGCTGTCGCGGAGCTGCCGGTAGGCCCAGACCGTGCCGAAGACGCCGACCGGCACGTTGACCCAGAACACCGCCCGCCAGTCGATCGCCGCGAGCAGCCCGCCCGCGACCAGCCCGACGAACTGCCCGGCGATCGCGGCGACCTGGTTGGTGCCGAGCGCGAAACCGCGCTGGTCGGCTGGGAACGCGTCGGTCAGGATGGCCGCCGAGTTCGCGGTGAGCATGGACCCGCCGACCGCCTGGAGTACCCGCCAGCCGATCAGCCACAGCGCCCCGTGACCGGCCCGGAAGGGGTCGAAGGAGAGCAGGATCGAGGCGATCGTGAAGACGGCGAAGCCGGCGTTGTAGATCTTGACCCGGCCGAACATGTCGCCAAGCCGGCCGAGCGTAACCACGAGCACGGCCTGGACCAGCCGGTAGCCCATGATCATCCAGAGCAGGTAGACGACGTTGCCCGGCGCGAGCGGGTCGAGGTGAATGCCACGGAAGATCGCCGGCAGCGCGATGATCACGATGGAGCCGTCGAGGGCGGACATGAAGACAGCAGCGGTGGTGTTCGACAGCGCGATCCACTTGTAGCGGTCGTCCTTGCCAGGGCGGCGCGGGCTGGTGTCAGCGGCGGTAGCGGTCTGTCCCCTGGTCACGCGGGTAGATCCTCCAGCTTCAGATGGCCGTGCTCTAAATGGACTGAGCCAGTCGTTCGATCAGCGGCGCGGCGACGACGAGCTGCCGCAGTTCTTCGGGCGTGAATCCGGCGGACATGGCCTGCGCGAGCGCCGCATTCCTGGCGTTGCGCTTGCTGCGCAGGGCCTGCTGCCCCGCCTCGGCGACCGAGATCAGCACCCGGCGGCCGTCATGCGGGTCGGGCGGCGCTCGACGAGCCTGCGCTCCTCGAGCGCCGCGAGCGTGACCCCCATGGACTGCGGGCTGATCTGCTCCTGCCGGGCCAGGGCGCTGGACGTGGCGGGACCACCGCGCTCAAGCCGGGCCAGAGCCGAGCTTTCCGGCCAGGTCAGCTCGCCCGCACCGGGGACCTGACGCAGCCGCCTGACGAGCAGGCCGATGGCGACCCGCAGGGTGGCCGCGAGGTCGGCGACCTCCACGTCCTCATCTTCGCGCATATCATCAGTCTAAACTGATAAGTTCAGCCTTAGCAATTGCCGACGTACAATCCGCACATGGCCGACGTTCAGTACCAGATCGGGATCTTGCTCTTCGACGGCATGGAGGAACTCGATGCCGTCGGACCCTGGGAGGTGCTGTCATTCTGGGCGCACCAGTTCCCCGCCGACGGCTATGCGGTGACCTGCCTGTCCAAAGCCGGCGGACTGGTGAAGTGCGCCAAGGGCCTGACGATCAAGGCTGATCACTCCTACGCTGACGCACCGCCGCTCGACGTCCTGATCTACCCGGGCGGACGCGGCACCCGCGACCATCTCAAGGACGACGACCAGCTCGACTGGACCCGCGCCCAGCGGACGCAGGTCCCGCTCCTGACCAGCGTCTGCACTGGGTCGCTGGTCTACGCGGCAGCCGGCTTGCTGACCGGCCGGCCAGCCACGACCCACTGGGGTTCGCTGGACAAGCTGGCCGAGCTCGACCCGACGATCGAGGTCCGCCCGGACGACCGATTCGTCGACGATGGCGACATCATCACTGCCTCCGGCGTCTCAGCCGGGATCGACATGGCCCTGCACCTGGTCGCCCGGCTAGCGAGCAAAGACCACGCCCGCGATGTCCGCCGAGGCATCCAGTACGACCCGCAGCCCCCAGTCTGACCCTGCCGACGCCAGACCCCGCCCATGCCGATCTGCTGCGCCCGGAGCGCAACAGCCTCGCAGTCGCCGCGCAGACCTGCGAAGACGGCAGTTGGCCGGCGCCGGTCTAGTACCGCTCCCCCGTCGCCTCGGGCATGGTATCGAGTTCGGCCAGGTCGGCAGGGGTGAGATCGAGCTCGGCCGCCCGGCAGTTCTCTTCGAGGTAGGGCACTCGCTTCGTGCCTGGGATCGGGACGACGTGCGCACCCTGCGCGAGCACCCAGGCGAGCGCGACCTGCGCCAGCGACGCGTCGTGCCGGGCTGCGACCCGTTCGACTACGGTCAGCAGCGCCTCGTTGGCGGTCATCGCATCCGGCGTGAAGCGCGGGTTCCCGAACCTGATGTCGTCCGGCTGGAACGACCGCGACCGAACCGCCCCGGTCAGGTAGCCGCGACCGAGCGGCGAGTACGAGGTGAACACCGCGCCGTTGGCCTCGCACCATGGGACGACCGCGCTCGAGCGGACCGCGGGTCCACAGCGAGAAGCTCGGACTGCACCGCCGCGACGGGGTGGATGGCGTGCGCGAGTTCCAACTCGGCCACGCCGACCTCGCACAAGCCGAGCGCCCGGACCTTGCCCTCGGTCACCAGGCCGGCGAGTGCGCCCCAGGACTCGGCGAGCGGCACGACCGGGTCGACCCGGTGCAGGAAATACAGGTCGATGACCTCGACGCCGAGCCGCCGCAGCGACGCCTCGCACGACGCGCGCAGACGCACCGGATCGCCGCTCGGCCGGCTCCGGCCGGTCGAGCGGTCCATCGCGAGTCCCGCCTTGCTCGCGATGACCACCCCAGCCGCATGCCCGCGCAGGCCCCGGCCAACGAGTCGCTCGTTGGTGAACGGCCCGTAGACGTCGGCCGTATCGAACAATCTCACGCCGAGTTCCAGCGCCCGGGCGAGCACGAGCAGCGAGCGTTCATCATCAAGGTCGGCCGGGTCGTACTCGGCGGACATCCCGACGCAACCCAGCCCGACCGCGCCCACCGACCGCCCAAGCGCCGGCACCAATCGTTCCCGCATGCCCATCCCGAACCCAAGCAACCCCCCAGCGATTCCGCCAAGCCCCCGCCCCCACCCCACCCCGACCCCAAAACCAAAGCCACCCGCACCCCCAGCCACAGCCGCAACCCCGACCCCCAGCCCCACCCCAAGGCCACAAGCACCCGCAGCCACAGCCCCGACCCCAAGACCCACTCCCAAAGGCCACAAGCACCCGCAGCCACAGCCCCGACCCCCAGCCCCAAGCCCCCCTCGCAGCCACCCGGCAAGTCGTTGGGACCCGTCGCTGCGAGTTCGCTGGTGCCGGGATCACCCGCCTCGCCATAGTTCGGCCCGTCGTTGTGAGTTCGCTGGCGCTGGGGCACGGTCGTTGTCAGTCTGCTGGGCCTCAAGCCAAGGTTGAGGGTCGACCGATATGAGCGAAAACAGAGGCAATGGGGCAACCCGGCCAGGGCTCGGGCCGGGCCGCACGACCAGGGCTCGGGGCCGGGCCGCACGACCAGGGCTCGGGGCCGGGCCGCACGATCAGGGCTCGGGCCGGGCCGCACGACCAGGGCTCGGGCCGGGCCGCACGACCAGGGCTCGGGCCGGGCCGCACGATCAGGGCCGGCCAGGCAGGTCAGGACTCGGGCGGGTAGATCAGGGCCGGGCAGGTAGGTCGGGGCCTGCCGTCAGGGCTCGGGCCGACCGGAACCGGGCCGGGACTTCGGCCCCGCAGCCCGCAGCCCCGCAGCCCCGCAGCCCCGCAGCCCCGCAGCCCCGCAGCCCCGCAGCCCCGCAGCAGCATGGTCCTACTTACTGCTGTTCCCCGGTGGTTTCTGGCAGCAGCATGGTCCTACTTGCTGCTCTGGGGATGACAGTAGGTAGGACCATGGTGCTGTTGAAGCTGGGCCGCCAACAGCAGCAGGGAGGACCATGGTGCTGTTGGCGGCCCAAGCTAGGAACTCGGCGGGCCGCCGCCGGACGACCGTTGGCGGTCCTGAGAAATTCCAGGTGGGCGACCGCGAAACCGGTGATCACGCGCAGTGACAGAGGGAAGCTCCGCGTACCCGAGGGCGCTGAGACTACCTGAACCAGCAACCTCAGCGCGTGACTGCAGAAACCCGAATTCACCCGAGGGCAAGCCAACCCGGAGCATAGGGCCGCCAGGCCCGAGCACCGGAAGCGGCGCGGCAGCACCTCCCGCCGAGCCCGTGACGGCCGTCACCTCTGGCGACGAGCTGTCCGCCGGCCTGGAGCCGAAATGACCGCGAAGCAGGAACCCCTGCCCGCGCACCTGGACTTTCTGATGGCCGCTATCAGACGACTATCGCGAACACTCTAAGTAGTCACGTAGGTAAACAAAAGTTGTCCTTCGCAGCGCGGTCATGGTGCCCTAACCATGGGTTTTGTTGCCGAGCGTTCACCTTTTGGTCAATGCCGACATGGTTACTCGTTGTAATTTTTTCAACTTCGGATTTTGAACCTGGGATCGCGGCTGACCGTGATCACTGCGTCGGAGTAACGGGCGTCACGTCCGACGACACACGATTCACGAAGCCATCAGCCAGACCAGGGGGAGGTCGCGTTGAACGAGGTAAGAGAGGTCCAGGTATCCGCAGGTGAAAAGGCGCTAAGTCAGCCAGTTGACGCAGCGGCTCGTGCGGTGGCGGCGATCGGCCTGATGTCGGTCGGCATTATCCATGCACTCGAAATCCAGGGTCAGCTGAGCGGGACGGTGTGGCTGACGGTCGCCTTCAGCCTGCTCGCGGTGGTGGCGCCGGTGTGCGGGCTCTGGCTGCTGGCTCGCCCAGGGCGGGTGTCGTGGTTCGCGGCCGGCCTGGTCTGCCTCGCCACTGCGCTCGGTTACGTGCTCACGCGCAGCGTGGGCCTTCCCGGTGACTCCGGCGACATTGGCAACTGGCTCGAGCCGCTCGGCATCACGTCGCTCATCATCGAGGGCATTGTGGTGATCATCGCCGTGATGGCACTGACCGACTCCAACCTCGACGCGCGGCCCTGGCCGAGCGTCGCCAAAGCGTCGATGTCCAGGTGAGGCCGGGCAGTTAGAGCTGGGCAAGTTAGAGCTGGGCAAGTTAGAGCTGGCAGCTCGCCGCCCAGGCGGTCGCGGTCACGACGGCGGGCTCAGCCGCATGCAGCTGACGGCAGTGCTCGCGCAGCTGACTGCGGCGGCCGTCGTCGAGCCCCAGCACGTAGTCGCCACCAGGCCCCACCCCGAGCTCGAACGGTTCCCACCACTGATCGAAGCTGACCTGAGGCACTCGCACAGTCAGCTCGGTCGCCTCGACTCGGTCCAGGCCAGCCTGGGTGAACAGGGCTGCCAGCTCGCCTTCCCTGGCCCCGCTGCCCTCCGAGTATCCCTCGGCGCCAGGGTCGAACTCGCTCACCCCACGCCAGAATGTGCTCAGCGGACTCCGCCCGCCGCCTCGGTCCCACACGCACGCCGCAACGACCCCGCCCGGCCGGGTGACCCGCGCCATTTCGCGCAGCCCCGCCACCGGGTCGGTCATGAACTGGACGACGAGCTGCGCCATCGCCACGTCGACCGAGTCGTCGGCGAACGGCAGTTGCTCGGCCGACCCGAGGTGGACGTCCACGCCAGGTAGCCGGTCCCGCGCCGCCTCGGCGAACGAGCGCGACGGTTCCACGGCGCGCACCTGCGCGGCACCGAGCCTGCGCACTAGCTCGGCGCTCAGCGCGCCTGGCCCGCACCCGACGTCGAGCGCCTGCTGACCCGTCCGCACTCCGGCCAGGTCGGCGAACGCCACGGCGAGCGGGTCGGAGTACCTGGCCATAAACCGGCCATACGCATCAGCGGCCACCTCGAAGCTCACGCCTCTCACGCTACTGCGTGCTGCGCCCGTCTATGGCGCCGCTTCACGTTCTTAGTCCGGGTCGGGCAATGGCGAAGACATTAAGTCGATGCGGACGGTAATGTTCCGGTCCGTGGCAATCACCCTGGGAGATGCGTTCAACCGCCGGAAGAAGCTCGGCGCTGACCTGCAGAGCTGGATCAACCGACTCGGCCTGGCCGGAACCGAGCGGCGCACCTACCGGACGGCGACACTCGAAGGCGACACCGCCTACCAGCCCGAGCCCGGCACCGAGAAGGTCAGCACCAGGCAGTACACGGTCCAGGAATGCCGGGAGCGAATCGCCGCGATCCTGGTCGAGGATCAGGAACTGGCGCTGCGCATCTCGCGCACCAACCAGCAGGCCAGGGCTGAGATCACCGACCTGGACGGTAACGTGCGGACGCTGTCCATTCCCGAACTGCTCGTGCTCAAGGACGACACGATCCCCAAGCTGGAGCAGGCGGCCCGGGCCGTGCCGCTGCGGGCCGACGACGTCGGCGTCTACCAGACCGGTGACGACTGGGTGCGGTACCGGATCGTGAAGAAGGTCGAGCGGAAGAACGAGACGTTCAGCGATAAGGGGCTGAAGGTCGAGGAAATCATGCTGCTCGGGCACGACGTCGTCGAGGTCACCGACTACGGCCTGGTACGGCGTGAGCAGTGGGACGCGATCGACCGGATCGGCGAATTCGCGCAGCGCGTCAAGCTAGGCGATCAACCAGGCCAACAAGACCGAGCTAGTCGAGCTGGACTGAACGGACCGAACGGACCGGGCTAGACTGCCCTTCGTGCGTTGCCGGTCCACCAAAGTGTCGGTTCGTAACAGGTCAGCGGCAAGAGGTCTTTCGTCTATCCGCCTACCACACACTCAGCAGGTGTGTTTGTTGTAACCGCGTACTGCGTCACTGGTTGTTCGCAGCAGGTACTACGTAAGCGGTAACACCAAATTCGAGGGCCACCACACGCCCTGGCGAGGGCCGGCAACGCCACCCACCCGCCGCAGTGCCAGAGAATCCCGGCCGCCCCAGAGGATCCCGGCCGCCCCGGAGGATCACCGGCAAGATCACAACCGCGCCAGCAGGCAGCCGAGCGGGCGCGGCACCCGCTCCAGCTCGACGGTCGCGGCGAGCAGCCGCGCGTAGTCGCGCTTGCGGCCCGACCTGGTCCCCAGGAAGCGGTGGAGCTGAAGTTCGACGCTGCGCCCCTGCTGCGCCGGCTGCTTCTGGAAAATCCGAAACGAGCCCAGGTCACCCTGGGTTTCCAGCAGCCGCTCGACCGACCCGGTCCCGTGCGCCCTGATCAGCTCGTCTTCGAGATCGGCCTCGCACACGAAAAAGCCCAGCTCTTCCAGCTCGGGCCGGGCCGGAGCGCTGGCCAGGCCGAGCGCGCGGCCCAGCGCCCGGCTGAAGTATTCCTCTTCTCCGGCGTCGCACACCCCGGCCAGCCTGATCCCCAGGCCGAGCGGGCCGAGCATCCGCGCGAACCGGCCGATGTTCGTCACGCCGCCCATCGCCACGATCCGGACGCCGACGTCGGCGAACGCGATACCGTGCCGCTCAGCCAGGGCTTCGAGCGCGGCCTGATCGCTTTCGCCTTCGACGAGCACGCAGACACCGACGTCGGCGAGACCGGCGACGTCCAGTTGCATGAGCCCGCCCGCTCTGCTCAGGTCAAGGGATGTGCCGCCCTGGGAGGGCGCTTGCCCTGGCAGTATCCACGACGAGGGTCTGGGTGGCCAGCGATTACCGGCCCGCCCTGCACGTCCTCAGGTCACGCCGCGGCCAACTCAGCCGTTCCAGCAGGCGACCTGCGAGCGAAGATCTGGTCCTGTCGACCAAGCCCGGTCGGGTGGCCGGCCGAAAAGGGCTGCTGAGCCGAGAACGGCCGCGTTCAAGCTAATGGTGTTAAGTTGCGTCCGGCGCCGAACATGGTTGGCTTATCCCATGCGACCGACTGGGGCGGTAATAGGGCTTCTGCTGGAGCTCGCGACCGCGCTGGAGCCGATCGTCGCCCCAGCCGGGGTGTATGCGGGCGGGTCGCTCGGCACGGGCGACTATGTGCCAGGGGTGAGCGACCTCGACCTGGTCGCGGTGCTGCGCGCATCCGCTCACGCCGGCGCAGCAGGACGCGCTGACGAGGCTGCACCGTTCGCTGCGGCGGCGGCCGGAGGCGACCAAGCTGCACTGCCACTACGTCGCCGCTGGTCAGGTGGGAGATCTCGGGGCTGCGCACCCGATGTGGGATGGGCAGCGGTTCCGGGCCCGGACGCTGACCGGGGTCGCGCGAGCCGAGCTGCTGCGATCTGGGCTGATGATCGCCGGTGCGCCGCCGACGACGCTGATCCCGCCGGTGACCGACGGCGAGTTGCGGCACGCCGTCCGAGGGGAGCTGGCCGGCTACTGGACCACCGCCGCCGGCTGGAAGCTGCCGTGGTGGCGGGACAGCTACGTGGACCTCGGCCTGCTCACGCTGCCTCGCGCACACGCGGCGCTGGTCACCGGCGAGCTGATCACGAAGACGGCGGCGATCGAGCGGCTCGACTCGTTCCGCGTCCCGACGAGGCTGATCGAGGAGATCAGTCAGCGCCGGGGCGGTGAACGGGTGAGCACGACGCTGCCGCATCGGGCGTGGCGCGCCGGTACCGCCCGTGACCTGGTAGCGGCTGGCGTCCATCAGCTTCTGGCCGAGCGCTAGCCGCCGGCCGGGGGCCGAGCCGCCTGCCCGAGCGTTAGCCCCTGACCTCCGCGTACCGGGCGCGTACCTGCGCGTCCGGGTCGGCTTCGAAGCGGCGGGTGACGCCGAGCGTCCAGGTCGGCCGGGCGTCGACGCCAGGCCAGCACCCAGGCCGCCTGGCGCGCCGCGCCGTCCGCGACGTACTCGCCGGCCTCGGGCACGTCGACCGGCATGCCGAGGATCGCCGGCGCGATCCGGCGCGGACCGCCGCCGACCTGCGCGCCGCCGCCGATCAGCAGGACCCGCCGGACGCGGCACGCCTGCGGCGATGATCGCGTCGAGCCCGTCGGCCAGGCCGCACAGCATGCCCTCGACAGCGGCCCGGGCCAGGTTCGCGCGGCGTCGCGTTGCGGCCGGTCAGGCCGTGGAGCTGAGCCGGTCGCGCCGGGCCGGTTGGGCGTGCGCTCGCCCTCCAGGTAGGGCACCAGAGTCAGCCCGCCGGCGCCCGGCTCGGCAGCGACAGCGCGAGCTCGGCCAGCCGGTCGAGGCCGACGCCGAGCATCGCTGCGGCTGCGTCGAGCACCCGCGCCGCGTTGAGGGTGCAGACCAGCGGCAGGAACCGGCCCGGTCGCGTCGGCGAAGCCGGCGATGGCGCCGCTCGCATCGGCGGTGGCGGTGTCGCTGACCGCGAACACCGTGCCCGAGGTGCCGATCGACACCACCACGTCGCCGGCGCCGGCGCCGAGACCGAGGGCAGCGGCCGCGTTGTCCCCCGTACCCGGGCCGAGCAGGAAGCGGCCCCGCCCGGACGCCTCGCCCTCGCCCTCGCCGCTCGCCGCCGGCTGGCCGGGCCGAGCACGCGCGGGACGGCGAGCTCCTTGCCGGCCGCCTGCCGGAGCAGGTCGAGCCGGTACTCGCCGGTCGCCGGCGACCAGTAACCCGTTCCGCTCGCGTCGCCCCGGTCGGTGCGCAGCGCCCCGAGATCCCGGCGGACCGCGCCGCCAGCCCCGCTGCCAGTCCCGACGACGCCGGTCCCGACGAAGGCGGTCCCGCCTCCGGAAAGCCGCCAGGTCAGCCAGTCGTGCGGCAGGCAGACCGCGGCTCGGTCCTGGCCATCGAGGCCGGCTCGTGCTCGGCCAGCCAGCGCAGCTTGGTCACCGTGAACGAGGCGAGCGGGACGCTGCCCACGGCCTGCGCCCACTGCGCCGCGCCTCGCGCCGGGTCGCCGCCGCCCAGCTCGCTCACCAGGTCCGCCGCAGCGCCAGCGGACCGCGTGTCGTTCCACAGCAGCGCCGGCCTGACCACCTGACCGCCTCGTCCAGGCAGACCATGCCGTGCTGCTGCCCGGCCACCGAGACGGCGGCGACGTCGTCCAGCCCGCCTGCCTCGGCGATGGCCGCGCGCAGCGCGGTCACCAGTGCACCGGGTCGACCTCGGTGCCCGGCGGATGGGGGGCATGGCCCTGACGGACCAGCTCGCCGCTCGCGGCGTCTCGGATCACCACCTTGCACGACTGGGTGGACGAGTCGACCCCGGCGACGAGCACCGCCGGCCGCACCGGGCTCACCGCGCTCGCAGCAGGTGCTCGATCGCGAGCTGGTTCAGCCGCACGAACCCGTACCCCGGCTCCCCGACCGTGTCGGCGTCGAAGTCCTCGAACGAGGAACGGTCGGCCAGCAGGTCAGTGTAGGTCTCCCCGGGCTCGAGCGTCGGGTGCTCAGCTCGGCGACCCGGCAGGCCGCCAGCGCGTCAGCCACCTCCGGATCGGCGCGGAACGCCGCCGCCCGCTCCTTGAGCAGCAGATACATCCGCATGTTGGCCGCGGCCGAGTCCCAGACCCCCTGCTTGTCCTCGGTCCGGGACGGCTTGTAGTCGAAGTGGCGTGGCCCGTCGTAGGCGGGAGTCCCGCCGACTCCCGCCGAACTCGAGCAGGTCGACCAGCGAGAACGCGTTCATCAGATCGCCGTGGCCGAACACCAGGTCCTGGTCGTACTTGATGCTGCGCTGGCCGTTGAGGTCGATGTGGAACAGCTTGCCGTGCCACAGCGCCTGGGCGATGCCGTGCACGAAGTTCAGCCCGGCCATCTGCTCGTGCCCGACCTCCGGGTTCAGCCCGACCATGTCCGCGTGCTCGAGGCTCCCGATGAACGCCAGTGCGTGCCCGACGGTCGGCAGCAAGATGTCGCCGCGCGGCTCGTTGGGCTTGGGTTCCAGCGCGAACCTGATGCCGTAGGAATGGTCGATGACGTACGAGGCGAGCGTGTCGACGGCCTCGCGGTACCGGTCGAGCGCCGCGCGGACGTCCTTGGCGCTGTCGTACTCGCTGCCCTCGCGGCCGCCCCACATCACGTAGGTGTGCGCGCCGAGCTCGCGCGGCCAGGTCGAGGTTGCGCATCACCTTGCGGAGCGCGTACCGCCGGACCGAACGGTCGTTGCTGGTGAACCCGCCGTCCTTGAACACCGGGTGAGTGAACAGGTTCGTCGTCATCATCGGCACGACGAGCCCGGTCTCCTTGAGTGCCGCGTCGAACCGGTCGATGTGCTTGCGCGCGGCTCTCCGCATCGCTGCCGGGCGGGATCAGGTCGTCGTCGTGGAAGGTCACCCCGTAGGCGCCGAGCCGCGCCAGCTCGTGCACCGCCTCGACGGGGTCCAGCGGCGCCCGGCTGGCGTCGCCGAACGGATCGCGGGCCTGCCAGCCGACCGTCCAGAGCCCGAACGTGAACTTGTCGGCGGGCGTGGCTTGCATCGGGCCTCCGTGCGTGCGCTGAGCTGGATCGAACCTGCTAGCGGCACCCGGCGGCGGGCCGATCTCGGCTAAGGCGCGGCAGGATCAGACCGCGCCAGCCGCAGCCGCGAGCTGGCAAGCGAGGGCTTGGCGCGCCGCCGGGCAACCTGCATTGTTAACGTTCACACATCGGAGGTCCCTTTGAAAATAGAACCCGCCGAACTTTCTGAACGCATGTCTCTCCCCTCGATCATCGCCCCTAGGTGGCTGTGCGCGGGGGGCGCGTCGGCCGCTCGGTCGCAGGGCTCCGACAGGCTAGGATGTGGCTGGTTGATCTCGCGGATGTGCGCTGCGCAGGTGCGCTGCATTATCGCGGTCGCGGCATCACCGGGACGGTGACGGGCTGGCCGCAAGGGGGCAGTATGGCGCCTGCCAGTAACAACCAGTCTGGCCGGCCACTCATGGTCGATGTCGCACGGCTCGCAGGAGTGTCGCATCAGACCGTCTCCCGCGTGCTCAACGGGCATCCGCACGTCAGCGCGAAGACCCGCGCCGACGTGCTCGCCGCAATCCGTGACCTTGGCTACCGCCCCAACGCGGCCGCCCGCACGCTCGCGACCGGCCGCACCAACACCTTCGGCGTAATCAGCGTCGACAACACGCTCTACGGCCCGTCGTCCATGCTCTACGGCCTCGAGCAGGCGGCGCCGCCGGACTACATGGTCGCGATCGCCCGGCTCGACACGTTCGACCGGCACTTGCTCCACGAGGCGGTCGAGCGATTCCTGCGCCAGGCCGTCGAGGGGCTCATCGTCGTAGCGCCGCAGACCGCCGCCGTCGAAGCCCTCGCGGACCTCAAGACCGGGATCCCCCTCGTCGCGATCAAGTGCGGCACCGGTGCGCCGATACCTTCGGTCACCATCGACAACACGGCCGGAGCGGCTCGGGCGACCCAGTACCTGCTCGACCTCGGCCACGAGACCGTCTACCACCTAGGCGGGCCGATGACCTGGCTCGACGCCCAGGAGCGGGCGGACGGCTGGCGCCAGACCCTCAAGGTCGCCGGCGCCCCCGTGCCCGAACTGGTAAGCGGCGACTGGTCGGCGCGGTCCGGCTACGAGATCGGCCACCGAATCGCCGCGCTGCCCGAGGTCACGGCCGTGCTGTGCGGCAACGACCAGATGGCGCTCGGCTTCATGCGCGCCCTGGCCGAGCGCGGGCGCAGCGTGCCGGGCGATGTCAGCGTGGTGGGCTTCGACGACATCCCGGAGGCCGCGTTCTTCCCGCCGCCGCTCACCACCGTCCGGCAGGATTTCGGGGAACTCGGCCGTCGCGCGATGCACCTGCTGATGGACCGCATCTCCGGCGACAACCGCTTCGTATCCTCGCTCCCGATCACCCCGGACCTAGTAGTCCGCTCCAGCGCCGCCCCCCACCGCCGCTAACCGCAAGGGATAGAGCTCGGCGGCGGATACGTTATGACCCGGTTTAGGCCGACTGCTGGCGGGCTTCAAGCGCTCGGCGATATTCGGCGACTACGATGTCGTTGAGTTCCTGGACTGAGGTTTCCCTGCTGAGCTTGTCCAAGGTGATCTGGCCGTGCTGGAGCAGGTTCACCCGGTCGCAGATCTCCAGGACCTGCCCGTAATTGTGCGCGATCACGATGATCGACACGTCACCGCGACGCTTAAGGTCGCGGATCACCTCAAGGATCAGCGCGACTTCCCGCGCGCCCATCGCGGCGAACGGCTCGTCGAGCAGCAGGATCTTCGCGTCCGAATACACCGCGCGCGCGACCGCGATAGCCTGGCGCTGACCACCGGAAAGACTCGCCACCTGGGAGTCCACCGAAGGGATACTGACGCCCATCTCGCTGAGATACTGTCGCGCGGTCTGGCGCATCGACCGGTTGCTCAGCAGCGGCCAGCGAACCCTTTCTCTATTGAGGAACAGGTTGTGGTACACACTCAGCTGGTTAATAAGCGCGAGATCCTGATAGACGGCGTCGATGCCGAGGGCCCGGGCCCGGTCGACTGATTTAAGCACGACCTCCTGACCATTTACCACAATGCGCCCGGTATCGGGAGGCTGGAATCCGCACAGGATTTTGAGCAAGGTGGACTTGCCGGCACCGTTGTCGCCGATCAGGCCCAGGATTTCGCCCTGACCCAGGTGCAAGTTAATGTCGACAAGCGCGGTGACAGGACCGAACCGCTTCGAGACGTGCTCGGCTCGCAGGACGTCCTGCCCCAGCTGATCGCCGCTCGCGGGAACGGCATCTTGCTCCGGAAAGGTCACTGTCGCCTCCCTGAGGCGCGCAGGCGCGCCAGCTGGATGTTGGCGATCATGGCTATGATGATCGCCCCGCCAAAGATGATGTTGAGCGGAAAGGCGCTGACGCCGATCACATTGAAACCGTCGGTGAGCACGGCCAGCATGACCGAGCCGAGGAAAGCGCCGACGATCGTGCCCGAACCCCCGAGCATCGCCGTGCCGCCGATCACCGCGGCGGCCACCGCATAGAACATCGGCTGATAGCCGCCCGCGCTCGGGTCGATGACCTCGGTCTGGAAGGCGATCTGGAGCCCGACGAAAGCGCCAAGCACGGCCGTGATCATGAAGTTCCCGTACTTAATCCTGGCGACATGAATGCCCGCTTCGCGGGCTCCGAGCTGATTGTCCCCAGCCGCGATCGTGTGCAGTCCCCACCTGGTGCGGGTGAGGACCACGTGGAATATTGCTACCAGGATCACGGCCCAGATGATCTCGGCGTAGGAACCGCTGCCGATCCAGTTGCCGATGCCGACGGCATTGGTCGGGATGGTTGCCTGAGTGGCGTGCGAACTGGTCAGGGTAATACCCAGCAGCGCAAACCCTGTTCCGAGCGTCGCGATGAACGATGGCAATCCGAGCGTGACCGTCAGGAAGCCGTTGACCAGGCCGACGAACAATCCCATCACCAGCGTGGCCACCATGGCCAGGATGACTGGCCAGCCGTGGTAGACGATCAGGAAGTACATCAGGAACGGCGCGAAGCTGTAGACGAATCCCGGTGACAGGTCGATCTCACCGCAGATCAGCAGCAGGACCTCACCGATCGCGATAATCACGATCGGCGCCGCGATCTGGCCCAGGTTGATCAGGTTCACCGAGCCGAAGAAAGCAGACCGGCCAGAAGAGATGAACCCGAAGTAGACGATGAGCAGGGCGACGACCACGAGGACGGTCAGCTCGCGCTGTCGCCCGGCGAGCGCTGCGATATCCCGCAACTGGGAGGCCATCCCGCTCGTCGCCCGCTGACCGGCCGGCGGCCCCGCCGGGGCACCGACCGCTTGCTGGGCAGTATCGCTCATGTCATCTCCCCTTGCGCTGGCATCGTCACCGTCCGAATCCGGCAATCGCCCCGGCAATCGCCGCTGACCTGTCGGAGGTCAAGCCGCGATCGCCGGGGCGTGATTGCCAGCCGGTCTCGGCGAATACGTCAGGTGCTGGTCGTGGCGATCGGGTTCTGGATTGGACCGGACCTCGGCACGAGGGTCGGCTTGGTGGCTCCGGTCGACCCCTCGTAGCTGGTCTTGGTGTTCAGGTACGGGCCGACGTTGGACTTGGTGACGAAGGTGAGTCCGGTGTCGGTATCCGGCGGGTTGACCAGGCCGCCGGTCAGGTTGTACAGGTACAGGTACATCGCGGGCAGGAAGCCCTGCAGGTACGGCTCCTGGTCGATGGTGAAGTCGAGGTGACCAGCCTGGATCGCCGTCAGCGTGCCCGGCGTGAGGTCGAAGCCGCCAGCGGGGACCTGGCCGAGCAGCCCGGTCTTCTGCAGCGCCTGCGCCATCAGCTCGGTAGATCCCGCGTCTACGGCGAACGCGCCCTTGATGGTCTTGTGCCCGGTGAAGTACGCGGTTTCGGCGGTCAGCTCGTCGGCGGTCTGCGAGCCCGTGGCGACCAGGTGCGGCGTGATCGCCTTGCCGGAGGCCTTGATCGCGGCAACCGCACCGTCGAATCTTGGCTGGATGTTGCCCGCTCCCGGGGTCGCGATGAAGATCACGACGTCGCCGCTGTCGACCAGCGACACGATCCGCTCGCCAAGCTGCTGACCGGAGAGGTAGAGAGCCTGACCGACGTAGCAGAGGCGGTTTGTCCCGATGACCGGGGTGCCGTCCGGCTGGTAGATGCCGTCGGCGTTGTAGGAAATCACGGGGATGCCCGCAGTCATGGCATCGCCGACCGGTTTGGTAAAGGAATTGGCGGTGATCACCGTCGTCGCGATGCCGTCGGCCTTAGCAGAGATGGCCGTCTCGATGTATGACGCCATCTGGGTCGCTGACGAGCTCGTGGACCCGCCCCATTTCGGCTCGGGCAGCCCGAGCAGTGCGGCGGCGTCCTTGAACCCCGACTGAGTCGGCACGAAGAACAGGTTCGTAGTGACATGGTTGACGAACCAGAACTGCCACGCCGGGGTCTTGGGGAAGTCGCCGATCGAGCTTGTCCCCTTGGCGGCGGCAGGTGAGCTGCTGCTGCATGCCGCCAGCAATGCCGACGCCGCTGCGGTCGCGCTGACCAGGCCAGTCCCGGCCAGCAACCGCCGACGAGTCGGCGTGTCCCTCATGTTCAGTGTTTCGATCGCCTCATCGACCTTCGGGTCGACCTTTCCCATCACAGACCTCCAGTTGCTTCCATGAAGCGAACTCGCCTCCTGGATGGTCTTGCCATGCAGGCCAACACCGCGACGTTGCGGCCTGGGCGGGCTAGGGGTGCGCCGCCGGAGATGGCTAGCAAGCAGAACCCGTGAATAGCTGGCTGTGCAGCGCGTGCCCCCGCGGAGGTCGCCGCTGCCTGGCGTCTGAAGGATGTGAGCGCTCACATCGGTCAGCAATATGACCTGTAGAGCCATAAGTTAGATCAACAGATCTTGCTCGTCAATGGAGAAAGGCGGCAAATACCCGCTCCCCCGCCCAGATCTGCCCCCGACCTGGGCATACACACCCTGCTAATGGCCACGAGAATGCCGCACATCGGCGCGCCGAGCACACTCAGCGCCCCCCTAATTCCGGACAATCCACCTCTATCCACCCCTGAGCACGCGCACGGTCCCCCGCCCCCAGCCCCCGCGCTCCCACCAAACCCGCACCAGCCCGGGCAACCGGAGCGACCGCGATCGAGGCCGCTGCGGCGGGGTTCGAGGTTCCCGCGCACCTGGGCTTCCCCCGCACCCGAGGTTACTTGCGCAGCGGTTTGCCACTCCGCGAAGGACAATTCGTATATATCCCAAGAAATACCCCGCCAAAGCGCTGGCCTCCGCACAAATGCGCGGCCAAGTCTCCGGGCTCATAAGTGGCAACAGCAGCATGTCCCTACTTGCTGTCGTTGGCGGGGGTGTTTCGACAGCAGCATGGTCCTACTTACTGTTGTGGGGATAGCAGTAAGTAGGACCATGCTGTCCTTCAACTCTGCCCCTTGGCCGGGCGTGGCCCTAGTTACTGCTGTCGAGGACCGACACCCACGTGGCGAGACCTGTACGAGAGGCGACCATACGCAAGGGCGCCCTGCTCGGGAGGGCGCCCTGCGCGGAAGGGCTGACCCGCACGGAAGGGCCAACCCGCACGGGAGGGCCGACCCGCACGGGAGGGCTGACCTGCGAGAGAGACCGCCTGCTCGGGCGGACTGACCTGCAGCGCCGCCCCCTCGGTGCGATCCTTCACCGGTACCAGCCGCCAACCGCTACCGGCCGACCAACCAGTACCAGCCAACCGGTACCGGCCAGCCAACCAGTACCAGCCAACCGGTACCGGCCGACCAACCCGTACCGGCCGCCGGCCGGGTAGGCGACGCCGGACCTCAGCCCTTGAGGGCGCCGGAGACCAGCCCCCGCACGTAGTAGCGCTGCAGCGCCACGTAGACGATGATGCACGGGATCATCGCGAGCACTGCCCCCGCGAGCAGCAACCCGTAGTTGACCGCGCCATATGTCCCGGTCTCGACATTGCTCAGCGCAACCGGCAGCGTAAACAGCGAGTCGTTAGTGACAAAACTCAGCGCCCCCAGGAACTCGGTCCAGGAGAACAAGAACGCGTACAGCGCGGTCGTCGCGATCCCCGGCATGATCAGCGGCCGGAAGACCGCGACCAGCGATCGCATCGCCGACGCGCCGTCGACCCGGGCCGCGTCGGCCAGCTCGCGCGGTACCTGGAGGAAGCTGTTGCGCATCACGTAGACGCCGACCGGCAGGTTGAACGTCGTGTAGAACAACGCGAGCCCTAGCAGGCTGTTCAGCAGGTGCAGGTCGTGCATTTCCAGGAACAGCGGGGTCAGCACGGCCTGGAACGGGATCATGAACGCCAGCAGCACCAGCCCGAACACGATCCCGGCACCGCGAAAGCGAAACAGCGCGAAGCCGTAGCCGGCCAGCGTCGCCACGAGCGCGGTCAGCAACGCGGCGGCGACGGACACGATCACGCTGTTCTCGATGTTGCGGATGATGTCGTCCTGGCCGGACAGCAGGATCTTGTAGTTGGCGATCGACAGGTGAGCGAAGGTCTGCCCCGACGGCGCGTTCGTCACGACGGACTCGGGCTGCAGTGACCTGAACGCTTCCCACAGCAACGGCAGCACGAAGACCGCGCTGATCGCGACTCCGCCCACGAGGTACAGGGCGAAACCGCCGCTGCCGCGCTTGCGTCCGGCGGACACACTCACCGAAGCCATTAGTCGTCATCCCCCTGCAGGTAGCGGAACTGGACAAAGGTGATCAGCCCGACTACCACCACGAGCACCACTGACATCGCGCTGGCAAGGCCGACGTTGAGCTGCGCGAACGCGGTCTGGTAGATGGACATCACGACCGGCACAGTGCTGGTCCCTGGTCCGCCGTCGGTCATGATAAAGAACTGATTGAAGGCGAGGAAAGATCCGACCACCGAAACGATCAGGCTGAGGGCAACGGATCGACGCAGCAGCGGGAACGTCAGCTTGAACTCCATGCTCCACCACGACGCGCCGTCGACCCGGGCCGACTCGTAGATCTCCTGCGGTATCCCCTGCATGCCTGCCATGAGCAGCATCATCGTGAACCCGGAAGCGAACCAGACCACGATCACGCTGATCGCCGTCAGCGCTAGGCCGGTGTGCACCAGCCACGCGGTCGCGTCGCTGACCAGGCCGATCTTGTGGAGCAGGAAGTTGGCCGTGCCGGAGTCAGGCTGCAACTCGACGACCGCCATGTAGCTCTCGGCGACCAGGCCGACGATGTACGGCAGGAAGATCATCGTGCGGAACACCGTCGCCCCTGGCCGGTTCGCCCGCACGAACACGGCCAGCGCGTACCCGACCACGAAGATCGGCACGGTCACGATCCCCGTGTACTTCAGCGTAAAGACGATCGACTGGAGGAACTCCGGGTTGTGGATCAGCGCCGTGTAGTTGGCGAACCCGATGAAGTGGTAGGCGCCGATCAGCGGCCAGTTGGTCAGCGAGATATAGACGCCGAATCCGAGCGGGAACAGCGCGAACACCGTGACGAACAGCAGCGCCGGGCTGACCAGGGCCAGCCCGGTCCTGGTCGTCCGCCGGGCAGCGAGATTGGCCGATCGGCTCCGTCGGTTCCTGGTCAGCCGTTCAGGCAGCACAGACACCGGGCAGGCCTGACTCTTTGTCATCGCCATCCTCGCTGTCCCTCCTTCTCGCCGTGCCCTCCGATAGGGCGCTCAAGACGGCCGTGCGCGCCGCGCCCTGCGAGACGCTGTTCGCAGGACGCGGCGCGGGGGCCTCGGTTAGCTCTTGACGCTGTCCAGCGTGGACTGGATGTTCGTCTGGCCCTGTGAGATGGCAGCGTTCACATTGCCGTTGTACACCGCCTCCTCGAACATCTTGAACCAGGGCGAACCCGGCTCGTTGTAGACGGCGTCATATGCCAGGGTAAATTCGACCGATCCCTTGGCCAGAGCCTTGAGCGCGACAGCGTCGTACGGGTACTTCGCCGTGAACGCCGGGGTGAGGATGTCGGTGCGGACCGGGGTGTCACCCTCAGCGGGGTATTCCTCCTGCTGGGCGGGCTCCAGTGCCCACTTGATGAACTCCCAGGCGCCCGAGGCGTTCGGAGCGCCGGCCGGGATCACGAAGTCGTCGCCGCCGTCGAAGGTGCTGTAGCCGCCGTCAACGCCAGGCAGCGGCGCGTCAGCGAATTCGGCCTGCTGCGCCTTGGTCGTGAAGGCCCCTGCGAACCCGTAGTCGCCGGGCAGGATGCCCACCTTGCCGGACTCGAAGTCCTTGCCCCAGGTCAGGCCGTTCTGGGTCTGGTCGGCCACTGGCACCAGGTGCTTGGACCACATGATCTGGTAGTCGGTCAGCATTTCCTTGAGCGGGGCGTCACTAGCCACGTTGGCCTTCTGAGCGCCCAGCGGGCCATTCAGCATGTGCTGGCCGGCCGCCCACAGCGACGGCAGCATCACGAAACCGAGGCAGCCCTGGCAGTCGCCCGCGAACGAGAACCCGGAAATCCCGTGGCCAAGCTTGTTGATCGCTTCGGCGTCGGAGACTATCTGCGCGTAGTTCGCCGGCGGCTTGTTGGGGTCGAGCCCGGCCTGGGAGAACAGCTTCTTGTTGTACCAGAGCACCGACAGGTCGGCCAGGTACGGTACGCCGAAATAGTGCCCGTTCGCCGTCGCCAGCTGCAGGTGACCTGGGCTCAGCGCGCTCTTGTACGAGAGCGCGTTCACGTACTTCGTGATGTCCAGCAGCGCACCCTCGCGAGCGAAGCTCGGCACGTCGATGTCGTTGAGGCCGACCACGTCGGGCACCGAGCCCGCGCGGATAGCGGTCGCAAGCTGGCTGGTGTCGTCGTTGGGCGGCGTCAGGTGCAGCACGATCTTAAGACCCTTGTGGGTCGCGTTGAACTTGGCTACCAGCGCCTTCGCCGGACCGTCGGTCGCCTGCCTGGCCCAGAAGTGCACAACGCCCTTCGCGTTCACGCCGAACGTCTTTGGCGACGCCGACGGGGACGACGAAGTAGAGCTGCTGCACGCTGCCAGCGCGAGCGGCACGCCGACCGCGACAACAGCGAGGACCGCGCAATGCCTGAAGGAGGCTCGTCTCATTGCCATCTGCCTTTCTGCCCCTTGTGGGAGTCCCCGTGGCGCGAGTCGCCGTGGTGGAAATCGCCGTGCTGCAAATACATCCGCATTACCTCCTCGTCAAGGTCATCAATGTTGTTGCCGGCCGTGTTCGTGCTGGCCGCTCGCCGGCATCCAGACCCGCATCGCCCGGCCGTCGCGGTTGTCCCACTGGAAGTAGGGGATCGCGACGGCAGTAGCGGGCTGGCCGGCCGCGCCGGGACCGCTCGGGTCGCCGACGTAAGGGAGCCCGTCGGCACGGACGGGCTGGTGCACGGCCGCGCTGGCCTCGACGACGACCGTTGCCCCCACGTCGGGCAGCTCGGTCGCGCGTTCGGTCAGCCCAGCCCCCGAGCCGACTACCAGGCTCAGGTCCTCGAGGTCAACCTCGCCCTGCTGGTCGGCCTGCTCGAAGCAGTACACGAGCGGGCCGCGCTGCACCGCGACCGTCCCGCGCAGGGCGTCGATCCGCCGGCTCGGATAGGTGAAACCCGGGCCCAGGTCAGCCGACAGGGTCAGCACGTCGCCCGGCTGCCACTGACGGCGCACCACCGCATAGCCCCGGCCGTCCGGCTGCTCGCCCGCGGCTTCGCCGTTTACCCGCAGGGCGACCTCGCCGCTCCACGCGGGCAGCCGCACCGCGAGCCCGCTGTCGCCGGCCACAGCGCCGGTGATGGTGAGTTCCGTCCGCCCGGACCACGGATTGCCGCTGGACACGTCGACGCGGAGGCCCGCGCCGCTTACCGTGGCACCGGTCAGCTGGTGCACGTACAGGGTGTCGCCGGCCTGGGTCGCGGCGTAGTGCCCGAGCGAGGCGACGGTCCGCATGATGTTCGGCGGGCAGCATGCGCACGAGAACCACTCGTTGCGCCGGCCGGGGTCGTCGTCCTCGAAATGGCCCAGCCGGCGCTGCAGCGGATTGACGTAGAAAAACCGTTGCCCGCTGGCCGACACCGCAGCCCCGAAGCCGTTGTAGATGATCCGCTCGATGAGGTCCGCGTACTTGCTCATCCCGGTCGCGAGCAGCAGCCGCCAGCTCCACTGCAGGCTGGCGATCGCCGCGCAGGTCTCGTTGTAGGCCCGGTCGGGCGGCAGCTCGTAGCCGTCGCCGAACGCCTCGCCCGAGTGCCGCGAGCCGTTGCCGCCGGTCAGCGCGGTCTTGGTCGCGACCATGTCGTCCCACCGGGCGATGGACGATTCGAGCAGCTCGCCGTCATCGGTCTCGACGGCGACGTCGACGACGCCGCTTTCCAGGTACAGCGCCCGGACCGCGTGCCCGACGCAGGCCGGCGACTGGCGCACTGGCAGGTGGTCGACCAGGTACCGGCTGCCGAACCCGGAGTCGCCGATCGCGCCGTACCCTCGCTTGTCGACGAACTGCTTCGCGAGCTCCAGGTAGGCGGAATGGCCGGTCTCCCGGTACAGCTCGACCAGCGCCGTCTCGACGATCGGGTGCCCATCGAGCCCGCCGTCCTTGCCGAGAAACTCCGACACCAGATGGTCGGCCAGCCGCCTGGCAATCGCCAGCAGCGCTCCCCCGTCGAACGTCCTGGCCGCCGCGACCGCAGCCTGGATCAGGTGCCCGGCGCAGTACAGCTCGTGGCTCGACTCGAGCTTGACGTACCG
The DNA here is from genome assembly GCA_963737865.1 of uncultured Actinomycetota bacterium. Lineage (GTDB taxonomy): Bacteria > Actinomycetota > Actinomycetes > Streptosporangiales > Streptosporangiaceae > Chersky-822. Next base: position 115,310 of record CAVTUG010000009.1, on the reverse strand, counting down.
GCTCGACCCGCTGACCTGCACGTAGGAGTTCAGGTAGCCGTCGGACTGCTGAGCCTTGGCGAGCAGCGCCGTGGTTTCCGCCGCGAAGTCCGCCAGCGTCGCGGCGGGCTCCCGGCCGGCTTCCCAGCTGATCGCCTCGAGCGTCTTGTAGATGTCGGAGTCCATGAAGACCGGACCGCGATACGGCCCGCCTACCCCGGCGATCGCCAGCCGCAGGTTGTCGAGGTTGCCGGCGACTTCGAGCTGACGGAGCGCGAGCGGCAGGCTGGCGTCCCGGTTGCGCGCCTGCCAGTCAGCCAGCAGGCCGGAGGTGAGCTGGGCGCCGAGCCCGTCCAGTGGCCTCTGCGCGACAGTGGCGGCAGCCGTCGGGTACACCGGCCCGTGCGTTGGCACCGCGCGTGTCGCATCAGCCACGTTCACTCCTCAGTGTCAGCTCTCAACGGTCGGCTATTAACGGCATATCAGGCAAAACCTCGACCAGGGGCGGAACGACGCAAGTCTCGGGGCAGACCCGGACACCTGGAAGGAATAGGTTTTCTCTGTAAGCTAGAGTTGCACGCAGTGGCCAGTCAAGGCCCGTGCTGAAGATTTGTGACTGTACAAGCTATATTTTCGTGCGATATGAAGGGTGGACCTCAGCCTCAGATCGGAGCAACCGTTTGCCCCCCGCAGAAACCGGACCTGAGACGAGACGCCCCACGATCAGGGATGTCGCGGCGCAGGCTGGCGTGTCCATCGGCACGGCGTCCAAGGCGCTGAACGGCCAGGGCAAGCTGCGGGCCGAGACCAGGGAGCGGGTCGCCGCCGTCGCCCGCGAGCTGGGATTCGCCCCGAACGTGCTGGCCAGGGCGCTGCTCGCGGGCCGCACCTACACCGTCGGCGTGATCACTACCGACAGCTTCGGCCGGTTCAGCATCCCGGTGATGCTCGGTGCCGAGGACGCGCTCGGTGCGGGTCAGATCTCGGTGTTCATGTGCGATAGCCGCGACGACCAGGTCCGCGAGCGCCAGTACCTGGAGATGCTGCTGAGCCGCCGCGTCGACGGCCTGATCGTGACGGGCCGCCGGATCGAGCCGAGGCCCAGCATCGGCGCACCGCCCGAGATCCCGGTCGTCTACGCGATGACCCAGTCGCTCGACACCGACCAGCCGGCGATCCTGCCCGACGACTTCGGCGGCGGCAAGCTGGCGGCGAGCCATTTCCTGGCGGCCGGCCGCACCCGCCTGGGGCACATCACCGGTCCGGCGCGGTTCCTCGCGGCCCGCAAGCGGGCGAGCGGCTTCTGCGAGACGGCCGCGAGCGCCGACGCGGGCTTCTCGCCGGACGACGTGCTCTACGGCGAGTGGAGCGAGCACTGGGGACGTGAGGGCGCTCACATTCTGCTGGAGTCGAACCCCGGCGTTGAGGCCATTTTCTGCGGCAGCGACCAGATTGCCAGGGGCGTGGCGGACACTCTGAGGTTGCTTGGGCGACGAGTTCCTGATGACATTGCGCTGATCGGATTCGACAATTGGGAACCCATGGCACTCGGCTCAGAACCCCCGCTTTCGAGCGTCGACATGTGCCTGGAAGATGTCGGCCGCACCGCTGCTGAGCACCTGCTTTCCGCTATCAACGACGTACCGACCTACGGCGTGCACATCGTGCCGAGCCGCCTGGTGATCCGCGAGTCGACCGATCCCGACCGGCCAGCAGGCAGAACAGTACCGAAGCAGAAGCGAGGGTTACGCCGATGAGCGACGCGCCCAGGCCGCCGCAGTCACCGCCAGCCCAGTCCAGCGCCCCAGAACATGTTTACGCTCACAATCAGTACGTCATCGGGGTCGACTTCGGCACGCTCTCGGGGCGCGCTCTCGTCGTCCGGGTGAGCGACGGCGCCGAGGTTGGCAGCGCCGTGCACGAGTACTCCTGCGGCGTGATCGACGACGTGCTCCCGGCCAGCGGCGAGCAGCTGCCGCCAGACTGGGCGCTGCAAGACCCCCAGGACTACCTCGACATGATCGCCGAGGCCGTGCCGGCGGCGATCAGGGCTGCGGGCATCGAGCCGAGCCAGGTCATCGGCATCGGCACCGACTTCACCGCCTGCACCGTGCTGCCGACGCTCGCCGACGGCACGCCCCTGTGCACGCTTCCCGAGCTGCGCAGCCGCGCGCACGCCTACGCCAAGCTCTGGAAGCACCACGCCGCCCAGGGCCAGGCCGACCGGATCAACGCCCTCGCCCACGAGACCGGCCAGGACTGGATCGCCCGGTACGGCGGCAAGATCTCCTCGGAGTGGGAGTTCGCCAAGGCCCTGCAGCTCCTGGAAGAGGACCCCGAGGTCTACGCCCGCACCGAGCGCTGGGTGGAGGCCGCCGACTGGATCATCTGGCAGCTCACCGGCACCGAGACCAGGAACGCCTGCACCGCCGGCTACAAGGGCATCTACCAGGACGGCCAGTACCCGGCGACAAGAGTTCCTCGCCCGGCTCGACCCGCGCTTCGCCGACTTCGCGCAGACCAGGCTAAGCCACGACATCGTCCCGCTCGGCGCTCGCGCGGGCTCGCTCACCGCCGAGGCCGCAGCCTGGACCGGCCTGCCCCAGGGCATCGCCGTCGCGGTCGGCAACGTGGACGCGCACGTGACCCCGCCAGCGGCGAATGCCGCCGGACCAGGCCAGATGGTCGCCATCATGGGCACCTCGACCTGTCACGTGATGAACGGCACTGGCCTGTCCGAGGTCCCCGGCATGTGCGGGGTCGTAGACGGCGGCATCGTCCCCGGCCTGTGGGGCTACGAGGCAGGCCAGAGCGGCGTCGGCGACATCTTCGCCTGGTTCACCGACCACGCCGTCCCGCCCGAGTACCACGACCGGGCCGCCCGCGAGGGCATCTCGATCCACGAGCTGCTCTCCCGCGAGGCGGCGACGCAGCACCCCGGCGCGCACGGACTGATCGCCCTGGACTGGGAGAGCGGCAACCGCAGCGTCCTGGTCGACCATCACCTGTCCGGCCTGATCGTCGGCCTGACGCTGGCCACGACGGCCCCCGAGATCTACCGCGCCCTGATCGAGGCGACCGCGTTCGGCACGAGGGTCATCATCGACACGTTCAACGCCTCGGGCGTGCCGGTCACCGAGCTGGTGATCGCCGGCGGCCTGATCCGCAACAAGACCCTGATGCAGCTCTACGCCGACGTCACCCGGATGCCGCTGTCCATCATCGGCTCCGAGCAGGGCCCGGCGCTCGGCTCGGCCCTGCACGCGGCGGTCGCAGCCGGCGCCTACCAAGACATCCAGGCCGCCGGCCGGGCAATGGGCCGCAAGCACGAGGCCGTCTACGTGCCCGACCCGGCCAATGCGCAGGTCTACGACCAGCTCTACCGGGAGTACTGCCTGCTCCACGACTACTTCGGCAAGGGTGGGAACGCGGTCATGCACCGACTCCGCGCCATCCGTGACCGGGCGTTGTCAGGGGGTGGTCCGAGAGCCCCCGGGCGGCGACTCGCCAGGCCAGCCGGTCGCCCCGGAGTACTCACCGGAGGGGCCAGGCATGACCACCATCGACGCGAGCGAGCGGCCGTGCGGCAGGCCCGCGACGAGGTCTGCACCTGCACGCCGAGCTGGTCACGACGGGCTGGTCGCCTGGACCTCGGGCAACATCTCCGCCCGGGTGCCCGGCGCCGACCTCATGGTGATCAAGCCGAGCGGGATCGCGTACCCGGACCTGACCCCGGCCTCGATGGTCGTCTGCGACCTGGACGGCACCCGGGTCGAGGGCACGCTGAGCCCGTCCAGCGATACCGCCGCGCACGCCTACGTCTACCGGCACCTGCCCGAGGTCGGCGGCGTGGTGCACACCCATTCGGCTACGCGACCGCGTGGGCGGCGCGCGGCGAGGCGATCCCGTGCGTGCTCACCGCGATGGCCGACGAGTTCGGGGGCGAGATCCCGCTTGGACCGTTCGCGCTGATCGGCGGGGACGACATCGGGCGCGGCATCGTCGAGACGCTGTCCGGGCACCGCTCCCCCGCCGTGCTCATGCGCAGCCACGGCGTCTTCACCATCGGGGCGACCGCCCGCGACGCCTCAAGGCCGCCGTGATGTGCGAAGACGCCGCCCGGACGGTGCATCTGGCGCGGCCCTGGGCGCTCCTGAGCCACTCGCGCAGGACCGATCGACGCACTGCATCGGCGCTACAAGAACCACTACGGCCAGCGTTAATCCTTGCCGGGCCCTGGGTTGCCTGCGGACACCCTTTCATGGAGGTATGAAGTGCCCGTTGCTAAAAGTGCCTGACCGGGTGGATGGCGAGGCGGGCCGCACCACGAGGTGATGAACCCCGGGCATCACGCGGCGAGCTGGGGAGCTCTTCTGCCGCCTGGCCGGAATCGAGTTCGTCCAGGTCTAGCAGGGCGACCCGGAACAGCGGGCGGCAGAACAGCGGGCGGCCCGGCACAGCAGGCGGCCCGGAACAGCAGTATGGCCCTACCTACTGCTGTTCCGGGCCGGTGTTCGACAGCACCATGGTCCTACTTACTGTCGTCCGGACAGCAGTCAGTCGGCCCATGGTCGTCGGAATCGGCGGCCGGGCGGAGCGTGGCCCGCATTGCTGCTGTTGCTGGTCGGCCGCCGGCGCGCAGGCGGCCGACCAGGATCGACCGCGCCCCGGCCTCCGGCGTGGCAAGGGCGCCGATGACCGGGAGCGCCCGGGCGTAGAGTTCCTCACTCAGCTCTCGGCCAGCCCCTGGCTTGCCCGCTCGCCGCTCCAGGATCGGGGCCGACGTCTGCGGCGACGTGCCGACCAGCGCCCGCTTGGCGGGCAGGCCGAAGCGACCGCCGTGCGCGGCGAAGAGTGCCTCTTCGGCGACGGTCCAGCACGGTTAAGGTGTCCAGCAGCAGGCCGTCGTTGTCGAACACGACCGCCAGCGGCCTGATCAGCTCATCGCCCACCCGACCGACCCTATCCGTAAGCGAGCGGAATCACCCGAAGTGGGCTGTGTGATCCGACCTGCCCCGGTCCGCGCGGCCCAGCCGCAGCAGCTGGCCATCACGTCTCCAGGCTGGCCCTGATCTTGTCCAGCTCGGCCCGCGCCTCGTCCAGCGACTCGGCCTCGTCCCAGAGCTCGCGCCATTCGCTCTTCTCGTCAGTCACCCTCTTCTCAGGGGTTCTTGCGCAGACCAGGCCGAGGTCGGTTGGTCCTTCGGACTGGCATAGATGGTCGGACGCTCCGCCGGTCTCGGTTTGCAGGAGCTGGTCAGCGGCATGCTGCTGCTGGCCCCAGTCATGGCGGCTCGCCACAGGGCGCGGCCGAGGCATTGTGTCCGCGATGCGCGGGGAGGACGCCGAAGTACTGGGGCAGGCCATCCACCTGCTTGATCGGGTAGGCGTACGGCGTGCTCACCGTGATCCGGTGAGTGAATGCACCTGCTCGGACCATTCCTCCGGCCGCGGTACGAAGTCAGCCTCACGACTACCTGCCTGGCTTCGTAGTCCTCCCTGGCACGCCGCTCGGCTGCCTCGCGGCGGTCGCGTTCCTCGGCTGCCTCGCGCCGCAGCCGGTCGTCTCTGGCACGGTCCTCAGCGCGCCTGTCGTTGTCGCGCTTCATCTCGGCCAGGCGCTCGGCGTCAGCCCGCCTCCTGTCCGTCCTGGCCTCGGATCGAGGCAAGACGATGCCACGACAGTTGCGGCAGCCAGCGCGAGAGTGCCGATCGCGGCCCAAGCTGCCCACCCGACCGGAATCACCCCGAAGTAGGTCACTCGCGGATGGTACGGCTGTCAGCGGCGAAAGACCCGCAACCTGCCCGACTTGCAACGACGCTGACCGAGCGTGAGCAGGGACACGCCGTGACCCAGGTCACGGCGCGCGGCCCCGCACGGACCTCCCTAGTCTCCGAGATCCGGCACGGGCGATCGAGCTTGTTCAGCAGGTGCGGGCGACCTTTACTGTAAAGCCGTACGGGTAGTGCAGCAGGTAGTGCTTTCCGGCGGACTCGTAGTACAAATCGACTGCCTTGGAGGTGCCCACTTTTCCGGTTGGCTTGGCGACTATCACGAGGGCGATCGCCCGGTGTCCGTGGGTGTGCTGGACGACCGCGCCCGGTATCCGCTCCCGCAGGTCCCAGTGGGCACCGGACCCGCCGGACGCCAGCTTCGACGCAGTCGGGTACCCCGCATCCACGCCGACGCCTTCGAGTGCCCCACTGGTCGGCAATACCCAGGCGGCTACCAGGCGCAGATTCCGAGGGTGCACGAGCCGGACCTTGGTTATCGTGGCCCGTCCGCCCGTATTGGGAAACTGCTCAAAGCCGTCGTAGGCGACTCCCGCCCGGCCGGGTGTGGACGCAGATCCCTCCCGAGTTCGGGCCGGAGCCGCCGAACGGCCCGTCAGTGTCAAGGCCGCCGCTGCATGAGGTTGCCAGCAGGAGGGCCAGCCCGCAGGCCAGCCCTCCCATAGTGACGCGGTTCACCTGGATGCTCTGTCCTTTTGCTGGAGAGGGTCTCTATTTTCAGAGGTTGCCGGACTTTGAGACGTCCATGACGTTCCACGCTGCCTTGCTGCGGGAAGTTGTTGGTGCCGCAGAGGAATCCGCCGCCCTTAGGGAACGTCCATGTTATGGACGTGTCCTTGTCGTATCCGGACTGAGCCGACAAGTTGACGCCGATCTCGTGCTTCAGGTCCACGCCCGCAGAGAAGGTGCCGGCCTTCTCGTCGCTGGTGCTGAAGGTCTCGCCAGTCGGGAAGTGACCACTACATTTCTTGGCCTTTGGAGGGAGGACAGTCACTGCGTGGGAACCAGTGACCCATTCCTCCGGCTGCGCCTGGTGCATCAGGCCACCGCACAGAGAGTACAGGCCGAAGGTATACGGCGTTTGCATGTTTTCCTGGACGCCGGTCTGGGTCGGGATACCTTCCTCACCGGTCTTGGTCTCGGTGAAGGTGCCCCCTGCGCTAAAGGAACTGTCGCTGAGGGGAACGCTGACGGCGACACCTATCGTGGTGGTGGAGCCTTCGGAGTAGGTCATTGATATCTTGGCGTGTGGCATGCCTATCGAGTACAGGCCGCCAATATCCACCATCTTGCGGCCGAGTTCCCGTACCTTTATCGGGGGAGCGCAGTCGGCAATCCCTGGGTGCTGCGGCACGGCCGACACAGCGGACTTCGGCAGCGCCATCATGCGTATGTTGGCCGGGACCGTTCCCTTGCTCGCGTGACTGCCCGCCGCAGCCGGGGTAATCGTTTTCCCGTGAATCATTGCGCCGAAACTGGACGCGCCGATCGCCTTGCTGCTGCGCCCGACGACCTCGAGGTTGACGAGCCCGTTCTTCAACTGCACGGTCGGGTGGATGCTGTAGGTACCCGTGCTCGAAGACGTGGCCTTGCCGATGACCCGCGTCTTCACGTGCTGGCCGACGCGGACTTTGCCCATCACAGATTGCCTGGGCCAGGCGATCAGCATCAGGTGGACGCCGTTGTGCGGCCCCGCTCCGGTGATCGTGCCGTGGGCATAGGCAGGAAGCATCCTCGGCGAAGAGCTGGCACTGGCCGCCGCCTGAGCCGAGCTGGCAGTCAGCGATACGGCTAACAGCGAATACGCGCACGCCCATAGTCCATCATCGTGGCCCCCGTTTGATCCACGCCGGAAGCCTAACCTCAGACCGCTGGGCACGCAAGTGCCAACTTTTAGTGACATCATGAGGGGTTATTCACGCAGGGGTGCCAGGTTTGCGGCAAATCTCCGGTTAGTAGGCATGTCTACGTGAAAGGCGGCCTGCTTCCCGAAAAGATTGGGTTACCACACTCAGTCCCGAAGAAACAAGCCGGGAATGTACTATACCACCGGATTCACCGAAGACGAGATCATCGACCTGTGCGCGCTGGTATATGCACCTGAGCCGAAATGCGACGTCGATCCATGGCCGCCGTCTCTCGGCCTTTTCAAATCCGTGGTCATAGCGCTCACCTACCTGCGACGGAATCGCGTTCAGCAGGGACTAGCCGAGACATATAACACCTCAGCCGACCATCAGCCGTGCTAACTCGCGGATCACGGCACGGCTGGCGATCGGGGCAGCCAGGCCCCGAACACGATGCGGAATCACCCGAAGTGGGCTGTGTGATCCGACCTGCCCCGGTCCGCGCGGCCCAGCCGCAGCAGCTGGCGCTCACGTCTCCAGGCTGGTCCTGATCTTGTCCAGCTCGGCCCGCGCCTCGTCCAGCGACTCGGCCTCCGGGCGATTCTCGCCGTGATTTCGGCCGCAGCCGCAGCCAAAATGACGGAGCAAATGCCACTCGGCCGACTGGAGCCAGGGTCTGGCCGGGCTGACGGCGGCCGCTGAGCAGGCCAGGCGGCTGAGCCTCAGTGCGGGGTGAAGCGGGTCACCCTGACCAGGGCGATCCGCAAGAGGCCGGTGAGCTGGCCGACGCTTAGGCCCGGGCTGCCGGTGAGCTGGAGGTAGCCCGCCTGGTACGGGACGGTGACCGTGACGGCGCGTCCGCTGCCCGAGGCGAAGGTCGCGTAGATCTCCGATGGCAGGCCGGCCGCGTACCGGCGCGGTTCGAGCTCGCTGGCCTCGTACGATCTGGACTGGCCGCCCCGGCGGATGAAATCGACGACGAACTGGTCGCTCCCGCCGTTCCAGGCTTCGGTGCAGGTAGCATTACCACCACCGTCGGTGCCTTTGCGCAGGCTCACGCCGCGCACCGCAGGCAGTGTCGTCCTGATCGCTGCCGGAGGCACGAGATTGCAGGCCGTGCCCGCGAGTCCGGGGATGACCGGCCACCTCAGATCGGCCCGTTCTGACGCCGTGAGCGCCGGACCCTGGGCGGCGTGCTGACCCGCCCCCGATTGACAGGCCGCCAGCACGAACACGGCGGCCATTCCGGCGGATAGCCCCCTAGTCCAGGTCAGATCAGCCACGAACCAATCATTTCACCGTACGTATCGGCGAATGGTCCGTTCGGCCCTAATTCCGGAAGCGAGAGTGGCGTCACCATGGTCGAGGAGTTCCTGGCCTACGCCGCCCAGGTGCTCGGGCCGTGCACAGTCGCGCAGGCCGGCAACGCGCTCTATGTCATCGGCTCGAGTGGGCGCGGCAGGATGCCTGGGTCTGCGATCTCGCGCGGCTGCACCTCGGCCTCTGGGCTGATCGGCCTGACCTGCGGGAATCGTTCCTGGCCGGCTATGGTCGCCTCCTCCCGCTCCGCCGCCTCGCGTCGTTGTGAGTTTGCCGGGGCTGGGGTCCGGCCCGCCGCCCGGCCCGGCCCGTCGTTGTGAGTTTGCCGGGGCTGGGGTCCGGCCCGCCGCCCGGCCTGGCCCGTCGTTGTGAGTTTGCTGGGGCTGGGGCGCGGTCGTTGTGAGTTTGCTGGGGCTCAAGTTGGGGTTGAGAGTTTCTGGAGCGCGGCGCGGATCATGATACAGATCCGAATCATTGCCAAATAAGCCATTTACCGGTCACTAATGTGGCGATCGGGAATTGGTGTTCTCCTGAACCAATGCGCTGTACATCTTGCTATCGGCTGGCATAACCTAATGCCCGGGTGAACTTGGCTTTGTTCGGGGGAAATAAGATGTTCTTCGCATATTACTTTGCCGGCGGTCCAGCCAGCCATCCTGAGTTCGATCACCCAAGGCCGGCGACCCGCCAGGACTAGCCGTGGCGAAGACGCGCAGGGTGCTATTGGTGCTCGCCGCCGTCGCCGCTCCGGTGCTCGGCGGATCCCAGGCCGCCAGTTCCGCCCCCATCGGCGTCAGCCCCATCGGTGTCAGCCCCATCGGGGTCAGCACGGCGCCGGTCCCGGTCTGTGCCACGAATAGAGCCGGCGACCTGGTCTCCTGCCCGGCGCCGGTCCGCGCGAGCGCGCTGCCGGCCAGCGCCCGCGACCACGACGCGATGACGACGGGCTCGACCGGCCAGCTGGCGGCACTCGTCGACACCAGGACGTGGACGAGCGCGGCGGCAATACGTTTCCCGGCGCGGACGCCCCGTTCGGAATGGTCCAGTGGAGCCCCGACACGATGCCGCATCGCAGCGACGGCGGCGGGTATACCTTCGGCGACCGGCAGTCGTGGCCGGCTACAGCCTGACCCATGTCTCCGGCCCCGGCTGCCTGGCCGCGGGCGATATCCCGATCTTGCCGATGACCGGGCCGATGCCGCCGGCGATCTAACCAGGCGACCACCCCGTTCACCAACGCCGGCGAGGTCGCCCAGGCGGGCTATTACTCCGCCCGCAGCAACCGGCCGCATACGGTCATGTCCCAGTTCACCGCGACCCGCACGCCGCCATGGGCAGGTTCACGTTCCCCCGGACCAGTTCCGCCGATTTCCTGATCAAGCTGGACGGCAGCGAACGGCGACTTCGCCCGACCGCCAGGATCATCGGTCATCGACGAGATCGCCGGATCGGTCACCAGCGGCGACTTCTGCGACGAGGGCAGGCAGACGGCCCGCAGCTCTACACGGTGCACTTCGACATCGTCTTCAACCGCCGTTCGCCACCGCGCACGTCAATCAGAGACGCGGCAGCGCCACCCGACCCGGTCTTCGTGTCGTTCAACGCCACTCACAACCGGTGGTCAGGCCCGGGTCGCCATCTCCTACGTCAGCGCCGCCAACGCCGCGCTGACTACCACAAGGCGATGCCGGCCTGGAACTTCGGCTACTACCGGACCAGGGCGCAGAACAGCTGGAACCGGCTGCTGACCAGGATCTCGGTGTGGGGCGGCAGCTACGCCAGGACGCAGGAGTTCTACAGCCTGCTGTACAAGGATCTCCTGCAGCCGAACGTGATCAGCGACGTGAACGGCCAGTACGTGGGCTCGGACCAGAAGGTCCACAGCTTGGCCAGCGGGCAGGCGCAGCCAGTACGGCATGTTCTCCGGCTGGGACATCTACCATTCGCTGGCCCAGCTCCAGGCCATGCTCGACCCCGCCGCCGCCAGCGACATGGCGCACTCGCTCGTCAACGACTACTCGCAGAACGACATCCTGCCGCAGTGGGGCTACCTGAACCTCGACAACTACGTGATGGCTCGGCGACCCGTCCGACGCCTCATCGCCGACTACTACGCCTTCGGGGCGCAGCATTTCAGTCACCAGCGCGCCCTGAACGACATGCTCGCGCAGGCCACCACCGTCAACCCGTAGGCCCGGCGCGGCGACCGAAGCCCAGCTCGGCTACCTGCCGAAGACGCGCCTACGGCTGCTGTCACCTGCACGGCTTCGTGCCGCCCAGCTCGAGTACGACAACGCCGACTCCGCGCTGTCCCAGTCGCCGCCGCGCTCGGCGACAGGCCGATGCCGCGAGCCCGACCGCCAGGCAAGCAACTGGGTCCAGCTCTTCGATCGCCGCCGACCGGCCTGCTGACCCACGGAACCAGCAGACGGCGGCTTCTTCCCCGGAGTCACGCGGACCACCACGGCGCGTACATCGAAGGCGACGCCGAGGAGTACCTGTGGGACGTGCCCAACGACTATGCGGGCCTTTCGACAGGCTGGGTGGCAACGCCGTCGTCGCGCCCGAGCTGGCAGTACCTTTCAAGGCCCGATGGCCGGGGCAGCACGCGTTCATGGCAATGAATTTGACCTTGGCGAGCAGTTCGCGCCTGACTACGCGGGTGACCCGGCGGGCACCCAGCTCACGGTCAGCGACATCCGCAACTCGGTCTACCAGCCCGGGCCGGACGGGCTGGCCGGAACGACGACCTGGGTGGCGAGAGCTCGCAGTTCATCTGGGAGATGCTCGGCCTTTACCCGGAAAATCCCGGCAGCGGCAACCTGCTGCTCACCAGCCCAGGGTTTCCCCGGGCGGCGATCCATCTGCCGTCGGGTAAGACGATCACGATCAGTGCTGCGGGTGCCAGCCCGACAACGTTCTACGCTCAGTCGCTGTCGGTCAACGGCAAGGCCCACGACAAGCTGTACGTGCCGTTCGGCGTCCTGGCGCGCGGGGCGACGCTGACGTGGACGCTGGGCAGCACCCCGTCGGACTGGGGCAGCGCGCCGCAGGACGCGCCGCCCTCGTACCGAGCCGGGCGACCGGGCCGGCGATTGACTCAGGACTTGGCCTGAAGACCGACGGCATGCAGGTAGCGGAGCGCCTGAGCGTAGGAGCCCAGCAAGCTCGCCTCGCAGTACGGCACGTCGTGCTGGCGGCAGAACTCGCTGATCAGGGCTTGCGAACGGCGCAGGCTCGGGCGGGGCATGGACGGGAACAGATGATGCTCGATCTGGTAGTTCAGCCCGCCGAGCGCGAGGTCGGTGATCCAGTTGCCTCGGACGTTGCGCGAGGTCAGCACCTGCTTGCGGAGGAAATCGTGCTTATCCTGGCTACTGAGGATCGGCATGCCCTTGTGGTTGGGGGCGAAGGACGCGCCTAGGTACACGCCGAACAGACCTTGCTGGACGCCGATGAAGACGATCGCCTTCACCGGGCTCAGCACCACGAAAACCACCGTCAGATAAGCCGCGAAATGCACGGCAAGCAGGCTCAGCTCGACCAGCCGATGCCGTCGCATCGGGCTCGCCACGGTCGCGATGCTGGCCGCGTGCATGCTGAACGCCTCGGCTAGCAGCATCGGGAAGAACAGGGCCGCTTGCGGCGGAACAGCCAGCTGGACAGCCCCCGGCTGGCGATCGCCTGCTCAGGGGTCATCGCGAGCGCTCGCAGCATGATGTCCGGGTCGGCGTCTTCGGTGTTGGGGTTCGCGTGATGCCGGTTGTGCTTGGCGACCCACCAGCCGAAGCTGAGGCCGATGCCGAGATTGCCCAGCAGGACGCCGAGGATGTAGCTTGCCCGCCGGGAAGCCCAGATCTGCCGGTGCCCGGCGTCGTGGCCGAGGAAGCCGACCTGCGTGAACATGCCGGCGAGGAAGACGGCCACGGCAAGCTGCCACCACGAGTCCCCCACCAGGACGAAGGCGACCCACCCTGCCGCAAGCAACGTCACGGTAATGCCGATGAGCCAGGCATAGCTCCCCGGGCGCCGGTCAAGCAGGCCCGCCTGCCTGACCATGCGCGAGAGCCGCGCGTAGTCGCTACCCGGCTCCGCCGGGATTACCTCGATTTCGACCGACGGCCCTACCATGTTCGCCACGTTCGCCAAGCCTGCAACTCCCGCCTCCGACCCGGTGAGGCACAGCGCGAGCGCGATGGCCACCTCCAGGCGGCGAGATCAGCACAACGCTGACCGCTCGCCGGATGGAACGGGGTTACCTGCCAACCTATTGGCAATTCCGGTATCCCGCATGAACACCGCCGGACCTTCTCGTGAAACACGCCTGGTCAGGCCTGCTGGCTGGGCAGCTGCGGGGTCAGCCAGCCGATGAAGTCGGCCGGGCTCCTGGTCTGGAGCCAGAGCTCGCCAGGGCCGGTGAAGTTCGCGACGAGCCCCTCGCCGGACAGCAGCGTCGACTTCCAGCCGCCGACCTTGCTGACCTGGTAGTTCAGGCCCTCACCGAAGGCGACGATGTGACCGGTGTCGATCTTGAGCACCTGTCCTGGCGCGAGCGTCCGATGCTCGATGGCGCCGAAGCTGGACACGATCATGTCGCCGCCGCCGGTGCAGCGCAGCAGGAACAGTCCCTCGCCGGAAAAGAAGGTCTTCGCGCCGCCCCACTTGGTGTCCACCTGCACATCCGGGTCAGAGGCCAGCCACGATCCCGACTGCACCATCAGCGCCTGGGAACTGCCTGCCGTCATGCGGACGATGTCGCCGGGCAGCGTCGGCGCCACGGTGAGCTCACCGCCGTCGGGTGCCCGGAAGGTGTTGACGAAGAAGCTCTCGCCGCCGAGCATCGACCGCTTCAGGCCTTTGAGCATCCCGCCCTGGGTGCCGGTCTGAATCTCGACTCCGCCGGACATGCTGGTCATCGCGCCCGCCTCAGCCTTGACCTCGCCTCCCGGCGGCAAGGTGATCACCCCGAGCGCGAACGAAGGGCTGTAGCGGATGTCGACGTCCATGATCGGCTCCCCCTGGCGTGCTGTTCTGGCTCCCTGGCCGGCTCCCCGCAGGCTCCCTCGGCCGGCGAGACGATCATGCCCGGTCCGGGGCCGGTCGATTCGCTGGGAGCAGGACGGACCAGGGCCGAGTCCGGCAGGTCGGTGATGAACATGTGCCCGGGCGAGTGCGTGATCGCGAACGGAAGCCTCGCCTGCGTCAGGGCGGCCTGCGGCGTGACTCCGCAGGCCCAGAAGACCGGCACGTCGCCGGGCTCGAACGCGACCTGGTCACCGAAGTCAGGCCGGGAGAGGTCGGCGATGCCCAGCTCGGCCGGGTCGCCGGCGTGGACGGGCGCTCCGTGCGCAGACTGATAGCGAGCCGTGACGGCGGTAGCGGTCTCCACCAATTCGGCCGGCACTGGCCGCATCGACGTCACGAGCGGGCCGCGGAAGGCGCCTGGCCGGCTCGCACTGGCGGCTGGTGAGGTACATGGGCACGTTCACGCCCTGGTCGATGTGGCGTACTGGGACGCCGGCGGCTTGCAGGGCGCGTTCAAAGGTAAAACTGCAGCCTAGGAGGAAGGCGACGAGGTCCGGCTGCCAGTATTCGGTGATGTCATCTGGTTCGGCGACGCATTCACCGTCGGCCCAGATCCGGTAGGCGGGCAGATCGGTGCGCAGGTCGGCGTCGGGCGCCGTCCTCGTGACTGGCTGACCAGGCGCGCTGATGTCGAGCAGCGGGCACGGCCTGGGGTTGCGGCGGGCGAAGCGCTCGAAGTCCTGCGCCACCGGTTCGGGCACGATGATCAGGTTCGCCTGGGCGAAGCCGCCGGAGCAGCCGGCTGTCGGCATCCGCAGTCCGGCGCGAAAGCGCGCTCGGGCGTCGGCGGGCGAGAGGTCTTCCATTCCGTTAGTCTCCCTGACCTACCCTCGCGTCGCGCCTTAGGCCGCTGACAGCCTGGGTGCCTGGTGCCGCGCGGTAAAATTGCCCGCTGTTGACGACCTGCCCGCACCGGGCCCCACGGTCGCGGCGGAAAGGACTAGGTAGTCACGGTGGAGTCCACGCAGGACACGGGCGCGGTCGAGCGCGAGCCTGAATCAGCTGACCGAGCCGATCTCGTCCAGGAGATCCGTCAGCAGCGGATCAGGAAGGTCGGCGACCTTCGCGAGCTTGGGGTCGACCCGTACCCGTCGCGCGCCGTCGACCGGGCGAGCGTCGAGCACGCACTGAGCCTGCCGGACGACGAGCCGGTCACCATCGCGGGCCGGATCATGCTGCTGCGGCCGATGGGGAACCTGCTGTTCGGCCAGCTGCACGACGAGAGCGGCACCATGCAGTTCATGGTCAGCCGCAAGGAACTGCGCGAGGACAGCAAGCCCGGGTTCAAGGACCTCACCAAGCTGCTCGACATCGGAGACTTCATCGCGGTCGACGGTTACCGGACGACGACCAGACTCGGCGAGGCGACGGTCGCCGCCCGGACGGTGACCGTCTTGGCCAAGACGCTGCGCCCGCTGCCGGACAAGCACGCCGGGATGACCAACGAGGAGACCCTGCTCAGGAAGCGCTACCTCGACATCCTGCTGCACCGCGAGATCCAGGACATGATCTACAAGAAGGCGCGGTTCTGGCGGTCGATGCGCCAGTTCCTCGAAGAGCGCGGGTTCGTCGAGGTGCAGACTCCGGCCATCGAGTTCACCACCGGGGGTGCCGACGCGCGACCGTTCGCCGCGCACCACAACTTCCTGGACACCGAGGTGTTCTTCCGCATCTCGATGGGTGAACTGTGGCAGAAGCGACTGCTCGTCGCCGGGCTGGAGCGGACCTTCGAGATCGGCCGCCAGTTCCGTAACGAGAACCAGAGCCGCGAGCACCTCAACGACTACGACCAGATGGAGTTCTACTGGGCGTACGCCGACTACGAGTCCGGCATGGTCCTGGTCGAAGACCTCTTCAAGGCGGTCATCTTCGAGACCTTCGGCCGGCTTGAGTTCGACCTGCACCGGGGTGGCCAGGAGTACCACGTCAACCTGGCCGACAAGTGGGTCAGGTACGACTATTTCGAGACCATCGCCGAGATCGCGGGAATCGACGCGGAGTCTAGCTCGACCGACGAGCTGGTCGCCCGGATCCACTCACTTGAGCTGCCGCTGGACCTGAAGGGCTTCAACCGCGCCCGGGCCCTCGACACGTTGTGGAAGCACTGCCGCCGGCACTTGTCCGGGCCGGGATTCCTCGTCAACGAGCCGATCGAGATCTCGCCGCTCGCCAAGCGCCAGCCGGACCGCCCGGACGTCGCCGAGCGGATGCACGTGATCATCGCGGGCAGCGAGCTGGGCAATGGCTACAGTGAGCTCAACGATCCGCAGGAGCAGGCGCTCCGCTTCGCGCACCAGCAGGAGATGCGGGACGCGGGCGACGAGGAGGCGCAGACGCCAGACGACGAGTTCGTCGAGGCCCTGGAGTACGGCATGCCTCCGGCGTTCGGCTTCGGGATGAGCGAGCGGGTCTTCGCCTTCTTCATGGACAAGAGCGTGCGTGAGGCGCAGATCTTCCCGCTGCTCAGGCCGCTTTCGCTGGACAAGGGCCGGAGCTGATCGCAGTCAGCCTCGGCTGGCTACCCGCTGGCTACCCCGTCAGCCCTGGCAGTACCCGACCCTGGCAGTACCCGACCCAAGCTGTACCCGACCGGAGGGCAGTTGGACATCACCGAGCTGATCCTGGACGACCATCGCGAGCAGCGGCGGCTGTTCTCGATGCTGGAGCAGGCCGACGGCGCGGGTTCGGCCACGCTCGGGTTGCTGTGGTCGCGGCTGGCCGCGTTCCTGGAAGTGCACGCCCAAGCCGAGGAAGAGATCTTCTACCCCGAGCTCATCCGGGTCGGCCTGATGACGGGCCGCGCGAGCCAGACCGAGGACGAGACGCTGGACGCCATCGGCGACCACAACGAGATCAGGGACACGATCACGGCCGTCGCCGACCACCAGGTCGGTAGCCGAGGCTGGCATGCGGCGATCGCGGCGGTCAACAAGGCCAACGGCGATCACATGGCCGAAGAGGAACGCGAAGGGCTCACCGACTTCCGCCGCGCCGCCGGGTTGCAGGTGCGCCACGATCTCGCCATGAAATTCGCCGCCTTCGAGGCCAGGCACTTCGCCGGCGTCATGCCCGTCGACAAGGACCCGGCCGGCTACGTGCGCCAGGCCGAGCAGGCCGCCCTAGGCGGGCTGCAGTCCGGCGTACTCGGCATCGGCAGCCTGCGCGACGGCACCTGGCCACCCCAGTTCTAGCCACCAGCGCACTCCCGTCGAGCAGCCCAGCCCCCAGAAGATGCACGTCCCCCGGAAGCGGCGGCCCCGCTTCCGGGCGGCCCCGGAAGCGCCCCCCGCCCCCCGAAACGGCGCGGTCCCCCGGAAGCGGCGCAGTTCCCGGAAGCGGCGCGACCCTGAGGTAGTAGCCACCCCAGCGCGCCGCTGCGACCCGTGAGGTAGTAGCCACCCCCAGCGCGCTACCCACCCGGCGCGCCCGGCCGGCGATGTGCGGCCCGGGAACAGCAGCAAGTAGGGACTTACTGCTGTTCCAGGGCAATCTTTCACAGCACCATGGTCCTACTTACCGTCGTCCTGACAGCAGTAAGTAGGATCATGGTGCTGTTGAATTCGGGCGGTTCGGCGGTGCGTGGCCCGGGTTGGTGCTGTTGCGGTGGCTGCCGACGGCGCGGTGCGGGCGGTTCGGCGCGTGCGTGGCCCGGGTTGGTGCTGTTGCGAGGGACTGCCGGGGCCTCGGTGCGGGTTTATCGCAAGCCCAGCGGTGGCGCGCGGGGTGGCGGACGTGCGGGGCGGCGGGCTGGCGGGGTGGCGGGTGCGCGGGGGTTGCGGGCGCGCGGGGTGGCGGGGGTGCGGGGGTGGCGGACGGGTCGCGGTCGCGTGTAGCGGGGCGGGGACGGGCTTGGCACGAGGTGGTTGTTGGCTCGGGGCTTTGGTGTCGGAGGGGGTCGCTAATCTAGCCGGAGCCGGCATTCGTGAATTCGGGAGGACCAGCCATGGCAGACGCGGAGGATGTACGCCGCCTCGCTCTGAGCCTGCCGGAGGTCGAGGAGATCGACTCGGACGGGTTCGATTTCCGGGTGGGCGGCAAGGGATTCGTGTGGTCTTACCCGGAGCGCGTGCCGGGCAGGGGCCGTGAGATCCGCATCGATATCGCCGTGCTGTACGTGGGCGACGAGGCGGAGAAGCAGGCTCTCCTTCTCGGCGAGCCCGAGGTCTTCTTCACCACGCCCGGTTATGAGGACTGGCCATTGGTAATGCTGCGGCTCACTGAGGTGGACGTCACCCGGCTTTCGGAGCTTGTGACCGACGCGTGGCAGATGCGCGCGCCCCAGTCTGTGGCCGACTGAAGGCCGACCTAGGGCGATTCGGGGATCGGCGGCGATACAGGAGGCCGGCCGCCGGATCGGTGCTGCCAAGATAGGGGCCGGTACCGGGTTTCGACTCGATCGAGAAGGATGCACGATGGGTGACAAGTTCAGCGCCGAGTTGTGGCGTGACATCGAGGACGTGTACGCCGCGATCCTCGCGCATCCGTTTGTCACCGGGCTCGCCGACGGCAGCCTGCCGCGCGAGTCGTTCGAGTTCTACGTGATTCAGGATGCTCTTTACTTGCGCAAATACGCTCAGGCCCTCGCCACCGTGGCCAGCCGTGCACCCGAGCCAGCGGCGACGGAAATGTTCGCGCGGCACGCCGCCGGGATCGTCTCGGCCGAACTGGGATTGCACGAGACCTTGTTCGCCGAACTCGGTATCGACCCGGCGGAGGCGGCGTCGGCCGACGAGGCACCGACGACCCTCGCCTACACCAGTTACCTGCTCGCCACGACGACCGCAGGCACCTACGCCGAAGGCGTCGGAGTCGTGCTGCCTTGCTACTGGATTTATGCCGAGGTCGGCAGGCACCTGCTCGAGCGCGGCTCGCCCAACGCTCGATACCAGAAGTGGATCGACACCTATGGAGCGGATGAGTTCGGCGACGAGGTCCGAGAGGTCATCACGGCGACCGATGTCATGAACGCCGGCCTGTCGGCCGCCGAGCGTGACCGGGTGCGCCGCCACTTCCTGACCACCAGCCGCTACGAATGGATGTTCTGGGACATGGGTTACCGCCGGGAGAACTGGCCGGTCTAACCAGGCGGCTAAGCCCGATCCGCCGATAGCCGAGCAAGCCCGGACTAGAGCGCTTTGCGAGCCGCGATGAGCCATGGCACGGTGCGTTATAGCTGGATTGGTGGTATTTCAGGACAGCGAGCCGGGCGCTCCGCAGACCCTGCCCAAGGGCAGCGCCACGCCGAGACGGTGTGGCGTGTTGACAATCGACCACCGGATCGCGAAATATCTACTTCATGTCTAGAAACGTTTCCGTGGTGATAACAGATGACCTTGACGGTTCGGAAGGCGCCGAGACCGTCTCGTTCGGAATTGACGGAGTGAGCTACGAGATTGACCTCAACGAGGTGAATCGGGACAGGCTCGCCAACGGGCTTGCTCCCTTCATCGCGGCCAGCAGGCGCGCTGGCCGGGTTATCCCTCGTCGTGGTGCCGGTCGCTCCGCTGGTCCGTCCGTCGACCGGGCCGCCGTGCGGGCCTGGGCTCGTGAGACTGGGCTGACCGTCTCCGACCGTGGCCGGATTAGCTCGGACATCATGAGCAAGTACGAGGCGTCGCACTAAGCAAGCCTGACGACCCCGTAGTGCCATGATGGACGCGTGGCCAGTGTAGTGATCACCGGAGGCGCGGGCTTCCTCGGCTCGCGCCTCGCTCGTCACTTGCTGGCGTCAGGGTCGCTCGGTCTCGCCGGTGACCAGGCTCGTCCGATCACCAGGCTGACGCTCGTCGATCGCATGCCGATTTCTGCTGTCCTGAGCGAACTGGCGACCGACGAGCGAGTCAGCTCCCTGGAAGGCGGCCTGGACGAGGTCTTCGGCCCTGGTGCTGCTGGGCTGCCTGCGCTCGCCGAGGCTGATCTCGTTGTCCACCTCGCAGCGGCCGTGAGCGCCGAGTGCGAGGCCGACTTCGACCTGGGCATGCGGGCGAACGTGCAGGCGACGCAGACGCTGCTGGAATCGTGCCGGACCGCCGGCGCCAGTCCGGTCGTCGTCTTCGCGAGTTCGGTCGCTGTGTTCGGGCAGTCGGACGAGCATCCGTTCCCCGCTGTGCTGGATGACCAGACGTTGCCGAACCCGCAGTCCAGCTACGGTGCCCAGAAGGTGATCTGCGAGCAGTTGCTCGCCGACTACACCCGCCGGGGCTTCGTGCGCGGGCGGGCGATCCGGCTGATGACTGTCTGCGTCCGTCCTGGCAAGCCCAACGCCGCCGCCTCGGGCTTCCTGTCCGGCATCATCAGGGAGCCCCTGGCGGGGCTGCGGGCTACGTGCCCGGTCGCTCCGGGTACCGAGGTCGCCCTGGCGTCCCCCGGCAAGGCGATCGAGGCGCTGGTCTGCGCCGCGACCACCGGCGACGAAACCTGGGGCGGGCGCAGCCCGGTCACCATGCCCGCGCTCACGGTCACCGTGGCCGAGATGGTGACCGCGCTGGAACGCGTCGCCGGACCGGAGGCGGTGGCCCTCATCGACTGGGTACCCGAACCGCAGACGGCGCGGATCGTGACGAGCTGGCCGGCGAGGTTCAGCGTGGAACGGGCAGCTCGCCTGGGGCTCACGCCCGACCGCGATTTCGAATCGATCATCCGAGCCCACCTCGCGGAGGCCGCCTCATGACCGAAACCCAGACAGCCGAAACCGGGCCAGCCAAAACCGGGACTGCCGTCGTGACCGGGGGCGGGTCGGGGCTGGGGCGGCTCATCGCCAGGTCGCTGCTGGCCGGCGGCTGGCGGGTCGCGGTCGCTGGACGGCGCGAGGAGGCCCTGCGCGCCACGGTCGCCGATGGCGCCTGGCCGGCCGAGCGTGCGCTCGCCGTCGGAACGGACGTCACCGACCCAGCCGCCGTCGCCGCGCTTTTCGACACGGTCAGCGCCCGCTGGGGGCGGCTCGACCTGCTGGTCAACAACGCGGGCATCGTCGCCCCGGCCGGCTCTGTCGACGAACTCGACCTGGCGGGCTGGCAGCAGATCGTCGGCGTGAACCTGACCGGCGCCTTCCTGTGTGCCCACCACGCGGTGCGGCTGATGAAGGCGCAGCGCCCCCAGGGCGGTCGCATCATCAACAACGGCTCGATCTCGGCGCACACCCCGAGGCCGCGCAGCGTCGGCTACACCGCGAGCAAGCACGCGATGACCGGGCTGACCAAGTCGATCTCGCTCGACGGCCGGCCTTTCGACATCGCCTGCGGCCAGATCGACATCGGCAATGCCGCCACCGAGATCACCGAGGCCATCAGCCAGGGCGTGCCGCAGGCAGACGGGTCGATGCGGGCAGAGCCGACCTTCGATCCGCAGCACGTGGCTGATGCCGTTCTGTATATGGCGAGCCTGCCGCTCGACGCGAACGTGCAGTTCCTCACCATCACCGCTACGAAGATGCCCTTCGTCGGGCGAGGCTGAGCCTCACGCCTGCGGCGGGAACGCGGCGTGCAGCAACTCGCCGACCGAGGCCAGGAGCTGCGTCCGGTGCGGCACGGCGATCGGGTCGCTGTCCGGTCCGAGCCGGAAGCCACGGTCGGCCATGACGTACAGGCTGCGCAGCGTGCGCATGGTGTTGATCGCCGGAGCGGGCACCGGACCCGGCTGGGCCGCGTCGAAGTAGCCGCCGATCGGATCCAGCCACGCGGTCGCCTGGTCGGCCGAGAACTCCGGCCTGGACAGCATGCTGGCAAGCGCCAGGGCGATCCGGTCGTCTTCCTGATGGGCGAAGACGTGGTCGGTCGGCGTCAGCAGCCGGGCCGCCGTGGTCTGGAGCAGGCTGACCAGTTCGCCGCTGTCCAGTCGCGGGGACAGTCCGAAGGCGCCGGCCAGATCGGCGCCGTGGGCGGCCGCGTGCAGCCAGCCGAGTTCGCCGTCCCAGCCGCGCAGATCGGTTTCCGCCAGCCACCATCGGGCGAACTGGTCGCGCCAGCGAAGCACCGTAGCGGCGTCGAGCAGGCTCGTCTTGGCGTCCCGGTCCACTACGACCACGCCGATCAGCGCGGCGAACGTCCTGGCCTGGAGCTCAGGGTGGCCGAACTGAGCGATGGACCGCTCGCCGATCGCCGCCAGGTCGTCGTCGAGCTTGCCGCTGATGATCCAGGTCGCCAGGACCGGGTAGGCCTGGTCGTCCCTGAGCACGGGATCGGGCGAGCCCAGCGCGTCGAACAGCTCGCCCAGGAACTCACGCGGCGCGCGCCCCGCCGGGACGGCGAAGTCAAGCGCGATGATCGCGGGCCAGTCGGTCACGCGGCTGCCCTGATAAGGGCGGGAGTCAGGGCTTCCATGGCCGCGACCACCGGTGCAAGACCCGGACGCGCGGTCACGACGCGCACGACGGTCTCGTCCAGGCCGGCCGAGAGCCTGGCGTAAGCCTGCGCCGCCCCGCTGGCCGGGCCGTAATACCCGACGGCGCTGAGCAGTTCGTCGGGCGCCGCGTCGACCAGGGTGTCGAACTGCTCGCCCCGGTCCCGTCGGGCCTCGAGCTCGGACAGCGCGTCGTCGAAGCCCATCTCGCCGAACATGCCTCGGTAGCCTGAGGTCTTCGGGATGCCTGGCCGGCCCATCGCGTAGCCGAGGACCTGGCGGCCTAGCGCCCGTCGCGCGGCGTCCAGATCGTCGTCGACACAGACCCTGATGTACATGACGAGGGCAACGTCTTTCGGGTCCCGATCGGCCCGTGCCGCTCCCTGCTCGACCAGGCGGCGGCTCGCCGCGATGCGCTCGGGCGTGGCCCAGTTCAGCAGCGCACCGTCGGCCACCTCGCCGGCCAGCCGCACCATCTGCGGGCCGAGCGCCCCGAGGTGGACCGGGACCCGAGGCAGGTCAGGCACCCCGAGCGCCGCGTGCTGAACGCTCACGACCTGTCCTTCGTGGGTGACCGTCTCCCCGGCCAGCAGACCGCGCAGGATGGTCAGGTAGTCGCGCATCACCGCGATCGGCCGGTCGGGCATGCCCACCGAAGCCCAGAAGTCCGGCCCGTAGCCTCCCGTCCCGATGCCCAGGACGAACCGGCCGCCAGAGAGCTGGCCGACCGTAGCGCCCTGGATAGCGAGAGCGAGCGGTGTCCACATCCGCGCGACTG
The DNA here is from genome assembly GCA_963737865.1 of uncultured Actinomycetota bacterium. Lineage (GTDB taxonomy): Bacteria > Actinomycetota > Actinomycetes > Streptosporangiales > Streptosporangiaceae > Chersky-822. The sequence goes on along the minus strand of CAVTUG010000009.1, from coordinate 92,171 downwards.
GCACCACGGAGATTCCCGTGTGCAGCGGGGTGTCGAGCGACCACGTCGTGCAGATGTGGAAGGCGTCGGGTACTCCCCCTGCGGGCGTCCAGAGACTCTCGAAGCCCAGCCTGGCCGCTTCCCGGCCCGCCTCGCGCAACTCGTCGAATGGCAGCCCGAGCCTGCCGTCTAGTCCAGCACCAATCCGCATCCGCGCCACCCAGGTCGCCTTGTGCGTCCGATTCCCGGTTCGCCAGGGTAACCGTATCGAAGCGGGACCGGTCGGCGGAGATCGGTCTTGACGGGGGTCGCAGCCGGGGCTAGCCTCCCAAACAAATAGGAAAGTTTCCTATTTGTTTCGGGGGTCCGCCTCCACGCAAGCAAGGGATTGCGACTATGAGACGACGCTCACAGCTATTGGCCGTGCTAGCTGCCGCGACGGCGACCACCGCGCTCGGCCTCGCCCCCGCCAGCGCAAGCCTCAGCGCTAGCCACGCCCGCCACGGACAAGACCACGGACGAGACCACGGTCGCCACGACGGCCTGCCGAGGCAGGTCTTCGCCCCGTACCTCGAAACGTACGACCCCGCCGACGGCACCATCGCCACGCTGGCGCAGCAGTCCGGCGACAAGTTCCTGTCGCTCGCGTTCCTGCAGACCGCCCAGGCCGGCTCGTGTACCGCGTTCTGGGACGGCGACACCACCCAGCCGATCGCGCAGTCCACGTTCGGCGCCGACATCGCCGCCGTCCAGGCGAGCGGCGGGAACGTCATCCCGTCGTTCGGCGGCTTTACCGCTGACACGACCGGCACCGAGATCGCCGACAGCTGCACGAGCGTGCCCGACATCGCGAAGGTCTTCGAAAGCCTGATCACCACCTACAACGTGCCGCGCATCGACCTCGACATCGAGGGCGACTCGGTCAACAACCCCGACGGCATCAACCGCCGCAACGAGGCGATCGCGATGACCGAGCAGTGGGCAGCGCGGCACCACCGGTCGATCCAGTTCTCCTACACGCTGCCGACCTTCCCGACCGGCCTGCCTGATGCCGAGCTGAGCGTCCTGCAGAACGCCGTCGCCGACCACGCCAGGATCAGCACCGTGAACCTGCTGACCTTCGACTACTTCTTCGGCACCGCGCAGGACATGGTGGCCGATACCGAAACCGCCGCCAGCGGCCTGGTCACCCAGTTGCAGACCGTCTACCCGCACGCCTCGCTGCGGCACCTGTGGCACATGGTCGGCGTCACCGAGATGCCGGGCATCGACGACTTCGGGCCGGACGAGACCTTCCTGACCGACGCCGCCGCCACGATCCTGAGCTGGGCCAAGACCATGGGCATCGGCACGCTGTCGTTCTGGGCCGTCGAGCGCGACAACGGCAACTGCCCCGGCACCAAGGGCGCCGGCAACTGCTCAGGCGTCACCCAGCCGACCTGGTTCTTCAGCCACACGTTCCAGCAGTTCACCAGCCACGACGCAGATCACGGCCACGGCCACTGATTTCGAGGGAGGAAATTTCCACCTAGGAAATTCACCTTGCCGCCGAAGGCTAGACTGGGCAGTACACAGCAATGATCCGGCCATCACCGGGGAGCTTCCGGAAGAAAGGGCGCGCCATCACGGCGGGACCTGAGTAGAACCGGGCGGGTCCGGCCCGTCACAGCCGGCCAGACGAGCGGTCGCCGAAGCTCGCCCCAGCATCAGCCTGGGGCGAGCTTCGGTGGCAAGCGAGGTGGTACCGCGGTGTGCCCGCGCGGGAGCGGGCACCTCGTCCTCGCGACTGAACTAGCCCGGGCTCAGCACGACGAAGACGCCCGGCCGTCGCGAGGACCAGCCACCGACCATGAGCGTGTACCCCAGGGCGCAGACCACCAAGGCCGCCGGCGGCGTTCCGGCCCAGCCCAGCTTCCCTCATCTGGAGCAGGACGTGCTCGCCTACTGGGCGGAGCAGGACACCTTTCAGAATTCCGTCAGCGCCCGCCCGGCCGAGGACGAATTCGTCTTCTACGACGGCCCCCCGTTCGCCAACGGCCTGCCGCACTACGGCCACCTGATCACCGGCTACGTCAAGGACGTGGTGCCCAGGTTCCGCACGATGGCTGGCCGCCGCGTCGAGCGCCGGTTCGGCTGGGACTGCCACGGCCTGCCGGCCGAGGTCGAGGCCGAGCGCATCCTCGGCATCTCCACCAAGGCCGAGATCACCAGCATGGGGATCGGCAAGTTCAACGAGACCTGCCGCCAATCGGTCTTGAAGTACACGAGGGAATGGCGCGACTACGTCACCAGGCAGGCCCGCTGGGTCGATTTCGACAACGACTACAAGACGCTGAACCTGCCGTACATGGAAAGCATCATGTGGGCGTTCAAGCGGCTGTGGGACGCGGGCCTTATCTACCAGGGCTTCAAGGTGCTCCCCTACTGCTGGCGGTGCGAGACCCCGCTGTCCAACCACGAGCTGCGGATGGACGAGGACACCTACCGCGATCGTCAGGACCCCTCGGTGACGGTCCGGTTCAGGCTGGAAACCGGAGAGTGGCTCCTGGCCTGGACCACCACCCCCTGGACTCTCCCCTCCAACCTGGCCTGTGCCGTCGGCGCCGACCTCACCTATGTCGTCGTCGAGCGGGACGGCGAGCGCTTCATCCTGGCTAAAGACCGGCTCAGCGCCTACGAGCAAGAGCTGGCGGAGGCCAGCGAGGTAGCGACGCTCACCGGCGCCGAACTGGCGGGCCGGAGCTACACTCCGCTCTTCGACTACCTCACCGACGACGCCGTGCACGGCACCGGCAGCGCCTTCAAGGTCATCCTCTCCGACGACGTCACCACCGAGGACGGCACCGGCGTGGTGCACATGGCCCCGGCCTATGGCGAGGCCGACGCCGTCGCCTGCCAGGCCGCGGGCATCCCGACCGTGCTCACCGTGGACGAGCACGCGAGGTTCACCAGCGTCGTCCCCGACTTCGAAGGCCAGCACGTCTTCGACGCCAGCTCCGGACTCGTCGCCAAGCTGGAAGCCCAGGGCAGCCTCGTCCGGCTGCAGCAGTACACCCACTCCTACCCGCACTGCTGGCGCTGCCGGAACCCGCTCATCTACAAGGCCGTCTCGAGCTGGTTCGTGGAGGTCACCAAGTTCGCGCCGCGCATGGTCGAGCTGAACGAGCAGATCACCTGGGTGCCCGGGCACGTCAAGCACGGCCAGTTCGGCAAGTGGCTGGAGAACGCCCGCGACTGGTCGATCAGCCGCAGCCGGTTCTGGGGCTCCCCGCTCCCGGTCTGGCAGAGCGACGACCCCGCCTACCCGCGCACCGACGTCTACGGTTCGCTTGACGAGCTCGAGCGTGATTTCGGCGTCCGCCCCGACGACCTGCACCGCCCCGGCATCGACGAGCTGACCAGGCCCAACCCCGACGACGCGACCGGCCGCTCGACCATGCGCCGGGTGCCCGAGGTGCTCGACTGCTGGTTCGAGTCGGGGTCGATGCCGTTCGCCCAGGTGCACTACCCGTTCGAGAACGCGGACTGGTTCGACTCCCATTTCCCCGGCGACTTCATCGTGGAGTACATCGGCCAGACCCGGGGCTGGTTCTACACGCTGCACGTCCTCGCGACCGCGCTGTTCGACCGCCCGGCGTTCCGCAGCTGCGTGAGCCACGGCATCGTGCTCGGCAGCGACGGCCAGAAGATGTCCAAGAGCCTGCGCAACTACCCGGACGTCAACGAGGTCTTCGACGCCTACGGCTCCGACGCCATGCGCTGGTGCCTCATGTCCAGCCCGCTGCTGCGCGGCGGCAACCTGGTCGTGAACGAGGCGAGCATCAGGGATGCCGTCCGCCAGGCCCTGCTCCCGCTGTGGAACTCCTACTACTTCTTCGCCCTGTACGCCAACGCGGAGTCCTACGCGGCCACGGCCGCCACGACCAGCGAGCACGTGCTCGACCGCTACATCCTGGCCAAGACTCAGCTGCTGGTCGAGGCGATGACCGCCCAGCTCGACCGCTACGACATCCCGGCCGCCTGCCAGGCCCTGCGGGACTACCTCGAAGTGCTGACCAACTGGTACATCCGCCGGTCCCGCGACCGGTTCTGGGCCGGCGACAGGGCAGCGCTCGACACCCTGTGGACCGCGCTGGAGGCCGTGTGCCGCGCCGCCGCGCCCTTGCTCCCGCTCACCACGGAGGTGATCTGGCGCGGCCTGACCGGTGGCGACAGCGTGCACCTGGCCGACTGGCCGCAGCTGGCGGACTGGCCGGCCGACGACGACCTGGCCAGCGTGATGGACCTGGTCCGCTCGGTCTGCAGCACCGCGGCGAGCCTGCGCAAGGCCAGGCAGCTGCGCGGCCGCCTGCCGCTGGCCAGCCTCACCGTCGGTCACCCCGACGCCGCCACGCTCGCCCCCTACCTGGCGCTGATCAGGGACGAGGTGAACGTCAAGGACGTGGTGCTCGCCGCCGACCCGGCCAGCCTCGGCGCCTTCGAGCTCGCCGTCAACCCGCGCGCGCTCGGCCCGCGCATCGGCGCCAAGGTGCAGGAGGTCATCCGCTCTATTAAGGCGGGGAAATGGACGCAGGACGGGAACTCGATTACCGCCGCCGGCGTGACCCTGGAAGAAGGTGAATACGAGCTGCGGCTAGTCGCCGCCGACCCGGACTCGACTGCCCCGCTTCCAGGCCGCTCCGGGCTGGTCAGGCTCGACACGGCGGTCACGCAGGAGCTAGCCGCCGAGGGCACGGCCAGGGACGTGGTGCGCCTGGTCCAGCAGGCCCGCCGCTCGGCCGGCCTGCTGGTCACCGACCGCATCGTGCTGACGCTGGGCGCCGACGGCGAGGTAGCGGCGGCGATCGGCGCCCATGAGGCGTTCATCGCGGGCGAGACCCTGGCGGCCAAGCTGACCGTCGCACCGGCAGCCGAGGTCACCGCCCCCGACCAGCCCGTGGGCGGAGGCGCGGTCCGGGTGCACCTGGACCGCGCCTGATACCGGCCTAGATGGAGTTCGCCGCAACGAGCTGGACCAGGTCAGGCTAACCGACCCTGGTCGCTGACCGATTTGTCTACGGCACGACGCGGTGGTGTCACGTCTTGAGCAATTTTCGCCGGTAGGTATTGGCGTGTCAGGAGATACACGCTAAGGCTGGACATGAACTGACGGTGTTGACTTCGGGCAAGGAGTAGCCGCGATGCGCAAGATCTTCCGGCCGGCAGCAGTGGTGACGCTGCTGGCACTCACCTCTCTCATGGCGGCGGCCTGCGCGGGTACGCCGACCAAGGTCGGGTCAGGCGGCACGGTCAAAGGCAAGCCCCTGGCGGGCGGTACTGTGACCATAGCCGAGGTGGGCGCATCGCCTAACTTTATTTTCCCGTATCCGCCGTCCACCAACAGCGACGGTTACAACGTGAACCTGACCGAGGGCCTGTGGCCGTATCTGGTTTACGCGGGTGACGGAGCCAAGGCCGCGGTGAATCCCGACGAGAGCCTGTTCAGCTCGCTGAAGTACAGCGACAACAACTCGGTCGTGACGATCGTGCTCAAGTCCTGGAAGTGGTCCGACGGCGCGCCGATCACCAGCCGCGACTTCACGTTCGTCTACAACCTGCTCAAGTACAACTACCTGAACTGGCTCGGCTATACCCAGGGGCTCTTCCCGGTCGACGTGAAGAAGGTGCTGACCCCGAACTCGCACACGATCGTCCTGGACCTCAATCAGTCGTACAACTCGGCGTTCTTCACCGACAACGTGCTGTCCGAGATCGCGCTGATCCCGCAGCACGCCTGGGACAAGACCTCGGTCGGCGGCAAGGTCGGTAACTTCGACGAGACGAAGGCCGGCTCCAAGGCCGTCTACAAGTTCCTGCAGAAGCAGGGCACGATCATGAGCACATTCGACAGCAACCCGCTGTGGAAGGTCGTGGACGGGCCGTGGACGCTGCAGACCTTCAACAGCAACGGCTTCTACGCCTGGGTGCCGAACAAGAACTACTCAGGCCCCGCCAAGCCGAAGCTCGACAAGGTGGTCTGGACGCCGTTCACCACCGACACCGCCGAGATGAATACGCTGCGCTCGGGCACCACTCTCGACCTAGGCGCGCTGCCGCTCAACGACGTCGGCCAGGCCAGCCAGCTCGAGGCCGAGGGCTACACGATCAGCGAGCTGCCGACGGCCGGAGTCGCGGAGATCGTGCCGAACCTCTACAACCCGGTGAACGGCCCGCTGCTCCGCCAGCTCTACGTCCGGCAGGTACTTGAGTCGCTCTTCGACCGGCAGCAGATCGTCAAGAAGGTCTACAACGGCTACGCCGACCCCGGTAACGGGCCGATCCCCCTGCTTTACGGCAAGGATTTCGTGTCTCCGCTCGAGCGGGCCGGCGGCCCGTACCCGTACTCGCCGTCCAAGGCCGTCGCGCTGCTGAAGGCGCACGGCTGGAAGGTCGTGCCTAACGGCGTCTCGACCTGCCAGCACCCGGGTACCGGAGCGAGCGAATGCGGCGCTGGCGTCAAGGCCGGCGAGCCGATGCAGTTCCAGCTGATGTACTCCTCCGGCAGCACGTCCTTCGACCAGCAGAACGCGTCGATCCAGTCCACCGAGCGGGCCGCAGGCGTCAAGATCGTGCTCGACCCCGTGCCGTTCAACACGATCGTCTCGACCACGGGCTACTGCAACGAGAAGTCCCACCCGACGTCGACGTGCTCCTGGCAGCTGCAGGACTACGGCTACAACCCGTACACGCTCGACCCGGCCGGCGCTGGCCAGTTCAACACCGACGGCTACGGCAACTACGGCGGCTACTCGAGCAACCACGAGAACCACCTGATCGACGCGACCGTCCACTCAGCCGCGTCGTCGGCGTTCTACGCCTACGAGGACTACACCGCCCGCCAGCTGCCCTACCTGTGGCTGCCGAACGAGTCCGGCCTGTTCGTCTTCAAGAAGAACCTGGCCGGGATCACGCCGTGGAACCCGTTCTCGGGCACCCTGAACCCCGAGCTCTGGTACTACGTGAAGCCCGGGTCATGACCTGGTATCTCGTCCGCCGCGTCGGCCAGGCCATCGCGGTAGTGATCGGCGTCATGATCTTGACGTTCATCCTGCTGCACATGGAACCTGGCAACGCGGCCCGGGCCGTGCTCGGCCTCAAGGCCACGCCGGCCAGGGTCGCCATCTTCGACCACCTCTACGGCTTGAACAAGCCGCTGTACACGCAGTTCTTCATCTACGTGAAGCAGCTTCTCAGCGGCAACTTCGGGATCTCGTATCAGCTACAGCAGCCGGTGTCGACGCTGATCGCCCAGCGGCTGCCGCGCGACGCCATCCTGGTGGGCCTGTCGACTGTGATCGCGCTCATCGTCGGCGTGCCCACCGGGATCTACCAGGCACTGCACCACAACGACGTGGTGGACGACGTGACGGCCGGCACCTGGTTCACCCTGTACTCGGCGCCGGACTTCCTCGAGGCGTTCCTGCTCATCGCGCTGCTCTGCGTGCAGTTCCATATCTTCCAGCCGAACTTTCCCGGCGGCATCAGCTCGATCGGCGGCGTCCTGCTCGACTGGCGGGCGCTGGTGCTTCCCGTTCTGGTCCTATCGATCAACAGCGTGGCTAACTTCAGCCAGTACTCGCGATCACAGGCCATTCAGGTGCTCGCTGCCGACTACATCAGGACGGCGAGGGCCAAGGGACTGCCGAGGAAACTGGTGATCAGAAGGCACGTGCTCCGCAATTCACTGCTGCCGGTGATCACGATCCTCGGGCTGTCGCTGCCCGACATCGTGGCCGGCGCCCTGATCGCGGAGTCCATCTTCAACTTCCCCGGCATGGGACTGCTGTTCTGGCAGTCGGCGCTCGCGCATGACTACCCGGTGCTGCTCGGCGCCACCCTCATCGTCGGGGTCGCCACGGTCACCGGAAACCTGCTCGCTGACATCGCCTACGGCGTGCTCGACCCAAGGATTCGCTATGTCAGCTCCTGACACGACCGCGCCGGATGTCCTGCGGACCGGCGCCCAGCCGCTCGAAGGCGGCGAGCTCAGCCCGTCGTCGAGCGGCAGGCTCAGCGTCGACGCGTTCCTGCATAACCGCCGGACGATGAGCGGCGTCGGGATCGTCGTCCTGCTCGGGCTGTTCTGCTTCATCGGACCGCTGTTTTATCACACCAACCAGGTCACGGTGAATCTCAACATCATCAACGATCCGCCAGGTCCCGGGCACCCGCTCGGCACCGACCAGTTCGGCATCGACATCCTGGGCCGGCTGATGGTCGGCGGTCAGTCGTCGCTGGAACTCGGCTTCGCCGTGGGCATCGCCAGCACCGTGCTCGGCTGTCTCTACGGCGCGATCTCCGGCGTCATGGGCGGGCTCGGCGATGGCATCCTGATGCGGCTCATCGACACGATCCTGGCCCTGCCGACGTTCATCCTGCTGATCATCGTGGCCAGCATGTTCAGGCTCAGCCTCTTCGTGATCATCCTGATCTTGTCGGTGCTGTCCTGGCCTGGGGTCGCCCGGCTGGTGCGGGGACAGGTGCTGGCCCTGCGGGACCGGGAGTTCGCCCAGGCCGCGAAGGGCATGGGCGCGACGCGGGGCTGGATTCTCATCCGCCACATGATCCCGAACACGCTCGGGATCTGCATCGTCACCGCGACGTTCGGGGTGGCCGACTCGATCTACGCGCTCTCGGCGCTGAGCTTCCTCGGCATCGGCCCGCCCCCGCCGTTCACCGACTGGGGCACGATGCTCACCGACGGCGTCAACAACCTGTTCAACGGCTACTGGTGGCAGGTCTACCCGCCGATGATCACGCTGATCCTGGTCGTCCTGGCGTTCCGGCAGATCGGTGACGCGCTCAACGACATCGTCAGCGGCGGCCAGACCGGCGCGGTGTTCCGCCGCAGGCGGCGGCGGCTGGCAATGGTGCCCGCGCCGACCCAGTACGACACAGGAAGCTAGCTGAGCCCACGCCGGATCCCCGGCCGGGCGGCAACTGTCAGCCGGCCGGGGTGGCGGGGACGACGCTGAGGTCGCTGTACTGCGCCTGCGGCCAGTTCGCTGAGCCGAGACCGGCTTCCAGGCCGACCAGACCGGCCTGGTAGGTGCCGTCCGTCGCCGAGCCGACGGCGACGCCGTCGATGGCGGCCGAGAGCCGGTCGCCGGACACGGTGAGCGACAGCTTGTGCCAGGATCCGGTGCCCAGCGGGCGCACCCGCCCGGACGCCAGCGTGGTGATGCCGCCTGCCCGGTTGCCGCGGTCGATCGCCCACGCGCCGCTTTCCCGGACGTCGAGCACGTAGCCGGCCAGTCCGCTGGCGCTCTTGGTCCTCGCGCTGAACCGGGCGATAACCCCGGCCGAGCTATTGGCCCTGCTGAGCAGGATGTCGCAGGAGACGGTGTAGGCGTCCCAGGTGGCGCTGCCGACGACGGCGTACGGGTAGTAGCTGGCCAGCGGCGCCTTCGGCCTCCAGAGCACGGGTCGCTGCGGGGTCGCCTGCTCGGTGCACATCTTCCTGCGACCGTCCGCGACCTGGCAGCGCCTGACCTCGAACGAGCCGTAGACGCTGGCCAGCAGGGAGGTCTCGCTGTCGGAGCCGCCGGCGTTGTGCGAGCTGTTCAGCGCGTTGGCGTAGGGCAGGGCGAGCGCGGCCGGGGCGGGGCTCGCGCTCGTGGCCGCCCGCCTGGTCGCCCCGGTCGTGGTGCTGAGCGTGTAGACGAAGCCCGGCTCGACGGTGAGCGAGAACCTGCCGGTGCGGCTGGGGTGCAGGTCAGGCTCGGTGCACGAACCACTGCGCCGGGGAGCTGGCAGCCGGGTTGAAGTCGCTGGCCCAGACCTGCACGGTCTTGGTCGTCAGCCCGTGACCGCCGCTGACCGTGAAGCTGACCTTCTGCGCCGTCGCAGGTCCGGCCGTCGTCTCGATGATGGTGGTCCACTGGTTGCGGGCCGGGCTCACCAAGCTCACGTACGAGCCGTCGGCGCGGTCGTGCCGCAGGTACCCGCTCGCGGCGTCCAGGTAGGTCCAGCCGGGCTGCGCGAACTGGGTGAGCTGGGCGGTCGCCCAGGTCATCGCGTCGACGCTGTAGCTGCCCGACCACGGCTGGTCGGCGGTGAGCAGTCCCCGGTTCTCCTCGGGCAGGTCAGGAGGCATCGAGTCGAGCAGCGGCCATTCCAGGTAGCCGGTCAGCCGGGCGTCGATGTAGCCACGGGTCAGCACCCGGTCGATCGCCGGAGCGCAGGGCGCCTGGCAGCCAGCTTCCGCACCGTCGTCTATCGCGCCGACTTCGCTGAGCCACAGGGGCTTGCCTGATGCGCGGGCAGCAGCCGTGCTGGCGCACCTGGTCGCCGCGCCGCGACCGCCGGTCGGGACGCCGCAGTCGTCGTGCGCGCCCAGGATCGAGACGGCGGGCGAGGACGTATACATCCAGGTCGACGACGGGTTATAGCGCCCGCGATGCTTAGGGTAGGTATCGGCGGCGACGATCTTGGTGCTCGCATAGCCATGCTTGTCCAGCGCCGATCTAAGAGCCGCATACCACGGCGCGTGGAACCCGTCGTCGGACTCGTTCCAACCTCCTAGGTAGTTGATCTTCAGCCCATTCTGCTTCGCGCAGCCGAGCCAGTCGAGCAAGTACCTGATGTCGTTGCTGGTGAAGATCGAGTTGGCGCCGTGCCCCACCCAGCCGGGCGCGCTCCATTGCAAGCCGTACAGCCGCAGGTGCGGGTCGATCGCAACCGCCTGCCTGGCAATCGAAAGGCCGTAACCCGCGTTGCAGTGGATCTTGCCTCGTGCGGATTCGACGCTCGCCTCGCCGCCGTCGTCGCCGCCGATCTCGACCTTGAGAAGCTGCAGCGAGGCGCCGTAGTCCGGCTTGAAGAGGTCGTCCAGGATCGCCGTGCGCTCCGCCGCCGGGTAGTCCGCGAGATAGCGGTCGTTGTCACCGCCGCCCAGGATCGCGCCGACGCCGTCGAACGTGCGGCCAGCGCCGTTCGCGTCGATCGTGATCGCCGTGCCAGTCACGGTCTGCGCCGTGGCCGGCGTCGTCATCGCGAGTCCGGCAACGGCGATAATCGTCACGGTGAGAGCCCACAATCGCGACCGGCAGATCACCTTCGAGCCGGTCACCATCAGACTATTGATGTCATCAGTTAATTGCCCCCTGCAAACGGCCGATGCAGAGCCTAACGGATTTAACCGCCTTTCCGCGTAGGCGGCTGTCGATGCCGCTGCCTGGTGCCGCTGTCCTGGTTTCCGCCTGTCCGGTGCCGCTGCCCGGTGCCGCTGTCCGGGAAGGGACGGCGCGGCTGGTGCGTTAGCGTGCACATGCAAGTGGACATCTGGTCTGACGTGGTGTGCCCCTGGTGCTATCTGGGCAAGCGGCGCTTCGAGCAGGCGCTCGGCTCGTTCGCCGCACGGCGGCGAGGTCGAGGTCGTGTACCGGGCCTTCGAGCTCGATCCGGCGACCCCCAAGGGGGTGACGACCCCGACCGTGCAGGTGCTGGCCAGCAAGTACGGCATGACCAGTCAGCAGGCTGCCGACGCACAGCGCCAGATGGAGCAGCGCGCCGAGCAGGACGGGCTGACCTTCCGCATGGCCGACCTGCGCAGCGGCAACACCAAGGACGCGCACCGCCTGCTGCAACTCGGCAAGGCCAGGCACCTCCAGCCTGAGCTCATGGAACGCCTGCATCGCGCGTACTTCACCGAGCAAGCGTCGATCTTCGACCACGCATCCCTTACTGACCTGGCCGTCGAGGTGGGCCTGGACCGCGACGAGGCCGCCGCCGTGCTGGCGAGCGGCCGGTTCGAGGACGAGGTGGACACCGAGGAAGCGATGGCACACTCGCTCGGGGTGACCGGCGTACCGTTCTTCGTGGTCGACCACCGCTACGGCATCTCCGGCGCCCAGTCGGCCGAGACCATCACCCAGGTACTAGAGAAAGCCTGGGCCGAAGCCCCCTAGCGAGCGCACCCCCGCACCCCCGCACCCCGCACCGCCCGCACCGCCCGCATCCCCGCACCGCCCGCATCCCCGCACCGCCCGCAACAGCAGCATGTCCCCACCTACTGTCGTTCGGCGGGGTGTTCTGACAGCAGCATGGTCCTACATACTGTCGTCCCCACAGCAGTCAGCAGGACCATGCTGCGTTGGCTACCGGGCCGGAACAGCAGCAAGTAGGGCCTTACTGCTGTTCCGCGCGAGTGCGAGGACCCTTGCGGATGGCGCGGGTTTGCGGAACCGTCATTCCGGTTTGGTACACTGCTCGTACCGGAATCCTCATTCCGGTACGAGGGAGGTGCAGATGGCCGGGAAGGGCCTGCGCGGCCAGCCTGCCGTGACGTTCGGCGTGCTGGCGCTGGGGGTTGGCGCGTTCGCGTTGTTGCAGTCGCTGGTGATTCCCGTGCTGACGACGGTGCAGCACCAGCTGCACACCTCGCAGGGCGCGGTGACGTGGGTGCTGACCGCCTATCTGCTGTCGGCGTCGATCATGACGCCGATCCTCGGCCGGGTCGGGGACATGACCGGCAAGAAGCGGGTCTTCGTCGCCACGCTGATCGCCCTCGCGGTGGGCTCGCTGCTCGCGGCGGTGGCGTCGTCGATCGCGGTGATGATCGTGGCCCGGGTCATCCAGGGTTTCGCGCGGCGGCATGCTGCCGGTCGCGTTCGGCATCATCCGCGACGAGTTCCCCGCTGAGCGCATCGCCGGCGCCGTCGGCACGATCGCCGCGCTGACGGCGGTAGGCGCCGGCCTCGGCATCGTGCTCGCCGGGCCGATCGTGGACCTGCTCGACTATCACTGGCTGTTCTGGCTGCCGCTGATCCTGACGGTGATCGCCGCCGTGACCGCCGTGCTGTTCGTACCGGACTCACCGATTCGCAGCCCGGGGCGGATCAGCTGGCTGCCAGCCGTCCTGCTCTCCGGCTGGCTCGTCGCGCTGCTGGTCGCGCTGAGCGAGGCGCCGGACTGGGGCTGGAAGTCCGCCAGGGTGCTCGGCCTGATCGCAGGCGCGGTCGTGCTCGCCTCGGCCTGGCTGTTCGCCGAGCTGCGCGCCAGCACGCCGCTGATCGACATGCGGATGATGCGGCGCCCGGCCGTGTGGACCAACAACCTGGTCGCGCTGCTCATCGGTGTCGGGATGTACGCGACCTTCGCGTTCCTGCCGGAGTTCGTGCAGACTCCGGCGATCGCCGGCTACGGCTTCGGCGCCAGCATCACTAAATCCGGGCTCATGCTGCTGCCGTCGGCGGTCACGATGATGATCACCGGCATGTTCACCGGGCGGCTCACGGCCAGGCTCGGCGGCAAGGTCCTCGTGATCGCTGGCTGCCTCGTCGGCTGCGTCGCAATGCTCATTCTCGCCTTCGCCCACCAGCAGCAATGGGAGATCTACGCCTCCGCCGCGCTGATGGGCGTAGGCTTCGGCCTGGCGTTCTCGGCGATGTCGGCCCTGATCGTGGGGGCGGTACCGCCGTCCCAGACCGGCGTCGCCAGCGGCATGAATGCCAACATCCGCACGATCGGCGGCAGCATCGGCGCGGCGGTGATGGCGAGCATCGTCACCTCGCGGCTTGCGCCGACCGGCCTGCCGAAGGAGTCTGGCTACACGACGGGCTTCGCCGTCATGGCGGGCGGCCTCGTCCTCGCCGCGCTCGCGGGCCTGCTCATCCCGGCGGTCCGGCGCGGCGCCGGCGAGCCCGCCGAGCCCGAGCACGCCGAGCTGGCTATGGTGGCCGGCGGCACGGTCGTCGGCGACGAGATCGACTGAGCGAACCGGGCAAGCCACACCACGCGAAGGGGCAAGCACGATGCGGCGCGACGCGGTCCGCAACCACGAGCGCATTCTCGACGCGGCCCGGGATGTCTTCGGCGAGTCCGGCGCGGACGCGTGCATCGAGGAGATCGCGGCGCGCGCCGGGGTGGGCGTCGGCACCGTCTACCGGCGCTTCGCCAGCAAGGACGCGCTGATCGACGAGCTGCTCACGCTGGTGATCGGCGAGCTGACCACGGCCGCCAGGCAAGCCCTGGCCAGGACCGACGGTCACGGGCTCGAAGACCTGCTCCTCGCCTTCGGCCGGTCGTTCGCCGACCACGCGCGCTACGCGAACCTGCTGCTCACGCGCCAGCCCGACCCCGCCGCCGAGCGCCTCATCCGCAGCGCGATCACCGACCTGACCGACCGGGCGAGGGCCGAAGGCACCATCAGCGCGGGTGTCACCACCGAAGACGTGCGAGCGCTGCTGGCCGCCATGCGCGGGCTGGTCCAGGCCGCCGACGGCACGACCCCGCCCGACTGGCAGCGCTTCCTCGACCTGCACCTCGCCGGGCTCAGGTCCGCCGGCTCGGAATATCCAGGCCCCTCCAGCGTTGCTAGATAGATGCAAACGCATCTATCTAGGTACCACAGCCAGCGCGGGAGGCATGGTCATGCAGTTCGGGATCTTCTCGGTCAGTGACATCACGCGCGACCCGGTGTCCGGCGAAACGCCGACCGAGGCCGAGCGGATCGACGCGATCGTGCAGATTGCCCAGAAGGCCGACGAGGTCGGGCTCGACGTCTTCGCGATCGGCGAGCACCACAACCCGCCATTCTTCTCGTCGGCGCCGACGACGCTGCTCGCGCACATCGCGGCCACCACGAAGGATCTCATCGTCAGCACGGCCACCACGCTGATCACGACCAACGACCCGGTGCGGATCGCCGAGGAGTACGCGATGCTGCAGCACCTGTCGAAGGGCCGGATGGACCTCATGCTCGGCCGGGGCAACACCGCCCCGGTCTATCCGTGGTTCGGCCAGGACATCCGCACGGGCCTGCCGCTGGCGCTGGAGAACTACAACCTGCTGCACCGGCTCTGGCGCGAGGACGTGGTGGACGCCAAGGGCAAGTTCCGCACTCCCCTGCAGGGCTTCACCTCGATTCCGCGACCGCTCGACGACGTGCCGCCGTTCGTGTGGCACGGCTCGATCCGCACTCCCGAGATCGCCGAGCAGGCCGCGTACTACGGTGACGGCTTCTTCGCCAACAACATCTTCTGGCCGAAGGAGCACTACATCCGGCTGATCCGGTTCTACCGGCAGCGGTTCGCGCACTACGGGCACGGCACCGAGAAGCAGGCAATCGTCGGCCTCGGCGGCCAGGCGTATATCGCGAGGAACTCACAAGACGCCAGGCGGGAATTCCGGCCGTACTTCGACGAGGCTCCGGTCTACGGGCACGGGCCGTCACTCGAGGAGTTCAGCGAGCTGACCCCGCTGTCGGTCGGCAGCCCGCAGGAGGTCATCGACAAGACCCTGACCTTCCGCGAGCACTTCGGCGACTACCAGCGCCAGATGTTCCTGATGGACCACGCCGGCCTGCCCCTGGCGACGGTACTCAGCCAGCTCGACCTGCTTGGCGAGGAAGTCGTCCCGGTCCTCCGCAAGGAGATCGCCGCCCGGCAGGACCCGGAGACGGCACCGGCCCCGACGCACGCCGGGCTCGTGCGGGCGAAGTACGGCGAGGAGGCGCCGCGCCAGCCTAAGCCGAACGCCAATCGCGGCGACAACGTCACCGGCGCCTCGCCCTACACCGACACCGCACCCGAGTTCCAGGCCAGCTACCCGAGCCTGTGATGCGCAGCGAAGCCCATCCTGCCAACGACGCCTGGGAGGCGCTGCTGTCCGCCCACGCCGGGCTGATGAAGCAGTTCGCCGGGCAGGACACCTGGCACGAGATCTCCATGCGCGAGTACGACGTCCTCTACACGCTGTCCAAAGCCGCCGAGCCGCTGCGGTTCAGCGAGCTCAACCGGCACGTTCTGCTCAGCCAGCCCGCCCTGTCCCGCCTGGTGGACCGGCTGGCCGAGCGCGGGCTCCTGCGGCGCTGCGGAGATCCCGCCGACGGGCGCGGCGTCCGCCTGTCGCTCACGGACTCTGGCCGCGCGCTCCAGCGGCAGATCGGGCGCCGGCATGGTCGCAACGTGGCCCGCGCGATGACAGCCCGGCTTAATTCTCAAGACCTTAGGGCGCTGAAAGAAATCTGCGCCAAACTCGCCCCCCAGTCCACTCTCAGCACCGGCCCGAACCATCCCCCCAAGGACTCTGCGCTATGAACGACACTGCCCCGAGCGAGCCATTCAAACTCGTGGTTGTCAATGCCGGGACGAGCGATCCGTCGTCGACGCGCATGCTGGCCGACCGCACCGCCGACCGGATCGCCGCAGTGGCCGCTGCGCGCGGCGGCGAGGTCTCGCGGCACGTGGTCGACCTGCGTGAGCACGCTCCGGACGTCGCAACCGCCCTGACAACCCAGCTCGTCACGCCCAGGCTCCAGCAGGTGATCACGAACCTCGGCGAGTCCGACGGGATAGTCGCTGCGACGCCGGTCTACAAGGCTGGGGCCAGCGGCCTTTTCACCTCGTTTGTCGATATTCTCGACAATGACCTGCTGATCGGCAAGCCAGTAATACTGGCCGCCACCGCCGGAACGGCGCGACACGCCCTTGTCGCCGACCACCAGCTTCGGCCGCTTTTCGCTTATCTGCGGACGCTGACCGTGCCGACGTCGCTTTTCGCCGCACCGGAAGACTGGAGCGATCCGGCTTTGCCTCAGCGGATAAGCCGAGCCGCGCTTGAGCTAGTCCTGCTGATGGAAAGCGGCTTCGCCCGCCAGCTGAGGGACGAGTCCTGGCACAGCTACCAGCACGAATATGGCAGCGCTGGCGGGACCGAACTGGCCATCGACCTGGACACAGATCTCATGCGGCTGGCCACCGGGGGCTCGGCCGAGTAGCTCCAGGACCGGCGCGCCGGTCACTCCTTCGAGACCAGGGTCAGGACGTCGTACTTGGCGACCGACTCGCCTCGCTGGTTGGTGACGTCGGTATCCCAGCGGACCTCGCCGTAGTCGGCGTCGACGCGCGGGGTGATCTGCTTGGCGGTGAGCGTGACCGTGAGCTGGTCGCCGGGCTTGACCGGGGTGAGGAAGCGCAGGTTCTCCAGCCCGTAGTTGGCCAGCACCGGCCCGGGCTCGGGCGAGACGAACAGCCCGGCCGCGAACGACACGACGAGATACCCGTGCGCGACGATGCCGCCGAACAGCGGATTGGCGCGCGCGGCCGCCTCATCGGTATGGGCGTAGAACGTGTCCCCGGTGAACTCGGCGAAGTGATCGATATCGGCCAGCGTCACCTCGCGCGGACCGGCGACCACGCTGTCCCCGATCCGCAGGTCGGCGAGCGACTTACGGAACGGATGGACCCCTTCCTGCCGCGCCGCCCCGGCCACCCACCGCCCGGTGATCGAGCTGAGCGCCATGGGGCTGGCCTGGACGGCGGTGCGCTGCATGTGGTGCAGGACACCCCGGACCCCGCCCATCTCCTCGCCGCCGCCCGCCCGGCCCGGGCCGCCATGCACCAGCGTCGGCAGCGGTGAGCCGTGCCCGGTGGACTGAGCCGCGTCGTCGGAGTCGAGCACCAGGAGCCGTCCGTGCCACGGCGCGACGCCCAGCACGACCTGGCGCACGAAGCCGGGGTCGGCGCTGACGACCGAGCCGACCAGGCTGCCCTGGCCACGGGCAGCGAGCGTCACGACCTCGTCGGCCGACGCGTAGGGCAGCAGCGTGGAGACGGGACCGAAGGCCTCCACCTCGTGCGGGGCTGCCTGGCCCGCGTCGTCGGCGCGCAGGAGCATCGGGCTGAGGAAGGCGCCGCGCTCGCCGTCGGCGTCCACCACCGTGACTCGCTCAGGGTCGCCGTAGACGACCGAACCGGCCCCGAGCAGCGCCTTGACCGAGTTTCGCACCTCGTCGCGCTGGGCCAGGCTGGCCAGCGCGCCCATCCGCACTTCTGTGTTCGCCGGGTTGCCGACGGTGACCTCCGCCAGCCTGGACGCGACCGCACCGGCGACGTCGTCCATCCGCGCCGCCGGCACGAACGCCCGCCGGATCGCGGTGCACTTCTGGCCTGCCTTCACGGTCATCTCGGTGACGAGCTGCGCCACGAACAAGTCGAACTCCGCGCTGCCCGGACCAGCGTCGGGGCCGAGGATCGACAGGTTCAGCGAGTCAGCCTCGGCGTTGAACCGCACCGCGTTCGCCACGATCGCCTGGTGCGCCCGCAGCCGCCGCGCGGTGGAAGCAGACCCGGTGAACGACACCAGGTCCTGTTCGGTGAGGTGGTCGAGCAGGTCACCGACGCCACCGCAGATGAGCTGCAGCGACCCCTCCGGCAGTACGCCCGAGGAAGCGATCAGCTCGACCAGCCTCGCGGTCAGGTAGGCCGTCTGGCTGGCGGGCTTGATCAGGCTGGGCACCCCGGCGATGAAGGCGGGCGCGAACTTCTCCAGCGGTCCCCACACCGGGAAGTTGAAGGCGTTGATCTGCACGGCGACGCCGCGCAAGGGCGTGCAGATGTGCTGGGCGACGAACCCGCCGTCCCGGCTGAGCGGCTCGACGTCGCCGTCGAGGTAGACGGTGTCGTTCGGCAGCTTGCGCCGGCCGGTGCTCGAGTAGCTGGCCAGCACCCCGATCCCGCCGTCCACGTCGAACTTGGAGTCGCCCAGGGTCGCGCCGGTGCGCGCGGACAGCGCGTAGAGCTCGTCCCGGTGCTCGCGCAGGTAGGAGCCGAGCGCCTTGAGCAGCGCGGCTCGCTGATGGAAGGTCAGTTCCCGCAGCGCGGGACCGCCGACCGCCCGGCCGTACGCGAGGGCCGCAGCCATGTCGATCCCGTCGGAGGAGATCCTGGCGACCTCCTCCCCCGTCACCGCGTCCAGCAGCGGAGCACCATCGCTCGCCGCCGAACGCCACTGTCCCTCGGTGTAACTGCGCAAGACGGTCATGACCCAGCCTCCTTGATGGGTTGTCCGCACCCAACCTAATGCCCCTTCAGCCAGCGCCTGCTGCCCTTGTATGACCGCTTCGCCCGCATGACATCTACAGTCTGTGTGGCGGGGCGCGCCAGAAGACCTTGCCCCAAAGACTACGAGGAGACCGCCGTGGCTGCTATCGACGAACTGGCCGGCGAGCTGCCGGGCGACGTGCTGGTGACCGATGCGGAGGTCATGGCGGGCTACAGCCGCGATCAGGCGGCCCTGGTGACGGCCGGGACGCCGGTCGCGGTGGCGCGGCCGGTCTCGACCGACCAGGTCGCAACGATGCTGCGGTGGGCGTCGCGGCACGGGATCACCGTGGTGCCGCGCGGCGCGGGCACTGGCCTGTCCGGCGGGGCCAACGCGATCGACGGCTGTGTCGTCCTCTGCCTGGAGCGGATGACCGCGATCAGGGAGATCGACGCGGTCGACCAGCTCGCCGTGGTCGAGGCCGGGGTCATCAACGCCGACCTGGAGCGGGCGGCGCGAGCCCTGGGCATGTTCTACGCGCCCGATCCTGGCAGCTTCGAGATCTCCACTATCGGCGGCAACCTCGCGACCAATGCCGGCGGCATGCGCTGCGTCAAGTACGGCGTCACCAGGGACTCGGTCCTCGGACTCGAAGTCGTGCTCGCTGACGGCCGGGTGATCCGCACCGGCGCCCGCTCGATCAAGAACGTCGCTGGCCTGGACCTGACCAGCTT
Organism: uncultured Actinomycetota bacterium; assembly: GCA_963737865.1. Lineage (GTDB taxonomy): Bacteria > Actinomycetota > Actinomycetes > Streptosporangiales > Streptosporangiaceae > Chersky-822. The sequence goes on along the minus strand of CAVTUG010000009.1, from coordinate 72,654 downwards.
GTTCATCGGGTCCGAGGGCACGCTCGGCGTGATCACGGCCGCGACGGTTCGGCTGCGGCCGCTTTCGGCGAGCCCGCCAGCCGTCTTCGTCGCCAGCTTCCCGACGTTGCCGGAGGCGGGGCAGGCGGTCGCGAACATCGCGGCGATGGCGGTGACGCCGAGCATGCTCGAGCTCATGGACAACGCGACGATCAACCTGATCGAGGACTACCGGCGGATGGACCTGGATCGCAGTGCGGCCGCGCTGCTCGTCGGGCAGGCGGACGGGCCAGACGCCCGGGTCGAGGCCGAGCGGATCGCTGCGGTCTGCGAGGCGGCCGGCGCGGACTACGTCGTGTTCACCCAGGATCCGTCGGAAGCCGACGCGCTGATCGCGGCCCGGCGACTCGCCGGGACGGCGTTGCTCGCCTCCGGGCCGACGGTGATCGAGGACATCGGCGTGCCGCGCTCGCGGCTGGCCGAGATGCTGCAGAGGATCGCCGAGATCGCCGGCGAGGCGAACATCCGGGTCGCGACCGTCGGCCACGCGGGCGACGGCAATCTGCATCCGACTCTGCTGCTCGACGGCACCGACCAGGCCACCTACGACCACGCGCTCGAGGTCGCGGAGGCGATCTGCCGAGCGGCCCTCGGCTATGGCGGCACCGTGACCGGTGAGCACGGGGTGGGGGTGCTGAAGCGCGGCTGGCTCGCCAGTCAGCTCGACGAGAACGTGCTCGACGTCCACCGCCGCGTGAAGGCCGCCCTCGACCCGGACGGTCTCCTCAACCCGGGCCGAGGCTGGTAACCGACGCCGGCTAGGGCGCGTCAGCCTGCTGGGCGACCAGGCGGGCGAGCTGGACGCGGGAGCCGATGCCGAGCTTGTCGAAGATGTGGCGCAGGTGGAAGGCCACCGTATGGCTGCTCAGGTACACCCGCTCGGCGACTTCCCGGTTGCTGAGCCCCTGCGAGACGAGGTCGGCGATCCGCCGCTCCGTGTCCGTGAGGCTGGCCCAGCCGAAAGCCGGTCGCTCGGCCCGTCTCCAGTGGTGCAGGTGCACCCCGGCTATCCGGAGCTGCGAGCGCACCCGGGCCATGCCCTCCGCGCACTCCTGACGCTCGTACAGCTCGTACGCGCGGCGCAAGCTGACGACGGCGGCGCCGGTATCTCCGCGCCCCGACGAAGCCTGGCCTGCGTCCTCGCTCGCCTGCGCCTTTCCCCAGAGAGCCGAGTAGGTGCGGGCCGCAGCCTCGAGCCTGGCCGTGTCGCGGTCGACCAGCCCCCGGGCATGCACGGCGGCGGCCGCCACGTCAGCGTCACCTGGCCTGCGCTCGGAAAGCCGCCGCGTCGCGTCGGCGAGGCACCGCGCCCTGATCCGATCGTCGTCGTCCAGCGCGGACCTGACCAGGCGCAGAGCCGCCTGGGCCCGGGCGGTGCCGTCGTCGTCGAACAGCAGGTGGCCGAGGTGCTCTTCGAGTTCGTGGACGTCGGCTCGCAGGTCCGCCCGCCGCGCCATCACCGTCACCCCGATCCGCGTCCGTGCCGACCGAATTACTCCAACTTATAACTGTGAGCAACCATCAGTGACCGTGGGTCGCGACATAGGGCGGCTGGTGACTAGCAGGTTGGAGGATGTGCCGCCGCTGACGACGGGGCACTCTCGGGAACGTGAGCGCGCGCGGTCACCGGTGCGCCCGTGCCGTCAGCCGAGCTTCAGGAGGCAGCGATGCCGATAGCGGTCGGGATTGATCTGGGAACTACGAACTCGGTCATCGCGACGACCGAGGCAGGCAAGCCGACGGTGATCCCCAACTCGGAGGGGTCGCGGACTACGCCGTCGGTGGTGGCGTTCACGGCCCAGGGCGAGCGGCTGGTCGGCCAGCTGGCCAGGCGGCAGGCGATCATGAATCCGAGGGGCACGATCTACTCGGCCAAGCGCTTCATCGGCCGCCGCTACGACGAGGTCAGCAGCGAGCAGCACGCGGTTTCCTTCGACGTCGTCGCCGGTCCCGACGGTGCGGCCCGGTTCGAGGTCGGCGGCAAACAATACGCACCGGAGGAAATTTCCGCCCTCGTGCTGCGCAAGCTAGCGGAAGACGCATCGAAGTTCGTCGGCGAGAGAGTCACCGAGGCGGTGATCACCGTCCCCGCTTACTTCAACGATGCGCAGCGGCAGGCCACCAAGGACGCCGGGAAGATCGCCGGCCTCGAGGTGCTGCGGATCATCAACGAGCCGACAGCCGCCGCGCTCGCCTACGGCCTGGACAAGAAGCAGAACGAGACCGTGCTGGTCTTCGACCTCGGCGGCGGCACCTTCGACGTGAGCGTGCTCGACATCGGGGACGGCGTGGTCGAGGTACGCGCGACCGCCGGTGACACTCACCTCGGCGGCGACGACTTCGACCGCCGGATCGTCGACTACCTGGCGGACGAGTTCAAGCGGGACAACGGCATCGATCTGCGGACCGATCCGCAGGCACTGCAGCGCCTGTTCGAGGCGGCGGAAAAGGCCAAGGTCGAGCTGTCGTCGGTGACCCAGACGACGGTCAGCCTGCCGTTCGTGACCGCCGACGCCGCCGGACCCAAGCACCTCAACACGACGCTGATGCGGTCGACCTTCGACCAGATCACGGCCGACCTGGTCGAGCGCACCGTGGCGCCGGTCAGGCAGGCGATGTCCGACGCCAAGCTCACCGACTCCGACCTCGACGAGGTGATCCTGGTCGGCGGCGCGACGAGGACACCCGCCGTCCAGAGCCAGGTGCGCAAGCTGACTGGCGGCAAGGACCCCAACATGACCGTGAACCCCGACGAGGTGGTGGCGCTCGGCGCGGCCGTCCAGGCAGCGGTCATGAAGGGCGAGGTCAAGGACGTGCTGCTGCTCGACGTCACGCCGCTGTCCCTCGGGATCGAGACCCTGGGCGGCGTGCTGACCAAGGTCATCGACCGGAATACGACGATCCCGGCCCGGCGCACCGAGGTGTTCAGCACCGCCGAGGACAACCAGGGCGCGGTCGACGTCGTGGTGCTCCAGGGCGAGCGCGAGCGGGCCGCCGACAACCGGGTGCTCGGCCGCTTCCGGCTGGAGAATATCAGGCCGGCCTCGCGCGGTGAGCCGCAGGTCGAGGTCACTTTCGACATCGACGCCAACGGGATCCTGAACGTCTCGGCGAAGGACAGGGACACCGGCGCCGAGCAGCGGATCACGATCAGCGAGAGCTCCAACCTCGACCAGTCCGAGGTCGAGCGGATGGTGGCCGACGCCGAGCGGCATCGCGACGACGACCGCCGGATCCGCGAGCTGACCGACGCCCGCAACGAGCTCGACGCCAGCGCCTACGCCGTCGAGCACTCGCTGGGCGAGCGCGGCGACAGCGTGCCTGCGCACGAGAAAGCCCGTGCGCAGGCCCTGGTCGGCGATGCCCGGCAGGCGCTGGCGGACGAGTCGCCGGTCGACCGGATCAAGGGCCTGACGACCGAGTTGCAGCAGGTGTACCAGAGCCTGGCCGCGTCCGGCTCGGTGCCGCCGCCGAGGGACGAGGGCGCCGGGCAGGAACGCGGGCAGCGACCCGGGCAAGCGGGTCAGCCGGGCAGCGATGACGAGGTCATCGACGCGGAGTACAGCACCAATGAGTGACGCCGTGCCCGACCAGCGACCCGAACCGGGCGACCCGACTAGCCCGACTAGCCCGGCTAGCCCGACCGACCTGAGCGGCCCGGCGGAACAGACCGAGCCGACGGAACAGACCGGCCCGACCGACCTGAGCGGCCCGGCGGAACAGACCGGCCCGGCGGAAGAGACCGAGCCGACGGAACAGACCGGCCCGGCGGAACAGACCGGCCCGGCGGAAGAGACCGAGCCGGCCGCGTCGGCCCGTGCCGCCACCTCGGCCGAGACCGCCCTGGCCGACCTGCGCGACCGCGTCGCGGAACTCGAAGACCAGCGGCTGCGCGCCCTGGCCGACCTGGATAACCTGCGCAAGCGCTGCACGGCCCAGGCGGCCCGGGCGGCCACGGAGGCGGGAAGCTCGGTGACCAGCCAGTGGCTGCCGGTGGTCGACAACCTGGATCGCGCGCTGGCTCACGCCGGCGGCGAACCGGACGCGGTCGTGGCCGGCGTGCGGGCGATCAGGGTCCAGGCGCTGGAGCTCCTGGCCAAGCTCGGGTACGCCCGGCAGGACGATCTCGGTGAGGTCTTCGACCCGGCGCGGCACGAGGCGATCGCGCTGCAGCCCGATCCGGAGGCGGCAGCCGGGACCGTGATCGAGGTGCTGCAAGCCGGTTACGGCGAAGGTGACCATCAGCTCCGCCCAGCTCAGGTAGTCGTCGCCGAAGGACCAGACGAGGCCAGCGCACGCGGGCAGGGCCACGGAGCCGGCTGATGGCCGCCGGACCGGATTTCTACCAGGTGCTCGGCATCAGCAAGGACGCCAGTCAAGATGACATCCAGCGGGCCTACCGCAAGCTCGCCCGTCAGCACCATCCGGACGTGAACTCCGAGCCGGCCGCCGAGGAACGGTTCAAGGACGTCTCTGAGGCGTACGCCGTGCTGTCCGACCCGGCGACACGCCGCAGGTACGACGCGTTCGGCCCGGACTTCCGGCAGGTGCCGCCCGATCTCGACCCCGACACCTGGCAGCGCGAGCGCAGCCGGGCGCGAGCCGGCGCCGGCGCCGGAGCCAGCGGCTACCCAGGCGGGCCAGGCGGCTCAGGCGGCCCCGCTGGCCCAGGCGGGCCAGGCGGGTCAGGCGGGTCAGGCGGGTCAGGCGGATTCGGCTTCGGCCAGGGCGACGTCGACATCGAGGACCTGCTCGGCGGCCTGTTCGGCGGCCGAGGAGGGCGTTCCGGACCGTCAGGACGGACGACCGGGCGCGGCTGGGGGCCGATCCGAGGCGCCGACCAGGAAGCCGAGCTTTCGCTCACCGTCGAAGAGGCTTACCACGGCGGCCGCCGCTCGATCACCCTCACCGGCCCCGGCGGTGAACGCAAGTTCGACGTCAGCATCCCGGCCGGAGTCACCGACGGCCAGCGCATCAGGCTGGCCGGGCAGGGCGGCCAGGGCAGCGACGGCGCGCCGCCCGGGGACTTGTACCTGATCGCGGCGCTGCGCCCGCATCCCAGGTACCGGGTCAGCGGCCGCGATCTCACCACTGACCTGCGGCTGGCACCATGGGAGGCGGCGCTCGGCACGTCGGTCGCCATCGACACGCCTGACGGCGAGGCCAAGGTGCAGGTGCCGCCAGGCACCTCCAGCGGCAAGCGGCTGCGGCTGCGCGGCCGTGGCCTGCGCAGCAGCAAGGGCAAGCCGGGCGACTTCTACGCGGAGACCAAGATCGTGGTCCCGGCCAGCCTCTCCGACGCCGAGCGCCAGCTATTCGAGCAGCTGGCGGCGACGTCCGCCTTCGACCCCAGGAGCAGGCGATGACCTACGCGCTCGTCCGCGTCTCGCGGCCGGCACCGAGGCGACGTACCCCCAGTCTGGGCCTCGCCGACTTCGCCCGCGCGACCGGCTGTCACCCGGACCTGGTCAGCCGGCTCGTCGCGCTCGGCCTGATCGACGCCAGCCGCGACCGGGCGGGCGAGCTGTGGTTCTCCCCCGCCGAAGTCGGTGCGCTCGCCCGGGTCCAGCGGCTGCGGGCCGGCTTCGCCCTCAACTACGCGAGCGTCGGGCTCGTCGTCGACCTGCTAGACAGAATCGCCGCGCTCGAAGCCGCCCTACGCCGAACCAGCCAGCCGCCCAGCTAGCAGCACCCGACCGCCCAGGAGCCCCGCCCAACCCCAGAAAGCCCGACCAACCCAGGAAGCCCGGCCAACCAACCCCAGCCAACCCCAGCCAACCCCAGCCAACCCCAGGAGATCTGACCAACCCGCAAGAGACCCGAATAACCCCTGGAGACCCGTTCAACCCCAGGAGATCCAAGCAACCCCAGAGTGCCCGGCCAAGCCCAGGAGGCCCCGGCCAAGCCAGGAGGGACGGCCAAGCCCAGGAGGGACGGCCATGCTCGCGACCGACGCCGGAGTCCGGCGGCACCTATGCCGGTACAGCCGCTCTACATATCGCGGGCTCAACAGCAGTAAAGCGGGTCACGCCCCCGAATAACCCTGAATTCAACAGCACCATGGTCCTACTTACTGTCGTCCTGACAGCAGTAAGTAGGACCATGGTGCTGTCACATCCCTGCGCTCGACAGCAGCAAGTAGGGTCATGCTGTCGTTGCGCCCGAGGAACCCGGTAAAAATGAGCATGCTCGCAGCACGGTTTTACGCCCCGGACGACCTCAGGCTCGAGGAACTGCCCGAGCCGATGCCCGGCAGGCTGAGGTCAAGCTCCGGGTCCGAGCCTGCTCGATGTGCGGGACCGACCTGAAGATCGTCACGCACGGCGCGCAGCGGGTCAGCGCTCCGCGTGTGCTGGGACACGAGATTGCCGGGGAGATCACCGGGGTCGGCGCGGAAGTCGCCGGCTGGCAGGCCGGCGACCGCGTCCAGGTCACCGCCGCCGTCGGCTGCACCAGTTGCCGCGACTGCGAGCAGGGCCAGTCCACAGTGTGCGGCGACCTGCGCACCTTCGGTTACGACTACGACGGCGCGTTCGCCAGGTATCTGCTGGTCCCAGCCGGGGTGCTCGCCGCCGGCGGCCTGCACCGCATCCCGCCCGACGTCAGCTTCGCTGAAGCGTCGGTCACCGAGCCGCTCGCCTCCGCGATCAACGGCCAGCAACTTGTCGGCCTGCGCCCGGGCGACGACGTCGTCGTCATCGGCGCCGGCCCGATCGGCTGCCTGCACGCCCGGCTGGCGCGCAGCACCGGCGCCGCCCGGATCTTCCTCATCGACCTCGGCCGCCCGGACAAGCTGGCTGCAGCGGCCGCGCTCGTGAGCGCCGACGCGGCCATCGACGCTGCCGAGACAGACCCGGTCGACGCGGTCATGCGCCTCACCGAGGGCCGGGGCGCGGACGTCGTCCTCGTCTGCGCCCCGTCAGCCGCCGCCCAGGAGCATGCGGTCCGGATGGCCGCCCGGCGCGGCCGGGTCAGCCTGTTCGCCGGGCTGCCACAGGGCAGCCCGCTTGCGCTCCTGGACACCAACCTGATCCACTACCGGGAGCTGCGCGTCGCCGGCAGCGCCGGTGCCAGCCCAGCCCAGAACGCTGAGGCGCTCGCCCTCATCGGCACCCGCCGAGTCGCCGTCGCCGACCTGATCACGCACCGGTTCCCGCTCACCCAGATCCACGCCGCGCTCGACATCCTGCGCCAAGGGACCGGAATCAAGGTCACCATCGACCCCTGACCACCCAGTCCCACCTGCCGCACCCCGCGTCCGCTTGCGCCGCACGCACGCACGCACGCCCGCACGCCCGCACGCCCGCACGCCCGCACGCCCGCACGCCCGCACGCCCGCACGCCCGCACACCCGCACACCCGCACACCCGCACACCCGCACACCCGCACACCCGCACACCCGCACACCCGCACACCCGCACACCCGCACACCCGCACACCCGCACACCCGCACACCCGCCGACGACAGCATGTCCCTACTTACTGCTGTCGGCCGGGGTGGTCTGACGACAGCATGGTCCTACTTAGTGCTGTCGGGATGACAGTAAGTAGGACCATGGTGCTGTTGCGAGAGCGGCCCAAACTGGCCGAGCGGCCCGGGGGCGGCATTGCAGCCCGGGAAACTACGACCGTTTTCCGGTCCATAGCGTTCTGATGCCGCGAATGGCCAGATCTCCCCGGTGCAGGACGCTCTCGGGTCCGTCGCCGGTCACGGCGTCTAGAACAGCAAGATCGTCGGCGCTGATCACGCCTTCGAGTCGAGAGCGGGTGCGCAGCAAGGTCAGCTGCGCGTAGCGACCGGCTTCGTCAGGCAGCGGCGGGTCTACCACGATCTCGAAGTCCTGCCTGGTCACGGCCGAGAATCCCGCCTTCGACAAGCCGCGGACCCCAGTCCGAGCCCAGGTCGGGCAGCGCCTCCGCCATCAGGGCGGCCAGCGCGGCCTGGCACCGCGCCTCCAGCCCCGGCTCGCCGAGACCAAGATCATCAGGCAAGAACCGCAAGTGCGCGCCCATCTCGGCCACCGCCAGCAATCCTGCTGGCCGGAGCGCGGCCAGGATCCGCGTCAGCGCCGCGTCCGGATCGGCGAGGTGATGCAGCGACATGGACATCCAGACCAGATCCACGGTGCCGAGCGCCGGCCACTTCTCGTCCAGGTTCCCCTCGACGGTCCGCACCCGGTCCCCGAGCCCGAGGTCACGGGCTTTGGCCTGGAGCCGGGCCAGGAACTCACCCGACTGGTCGACCGCGACGATCTCGGCTTCGCCGAACACCTGCGCGAGGGCCACGGAGCCGTTGCCAGTTCCGCAGCCGAGGTCGGCGATCCGGCGAACGGACTGGTCATCGGCTAGGTGCGCGACCCGGCTAGTGACTTCGGCCAGATAGCCGCCGAGTACCTGCGCGTCCAGGTCGAGCAGTTCGGCCAGGACCGCGCCGTCCTCTTCGTTGCCTGCATGGTGATGCCCGCTGATGGTGATCCCGCGTTTCCTGCTCCATGGCATCGACTCTACGATGCCCATGCGCCACTGGCATATTATCTTGCTTATGAAGCAAGAACCCGACGTCGACCTCCTAGTCCGACAGCGGATCAGAGGGCTGCGGGTCGCCCGGGGCTGGTCGCTCGACGAGCTAGCCCGGCGCTGCCAGGTGAGCCCGTCGAACCTCAGCCGCATCGAGACCGGCCATCGGCGCCTCGCCCTGGATCAGCTGACCTCGATCGCCACGGCCCTTGGCACCTCGCTCGACCAGCTAGTGGAGTCACCCGACGACCACGACGTCGTGATCAGGCCGGTCCGCGACGAGTCGCGGGGCATGACAACCTGGATGCTGACCACTCCCGAACGGTCACCGCACGGCGTCTCCGTGGCCAAGGTGCGCATCACCACGCCGGTGTCGCGCGATCCCAGCGAGCTCCGGGTCCACCCGGGCCGGGACTGGTTCACGGTCCTGTCGGGGACCGCGCGACTCCAGCTTGGCGAGCGGACCATTCTTGTGCGGGCCGGCCAGGCCGCCGAGTTCTCGACGATGACGCCGCACGCCTTCAGCGCGCACGAGGGTCCGGTCGAGATCTTGTGCATTCTCGACCACGATGGCAACCAGGCCCACCTGCGATCGTCACGGACGTCGAAGCCGACGGCCGCCAGCCGACAGCCGGGTCAGAAGATGCGCGGCGGCCTCGGAAGCCGGGGCGGCGAGGCGGCCGAGGCGGCCGTCCCGGCCCGTGCGGAACTGCTCGAGCCACGGCCCGAGCACCCCGGCCAGCCAGTCCTCGGGCTCGCCACCGCGCGAGCCGCGCGAGCCGCGCCCGCCGTCCTCGTCCTCGCCGTCATCACCCTCGCCGCCCGACAGCAGTTCACGGGCCTCGTCGGCCCACTCCTGGGCCTGGTCAGCACGCTCCTGGGCCAGCTCGGCGGCTTCCTCGGCCTGGTCGGCGGCCTCTCGCGCGCGCTCGGACTCCCGCTGCAGTTCGTCCGACCGGGCCTGAATCTGCCGCCGCACGACCTCGTCCGCCCACTCGTCGGCCTGGGCGGCGGCGTCCTCGGCGAGGCAGGCGCGTTCCTCGGCTTGGGACGCGGCCTCTTCCGCCGCGTCCGCCGCCTCCCGCGCCCGATCGGCCACCAGGCTGAGCTGGTCAGCCAGCTTCTGAGCCTGGACGCGGGCCTGGACGCGGGCCGGATCGCCTGGACGTGAGCCGGGTCGGCCCCCGCTTCCTGCGCCTCGCGCAAGTAACGCTGCTCGAAGGTCTCTTCGCCCCGAACGTCGTCCGCTCCTGGCAGCGGGCCGCTGTCGGGATCGGGTTCACCCACCCGGTCGGCGAGTCGCCTCCTGGCCTCGCTGTAAGGCTCGCCGGTCTCCGTCATGCGCTGACGGACTGCGGTCTTGTGAGCTTTGTCGCTGGTCACGGTCATCTCTCCCCGGCGAGTCCGCCCGCGTCTGCTCGCCTGGATAGTGACCCGGCTAGCCTGAGGGCCCGCCCATGAGGGCAACCCAGCTTTGTCGCTCACCCAGCCGCAAAGAACCGAGCCGCAACGAAGTCTCTTGCACGCGAGTCGTAGACCCTTGTCCTCGTCGCCACCGGGCGTCGCGGGCCGACGGTGGCTCAGAACAGGCAGGCGGTGCACTGCCACTGCGGGTGAAGATATCACGCACGGACGACCCGTTCAAGATATGTCGCGAGGTTGCGGACGCGCGGTAAGGAAGTGACAGGGAGGATGCGCGCCTGCACCAGAATGCCGTCCTCGACATGCAGGAGGCCGAGAGTGCCGTGCGGCTGCTGGCGCCGGTCGGTCGGCGATCCGGGGTTGAAGATCCGCACACCGCCGCCCTCGGCATCGAGCGGGATGTGCGAATGCCCGAACACGACGAGCTGAGCGGCCGGAAAGCGACGACGAAGCCGCGCGAGTCGGCCGGTGGCGGCGCCGCTGTCGTGCACCATTGCGATCGCGAGCCCGGCCAGGTCGAATTCCAGGGTCTCCGGAGCGCCCCAGGCGACGACGTCCTGGCCGTCGTTGTTGCCGCACACCGCGCGCACGGGAGCGTAGGCCGACAGCTCGTCCAGGACGGCCGCCGTGCAGACGTCGCCCGCGTGCAGGATCAGGTCCGCGCCCCGCAGGTGCTCGGCGACGACCGGCGGGCACTGCCGCCATCGCCTCGGCGCGTGGGTGTCGGCCAGGACTACCGCTCTCACCGTGGCCAGTATGCCCCGCACCCGCCCGGTCCCCCAAGACGACTAGCCTGCGCTGCCAGCGCACCCATCACTCACGACTGCCCGGCCAGCTTCGCGGCCTTGGCTATGAGGTAGTGCCGTTCGCGCAGGTTGGCCGTCCCGGCGGCGGCGGCACGGTACTCGGCCAGTGCCGCCTGTCGTCGTCCGGCCTGGTCGAGCAGGTGGGCGCGGACGGCGTGCAGCCGGTGGTGGTCACCGAGCTTGCCGTCGAGCCCGTAGAGCAGCGCGAGACCCGCGTCCGGCCCGTCGACCATGGCGGCAGCGACGGCCCGGTTGAGCCGCGTCATCGGGTTTCCGGTCATCGATTCCAGCACCGCGTACAGCCGCAGGATCGTCGCCCAGTCGGTCTCCTGCGCGGTGGCGGCCTGGTCGTGCAGGGCGGCGATGGAGGCCTGGAGCTGGTACTCGCCCGTCTTCCCGCTGCGCAGAGCCTCGGTGATCAGGCCGACGCCCTCGGCGATCAGGTTGCGGCTCCACCGGCTTCGATCCTGCTCGGCGAGCGGGATCAGGTCGCCGCCGGCGCCGGCGCGCGCGGGCCGGCGCGCGTCGGTCAGCAGCATCAGCGCCAGCAGGCCAGTCACCTCGGATTCCTGCGGCACGGCGGCCCGCACCGCCCTGGCGAGCCTGATCGCCTCGGCCGACAGGTCGGGGCGGGTCAGCTCGCCGCCGCTGCTAGTCGTGTAACCCTCGTTGAACATCAGATACAGGATGTGCAGCACCTGACCCAGCCGATGCTGCCGGTCCTCCAGCCTCGGGAGCGCGAACGGCTCGGCCGAGGACTTGATCTTCGCCTTGGCCCGGCTGATCCGCTGGGCCATGGTCGCCTCGGGCAGCACGAACGCGGCCGCGATCGCCCGAGTGCTCAGGCCGCCGACCGCGCGCAGCGTCAGCGGGATCGCCAGTGCCGGGCTGAGCGCCGGATGGCAGCACATGAACATCAAGATCAGCGTGTCGTCCTCCCGGACGCCGACGCCGACGCCGACGCCGAAAAAGGCGCAGGCGACGCGCTCGCCATCGACCACGAAGCGGCGATTTCCTCGCGCCGGCGGCGGGCTTCGTCGCTGCGGTAGGCGTTGGCCAGCCGCCGTGACGCCACCCGGATCAGCCAGCCGAGCGGGTTGTCAGGCAGGCCGTCCCGCGGCCAGGCGGTGGCCGCCGCGATCAGCGCCTCCTGGGCCGCGTCCTCCGCGTCGGCGAAGTCGCCGTAACGGCGGACGACCACCCCGAGGACCTGCGGCGCCAGCTCACGCAGCAGGTCCTCGACGCTAGGCTCAGCGGTCATCGGGGCGGGCGTCATCGAGCCGGCGGCTGTCACAGCTCGGGGTCGGGCGCGCTCATCACCTGGCGAACCTCGATCGCCTGGCGGATCGGCACGCCGTCAGGTCCCGGGGCCGCCGACGTCTTGGCCGCGATCTCGATCGCCCGCTCCGGCGTGTCCACGTCGACCAGCCGGTATCCGGCCAGCAGCTCCTTGGACTCCGGGTACGGGCCGTCGGTGATCACCGGCGCGCCGACGCCGTCGCTGACCACGAACCTGGCCTGCTCGGGTCCGGCCAGCCCCTGCGCGTCCACTAGCTCGCCTAGCCCGGCCAGCTCTGCGTTCAGCGCGTGCTGGAATTCGATGTGCGCCTTGATGTCAGCCGGGCTCCACTCGCTCATCGGCGCGCAGCCCGACTCCACCTCGCCGTAGTTCTGCAGCAGCATGAATCGCATGGGTCTCATCCTCCCTGTTCCTGCGGGCCGGTCCGGCACCGCTCACTCAGGTGTCACCGCCGCGAACCGTTTCTCGACATCACAGTGGGAAATTTCCTCCGCCCCACTCCACCTATGCCTACCCGGCGCGCCCTGCTCGCGGATCAAAAACCGGCCGGATGAGACGATGCCAGCCAGCATCGGGCCTCCGGAGCAACCCGTTGGGAGACGAATGGCACGGCATAGCTTCCTTTGCCCGCTTCGCTGGGCTGACGTGGACGTCTACGGGGTCATCAACAACGTCTCGTTCCTGCGATACCTCGAAGAGGCCCGGGTCGACCTGATCCTGACGATGCCGCCCAGCGAGCAGGACAGCTTCCTGCACCGGGGTTCGGTCGTGGTGAAGCACGAGATCGAGTACAAGTACCAGCTCACCCACCGCCGAGAGCCCGTGGAGATCCAGCTGTGGGTTAGCCAGCTGCGGGCCTCCACGGTCACGGTGAGCTATCTCGTCCAGGACCCGGAGCGGGTCTATGCCAGCGCGCGGACCGTACTGGCGCCCTTCGACTACCGGGCTTACCGGCCTCGCCGGCTGACCGAGGCGGAGACCGCGTTCTTCGCCAAGTACCTCGAGACGGACTGAACCTGAATGTACTCTCGAATCCTGCTTTCGACCTGTAGGCCGAGCCCGGACGATTGTTCCAGGAGGTAGCCACGCACGTGTGGGGGGTGAATCGTCGCCTGCGGCGGCTAGCGGATCAGCTTGAGCATGGCCTGGCAAGTCACGACGAGACGGCACCAGGGCTGGCCATCGAGCAGGCGAAAGTGCCGTCCGCCCCGATGCCCGGCGAGCTCGTCGCGGCGGCGCGCGTGACCAGCGAGGACGACGTCCCGGTCCGGCTCGAGTTCGCCCTCGCCGGAGCCAGCGTCGTCGCCGTGGTGGCCGTGGTCGGCAGTGCCGAGGGCGACCCGCGCGAATGGTGGACGGCGATCTGGCAGCTCGCCCAGCCTGAGGCCGGTCGACCACGGGGCCTGCAGCTGCTGCCGCTCCCAGCCGGGCTCGCCGCCGTGGCGGTCACCTGAGCCGCCGGCGCGGTGACCCTCGCCGTGTCGGACTCCGTCGAGCCCGACCGTCAGCGCCGGGCGGCGCGCAGCGCGCTGGACGCGGCCGGGGCGGCGGAGGCCCCTGCGACGGGACCGCTCACCGTGCTGCGCGCCCGGATCAGGGAGCGGAACGGCGGCGCCCGGGTTCGCGCGGTCGCGGCCGCGGCGGCCGCCCTGGTCCTCATTGCCCTGGTCGCGATCGCCGTCACGATGAGCAACCACCACCAGCGGGACGCGGGCGTCCGGCTCGCCGATCCAGGTCGCGGTGTGGCCGCACCAGGGCCGGCGTCCCAGCACGAGGGCGGGCACCCCGGCCACCGCAGCGGACCGGGACCCACGCCGGGCGGCGGCGCGAGCGGACCTGGGCCGAGCGCGAGCGCGCCGGGCCGCACCGGCAAGCCGTCGCCACGGCGCACCGGCAAGCCGACCCCGCCAGCTGACCCCAGCCCCAAGCCGGGTCCGACTTCCCGGCCCACACCAGGTCCGAGTCCTAGCTCAACCTCGCCGGGGCCAGGGTCGAGCCCGCCGCCGAGTTCGGTGTACTCGCCTCCGCCGACGCCCACGCCGACCCCGACGCCGACCCCGACGTCCTCCGGGGGCGGCTGCATCTCGATCCTGGGAGTCCACCTCTGCCTGTAAGGCGGTCACGGTCACCTGCGATTTGGTCACCTCCGAGTCAGCTAGACTTGTACAGGAACCCTGTACAAGTGAGGTGAGCCTCGTGACTGCGGTGAGCATCAGCCACGCTCGCGACCATCTGTTTCCGCTCGTCCGGAGAGTAAATGAGGACCACGTCGTCATCGAGATCGTCTCGCGTCACGGCGGTAACGCCGTCCTGATGTCCGCTGAGGACTACGAGTCACTTCAGGAGACGCTGTACCTGTTCTCCACCCGCGCCAACGCCGCTCACATTCTGCGCGGACTGACCGAGGCCCGTGAGGGCCGCGCCGAACTGACTGACGTTGACACGCTCACCGGCCGATTCAGCCAGCGGCCTGATTAGTGAAGCTGTCGGTCACCTCAAGCGCCGTCGAAGACCTCGAGTCCTGGTCGACAATCAACCCGAAGGTGCTAGCGAGGATTATCAGGCTGATCGCTGAGACTACGCGGACGCCACGAACTGGCACCGGCAAGCCGGAACGCCTCAAGCACCTCGGCGGCGAGATCTGGTCAAGACGGATCACCGACAAAGATCGGCTTGTCTACGACATCCAGACTGACCTGATCACCATAGTCGCCTGCCGCTTCCGCTACGACGACCATTGATCGCGGCATCGGCACCCGGGCGAAGCGTGGTCGCCGCAGCCCAGTGGTGCTGCCAGACTGATGCTGGCCGCGCTGTGGCTGGCCGCGCTGTGGCTGGCCGCACTGTGGCTGGCCGCACTGTGGCTGGCCGCACTGTCGCTGGCCGCACTGATTGGCCGCACTGATTGGCCGCGCTGTCGCTGGCCGCGCTGTCGACCGACTGGGGATGCCAGATGAGACCTGCCGTATGAGCTCGAACGCGCCGCTCCAGGCTGCGCCGATCGCGGCGGTCGAACGAGAACCGCTCGAACTGCGGGAACGGCGGCTGAGGGCCGCCCGCCGGCGCGCGACCGCTCTCCTGGCGGCGGTGACTGCACTGTTCCTCGCGGTGACGGCAGCGGGCGTGCACGGGACTTTCCTCGGCTACGTCCAGGCTGGCGCCGAGGCCGCCATGGTCGGAGGCATCGCAGACTGGTTCGCGGTGACGGCGCTCTTCCGCCGCCCGCTCGGCCTGCCCATCCCGCACACGGCCCTGATTGTCGAGCGCAAGGACCAGTTCGCCGCCACGCTGGGCCAGTTCGTGCAGGAAAATTTCCTCACCGCTGATGTTCTCGCCGAGCGGATCGGATCCGACCAGATGATTCCGCGCCTCGGTAACTGGCTGGCACGGGAGGATAACGCCGCCCGTTTCGCCGGGCATATCGCAAACCTGGCGGTCAGGACGGCGCAGGCGCTGCGCGACGAGGACGTGCAGCGCGAACTGGCAGCGGCCCTGAGCCGCGCGGTGGAGGCGGTCGACGTGGCGCCGCTGGCCAGGCCGGATCCTGCGGGTCGTCATCGCCGAGGGCCATCACGCCGGGCTGCTGGCCGAGATCGTCACCGGCGTCGACCACTATCTCGCCGGCCACCAGGCCGAGCTGCGCGAGCGGTTCGAGGCCGAGGTCCCCCGCTGGGTGCCCGACGCGGTGTACCGGCGGATGTTCGACCGGCAGTACGCCCGCCTGCGGCTCAAGCTGGCGGCCGTCGCCAGCGACCCCGACGACGAGACCCGGGTCCAGCTCGAGCGCTGGGTCACCGGCCTGCCCGACCGGCTGGAAACCTCCCCGGTGCTCCGCGAGCGCGGCGAGCAGATTAAGCGCGACGTCCTCGCCAGCGAGGGACTTCGGGAGCTGTCGTCCTCGCTGTGGGCGACCGCCAAGCAGGCCCTGACCACCCAGGCGGCCGACCCGGAGTCCGAATTGCGCCGCTGGCTCACCGGCGCGCTGATCGCGACCGGGCGGCGGGTGGAGACCGACAGCTCGGTCCAAGAAAGCCTGCAGCGCCTCGCCCAGTCCGGTGCCAGGGGCCTAGCCGACCAGTTCCACGACGAACTCGCCGACCTGGTCACCGGCACCATCCAGCGCTGGGACGCCGAGCAGACCTCCTACCAGCTAGAACTGCTGCTGGGCCGCGACCTGCAGTTCATCCGCATCAACGGCACCGTAGTCGGCGCCAGCGTCGGCCTGGCCCTGCACGCCATAGTCATGGCCCTAGCCTGACCCCCGCACCCCGCGGCCGGGGTTCACAGCAGTATGTGCCTACCTACCGCTGTTCACGGCCGCCAAGCGACAGCACCATGGTCCTACTTACTGTTGTCCTGATGACAGTAAGTAGGACCATGGTGCGGTTGGAACCGGGGTGTTGACAGGAGCGCGGCACGCTCTGCTGCGCTTGAAGCGGTCTGGGTGCGCCCTATGCGTGGGATCGGGCCATACGCGCGCACTAACGCAAGACGAAGCGTGCCTGCTCGGTGCGCAGCATCTCAAAGGGGTTCATGCATTTAATACCCAAACCCAGGCAAACATTTGGTATTTTTATTCTTTTTATAGCGTTATCGACTACCTCATGGGTTACTACGGTGTGACGGCCCGAATGTGCCTGCGCGATCAGGTAATAGTCGGCGACCTGCAGGAAAGTGCTAAGAGCCGCCTGACTGTACCGTCCGGTACGGACCTCCGTGGACGCCCAGGCGCTGACCATGCGCAGACTCTCGACCACGTTCGGCCCCGGGGACACGAAGAACGCTGGATGATTCGACGCCCACTTGGTTAGTTCATCGGCGCCGCCCTTCAGCTCATCGCCGACCTTCTCGATGCTGAGGACGGCTCCGGCGGCGTTGGCACGTTCCAGCCACTCCCAGAACGCAGGGCAGAAGTCGAGACCATAGTGGAGGTTCTTCGCCTGGATGAAGACGTTGGCATCGAGCAGGTAGGCCATCAGACGACCTCCAGCTTGCGCGCCAGCTCGTTGAAGGCCGAGATCTTCTGGAACCCGAGCATCTGCAAAGCATCCCGGTAGAGGGTCTGACCTTCCAGCGTGGCCGTGATAACGGCCCGCGCGAATCGCTTGCTCACGCGCGCTGGCTGAGTGTTATAGAAGTTGCCCCCCCGCCGCGTGCGTCGGCAGGCACGAACGAGAGAACTCGTTCCAACTCGGCTCCGTATGCCTCCTGGAACTGCGCCTGGCTGAGACAGCCGACTTCACGCAGACGACGCAGGACGACGAGAGTGCTGACCTTGAAAACGCTCGCTAGTTCATCGAGTTGGGAGGTGAGATCGAGACCACCCCGAAACCGGCCTTGAAGGTCGCGCGCGGGCACGAGGACGACCGCCGAGACCTGGCTGCACCAGCGTTCGGCATCTTGCACAGACTGAGTCGCTGGATCCGCGTCATCAAGGGCAGACTGACCTAGCCAGAGATGCGCGAGTTCGTGACTCAGCGTGAAGATCTTGGCTGCCCTGGTGTCATTGCCGTTGACGAACACGACTGGCGCATACGGGCTTGCCAGCGCGAAACCCTGGAACTCCTCGACGTTCAGCTTGCGGTGAGTATTGCTGCCGACGACGCCGCTGACCATCACAAGAACACCAAGGCGCTCGGCATTGTCGGCAAGGATTCGGAAAGCCGCCTCCCACGTCGAACCCCGCTGGCCAACTCCAAAGTCCAGCGCGTTCCTGATGAGGTCAGCCGCCTCCTCTACCTGAGTGGCGGGCGTAATCGAACCGACGAAAGAGCGCGGCTCGATGCCTGCTGTCCGCGCGTACTCCTCGTACCACTCCTGTCGCTGCTGCGCCTGGAAGATGGTGTCGAGCAGGTCTGGGCTTGGCCCTCGGACAGCGAGGTTGCCGCGGGTACGGAAATCTGGCAGCGGCATCTGGATCATCGGGGGGGCCGGGAGAAGAGGAAGCCGACCGGTGTATGCGTGGCTCTCGCGAAACCCTCCAGTTGCTTGAGCGTCGGCGACGCACTTCCGCTCTCCCAGTCGGCGAGCTTGGGGAACCTGCGGGCGAGATCCGCCAGGCGAAGGCCCGACCGTTCCCTCGCCCACCTGAGCATTTCGCCCTGAACATCCACCCGGGTGACCACGACTCATTGTTACCTCTTGCGAAGCGGAATCACCAGCAGGCCGCTAGCGCGTCTGAGGCTAAGTGCAATCAACTCGGAACTGTGCGACTCTGCTCAGGTCGACCGGGTTTACAGCGGCACGTGCCTACCTACTGCGGCCTGCGCCCTTGCGTGACCCCGCCAGACCCGGCCAGCCAGCGCCTCCGGTTGCTGCCCGCACCTGTCCGCGCTGGCCAGCAGCATCCCCGGCAGGCAAGTTTCCTCCTCATGCGGCGGCTGGCCTGAGCACCGCCGGAGCGGCGCCGGTGCCCCGGCAGGGCAGGACCCAGGCTGCCCGGCACCGGCCGCCGCAGGAGGGTTCTCGGGTCTTCCGGGGAGGGTTTCCGCACGCAGGAGACTCAGGGGTGCCATAGCGCGGTCGACTCTCCCCGGCGCGGAACGCCTCCTGCAGGAGCCCGAGAACTCTCCCCCACGCGGGAATCCTCCTGCACGAGCCCGAATACTCTCCCCCACGCGGGAATCCTCCCTGACCGGGCCGGAAAACCTCCCGCGCCAGCCCGGAAAGTCTCCTCTCAGCGAGAACCCTCCTGACAGCACCCGAAAACCCTCCCCCAGACAACAGCCCGCACCGGCACCCACCCGACCCTCTCCCTAGAGGCCGGGCCATTGCGATTCCGAGAGCAACTCAAGCCAAACGGCATTATGTCCTGATGACAGTAAGTAGGACCATGGTGCGGTTGGAACCGGGGCGTGGCCCGCTCTGGTGCGCTTGAAGCGGTCTGGGTGCGCGTGATTGGGTGGAATGGGCTGGAGGGCCGGACGGCGGAAGGGTGCGCCTTATGTGCGGAATCGTGGGCTGGGTCGATTTCTCTCGCGATCTTGGGTCAGAAAAGGCGACGGCCGAGGCGATGACCGCCACGATGGCGTGCCGAGGGCCGGACGCGGGCGGCCTCTGGGCGAGCAGCCATGCGCTGATCGGGCACCGGCGGCTGGCCGTCGTGGATCTCCCCGGCGGCGTGCAGCCGATGAGCGACGCGAACGCGGTGCTGACCTTCAGCGGGGAGATCTACAACTTCCGCGAGTTACGCCGCGAGCTTGAAGGATTCGGGCACACGTTCCGTACCAGGTCCGACACCGAGGTGCTGCTGCGGTCCTGGCTGCAGTGGGGCACCGACTGCCTGCCCCGGCTCAACGGCATGTTCGCCTTCGCGATCTGGGACGCTGCCCGCGAGGAGCTGTTCCTCGCCCGAGACCGGCTCGGCGTGAAGCCGCTTGCTTCGCGCGGACCCCGGACGGCGTGCTGTTCGGCTCGGAGCCGAAGGCGATCCTCGCGCATCCCGAGTTCCGGGCGGAGCTTGACGCCGAGGGCATCGCCGAGCTGTTCGGCCCGGCCGGCACCAGACTCCCGGGACCGGCATCTACCGGGGGATGAACGAGGTGCGGCCCGGCTACCTTGTCCGAGTTAGCCGCACCGGCCTGACCTCGCGCCCGTACTGGGAGCTGCAGGCCAGGCCGCACCCCGACGACGTCGACGCCACCGTCGGCCACGTGAGGGAACTCCTGGTCGACATCGTCGACCGTCAGCTCGTCGCCGACGTCCCGCTGTGCACGCTGCTGTCCGGCGGGCTGGACTCGAGCGCGCTGACCGCCCTGGCGGCTAAGGCGCTGGCCCGCGACGGGCTGGGCAAGCTGGCCACCTTCTCGGTCGACTTCCCCGGCAGCCAGGACGAGTTTAAGCCTGACATCTTCCGCCCCAGCCACGACGAGCCGTTCGCCCAGCTCGTGGCCGAGCACTCCGGCACCCGCCACACCACGATCATGCTCGACGCGGCCGAGCTCACCGGGGCGGCGCACGTGCCCAGGCGGCCCATGACCTGCCGACGAGGGGCGACATGTACACGTCGATGTACCTGCTGTTCCGCGATCTGCGCGAGCACTCCACGGTGGCGCTCTCCGGCGAGTCGGCGGACGAGGTCTTCGGCGGATACCCCTGGTACTACATCCCGGCGATGCTCAACGCGCCTGCCTTCCCCTGGGGCGCAGGGTCCTGGGCGCCGGTGCTGCGCCCAGAGGTGGAGGCTGTGGCCCGGCTCGACGAGCGGACCGCGCAGCGATACTCCGACGCTCAGGCCGAGGTGCCCCGGCTCCCAGGCGAGACCCCGAGCAGGCACGCATCCGCGAGGTGCTCTACCCACGGGCCGTGGCTGCCGTTCTTGCTCGACCGCAAGGACCGGCTCAGCATGGCCGTCGGCCTCGAGGTGCGGGTGCCGTTCTGCGATCACCGCCTGGTCGAGTACGTATGGAACGTGCCCTGGCCGATCAAGCAGGTCGACGGGATCGAGAAGGGGCTGCTGCGCCGGGCCGTCGCCGACGTGCTGCCGCCGGAGGTCGCGAACCGCCGCAAGAGCGTCTACCCGGCGAGCACCGACCCCAACTACGCCGTGGCCATCAAGGCCCAGCTGGCTGACCTGCTCCGGCAGCCCGATGCGCCGGTGTTCCAGATCGTGGACCACGGCCGGCTGGCCGAGGCGTTCACCGCGGATCCGACGCTGCCCGGGCTGATGGGCATCATGCCGACCAAGTGGGCCCCGGCGGCCTTCGTGCTCGACGTCAACGCCTGGCTGGCCGACTACGCCGTCGCCCTGGTCTGAGCCCGGGCCTCGGCTTCGGAGTCAGCGGCTCCTCGGAGTCAGCGGCTTCGGGGTCAGCGGCCGGTGAAGCGCGGCTCGCGACGCTCGACGAACGCCTTCGCGGCCTCCCGGTGGTCTTCGGTCAGCCCGGTGTGGACGTGGTGCGTCACCTCGAGGTCGAGGCACTCGCCTAGCTCGCCGTGCACCGCCCGGTTCAGGTTTTCCTTCATGTAGCGGTAGGCGATGCGCGGTCCGTGGGCGAGTTGGCGTGCGAGCCGTTCAACCTGATGATCGAAGTCTGACGCCGGGAACACCGCGTTGACGATCCCGAGCCGCTCCGCGTCGGCGGCCGACAGCCGGTCGGAGAAGTAGTACAGCTCCTTGGCCTTGGCGCTGCCCACCAGCTGGGTCAGGAACCAGGTGCCGCCGTAGTCGCCGGCGAAGCCCACCTTCGCGAACGCGGTGGTCAGCACTGCTGTGTCGACGGCGTAGCGCAGGTCACAGGCCAGCGCCAGCGAGAATCCCGCGCCGGCGGCAGGCCCGCTGATCGCGGCGATCGTGGGCTTGGGCAGCTGCCACAGCCGGCCGCTGGTAGCCCGCTGCCGCAGCCGCTGCCGGGCGATGGCGACATCGACGCTCTGCGGCTGACCTCCGGCGTGCCGCTCTGCCATGGCCTTGACGTCGCCGCCGGCGCAGAAGGCGCCACCGGCTCCGGTGAGGACCACGCAGCCGACCGCGTCGTCGAGCTCGACCTGGCCGAGCACCCGGTCCATGGCCGCCATCATGGCGTCGGACATGGCGTTGCGGCGCGCCGGGCGGTTCATCGTCAAGGTAGCGACGCCGTCGTCGATCTCGGCGAGCAGGTCGTCGGTTCCGGTGTCGAGCTGAGTCATGCTGGCGTGCCTCCTGGTGCTGAGCCCGTTGGCGATGGCAGGGGGGACAGTACCGCTCGCGGCCGCGCCGCACCATGTCACGCCATCGGCTATGTCCAGTTACCAGGCCATTCGCTAGATTGATCGTATGAAGCCTGCAGATATCGCCCTCCTGCACGACCTCAGCAAGCCGAGTATCTCGCCCGATGGCGAGTTCGCTGTCGTCGCTGTCAGCCGGCCGGACCTGGACCACGACGAGTACCGAGGGCAGCTGTGGATCGTGCCCACCGACGGGTCGCAGGCACCGCGTCCTTATACGACCGGCGTCCGCGATAGCGCGCCGGCGTACTCTCCGGACGGCGGGTGGCTGGCGTTCCTGCGGGCGGCGAGCCGTGGCGGCGGCGGCGCCGGGGATTCGGGCAGCGCCGGCGGCGCGGCCGCCAAGCCCCAGCTGTACGTCATGCCGACCAGCGGCGGCGAGCCAAAGCGGGTGACCGACCTGCCGCTCGGCGCGGGCGCCCCGGCGTGGAGCCCGGACAGCAAGCGGATCGCCTATGTCGCGCGGGTGCCCGAAGAGGGCCGCTACTCGGGCAAGGCCGAGGCCGAGCGGCCGAGGCGGATCACTACCCTGCAGTACCGCGAGGACGGCATCGGCTTCTATACCGACCGGCCATCGCAGGTCTTCGTGGTCGACCCGTTCGGTGAGGACGCCGAGCCCGTTCAGGTCACCGGCGGCGACTTCGAGAACACCGCAGTGACCTGGAGCCCAGACGGCCAGACCCTCGCCTTCGTGGCCGCCAGGCACGAGACCCGCGACACCGAGCTCGCGACCGACGTCTGGGTGTGCGCACCGGACGGCTCTGGCCTGCGGGCGGTGACCCGCAGCGGCTCGCCGGAGGGGCCGAAGCTGTCGATCGACCAGGTGTGCTTCGCGCCCGACGGCACGGTCTGCTTCTCCGCCTCGCAGCTGAGCGCGAACGGCGTCGGGCCGGGCGGCCGGAATGTCGGCGTCTGGACGGTCCCGGCCGACGGCTCGGCACCACCGGCCAGGATCACCGAGGTGGAGCCCATCAACCTGGTCAGGGGCGGCGCGATCGAGACGACCGCCGACGGCGTGCTGGCCTGCGCCGAGCGGCGGGGCGCGGTCGAGCTTGTGCTGATCCCGTACGACGGCGGCGAGCCGCAGACGCTGCTGGGCGGGCAGCGCCAGGTCGAGGGGTTCGCCCGCGCGGAGTCCGCTGTCGTCGCGGCGGTCGCCAGCCCCGGCTCGAAGGGCGAGCTGATCGCGCTGGGTGCGGGGGCCGACGCCGAAGGGACCGACGCCGAAGGGGCCGAGCGGCAGCTCACCTCGTTCGGGACCATCACCTCGCCGTATCCGCTGGAGGAGCTCACCGCTACCGCACCGGATGGCTACCCGGTGCACGGCTGGATCGTGCGGCCCGAAGGTCCCGGCCCGCATCCGGTGCTGCTGATGATCCACGGCGGCCCGTTCGCCCAGTACGGGTGGAGGCTGTTCGACGAGGCCCAGGTCTACGCGGGCGCCGGCTACGCGGTCGTCATGGGCAACCCGCGCGGCTCGTCCGGCTACGGCCAGGCGCACGGCACCTCTATTGTCGGCGACGCGGCCAGGATCGCCGCCGCCGATCTGCTCGCCCTGCTCGACGCCGGCCTGCCGACCGGCGGCCTGGACGGCTCGCGGGTCGGCGTGCTCGGCGGCTCCTACGGCGGTTACATGACGAGCTGGCTCTGCGCCAAGCACGGCGAGCGCTTCAAGGCGGCGGTCAGCGAGCGCGCGGTCAACGCGGTGGACAGCTTCCACGGCTCCAGCGACATCGGCTGGTTCTTCGCCGCGTCCCTGTTTGGCGCCGACCCGGCAGGCTGGGCCGCCCAGACGCCGCTCACCTTCGCCGACCAGATCAGCATCCCGGTGCTCATCGTGCATTCCGAGCACGACTGGCGCTGCCCCGTCGAGCAGGCGCAGCGGCTCTTTGTCGCGCTGAAGCTGCGCGGGGTGCCCACCGAGATGCTGCTCTTCCCCGGCGAGGGCCACGGCCTGTCCCGCAACGGCCTGCCAAGTCACCGGGTCGCCCGCTTCGAGGCGATCCTCGACTGGTGGTCGCGTCACCTGTAGGGGGCCGGTGCCCGGGCCTGTTTCGCTGGCTGCGGGGCGGGGACGCCAAGCCCCGGGGGTGAGGCGGCCATGAGCGTTCTGATCGGGTGCAACTCCAGGATCTTCGACTCCATGCGTGAGGCCGGGATCAGCGTCCGCACGTTTCGCGCCTACCGGGACAAGTACAACTTCGTCCCGGCGGCCAACAGCCCGCGCCCGAAGTTCCGGGCGGACTGGTTCGCGCTGCTCGCCGAGTGGATGTCCGACAACGGCGGCCGGTGCCTGGAGACCTTCTGGAACCCGACCGGGTCGCTGAGCGGCCCCTGGCTGCCCGAGGATCGCAAGACGATCGGCGCGCTGCGCTCGATCTCGGCTGCGTAGGCACCAGGGCACCGGGGCACCTGCCGCCCGACGCCGCAAAGGTGTGCGGCGCGTCAGCAAAGGTTTGCAGTGCGTCAGCAACGGTTTTCTGGCTGTCTTCCTCGACAAGCGCTGAACCTCACGCCCGAGCCACACGTGTGATCGGAAGACGGGAACCGATCATGGCGGTACGCGGTCCGCACGCTGAACGAAGAGGTCTGAGATGCGCAACATGGCATCCGCCGATACCACGGCCCTCGCGGGCGTCAACGGCGCGGCTTCGAGCAACCCGGCAGCAGCGCCCAGCGCGGCTGGCCGGGCCGAGTCGGGCGCCTGCTTAATTCTCACGTTCGACACCATGATCCCCGTCGGCAATCCTGAGGCGATTCCCGGCTATGCCATCCGGGGAGTGTCTGGTGGCGGGCTGCCCTGGCTCATCGAGGCCGGGACGGGCTCGCTCAGCCGGGACGGGCATCTGCGGGTCAGGATCCGGGGGCTAGTGCTGGCCGGTCATTCCTCGGTGCCAGTCTCGCTGCGCGGCGTGAACCCGTTTCCCGCCTTCCGCCTCGTCGTCAGCGGTCTCCGCGTCGGCCCCGATGGTGTCGCGTCGATCGCGAACGTCAGCACGGGCGACTTCGAGGCCAGCCCAGGGGGAGACTGCGACATCGACGCGCGGGTCGCCCTCCCGAGGCCGTGTCTCGCCCCGATCGTGCTCGTGACCGGCCCGAACGGGGCTGAGACCTGGCTCGCGGCCACCGGAAGCTGAGCAAGCGCCAGCATCGGCAGACCTCAGGCGATCTTGCGGCGGTAGGTGGCCATGGCGAGGGCGTACGCGACCACGAGGATGCCGAGGCACCAGGCGAGGGCGATCCAGATGCCGGTGCCGACCGGCTGCTGGGTGAACAGGTCGCGGATCGTGTTGACGATGGAGGTCACGGGCTGGTTGTCGGCGAAGGCGCGCACCGGGCCTGGCATGGAGGCGGTGGGCACGAAAGCCGAGCTGATGAACGGCAGGAAGATCAGCGGGTAGGCGAACGCGCTGGCACCGTCCACGGACTTCGCGGAGAGACCGGCGATGACGGCGATCCACGTCAGCGCCAGGGTGAAGAGGACCAGGATCCCGGCGACCGCCAGCCACGCCAGCACCGCCGCCCCCGAGCGGAAGCCCATCAGCAGGGCGACGAGCACGACGACGACGAGCGAGATCAGGTTGGCGACCAGCGACGTCAGCACGTGCGCCCACAGCACGGATCGACCGCGCGATCGGCATGGACTGGAATCGCTCGAAGATGCCGCTCTTCAGGTCGAGAAGAGCCGGAACGCGGTGTAGGAGATGCCCGAGGCAATCGTGATGAGCAGGATTCCGGGCAGCAGGTAGTTCACGTACGAGCCCGGCCCGGAGTTGATCGCGCCGCCGAACACGTAGACGAACAGCAGCATGAACGCGATCGGCATGATCGTGGTCGTGATGATGGTGTCCAGGCTGCGCGTGATGTGGCGCATGGACCGGCCGAGCAGGACGGCGGTGTCGCCGAAGAAGTGCGTGGTCATTGCTGTTCCTTAGCTGTCGCGTGGCGGGATCGTGCCGACGATGGCGAGGAAGACGTCCTCCAGGGTCGGCTGCTTCTCGACGTACTCGACCTTGGCGGGCGGGAGCAGCTGCTTCAGCTCGGCGAGGGTGCCGTTCGCGATGATCCGTCCCTCGTGCAGGATCGCGATCCGGTCGGCGAGCTGCTCGGCCTCGTCCAGGTACTGCGTCGTGAGCAGCACCGTCGTGCCTTGCCCGGCGAGCTCCTTGACGCTGTTCCACACCTCGGTGCGCGACTGCGGATCGAGCCCGGTGGTCGGCTCGTCCAGGAAGATCACCGGCGGGTTGCCGATGAGGCTCATCGCGATGTCCAGGCGGCGGCGCATGCCTCCGGAGTACGTCGCCACCCTGCGCGTCCGGCCGCGTCGGTGAGCTGGAAGCGGTCCAGCAGGTCGTCCGCGATCTGAGCCGGAGTTCTTCAGGTGCCGCAGCCGGGCCACCAGCACCAGGTTCTCCCGCCCGGTGAGGATCTCGTCCACGGCGGCGAACTGCCCGGTCAGGCTGATGGACTCCCGCACGCTGCGCCGGCTGGCGTCGGCGACGTCGAAGCCGTCGACGCGTGGCCGTCCCCGCGTCGGCCTTGAGCAGCGTGGACAGGATCTTCACGACCGTCGTCTTGCCCGCGCCGTTGGAGCCGAGCAGGGCGAAGATGCTGCCCCGCGCCACGTCGAAGTCCACGCCGCGCAGCACGTGCAGTTCCTTGTAGGACTTCTCGAGGCCCTGCACGCGGATCGCCGGGGCCGAGCTGGACCGGCCGTCATCGGGACGTCCCTTCGGTTCCGGTGTCTTCTCCGGCGGCGCGGTCGATGGCGCTGGTCAGCCGGTCCCGCTCCCGGACGATCCACTGACCCTGCGGGTAGTTCCGCAGGAACGCCTCGGCGAACTCCACGGGGTCCTCGCCGACGATCTCGCGGATCGGGGTTCCGCTCGCCGCGCCCTGCTCGAAGAGATCGGCAAGGTCCTCCAGCATCGTCAGGCCGCCTTCGGCCGTCCGTGCCCGAAGTAGTACGAGTACCGCTCCACCGCGTCGATCGCGGTGTGATAGCTCGCGGGAAGCGCTCCATGCGCGCCTTGTACTGCCGGTAGCGCTTCTTCTGCTCGACCGGGCCGATCACGGTCTCGACGACCTTTTTCCATCCTGCGGCCATGGTTATCTGCCTCCTTCGCGGAGCTGTTCGAGCCGTTCTGTGAGGAAGCTCCAGGTCCTCCAGAACTCTTCGAGGTTTCCTGTCCCTGAGCGTTGAGCGAGTAGACCTTGCGCGGCGGCCCCTTCTCGGACGGGACCTTCTCCACGTCGACGAGGCCGCGCTGCTCGATCCTGATCAGCAGCGCGTAGACGGTCCCTTCGGCGATGTCGGAGAACCCCTGCTCCCGCAGCCACGCCGTGATCTCGTAGCCGTACGCGGGCCGGCCGGACAAGATCGCGAGGACGATGCCCTCCAGCGTCCCCTTGAGCATCTCCGTCACCTGCTTGCCCATGGAACACCTCCCTTCTGACAGCTACTCAGTGACGCTGACTACCGGTACATAGTAACACTGAATAGCGGGCCCGGCAAGCCGGCTGCGGAGGTGTGGGGTCCGCCGCCGGCTACCCGCCCGGAAGAACCCGGCACCAGCGGCAACGCGGGCCATAGCCCAGACTCACCCGACTTTTCACGACACCATGGTCCTACTTACTGTCGTCCCCACAGCACTAAGTAGCACCATGGTGCGGTCGAAGCCCGCCCCCCGGCAGCAGTAAGTAGGACCATGCTGCTGTCAGCCCGGCAGGCAGACACCCGGGCGGGCACAGAGCGGCACAGCAGGACGCCCGGCGCGCACCCAAAGGCGCGTCAGGTCACGACCGGCAAGACTGCCAACCGCCTTGCCGGTCCGATGCGACCTGGGCCGTCACATCCCCCAGACGGCCGGATTAGGACACGAAGGTAGGAAATTATCCTGCCCCGATGGCATCTGGCCGACCGAGGCTGCCGTCCGGTCGATGAGCCCTAGGGCGTCGGCAATGGTCAGTGCCTCCGTCCGGTTACGGACGCCCAGCTTCCTGAACAGCCTGGCCTGGGTGTTCTCGACGGTCTTTGTCGCGATGCCCAGCGAGCGGGCCGTCTGCCGGATGGTGTGGCCGCTGGCGATCGAGCCGAGAATGTCGTACTCGCGCGCGGTGAGCTTGGGCATCTCCGGCGACGGAGAGGGTGACCACTTCAGCAGGAGGGCGGCGTACTCCCAGCTCATCACCATCAGGCCCTGCGCGACGGCCTGCAGGGTCGAGGTCAGCCCGGCCGCTGCGTCCGCCTTGGCGACCACACCGCTCGCCTGCCGGGCCAGCGCATCAGCGATCGCGAGCTGTTCGGGGACGTCGGTGCTGCGGATCAAGACGGTGGGAGCGCCGAGCGCGATCGTCGCCGACCAGTCTTCCGGATCCGGGTCCACCAGGACGAGAACAAGCGGGCCGCGCTGCCACCACACCCAGTGATCACGGATCAGCTCGTCGCGGTCGATGGCGATCACGAGCGGCACGCGCTCGGAAATCAGCTGCTGCGCTATCTCGTCCCGGCTCTTGCTGGCCGGGCCAAGTAAGACTGCGAGCAGCTGGCGCCCGGGTTCGCCAGAATTCTCCTGCGGGGCCGGGCCCTTGCGCAGCAGCGTCGGTGGCGGGCCGGGCTGGAGCAATCCGAGCCAGATCGCCTTGGCCACAGCGTGGCTTTGGTTGCCGACCCCGAGCTTTTCGTAAATACTCCGCTTGCGGTTTTCCACCGTGCGCGGTCGAAGCTCGAGCAGCTTGGCGATCTCGGATACGGTATGCCCGGCACTCATCAGGAAGACGATCATCATCTCCCGCTGAGTGAGCAGTGGCGGGACGGCGGCGGCCGAGGGTTTGCCGATGTCCGACATGCGGGTCTCCGTAGTGAGTCTCCGGTACGGTCCCTGCGAGCGGAGGCAGCGAAAGTGGGCACGTCCGCCCCCCGGCGGCAAGCACGGTGGGTAATCTCGACAATCGATCAGGGCAAAAAGGGAGCAGCGGAAAGTCTAGCCTTCCAGCGTGGGGAAGGACGTCCTAGCCGCATTTCACCTCGAACCGTGTCAAGAGGACTCGGGTGCACACCTACGGACGAGAACCCGCGATCGCGTGAGGTGCTGACAAAGACCGCGTCGCGGCGGGGCACCTTCACGGAAATCCCGATGCCCCGCTTGCTTACCTCCTTGAAGCGAATCCCGCCCATTCGTGAGCCTGAACGAGTCGATACCACCACGACGGCCTCCCGGGCTGTGCGGATGGACACGCCAAGGCCTGCTCACGGTCTCGGACGGCAGCATGAAACTGACGGGTAACTTCTACCCGTACGTTAGAACAGGGTCGCAGTGCTGACCAGGGACGAATCACCCCTAGGGGGCAAATGACGCCAGGGCCATTTACCTGGGACGATGCGAAATTTGGGCAATTAATGTTTCCGCCCATTTTGCGCTCTCCTGGATCAGCTCCGGCGCACAGCCTCAGTTAACGGAGGCTGGCAGGTAGACGGTAGTTTCATCGAACGCATCGCTACGAATCGTGACATCGATTTGCCATCGTCCGGTAATGGTCACGCTGACCGGTTTGCTAACGTAACGACCCGGACCGTCCGGAGTAAGCGCCACGACCAGCGGTCCCAGGTGCTGGGCGGGCAGCTCGAGCGCCACGATGAGCTGCTTGGGCGTGTACGGCTTTCCAGCGGCGTTGGTCACCGACACGATGATCTTGTTGGGGCCGATCACGGCCGGCGTCAGCGTGACGCTGACGTTCCCGCGTCCGCCAGCACCACCTGTGTTGTAGGCGATGGAGGCGCTGGCAGGCTGGGTAAAGGTCTCCCGCGCCGTGGCGGTGTTGACCAGGATCGAAGTGACGGCCAGCACGACGATTGCGATCGCGGCTTCGGCGGCGACAGACCAGCGCAGCCTGCGCAGCGTCACTGCCGTCCGGCCTGGGTCCAGCGCGCCATCCGATCCGGCCTCGTCCAGGCCCGCGCCGTTCGCGCCGGAGCCGTTCCCGCCCGCGTCCTTGGCACCCGAGCCGTTGGCGCCGGCATCGCGAGAGCCGACACCATTCGCACCCGCACCGCGAGAGCCCGCACCGTTCGCACCCGCACCGTTCGCACCCGCACCGCGAGACCCGACGTCGTGAGCTATGGTGCCGAGCTCCGGCGCCGTTCGATCTCGCGCCGCTCGCCACTCGGTGGCCAGCGGCACTGGAGCGAGCCACGCCGTTGCCCGAACCGTCGCCGTCGCCGTTGTCCGAGCCGTTGCCGGGGCGCCGTTCGTCCCGCCGTGGTGTACCTTGCCTCCGAACGTCAGCAGGCTGCCTGACCTGCCGCCGACATTCGCGAGCATCCTGGGCAGGCCAGCTACGACCAGCTCTACGGTCCTGACTGGCGCCGCCGATGCCGGGGCGCGCAGGGCCGCGATCCGGACCCGGGCCACGTAGCCGAGCCCGATGAGCACAAGCATGGCCGCGATCTTGACGAGCAGCAGCCGGCCGTAGGTGGTGTCGACCAGCGCGATCCAGGTGCCGACACCGCGCCAGGCCTGATAGGTGCCGGTCAGCAGGATCGCGCCGACACAGGTGAGCGCGATCGGCGAGAACCGCTCCACGGCCTGCACCGCTTCCAGCGTCGCCGCCCGCTTCTTGCGGTCGGCCGCGCTCCCCGTCACCCTGGTCCCAGCCGTTCGCGGCTGGCGGAGCACGATCACGGCCAGCATGGTCAGCCCGCCGAGCCAGATGGCGACCGAGCAAAGGTGCAGAATGTCTGAGGCCAGCGACAGCGGCACCTGGATGCCGATACCGGCGTGATCGGCTGCGGCCCAGGTAGCCGCGAGCGCCGCCGCGAGTATTCCCCAGGCGACCGACGCTCGCACGGACGCGCGCCGGTCATCGTCCCGCAGGCCGGCCAGAATTGAGGTGAAGACGAATAGCGCGACTACCACCAGGATCAGCCGCGCTCCGAGCGATCGCCCGTAGCGGCTGTACAAGGTGGCGTGCAGCACGTTGGGCCAGAAGAGCTTGGTCACCCCATCCCCCGCACCATAGACACCCTGCAGCAGCAGGGCGCCAAGCACGGACCCCGCGAGCCCGCTCCACGCGCCCATGGTCAGCCGGAGGACAAGCGGGCTCGATGCCCCGCCTGGCCAGCACCAGAGCACGAAGCCCACCGCGCCGACCAGGAGCGCGAAGCAGCAGAAGGCGACCCATCGCACGAACCCGAACGCGAAGCCGACCAGCGGGCTGGCCGTCAAATTGAGGCTGGCGGCATTGACCGACGTGCTGCTGGGTGCGCCGACCGAGAAGGTCCATGCGCCCTGCACCGGATGGGAGTCGGCGGAGATCACGTGCCAGCCGACGGTGTAGGTGCCGAAGCCCAGGCCCGGCTTGAGGCGGACCACGATCTCAGAAGGCTCGCTGCCGTGAGTCGTGGCACCGGTGTCTGCCCTGGTGCCGTTGGGCGAGAACACCTTCAGGCTGTCGGAACTGACGCCGACCGGCTCGTCGAAGGTCGCCGACACCTGGGTCGGCGCCTGTTTCACGATGACTCCGTCGGCCGGGCTCGTCGTGACGATGGTCGCGTGTGCCCAGGCTGCCGGGGCTCCGATCACCAGACTTACTGCGGCAAGGAAGAACGTCGCCACCAGGTAAGCGAATCTGCGGGCCATGGTTAGTCACCTTCCTGGACGTGAGTCAAGCAGCCTGGGCACACGGTCGGTCACCTGCGACGGGCCTGAGGTCGCTTCGCGGACGTCTTCGTGCCTGCTGGCGCGCGGTTATCCGGCTGCTGCGCGGCCTTGCCGTTGCTCGCCGCCGCTGGCGCGGGAGCTTGCGCGGAGGCGGCGCCGGGACGGGTGCGGTGCCGATCTCGGCCAGCAGCCGCCGGTCGCGCCTGAAGACCGCCAGCACGAGCAGGACCGCCAGCAAGCCGATCAGGAGGCCAGCGATTCCCAGCACCCGAGCCAGGCTGTCCGCGCTCGAGCTTGCGGTGGTCGTCGCGGCGGCCTTGGCGGTGCCGGGCCCCGTCGAGCCGGTCGAGCCGTTGGTGACAGCAGTAAGCGTGACCGTAGGCGCGGGGTGCGCTGGTTCGGGCTGGCCTGGCTGTGACAGGTCGATCCAGCGGACGATGTCGCCGTCTGAATAGGTCTGGATGGCCTTGAAGACGAGCTGCCCAGGCCCATCGGGCAGGGAGTCGCAGGAGATCGAGAAGTCCTGGAACTGGCCCGGCTCAATGCTCCCGCCAGACCAGATGACCTCGGAGACCGCCGTGGTGAACGTGCCGTCGTCGGTGGTCACCGGCTTGGGCAGCTTGATGGTCCGCACCGTGGCGGTCCAGCCGGGAACCGGCTTGGCGAGCAACTGGGCGATCGGGTGAGTGGTCGGGATCTGCACATCGACCTTGACAGTGCTGGCCTTCGCTTCCTCGTTCGGGACATGGAAGGTCAGCTCGGTCGTCGACCCCACGGGCACCGATGCCGGGCTCACGGTGATGTGAGCGAAGGCTGGCGCGGCGAAGAGCAGCACGCCTGCGGCCGACGCGGCGCCGACGATCATTGTGCGGCGCACGATGCGGGCAGTTAATGGCGATCGTGGCGACGTAAGCGCTAGGGACATGTCATCTCCGGTGAAATTTTGCTTCGGTCAAGTTGCTTTAGTCGGACCAACTGCGTCCTGGCCAGCCAAGGTGCTGCCGTCCCGGGCCTGGTGGCCCGGGACGGCAGCTTGATCGGTTAAGTTATGACAACGGCTGGAGGCGGTTGCCTGTCGCCGGGGAGATGCCAGAGCCCGGTGCCGGGAGCACTCGCATGATGCCCCAGTCACCAGACCTGATCATCGGATCCCGGCCGACGTTGTACTCGTAGTCGCCTACGGCTCCGGTCGCACCACCGGCACCGCCGACGAGGTACGCGTCGAACGTCTCTCCTGTGACCAGAGTCCGAGCCTCGATCCGCTGGGAGTTGGCTATCCCATGGTCAAGCGGGAACTCGTGGCCGGAGACCTCGAAGGAGATCGGGTTGTCGCCAGCAGCGTCAGCGATTCGCCAGATCACCGGGTCCTTGGAGAATGCCTCGAACGTCGGCGTCGTCGGGTCATTCCCGCCGTTGGCGCTGTCGCTCTTGGCCTCCCAGAGGCACCCGGAATCGGCTCCGTTCTCGTTGGCGCCGCAGAGCGCGTGCTGATCATCTCCTTCTAGCTGGCTGAGCGAATCCTCGTTGTAGTCGGTGTAGGAGTGGTCGGAGTCCAGGTAATAATCCATGACGTCGTGGCCGAGCAACGGCTCACGATCGCTGAAGATCGTCGCGTACTCCCTGAACGCCGTCCCATCGGGCCGGAAGACGTCAGCGAATACCCCGGACTGGATTGGCTGGCCGGTGAACGGGTCGTCCCAGACCGAGCCCTTGGGCTCGGCGATGAGCGCGGCGTAGGCGCCGGCCCGCCAGCTCGACTCGTTGCCCATGTTGAGTACCAGGTTGGTACCGAGCTCCTTGTCGACGTAGTAGACGTAGGTCCGCGAGCCGCCTGGTGCCACAGTCGAGTCGGGGTCATATCCGATCGCTGCGCCATAGGAGGTCTGCGGGTTGTAGAGGACGTTGCCGATGTTGAACCCGGCTCTGGTCGAGCCCGATCCCCAGGTCCACGTGAAGTGGTCGACCGGCAGGTCGTTGTGGAGAGTCACCTTGAGGCAGTCACCCGCGTCGGCACGGATCACCAGCGGCACAGCCGGCTTCGTCCCTGCCTTGATGGCGGCCTCGTCACTGGTGAGGGAGTACATCATGGCCCACGAGCCACCGGTCTCCGGCGCCGCGTCGCTCTCGCCAGGCATCCCTGTGTCGAAGGTGATGCCATTGAAGAGAGACACGTTGTAACTGCGGGTCGGAGCGCTGCTCGGGCAGACAGAGCCCGTGTCGGCCGGAGCGGCCGGCGGAGCCTTGCCTGTGTCGGTGAGCGTCGGGAACCCAGCTCCTGTCGGTGGTGCCGTCCGGTCGGGCAACGGCTCCAGAGCGTCAGGTCCCGAGCTATGCAGCGTGTTCATCACGCGCATGATGCCCCACGCTCCGGTCTCCAGTGACAAGCTTCTGCCGCTGTAGTACAGGTAGTCACCTGGGAACTTTCCGGCACCTCCGTCCAGGACGTAGTCCATCTTCTCGGAGATTCCCGCAGTACCGGCGTCCGTGAGCGTCCCATTGGCGTTGAACCGCTCTTCGGAGAACCGGTGACCAGTGACCCTGATATCACCAACCTGCTCGTCGAGGCCGACTTGGCGGATCACCACCGGGTCGTTCGTATAGGCAAGGAGCAGTGGAGTCGCCGGATCGCCATGGGCCACCGACGAGAACACGTACGGATCGTTGGACGTGACGATACGTCCGTACAGTCCACCCGGTCCGCACCAGCGGGCTCCTCGTGTGCCTCGAAGCCCATATTGTAGGCACCACCTCCGTCGGGGATGCTGGCATCCTCGTCATCTGGTATTGGCGTGGCAGCCGACGACGGATCTCGGTCGATCAGCGGTGCCGCCCTGAGGTTGAAGCTGGACATCTCGCAGCCCTGTGGCGAACCACTGCTCCTGATGCCTTCATGCTCGAACAGCACGTACTCGCGGAAGTCGCCCTGCTCGCCGAAGCCAGCTGAGCCCGTGGTGTAGATGTCGGCGATCGGGCCGCTGTCGATAACGGCACCGGTCTGCGGGTTGTGGAAGGTCGAGCCTGCTGGTTCGATGATGTGCGCACCGAACAGGCCGTGACCCCATGAGTGCAGTGCGTCCACGTGGTCGTGGAAGAAGACGGTGCCGTCGTCGACGTCGCTGTACCAGCGGTACTGCACGAACTCGACTCCGGTCCGCTCACCAGACGCGTGGGCGTTCTGCAATGGAGCGCCCAGGGTCAGCGTGTTGCCGTTGATCGCCGTGATCTTCGTGGCGACCTCGGTGTCCGGCTGGCCCTGACCGACCTCTACGCTGATGCCCGCACGCAGGCCAGCAGTGCTGGCGACCGTGATCTGGGAAGCTCCGGCAGCCGCCGCAGCCGTCAGCGTCGTCTCTCCTGGTACCCCGAAGTCGGGCCGCATGGACTGCTCGAACGAGAAGCCCGTGATGACGCCGTCGGAGGCCTGGGGATCGAACTGGACGAAGTGGGTGTGGATGTTGACCTTCTGGAACAGGTTGACATCGGGGCTGTTGGGATCCGGCAGGTGAGCCAGCTCGTTTGTCAGCGTCACGGCGATGCAGTCGCCTACATCGGACCTGATGGCGAGCGGGTTCGCCGCAAGAGTGCCGGCCTTGGTTGCCGCGATGTTCTGGTTGAGCACGAAGATCTCGCCTTGCGGGTCAACCGCGGGCGGAATCTTGACCCCGTTGGCATCTACGCCGCCGTTCGTCTCCGTGATGGGGACGTTGATGGCGGTGATGTTGTAGGTGCGCAGCGGAGCCCCAGCCGGGCACAGTCCGTCAGGCCTGGTTGACGTGACGTTCGGGCCTAGCCAAGGTGCACCACTGTGCCCATTGGGCGAGAACGGCGGACGCTGGCCGAGATGCGGTTGCAGCAGCGGCCAGGCATATCTGCCATTGCTCGGATCGAACATGATCTGCGGTCGCTGCCCTGGGTTCGGTGCTGTGTAGTCAGGCCAGGAGATCGTCGATTCGGGCTCGCCGAGGTAGATCGGCGCGCTGGCAGGGCCGCTCTTCATCCAGTTCCATACCGTCGCGTCCTCGGCGTTGAACGGAACGCCCTGTGGCGGTAGCTGGCCTTCGACCAGGCTTTCCAGCGAGACCTGGGTAGCGGGATTAGTGAGTTGCGACTGGGGCACTACAGTTTTGCCCTCGATCACCTTGCCTATCAGGCCGGCCGAGTTGACCGCCTGTGGTTTCGCCGTCCGGCCTGGCACGGTCGCCAGACTTGACTGCTGGGTGTCGTAGACGCGGATGTAGCTGACCATTCCTGAGTCGTAGTGAGCTGCGATGTGGCAGTGGAAGAGGAAGTCACCAGCAGCCTGCTGGCAGCCTCCGGCACCGCACTCGGTCTCGAGGTCATAGGACTCACCAGGCTCAATGGTCTGCGAGTCAAGCCTGATCGAGGCCTTTGTCACTGGGGGATGCTTCTCAAGCCCGCCGGCGATGTCCGGGTCGGCGGCCTGTGGGTTGCGCAGCCAGCGGATACCGCCGCCGTGCTCGTGGAAAACGTGGCCCATCTCGGAGCCAGCGTTCGTCAGCAGAATCTTGTAGGGGTCTCCGACGTACGCCTCTGGCCTTGGCGTTGCCATGTCGCCATTGGTGTAGGAACCGTAGTCCTGGGACTCGTCGGGAGTCAAGCCGTGCTCCTCCTGGGTGAGTTCGCGCTCGAAGAAGCACTCGCTTCGGTAGTTGATCGCCTTGCTGCACGGCCGGTAAGCACCAGTGAACGTGTCGACCACCGGAAGCTCACAGCCGCCGCCAGGCGTCACGACTTCGCCGTGACTGGTAGCGCAGGTCGCGCCTGGCTTCTCCATGATCTGGCGGTAACCCTCATCGCCGATCTCATGGAACAGCAGGTTGAACTCGCGGAAACTGGGGCCGCTCGCCGTCTTGATGACCGCGTCCCAGCCGCTCGCGAGCGGCTGCAGCGTGTGCGGGTCCAGCCACGAAGAGCCGACCGGCTCCGATACCAGGACACCGAACAGGCCGTGGGCCTGCGACTGCCTGATGTCACCGCTCGAGTGGAAGACGTGCGCACCGTAACCGAGCGCCGGGTCCATGTAGACCTCGTAGCTCACGGTCTGGCCAGGCGCCGCAGTGTTGTCGGCGTTCTTGCCCACGTCACTGGACACCTGGTCGGCATTGCCCACGGCCGGCAGGCCGTCGACGTTCCAGGCCAGGTTCTGCGGAGCCGTGTGTGCCAGCGATCCTTCACAGTCGGACACGACTCTCGTGGACCCGTCTGGGTTGGTCGCCGTCACTGGATCGCACGGCTCTGACGCCTGCGGCGACGGCGGCTGGTCGAATGGCTCCAGCCCGAATGTCGTCGCGTTGGTGAAATTGACCGTGACACAGTCGCCCATGTGCGCGCGGATCACCAGTGGCTGGATGGCGTCGTTGCCCTGCTCGCCATCCGATACAGTCCCTGCGGCGTCCTCCGCGCGCACCGCAGCGATGTTCTGGTTCAGCACGTACATCATCGAGTTCGGATCGTTGACCCCGTAGTGGTTCAGGATCATCGTCATGTTGATCGCCGACACGTTGAACGTGTCGTGCGGCG
Organism: uncultured Actinomycetota bacterium; assembly: GCA_963737865.1. Lineage (GTDB taxonomy): Bacteria > Actinomycetota > Actinomycetes > Streptosporangiales > Streptosporangiaceae > Chersky-822. The sequence continues at coordinate 35,665 of CAVTUG010000009.1, read as the reverse complement.
CCGAGGCACACGGATTGGCGACCGCGGGTGCGGTCGTCGTCATGCTGGTTCCGTGCGCACCCAGGGAAGCGAAAGCCACCCCGGTCGACGGTCCGTACGCGCCAAACAGGGCGAGTGCGGACACGAAGTAGACGACGCGCGGAATGTGCAGCCGATCCTTGGCCGCGCTGACCTGCACGAGAGCGCTGGCTGCCTGGAAGTGCTCGTGCGCTACGAGAGCCACGAACAGCAAAGGCAGCCCGGCCATCTGACCAAGCAGCGCGCTAGCCAGGCCGCTCATGAGCTGGCTTGCGATGCCTCCGCCAGTAGCGAGCGCGCCTCCCGCGGCGACCGTGCCCGCGGCTGGCATCAGCAGTGCCGCCGGTACCAATAGCACCGTGAAGATGACCGACACGATCGCGGCCTTGTGCAGCGCCGCAGCCAGGCCAGGTCTGTCAAGGCCCATACGCGACGCGAGCCGCAGGCCAAGCATGACCGCGATGATGGCTGCGGGCAGCGTTATCAGGAAGCCACGCATTCCCAGGTCAGCGCCGCCGGCAGTTTGGCCGACGGTCACATTGACCAGAGAAAGGAAGCCAACCACACCGGCGCTCAGCACGAGCGCCAGCATGATTTCACCACGCCATCGGGATCGATGGCGTGGATGTTTAGCCGAAGCTAACATTAACCATTCCTCTCTTGATTACCCTCTTGCTCGCGGACCGGCTCGCTGCCGATCCGCTGGTGAGTTGCTGGTGCGTAAGGCGCCTCCTTTACATGCCGGCCATCCCGCCACTGTCATCGATGTGGACGGGGAAGGTCACGGTGTCACCGCCGTGCGACCACTGCACCTTCAGGTGCGTGGCCTGGTCGGACGGGACGTCGAAATACAGGTCGACGGTCGTCTCGAAGCCCACGCCAAGCGGGGCTGAGAGCACCTGACCCCTGGTCGCGCTGTTCTGGAGGAGCCCCCAGGAATGGTGGCCCTTCCCGAGAAGGATGAAATCGGTCAGCGCGTACCGCTGCGGCTTGGTGGTGAGATTCTTGATAACCACCTCGACACGCAGCCGCTTGTCGCCGACGGTCTTCAAGCCCGGCATCATGGACGCGGGCATGACGAAGCCGCCACTGCCCGTCTTCGCTGTGCTCCCGGCCGGTGCAGAGGCGGGCGCGGCTCCGTCCATATCGGCCATGTCGTTGTCCATCCACAGCATCGTGTTCACGCTGAGGCCGAGGCCACCTGCATGCAGCCCGTCGTGCACGCTCGCGAACGCATGCTGGCCGAGCACGGAGCCGAAGACCAGCCAGCCAAGCGCCGCGAGCAGCATGGCCAGTGGCACCGGCACCCAGCGCAGACCTGGCAGCCGCTGGACCGATTTCGGCTCCACGCTCTGCCGCCCGCGCCGGTGGGCGTCCTTGACCCGATTAGGTGCCATAGCATCCGCCTTCGAGGACTGACAGCGCTAGGCCGCCCCCACAGGCACTGACAGTCATTTGGTCGATTCGCATCGCCTGTCCTTCCTGCTGTCGAACGCGTCGCGGAATAGGCGGACAACGAAAGAGAACTCCGCGCCAGACAGCACTTACCGCCCTAGCTTGGGCTGAGAGTTATCTCCAACCTTTCTGTAGATTTGTCCTGCCTGAGGCGAACGCTATCCCCGAAAGGTTCCAGGCGATATTGACGAAGTACCCCCGGGGGCTAAATACCCCTAGGGGAAATTACGGTCGGCCTAGCTCGCTTCACCTGTGTCGCCACTGACAGTGATACGACAACCACAATGTGGTGGAAAAAGCCCGGCCAGCTCACTCTGACCCGATCACGAGGGCGGCGAATCCAGATTCCTGAAAGAAATTACTTCGGCTAAAGGCAGCCGCAGGCGCCTTGCCGGGAGCGATCTTTGCCGGGCACGCCGTCGCTGAGGGCCGGAACCCGGCATCCGTCCCGCCAGGTGCCGGTGAACCAGGCCGGCCGACCACCGCGCAGTTCCATGAACCAGTTCACTCTGAGAAACGTTTCGAATGGCATCCGTCACCAAATCCGTCCGATCGTGAGGTCCAGTTGAGCCCTGAGATCAAGGTCGCCGCGGTGCTCGACAACCTGATCCTTGCCGACAGCTTGCGGGCGTGGGCAACCAAGCATCAGGACATTCATCTCATAACAGTCACAACGACAGTTGCGGAGCTACTGCGAGCCGAGCAGCTCGCCTGCGCGGTAGTACTGCTCGACGCCTCGCTGCGAGCCGAGCCCGATCCGGCGGTCAACACCCGGCGGCTACTCGACGCCGGCCACCGCGTCCTGGTGATCGACGGATCGCCGGAACTCGAGGCCGTCGCGCGGACGCTGGCCGCCGGAGCGCACGGGTATCTCACCCGCGACCACGGCCTGGCAGCGCTGGGCATGACGGTGCGCGCGATCGCGTTCGGCGGCAAGGCCTGGACGATCGGGCCCACCGCCGCGGCCAAACCAGACGGCCATCCCGTCCGCCCGCAGTTCTCCGAACGCGAGCACGCCGTGCTGGTGGGCTACGCGTCGGGCCAGACGCTCGAAGCGACCGCGCGCGACCTCGGCATCAGCCTGGAAACCGCGAAGACCTACCTCAAGCGGGTCAAGGCCAAGTATCAGATGGCCGCCTGCGCGTGTACACCAAGCTAGACCTCGCCGAGCAGGTGCGCGCGGACTGCGCGGCCGGCAAATGCCCGGTCAACGGCGCCAGGTAAGGACGGCGACCTGGCCGCAAGGCTGCCGCCGGCCAACTCTCAACCCCGACTTGAGGCCCAGCAAACTAACAACGACCGCGCCCCAGCACCAGCAAGCTCACAACGACGGGGCGACCGGGCGGGGTGGGCCAGATAATCAGCGCCAGCAACATGGGCCTACCTACTGTCATCAGGACATCGTCATGATCCCAGTCGTCGTTGCGGGCCCGGCCTGCTTCTGGTCCGGCCTGCGGTGATCCGCCAGCTGAGTGGTTATGGTGGCTGCACGGGGCGCCTTGCAGCGCGGCGGCGGCGTGTGAGCCGCGCTGGTTGCTTATGCCTGCGCGTGACCGGCAGGGACGGCATATTGGGTGCTGACAGACAGAGACCGGCTTGCCTTTGCCGCCGGGCCTGAGGGTTTCCGGGAAAGGCCTGCCCTGCAGCCGGTTCCCTGCAGGGCCGGGAGGGCAGGCTGGCCGTGCCGTGAGCTGAGGGGTGTGGTGTGGTGCTGCTGGCCTCTGCCGCGTTCTTCGGCGGGGCGGTGGTCAGCCTGGGTGCCAGCTGGCTGCTGGTGACCAGGCTGGAGCGGATCGGCGAGCGGATCGGGATGTCCGAGGCGCTGCTGGGGATGCTTGCCGCTCTCGCGGCCGACGCGCCCGAGATCACCGCTGCGGTCACGGCGCTGGGCCGTCATCAGCAGCAGGTCGGCGCCGGGGTAGTGCTCGGCTCGAACGTGTTCAACCTGGCAGCCTTGCTGGGCCTTGGCGCAGTGGCGGCCGGGGGGATCGCGCTGCACCGCAAGGTGGTGGCGCTGGGCGGGGCCGTGGCGCTGTGGGTGGCTCTGGCATGCGCGGTGGTGATTACCGGGGTGCTGCCGGCGGCGGCCGGGCTCGCGCTGGCGGTGATTGCCCTGGCCGGGTACCTGGTGCTGCTTGGCACCGAGGGGCGGGTGCTGGCCTGGCTGGGGGTGCCGCAGCGGTGGCAGGCGTGGCTGCGGCAGGCGGTCACCGAGGAAGAGCTTGAGCTGGAAGAGGCCATCAGGCCAGGCCGTGGCCGCTGGCCAGATGTGGTCTTCGCCGCGGCGGCGCTGATCGTCGTGGTGGCAGCGAGCGTGACGATGGAACGGGCCGGGTCCGGGCTCGGCCAGCGCCTGGGCGTTCCGCAGATCGTGACCGGCGGCCTGGTGCTGGCCGCCGTCACGAGCCTGCCCAACGCTGTCGCCGCGATCTACCTCGCCCGGCGGGGACGGGGTGCCGCGACGCTGAGCACGGCGCTGAACAGCAACACCCTGAACGTCGTCGCCGGGCTGCTGCTCCCCGGAGCGCTGATCGGCCTCGGCCCGCCGTCGGGGCAGGCTGGCCTGGTCACCGCGTACTACGCCGGCCTGACCCTCGCCGTGCTCGCCCTGGCCTACCGGCACCGGGGACTCGGCAGCCGCCCCGGTGCCGCGATCATCGCCGCCTACGCCGCGTTCACCGCCTCGGTCCTGATCAGCGGATACCAGGCAGCCTCCGGTACCGCGCTGATCGCCGGCCTCGCCGCGCTGTCCGCTGCCGTCCTCGGCCTGGCGCTGCCGCGACGGCATCGCGCCGGCCCGGCAGGCGAGCGGCAGCCTGTCCCGGCGCAAGGCGCGGGCCCGCGCCCTCCCCGCGACTCGCTCGTGCCCGGCTGGCCGGCCAGCCGGATCTGGGTCCTGAGCATGGTGCTCGCAGCCGTCATCTCGGCCGCCGACGCCGCGACGGGTCATCACCTGATCCTGATCGGGCTGCTCATCACCGGACCCTGCACCGCCCTGCTGACCGGCCGGTGGCAGCTCACAGCGCTCACCGGCGCATGGTCATGCTGCCTGGCCATCCTGCTCGGAATCCCCGACGGCATCTGGGCAACCGCCATCCACCTGACGTTCCTGGCCGCCGTCGCCGTCGTCACGATAGTCGCCACCGCAGCCGCCGCCCTCATCAGCACCGCCAGAGCCTGACACGTCAGGCCGGTCAGCAGGCGAAGGTCCACGGCATCGGCTGCGAGTCACCGAACCCCGCGGCGCGGCCGCACCCGCCGGATCAGCGGACGGGCCTGATCCGAGAGGGGCTGATGCGCAGCGAGCGTGCCTGCCAGATGCCCGCTCGCCGGTCCCCGCCCGCCCGGCCACACCGCCCGCCCCCGCAGACCGGCACCACTGCACCCACCCGTGCCAGCCGCTCAGCGCCCGCCACAACTTCACCTGATCGCGACGAAGTCAGCGAGGACCCCGGCGACCTCCCGCCAATCCCGCATCTGGTGCGACCCGCGACACTTCCGGAATGGGTGCAAGAGGTGTCCCGTCATCGCGGCCGTTTCGTGGCATCCGGGCCCATGCTTCTGTCGCCTTCCGCCACAGCTGACGGTCCGCCCGCCGGGCGGAAGGCGACAGGCAAGCACTCAGTAGGTGGTACCGGACATCCCCACCGGGCTGAGCGAGATGGTGTCGTGGACCGGCGGCGATTGGACCTGCTCGTAGCAGGGCTGCTGGCTGGTCGCGGGCGCGGTGACGGCGACGTGCCAGCTGCCTTCACCCGCCCTGCGCAGCGCGGCGCGGAGCTTGCGGATGATAGTGGCGGCCTTCTGTGGTGAGGCGCCGCTGCGGCAGGCGCCCTTGGGGACGCTAAGCGTCGCCCGGATCGTGCGCTCGACCCGGGCTATCGCGGGCGGGTAGGTGCCGGGTCGCTGGACGATCTCGATGGTGTGGCTGTCGGGGTTGGCCTGGGCCTGCCAGCACGCCGAGTTGATGTCGGCGGGCGGGGGCGGGACTATCCGCCAGTGACCGAAGCCGTGCGCGCGTGCCGTCTGACGGGTGAAGGACAGCGCTTCGGGCTCGCTCGCGCAGCGCCGCTGGGAGCCGTGGCCGATCAGCCCCTCCTTCAGGGCGGCGGCCAGGGCATCGAACCGACGGGCCGCGCGGGCATACCCGGCAGGCAGCGGCGCAAGGTGCAGCGCCGCGCAGGTCGTGTCGGGGAAGACCGCCACGTCGCCCAGGCTGGGATGCGCGCAGGCCACCAGGATGCTCGGGACCCGGCGCACACCTGGCACGACTTGTCCGGCCGCCCACTGCCTGGCGCACCTGGCCGTCGGGTCGCCGCGGCCGACGCCGAAGGCAGCGTACTCGGAACTGCCCCGCTGAGGAAGGTGCGGCAGGGAGTAGCAGATGACAGCACCGGTCACGTGGCTGGCTGGAGTGGTCGCGATGGCCCAGCCGGCCGCCGTCGCGGCCAGCAGGGCGGGGACCGCGATGCTCGCGAGCACAACCCGGCGATTCCGGCGGCGCGGCTGCCATGGCCGCCTGGCCAGGCGAGCAGGAGCGCGACCGGGTGCCGGCGTGGCGGCGGTGATGTGCTGGCGGACCTGAGCTAGCCGCAACTGGGTCGCGTGGTCGAACTCCGCCGGCACCGGGTCGGTGTCGCCGGCCAGGCTCTGGATGTCGCTGACGGCGGCGGTGAAATCAAGACGGTTACGCATCTCATGCCTCCCTGGCATGACGGCAGACGGAAGACGACGGCGAGGGCACCGGCAAAAGCACCGGCGAGGGCGAGGCTGCGACAGCACTGGCGTCCGCGACCGCACTGGCCTCCGCGACCGCACTGGCGTCCGGCACCGTGCTCTCGTCCAGCAGCGCGCGCAGCCGGCGGCGAGCGCGATGGACCCGGCTCCGCGCGGTGACCGCGCTCAGGCCAAGCGCCTGGCCGAGCGCGCGGGCATCGGTCTGACCTTCCCAGGCCACGAGCCGCAGCACTTCCTGGTCGGCCTCAGGTAGCCGACTCAGTGCCTCGCTCATCGAGTGGCGACCGACGACGTTGTCGGCGGGGTCCGCCGCGCCAGCCAGGAACCTCGTCGCGGCAAGCCGGGAGGTCAGCCGCTGCTGCCGCTCCTCGGAGCGGCGCTGATCTCGGACCGCGTTGCCGGCGATGGCATAAAGCCATGGCAGCAGTTCCTCGGCATCTGGCCGACGGCGCCAATGCCGCCAGGCGGCGGTGAAGGTATCGCTGACCACGTCCCACGCGGCATCCCGGGTGCCCAGTCTTCGCTGGGCGTACCGCAAGATCGCGGGGGCGTGGCGGTCGAATGCCTCGGCAAAGCCTTCGCCGGGATCGGGCAAGTCCACGCTGGCTCCCTTCGTGTCACCCACTTAGGGCCAGCACCGGGCGCAGCGTTGCGGATCTGTCCCGGCAGAAGCTAGTGGCCGTACTTCAGCAGCACGCCTCCGGTGTCCTTCAGTCCGCCCTTTCCGCTGAGCGCTCCCGCGCCCCAGGCGGACTGGGAGCCGGGGATCTGGGCGATGGCATAGGTGCCGACATACTGGCCGCCGCGCCGCGCTAGCGGGTCAGCGACCAGCCGTCCGCCGGTGTAATGCACGGGGAAGGGCGGCACGCCAGGCGAAGCCCAGTCCGAGTTCAGCCAGAGCCCGCCGTGACCGTCACCGGTCACGCTCCGCAGCGGGAAGTTGCCGGACACCTTGACCTGACGCCAGACGCTGCCGGTCCAGTGGTCGAGCGTCGGGACAAAGACGGTGTGCCCGTGGGATTGCCCCTGGCTGCCTCCGCAGACCCAGACATCGCGCGGGGTCGCGGCGTAAATGCCGGTCAGGCCGAAGCTAGGGTCAGGAAGCAGCAGCGGCTTCCACACGTCGTGGCCTGCGGTCACCTGCAGCCGCATGACGTAGGACTGATCGGTCAGCACCCAGATCCCGCCGTGAGAGTCCTTGCTGGCCGCCTGGAGTCCCTGGGGGCCAGCCGGCAGCTTGATCACCGAGCGGTGCCAGCCCGTCCCGTCCAGGTGCTCGACAGTCGCATCCTGAAAGAAAACCCAGGCATCTGTCTTGCCCAGAACCACTGTCCCCACGGGAAAGGCGCTCGGGCCAGCGGGACCCCACCGTTTCGCGACCACCCATCGCCCGTGAACGAGGTGCAGCGCGTACGCACGGACCGTGAAGCTGGCGTTCTCGGACCAGCCGAAAGCCCACACGTTGGCGGCCGACGTCGAGTCGATGCTGGTGACGCAGCCAGCCAGTCCCTTCGGCACGCTGACCGGGCGCCAGTCACCGCCCGCGTAGTGCTGCAGCACGGGGTGCGCGGGGATGGCAAATGGCTTGGGACCAGGCTGCTGCTGGCGCGCTTGCCCGCAGCCGCCAGCCCAGGCCTCGCGGCTGCTGATCGCGTCGACAGCGAACATCCCGTTGAACTTGGCCTGGCCGACCGTCGACACCACGCGCCAGCGCAGCGACGCCGCCGCTGGCCCGCCGTCCGCCTGAGCGGTCGCCGTGGCCTGGCTCGCCAGGGCCGCGATCACGGCCCCGCAGGTGAGCAGCATCCTCCATGACGCCCGCATGGGCGCACCTCCCGACGTCCGAGTAATCCGACCAGCACCCACCCGTCAGGGCAGGTGACCGCGCTGCAGAATGACCCCCGACAGTTTCTTGTGCGGGTACGCGACCCCCGTCGCGAGCATCACCGACGTTCCGGGAACGGCGGTGAGCTGTTCTACATAGGCACTGACGCCGTCATCGGGCATCGGAGCCGACGTCCATGTGCCTGCGCTCTCGTGCCACAGCCGGCCCGGGTTGCACGATTCGAACGCGGCCCACAGGCCGCCATGGCCGTCGCGGGCGGCATGGGCGAGTTCGCACCTGGTGCTGAAGCTGAGCTGGTGCCATCGGTGGCCGTCCCAGTGCCAGGCGCCACCGGTGAATCCGCCGCCAGAAGACGCGGGCAGCAGGCCGGTGACCCAGACATCCTTAGCCGAGAAGACCACCAGGCCGCCAAAGGCCGACGGCCCGGCCATCTCAGGCGGCATGTGCACCTGCTGCCAGCGGTGGCCGTTCCATTGCGACATCACGTTCGTCGCAGCGTCACCGGCGACCCAGACGTCGTCCGGTCCCGACGCGCTGACGGCGACCATCTCGGCCGATTCCGCGCTCACGGGCAGGATCTTCCAGCGGTGTCCGTCGAAATGCGCCAGGTAGGGGATGATGCTCGCGCCGGTCAGGTCTCCCGTCACCCACACGTCGCTGGGCGACAGCACTGCCGTCGAGGCGACGTTGACGCTGACCAGGTCCCCGCTCGGGACTGGCAGGGTGCCGACCGCCCAGCGCTTGCCATTCCAGTGCGCCCAGTCACCGACGTCGAAGGCCCACATGTTCTGCGGCGAGGAGGACCCGCTTGCGATCGGCGCCACAACTCCCCAGTTCGCCGGAAACGCCGGCGGAACGGCAAGCGTGCGCCAGGCTTGCCCGTTCCAGTGCCGCAGCACCGGCGACACGTCCTGAAACTCGTTCGATGCCGCCCGGCCAAAGGCCCAGGCGTCCCGCGGGCCGGCTGCGGTAATGCCGAACATGTCATAGATAGTCGCGGTGTCGGTCAGCGTCGAGACGACCTGCCAGGTCGGCGTCCCGCTGCCAGCAGGCGACGCGGCGCTCGCCTGGCCCGGCAGCGCCCCTGCGATCACCGCAGCCAGTACCGTCGGCAGCGACCACCATCGAGGCAGTCGGACTCGCACTAGCACCATCCCGGCTAGGAAACGACGGAGCCTATAGTCCAGTCCGCATCCCACCCCTGTCAATTGGGAAACGGGTGAAATATAGACCTTTGCCCGGACGCAGCTGCCACTGCCGAACTCGCCGGATTGACGATCTTGCACCTCGACAAGGACTTTGAACTGATCGCAGAGGTAACTGGTCAGCCTGTGGAGCGTCTCCGGGTCTCCTGACCTGCGGTCCAGGAGTTGATTCAATGCCGCTCGGCTGCGCCGAAGCTAGGCTGCGACGCTCATCGCCCTTCGATGGCCGTGCCGCCGAGCCGGCGGGCGGTTCGGCGGCAGTTCGTGGCCGACGGGTTACGGCAGGTTGACCGTGTTTCCGCAGACGACCGGCGTGGTGGACGATGAACCGCCGAAAGTCCACGTCACCTGGGCAATCGCGCAGGTCTCGTAATTGCCTGACGACAGCGGATAGGTCGTATCGGCCGACGCGGTCGTGGTGCTGAAAACGGTATTCGAGTTGGCGGAGACCTCGGTGCCGTTAAGGAACAGGCCGACCACGATCTGGATCTCGTAGACCGTGCCGGTGCACGAGATGTTCGCGATTCCCTCTTCACCGCCGCCGGAAGGTCCGCCGAAGAACTCGAACGGGTTGGGCGGTGCCGGGAGCGTGCAGGTGATGGTCACGGCCGCAGCGCCGGGACGCTGGATCGCAGCGGCGCGCGGGCCATGGATCGTCGCCGGGAGCCTGCTCGCGCCGCCCGACGTCGCGAGGTCCGAACCCATGCCTGCCACGTGCGAGAACGGGCGTGTCGCGGCCGAGGCACTCGGCGCAGCCAGCATGAGCCCCACGGCGGTAACCGACACTAGCGCGACGATTCCGGCGGCCACGCTCAGTAATTTCTGGAATAAGTGAACTACCATTTACCGATTCCCTTTCTTGATTGACGCGCGGGCCTTGTCGCCCGGGAGCCATTAGCCTACGCGGCCCAATGAATGAGCGCTACCAAAGCAATATCGACAATAAAATTCCAAGGTGACAATTTTGCGACACGTATAACCCTGGACGAACGGAATTGACCAGGGTTCGGTTCGTCCGCGCAGAACAATTCCGCCAGCGCCACCGCAGCATGGTCCGCCCTGCTGCTGTTCCGAGGTGGTTCTGACAGCTGTTCGGCCCCGCTACGCCAGTTCCCGGCCGGGGTCGGACAGCAGCATGGTCCTACTTACTGCTGTTCCAGGCCGGTGTCGGGCAGCAGTAAGGTCCTACTTACTGCTGTCCTGATGACAGTAAGTAGGACCATGCTGTCGTTGAATTCCTGGGGAATCTGGACCGTGGCCCGCATTGCTGCTGTAGCCGCCTGCCCGTCGCTCAGCCCGGCAGGCCGGCACCGCGCGCAGGAGTACTCGACCGGCAGATCGCTGGTGCCGGCCGTCAGCCGCCCGTCACCCTGGCCGCCTCGGCGGCGGGCGGCCGGCTTCGGGCGGGCCGGGCCAGGATGCCTGCCCTGACTTGCCTGGCTCGAGCGCGACGCCAGGCGCGGGCCCAGTACCAGTCGATCGTCGCGACCTTCGCGCCGCGTCCGCTCGCCTTGTTGTATTCGGGGAAGGTGTGCGCGGCGAACGCCTCGCTGAGCTGAGCCGGATCGAGGATGTGCGCGGCCCACGCCGCCCCGGCGCTGGGATCGACGCACAACTCGTCGTAGGACAGGAACGCCACCCGCTCCAGCGGGAGCTTGCCGACACTACGCGCCAGCTGGACCGCATCGGCACGCATCTTGAGCCTGGCACCCTCGACGTGACGACGTCTGGCCTGCGGATCCAGCATCGCGGCGAGGGTCTCGGCGCGCTGACGGCGATCGCCGATCAGGGCGCGCACGTACCGGTTGGAGGTGGCCAGCCGGTCCCAGGCGCGACCTAGGCTGTCCTCGATCGCGCTGAGCTCACGCCGCACCAGGATCACGTGCGCGTCAGGGAAATGGTCGAGCAGCAGCCCTTCTCTGCCGGTGTCCCACGGATTCTTGAGCACGATCGGCGCATCGGTGCCCTCCGCGAGCTCGTCGACGAGTGAGTGCAGCACGCCGTCGCGCGCCGCCTTCTCCCCGAAGGCGAAGTCGCCGGTGACGGCGTTGAGCAGCCAGCAGTATTCCTCGGGCATCGATTCGCTGACCGGCAGGCGGTCGACCCCTCGGTCGGTCACCGTGCCGTGCTTGGCCGCCCGGTCCAGGAACTGCCGCAGGCTGGGCAGGTGCCGGGCCAGGTCGCCGACGGTCAGCGTCCGCGCCGCCGCTGCCTGCGTCACCGCAGTGGTGATGAGCGTGGTGCCACTGCGGTTGAATCCCGTGATGAACAGCACCCGCGCCATGATGACCTCCGGCAAAGTAGTGACGATTCGGGCAGTTACGATTCGGCGCCGCCGGTGGCGGCCTGACGGCGATTCCGCTGGGCCAGGGCCGCCCGCAGCAGCTCGTCGAGGTCCTCGTCGCTGAGGGCTTCCAGCGCCGCCTGGCTGGGCAAGTCCCGCGCCCGCCCCGATCCCGGGTCCGGCTCGGGAGGCTCCGGCGGTTCAGGGGAGCCGCTGAAATCCGGGTCGGCGGCGATCCTCGCCGCCAGCTCCGCGATCGTGGGGCCGGCGAAGATGAGGTGCACCGGCAGGCTCACCCCGTACTCTCGCGCCACCCGGGCGACGAACCGGGTGGCCGTCAGCGAATGGCCGCCCAGCGCGAACAGGTTGTCGTGCATGCCGATCGGCGCCTGCGAGGCGAGCAGCTCGGCCCAGATGGCGGCCAGGGTCCCTTCGACCGGGTTCCTCGGTGCCACGACCGGCGCCGCCGACCGTGGCGCACCCCACTGCGGGGCTGGCAGCGCCGCCCGGTCGACCTTCGCGTTCGGAGTCAGGGGCAGCGCAGGCAGGACGACGACCAGCGCGGGGATCATGTAGTCGGGCAGGGCGGCGCGCAGCTGCGGCCGCAGCTCTTCGAGCACGTCGGTGCCGGGTTTGGCCAGCGCGCTCCCCCGCCGGGGCACGACGTAGCCGACCAGGGCTGGTTCGCCCGCACGGTCGGCGGCCAGTACCGCCGCCTGGCGCACGTCCCGGTGCCCGCGCAGCACCGTCTCGATCTCACCGCACTCGATCCGGAAGCCCCGGATCTTGACCTGGTGGTCGTTCCGGCCGATCAGCTCCAGGCCGCCGCCTTCGAGCCAGCGGCCGAGATCACCGGTCCGGTACAGCCGCGCCCCGGGCTCGTCGCTCCACGGGTCGGGCCGGAACGACCGGGCCGTGAGCAGCGGCCGGTCGTGGTAGCCGCGCGCCACGCCCCGGCCCGCCAGGCAGACCTCCCCCACCACCCCGACCGGCACCGGCATCAGGTGCTCGTCGAGCACGTAGATCCTGGTGTGCTCGATCGGCGGCCCGATCACTGCGGCGGCGGCCGGGCTGGTGACCACGCCGGCGGCCGACCAGACGGTGGTCTCGGTCGGGCCGTAGAGATTCCAGAGCGTGACCCCGGGCGCCAGGAGCTGCTCGGCCAGCTCGCCGGGCAGGCTCTCGCCGCCGCACAGGCGCAGCCGCAGGCTCGCCGGGACCCCGCCGGCCGACTCCAGCAGCCGCCAGGTCTGCGGTGTCGCCTGCATCGCGGTCGCGCCGGTCCGCTCGATCAGCGCCCGGAGCTGGTCAGGCTCGCGGGCCTGCGCACCGCTCGCGATCACCAGCTCGGCGCCAGTTGCCAGCGGCAGCAGCAGCTCGAGGATGGCGATATCGAACGACAATGTAGTGACGGCGATGAAACGGTCGGCTTCGCCGACCTCAACCGCGCGCTTGAACGAAGCGACTAGGTTGGACACGGCTCGGTGCTCGACTCCTACGCCCTTGGGCTGGCCGGTCGAACCCGACGTGAAGATGACGTAGGCGAGGGCCTCTGCCGGGAGCGGCACCGGGGCCAGCGGCTCGGCGGCCGTCACGACCGGGTCGTCCACGCAGATCACCTCGGCGTCGGGCGCGATCGACACGGCTAGCTCGCGGTAGGCGTCATCGGAGATGATCGTGGCCAGGCCAGCTCCCTGCGCCATCGCCGCGAGCCGTGCCACCGGGAAGCCCGGGTCCAGCGGCACGTAGGCGGCACCAGCCCACCAGACGCCGAGCAAGGCGCTCAGCATGCCGATGCCGCGCCCGGCACAGAGCCCCACCAGCGTCTGCGGACCGGCACCGCGCTCGGCGAGTACCCGCGCGATCCGCCCGGCCCGCTGGCAGACCTCGCCCATGGGCAGCACCCCGAGGCTGTCGGCCACCCGCGACGTCGACTCCCGCAGGACTCGCCGGACGTCGGCTCCGCCGTCGTCCCCCGGCACCTGCGATGGGTGGTTGCGCCCGACCAGCTCGTCGATCTCCGCCTCCGACAGCAGCGGCAGATCGGCCACCGCCGTGTCCGGGGCCTGCGCCGCGCCCCTCAGCAGCCGCGCCATGCAGCCCAGGAACCGCTGCGCCCAGGACGCGTCGAACAGGTCCGTGCTGTACTCGACCACGAATATCGCGCCTTCGCCGTCGCCGCCGTCCGCGTACATGGACAGGTCGAGCTTCGTCGTCTCGGTGAGCAGCACGCTGGCGACCTCGCTGATGCCAGGCAGGCCGAGCCTCGGCACCTCCAGCGTGCCGTAGACGAACTGCACCTGGATGAGCGGGGCGTGCGCCAGCGTCCGCTCCGGCACGAACTCCTCGACCAGCTTCTCGAACGGAAGCTCCTGATGCGCCAGTGCCTCCACGGCGACGTCCCGTACTGCGGCGACCAGCTCGGCGAAGGTCGGGTTCCCGGCCAGCGAGATCCGCAGCGGGACCATGTTGGTGAACAGGCCGACAATCGGCTCTAGCTCGACGTGGGTGCGGCCGGCGACCTGGGTGCCGATCACGACGTCGCGCTGGCCCGCGTAGCGCGATAGCACCGCCGCGAAGCCGCTCAGGAACAGCATGAACATGGTGGCGTTGACGCCGTGCGCCACCTCCGCCAGCCGCTGGGTGGTCGCCTGGTCGAGGCGGATTTGCGCGACCGCGCCAGCCGGCGACTGCCGCGCTGGCCTCGGCCGGTCGGTCGGCAGGGTCAGCACCTGCGGTGCTCCGCGCAGGTGCTCGCGCCAGTAGCTGAGCTGCCGGTCGAGTTCCTCGCCGCGCAGCCGGTCGTGCTGCCACACCGCGTAGTCCGCGTACTCCAGCTCCAGAGGGGGCAGGCAGGCGGGTACCCCGGCCGTCTGCTCCAGGTAGAAGGCCGACAGCTCGTCGATGAGCAGCTGCATCGAGACGCCGTCGCTGACGATGTGGTGCAGGATCAGCACGAGCAGGTGGCGGTCCGGCCGGATCCTGATCAGCGTGATCCGGATCAGGGGTCCGGCCGCCAGGTCGAACGCCTGGCGCGCGCGGTCGCCGGCGATCGCACCGGCCCGGCTGGTGCTCTCGCCCTCGTCCAGCGCGGCCGGGTCCAGCTCGATCAGCTCGACCGGCACGGTGCCGGTGTCGTCCACGACCTGCTCGGGGACGCCGTCGAACGCGACGATGCTCGTGCGGAGCACGGCGTGCCGCGCGGCGAGGGCGGCCGCCGCGGCCTGGAATGCCACGACGTCGAGCGGGCCGTCCAGCCAGATCTTGTACGGCATGCTGTAGGTCGGCTCGCCCGGCTCGAGCTGATCAAGGAACCACAGCCGTCGTTGCGAGAACGACACCGGATAGCGCATCGGAACCTGCCTCTACTCGCTGGGAACGAGTGTCTGCGGTGGTCGTCGCGCGGGATCGGCCTGACCGCTCGTGCCGCCTCCGGCAGCGGCGATCGCCTCGGCGAGGAAGGCGACGGTGGGATCGACGAAGAGCGTGCGAACTGGCAGGTCTACGCCGTAGACGTCGCGGATCTGGGCCATCAGCCTGGTCGCGCTCAGCGAATGCCCGCCCAGCACGAAGAAATTGTCGTGCACGCCCACCGGGGTCGGCAGCACCAGCAGGTCGGCGACGATTTCGGCGAGCTTAGCCTCGACCGGCGTCCGGGGCTCGACCCTGACCTGATCAGGAGCCGAGCCCCAGTCGGGCTCGGGCAGCGCCCGGTGGTCGATCTTCCCGCTCCCGGTGAGCGGCAGCTCGGGCAGCACCACGAACGCGGCGGGCACCATGTAGTCAGGGAGCACCTCCCTCAGCTGGTCACGCAGCTCAGGCGGCGGCTGGTCGACGCCCGAGCGAGTGACGAGATAGCCGACGAGCCGCACGTCCTGCCCGCTGCCGCGCACCGAGACGACAGCCTGCGCGATGTCCTCGTGATTGCGCAGGACCGCCTCGACCTCGCCGCTCTCCACCCGGTAGCCGCGGATCTTGAGCTGCCGATCGGCGCGGCCAGCCAGCTCGATCCGCCCCGACCGGCGCCAGCGACCCACGTCACCCGTCCGGTACAGGCGCGCGCCAGGCCGCCCGCTGAACGGATCGGGAACGAACCGGCCGGCGGTGAGGCCAGGGGCGTCGTGGTAACCGCTGGCGACCCCGGCACCGCCGATGTAGACCTCTCCGAACACCCCGGGCGGCACTGGCCACAGCCGGGCGTCGAGTACGTAGAGCTGGGTGCCGGCGATGATCGACCCGATCTCGATCGGGGCAGGCGAGGGACTAACCGCGTCGCCGCCCGAGTAGATCGTCGTCTCGGTCGGCCCGTACAGGTTCAGCAGGCGCACGCCGGGCTGCGCGCCGATCACGTCGGCGAGGTCCCGCGGCAGCGGCTCGCCCGCCGTCATCCGCAGCCGCACCCCGGCCGGGATCCCGCCCGCGTCGACGAGCATCCGCCAGCCAGCGGGCGTCGCCTGCATGGCCGTCGCCTCGGAGCCGGAGAGCAGCGACCGCAGTTCCGCCGCGTCCAGTACCTGCTCCGCGCTGGCGACGACCACGCACCCTCCCGCCAGCACCGGGGCGAGCAGCTCGACCAGGGCGATATCGAACGCGAAGGTCGACACCGCGAGGAACCGGTCGTCCGGGCCGAGCGCGAGCAGCGGCCGCACCGCCTCAAGCAGCGCGGCGACCCCGCCCTGGGTCACGCTGACCGCCTTCGGCCGCCCGGTAGACCCCGAGGTGAACATCGTCACCGCCACTGCCGAAGGCGGCACCTCTGGAAGGGGGAGTTCGTGGGATGGGCCGCGTTCCTCCATTGTCAGTTTCGCCAGGTCAAGCACCGGGATCCGAGACTGCGCAGGCGGAGCGGGCGCGTCGGTGACGCTGCTGTCGACGACGATCGCGCAGGCGCCGGCGTCGCCGAGCATCGCGGCGATCCGCTGGTCGGGGTAGATCGGGTCGAGCGGAACGTAGGACGCGCCCGCCGACCAGATCCCGAGGATCGCCGGCAGCAGCCGCGCGCCGCGCGGCAGCAGGATCGCCACCCGGTCGGACCCGCCGACCCCCAGCTCGCGCAGGGTCGCGGTCACCCGCGAGGCCAGCTCCCGCACCTGCGCCCGGGTCAGCGTGCAGTCAGGACCGGCGGCGGCGACCGACTCACCGGCGCACGCCTCCCGCAGCCGGGCCACGGCGGTCGAGCCCGGGCTGGCCAGCTCGCCGCCGTCGGGCCACTGCCTGGTGACCAGCGCCCTATCACTGGCCGACAGGATGCTCGCGGCACCGACCGCCAGGTCGGGGTTGCCGGCCAGGCAAGCCAGGATCGCGGCGAACCCGTCGGCCACGAGCTGCCCGGTCTCGGCATCGAAGAGGTTGGTGTTGTAGTTGACCCGCAGCAGCGGGCCGGTGGCCTGATCGGTCACGACGAGCTCGAGCTCGAACTTGGCGGTGCCGTTCTCGACGAGCTCGGGCCGCCAGCGCAGCCCCCCTCGGTCGGGCACGATCCACGGCTCCTCGAACGCGAACATCACCTGGAGCAGCGGCAGCCGCGCCGCGTCTCGCTCCGGCTTGACGAGCTCCACGACCCTGGCGATCGGCAGTTCCTGTTCCGCGAGCGCCCGTGCCGTCGCGGCGTGCACCGACCGTACGAGCTCGCCCAGCGTGGCGTCCTGGTCAACCCGGACCCGGACGGTGACCGTGTTCATCAGCAGCCCGACGACCGATTCGGTCTCCGGCCGGGTACGGGCCGCCATCGGCACGGCGACCAGCAGGTCGTCGCTGCCGGTCAGCCGCGCCAGCAGCACCGAGTACGCGGCGAGCAGCACGGCGAACAGCGAGGTCCCGTGCCGGGCCGCCAGCTGCCTGAGCTGGTCGGCCAGGGCCGCGTCGATCCCGGGATTGATTGACCGGGCGGGGAAGGTCTGCTCCGCCGGGTAGGGGCGGTCGGTAGGCAGCGGCAGCGTGTGCGGGGCATCGGCCAGCTCGGCTCGCCAGAACCGCTCAGCCGGCCCGTACCCGCCTCCGTCGGCGTGCTCGAGCTGCCAGATCGCGAAGTCGGCGTACTGGATCGGCGGCTCCTGCGTCACCGGCTCGCCGCCCCGGCTGATGGCCTCGTAGTCGGCCGACAGCTCGTCGAAGATGACCCGGAACGACCAGCCGTCCGCGACGATATGGTGCATCACGACCGCGAGCACGTGCGTCTCGGGTGCGAGCCGGACCACGATCGCCCGCACGAGCGGCGCGGTCGCCAGGTCGAACTGGGTACGGGCCAGCTCGCCGATCAGCGCGAGCGCCGCAGGCCGCCGCTCGCCGGAAGCCAGGTGCTCCACGCTCGTCACCGGCAGCGGCTGCAGGTCCGGCTCGTCGTCGATCACCTGGACCGGCACGCCGCCGTCGTTCCTGAAGATCGTCCGCAGCGCCTCGTGCCTGACCAGCGCGGCGTTCCAGGCCTGCTGGAAAGCGCCGGCGTCGAGCGGGCCGTCCAGCCACAGCGCCCAGGTGATGTTGTAGGTGGGCTCACTGGGGTCCATCTGGGCGAGCAGCCACATCCGCCGCTGGCCAAATGACGTCGGGAACTCATATACAGCCACCGTCAGCCTCCCTGCTTCCTCTGGTCGACCGCCACGATGCGCAGTTCGGCGGTATAGCGCTGGTCCTGGGCATCGGCCAGCCAGGCCTCGTCGAGCGCGGGCAGCATCTCCACGACGGCCACCGTCGCCTCGGGGCCGCCGTTTCTGCGGCTGCGGCGCAGCGCCCGGGCGATCAGGTCCACCGACGCGAGGCTGGTCAGATCCGCGTAGATCGGCTTGTGCTCACCGGTGAATCGCATGAAGACATGCCTCGGCATGCCGTGCCGCGCGGCCCAGCGCCTGACCTGCAGGTAACGCTCGCTCTCGTCGGCGGTCTCGGCGAAGGGCGGTTCGGAAGCCGGGAGCGTCCACCGCTCGCGGCTCACCACCAGGTCATCGACGGTGACTCGCGCCGTGTGCTCCCCCGGCGGCACCAGGTCGAATTTGTTCGCGCCGACGCCGCAGACGATGTCCCCCAGCACCTCGAGCAGGTCGCCTTCGAAACTGCCGTCCCGGCGTCGCAGCCGCAGCCCGGACGGCGAGCTGAACACCTCGCAGTCGCCCACCATCAAGGTGGTGGCCGGGTCGAAGCCGCAGGAGTCGTGGGCGTAGATGAGCCGCAGGTCATCAGGTGATGGCAGCACGTTGGACAGCCGCGAGCAGACGCCGCCGTCCTCGGCAGTCTCGGCCACCCAGACCGCCGGGCCGCCCAGATCGTGCCGCAGCCCGGCGCGTGCGCCGTCGGCGTCGTCGTGGAACTTCATCCAGGTGGCGTAGCGCGAGGTGACGATGCCCGTATGGACCTCGCCCAGCACCCAGGTAATCCGGCCGCCACGGGCCGCGTCCGCCCCGGCGATCATCAGGTCAGGGCAATGGTGCAGGCCCATCGGCCAGGGCAGCGGCAGCAGCGGGAACGCCGCCCGCACCCGCTCGGCCAGCTCGGCGGCCTGGAGCTGGACCCGCCTGGCGCTGGCCGGGACGTCCAGGATTGCCGACCAGCGCTCGCCGACCTCGGCCACGACCGGCTCGATGAGCCGTGGCGGCTGGCCGAACATCGATTCGTTGGCCATCAGCCAGAAGTCGGTGAACGGCACGACGTCCGAGCCGAGCTGGGCCGCGCGCTGGTCGTAGATGTTCTGGAACACTTTCTTGTACACCGCGCCGATGGTCGCCATGTACCAGCGCGCGCTGTCGAGCACGAGCGCCAGCGCGGCGCGGACGCCGTCGAAGGCGTCGATGCCCACCGTGACGGCGTCGCCGCGCAGGCATTCCTCGTAGACGAGGGTCCGGCCGGCGTACAGCTCGCCCGCCCGCCG
The DNA here is from genome assembly GCA_963737865.1 of uncultured Actinomycetota bacterium. Classification (GTDB taxonomy): domain Bacteria; phylum Actinomycetota; class Actinomycetes; order Streptosporangiales; family Streptosporangiaceae; genus Chersky-822. The sequence goes on along the minus strand of CAVTUG010000009.1, from coordinate 16,259 downwards.
GGTCGGCGGCAGGCCGGTCAGCCGGGTGAAGGTCGACTCCAGGCCGGCCATGGCGCGGGCCACCTGCTCCGCGTCGCCGGCCGCTTCCTGGACCTGGTCCCGGGCGGCGGTCAGCTCGGCCAGCACGGCCTCAGCAGGCTCGCGGATGGCCGGGTCGGTGACCCGCGCTAGCACGGCGCCCATCGAGCGCTCCGGCCTGGTGTCCTGCGGGGCGATGTCGACGTGCCACGCCAGCCGGTGGCTGTCCGCCAGCCCGCCGAGCACCGCGAACACGTCGTCGACGTCCTTCAGTCCAAGCCCTCCTTCGGCCAGCAGGAGGGCGGCGATCTCGCTCGCGTCGCGCTGGCCGTCGCACAACCGCAGCACCGCCGCCTCGGCGGCGGACAGCCGGACCGGCGGAGCCAGCGGCAGCTGGAGGAACTGGCCGTCGACGCCGACGAACGGCATCCGCCTCGGCACCAGCCAGGGGCGCAGCGCCTTGGTGCGCTCGGCCATGATCGCGCGGACGGGCCACCCTTCCAGGTAGGTGATTCGCTCGGAGAGCGAGAACCCCGGAGCGACGTGGCTGATCCGGATGCCGGGCTGCTCGTCGAGCTGCGCCCAGCTCATCGGCCCGAAGAAGCCGATCGTGTCGTTCTTGGCGCAGTACCGCTGCAGGTAGCTGACGACGAGCGCCTCGTGCAGCCGGTGCTTGGCGTTGCGCTTGGCCGGCTCTGGTCCGCGCCGTACGAGCACGTCGATGCCGGTGGTGAGCGCGTGCCGGTTCTGCCAGGCGACGGCTTCGCGCAGCTCGGGCAGCCGGGCCGCCTCGTACAGGGCGACCGACAGGCGGCGCACCGCAGCGGGGAACGCCTCGGCGTAGCCGGCGCGGGCCTGCGGCGAGTCTTCGGCGACGACGGCGTCGGCCGCATCCGCGAGTTCCTCGTTGCCCAGCGCGGCGAGCAGCTGAACCCCGAACCCTGGCGCGCGCAGGCACATCGTCCGCCACATGGCCCAGTCGTCGGTCAGCCGGATCAGATGCGGTGCCAGCTCCGGCGACACCCCGGAACCAGCCGCATCCGGGGCCGCGGCCGGGAGCGCGGCCTTGCGGAAGGCGCTGCGATCGCGGCGCCCGATGGCCGGCGCGGCGGGCGGGGCGGGCGGGGCCGGCGCGGCGGGCGGGGCACCGCCGACCCGGTAAGCCCCGCGATCGCGCCGGCCGATCCCCGGCGCCGCGACCGCGCCAGCAGGCGCAGCCCCGGTCGCGGTCCCCGCCGCGTCGATGGCGGCCGCGCACGCGGCGAGGGTAGGCGTCTCGTAGAACGACGCCATGCCCAGCTCGATGCCGAACACCTCGCGGATCCGGAACATCAGCCTGGACGCGAGCAGCGAGTTCCCGCCCACCGCGAAGAAGCTGTCCTCCCGGCTGAGGTCGCTGCCTGAGATGCTGTCCTGCGGCAGCAGCAGCCGCCAGACCTGAGCGAGCCGTTCCTCGGTCGCACCGCGCGGCGGGGCAGCGGCCTCCCGCACCTCGATCTCCGGGGCCGGCAGCGCCCCTTTGTCGACCTTGCCGTTGGCGTTCAGCGGCAGCTGGTCGAGCACGCCGAAGCCGGTCGGCACCAGGTAATCGGGCAGCCGGGCGGCGGCGAACTCGCGCAGTGCCGACGGCCGCAGGCTGCCGCGATCGGCGTCAGCGGCCGGGGTGACGTAGCCGAGCAGGTGCCGCTGGGCGCCCTCCCCCGCGACCACGACGACCGCGTCGCGCACGCCCGGATGTTCCCGAAGGACGGTCGCGACCTCACCGGGCTCGACCCGGAAGCCCCGGATCTTAACCTGGTCGTCGGCCCGGCCAGCGAACTCGAGCGTCCCGTCCGCGCGCCAGCGCGCCCGGTCCCCGGTCCGGTACAGCCGTGCGCCGGTCCCGGACGGGTCGGGCACGAACGCCCGCGCCGTGGCGGCGGCGTTCGCCGACATACCCCCTGGCCACGCCAGCGCCGCCGGCGAACAGCTCGCCGGTCACGCCGATCGGCACCGGTCGCCCGCTCTCGTCGAGCACGTGCACGGTGGTGCCCTGGATCGGCTGGCCGATCGGCACCGACGCACCGAGCTGAGCCTCGCTCGTCATCACGTGGCACGAGGTAAAAGTGGTGTTCTCGGTCGGCCCGTACCCGTTCACCAGCGGCCGCCCGTCCCTGGCCCGCAGCACCGCCCGCACCCGGTCCGGCTGGAGCACGTCGCCTCCGGACAGGAGCACCCGGACGGCCCCGAGCGCCTCGACGTCGGTCTCGGCCAGCTGGTGGAACAGCCCGGCGGTCAGCCACGCCACGCTCACGCCGCCGCTGCGCAGCAGCGCCGCGATCTCCGGCAGCCCGAGCGGTCCAGGCGGAGCGACCACGACGGCGGCTCCGGTCAGCAGCGCGCCCCAGATCTCCAGCGTCGACGCGTCGAAGGCCACCGGCGCTAGCTGAAGTACCCGCTCGCCGGGCCCGAGCGAGGCGAACGTCGGAGCGGTGACCAGCCGGACCACGGCCTGGTTCGGCACCGCGACGCCCTTGGGCACGCCCGTCGAGCCGGATGTGAAGCTGACATAGGCCAGGCTCAGCGGATGCGATCCGTCCGGCAGCGGCCGCTCAGCACCACCAGGACCGGCACCGGACACCGGCACGGTTTCGACGCCCTCCAGTGCCGACATCTCGGCCGAGGACTCAGCCGTCACGAGCACCAGGCGGATCCCCGCCGCCGACACCATCGCGGCGACCCGGCCGGCCGGGCTCCCCGACGTCGATTGCCACGTAGGCGCCTCCGGCCTTGGTCACCGCCAGCAGCGCCACGATCAGCTCGGCGCCACGCTCGACGGCCACGCCGACCGGCATGTCGGCGCCCACCCCGCGACCGCGCAGCACCCAGGCGAGCGCGGTGCTGCGCCGGTCGAGCTCGGCGTAGTGAGAGTTCCTCACCCCCGGCCAGCACCGCCACCGCGTCCGGGTCCCGCGCCACCTGCTCGGCGAACAGCCCGGCGATCGTGGCGCCCGGGCGGTCGACAACCGGCCCGGCGCTCCACGAAGCGAGCTGTTCCGCTTCGGAGCCGGCCAGCAGCGCCAGCCCGCCGATCTCGGTGGCCGGCCTGGCCACGGCGTCGCTGAGCAAGTTCAGGTAATGCGTCACCATTCGCGACATCGTGGCCTCGTCGAACAGGTCGGTCGAGTGTTCCCAGATCAGGTTCAGGTCGTCGTCCTCGGCGCTGGGTGCCCGCCCGATCCGCTGCGCCGCCCGTGGGACCACGATCACGTTGAGGTCGGCCTTGGCCGAGCCGTTCGAGCGCTCGGTGACGGTGCCGGTCAGCCCGCCGAACCGCAGGTCGGGCACGGACGAGTCGTGGAAGCTGAACATGACCTGGAACAACGGGGTCCGCGACGGGTCACGGGCCGGCCCGATCGCGTCGATGACCGCGTCCACCGGGGTGTCCGACCACGCCAGCGCGTCCAGCACGGTGCGCTGTACCTGCCGCAGAAGCTCGATGAACGAAAGCTCTCCCGCAATCGCCGTCCGCAGGATGACGGTGTTGACGAGCATCCCGACCATCGGCTCGAGCTCGAGCGAGCCCCGGTTGGCCGCGCCGGTGCCGACGAGCAGGTCCTGCTGGCTGGTGTACCGGTACAGCAGCGCCGCGAAGCCCGCGTACATCGTCGAGAACAGCGACACCCGGTGCTCCCGGCTGAACGCCCGCAGCGCCCTGGACAGCTCTGCCGGAACCTTGATCCTCGGGGCCGCGCCGCGCAGGCTCATGACCGACGGCCGGGGCCGGTCGGCGGGCAGCTCCAGGACGTGCGGCGCACCGGCCAGCAGCCCGGTCCAGTGCTCGACGTGATTCCGGAGCACCTCGCCGCGCATCCACTCCCGCTGCCAGAGCGTGTAGTCGGCGTACTGGACGGCCACGTCAGGCAACGGCGACGGCCGGCCGGCTTCGAACGCCTCGTACAGGGCGGCCAGCTCGGACAGCAGCACGCCAAGCGACCACCCGTCGTGGACGAAGTGGTGCTCGATGTGCACCAGCGTGTTGTCCTGACCCGGGTGCCGCAGCAGCACCCAGCGCGCCAGCGGCGGCTTGGTCAGGTCGAAAGGCTGCCGCAGCTCAGCCGCGACGACCCGCTCGGTGTCCTCGGCCGGGACGTCGAGCACCAGGAAGGGCGCCGGCGCCGCCGGGACCGGCTGCTGCATCGCCACCCCGTCGACGGTGACGAACGCGGTCCGCAGGATCTCGTGCCGGCGCACGATCTCGTCCAGCGCCGCCCGCAGCACCTCGGTGTTCACTTCGCCGCGCAGCGACACCGTCGCCTGGAAGTTGTAAGCCAGGTTGCCCGGCGCGAACTGCTCGAAGAACCACACCCGGTCCTGCTGCAGCGACAGCGGGATCGGCCGGTCCCGGCGCGCGGCCCTGATCACCGGCCGCGCGGGCGCCGCCCCGGACCCGGCCGCCGGTACCGGGGCCACCGCCACGGCCTGCCGCTGGCTGATCTGGGCGTCGATCAGCGCGGCGATCGCGGACACCGTCCTGGCCGCGAAGAGGTCACCCAGGCTCACCGTCGCCTGCAGCTCGGTCGCGATCTGGGCCGCGAGCCGCCCGACGAGCAGCGACGTGCCGCCGAGCGCGAAGAAGTCGTCGTCGGCCCCGACCTGCACTTCCCCGAGCAGCCTGGCCATCACCGTGGCCAGCGCGCCCTCGGTCGGCGTTCGCCCGGCCGCCGCCACCTCGGCCAGTCCGCCGGCGGCACGGCCGGGCGCCGGCAGCGCCGCGCGGTCGACCTTGCCATTGGGGAACTTCGGCAGCTCGGGCAGCACGACGATGGCCGACGGCACCATGTAGCCCGGCAGCCGCGCGCTGACGAAGCCGATCAGCTCGGCCGCCGTCACCTGGGCGGCGACGTACCCGATCAGCTGAGGGTCACCGGTACCTGACCGCTGCGCCAGCACCAGGGACTCGCTGACCATCGGGTGCTGCCGCAGCACCGCGGCGATCTCGCCCGGCTCGATCCTGAACCCCCGGATCTTCACCTGGTCGTCCAGCCGGCCGAGGTACTCGAACGAGCCGTCGGGAAGCCGCCGAACCCGGTCACCTGACCGGTACATCCGCTCGCCAGGAACCACCAGGTCGGGCCCGAAGGACCGGGCCGTAGCAGCCGGGTCGCCCAGGTAGCCACGGGCCACGCACGCCCCGGCCAGGCACATTTCACCTGGCTCGCCGTCGGGAACCGGCGCTAGCCCGTCGAGCACGTAGCAGCGCACGCCGTCAATCGGGAAGCCGATCGGCGGCGGCACCGGACCACCGGGCAGCACGGGAATGGTCGTGACGCCGACTGTGGTCTCGGTCGGTCCATAGAGATTGATAAGGGTGAAAGGAAGACCCGCAGGCATGTCCCGCAGCAGCGCGGCACCGCCCGCATGCATCGTCCGAAGCGTCGTCCGGGCCGGCCAGGCCTCGGCGAGCACCGCCTCGGCGAGCGGCGTCGGCAGGAACGTGGCCGTGATCCGCTCGTCGGCCAGCCAGCCGACGAGGTCCCTGGGCGAGGTACGGATGTGGGCGGGCGGCACCACGAGCGTCCCGCCGGCCAGCAGCGTCGACCAGACGTCCCAGACCGACGCGTCGAACCCCGGGCTGCACAGCAGCGTCGTGCGGTCCTGCGCAGTCAGCGGGTAGGCCCGCGCCCGCCACTGCAGGAGGTTCGCGAGGCTGCCGTGGCTGACCGCGACCCCCTTGGGCCGGCCCGTCGAGCCGGAGGTGAAGATGATGTACGCCAGCGCGGCGTCGGGCGGCCTGACCGGGTCGGCGATCGCCTCCGGCGGCCGCTTCGCCAGGTCGATGATCTCGGGATCCTCGCCGAGCGGCGCGCCCGCCGCGAGCAGCGGTCCGGTGCCGACCACGGCAACGGCCCCGGACAGCGCGATCAGCTCGCTGGTCCGAGCGGCCGGATGGGCCGGGTCGAGCGGCAGGTAAGCCGCGCCCGCCAGCAGCACGGCAAGCTCGGCGACGACCAGCTCGGCTGACCGGTCGGCGTAGACGGCGACGACGTCGTCGAGGCGGACCCCGCGCCGGACCAGCCTGGCGGCCAATGCCGACGCGTGCCTGGCCAGGTCCTGGCAGGTCAGCAGCCGGTCGCCGTCCTGGACAGCGATCGCATCCGGCGCCGCCGCGAGGCGGGCGAGTATGTCGTCAGTCACCATCACGCACTGCTTTCTCTGCTGGGCGTCCTGGCGGACGACGATGCTGCCTCGAAATCGGTACTGACCCGCCAATCGGTACTGACCTGCTAATCGGCACTGACCTGCTAATCGGTACTGACCTGCTCGTGCTCACTCATCCAGCGCCGCAGCGACGCGGGGCGCATGTCGGTCCAGGTTTCGTCGATGTAGGCCAGGCACTCGTCCTGCGTGCCGGTGAATCCGTCGGTGCGCCAGCCCGCCGGGAGTTCCCGGTCGGCCGGCCAGATCGAGTACTGCTCTTCGTCGTTCACTACGACCGCGTGCGGCCTGGTCGTCTGCGACTCTTCAGTCATCGGCTGGTCTCCTTCGAAGTGAAGGACGCGCTGTGTCATGAAACACTGGCGCCCGCTCTGGCTGGCTCAGGTCAGGAGTTGCTCGCGCATGAGGAACTTGCGGACCTTGCCGGTCGGCCCGACGACGACCCCGTCGTCGGGAATCGCCACGATCCGGCGCGGCACCGCCGAGGCGACCTCACCGAGCGCGGCTCTGACCTCCTCATCGCGGTCGATGGCGAGGTCGGCGTCGGCCCGCAGCAGCAGCAGCACGTCGATGATCACGCTGCCGTCGTCGGCCCTGGCCGCCAGGACCGTGCAGTCGCGAACGTCCGGGCAGCGCTTGAGTATCCGCTCCTCGGACAAGATGGTGTACAGCCACTTGCCGTGGCCGAGGTCGACCGCGTCGCTGACCCGGTCCACGTGGTAGTAGTAGCCGTCCTCGTCGGTGTACATCAGGTCGCCGGTCAGGTAGTAGCCGTTCAGCCGGGTCCGGAACGTGCTGGCCGAGTCGTTCCAGTAGCCGAGCGCGAGGGACGGCGACTTCATCGCGACCATGCCCACCTCGCCGGGCGGCACCTCCTGGCCGGTCTGCGGGTCGACCAGGATGATCTCGGCGAACGGCACAGGCTTGCCGACACAGCGGTTGTAGCGCTCGCTGCCGGGACGGTGGCTGATCTGGAATCCGCCGTAGCCCATCTCGGTCGAGCCGAGGGTGTCGTTGAACCGCGAGCCAGGGACGCTGACGATGCCGTCCTGGGTGTACTCGTGGTGGCTGCCGACGGCGACCAGTCGGCGGATGTGCGCCTCGTGGGCGCTGTCACCGCTGTTGGACCAGATCCGCACGGAGCTGACGTCGCGCGCCGTCAGGTCGTGTCTGGCCAGCTCGGCCCAGGTGACGGCGAAGCCGAAGACCGCGGTCGGGCGCCAGCGCTCGATCGCGTCGAGTATCGACCTCGGCGCTGCGGTCGAACGCGCCGCCCTGCTCAGACAGGCACGCAGCTCGTAGCCGTTGCACAGCGCCTCGTTCAGGATGATCACCCCGGCCGTGTGGGCCTGCGGGAACGCGGACAGCTCCCGCACCTGGCCGGTCTGCCGGGGCTCGGTCAGCCGCACCGCCCGCACCGCCGCGAACAGGCTCTGGTGCGAGTGCACGACGGCTGCGGGCATCCGGGTCGTGCCGGAGGAATGGGTGATGGCGACCGGGTCGTCGGCGTGGTGCCGGTAGTGCGCGGGCGCGGCGGCCGGGTCACCGGTGCCGGTCGACCGAGGCGTCGCCGATGACCGGCGCACCGAGCTCGTGGCTGGTCACAGCGACGTGACCGACGTCGAGCAGCACGCCGGCGGGGCGCAGCCGCCGGATGAACTCGGCGGCGATCTCGATCGGCATGCTGCCGTTCATCAGGGCGGGGATGGCCCCGAGCCACGTCAGCGCGAGGTAGTTGAGCAGCACGTCGGCGGCCGAGGTCACGTAGACCGCGACCGGGTCGCGCCGGCCGATGCCATGGCGTGCGAACCACGTGGCGCGGGCGGCGACCCGGTCGGTCAGCGTGCGCAGCGACAGCGGAGTCCAGGCGGCGATCCCGTCGACCTCGGTGTCGAAGGTCACCCGGGGCGCGTCCTGGTCGGCACCATGTTCGGCCAGCTTGAGCAGCACGTTACCGGCGCCTAAGTCGAGATCCCTGGCCAGCGCGGTCCCGAGATTGCTCGCACTCACCCTGCTGTCTCCTGTCGTCTTCGGCTCATCACGGCGGGCGGTCAGGCGACTTCGCGGCTGAACAGCCGTGAGGACAGCAGCACAGCTATCACGGCGAGCCCGATCAGGATGAGGTCGCCTCCCAGACCACGGTGCTGGCGATGTGCCCGGCGAAGATCGCCCGCATGCCGTTGGTGCCCCAGGCGAACGGGTTCCACAGCGCGACGTCCCTGACCCAGAGCGGAGCCACCGACAAGGGGATGAGCACCCCGGCGAGCAGCGACAGCGGCTGCGCCACGGCGTTGACCAGGGTGACGAGCAGTTCTCGTTCGGGACCAGGAGCGCGAGCGCGTAGGAGATGGAGACGCCGAGCAGCACCATCATCGCCAGCAGCACCAGGGCGAGCAGCAGGTTGGGCGGCTGCACCCGCAGGCCGAAGCACCAGCGCCGCCACGGTGATGACGAGCGCCTGGAACCCGATCAGCGCGACGTCCATCAGCTCCCGCCCGAGCAGCATGCCGACGCGGCTGAGCGGGGTGACCCTGAACCGGGTAATCACGCCCTTGCGCATCGCGGCGAGCAGCGCGAACCCGGCGAACAAGCCGCTGAACAGGCCCATCGCGCAGAACAGCGAGGGCACGTAGACCAGGTAGGCGCTGGCGTAGCTCGGGGCGTGCAGCACTGCCTTGAGGAACGGGGTGAAGAAGACCAGATAAGTGACGGGCTGAAGTCACGTGACCGCGATCGCGGCCGGGTTGGTGATCAACTGGCCGATCTCGTAGGTGAAAGTCAGCCAGGTATCGCGGGCGAGTTTCATAGCTCTTCGGCTCTCCTCTTCGATGCGCCGGGTCAGTCAGCGAGCGTGCGGCCGGTCTTGGCCAGGAACACGTCGTCGAGGCTCGGCCGGCGCGTCTCGATCGCGCCCGGCTCGATCCCGTTGGCGCTCAGCGCGCGCATGATCTGCGGCATGGCCGTGGCAGCTGCTGTCCACGTAGAGCCGCAGGGTGTGCGTCGATGGTCTCGCAGGACTGCACGCAGGCTGCTCGCTCAGGATCTTGGCGGCTTCGTCCATCGTGGCCGGCTCCGGTGCGCCGGCCGTGTCCGGCCGCGGCCAGGTCGACGATGACCACGTCACCGGAGATCTCGCGCTTGAGGTCAGCAGGGGTGCCCTCGGCGACGATCACGCCGCCGTCGATGATCGAGATCCGGTCGCAGAGCGCGTCGGCCTCGTCCAGGTAGTGCGTGGTGAGGAAGACCGTCATGCCGCCCGTCGCGGAGCTTGCGGACCTCCTGCCACATCCGGGCCCGGCTCTGCGGGTCGAGCCCGGCGGTCGGCTCGTCCAGGAAGATGACCTGCGGGCGAATGGATCACGCCGAGCGCGACGTCCAGCCGCCGGCGCTGGCCGCCGGAGTAGGTGCCGATCCGGCGGTCGGCGAAGTCCTCGAGCTGGAACGCCGCGATGGCCGCCTCGGCGAGGCTCTGCGCCGTCGGCCTTCGGCATCCCGTACATCCGCGCCTGGTGCACCAGGTCGCGCCGGGCGGTGGACTGGTCGTAGGTGCCGCTGGCCTGCGCGACGAAGCCGATGCGCCGGCGCACCTGCGCCGGGACGCGCCGCAGGTCGACCCCGGCGATCGTGGCGTCGCCGCCGTCCGGGCGGATCAACGTGGCCAGCATCCGCAGGGTGGTGGTCTTGCCCGCGCCGTTCGGGCCGAGGAAGCCGAAGATCTCCCCCTGCTGCACCGCGAAGTCGACGCCGCGGACCGCCTCGACCTTGGTGGCCTTGCGGCCGCGCTTGGTCCGGTAGGACTTGCGCAGGCCGCTGACCTCAATCATCGAGTCTCCTGGTGCGCGGTGCAGGGCCGGGCGGTGCCAGAGATAACTGCGGTCGCGAACCCGGGCCTACGGCGTAACTTCACACCGTCAGGCTAGACGGGCGAGCTTAGTTGAACAATGGGCGGTTTCAGGTCTCCGCGAGGCGCGCCAGTCGGTCCGAGAGCGCCGCCCCGAGCCGGGTGACCGGCCCGGGCAGCAGCATGTAGCGGTGATCGCAGTCGAGCTCGACCGCCTCGATCGGCCCGTCGACGTAGGGCCGCCAGCCGTCCAGCTTCTCGGCGAGGCGCCGGCGGGTTGCGGGTGGCCGAGAAGAACAGCAGCGGGCAGTGCACGCGGCCGGGCTGGTGCGTCCGCGCGACACCGCGACGTTGTTCTTGATCACGCGCTGCAGCGCGCGCAGCCGCTGGTCCGGCCAGTCGTCCAGGCCGAGCCCTGGCCGGCGGCGGATCAGCTCGAGCATCCGGGCCTCGGGCATCGGGTCGGCCGGCGGTCAGCGCCGGCACGTAGCCGAACTGCGCGAGCACGAGGTTGTAGATCATCCAGGGCTCGTTGCTCTCGATCGCCTCGACGTTCGGCAGGCTCGAGTCCAGGATGACGAGCAGCCCGATCTGCTCGCCGCGGCGCTGTAGCTCCTCCGCGATCGCGAACGCGATAGTTGCCGCCCAGCGACATCCCGAGCAGGTGCGTAGGGACCGGCCGGCTGGACCCGCCTGATGTGGTCGGCGTAGTCCCGGGCGATCTCGTCCATGCTGGTCGACAGCGGCTCCGGCCGGCGCAGCCCGCGAGCCTGCAGGCCGTAGAGCGGGAAATAGGCGTCGACGTGCGGGATCAGGGCCAGGTAGCACCAGCACAGGCCCACCATCGGCGGCGCGCAGAAGACGGTCGGGCCGTCACCGCCGACCCGCATCGGCACCACTAAGTCCAGGATGCCGCCGGAGTCCTTGGCCATCGTGCGATGCAGCCGGAGGTTCTGAACGTCGTCGGTCGAGAGCAGCGGGCCGCGCCCGCCTGGCGAGGGTCGCCCGTCGTCGTCCATCCATGACCTCCGACCTGGATCGCTGGGTTGTCACTCGATGCTAGATCAGGCCCGGCGACCCGACTAGCGGCCGCGAACCGCGTGCGAGCGCGTCGAGCCTGGCCACCGCGACGCTGGTGCCTCCGGCGGCCGCGTACTCCTTGCTCAGCCAGCTGGCCCGCTCCCGGTAGCCAGGTTCGTCCAGCACGGCGGTCAGGGCCGCGCGAAGCTCGGCGGGAGTAGCGCCGGCGAACGACACCTCGATGCCGGCGCCCGCCCGGGTCACCTGCCCGGCGGTGATCGGCTCCCCCAGCCTGATCGGCGCGAGCACCATCGGCACCCCGGCGACGAGCGCCTCGTTGACCGTGCTCTGCCCGGCCTGGCAGACCACCGCGTCCAGGCGCGGCATGACCTCCAGCATCGGGAGCCGAGGTAGGACCAGGACGTGCGGCGGCGGATCGGGGACCGCGTCGGCGGGCGCGTTGAGCACGCATTGCAGCCGGTCAGCCAACGGCTCGAGCGCCTCGATCATCCGGGGCAGGTAGCCGTGCGTCAGGTGGCCGGCGAGGGTGCCGGTGGTGACCAGCACGTGCTGGCGGCCGGGATCCCACCGGTCCCAGTCGAAGCCGGGGTCGGTGCGCCGGCGGCCGAGCGCCGCCCCGACGAGCGCGTAGTGCGCTGGCATCGGCCTCGATCCGAACAGGGCCTGGACGGTGGTCGCGATCACCAGGTGCGGCGAAAACCGCAGGTCGACCCCGTCGGCGGCGGGCAGCCCGGCGCGCTGCCAGGCCAGGGCGAGCTTCGAGCTGACCCAGTCGCGCCAGGCCGGGCTCAGCGGGCGGGCTCAGCTCCAGCACCCCGGAGCACAGCGTCGCCCAGGCAGGCCGCGCCGGTGCGCCGCTAACGCTCCGGCTAACGCGTACTGGTCGGCCAGCACCACGTCGGGCCGGTAATCGGCCACCGCGCTCTCGACCGGATCGGTCAGGAAGCGGTTGAGCGGCAGCACGTACTCGTCCCACAGTTCCCGCACCGCCTCGGCGTCCATCCGCACCGCCTGCCGGAAGGACCGCTTGCCACTCGGATAGATCGTCACATCCGGTCCGACGAGCGGGCGCAGGTCCCCTTCGGGTCCGCACCAGGCCACTTCGTGCCCGGCCGCCGCCAGCCCGTCCCCGATCGCCACAGCAGGCCACACCCTGGCCACAAGCGGAACAACCACAAAAAGAAACCGGCCCACAACCCCATCGTGACACACCCCCCGGAGTCGTCCCCCGACACCCCAACCACCCCCACCCCCAGCCCCAGACCGCGCCACCCCAGACCGCGCCACCCCAGACCGCGCCACCCCAGACCGCGCCACCCCAGACCGCGCCACCCCAGACCGCGCCACCCCAGACCGCGCCACCCCAGACCGCGCCACCGCAGACCGCGCCGCACCTGGGGATCCACGGTGTCGCTGAGACAGCACCGGGGCTCCCCAGGTGCGGCGGCGTGAGGGTCGCCCTCACTAGGGTCGGTTCGCGACTTTCGGTCGGTCTCACACGGTCGCGGATCCCTGGCTGATAGTGGCCATCAGGAAATCCAGGTGCGCGGACCGGGCTTCTCGCTTCTGGTCCAGGCCGGCGGGCAGCTCCGCACCGAAGGTGACGGCCTGCGCGGGCCGGGGCGGGAGGTGCTGCCGCGCCGCTTCCGGTGCTCGGGCCTGACGGCCCTGCGCTCCGGGTCGGCTTGCCCTCGGATGACCTCGGGTTCTGTCGTCACGGCTGAGGCCGCCGGCCGGGGTGGCCTCAGCGCTCTGGGTACGCGGAGCTTCCCTTCGTCACTACGCGTGATCACCGGTCTCGTGTCCGCCTACCTGGATGACCGCCCGCAATGGCCAAATTCGGTGAGCAGCAGGTAGGTACATGCTGCTGTCAGCACCCGGTTTTAACAGCACCACGGTCCTACCTACTGTCATCAGGACAGCAGCAGGTGGGGCCATGCTGCTGTTGGTTGCCGGACCGCAACAGCAGTAAGTAGGGCAACGCTGCTGCCCGCCCCGCCCGGGAGCCTCAGAACAGTAGCCGCGCTGGCGTTGCCGCAGCCGCGCGGGGGATCTCGGGCGGGGTTCCAGGCGGTCGTCACCCCGGACAAGCACCCCGGGGGTTCCAGGGGGTCGCCCCCTGGACAAGCACCATCAATGGTTGTCCGGGGGTCCTCCCCCGGACAACCATTGACATTCCCGGCGCATCTTGATGCGGTAGCACTATGACCGCCCTGGAGGCTGTGTCGGTGTACTTACCGTCGGCCAGGCTGCCCGTCGAAAGCCTGGTCGGCTGCGGCGGCCTGACCGCGGTTCAGGCCAAAGTCTTCCGGCGCTATCACGGCCTGCGGCAGGTTGGCCGCGACCCTGATCCTGCTCTTTCTGGCCTGCTGTTCAAGGCCGCCGCCGGCCTGGAGTCGCTGCGCGGCAACGAGCACCGCGTCCGGTATGTGGTGCACGCCCGGACGATGCCTGTCGTCGCGCCGTACCCGGTCAACCCGCTGCACGAGGTCTGCCGGGCGCTCGGGCTCGACCACGCGCTGGCGTTCACCGTCACCCACCAGTCGTGCGCCGGGGGGTTACTGGCGATCGACCTCGCCGGCCGCCTGCTCGCGGCCGACGTCGCCGACGGTGCGGCCGCGCCGCTCGCGCTCGTCCTCGCCGGTGAGAAGGCATTTACCCGCGAAGCTCAGGTCTTCGCCAACACGACCATCTTCGGTGAGGGCGCGTCCGCGTGCCTGGTCAGCGCTTTCGGGAAGCGGGACCGGCTGCTCGCCTACGCGAGCAACGTCCGAGGCGAGTTCGACAGCGCGACCGGCACGAACGACAAGCGACTGCAGCGCGAGTACCGGCCGTCGCTGGCCGAGGTGATGCGGCGGGCACTCGACGCGGCCGGGCTGAGCCTGCACGACATCAAGGTCGTGCTGCCGCACAACGTGAACCTGGTGACCTGGCAGCAGATGTGCATGCTGCTCGAATTCCCGCTCGACCGGGTCGTGCTCGACAACGTCCCGGCTAACGGCCACGTCTTCTGCGCCGATGTGTTCCTCAACTACAAGACCGCGTGCGAGCGTGGCCTGCTGCAGCGCGGCGACCGTTATCTCGCGGCCGCCGTCGGCGCCGGCGGCGGCGCGACCTTCGCCGCGATGGTGTTCGAGCACTGATCCGAGCAAGTCGCAGGAGGCGCCCATGACAACCCAGGAAACCGGCACCGACGCCGACTTCCGCCGCCGGGTGGTCGACACGATGACTACGGTGCTCGGGCAGTTGCTCGAGCGGATCGAGCCGATCACCGAGGACATGCGGCTGATGGAGGAACTCGACTTCAGCTCCACGCTGGGCCTGGAGCTGCTGCTCCAGGTCGAGGACGAGCTGGACATCCTCATCGACGTCGAGCAGATGAACCAGGATCAGATCAAGACGGTGGGCGACATGGCCACTTTCGTCGTCGGCCATTCCCGGCCGGGCTGACTCCATGCTCGTCGCGCGCCCGCCGGCCGGGCCGCTCCTTCGAGGTGACTTCAGCCTGCTGCGAGCCGAGCGGCGCGAATTCAGCGGACCGGCCGAGTTCCTCGCCGATCCGGACAACCGGGCACAGGTGAGCGAGTACCTGGCCGACGTCACCGGCAGCTACGCGCGGGAGCAGCCGGCCGACCTGTCCGGCGCGCTCGGCCAGTCCTACGGCGAGATGGCGCAGGCCCTGATCGAGCCGATCGTGCCCGCCGACGAACCCGTGGACCTGCTGATCCTGGCGTTCGCCGTGCACGACGTGCGGCCGGGCCGGCAGACCGCCGCCTATCTCAGCCACATCACCCCCGGCGCGCCGACCGCCTTCACTATCTGCGACCAGGGCTCGGCGGCCGCGTTCAGCGGGCTGCGGATCGCCCGCGAATACGCCGCCCTAGACGAGATCAGGCGCGTCCTCCTAGTCGTCGTCGAGCAGGCGGCGCTGCCCTACGACTGCCCGGTGCCGCTGCCGGCAGCCCATCAGGGCGTCGCCATGCTCTTCGGCAAACCCGCAGCCAGCACCCCCGCGCGCCGAGGCCGATGGCAGCGGACGTGCGCGGCAGCAGCGCGCGGCGTCGGCGTGCGTCAGCACGGCGGCGTTCCCCCGGCCGACGTCGCCGATCTGGCCGCCGCCGACCTCGCCGAGCTGACCGGCGATCGCGGTGAGGTGCGCGGTGGTGCTCAGTGCCGCGCTCGCCTCGATCTGGGTGCCGTCGGCGGCAGGCCGCGTACGGGTATCGTCGCCAGGCCAGCCGTCCACGGGGGTCTGGTGGGAGCTCGTCGGCGAACTCGCTGACCACCCAGGCGTTGTCGTGGCCGGTGACTATGATTCCAACCTTCGGTATCTCTGCCTGACCGCCTTCGAGTCCAGGCCGGCTTAGGGGGATCCGACCCGGGTCGGCGCGGCCGGGTCGAAGGCCGCCTCGACGGCGACCTCTTCTAGGCAGCGCAGCAGTGCCTCGGCCCGGGCTGGCGGCAGGCACCACAGGTCGCACTTGAGGTAGAGGGTCAGGTACCTTGGTCCGGGTCAGGATCACGATGCTGATCTGGTCGAAGAGCTGCTCCAGCGGGCGGACCCAGGTCAGCGCGGTCTGCGCCAGCTGCGGCCTTGAGGCGCTCCGGGGTGAGGTCGGTCGGGGCCGCGTCGCCGGCCGGCGCGCTCGGTGACCGGGCGCTGGTCGTTGACCCGGCAGGTCACCCGGGCCGGGTAGCCGCGCTCGGCGTCCAGCCGCGCCGACGACCTCGGCGAGATCGTCCGGGTCGTAGTAGGCGCGCATCCCGGCGGTCAGCGATGGCGCCACGGGCTCGGCCGACCACCTCGTCGATGCGGGCGTCGGCGGCGTCGATGGTGACGATGGTGTTCTGCGCGATCGGGCGCGAACACCTCGGCCAGGCCGGGCCGGAACCGGTTGCTCATCATCACGTTCATCGGCAGCGGATGCACGCCCGTGGTCCGGCCGATGGCCGTCGCGATGACGGCGAGGGTCACCCTGGAGACGTCGGTCCCTGTGCGCTTGGCGATCGCCCGGATGGCCAGGTCGGCGGCGGGCGAGCTGAGCTTGAGCTGCCAGTAGCGGTGACCATCGCGTTCCGTGCCGTGGGCGGGCTCGCCGAAAGTTGAGGCGGGGATCGGGCGGAGGGCTGACTCCCAGTACCGCATCGTGCGCGGGCTGAG
>CAVTUG010000008.1:0-657439 GCA_963737865.1 uncultured Actinomycetota bacterium | reverse complement strand
CGCAGCTGCACTGACAAAATTGAGGCCAGTGACGCTGTTGGCGCCTGGCGAAGAGCGAACCCGAGGTTGGTCAGCCAAGGTGAGGCAGACGCGGCAGAAGAGCTGGCAGAGCGCAACGCCGTGGGTGCCGCGCCCTAGCGTTCGGCGGGATGATCACCAGGCACCGCCTGCGGGCGCTCCGGCTGATCTAGTCAGTCGGGGCGAGGCTTGGGTCGCGTTGGAAGTCGCTGACCATCTGCCGGAACTCCTTGATGTGCTTGCAGATGCGCGCAGCATCGGCTGCCGAGTTGAGGAAGGGCTTGCGTTTGCCGACGAGAAGGACGTCCTTGGCATCGTCGTCGTCAGGCGGAGCTCTCGGTGCACGACCGGCTGAAGTGATCTTGACTCGAGCGCGGCCGGCATCCTGGCACGCAGCCAGGCGACCTGACGGGTCGTGAACATGCTGGTCGGGAACCCCAGCTCCCGAAGTCCCGTCAGCCCAGCGAGCGGCTCGATCCGCCCGTCGTCGATCCTCTTGGCGCTGAAACTCAGGGACCGCAGCCCGCTGAGAGCGGACAGCGGCTCGAGCGACTCGAACACCGCTGCAGACGACATCACATCGCCGAACTCAAGTTCCAGCAGTGAGGTGCCCGAGCGCAGATCATGGAGATCGTGGAGCCGCCTGAAGTCCTGGAACCGCAGGCCCGTCAGGCCAGGATTGCGAGTCAGGTCCCACAGCCGGGTTGCGCGCTGGTTCCAGTACATCTCGACGAGCCGGAGCCCTGGCAGGTCCCCGAGCGGGCTCAGGTCCGCGATCCGCGGGCACTTATCCAGGTCGATAGCCCGGAACTGCGAGCCGTACCTGCTGACCAGTATTTCAAGGGTGGCCTGATCCAGCCCGGTGACGCGGAGAGCCAGCGCGTCAGGATGATCGTTAAGGACCGCGAGTCGCGATTCGCGCGCACGGGCGGTACCGGCTTCCGTCAGGTCCATGAGCAGAAGCCACGGCGGAACGCCGAGGTAGGGCGGGCACAGATCCTGCAGGGTGACGGGCTCCGAGGGCATCTCTTCGAACCGGTCGTCGATGACCACTGATTCCAGCTGAGCGGCGAAGACCTGCTCGGCAAGCCAGTCACCCACAAGACGACTCACGTCTTCATCAGCCGGATCACCCGGAGAACCTTCGGCCACGGAGCCAAGCCTTCCACACCAGCGTGATATCGGGCGCCACGCGACTCTGGCATGGCCGCATGCCACCTCCGGAATGAGGTGACCCGGGTCCAGCGTTGAGGTGCGGGCGCATCCCGCCTAACCCGTGAACGCCGCCTGCATCACCCGGCATTCGCGCACGTCAGCCCAAAACGTGAAGACCTCATCGCATCGTGACGTTCGCAATAGCTCGCTGACCTGCGCCCAAAGCCGTCAGTGATCGTCAGCGGCTGAGATGACAGCCAGACTGCCAGTGGCCGTCTGTGCCCGTCATTCGCCGATCGCTGGTGCACAGGGGGATGCACGAAGCCTGGAAATGATAGATATGGCCGGCCCAGAGCCGCCTTGCCGCCTGCGGCCCGCTGCGGTCACGATCGTGCTTACTGTGAACCAGGCGCGCCAACACAAAAACAACACAGGTCCGTGTTCTCAGGCATACAACACATGTACAATACGAACGAAACGGCATTCCCCGGCACACGTCGGCACGACTGCTAAAATCGCTCGTCAGCCCAGCTACCAGACCGGATGCGCTAGAGCCGGGCCGACCGCGCATCCCAGAGTCCTTTTCATAAAACGGGAAAGACTTTCTGAAAAGCGGAAGGTTGGCGTCGTTGTCGCAGATGGCTACGACCCGGTTGGCAACTCCGGCAGGCCCATCACATCAAGGCGATCTGCTACGACGCGGCCGTCGGCACGCAGCTCGGCGGTTCTCGAGCTCAGCCGGCTCTTCGGAGGGCGGCTGATCACCCACCGCGACGAGCATGTCATCGCGGAACACGGCCAGCAGTTCCTGGGACCCCGTCCCCTTGACGCCATGCCGCACCACCAGCGACCCGACCCGACGGAAGCCGTCGCTCTTTACGGAAGCGCCCGTCTCGTAACAATCCTTCATGTCTAGCCATTCAGCGTGCGTGGCGAGGCGGTGGCTGTCATGGGCGGCAAGTCAGTGTCTGCGAGCCTGCCCCGTCAAGAGCGCAGGGCGAGGGTAGTGCCTTTTCTGTGGCTGGCAGCGGAAGAGAACGAAAACCGCTTGCCGAGTGCTCAGAGAGTCGAGTTCGAGCGTGGCGGCGTGCTCGCGGGCATCGGATACGACTAGCGGCTCAAGGAGGCCGCCCTGTCGCGCGATCTGCGCTGCTGCCGGATAAGGGCGGTTGCGCATCGTGTTTCTTGCCAGCGGAAGCGGTCCTCGAGTGACTGGGAACAGTAGATGTGGGGCGGCATGAGGGCACCAGTGACCGAGCCTTTGCAGGCGATGGCCAAAGCGACCGCCTGCATTGTTTCTTCCACGAGGTATCGTGAGGTGGCCTGAGCGGAGATCTTGAACCGGCCACCGAGCTGGTCTATGAGATCTAAGGACAGCGCCGAGTCGTCTGCTTCTCGGCGAAGCCGGTCTCCCTGGGTGAGGATCTCGATTGCCGCTTGGTTCGCCTGGCGCTTATAACGATCGTTGACGTCGGCGCGGATGTTCGTCTTGTCGTCGAGCGAGGCGTAAAGCTCGCGGTGCCACGGAAGCATTCCGTGGCAGATCTCGTGCGCATGGACGAACCGGCGCTTGAGATGAAACAGGCCGGGCTGAAGGTAGACCTCGCGCGAGTCGAATTCAACCGAGCCGAGGATCATCTTGACGGCTCTGTCGTAAAGGTCGCCGAAACGCGCGCGCAGCTTCCGCTTCACCTCAGGTGACAGCGTGATCTCGCCGGCGATCACCAGTCGCGAGATCTCCATGACCTGGTCCAGGGGCGTGGGAATCACGTCAAGCGCATCGGCCCGGCGCAAGAGCGCGATCACGTGACCGCGAATCTCCGCGCGATCGGACTCAGCGAGGTGCCGATCGAGGCTCTCCAGGACGGTCATGTTGGCGCGCCCGGCACGGACGGCGTCCAGTACTGCTTTGATTGCCTCCAACTCCGCGCTCGTCGGCTCGCCCATGATCTTCAGCGCACGCGATTGGTTGGCCGACAGGCCGTCGGGATCTTCCTCCAGATAACCGGCCCATCGCATCAGCAGCACGAACGGCTCGTCATAGGCGGCGGCGAGCTTCTGCAGCACCTGAGCAGCAGGCTGGGCAACGTCGTCGCGTTCCACCTGGCTCAGGTACCCATGGTTGTTCCCGGTGAGCGCCGCTGCCTGCAGCAATCCCAGCTCCTTGCTTGCCCATAACCCGCGTAGACGCGCCGAGGGTTTCTTCGGTCACCAGCACACCGCCATGATCCAATGCCGCCTGTGGCCTTCCAGGGTCGAAAGCACGTCCAGGCCATAATCGGCTCGTCCAGCCGGGACGCTGATCATCATCAAGCATTGAATTCTGATGAATGTTCATCATTGAGATGACGATGAACGTCATGTCATCTTGGGAGTAACGAAGCCGGAGCGAGAATACTACTGACGTGGCGGAGTTGAGTTGAGCCAGAACTTGGCACGATACCTGACCAGCACGGTCGGGCTAATCTGCACCGTCCACGAACAAGGCGTTAACATAATGGCGGCCGAGTGGACTTACCTGGTCTCCAAGGAGCCGCCACAGGCGGCCGTGGTCATCTCCGACAGCGCTTTCTCTCAGGCAGCGGCCCTTGCTGCAGGCGAGTTCACGGTCACATTGTGCAGCGCCGGCCAGGCCGCTCTGGCCGACTTCGTCGGGAGCGTATCGGGCCGGGACATTGACAAGACCACGAGCGATCTCGTGACTTTACGCGAGCCGCTGACGATATCGACTCCGTGGATTGACGGTGGTGTCGCAGCGCTTGAGTGCCAGCTCACCCAGGTCGTTGAACTGCCCGGATACCAGATGCTGATCGGTGAGGTAATGGAGACACATGCCGACGAGGCCAGGTTCGGTAAACCGCTCGTCAAACACGGCGGAATGTACTCACTCGGCGCCAAGCTATCTCCTGGCGTTATCGTCGCAGCAGCTGAGTTCCTAGTCGGCCAGAACCAGCGTATTCGCGTCGCCGCTGCCGGGCATTCCCCGGATGAGTCGGCCGTCTGGCGGGTGCTGCTGACTGACGGCCTCGGCCGATCGGTGCTCCTCGGCACGGCCGTGCCCACTGTCCACGGTGACCTTCTCGCTTCCTT
Organism: uncultured Actinomycetota bacterium; assembly: GCA_963737865.1. GTDB lineage: Bacteria > Actinomycetota > Actinomycetes > Streptosporangiales > Streptosporangiaceae > Chersky-822. The sequence goes on along the minus strand of CAVTUG010000008.1, from coordinate 653,176 downwards.
CGCCATCCCCGAATCCGCCAGAACGTGGAATCTCTCTGCCACCGAGATCCTCGTCGAGCGTGACGGTCTCGAGCCTGGCCGCGCCAGGATTTCCTTCCGCCGGGCCACTCCGGCTGGCTACCCAGACTCCGGCCGGGTGCCGTGCGACATCGTACTCGATCTCCGGTCGGCCCAACCTGGCCCGCGCAAGCACGAGGCCCTGACTTCGCAGGGGGGAGGTGTGACTCACGATGCTGAACAAGCCTGTCCGTAGGTACCGGTCACCTTCGCGCTAACGCAAAAAGGCGGGGAGGGCTAACGTCCTCCCCGCCTAGCGGCGGCATCCCGTGAAACTAGGTATCCCAAAGGAGTCCTTTGATGGAATTGACAAATCGCGCAGTGCGGATCATCTATCTGAATGGCGTAGGGCTGCTTGTCAGTGACTCAGTTGGCAGGGTGCATCTCCTTGACGACGACCTGAACCTGCTGCGCTCGAGCACGGTGCTGACGAACGGCCGTCCGCTCCTCGGGCTGGCCGCGTCGGGTAATTGGGTCGTGACCAGGGACCTGACCGGTCAGATCACCCGGTGGGACTTGCAGACGCTGGACGTCGTAGACTACCTCGACCCGGCGGCCGCGTGCGATCGCTCGGCGCTGCTCGAAGGCGAGACTCCAACCCTCGTAGTAAACCGTGGCTTGGCGATCTGGGACGGCCGGGTCTACACGAACAACGGTTTCATGCAATTCGCCGTCATTAACTTGGACTCTTTCGTTGTCGAGAAAGTGGTCCCTTCGCCGACGGGCGACGTCCCTATCGAGTGGATCTGCACAGAGCACCCTGCCTTGCACGCGGTATCGGACAAGGAAGGGCGGCTTTTCCTCGGTGACCTGACGACCTTGGAATTCCCTGTACAAGTGCAGGTCGATTCGAAAGCGAATCTGCACCGCGTCAAATATGACCTCAGGCACGACCGGTTCTGGGTGACCCAGGACTCGGGGGACGGCGAGTTCGCCGACGTGGCGAATGGGATCGTCACCGTCGCGCCCGACGGCACCATCACCGGCCAGCTTCGTTTCGCGCGCGATGACGTCGAGTTCCTTGAGTTCTCCGATGACTACCTGACCGTGTTCGTGGGCGGGTTCGACGGTGTGCTCTACGTTTTCGACAACACGACCCCTGAGCTGCGGATCGTGCGTACCATCGAGCCTTTCTCACACCAGCTCAGCGACTTCGCCATTGGGATGGGCGGGGTGGCTTACGTGCTCACTCAAGACGGCGAGATTGTCAAGCTGGACGCGGACGGGAAGATTCAGCGGCGCGCACCTTTCAGACGGCAGTGCGTCTGGGACATTCAGCCGTCCCTGGAAGACCCGGCGGTGCTGTACTGTGCCACCGACCAGGGTGTCTCGGTGGTCAGGATTGATGCCGATCCGACCGGGGTGCCGACCATTACGCCCGTGAGCGAGCAGCTAACCGGCTTCGGTTTCACCCGGCGGGTGGTGGCGCTGCCCGGCGGCTGGGCTGCGATCACCAGGGACTGGAAGCTGCTACGCAATAGCCTCGACGGCGGTCCGCAGTGGCGGAACGACCTCGACAGCATCCCGCACACCCTGGCGGTATCGCCCGACCGCACCCGGCTGCTCGTCGCTACCAACACGGGCGGCATCGAAGTGGACGCCGGGACCGGCAAGACCGTAAGCAATCTGGAGTTCGACGGCTTGCCCTTGTGGTGCGCGGCCTACCTGCCGTCCGGTGAACGTGTGCTCGCCACTCGCAACGGCATCATCTGCGCCTTTACCGAGGTCGGCGAGGTGGCCTGGCGGCTCGACACCGCCGAGTATCCCAAGCGCATGTGGTGGGACCAGGGAGCGCTGCGGGTATGCGGCGAGAACGGCGCCAAGTCGGTGGCTGCGGACGGCTCTGCCGTCCTCGGGCGCTGGACCGAGACTATGTCCAACACCTGCGAGAACGCCGCCTGGTTCAGTGGCTGCGTCTTTGGAGTCACCTACGCCGACCAGTTGCTCGGCTATGACGAGGAGTCCGGCGAGCTGATCGGACTCGTGGAGGGCATGCCAGACTTCCCGAAGGGATTGATCGGCATCGAGCACGTGCCTGGCCAGCCGTACCTGCTGGTCGGCGGTCGCGGTGGTTATCTGTCGTTGTACCGGGTCGACACTAAGGTGCCGAACCCTGCCACCGGCGTGCTCAGCCACGTCCGCGACCTTTACCTGAGCCGCGCTGGATTCGGGCGGGGCTGAGCCATGCGCGGGCGCAGGAACAGGCGGACGGGCGGGCGCATGCTGTCAGCCAGGACGGTGCGGACCAAGTCGGCACGGCCGATCGGGGGTGATATCCAGCCATCCCCGTGGCGCGATCGCAGCTTCGTGGTCTTCGCGGCGGGCAATCTCGCCAACAACATCGGCGATGCGATCTACGCCATCGCGATGCCCTTGCTCGTCTACAAGCTGACGCGCTCGCTGACCGCAATGTCCATGCTGGCCGCCCTGGTCCCGGTGACCTTGCTGCTCGGACCGCTTCTCGGGATCGCCGTCGACCGGCACGGCTCTCGAGCACTCGTGGTTCCCGGCCTGGCCGTCCAGCTCGCTGCGGCGCTAGCACTCAACATGGTGATCGCGGCCAGGGACCCGAGCCTAGTCGCGATCGTCCCGCTGAGCGCGCTCGTCCAGCTTGGCGGTGCCGCCTACCGGCAGGGCTGGATGGCAGGCGTCCCGGCGATGTTTCCAGAAGGCCCGGTCCGCGCCCGTGGCACTTTGTCCAGCTTGTACGTAAGCTCGACGATCCTGGGCCCGATGATCTTGGGCGTCAGCGTCGGCTGGCTAGGCTACCTCGGACTGCTATGGGTCAACCTGGCTACCTTCTGTGCCCCGATCGCGGTCTGGATGGCCGGCGTGCACCCCCCGGCTGAGCGGCCCGCCGCAGGAGACGCAGGCGATGCGAGACTCCGGATCTGGCGCGACATCGTGCAGGGGTGGGTCGTGATCAGGCGGTCCCCGCAAGTCCTGCGGTTCACGCTGGCCGTGCTGCCTTTGGACTTCGCAGCCTCTGCTGGCCTGACCACGCTCGCGATCTATTACCTGCGAGGTCAGTGGCATCTGGCGGCCGGTGCCGTCGGCGGAGTTTTCACCGCAGTCAGCGTGGGAGCCCTGGCGGGTTCACTGGCGGTATCCGAACGGACGAAGTTCAGGCTCCGGCCGGTACTCGCGATCGGCACCGTCGGCACGACCGGTTGCCTGCTGATGATGGCGCTCCCGGTGCTCGGCGCGTTCGTGGTCGCGCTGGCTCTGTTCTTCGCGCTAGACAGCGCGGTGGCCGCGGCATCGGACATGCTGCTCGTCAAGTTTCTTCCGGTGGCGGCTCTCGGCCGCACCGCCGGCATTTCGCGGCTGATCCACGGGGTTCCGCTTGTAGCTGGCCCTCTGATGATCCCACTGCTCGTCCGGCTGGCCGGCGTCCAGCTCACGTTCGTGGTGCTGGCCGCGCTCGCGCTGACCTCGGTCGTTTTCGTGCTGCGTCACTGGGCTTGGTGGGACGCCGCCGATAGCCCAGTAGCTGCCAGCGAAGCCGCGGCAAGTTCCCACCCGGATTTAGCCCTCGATAAGGAGTCATCATGCGTGTCCTGACGATGCCAACGGCACCAGGTGACCACGGCGCGCCCATCACTCACGTTGGCTTCAGCCCAGACGGTGCCCGCCTCGCCACCTCCTCATACGACGGCTCGGTGATCGTCTGGGACTCGACAAGGCCGCACGAGCTCCGGCCGCTCGTCCGCCTGCACCACAGGCGACTGGTCAACGGCTCGGCCTGGCACCCGTTCCGGCCCGACCTGCTCGCCACGGCCTCGGCCGACAAGACCGTACTTACCTGGCGCATCGACCTGGCTGGGCAGGCAGAAGTTGCCTGCGCTATGGCCCGCCATACCGATGACATCAATTCGGTCGCCTGGCTGCCCGATGGCGAACGCTTAGTGTGCGTCTCAGAAGACGGCGGCGCGAGCATGTGGAACGGGCTCACTGGCCGGTTCCTCGGCGTACCCGTCAGCCACACCGCACATTGCATGATGGTCGCGGCCAGCAGCACCGGAATGGTCGCGACGGTGGGAGAGGACGGCAAGGTCGCTATCTTCAGCCCAGACGGCGACAATGGCGTGCGCGAGCGACGATATAAGTCGTCGATCGAGGGCTGTGCCTGGTCGTACGGGGGCGGTTTGCTTGCCCTGGCCAGGGACGACGGCACAGTCGACATCCTGGATCAGGAACTGTCGACCGTGATTTCCGTGCCCGTATCCTCGTCAGCGGCTCGCAGCGTCGCCTGGTCGGCCGATGACGACCTGCTCGTGATCGGCGCGTACGACGGCACGGTGCATTTCCTCGGTGTCAACGGCACAGTTCGCAGGCGCGTCAGCGACGACCGGATGTGGCCGCGCTCGGTGAGCGCGGCGCCCAGCGCGGTGGCTGTCGGCTCGTTCTGGTCCAGGCCGCACCTGTTCGACCTCAGCGGGACGGTCATCAGCGAGCCCAGCACGCCGACCCATGGGCCCAACGCGATGACGATCGCGAGCAGCGAACTGTACGTCGGCTGCGACTCCGGCGCCTTGCTAGCCATCGACCAGGGCCGGGCTCGCGCAGGTGTCCCCGCCTGGCGCACCAGGCAGGTAGCGGACGGACCAGTGCTGTCGCTGGGTTCCAGCGCCGGTGACGTCTTCGCCGGCACGTACTCAGGTTGCGTGCTCCGGGTCGGACCCCGGCGCGCGGTTAGCCAGAACCTCGGCTCGCCAGTGCCTTCGATCCTCGGTGTGGCCGAGGTGATCATCTGCGGCACCTACGACGGCGAGATGGTGGCGCTTGACCCCGCGACGCTGAGCGTGCTGCACCGCAGCCAGCCGCACAGCGGATCCATCAAGGCGATGTCACGATTCGGCCAGCGCTCCTTCGTCTCGTGCGCCACCGACAGGGTAGTAGCCGTCGGTGACCTGACCCAGCGGTCTCCGCTTTGGGAGCACGGCAACCTGGTCAACTCAGTGGTCACCCTCGATGGCGTGGTCGTGGCCAGCGCGTCACGCGACCATACGGCCAAGGTCGGCTGGGTCACACAGGATGAAGCCGGACGGTGGCAGCTCGAAGCCAGCAGCACCCTCCTCGGTCCGGACGAGTCAGTGAAGTGCGTTGGCTTGCTCGGGACCGCGCAGGCTCCGGTCGTACTCGCCGGGTCCTACGACTTCGGGCTCTACGCATGGCCCGTCTCACCACGGTCATCAGCCTCGGCGATCACGTCGGGCGCGGTAGTCGCGGAGTTCGGCCAGGCGGTCTCCTGTATCTGCAGGCTCGACGCCGTCACCGCCGCCGTCGCCTCCTGGGACGGCCGGATCGCCATTGTCAAGCTGCTAGGCGACCGCGTTCACGTGATCGCGAACATGTCTGTTGCCGAAGCGATGAGCAACGCCAGAGACCAGTCATGAAGGGCGAGCAAATGGCGTCAGTGCGGTCGAGAGTTCCCGTGCCGCTACACCGCGCCGACGGTCGGCTGGCGGAACTTGTCACCTTCAACGGGCTAGCCGACGATCGGGAGCATCTCGGGTGCGTGTTCCGCCCGCTCAAGCGTTCGCCCATGGTCCGCCTGCACAGCGAATGCCTAACCGGCGACCTGTTCGGCTCGCTCCGCTGCGACTGCGGTCCGCAGTTGGAGGAAGCGCTCGGCATGCTCTCGGCCCACGGCGGCGTGCTGCTGTACCTGCGTCAGGAGGGTCGCGGCATCGGCCTGTACAACAAGCTTGACGCGTATCTTATCCAAGATCGCCAGGTCGACACCTTCGAGGCGAACCGGATGCTGGGCCGCGGCCCGGACGAACGAGACTACCTGGTGGCCGCGCAGATGTTGCTGGCCATGCAGATCGACGAGATCTGCCTGATCACGAATAATCCCGACAAGCTGCGGCAGCTTCAGCGCTACGGCATCCGGGTGACCTCAGTGAAGCCGACCAGGACCTACGTGAACCCGAATAACGAGGGTTACCTGCGGGCCAAGGCCGAGATCGGCGGCCATCAAGCGCTGCTTCGCGGCCTGCGGCTCCCGGCTGCGGCGGAGGCGTAAGTGAACACTCTGCACATGTCCGCGCACTTCGCCGAGCACGCGGCGCTGTTCGACGCCGATCAGCGCCTGCATGAGGCGATTCGCAGTGACCTGGATCGGCAGGCGCTCGCGCGCGCAACCTCGGATCGGAATGTCCCGTTCCATAGCAGGCTCGCGGCCGCCAGCCTGCTCGGCATCCTGGGCGATCCGAGAGTGCCCGCCGTACCCGAACTCGTCTTCATCCCAGGCGGTACGATCGATATAGGCCTGCCCGCCGAACGCGTCGCCGATGTGAGCATGGCATGGCGGCACGTCGGCATCGAAGCGGACTGGATCCGCAAAGAGGCACCGGTGCACCAGGTGGTGATCGGCGACTTCCGCATCGGTGCTTACCCGGTGACCAACCTGCAGTACAAGGAATTCCTGGTCGCGGCCGATTACCCGGTCAGGCCATCCACGTGGTATCTCGGAGCGTATCCGTGGGACCGCTCCAATCACCCCGTGGCTGGCCTGAGCGCGGATGACGCCGACTCCTATGTGGCCTGGCTTCGCGGTAGCACGGGACTGCCTTTCCGGCTGCCGACCGAATCGGAATGGGAATACGCGGCGAAAGGGCCGGACGGCCCGGAATACCCGTGGGGTGACCAGTTCGATCCTGAGCTGGCCAATACTCGTGAGTCAGGCATCCATACCACCACTCCGGTCGGGATCTATCCGGCGGGGCGTTCACCCTTCGGGATCTGGGACATGGCTGGAAACGTCGAGGAATACGTCGCCGATTCCTACCGGCCATATCCGGGCGGTGAGCTCGTGGATGACCATCTGGTCCAGGTGCTGGGCGAATATCGGGTCACCAGGGGTGGCAGCTTCGCCCGCTACGGCGACCTGGCACGGACCCGTCGCCGGCACGGCAGCTTCCCCAGCCCGCTCTATCCGTGCGGGTTTCGCGTTGCGGCCGACGTCACGTGGAACCAGTGAGGGTCGCGCTGGCGGCGACAACCCGGCGACCCGAGGCAATGCGGAAGCCGTATCCTCGCACAGATTCGATAGTCAGCGGCACTCTCGAGTCGGCCAGCTTGCGCCGGATCCGCTGAATGGCGCTGTGAATGACCAAGGTGTCGATATGGCAGGAATTGCCCCAGGCGCGTTTGAACAGCTCAGCGAACGAGTAGGCGCGCCCGATATCCCGGCCGAGGCAGGCAAGGATGGCGATCTCCCGCTCTGACAGGTCCAGGCCGTTTCCCTGCCAGCGAACGACGTGGTCGACCAAGTTGATCTCGAGTTGACCGACCCGGACGACCTCGGCCGCGGCCATGAGCGACGAGTCGCCGCGCTGCGGTGTGGCGGCGGTCTGCGTAACCGGCGTCAGCAGAACAAGCACGCCGTCGCTGAGCAGCTTATTGATCTCCTCGACATCGCTGAGCCGGCCAGTGGTCAGCGCGACTGCGGTGAAGATGCCAGGGGCAGGAATTGCAGCAGTCTCAGGCATTGTTTCTCACCTCGGGGAGCAGGGTCTCATCGGGCCAATAACCGAGTGTGGTCGAATTTCGAGGAATTGACTTAAGCAGGGTCATGACGCGCCTGGCCGGATTCGCCGTGCCCGAGTTCAGGAATATGGTCACTTCGATGCGATCGGCAAGAGCGGTCGTGGTGATGTGAGCGACTCCCGCATCCACCGAGATGTGACTCCACAGCAGATCTTGGATTAACTCCGCGTCTTTCGGGACAGCCGGACATTCAGGCGGAACGGTGAGTACTAGCCGGACGATCTGCATGGCGGTCAGTCCCAGCCGATGCCATTCGGCGGCGTTCCGGTATCGGCCGTGGTCGAGGCGAGCACGCCGGCCCAGCCGATGCGGTGGGTGGCGCTGCCCGAAGCGGACGCGATCGCGCGGCTGTGGTGGTGCGGGGCGGGAGCGGCGATTAGGCAGTTCGCGGCTGGAGTAGTGAATGCGAGAACGGTAATAGCGGTAGCAGCTGCTATGCGAATGCGGTCGATTTTAGGCATGGCGGTCTCTCATTTCCCGTGCTGTTGATGATCCCTGCCGTTATGGCCATATACTGCCGGGCTATTGCCTCTGTTGGGGCGGCCTCATGTCTGATATCTTGGCTACGCTCGCGCACGCAAGGAAGGTTTTGCCTATGGACCCAATAGGACTGGCCGCATTAGGACGCCGCAGCCACTGCGGGACGTGCCGAGCGGTGGAGGCGGTCAGAACGCAGCCGAGCCGACCGCCCGCCCAGACCGCCTGGACTCTTGCGACGGCTAGGCGTCTGGGCCAGAAACTCATATAACGAGGCGTTCCGCGTAGTGCGTGACGGTTTCACATGTTGCAGGAATTAGGGCTAACCCCCGCTGCCGAGGCGATCTATCGAACGATCCTGGCAGAGCCGAGCTGCGGCATCGACGACTTGTGTGAGAGCCTGCGGCTCCGCGAGCATGAAGTCCGGTCTAGCCTTGATGAGCTGGTGAGATACGCGCTGCTTCGGGAGTCGCGCGACCAGCCTGGGCAGTTGCGGCCTGTGCCGCCGCAGGTCGGCCTTGAGACGCTGCTGAAGCGGCAAGAGGAGGATCTCGCCCGCCGTCAGCGTGAGCTGATTGCCACCAAGGCCCAGGTAGCCGAGTTGGTATCGGAGTACGCACAGCTGCGGCCAGATGTCAGCATCGGCGGCACACGCCGGCTGGTCGGCCTGGATGCGATCCACTCCGAACTTGAGATGCTCGCCGCCGAGCTGGACAGCGAGTGCCTGTCTGTGATGCCGGGCGGCGCCCAGTCCCCGGCCAGCCTGGAGGCCTCGCAACCTCTCGATCGGGACGCGCTTGAACGCGGCGTCAACGTGCTGACGTTGTATCAGGACAGTGCCCGCAATGATCGGGCGACCTATGCCTACGCGCTGTGGCTCACCGAGCTCGGCGGCGAAGTCCGCACCGCGCCGGTGCTGCCGCCACGCATGCTGATCTTCGATCGCAAGATCGCCCTGGTTCCGATCGACCCTGCCAACAGCAGGATTGGTGCGCTCTGCACCAGCGAGCCCGGCTTAGTCGTGTCCATGATCTCAGTGTTCGAGCAGGCGTGGAGCACCGCAGTGCCACTCGGCGCGAACATGGCGACAGACGCGCAGACAGGTCTGAACGCCATGGACAAAGAGCTACTCAGGCTGTTGTCCAGCGGGCTGACCGACGAGGCTGCCGGACGGCGGCTGGGGGTCTCGTCCCGAACTGTTCGCCGTCAGATGGCAGCCCTGATGGAGCTCCTAGACGCGGCAAGCCGGTTCGAGGCCGGCCTCAAGGCTGCCCAGCGGGGCTGGCTATAGGTCTAGCGCTGCCGTGAGGGTCAGTAAGCGGCACCCGCTGCCAGTTCAGGATAAGTGTTACGATTTCGGGCGGATCGGCCGTATGGCGGGGCGGGGTGAGTGCGTTGACTCGTGCAAAATATTGCCATTGTTCTACGTGCATTTAGGTCGGCTTTGACCGACCAGTAGGTCAAGTTAGCGCGGGTGGTCAACGTGTCCGGATGCTCATGTCCGAGAACTCGCTCCTGGGGCGGGCAGCAGAGCGGCGAGCTGATCCATGGTTGCTGCTGGGTCTCCCGCCGCTCCATCCAAGCAGCGAGGTTGGCCCATTTCATCAATGTATCCGGATGGTTGGGCCCGAACGCCCCGAACCTGCTCCGCTTCACGGGGGAGGTTCACCGGTAACCTGCCTGCCGCTCCGGGCAGCATGCGACCGCTGGTCGCCAGGAGGTCGGCAGGCGCGACAGGGACGTGGCTGGTTAGCTTCGGGGCGTGACGGATTTGCTTCGCGGACCGCTCAGCGATGAGCAGATAGAACTTCTCCGCGTGATATACGAGCCATTCAGCCAGGACCGCGGATGGCCGGTGTGGCAGTACGTTGACCTGACGCTTGACAGCCGGCACGGAACCGATGCCGCTGATGTCCTGGCGTCCCTGCCCGTTACAGGTGACGCGGGTCCCATGTCGATGGGGTACGGCCTGACCTGGAGGGGAGACTCTTACCTGGCGTCACCGCGTCCCAAGGATCATGTCACGCTCACCGTCGCTGGGCTCTGGCACCTGCGTCCCGCCACAGAACCGCTGCTCCTGGCATTCCTTGAGACGAACCGGTCCATGATCCAAGCTCAGCGCCAGCTGGTGCCCTCGCCAAGCGAGGTAGTTGAGGCCACCGTCGGCAGTGGCGAAATAACATCGCGACTGTCCGTTCCTCTCTTCGGCGGGACGCTCACGCCACTCGATATGACGCTGCGGAAGATACGCCGCCTGCTTAGCCACGAGCCGTTCCTCGACCTTGCGCAGCAACCGAAGCCCGACATCGAGGACTGGACTGTCCGCGTCCCAGCCGTGCTGCGCGCCTATCGAGACGTCACGTCCGTCGATGACTATCTCGACTGCATAGCGGAGCAGGTGTCGCCACCAGAGCCGCCTGCGGCGCCGCCCTCGCCGAGTCCGCTGGACATCCCATACGCGATCGGGTACTTCGACGCAGTCTGGAAAGCCAATACCGGCTCTCGCCTCTTCTCCAACCTAGACCCGGCCAGCATCGCCCGCCTGACGCTCGCATGCAGCAGCGAGGCGGAATTCAACTCGCTCATGAGCGCGCTCGCCGACATCCTCGCCCAGCTAACCGAACCCGGCCAGACCGCTCCTCCTCGTGGCGGAGCGCTGGAGAAGATTAGGGACTACCTCATCCAGACGCTCGCTCCGGAGGCGGCCGTACGCGCCAGCGACGCAATAAATGTGCTCATCAGGCTCCGGCACATCCGGGTCAGCGCGCAGCACGCCGACGCCCGCCACAAGGCCGTGATGACCTTCCGCGAGATGTCAACGGCCAAGTTCCGGTCCCCGCTGGTGGCCAGTTAGAAGTCCCCATCCCTCGGGGTTGTTATTTGTGTTTCAGGGTGGTTCCTCCTCGTGCTCGGGCTTGTCGCATGCGGTGTGAGTCGCCGGATGTGACGACGACGCTGGCGTGGTGGAGGAGCCGGTCCAGAAGGCTGACGGCGGTGGTGTGCTCGGGCAGGAACCGGCCCCAGGACTCGAAGGGCCAGTGGCTCGCGATACCCAGGGAGCGGCGTTCGTAGGCAGCGGAAACGAACCGGAACAGCATCTGGGCTCCGGTGTCGTCGAGCGGGGCGAACCCGATTTCATCGACCAGGATCAGGTCGTTGCGGAGCAGGTTCTCGATGATGCGGCCGGCGGAGTTGTCGGCCAGGCCCCGGTAGAGGGCCTCGGTCAGGTCGGCGGCGGTGAAGTACCGGACCTTATGACCGGCCTGGACAGCCGCGACGCCGAGCGCGACCAGGACATGGCTCTTGCCCGTGCCGGCCGGCCCGACCAGGCACAGATTCTCCCGGGCGGTGATCCATTCCAGCGAGGCGAGATAGTCCAGGGTCGGGCCGGGGATCGAGCACGCTGCGCGGTCCAGCTCGTCCAGGGTCTTGATCACCGGGAACGCCGCTGTTTTCATCCGGGTCCGGGCACTGGATGCCTCGCGGGCGGTGATCTCGGCGTCGATAAGGGTCCGCAGCAGTTCCTCGGGTGCCCACCGCTGGGTCTTCGCGGTGATGAGCAGCTCGGGGGCGAGCTGCCGGATAGTGGACAGCTTGAGCCGCCGCAGCCCGGCGGCGATGTCGGGGGCCAGCGGCGGCGCGGCGGCGGTCATGACAGCGAGCCGATGGCGTAGTCGGCCAGTGGCCGGACCGGCACGGCGGGCAGGTCCAGGATCAGCGCGTCACCGGCCGGGGTCCGGGGTTCGGGCACTCCGACGCCGGCGGCCAGGATCGACCGGACGTCGGCGGGCCGCCACCGGCAGAACGCGACCGCCCGGTCCAGCGCGGCGAGGAAGTCCTGGTCGCCGTGGGCCGCGCGCAGCGTGTTCAGCTCGGCCAGGTCGGTACCGAGGCGGGTGCTGCCGGCTGCGGCGGCGCCGGTGATGAACGCCTCGGCGACCGGGCCGAGCGCGCAGAACTCCTTCTCAGCCGCCGTCTTCGGCCGGACCGCCCGGCGGGGCGCAGGCCGCGGCCCGCCGTAATGCTCATCGCGGACTGATGCCTCACCGGGAGCGACCAGCATGTGCTCGGCCACGATCTCTCCGGTCCCGGACATGATGACCAGCAGCCGGCCGTCATCGGCCCGGACCCTGACCTCGGCGCCGATCAGCCGGACGGGCACGGAGTAGCGGGCCGACCCGAACCGCACGCACGAGAGCCTGTCGACCTTGCGGGCGGTCATCTTGCCGATGCTGGCCCGCAGCGACGGCAAGGGAGCGAGCAGCTCCCGCTCGGTCAGCATCCGCTCGGCCGGGACCGCGCAGATCTCGCTGTGCACCGCGCCGTTAACCTCAGCGCACCACGCCCGGGCTGCGGCGTTCGCCGCGCTCAGGTCACCGAACGGCGCCTGCGGCACCATCAGGTCGGCTTTGGCATAGCCGACCAGGTTCTCCACGATCCCTTTCGACTCCGGGTCCGCGGCCTCGCAGAAATCAGGCCGGAACCCGTAATGGCCGGCGAAGCGCACGTACTCGGCAGTCGGCACCACGACGTTCGCGACCACGCCGCCTTTCAGGCAGCCCATCCGGTCCGCGAGTACCTTGCCCGGCACCCCGCCCAGGACCTCGAAGCACTCCGCCAGCATCGCCAGCGTCGTGGCCGACCGCTCATCACCGGCGAACCGTACGAACCGGACCCGCGACCACGCCAGCACCGCGCAGAACACGTGCAGCCCGGCCTCCGCGCCCCAGTCGATCACCAGGTGCTCACCCGGCGACCACACGGCCGGACGCCGCCCCCGGTGATGCTCAGCCCGCCATTCCTGCTTGCACTCCGCCACCAGCCGCCGGAAGTTCCGCGCCGACCCCGCGTAGCCGGCGGCCTGCGCCACCGGCAGGAGCCGCTTCGCCGAGATCCGCCCCGAGCTGGCCTTCACCCGCTCAGCCACCAGCCCCGCGACCACGTCATAGTTACGTGCCCGAGGCACCCGCGCCGCCGCCGCGCCGGCCTCATGCCGGGCAATCACCCGCTTCACGGTCTTGTGCGTGGTGCCGCTGATCACAGCAGCACCACGGTAAGTGCCTACTTCGCGGTAGGCCGAAATGATGTCCATCCGTTCCCTCGCAGACTTCAATGGAAGCTCCCCGGGCGGTGCAGTGACTGGCTCGACACCGCCACCGTCACCGCCCGGGCCCTAACCTCCGGGACGACACGACGAACGAGGGACGGAGACTTTTAACCGGCCACCAGCGGGGACCCTGACCCGGCCACACACGGGGACTTTCTCACGGCCACGGACAGCGAGATCGGCCTGCCCTTCCCTCCACCTACCTGGGGTTACGCATGGCGGCACATCGCCGTTCTCGCCGTCGGCGCCTTGGATGCTCTACGCGAGGAAGTTCGCGCGGGCCTGCAGCAGCGCTAAATCGTCGAGTTCATGCGTCAGCAGGCTACCGGCGGTCATGACTCCCTAGAGATCGCTCTCGATATCGGGTTGGTTTCGAGGTCGCGCTTAGGGTCATGATGGCGGGCACGCATAGGGAGGAGCGGACAACGATCCGGGCAGCCGATCCGTCACGGATGCAGGTTAGCGCCGCCTGCTGTCAGCCCGACCACGATAGTCATGTCACGGACCCGGAGACGTAAGCGCGCCATGACCGAGCAGGCTTCAAGAATGGTCGTGATCAGGACTGCTGAGCTTGCGGCTCCTGCCTTGGCCCAACCTCTGCGCGCCGTCGACAGAGCCGGATCTGTCAACCAACAGCCAGCCCGATGCGGGTGCCTGTCCCGCGCAGGAGGCGGCTGGCCCGGCACTCAGCCAGCAGGCTGGTTGACTGGCCGGCCCGGACGCGCATTTTACCTGGCCGGGGCAGGACAGCGTCAGTTGGGCACGCGGCGCATGCGCGCCGGACCTCCTGTGCGCCGGTGGCGGAACTGACTGCGGTCGCACTATTGTGCGTCAGCGTGATTATGCTCCTGATCGGTTCATTGCCTTTGCGGTGGCGCGATTTGCCGCTGCTGAGACGATTGCCTGCCTTTGGCGTTCCGGGATGAGCGCGAGGATAACGGCGGCTTGCTGTTCGCCCATGTTGCCGAGTATCGCTGCGGCTTTGTCTGGCGGTACCGAGCGCAAGACCCTGGCGGACCGGTCCGGGGGCGATAGGGCGAGCATTGTGGCAGGAGACCGCGGATCACCGCCTGCCAGGCGAATGCACAGCGAATGATATTCAGCCGGGTACAGCCTGAACAGGACCGAGGAGAAACCCATGGCGGCGTCACGCCATATGTCTGCTGCGGGAGGTACGGCCGGAGCGGCGGTCAAAGGCGGGCCGCTGCTGTCAGCCACCCGAAGCGTTCGCGGCACTGCGGCGAGCAAGCGCGTCATGGTCTCGCTGCGATGATCGCCAAACAGATCGGCGCGCTGGAGTGACGCCAGCGTCCTGCCGCCGCCGATATCGAAATCGGGGATGGCGCAATCATCGAACCGCACAGGAATCAGCCACGGCTCGCCGGGCCGCCGCCGCCGCAGCTCATCGACCGCCAGGCGGATCTCCTCGTACTGATAGCTAGTCGCGCGGGCCACGCTCTGGCAGCTGAAGCAGGCGATGAAGACCAGGGCATCGGCTGTAATGACCTGCCGTATCCTCGCGCGCCGGTCCTCGCCAGGCCGCAGATCCGCGCTATCGCGCCAGACCCGAACTCCGGCAGCTTCGAAAACTCGTCGCAGCTCGTCGGCGCTCCGCGCGTCCGGCCGGGCATAGGAAATGAACACGTGCCCGGTGAGCCCTTTCACTGGCTCCATACCGGCAAGCTTACGGAACGGTGAGCGCTAGGCCGCTCCGGGCTGGGCACGGCCTAGGGCACTGCGGCCACCGAGCCGGGTTCTGATGGTGGCTCTTGCAGGCAGCAACGGTGGCGAGCGGCGGCGCGTTCAACCGCGCCCGCGGGGTTGTGCCACCGGTCGGCGACCTGGACGGACGGCCAGCGGAACTCCTTCAGCGGCGCCTTCGGTAGCAGCCGCCCGGGTCTCGGCAGATCACCTCTACGCCGGGGTGAGCTTCCAGCCAGGTTCGGAACGACTCCGCGGAGCGCTCGGGGAGAATGTCCACCGGCCGGCGGCCCTAAATGTCGATCAGCACGGTGCCATAGACATGTCCCTTGCGCAGCGCGAAGTCGTCCACATATCAGCGGAGTTCCGTCCGGCGGGTCCGGTGCGGCGCGGATGAGCCGCAGCAGCGTGGACCGGCTCACCGAGCATGACAGCCTGCCGGTCAGCCGGGTGCCGGCGCGGCCGCCCAAGGCCAGCGCGAGGGAGACTTCAGCCGACGTTGGCTGAGGGAACGGCCGTGCGCTTGAAGGCTGGCCACAGTACCAGTCGGCTGGCGCATCGCGGGCCTCCGGTCGCGTCTAGTTCCCCACAGAATCCCCACAGGCCCGCGGCGTCCGGTGACAATCCCCACAGATTCCCCACGTACAGAACGGCATTACCTGGCACACGGCGGCACAGCCGCTAAAATAGTGCCGTTACCCATGACCAGCATTTATGCAGGCTGGACGGGTATTGGCGGCTGGCATCCCGGGTGCTCCCAGGGTCGCGACAGACCTTCTGTTAACCGGCAGGTTATAGGTTCGAGTCCTATCGCGGGAGCCACCTGGTGAGGTCGGTGTCAGCCCTCCTGCCTGCGGAAACGCGGGAGGGTGAGTCTGCATGACGCAGGTACTGCTCTCGATTTCCGGCAGCCCGAAGCGCCCGGGTGGTGTTGTTGCGGGCGGAGACGCTGATCCGGGGCGGGGACGTAGATGGCCGGACTAGAAGAATCCTGGGTCAGCCCACGCTGCTTGCGGGCATCGCGCGACCAGCCGGCCATTCCCGAGTTCCTGCAGGCCTAAGCCGCTGCACCGGCACCGGTGGCATCGAGTGACGCGGTCGCACGGGTCCATTGTCAGCCACGATCCGAAAGGCAGGCACTGCGATGCGATGCCCTTCTGGTAGTGCGCGATCCGATCTGGCCGTTTAGCCTGATCCCAGCGCAAGAATGCACGAGCGCCTCACGTGTGAGCAAGCACCGGGGCCATTTCGCGATCTCGGCCCAGAGAGGGCGTCCATGAGTACGTCTCCCAGCCTGACCCATCGTGTCCGCTCTCATCGCGGCTTTATTCCAAGGCTGGCAGCCGCAGCCAGCGCCATCGGCCTGGCTGCGGGGCTTGCGACCGCGACGGCGGGCATCGCTCAGGCCAACGTCCCCAACAAGTGGGGCTTCGCCCTGGTCAGCAAGCCGGCCGTGGCTGGCGTGCCTGACCTGAGCCATCAGGCCGGAAGCTGGCCGTCGCCCCTGCACGTGATCACGGATCCAGGGATCACCGGCCGGGTGCTCGTCATCTTCCCGAGGCTGGCCTCCAGGAATGGCGTCGTCCACGTGACGGCCATAAGCCCGTCGGCCGGTCCGGCCGCTGTCTGGTGCCAGGCCGAGAAATGGGCGCCGTCCGGGCTGAACGAGATCGTGACTGTGCGGTGCTACAAGGCCGGCGGCGTGCCGGTCTTCGCCCCGTTCACCGTGCTGTACACCACAAGCAGCAAGGCCCCGTTCCCGGCCGGCAGCGCTTACGGGTACGTGCATTTCCAGCCTGCGCGCGGGGTCGTGGGCACCTTCAACTCGGCCGGCGGCACGAACACCGTAGCTCCTCGCACGACCGGTGAATGGCTGGTCAGGCTGCACGGTCTCGGCCCGGCGACCGGCGGAGGCAACGTCCAGGTGACGGCAGTGGACCGAGCTGGCCCGGCCAGATGCGAGCTCGCGGGCTGGGGCTCCGGCCCCGGCACCGGCGGGCAGCGATTCCTCGTTCGCTGTTTCGGCGGCGGCACGACGCGGCTCAATACCGGCTGGACGCTGAGCTACCAGCTAGGCCGGGCAATCTACGGCGGCCGGCCCAAGGCGTTCGCCTACACGTTCAACGTTCAGCCGACTAACCCCGGGCCCTATGTGCCGCTGCCCGCTCCGGTGAACTTCAACTCCCAGGCCGCAGTCAATACGGTAAAAAATAGCGCCGGTTTCAGCCTCGTCCACTTCCCGAGGGTCGGCCTCTTCGCCAATACCGTCCTGGTGACCCCGTTCAAGATCGGCGCGGGATTCTGCAACCTGCTTTCGGTCTGGGCCACCGCCTCCGGAGCCGCCGGGGTTACGGTCAGGGACGTCGTCTGCTACAACGCCGCTGGTGCCCGCCTGAAAGCTTCCTCGCTGATCACCTACGCCTCCTCCCACTAGCAGGCAGCGGATCCCAGCCGCCCGAGATCACGATTTACGACTGGAGTACTAGAATTACTTACCGGGCGGTCCCCATGGCCGGGTCAGGCGACGCGGACGAGACCGACTGGAGTTGACGGCCGGGAGGATCGTCATGATCAGCCAGTACCAACTCCCCGAGTGGGACGTGAGCGCCCTCGTCGAGATGGCGCCCGGCTGGGGCGCAGGCCCGGAATTGTGGCCGTCCGTCGGTGAGTACCCATGTTATGACTCGATGTTGTATCAGTTCATGACGATGGACAAGGTAAGAAACGCTGCGTATCACGCCGCGATAGCCAGAACATGCGGTAGCCGCACGGTGCTGGATATCGGGACCGGACGAGACCTCAACTGGGCGATCGCCGCCGCCGAGAGCGGCGCCGTCGAGGTCACCGCGCTAGAAAGCATGGAGTCGACAGCTAAGCTGGCGGCCCAGACGCTAGCTAAGTCGCCGTGGCGCGACCGGATTAACCTTGTCAATTCTTTATCCACCGATTACGAGCCCCGCAGTCGAGCCGAGGTCTGCGTTTCGGAGCTAATCGGATGTATTGGCGGCGCGGAAGGCGCGGCGGTCGCACTGGCCGACGCCCGCGCCAGGCTCACTCAGCCAGGCGCGGTATTCGTGCCCGACAACTGCATCACTATGGCCGGTGCGGTCGCTATTCGCGACATCATTCCGCAGCTCGGTTTCTCGATCGACTCTGCGATCTATCTCAAGCGTATTTTTGCTTTTGTCGGGCGCCCATTTGATGTCCGGCTGACGATCGCGAACGTTCGTGCGGACGCCCTGGTAACCGGGGCCGGACCGGTTGAATCCCTCTACTTCAATGACGGTATCACCATTAACGGCTCGGAAGAGGCCATCCTACCGGTAGTCCGCAACGGCTACGTCGACGGTGCCTTGCTCTGGGTCCGGCTGACTTGCCATCCTGACGACCCGGCGCCGATAGACATGCTGAATCAGCGCACCAATTGGGCGCCGGCGTACCTGCCGGCATTCAGCAGTCCAGTAAGGGTCCATGCCGGGGACACTGTGCAAGTGCGTCTCAGCCGGACGATCAGCGACGACGGCATCCATCCTGACTATGAACTCGACATGACCATAAGAACAGCAACGTCCACTTTGAGTGGACGATTCGTATCGACTCACCATGGCACGAATTTCGGATCTGTTCCACTATACCGAGAGCTATTCAATATATCGTAACCAGTAACGCGGAGGCAGGAGTCATGACGACCGCTAATCCTTTCGATGACGAGTCAGGACAGTTTCTCGTGCTGGTTAACGAGGAGAATCAGCACTCGCTGTGGCCAGTGTTCGCCGACGTTCCGCAGGGCTGGCGAGTCGTCTTCGGGCCAGGTGACAGGGCTGGCGCCCTGGATTATGTCGAGGCGTCATGGACCGACATGCGGCCGAATAGCCTAGCGGACGCGATGGACGCCGGCTAGCAGCGGAGGTCACTGTCACGTAATGTGGCGCTAGCGCCATCGAAAGTGGGATGTTTACGTGAGTCGATCCTTACCAGGTGTCAGGTCCGCCTCAGTCCCGCACTTCCCGGCGTGTGTAGAGACGGTCTCAGTGGCCGAGCTTGTCGCTCGGGCCGCCGCCCGGTTCACGGATCGGGTCGCGGTGCGAGATGACTCCATCGCGCTGAGCTACGGCGCGCTTCTCGCGGCCGCGGACCGGGTCGCTGGGATCTTAGCCGAACGCGGCGTCCGCCCTGGAGACCTGGTCGCGCTCGGCACATCGCGCTCGGCCGGGTATGTGGCGGCGATGCTAGGCGTGTTACGAGCCGGGGCGGCCTACATTCCGATTGACCCGGCCGATCCTCCCGCGCGCACCCGGGCGGCGTTGGCTGACCTCGACATCAAGCTGCTGCTCACCGACGGCACAGCCAGGCTCGGGCTGCGCCTGGCGCAGGTGTTCTTGCCGCCTCCCGTGCCTGCTGCCGATCCTTCGGCCGGTCTCACGGCCAGTGCCGGCCGCGCGGGCGCACTTGGCGGCGAGCGACCGTGCTACGTCATGTTCACCTCCGGCACTACCGGCGCGCCCAAGGCGATCGTCGTGCCGCACAAGGGCGTCACGACGTTGGTCTGGCAGGCGCCGTACGCGCCGCTCGGCCCCGGCACGGTCGTGCTCGCGCTGGCACCGCTTCATTTCGATGCGTCCACCTTCGAGATCTGGGGCCCGTTATGCAACGGCGGCACGGTGGCCGTCGCGCCGCGTTCGGCCACGGGCGCCGGGGAACTGCACGATCTGATCAGCCTGGCACGGGGTCACAGTGATGTTCCTCACCTCCGGGCTGTTCAGGGTGCTCGCCGACGAGCGACCGGACTGCTTCGCAGGGCTGTCGTACCTATTGACTGGCGGCGACGTGATCTCGCCCGAGCACGTGCGATCGGTGGCGGCCCGCTTTCCTGACCTGAGGCTCGTCGCCTGCTACGGACCTACCGAGGCAACTACCTTCACCTCGTTCGCGGTTATGACCGAGCCCCCGGCAGGCTCGGTACCGCTGGGCGACCCGCTGCCAGGCCGGAGGATGCAAATCCTGGATGACGGGTTACGCCAGGTGGCGCCCGGAGAGCCGGGCGAACTGTACGTAAGCGGCGCCGGGCTCGCCCACGGATACCTCGCTAGGCCAGGACTGACGGCTGAGCGGTTCGTCGCCGACCCGGGCCAGGCAGGGCAGCGCATGTACCGGACTGGCGACCTGGTCAGGCGACGCGCCGATGGCGGCGTCGAGTTTCTCGGGCGGGCCGATCAGCAGGTCAAGATCCGGGGGGTGCGGATCGAGCCAGCCGAAGTCGCGGCCGCGCTGGTCGGGCACCCCGCGGTGCGAGACGCGGTGGTTGGGCCCGCAGGCCCGGCCGGCGATGCCGTACTCGCCGCCTACCTCACCGTTCAGCCCGGCCACCGCCCTTCCGACGACGCATTGCGGGAATTCCTGAGCAAGCGGCTGCCAGGGGCCATGATCCCGTCGATTTTCGCGATCGTGGACAAGTTTCCGGTTACGGCCCAGGGGAAAGTCGACATCGCCGCACTGAGCCGGGCCAGCCGCCCTGCCGCCGTCGTGCCGACGGCCGCGATGCGGGCCGAGTTGGTGCTCGGCACCTGGCAGGAGTGCCTGGGGTGCGAGATCGGGCCTGACGACAACGTTTTCGCCCTCGGCGGGCACTCGCTGATGGCGGTGCGGGTGGCGGCGCGGCTTGAGCGCGTGCTCGGCAGGCAGGTGTCGCTCCGCGAGGTCATGGAGCACCCTACGCCGCAGGAGCTAGCCGACTGGCTGAGCTTCCCGGCAACGCCCGTCGCCGACAGGCGGGCGGTCCAGGCCGACGAGACCGTCCGAGCGGCCCGGGCCGATGAGGGGGCACGCGACCTGGCCGCAGCCAGCGAGGACGAGATCGCCGCCCTGCGCGGGCTGCTCGGCAACGGCGATGGGGGGCGGTCGGCGTGACCGACATCCGAGAGTCCGACGACATCCTCGCCGCGATCCATCCGCTCAACCCGGCCCAGCGCTCGCTCTGGTTCCTCGAGAACTTCCATCCGCACAGTTCCTTTTATGTGGTCGGCCTTGGCCTTCGGTTCACCGGGCCGCTCGACATCAGCGCGATAGGTGCCGCGCTCGCCGACTGCGTGCGACGCCATGAGGCGCTGCGGGCTCGGTTCGTGACCTTGGACGGACGGCCGTACCAGGTCTTCGTCCCGGCTGAAGACGACCAGCTTCCGTTATCCGACTTGTCCGGCCAGCCTGCTCACGTCGCGCTCGCCGCCGTGCGGTCGCGGCTCGAAGATCTCGCCGGGCGCCCGTTCGACCTGACCGCGCAGCCGCCGCTGCGGGCAGACTCGTGCGCCTCGCACCTGAGCGGCACGCGCTGCTGCTCGCGATCCATCACATCGTGTTCGACGCGTGGTCATGCGGGGTGCTGCTCGGCGAGCTCGCCGCCGAATACTCGGCCCTGATCGGCGGCGAGACCTACGTCCCGGCGGCGCGGCCGTCGTTCGGCGAGATCTCGGCAATCGCCGCCGCGAACGCCGACAGCGCCCTGGCTGACGCGCTGCCGCACTGGCGGCAGGCGCTAGCGCGCGCGCCTCGCCTAGAACTGCCGACTGACCTGGTCAGGCCGCGACGGCGCGGCTTCGCCGGCGCGGCGATGGCGGCCGACATCGACCGCGACACCGGCCTGGCGATCCGCCGGCTAGCTGGTGATCTGGGCGTCTCTACCTTTACCGTGCTGCTGGCCGGTTTCACGCTGCTGCTTGCCCGCTGGTCGGGGCAGGACGACCTGGTGCTCGGAATACCGCTCGCCGGCCGGGCCGACCCGAGCAGCCACGAGCTGATCGGGTTCTTCACGAACACGCTTCCGTTGCGGGTCGACCTCGGAGGGGTGCGCACGTTCCGCGAGGCGGTCGAACGGCACCGCGAGCCGGTTCTTGACCTGCTTTCCCACACTGACGTCCCGTTCTCCCTGCTGGTCGAAGAGCTGGCCCCGGCGCGGGCGGGCAACAGCAACCCGTACTACGACGTCGCGTTCCAGCACCTGCCCGCGCCGGACGCGGGCGCGCGGTTCGAGGGCCTCAGCGTCGACTTGCTGCCGAGTGAGTGGCACACGGCGCAATTCGACTTGTCCTGCGATGTCTTCGACGCGGGCGAGGCATTCCGGGTGCAATGCGAATTCAGTGTCGAGCTGTTCTCAGCGCGAACTATCCGCGACCAGCTCGACGACTACGTCGCGCTGCTAAAGGATGCCGTCGCTCATCCGGACCGGCTGCCCGCGCGCCGCGCGGGGCGCCGCGCCTGGGCGGCGAGCAGAACTGGTCGTCGCCCTGGCAGCAGGACGGCCTCGCCGGGATCGTGGCTGGCTGGGCTGAGCGCGCGCCCGAGGCGATCGCGGTCCGGCACCGCGCGGGAACGCTGACGTTCAGCGCGCTCAGCGACTGCGCGGCCAGGCTTAGCGACGCGCTGACCGCCGCTGGCGTGCGGCCTGGCGACCGGGTCGGCGTGCTGCTCGAACCCGCGCTCGAGGCGCCGGTCGCCGTGCTTGCGGTGCTGATGCTCGGCGCGGCCTACGTGCCGATCGACCCGGGGGCGCCGCAGGCGCGCGTCAGCGAGTACGTCAGGATCGCGGGCTGCCGCGCGGTCATCTGTGACCAGCGCACCCATGGTGCCGCCGCTGCCGCCTGCGGCACCGTCCTCGACGCGGCCGGCTGCCTCGCCGTTGGCGGGGCGAGCAGCGGCGGGGCCGCTCGGCCAGTGACGGTGAGTCCCGACAGCCCGGCGTACGTCATGTTCACCTCGGGTAGCACCGGGCTGCCGAAGCCGGTGCTCGTGCCGCATCGGGCGGCGCTCGCCTTGGCCGCCGCAGTCACGCAGACGTACCAGCTCGGCCAGGCGGACGTGGTCGCCCAGGTCCACGCACTAGCGGTGGACGTGTCGGTGGAGGAGCTCTTCGGCGCCTGGTACGCGGGTGCCGGGGTCGCGCTCGCGCCCAGCGCCCTCGCTCCGCTCAGCGCGCTCGCTCGTGAGCATGGCGTGACAGTGCTGAACCTCGCCGCACCGCGATGGCACGCGTGGGTCCAAGAACTCAGCGAGGCAGGTGAGCAGGCGCCGGATGCGGTCCGCCTGGTGGTCACGGGCAGCGATCGGCTCGATCCAGGGCTGGTCCGGGCCTGGCAGGACGGGCCTGGACGCGGCATACGGCTGCTTAACGCGTACGGCACCACCGAGACGGCAGTCTCATCGGCCTGCTACGACACGGGCGGTTACCCGGCCGACTCCCGGCACTGCCGCAGTATCCCCATCGGGACGGCGATGCCCCATGCCCGTCTGCACGTGCTCGACGAACGGCTTGAGCCGGTGCCCGACGGCGTGCCTGGCGAACTCTACGTGGGCGGGCCCGGCGTGGCGCTCGGCTATCTCGACCAGCCCGGCGTCACAGCCGCCCGGTTCGTGGCCGACCCCTTCGGCCCGGCAGGCACCCGGTTGTACCGGACCGGCGACCGGGTCAGGCAGCTGCCGGCCGGCGCGCTGGAATTCATCGGACGCAACGACGACCAAGTCAAGGTGCGCGGGTACCGGATCGAGCTCGGCGAGGTAGAAAGCGCCGCTGCCGCCGTGCCAGGGGTCGCCGAGTTTGTTGCGGCCACCCGCCCCGACCAGACTGGCGCTGCGCAGCTGGTCGGCTACGTGCGGGCCAGCGAGGCCGAGCAGGAAAGGGACGCCGAGCGGGTCGGGCAGTGGCGCGCCGTCCATGACGCCGAATTCTTCAACGAGCTGCCGGCCGGAGCTGATCCGGCGCTGCACACAGGTGGCTGGCTCAGCAGCTACACCATGGCGCCATTCCCCGACGACCAGATGCGCGAATGGCGCGACGCGACCGTGGACCGCCTGCTCGCGAGCCCGGCGGACGAGGTCGTCGAGATCGGCTGCGGCACCGGCATGATCTTGCTCAGACTGGCCGGGCGGGTGCGAAGCTACGTCGGCACCGACATCTCTCCCCGTGCGCTCGACTACGTGCGCACGCATGTCGCGGCGCCAGGCGTGAGCCTGCGGCTTGCGCCCGCCGACGATGCCGCCGCGCTGGCCGGCACCCACGCAGATCTGGTCATACTCAACTCGGTCAGCCAGTACTTCCCCAGCATCGCCTACCTGGAGCGCGTCCTGGCAGTCGCCTGGGAACGACTGGCACCCGGCGGCCGCGTGTTCATCGGCGACGTGCGCAACCTAGCCTCGCTCCAGCTGTTCCACCTGTCCGTGCTCGCGGCAAGAACCAGCTCGCCGCTGGACGCGGCGGGCGAGCGCGCCGAGACCGACGGCGAACTGTGCGTGGACCCGCGCTACTTCCACGCGCTGGCCGCAAGGCTGCCTGGCGCCGCAGCGGTGGACGTCCAGGTCAAGCGGGGGCGCGCGGACACGGAGATGAACCGGTTCAGGTACGACGTGACGCTGTGGCGCGGGCCGCTGCCGGCCGCTGCGACCGCCGGCCTCGCGGTGCGGGACGGCTCGCGGCTCGACCTCGCGACTCTGAGCTCGCTCATCGGCGGGCTCGCCGGGACCGGCACGATGATCGCGGGCGTTCCCGACGCGAGGGTCGCCGCCGACCTGGCCCTGGCCACCAGGCTCGGCGGTGACGCGGACCTGCCCGGAGGCGGCGTCCATCCCGACGACATCTGGGACGCGGCGGCTGCCGCCGGCTACGCGGCCGCGATCCGCCCCTCCGGCCTCGGCCTGCTTGACGTGACGGTGATGCCCGACCCGGCCCGATCCGACCTCGCCAGCCCTGAGCCCGCCGCCGCGATGCTCGACAGCGCCGCCCTGGCCAATGACCCGCTACGCGCCGCTCGGCGGCGCGAGATCGCGGACGCGCTGCACGAGCACCTGCGGGCGGTGCTGCCTGCTCCGATGGTGCCAGGCCGGCTGGTATTCATCCCTGAAGTACCGCGCACCGCGAGCGGAAAGGTGGACCGCAGCCGCCTGCCGGACCCGCCAGCACTCCTTGATCGCGTTCGGCTGGTGCCGCCGCGCACTGAGCTCGAACGCACCTTGTGCGCCGTCTGGGAGCGAGCACTCGGTCTGGCCGCCGTCGGCATCAGGGACAATTTCTTCACGATCGGCGGCGACTCGCTGACCTGGCTGCAGGTCGTGTCCAGGCTGGATCGCGCCGGCATCAGCTGCGAGGTGCGCGAGATCTTTGACCACCAGACCATCGAGGAACTGGCCAGCGCCATCGCCGACCGCCAGGACTGCGGGCAAGACGGGCAAGACGGGCAAGACGGGCAAGGCTGGCGGCAGCGGTGACGCCGACAGCGCCGTCGCTGGCCCGCGGCCAGGTGCCAGAGCTTGACAGCTCGCTGGAGTTCCGCGGCCCGCACGCCGGGTACGGCGGGGGCCTGCTCATCACCGGGTCCGCCTCGGCGCTCGGCGGCTATGTGCTTGCTGAGCTGCTCGAACGCACCACCGCGACGGTGCACGCCCTGGTGGCCGCGCCCGACTTCGCAACGGGATACGACCTGATCCGGCGTCGGCTCGGCGAATGCGACCGGTGGGACCCGGCCTACGCGAGCCGGATCAAGCCACTGCCAGCCCGCCTGGGCTGCCTTTGGCTCGGCCTTCAGCCAGCGAGCTTCGCCGACCTCGCCGGCCATCTAGACGCGATCTTCCACTTCGCCACCGACGACCACCTGCTCAAGTCCTATGCCGATCTCGCCGCCGTCAACGTGCAGGGAACCCGCGAGCTGCTCAAGCTGGCGGCGTACGGGCGCGGGGTGCGGTTCCACCACCTGTCGATCATCACGGTCGCGCCCGTGGACGAGGCGGCGAATCTGTGTGTCGAGGCGTGGCCGGAGCCGACGGCCCGCGATCCAGCTGCGTTCGGATTCGTCGAGGCCAGACTGGCGGCTGAGCTGCTCGTCGGCCAGGCGGTCAAGCGTGGGCTGGCCGCGTCCGTCTACCGCACCAGCACGATCACCGGCGACAGCGCTGGCCGTTATCTCGAGCGCGACGTGCTCGTGGAATACATCCAGGGCACGCTGAGGGCAGGTGTTCACCCCCGCGACCGGACCGGCCACTGGACGCCGGCCGACTATGCCGCCCGCGCTATCGCGGTGCTGGCCAGCTGCGAGGCCGGGGTGTACCACGTGCCGTACTGCCAGGTGCCGCTCGACTGGGTGTGGGAGCACCTGCGCGGTCAGGGGCACCCGCTGCGCGCCGGCACCGACCAGGAGTGGCGAGCGGCTAGCCGGCTGGCTGGCACCGCCCTGGCCAGCTTGATCGACGTCGGCCCCGACCTGCCTGAGCAACCGCCAGCGCCGGACTGCTCACGGGCGCTGGCGGCGATCGGCGCTGCGCTTGGCCCTCCGCAAGTCGGCCCTGACCTGGTCGGCCGCTATCTAGACGACCTGCGCGACCGAGGTTTGCTATGACGTCGCCGCGGTTAGGATGGCCCGACCTGGCCGGCACCTTCCAGCGCGCCGAGCACGCGGCTGTCGCCGACAGCTTCGCCGCGTTCATCGACACCGAGCTAGCACCACTCGCGCGCCAGACCTGCGGCGGCCCCGGCGATCCAGTGCCCGCCGACGTGCGTGCGCACGTACGTCGCCGGTCGGCGCAACTCGGCTTCTACGCTGGTGACTACCCCGCTGACTGCGGGGGTGACGACCTGCCGCTGGCTGCGGCGGTCTTGCTCCGCGAGACCGCGCAGCGGTCCGGGTGCGTGCTGGCTCCCTGGGCGCTCGCCGGCGCGGAAGGCCCCAGCCCGCTGCTGCTCTCCGGAACTTTGGAACAGAAGGAGAGGTACCTGCGCCCGCTCGTCACCGGTGAGCTGACGCGGTGCCTGGCGATGACCGAGCCCGAAGCGGGCTCGGACGCGTCCGGCCTGCGCACCACGGCCGCGCCGGACGGCGACGGCTGGGTGATTCGCGGCAGGAAGATGTTCGTCTCCGGTGCCGACGAGGCCGACCTGACTCTCGTTATCGCTCGCACGGGTGAGGAAGAAGGCGCGGTCTCCGCTTTCGTCGTCGAACGAGGCACCCCCGGCCTCGTCCTGGGACAGCGATTCACTGGCATGTCGGGCGAGCCCGTCTTCGAAGTCGTGCTCGACGACGTCAAGGTCGGGCCGATCGGGCGGCTCGGCGCTGGCGGCCGGCTCGCCGGGATTCTCGCGCTGTCACGAGGGCGGCTCATGGTCGCCGCATTGTGCAACGGAATCGCGGAGTACGCTCTGCGGCTCGCGCTCGACTACGCGCGCCAGCGACATGCCTTCGGTCAGCCGATCGGCAGCTTTCAGCACGTTCAGGCGCACCTGGTGACCAGCGCCATGGCCGTCGAATCGGCGAGGATGCTGTGCTACGCGGCCGCCGGCAGGGCAGATGCCGGGATGCTTGCCATGGAAGACGCGGCGATGGCCAAGCTCGCCGCCACCGAGACCGCGATCGCCGTCGTCGACCGGGCGCTGCAGGTATTCGGTGCGGCCGGCTGGGTGCGCGGGCACCCGCTGGAGTGGCTTTACCGGTACGTCCGGGCCATGTCCATCGTCGAGGGCACCTCTGAGATCCAGAAAGTCATCATCGCCCACGCCCTGGGCCTGGGCTGACACCAGGAGCCGCATGTTCCCACTCTCCGCACAGCAGCAGGTGGTGTGGCTGCACGAGCAGGTGCAGCCAGACGGGATCGCCTACCACTTCACGGCGCAGCTGGACCTGACCGGGCCGCTGGACGAGACCGCCCTCACCATCGCGCTGGCAGCCGTCATCGACCGGCATCCCATGTTCAGGACGGCGCTCGTGCCAGGCACTGACCAGCAGGTCACCGCCGCCACTGTGGCGACGCCGATCCGCTTCGCTGAATCGCCGGAGCTGTCAGGGCCTCGCTGGCAGGCGATACTCCGGGAGCACGGAACCACGCTCTTCGACCTGACCCGGCCGCCGCTAGTGCGGTGGACGCTGGTCAGGTGCGGCCCTGACCGGCGTCGGCTGCTGCATACCGAGCACCATCTCGTCCACGACGGGCAGTCCTGGGCCATCGTGCTGCGTGATCTCTTCACCGCCTACCAGGCGGCGCTGCGAGGCGAGCCGATCAGCTTGCCCGAAGCCCCGCTGTACGAGGAGTTCGTGGCCTGGCAGCGGGGACCGCAGGCGCTGGCGGCGCGCGATCGGGCGGTGGCCCGCTGGACCGAACGGCTGACGGACGCGCCGTCCGGCTCGGCCGCGCCGAGAGCCCGCCGCCCAGCGGGGCGCAAGCGGTTCGCGGGCGCGCAACACCGTCAGCGCCTGGCGCCTGCCCTGGCAGACCGGGTGCGCCTGGCGGCCAGCCGCCACCGGCACACCACGTTCAGCGTGCTCTTCGCCTTGTTCGCCGAGCTTGCCAGGCGTCACAACGAGCAGCCAGAGCTGGTGATCGGGACCGCGGTCGGAAACCGGCCGCCAGCGTTCGCCGGGACCGTCGGCATGTTCGTCAACGCGCTGCCTATCCGGCTGCCGGGCGACCCTGGCCAGCCGGCCGCCGACTACGTGGGCTCGGTGATGAAAGCTCTGCTCGGCGCGCTGGAAGACGCGGCCGCGCCCATCCAGGACATCACCAGAGCGGCCGGAATGAGTGCCGCGGGCCTGGACAACCCGCTCTTCCAGCTGATGTTCAGCAGCCAGGACGCGAGCATGCCAGAACTCGACCTTGGCGGCCTGCGAGCCGAGGTGACCGGTGCGCTCACCTTCGGCACGTCCCGGCTGGACATCGACGTGGTCGTGGTGGCCGATGACCGCCTGACGATTGGCGTCCCGCGCACTGGTCCGGCCGGCATGCTGCTGATCTGGGACTACGACACCGACCGGTACGACCAGCAGTTCATCGAGCTGATGGCGGACCGCTACGCGCGGCTGCTCGGCTCCTACGCGGCCGCCCCGGAGAGTCCCATAGGGGAACTGCCCATGACTGACGCGGCCGAGCCGCCCGCCGCGACGATCGGGATCGGGCCGTCGGCTGCGTACGCCAGCGATGATCTCTTCGGCTCGTTCGCGTCGGTCGCCGCACAGCGGGCCGACGCCCCCGCCCTCATCGCCGGTCCGCACGTCACCAGCTATCGCGAGCTGGTCGCCGGCACCGAGCAGCTCGCTGACCGGCTGAGCGTCGCCGGGGTCAAGGCCGGGGGCCGGGTCGCTGTCGCGCTGCCGCGCTCGGCCGGCGCGGTCGTGGCGCTGCTCGCCTGCTTGCGGCTCGGCGCCACGTTCTGCCCGTTGTCACCAGCGGACCCGACGGGCCGGCGTCAGCTCCTGCTCGACCGGCTGCGACCGGACGCGGTCATCACCGAAGGCGACGTGATCACGGCCGGCGCCGCAGTGCGACCGCTCGCCGGCGGACCTCAACCGGACGACGACGTCGCCTACATCCTCCACACGTCAGGTTCGACCGGGCTGCCCAAGTCCGTCGCGGTCAGCCGGTCGTCGCTGGCGGCCCACGCGGCGGCGGCCGGGAGACAATACCGCCTGGACGGCGCTGACCGGGTGCTTCAGTTCGCCCAGCCATCCTTCGACGTGTTTCTCGAAGAGACGCTGCCGACGCTGCTCGCGGGCGGCGCACTGGTGATAGCCGCCGCCGAGCTGCTGACCGGCGCCGACCTGGTTGCGCTGCTTGGCATGCGCGCCGTCACCGTCGCGAACTTGCCGACGAGCTTCGTCGCCGCCGTCCTGCCAGACCTGAAAGCCGCGCTCGCCAGCTGGTCACAGCTCGCGGTCCGGCTGCTGGTGCTCGGCGGCGAAAGGATCAGCGCCGAACTCGCCAGGCAGGTGCGGGACGTCTTCGGCGCTGCGGAGCTGGTGAACGCCTATGGCGTCACCGAAGCCACCATCACCTCGACGTGCTTCCGCCTGGCATCGGCCGACGTCGGCGAGGTGCCCATCGGCCGCCCGCTGGCCGGCACCGACATCTACGTGGTCGACCAGGCCCGCGCGCCGCTGCCGGCCAGCCTCGTCGGCGAGATCGCGATCGGCGGCGCGGGGGTCGCGCTGGGATACCTCGACGAGTCCGTGGAGACGGCGCGACGCTTCACGTCCGTGGCCGGGGTCGCCGGACGCTGCTACCTGACCGGCGACCTCGGCTTCTGGCGGCCGGACGGCCAGCTTTGCTTCCTCGGACGCGCGGACAACCAGGTCAAGCTGCTCGGGCACCGGATCGAGCTGGAAGAAGTGGAGTCGGCCGCGGCTGAGGCCCTAGCGGGCGCCCGCCGGGCGGTCGTACTTGACAAGAACCGCCCCGTGCCGAGGCTGATCGGCTTCGCCGAAACGGGCGACCAGCTCAGCACCGAGGTGATCAACCGGACGCTCGGCCAGCGGCTGCCTGCTCACATGCTCCCTGAACGCTGGATCGCCGTAGAGACGATGCCGCTGCTGGCCGGCGGCAAGCCGAACCGGGCCGCGCTGGCGACCATGATCACCGCCGAGCCGCCCGCGCCTAGGTCGAGCGTCTTCGACCGGGTTCGGGCGATCTGGTGTGAGGTGCTCGGCACCGAGAACCTCAGCGGCGACTCCGACTTCTTCACCGTCGGCGGCCATTCGCTCATGGCCATCCAGATCGTGACGAGGGTCCGAGAATCCCTGGGCGGCGGCATACCGCTGGCACTGATCTTCGACGAACCGCAGCTTGGCCGGTTCGCCGAAGCGGTGCAGCGGCTCACAGCGCGGGAAAGCTGACCGGCCATGTCCGACGCTCCCGCGCGGCTGCTGCGCATGATCTATGACTTCACGACGTCTCGCGCGCTCTACGCCGCGTGCGAGCTGGGCATCGCCGACGCCCTCGGCGCCGACGCGCTGACAGCCGGCGAGCTGGCGGCCAGGACCGGCCTGCCGGAGGACTCGCTGCGGCGGCTGATGCGAGTGCTGGTCGCGGCCGGGGTCTTCGCCCGCGACGACCGGGGCCGGTACGCGTGCACCAGCCTCGGCGAGCGGCTGCGCGCTGATCACGAGCAGTCGCTGCGCGACGAGTTCTGCCAGCAGCTCGAATACCTGGCGTTCGCTGATCTGGTGCCATCGCTCCGCGCGGGCGCGCCGGCGCTGAGCCTGCGCGGCGGCACCAGCTATTACGAGCGCCTTCGCGGCGATGACCGCCGCCGCTTCCAGCGTGCCTGCTGCAGCCGGTCCTCGGCGGCCTTCGGCGCCCTGCTGGCCTCGCACCAGTGGCGGCCCGGCGAGGTGATCGCCGATCTGGGGGGCGGCCTGGGTCATCACCTCCGCGTCGTGCTGCGCGCCCAGCCAGAGGCAACCGGCCTGCTCATCGACCGGCAAGAGGCCATCGACGACGCGCGCTCGCAGCGATGGCCAGCCGAGACCGAGGCCAGGATCAGCTTCCTCCCGGCCGACTTCACCCGCGATGCCCTGCCAGCAGCCGACGTGTACCTGCTGGCCAACATCCTGCACAATCTGCCCGACGACGCGGCGCACGCGCTGCTCGGCCAGATCCGAGCCACCGTGCCAGCGTGCCGCGAGCTCGTCATTGCCGAACAGGTCCTGCCAGAAACCGGCAATCATCCCGCCATCGCGATCGATCTGTGGATGCTGGTCCTGCTCGGCGGCCGGGAACGCACCATGGACGAGTACCGGAGCCTGCTCGCCGCCAGCGGCTGGAATCTAGCCGGCCACGAGCACGACTCCCTCGAGTTCGCCGACTTGCTGACCTGCGTCGCCGCGTCCGACCACCGGTCAGGAGTCCAGGTAGGCGGCGAGCTCGCGGACGGTGCCGTGCTGGAATAGGTCGGCGAGCGCTACTTGATGCCCGTGACCGGCGAGTTCGGCCACGATCTGCAAGGCGCGCAGCGAGTCACCGCCGATGTCGATGAAGTGGTCGTCGAGCCTGACCTCCTCGCGTTCGCACGCGACCGACCAGACCTGCGCCACCAGTTGCTCGGTCGGCGATTCGGGCAAGCCGCCGCCGTCGGCGTGCCCGGCTGCTGGCAGGTCGGGCAGGGCCAGCCGGTCGAGCTTGCCGTTCGAATTCAGCGGCAGCGAGTCGAGCGTGATGAAGTAAGTGGGCACGAGGTATTCGGGCAGCCGCTGCGCCAGCCACTCGCCGATTTGCCTGGCCCGATCTCCGCCTGGGACCAGGACCAGGTAGGCAGCCAGCCTGCGCGCGCCAGTGCTGTCCGGGCGGACCGCAACCGCCGCGCCGAGTATGTCGGGATGCGCCAGGAGCGCGTGCTCGATCTCCGCCGGTTCGATCCGGTGCCCGCGTAGCTTGATCTGGTCGTCCACCCGGCCCAGGAACTCAAGTTCACCGTCGGGCAGCCGACGCGCCAGATCCCCCGTTCGGTAGACGCGCTGACCCGGCCGGGCCGGATCGGCCACGAACCGCGCTGCCGTCTGCGCCGGCTGGCTGAGGTACGCCCGAGCAAGGCCTGCGCCGCCTAGATACAGTTCCCCGGTCTCGCCGGCCGGCGTCGGCCGCAGATCGTCGCCGAGCAAGTACACCTCGCAGCCGAGCAGCGGCTTGCCGATCGGCGCCCGCCCGTCGGGGGTGCGCTCGGCGGCGGGACCGGCCGTCGCCAGCATCGTGCCTTCGGTCGGACCGTAGCAAGCCATGATCAGGGCGGTGCCCGGCAGCCGGTCGACGTGACCCGGGTCTACGGCCTCCCCGCCTACATTGAGCAGCCGCAGCCCGCCTAGCTCATGACAGCCCTCGTCCACTAGCAGGTTGAACAGGCTGGGCGTCAGGCACAGGACGCTCGCCTGGCTCGCTAGTTCGCGGTAGTCCGCCAGCGCGACCGGGTCAGGCGGCGCGACCAGCAGGCAGGCGCCCGCAGCCAGCGTGCACCACAGCTCATAGGTCGAGGCGTCGAATTGCAGCGGGGAATGGAATCCGACGACATCGGTTGAGCGGACGGCCATCGGCTGCCGCGCGTCAGCGAGATTGGCCACACCGCGATGCGTGACCATGACGCCTTTCGGCTGACCGGTCGAGCCCGAGGTATAGGTGATATAAGCCAGATTCGCGGGGTGCGGGTCTGGAGCGGGCCGCTCATCAGGCTGGCGAGCGGAAAGCGCAGGCAACTGCTCCAGACGCCACACCGGTACAGCCAGATCCGGTCCCGGCGGCTCAGTGGTGATCAGCAGCGCCGGCCTGGTCTCGGCCAGCAGCCGGGCCAGCCTGGCGGGCGGATCGGCCGGCGACAACGGCACGTAAGCCCCGCCCGCCTTCAAGATGGCCAGCAGCACTACGACCTGCGTGACGCTGCGCGGCAGACAGACCGCCACCAGCTGATCCGGGCCCACGCCGTGCCCGCGCAGCGCCCACGCGAGGCGGTTCGCCTCGCGCTCGAGGTCCTGGTAAGTCAAGCTACGCTCAGCGCTCATCACCGCCAGGGCGGTGGGCTTGGCATCAACCTGGGCTTCCGCTAAGGCGACTATCGAATCAAACCCGGTCAACTCATCGGGCATTTTCATCATTTTTAAGGCTATGAAATGGCCGTCGCGGTGTCTAGCCTGGTTGGGAAGATCAACTTGCGGATAGGGAGGCGCGATTGTCCGTCCGCCTGCCGCTGTCGCCCGCTCAGCGGCGCTTGTGGTTCGCCTATCAGCTCTCGCCAGCGAGCCCGGCCTACCTGACCACCTTCGCCTTCCGGCTCACCGGGCCGCTGCACAGCGGTGCGCTCGACGGCGCGCTCAAGCTCGTGGGCAGCCGGCACGACGCGCTGCGGACCAGGTTCGTGGCCGAGGACGGCGTCCCTTACCAGCTGATCAGCGAAACGGCCAATTTAGAGCTCGAGATTGTCGACCTTCGGGGGAACGGCGCCGAACAGCCGTGGCGGACAGCGGCCGACGAACCATTCGACCTGACGGCCGGGCCGCCTATCCGGGTCTTGCTCTACTGCCTCGCGAGCGACGAGCATGTGCTGCTCGCTCGCATCCACCACATCATCTTCGACGGCTGGTCGCACGGAATCTTCATCAGGGAGCTATCGCAGGCCTATACCGACCTGGCGGCCGGCCACACGCCACGGCTGCCGCCCGCGCCGCAGTACGCCGACTTCGTGCTCGAACAGGCCACGAGCCAGGCCGACGACAGCGCAGCCGCCGGCCTGAGGTACTGGCGAGAGCGGCTGGCGGGCGCTCCCCAGCTTCTTGACCTGCGAGTCGCGCAACTGGGAGAAGGCCGCGACGCCATCCGGTTCACCCTGCCGGCCGAGGTGGCACGACCGCTGCGCCAGCTGGCCCGCAAGCATGGCGCCACCTTCTTCATGCTGGCGCTCGCCGGCTACGCGGTGCTGCTGGCGCGGTACTCGGGCGCGAGCGAGGTCGTGGTGGGCGTGCCGTCGGCCGGCCGTGCCAAGGTGCGATGGGAAGGGGTCATCGGCTTCTTCATCAATGCGATGCCGCTGCGCATCGACGTGTCGGCCAACCCGCCCTTCAGCGACCTCGTACGGCAGGTGCGCGACACGCTGCTGGCGGCGCTCGCACACGCGGACGTCCCGTTCGACCGCGTCGTAGAGGAGGTGGCGCCGACTCGTGACCCTGCGCGCAACGCCCTCTTCCAGGCCTGGTGCGACATGTTCCCGCCAGACCCGCAGCCGGCCTTCGGATCGCTCACCGTCGAGACCGTGGCTGCTGGGAGCCAGGTGACTCCCTTCGAGATCGGCCTGCATCTGACCGACGACGGCGGACCCGACGGCGGGCCGATCACCGCCCTGCTGCTATACCAGCCGGCCAGGTACGACCACACGGCTATGCTGCGCTTCACCGAGCACTACCGCAATCTGCTCGCCAGCGTCGCCGCCGATCACAGCCTCCCGGTCCTGCGGGCACCGATCCTGTCCCCAGCGGAGCGTGACCGGCTGCTGGCGATCGGGCGCGGCCCGGTCGCCCCGATGCCAGAATGGTCGCTCGCCGAGCAACTGCAGGCGACGGCAGCGGCCACGCCCGAGGCGATCGCGGTCCAGCATGGCGAAAGCCTGCTGACGTACTCCGAGCTCAACAGCGCGGCTAACCGGCTCGCCGCCGTCCTGCGTGAGCGCGGAGCGGCGCCTGACCGCGCGGTCGGGCTGTGCCTGCCCCGCGGCATCGACCTCGTCGTCGCGGTGCTCGCCGTCGTCAAGTCAGGCGCCGGGTACCTGCCGATCGACCCGCATTTCCCGGCCGAGCGGATCTCGTTCATGCTGGCCGACAGCAATCCCGTCCTGGTGCTCACCGAACGGGCACTGGCAGACCGGCTCCCGACGGCCGTGCCGCGCTTGCTACTGGACGCCGAGCAGGCCAGGATCGCCGGCGCGGCGGCTGAGGATCCGCCGGCGGGCAGCATCGATCATCTGACGTACCTGATCTACACGTCGGGATCGACCGGGCAGCCCAAGGCCGTGGCCATGCCGCAGCGCCCGCTACTGAACCTCCTGGCCTGGCAGGCGGCCAGGAGCGAGGTCACATCTCCGACCGCCCAGTTCTCGTCGATCAGTTTCGACGCCTCGTTCCTCGAGCTGTTCTCAACCTGGGTGACCGGCGGGCGGGTAGTGCTGCTCGACGAGTCTGACCGCCGTGACCCCGAGCGGATGCTCACCGTTCTTGCCGACGCCGGGGTACGCCGGCTGTTCTGCCCGCCGCTCGTGATCGAGCACCTGGCGCGGGCGGCGGAGGGCCGCGACCGGCTGCCGCCGCTGATCGAGTTCGCCCCGGCTGGCGACCAGTTGCGGCTGCGGGCTGGCATCAGGGCGTTTCTCGGTCGGCTCGGCAAGCCTGCGGTGGACAACGAGTATGGCCCGTCAGAAACTCACGTGGTCACGTCCCACCGGATGACCGGTGACCAGGAGACCTGGCCGGAGCGGCCGCCGATCGGACGTCCGGTGACCAACTGCGAGGTGTACCTGCTCGACCCGGCGGGTGAGCTCGTTCCGGAAGGCGTGGCGGGCGAGGTCTACCTCGGCGGCCAGCTCGCGTGGGGTTATCTCGCGCGGCCCGCGCTGACGGCCGAGCGGTTCGTGCCGCATCCATTTACGACCGAGCCTGGGCAGCGCCTGTACCGAACCGGCGACCTGGGGCGCTGGCTGCCGGACGGCTCCTTGGACTTCCTCGGTCGCATCGACTACCAGCTCAAGATCCGCGGCTTCCGGGTCGAGCCTGGCGAGGTCGAGGTGGCCCTGACTAGCCATCCGTCGGTAGCCGATGCGGTCGTGGTGGCCTTTTCGAATGGCGACGACCGTCGGCTCGCCGGCTACGTGGTGCCGACCGCCGGCGCTACGTTCGACCCTCGCGAGCTCGACAGCTACCTGCGGGCGCGGCTGCCCGACTACCTGGTTCCCGGCTACCTGATCAGCCTGCCTAAGCTGCCGCTCACCGCCGTGGGCAAGCTCGCCCGCGACGCGCTGCCCGACCCGGTCGCCTCACTCGCAGGACGCGATCGGACCCGGCCGCATACGAGACTGGAGCACGTGATCGCCAGCGTGTGGGCCGAGGTGCTCGGCCTGCCCGAGGTCGGCGCTGACGAGAGCTTCTTCTCTCTGGGCGGGCACTCTCTGCTAGCCGTGCGGGCGGTCGCCCGGCTGTCCCGCGAGCTCGCTGCCGACGTGCCGCTCGCCGTGCTGTTCGCGCACCCCACCGTGGCCGGACTGGCCGCGGCCCTGTCCTCCCGGCAACCTGACCAGGCCGGCGACGCCCAGGCCCAGCCCGCCCTGGCCATGCCGACCGCCAGCGCCGCAGCGGGGATCTCCGCCGCCCAGCAGCGGATGTGGTTCCTCGACCGGCTCGACCCAGGGAACCCGCGCTACCACGTGCCGATGGCCTACCGGCTGCGCGGCCCGCTCCGCGTCGAGCACCTCGACGAGGCCCTTGCCCTGGTGGTCAGGCGGCATGACCCGCTGCGCACACGCATCCTGACCGACGTCAGCGACGAGCCGTACCCTGCCGTCGATCCGATGGACTCAAGTGTTCTGGACGCTATCGACGTGTCCCACGCGCCCGACCCACTTGCAGCGGGCCACGAGCAGGTGCTCGCCGCGATCGGCGCACCATTCGACCTGGCGGCCGAGCCGCCTTTCCGCGCGCTGCTGGTCAGCTTGACCCCGCAGGATCACTTGCTGGCCATGGTGGTGCACCACATCGCCTTCGATGGCTGGTCGCGGCGGATTCTCCTGACGGAGCTGGCCAAGGCCTACGCTGGTGTCACGGCTGGCCAGGGACCCGACTTGCCGCCGTTGCCCGTCAGCTACGCGGACTACGCGGCCCAGCAGCAAGAGCGCTGGCACGGAGCACTGCTCGACCGCGAGGTCGACCACTGGCGGGTGAACCTGGACGGCGCTCCGGAATTGCTCAACCTCGCGCCCGCCCAGCCAAGTCGGCCAGACCAGCCAGCAGCCCAGGTGCGGTTCGACCTCAGCGCCGAGGTAACCAGCGCGTTGCGACGGCTGGCCGAGGCCAGCAATGCCACCATGTTCATGGTGCTGCTCGCCGCGTACGGCGCCGTGCTGGCCAAGCATTCCAGCAGTTCCGAGGTCGTCGTCGGGACGCCGGTCGCCGGCCGGTCGTCGCCTGAGCTTGAAGGCATGATCGGGCTCTTCGCGAACTCCATCGCACTGAGGCTCAGAGCGAGACCTGGCGCTCCGTTCAGTGAACTGGTCGCGCAGGCGCGCGAGGTCACGATCGACGGCCTGGCGCACTCCGAGGTGCCGTTCGAACGCCTAGTCCAGCATCTCGCTCCCGCCCGCTACCTGGACCGGAATCCGCTCTTCCAGACCATCCTCACCCTCGGCGACGAGACCACCAGCCCGAGGCTGGATTTGCCGGGCCTGGCCTGTTCGGAGCACGACCTCGGGGTAGCGAAGGTCAGGCTGGACCTGGAAACCGACCTGGTGCCCGCCGGCGCCGGGCTCACCGGCCAGATCGTCTACAACGCCAGGTTGTTCGATGAGCTGGCCGTGCGCGAGTTCGCCTCCAGCTACGCCAGCGCCCTAGCAGCCATCGCCGCCGATCCCGCGACCCGGCTCGCTTAATCAGTACCGGATATCCGGAGGCGAGTATGGCGGTGTCGTTCCGTGGCGGAATGTCAGTTCTGGCTGCGGCAGGCAACCTCGGGGCTGATACTTGCCCGGTGATCGGCGCAGTATTCGGGACTGTCCTCGCGAGGGCGCAAGATGGTGATGAGGAAGCCTTCGCCCAGTTGTTCCGCGCGGTTCAGCCGGCGCTGCTCGGATATCTTCGCGTGGTTGAGCCTGGTGGCGCTGACGACGTGGCCGGTGAGACCTGGCTGCAGGTCGTGTCAGGGCTTGCCAGGTTCCGTGGCGATGAGAACGCGTTCCGCGCCTGGGTCTTCACGATCGCGCGGCACAGGGCGATCGACGCTGGCCGGGCCCGTAGCCGGCGCCGCACCGTGCCGCTTGACCAGGACGAGTCAGCTGAGCGGCTGGCTGCCCCCGATAGCGCGGACCTGGCGCTGGAGGCAATGTCCACCCAGGCCGTGGTGGCGTTGCTATCGGCGTTGCCGCGTGACCAGGCCGAGATCATCTTGCTGCGCGTGGTAGCTGGCCTGGATGCCAAGGACGTCGCGAGGATGGTGGGCAAGAGCCAGGGAGCGGTGCGGGTGGCCGCGCACCGCGGCCTGCGGCGGCTCGCTGCCCTGGTAGACAAGGCGGGTGTAACGGCATGAGCGGGCCTGACGCTTCCGCTGATGAGATGGCTGGGTTCCCTCTTCGCCGCCGGCGAGCTTCTGAGCTGGACGAGCCGGTGCTTGACGCGCTGCTGACCGGGCAGTCGCTCCCCGCCGACGCCCCGGGACAGGCGCGCGCCATGGTCGCCATGCTGGCTAGCCTGGCCAGCCCGGCGGGGTCTGGTCCGCTGGCCGGGGAGGCCAGTGCGCGGTCCGCTTTCGCGCGTGCTGCCTCCCCCGCCGGCATCTCGCCGGCGAGCCGCGCAGCCCGCCGCAGCCGAGGCCGGCCCAGCCGAGGTCGGCGGCAAGCTCGGCTCAGGTTCGTCACAGCTGCCGTCGCCATCAGCGCGGTGCTCGGCAGCGTCGCCGCGGCCTGGGCTGGCGTGCTGCCGGCCCCGGTTCAGGAACTCGCTCATCAGGTCTTCGGCGTCCCAGCCGCCAGCAGGCCGGCTCCCCGGCCGCCGGCCACGGGGCACTCAGCATCCGTGCTCTGCGTCGCCTACGAGCGCGCGCGAACGCATGGCGGGCCGCGCGCGATGGCAGCCGCGCACGCCCGGCTGGCCAAGGCGGCCGGGGGAGCAAGCAGAATCGGCCGCTACTGCGGAAAGGTCGTGCAGCCTGGCGCCGGCCAGGCCGGGCACGGGGCGGCCGGGCACGGCACCCGCAAGCATGGCGGGCCGGGCAACCGGGCCAAGGTGAACGGGCACGCCAAGGCAAAAGGCCACGCCAGCCATGGCGTTCACGGGCAGTCCAACGGCCACGGCGGCAAGCCGGATGGTCACGCCCCCGCAGGCGGCCGCACCGGACACAGCAGTCACGGCGGACTGTGACGCCTGCCTTGGCCGGCGGCGCGGACCGCGCTGCCGTAGCGGGAGTAACGAATCATGCGCCCGCGCCGCTTCGGAGGTGTTCGTCAGCCGCCTCACGATCTGAGGCACAACCTGAAGGAGTTTCATGCGCGCAACCCGAGCGTCGCTGCTGTCCCGAGTCGGCCCCGTCATCGCGGCAGGCGTGCTTGCCGCCGGCGGAATGCTCGCCGCTGCAGGAGCCGCGAGCGCCGCGACGCCTGGCAGCCATGGTCATGCGAAGCTTGCCACCACGCTGCACATCTCGAACAAGGCTGTCGCCCGCAACCATCACCACGCCGACATGCTCACTGGCGTGCTCAGGTCCCACCGAAAGGGCGTTGCCAGCGAGACCGTCACCCTGGTGAGCAGGGCCGGCGCTCACCGCAAGTGGGCTGCGGTCAGCTCAGGCACCACCGGCGCTGACGGCTCAGTCAGCTTCACGGTCGCAGCCCCCGCCAAGACGACGCAGTTCGAGATGGTCTTCGCGGGCGACACCGGGCACCGCAAGAGCCACAGCAACGTCATTACCATCAAGAAATAGCCCGCCCGCAGCTACGGTGAAGATCGCGCGCCGCCTGGGTAAGGCCGGCCGCTCAGCGGCACTGGCAGGCGCGCGATCTTTCCCGCAGGCTTAGCTCCGACGACCTCGCCGTCCTGCGGGCCGACGATGGTGACTGTGCTCGCCGGCGGTCCCTGACGCCCGGCGAAGCCCCAGATCGCCTCCAGCAGCTGACCTGGCGCCTCGAGCTGAGGCAGGTGCCCGGCCTGCGGGATAACGACGAGCTGGGCGCCCGGGATAGCGCCCGCGTAGGCGCGCCCGTGCTCGGGCGAGACGATGCCGTCGGCCTCGCCCCAGATCGCGAGGACGGGCACCGTGATCGCGGGAAGGCGGCCGAGCAGCCCTGGGTCGGACATGGTCGTTCCGCCGTAGGCGAGCAGCGCGGCCCTGTTGCCCGCCATCGTCTTCTTCTGCTGGTCAGGCAGGCTGTCCAGGTCGAGCCGGAAGGCGTCGGGCCGGTAGTAGCTGAGGTCGGCCACCTGATCCATCGTGAGGGAGAAGAAGTCAGCTACCGGGGCGGTGTCGATCATGAGCCCGACGGCGTCGACCAGTACGACCTCGCTGACCCTCGGGCTGCCGAGCAGCGCGAGCTCCGCCCCGATCCAG
Source organism: uncultured Actinomycetota bacterium (assembly GCA_963737865.1). Taxonomy (GTDB): domain Bacteria; phylum Actinomycetota; class Actinomycetes; order Streptosporangiales; family Streptosporangiaceae; genus Chersky-822. The sequence continues at coordinate 612,711 of CAVTUG010000008.1, read as the reverse complement.
CCGCCGATCGAGTTGCCGACCACCGTCACCTCGCGCAGGTCGAGATCGTCGAGCAGGCGCGCGTAGACGCGGGCAAGGGCCTTGATGCTGGCCAGACCCTCGGGCCTGGGAGTGCTGCCAAATCCAGGATGAACGGGCGTCAGCACCCTCGCGGCCCCGGAACTGGCCAGCAGCTCGGCGAAACTGTCGACGGACTGCGGGCCGGCCCCGCCGTGCAGGAGGAGGAACGGCCGCCCCGCACCGCGCTCGGTCATGGTGACCGGCACTGGGCCAATGCCGTCTGCTGTCACCGTGCACGTCATGGTGCTCGTCGTGGCTGCCATCTGCGTCGCTCCTTCGTAAGGGTGCACTCTCAGTTACACCGTAAGACTGACCGGTCTCATAATGCAAGTGAACTCTCATTACGACTGTTGACTTGACTAATGCGACCAAGATCCCTCACGATGAAAAAATGGCTCCACGGACTGACCACGGTGACTCGCCGGGCGATCGCCCGGCTGACTCGCCGCGAACCGGCGCCGGGCGCGTCAACCAGAAGGCACGCACCAGGGCGGCTATCGTCGCGGCGGCGCGGGAGCTGGCGCGCGGCGGGGCCGAGATCACGATGCCGTCCGTGGCCAGCGCGGCGCTCGTCTCCGAGGCCACCGCCTACCGGTACTTCCCTGACCTGGTGTCCCTGCTCCGCGAGGCCGACTCGGGGATCTGGCCGAGCCCAGCCGAGTCACTCGAGCCGGTCAGCCACACCGACGATCCCGTCGAGCGCGTCGGCTATGCCACGGAGGTGCTGCTGCGCGGCGTGCTCGCCTGCCAGGGCGCTGTCAGGGCGATGATCGCCGGCTCCATCACCAGGCCCAGCGTCGCGGCCGAGCGGCCAGGACATCGGTTCGGCCTGATCGATCACGCGCTGGCGCCGTTCGCTGCCCAGGCCGCCGGCCAGGAACATCTGGCGCAGCTCAAGCGCGACCTGGCGGTCGTCATGAGCGCTGAGGCCCTCTTCATCCTCACCGACCTGTGCGGCCTGGCCCCTGACGACGCGATCGCCAGCGCCGTCCACGCAGCGCGCACCCTCACCGAGCAAGCCACCAGGACCCGCCGCAGGCCGGGACCCCAGCCCGGCTAAGCGACGCCACCGTCGTGCCGGCCGCCGTTTTGACCGCGCGCTGTGCAGGGCAGGGACGTTGGTGCGCGTCGTCGCAGTTTGCAAGTCCAGTGCCTGATCTCGGGGAGGGTGACATCATGAACGCCGGTCCTGCACCGAAGAACATCGTTCTCGTTCATGGCGGATTCGTCGACGGATCCGGCTGGCGTGGCGTCTATGACCTGCTGACGCAGGATGGCTACAACGTCAGCATCGTCCAGAACCCGACGCTGTCGCTCGCGGGTGACGCCGCCGCCGCCCGCCAGGTCATCGGCGCTCAGGACGGACCGGTCGTCCTGGTCGGCCACTCCTACGGCGGAGCAGTCATCACTGAGGCCGGCAACGACCCTGCTGTAGCGGCCCTGGTCTACATCGCGGGATTCGTGCCGGACCAGGGAGAATCCGTCGGCACCCTGATCGCTGACCCGGAGCCCGGCGCACCGGTACCGCCGATCCTGCCGCCCAGCGACGGCTTCCTGTTCCTGGACCGCGACAAGTTCCGCGAGGCGTTCGCCGGCGACGTGCCCGCCAGCGAGGCCGCGTTCATGGCTGACTCGCAGGTGCCGTGGGGCATCGACGCCCTCAGCGGCACGATCACCGCGCCCGCCTGGCGAGCCAAGCCCAGCTGGTATCTGCTCACGACCGAAGACCGGATGATCCCGCCGGCCGCGCAACACGCGATGTCCGGGCGAGCAGGCTCAGCCGTCGTGGAGAGCGCCGCCAGCCATTCCGTCTACGTGTCGCAGCCAGCAGCAGTAGCCGGCATCATCGAGCAGGCAGCATCCGAGGTAGCCGGCCGATGACAGGACAGCAGTTCAGGCAAGTCAAGCTGCTCTAAGCCGTGTACCAGGCTCCAGGGTTCGGCCTTGTTGCTGACCACGAGCACCGCCTCGGCCGCGAGCGCGTCACCGTAGGTTGTGCGCCGGAAGTAGCGCACCCAGCCGTGCGTGAGCTGGCCAAGCCGGGCCAGCACGCGCGGTCGCCGGTAGCCTTTCAGGGGTCCGCATCGTGACGCTGGCCAGGCATCTCCGCATCGGTATGTTAGTCATATGGAAGGAATCGGTTTATTGATTAATTCAAATGTTGAGATAAGATAACCTGGTGCCGAGTCGTCCTGACAACCAGCAGCGGCTTCGCGACGCGGGCCTGCGGGTCACCTCACCCAGGATTGCCGTGCTCGAGGCGCTCATCGATGCCGGCGGGCACATCACGGCCGAGCAGGTCAGGCAGGCGGCGCTGGAGCGGCTGGGCAGCGTGTCCGTCCAGGCCGTCTACGACATCCTCGGTGCGCTGACCGCCGCTGGGCTCATCCGCTGCCTGGAGACGCCCGGGCACCCGGCCCGCTTTGAGGCCAGGGCCGGCGACAACCATCACCATTTCATCTGCCGCGCATGCGGCCGGACCATCGACATCGACTGCGCGACCGGCGAGGCGCCCTGCCTCACGCCCAGCGCGCTGCCCAGCGGATTCACGGCCACCGAAGCCGAGGTGACGTACTGGGGAACCTGCCCGGACTGCGCTGACCCCGCAGCGGCGGCCGCCAGCGGGAATGACTGAAAGAAGGAAAGGAGATCTGGACTCACCATGAACTGCATGAGCTGCGCGCGATCCGGCTCGGACCGCACCGCCGTCGCACTGTGCCCGCGCTGTCAGGCCGGCCTGTGCCTGCCCCACGTACAGGAGGCTGCCTCCCGCACCGGGCCAGGCGGGACGAATCTCTCCTGCGGGCACCATACCTGGGAAACCACCCCGCAGCACGCCCAGAACAGCGGCCCGCAGAAGACCCCTCCCGCACCGCACCGCACCGCCGCCACCTGACCAGACGACACGGCGACCCGGCAGCCACAGAACCTTCGCGCACGCGCCGGATCCAGCGGACACGAGGAACGCATGACCGACGCGCGACCAGCGGCATCAGCCACGGGAACAGGCGCTCCGGCGGCGAGCGGGTGGCTGGCCTGGACGGCATTGGTCAGGGGAGGTCGAACCGGTCCAGGTTCATTACCTTGTCCCATGCCGCGACGAAGTCATGCACGAATTTCTCATTTGCGTCATCGCTGGCGTAGACCTCGGCGAGCGCGCGCAGCTCCGAGTTTGATCCGAAGACCAGGTCGGCGCGGCTGCCGGTCCACTTGACCTCGCCGGTAGCGGTGTCGATGCCTTCGAACGTGCGTGCCTCCGCCGACGTTGCCTTCCACGTGGTGCCCATATCGAGCAGGTTGACGAAGAAGTCGTTGGTCAAGGACCCCGGGGTCGTGGTGAAGACTCCGAGGCGCGACTGCCGGTAGTTCGCGCCCAGGACGCGGAGGCCGCCGATGAGGACCGTCATCTCGGGGGCGCTCAGGGTCAGCAGGTTCGCCCGGTCGATCAGCAGGTACTCGGCCGGCAGCTGGCTGCCCTTCCCGAGGTAGTTGCGGAAGCCGTCCGCAGCTGGCTCGAGCGCGGCGAACGACTCGACATCGGTCTGTTCCTGGGACGCGTCTGCGCGGCCTGGAGTGAAGGGCACCTCCACGTCGAAGCCGGAGTCTTTGGCGGCCTCCTCGACGGCTGCGCAGCCAGCGAGCACGATCAGGTCGGCGAGCGAGACCTGCTTGCCGCCGGTCTGGGCTGCGTTGAAGGCCACCCGGATCCCATCCAGGACGCGGAGCACTGTCGCCAGCTGGCTGGGGTCGTTGGCCTCCCACCCGCTCTGCGGCTCGAGCCGGATGCGCGCGCCGTTGGCGCCGCCGCGCTTGTCGCTGCCGCGGAAAGACGAGGCCGCAGCCCACGCGGTGGACACGAAGAGGGACGGCGGCAGGTCCGAGGCGAGGATCTGGCCCTTGAGGGAGATGGTGTCCGCAGCGTCGATGAGCTCGTGCCTCACCATGGGCACAGGGTCCTGCCATAGCAGCGTCTCGGCCGGAACCTCCGGGCCGAGGTACCGTACAACCGGGCCCATGTCGCGGTGGGTCAGCTTGAACCACGCCCTGGCGAAAGCGTCAGCGAACTCGTCGGGGTTGTCGAGGAAGCGCCGCGAGATCTGCTCGTAGACGGGGTCCGCGCGGAGCGAGAGGTCGGTCGTCAGCATTGTCGGGGCGTGGCTCCTGGACGGGTCGTGAGCGTCGGGAACTGTGCCCGCGCCTGCGCCGTCCTTCGGCTTCCACTGGTGCGCGCCCGCGGGGCTCTTGGCGGGCTCCCACTCGTAGCCGTACAAGGTCTTGAGGAAGTTGTTGTCCCACGTCACCGGGGTACTCGTCCACGTCACCTCAAGACCGCTGGTGATGGCGTCGCCGCCCTTGCCGGTGCGGTAGGTGCTCTTCCATCCCAGGCCCTGCTGCTCGAGCGGGGCAGCCTCGGGGTCGGGGCCGATGTTGTCCGCCGGGCCCGCGCCGTGGGTCTTGCCGAACGTGTGACCGCCGGCGATCAGGGCGACCGTCTCCTTGTCATTCATCGCCATGCGACGGAACGTCTCGCGGATGTCCCGGGCCGCGGCAAGCGGATCCGGGTTCCCGTTCGGGCCCTCCGGATTAACGTAGATGAGACCCATCTGGACCGCGCCGAAAGGCTCATCGAGCTCCCGGTCGCCCGTGTAGCGCTCGTCGCCGAGCCAGGTGGTCTCGGGACCCCAGTAGACGTCCTCGTCCGGCTCCCAGACGTCCGCGCGGCCGCCGCCGAAGCCGAAGGTCGCCAAGCCCATCGACTCCAGGGCGACGTTGCCGGTGAGGACGATGAGGTCGGCCCACGAGATCTTCTGGCCGTACTTCCTCTTGACCGGCCACAGCAGCCGGCGAGCCTTGTCGAGGCTGACGTTATCCGGCCAGCTGTTGAGCGGCGCGAAGCGCTGCTGGCCAGATCCAGCGCCGCCGCGGCCGTCGCTGATCCGGTAGGTGCCCGCGCTGTGCCACGCCATCCGGATCATGAGCGGGCCGTAATGGCCGAAGTCAGCTGGCCACCAGTCCTGCGAGGTCGTCAGCACGTCCGCGATGTCGCGCTTCACTGCCGCGAGGTCGAGGGTCTTGAACGCCTCTGCATAGCTGAACTTCTGGCCGAGGGGACTGACCTCGGCGGGGTTCTTGGCAAGGATCTTCAGGTTGAGCCTGCCCGGCCACCAGCCCCGGTTGGCATCACCCATGGTGGGGTGCGCCAGGCCTCCGTGCGACACGGGACATACCCCGCTCTCCGGGGTCGCGCCCTCGGTGACTACTGGATCATGGTTCTCGGTCATGGGAATCCTTCCGGACTAGGGGCGGATTACGGTGCCCAGGAACTGCGGGGTTCGAACAGGTGGGGCACCGGCGTTGTAGATGACAGCGGCCTCGCAGGTAGGCAAAGCCGTGCCCGTCGTCGCGGTGGTTGTCCCCGACGCGTCCCTCGAACCGGGCCGCGCCGCCGGCCGGCTCGACACGGCGTGCCAGTCCGGCTGCAGTCAGCGCATGGACGGCGTCATATACCGTGGCCATCGGAACGAATCGTCCTTCTCTTTTGAGATATTCAAAAAAGCGAACGATTCAAGTATAGTGGCTCGCTGGACGCGGCGCCACCCGCACCGGTGGTGCGCAGATGCTGACCAGAGGGCGGACCCAGGCGTCGTCAGCTGACCATGGAGTGATGCTGAGTATCGCGGCAAGGATCTTGAGCGTGATCGGCGTCCCGCAGACGGCTTCCGGCAGGTGCTATGCGTGGCGGGCGCCGGCCGTGCGGGGTTAGGGGAGAACTGCGGCGAGGATCTGGACGGCGCCGTCTGCCTCGCGCACCGGAAGGTGCGGGAGCGGGGCGAGCGGGCCTGTCCGGGGGTGGGAGATAACGTCCCCGGTCACCATGAACACGGCGTTGTGACAGGGGCATTTCAGCTCGCGGACGGGCGCGTCCAGCGCGAGCCGGCACCCCTGGTGCGTGCAGACGCCTGAGACCGCGAAGACGCGCCCGCCTGATCGGCCCACGAACCCGAAGACCGTTCCCGTGTCGAACGCCCGCACCTGGCCGTCTGCCAGTTCCTCACTGGTGGCGATGGTCTGCCAGCGGCCGGAGGTCGGCCGCAGGACGTGGTCGCTGCCGGCGGCGGGCACGGCTGCTCCCGAGCCGCCGGCGGCTGCAATGTACCCGCCCGCCGCGCCGACGCTTCCGGCGGCAGCGGCTATTCCGGCCGCGCGCATCAGGCCCCGGCGAGTGCTCAGCAGGCCCTCGGCCGGCCGGTCTGCCGGGCGCTGGTCCCCGAGCATGTCCGCGAGATCGCCTCTCAGCCGCTCGACGAACTTCTCGCCTGGATCGCTGGCGGGATGCCCGGCGGCCTGCAGCTCTATTGCGATCCGCATCATCGCGGCGTCATCGGGATCGGGCGGGAATGGCCTGGGGCGGCGCTGCCGGACCACACGCTCCACGAAGGCGGCCACCCGGTTCACGGGGTTTCCTTCCTGACATGCCCGCTCTCGCCGGCCGTGTCCTGTCCGGCGATGCCGGCGGCAAGCCGCAGCGCCCGGTGCTGGATGACCCCGGCGTTGCTCACGCTGACGCCGAGCTCGTGTGCCACCTCACGCATCGAGTATGAGCGCAGGAAACGCAGCTCCAGGACGGCCCGGTAACGGCTGGGCAGTTGCGACAAGATGGCCTCCACGCGCTCCCGGCCCGCCGCCGGCGGCTCCGGCTCGGGATCGGCCAGGATCGCCTCCACATCGGCGGGGTCGATGGCAGTGATCTCCAGCCCGAAAGTACGGCGCCAGTGCCCGGCCAGCACGGTGCGTGCCGTGGCCGCCAGGTAAGCGCGGACCTCCGGCCGGGTCGCCGTCAGCCGCAGTGACGGCAGCGCCGTCATGAACACCTGCGACGTCAGATCCTCGGCGTCCAGCTGGTTGGTGACCCGGGAGAACATCAGCCGGTAAACGCGAGCGACGTTGTCCTCGTAGACGGCCTCCCAGCTGGCATACGCGTCGTCCTGGACCAGACGCAGGCGCTTAGTTTCCGTGGCACCGGCCGGTCCCGTGTCAGCGTCGTCCGGCAGCGGCGCAGCTGACCCGGCCGCCTCGTCCCTATTCCGCGACCGGGAAACCCGCACGGCGGCTCCACCCCATTAATCTCATTGCTACTCCCCGGCGGCTATCGACAATCCTCCTGCCAACCAATAGCAGACCGTCTTACAGCAAGCCATGGTCCCGTCAGCACACCCGGCCTCCGATGGCCCCGGCAGGCCGCCGCGCGGACATGGCAGGGGACACCGCCACGGTGGCCGCGCTGTAAGGCGCTGGGCTATCTCCCTGTGTCAGCCCGGATGCACCGCCACAGCGGACTTCCGGAGAAATTCGAGGGATGGAACCATCATCATGCGAAAAGGTTCTGCACTTGCCCTGCTCACCGCAGTCGGCGCGCTTTCACTAAGCCTGGCCGCCGCCCCTGCCGCCCTGGCTTCCAGCGGGGGCGGCGGCGGTGGCAGCGGCCGGCCAGGCGGGCCTCCGGTCACCGCCAGCGGAACGGGATCACTGGGAAGTTCGTGGACGCTGAAGTCCATGCACGATGACAACGCGGTCGGCGCCCAGATCGTGGGTGAGGAGTTCGAGATCAACACCTTGCCCGGCCAGGTCTGGACCGTCACGTTCGCCGATGACGGAACGCCATTCTTCTCCACCAGCCAGACCGCGACCTCCGCCGGGATCCGGGCGGACAGCTCCACACTCAACCAGCCCGGCACCCAGGACATGAGCGTGCACGCGGTCAACCAGACCACCGGCGAGGTGATCAACGCCTCAGTAGAACTCCCGCCTCTTTCCTGACACAGCCCTGAAGCGGGCCTGCATGACGGCCGGCCCGCTTCAGGACCAGATGACAATCACGGCACGGCATGACCCGGAGACCTGACATCCACCACGTCGACCCGCGACTGCCGTGAGTGGTTCATACTGCTTGTGTGACGTTGGACGGGGCCAGGACTTTTGAGCTGGCGTCCGACGGCCCGACGGTGATCCTCGTCGGCGTCGATGGTTCTCCTACGTCGCTGCGAGCTGGTGCGTACGCCGCCGGGCTGGCTCGCCGGCAGCGAGCCCGTCTGGTCGTCGTCTACGTCGCGCCGGTGGCCTCGCTGGCCACCGCGATGCCCGGCGCAGGTGCAGCGGCGGCCGTCGCCCAAGGCGACGCTTTCGACGAGATTTCCGATGACCTGCGCCGTCAAGTCGAAGGGCAAGCTCAGGAACGGGGGATCGTCGTCACCTTCGTGGCCAGGCGCGGCGACCCGTTTTCCGAGTTGCGCCGGGTAGCCGGCGAGGTCCGCGCTGAGGCTGTTGTCGTCGGGGCGTCTGCCAGGGCTGGGCACCGGCTTGTCGGCTCGGTGGCAGTGCGGCTGGTGCGAGCCGGCAAGTGGCCGGTCACCGTCGTGCCCTGACAGCGCGTGCGGCCGGCGGCGGTCGTTCGCTTCCTTCGAGGCCGGCTTGGACGAAGCGAATCACCCCGTCCACGAGTTTGAGGAGTTCGGCGGCGCTCGGGGGAGCCGTCAGCGCCTGGGCTTCGTCGCTTTCGTAGAGCTTCTCGCAAGCCGGCGACGGCTGACAGCGCCGCTATCCGCGGGATCAGGCTGTTTCCGGTCTGGCCGAGGTCTTCGCCAATGGCCTCGGCCAGAACGCGCTCGAAGGGGTAGTAGCTGGCGCGGGAGCGACCTCGGAGCTCGGGCTCGTAGTTGATGATGTGCGCACGCAGGGCGCGCCGTTCTCAGAAGGATCCCACGTCATCACCGCCGCCGACCCCCTGCCCGCCGACCTCCGCGCAGCCCCCGATCAAATCCACCGCCGTACCGATACGCACTAAATCGTCACGAAACAAGTCATAGCGGCTATGTCATGCCGCAGAGGACCTAATCGCGCCTCGTCGTACTGCCGTGACCCGCATGACGAGCAGCTGTCGGCATGCCATCTTCGCGCCGGGTTCAGTCGGGCCGCGTAAACGGGGACCAGCTAGCGGTCCAGGGACAGTTACTTGGCATGTTCAAGATCGGCGAGGACGTGGGCAACCTTCTCGTCGGCCGAGCTTATTTGCTGAAAGTGGGACTGGAGGAAGGACTTCTGCAGGGCTGGCAGGCGGCGTTCCATCGCGGTTACCACGGGCGTCGCGCAGTGCGCGAAGACGAGGGTCCAGTGGGCGTCTAGGTGCCGGACCTGCTGCGGTGGGGTCAGCGGTTCAGTGCTTATGTAGCCGGTGCCGTTGACCGCCCCTTTTAGCCATTGCCAGAAGGCTAGAAGGGATTCTCCCGCAGTTTGCGGGGCTCCGTGCGCGGTCACGCACTGGCCGAATGACAGATTCGCTGCCTGCACAGCTGCCGACTCTTGAAGTCTTGTCACGGCATTGAGCCACAGGACCTGCATTGCATTAACCGCTCCTCCCTCAAGCGGTGAGTAAAGGCGGCTGACCATGGCCGAACACCCAATCGACTTAGTGAACGTCGCTGCTTCCTCGGCCGGCGATATGCCTGACCCCGATCCGGCCAGCTTATTTCCGATCCGGATCGGCACCAGCATGCCTGTGTGCCTGATCAGGCGCAGGTCAACCAGTCCGTCAGAAAGATATCCGGGCGGGATGTAGCCTGGCGCGACTGGAATGCCGCCGTAATCTGGCGAATGAGCCGCAAGAGCGAACTGCTGCGCTTTGCCGTCGAAGCCGAAGCCGGCCAAGCAGGCTTCGAACTTCCGGCTTCGCAGGTTGGTAAGCGTCTGGTCGAATGCGACGCCCGCCTTGGCTTGCGCGACGCTGCCTGGGAACAGCCAATCGGTCACCGCTGTGGTCACCTGCGGACTCACTGGTCCGCTGCCACCGCCATGCGGCGCGGCCGAGCATGCGGCGACCAGCAACGCGGCCACCAGGATCCCCGCGCCAAGCGGGGTCTTGCGGGCCATCGGCACCTTGACCGCAGCGCCAGCGGAAGCTCGGGCCCCGCGTGTCGTTCCAACAGCGACATTCATGGCAATTCTCCTTGTGAGCACTGGCCGGTTGCCGGTGTTATCTCTGCAGGGCCTCGATCGGGCTAATCCGGCTAGCTCGCCAGGCGGGATACATCCCGGCGATCACACCGGAAGCAGCGCCTATGCCGGGTGCTGCCGCCAGGAGGGCAGGAGGCAGCACCGGCGCCCACCGCGGCCGGCGCAAACACCTGAGATGACGAGCACGCCGGCGCTGGCGCCGATCGTCCCTCCAGCTATCCCGATCAGCCCGGCCTCGGAAAGCACCAGCGCCGCGATGTGGCGTGGCGCGGCGCCTACCGAGCGGCGCAGCCCGATCTCGGAGCGGCGCTGCAGCACTGATAGCAGCGTGGTATTGGCGATCGCGACGACCCCTACAATCAGTGCGATAAACGCGATAACCAGCAGTAGTGAAGTTAGCGACCCGCTCACTGACTGTCGCAGTTGCGCGGGGTCGACAGGGACGTCAGCTGCGACCCGGCCTGGGTGCAGAGGGTCGATAGCGTAGGGTCCCTGGCGGCCGATTAGCTGGGCCGCGCCTAGAGCCGTCCGCACGATGATCTGCCTGTTGCTGGCTGCCGCTGACGCGCCGACCACGGTGGCTGCCGCCGACTCGGGCACGATCACACCTGTCAGCACAGCGGGATCGGCCGGCGCGTGGTCAACTATCCCGATCACTGTGAAGGGCGCGGAGCCGATGAAGAGCACTGGAGACGCTCCGACTCCGGTGAAGCCCAGTTGCCGTGCCGCATCGACTCCCAGCAAGGCAACCGAATCTCCGCGGCGGTCCATGCCCGCGTCGAATAGCCTGCCTGTCAGCACGCGGGCACCGACTACGGCCAGCCCGCCAGCCGACGCAGCGGTCACGGGCAGGTTCAATGCCAGCCCGGTGCTCCGCGCGGTCCGGCTTACCGGAAACGATCCTGCCTGGCCCCCAAGCCGCCATTCCAGGCCGGCCTTCGCGACGCCGTGCAGCCGTTCCAGCGGCCGTTCCGCCGCCTCGGTCAGATCTGGCAGAACCGGCGCAGTTGAGCCACTGTTCACGAACACCACCTCTGTGGCCAGCAGCGAATTGAACGTGCCCGACACAGCCCCGGCCGCGGACTCGCCGAGCCCGATCGTCGCAACCGCTGTGCCGACCGCCAGCACCGTACCCATCGATGACAGGACTGTGCGCAAGGGAGCGCGCGATACCGCCAGAACGGCGTCGTAGCCGACATCAATCGCCCGCATCCGGCTTCGCGGCACCCCAATCCCAGCTAGCAGCCAGCGTCCGGTACGGGCCCGCTGCCACCAGCCTGCTTGCGGCTTCACTCGTGACCTCACCCGGCCCCTGTCACCGCAGGGTCGGCAAGGGCCGTGTCCTCTCGCACGACACCGTCATCGATGCTCAGCCGCCGGGCCATCGCCGCCGCTACCCGCAGGTCATGTGTCACCACGATCACGGTCAGGCCCTCCAACGTGAGGCCGCCCAGCAGCCCGGTGATCATCTCTGAGTTGCGCCGGTCCAGATTCCCGGTCGGCTCGTCGCATAGCAACACTCGAGGGCGCTGGACCAGCGCCCTCGCGATGGCGACGCGCTGCCGCTCTCCGCCTGACAAGGTCCCTGGCAGGGCTGCCATCCGGTGCCCTAGCCCGACGCGCTCAATCGCCTCCTCCGCGGCCTGGCGCCGCTGGGCCCTGGCCATGCCCCTGTACAGCAGGCTGATCTCCACGTTCTCCGCCGCACTGCGATCAGCGAGCAAGTGAAATGCCTGGAAGACAAACCCGAACTGGCTCGCCCGCAGCGCCGTAACCTCGGACTCGCGCAGCAGCGACGTGTCTACTCCCCGCACTAGGTACCGGCCGCAGGTCGGCCGATCCAGCATGCCAAGCACATTCAGCAGCGTGGATTTGCCCGAGCCCGAAGGACCACAAACTGCGACCGTCTCTCCGGCGCAGACCCGCAGCGACACCGGGCGGAGCGCTGGCACGGGCACAGCGCCGGGATAGGTCACCCCTGCCTGGTCCAGCTCCATTTCCCACGCAAGCCCTCGGGGGGACCGCAGATCCGCTCTCATCATCGGCCGCCCGCAGCACCGATCCCCAGGACCACCAGGCCTCCTGGCTGCAACGTCCCACGGCGCAGCGGCGACACGGCCTGCTCCCCGTCGCTAGCCAGCCCTAGCCGTACGGCCACCTGGGTTGTCCCGCCCCGCCTGCTAACTGTGACGAACGTCTGACCAGACCCCGACGTGCTCACAGCGGCCACCGGCACGATCAGCGCCTTCACCTGCGAAGCCTTGATGGTCACCAGCACTTTCTGGCCGCCCATTCTCGCAGGAAGCCGCCGCGTCGGCACGAAGATCACCCGCACGCCGTGCACCGCCGAAACCTGGACCGCAACCTGCGCGCCGGACAGGTCCGACACTGCGATACCAGTCATGCCGGCTCGCAAGGATCCGGCTTGCGCCGGGTCAGTTGTCGCGGTTAGCGTGGCGTGCCCGGTTGCCAGCAGCGCTACCGACGACGCGCTGCTGCCTGACCCGACTGCCGAGCCGAGCCGGGCCACGGAAACCACCCTGGCGGGCAGTCGCGGGACGAAGATCACCTCACCCAGCGGGACCATCGCGCCCGCCAGACGCAGCGCCGCTCCCAGGTCCCGATCCGCTACCGCCAGAGCGGCCTTCGCGGCGGCCAGCGTAGCCCGGTCTGCTGCAAGCACATCATGATGCGCTCGCGCCTGCTGATCGGCGGCTAGCTTGGCTTCTGCTGTCGATACCGCGGCCTGGTCCGCCGTGGTTTGGTGTGACAGAGCGCGTGCCTGGCGAGACTGCGGCGTCGTTACCGGCCTCACCCCGTTGGCCTCGTAAAGGGCTGCCACTGCTGCCGCCGTGCCCGGACCGTAGATTCCTGCGGCATCCCCGCCCGCGCCGTATCCGGCCGCCGCAAGCCCCTGCTGCAGTTCGGCTATATCTGGCCCGCTTAAGCCAGGCGACATAGCGCGGAAAGCCGGTATTTTTCCGGCGAAGACGAAGATAGGGCGCTCGGCCACTGTGGCCAGTAGCCTCCCGGCCGTCACCTGCCGCCCTGCTGCCACCGCCACCGAGGTCACGACCGGAAGCGAGCCGGCGAGGTCACTAGGTGCGTCCACCGGCACCGTCTTTCCTATGCTGGCGGTCGCATGCACCTGCACGAGCTCAGGCAGCACCCCGAACCGCACAGGAGCAGTGATCAGCGACGCAGCCGGCGGGCGTGCCCTTGCCGCGATCTGAGCTGGTGAAACGAACCTATCGGCCGCGGCGCCGGCCGCCGCGCCCAGTATCAGGGCCGCTATGAGCATTACCGCCAGCGCTCTGGACCGCCGTTCTGGCAGGCCAGCCCACCTGCGGCTAGGCGCGACGCCGGGCAGTCCCCTCCTGATGCGGTCTCCAATGCCTGACGACGAGTTCTGGTCGGTATCAACTGCGGGCTCACGAGGTGCGAAACGGCCTTGTTCGTCAACATACGCCGCGTCCGTAGACAAACGCGCGCCGATGAGCCTGGAATCAGGATCATTCATCGGCAACCCTCCAGCCATCGGCGGATGCAGCACGATCGGCGACCTCAGCACTATCGGCAGCGCAGATCGCCTCGTCTTCTGCTGGAACAGAGACCTTCTCGCTGCTTGCACCGAACGGTGATGAGTATCCTAGCCGCGCGTTCATTTCGCTGACCTTCTGGCGGAGCGTATCAGGCAAGTGGCGTAGCGCTCCGGCGATGCGAGCGCCATCGCCCTCCTTGCAACGTGCAACATGGCTACGCGGCACGTAAGGGACGCCAGCATCCAGGCCGAGAAATCCGAACACCGCGTCTGCGACGCGGTCAGCGTCTACCGACAAATCCTCGCACCTCACCCGGATACATCGCGCGTGATGGCGAGCTTCGAAATCGATCAACTGCTCGGTCCACACCGCCCAGTAGGCGGCGATAGCGGCTACGCTGTTGCCCGGATACGACGCAGCGAATGGCCAGAAAGGGCTGCCACCCAGCCCCCAAGGATAGGCTGCCATACCCTCCGCTAGCACTCCGGGCAGCCCACGATGGAGGCATACGAACGCGGTTTCAGGAAACACCTCAAGGAAATCATCTGCTGCCTCTGGCGCCGCACTCGCTACCTCGCACCACCGGGAGCTTCCCGCACCAGCCTGAATGGCGGTGATTAGCGTGCCCGCCAGTGCGCGCACTGACTTGATCGCCAGAGGCGACGGCGCTGTATTCCCGTCCACAACGCGCCAGGTCCCTAGCGCCGCGCGGCACAGGGGAACCACGCCAGTTCCCGAAGTACAGGTCAGCGAACGGTTCTCCGCCAGCATTTCCTGCAGCAACCCGGCTCCAGAATGCGGATAGGCCAGCACGATAATAGGCCCGTTGCGGCCCCAGCGGGACGCTTCTATCGAGCCAGCGCCCATAGCCCCTCGGATGCCGGCGGGTGACGGGTGCGTCCGCTCACTCATGGGCACCTTCCATCACCAGTCGGCCAGCCCAAGCAACAGGGCCAGCACTGCCAGGCGTCTGTCAGCTGTCAGCGGCTCGGAGTCATTGCCGTCGCAGTAACGCAACTGGCAAGCACGGAGCGCAGCGCTAAGATTAAGAACGCCCGAGATCACATGCTCCCACGCATCGGCAGACCCGACGACGTCCCAGTCGGATTCGTCCTGCGCGGCCCGGCTAGCGAACGATACTGTCCGGGACGCCAAATCCACTAGCCAGCGCTCAGCAGACTGTTGCGGGCTCCGTGGAACCCAAACTGCCACGAACCTCTCTCTTGCCTGCGGTCCCCAGCGCTGCGCAGCCTCCGGGCCGACCTCGGCCAGTCCCTCACGCAACGCGTTTGCCAGACTCCCAGACCGTGCCGCGCCTTCATCTGCCGTGCCGACGAGTTCCACACTAGCTTCATCGTCCGAAGCGCTCGGTCGACTGCCCGGTAGGGGACTCGCCGCCGGTACGCGAACGTCTGCGGGAGGCTCAGACGTCCCCCACTCACCATCCACTGCCAGATACCCAAGCTTGCCGACAAGTTCGTTGACGGTTGTAAGAACTGACGGGACGATAAGCGCCGCAGGGACAGACCATCCCCGCCCAATCGAGTCTGCGGTGATCTTTGACGTATACCAAATCTTGTGATCTGCCGGGCCGAATCGTTCGCGCTCCACCGAGAAGCAGTTCTCAGTGATTCCCGGTACTTGAGCGACACCCAGGAAACCGAAAATATCCGCTGCAGTTTCCTCTGGGCGTGTTACCAAGTCCTCGTATCGCACCCGCATGCACCGGTCGGCGAACCGCTCCTCTGCCGCGAGTGTTTCCGCAGCGTGGTCGGCCCAGAACCTTGCGAGCGCAAGCACCTCGTTTCCCGGAGTCGTAGCGATATACGGGTCAAATCCGTACCCGTTAAGCCCCCATGGGCAAGCCTCCAACCCGGATGCGATCACATCCATTGGATGCCTGTACAAGCATAGGAACCGCGCGTCTGGGAACACGCGCGTGAGCAGCTCTACAAAACGTGCCGTGCCGAGACTCTTATCACAATATCTCTTCTTACCGCGGCGTTCTAGGTAAGATCCAAGCATCATATTCATCGTCGCGCGAATACCCGCAATCGCTGCCTCCGGAATGGTGGGAGGCTCGTCTCCCCGGTTCGCCGCCAACGGTGCGCCTTCGATCAGGGACCAGACGGTCGCGAGCTGTGCGCACAGCATTGGAACATTCGTCTCAGGAGGACAAGCAAGATCGGGATGCGCATCAAGCAGGAATCTAAGTAACGTCGAACCTGACCTGCCATTACACAACACGAATACAGGATCCGGAAACGATCGCTGAAGCCCACCGTGCGCATTCGTCACCCCGTCTGTCTGACTATACACCGCGCTCATTTCTATCGTTGTCGGGTCTGTTACATGTGACAATGCCAGGCATCCTTCCGCCTATCGCAGCGCGGACGGATGCCTGGTCGACGGTTAGAAGGCTACAGCGAAACTAGATCGGAACCGGCGTACAGGCAAAGTTGCCCCCAGCGAACTGAGATGTAATGCACCCGGAACCCGAGGTCGCTGGCGTGAAGCCATGGTGATCACCAAAATCCAACGTATGTGAGCCTACCCCCTCAAAAACACTCCGCGCACTCTCTCTAGTGTGCACGCCGATGTTGCCGCCGTTGAACCAGATGAATTCACCGTCTACGCTTTTGCTGAAGGATTTATTCCATTGGAATTTGCCTTCAATGGTGCCGACACAGACGTCCGGCGTTAGGGCATAGAAGAATTGACCACCCAACAGATTGTGGGCTGGCATGGCTGGGAGAGTTGCACGGTTAGACGTGGTACAACCCGATATAAGGCCCATGGGATGTGCGAGGGGATGATGCGCAGTCTTGGCTAGGGGATGTCGCACAGTCTTGCCGGTGCTGGATTGTGCCTTGACGTTAGTCGCGGCCTGCGCGGTGGCTGGCAACGCCATCCCCACGGCGACGGGTACTAGGCCAACCGCTCCCGCGATCTGATACCTGACTTTCTTCAATGCGCTCTTTCGATAACGCGAAGTTGTCACTCCTGCCTCAGTCGCCCGACTGCGACTAGGCCAACCTGACAGAAAGGCTACTATCGTGACGTAAGCTGACAAGCTATCTTCTAGGATAGAGAACTATATCCTTCTGGTTGCAAGGCGCGCTCACATCCCCGGCCTCGTTCGACGGCACCGCGGTCCGGCTCATGCCAGTCGGGTTGGTGACATTCACGAAGAATTGCCGCTCATCCCCGGCGCGGAAGTTCACGAAGCCTACTGCCAAGCCTTGAACTATCTCTGCCACCTGGACGAGGATCGAGATCGCATCCTGGCCAAGCTCAAGATCGAAGCCCGGCGAGCCTCCGCGACGGTCCTGATTGGGCACCCTAAATATGTCGGCCCCTTCACAGGTCAGGAGATTGCTGGCGCACTGCGAACATTCAACAGCGATCACTCCCGTATCGAGGTAATGCACTACCAGGACCTCATCGAGAGCGCCGAGCGAGCACTCGCCCTCGCAGCCACTCCTGATGACCAGGAGATCGCCTCAGAGCTAGTCGATGTTTCAGCCCCATCTTCCGCTGCCCAATCTATTCAATCTGATGACCCATGGGATGAGCCCGGATATTCCTGGCCAGATGAACCGCCTTTTTAGCTTCTCATAACCAGCCGGCACGTCAACCCCGCTGATGTCGGGCCTGCTTATGGCCGCAGCCCACGCCTTCGATTTTGTCGTTGATGACGTAGTGCGGATCTTCGCTGAGATCGGCACTCGGGTGTCGCGTCGTACCCTGCGCGACGTCGGCGAGATCGGGGCCGACGTAAGGTGGCTGGTCTTCCCTGTCCCGGAGGACGTTTCATGCCACTTGGCCAAGATAGCGCCCTAGTAGACGTGCTAAGACTCACCCGCTAGGTTTACGGTCCGTGAACCGGGATGCTCCTACCGAAGCTGACCAACTGGTTCGCGATCTCCTAGCGCAGGGGTCGGAGTCGCGTGTCGATTACAAGAGCGCGAAGCCGGCTCCCCGGGACCCGCGCCGGCGGGCAGAGTTCGCGAAGTATGTGATCGGGCTGAGTAACCGCAAGGATGGCGGCTACCTGCTGATCGGCGTACAGGACAGCACACACGTACCAGTCGACCTCACTGAAGATCAGGTCGCATCGTGGGACGCAGCCGGAGTCAACTCCTGGCTGGGGCAATTCGCCGCGCCCGCCCCAGTCGTGCAGGTAGTCCGCGGGTCACTGGAAGATGGCAAGGTCCTGATAGCCATACGGGTCCCGCCGTTCGACGAGCAGCCCCTGGTTTGCACGAAGACGGTCAACGACACCGACAACAAGCCGATCACGCGAGAAGGAGCCCTCTACATCCGCACAGAGGAGACTAGTAGGCGGCCTTGCAGGTCCAGCCGGCATCGCCCTTGTCCCCGCCATCGCCGCCGGGCTCGCAGCCTGCGCCATCGCCTGTGTCGCGGTGCACCATCACGTCGGCCCGGCGACCACCCCCGGAGATGCGATCGGGGACAGGGCGGGAAGCGCCACCCCGCACGGACCCGCTTGATGGCGGGCCTGCTTGCGGCCGGGCAGTGTACCCAGGTCAGGGCCCGGCAGTGCGGGCTTCGTCAGCGGGCGAACTTGTCGATGGCGGCCTCGGTGACGGGGGTGAAGAAGTTGACGAGGTTGCCGTCGGGATCGCGGAACAGCAGCGACCGGTTGCCCCACGGCATCGTGGTGGGGTCGTTCACGAAGTCCTCGACGAAGCCTTCCAGGTTCTGGTGCACGCCATCGACGTCGTCGACGAGGAACTCGATGATGACGGTGCTGTTGTCGGCTGGCCGGGCGGCCCCGGGAGCGAACAGCGGGACGGTGCGGGTGCCGGCGATCGCGAGAGTGGCGGAGCCGGTGGTGAGCTCGGCGAAGTTCTCGTTCGACCATGTCGCCTGGACGCCCGTGGCGCGCTCGTAGAACCCGGCAAGCCGGGCGACGTCGTCGGTGATGATGCGGATCGAGACGAAATCCATGGTGATCTCCTTGTCAGCGGGGCCGTCCTGCACCCCACGCTAGAACTTATACAGGGCAGAATCCGCCCGGTATAGTGAGATGCTTGCGACCATGGCCCGGCCGACCGCACGCGTTCTGTCCCTGCTGGAGCTGCTGCAGTCCGGCGGCGTCCGGACGGTGGCCGAGCTGGCCGACCGGCTCGGCGTCGACGAGCGCACCGTGCGGCGGTACGTGGACCACCTGATCGACCTGGACGTGCCGGTCGAGTCGGTCCGGGGCCGCTACGGCGGATACCGGCTCGGCTCCGGCTACCGGATGCCACCCCTCATGCTGAGCGACGACGAGGCACTAGCCGTCATGCTCGGCCTGGTCGAAGGCCGGCGGACGGGGCTGGCGACGACTACGGGTACTGCCAGCGAGACGGCGGCGGCCAAGATCCGCCGGGTCCTGCCACAGCGGCATGCCCGCAGGCTCGACGCCGTGCTCGCTTCGCTCGCCTTCACCACCCCGCCCGGCCAGGCTCCGGCCCCGGACACCGGGGTCCTGCTCTCGGTCGCCGACGCAGTGCACCATCACCGGCCGATCTCGATCCGGTACACCTCTCGCGACGGTCGGCGCAGCGAACGCACCCTGCACCCGTACGGGCTCGTAGCCCACTCCGGCCGCTGGTACGTGACCGGCGCGGATCCCGGCATCGGCGAGGACCGGACGCTGCGGCTCGATCGCATCGCCGACGCCAGGACCCTGCCCGGCTCGTTCGAGCCGCCCGCCGGATTTGACCCGGCGCGGCACGTCCTGTCCGCGCTGGCCACGACCCCGTACCGGTATGAGGTGACCCTGACCATCCAAGGCACGATCGAGCAGATCCGCGCCCGGCTCCCCGCCAGCGTCGCGACCATCGAGGAAGTGTCGGCGGCGGGCGGCGCCGACCCGCAGACCGGCCGCTGGTTCCGCGTCGAGCTGCACGCTGAACGGCTTGACTGGCTGCCCCCGCTGCTCGCCTCGCTCGACCTGCCGTTCGCCATCCAGCGGCCCGACCAACTCCGCGACCTCGTTGCCGCGCTCGCCAGCCGGCTCGCCGCATCCGCCCGGCGGGATGCAGCAAGCCAGTAACGCTGGACCTGCGGGCTGGCCGCATCCGCGCTCGCTGGTCCGGATCGGCAGTGCTACTTGCGGCATGTCCCACACCACTGGGACATGGTCTTCACCAGGCCTGCGCTCATGCCAGGTATCAAGCTAGCAGCGGACAGCGCGGGCGGGTGCGATGCAGCGCCAGCGTGACACCTGCCTGCGAAGCCTGGGTCATGATCGGTTCCGCAGGGTTCGGCATCGTGGGGGGGGTCGGGGTCGACGTGGGGATGATGGCTTCAAGCTCGGGGCCGGGGCCGGGCGGCACACTCGGCCGGCTCGCGCTGATGGAAGAAGTCCTTGCGAAGCTGCCCTGGGGCGTGGCTTATGTGGCCGGGCCCCAGCTCAGCCTCGACTTCGCCAATGAGGATTTCCAGCGGATCGCAGGCGAAAGTGACCTCATGGGCCGTCCGCTGCGCGACGTGCTGCCGGAACTGGAACTTGACCGCCTCGACACGGCGGGGCGTCCTGTCAGGCATGGTCAGTCTTGCCCTGGCCGTCAGTCCTCCGTACGTGTCCGCCGCGATCGCGGGGAGCCCGGGGAGCTATTCATCGACTTCGCCTGCCAGGCGGTGCGTGATGACGCTGGGGAGGTCACCGGACTGCTGCTGCTAGGCAACGATGTCACCGAGCATGTCCGGGACCAGCGCTGGCTGGAGATGCTCGCCGAGCGGCTCGGGATAACACAGGATCGATACCAGACCCTGTTCGAGACCCTGTCGCTCGGTCTCGTCCACTACAACGCGGACGGGTCGATCCTGGGAGCCAATCCTGCGGCGGGGAGGATTCTGGGCCTCGATCTCGAGTCGATGACCTCGTGGCCGGTTGACAGGGACGGGCGCGCAGTACGTGAGGACGGCTCGCCGTATCTGCGGGATCAGTATCCGGTCACAGTCGCTCTGCGGACCGGCCACGTCGTCGCGGACCAGGTGGTCGGGCTGCCGCACGGGCGCACGGGGGAGTTGCGGTGGCTGCGAGTCACCGCGGTGCCTGACGAGCGAGACGATCAGGGCCGGCCGCAGCGCGCCTATGCGATGCTGACCGACATCACCGACCAGCGGCGGGCCGAGGCGGCTTTGCGGGAGAGCAGCCGGCTGCTCGGACGGCTGCGGGATGCAAACGTCCTCGGCGTCGTCGTGGCCACCGAGGACGGCGTGCAGGAAGCGAACGACGCGTACCTCGACATCATCGGCTACTCCCGTGAGGACGTCGCGGCCGGCCGGGTCCGCTGGCGCGATATCACGCCCGCGAGGTGGCGCGCAAGCGACGACAACGCGCTGGAGGAACTGCGCCGCGCAGGCGCGTGCCGGCCCTTCGAGAAGGAGTACACGCACCGAGATGGCCATCACGTGCCCGTCCTGGTCGGCGCTGCCGCGATTGGCTGGAACCCGCTGCGCTGGGTCACCTTCACGGTGGATCTCACGGCCCGCCAGCGCAGGGAACAGGAACGAGCCGAGTTGCTTGAGCGGGAACAGGCCGCCCTCAGGGACGCCGACGCCGCCCGGGAACGGCTCGCGTTCCTGCGGCGCACCGGGGATCTGGCGGAATCCTCCAGGAATCGCGATGACTTCCTGGAACAGGTGACGCACCTGCTGGAGCTAGCGGAATCCCCGGACAGCGAAGGCCCTGTCATCAGCGCCCAGGACACATCCGAGGCACGGCAGAGCCGGGAAGCGCTCAGAGCGCTCAAGGCAGAACTCGACAAGCGAGTGAGCACTCGGATGTCGGAGCTGATCCGGGCTCAGGAGGACCGCCGCGCGCTGGAGAGTGAATTGCAGCAGGCCGAGCGCCTGCAGACGGTCGGGCAGCTGACCAGTGGCATCGCCCATGACTTCGGCAACCTGCTAGGCGTCGTCGTAGCGTATACAGAGCTGGCGGAGACCGTCAGCGACCACGCCGACCCTGAACTGCACCGGATTCTCGGAGAAATCCGCGCTGCGGCCGACCGGGCCGTCAGCCTGACCGCAGACCTGCTGAACTTCAGCAACCGCGCCAGGTCCGAGCCCGTGCCGATCGATCTCAACGCCCTCGTCGAGGGCATCGCCGACCTGCTCTCCGTGAGCATGAACGGCAGCGCCGACGTAGTGGTCAAGCCCTGGCCTGCAGCTCTGCCGCCGGTGCTGGCAGACCGAGGCGAACTCGAGAACGTGCTGCTCAACCTGGCTGTCAACGCCAGAGACGCCATGCCAGATGGCGGCACTCTCACCATCAGCACGACCCCGGCTGGCTTCGGCAACGAGCACGCACTCGCGCGCTCGCACCCCGGGACGGGACGATACGTCGCGCTCACCGTCAGCGACACCGGGACCGGCATGAGCACGGACGTCGCCGACCAGATCTTCGAGCGCTTCTTCACCACCAAGCCGCCCGGCGAGGGCACCGGCCTCGGATTGTCGACCGTGCACGGCATCATCAGCAGACTCGGCGGCACCATCGAAGTCAACTCCCAGGAACACGCGGGCACCACCCTCCGCATACTTCTCCCCGCCGAACCTGACCCGGAGACCTGAGAAGGATCAGCGGCCGCCTGGCTCGGCATCCTCCTCGAGGGCGGCCAAAAGCGGCTCGACCGTCGTGACGGCCTGGTCGACCAGGGTGCTGAACGGGACGGTTCCCTGAACGGCTGCCCAGCGCCTGGACGCGGTGAACAGGACTGCCATGGCCGCGGCTGCGGTGAGCTGGACCTCGTAGTCGCTGGCGGCTCGTGCGGTGCGATCGGCTAGCAGACGCGCGATCATGGCCACGCTTCTGCGTTCCT
Source organism: uncultured Actinomycetota bacterium (assembly GCA_963737865.1). GTDB lineage: Bacteria > Actinomycetota > Actinomycetes > Streptosporangiales > Streptosporangiaceae > Chersky-822. The sequence goes on along the minus strand of CAVTUG010000008.1, from coordinate 590,261 downwards.
CGCCGGCGTGGCGGGCGTCGAGGACCGGCGAGGTGCCGATGAGACTCAGCCGCGCCAGGTTGTTCTCCTGGTCGGCCTCGGTGGCCGCTGCGACCGCGAGGGCGGCAGCCCGGAAGGTGTCGGCCAGCGCCTCGTCGGCTGGCTGGCCGGTGATGGTGGCTTCGACGATGGCGTCGTAGTCGTCGTCGAGGACGACGTCTTCCTTAGTCGGGAAGTACCGGTAGAAGGTGGTCGTGGAGGTATCGGCCGCCTCGGCGATCTGCTCGACGGTGGTCTGCTCATATCCCTGGGCTTGAAAAAGGCGCAGGGCCTCCGCCCGAATGGTCAGGCGCAGCTTGATCTTCTTGCGCTCCCGCAACCCCGCTGGCAGGTCGGATCGTGCGGTCATCGGATTGCTTCGCGGACGGCCGGCACGACCTCCTGCGCCCAGAGCTTCAGGGTCGTGTCGCTGATGGCTTCGCCTGGAGGGAGCAAGTAGATGAAAGCGGCGGCGCCTCGATCAAGCACGGCGAAACTCAGTTCCTCGACCCACTGTCTCACTCCGCCCCCGATCCAGCGGCCGTCGTCGTCCCGCGTCGCTGGCAGCGGGCTCCGGGCAATTTCCCCTGACACGTTATAGATGGTCTTGACATCAGCAAGACTCCTCCCCGCCGAGGCAGCTGCTTCGTCCACGATGGGCCGTGACTCGGCGACCAGCGTGCTGCGCCAGTCGGCAAGGTGACCTGGTATCCATCCGTCCGCGTGCCGGCCGGTGACCGTAAGCGTCTTCGGTCCGAGCGCTCCGATCCAGATCGGCGGAGCCGGCGCAACTGCCGGTGTCAGCCCGGTGACGTGGTAGAACTCGCCGTCGAACGTGACCGGGTCGCCGCCGCCGCAGAGCGCCCGCACGACCACGATCGCCTCTTCTAGCGCTCGGACCCGGGCTGCGGGCGACAGGCGGGGGACGCCGAGGGCGACAATTTCCTCCCACATGCCGCCCGCGCCAATTCCGAGGACGACGCGACCGCGAGAGACCGCCGACAGTCCCGCGACTGTCCTGGCCAGAATCGGAGCTGGCCTGCTCAGCAGGTTCGTCATGATCACCGCGCCGGTGATGCTCTTGGTTGCGCCAAGAACGAACCCCAGCGCGGCGTAGGCGTCGAGGCGCTCAGCGAAGTAGGGATGGTCGGAGAAGGTGAAGAGGTCGAGTCCCGCCTCGTCGGCGAGGCTGGCATGCCCGAGCATCTCGCTCACCTGGTGGACACCGTTCTCCGGCCCGAAGCCGAAGAGAACTCTGCGGCCCGAGGTAGATTCGGGGCCTTGTACCGTTTGGGTCATAGTCACATATGGGAGTGTACCCCAGATTCTGGATTAGCTGTCACGACTGCCCCGGCGTCCGAGCAGCGCCCAGCCTGAGACGGCCCGCCATCTCAGCTGCCTCCGTGCGCTGCCGCCGCGCGCTTCTCTGCCTCCGCGACGCCGACCTCGCCGGTGAGCTTGGGTGCCTCCCTGAAGTACCAGTAGATGACGTCGCCTGCTGGCCCGGCGAGCGGCCCGGCCCAGTCCCTGAACAGCTCGGTGACCACGGCGAGCGCCGTCGTCGGCACTGCTCCGGCGTGCGCTAGCCGATCGATCGCGGTGCGGTGCGCGGCCTGCGAACGGCCGCCGACAGCGTCGGCGACATACAGCACGTCGTAGCCGTCCTTCAGCGCCTGGACGGTGGCGAACGTGAGGCAGATCTCGGTGTGAAGCCCGCCGATGATCAGTCGCCGCCGCCCTGTCGCCTCCACGGCCTGCCGGAAGGCCAAATCCTCGAACGCGTTCATTGACGTTCGGTCAATTGGCTCGACCCCGTCCAGCTCGGAAAGGACCGAGGGGAGCGTGGGCCCGTTGAAGCCCAATTTCACGCCGACCGTCGAAAGGACGATCGGCATGCCGTACGCCTTGGCGGTTTTGGCCAGCAGCCGGACATGCAACTCGACCAGGTCCGCTGGCGTCTCGGACCGGATCACCTCGAACATCTCGTTCTGGTAGTCGATCAGCACCAAGGCGCAATCCTCAGCGGTCCACACACCGAGGTCTTTGGTCATTTTTGTTCTCCCATGCTTGTGCCGCTGGCATGAGCGGGCGGCCATGCCCGCTTTGGTGCCAGAATCGCCGCCGCACAGGTGAACGGTCCTCATCAGATCCCGGTGATTCGCCGAGGAAAGTTCACACACTCCGTGACCTCGCCGAGCGGATGTCAGACGGCCGGCTGTATCCAAGCTCCTGGGCACGCTGCCAGACGACGAGGTGATGGCTCGTCGAAGGCCGTCAGGACTGCTTATCAGCTCGACCACCTCCTTCTCAGCAGGAGGTGCTGGCCATCGCCGAGAAATGGCGCCCGCACCGCAGCCTCGCGACCAGCTACCTCTTCTCAGAGGTATTCTGAGCCCGCTAGTTATGCAACGATCATGAGTGTTTCGTGGGCTAAGGCAAAGAGATGAAGGCGCTTATGCGATTAGGCTGACTGGTCAAATTCGCTGCGCAAGATATCCTCTGAGTTTTCCGCGAAATCCGGGTTGGCCTGCAGCGCGCCAAACCAGGAGGGGTGTGGTGGCGTTTCCTCATCAAGCTGGTCAGCTAGGTGATGCGGCTCTTCGCGGGCTACGGTCATATAGCCATCCTACGATCGGGTATCTCTCCGATAGTTCGCTTCAGGACCAACTCCAGCCGCTGGCGTCCCAGACCGAACTGGATGGTGTCTCCGCAAGGCGCGCCCGCTCATGGCGACCTCCGAACTGCACGCAATCGCAGGCCCAGATCCCGGCCTACACGTACGCGGTCTTTCCGGCAGTTGATGGCCTGGGTAAGCCGGTTTCGCCTGGTGAGCCCTCGCTCAAGGGATTCGTGGACGGCGTCCCGAACAAGCGAGGGATCGCTGCTGCGGGTGATATCGATGAGAGTGCGTTCCACGGTCGTAACAGGAACGTCGTTCCACAAGCGCCGCTCATCTGGCATCAGCATTTCATGGTGGATCCGCACGCCGTCGCGACGCCCCGTGAAGGAATGGGGAGCCGTAAGGTGAATCACGGGAGGCATGGCCGATGCGAGTCCATAGACCGCCAGTGCGCTCTCGTGGCTGATGGCGCTGTCGGGGCCAGCCCACAAGGTCGCAACGATGAAGTCACCATGCGGATGGGCCGGATAGTCGACCAGGCGATACACGCCCTGGTTGACGCGCTCCAGAGCGCCAGATGCCGCGTGATAGGACAGTTGGAGCTTACACTAGTTGTAAGTTTGATCTTTCGCAAGGCTTGCCGATCTGGGAGCCGAACTTACCAAGAACGTAAGTTTGAGCTACCTCTTCTCGGCCGCGTTCGACGCTGAGTAGGTAGAGCCAGGTGAGAGCAGCCGGCTCGCCCGCGCGCGCTGAACCGCCGAGGAGCGGTCCTGAGTCTGCAGCTTCGCGTAGATGTTGCGGATATGCGTGTTGACGGTGTTCACCGAGACCGATAGCTGGCTGGCGATCTCCGGCCGGGAGAGATTCGTCGGAAGATAGCGCAGCACCCGCAGCTCGCTCGGGCTGAGCTGCTCCGAGCTCCGCCGGCGACGGAGTCCCTGTCCCGCGATCCGCGCGATACGGACGATCCGCGCATGACGTCCAGGATGTCGGTCAGCAGGGCCGCGTGCGCGGTCTCGTGCCTCGGCACGGCCTCCAGCAGCTCGATCGAGCCGGTCATCGCGAACGGGAGGATGAGCCGGTCAGCCTCCGCCAGGCGCAAGCGCGCTCTCCACGGCCGCGCTGGCAGCGCGCTGGTCGCCGAGCTCGCGGTGCGCGAGCGCGGCCAGCAGGTGCGCCTCGACGACGGTCACATATCCGACCACCGGCGCTTCGCCGCTCAGAACACGCTGGACCGAGGTCAGGGCGGCCGCCGGGTCGCCTTCGGCGAGGCAGATGGCCGCGCGCGCATTGTCGATCTCGCCGCAGGCCGGCCAGCTCCGGATCGAGCGCTGCCAGCGCTGCCCGGGCCTCGCTGAGCTGCCCGAGCCGGGCCTGGGTGGCTAGCCTCCAGCCCGTCAGCTGACCCGCCAGCGCATGTGAGCCTTCCAGTTGCGCCTGCAGGTGCTCGACCGCGACTGAACTCCGCCAGCGCCTCGCGCAGCCTGCGGCGGCCAGCCAGCAGCGCGCCGGTGCCGATGTGCAGCAGCAGCCTGATGACGGGCCCGGTGTCGGTCTCGACGGCGCGGGCGGCGCGCTTCAGCCAGTACTCGCCCTCGTCGAACTCGCCCGTCCAGATGTGAGCGCCCGCGAGGTTCACCAGGGCTGGCGAGATGACCGGCTCGGCGCCCCAGCCATGCTGCTCGGCGAGGGCTATCGCCTCGAGGCACCGCCGCCGGGTAGTTTCGAATGGCTCGATCTTCGATGCGAAGGCCAGCTCGGCCAGGCAGGCGACCTCGAGGTACGGGCGCCCGATCTTGCGCGCAAGATCGGCGCCCTCCCGCAGGTGCCGCGTCGCTGTCCTGTGTTCCCCAGCGACCACGCTTCGACGATCCCGAGATTCATGAGCGCTACCGCGCGCAGGTCGCTGTCGAGCGCGATGTCCTCGTCAGACTGCCCGGTTACCGGCGAGGCGAGGAACCTGACCTGCTCGACGACCCCGGCGAGATGGCCGCGCTTGCGCGCGAGCGACAGTCGCAGCGCCGCCGTCGCCACTTCGAGCCGGTGCTGGCGGTCGGCCGGGGTCGCGGCGATCGAGGCCTCGGCCACCGTCAGGTGCGCGGCGGCCTCGTCCAGCCGTCCCCGGGCAAGTTCGCTGGTCGCGCGCGCGAGCGGGATATCCGGCCCGCTCGGTCACGGCGCCTTGGGGGAAGGCCCGCAGGAGCGCCTGGATGGTCTGCGCCTGCCCGTCCAGTGTCAGGCCGAAGGAGTGGTCGGCGAGCAGCCGCGCCGCGTCGGGCCAGTCACCTGCGGCCTGGGTATGCGCGGATGGCATCAACGATCTCGCCGTGCTCGGTCAGCCACCGCGCGGCGAGCCGGTGCAGGGCCGGCAGCTCTTCAGGGAACCTCCGGCGCAGCTCAAGTCGGAGCAGGTCGGCGAAGAGGTGGTGATAACGGAACCAGGTCCTGGCCGGATCGAGCGATACCACGAAAGCATTGGCGTCTTCGAGATCGAGGAGGATGCGCTCGGAGCCGGGATGGCCGGTCAGCAGATCCGCCAGCTCGCCGTTCACGCGGTCAAGCACGGAGGTACGCAGCAGCAGATGCTGGACCCCGGGCGGCTGGCATTCCAGCATCTCGGCAAGCAGGTACTCGGCCACTGTCCGGCTGCTGCCAGAGAATTCCGTAACAAATCGCTCAGGGTCGGTGCTGCTAGCCAGCGACATCGCCGCCAGCCGCAGCCCCGCAGCCCAGCCTTCCGCGCGCTGGTGCAGCCTGGCGACCCCGGCCTCGGACAACGTGATGCCTGAAGCCTGCAGGAACCGGCGGGTCTCGCCTTCGGTGAATCGCAGGTCGGCCGCGCGGATCTCCGCCAGGTCGCCGGCGAGCCGGAGCTTATGCAGCCGCAAGCGGCAGGTCGTGGCGCGTCGCGATGATCGCGTGCACGTGCGGCGGGAGCGTCTCCAGAAGGCGGCTGAGCTGGGTGAGCGCGTCCGGCGAGGCCAGCTCGTGGAGATCGTCGATGATCAGGAAAGTGCGGTCTGGGCTCCCGGCCAGCTCTGCCAGCACCCTGTCCGCGATGGCCGCCTCGTTGAAGTCGGGCGTCGCGGCCAGCTGCTCGCCTTCGCCGCCCGGGGCGGCGGCCTGCCGGACGGCGGTGAGGACGGCAATCCAGAATTGCTGGGAGTCCCGCTGGTCGCGCCGCACCTGGACAACCGCCAGCCGGTACCGCCGACCCGGGCCGTCGGCCCAGGCCCGGCAGCAGGCTGGTCTTGCCGCTGCCCGCGGGGCCGAGATGAGCGATACCCTCGCTTCTGCCGCCAGGTCGAGAGTCGCGACAAGGTCCGCGCGCTCGATCAGCCGCAGAGCATTGGCCCGCCGCTCTCGGTCTCGCAGCATCCTGTCAGGTTACGTGGTTGGGTGCCGACGTCACCAGATCCGGGCGATGGCGGTGTCACCTGGCCGCGCCGGATCATGAAGGCTGCCGGTCGGTCTGGGTAGGTGAGGTGATGATGGCTGGTCTATCCGAGCATCCGACGCTGCCCGATGCCATCAGAGTGCACGGCGCCAGGCATAACAACCTTCGCGACGTCGACGTCGACGTGCCGTTGTGGCGGACGGTCGCTGTCGTAGGGGTATCAGGATCAGGCAAGACGTCGCTGGCGATGGCCACCCTGTACGCGGAGGGCATGCAGCGGTACCTCGGCGGCCTGAGCACGTACAGCCGCCGCCGGCTGACCCAGGCGCAGCGGCCCGACGTGGATCGGATCGACCACCTCCCCCCTGCGCTTGCTCTCAGGCAACGGCCGCCCATCCCTGGGCCGCGCAGCACGGTCGGGACCATGTCGGAAGTCCTGAACGTGCTTCGCCTGATGGTGTCGCGGCTGGGCTCGCACCTGTGCCCGAACGGTCATCAGGTCGGCCCGTCGATCGCGGCGTTCGCGGAGGAGATCGTCTGCCCGGTGTGCGGCGCTCACTTCGAGCATCCCAGCGCCGAGTCCTTCGCCTTCAACTCCTACGGCGCGTGCCCGGCCTGCCAGGGCCTGGGCGTGCGATCTGAGGTCGACGAGGCCACCTTGGCCCCCTATCAGGACAAGACCATCGAAGAGGGCGCGGTGCTGCCGTGGAATTCCGGCGGGCGGCGGCTGTCGATGTATGCGGCGGGCGAGCTGGGGTTCGCCTCAACGTCCCGTACAAGTCGCTCACTGAGCGGGAACGCGAGATCGTCCTGCACGGCGCCCCTGTGCAGCAGAAGGTGACCCTCCACTCGGGCCGCAACGAGCGCACCGTTCAGCTGTCGGTGAACTATGACAACGCTGTCGCTGCGGTCGAGCGATCGCTGCGCAGTGACAGCGAGCGCACTCGCCAGCTAGTGCGACGCTTCGTCATCACCCGTACCTGCTCGGTTTGTCACGGCACCCGGCTGCGGCCGCAGGCGCTGACGTCCCTGCTTGGCGGACGGAACATCGCCGAGATCAGCACGCTCGGCCTGGCGGCGCTTGGGGAGTTCACCGCCAGCCTTCCTGCGGGACTTCCCGCAGAACTCAGCCGAGTCACCACGGGCCTTCTTGCCGAGCTGACCGGCGCGCTCACCCCGCTGCTCGACGTCGGCCTGAGCTACCTGACCCTTGACCGGAGCGGTGCGTCCCTGTCGACCGGTGAGCGCCAGCGGATCGAGCTCACCTCCACCGTCCGCGCGAGTACTACTGGCATGCTCTACGTGCTCGATGAACCGTCGGTCGGACTGCACCCCAGCAACGTCACCGGGCTGCGCAAGATCATCTCCGCGCTGACAGGCAACGGCAATTCGGTGATCGTGGTCGAGCACGAGCGTGACCTCATCCGCTCCGCCGACTGGGTCATCGAGCTCGGCCCGGGAGCTGGAGCGCAGGGCGGGCACGTGATCGCCGCAGGCACCCCGGCTGAGCTGGCGTCCGACCCTCGCTCGATCATCGGCCCGTTCCTGGCCGGCGCCCCCGGCGTCTCCCGCGACCGGCCCGAGCGCGCAGCAGGCAGCGCGCCGGTCGCCATCGAGATCGCCGACCTGTACAACCTGCATGACCTCACCGCCGAGTTCCCTGTCAACCGCATGACCGCGGTCGCCGGTCCGTCTGGGGCGGGCAAGACCGCCCTCGTGCTCGACAGCCTCATTCCTGCGGCACGGGCCCGCCTGGGCGGCGCGCCTGAACCGGGTCACGTCCGCCGCCTGAACCTCCAGGGCATACGCCAGATTGTCCAGATTGACGCCTCGCCGATCGGGCAGAACGCGCGATCTACCCCGGCGACCTACTGCGGAGCTTTCGACGGCATCCGCCGCCTGTTCGCCGCGTCTGCATACGCCAGGCTCCGGCGCTGGAAGCCCGGCCATTTCTCGTTTAATACCCGCGAGGGCCAGTGCCCGACCTGCCGCGGCCTCGGGCACCTCGACCTCGACGTCCAGTACCTGCCGGACATCACAGTCCAGTGCCCGGCCTGCCACGGCGCGCGCTTCAACGACGCGGTCCTCGCGGGGCAGGTCGAAGGCATGACCATAGCCGACGTCCTCGGCCTGAGCGTCGACGATGCGGTCGAGCGATTCGCCGGCCAGCCACCGATCGCGGCGGCGCTGCGGCCCGTCAGCGAGGTTGGCCTTGGCTATCTGAAGCTGGGCGAGCCTACTCCCTCACTGTCCGGAGGCGAGTCGCAGCGCCTGAAGATCGCCTCCAGGCTGCGGCGCAGTCAGCGTGATGCGCTGTACGTGTTCGACGAGCCGACCACCGGCTTGCACCCGCTCGACGTCGCAACGCTGGTGAGCGTGCTCGACCGGCTGCTTGACGCTGGAGCGACGATCGTCGTCATCGATCACGATCTCGACCTGCTGGCGGCGGCTGACCATCTCATCGACATGGGTCCTGGCGGCGGCCCGGAAGGCGGCCGCATTCTCGCGACGGGGACGCCTGGAGCAGTCGCGCGTGACGCGAGCAGCGTGACAGGGCCGTGGCTGGCCGAGTATCTCGCCGGGCGCACGGCCGCGGGGGGTGCCGCTCAGCCCTGGCCGGGAGGGCTGCCGGGTTCGTGAGGGAGGTTTCCCGCGTGCTGGAGGGTTCTCGTGCCCTGGCCGGAGGGTTTCCGGGTTCCTGCAGGAGCCGTTCCGCATCGGGGAGACCTGACCGCGCTATACGACGGCAAGTCTCCTGCACGCGAAATCTCTCCCGCACCCGCCCGGAAACCCGCGCGCACGCGACCACCCGCCCGCAGCGACCACCTACTCGCAGCAACCACCCCGCCGCCGAAACAGTGCCGCCAAAGCCACCTAGGTCCGCGTAAGTTCCAGCACAGGAATCGTGCGGACTCCGGCGGTCTGGCGCGCGTATTCGGCAAAACCTGGATAGCGGCGCGCTTGCTCGGCGTAGATGCGGTCCCGGTCAGCGCCGGTTACTTCGCGGACGGTTACCTGGTACGTCTCTGTTCCGCGTTCGACACGGCCGGTTCCTGCAGCGGCCAGGTTGTAGTACCAGTCGGGGTTGGCAGGTGCGCCCCCCTTGGTCGCGAAGACGTAGATGACCTCAGGCTCCGTCTCGTGCGTAAGGTACATGGTCGGGGTGACGAACTCCCGTCCGCTCTTGCGGCCGCGGTGATGCACTAGCGCGATCGGGGCGCCTTCGAAGGTCCCGCCGACCTTCCCCTCGTTCGCTCGGAACTCCGCGATAGTCTGCGCGTTCCAGTCGAGGGTCTCGCTCATGTCGAATTCCTTTCTTTCACGATCGTCTGGGGTCGGCGAGGTGCGCCGACAGGAATTGCCCTGCCCTGTCGAGCGCAGCGGCCGCTTCGTCGAGCATCGCGGAGTAAGCCTGGAAAACGTGAGGTACCTGGGGGGTGATCTCGAGGGTGACCTCGACATCGGCCACAGCGGCCTGCCGCGCGAGCCGGACAGCGTCGTCCAGGAGAACCTCGTAGGTGCCGGCCTGGATCAGCAGGGGCGGCAGGCCTGCCAGGTCCGCGAAGATGGGGCTGATGAGGTCGAGGCCTGGGTCTTGTCCCGACGTGTAGTCGGCGACTCGCGGCTGGAGATTCTCCCGGCTGAGCAGCCGGTCGACGTCGTGCTTGGTCTCCATGGACGTCCCGGCCAGGGTGAGATCGGCATACGGCGACATGACGAAAGCCGCCGCTGGCAGGGGCAGCCCGTGATCGCGGGCGTTGACCAGGGTGGCGATGGCCAGGCCGCCGCCAGCGGACTCGCCAGCGAAGATGACGTCCGAAGGGTCCGTGCCGCCGTCCAGGAGGGCTTCGTAGGCCGCGAGAGCGTCGTCGACCGCCGCCGGATAAGGATGCTCGGGGGCGAGCCGGTAATCGACGGAAATGACCCTGGCCTCGGTGCGCCTGCCGACCTGCGAGGCAAGGCCAGCGGCGAGGAAGGCGTCCCCAATGACGTACACGCCGCCGTGGAAGTACAGGACGACATGGCGAGGCTCGACTCCGTCGACCGTGATCTCGGCCGTCGGGACGCCGCCAAGACTGGCTGGCGTCACGGTCACTTCGGCGGGCAGCGGCTGCGCTGATACGAGCTTCTCTGAGCTGGCGCCGTTGCTCGCTCACGTCGCTGTCTGCGGGAAGGGCTGACTGTCGCAGGATCGCGTCCAGGGCCACTCGCTGCTCCGTGCTCACGGAGGATCTCCTTCCGGCTGGTCCGCCTTGGTGCCATGCTTGCGGCCACGCAGGTGAGCAGGCGTCACCGGATCATGGTGATTCGACACTGTCGAGAGCCGCCTGCGCCTCACGGGCGACACCGGCCTCGTCGGCGTAGTCGCAGGTACCGTCGCTCCGGAACTGGCGGGCGGCGCGGACCACCTCGGCGCCAAGCTTGCGCAGCTGGCTTGCGACCGCCTCGTCCTTGAGGTGACCATCGGGGTCGAAGGACTGCCAGGACTGGGCGACTGGCAGGACGAGCGGCACGCTCCAGCCACGCAGCGCGCGGGCGATGAAGTCCATCGTGTTGATGGCCTGCAGCCCCTGCACCCCGCCTGCCGTGGTGACCAGGCCGATCGGCTTGTTGGCCAGGTACGGCGGATCGTTCTCGGCCAGCAGGATCAGCCAGTCCAGCGCATTCTGATCTGGTCGACCTCGGCACCGCTGGCGGCGGCCCCCTCCAAGGCGACCAGCAGGGCTGTGCGGCTGGTCGACGTCTCCCTGAGCGAGCCGCCAAGTCCTACTACGCGGATGGATCGCGTGTGGCGTGCGTAACGAGCCGGGCATCGCTGTTCGGTGTCACCAGATCCTGGTGATGCGTACTCACCTGCCCGCGCTGGATCGTGGGGCTATGGATCCTGCATCCGCCAGGTACATGATCCGGATCAACGGTCACCTCGGCGCTACGTTGCTGTCCGCGTTCCCGGCGATGGCATCGCGGCGGGTGGGACCAGAGACGGTTCTGATCGGCGTGCTTGACCGGTCGGCGCTTTACGGCGTCCTGAACGAGATCGAAGCGCTAGGCCTCGACCTCCTCGAGATCCGCCAGCTCACCATGAAATGCGCAGCCGCAGAGGGCGGTGCCCGAGCAACCCAGGGAGATGCCGTGACAACATCCACCGCAGGTAGTAGTTCCGGAGAATTGCCCGAATACGCGCCTATCCCGAGTTCGGCGTTCGGTCCGGCCCTGAACGAGCAGGGCTACCACGTAGGGCGGGTCGAGCGGAACCTGTTCTGGGTCACTGACGGGGTGTACCAGGCGGCATTCCTGGCGACGAGGGACGGGGTAGTGCTGTTCGACGCGCCGCCCAGCATCGGCGGCAACCTGCGCCGTGCTGTCGACGAGGTCGCCGCCGCCGAGGGCGTCAGCAACACCGTGACCCACCTGGTCTACTCCCATCACCATGCCGACCATGGCGCGGCCGCCTCCCTGTTCGACAACGTCACCAGGATCGGGCACGAGGAGACCCGGCGGCTTCTCGTCCGCGACGACGACCCTGCAAGGCCGCTGCCGGACGTGACCTTCGCCGACACCTACACGCTCGAGGTCGGCGGGGAACGCGTGGAACTGGCCTGGCATGGTTCCAACCACACGCCGGACAACATCTACATCCACTTCCCAGACCACGACGCCCTGATGTTCATCGACGTCGTCAACGCTGGCTGGGTGCCTATCTACAACACCAACCTCAGCGAGGACGTGCAGGGCTACCTGCAGGCCCCTGACATAGCGCTGTCCTACCCGTGGTCACAGCTCATCTGCGGGCACCTTGGCAGGCTTGCCACCCGCGAAGACGTTGCCCTGCACCAGCAGTACATCGCCGACATCGAAGCCAGCGCCAGGGAGGCACTCGCGAGCGTCGACCCGGTACCGTACTACGTGCACTACGGCGCGAACGTCTGGGCCGGAGTGAAGGGCCATCTCGATGCCGTCACCGAGCGCGCGGCCGCGCCCGTCATCGCCAAGTACACCGGCGTCCTGGCCGCTGCCGACATCGAGGCGTTCACGACCACCACGACGTTCGCCATCATGCAGTCGCTGCGCCTCGACAAAGGCCCAAGCGGACCTGTCCACCCCTAAGAGACCTCGCGCGACCGCTCGCGCCCGGGACCGGATACTGCCGGTCCCGGGACGCCGCTTGGGCCATGATGTATCTGGGCCACGATGACAGGCCGACAGGATCAGGCAGACTAGCTCATCGAAGCCGCAGAGGAGGCCCGGCCGATGCCCGTGGACAACCCGGACGACTTCCTAGCGCTTGAGCCATTTTTCCGGGTGGTCGAGGAAGGACTCGACGGGCTGGTCGACGGCGGTCACTTCTTCGATCTCCTGGCCGACGACGTCGTCTTCGAGTTCATCATCACGGTACCCGGCTACCCGCGCCGGGTTGAGGGGCGCGAGCAGCTGATCGAGCTGTACCGCGGCTATCAGGGCGCGTTCTTCCTCGATCGATGCTTCGACCTGCGCGCTCACCGCGCCGACGACTCGACAGTGACGCTGGAGTACGCCTCAGAGGGCAAGGCCGTCGCGACCGGCCGGCCTTACACCAACCGGTACATCTCCGTCGTGACGATCAAGGACCGCAAGATCATCCACTGGCGGGACTACCTTGACCCCCTGCGCGTCTTCGCGGCGCTGGATGCTCACGAGGCTCCCCAGCCGCCAGCTTGAGGCCACGCGGGCGAATCACCTGGATCCGGTGACGGCATTTCACCTGGCTGCAGGCAAGTATCAAGCACATGTCATCGGTGACTTCTTCTGCCACTCAAGGCCGACGGGCTGCGCCGGCTGACCGGCGGTGGCTGGTCCTGGCGGTCGTTGCTGTCGCCCAGCTGATGGTGGTGCTGGATGCGACGATCGTCAACATCGCGCTGCCGTCTGCCCAGCAGGCGCTGGGCTTCGCCAACAGCGACCGGCAGTGGGTGGTGACCGCATACGCGCTGTCGTTCGGCAGCCTGCTGCTGGTAGGCGGACGGCTGGGTGACATGTTCAGCCGGAAATGGGTGTTTATCACCGGCCTGATCGGATTCGCCATCGCCTCGGCGATCGGCGGTGCCGCCGGCTCCTTCGTTGTCCTGGTCGCGGCCCGGGCGCTGCAGGGGGCCTTCGGTGCCATCCTTGCCCCCTCGGCGCTCGGCACTCTCGTGAGCGAATTCCGGGACCCGCGCGAACGCGGGACGGCCTTCGGAGTGTTCGGCTCGGTCGCGGCCGGCGGCGGCGCCGTCGGGCTGATCCTGGGCGGGGTGCTCACCCAGTACCTCTCCTGGCGCTGGTGCCTGTACGTGAACCTGGTCTTCGCCGCGATCGCCCTGGCAGGCGCCCTCGCCTACATCCGCGGCGGCCGGCCGGCGGACCGGCCGCGGATGGACTGGCCAGGTGCCGTGCTGGCATGCGCCGGGCTCTTCGCGATCGTGTTCGGCTTCTCCCATGCCGAGACCGGCGGATGGACGGCCGGGCTGACCCTCGGCTCCCTGGCCGCCGGCGTCGTGCTCCTCGCCGGTTTCGTCCTCACTGAGCGGCGTGTCCGCCACCCACTGCTGCCGCTACGGGTCATCATGGACCGCGCCCGAGGCGGCTCCTACGTCGCTGTCGGCATCTCCGGAATCGCGATTTTCGGTACTTTCTTGTTCCTCACCTTCTACCTGCAGGTGGTCAAGGGAGAGAGCCCGCTAGCCACCGGCCTGCTGTTCCTGCCGATGATCGGCTGCATCCTGATCAGCTCGAACGCGTCCAGCATCGGCGCGCTGGCCAGGCTGGGACCACGTGTGCTGATCGCGGCCGGCATGCTGCTCGGCGCCGGAGGGATGGCGTACCTGACCCAGGTCACCGTCACCTCCAGCTATCTCACCGCCGTGCTGCCCGCTCTGCTCGGCCTGGGCCTGGGCCTTGGCCTGATCTTCGCCCTGGCCATCAACACCGCGACAGCCGGCGTCGCCCGCGAGGACTCCGGCGTGGCGTCCGCGCTGGTCAACACCATGCAGCAGGTTGGGGGATCAATCGGGACATCGGCGCTCAGCACGATCGCGCTGAGCGCCACGGCCGCCTACCTGGTCGCCCACCACAGCAGTCCGCTGGCACCGGTGATCGCTGCCACCCACGGCTACACGATCGCCTTCGGGGTGTCAGCAGGACTGCTCGGACTCGGCTTCATCCTCGCGCTTGTCCTGCTGCCGTCTCGGCGTCGGCTGGCCGAGCTCAAGGACGCGGAGGCCGCCACCCCGGCCGCGCCCGTGCCGCCGCCCGTGCCAGCCGCTCCGTCGGCGCCCGCCCAGCAGCAGGCTGCCGAAGCGATTCCGGTCGCCCTGTGCGGTTGCTCGCCGGTGATCACCAGGTTAGTGCTCAGGTCTCGATCACTAGCCGGGCGATCAGCGGGCCGCGCAGGGTGAACCGGAAATGCAGGTCGGCCACGCCACCGGGGAAGTCACCTTCCAGGTGGTGGACCGCGTCAAAGTGCTCCTCGCCTGCTCTCGCCGCGCCGGTGAGCTCGATCGTGTACCTGTATTCGCTGGCCGAGCGAGCGAGCCAGGCCCGGATCTCGTCAGGACCGTGGTAATCATGCCCCTCGTCGGTGACGATGGCGTCGGGAGCGTAGTGGGCGATCGCCGTGTCGAGAGCGCGGGCGCGATGCGCGGCGAGGTATTCCGTGATCGCCGGGGGCAGCTCGTCCGGCGTGATGGCAGTTCCCTGATTCCAGTCAGCTGTCTGCATGTGCCTACCCTCGGGTCTCCCGCCGGGAGAGAGTCAAGCCTGCGGACTCTCCCGCCGGGAGAGGGTGCATAGTGGGTGCGTGCGTCCGGGGCTGACGATCGGTGAGTTCGCCACGCTGAGCCACCTGAGCGTGCGGACACTGCGCCGCTACCACGAGGCGGGGCTGCTGGAGCCTGCGGCGATCGATCCTCTCACCGGATACCGCTACTACTCGGCCGCGCAGATCGCGCCAGCCCAGGTGATCCGCCGGCTGCGCGACCTGGATGTTCCGCTGGCTGAGGTCAAGGCCATCCTCGCCACCAGCGACCCGCAGCGCCGGGCCGAGCTGATTACCGGCCATCTGCGACGTCTCGAGGGCGAGCTGGACCGGACCAGGGCCGCCGTCGTGTCGTTGCGCCAGCTGCTCCGCCCCGGCACCGCAGACCTGCAGGTTGAGCTGCGGTCAGTCCCGACGCGCACGGTCGCAGCCATCGGCGGCCTGGTTCGGCGGGATGAGGCACTCGCCTGGTACGACAAGGCGATGGCAGAACTCGACGCGGCCTTTCCCGCCGCCGAGCACGTAGGCCCGCCTGGCGGCCGCTACGCCAACGAGCTTTTCACCGAAGGCTGCGGGACCATGACTGTCTACCGGCCCGTCCGCGAGCCACGCGAGTCGGGCCGGATCATAGTCTGCGAGCTCGCCGCCGCCGAGCTCGCTGTCACCGTTCATCACGGCACGCACGACGATATCGACGTCACCTACGGTCGCCTCGGCGCCTGGGTGGCCGGGCACGCCCTGGCCGTCAACGGCCCGGTCCACGAGACCTACCTTGCCGGGCCGCGCGACACCAGCCTGCCCAGCCAGTGGCGCACCGAGATCGGATGGCCGATCTTCCGCCTCACCCCCGCGTGACCGGCACCTGTCCCGGACTGGTACGTACGCCCTAGCGCTGGTAATGCAGTCGGGTCCGTCAGCTCAGCAGCCCCGAGGCAAGATAGTCGTCTTTTCCCTGCACGCCCGGCAGCGCGAAGAAATAGCCACCACCGGTGGGCTCGACGTAATCGACAAGCGGCTCGCCGATCAGCCGGGTCTGCACCGCCAGGAACTGGCGCTCGATGTCCTGCTGGTAGCAGCAGAAGATCAGCCCCACATCGAGATTGCCGTTGAGGTCGATCCCTCGGTCATAGTTGTAGCCGCGCCGCAGGATCCGCGAGTCATTGGTTGCCGGAGTCCGCGGATTAGCCAGCCGAATGTGCGCATCCAGCGGGATCGTCAGCCCGAGCGGGTCCGCCCGGTAATCGGGTATGTCCGACTGGACGGTGCCGTCCAGCGGCGCGCCCGAGTCCCGGCGGCGGCCGATCATGTTCTCCTGCTCGAGCAGCGACACCCGATCCCAGAACTCCACGAGCATCCGGATGATTCGCACGACCTGATAGGAGCCGCCCCGGACCCAGGCTGGCTCGCCGTCGCGGCCGCCCCGCACCCAGACCAGCGCGTTCGCCACATTGCTGTCGGTCATGTCCGGGTTGGCTATGCCGTCCTTGAATCCCAGCTGGTTGCGCTGCGTGCCGGTCGGGCGCGGGGCGGACTGGAATCCGTCGGCCTTCCAGTTCGCGGCCATCCCGGCGCGCGTGTGCTTGGCGATATCCCGCAGCGCGTGCATCACGGTGTCACGCGAGTCCGCGCAGATCTGCAGCGAGATGTCTCCATGCAGTTCGGTTGAGCCAGCCAGGTTGTCATCCGGGAAGACCGGCATGCGGGTGAGCCGGGCCGGCTTACGCGCGGCCAGGCCGTAACGCTCATCGAACAGCGAGGCGCCGACCCCGACCGTCACCGTCAGCCCGTCCGAAGGCACGACCGGCCCCAGGGTGTCGCTGTCCTGCGGCGCTGAGGCTACGTCAGTTGCTGGCGGCAGGCCGCCAGCGGTCAGGAATCTGATCCGCTTGGTCAGGGTACGGAACAGCTCGTCCAGCCCGGCCCGGCTTCCTGCGATGGCGTTGAAAGAAACGAACGTGGCTGCTGCCTGCGGCGGCGTGCTGATCCCGGCCTGATTGCGTCCCTCGAAAGGGATCCGGCGACCCGACGGGCCGAGGGAGGTGAGGTCGGCCGCGACCGCATTGCCCGCCGACGCCAGGGCCGCGCCAGCTACCACCCCTGCGGCGGTGCCGCGCAGAAACGACCGGCGCCGGAGCATCATGCGGAGGTCCTCGGATAGAGCAGGTTGGGAAGGACCGAGAGCTTCTCGAGCAGCTCGCCCAGATCGCCGTCGAGGCGCTGCCGTTCTCGGGCGGGCAGTGCCTGCAGAGGGAGCCAGGTCCCGGCTGGCGTGCGGGCGGTCAGCAGGTCGGCCCGCACCAGCGCTAGGTCTCGGTCGATTGCGGCCAGCAGGGTCGGGTCGCGCGGCCGGATCATTCCGGCCAGCACCAAGAGCACCTCCTGCGTGCCCTCGGTATTTGCGTAACAGGTCGCCAGCGTGGTGCCGCTTCCGTAGTCGTCGATCCCGGTGAGCTGGAATTGCAGTGCGTTCTCCAAGATCTCGTGGGCGCGCAATGACAAGTCCCCGGGATCTATTTCCTCGCTCGGAAAGTCCGCGATGAGGTCCGTCACCGAGGTGACAAGCGTGCGGGTCAGGGACCGCATCCGGTCCGAAGGCCAGCCGTGCCACAGTCCGTACTCGATGGCGAAGAAGCCGGTCCAGCCAGGGCTGGCCGTGCCCTTGGGCAGGCCCTTCGCCATGCCGTTGATCTCGTCATCGAAGTCGCCGAAGGAGCCGTACGCTACGCCGAGGCGCTCGTAGTCGAGGTGCGCGGTGAGCCAGTCGGACCTGGCCTTCGCCAGCCGGCCCGCCGCGACGTCCTGTTCGAGGGCCCGGCTGGCGGTCAGCAGCGTCGGCAGTTGCGCTTCGATCCAGTGGCGATAGGTAGCCACCGGCCCGGTCAGCGCGAGGTCGGGCAGCGGGGGGAAGCCGGAGACCGCGCCGGTCGTCGTCCCGGTCACGGTGAACGCCGGCGAGGTGCGCACCGTCCCGTTGGTGAAGACGCACCGCAGCGCGTACGTTCCGGCGGCCAGGGTGGTGGCCAGCGGAAGCGACCGCTGCGGCGTGAGCGAAGGGAGCTCGGCATAGACATCGCCATTCCGCCCGATCAGGTAGACCGTGACAAAGATGACGGCGTCGTTGGCGACCTCGAAGGACACCCGCCCGGCGGGCAGGCTGGTCACCGGTTTCCCGCACCCGGACTCCGCGACGGTGACCGAGCCGCCGGGCAGACCTGCCCCGGCGGCCACGGCCACTGCGCTGATCGCCGCCGCCGCGCCTGCGGCCAGGGCAACGCCAAGCGCCAGCCAGCGACGCCGGCGCGAAACGTCGGCCACGTCCGCCGGCGACTGTCGTCTCGCGATCATCGAGATGAATCCGATGAGATCAGCCAGTCCAGATGTCGCTGATCGGCGACAGGCCAGCGCTGCTGCCGACCTGCGCGAGGCCATACATGGCCTCCAGGGTGGCGAGCAGGTTGTAATGGCTGACCGTCTCGCTGTAGTCACCCGGCTTGACGCCCTGGCCGACAATGAGAGTCGGCACCTGGTTGTTCTCGGTGAAGTCGTCCTCGTCCCAGGTGACGATCAGCAGGCTGTTGTGGGTCTGCGCCCACGTCGCGTAGGCCGACAGGTTCGTCTTCAGCCAGGTGTCGGCCATCTGAATCGTGCCGTTGTGCATGTCGTCGTTGAGGTTCGGGATGACAAACGACAGCGTCGGCAAGCTGGCGTAATTGGCGCTGCTCGGGAAGGACGTGAAGGGTAGCGAGTCCGTGCCTGGCACGTTGCTGAAGTTGATCCAGGGCGAGTGCTTGCGGGCGTAGTTGCCTGATGTGCAGGTGGTCGAGCCGGTAGACGGCAGGCCCTCGGAATAGCCCTTGAAGGTATCGCCGGCGGCGAGCAACTCCGAGCCGAGGTTGGCCTTGGTGCCCTCGCTAACCGGGCAGGTGTCGGCGGACAGGCCGAACGTGCTGCCCGCGAACAGGGCCATGTAGTTCGGCTCGCTCGGATGCGAGACGGCGAAAGAGGACGTCATCAGCGCGCCCTGCGAGGCCAGAGTGTTCATGTAGGGCGCCGCTGACGTGTTGCCGATGATGTCGGAGAACGAGTGATTCTCTTCCATCACGATCACGACGTGAGCCGGGGTAGGCACCACGCCGGCAGCCTCGGCGCGCGGCGCTGACGTGCCGTGCGACAGGGCGACGACGCTGGCCACGGCGACGGCCAGAACGACGGCCAGCGATGCGATCAGGCGAGATAAGAGACGGGCAGGCCGTCTGGACATCAGTTCGATTGGCACGTGACTCTCCATTGCTGAGCGGGCCGCCAGGCACCCGATCCGGCCGACCGGGCCGGGGCTGCCGCAGCGGACGGCTGGATAACGAGCCCATCGTCACAATTGCCGACGGAACGTCGCAGGACAGTGCAGGTAAACATTAGGCTCATAGATCTGAAATAGGCCAATACCTAACGAATTATCCTGAGTCACAGGGGAAATGCCGCGTCACTGAAACCGACCTGAG
The DNA here is from genome assembly GCA_963737865.1 of uncultured Actinomycetota bacterium. Lineage (GTDB taxonomy): Bacteria > Actinomycetota > Actinomycetes > Streptosporangiales > Streptosporangiaceae > Chersky-822. The sequence goes on along the minus strand of CAVTUG010000008.1, from coordinate 570,951 downwards.
TCACGGCATCCGGACGCGCCTCGTCTTTCCGGCGCCAGCGGCTGATCTGGCAGACTATTCGCAAGGTGCACCAGCCCTCAGGCGCACGCACTGGAGTACTACGTGCTAGCCGGCGGTCACTGGCGGCACACCCAGGTCGCCGGGAAGAACACCACCTACTCGGCCCCGAGTCTGGCCCTTGGCCCGTCCGGCCCGGCGATCGCGGTCGAGGGCCAGGGACATGATCTCAAGTACTACACCCTGAAGTCCGGCCGCTGGCACCTCAAGATCGTCAACGGCACCGGCACCACATATTCGGCTCCTAGCCTGGTCGTTCGGCAAGCCGGCCAGGCCACCGCGACCGACCCGGCGGGGGAGGCCGACATCGCTGTCCAGAACGGCAGCCATTCGCTGAGCTACTACAACTCGAATCCGAACGGTAGCGGCTGGCACAGCGGCCAGAGAGGGGAGAGCGCGAACTGGGATTACTTAGCCCCGTCGCTAGTGCTCGGCGACCCTGCGACCGAGCTGGCGGTCGCCTTTGAGGGCGCTGATCACGGCCTGGTCCTGACCTACTTCGATGTCGCGAGCCGGTTCTGGCAGAACGACGTCGTTACTGTCATAGACAACGCGTACTCGGCGCCAGTCCTCGCCGTACGGGCCGGGCACCCTGCCGGGGAGATCGACATCGCCGACCAGGGCCCGTCGAACGAGCTGAGGTACTACGCCGCACCGCCCGGATCGAACGCCGTCCCCTCCTTCACCGGGCTCACGGTGGCCGGCAAGGGCACCACCTTCGGCGGCTAACTGCTGATGTAGCCACGGCTAGGGGGTCTTTGATACCTCGCTGATCATGACTATGCCCTGCTCGCGTCCGCCGGGGATGCGGGCGCAGTTCGTGGCCGCGAGCGTCTCCCTGCCGCCTGGGATCGCCTGCATGGCGGGAAAGTCCAGGGACGTGACGCCGCCCCGGCAGCTTCGCGGACCCCTGGAGAGGGTCCAGGAGGTGCCTGTCCAGTACTTGTAGTCGTTGAACCAGATCCGGCCCTGGCCGTCCGCCGTCGGCGGCCAGCTCAGGCCACCCTGGGAATTGACTCCCGGTACCTTTGCCCACTTCCCGCCATGCCTGTGCAGCAGGATGTACAGGGGATTGCGCTGAGTTCCCTTGACGCTCAGCGCCTCGATCCACACATCTCCGCGCGGGGAGACAGTGACCGAGGGCAGCGCCGTTATCCGCTCATGGGGGACCGGCATCGATCGCCATGATCGTCCGGTCCACTGGTAGGCCGCAAGCCGGCCCTGCAGGCTGGATCCCTTCTTGCCCTTTCCCGCCACCCACAGACTCCGCGGTGAGCTTCCCGCCATCCAGGTGCTGGGATCGACGTCAATCGGCAGCCCGTAGCTCTTCCAGGCTGACCCGTTCCAGTGCCACACGAGACTGTTCCGCGGGGGCATCGGCTCGCGGCCTCCGGCGAGCCAGACATCAGCGGACCCGAACACTTCGAGCGGGACCCCCGTGCTGACGCCAGCCGGCGTAGATACGTGCTGCCATGCCGACCCGTTCCAGTGATACGCCTCGTCGGAGGCGGTCGCTGACTCACCCGTCACCCAGACATCGGACGGAGAGCTTGCACCGACAACGCTCGGCATGAAAGTGCGGTCAGGGAACCCGGACATCCGCCACTTATGGCCATCGAAGTGGACTACATAACCAGCCCGCGAATCCCTCCCCGGGCCGCCGACCGCCCAGATGTCGTCCGGGCCGGTGGCAGCGACGCTCTCCAGGAGATTCTCAGAAGGCAGGCTGGCTCGCCACAGCAGGCGCCAGGTCACCTGAAATCGCGGGGTGCTGCCGCTGGCCGCGCTGGCCTGGCCAGCTACGCCCGGCCCGGCCATTATTACTGATAATCCCAGAAGCGATAAAGCTGCGCGTACTACGCTTCGCGGCATAATGTCGCTCCCTGTTGAATCATTAAGGCTAGCTAATTATCACAAAGGTGCGCTGCAAAGTCCATCCTGGCGGCGACCAGGATTTCGTCAGCGCTTTCGCGCTCGCGCATGGCGCGCCGGATGATCTCCCTCCCGAACCCGGTCGTGCGAGCGCCAGGACGCGCAGCCCAGCACGCCTGCCAGCGCGAGGCATTTCCCGGAACCTGGCATGAACGCCGTTTCCTCACGCGTCGCGGCTTTGCGCCGCCGGATGCGTTCCTGGTCCTTTTCATCGCCTTACTGCGCATTCTGGCGGTCTTCCGGGCCGGGCATGATGTTTCTTTCCGCCGCAGTGGCTGCGACCGCGATCTCGTGCAGGCTGGCCTTGACGTAGGTGGTTCGTGGCACCGGCATCGCTGCCGGTCCCTCCGGTATGACCGGCGAACGTAGCAGTATTGAAGTAAGACAGCTTGCAGCTTTAACAAGCAAGGGCTCAGATGAGTCGTATTACGGCCCACTTCAACATGGCGCCAGCCACAAGCTCCTGGTCAAGCGCGCAGCCTATGTACCTGAACACGGCCTGGTTTCTGATCGGCGGGATCGCTGGCCGCCTGAGATTCCACCACAGCCACCGAGGCCACCGCGCTGGGTTGCCGGTACCGTAAGCAGACTGCTCCCCCGCGTCGTCTCATCATGTCCCCGCTGTGCCGCCTGCCGGGCATGCTCGGCGTGGTGAGCTGGCAGGCGGCGGATCACGTCTTCCTTGCGGGGAGTCAGGTAGATCTGCGTCGTGGTGAGCAAGGCGCGCCAGCGGCCTCGCTCAGCTCCTGTATGAACTCCAGAGCATATTGTTGTTATTCGGGTTACATGGGTCGAAGGTGACCGTGTTGTTAAGTCCTCGGCCCTCGAGGCATGCCTTGTTGTCTCTGCTTTGTATTTCGCCGAATTGGGCCGTGACTCCTATGGCGTGGAACCGGGCTGCCAAGCTTCCGCATGCACCTTCGGTGATGGTCCTGTCAGTCTGGTCGACCGTCAAGCACCGGCTGGTGCCGTATTGGATGAATTCAAAATCCTCTGGATAATTTCCGCCGTTCGACTCAATGCAGTATCCAGTAATTGAGACCTTAGACGCATCCTTGATATATAGCGTGTAAGGGCTGTTGGGCGAGCTCCAGCCGTCAGCCACGACTGTAGTTACGCCTTCGTTAGGCAGAAATTTCGGGCCTCCGCATGTGACGGCTGGGAGGCTTCCGGCCTGGCGGCCGACTGCCGCTGCTGGTGCCGTGGTAGCGGCGGACCCGGCTCCCGAGGTCAGGAAGCCGGACGTCCCTGCCGCGCCGGCCACCATGATGACCGAGACCACCGATTTCAGGATGCTCCGCTTCAGTGTTGCATTGCTCATTTCCTTGTTCCTTTCCTCGGGCTTTATGTGGGGTCTGTCGAGCGGTAGCGAATATTCTGGAGCAGGGGCGTTGAGTTTGTGTTGCGTCGGTCGGTGAGGCATTACGATCCTGGCCGTGGGTGGCTTCAGGAGGCATGATGCGCTTCGGGATCCTTGGCCCGATGCTGGTCCATGACGGCGACGCGTTCATCGATGTCGTGGCACCGCGGCAGCGGACGTTGCTGGCGGCGCTGCTGGTGCAGGCCGGGCAGCCAGTTCCTGTCGACAAGCTCACCGAGACGCTGTGGGACGGGGAGCCACGAGCCGCTGCGGCGGTGACCGTGCGGACGCACGTGATGCGCTTGCGCCAGGTTCTCGGGCCAGGTCCCGGTGCCAGGCTGCTCACGCGATCGGGTTGCTACCTGCTTGAGGCCAGCGCCGACGAGGTGGACTTCTTGCTGTTCGCGGCCCTGTGCCGGAAGGGCGGCGCGGCTGCTGAGGCGGGTGAGTGGCGGGAGGCAGATCGCGCGCTTTCAGGCGCGCTCGAACTATGGCGCGGGGTGCCGCTCGCCGATATCTCCAGCGACCTCTTGCGTGCCGACATCACGCCTCATCTTGAGGAGCTGCGTCTGCAGGCGCTGGAGTGGCGCAACGACGCCCGGCTCTGGCTCGCAGGGCACGCCGAGCTCATCCCGCAGCTGCAGGCTCTCGTGGCGGATCACCCGCTTCGGGAGCGGTTCCAGGCGCAGCTGATGCTGGCGCTTTACCGGGCCGGGTGCCAGGCCGACGCGCTCGCGGCGTTCCTGAAGGCACGCACGCACATTGCGGCGGAGCTCGGCATCGAACCCGGACCCGAGTTACGCGAGCTGCAGCACCGAATACTCGCTGCCGATGAGTCGCTGGCCGTTCGCTACGCTTCGTCCGTCGCTTCGTCCGTCGCTTCGTGGCGCACGGGCGTGGTCCCGCGCCAGCTGCCAGCGACGGTCACGAACTTCACCGGCCGGCAGCGCGAGCTAGCGGAAATGACGGCGGCCCTGGATCGTGCCGGTAGTGAGTCAGCGGTGCGTGCTCTGGTCATCTCGGCGATCAGCGGGACTGCGGGCGTCGGCAAGACAGCCCTTGCGTTGCACTGGGCACACCACGCGGCCGATCGATTCCCGGACGGCCAGCTCTATGTGAACCTGCGCGGCTACGACCCAGACCCGCCCGTGCTTCCGGCTGATGTGCTAGCCGGCTTCCTGCAAGCCCTGGGCGTGCACGGCCCGGAGATCCCGGCCGGACTGGATCAGCGCTCCGCCTTGTACCGGAGCATGCTGCACGGGCGGCGGGTCATTGTGCTGCTCGACAACGCCAGGGACGCTGAGCAGCTGCGGCCGCTGCTCCCTGGCGCATCATCTTGCGTGGCAGTGGTCACCTGCCGGAATTCCCTGACCGGGCTGGTGGCAAGGGAGGGCGCGTGGCGCTTGGATCTCGATGGGCTGCCGCCTGCGGATGCGGTCAGCCTGCTGCGAGCCCTGATCGGCCGCCGCGTTGATGCCGAGCCCGATGCGGCGGCCGTGCTCGCGTCCTTCTGCTGCGGGCTGCCGCTGGCACTGCGGGTTGCGGCCGAACTGGCCGTTTCCCGCCCCGACGTCGCTCTTGCCGACCTGGTTGGTGAACTGGCTGAGCTGCAGCACCGGCTGGACCGGCTTGATGCCGACGGCGACCCCCACACCGCCGTGCGGACCGTGATCTCGTGGTCCTACAAGCATCTGCACGCGGCCAGCGCCCTGGCCTTCCGACTGATCGGCGAGCATCCTGGAACCACCATCGATGCGCTCGCGCTGGCTGCGCTGGTGGGCGACTGTCCTGAGCATGCGGGGAAGATGCTCGACGAGCTGGGCAGCGTCTACCTGGTACAGCCGGCCGGGCCGGGCAGGTACAGCATGCACGACCTCCTCCGCGCCTTCGCGCGCGAGCTCGCCGTCTCCCATGACAGTCCAATCCAGCGGCAAACCGCGATGACACGGCTGCTCGACTATTACGTTCCGGCTGTCGGTAACGCAATCGGAGCATTGTTCGCGGTGGCGCGAGACGATTCGCCACGCTCATCGGCCTTCGCAGGGAGTTCGTCGGCGCGCGATGACGCGCTCGCGGCCCGCGTTTGGCTCGACGCAGAGCACGCGAACCTGATAGCGGTCATCGGGCACGCCACCAATCACGGATGGCCTGATCATGCCACCAAGCTCGCAGGCATGATGTTCCGCTACCTTGACTCCAGCGGCCACTACGCCGAAGCCAGCGCGATTCATGCTCATGCGCGCATCGCAGGATGTCAGGCCGGGGACCGCATCGCGGAAGCTAACGCACTGACCAACCTCGCCGTTGCCGAGGCACGGCAATGCAACCACCAGCAGGCCATCGAACACCTGTGCGAGGCCCTTGCCCTTTTCCGCGAGATGCGCGACCTAGCCGGGGAAGCTCGCGCACTCGGCAACATCGGCACGGTGCACCTGCGGCTGAGCCGCTACCAAGACGCCGTCGGTTACCTCCAAGACGCCCTGCCGATAATCCGCGCCGCCGGGCGCCGGTCCGGCGAAGCCAGCGTGCTCAACAACCTCGGCCTCGCCTGCCTGCGCATGGGCCGGTACCAGCAAGCGATCGAGTACTTGAGCCAGTCACTCAAGATCAGCCGAGAGACCTCCAGCGCTACCAGCGAAGCCCGTGCGCTGACCAACATCGCCGACATCGAGATGCGGCAGGGCAAACACGCGACCGCGGCCTCTCATCTCCGGCAGTCGCTGACCCTGTTCGGCCAGGCAGGGGACCGGGTAGGGGAGGCCTACGCACTCACCAGCCTCGGCGACCTGAACCTCCGCCGCGGAAACCAGCATGATGCCACCAGCTGCCACGAGCAGGCCTTGTCCGCATTCCGCGAGCTGTCCGACCGATCCGGTCAGGCCACGGCGCTGAACGGTCTAGCCGAAGCTCACCTAGCCGCAGGCAACGTCAGCGCGGCGCGCAACGAGTACACAGCCGCCTGCCAGCTCGCCCGGCAGATCAGCGAGCGGCACCTGGAAGCCCGCGCTCAAGCCGGCCTGTCCAACGTCTGCCGTGCTGAAGGCAACGACGGCCAGTGCTGAGATGTTCGCGGTCGCTCAGGCGGGCATAGGACTATGAATGCCTGCGGAAGTGAGAGGGGCACAACGTGGCGTATCAGCTGACAAACCTGACCGTCGTGACCGGCGCTTCCTCGGGCATCGGCGCGGAGATCGCAAGACGGCTCGCTGCCCGCAGGGCGCGCTTGCTGCTCACCGGCCGCGACGCCGCACGTCTGCGCGAAGTGGCAGACTCCCTCGACCCGGCGGCACCGCCTGCCGAGCTCGTGCCAGCTGATCTCGCCGATCCATCAGGCGTTGAGGCGGTCGTCGCTGCCATCGGCGATCGCCCGGTCGACCTGCTGGTCAACAATGCAGGTTTCGCCACCTACGGCCCCCACGCCGACCTCGACCCGCAGGCCGAGACCGGCGTCATTGCTGTCAACTGCACCGCGCTGGTAGGGCTCGCTCGTGCGGTGCTGCCTGGCATGCTCGAGCGCCGACGCGGTTCCGTGCTCAATGTCGCGTCCTCGATCGCATTTCAGCCAGCCCCATGGCAGGCCACATACGGCGCTTCCAAGGCATTCGTCCTGTCCTACAGCGAGGCCGTCGCGGAGGAAGTGCGGGGCAAAGGCGTGCGAGTGGCGGCGATCTGCCCAGGTCCGACCGGCACTGCCTTCCTCGGCGCGATGGGCAGGCCGGAGGCGGCAACCTCGGCTATCTACAGTCGTCACGACAGCGCCGCTCACGTCGCCGATGTCGCCGTCCGCATGCTGGACGGTCACCGCGTCGTCAAGGTCGTCGGGCTTGCGAACTCGGTAATGGCCCAGGCTGGGCGGCTTACTCCCCGGCCGGTGCTGCGCCGGGTTTCCGGCCGTCTGCTGCGGCCCCGCCCGGCACCGATCACCGCACTCAACGAGGTCACCGTCGCCGCGCCCGCGCAGGAAGTCTGGGCGCTGCTGGCCGACGCGTCGCGGTGGCCGCAGTGGTATGCCGCGTGCAGGTGGGTGCGAAATTCGGCCACCGGGCCGCTTCCTGTCGGCGCCGCCTTCGACTGGAAGGCTCACCCGGTAACCCTGCATAGCGTGGTCTCGGAGTCCGTGCCCGGAGAGGTGTTCGGCTATACAGCGGCGAGCGGCGGCCTGCACGTCGAACACTCTTTCACCCTCACCGAGACCCCGGAAGGTACCCGCGTGCTCAGCAAAGAGACCCAGGTCGGGCCGCTGCCCGCCGCTGGGCGCGCGGTACTCGGACCGTCCCTGCATCGCGCGACCCAGCAGTGGCTGGAAGACCTCGCCGCGACCGCACGCGGCACGCTCGCCAGCCCGGCCTGAGGCCCCTTGAGCTGGGGACTTCGTTAAACGCTCTTCGCATGCATCTGGCCGCTGCGCTCATTCAGTTTCGGTTGTCTTGCCGCGCCGTGTATCTGCGCTGCCGTGGCCTCCCCTAGAGAGTCATGAGGTACCCGCAGGAATGGAGGAGCAGGATCCGGCGATTCCGCGGCCAGCATAAACAAGGAGATCAGTAATGGGGATGCAGCTTGACTGGCGGTTCTGCCAGAAGTGCAACGCATTGTTCTACGACGGGTTCGCTGGCAAGGGAGTCTGCGACGCAGGCGGCGGCCACGTCTCTCAGGGTTTCATTTTCGCCTTGCCGCACGACATTCCGGAGACTCCGACGTCTCAGGGTGCGTGGCGGTTCTGTCCTAAGTGCTTCACCATGCACTTCGACGGGTTCCCCGCCAAGGGAAGCTGCGCGGCAGGAGGCCCCCATGCGGTCGGAGCGGGCGACTTCGACTTTGTCCTGCCCTTCAACGTTCCAGCGAATCCGGTGACGGCTCAGGACGCGTGGACGTTCTGCCGGAACTGCCAGTCGATGTTCTACAACGGGTTCCCTGGCAAAGGGCTCTGTCCAGCCAACGGCGAGGGGCACGACGGCGCCGGCAGCTTCGGCTTCGTCCTGCCCCATGACCTGCCCATGGTGCTTGACTTCAATTTCGCGCCGATCGTGTTCGCGTCAGGAGTCGCCGCAGGCGGCAACGCCCACCTGACACTTCGCTCGGACGGCTCTTATACCTTCTCGGGGCACTTTCACGACTCTGGCGCAGCCGAGTACAGCACCGCCCTGGCCTGGGCGGTGAAGGACATCCAGAACCTGGTGTACACATTCCAGCACGCCGGCCATATCGCCGGCACCTTCGAGTCAGGGTCACGAGATGACAACTGGACGGTCGACTCACGCAACGACCAGCTAGCCGCTAACTGGGCGAATCTCGGTGCAAGCGCGACCGCGACTGCGCGGGCGGATGTCAACATCGATCTCGTGAACCTGACCAACGGTCTCATCGGAGCGATCGGCCTCGTGGTCGGCGTAATCGGCATCGCTGTTGCCGTCCCGCCGGCCCAGCGGCCCCAGCGGCCTAGCCTTTCCAGATAGAGGCAGAGGCCCCTGGGCTATCACACCCAGGGGCCTCTGCCTGCCGGAATGCACCCGGGCTCGGCGGGAGGAATGGCGATTCCTCGACACCACAGATCTCCGCGTTGGTAAGCGGTGCGGGCGGGCTGCGCGTTAAGTCAGCGTGATGACGGACTCGGTCGGCTTCTCCGACTTCTACGGCGGCTGCAGGGATGACTGCCTGCGCGCCGTGGTGCTGAGCGTGGGTGATCGGGATGCGGCGCAGGATCTTGTCGCGGAGGCGTTTGCCCGGGCCTGGGCATCGTGGAGCACGGTGAGCAAGCATCCCGCGCCGGCGGCGTGGGTAGTCCGGACCGCGCTGAACGTGAACATTTCCCTGTGGCGCCGACTCCGCCGGGAGGTGCAGCTGCCAGGTCCTGACGCGGCCGCGGACTTGCTCGCGGCCAGCTGTGCGGACGACACCTCCGTTGACCCGCAGATCATGGCAGTGCTGGCACGGCTTCCCGCGCGGCAGCGGCAGGTCATCGGGCTGCGGCTGTTCCTTGACCTGGATACCCGCCAGACCGCGAAGGTGCTCGGCATAGCGCCGGGAACGGTGACGGCGCATCTGGCCCGCGCTATCGACGCGTTGCGCGCCGAATTGCTGCCCGCAGCACGGGCTAACACCTCGTCAGGAAAGGAAATTTCCTCATGAACGACGACTTGATGGCCGCCGCCAGGGACTGTCTCGGCGGCATTCATATGACTGTTGCGGAGCAGCAAATCATCAGCCGAGGCCGCGTGGTGCGCGCCCGCCGGCGCAGGTCCCGCCTGGCCGCCGGGGCAGTGTCAGGGCTAGCTGCTTGTGCCCTGGCGGTGACCGCCCTGCTGCCAGCCGGCCAGCCCGGCACCAGCAGCATCCGGCTCGATGCCTGGACCGTCAAGAAGGAGGCTGACAACTCGGTTCATGTCACGATCCGCCAGCTCCTTGATCCGGCCAGGCTGCAGGCCACGCTAAGGGCAGATGGCATCCCGGCTAGCGTCACCGCCTCTGGCCCGAATCCACGCTGCCGGCTAGTCGTCGACAACAAGAGCACGAAGACGAGGAATGGCCCAGCGAGCGCGCCACCGCCGCCGTCGGCCGCGAGCGGCTGGCGGGGAGGTTTCGGCCCCGGCAGCCCGTTCCAAACTACAGCAGGCGCGGACTCGGACGACGTGAATGCCGTGGCCCTGATCATCAAGCCAGCAGCTATCCCGGCCGGCGTCGGATTGGAGATCTACAGCCTTGGCGGTCCCTCACCGCCCGTTTATCGATCTGATCCGCTGTCACGAATTCTCTTGGCCGTGGTGCAGGCCAGCCCGGCCTGCACCGGCAGCTGACCCGCGCGAGCGCGGCGTTCAGATTGCCGGCCACTCGCCGTAATCGGGACTGGTTGCAGATGACTTCACGACAGTTCCGATAGGAGGACCATGGTCAGGATTCGGAGCCTGGCTGCCGCCGCAGGCGTGCTGGTGGCGGTGTCGGGCGTGCCCTCAGGCTGCGACGCGGCCTACCTGCTCGCCACCTCCTACGGCCCGGGCCGGGCCGCCTTCATCGCGGCCATGAACACCACGGCCCGCCAGCTCGGAATGCGCCATACCCGCTTCTCCTGGTTCGACGGCATGCCCCGCCCCACCGAGCGCTCCACCCAGTCCACGCCCGCAGACCTGCTCACCCTCGGCCAGGCCGCCATGGCCAACCCGCAGTTCCGCCAGATCGTCCGGGAACGCGCCTACGACCTCCCCGCCACCCGCCGCCACCATGCCTACCGCTGGTCCACCACCAACGCCCTGCTCAGGACCTACCACGGTGCCATCGGCGTCAAGACCGGCGACACCCGCGCCGCCGGCGACTGCGTCCTGTTCGAAGCGCGCCGCCACGGCCGCCTCCTCATCGGCGTCGTCCTGCACGCCCGCACGTTCACCAGCGCCTTCGCCGCCGCCGCCACCCTGCTCAACTGGGGCTACCAGCACTCCCGATAGCCCCCTGTTGTCAGGCGGCGCGGCTTGCCCGCCAGGTTGGTGCTGTCGGCCGATCGGCCTGCATTCGAGCTGATGTTCGATTATTATGCTGCTTCGCTTCTCGGTTCGGTGTCGCGATGAGTTCGCGGGGCGTGATCCGTCTGAGTGTCAGAGGGCAGGACGAGACTGAGCTGATCCTGGCGACTGGATGATTGCGGAGGTGGTGCTGGTGAGTGGCGTGCGGGTGCTGGTGGGGACGCGCAAGGGCGCGTTCGTGCTGACGGCCGATGGCCGTCGGGATGACTGGGATGTGGCCGGGCCGTTCTTCGCCGGCTGGGAGATCTATCACATGAAGGGATCGCCCGCAGATCCTGACCGGTTGTATGCCTCGCAGTCCTCGGGCTGGTCGGGTCAGGTGATCCAGCGGTCTGACGACGCTGGCCGGACGTGGCAGCCGGTCGGCAACAAGTTCAGCTACGACGGGACTCCGGGCACGCACCAGTGGTACGACGGCACTGCGCATCCGTGGGAGTTCGAGCGGGTGTGGCATCTTGAGCCCTCCCGCGATGACCCGGACGCGGTCTATGCGGGAGTGGAGGACGCGGGCCTGTTCCGGTCGGTTGACGGCGGGATGACCTGGGAGGAGTTGCCGGGCCTGCGGACCCATAGGTCGGGGTCGTCGTGGCAGCCCGGTGCTGGCGGGATGTGCCTGCACACGATCCTGCTGGACCCGCAGCACACGGACCGCATGTACGCGGCGATCTCGGCGGCCGGCGCGTTCCGCTCGGACGACGCGGGGCAGACCTGGCGGCCGGTGAACCACGGCCTGAAATCGGAGGGCATTCCTGATCCGGAGGCCGAGGTCGGGCACTGCGTGCACCGGATCGCGCAGCATCCGGCGCGCCCCGATGTGCTGTTCATGCAGAAGCACTGGGATGTGATGCGCAGCGACGACGCGGGCGAGTCGTGGCGCGAGATCAGCGGGAACCTGCCGAGCGACTTCGGGTTCCCGATCGACGTGCACGCTCACGAGCCAGACACCGTGTATGTGGTGCCGATTACCAGCGACGGCGAGCATTTCCCGCCTGACGGGCGGCTGCGGGTGTACCGGAGCCGGACCGGCGGTGACGAGTGGGAGCCGCTCACCGCCGGGCTGCCCCAGGAGCACTGCTATGTCAACGTGCTGCGGGACGCGATGGCGGTGGACTCGCTCGATGAGTGCGGGGTGTACTTCGGCACGACCGGGGGGCAGGTGTACGCCTCCGCTGATGCCGGGGATTCGTGGGCGCCGATCGTGCGTGATCTGCCGGCGGTGCTGTCGGTCGAGGTGCAGACGCTGTCATGACCGGCGTCACGGCGAGGGTGGTCCTGCCCGCTCACCTGCGGAAGCTGGCCCAGATCAGCGGCGAGGTCCAGGTCCAGATCGCTGGCGCCGTGACTCAGCGGTCAGTCCTGGACGCCGTTGAATCCAGGTATCCGGTGCTGCGCGGTACGATCCGCGACCAGCAGTCGGGTCAGCGCCGGCCGTTCATGCGGTTCTTCGCCTGCCAGGAGGACCTCTCGCACGACGACCCCGACGACGCGCTGCCCGAAGCAGTCGCGGCCGGGACCGAGCCGTACCTCGTCGTAGCCGCCATGGCAGGCGGCTAACCGCCGAGACGAGTGATTACACAGTGTTACCGTTCCGGGTATGAGTGATGTGCCGACACTGTATGAGTGGGCTGGCGGCCGGGCGGCGATCGAGCGGATGATCGGCTGCTTCTACGATCGGGTCGAGCGGGACGACCTGCTGAGCGCGCTGTTTCCGGGTGGCGTGAGCGCTGCGCATCGTGAGCATGTCACTACGTGGTGGAGCGAGGTGCTCGGCGGTCCGGCTGGGTACACCGAGCACCTAGGCGGCTACCCGGCCATGCTCGCCCATCACCGTGACCTGAGGATTACCGGCGAGCAGAGGTTCCGGTTCGCGTCGCTGATGAGCCTGGCCGCCGATGACGCTGACCTGCCGTCCGATCCAGAGTTCCGTGCTGCGCTGGTTGGTTATCTGGAATGGGCAACCCGGCTGGCGATGAGTAACTCGCAGCCTGGCGCCGAAATCACAGAGCAAGCTCCGGTGCCCCGTTGGGGGTGGGGCGTCGCCCCGCCCTACCAGCCGTAGAGCAGGAAACGAGCCGCAGCTGATTCGAAGGCGGTCAGCTGGCTTTCGGTCCCGTTCGATCAAAGCACGCATTCCGCTCGAACCTAGACTGGTTCCATCGCTGACAAAGGGCGCAGGCTGTTTTCGGACAGCACCATGGTCCTACTTACTGCTGTCGGGACGACAGTAAGTAGGACTATGGTGTCGTTGAAAACGACCCGATAGCAGCAGTAAGTAGGGTCTTACTGCTGACCGGGGCGGGGCATGGCGGGACGGACCGGGGTGCGGGATCGTGGCGGGTGCTGATGCCGGAACGGAGCCGCTGACTCCCCGGCTCGGCCGAGTTCGTGCGGGGAGGCCAGCAGGATGGCCGATGTCACAATAACGATCGCGCTGGAAGGGCCGGAGTTCCCCCCTCCTCAGAACGCAGGATACGCGCGAACGCCGCAGGTCAAACTGGCACTCTAAGCGATCTGGAGTTTCGTCAATCCTCCTAGTCACGAGCCGTCGCAGGCCGGCACACAACCCGCTGAGATAACCTCAGTGCCGCAAATGATCCGCCATACGCTCGGTCATCGGCCGACAATGGACTTATGGACGCGACGATCGACCCCACGAGGGCGCACGCCGCCCGGATGTATGACTACCTGCTTGGCGGCAAGGACCATTTCGCCATTGACAGGGAGACTGCCGAGAAGGCACTGCTGGCTGTGCCGACCGGCCGTATTTCAGCGCGGGAGAATCGTGCTTTCCTTGGCCGGGCGGTGCGCTATCTGGTCGCCGAGGCCGGGATCCGCCAGTTCCTCGACATCGGCACCGGGCTGCCGAGCGCGAGCAACGTGCATGATGTCGCGCAGTCCATCGCGCCCGATGCCCGCGTCGTCTATGTCGACAACGACCCGATCGTGCTCGCTCATGCCAGGGCGCTGCTCACCAGCTCCCCGGTCGGCCGCACTGCCTATGTCGAGGCTGACCTGCGCGAGCCCGAGCGTATTCTGGGCCACGAGGCGACAGTGGAGACGCTGGACTTCAGCAAGCCGATCGCGCTCATGATCATCAGTGTCCTGCACTTCCTGCCCGACGAGCATGAGCCTGCCAGGGCTGTCAGGACGCTGATCGACGCGCTCCCGTCAGGCAGCTATCTCGTGGCCTCCCATGGGTCGCCGGAGTTCAACCCTGAGGGTTCAGCGGCCTGGTCGCGCGCCTACCAGGCCGGCGGGCTGCCGTTGCAGGTGCGGACCGCGCAGGAATTCACGGACCTGGCCTTCACCGGGCTCGAGATGGTCGAGCCAGGCATGGTCGTCGTCTCCGACTGGCGGCCAGAACCGGGAGGCGGCGGCCGGCCGGAGCCTGCCCAGGTTGCCATTGTCGGCGCAGTCGCCAGGAAACCCTGACGGTACCGAGCCGCCCGGAACGCAGTCGTTCTGGTGGAGGGTTACAGCAGCAACTAGGGCCACGCCGTCGGTGCGGGCCGGTTTCCAACAGCACCATGTTCCTACTTGCTGTCATCCGGACGACAGTAGGTAGGACTATGGTGCTGTTGGAATTGCGGCGTGGCTCGGCAGCGAGCCAGGTCTCTCGGCCATGAGCGGCGGAAATGCCTTGCACCTGATCATCGGGCCGTTCTCGTGGCGCAGGCCTGGGCAGCGTACCTCGATCGTGATAGGACCATTTGTGTTCGCGCAGGTACCGGCCTTCCGGTTTGATCATCGCCTGGAGTTGATCGCGATGCCCGCTCGCCGCCGAATCGGCCGGTCAGCTCTAGCCGTCGTGCTTGCCTCGGGTTTGCTCGTCGCCGCGTCGGCCACTGCCGCTTTCGCGAGCTGGCTTCAGAAGCCGACTCCGGACGTCGGGGGCGCGGACGCCTGGGAGTTCACTGCCGTCTCGTGCACCTCGCCGAACGGCTGCATGGCGGTCGGCATCCTGTCCGCCGGGTCGAGCCAGCTGCTGTCGGAAACCCGCACCCGGTCGGGCTGGACGGTCCAGCCGGTCCCCGAACCGCAGGCAGGCAGCGTGCTGCTTGGCGTCTCGTGCGTGAAGGCGTCGCTGTGCATCGCGGTTGGCGACACCCCGTCCGGCGGCGGGACCGCTCCGCTGGCCGAGCGCTGGAATGGCAGCGCCTGGAACATCCTGCCCGCGCCGACCCCGGCTGGTGCGACCTTCAGCCAGCTCAACGCCGTCTCCTGCACATCTCCGACCAGGTGCGTGGCCGTAGGCGACACGCAGGCCAGCGGTAAGCAGGTGCCGCTGGCGCAGGTGTGGAACGGCTCGAGCTGGAAGATCAAGCGCCCCCCGAAGCCGTCCGGCCAGGCGGCGAGCGGGCTGAGCGGCATCTCCTGCGCGTCGGCCATCAGGTGCCTCGCCGTCGGGTCGTCGGAAACGAACGACATCTTCAAGACGCTCGCCGAAGTCTGGAACGGCTCGAAGTGGCAGCTCCAGAAGACGCCGAGCCCGGCCAGGGGCGACTCGCTCAGCGCCGTCTCCTGCCGGTCGGCCAGCTCGTGCATGGCGGTCGGCTCGGGCCTGGCTGAGCAGTGGAACGGCAAGAGCTGGTCGGTGGTGAAGATCGCCAGGCCGAGGGGCACCACGCCCGACCTTCTCGGAGTGTCCTGCGCCAAGGCCGGTCCCTGCTACGCGGTCGGCAGCAACTTCGTCCAGAGCGTCCAGGGCTCGGTCGCCGAGCTGTGGAACGGCTCGAAGTGGTCGGTGCAGCCGGTGACGCTCGTGGCCTCCGCTGACTCGAGCCTGCTGAACGGGGTTTCCTGCACGACCGCGACCAACTGCACGGCGGCGGGTTTCTACCACGACCCGGCCCTGGGTGACCGGGCCCTGGCCGAGGACTTCTCGATCCGCTGGCAGGACGTGTCGCCGACGCCGTTCAACGGCGTGAGCCCGACGAACCTCAACGGCGTGTCGTGCGCCTCTCCCCGGGCCTGCCTGGCGGTCGGCACGTTCCAGACCAGCAGCGGATTCGAGTCCTTCTCGGAAAGCTGGGACGGCACGAGCTGGGCGGCCCCCCGGCTGCTCGCCAGGCCCAAGATCACCTCAGTCGCCGCAGTGACGTGCCGGTCGGCCAGCGACTGCATGGCCGTCGGCTCTATCGCCATGGGAACCAGCACCCGGCGGCCGATGGCCGAACACTGGAACGGGGTCGGCTGGACGCTCCAGAAGCCGCCGGCGCCGAAGGGCGCTGCCCGCAGCTTCCTGTTCAGCATCTCCTGCCCGGCTAAGACGTCGTGTTTCGCCGTGGGGCTCGCGACGAATGCTTCTGGCCAGCAGCGGACCCTGGCCGAACACTGGAACGGCAAGACCTGGCAGATCACTGCGACCCCGAATCCGTCCGGTAAGCAGGAGATCGAGCTGAACTCGGTCTCCTGCCCGTCGGTGAGCTGTGCGTCGCGGTCGGCACCGTGATCGAGGGCACGTTCGCTCAGGTCTGGAACGGCAAGTCGTGGAAGGCCACCAGCGCCGTGCCGAACCCGAAGAACGCCGTCCACAGCCAGCTCGATGGAGTGTCGTGCCCGTCGGCGGGCGACTGCATCGCGGTCGGCAGAACGTTCCGCAACGCCAAGTTCGTCTCGCTGGCCGAGCACTGGAACGGCAGGAAGTGGTCGCCGCAGAAGGCGGCGACGCCCGGCGGCGTGCTCGGAAGCCAGCTGACCGGCGTGTCGTGCAGCTCAGGCAGCGCCTGCGCCGCCGTGGGCATTGAGAGCGTTGCCAGCGGCCCAAGCGGCATCGCGGAGAAATGGAACGGCAAGAGGTGGGTGCCGCACCCGGTCGACATCCCGGCCGGGGCGAAGTCCAGCGTCCTGACCAGGGTGTCCTGCAACTCGGCAGTCGCCTGCATGGCCACCGGCCAGTACATCGATGCCAATTCAATCGGACAGATGCTCGCCGAACAGTACTCGTAACGGCCCTGCTTTTAATGTCCTTACAAACGAGCCATTAGTCTGGCGCAGAACACCCAGCCGACGCCTTGGCCGAGCTTCAGGCCATTAGATAGCTATATTTCCGTCTAGATCACCCTGCGGACCTGGTTACCGCGCAGTATGTCAGTACCTGTCCATGCAAGTTAAGTATGTTTGTCATCACAAACTCTTGACGGCTGCCGTCGCGAGGGTGTTCGATTTTGCTCACTTGCGTACCGGACGGCACACACCAGACAGCACGTACCAGACGGCACGTACCAGACACCCGAGAGGCGGGCGCGAGCGATGAACAGGGCCAGACGCCACCACCGATTGGCGATGACGCTCACCACGGGGATCGGCCTGCTCTCATCCTCGCTGGCGGCGTGCTCGAACGGCACCAGCAGCCCGGCGCAGCGGCACTCGGGCGGCACCTGCCAGCGCCCAGCGAGTCGGCCAGCGGTCCGCACCGGGGCGGCACGCTGGTCATGGACATGACCAACCCGGTGACGACCTTCGACCCGCTGGAGATCGCGAACAACGAGAACATCTGGGTCTTCGAGCAGATCGCGCCAGCCGCTGTTCCGCACCAGCCTGGACGGCAAGTCAGTCGAGCCGCGCGCTGGCCACCAGCTACTCGGTGTCCAAGGACCAGCTCACCTGGACGATCCACCTGCGGCACGGCGTCAAGTTCTCCAACGGCCAGCCGATGACCAGCAAGGACGTCGTCTTCTCGCTCACCAGGGCGCTGAACCCGAAGGCGCTGTGGTACTTCATCAACTCCAACTTCAAGTCGGTCACGCGCCGACGGGCCCGTACACGGTCATCCTGAAGACCAAGTCCCCGTGGGCGCCGACCGCGTCCGACCTGGCGCTGTTCGCCAACTCCATCTTCCCGGCCAACTTCGGCGGGCAGAGCGCGGCGCAGTTCTTCCAGCATCCGATCGGCACCGGGCCGTTCAAGCTGAGCAAGTGGGTCAAGGGCCAGTCGGTCCAGCTCGTCAGGAACCCGCACTACTGGGAGCCGGGCAAGCCCTACCTGAACGGCGTCACCTACAACTACGTGCCGGACAGCAACACCAGGATCATCCAGCTCAAGGGCGGGCAGGCGCAGGTCGTCGAGTTCGTCCCCTACTCGCTGGTCAGCTCGGTGCCGCGCGGCCGGCTACAACGTGACGCTGTTCCCGTCCACCCAGGTCAACTACTACTCGCTGAACCACCGGTCCAAGCCGCTCGAGGACCCCAACGTCCGGCGGGCGATCAGCCTGGCCACGAACCGGGCACTGATCAACAAGTCGCTGTTCGCCAGCATCGGCACGGTCGCGACGCTCGCCGCTGCCGCCGTCCATGCAGTACTCGGTGCCGACGCCGTCGATCGTGACCTACGACCCGAAGGCGGCGCAGGCGGCGCTCGCCAAGTCGGCGTACCCGCACGGCGGCTTCACGCTCAACTTCGTCATCGCGGGCGGCGACCCGGTGCAGAGCGGCGCGGCGCAGATCTTCCAGGCCGAGATGAAGCCGCTGCACATCAACGTCAAGATCAGCAGCTTCGACCAGGCCACGGTCAACGCCAAGCAGGCGGCCTTCGCCTACGACGTGATGTTCGGCTACTACACCAACGACATCACCGACGTGGACGAGTTCTTCTCGTTCTGCTACAACGGCACGATCGCGCCCTGGGCCAACTACACCCACTACGCCGACCCGGTCGTGGTCAAGGCGATCGAGCAGGCCGAGCACGCCTTCGCCAGCTCCGACCGCGCGGCCCTGTACTCGAAGGCGCTCAACAAGATCGCGGCCGACTCGGCGCTCGACTGGGTCAACTACACGCCCTTCGTGCTACGCGCTACCCGGGCACCGTGCACGGCTTCCACGTCAACCCCGAAGGCAAGTTCCGGCTGCAGGACGTGTGGCTCGGCTAAATGAGCGCATCGAGACCCGGGTCCAGCCGCCGGCTGGACCCGGGCGTCCGGCTGGCGCTACGCGGCTCGTCGCATCGTGGTGGTCCTGATCGGGATCACCGTGGTCTCGTTCCTGCTGCTGCACATCGTCCCCGGCGACCCGGCCAGGATCGCGCTCGGACCGCGAGCGTCCGCGACCGCGATCGCGGCGCTCCGGCATCGGTGGGGCCTTGACCGGTCGCTGCCTGTCCAGTACGTCGACTACGTCCACAGGCTGCCCACGGCGACTTCGGCATCTCGATCACCTACCAGGTGCCGGTGCGGCCGCTCATCTTCCAGGCGCTGCCGGTGACGCTGCTGATGCTGGCCGTCGGGCTGGTCTTCGCGGTGGGGTTCGCGCTGCCGCTGGCGCTGCTCGCGGCCACCCGCGAAGGCTGCGGCCTGGGACCACGTCGTGCGGGGCATCCCGCTGCTCGGGCTCGGCATGCCGCCGTTCTGGGTCGCTTACGTGCTGCTGATCGCCCTGACGATCAAGCTCAGGTTCTTCCCGAGCGGCGGTTACGGCACCACCTTCGCCGACCACCTGGTCTCGCTGGTGCTGCCCGGCCTGACCATCGCCGTCGCCACCGCACCGATCCTGGTGCGCAGCCTGCGCGCGGCCCTGATCGAGGCGCATGAACAGCGACTTCGCGACGGCCGCGCGGTCCCGCGGGCTGAGCTACCGGCGAGTGCTGATCAGGCACGTGCTGCGCAACTGCCTGGTGCCGCTGGTCAGCACCACCGCCGTGATGTCGGGCTACCTGCTCGGCAGCACCACGGTGATCGAGCTGATGTTCGACCTGCCCGGCATCGGGCGGCTGCTGCTCAACGGCATCGCGAACCGCGACTTCGACCTGGTCCAGTCCGTCGCCCTCTGCTACGCGATCCTGGTCATCGCGCTGAACATCTGCGTCGACCTCGCCTACACCGCGCTCGACCCGCGCGTCAGGTACGGCAAATGAGCCGTCGTCGCCGAGGCCTGGCCGGCGTCGCGCGAACCGGCCTGCGCTGGCCGGCCTGCTGGCTCGCCTTCCCTCGTCGCGGCGTGCGCGCTCGCGCCGCTGCTGGCGAAGTACAGCCCGAACGCACAGGATCTGGCGCACTCGCTGTCCGGCCCGTCGGCCGCCCATCTGCTCGGCACCGACGACCTGGGCCGGGACGTCTGTCCCGGCTGCTCTACGGCGGCCGGATCGACCTGGCTGATCGGCGTCTCCGCCGTGGTGACGCCGTTCATCCTCGGGTCGGCGCTCGGCCTGCTCGCCGGCTACCTCGGCGGCTGGGTCGACGCGGTCGTCATGCGGCTGCTGGAGATCATCACCGCGTTTCCCGTTCTACGTGCTGGTGATCGCGATCGTGTTCGCGCTCGGCTCCGGCGCGACGTCCATCTACATCGCCGTCTCGGCCACCGGCTGGGTTTCCTACACCCGGATCGTCCGGGGCGAGGTGCTGGTCGCCAAGCGGCTCGGCTACGCCCAGGCGGCCGAAGATCATGGGCTACTCCACCGCTGCGGATCATGGCCAGGCACCTCGCGCCGAACGTGGTCAGCCAGGCGATCATCTTCGCCATGAGCGACATCGTGCTGACCATCCTCGGCGTCGTCACCCTCGGCTACCTGGGCCTCGGCGTCCAGCCGCCGAACGCCGAGTGGGGCGCCATGATCCAGGACGGCGCCGCCTACCTGCCCATTCATCCGCTGCTGACGATCATCCCCGGCCTCGCGATCGTCGCTGACCGGCCTCGCGCTCTCGCTGATCGGAGACGGGCTGACGGAGGCCATCGATGCCCGCTGAACCCGGTGCCGGGTCAGCCGGCACTGAATTGTCAGCCAGCACGGGCGCGCTCCGGGTGCGCGGGCTGACCGTGCGGACCGGCAAGGGCAGCCTAACCAGCACGCTCGTGAGCGACGTCGACCTGGACCTGGCCGAGGGCGCGGCGCTCGGCATCGTCGGCGAGTCCGGCTGCGGCAAGACGACCACGCTGCGCGCGGTCGCCGGCTTGCTCGGCCGCGGATCACCGGGCGAGATCTGACCGCGTCGGACCGCAGGCGCGGATGCGAAACGCGGTCGCGGCGGAAGATCGGCGTGATCTGGCAGGACCCGCTTGCCGCGCTCGACCCCGTGATCCGGGTCGGCCCGCAGATCGCCGAGGTCATCAGGACCCACGAGAAAGTGTCGTCATCGGCGGCCACCGCTGCGCGCGCTCGAGATGATGCGCCTGGTCGAGCTGCCCTGGCGCGGAATCGCTCTACCACGCCTACCCGCACCAGCTCTCCGGCGGCCAGCGCCAGCGGGTGGTCATCGCGGCGGCGCTCGCGGCTGGCCCCGCGCTGCTGCTGGCCGACGAGCCGACGACCGCGCTCGACGTCACGGTTCAGCAGCAGATCCTGCGCCTGTTCGCGCGGCTGCGGACCGAGCTGGCGCTCTCGCTCGTATTCGTCTCGCACGATCTGGCGGTGGTCGGCGAGGTATGCGAGGAGGTCGCGATCATGTACGGGGGGCGGATCGTCGAGGCCGGCCCGACCCGGACGGTCTTCGCCGCCCCGCGCCACCACTACACGGCGGCGCTCCTCGCATCCGTCCCGAGCGTGCGGAGCGTGGGCCACCGCCCGGTCGGCATCGCCGGAAATCCGCCGGCGAGCGTGATCGACGCCCACTGCTCATTCGCGCCGAGATGCCCGGCGGCGCAGGAGGACTGCCGGTCCCGGCGCCCGGTTCTGGCTGGGTCTGGTCCGCATTCGGCTGCCTGCCATTTCCCGGTCGCCGACAACCACCATGAGGCTGAACGCGATGCCTGACCCCTTGCTGTCCGTTTCTGAGCTGACCGTGACGTACCAGCCCCATAAGCGCGGTTCGGCGCCGGTCACGGCCGTGAACTCGGTCAGCTTCGAGCTGGCGGCCGGCGAGGCGCTCGGCCTCGTCGGGGAGTCGGGCTGCGGCAAGTCCAGCCTCGCCCGGGCGCTGACCGGCGCCGAGCAGATGACCGGCGAGGTCACCCTGGGCGGCCGCCGCCTAGTCGAGGCGTCCGCGCGCGATCGCGCCCGGCAGGTGCAGCTTATTTTCCAAGATCCCTATCAGTCGCTGAACCCGAGGCTCACCGTCAGGTCCGCGCTCACCGAAGCGATCCTCGTGCACGATCTCCGGTCCCGCGCGGAGGCGCCGGCCAGGGTCCGCGAGCTGGTCAGCCTCGTGGGCCTGCCGGAGCGCACCCTGGATGCCCGGCCGCGCGTGCTGTCGGGCGGGCAGCGCCAGCGGGTCGCGATCGCCAGGGCGCTCGCGCTCGAGCCCGCAGTGATCATCGCCGACGAGCCGACGACCGCGCTCGACGTGTCGGTGCAGGCGCTGATCCTCGAGCTCTTCGCCGACCTGGTCGAGCAGCTCGACCTCGGGCTGCTGCTGATCAGCCACAACCTGGCCGCCGTCGGGTCGATCTGCGGCCGGGTGGCGGTCATGTATGCCGGGGAGATCATCGAGGTCGGCCCGACCGGGCTGCTGTTCGCCGCGCCCGCCCACGCGTACACCAGGCAGCTGCTCGACGCCGTACCCGACCTGGCCAGACAGGAGCACCCATGACCAGCAGCAAGCTTCGGCTCGGGACGGCACCTGACTCGTGGGGTGTCTGGTTCCCCAGCGACTCGCGTCAGCTTCCGTGGCGGCAGTTCCTGGACGAGGCCGCGCAGAGCGGTTACGCCTGGATCGAGCTCGGCCCTTACGGCTACCTGCCGACCGACCCTGGGCAGCTGCGCGACGAGCTTGCCCGCCGGGATCTCGCGCTGTCCGGCGGGGCGGTGATGGCTGGCCTGCATCGCGGGCGCGCGGCCCTGGCTGAGGCGATCACGGCGTGCCGCGAGGAGGCCAGGCTGCTCACCGCTCTCGGCGCCCGGCATCTGGTGCTGCTGCCCGAGCAGTACACCGATCTCGACGGCAACCTGACCCAGCCGGCCGAGCTCAACGCCGGCCAGTGGCGGGACCTGGTGGCCGGGGCCGACGAGCTGGCCCGCGTGCTGGACGAGGAGTTCGGAGTGAAGCTGGCGTTCCATCCCCATGCCGACAGCCACGTCGAGACGCAAGGCCAGGTGGAACGGTTCGTCGAGGGCACCGATCCCGAGCGGGTGCTGCTGTGCCTGGACACCGGGCACATCGCCTATCGCGGCGGCGACAATCTGGCGATCATCGGCCGTTACCCCGAGCGGATCGGCTACGTGCACCTGAAGCAGGTCGACCCGGGAATCATCGCCCGGGTCGAGGCGTCGGGGATGTGCTTCGCCGAAGCCGTCAGGCTGGGGGCCATGGTCGAGCCGCCGCTCGGCGTGCCGAAGATGGAACCGCTGCTCGGGGCGCTCGACGAGCTCGGCGCGGACCTATTCGCCATTGTCGAGCAGGACATGTACCCGTGCCCGCCGCAGGTTCCGCTGCCGATCGCGGCCAGGACCCGAAACTACTACCTCTCGTGCGGCCTTTCTGGCCGGCACTTAGGCCGCAAGTAATGTCATTCGCCAAACTCGGTTAGCGCGTGTTACCTCACAGGGGCGCTGCGCACCTGGGCTTCCCTGGTGTGGCCGGGGCAGCACCCGGGATCCCCAGGTGCGGGCGGGACAACCGCCGGGGCCGATCTCCTCGCCGCCGCCCGCAATCTGTCGCTGCCGGAGGGCCGCAGCAGCCGGGGCAGCGAAAGCCAGCAGCAGCATGGTCTTACTTGCTGTTGTTGGGATAGCAGTAGGTAGGACCATGCTGTCGTCAGGACCGGCCTGCGAACAGCAGCAAGGTCCTACTTGCTGTCGTTGGCGAGGGCTGCCGACCGTACGGCGATCGGTCGCGGAACGCCGGGCGTCCGCAGCCGCGCCAATCGTTTCGCCAAGCCCTGCCTGGCTACGTAGCGGTCGGGTACCGGGCAGACCTTCGAGGACCTGCGATACGTCCTGGAGTAACGACCCGGTCACGCTCGGGGCGCCGCTGACGTCGAGTCGCGCTTGGATGTCGTTAGGATTCGCGGCGATGTCGCATGGATGGCGTGAGTTCGTCTTCCGAAGGCGGACGGCGCGGAGCGAGGATCGTACTGGCGTTCCACCTGGACCACCGCCCCGGGGACGGGAAGGTAAAAATGCAATGCCGACCGTGCATCGGTACGTGACGGCGGGTCGTATAGCGATCGCGGTCGCCCTGGCGGCGCCCCTGGCCGCTGCTGTCGTTCTGCTGCCCTTCCGATCGGCCTGGTCGAACGCCAACGTGGCGCTGCTGCTGGTCGTGGTAGTGGTCGCAGTCGCCGCGATCGGGAACCGGGTGGCTGGGGCTCTGGCCGCGCTGTCGGCTTTCGCGTGGTTCGACTTCTTCTTCACGGTGCCCTACTACCGTTTCACGATCCGCAGCTCCGCCGATGTCACGACCGCGGTCTTGCTGCTGCTGACTGGCCTGACGGTGTCGCAGCTCGCGGCCCGCGCCCGGCACCTGCGCGCGACGGCGATCACCGATGAAGGCTATCTGGCCCAGATTCACCAGGCCGCCGAGGTCGGCCGGACGGCCAGATCGCCCTTCACGATCATCGATCTGGTCAAGGACCAGCTCATCGAGCTCATGAACCTGGATGAGTGCCGCTTCGAATACGGATCGCTTGTCGGTCATCCGGCCAGGCTCGAGCCCGACGGCACAGTGACCAGAGGACACCGCACCTGGGACGTGGACCAGTTCGGCCTGCCCCGCGAGGACATCGAGCTGCGCACGTTCGGCAACGGCCAGTACTACGGACGGTTCATGCTGAGGCCGAAGCCCGGCTCAATGCCATCCCTGCAGGCGCGCCTGGTCGCGGTCACCCTGGCGGACCAGGCGGGGCGGGCGCTCGGCGTGAGCGAGGCCGATCGCTCGCGCTGATCTAGCTGGGCCGGTAGGGATCGTCGGCGGGCAGCCACGTGACGCGGCTGTCGAAGGTCAGGCCATCCCGGTCGTCGGCGAGCGCCTTCGCGGCCGCGAGCACGGACGGCTGGCTCTCGGTACGGCGCCAGACAAGGGACCAGGTCCAGTACGGCGCGGGGGCCGTGATCGGCCGCTGGACCAGGTCCGGCGGGATCGGGGTCGTCTGCCCCTTGGGCGAGTTGATCACCGGGCGGCGAAGCCGTCGTACATGGTCGAAGAAAGCCGGGCCGGTCACGCCGCCGTCGTCGATGGGTATGCGGGTGGCACCGGTGTCGGACAGGAATTCCTCCGCGTACTTGTTCCACGACAGCCAGCTGGTCTCGTCGGCGTCGATGAGCACTGCGGTGTCCTGTGCCCGCACGGGCGAGGTGTCCCGCCCGGGGGCGACGGCGTAGAGCCGGTCGGCGCCGATCAGCTGAGCTTTCAGGCTGTAGGCGGCGAGGTCCTCGGCCTGGACCCAGCAGATCGCCAGATCGATGCTTCCGTCGGCGACTCGGATGGCCTGGGTGTGTGAGGGCAGCACCCACGTGTCGACGAGCAGGTGAGCGACGCCGGTGGTCCGGGTGGTGAGATCGGCCGGACACCAGTTGACGTAGCCGAGGCGGACAGGTTCGTGGGCCGACAGGCCGGCGGCTGCCCGGCGCAGTTCGTCGGCCTGTTCCAGCAGCGCCCGGGTGCGGGGGAGCAGCGCCTGCCCAGCCGGGGTGAGCGACACGGTACGGCGGTCCCGGTCGAACAAGCGGGTACCGAGTACGCGTTCGAGTGCCTTGATCTGCTGCGACAACGATGGTCCGGCAATGCGCAGCCGCGCGGCGGCCCGCCCGAAGTTGAGCTCCTCCGCGACGGCCACGAAATAGCGCAGCTGCCGTAGCTCCACCAAACGATCGTAGCGCAGTGGGAGGTTCTGCCTACCAGCAGTGAGAAGGCTGGTCGTGGCGGTAGCGCGGGCTGCTGGGCCATGGTGGACAGATGACCGGGAGGGCGGTGATCGCCCCGTGACCATCGCAGCCAGGGAGGCAGTTATGAGTTCCGCAGAAGTTCAGAGCCTGAGTCGCGACTCGACCGCAGGAAGGGTCGACATGCGCCTTGAGATCCAGATCATCCCGGTGTCCGATGTCGACCGGGCCAAGGAGTTCTATGAGCGCCTCGGCTGGAGGCTCGACGACGACGTCGCTCCGCTGGCGGGCCTGCGCATCGTGCAGTTCACGCCCCCCGGCTCGGCGGCATCGATCACGTTCGGCACCGGGCTCACTACGGCCGTGCCTGGCTCGGCCGGGGGAGGGCTGATCGTTTCCGACATCGTGACTGCCCACGACGAGCTCGGCGGCCGTGGCATCGACCTCAGCGAGATCTGGCACGGCCCGCCTTTCCCGCCCGAAGCGCGGCAGCCAGGTCCCGACCCCGAGCGCACCAGCTACGGATCGTTCTGCTCGTTCAGCGATCCCGACGGCAACACGTGGCTGGTGCAGGAGGTCACGACACGGCTGCCCGGCCGGATCTGACCCGGCATAAGGAGCACAGCTATGAATTCGGAGCAGGCAGTTTTGCCTTCGGGACAAAGGGTCGCGATTGTCACTGGCGCGTCGCAGGGCATCGGCGCCGGCGTCGTTCATGCCTACCGCAAGCTGGGGTACGCGGTCGTCGCGAACTCGCGGCACATCACCTCATCCGCCGACCCCGGCGTGCTCACCGTGCCCGGCGATATCGCCGATCCCGAGACTGGATCACGTCTGGTCAGTCTGGCCCTTGAGCACTTCGGCCAGGTGGACACGCTGGTCAACAACGCTGGCGTATTCGTGGCCAAGCCGTTCACCGACTACACCGATGCAGACTTCGACCTGGTCACAGGTGTCAACTTGCGCGGATTCTTCAGCACAACACGACCGGCCATCGCGGCCATGCTGCGCAATGACGGCACCCGCCGAGGACATGTGGTCAACATCTCCACCAGCCTCGTCGACCACGCCAGCAGCGCCGTCCCGTCCGCGCTCGCGTCGCTGACCAAGGGCGGCCTCAACGCGGTTACCCGGTCGCTGGCCATCGAGTACGCAGCTAGCGGGGTGCGCGTCAATACGGTGGCGCTCGGCATCATCCGCACTCAAATGCATCCCGAGGAGACCCACGACATGCTCGCCGCGCTGCATCCTCTCGGCCGGATGGGCGACGTCAGCGACATCGTCGAGGCGATCGCGTATCTGGAGACCGCCGAGTTCGTGACGGGCGAGATCTTGCACGTCGACGGCGGCCAGAGCGCCGGTCACTGACCACCGCCACCCAGCGAGAAGAGGACCATGACTGAGCTACCCGCACCGCAGCTACCCCCGCTGCGGCCGGGACACCCGGCGGTCCTGGACTTTCCCCGGGCCAGGACCGCCGGGATCGTCGGGCCGGCGGCGGCGGCCATGGCAGTCGGAATGGGCGTCGGCCGCTTCGTCTACACCCCGATCCTGCCGCTGATGACCGCTGGGGCCGGGCTCTCTCCGCAATGGGGGGCCGCGATCGCGACCGCCAACTACGGCGGCTATCTGGCCGGCGCGATGGCCGGAGTCGCCCTGCCCGCACTGCTGCGGTCCACGGCGGTGTACCGGTCGTCGCTGATCGTCGTGGTCGCCACGCTCGCGCTGATGCCGGTGCTCACCAGCGACGCCGGGTGGGCGGCGCTGCGGCTCGTAGCCGGATGCGCGAGCGCGCTGGTATTCATGATCGCGGCGAGCGCGTTGCTCACCGTGCTGCGCGCCCGAGGTCAGCATCTGGTTGGGCAGGGATTCGGCGGAGTCGGTGCCGGGATCGCCGCCTCTGGCGTACTGGTGCTGGTTTTCCGGCACGGCGGATGGCAGGACTCCTGGTGGTCGGCCGCAGCGCTCGGCGCGGTGCTGAGCGCCGTCGCCTGGCCACTGCGGCCATCGGTGGCCCCGGGCGACGGGAGGCCAGATCGCGAGGCTGAGCCGGTCGGCCGCCGGTGGTTCGGCTCGTTGCTGCTGGCCTACACGCTGGAGGGCGTCGGCTACGTCATTGCCGGCACGTTTCTCGTCGCCGCTATCGACCAGACCGCCTCAACCGCGTTCGGCAGCAGCGCCTGGATCATCGTCGGAGTAGCCGCTGCGCCGTCGGCTGCGCTCTGGGCCGGGCTGAGCCGCACCTGGAGCCGTCCGGCCTTGCTGGCCGTCGCGCTGGGAGCCCAGGCAGTCGGCATCGCGCTCCCTGCTCTAGTAGGCGGAACCACAGCCGCACTCGCGTCCGCCGTATTGTTCGGCGCCACCTTCCTGGGTATCGCCACCGTGGCCCTGGCCACCGGTACTCACCTGCGCACGCCGCAAGCCGTGGCCATCCTGACCACCGGATACAGCGTCGGCCAGCTCGCGGGGCCGGTACTGGTCACGCCGACGCTTCAGCACAGCTACCAGCCGGCGCTGCTGGCAGGCGCCGCGATTGTCGCGGTCGCGGCAGTGGCCGCGCTGGTGCTGCGGCACCGTTTCCCGCACCACCTAGGACCCCTGCCCAGCCGGGTACAGGCCTCCGATAACGAAAGGAGACGATGATGGAGTTCCTCGTCGACATGGTGACGACCGTGCCGGAGGGCACCACGGAGCGTGAAGTCGACGCGATCCGGACCGGGGAAGCGGCGCGATCACGGGAACTGGCCGCGCAAGGGCACCTGCTCCGGCTGTGGCGTCCGCCCCTGAGCGCCGGCGAGTGGCGTACGTGGGGCCTGTTCCGGGCCGCAGACGCGGCCGACCTGGAGAGCGTCCTGTCATCGATGCCGCTGCGCGTCTGGCGGCGCGACACGGTGACCCCGCTGACCGCCCACCCCAGCGACCCGGGTAGCGGCGATGTCGCGAGCAGCCGGACCACAGCCGAGGCCGAGTTGCTGCTGGACGCGGTCCTCGCACGGTGGAAGGCAGCGGTCGACGCCCACGAGCCGGGTCACGTCGCCGCGCTGTTCGCATCGGACGCGATCTTTCAGGGCCTGCATCCCTACACCGTGGGGCCGGCGGGTGTCGCCGACTACTACGCTGCCCAGCCGACGGGCATGACCGTCGCGTACACGCTCCGGGAAACCCGCGCGCTTGGCGATGGCCTGGTGCTCGGCTACCTCACTGCCGACTTCGGCTTCAGCGACCGCGCCACCCTCACCGTGTACCTCAGCGTGGTCATCCGCCACGACGCCGAAGGCTGGCGGATCGTCCACTACCAGGTGTCGCGCCTCGACTGAGATCGCCGCTCAGTTGCTGGCGGGGCGGGCGGTGGCGAAGAAGTCGGTGAGCAGCTGGCTAACGCGCTCGGGCTGGTCGTGGTGGACCCAGTGCGAGGCGTCGGGCAGGCGCTCAACGCGGTCAAGGCCGGGCACATCGTCGCGTTCCGGCTCGGCTAGCTCTTCGCCGAGGTAACGGTCCTGCTGTCCCCAGATAACCAGGGTCGGCGCCTTGACCGGGCGAAGCGCGGCTTCGGCCCGTTTCGGCGAAGTTCGCACTGAGGACCGGTAATAGTTGATCATCCCAGTTGCCGCTCCTGGCTGTGACCAGGCTTCGACATAGCGTTCGACCTCCTCCGGCGTGTAGGCCGGGCGGGCGTCGCGCAGGAAGTCACGGAAGAACCGCCAGTGGTCGGCGTGCACGACAGCTTCGGGCAGTTCCGGGAGATCGAAGAAGAAGAAGTACCAGGACTTTCGGAGCTGGCCCGGGTGGTGCAGCCCCTGCGAGAGCTTCCGAGGGTGCGCAGCGTTGAGGATCGCCAGCCGGTCCACGACCTCGGGATGATTCATCGCGGTAGCCCAGGCGATACTTCCGCCCCAGTCGTGACCGGCCAGCATCGCGGATCCGGCACCGCGCTCGTGGATCAGGCCGCGGATGTCGGCGGCCAGCTCGCCGGTGTCGTAGGCCGCGACGCCGTCCGGCTTCGACGACAGGTTATAGCCGCGGGTGTCAGGCGCGACCACCCGGAATCCGGCCGCCGCGAGCGGTTCGATCTGCCGCCGCCACCCGTACCAGAACTCAGGAAATCCGTGCAGCAAGACCACCAGCGGCCCCTCGCCGGCCTCAACGTAATGCAGCCGCTGATCGCCGATCTCGGCGTAGCCATCACGGAGCTCGATGTCTGCGGCCATGATCATTGCCCCCCTATGCGACTAGCTTGGTCCAGATAGCACGCAGTGCCCGCGAACAGGGCGGCCGAACCCTCAGGGCTCATCAGGCCACCCGAGGCTAACCCCGTGGTATGCGCGGGCACGACCGGGATCACCGCCCGCGAACCTTCGTCTACCGCCGCAGAGGGCTGGCTTGGCCGCAGTCTGCGCGGGCTGGTGTCATGGCGACGGCCCGGGGTGCCCAGATCCGTTCCTGGTCGGCCTGGCGCTCTGGCACCCCCGCGATGGTCGCCAGATCTGAGCCGTTGATGGTCTCGCGGTCGAGGAGCAGCTGGATGATGCGGTCGAGCGTGTCACGATGCTCGCGCAGTAGCTGCGTGGCTCTGGTCTCGGCCTCCCGGAGCAGCCTGGCTACTTCCTGGTCGATCGAACGTTGGGTTTGCTCCGCGTAGGGACGGCCAGCGAAGGGGTTGTCACGGTTCGGTCCTTCGGGTCCGTAGCCGACCGGTCCGAGTTCGGCCGAGAATCCCCACTCCCGCACCATCCGGGTGGCAAGCTCGGTGGCGCCGGTGAGGTCGTTGGACGCGCCGGTCGAGGGTTCTCCCAAGACGACCATCTCCCCGGCCCGGCCGCCGAGGCGAACGGCGAGGGAGTCGGTGAGGTAGCTCTGCGGGTACAGGTGGCGCTCGGATTCCGGCAACTGCTCGGTCACGCCCAGAGTGCGCGCCACGGGGCAGGATCGTGACCTTAGCCACGGGATCGGCATGGTCGGACAGGATCGCGACCAGCGCATGACCGGCCTCGTGGACGGCAACGGCGTGCTTCTCCTCGGGCAGCAGCGCGTTCGACGCGTCACGCAGCCCGATAAGCAGCCGATCTCTGGCGGTGTCGAAGTCAGCCGCGCTCAGCACGTCGCGATCGGCCCGCACCGCGTTGATCGCGGCTTCGTTGACCAGGTTAGCCAGATCGGCACCCGAGAACCCGGGCGTGCCTCGCGAGACCGCATCGAGGTCGACGTCCGGGCCGAGCTTCTTGCCCTTGGCGTGGATGCCGAGGATTGCCGTCCGTTCCTTCTGGTTGGGGAGCGGGATCTCCACCGTCCGGTCGAAGCGACCTGGCCGCAACAGCGCCATATCGAGAATCTCGGCTCTGTTCGTCGCCGCCATGACCACCACGCTGGCGCCGGGCTCAAAGCCGTCCATATCCGACAGCAACTGGTTGAGGGTCTGCTCCCGCTCGTCGTTGGAGCCGAACCCACCGGGACCGCGACGGCCTCCGATGGCGTCAATCTCATCGATGAAGATGATCGCGGGGGAGCGCTTGCGGGCGTCGGCGAACAGCGTCCGGACCCTGGACGCGCCGACGCCGACGAACATCTCCACGAAGCTGGAGCCGCTGAGGGCGAAAAACGGCACGCCAGCCTCGCCAGCGACGGCTCTGGCTAGCAGGGTCTTGCCGGTCCCGGGCGGCCCGACCATCAGTACCCCCTTCGGGCCGACCGCCCCGGCCCGCGCATAGCGTTCGGGATGCTTGAGGAAATCGACGACTTCGGTCACCTCGGCCTTGGAACTCTCATAGCCGGCGATGTCGGTGAATCGTGTCGATGGCTTCTCCTCGTCGTAGAGCTTGGCCCTGGATCTGCCGATGCCCATGATCCCGCCCAGCCCTCCGCCGAGCTGCTTGCGACTGCGGCGGCTCATCCAGATGAAGGCACCGACGATGAAGCCAATCCACAGGAGCGGGAAGAGGTAGCCCAGCACCGATGCGGGGCTCTGGTTGGTGCCCGTCACCGTGACCTTGTGCCTGAGCAGGAGAGCCGAGAGGGAGGTGTCGTTCAGCGCGGTCGGTATCTGGGAGGCATAGGCGGTGCCGCCATGCAGGGTGCCGGTCACCGCGCCCGCTGCGGTGATCATCGCCGTGGAGACCTTGTTCGAGGTCACTTCGCTGACGAAGCTGGTGTAGCTGAAAGTCCGCGTTTGCGTGCCGCTCGCACCGACGTGGAACGCGAACAGCAAAGCCACGGCCGTGATCCCGGCCGACAGCAGCAAAATCCCCCAGCGCGGCGGCCGCGCGGGCACCGGTGTCCGGTCATCAGGCGGGCTTCGCCGCATGGGCGCAGAGCGCCACGATGTGCTCATGGTCTCGCCTATCTCTGTGGAAGTCAGAGCGGCGAGGGATGCTAGGTCTGGACAGACCCAAGCGCGCTAAACAACTTGAGTTTCTCACGAAAACAACGCAGTTGGCACACCTGTGCGCGCAGTGGCGGCTCAGGTCAGCCACGCCTGCTGGGGTAGACTGAGGGGTACCTGCTCACGCAGCCCGAACGAGTCACCGACGGTCTAGACCGTACGCCAGTCCCGGCATCGCCTCGCTGCATCGTCTTCCTTGGCGAGGTGCTACCGATGGGGCCAGATCCGGTGAGAAGCCGTGATGATGGCACTCGCACCAGGGCCGGGGACCTGGAACTCCCCCGGCCGCTGCGGCTGCTTCTGATAGCGGGCTGGAGCCTGCTCGAGTCGGCAGGACTGCCAGTGGGCGCCTACCTTGTCGCAGCCTGGATCGACGGCCGTAACGCTGGCCTGGTGGCCGGGCTGGCAATGATCTGGCTGACTGTGGTCATCCGCAAGGTCGCGGCCGGATCCGTGCCGGGCTTGCTGACGATATCCGCGCTGGTGCTGACGGTGCAGACCGGCCTAGTGCTCGCGACCGGCGAGCTGTGGCTATTCCTGCTGCAGTTCCCGCTCGCCAACCTGTGCCTGTGCGCCCAGTTCGCGCGGACGGCGGGCGGCTCGGACCCGCTCGTCTCCCGGCTGGCGGCCGAGGTCGTCGCGCTACGGCTGCCTGCTGTCCGCAACCTGGGCCTGCACCGGTTCTTCCAGGGCGCGACCTGGCTGTGGGCAGGCATATTCCTGGTGCTCACGATCGTACTGACGGTACTGATGGTCACGGTGCCGACAGGACCTTTCCTGACACTCATGACCATCACCACCGCCGCACTGGTCGTCGCCGGCACTGGCGCGTCTATCCTGTGGTTCCTGTCAGCGCTGCGCAAGCTGGGGCTGCGGCTCCGTTTCGCTTCGACCTGAGACCGCCCCGTATCAAGCGCCTTCTCATCTTCCGCCCGCGATGATCTTGTGAACTGGCGATACCTGTGGCTCGCCTGGATCTACGCCAAGCTCGGCGAGAATCGGCAGCAGCGCTGCTCCGAACGCCTGGAACGTTTCCGAGGATTCCCAGATGTCGAGGAGCTGGATCTGGCCGCCCGATTCCAGGGCAATGTGATACAGCCTTCCGGCGGGCGCTCCGGCGCCGATCGCTTCGAGTCGGCTGATTACCTCGTCGTACTCCTGTGACGTGAACGAACCGGGCGTGAAATACATGCCGACTGCCATTGGGGGTGGTCCTTTCCTGGTCTCGCGACGGGTTGTACGCGAGTGTGCCTCCGGACCGAGGTTTCGGTTGCCGCAGCGCAGACGCGACCGATCCATACTCCCGGCACGGCGAGGACGCCACCGTAAACATTCGGGCCTGCGGCGTTCGGGGCGTGTCTGGTGACTGTGGGTGATGTTCTGGCTGCGTGGTGATCTTGGCGGTGTCGGCTGAGCGTGTCGTGTTGCTTACTGCGGGCCGGCGTTGATGATGGTGGGTTGTGACCGACCTGCCGCCGTCCGCACCGGGATGCGAGTCGTGCGCTGCGCGGGACGCGGTGATCGCGGAGCAGGCTGAGGCGATCGCTGGAGCTCGCGGCAAGATGGCCCGGCTGGAGCGCCTGGTCTCGCGTAATTCGGGGAATTCCTCGCTTCCGCCGTCTTCGGATGACGTGCCGGGCCGGATCCCGCCGTCGCGCCAGCAGCGGCGGGCGGCAGAGCGATCTGCCCGCAAGCGGGGAAAGCAGCCGGGCGCGCCCGGGGCGGGCATGTCGCGGGCGGCGCCGGACAGGACTGAGCCTGTGTTCCCGGCCGGCCGGTGCGAGTGCGGGGCGGACCTGGCCGCCGCCGAGGATCTGGGCATCGCGCGGTCGTTCCAGCAGCTGGAACTGCCGGCCCTGGCTGCGGGGCGGGTCCAGCACGACCTGCACCGGGCGCGGTGCGGCTGCGGCCGCGAGCATGTCGCGGCCCGCCCGCCCGGCGTCCCGGACTCCGCCGTCTCGATCGGCCCGAGGCTGCGGGCGCTGGCCGTCTATCTGGTGATCTACCAGCACGTCCCCGTCGAGCGGTGCCGGGAGCTGATCGCGGACGTGACCGGCGCTGCCGTCTCGGCCGGGTTCATCCATTCCTGCCTGGCCCGCGCCGCCGCCGCGGTCGCCGCGCCGGTCGCGGTGATCAGGGACCTGATCAGCGCCGCACCGGTCGCCGGGTTCGACGAGACCACGCTTCGGGCCGGACCGGCCGGAACCAGGAGATACGTGCTGGGCGCTTTCACCGAGCGGCACTCGGCGTTCTTCCTGGGCACCCGGACCCTGGAGTCCTTCCGCGACTTCGCGATTCTGCCTGACTTCGCCGGGATCGTGGTCTCGGACCGGTACGTGAACTACTTCCACGACGGCTGGGAGCACATCGCCGGGCACCAGGCCTGCTGCGCGCACCTGATCAGGGACTTCGAGGACGCCGCCCAGTCCTGGCCCGCCGCGATCTGGCCGGCCCAGGCCCAGCGGGCACTGCGCCGCCTCATCAGCGCCTGGCACCAGGCCCGCGACCAGGGCCTGCCCGCGATCCCCGCAGCCATCACCGGGCCGCTGACCCGCGAGTTCCGGCACGCCGTCCTCGCCGGGCTCTCCGACCTTCCCCGGATCCCCGGACCGAAGCACTCCACCGGCCAGCACCCCGGCCGGGACCTGCTCGAGTTCTGCCGCGACCGCCAGGACGACGTCCTGCGATTCACCACGGACACCGCGATCTGGCCCACGAACAACATCAGCGAGCGCGGCGTCCGGCCCCTGAAAACCCAGCAGAAAATCTCCGGCCGCCTCACCAGCACCGACGTCACCCAGCACCGGCTCGACATCCGCAGCTACATCGACACCG
Organism: uncultured Actinomycetota bacterium; assembly: GCA_963737865.1. GTDB lineage: Bacteria > Actinomycetota > Actinomycetes > Streptosporangiales > Streptosporangiaceae > Chersky-822. The sequence continues at coordinate 536,198 of CAVTUG010000008.1, read as the reverse complement.
CCCGCAAGCACCGCCAGGACGTCATGACCGTCCTCCGCGACGCCATGACCGCCAGCCCCTGGATCCCGCCAGCACCAGCCTGACCCCCGCCAGCCCGGCAAGATAAACATCACACCCCGTGCGCAGACTGAATGCTTACGACGCCACCTAGTCCGGGCACCAAAGTTCCGGCCCGCAGCCGGGTCCGGAGCAACACCAGTGAGCTACCCGCCCTGCTGGCATCTAACCGCGCGACGTCGCCTGAGAGCTGTCCGCTTGTGGCATAAGTCACTGATTTCCCATGCGGGGGAAGGGCGCGTACTGTCGAGAATGTTGCTCCGGACCCTGGCGGGTGCGCCCGCGACATTTTCGCAGGCACGCAGCCGAGTGGCCCGGAGTTTCTTTTGTATTCTCTCTGCGGAGCGATTCTGCCCATATTGGGACGTCTCTAGTGCTTATCATTATCGGGCTCATTATTCTTGTCGCTGCGCTCATCGTCGGCGTGGCCGGTGTTCTAGGCAATGGCAGCACCCATCAGGCCGGCCACGAATTCTCGGTGCTCGGCTACCACGTCACCGGCTCCTCGGGGACGATCTTCCTTGCCGGCATGGTGGTCGGCACGGCTGGCCTGTTCGGACTGAGCCTGCTGCTAGCCGGAGCGCGACGCACTTCACGCCGCGGCAGCGCGGCGCGACGCAGTCTCCGGAAGTCCCGCCGCGACACTGTCGCGGTCAGCAAAGATCGCGACGACCTGATCGAGCAGCGCGACACCGCCCGGGCCGCCTCGGCGAGCGCGCTCGGCGATGATGCGCCGCTGGGAGGAGACGATCGCAGCGCAGTCGACGACCGAAGGCGCGCGTTTCAACTATTCGGGCACAGGTTCGGTCCCCGGCAGACCACAGTTCCCCAGCCAGATCCCGCCCCAGATGCTCCGCCCCACTCATCGGTGTCGATTCCCGCCGGTGCGCCCGCCTCCGATGTGGCTGCCAGCGGATCTTCCCACGCAGAATGATGACCGATCGCCCGCTGTTCCCTGATCTTGGCCTCGGATCCCGGAGCACTCGGCCCGGCCGCCATCAGCCGGCCGGTCCGGGTAGCGGTGTCGGCGGGCGTGCGCGCCGCCAGTTAGCGGGTGATGACTACGGGGCTTCCCAGCGGGATGCGGGAAAGTACCTGCAGCGCGGGTGCCGGGACTCGCACGCAGCCGTGGGTGACTGCGTGGCCGAACACGGCCGGATCAGGCCAGCCGTGCAGTGCTACGGTGCCCGGTCCGCCGCCGAAGGTGCTCATCGTGGGTGAGTGCGTGCCGAGCGGCAGGATCAGCGGGCTGTAGGTCGGGTGGACCGGTGCGAGCGAGGCAAGGAGGAACGTCCGTCCGGCAGGGGTAGGAGTGCCGCGTGCCCCTGTGGCCACGGTCCATGAACCTAGTGCGCGGCCGTCGTCAGACACTGCCAGCCGGTGGGTGGCGAGGCTGATCTGGATCCGGTAGCTGGTATAGGCAGTCCGCAGCTCGCCGTTCGCGACGAAGATCCAGCCGGTTGAGTGGTTCGGCCGCGTTGGCAGCAGGACCCGGTCCCACCCGTTCTGCCGCTGCACGACCGGCACCCAGGTCTGGTTCCGCAGCTCTGTGGTGGGAAGCCTGGCCACTGCGGGTCCGCCAGGCTTTGCGTAGATCACCTGCGTCACCGTCGGGTGCAGCACGATGCCAGTCTCGGGCTCGCGCGGTGCTGGATCCTGCGGCGCCGCCGGCGACCGGCCGAGAGTCGTGGCGATCGGCAGCCTTGCGAGCTGACCTGGCGAGATACGCACGGGCTGCACAGGCCGGCGTGCGTCAGGAAGCGGCGAGCCGTCTGATGCGCAAGCAGTCACGCTTATCCCGATCAGGAGCATGACGCACAGCTTCCCGGCAGCGCGGCATCGAGATATCTCAGTTCGAAGGTGATCGCGCATTGGACTCCTCCCGAGGCAATTAACGCAAAGCTCCTGCAGTCAATTTCATAGTCGGAACGGGATCGGCGCGATGAACTGTAATTATCCAGAATTAGCCGACCCCGCACAGCGGCACGATTACTTTCTTAGCATATCCGTACGCCATCGCAGCGTCTCAGTACCGGAAGTGAGGCTTAGGATTCCAGTGCCGCAATGCCGATCCCGGCCTATATCCCGATTTCTATCGTTGGCGCATGACCGGTTTTTGCGCTAGCCGGGTAGAGAAATTACCTTGCCTGGGACCGGGGCTGACGGCAGTTGCCGGCAGGGTGCGGTAGCCTCGGCGAATGCGTTTTCCAGCTTGGCCTGAATGGCTATTAGCGTCGGCAGGCTGCTTGCGTCTTAATTGGACGAGGCTGTGCTGTAGGACCTCATGTGAGAGTTATCGGGATGGAGCAGGTCGTTAGAGAAGGGCCAGATTAGCGATGGGCGTTGGAAATCGTGCGAGGCAGCATCCACCTCGTCCCCTGCTGCTGACCGCACTGCCTGTGCTGGTCATTGCCGCAGCTGTTCTCATGGCGACGCAATCCGGGGCGCAGGCGGTTACCGCCGTGAATCTGGGTACGGCAGCGCCCTTCGGCGTTCTGGCCGGCAGTGCCGTGACCAACACCGGGCCGACGACTATCGCGGGGGATCTCGGCGTAAGCCCGGGAACCTCGGTGACGGGATTCCCGCCCGGAAACGTCGGGGGGACCATTCACGCGGCTGACGCGGTTGCCGCGCAGGCCCAGTCTGACCTGACGACCGCCTACAACACCGCTGCAGGGGAGACCCCGGTGACCGCCATCCCCGGCTTCATCGGCGGCGGCCAGACGCTCTTGCCGGGCGTGTACAAGGCCACCAGCTTGCTGACCGTCGGCGGAAGCCTGACCCTTGATGCCCAGAACGATCCGAACGCGATCTTCGTCTTCCAGATCGGCTCCGCGCTCATCACCAACTCGGCGACGAATATCATCCTCACCAACGGGGCCTCGCCCTGCAACGTGTTCTGGCAGGTGACCAGCTCCGCAACACTCGGAACCGGCACGATGTTTCAGGGCAGCATCCTCGCGCTGACTTCCATCAGCCTGACGACCGGCGACACGGTTCAGGGTCGTGTGCTTGCTCGCAATGGCGCTGTGACCCTCGATACCGACGTCATCACCGTGCCAGCATGCCAGACCACCCCCACCCCCACGCCTACTCCGACGCCGACGCCGACCCCCACGCCGACGCCGACCCCCACGCCGACACCGACGCCCACGCCGACACCGACGCCCACGCCGACGCCGACCCCGACGCCGACCCCGACGCCGACCCCGACGCCGACGCCCACGCCGACGCCGACGCCCACGCCGCACGCCCACGCCAACGCCGACACCGACCCCCACGCCAACGCCCACGCCCACGCCAACGCCGACGCCGACACCCGACGCCGACTGCCACGCCGACCCCGACTCCCACGCCTAGCCCGACACGGACGCCGAGACCAACGCCCACCCCGACACCAAGTCGGTCGCCGTCGCCAACCCCGACGCCGTCGCCGACGCCGTCGCCGACCCCGGCGCCGACGCCGACGCCGTTCCCCACCAAGTTCCCGGTTACCGGCTAGCGCTGGCGGGGTCGCGATGAGTCCGGGTGCTCCCGCATGCAGATGGGAGCGCCCGGATCTCTGCGCTCAGATCCAGCTACTGAACCAGATCCGTTGCTGCCAGGACGCGTACGAGATGGTCAGGCCGGTGAGCAGCGGATACAGGCAGGCGAAGTTGGCCAGCGCCAGCAGCAGGTAGCCGCTGGCGATCACGGCGCCGGTTACTCGCCTACGGAGAGCGGCCCTGGCCATGCCGATGATCTGGCCAAGGCACAGCGTGATCGCGATGACCAGGAACGGCAGGAAGACGACGGCGTAGTAGTAGTACTCCGTCCTGTGGTCGTGCCAGGCGAACCAGAACCAGGGTAGCCACCCGCCAGCAACCCCGAGAAGCACAGTTCCGGCCCGCCAGTCCTGGCGCCTGATCCACCACCCCAGGCACAGGATGAGTGCAGGGATCGACGCCCACCAGATCGCCGGAGTGCCGATCGCCAGGACCTCCTGGGCGCAGCTGCCGGCACCGCAGGTCCCTGGCGTGGCATAAAAGAAGGAGACCGGTCGGGCGAGGATGAGCCAGGTCCACGGCTCTGACACATAACCCTGATGGCTGCTCAGATTGAGGCCGAAGCCGAGCATCGCCCTGTGGTACTGGTACAGCGAGTCGAGAGCTGCCCAGATCGGGGTGTGGTTGCCGTGCAGCGCAGCCCAGTTCCGGTCGTATCCCTGGATGCTGGCAAACCAGCCAGACCACGATGCCAGGTAGGTCACGGCCGGCACCAGCCCGAACGAGACGGGCAGCCATTTCACATCATCACGTATTCCTGACGCTCTACGCCCGTCGCGGTGTCCGGCAGCACGCCGGGCACCGATGTCCCATGCGATGGCCAGTGCGCCGAACGCGAAAATGTACCAGAAGCCGTCCCATTTGGTCGCGCATGCGCAGCCCAGGAAGACGCCCGCGAGGACCCGCCGCCACCGAATCCCCGGCCTGAATCTGCCGCCGTCCAGTTCGCTTCCATCCGTCACGGCAACGGCCAGCCGTGCCTTGAGGAAGTCGCGGTCGATCAGCAGCATGCCGAATGCCGCGAGTACCCAGAACATCAGGAAGATGTCGAGGATCGCGGTCCGGCTGAGCACCAGCTCGAGCCCATCCAGGGTCATGAGCACGCCGGCCACGCAGCCGAGCAGCGTCGAGGCGGTCATCCGCCGGGCAATCCTCGCGGTCATGAGGATAGACACGGTCCCGATGACAGCGGCGGCGAACCGCCAGCCGAATGGTGTCAGTCCGAAGAGCCAGTCGCCGCTGGCCATGAGCAATTTGCCGAGCGGCGGATGCACCACGTACTCGCCGCCGCTGCGGAAGATGTGCGTATCTCCGCGCAGCAGCAGTTCATTGACCATCCTCACGTGATTCAGCTCGACGCCGTGCCGCAGGATCGAGTAGGCGTCGGGGACGTAATACGTTTCGTCGAAGATGACCGCGTGCGGATCGCCTAGCCGATAGAACCGCAGGAATCCTCCGAAGAGCGTCACCATGAGCGGTCCTGCCCAATTCCATATCGAAGCTGGCGGTAGAGATGGCAACAGCCGGTCGCGTAGTGCTGTGCTCTTACTTATCCTCAGCTCGCTCGCCACGTCGATCGTGGATGCCTTATCGAAGGCTGTCATGGAGAGTCATCGTAATGGACGGACCGTTATCCTGGTCAGGAAAGACGGATTGCATTCAATGACAAGCGCGACAATTAACAGCGTCATGCAGCAGTTCCATTTCCGATTAAACTGCGCGAATAGCCAGGGCTAAGGATTCAAGTGACAGGCAGGAGCGCTCAGCCGTCCGCTTTCCGGCGTGATCGGCAGCTCGATGTGCCAGTCCGCCCGGCGGACCAGCCGGCGCCTGGCGATGCCAGCCGACTCGCAGCTGAGGTCACGATGGCCTGCTATCTGGCGCTGGCGGTAATCGTGACCTGGCATCTGTGGGCTGATCCGGCATCGCGGATCGTCGCAGGCAACCCCGACGACGCCGACCTCTTCGCCTGGTACATGCGATACGCGGAGACCTCGCTGGCCCACGGCCAGCTTCCCGCGCTCGTCACCACCGCGCTGAACGCTCCCGGCGGGATCAATCTGATGTGGAACAGCTCGATGCTGCTTCCCTGCATCCTGCTGGCGCCCGTCACCGTGCTCTTCGGACCGCAGGTCAGTCTCACCGTGCTCACCACAGCCGGATTCGCCGGATCAGCGGCGGCGATGTTCTGGGTGCTCAGGCGATGGCGGATCAGCTTGCCTGCGGCGGCGCTCGCCGGTGCCGTCTACGGATTCTCGCCGGCCCTCGTGCAGTCGGCCATCGGTCACTACGACCTTCAGTTCGCCGTGCTGCCCCCGCTGATTGTCGACGCGATGCTGCGCACAGTGACCGTTCCAAAACCTGATGGCACTAAGCCCGTCAGACCCACCGGGTTCCGCGCAGGACTGCGGCAGGGCATCGGACTGGGGCTGCTCATCGCTGCTGAGCTCTTTGTCAGCGAAGAGCTCGCGCTGACCAGCGTCCTTGCCGGGCTGCTGCTCGTGGCGTGGCTGGCAGCCGGGAATGCCCGGCTGGCTGTCCGCCACGCCGCTGGGGCGTGCTTCGGGCTGGGCGTGGCCGCGCTCGCCACGCTGGTCGTCGCTGGAGGCGCCCTGTGGGAGCAGTTCTTTGGTCCGCTGACTCAGAGCGGGTCGCCTTTCCTGCGCGATTTCTACGAGAACGACCTCTCCGGCTTCGTCACGCCGTCGGCGCGCCTGCTCTTCCATACCCCGGCAAGCGCGGCGCAGGCGGCGCTCTACCAAGGTCAGCCGCCCGAGTACCTCGCTTACCTCGGCTGGCCCCTGATTGTCGTACTCGCGGCTGCCGCGATCATCTTCTGGCGCCGCCCGGTCATCCGGGCGGTGGCCGCCACCACCCTTGTTCTCGCCGTACTCTCACTTGGGGGGCATCCGCTCGTCTCAGGCGGCAGCCATCCGGGCACCGACCTGCCGTGGTACTGGCTAGAGAAACTTCCGCTGGGCGGATCCGTGCTGCCCGACCGTCTGTCGGTCCTCATCGACGGCACCGCCGCGGTGCTTCTGGCACTCGCCTTCGACGCGTCCGCGCAGTGGCTGGCGCCGCGCGTGCCCAGGACAAGGCTGGCTCTCGGCGTCGCGGCAGCGGTCACCGTCTGCCTGCCGCTCGTCCCCGTGCCGCTGCGAGCCGCTTCGCCTGCCCGGCTCCCGGCCGGCTGGCGGGCTGCGTTCGCCGCATTGCGGCTGCCCGCCGGCGCGCGGGTGCTCGTCGTGCCGGTGCCGCAGGCTCACCTGACCGAGGCGATGCGCTGGGCAGCCGATGACCCGCATCGTCATGATCTGATCGGCGGTTACTTCATCGGCCCGGCCTGGAACGGGCTCGCCTACTTCGACGGAAACGGGCTGCCCGCCACAGCCGCCTACCTTGACCAGCTCTGGATCTCCGGCCTGAGGCCCGGCTCGCCGCAGGCCAGAGCCGCCGCCCGAGCCAGTGCAGGACCGCCCGCCACGCCCCCGGCACCAGCGCAACTGCAAGCTGACCTGCGCTCCTGGCAACTGAACGCCATCATCGCGGACGCGAGGCCCGGATCAGCTCTCGTCAGCTACCTCAGCACCGTGCTCGGCGCCGCCTCGATCAGAGCAGGTCAGGTCGAGGCCTGGCGCTTCACCGCAAGCACGCGCCCCTAGCCGGCCCGGCCTCTGGCAGGACCAGACTGCCGACGAAGTTGCGCGGTCTTAAATACATGACTTACGGCCAGATAGCGGCAATCACCGAAAAATATTAAGCATCGCCAATTACTATTGACGAGCGTCAAGCGTAACGTGGTCGGTTAGAAGTAATTAGTACAGCCGCCGGGCCAAGACTTCGCCTTGCTGCACTTGCAGAGAGGGCGAAGCCAATGTTTAGCGTGGATCTGCATGTCCGTAAATGCGGCGATAATGTAATAGTCGCGCTCTCCGGCGAGCTCGACATGGTAGATGCCGCAGACGTGGCCGCCGGGCTCGTGGCAGCAGCCGCTGATCGCAGGCCGACCATCGTCGATCTGGCGGGCCTGACGTTCATCGACTGCAGGGGCGCTACGGCACTGGTGCGCGCTCAGCGCCAGGTGCGGCGGGCGGGAGGGAACCTGCTGCTGGCCGCGCCGCAGGCGCGAGTACGCCGCGTCTTCGAGCTAAGCCGCCTGATCGACGGCGTCTGTCTCCACTCCAGCGTGGCCCAGGCGGGTTCGCGGGCCTTTGCAGAGACCATCGGGCTAATGTGAGAGAACCTTAGCTCCGAAGTCAAGGACCGCACAGAAACCCAATGCTTAAATGCCTATGCAAGGGTAGTGCGGAAATCAGAGCGCATCCTTGCGCTGCAGGTAGGTCAGGGTCACCCAGCCTATAGGCACGGGCAACCAGAATGTCGCCAGCCGGAACAGCAGGACGGCGCTGACTGCCTTCGCGCCGGGCAGGCCGGCGGCGGTAAGACCCGCCGACAGCGCCGCTTCGACGGCCCCGATGCCGCCAGGTGTCGGCACCGCCGAGCCGATGGCGCTGCCGGTCAGGTAGACGACGGCGACGCTAGCCAGTGCCGCCGATCCGCCGAGTGCGAGCACGGAAGCATCGAGGCAGAAGATGTAGGCGCTGGTGACCAGAAGCGCGCCGCCAAGGCCCTGTGCTAGCTTGGCCGGCCGCTGGGCGATGTCTAGCAATCGCGGGATGACCTGGCCCAGTGCAGGCGCCAGCCGTGAGCGGAGCAGTCGCCGGCTGGGCGGGATGGCCGCCGCGACCAGCACGACGACGGCCAGGGCGGCAATGGCGATCCAGACCCAGTCCGGCGGCCGCAGCGAGTTCTTGCTCACGGTACGGGTGAGCGTCACGAAGATGACCAGCATGACTAGGTGCAGGCCGAACGCAATGACTTGCGAGACGCCCACGCTCGATCCGGCGTCTGCCGGGGTGACACCCGCTTTCCGCAGGTAGCGGATGTTCAGTGCCACCCCGCCAACTGCGGCCGGCGTCACCAGGGTGACGAACGACCCGGCGACCTGCGCCAGGAAGGTGCGAACGGGGTCAAGGCGCTCCGGCACGAAGCCTGTCAGTTCAAGGGCAGCGCCCGCGTAGGTCAGCGCCGACAGCAGAACTATCACGGCACCCCAGCGCCAGTCCGAGTCCTTCAGTACCGTCCCGAGGCTGACTCTGGAGAGCTGGCCGATCAGCAGATAGGCGGCGATCACCCCGGCGACCAGGGTAATTACCGTGCGTAGCCGCACCCGCTGGAGCTGAACTGGCGCGACGTCGCCGTTCGGCGCCGTGCCTAGCAGCTGCTTGCGCAGCGCGGGCAGCACGTCCTTGTGCTCGCGGATAGCGATGCGGGTGGACCGGAGCAGCGCCACCGGCTGCAGGAGCGGCACCACGCTTGCCATCTCGGCGGTGCTGAGCCTTTCCGCCGCCGTTCGGGCGGCGCGTTCCGGGCCGACGACCAGGGCCAGCTCGGCGAGCAGTTGCGCCAGGTCAAGCCGCAGCTGGAGGTCGCTGGCGGCCACATCGCCATCTCCAGGCTCGAGCAGCATGACTTCGCTGCTCTGCGCGGCGCGAGCAGCCTCGCCCGGAGCCTGCCCGGCCGGGGCGGCGGGGAACAGTATGCGATCGGCGGTCAGCTTGCGGTGCGTGACCCGGTGCTTGTGGAGCCTGCGCACGGCGTCCCAGATCGCGCGCAGCTGCTCGTCGGTGGGGCCGCCTGCCAGCCCTGACAGGGTCGTGCCGTCGCAATGCTTGCTGGCCAGAACGGCCGCGTCCGGGCCGACCCTGACTAGCGCGCGAGGCTGCGGGGTCGCGACGCCCGCATTCTTGACGGCGAAGGCAAGCAGCGCCCAGCGCTCTGCCGCTCGCTCCACCGTCAGCAGGCCGCTGCGAGATACCTGCGTCTTCAGCAGCAGCCGCCGCAGCAGCCGGTAAAGGGCACCGGCGGCCTCCTGGTCGCGGTCGAAGACCGTGACATCTCGCTGCTCGCCGCCGGCGATGGTAGCTAGGTAGCGGCGCGTTTCGGTCCGGGAATCGTGGACCCGGCGGATGGCGATGACCCGTGCATCCGCCGCGCCGATCGCCGCGGCGATCGCGGCCGCCGTCGGACGCTGCGAGGCCGTTCCGAAGGCATATCGCAGGCCGGACCCGACGGCCGCGCCGATCAGCAAGGTGATCAGCAGCGACAGCAGGGTCACGTGCGTGTCCCTCGCGCTGGCCAGGCTGGCCAGGAGGTAAAACCCCAGCGCAACCCAGTACGCGCCGCGCCATCGTCGCCCGGGCAGCCCTACAACGGTCACGTAGGCGACCAGAGCCGCCAGATACCAGTCGAGCACCGCCGCATGCCCAGGCGCGGAGAGCGTCAGCGCGGTATGAAGCTCACCAGCCGCAGGCAAGCGGAGCACCGCATTACAGATCACCACCACCACGGTCGCGCCCGTGCCCGCGCCGATGGCTTCAGCCAGCCGCCGAGGCCGGCGCCGCACGATCAGCAGGACAGCTAGCGCGAGCGGCAGCGCAAGAAGCGCAACATGGGCCAGAACTCCCAGCAGCCCGAGCACTCCGGTCAGCAGTTTCCTGTCGGCTAGCTGACTCGCGCCCACGATATTCGTCTCGAGCCCGCTGACTGTAGCGCGAGCCGCCAGCCCGACGCCGGCAAGCAGCACGATCTCGGCGCACTCGATGAGGCAGCGCAACCCGTCTGCTGGCAGCCGCACCCGCGCAGCCAGATGATCCTCGACACTGAGCCCAGCCGCCTCGTCAGGCTCGGAAGCCACCCCGGGCGCGGTGCGATCGCATTGCTGATCTGACCCGTACCCTGTCACAAGGTGATCGTTTCACCTTCGCGGACCTCCTGACGCCACGCCACCGAGCAGCCGCGCCCGGGTGACGGGCATGCGCGAAGGAGTCGCCTATGCACTTGTGAGCGCCTGCCCCGAAGGGATGAACGCCCCCTGGCCGGGGCTGGGCTGCCAGGCCCCCAGCGGTCGCGACCGCCCGGAATCGAAGGGCGAGATCGTGGAGGGCCAGCAGATACGGGTCGCCATCACAGAGCCCCTTATCCAGCGAGTCGAGCATGCGCAGCGCTCGCGCTGTCAGGTTCATGAAAGCGGGCAATGGCCAGCGGGTGCCTTTGTCGTCGCAATACAGGTCATCGAATCCGAAGCCCCGGTAGCACCAGTCGACGACCACCTGCATGCGCTCATCGATACCGTCGGGCACCAGGTGGGCAAAGAATTCCGCGCTATTGGCGCCGATCAATCGCCTTTGCTGGCCGAGTATCCAAGAACTCTCCTAGCGGTCGAGGTCGTAAATGCCCGATACGACGGCAAGGCGGAACTTGGTCTCGTCCTCGGTATCGGGGGCCGCAGTGAGAACGACGATCTTGCGTTCCGCGTCGCCGTCAGTCAGGACGTCGCAGTCCACGGCGATCGGCCCTGTCGCCGGGTGCTGGACGATCTTGTGGTGTTCCCGGTGCGCTCCGACCGCGCCGGAAGCCCACAGCTCGGCGAAGCGCTCGCTGCCCGCCATGAGATCCCGGATCAGGCCGGCCAGGCGGCCGCTACTCGGGAATCGCCCCGTGGCACGGCGCAGGTCAGACACGACGGAGGCCTCGACGTCCCGCTGGCTGAGCGAGGTCACCGGCCAGTGCGACAGGCGCGGGCCTCCCCGTCGGCCGGGAAGGTGTCGCGGGCGAAGTTACGCAAGGGCGACGGCATCGACGACCGGTTCAGCATGCGGCGCATGCCAGGCGGGATATGGTCGGAGATCTCCCCGCCCCACGGGAGGGGTAAGCCCGGCCAGCCGGTAGAGATGATCCCGCTCGGCGTCGGTGAGTTGCAGGGCCCGCGCCAGCGCCGCGAGCACCTGCGCCGACGGGGTCACATATCGTCCCTGCTCCAGGCGGACCACGTAGTCGACCGAGATCCGCGCGAGCTCGGCAAGATCCTCCCGGCGCAGTCCCGTGACCCGGCGGCCATGGCCGACGGGCAGTCCCGCCGCAGCCGGCGAGACGCGGCCGCGCCAGGTGCGCAGCATCGGGCCAAGATCCGCGATGTCAGCGGCCATGGGACCGATTGTCGCACGCGGCGAGAACCCGAGGGTGGTAGCGGTTTTCCTACCGAATGCATCTCTCTGGTGGGCCCTCGGCGGCCGTCTTGACGAGTCGTGCCACATCATCGGGGTGGCGAAATAGCTGACGTAGTCGTCTTCGGGCAGCCAGGCGAAGCCCTGGTGACTGTGTACCCGACGGACTGGAGCCACTCGATGACGCCGCTCCAGCATGAGCCGTCCGTAAACGGCCACAAGCTCAGGCTAGAACCGTCCCGACCCGTTGATAGACTTGTGCTGGATCAAAGGGGTTTAAATGGTCTGGATCGAGTTGCTCGGTATTGTCGGCGGGCCGATTGCCGTTCTAGTCGCTCTTCTGGCCTGGCGAGATCGAGGGGTTCGGCGTCGCGGTGGACGGGTCAGTTACCAAACCCAGAATGCGCTGGATGCTCGGCGGGGCGGGGCGGACCAGCCTGTCGCCAAGGGCTACGGGGTCGTCGGGACCGGTGTCGCTGAGGTGTTCCCGCCCTCAGAACCTTGATCCGAGGGCCTGGCAAGGATGGCTCAGTCCGCCAACGCCGGGCCGGCTAGAACATCCACTAGCAGCGTGTGCTGCTCGACCAGTCCGGCGAGGCGATCCGGCGGGATCTGCGGCATGCCGCTCAGTGCGGATCCGAAGTCGATGAGCACGTCGGTCATCCTCGCGACCAGCTCAGTCTGACTGCGGGCTCCTTCCAGATCACGATCGACGCGGTCCATGAATGCGGCCTTCACCAGCAGGTCGGCGATCTCCTGGGAGCAGCCGATGCCAACCTGGATCAGGTCACTCCAGCGTCGGCCGACCGCACGGATCCCGGCATTGGACCGGTAGCCGAGGAATATGGACTCCCACTGCCTGAGCACGAACTCGTCCCAGCCGAGCGCTGCTACATCCTCGGCGTCATGTTCATACATATCGGCATGCTAGGTCAGGCGCCGGGCCGACGGCCAATACGCAGACAGCCTCGCCGAATCGGCCGTTTAGCGCTGCCCGTTTCGCGCTGCCCGTTTCGCGCTGCCCGTTTCGCGTTGCCCGTTTCGCGCTGCCCGTTTCGCGCTGCCCGGGCTCGGCCGGGTGGCTGTCATGATCACGGAGAGTTCTCGGGTGGCTGGCGGAGTGTTGTCGCATCCAGGAGGATTTTTGGCGTGATAGCGCGGACGATGCTCCTCCGTGCGAAACGCCTCCTCCAGGGCCCTGAAGAAACTCCTTGCCGGGTCCGGGGACTCTCCAGAACACGCAAGACTCCCGCAGGCACCCGCAAACCCTCCCGCATCTCGATCGGGTCCTTGATGGCGGAGACTTCCCGGGCCAGCCCCAAGATCACGAAGCCCAGATCAGTGATCCGCAGCCCCTCGTTGTGAGTTTGCTGGGGCTGGGGCGCGGGCGTTGTGAGTTTGCTGGGGCTGGGACTGGGGCTGGGCGCGGGCGTTGTGAGTTTGCTGCGCTGGGACTGGGGTCGAGCCGAGCCGGGCGAGCCCGGCCCGAGCCGAGCCAGGCCCGAGCCGAGCCGGCCCGAGCCGAGCCCGCCCGGCCGAGCCCGCCCGGGCCGGGCTAGGTCGAGCCCTTGGGGGATGGGCGGCGGGGGATGGTTACGCGGGTTCGGGCTGGGCAGTCGGAAGGCAGGTCTCACTGAGAGGAGACGCAGATGAGTTTCATAGATAAGCTCCGTAACTGCATCAAGACGTCCCAGGGTAGGGCGAAGCAGGACGTAGGCCGTGCGACCGGGGATCCCGACCTGGAGGCCAAGGGCCGGGGCGAGCGGGTCGAGGGCGCTGGGCGTCAGGTTGGCGAGCAGGCCAAGGATGCCGCGAAGAACATCAAGGACGCCTTCAGGAAGTAGTCACCCAGCTGGATTATCACTGGGGGCTCATATCGCTGGGGGCTCAGCCAGATCACGGCTCATGACGAGTTGCTGCTGCTGTCCAGGAGCTTCGACCCCTCGCTCAGGGCAACCTCAGGGCAACCTCAGCGCAGCCTCGGAGCAACCTCGGATCGGTTGTCTGAGCGAGGGGACAGGACGTAGTCGTCGGCGGCACCGCCGGCTGAGTCGACGGTGACTTCGATGAGGTAGGTGCCGCGCGGGTTGACCTTCAGCTCGACGCCGTCGCCGTGCGGGGAAGGGCCGGCTCCACGGTGAGGCCGAGGTTGTCTTCCCTGACCCGGAGGGCCAGGTCGAGCTTGGTGTACGCGGGACGGCCGACTTGCTGGTATTTCTCCTTGACCCGCTTGAGGTAGGTCCGGGCCGTGCTCTGCTGGATGCCGAGCTGCCGCGCGACCGCGTCGAGGGTCAGGCCCGAGGTGTAGGCCCGTAGTACCGAGATTTCGCGATCGGACAGGCTCGGCACCCGGCCGCGCCGCTCGGCGGCTTCGTCGTCGCGGTCTGCTGTGTCAGCTAGCACCAGGCTGATGATGGCCGCGAGCGTCGAGATGCTCTCGTCGAGTCCCTGCAAGACACAGGCACCAGCGGCGAGCAGCGCCGAACTGAGGCTCGGATCCGTGCCTCGGATGACGACCAGCACGCTGCGGCCATCCCGGCACAGCCGACGGATATCGCTGACCAGGTCCGCGGTTACCACTGGATGCCCGTGATGCGTCCATTCCGCATGCTGCGGCCCGTACGGCTCGGCATTATCAATAATGGCCGCGTATCGCAAGGGAAGCTACTCGGTGCTGGCAGCCAGCTCAGCGGCCAGCCTCAGCGCTCGATGCTGCGTGACCTTCGTATTGGCCAGTGTGATGCCGAGTTCGCTCGCGGTTTCCTTCAGGGAGTAAGAGCATAAGAACCGCAACTGGAGGACCTGCCGATACTGCTCGGGTAAGGCATCTAAGATCAGCTTTGCCCGCGTCTGCGTGGCATCGCACCTCTCGTCGGGTTCCGGTTCTAACCCAGCTACCCCGGCTAAGTTGGCTAACCCGGCCAGCGTGGCCAATTCGGCTGCCGCCGCCTCGCTGGTGAAGGTCGAGCGCCAGTGGCTGGCGAGCACGGTGCGGGCTGTGGCCCGCAGGTACGCCCTGACCTGCCTGGCATCGGCCCCGCTCCGCAGCCGGGGGAGTGCGGTGAGGAAGACCTCTGCGGTCAGGTCTTCCGCGTCCGGCCAGTTGCCGACCTTGCCGACCATCAGCCGGAGCACCCAGGTCACGTTGTCGCGGTAGAGGCTGTCCCAGGTAGCGGACATGGTGCCGGCCAGGCCGCTCATCGGATGGCTGCGACGGTCCGGCGGGCCAGAAGATTCGCCCCGCTAGCTATCACGAGGTTCATAGCCCGCCTTTCGTGTCGGACTTCTCCCCCGCGCCCAAATGCTCCTTTCCTTGACTATGACGTCGGCTGCCTCAAAAAATCACGTCACCACTTTGGAGGACAACCCTCCGGATCGGCCGCGCGGCCGCTGCCGCTGACGGTGCAGGCGGCCGCCCAGTCGGCGACCTCACCTGGCTCGGCCGGAGCCTGCTCGCACAGGAGGTACCGGTGCGGTGCGATCGCGTTCGGCCACATCGGCAGGGCGGCGACGCACGCGGCATGGATCCGCTCGGGCGACCAGCGCTCCGCGCCCCCTGCGCCCCCCGCACCGCCCGCGCCCCCCGCACCGCCCGCGCTCGAACCCGCAGCGACGTAACACTCGATGCGATGGCCGAGCGCCGCGTCCGGTACTGCCACCACTCGCAGGGGAAGGCCGCCAAGGACCTCGGTGAGCAGCCGTCGCACTGCGTCAAGCTCGACCCAGCACGAGTCGATCAGATACCACCCGGCATCGCGCACGACCGGCTGGAATCCTGCCAGCGAGCCCACCTCATCCAGCGGGACATCACGCTCCGCGCCCTCGATGATCAGGCGCACGAGCGCGGTGGCGAAGGCTTCCGCGTCCGCTGTCGGCAGGCACTGGGGCTCGGCCCACATGGAGAACTCGACCTCGCCGTCGAGCCGGTCCGCCGTGAGCTGGAGCCGGGACGGCACCCACGACGGCTCCACCCACGTCCACGAGATGTCAGGTCCGTCCGTGCTGCCTGGGTCCGGATTGGTCCCGTCCGGCAGCGCTGACGCCAGTCCGGCCGTCGAGAGGCTAGTCGGATCGCTGAATACGCAGTCACGCGACCAGTGGGTACCGCGCCGGTCCTGCACCCTGGCGATCAGCTCCCAGAGCTCTTCCGGGTTGAAATGACTGCGCCGGTAGGCGGCCATCGACCGGTCGCGGACCCGGCCGACCAGCTCGTCGAACGTGGCGACGTCCAGGTCGGCCGACATCAGCGCGTCCTGCGCGATGGTGCCGAAATAGTCCGTCAGCTCGGGGAGGAACCTATTGACCGCCACTAGCGCAACGACGCACGTGCGCACGTTCAGCCGGTATCCGATCAGGGCGCACATGGCAGCGAGCACGACCGTTCCGGGACTCGCCCCCGTGCGGCTCGCGATCAGCGCCACCGCCCGGGCGGCGGCCCGGGAGCGGACTTCCAGCCGGGGCAGCATCCAGTCCGTGGCCCCGATGCCGGGAGCGGCGAACATCGACTGCGGGGTGGTGCTCAGCAGGTCTTCCCAGTAGCGCAGCGGCGAGGTGATGCGGTGCTTGCCCTCGTCGGTCTGCTCCCATTCGCCCAGGTCCACGGGCTGGAGCTTGGCTGGCGGCGGGAGTTCCTCGCCAGCGGCGAGCGCCGCCCACTCGCGCCGGAACATCCGCTGCCCGATGGTGTCCACCGCCACGTGGCTCAGCACGAAGATGACCCAGACCGGGATGCCGTCGGTCAGGATGACCGCGACCCGGATCGGCAGGTCGGTGGCGGGGTCGAAGCGGAGCGCCCGGATCCGGGCGGCGACGTCCAGCGCGCACTCGTCGGAGTCCCCGCCGGATTCGTAGACAGCCATGATCAGCTCGCCCGAGGCGGCGACCGACTGCGTCGCCGGCGGCGAGATCGGCAGGGTCGTGCGCAGTCCCTCGTGGCGCAGGATCAGCACCGTCACGAGCTTCTGCGATCCGGTCGGGCGTGCTGTCCGGCGGGGGCTTGATGATCATGCGGGCGTTGATGCTCGTCGGGTCGTCTTCGAGCACGCACCGGCGCATGTTCGCCTGGCCGGCGGTGACGGGGCCGACCCTGGCCCGGCCTCCGGAGAACCGCACCGTAATGCGCTTGCTGCTCGCCCACTTGCCGTCTTCCACGATGGCCCGCCCAGTTGCTCAGTGAATGCCTGACTGAGGTAGCCGGCTGGGTTACATCGCGGTGTTTGCCAACCCAGGCGACGGAGGTGTAACCGCCGTCCCTACCTTCTGGCGGGAAAGGCGAATATCCATGGCACGAGTGGGATGGCCCATGCAGACGTTACGTTCCAGGCTCGGCAGGCTGAAACGACCTAGCGTTCCCCCTACGATCATGGGGATCGTCGCGCTGATGCGAGTGCTGCCCAAGGTGAGCCCCGCCAAAGCGGCCGCGGGCGCGGTCGGCATCCTCGCGTCAGCCCTGCTGCCGATCGCGGTCGCGACAGCGACCGGATTCCTGATCGGGGCGGCACCCAGCGCGCTGCACGGAGGATTCGGGTCGCCCGCCGGGCACCACCTGATCGTCTTGCTGGTCATAGCGGGCGTTCTCGTGCTGGCCCAGCAGGCCACCGGGCCGATGCTGATGACGCTGGGCGAGATGCTGGGCCGCGAGGTCGACCGCGACCTGCAGGAACGGGTGCTGGCGGCGGTCGGCCAGCCGACCGGGATGGCGCACCTGACCGATCCGGAGGTGCTGGCCGGGTTACGGATCGTCCGGGGCCTCGGCCTCTCCGACAACGATCGCCCGAGCCTGGCGGTCGGGGCGCTCACGACCGTGATCCCGGCGTGGGTACGAGCCCTCGCGGCGTCGGCCGTGCTGCTGTGGTTCCACTGGTGGATCGGCCTCGCGTGGCTGGTGATGTGGCCGCTCGTCGTCCACTACATGCAGCGGGAGTACTTCCGGGTCGGCCAGGTCGGCTACGAGCAGAGCGCCGAGCTGCGCAAGGCCGAGTACCTGCGGGAGCTCGCGACCACGGGACCGGCGGCGAAGGAACTGCGCATCTGGGGGATGCTCGGCTGGGTGCTCAGCCGGTTCGAGACCGCCTGGGACGCTGCCGTGGCACCGATCTGGCGGCAGCGCCGGCCCCGGGCGCGGGTGGTGTTCGGCTGCACCGGGCTGCTGACCGCGATCAACTTCCTGTCCTACGGGTTACTGGCCTGGGCCGCGGCCCACGGTGAGCTCGCGCTGGCCGGACTCGCGGTCTACACCCAGGCGCTCGGCCTGGCCAACAACTACACGGCCTTCGACGACCAGAACGCGTTCCTGTCCTTCGCCGCTGTCTCGGTCCCCAAGGTCATGGGCCTGAGCGCCCGGATCGGCGCCGAGTCCCAGCCGGTGCCGGGGAGCACTCAGGAGCTCCCGGCCGCGTTCCCGGCCGAGCAGCTCCAGCTGTCCGGCGTCCGGTTCCGCTATACCGGCAGCGAGCAGGATGCGCTGAAGGGCGTCAGCCTGCGGATCGAGCCCGGCCGCTCGCTGGCCATCGTGGGCGAGAACGGGGCCGGCAAGAGCTCGCTGGTGAAGATCTTGTGCCGCCTCTACGCTCCGACGGCGGGCAGCATCCAGGTGGACGGCCACGACCTGTCGGAACTGGACCCGGCGGCGTGGCGAGCCCGGATCGGGGTGCTGTTCCAGGACTTCGCCAAGTACCACCTCACCGTGGCGGAGAACATCAGCATGGGCGCCCCCCAGTACGCCGGGGACGTCGAACGGCTGCACGCGGCGGCCGAGCGAGCTGGGGCGCTGGCGCTGATCGATGACCTGCCGAATAAGTGGGAAACTATCCTTTCCCCGAGTACACCGGCGGCACCGACCTCTCTGGCGGCCAGTGGCAGCGCATCGCGCTGGCCCGGGCGATGTTCGCGGTAGACGCGGGCGCCCGGCTGCTGATTCTGGACGAGCCCACGGCGGCGCTGGACGTCCGCGCGGAAGCCGAGATCTACGAGCGGTTCCTGGAACTGACGGCCGGGCTCACCACGATCCTGATCTCCCATCGTTTCTCGACCGTGCGCTGCGCGGACCGCATCGTCGTGCTCGAGCAGGGCGCCGTCGTCGAAGACGGCAGTCACGCCGAGCTGATGGCACAGGAGGGACGGTACGCCCGGATGTTCGATCTCCAGGCCGCCAGATTCCATGACGCCGTAGCCGACCCGGACCTGAACGGGTCAGTCTCGGCCAGCCAAAATAGGGGAGAGGTACAGGCCGGACATGCGTGAGACGTTTCGGGCCTACGCGGAGCTGATCGGGATCGGATTCAAGGCAGCTCCGTGGGCGGCCGCGTTCCAGATCTTCACCGGAGTCTTCTTCGCGGTGGCCACGCCCATCATGGCGCTGGGCGCCAAGCTGCTCGTGAACGCGGCGATCTCCGGTGACCTCCGCAACGCGCTGTTAGCCGCCGCGCTGCTGGCGGTCGCCCTCGGTGGCGCGCTGACCTGCGTTTTCTACTACGTGCACTGTCTGTTCACGGTGCAGGAGCGGGCCGGGGCGTTCGCCAGCCGCCGGCTCATGGAGCTGGTCGGCGGCGCCGAAGGGCTCGCGCACTTCGAGCGGCCCGAGTATCTCGACCAGGTGCAGCGGATCCGGGAAGAGCAGTTCAGGCTCGCGAGCATGGTGAACGCCACGGCCGGGCTGGTGCGGGTGGTCGCGACGCTGGCGATCACCGCTGTGCTGCTCGTCCAGGTCGACCCCCTGCTGCTGATCCTGCCGGCGCTGGCTCTGGTGTCGTTCTGGTTCGGCAAGCTGATCCGCGATCTCAAAGTGGCCGCCCAGGAGGCGACGAGCGAGGCGGAACGGCTGCGCAGGCACCTGTTCGAGCTCGGCACCTCCGAGGCGTCCGCCGGCGAACTGCGGGTCTACGGCCTGACGAGGCTGCTGCACGACCGGCACCACCAGGTCTCCGACGACGTCATCGGCCAGCGCAACCGGGCCAGCTGGCGGGTAGGCGGGCTGCAGGCGATCGACGCCACGGTGAGCGCGCTCGGGTACGTCGGCGCGATCGTGCTGGTCGTGGCGCTGGTGCTGAACAAGCAGGCGTCCGCCGGCGACATCGTGCTCGTCGTGGCCCTGGCCGCGCAGATGAACTCGAACATCGGCACGGCCATCTTGTACGGGACCGAATTCCTCTTCGTGATGCGGGTGGGGCAGCGCTTCATGTGGCTCAAGCGGTACGCGGCTAGCGTCAGCCGGACCCCCGAGTCGCCTGCGCCGATCCCGGATTCGCTGCACCAGGGAATCGAGCTGCGCGACGTCCGGTTCGCCTACCCGGGCGAAGGCAGGAACCGCGCTGTGCTGTCCGGGGTGTCGCTGAAGCTGCCCGCTGGCGCCGTGGTCGCCCTGGTGGGAGACAACGGCGCTGGCAAGTCGACGCTGGTCAAGCTGCTCTGCGGCTTCGCCGTGCCGGACTCCGGCCAGATCCTGGTCGACGCGACCGAGCTGGCCGCCTTCGACCCGGTGGCGTGGCGGGCCCGGTGCAGCGCGGCCTTCCAGGACTTCTCCCGGCTGGAGTTCCTGGCCCGCGAGACGATCGGCGTCGGCGATCTCGCTCGGATCGACGACAGGGAGGCCGTCCTCGTGGCGGCCGGCCGCGCCGGTGCCACCGACGTCGTCGACGGCCTGCCGAACGGGCTTGACACCCAGCTCGGCAACCGATGGGAGGGCGGCGTCGAGCTGTCCGGCGGTCAGTGGCAGAAGCTCGCGCTGGCCCGGGGCCTGATGCGCGCCGAGCCCCTGCTCGTCGTCTTCGACGAGCCCACGGCGAATCTCGATGCCCACACCGAGCACGCGCTGTTCGAGCGCTTCGCGCAGGCGGCCCGTACCGCCCGGCAAGCAGGCACGATCACGCTGCTGGTCTCGCACCGGTTCTCGACCGTCGGCATGGCCGACCTGATCGCGGTGCTCGACGACGGAAAGATCAAGGAGTTCGGCAGTCACCAGGAGCTGATGGCGCTCGGCGGCACGTACGCCGAGCTCTACGGACTCCAGTCCCGTGGTTACCGATGACGGCAGCGGTCGAGGCGAGACCCGCGCCGCCGACCGGATCAGTGCTAGCTAGGCAGGCGCCAGCGGGCCTTGGGCGCCGGCGCTGGGACTGCCGCCGGATCGCGGCGCTGCGCGAGGAACGCGGCTGGTCCCAGGAGGAACTAGCCGAGCGGTCCGGGATCAGCGTGCGCACGATCAGGAACCTCGAACTTGGCTGGGTGCAGAACCCGAGGCGGTCCTCGGTCGACCGGCTGGCCGACGCGCTGGGCGTCGAGGGTGAGCCGGACGACCTGGCCGTCGGAGCGACCCCGGAGCAGGTGCGCTGGCGCGGGCCGCAGCCGCCGCCGTCCGCCATGGTCGGCAGCTACTACGACCACGAGCAGCTGACCAGGACGGTACGGGCCAGTCGGCTCACGACGTTCTTCGGCCCAGGTGGGGTGGGCAAGACCCGGCTGGCGCTGAGCATCGCGGCGGAGCTCGGCCCGATGTTCAGGCACGGCGTCGTGGTGGCCGAACTTGGCGACCTGCCCTCCGAACGGCAGCTGCCCAGTCAGGGCGCCGCGATCTTCGACAGGGTGCGGCGTCAGCTCGGCGACGATCCGGTCAGTGCGGCCGAGGCGAACCTGCTCCTGGTCCTGGACAACGCCGAGCACTTACCGGACGGCGTGACCGCGGTGACCAGGGAACTGCTCAGCACGTGCCCCGGCATCCAGATCGTCACCACGGCCCGCCGCCGGCTCACCGAGCGCCTGGGCGTCAACCAGGAGATCCGGCCGCTGCCCGCCGTCCGCGCGTCGGGGCAGGCGCTGGCCCATGATCCGGCCGTGCAGCTGGTGCTTCGGCACGCCGGCCTGCTCGGCGGCCGACGGCCTCGCCCGGGAACTCCCGCTGGTCGCCGAGCTGTGCCGGCGGCTTGGCCGGCTGCCGCGCTACCTGGAGTTCGCCGCCGAGCGGCTCCGCACGATCCCGGTGACGCTGCTGCTGTCCCACGGCCCGGCGAAGGAGATGCTCTGGTCCAACGATCACGCGCTGCTGCCGCACCAGCGATCCCTCGCTGCCAGCCTGCGCTGGGACCTTGACCTGCTCACCGACGACCACCGTCTGCTGCTCGGGCAGCTCGCGGCCCGCCAGGTGCGGCGCTTCACGGTCGACGACGTCATCTCGGCCGACGGTGCGGCCTCCCCGCTAGCGCTGCTGTCCGACCTGCTCGAGATGTCGCTGATCGTCGCCGACCCGCAGCAGGCATACCGCTACCGGCTGGCCCCCTACGTCGCCGAACTGGCGGCATAGGACAGATGCCGAAGAGGTTCTTGGCTACATAAGCGCCTTGTGAATCATGATAGTAAACCAGCATGCCTTTTGCGGTTGCCCGGCCCGCCGCGATCGCCTCCGTGCCGAGTACCATATTAAACGATCTCCCCGGGGCGACCCGGAAGCCGCGTACCGGCTGGCGATCCTTCCATGCAGGTGGCATGTGGCGATACTTTGGCGGCCAGGGCACGATACCAATGAGGCGTTGACCCGGCATGGCATATGATCCGATAATTCGCTCATTGCTCGCTTGGCGCAAGACAACACGATCCAATATGACAGGGATGTTGCCGTGGTTGCTGAAGGTCTGGTCGCCGAAGGTCTGACGCTCGCCTCCGCGAACACAATTGAAGCCGTGTACCAGGCGACCGCCTACCGCACTGCTTAGCGGACCGTAATTTGCCGTGCCGTGGTTGCTACTGCACGCTCCCAGAGATGACGCCATTGTCATCACCAGAAATGTGGTTGTTAACGACGATGATTTTACTCGCATCACATGCACGCTCCTGATATATCGACGGTACTTCGTTGGGGATTTCCCAGAGTCAAGGGCGGTTTCTCGACCAACAAATTGAGGAAGTCTCTTGCCCATATTACTCACGCAGGTCCAGCCGGTTGAGCCGTTGCCCGAACAGTGACCAGTATCTCATCAATGTCTGCGCTGGTGAAACAAGCCATCTGGCGTCGCAGCCCGCAACGTGAACGGCGACTCATAAAGCTGTCCGATATCCGTCCAGCCGTTCTTGGCCAGCACGTAACCGGTACCGAGACCTCAGCGCCGCTCGTCACGTTCCTCAAACCGTGACGGGGGGTAGCTTCGGTCTTAGGTAGCCTCTTGATCCCCTACCAATATCGTGGTCACGTGCGTGGCTGGCACGGTCGGGTCCTCAGGCAACCGTGATCGCGACGCCGCAAGACGGCGTTGATACTCCACCGAGCCGATGGGGAGGTTTCCGGGTGGGGGAGAGTTCTCGGGTTCCTGAGGGAGGCGTTCCGCGTCGGGGAGAGTTGACCGCGTGATAGTGCCTGTAAGTCTCCTGGGTGCGGGAACCCTCCCCGGAAGACCCGGGGCCCTCGGTATCACGTTCGGCGCTGGGGCCGGGCGGCCTAGTCCAGTTCGGGCCAGTTGGCGAGGTGGTCGCCGTGGGCGTTGATCAGGGCCAGCACGATCCGCTCTATCCCGAAGGCCATGCAGGAACTGTGGGCCGGGCCGCCGGATGCCACGCCGATGCCGAACCGCTGACCGAGATGGTCCTTGTGGCAGTTCGCCGAGGCGATGGCGGTGCCCGGGTCCGTCTCGTGCACGCTGACGACGAACTCGTACTTCAGGTGCTGCTCGATCTGGCTGGAGCTCGATGAACCGGGCTCCCGGGCCGAAGAACGGGTCCGAGGCCGGCTGCACCGAGAACCTCAGCCCCATCCGGGTGAAGAGGCCCTCGCAGCGGGCGATCCAGGAGTCCCGCCACTGCCAGGCGGCGTCCTCGTCCGCCACCACCACGAACTCGCGCATGCGGAAGGACCGCAAGCGCCCGAGCTCGCTGGTCGCCTCGTGCCGGTAGCAGCAGCCGACGGCGTCGAAGTAGCAGGGCCTGTCCAGGACGCGATCGGAGACCTGCGGATAGACGCTGTAGCAGACCGCCGGCGCTAGGACGACGTCGGCGGGCACCCGGGCCGCGTCCTGCGGCGGTCCGGCGGCGGACGCCTCTGGCGCCAGCGCGTGCACGGTGCCGAGCAGGTGCGGGAAGGCCTGCGTGTACTCGGCGCGCTCGATGTCGGCGAGCGGCACGACCGGCGGGTACCAGCACGGCCCTGCCGAGCCCTGCGGGTCGGCGCAGGTCAGCGTCGTCTGCAGGCGCGCCATGACCGTCTCGAACTTCGGCGTGAAGCTGGCCAGGCCCGGGACCGCGCTGGGCAGCAGCCAGCCGCCGTCTGTGAGCCGCCGGACCGGCCGCAGCTCCGATGCGTTGGTCACCACATTCGTCATTGCCCTAGTCACGTTCCTTCCAGGTCGCGCAGCCGTGCCGGGAGGGTGCCGCGAGCCGCGGCGCTCAGCAGGGCGGCGTAGTCGCGGGCTAGCCCGCTGGCCGTCTCTTCGGTGAACAGCGAGGTGTTGTACTTGAACTGGGTCCGCATGGTGGTGCCGCAGTGCACTACCTGCAGGGTGAGGTCGCACTGCCCGAGCTGCTGCGGAAGGTAGTAGCCGGAGATCTCCAGGCCGGCGTAGTCGGTGCGCTGGCCGGGCACCAGCGTCGCCGACAGCGGCACCGCCGGCCCGGCGGCGGTCATGACGAACATCGCCCCGATCAGGCCGGCCCGGCTCGGGTCCCGTGGCATCGACGCCAGCGCGGGCATCAGGGCGAACGGGTAGTCACGGTGCATCAGCCCGCGCCACTGCTGGTCGCTCGTCCGGCGGACCAGCGCGCTGAACGGGCCGTCGGGATCAAGCCGCGCGCAGAACGGCAGCGTGTTGACGAACAACCCGATCGACTCGGTGAACTGACGGCCGGGCCGCAGCGTGACCGGGTACCCGACGACGAAGGCGCGCTGTCCGCTGAAGCTGGGCCGGCTGAACCGGTACAGCAGGAGCTGGAAGACGGCGAACAGGTAGGCGGACACTGTCGTGCTCGCTGCCGCTGCGGCGGCCGCCACGCAGGCGGTCACGTCGCCGGGGAACTCAGCTCGACCTCGGCGCCGGTGTACCGGTAGGTGCTCGGCCTGGGCAGCTCCGCCGGCAGGCCCTCGTAGTCCGTGACCTGCGTCAGCTCGCGCTGCCAGTAATTCCGCGCGGAAGCCGCGCGGGCCGACCCCAGGTAGCTGCGCTGCCACGCCGCGAACTCGTCGAAATCGGCGGTCGCGGGCGCCGTGGCCAGCTCGGTGCCCGTGGTCAGGGCCGCGTACCTGGCCAGGATCTCGCGGAGCACGAGCATCTGGGACAGGTAGTCCATCACGATGTGGTGCGCCGCCACGACCAGGACGTCAGGGCCGGCCGCTCCCCGCAGGAGCGTGACCCTGACCGGCAGTTCCCGGTCGAGCCGGAACTGGCGCTGCGCCAGGTGCTGCGCGAACGTCCGTGCCGAGACCTCGTCGTCTGGCCGCTCGCGGACTTCGAGCGCGGGGGACACGCCCGCTAGCGAGGCTGCCTGCCGGCGGACCTCGTGGCCGGCGGCCCGGAAGACGCAGTTCAGCACGGCGTGCGCCGCGATCGTCCCCTCGACGGCGCGGCTCAGCGCCGCGACGTCGACATTGAAGTGCAAGCTGACGGCGGCGGAGACGTTGTAGGCGCTGCTTTCGGGCGCGAGCTGGTGGAGGAACCACAGCGCCTGCTGAGCGATGGTCAGCTCAGCACTACCATGCACGGGGCCGGTATACATGCCCTTCCGTCTCTGCCGCTGAGGGTGATTCGGCTTCAAGTAAGGCACTTACTAGAGCCGCAGCAGAAGGAAACGGGCACGGCAACTTTCCTGCCTGTCCTCTTGCCTGTTCCCGGCTCCGCCGTTCTCCTACGCTGGCCGCAAGACTCCCAGATCAGCCTGAACTTCGCTCATTTGAGGCGGGCCGCAGTGATATGTGAACGCGCATACGAAATGATCCTTGACAATGTCTTCCTGCATCTCGGCGGCGCGACAATAAATATCGACCTTTATCTGAAGATAGAGGGCCTCAATCCCGCCGGGTCGATCAAGCTGAAGACCGCCCTCAGCATGGTGGAGGACGCCGAGCGACGCGGTGTCGTACTGAAGCCCGGTGCAGGCTCATCGAGTCGTCCTCCGGCAGCCTCGGCATCGCGCTGGCCATGGTGGCCGCCGCCAAGGGCTACCACTTCCTGTGCGTCACCGACCCGAGCACCTCGGCGCTGAGCGTGGAGGTGATCAAGGCCCTCGGGTCCGAGGTGGTCGCAGGTGGCACCAGCGGGACGCTAGCGGCGGCTACCTGGGCAGCCGGATCGCCTACATCCAGCGAGCGGCTGGCCAGGACCCGGACCTGGTCTGGCTCAACCAGTACGCGAACCCGGCGAACTGGGCCGTGCACGAGCGGTGCACGGCGGCGGCGATCACCGCCGAGATCCCGGGTCGACTTCCTGTTCGTCGGTACCGGCACCTCAGGGACCCTGATGGGCTGCATCACCACTTCCGCAGGCCTCGCCGGGACCCGGATCATCGCGGTGGACGCGGTCGGCTCGGTCACCTTCGGCACCGCCGGCCGGCGCCGCGGTTCATCCCCGGGATCGGGACCAGCCGGCGGCCGGAGATCCTCCGCCCGGAACTGGTGGACGACACTGGAGCTGGTCTCCGAGGCAGACACCGTCCGGACCTGCCGCTGGCTGGCCCGGCGCTACGGGCTGTTCGCCGGCGGCTCGACCGGGTCGGTGGTGCTCGGCGGTGCCGTCGGCGCGCGCCCGAACTGCCGGAGGGCTCGCGCGTCGTGGCCATCTCACCCGGATCTCGGCGAGCCTTTAATCCGCACCGATCTACAACGACGACTGGGTGGCCGAGAAATTCGGCCCGGACTGCCTCAGGAGCCCGCCGACCCCTGTCCGAGCTGACGACGGTGAGGAACTGACTCCATGTTCACCTTCCATGTGATGGGCAGGAAGAACATCCGCGCCATCATCGAGAACTCCCGGCCGGAGATCTTCGCGCGGGTCCGGCAGACCTACCTGGCCCATCACCGCGGCGAGACGATCAACCCGAACAGCTACTTCCTGCTGCTTCCCGACAAACGCCGAACGCGAGGATCATCGCGCTGCCCGGGCGCTGCGCGGCGAGCGTGGCGTCGCGGGCATCAAATGGATCGGCAGCTTCCCCGGCAACGTCGCGCGCAACGTTCCCGCGCGCCTCGGCCGTGCTGCTGCTCAACGACCTCGAGACCGGCTACCCGTTCGCCTGTCTGGAGGCGGCGCAGATCAACGCGGCGCGCACGGCGGCATCGGCGGTGCTCGGGGCGCAGGCATTGCACGGCTCAAGCGTCGCTCGGCGCAGCGCGCGGTGATCGGGGCCGGCGTCATCTCCCGAACATCCTGGATTCTTCCTGGGCGCTCGGCTGGACCATCGGTCGACGTCGCGGTCCACGACACGGTCGAGGACTACGCGAGAAGTCGGCCGGCCATGCCGGGGCGCTCGGCTACCCCGCCGGTACCGCCGCCACCCTGGCCGGCGCGGTGGACGGCGCCGACCTCGTGGTCCTGGCGACCACCGCGGGCAGCCGTACATCCTGGACCCGGGCGCCTTCACCCCCGGCCAGACCGTGCTCAACATCTCGCTGCGCGACATCGCGCCCGAGATCATCGCCTCCTCCCACAACGTCCTGGACGACCTGGAGCACTGCCTGAACGCCGGCACCTCGCCCCACCTGGCGGTGCAGAAGTTCGGCCACCGCGACTTCATCGACGGGACGATCGCCGCAGCTGCTGCTCGGCGAGCTGCGACCTCGGCGCGGGACAGGCCCCGGATCTTCTCGCCGTTCGGGCTCGGCGTGCTCGATCTCGCGGTCGGCCAGGGGTCCTCAGATCTCCGGAAGCGGCCGGGTCCGGCGACCGGCTTCTTCGCCGGGTCAGCGTGATGAGCCCCGACTTCGTCGCCGACGCGGAGGCGGTTCCATGACCAAGCGCGCGCGGCATCTCATCTCGCTCGACGACCTGCCGCCGAGGAGGTGCGGGCATCGTCGAGCCCGGCGCGGGCTCGGCCCGCCGGGCGGAGGCTCGGAGCGGCGTCACCGAGTACGCCGCTGGCCGGGAAGGTCGTCGGCGTCTTCTTCCGCAAGACCTCGACCCGCACCCGCACCGCCTTCTCGTCCGGCGCGCTGCGGCTCGGCGCCGGGCTGGTCACGCTACGGCCCGGGCGACCTCCAGCTCAACACCGGCGAGACCAGCGAGGACACCGGCCGGGTGCTGGCCGGGATGCTCGACGTCCTGGTGGCCCGCACCGCGGGCGACCCGGGCGAGATGCGCGGTCTGGGCCGCCCAGCGACCGGATGGCGGTCATCAACGCGATGAGCGCCGAGGAGCACCCGACCCAGGCGCTGGCCGACCTGACCACGCTCACGCTGCGGTTCGGCGCGGTCGACGGGCTGCGCGTGCTGTACGTGGGCGAGGGCAACAACACCGCCGCGGCGCTCGCGCTGGGCCTGAGCCGCTACCGCGGGGTCCGAGCTCGACCTGCGCACCCCGCCCGGCTACGGCCTCGACCCGGAGATCTGTCGAGCGCGCGCCGCGAGCCGGCGGCGGCGAGCCGGTCGACCGTCAGCGAGCGGCACGACCTCGCCGGCCTGCCCGGCGACTTCGACGTCGTCTACACGACGCGCTGGCAGACCACCGGGACCAGCCAAGCCGGACCCGGACTGGCGTGCGGTGTTCGCGCCCTTCCAGGTGACGGAGGAGCTGATGGCCGGTCCCGCCCAGGCCGTGTTCATGCACGACCTGCCCGCCCACCGGGGCGAGGAGGTCACCGGCCGAGGTGCTCGACGGCCCGGCGAGCATCGCCTTCGACGCAGGCGGAGAACAAGCTGTACAGCGCCATGGCGGTCCTGGAGTGGTGTCCGGGTGCGGGGCTGCTCCATCTACGTAGGGTCGTCCCCTTCGTCCCCGACACAGCGCGCGCGGTCGAGAGCCTGCGCGACTGCGCTGGACCTCTCGGCGCCGGATCAGGCTGCTGTTCACCCGGTTCCTCGGGCTCGACCGGATCGTCACCGCCGGCGGGTCACCATGCTCGACATGCTGCTGGCCCTCGGCCAGGAGGCCTGGCGGGCATGGACCGCTCGCTGGTGCGCTACCTGATCCACGCGCACACCGTGCAGCACCTCGTCCCGCCGGGCCTGCGCCGTATGGACGGCTGCGCGAGCAAGCTCGGCGTCGGACCAGGCGACCTCGTTCTCCATGTCGCACCAGGGCTGCGTGATCGGGCTGTCCGCGCTCGGGTGGCCGAGGTGCCTGCTCGGGCCGAGCCCGCCGGCAGCACGGCGCTGATCCTGCCGGCGAGAAGGCGCTGTCCACGGTGATGCAGCACATCCCGGGGACCTCGGTCCTCGGTGACGCGACGGCCTGGCGCGCCTGGTCGGGCTCGACGGCCCGGGCGACGCGGTGCTCGGCACGGCCCACCGCACGCTCGGCGAGTTCCACCAGGCCGGGGACATGTCCGCCGGAGCTGCAGACCGCTACCGGCGCTCTACACGCCCGCGCTCGCCGAGGTGATGCTGGACGCGGTGCACGGCGGCCGGGCCTGACGATGGCGCGACATCTCGACCTCGTCCTGCCGCACAACGTGAACCGGTACTCCTGGAGCACGACGGCCCGGCTGCTCGGTCTCCCGCTGGACCGGATCTACCTGGAGAACGTCCCGAAGACCGGCCACTGCTTCTGCGCCGACCCCTTCATCAACCTCTGACGGCGCGCGCGGAGCAGGCGGTGCGGATCCGGGGGAGACCGTGCTGATGGTCTCCGCCGGCCAGGGCCGGATCCTTCGCCGCCGCGGTCGTCAGGATCTCGGACCGGAAGGACAGCATGGCTGCCCCGCACGCCACCGCGACAGCCGGCGGGTTCACCGCCGGCTCAAGTCGGCCCTCACCGGAGACCCGGCCGCCCGCTTCGTCTACGTCAACAACTTCGAGGTCGAACGGTGCTGGGGGCAGGGCGAGCCGAGGCTGCCCGGCACCGGCCTGTCCTTCTCCGCGGCCACGGTCAACCGGATCGAGGAGGTCGGCGTCCTGCTCGCCGACGAGGACGACGCCGTCGTGCTCAAAGCGCGCCGGACCCCGGGTACGCCGCCTACCTGGCCGCTGGGCCTCGGCGCGGCCGCAGCTGGCCGCCGAGACGCAGCGTGCCGCACCGGACCGTGACCCTGGACGCGCTGGACTCCCCGCGGCTGCTGGCCGAGCTTGCGCGCCTGGCCGACGGCCGCACCTACCTGATGCCGCTGGGCATCTCGCCCGACGAGGAACGGCTGGCGAGACGGTGCGGCTGCCGCTCGCCGCGCCGAGCGCCGCCGTCTGCAAGGAGGTGAACGGCAAGATCTTCAGCCGCGAACTGGTGGACGCCACCGGCCTGACTGCCGGTCCCGGGAGCCGAGTGCCGCACGGTGGACGAGCTGGCGGCGGCGCTCGACGCACCTATCTCGCCGACGGCGCTCGGGTGGTCGTCAAGGAGTCGCTCGGCGTCTCGGGCCGCGGCATGGTCGTGCTCGACAGCCCGAGCCGGGCCGAGCGGCTGCTGCGCATGATCGAGCCGGCGCCGCAGCCGGGCCGTTTCCGTCGTCGTCGAGCGCTGGATCGACAAGCAGGCCGACCTCAACTACCAGTTCGTCGTCGGGCGCGACGGGACGGTGCCGTTCGAGACCGTCAAGACCGCGCTCACCGAGAACGGCGTGCACCGCGGCCACCTCTTCCCGCCGGCCTTGCTCCCTGGCCAGGTCGACGAGCTGCAGACGGCGGCCGCCGTGATCGGCAAGGCGCTGGCCGCGAGGGCTACTTCGGCCTGGTCGGCGTCGACGCCCTGCTCGGCGCGGACGGGACGCTCTACCCCTGCCTGGAGATCAACGCGCGGTTCAACATGGCGACCTACCAGAACCGGATCGCCGAGCGCCTGGTCCCGGACTGGCCAGCCACGCGCTCGCCACGACCTTCGACCTGCGGCCCGAGCCGCGCGCACAGCTTCGAGGAGGTGACGCGCGGCGCTCGGCGACCTGCTGTACCTCGGCGCCGAGCGACGCGCCGGACGCGGCGTGCTGATCAACAACTTCGCGACGCTGAACGCCATGCTCCTGGCCGGGGAGCCCTCCGGCGGACGCGTCTACGCGATCTGCGTCGGCGACGCCGCCCAGGACGTCACGGCACCTGAGGCGAGCGCGGCCGGACCCGCTGAAAGAGATGGTGGCGACGCCGTGAGCGAAGAAGTCGACTGGAACGGCCTCGCCGCCAGGTACGGCACCCCGACCTACGTGTACGACGGCGACTGGCTCGCCGCGCAACCTTCGGACCCTGCGCGCGGCGCTGCATCCCAGCGTGGAGGTCTTCTACTCGCTCAAGTCCAACCCGAACCGCGGGCGTCTACGACGTGCTGCACGGCGCCGGCGCCCGGGCCGAGGTCTCCTCGCTCGCCGAGCTGCGCACGGTGCTCGCCGCCGGACCGACCCCGGCGACATCATCTTCCTCGGGCCGGGCAAGAGCGAGCAGGAGATCGACGGCGTGCGTCGAGGCGGGCGATCTACGCGATCGTCTGCGAGTCCCTCGCCGAGCTCGAGCAGATCGACCGGGCCGCCCAGCGCATGGCGCACGGCAGCGGGTGCTGCTGCGGGTCAACCCGGCCTACAAGATCGACCGGTTCACGGCTGACCATGGGCGGCAAGCCGCGCCAGTTCGGCATCGACGAGGCCGACGTGCTCGCGGCCGGGCGGGCCGTGAGCAGGTACCGGCACGCCGACGTCGCCGGCCTCCACGTCTACCTGGGCACCCGCATCCTCGACCCGAGGTGGTGGTGCGGAACACCGCGTACATCTTCGACCTGGCCGAGCGGGTCGCCTGCGCCACCGGAATCCGGCTGGACGCCACGGACATCGGCGGCGGCCTGGGCGTCGCCTACTTCGACGGCGAGGAGGATCTCGACACGACCGCGCTGGCCAAGGACCTCAACCCGCTGGCTGGAGCAGTTCGGCCGCCCATCCGGGCACCCGGCTCATCATGGAGTCCGGCCGTTACCTGACGGCGCGCAGCGGCACGTACGTCATGCGCGTGCGCTACGTGAAGCAGTCCATGGGCGAGCACTTCGCGGTCGCCGACGGCGGCACCCACCACCACATGGCGGCCGTCGGCATCGGCTCCTTCGTCAAGCGAAACTTCCCCGTCGAGCTGCTCTCCCGGTCGGCCGAACCGGCCGCGGAACCCGGCCGTGGAATGTCACCGGCCCGCTGTGCACGCCCGAACGACACTGATCGCCAAGGCCGCGCGGCTGCCCGAGCTGGTGCCGGGTGACCTGCTCGGCGTGCGGCGCTCGGGCGCCTACGGGCCCTCCGCCTCGCCGGTCTACTTCCTCAGCCACGGCCATCCGGCCGAGGTCGTGCTGCGGCGCGGCCGCAGCTACCTGGTCCGCCGCCGGGACACCGTCGACGACGTGCTGGGCAAGCAGTCGACGCATCCCGACCTGCCAAGGAGCCCTCGGACCCACCCATGACGAACGGAGCTAGACCCATGGTGACGCGGACAGCGCCTGCCGGCCACGTCTCCGGGAGGCGCTCGCCGAGGTCCTGAACAAGGACCTCCCCGAGCTGACCACGACACCCGGCTGTTGAGCGATCTGGCGCTGGACTCCACGAGCATCATCGAGCTGCTGGTCGCCATCGAGGACTCGCTCGGCGTCCAGTTCGACCCGGACAACCTCACCATCGACGTCTTCGAGACCTTCGGCACGCTGGTGGCCTACGTCGACGCCGTGCAGGCGCGCCCGCTGCCAACGACCAGGAGCCGGCGCCGCCCTGAGCTGACGATGCTGTGGCTGCGCCGTCCCGGCCGCTCGCGTCTTGCCCCCGCGAGGACGCCGGCCGCCGGGCGGGCAGGCGCGGTTCATGACGGACTATCCTCGCGCAGTTCGGCCTGGAACCCGACCGGGAACTGTTCGCCCGGGGCGGCGGCAACACCTTCGTCGACATGAGCCGGGAACTCCTCGACGGCCTGGACCGGCCGCTGCCCCCGCTGGACACCGCCCTGCTCGCCTACCATCTGCCCGACATCACCGTCGTCGAGGTGGCCGGGTGCTACCTGGCCGAGCGGTGCCCCGGCAGCCCGGCGGTGTTCTCGGTGGCCGGTCAGGGCGTGGGCGCACCGTTCACGGCGCTGCGCATCCTGGCGTGCCTGCGCGCAGGCGGGCGACCTGGCCAACGGGCGCCGTGCTCGTCCTCGACCACGGCAACGTTCCCTACTTCGACGCCGACGTCCACGACGGTGCTGTCCGGGACGGTGCCGTCGGGACTGCGCGGCCCTGCTGTGCCTGGACGCGGCCGGCGCGGACGACGCGGTCGAGCTCGACTTCGTGGACGAGCAGGCCGGCCGTCGACCTCGCCGAGTCGCTGGCCAGTGCCCGGTCACCTCCCGGCGGCGCCAGGATCGTGGCCGGCCGGATGCTCGCCGACCGGCTCGACCCGCGGCTTCCGCGCCAGCCACGACGTCACCGAGCGGCCCGCCCGGCCAGCTCTGCACCAGCGCCTGGATCTGCGCTGGCCTCGAGCGTGGCCGCCCGACCGGTACACGGTCGTCGCCGACTACGACCCGTACTCCGGCCGGCTGTTCCAGGCCGGGCCTGCGCCCGGGAGCCGCCGCATGATCGGCCGCCGCTACTTCGAGCTAGGCCGGGATCGCGGTCTCGCGGCCGGCCTGGCCGCCGTGCTCGACGGGCTCGACCCGGCGGCCGCAGCGCCCGGCGGCGTCGCCGTCCTGCCGAGCCGGCCGCGTGCCCGCCGGCGGGCGCACGTGCTGCCGCACGCGGTCGCGGCGCGCGAGGGCCTGACCGTCGTCCGCTTCGACCAGGAGCGTCGCCGGGTCAGGCCAGGCCCGGGGCTGACCGGTCAGCGCGGCGCCGCGCTCGCGGCGGTGCGGCTCGGCGTGCTCGCCCGCTTGCTCGACCAGGCGGTGGAGCGGCTGGCGGGCCGCCGCTTCGGCGGCGTCCCGCTGATCGACCAGCAGCTGGTCGCCGGGACCGTGGCCGACGCAGCGATCCTGATCGAGCTGTCGGCGGCGCTCGACCTGGCCGGAGCACCGGCAGCGGCCCTCGCGGCCCAGCACGAGCGGCTGACCGACGCGGGCTGGGCGGTGACCCGGCTGTTCGGCGCGCAGGGGTACCTCGCCGACCATCCGGCGCGGGCCTTGTACGCGTCCACGCTGGTCGCCGACCTGTGGCTCGGCCGGGCCGATGGCCGGGAGGAATGAGCGACCGTGTTCGAGCTCGATGACCGGCTCCGGGCGCTGGCGCCGGCCACTGCCGACATCGCCGGCGAACTGCGCGACCACGCCCTGGCGGTAGACCAGGACCCCTACCGCATGAAACCGCACCTGGACGTGGCGGCCTACGAGCTGATCCGCCGCTTCATGACCCCGGTGCGGTTCAGCGGCGGTTCGCCCCGGATCGGCCGGTTCGAGTACGCGCCGGAATCCTGCCTGCAGCAGGTCGTGTGGACGACCGAACTCGCCTACGGCGACGCCGGCATGGTCATGGCCTGTCCGGGGCCGAGCCTCGCCGGCATCCTGGTCGACCTGCTCGGCGACGAAGCGCAGGCCGAACGCTTCTACGGCGCGCTGGCCGACGGCGCCACCTGGTCGTTCTTCGCCATGACCGAACCCGGCCATGGCAGCGACGCGAGCGCGCTGGAAACCCGCCTGGACCGGCAGGCCGAGGGCCTCTACCTGCTGCGCGGGACCAAGCGGTATATCGGCAACGGCTCCCGTGGCAGCATCGGCGTGGTGTTCGCCAGAACCGGCAGCGGTCCGCTGTCGATCCGGGCCGCGCTGGTCGAGAACCCGGCGCCCGGCTTCGAGGCCACCGCCCTGGACATGATCGGGCTGCGCGGCGCCTGCCTCGGCGAGATCCGGCTCGACGACGTCGCCGTCCCGGCCGAGCTGGTGCTCGGGCGGCACCTGCCCGCCGCCCGGCGCGGGCTCTGGGGCGCGGTGCGCGTGTTCAACACCATGCGAGCCCACGTGGCCGCGCTCGCGGTGGGGACCGGCCTGGCGCTGGTGGACCTGGTGCGCGCCGAGCGCCCGCGCGCCCCGGGCGCGGCGGACCTGACCGCCCGGCTGCAGGCTGCCCGGCGGCTCGTCTACGCGGCCGGCGCCTCGGTGGACCGCGATCGCGGCGACGGCCAGGCTGCCGAGCGTCGCGAAGGCCACGGCCGCGACCCTGGCCCGCGAGGCGAGCCGGTGGGCGGTGCGGTCGCTGGACTCCGCTGCCTTCGCCGAGCTTCCGCTGCTGGACAAGTGGGCCCGCGACGTGTGCGCCTTCGAGTTCATGGAGGGCACGACGCGACATCCAGCGGCTGCACGTCGCCAGGTCCTATCGGAAAGGCCAGGATCCCTAATGGATTTCAGCTTGTTCTTCTTCGCCGACAACGCCGCCGAGCGAACGACCAGTTACGACCTGCTGCTCGCCAGCGCCCGGTTCGCCGACGCCCACGGCTTCGCGGCGGTGTGGACGCCGGAACGGCACTTCCACGCCTTCGGCGGGCAGTACCCGAACCCGGCGGTGACCGGGGCCGCGCTGGCCGCGATCACCGAGCGAGTCGGGATCCGGGCCGGCAGCGTCGTGCGCCGCTGCACGATCCCGTGCGCATCGCCGAGGAGTGGTCGGTCGTCGACAACCTGTCCGGCGGCCGGGCCGGCGTGTCCTTCGCCTCCGGCTGGCACGCAGGTGGACTTCGTGCTCAGGCCGGACAACTACGCGGACCGCAAGAAGATCATGGTCGACACGGTCGAGACGGTCCGGCGGCTGTGGCGCGGCGAAGAGGTCGAGCTCGACCGACGCCGACGGCGGGCACAGCGCGATCCGGATCTTCCCCCGGCCCGTCCAGGCGGAGCTGCCCATCTGGATCACCGCGGCGGGCACGCCGGAGACCTTCCGCGTCGCGGGGAGGCTGGGCGCGGGGGTACTGACCCACCAGCTCGGCCAGACCCACGACGTCCTGGCCAGCAACATCGCCTTGTACCGGGCCGCCCTGGCGCAGGCGCACGGCGCGGAAGCCAGCGGCCACGTCGCGCTGATGCTGCACACCATGATCGGCACCGACCCCGACCAGGTCCGCGAGACCGGTCCGCGCGCCGTTCAGCGCGTACCTGGGCAGCTCCATCGATCTCATCGCGCGGGACACCAGCGCGGCGCCGGGCCGGGCGATTTCGACCTCAGCCGGCTGCCGCCCAGGGACAGGAGTTCATGGTCGCGCTGGCCTTCGACCGCTACTTCACCACGGCCGGGCTGTTCGGCACGGTCGACGACGGCCTGGAGGTCGTGCGCGGCTCGAGGCCATCGGGGTCGACGAGATCGCGTGCCTCATCGACTTCGGCGTGGCCGCTGATGACGTGCTGAGCTCGCTGCGGTATCTCGGTGCGCTCCGGTCGCGCGCCGCCGGGCTGCCGTCGCGATGACCAGTCCCGCCGACGACCGGCACCGTCTTGTTATGGAGGAAATTACCGCTGCCCAGTTCCGCGAGGCGATGGGGCAGTTCGCCTCCGGGGTCACCGTAGTGACCTCGCTGAGCCCGGCGGGGGAGCCGGTCGGGTCGACCGCCACTGCGGTGAGCTCGCTGTCGCTCGACCCGCCGCTGGTACTGGTGTGCTTCGACAAGACGAGCCTGACCCTGGCGGCCGTGCGCTCGCACGGCGCGTTCGCGATCAACCTGCTGGCCGCGCCGCAGCGGCAGCTGTCGGTGCACTTCGCCCGCCGGGGCCCGGCCGCGACCTGGGACGACGTCCGGTACCGGCCTGGCTGCACCGGCAGCCCCCGGCTGCACGACGTCCTCGCGGTGGTGGAATGCACGGTCGAGAACTGCCTGCCAGGCGGCGATCACGAAATCGTCGTCGGCCGGGTCAGGGACGCGGAAACAGCGCCGGACGACACCACCCCGCTGCTGCACTGGCGCGGCACCTACACGTCCCTGAAGGCGCACCCGCAGCCTTGACGGCGCAGCCGCAGCACCCCGGGGCCCCGCGACAGCAGTAACCAGGGCCACACCCCGGCCAAGGGCCGAATTCAAGGACACCATGTTCCTACTTACTGCGCTCCCCACAGCACTAAGTAGGACCATCGTGCTGTTGAAACAGTCGGCCCAACGACAGCAAGTAGGGATATGCTGCTGTCCCACCCGGCGGGGCGGGCAGCTACACCAGGACCGGGCCGTTTCCCGGGCGGTATTCGCGGCTGCGGCGGTGGTCGAGGTGCACGAAGACGCGGTGCAGCCAGCGGTCGCTGCCGTCGTAGCGGGGCGTGAAGGCGACCCGGCCGTGCACGACGAGCCGGTTGTCGAGGAAGACCATGTCGCCGGGGTGCTGCACGAGATCGGCCCTGACCTGCGCCAGCGCCTGGCGCAGCTGCGCCAGGGCCAGGCTCGCCTGGTCGTCGGCGGCCGACGTGGCGTTGAAGTCGACGCAGATGTCAGGGTCGTCCGCGCTGCCGAGCAGGACCGGGCGGCGCGGCGACTGACCCGCCGACCGGAACGACGGCGGCGCGGCGGTGACGAACCGGGGCTCGCGCAGGATCGCCCGGTTCGCCTCGCTGATCAGCGGGAAGGCGCGGCGGATGGCGGCGACCTGGGTGCCGACCTGCTCGGCGTGGGCCGGCCGCAGGCAGAGCAGCCCGACGTAGTCCGGCCGGTGCAGGTGGAACGCGTTCTCGGTGTGCATTTCCAGCGGCACCGAGCCGCCGTTGCTCTGTGACGTCGCCAGCGAAGGAACGGGGACGATGTCCTGCACCAGGGCCCCGTTCTTCTCGTCGCGGTAGGCGATGACCTCACCCAGCTGCTGCCCGAGCAGCACCGCCATGGTCGCGGGCGCGGTCGCGGCGCGCTGCGCCGAGTCCGGCACCTGCGGGGTTGGCGGCAGCGAGGCGCCGTCGACCGGCAGGTTGGTGATCGTCAGCGTCCCGTCGGGTCCGGGGTCGTGCCGGAAGGCCCTGATCGCCGCGACCCAGGCGGGGCGGGAGGTAGCAGCTCGCCGAGCGCGCTCGGGCCAGCCAGGCACCGTCGTCGACCAGCGCGGGCTCGACGTGCGCCAGGTCCTCCGCGAGGGCACGCAGGGCGGACCGTTCAGCGTCCGTCAGGGCGAGGTCGTACATGTCCCCTGGACGGTCGATGCGCACCGTGCGAGCCAACCTAGTGGTCAACGCAGATCTCCATTCCACGGCATTTCAGCAGAATTCTCGCGGCCGGCGGCGGACCGCTGCCAGGCATCGGAACCGGCAATTCCGCCGGCCGAACTTGCTCGTTAGATGCCTGGCCTGGCCTTGGGCCAGAACACACACTGGCTAGCAGGATCGGCACCGCGCAGAAATCAAAGGTGTGTGAAGTGGGATG
Organism: uncultured Actinomycetota bacterium; assembly: GCA_963737865.1. Taxonomy (GTDB): domain Bacteria; phylum Actinomycetota; class Actinomycetes; order Streptosporangiales; family Streptosporangiaceae; genus Chersky-822. Next base: position 498,184 of record CAVTUG010000008.1, on the reverse strand, counting down.
ACCGACGCCGAGGCAAGGCGAACGCAGTCCACCCGCCTTTCTGGTCACGCCGTGGAGCGCCTGCTGTGCGAGATCTGGAGCGGCTATTTCGGCCGCCAGGTCGCGCCGGACGACGATTTCTTCGAGCTGGGCGGCGACTCCCTGGCGATGATCGACGTCGTCGCCGTGGCGCGCGAGCGCGGCCTGGCCGTGCGCAGCTCGGTGGCGCTGAGGAACTCGACGCCCGCCCGGCTCGCGGCCAGCCTGACGACCGGCAACGGCGCGAGCGCCGACGACAGCCGGTGGATCGCCCGCCTGTCCCGGCCGGCGCGGCCGGGCTGCGCCTGTTCTGCGTGCCGCATGTCGGCTCGGGCGCGGCCGCGTTCAACTCGTGGATCGAGCACTTGCCGGCCGAGGTCGAGCTGTGCGCGGTCCGGCTGCCCGGACGGGAGAGCCGGGCTGGCCGAGCCGCTGATGGACGACTGGCGCGAGGTCGTCGGCACGCTCGAACGGGCGCTGGCGCCGCTGCTCGACCTGCCCTTTGTCCTGGTCGGCCACTGCTCGGGCAGCGTGCTGGCCTACGAGTTCAGCCGCCGGCTCCGGGCCGCGGGCTCGCCAGCGCCGGAACTGGTCGTGCTGTCGTCGACCGAAGGGCCGGCGGTGCGCCGGATCGACGATCCGCTGCACCTGCTGCCCCGCGACGAGCTGCTGCGGCGAGTGGTCGGCTACGGCGGCATGGCCAGCCAGGTGCTGGACGACCCGGACCTGATGGCCATGTTCGAGCGGATCCTGCGGGCCGACTACCAGGTGATCGAGCGGTGCGAGTACTCGGCAGGCCCGCCGCTGGACGTGCCCATCACCGTGATCGGCGGTCGCCGCGACGAGTTCGTGACCCCGGCCGACCTGGCGACCTGGTACGCCGAGACGACCGCCGAGTTCTCGCTGCATTTGCTGGACGCCGGCCACTACGTGCTGCGCGAGGCGGGGGCGCTGATCGCGGACCTCGTCGGCGACCTGATCCGAGGATGCGTGCGGACGTGACGGCGGGACATTTCCAGCTGCCGACCGCCTGGCGATCCGCTGGCCCGCCCGTGGCGCAGGACCCAGCCGGGCGCAGGACCCGGCCGTGGTCAGGTACGACGACCTCGCCGAGCCGCTGGAAGCACTGGGCCGCGCCTGCGGCACCGGGCTGAGTACCGTCCTGGCCGCATCCCATCTCAAGGTGCTGAGCATGCTCAGCGAGGAAGCGATCGTCCGCACCGACGTCCTTACCCGAGATCAGGGAGTGCGCGCCATCGAGGTGCGCACCGACGCCGCAGGCACCTGGCGGGACCTGGCGGGCCTGGTCAGCCAGGTCCTGGCGGTGCCGGAGCAGGCTCGCGAAGGCGGCGACGAAAGTCGTGCCTACGAGGCGGTCTTCACCGCTGGTGACCCGAGCGCCGCCGCCGCGCCGCGCTACGGGCTGTGCGCGGGAATGGCGGACGGCGCGCTCCTGGTACGCGCCTCGTCGGTCCGCGAGGACTGCCTGCCCAGGCTCGCGTCCCTGTACCGGCAGGTGCTGGAGGCGATGGCGCAGGACCCGGCCGGCGACGCAGCCCGAGCCTGCCTGCCGCCCGGCGAGCGGGACGCGGTGCTGACCCGGTGGGGCGCTGGTCCCGTCGTCGCGCGCGGGTCAGGCACGGTCGTCGAGCTGTTCCGGGCGCAGGCGGCCAGGACACCGGGAAACACCGCCGTGAGCGCACCAGAAGGCTGCCTCACCTACCGTGAACTCGACCAGCAGTCCGACCGGCTGGCGTGGTCACCTCACTGGCCTCGGGGTTGGCCGGGAGACCATGGTCGGCGTGTGCCTGCGGCGGGGCGCTGACCTTCTTCCCGCAGTGCTCGGCGGGTGGAAGGCTGGCGGGGCTTACCTTCCGCTCGACCCCGATTTGCCTGGTGGGCGGCTGGGGCAGATGATTTCAGCCGCCGATTGTGCCGTGATCATCACCCGCGCCGAGCACCTTTCCGTGCTCCCCGACCGGGCCGGGGTCAGGTTCGTGGTCCTGGACGCCGAACGGGACCTCATCGGCACGCCGACCGCACCGGCCGCCCCGCCGCCCGAGCCGGGCCAGCTGGCCTACGTGCTGTACACGTCGGGCTCCACGGGGTCGCCCAAGGGCGTCATGGTCCACCACGGAGCCCTCGCGAACTACCTGCTCTGGACGGTGGAGGACTACGCGTCCGCAGGAAAGGGCGGGTCGGCGTTCTTCAGCTCGACCACCTTCGACCTGGGCATCCCGACCCTGCTCACGCCGCTGCTGACTGGCGAGCGGGTGCGGTTGCTGCCTGACCCGCTCGACGCCGCCGACCTCGGTCCGCTGCTGGCGGACGGCGCGCCGTACAGCTTCCTCAAGATGACGCCCGGGCACCTGAACCTGCTGAGCCTGGATCTTGACGAGCGGGAGGCGCACGGGCTGGCGCGGGCTCGTGATCGCGGCGGGTGACGCGTTCCCGGCGGAACTGGCCCGGCGCTGGGCCGCGCTGGCCGGGCCGGGCGGCACGCCGGTCGCCACTGAGTACGGCCCGACCGAGATCACCATCGGCAACTCCGGTCAGGTCGTCACCGATCATGCCCAGGACGGGCTGATCCCGCTCGGCACGCCCATCCCGAACACCACCATGTACGTGCTGACCAGCGCGCTGGAACCGGTCCCGATCGGGGTCCCAGGCGAGGTCTACGTGGGCGGCGCGGGCGTGTCCCGCGGCTACCTGCGCGACCCCTCGCTCACCGCGCAGCGGTTCGTGCCCGACCCGCACGGGGCGGCGGGGACGCGGCTGTACCGCACCGGCGACCGGGCTCGGTGGCAGCCGCGGGGAGCCTGGAATTCCTCGGCCGCACCGACCATCAGGTCAAGATCCGCGGCTACCGGGTCGAGCTGCGCGAGGTGGAGCAGGCGCTGCAGCGGCAGCCCGGCGTGGCCGAGGCGGTTGTCGTGACCTGCACGCAGCCGGGCCGGTCAGCGCGGCTGGCCGGGTTCGTGCTGCCGGAGCCCGGCGCGGCGTCGACCCCGGCGGCGCTGCGGGCCGGGCTGGCGGGCGAGCTGCCCGACGTACATGATCCCGTCCGAGATCACCGCCGTCGCCGACCTCCCGCTGACCGCCAACGGCAAGGTCGACGCCGCGCGCTGGGCAGGCAGGGGCACGGCAGTCCGAATCATTCTGGGGAGGCGCACATGAGCGGCACGTCAGCGGACCGAACGCAGCAGGTAGTCGTCAACGACGAGGGACAGTACTCGCTGTGGGACGCCGACCGCGACCCGCCGGACGGCTGGCATCCTGACGGCTTCACCGGCAGCAAGCAGGAGTGCCTTGACCACGTCACCGAGGTGTGGACTGACCTGCGGCCGCTGAGCGTACGCCGCGTGAGCACCCTGCCGAGGTAGCCGATGACACCGCTGCTCCCCGAACTCTTCGCCGCCCAGGCGCGGGCCACCCCGGACGCTCCGGCCGTGGTGTCCGGTCAGGGCGACCTCACCTACCGGCAGCTGGACGACGCGGCCCTCCGGATCGCCGCCGGGCTCGTCGCCCTCGGGGTCGGCCTGGAGTCCGCCGTCGGCGTGCTGGTGCCGCCGGGACCTGACCTGGTCGCGGCCCTGCTGGGGATCTGGCTGGCCGGCGGCTGCTACCTGCCGCTCGATCCGAGAACCCCGGCGCGGCGGTTACGCGAGGTGGTCGAGGTGGCCGGCGCCACCGTCGTCCTGGCCGGCGACCATCGGCGAGCGGACGAGCTCGGACTGCCGGCCACGGTGCGGTGCTGCGGCGTCTCGGAGCTGGCTAGCCCGGGCCTGGCCGGCGCGGCGCGGGCACCCTCGCCCCGGCAGGCCGCTTACCTGATCTTCACCTCCGGCTCCACCGGGCAGCCCAAGGGCGTCGTCGTCGAGCACGAGGGCATCGCCAACCGGGTCCAGTGGGGCACGCGCACGCTGCGGCTGTCCGCCGCCGACCGGGTGCTGCAGAAGACGCCGCTGACCTTCGACGCCGCCGGCTGGGAGATCTTCGCCCCGCTGATCTGCGGTGCGCCAGTCACCTTCGGCCGGCCGGAAGCGGGCCGCGACGCCGGCGAGCTGGTCCGCTCAATCCGCGAGCAGCAGGCCACCGTCCTGCAGGTCGTGCCGACGATGCTGCGGCTCTTGGCGGCCGAGCCTGGCCTGCGCTCCTGTACCAGCCTGCGGGTGATCTGCTCCGCCGGAGAGGCGCTGCACGCGGAGCTGTGCCAGCACGTGCGGGACCAACTCGACGTCGAGATCCTGAACACCTACGGTCCGACCGAATGCTCGATCGACGTGCTGGCGGCCTGGTTCGATCCGGTTCAGCAGACTGGTCCGGTGCCGATCGGCTGGCCGATCGACCACATGCGTACCGTGCTCCGGTCCCCGCACGGGAGCCAGGCCGGAGCGGAGCCGTGGTGCGAGCTTCTTGTCGGCGGCCCGGGCGTCGCCCGTGGCTACCACGGGGACCCGGCCCGCACCGCCCAGAGCTTCGTTCCCGACTCCGGCGGGCCGCCGGGCGCGCGCCTGTACCGGACCGGCGACCTGGTCCGCCAGGCCGGAGGCGGCGCGCTCGTGTTCGCCGGCCGCGCCGATGCGCAGGTCAAGATCAACGGTGTGCGGATCGAGCCCGCCGAGGTCGAGGCGGCGCTGCTGACCCACCCCGAGGTCACCGAAGCGGCCGTCCGCGCGGTCAGCGACGGCCATGATGTTCGCCGGCTCGCGTCGTGGGTGGTCACCGCCAGGCCCGGCGTCGCCGACGGCCTCGCCGCCTACCTGCGCGACCGGCTGCCGCCCGCCATGATCCCGGTCATCATCACCGAGGTGGCCGCGCTGCCGCGCACCACGAGCGGCAAGACCGACCACGCGCGGCTGCCCGAGCCGGACTGGCCGCAGGGGACGGCCAGGAGCCGGGCCGCTGCGCAGACCGCCGAGGAACGCATCGTCCTCGCGGCCTGGCGGCTGCTGCTGGACGCCGACGAGATCGGGCTCGACGACGACTTCTTCCGGCTCGGCGGCCACTCGCTGCTGATGACGAAGCTCGCGGCCCAGCTCACCCACGAGTCCGGGCTCAGCCTCGACTTCGCCGAGCTCCACTACGCGCCGACCGCACGGGCCCAGGCTCAGCTGCTGGCCAGCGCGGTCATGGCGGCGCCGATAGACCGGCTGCCACCGGACGCCCGCCTGCCGTTGTCGCCCGCGCAGGAGCGTTTCTGGATTCTCGACCAGTTCGACGCCGGCAGCCGGGAGTACCTGCTTCCGGTCCTGATCTGGCTGCCCGGGCAGGCCGCCGAGGCCGACGTCCAGGAGGCGCTGGCCCGGCTGATGGCCAGGCACGAGGTGCTGCGCACCCGCTACGTCATGGATGCCGAAGGACTGGCGGCGGTCGTCGAGCCCTCGGCCGGCGTCCCGCTCCGCGTCGTCGACACGACCCCGGCCGGAGTCGGCAAGATCGTGACCGAGGAGCTGGCTGACGGATTCGACCTGCGCCGGGCGCCGCTCTTCCGGGCCAGTCTCGTCCGCGACGGCGGTGCCGAGCAGCTTCTGCTGCTGGTGTTCCACCACATCAGCTGCGACGGCTGGTCGGCCAGGCTCCTGGACGCCGAGCTGCGCGAGTCGGTGGCCGCGATCATGGCGGGCCGAGCCCCGAGGCCCAGGGACCTCCCGCTGCGCTACGTGGACGCGGTCGCCTGGCAGCGGAGCCAGCTCACCGGCGAGCTGCTGACCGGCCAGCTCGGCTACTGGCGCGAGACGCTGGCCGAGCTCCCCGCGCTCGAACTCCCGGCGATGCGGCGAAGCGGCCGCCCAGCGCAGCATCGACGGCGCGGTGACCAGCGTCGAGCTCCCGCCAGACGTCGCCGGGGCGCTGCTCGCGCCCGGCCGACGGGCGTCGGCGCGCGCCCTACGTGGTGTTCCTCACGCTGTGGACGATCGCGCTCGCCCACGCCGCGGCCAGTGGGACTTCGGGATCGGGACGCCCTACGCCGCCCGCTCGCGGCCAGAACTGCACGACGTGGTGGGCCGCTGATCAACGTCGTCGTCATCCGCTCGCGGCTGACACCTGACCTGCCCTTCGACAAGGCCCTCGCGGAACTGGAATTCACCTGCCGGGAGGCCTTCGCCCGCCACGCCGTGCCCTTCGACGCGGTCGTGGACGCGGTCGCTCCCCGGCGGGACCTGTGAGGACGCCGCTGTTCCAGGGTACTTCGCCCTGGCTGACGACGTTGCGGGACAGCAGCGGCGGGCCCGCGACCTCGAACTGCTCGAACAGGCGTGGCGGGTCGCCAGGACCGATCTGTCCCTGACCCTGTGGCCCTTCCCCGACGGGCACTACGGCGGAGCGCTGGAGTACGCCTCCGCGCTCTACGACGAGGCCGCCGCCGCCAGCCTGGCCAGCGTCGTGCGGGTGCTCGCCGAGCGGTTCGCCGCCGACCCGCACCTCGCGATCGGCCCGGTGACCGGACGCGGCTGGGCAGTGGGGCCAGCACTGGGCGGGCCAGCACCGGGCGGGCCAGCACCGGGCGGGCCAGCACCGGGCGGGCCAGCACCGGCCGTGCACCGGGAGATGGTCCTGGGGTTCGTCCGCGACCTGCTCGGCAAGCCGGCCGCCGGCCCGGACGACGACTTCGTCGACCACGGCGGCAACTCGCTGCTGGCCGCCCGCCTGCTCTGGAACGTCCAGACCACCTTCGACGTCGAAGTGTCCATGCGGTCGTTCTTCGATCGCCCCACCGCAGCGGCCCTCGCCGACGAGGTCCAGCGGCTCCTTGCGGCAGCACAGGAGGACAGCTGATGGCCCGGAGCGTCATCGACCAGGCGGACCGCACGCTGCCGCTGCCGCTGTCCGGCGGCCAGCAGCAGATGTGGTTCCTGCACCAGCTCGATCCGAGGAGCCCGGCCTACCTGATGACCTGGGCGCTGCGGCTGTCCGGGCCGCTGGACGCCGAAGCCCTGCGGTGGGCCTGGGAGCAGGTCACGCGGCGCCACGAGATCCTGCGAACGCGGTACGTTCCCGGCGCTGACGGCGACGACCCTGGCAGTCATCGATCCGCCGGAGCCCTTCGAGCTGCGCGGATCGACCTCGTCGGGGAGCTGCGCCGGGCGCCACGAGAGCGCGCCCGCCAGATCGCCGAGTGGGAGCGGACGCAGGCCCTTCGATCTGACGGCCCACCATCCGCTCCGGGTCTGCGTGATCGTGCTCGGCCCGGACCGGCACGTCGTGGTCGTCAGCTTCCACCACATTGCCAGCGACCCGGTCTCGTACCGGCGCATCGCGCGGGAGCTGACCGCCTTCTACGCCGAGCACTCCGGCGGTCCGCCAGCCGGCTGACGACCGGACGCGCTCCAGTACGCCGACTTCGCCGCGTGGGAACGGACCCGGACCGGGCCGACGGCGCGCAGGACCAGCACCTGGACTACTGGCGTCGCGCGCTGGCCGATCTGGCCGATCTGCCGCTGCCGCTGAACCGGCCCCGCCCAGTCACGCCCCGACCGGCGCGGCGGCACCGTCGACGTCGATCTCAAGCCCGAGACGCCGAAGCCGTCCATGGCCCTGGCGGCCGGCACCGCGCCTCCCCGTACATGGTGATGCTGGCGGCCTATCACCTGATGCTCTCCCACCTGTGCGGCAGCTACGACGTCGCGGTCGGGATACCGGTCTCGACCAGGATCGGGCCCGAGCTCGACGACCTCCTCGGCTACCTGGTGAACACCGTCGCGATCCGCTCCCAGCAGGACGGGCTGCGCAGCTTCGCCGATCTGCTGGCCCAGATCAGGGAGCGGGTACTCGACGCGCTCGACCACCGGGCCGCGCCGTTCTACTGGGTGGTCGACGACGTGAATCCGCGACGGGCGACCGGCGCGAATCCCTTGTTCCGCGTCGGCTTCGACATGGATCGCGCGGAAGAGGAGTCTGCCTTCCAGTTCCCCTCGATCCAGACCGATGAAATAGGGCTCAGTGGCTCGCCGCACGCCAAGTTCGAGCTCACCCTGCACGTGGAAGAGCTGCCGGGCCAGGAACTCCGCGCGCGGCTGGAGTACGCGGTCGCGGTGATCGACGAGCAGACCGCGCAAGGCTGGGCCAGGTACTACGCGGCGCTGGTCGACGCGGTGGTCAGCGACCCGGCGCAGCCGCTGGCCAGCATCGGGCAGCGGCTGCGGCGGCCCGCCCAGGATCCGCGAGCTGCCGAGCACCAGGCGGCCCCTGAACTCGTCGCGACTGGGTTTGCCGGCAGCGCGACCGGCGCCCTGGCCTCGGTGATCGCCAGCATTTCGAAGGCCTGGCGGGACGTGCTGCCTGCGCGCGTCATCGACGTACGAGACAACTTCTTCGACGTCGGCGGGGACTCGCTGCGCGCGGTGGCCCTGGCCGCGCAGCTCCGGGCCGAGCGGTCTCGACGTCGCGGCCGTGGACATCTTCGCGCATCAGACGATCGAGGACCTCGCGCGGGCGTGCGCGCAGGCGGGCGCGGGCGGCCAGGCCGCAGAAGCGCAAGCCCAGGGCCGCCCGGGGCTGTCGCGCCGTTCGCCCTGGTGAGCCTGGAGGACCGGGCCGGGTTCCCGCAGGACGTGGTCGACGCTTATCCGCTGGCCGCGATGCAGCTCGGCATGCTCATCGAGCTGAGGTCGCGGCCAGAGGTCAACAGCTACCAGGACAGCACGTCGTACCGGATCCGCGACGACGCGCCGTTCGACCCGGCCGCGCTGGCCCGGGCGGCCCAGCTGGTGGTGGACCGGCACGAGGTGCTCCGCACCAGTTCGACCTGACCAGCTACTCGGTGCCGCTGCAACTGGTGCATCGCGCGGCGACGATCACGCTGCACAGCCATGACCACGGCGTGCTCGGCGCCGGACGGCTGGCTGCCCGCGCTGACCGCGCACGCCGCCGCCGAGCGGCGAGCGCCGATGGACCTGGCCTGCGCGCCGCTGATCCGGGTGCCGCGCACACCGCCGCCGACGCGGCGGACTGGTGGATCACCATCACCGAATGCCACCCGATCCTCGAAGGGTGGAGCTTCCACACGATGCTGATGGAGATCCTTGACGGCTACGGTGAGATGCGGGACGGCCGCGTTCCCGCTGAAACAGAGCCGGCGGATTTCCGGTACGCCGACTACGTCGCCGCCGAAGCGCAGGCGCGGCGGTCTGACGAGCACCGGGACTACTGGCGCAAGGTGATCGAGGGCGGGTCAGCACCTCGGTGCCGTCGGCGTGGCAGGCGACCGGGCCCGTCCCCGCGCGACCGGTACCAGCACATGGTGGACTACCGGGACCTGGAAGCCGACCTGCGCCGCCTGGCGACCCGCAGCCGCACCTCGATGAAGGCGGTCATGCTGGCGGCGCACCTGAAGGTCATGAGCATGATCTGCGGCGACCGAGGACTTCTACACCGGGCTGGTCTGCGACGCGCGGCCCGAGGTCGCCGGCGCCGACCGGGTGCTCGGCATGTACCTCAACACGGTGCCGTTCGCGATGCCGGCGGGCGCGCGGCACCTGGGGTGAGCTGGTCCTGCGCCGTCTACGACGGGCTGACCGAGCTGTGGCCGCACCGGGTCTTCCCGCTGCAGGTGATCCAGAGTGAGCTGGGCTCCGGCGGCCGGCTGCTCGACGTGTTCTTCAACTACCTCGACTTCCGTCAGGTCGACAGCCGCCTGCTCGACGAGGAACAGGTGCTCAACGACAACGACAACGAGTTCGCGCTGCACGTCTTCTCGATCTCCGGAGTGGTCCGGCTCAACACCACCAACCACCGGCTGAACCGGGCGGCGGCCGACCAGGCGGGCGGCCCTGTACCGGACCGTGCTGGAGGAGATGTCGCTCGGCCCTGACGGCGACGCCAGCGCGGCCTGCCTGCCCCGAGGTGCAGCTCGCTCGGTTCCCCGCGCTTCCTGCGGACCGGACCCACGATCCGGAGTCGGTCTTCGAAGCGTTCTCCCGCACGGTCCGCACCCGGCCAGGAACTCCGGCGGCGCGATGCGGCGACCAGTCGCTCACCTACGGGGAGCTGGACAACTGGGCGCGGGCGATCGCTGCGCGGCTGCTGGCCTGCGGAGTCCGCGCGGGCAGCGTCGTCGCCGTCGTGCCGCAGCGCGACCTGGGCACGCTCGCGGCACTGCGGGCCGTCTGGCTGGCGGGTGCGGCGTGGCTGCTGGCCGAACCCGGGACCCTTCCCGCGCAGTGGCGCCGGTCGCAGGTGTCGGCCGTGGTGATCGCTGTCGAGGCTGACCTCGCCGGCCTGGACCTCGGTCCGCTGCCGGTCGTCATCGCCTCCGACGTGTCCCGGCCGGCAGCGGCCTTGCCGCTGATCCCTGGCACCACGCCTCGACTGGCCGACGACGCCTGCATCCTGCCCGGCGGTGCCGTGCTGTCGCACGGCGCGCTGGCCGGAGCGCTGGCGAGCATGCGCGCGGGCCTGCACGCCCTCGGGGCTGAACAGACCCGGGGGCCGTCCTGGCTGAGTGCTGACTCCCTGGCCAGCGGCGTCGCGCTGGGCGACCTGCTGCTGCCGCTCACCTGCGGCGGCCGGGTCGTGCTCACGTCGGCGCCCCTGCCTGACTCGATCGTCGAGATCGCGGAACTCGCGGGCTCGGGGGAGCTGTCGCATCTTCGCTGCGCGCCGGCCGTGGCTGCACGCCTCCTGGCCGGCGGCCTGGATTCCAGCGTCACGCTGCTGGTCGGCGAGGACCCGTGCGCGAAGCTGGGTCTTGACCAGGCTCGGGTCATCCGGCTGATCGAGGTCGACGACCTGGTCGGCTGGGTCGCGCTGGACGGCACGCCGGCGAGAGACCTCGAGGTCCGAGTGGTGGACGCTCGGCTGCGCCCGCTGCCCGCAGGCGTGCCCGGGGAACTGTGCGTGGGCGGGGCCTGCCTGGCGGATCGTCTCCACGCCGACCCGGCGGGCACGGCCGAGCGCTTCGTCCCTGACCCGCTAGGTCCGGCCGGCGCGCGGCTCTGCCGCACCGGCCGGCTGGCGCGGCTCACGAGCGACGGGAGACTGGAGCAGCTCGGGCCTCTCTCGCGAGAGGTTTCAGACGGACGGCTGACCGGGCTTTACCGGACGAGGGAAGCACTCGGCAGATGGCACCCGGTCCTGGACAGCCTGGTGCTGCTGCGACCCGACGCCCCGGCCGGCCGGCAGCTGATCGGTTACCTCCGCACCGCCGCCGGAACTGCTCTCGACGAGGACGAGCTGCGCCGGGCGCTCGCCAGGGACCGGCTGCCGCAGCAACTCGTTCCCGACGTGCTCATCGGCGTGGACGAATGGCCGCTGGACGAACGCGGCACGGTCGACGCCGACCGCCTCCCCGAGCCGGGCGAGCCAGCCGAGGCGCCCGATCCGTCCGAGGCGTCCGAGGCGGCGCAGGCGCCGTGGGACGAGCGGTTCGCAAGCCTGCTGAGGGGTGCGCTTGACCGCGTTGGCTTCCAGGGCGAGCCAGCGCCGGACGAGCCGCTGGCCAGCTCCGGGCTCGACTCGTTCGGCACCGTGGGACTGCTGCTCGCCCTCGAGACGGCCTATCGGGTCACCATCCCCGACAACCTGCAGATCACCGAGGTCGTCCGCACGCCGAGGACGCTGTGGCAGACGATCGCCGCCCTCGCCCAGGAGCTCAGCCGCTGATGGGAGGCATGAGATGACAGCCGCAGTGCTGTGCGGACTCGGGACCTCGAGACCGCCGCGCGTGGTGACGAATGACGAGATCGCCAGGCGCTTAGGGGTCACCGACGACTGGATCTTCCAGCGCACTGGCGTGCGGAGCCGCCATGTCTGCGAGCCGGGCACGGCTACCTCCGACCTCGCCGTGGAGGCCGGAGCCCGGGCGCTGCGCTCGGCCGGCCAGCTCACGGCCGACGCTGTCATCCTGAGCACGGCCACGCCCGATCACCAGATTCCGGGCAGCGCACCGGTGGTGACGTCGAGGCTCGGCCTCGGCCCCGTGGCGGCGCTGGACGTCAACGCGGTGTGCAGCGGCTTCGTGTACGGGCTCGCGCTCGGCTCGTCGCTGATCCGAGGCGAGCTCGCCGGCAGCGTGCTGGTGATCGGCGCGGACGCCTTCTCCACCGTGGTCGATCCCGACGACAAGGTGGTGGCGCCGTTGTTCGGCGACGGCGCCGGGGCCGTCGTGCTGCGCCGGGGAACTACCGGGGAAGCCGGGGCGCTGGGGCCGTTCTCGCTCGGCAGCGATGGCAGCCAGGCCGAGATTGTCCTGGTGCCGGGCGGTGGCTCGCGCCAGCGCAGCGTGCTGGAACCGCCAGACCTCGCCACGATGTACCTGTCCATGAACGGCCGGGACACCTTCATGGCCGCCGTGCGGCACATGACAGCGGCATCCCTGGAAGCCATCCGGGCCTCCGGGCGCACGCCGGCCGACATCGACTGCTTCGTGGGCCATCAGGCCAACATCCGCATCCTGCGGGCCGTCGCCGAGCAGCTTCGCCTGCCGGAGCAGCGCATCGTCAGCAACCTTGACCGGGTGGGCAACACCTCGGCGGCCTCCATCCCGCTGGCTCTGTCCGACGGAATGGCCGAAGGTCTCATCAAGCCCGGTTCCGTGGTGCTGCTCACAGCGTTCGGCGCCGGGCTGGCCTGGGGTTCGACGGTCATGACATGGCCCGACATCGCTGCACAGCCCGACATCGCTGCACAGCCCGACGTCGCGGCACAGCCCGACATCGCGGCTCCGGACGAGAGGTGAGGTCAGAGGTGACGACGACAACCGAGCGGATCGTCAGGCTACTCGCTGAGCGCTGCGACGTGAGGGCCGAGACGATGACGGTGACGACCAGGCTGTCGAGCCTGGACCTGGACTCCCTGACCATGCTGGAGGTCACGCTGCGCGTGGAGCAGGAGTTCGGGGCCGCGCTGGAGCCAGAGGACCTGCTCCAGGCGGAAACCATCGGCGATCTGACGCGGGTGGTCGAGTCGCATCTGACGGCGTGACCGGAATTCGCCATGGACTACCCGCGTGGAAGATCGCATCGACAAGGAGTACCGCCGTGCCTCCTGCCGCCCGGCTACTTGACCTGGCCTTACCCGTCGTCTTCTGCACATACGTGGTGCTGGTCAGCGGCTACCTCGCGCTTCAGGTGGCGTTCGCCGAGAAGGCCAGGCGCCGCCAGGGCTCCGGGTCGCCCGACCTGCGGCTGCCGTCGGTGGACATCGTGGTGCCCTGCTACAACGAGCGACCGGAAATTCTGGCCGCCTGCCTGGAATCGCTGGCCAGGCAGGACTACCGGGGAACCCTGAACGTCTACGTCGTCGACGACGGCTCACCGAACCGGTCCGCGCTCATGCCGATCTACGACAGCTACCGGCAGCGGTTCGCGTTCCGGATCCTGCTGCCGCCGGAAAACCAGGGCAAGCGGTACGCGCAGGGCCTGGCGATCAGGAACGCGAACGGCGACATCATCGTCGCCGTGGACTCCGACACCACGATCGCTCCCGACGGGGTCCGCCGGATCGCGGCCGCGCTCGAAGCCCCGGACGTCGGGGCGGCCATGGGGGAGATGCTCGCGGCGAACGCTCAGGCGAGCTGGCTGGCGCGGCTTATCGACGTGCGGTACTGGTACGCCTGCAACCAGGAACGCGCCGCTCAGTCGCTGTTCGGGGCGGTGCTCTGCTGCTCGGGGCCGTTCGCGGCCTACCGCCGCACGGTAATGGAGAAGGTGCTCGACGCCTACCTCAACCAGACCTTCCTTGGCCGGCGCAGCAACTACGGCGAGGATCGCTATCTCACCAACCTCATCCTGGGCTGCGGCAGCCGCACCGTCTATGCGGCGGGCGCGCGAGCGCTGACCATGGTCCCGGACCGGATCCGGCCGTTCCTGCGCCAGCAACTGCGCTGGAACAGGTGCACGTACCGGGAGACCCTGGGGATCGCGCGCCTGCTGCCCGCCCTGGGTGCGTACCTGGTCCTGGATGCCTTCGTCCAGGTCTTCGCACCGGCGCTGCTCGGCCTGTCGGTGGTGCTGCTCCTGCTGCACAGCGCCGTCGCCGGCACGGCCGGTCTCGGCTGGTACCTGGGCGGACTCGCGTTCGTCTCGGCCGCATACTGCGGGTACGGCGTGTGGCGCAACCGGGACCTGGGCTTCGCCCGGTTCGCGATCTACGGCCTGCTGCACGTCATCCTGCTCATCCCCAGCCGCATCTGGGCCCTGTTCACCCTGACCGACGACCGCTGGGGCCAGCGCGGCGCCAGCGCCTAACCCGCGCTGTCCGGCCGGGCCGGGCCGGGCCTGGCCTGGTGAGCGGCAAGTAGGCACATACTGCTGTCAGCACCCAGGTTTCGGCAGCAGCATGGTCCTACTTACTGTCATCAGGACAGCACTAAGTAGGACCATGCTGGTGTTGGCCTTCGGCGCAATCCGGGCGGACTGCCGCTGGGCGGCTGCTACTTCAGCAGGTTCGTCACCCGGCCGAGCCTGGAAATCGAGGCGGCAGGCCCGTGCAGGCCGATCCCGAGGTCAGTCACCGCCATCGTCGACGGGTCGATGACGAGCCGGAGTGAAGTCCAGTGCCAGCGCGCGGACGGCATGTGCGCGCCGGGCGGTATCGAGATATAGGCGGGCTTGAAGTTCCCCTTCATGACCACCAGGTAGGCGGCCCTGCCTGCTCCTGGTTCCCGGTCGCCCGGAGTCGCCAGTCGCAGGGCTGCGCCGTGCGTAGTCCTGACCGCGAGGACCGAGGTGGGTGTCCCATCGCCTTGAACCCTGGCGACTCGCAGCGCCACTGCCGTAAGCTGCCTGGCCGCTGACGCCGAGATGGCGGCGCCGCTGCTGACGCTGGCCTGCGACGGCACGGACATGACGCTGACCGAAAGACACGTGACGATGCCTGCGACCGCCGTTGCGGCGGTCATCACCGTGCGGCGAGTGCGTAGTGCGCTTGTCATTCTCATAGCAGACCCTAGGACCCTTCTTGATCAGCCACAGCTATTCCAGCTCACTGTCGAGGTGCTGGCGTCATAGCTAGGATCGACGTCTGCATTCGCACCGCGATTGGGAACGGTGCCTCCATTGCTGCCCCAGGCATGTTCATTGGACCCGGAGTCTTCGTAATCGAGTCCCGCAAGCCCGCCCGAGTCCCGCAGTCCTTGCGCGTCGGTATATTCGGTGCCTGCTCGGTCCAGGGTGGTGTCGTTTGGCTGCACCGAGGATGTCCCCAGCCCGATGCCGCTATCGCCGCCAGTTACAGTCCAGGCCTTAGAACTGCCTCCGTTATAGGTGATGGTGGCTAGATAATCAGTGCTGAACGCAGCTTCGGCGAATCCGGTCGGATAGTGCTCGTCAACTGTGGAGTCGGTCGGCCGGAACTGGGCCCAGAACCAGTTGCGCGTTTTCACGTTGCCGTCTGCGGCCTTGCCGTCGATGACTCCGACCTCGGTCCAGTAGACCCCGAATGGCCCGCCGGTGCCGGTGTCGTCCCACATCTCGTCGGTGACGAAGTCGTTATCGGTCGGGCTGTTCAGGCAGGTGAAGAATATGTTTCCGAGCACGCCATTGTTGTGGCCGGTCACGACGGCCGAAGCATAGCAGTGCGCGGAAAGCGAGCAAGCCTGCGCTGCCGGTGCGGATACGACGCCGAATATCAGTGCCAAGAAAGGTAGAGTGAATGCAGCGGCGAGGACGCTGCGAGTGCGGGCGGATGACGAAAACATAGGCGCATCCCACTGTTTGATATTTATGGATACCGAAAAACGACATTACAGCCGGTGTCGCCTATGGGTCAACTAGTATTTAACCAGATATTAGCAATATAATAGTATGAAGAATCAGGCGGAACGGCCGCTTGCGAGGTCGCTTACGCGGTCGGCGGTAGGCCGTCTCGACGCGTGACGGGCAGGCCGGCCTGCGCCCAGGCGTGAAAGCCGCCGTCGAGGTCGGTCGCGCGCCTGAGCCCGAGATCCTGCAGCGCGGCGGCGGCCAGGCTCGAGGTATATCCGCGCGAGCACATGACGATCACCGCCAGGTCGTAGCCGGTCGCCTGCGGAAGCCTGGCGTCCGAGCGCGGGTCGAAGCGCCATTCGAGCACATTGCGCTCGACAATGAGCGCGCCAGGCACCTCACCTTCTGACCGACGCTGGGCCTCGGGCCTGATGTCCACCAGCAGCGCGCCGCGTCGCACGGCATCGTCGGCCTGGACCGGGTTCAGCCGGTGCAGCCGGCGGCGGGCGGCGGCCAGGATCTCGTCGATGGACGTCCCCTGGACGGCGGCCTGCGCCACGGCTACCACGAGCGCTCCTCGGCTGTGACGCGGAGCTGGCCGTGCTCGGTCAGCTCGAAGCGGCGCATGCTAGTCAGCGGGGGCGAGTAGGCGTGGATGCTGACAGCGGGCACCGGCGATGCGTTCCGAACGTCGTGGATGTAGCGCGGGCCGAAGGACCGGCAGGCGCCGGCGCGGAGCCTGCGACCCGAGGCCACCGGGCGCCCGCCCACCGCTGCCCGCTCGGTGAGGCAGCCGCTGGTGATCATGAATGCGCCGACGGAATCGCCATGATCGTGAAACCCGGTCTGCTGTCCTTCGAGCCAGGTCAGCAGCCAGACCTCGTGATCGTCGCCGCCCTGGATCCTGGCATACCAGCGCTCGGCGGGATCGAACCTGACCAGGCCGCGCCAGGTCTCCGGCGCAGTCGCGACGTCCCGGACGATGCGGGTGAGTTCAGCCGGGCTGACCAGGCCACCAGGGACGTCCAGCCTTGGCGGCGCCGCAGCATCTCGCAACCCAATCACTGTTTCTCCGATCTGAATAGTAGGAATAAGCTCTGGGAGACTAGCACACGCGCACCACAGACCGCGCGGAACAACGTCACTACCGCCAGACCCACCAGTTCGCCACTTCAGTCGGCGACGCGGGCAGGGTGCGCGGCGCGCCCACCCGCACCTGGGGATCCCTGGTGCGGTCAGAGCAGCACTGGGGCTCCCCAGGTGCGGGAGGCGAGCGCGGCGCGGGCCGAGGGGTCGCCCAACTAGGCGCGGGCGCGGCGGGCGGCCATCTGGCCTAGCAGGGCGGCGGCGAAGTTGGCAGGCTCGACATCGGCCAGGGACAAGAAGGTCTCGGTCCGCTGCACGCCGTTGATCTGGAAGATCTGGGCGAGCAGCAGGTCCCGCAGGTGCGCGTGGTCGCGTACCCGGAGCCGGACCAGCAGATCCAGGCCGCCGGTGACGACGGTCATGTCCTGCGCCTCGGGCAGGACGCTGATGGCCTTGATGATCTCGCTCAGGTCCATGCCCGGTCCGGCGGTGACCGCTAGGTAGACCACGACCGGGTAACCGAGCGCGGCCCAGTCGATGTCGACGCGGTAGCCCCGGATGACGCCAAGGCGCTCGAGCCGGGCCAGCCGGTCGGCGACGGCGGGAGCCGACATCTCGATAGTGCGGGCCAGCGCGCGCTGGGACTGCCGGGCATCCTGCGCCAGCGCGCGCAGGAGTGCCAGATCGGATTCGTCGACCTCGACCTTCGGCGCTGCGGGGGCAGAGACCTCGGTGAGACCGGCGAGCGGGGTCAACCCAGATTCCATTTGCCAGGCCGCCTGTCCTGGTATCTAGTGGCGCGAGTTATGATGCGATAGAGTGATTTACCAATGTAAGTCGAAGCGTGGTCAAATTTTACATTTGTAAGATCCGCTGTCAAGAGGTGAGTCCGCGATGACGACGGCCATTGAAAAGCACGACTGGGACGCTGGCATCGCCCGGCGCATGCGGACCCTCGGCGGCGGCGAGATCACCGCGATCCTCGCCTTGGCCGGCGCGCACCGATGTGATCACCTTTTCCGGCGGGTTCCCTGACCCCTCGATATTCCCCACCGACGTCCTGGCGGAGATCGCCGCGCGGCTGATTACCTCCGAGCCCGGCGTCGCGCTGCAGTACTCGGCGACTGAGGGGATCGCGAGCGTCCGGGACTTCGTCTCCGGACGGCTTGCGTCGCTTGAGGGGCGAGCCCCCGGCGCGGGCGAGCTGATGATCACCAGCGGCGGCATCGACTGCATGGAACTGGTCGCGAAGACTTACCTCGATCCCGGCGATCTCGTGGTGGTCGAGGCACCGACCTACCTCGGCGCGATCATGGCGTTCCGCGGCTACGAAGCGCAGGTCCGCGGCGTGCCCGTCGATGCCGATGGACTGCGCGTCGACGTGCTCGCCGACCACCTTGCCTCGGGGTGGCGGCCGAAGATCGTCTACACCATCCCCGAGTTCAGTAACCCAAGTGGACTCACGATGAAACTATCCCGTCGGCACGAGCTGGTCGCTCTTGCCCGGCGGTACGGTTTCCTGATTCTCGAGGACGTCGCTTACCGGGAACTATGTTTCGAGCAGGCTCCGCCGCCCAGCCTGTGGACGCTGGCACCGGACGTGGTGGTGCAGGCCGGGACGTTCTCCAAGATCTTCTCGCCGGGATTTCGGATGGGCTGGGCAGTCGGCCCGGCCGAGGTCATCGCCAGGCTGGTCGTCGCCAAGCAGAACTCAGACCAGTGCTCGGGCGCGCTCGGCCAGCGGATGATGGAGGAGTACGGGCGCAGCGGCCAGATGGCGAAGCAGATCGCGGCGTCCAGGGCGCTGTACGCGCGGCGGGCCGCGCTGACCGGCGAGGCCCTGGCCAGGCACATGCCCGAGGGCACGACCTGGACCACGCCGCAGGGCGGCTTCTACATCTGGCTGACCGCCCCCGCCGGCGTGGACACCGTGGCGTTGTCCGAAGCGGCCCGCGCTAGGAAGGTGGCCTACGTGCCCGGGCGGCCGTTCTACCCAGGCGACGACGGACACGCTCAGATCAGGCTTTGTTACAGCAGGGTCGAAGACGACCTGATCGACGAGGGCATCCGCCGGATCGGCGCGGTGCTCAAGACCGCACTGGAGGATAGATGAGCGATTCTGAGACCCACTTCAGCACCGAGGCGCTGGGCGAGCCCGCCGGACCGGGCCGGTTCGTGAACGTGGATTCGCTTGGGCCGGTCGAATTCGCGCCTGGCCTGGGATTCCGTCCGGTTCTCGGGCACCGGACGCTGACGAACTTCGTCAGCTTCGAGCCCGGCGCGAAGGCGCCCCGGCACGTCCACGAGGAAGAGCAGATCGTGATCGTCGTCGAGGGCGAGCTG
Source organism: uncultured Actinomycetota bacterium (assembly GCA_963737865.1). GTDB lineage: Bacteria > Actinomycetota > Actinomycetes > Streptosporangiales > Streptosporangiaceae > Chersky-822. The sequence continues at coordinate 479,090 of CAVTUG010000008.1, read as the reverse complement.
GTCTTCGACCTGGACGGGGACGTGCGCACGATGCGCAAGGGCGACGTCGCCGTGGTTCCGTCGTGGGTGCCGCACGCGGCGTGGACCACGGACAGCCATTGCGAGGAGATCGACGTCTTCAGCCCACCGCGCCAGAGCCTGCTGAAGCTGGCCGAGGCGAACGTGGCGCAGGCCGAGGATGACGCCTAACCGGGCGCTGGATTACGCTCGGCACATTCGAGGACACCTATCACGGCGTTGAACCATGATTGGCGGGGGCATGCGGCTCATCGGGTTGCTCACAGCGGGCGGGACGGCGCTGTTCGGGACGGCGCTGTTCGGGACGGCGCTGTTCGGGACGGCGCTGTTCGGGACGGCTGCGAGCGTCGCGCCGGCGGCAGCTGCGGTCAGGACCGGTGCGCCGCCGGCGGTCTCGGTCAGCCCGTCGACAGCCCTGGCGGGCGGCGACGTGGTGAAGGTGACCGGTTCGGGCATCACGCCGTCGGCGTCGGTGCAGGTCATCCAGTGCGATACCTACGTCGGCGACCCTGAGCAGGACTGCGCGTCGACTCTCACCACGACCGCGAGCGGCACCGGGCACGTCCAGGTAAACGTCACGCTTCAGGACCCGGCCTTCCGGTCGGAGCCGTTCGGTGACTCGACCCCCGTGTACTGCCGCGCGGACGGCTGCCGGATCTTCCTGGCCTGGACCGATCAGGGCGGCAGCCCGCAGTCCAGCTCGTCGGCTCCCTTGAAGTTCAAGGGGGCACCGGCGACGATCGTCGTCAGCACCACCAGCAACCTGCACGGGCGTCAGCTCGTCGGAGTTCGCGGTACCGCGTTCGGCGCCCGGGGGCACGAGGTCATGGTGCTCGAAGAGGCCTGCTATGCGATCATCCAGGGCAGCGGCTGCTACGGCCAGCTTCCGGCCGTGTCCGCCGTTGTCGGCGCCAACGGCCGGTACTTCGTCCACTACCGAGTCAAGCAATTCCTGGCCGACGGCACCAATTGCAGTGACCCCGGCATTCTCGGGTCCTGCGAGCTGAGCGTGATCGTGCTGACCAACGGCCAGCCAGACGACAGCTACGGCCTCTCGCGGATCGGCCAGCCCGCCGCCCAGATCACCTTCCGCACCCCGTCAAGCTAAGACCTGGCGTGGCCCCACAGGGCCGAGACGGGCACGGCTTGGGCATTGCCTCGCACTTCTACAGTAGTGTGGATGTCATGGTTGCAGCGTACGAGGACGTTCCGTTCAGCGAGCTTCTGCATCATCCCGCCGCCACGACGAACAAGCTGAGCGAGGTGCGAGCACTGAGGCTGCGTCGGCGTGATGCCGCCGACCTGGCTCTGGTGCGGATCGACCAGCTTGAGCGTGACGACGTCGTTGTCGACTTCGCGTCCAGGCTGCTCGGCGCGCTAGTGCGTTCAGGTAACGCGCAAGCAGTGCGCGACGTGCTTCCTGAGGCTCTGCCGTGGGTAGCCTTCCTGCCCAGTGACGATCTGGACGTCTTCGTCGTCGAACTGGCGTCCGTTGCTCGAAGCGCGGCCGATCTCGAGAACCTCGCACCCGTCGCTGTCCTTCTTGCGCAATGGCGGCATACAGCCGAGGTCCACGCTGATCCTGCCCTGCGGCAAGTCATCGTCACTGAACCCGACGGCGACTTCGGTCCGGTACCAGCCCCGAAGCCGGGCCTGTGACCCCACGAAGGGGAGACCGCGCCGCGCCACCACCGCTCGCAGATGAATACGACCTGAGGTTCGGCAGCAACGACGCTGCCGGTGGCTGGGAACAGCTGGCCAGGCATGCGTCGGGGAATTTGCGCCGGGCGTTCGACGCGATCCGGGCCGATCCAAGGTCACGCTCGATGCCGGAGCGTCACCACCGGCTCAAGGGCAGTCTGGGAACTGGTACTTGGAAGGGCGAGCAACTCGAACGCTGGCAGTACGAGGTGACTGGCGGGGGTCGGATCTGGTACCTCATCGACGATAGTCGCCGGATTGCCTGGATCACCTACGCCGGCTCTGGCCACCCCAAACTCACCGATTAGGTTATGCCGAAGAGCTAAGGCATGGCGTGGCCCCACAGGGCCGAGACGGGCACGGCGTGGACATTGCCCCCGAAGGAGCTCGCGCGCGGGCCGAGATGAAGGACGATGCCAGCGGCGAACCGGTCGCCGAGGCGCTCGCGGAGCCAGTGCAGGGGTCTCAAATCTGCCGACTCGATCGACGTAAATCTGCGGACTGACTCGACAATTTTACACGAGCCGTCGCGCGTGCTGCGCTGGATGCTGCTGGCCGTCGTGGCGACATGCTCCGAGCGCAAGGTCTGACGGCAGTATGGGCCTACTTAGTGTCGTCCTGATAGCGGTAAGTAGGACCATGCTGCTGTTGAGTTCGGGGGCGGAACAGCAGTAAGTAGGGTCATGGTGCTGTGCTTGCGGCTGATCTGGTCGCGGGGGTCGGGGTGGCGGGAAATGGGGGCAACCGGGTCAGGGTGAAGTCGGTCTTAATGGTGACCGAGGTGGCCGGCGGATGGGTGGGCAGGTCGATGGGCTCTGGGCTGGGGTCGGGCCACAGCAGGCGCGGGTTTCTGAAGCTGTCTGGCCTCGGGGCTGGCGCTGCTGCGGGTGTCGTCGGAGGGGGTGCGCTGGTTGACGGGTGCGGGCCGCGCGCCGGGGGAGCGGGCGGATCGGTGCCTTTGCCGCCGCTGCCTTCGGCGAGTGCCCCGGCTACGGTGCAGCCGCCGTCGGCGAGCGACTGGACGGCATTGCGAGGGCGGCTCAGCTCAGGCAAGCTCTTCCGGCCCGGGGACGCCGGGTACGACGGCGCGAAGCTGCTGTTCGACCCGAAGTTCGACGGCAGCAGGCCAGCGGGTGTCGCCTACTGCGGGACGCCTGGTGACGTGAGCGCCTGCCTGGCCTTCGTACGGCAGTTCGGGGTGCCGGTGGCCGTCCGGTCGGGCGGCCACAGCTACGGCGGCTGGTCGACCGGCGCCGGGCTGGTGATCGACGTCAGCCGGATGTCTCAGGTCTCGGTCGACGTGGCGGCTGGTACCGCTCGGGTGGGCGCGGGGACCATGCTCGTCGACCTCTATAGCCAGCTAGCGGAGCACGGCCTCGCTGTGCCGGGCGGGTCGTGCCCGACGGTCGGGATCGCCGGTCTCGCTCTCGGCGGGGGAGTCGGGGTGGTCGGGCGGCTGTTCGGGCTTACCTGCGACAACGTCGTCGCGGTGCAGCTCGTGACGGCGGACGGGGTAGTCCGGGAGTGCGCCGCTGACCATGAGGCCGACTTGTTCTGGGCCTGCCGAGGCGGAGGCGGCGGGAGCTTCGGCGTGGTGACCGCCTTCACCCTGCGCGCGCATCCGGCCCCCGACCTGGTGCTGTTTTTCCTTCGATGGCCGTGGTCGGCGGCGGCCGACGTGATCGCCGCGTGGCAGTCCTGGGCGCCGGGCGCGCCCGACGAGCTCTGGTCCAATCTGCATCTCAGTGCCGTGCCAGGGGGAGCCGAGCCGGAGATCAGCGTGGGCGGGACGTTCGCCGGGGACACCGGCCAGGCGCAGGCGCTGCTCGACCAGCTCTACTCGGCGGCCGGCGCACAGCCGGACAGTGTCTTCGTTCAGAGCGAGGAGTACCTGACAGCCATGCTCGTCGAGGCTGGCTGCGCGTCGCTCTCGGTCGCGCAGTGCCATCTGCCGTCCCAGGATCCGGCGGGCACGCTCGGCAGGCCGCCTGAGTACGCGAAGTCGGATTTCTACACCCGTCAGCTGTCGGCGGCCGGGATCACGACCCTGCTCGACCACGTCGAATTGATGGGGCAGGTAGCTGGTGCGCCTGGCGCGTCCGGCGCGGTGGCGTTCGACGCTCTCGGCGGTGCGATCAACCGGATCCGCCCAGAAGCTACGGCCTTCGTGCATCGAGATGCGTTCCTCCTAGCTCAGTACAGCACGTCGTGGACGCCGCAGTCCGATTCCGACGGCGGGGCCGGGACGGCGGCGGTGGGCAGGCAGCGGGCCTGGCTCGCGTCACTGCACGCCGCGATGCGCCCGCACGCGAGCGGGCAGGCCTACCAGAACTACGCCGACCCTGACCTGGCAGACTGGCAGCGTGCCTACTACGGTGCTAATTACCCTCGGTTGCAGCGCGTCAAGGCCGCCGTGGATCCCGCCGACGTCTTCCGGTTTCCGCAGTCGGTTGAGTTGCCTGCCTGAGCTTGGGCACGCCGCGGCGCGGTCTGACGATCACTGATGCGGGTGAATCAGGCCGAAGATCACGATGCCGATGACGAAGGCGAGAAGGGCGGTAATAACGCCATTGCGGTGCCGTGATTTTCTATATCCGGGTATTTTTGCCTTGGTCGACTTGACATCTCCGTGCGCCGCGTAGGCCCGATTCGCGTACCAGCCTAGGGCGAAGCCTGCCCCGAGAAATATGAGTACCAGTCCATAGGAGGCCGAACTCATCGAAATGCCTTTCCCCCGGTCTGGCCTCCCGGAAAGTTCCGGAAGGACCCAGCATCAATCTTCCCGCCAGGCTCGCACTTCTACCAGAAGAGTTGCGTTAACAAATGTTCTGGCGATCGTCTAGTTTTTTCCCGAGGTCAGTCAACATCTCACTACAGCAAAAAGGGAGAACGGTGATATGAAGGAATCGCTCACCGCTGAGACGATTACGATCACTGGCCACAATGGCGACGAGATCGAGGCTTACGTCGCGCGACCGGGTGACGTCGAGTCATTCGGCGGCGTCGTGGTGATTCACCATATGCCTGGCTACGACACATCGACGAAGGAAATCGCCAGGAAGTTCGCGGCTAACGGCTACCTGGCCGTAATGCCGAACCTGTACTGGCGCGACGCGCCGGGCGCGAGCCCAGACGACGCGGCCGCTACCGCCCGTGGCAAGGGCGGCGTGCCGGACGAGCGACTGGTCGGTGACGTCGCTGGCGCGGCCGAGTTCCTGCGGAGCCAGCCTGGCTGCAACGGCAAGATCGGCGTCATCGGGTACTGCTCCGGTGGCCGGCAGTCGTTCCTCTCGGCGTGCAGCCTGCCGTTGCAAGCTGCCGTCGACTGCTACGGCGGCGCCGTCGTGCACGTGCCCGAGGGTGCTCCGTCGAGTATGAAGCCGCTCGTCGGCATGGCGAAGGACCTGTCCTGCCCGCTGCTCGGCCTCTTCGGTGCCGACGACCAGTTCCCGACGCCGGCCGAGACCGCCGAGCTTTCCGGCGTGCTCGACAGCTTCGGCAAGGCCCACGAATTCCATACGTTCGAGGGTGCGGGGCACGCGTTCTTCTCGAACGACCGTCCCGCTTACCGCGTCGAGGCCGCCACCGAGGGCTGGTCGCTGATCTGGGAATTCTTCGGCAAGCACCTGGCTAGCTAAAGGGAGGCGGCATGTGCACTTATCTCACCGAGAGCATTCAGGCTAAGGGCAGCGGCAAGGGCGCTGGCGGCTGGTTCGGCCTGAGTGAAGTCAACGTCTATTTCGACCATCCCGTTCATGCTCCGGCCGATCACACGCTCAACATCGACTTCGCCAATCCCGGCAAGGGACCGGCGGCGCGGGTCGCGGTCGAGCTGACGGCGGAGACCGCCCGGGCGCTGGCTAAGGCGATCGAGACCACCTTGGCCGCCGCGCCGCCCGGACTCGTCTAGCTGGGCTGGCGAAGATTGCCGGCCCTTCGCCCGCCCGTCGTGCTGACGGCAGGCGAGGGGCCGGCGGCCTTTCCGGCGCCTGGCCTGAAATGTCAGTAGCTAATGCAAGGATGAGTTAAGGTCGGCAGCGGTTCGGAGGCTGAGATGAGATTCAGGGTCGGACGCGACGACCTTGGCGAAGCGGTCGCATTCGTCTCCAGGGCGCTGCCAGCCAGGCCAGTGATACCGCTGCTGTCCGGCATGCTGGTCCAGGCCGCCGACGACGGGCTGACGATCTCGTGCTTCGACTACGAGGTGTCAGCCAGGTGCCGGGTCGCAGCCGAGGTCGTCGAGCCCGGCACGGTGCTGGTGCCCGGCCGCCTGCTCGCCGAGATCACCAGGAGCCTGCCAGCGAGGCCGGCGGAGTTCTCCGGCGCGGGGGATCAGCTCGACCTTTCCTGCGGCAGTGCCGAGTTCGGGCTGGTGTGCATGCCGCTCGACGACTATCCCGCCCTGCCTGAGTCACCTGACGTCGTGTGCGTCGTGGACGGGGGAGCGCTGGCGACGGCGGTCAGTCAGGTCGCGTCCTCGGCCAGCCGCGACGACACCTTGCCGATGCTGACCGCGATCTTTGCAGACATCGATGGCGACACGCTCACCCTGGCCGCGACCGACCGGTACCGGCTCGCGGCCCGGCAGGTGCCGGTCAAGCCGATCGATCCGCAGGCGCGCGCGGTCGCGCTCATCCCGGCCCGGACCATGGTCGAGGCGACCCGGGCGATGACCGAGGGCGTGCCGGTGACGCTGGCGTTCGAGACCGGTGAGGCCTCGTCGCGTCCGCGCCGGCAGGCTGGCCATGGCACCAGCGACGACGACCGGCCGCACTCGGCGGACGGGATGATCAGCTTCGAGGTGGCAGACCGGCGGCTGACTGCCCGGCTGATCGGCGGGGAGTTCATCAAGTACCAGAGCCGGCTCGCCGGCGAGTTCGGCTGCTATGCGGACCTGCCGCCTGCGCCGATGATCGAGGCCGTCAGGAGGGCGTCGCTGGTGGCCGACCGGGCGGGTCCGGTCCGGCTGACGTTCGGCCACAGCCACGTGGTGATCGAGGCCCACGCCGAGGGGCGGGCGAGGGCGGCCGAGACCGTCGCGGTGGCATTCACCGGAGATCAGCCGGTGATCTCGTTCAACCCGGCCTACCTGCTCGACGGCCTGGTGGCTGCGGCATCGATGGAGGACGCCGGCGGATCCGGCGGAGACAAGGCTGACGGCGGGGACGAGCCGGCTGAGCGCGGCCGGATCAGACTGCACTTCAACACGCCGGCGAGACCCGCACTGATCACCTGGGTCGATGCTGGCGACGACACCGGCGGCGCGCGAGGCCCTGATGAGGGCGCCGTCGAACTGGATGGCGCCGGGCCTGAGCCTGCTGACGCTACCGACAGTGACGCTACCGACCGTGATGCTGCCGGACCCGTGGCCGACTTCCGCTACCTGCTCGTGCCGTTGCGAGTTCCCGAGCGGACCTAGCTGAGCCGTCAGCGCTGCGGCCCACCGGTGGTTAGCGCCGGCCGCCGATGCGCCGGAAGATCCGCCGGAGCAGGGCGAGCGCGCCGAAGATCAGGATCACTATCCTCGGCACGGCCGCGAACGGTGAGAACGCGACCGTCACCAGGATGAGCATCGTCGCGATCAGGCCGAATCCGAGGACCCAGTTGGCCCACGTCGTGGCGCTACGCCGGCCAGGGCGCCGCCGCTGCCAGTGCGAACTCGGGCCCACCTGAGGGCTGGCCGACTGTGCGCTGGCCGACTGTGCTGACTGCGGTGGCCACGGCGCGGCGTAATGATCGGTCAGGGGCAGGTCCAGGGTGATCTTAGCCAGCTCAGCCTGGGTCCTTGCGGCGAACGTCGCGTCGAGCCGCTCCTGAAACTCCTCGCTGGTCAGCCGCCCGCGCGCGTAATGCTCACGCAGGCTTGCCGCCGTCGCCTCCCGCTCGGCATCGCCGATCCTGATGTCAGGTCCTGCCGCCATGGGTGCCTCCACCGTCTTGCGTCAGCCTCAACGACGCTGACAGCAAGACGATATATCGCAACTCGATGCAGGGCAACTGGCGGCTCGCCCCTGCCCGCCTGCCCGACCCGCCTGCCCGTCACCGAAATGCCGGAGGAATATTGGGTGCCATTTACTAATTCACCCTAAAATGCAAGCTTACAGCCCGCAGGCTCGCCTGCCCGACGCTCGTTTTCTCGGCGTGGAAATTGACGCGGCCGCTGTCGGTGTCGCCAGAGAGGCTGTGCACCGGGCCGGGCTCAGCGACCGGGTCGAGATCATTCATAGCGACCTGGCGGACCTGACGCCGGGCCAATTTCAAGATGTCGACCTGGTATTCTTATTTTTTATGGCTATGATCTGTGGCCGCGTGACCGATGTATTGCTGCTCTTAACTGCATTAGGCTAGCCTTTCCGCGTGCGCGGAATATGCTACTGGCCGACACGTGCAGATCTTTTCTAACCGCCACATCTGACCTGCCCATCTTCACGCTCGGATTCGAATATACGCATGGTCTGATGCGGCAACATATACCTTCAGCCGATGACTGGCGGAAAGTGTTTGCGGAAAGCGCCTGGACGCTGCATGGTATTCATGAACTGAATATACCTGAGACCGTGGTGTTCCGATTGGTCCCGGCACTTGATGAGGAGACGCCGGGCATGCAGGAAAGGAACACGGACATTGACATCCGCAGATAGCGCCCCGACTGAGGCACCGCAGGATCCGGGTTCTCTCTGGCAGTATCGCAACTTCATGCTGCTGTGGTCGGGTCAGTCGGTCAGCCTGGTCGGAACCGCCGTGACCACACTGGTGCTTCCCCTGGTGGCGCTCAGGGCGTTCGGGGCATCGGCGTTCGAGGTAGGCGCGCTGGCGATGGTCGGCGGGCTGCCGTCAATCCTGATCGGCCTGCCGGCCGGGCCGCTCGTCGACCGCTGGCGCGCACGGCCGACGATGCTCTGGTGTGACGTCGGCAGGGCGCTTGCGCTGGGATCGATACCGATCGCCTATTCGATCGGAGCGCTGACGATCGTTCAGCTCTTTGTAGTTGCTTTCGTCTCAGGAACCCTGAGCGTCTTCTTTGACGTGGCTTATCAGGGCTACCTGCCGAGCATCGTGGCTCGCAAGCAACTGATGGACGGCAATGGCAAACTTGGCACGTCGAACGCCTTCGCCCTGCTGGTAGGTCCGAGCCTCGGCGGGATTCTCGTGGCCCTGATCGGCGCGGCTCGTGCCGTCAGCGCGGATGCGCTGTCCTATGTCATAAGCGCCGCCTCCCTGGTCCTGATCAGGGTGGAAGAGCCGCCTAGGCGCCGCGCTGCGCGATCGGTCAAAGTCATGTGGGCCGAGATCGTCGAAGGCCTGCGCTACGTCCTGGGCGACGACCTCATGCGGCCTATTACGCTGAGCAACTCCTCGGGCTCGTTTTTTCTTGCTGGCCTCAATGCCATCTGGCTCGTCTACGCGGTGCGCAATCTGCATTGGCAGCCGCAGCCGATCGGGATTGTCCTCGGCGTTGGCGCGCTCGGTGGTCTTGTCGGCGGGGTGATCTCGAACAGCCTGGTCGAGCGGTTCGGGGTGCCGAGGGTGATGCTCGTGGCAAGGATAGCCATCGCCCCCGCTGAGTTGCTGATCCCGCTGGCCCCGAGGGGACTGGGGGGCCAGTTCGTGGTGGCCACTAGCTTCGTGCTGGTCTTGCTGGCGGGTGTCATCTTCACCACTACCCAGCGAACGTTCCGCCAGCTCATCTGCCCGGCGCCCATGCTCAGCCGGATGAATGCGTCGACCCGCTGGCTCCAGTGGAGCCTGCGACCGCTCGGAGCCGTGGTTGGCGGCGCCGTCGGCAGCTTGTTCGGACTGAGGCTAGCCCTGTTCGCCGGCGTCGCCCGCCTATTCATCAGCGCGGCAGCGTTGTACTTCCGCACCCCCCTGCGTCACATGCCTGACCTGCCCCAGCCAGTCGCCGAGGCAGCGGCAGCTGGATCGAGCCAGCATTAGGAGCACCCATGATGGACGGTTTCGTGCCATGGCCCGATGAGCTGGCAGAACGGTATCGTCGCGCAGGTTACTGTACCGGAGAATCGCTCGGTCACATCCTGCGGGCATCGGCCGAGCGGTTCGGCGAGCGCATCGCCCTTGTGGACGCACGCCGGTCCTGGACGGAAAGCTTAATTCGAAGTCGACAATGCCTGCCATGTGTCCTCCTCCTCGTCCTTATTCGGATGACCGCCGCTGGCTGATGACGCCGCCGATTGCACCGGGCTGGCCGGGGGAGGGGCGGGCGGGACGCTGGTTACGGGCCGAAGTAGCCGCTGTTGCCGGTCTGGGGGTTGGAGACCTGGGCGAGCACGTGGACGGTGCCCGCGCGGGCGAAGGTCAGCGTCAGCGTGATGTCGGTGCCCTCGTGGAGCCGGCCTGAATGCAGGATCACCAGGTGCTTGCCCGTGGGGTCGAACCTCGTCAGGTGGTGACCTGGGATGACGAGGTCATGGACGGCGGCGGTTGTCGACACCCCGGGCTTGCTCTGGCCTATGAACAGAACCTGGCCCCCGGCGCTGCTGCGGACGGAGAGCAACCGGTCGGTGGCGCCAGGGTTCGCGATGATCAGGTAGCCGTTGAGAGTCTTGTCGCCGTTCGCCTGCATCACGTAGGCGCTGGCCACCTTGATCGGCGCGGCTTCCGCTGACTTGTTCGCGCAGCCGGTGATCGCTAGCGCGGCGGCGAGTAGCCCGGTGATCGAGCCAGTTACACCGCGCGTCCGTGACCGGGCGCCCTTGCCCTCGGGCATGTGTGCCTTCCCTCGCAGCCCAACGCAGGATGTGGATGTCGCGTATGGAGGATATCCGCTGACGAGGTCAGGCTTCCTCGCCGCATCCCAGCGAACCCGGGCAACCGCCATCGGCGTCCTCGGCCGAATCGGCGTCGATGTGCTCGGCGTTCTGGCACGTCGCTCTGGCGGCGGCGGCCATGGCCGCGCTGATCTCGCCGAGCTGGCGCACTTGCTCGGGGGTGAGGGCGTCGAGCAGTGATCGCCTGACCTGGTCGACGTGACCCGGGGCGGCGGACGACAGAACCGCATAGCCCGCCTCGGTTAGCAGGGCGATCTGGCCGCGCCGGTCGGTCGGGCAGTCCTGCCTGATCACCCAGCCGCGCTCTTCGAGTCTCGATACCGCGTGCGAAAGGCGGCTCTTGCTGAACGTCGACGCGGTCGCGAGCTGGCTCATCCGCAGCGCCCGGCCCGGGGCCTCGGAAAGGTGGACCAAGATCTCGTAATAGCCGTGCGGCAGCCCCGAGTCGTGCAGGAGCTGCGCATCGATGGCTCCGAACAGCGCCTGGCAGGCGGTCAGGAACGCGCGCCAGGTGCGCTGCTCCTCCGTGGTTAGCCAGCGTGTCGTCGTACTCACGCACCCAGGCTACTGAACTAGTTGAACATTTGACAAGTCTGGGTGCCGTCTGGTACTTGTTGCTTGTTCAACAAAACAGCGGGACGACTCAAGCGCAGGTCAGCAAGCTACGAGCAGCGAACAGGCGAGCGCTCGCGCCGAGAGCCGACGGGCACGAGTGCAGGCGAGCGGGCGAGGCGTCCCTGAACAGGCGACTTTAAGAGCATCGGAGACGGACATGACGCAGACCACGACCGGGACGATCACCCCGGGCTACGTAGCAGGTACCTGGACCATCGACACCCTGCACTCCGAGGTCGGATTCTCGGTGCGGCACATGATGGTGAGCAAGGTGCGCGGCAAGTTCACCAAGTTCGCCGGTGAGCTAGTGACCGCAGCCAACCCGCTCGAATCGACCGTCACGGCCGAGATCGACCTCGCGTCGATCGATACCGGCAGCGAGCAGCGTGACGGGCACCTGCGGTCGCCGGACTTCTTCGACACCGACAACCACCCGCAGATGACCTACAGGTCGACCGGGCTTCGGCCGGAGGGCGACGACTTCGTGCTCGACGGCGAGCTGACCTTGAAGGGCGTCACCCGCCAGGTTCCGCTCAAGCTCGAGCTCAACGGATTCGGGCCGGACGCATACGGCGGCACCCGGGCCGGGTTCACCGCCACAGGCCAGATCAACCGGGCCGACTTCGGCGTGACCTGGAACGCCGCGATCGAGGGCGGCGGCGTGGTCGTGGCCGACAAGGTGGACCTGCACCTGGAGGTCGAGGCCATCCTGCAGGCCTAGGCCGCCGAACCAGACCCCACGCGCGGACCCGCCTGGGCGGGTCCGCGAGGTAGAGGCGCAGAGCGCAGAGGCCCTGGCAGTCCGACGACCGCCAGGGCCGCAACCACCGAACTAGGGCCACGCGCCCGATTTGCACCCGGCTGGAACGACAGCATGGTGCCACTTACTGCTATTGGGACGACAGTAAGTAGCACCATGCTGTCGTCGAATTCGGCGCTGAAACAGCAGTATGTAGGCACTTACTGCTGTACAAGGCAGGCGAAGGCGGGGCCGCGGGTCCGTGGCGGCCTCTGCGTTAGCGCGACAAAGCCCGCACGGCACGGGAAGAGCCCGCCCAGCAAGCGCGACGAGGCCCGCTCAGCGCGAAGAAGGCCCGCACGGCGCGGGAAGAGCCCGCACGGCGCGGGAAGAGCCCGCCGAGACTGCGAAAGCGAGTTGAGCGCGAGAAGGCCAGGTCGGTGCGAGAAGGTCAGTGGCCGGAGTTGGGGAGCGCGGGTAGATCGGCCTTGTGCTTGTTCAGGTAATCCACGTAGAGCGGGCGCAGCGCGTCCTCGATGCCGGAGTCGTCGGAATCGATGGCGTCCCCGATGAGTGCCGATAGCTTGAGCGCGTCGGCTTGGGCGTGCTCAGGATGGCCGGCCACGACTTCGCCGGCGGGTAGCGCGCGCAGCAGTTCCCATAGGAAGCCGAGATCCAGGTGATGCCTCGCCCGGCGAACCGCTAGGTCGTGCAGTTCGCGGGAGGACAGCGCGTCGAGATCGTCCGAATCGGTCATGATGAGCACCCTACCGGCGAGCCAGCCCACCCGGGCCAAGCCCACCCGGGCCAAGCCCACCCGGGCCAAGCCCACCCGGACCAGCCGGGCGACGTCAGCCGCGCTGGAGCACGGTGCCTAGCAGTCCGAGCGGCGGCGAGCCTAGGTCGAGCAGCGCGGTGTGGAATCTGATCAGCGAGAAGGCTGGTCCCCACTCCTGCTTCGCCTGGTCCCTGAGCTTGCTGATTTCCAGTTTCCCGAAGGTGTACCGGCCGTAGCTCGGGTCGAAGGTGGCCCTGGTGGCCTCGGACAAGGCGGCCTGGCCAGCGAGGTGCGTGTCGGTTTCGAACCGCCGCGCGCAGTCCTGCACGGTCAGGCCGGCGGTGTGCAGGCCGACCGCGCACGCCAGCCTGGTCACCCGGACCAGCGCCTCGAGCCAGACTCCGATGGCGAACCTCGGATCGTCGGCGCAGAATCCCTCTTCTACGCACAGTTCCTCGGCGTAGTGCGCCCAGCCCTCGACGAACGCCTCGGAGTGCAGCGTCCTCCTGATCTGCGTCGGCGCCCGGAGAATGGCCCGCCCGTGGGAGAAATGCCCAGGCGCGACCTCGTGCACGGTGATTCCCGGCAGCGTGGTGTCGCTGAACACCTCAAGCCATTCCTCGGCCTCGTGCTGCGGCCAGTCTGGCTCGGGCGGAGTGATGTAGTACATCGACGGGGCGTCGTCCTCGCCCGGAGCGGCGCTCGCCATCATCGCCATGGCCCAGCGCCGGGATTCGGGCGCGAGGGCCACGTGGCACTCGCCGTCCGGATAGGGGACCAGATTGGCGTCCCTGGTGAAGTCGATGGCTCGCTGGGTCCAGATCCTGGCCGCGTCGAGCACCCCGTCGGCGTCGGGGTGCTGGCGGACCAGCTCGCGGGCGACGTCCATCGGCGGGCGGCTCGCATCGAGCTGCCCGCAGCTTTCCGCCAGCCGCTCGTGCAGCCTGTCTCGCTCGGCGTCCGCGCGCTCGGCGAGCCGGCCCAGGTCGACGTCGAGGCCGTCGGTGCTGCTCATCAGCTTGGCGAGGGCCGGCGCGCCGAGCGCGGCATCGGGGTCACCATGTTCGGCGGCCGCCTCGACGTGGCTGACCAGCCGGGCGTGCGCGGCGAGCGCTGCCGTGCGCACCCGCTCGCCGGCATCGGCCGGAAAGCCTGTGGCGAGCCCGCGAACGGCACCCGCCAGTGCCTTGGCGACTGGCGCGCTGACCTGGTCGAGCGCCGCGATCGCGGCTTCCGCCCCCTCGGGCCACGCGGCCAGGTGCTCGTGCCGGGCTCGGGCGCGCTCGTCGGCGCCGGCATACTCCCGGTCGTAGCAGGCCAGGTCCAGGTTCGCGAGGTGCTGGAACGGATTGCGCCGGTACAGCTCAAGCTCGCCATAGCTCACGTGCAGCGCGCGGGCGAAGACCGACAGCTGAGCCTCGTCGTGCTCGTCGCCGGCGGAGTCGCCGAGATCGGCATCCTCACCTGTGCTGGACATGACTGCCGACAGCCTGCTGAGCGCCGCCTGGACACCGCTCGGTGACAAGTCCTGGAGCTTGCCGTCGTACTCGTGACGGCCGCTGTACTCGCGCACCTCGGGAACGGACATATCGAGGACGGCGCGCAGCCTCGGGAAGATCTCTGCCATATCCGGCAACCTATCGGATGCCCAGGAGAGATGCCCGGGAGAGCTGACCCCGAGGCAGCTGCCCTACTGAGCGGTTCCTGAATGAGCCCGCCCAGCCTGGAATGGCTCGACGGTCAGGATGTCCGTTCCCTGGATGGGCCTGGCGCACGTGCGGAACGTGTGCTGGAGGAAGATGGCCGCCGAACCAGGCAGCCTGAGCCGCAATCCGGCCACCGCCCTCGGCTTGCACTTGGCTGCGGGCAGGTTCGTCGCCTGGACCATTCTGAGCCACAGATGAGCGGTCTTGCCCGCAGCGAGTTGCAGGGTTCGCGCCGTCGCGGCCCGGTCTGCGATGGAGGGCGCGCCGACCTGCGCTCCCCGCCTGCTGGTGGCGAACGAGACGTAGGCGTAGCCAGCGAGGTGGCAGTCCTTAGCCGACACGTTCGTGAGGTCGATCGGGATGACGCTCGTGCCCGCAGCGACGCCAGCGGACTTCAGGTCGAGCGTGATGTCGAGATTGGCCGAGGTGCATGGTACGCCGGTCGTGCGGACGTGCGTGCTGCCCGAGCCGGGATGCCGGCCTGACTGGCCAGATGATGCGTTCTGAGTGCCACAAGCGGTGGCCACAATGCACATCAGCCCAATCAGGGTGCCGGCGCGCAGCGCCGTTATACCACGTCTGCTCGGCCGGATTATGCTTTGCATACTGTGCTCCCGTTTTAGCTCAGATGTCATTACCTAGGGGCGGCTTTCGCCATAAGTGGAGCTATAAAAGCGCCGCTAAAGAATCGATCCCGTAATAGTAATGACGCCATTCGTCAAGACGGGGTTGTTTAACGAGGCAGAATTCTCGCCGACGCCTCGGCTACGAGTCGCGCTTGCGGGTCGGCGGCTCGCCGCCCGGGATATGACCCAGCCCGCCGGGCGGCATCGTCGGGTGCCGTGGCTGCGGCACCGGCCTGGCCAGGTGGATCGGCGGCAGCGGCGCCTGAGTCGTCCTGGTACTCGCTACCGGCGGCATCAGCCCGTGCCCGACCGCCTCGACCCGCCCGGCGACCAGACGGAGCGCCCGGCCCAGGTCCGAGGCGAACTCGGTGCAGGTCGGGTAGCGGTGCTCGGCCGCCTTCGCCATCGCCTTGGCGAGCACCCGGTCGGTGGCCTGCGACAGGTCCGGGCGCGCCGCGGTCACCGCTGGCGGCGGCGCCGACATCTGGGCGTAGATCAGCGCGGGCGCCTGGTTGCGCCGGAACGGCGGCGTGCCAGTCAGCAGCTCGAAGACCGAGCAGGCCAGGGCGTAGAGATCGGTCCGGCCGTCGACCGGCCGGCCGTCGATCTGCTCCGGCGCCGCGTACTGGAGCGTCCCCACGATCTGGCCGGCGACGGTCACGCCCTGTCCCTGCGCCTGCTTGCTGATCCCGAAGTCGGCCAGGTAGACGTGGTCGGCGGTGCTGGTCCCAGCCCGGCCGGTGCCAGCGTCGAGCAGCATGTTGCCGGGCTTGATGTCGCGATGCACCAGACCCCTGCGGTGGGCGGCGTCCAGCGCGTCCGCGACCTGCGTGACGATTCCCCAGGCCCGCTTCGCGGGCAGCGGGCCGAGCTGCCTGAGCAGCGAGCGGGCGTCGCCGCCACGCACATAACGCATGGCGATGAAAAGTATCCCCGCCGCCTCGCCCGCCTCGTAGATGGGGATGATGTGCGGGTGCTCGACGTTCGCCGCTGCCCGCGACTCGTTGACGAACCGCACGCGGAACTCGTGGTCCGAGGTGAGCCCGGGGGCGAGTATCTTCAGCGCGACTGGCCGGCCGAGCCGCTCGTCACTCGCGCGGAACACCGTCGCCATGCCGCCTCGCCCGATGCGTTCCTCGATCCGGTACCCGGCGAGGACCGCGCCCGGCTTCAGGTCACCGGCGGGCGAGGCCGCTGGGCTAGGCACCGGAACTGATAGCGCTGATCTGCATAGTAGCCACCGAGGTCGACGAGCAGGTCTGAGTCGACAGCGGCGCGTACGCCGCCACCGTCTGGTCGGGCGGGAATACCTTGAGCCAGTGGGCGGTCACGATGTGGCATTTCGAGGCGGGGAAGTTGCCAGCTTCGGCGATGCCGAGCACGGCGTGGGCCTCCTCGCCGGGGTTCAGCGTGATCTGCGTCGAGGGCGTCACCGAATTCCGCTTGGCATCCGCGCCGAGCTGGCTGCCAGCCGAGCTGCCCGCGCTGACAAGGGAGACGCCCGGGTAGCCCTGCAGGAAGCAGGCACTGGCCGAGGTGTTGGTGAAGTCGAGGTTGTAGAAGATTGTGCCCGCCGCGCCGTTGCTCTGCCCGACCGCGACCTTCAGGCTGCTCGTCGCGCACTCGGCCGGGCCAGCCGGCGGTGCGGGGGGCGACGAGGATCCCGTACCACCCGAGCCCGACGACCCGGAGCCGCCCGAGCCCGACGGCGGCGTCACCGTGACCGTGACTGTGCTGCGCGGTGCGGCGGGCGACGAGGGCGAACCGCATCCCGCGACCAGCGTGACCAGCGCGGCCATCGAGCTCGTTGCCGCGAGGGTGGCCAAGGTACGGGCACCGGAGGCTGTCATAATCATCGAGCAATAGTCCCTTTTTAGGCGGGTTTGCAGAAAGCGCTTCAGGCTACGGCCTCGCGCGCTGGCCTCCAGAGACCCGCGCGACTGAGACCAGTGTGTGTGGGTATGCCCCAAGGTAGCCCTCATTACAGATCGGAGCAGCGTGGCCGCCATCCAACAGTTCACCACAAGACCGCAGCTAGCAGGCACCTTTGGGATGGTCGCCTCGACCCATTGGCTGGCGTCGGCCGCTGGCATGGCGGTGCTCGAGAAGGGCGGCAACGCGTTTGACGCCGCAGTGGCGACTGGGCTGGTCCTGCAGGTCGTCGAGCCGCACCTGAACGGACCGGGCGGCGAGGTACCGGTGATCGGTCACAGTGCCGCCGCCGGCGAGACGTTCGTGCTCGACGGCCAGGGCGTCGCGCCCGCCGCAGCGACCATCGAGGCGTTCGCCGACCTGGGGGTCGACCAGCTCGTGCCGGGCAACGGCCTGCTGGCGGCGACGGTTCCCGCGGCCTTCGGCACCTGGATGCTGCTGCTCGCCAGGTACGGGACGATGCGGCTGCGCGACGTGCTGAGCTACGCGATCGGCTACGCCGGCGACGGGTACCCGCTGCTGCCGACTGCCAGCGCCACGATCGAGTCGATGGCGCAGACGTTCGCCGAGCACTGGCCGACCTCGGCGGAGACCTACCTCAGCGACGGCGTCCCCGAGCCGGGCAGCCGGTTCGCCAACAAGGCGCTGGCAGCGACTTACGCCCGGGTGCTCGACGAGGCGGAGGCAGCCAGCCAGGATCGCGAGGGCCAGATCGAGGCCGCGAGGCGGACCTGGTACGAGGGGTTCGTCGCCGAGGCGATCGACGCTTTCTGCGCGGGCACCGAGGTGATGGACGTCACCGGCCATCGCCACCGTGGCCTGCTGACCGGGGAGGACCTGGCCGCCTGGCGGGCCAGCGTGGAGACGCCGCTGACGTTCGACTACCAGGGGCTGACCGTCTGCAAGACCGGACCGTGGGGTCAGGGACCCGTCTTCCTGGCTCAGCTCAGCCTGCTCGACGGCTTCGACCTCGCTGCCATGGGCGCGGGCAGCGCCGACCTCGTCCATACCGTCACCGAGTGCGCCAAGCTCGCGTTCGCCGACCGGGAAGCCTGGTACGGCGACCCGAGGGCGACTGACGTGCCGATCGCCGCGCTGCTCGACCCGCAGTACGCCGCCGCCCGCCGGTCGCTGGTCGGCGACAAGGCGTCGGCAGAGCTCGTGCCAGGATCGCCGGCGGGCCTGACCGCTTCGCTGCCCGGCTACGCGCTCGCCGCGTTCGGGCTGACCTCCGGGTCGAGCCTGGACCATGGGCACCCGGCCGGGGACGCGAGCACCGGCGAGCCCACGATGACGGGCACGGCGCTCGGCCCGGGCGACACCTGCCACCTCGACGTGGCCGACCGGTTCGGCAACATCGTCTCGGCGACGCCGAGCGGCGGCTGGCTGCAGAGCTCGCCGGTCATCGGAGAGCTTGGCTTCTGCCTGGGGACGCGGGGCCAGATGTTCGCCCTGACCCCGGGCTACGCGAGCAGCCTCGCGCCTGGCCGTCGCCCCCGCACGACGCTGTCACCGAGCCTGGTGCTGCGTGGCGGCGATCCCTACATGGCGTTCGGCACGCCGGGCGGCGACCAGCAGGACCAGTGGACGATGGGCTTCTTCCTCAACCACGTCGTGTTCGGGATGAACCTGCAGGAGGCTATCGACGCGCCGGCGTACCATACCGACCATTTCCCGTCCTCGTTCTACCCGAGGGGCGCCGAGCCGGCGTCGCTCACGATGGAGGACCGGCACAGCGGCGACGTGGTCGGCGAACTGCGCAGGCGCGGCCACGAGGTGACGGTGTCGCCGCCGTGGTCGCTCGGCCGGATTAGCGCTGTGACCAGAGATCGCGGGATGCTTTACGCGGGCGCGAACGCGCGCGGCATGCAGGGGTATGCGGCTGGGAGGTGAGGTGCCAGGCGACCGGATCTCGGTGCGGCGCGCCTACCTTGAGGTGCTCGCGGTCTTCGCCGCGTTCTTCGCCGCCGGCATCGTCGCTGGCGGTGAGACGCTTGCCGGCCGCTATCCGCCGCCCTCGGGCAGCTGGGCGGTCTTCGTCCCGGCGGCCCTCACCGAGCTCGCGACGGCAGGACTCGCCGTCGCCGTCGTCGTGCTGCTGTCGGCCAGGCGCGGCGTCGGCGCGGCCTCGCTCGGGCTCGGCCCGCCGAGATCGGCCGGAGGCGGGGTCGCGGTCGGCCCGTCGTTCCGGATGGCCGCCTGGGCGATCCTGGCCCTGGTCGTCGGGAGCGTCATCACCGGGGCGCTCGCGGCGGGCCACCTTGGCCAGCCCGCGCACCAGGACTACAGCTACCTGCTCTACTCGACGGCGGCCTCGGTCGCGGCCGGCATCGTCGAGGAATGCGTGGTGCTCGCCTTCGTCGTGACGACGCTCAGGCAGGCCCAGCGCCCGCTGGCCGAGATCGTGGTCGTCGCGATCATCCTGCGCTGCTCGTATCACGACTACTACGGCCCGGGCGTGATCGGCATCGCGGTGTGGGCGGCGGTGTTCGTCTGGCTGTTCCTGCGCACCGGGAGCGTCCTGCCGCTCATCGTGGTCCACTTCTTCTGGGACGCCACGATCTTCTGGTCCCAGCGGTGGCACTGGCTCGTCGGCTGGCGATTGTTCGGCGCGCTGCTGCTGCTCTTCGGTGCGGTCGGGAGCTGGCTCGGCGGTCTGCGCAGGCCCAGCGGAGCGGCCGGCCAGGGCCGCCATCCGGGCACCCTGCCCGCCTACACCGCCTGGCCAGACACCCAGAACACCCAGCCCGCCCAGCCGACCCTGGACACCGGCCCGCCGCGCGAGTCGCCGGCCGCCGACCCGGGCCCGCTACAGCGGTAGCGCCAGCGCGGCGGCCACCACTGCCGCGACGGCCGCGAGCGCGGCGAGCCAGCCCGACGCCACGCCGGCCGGCCCGGCGGGCAGCGCCGAGGCAGCGGCGGACAGCACAGCCAGGGCCGCTCCAGCCACGAGCAACGGCACCTGCGGCCGGAACACGGCCAGCCCGGCTCCGCTCTCCGCCGAGTGCAGCACGAGCAGGAACGCCAGCAGCAAGAACCCGAGCACCACGGTGTGCCAGGCCCTCCGCGAATGCAGCGCCTCGCCGGCGAGCACGGCGACGATGAGCAGCTGCGTCCAGGGCACGCCAGAGAGCAGGCTCCTGGCATTGTGAGCCAGCCGCACCAGTGCGCTCTGGTACGCGTCGGCGGCTGGCGGGCGGCTCGCACCGGAGCCCACGACGGCCAGCCGGCCGACAGCGCCCAGCGCGCAGCAGATCGCCGCGATCAGCACGGGCCTGGCGAGCGCGGCAGCGTGCTGGGCGGGCACCGCCGCCCAGGCCAGCATCCCGGCCGCCACCAGGAATACCGCGACCAGCGCCCGCCCCGGCACGCTCATCTGGTCACCACCGGACGGCGGATGAACGGGGCCAGCGGCACGTCGAGCGGCGTGATCCCGTCCCAGGCCACGACCGGGATGCCGATCTCGCGCAGCGAGAACCTGATCGCGTCCTGCTCCATCCGCCAGATCCGCCGCGCCAGCTCAGCCATTGCCCTGTACCGCCCCAGGCCAGCCCCAGGCTGGGTAGTCAGCACGTCGACCACGATCGTCGCGAACCCGCGCTCGCGCAGCTCGCGCAGCGCCTCGACCAGCCGCAAGCTCAGCAGCGGGCTGAACACGATCACCAGCGCTCCCGGCGGCAGCGCCGTATGCGGCAGTGAGCCGATCATCTCCAGCGGATACCCCGCGGACGCGCCGGCGGTGATGAAGCTCATGATCCGGTCGGCCTGGTGCCGCCCGGCCGCCGGGCTCAGCCACCGAAGCCGACGCCCGAAGCTGATCACTCCGACCCGGTCCCTGGCGGCCAGGTAGCTCGCGGCGACCCCGGCGGTCGCGCGCATCGCCAGGTCGGCCGAGCTCGTGCCGACCTCTCCGACGTCGATGCTGATATCCATGATGACGACGACGGCCTGGGCTCGTTCAGCGGTGAACGTGTTGAGCTGCAGCGTGCCCCGCCGGGTCGTGGCCGGCCAGTTGATCCGGCGCTGCCGGTCGCCAGGCACGAACTCGCGTACCCCGGAAAACTCGACGCCCTCGCCAGCCAGCCGCGACCGGTGCTCGCCCAGCCTGGCCTGCAGCTTGCTGAGCACCACGAGCGAGTCGAGCCTGGCTGGCAGCGGGTAGCAGGTCACCGGCCGGGCCGCGAGGGTCAGCCGGCATTCCATCAGCCGCCATCGGTCGTAGGCGACCACTTCCACCGAGCCGACCTGCCTGGTGCCCCAGCGCTGCGGCACGAACGGCAGCCTGATCCACCCGGCCGCGCCAGCCTCGCCCCGGCCGGCGATCACGAACGGAGCCGGGTGCAGGTACGCCGACACCAGGCTGTCACCGAGCCCGCTGACCCTGATCAGGATGGCGCCCGGCTCGCCCTCGGTCATGAGTTCCGCGCCCGTGGCGAACTTGATGCCCGCGGTCTCGGGGCTCCGGGACCACACCACGAGCAGGAGCAGCGCCGGCGCCGCGAGCCCGGCGAACTCGGGGCGCCTGGTGATCACCGCGATCAGCAGTCCGGCGATGGTCAGCGTGACCAGCCTGCGGCCATGGCTGGACAGCTGCCACGACACAGGCAGTTCGTGACGCGGTCCGGCAAGCAGCACGTGCGTTGCGTTCATCTCAGAAAGATCTTTAGGCGTGAACGGGAGCGACCGGGTCGGTACGCGGCACGGCAACGCTGGTCAGGATCCGGGCGATGACATCGTCGGCGTTGACCTTGCGCGCCCAGAGTTCAGGACGCAGCACGATGCGGTGCCCGAGCGCGGGGACGCCGACCGCCTTGATGTCGTCCGGAATGACGTAGTCGCGGCCGCGCAGCACCGCGTGACCCCTGGCCAGCTGCACGAGGAACAGGCCGCCGCGCGGGCTCGCCCCGACCTGGATCTGCGCGTTCGCCCGGGTCGCGCCGATCAGGGCCACGACGTAGTCGACCAGGTCGGCGCTGACCTCGACCTGCTCGAGCGACTGGCGCATGGCGATGAGTTCCGCTGCGCTGGTCACCGGGCCGAGCGTGACCTCAGGCGCCGCCCGGTCGAGCCGCCGCTGCAGCATCAGGGCCTCGTCGCCGCTGGTCAGGTACCCGAACCGCAGTCGCATGCCGAACCGGTCGAGCTGCGCCTCCGGCAGGTCGTAAGTGCCCTCGTACTCGATCGGGTTAGCCGTTGCCAGCACGATGAACGGGGTCGGCAGCGCCCGGGTCTGGCCGTCTACGCTCACCTGGTTCTCGCCCATGGCCTCCAGCAGCGCGGCCTGGGTCTTCGGCGGCGTCCGGTTGATCTCGTCGGCCAGCAGCAGGTGGGTGAAGACAGGGCCTGGCCTGAACACCATCTCGCCGGACCGCTGGTCGTACAGGGGCGAGCCGACGACGTCCGACGGCAGCAGGTCGGGGGTGAACTGGATCCGGGCGAAGTCGAGCCCGAGCACCCGCGCGAACGACCGGGCGGTCAGCGTCTTGCCGAGGCCGGGCAGGTCCTCGAGCAAGATGTGGCTGCCGGCCAGGATCCCGGTCAGGACCAGTTCGAGCGCCCGGCGCTGACCGATGATGGCGCGCTCGAGCTCGGCGAGCACCGCACCGCACCGCTCGGTAGTCTGCGCGGGCGCCAGCGTCGCTGTCGGTGTCAGCGTCGCCGTCGGTGTCGGTGTCGCGTGGGTCAGGTCGGTCACAGCTGCTCCAGTCGGTGAATCAGGGCCGTCAGCACCTTCGGCGGGATGCCGGGCCGCGAGCTGGCGTCGGGCGGAACCGGCCGCTCGGGGTCGATCCAGTACCACAAGTCGGCGCCCCGGGCGCCGGGCTGGCCGTCGTGGCCGTCGTGGCCGTCGTGGCCGTCCCGGCCGTCCAGGCCCAGGAAGATCTGCCTGGCCCGCTCCGGGTCGTCGGCCAGGCTGACCCCGTGGCGTTCGGCGAGCCTGGCGGCCAGCAGGTTCGAAAGGCGCCGCCTCGTGCCGAAGTCCCAGGCGCTCATGGACGAAAGGGCGTCGGCGAGATCGGTCTGGGTGCGCCAGAAGCCCACGAAAGAGGTCGTCGGAGTGTCCTCGTGCAGCACAGGTGGCGGCGGCTGATGGTTGTAGGAGCCGATCAGCGTCCTGATCGCGACAAGCGCGACCCCGACTCCGAACAGCACGACGGTGCTGGCCGCCGGGAGCCCGAACACGAACCCCATCGCGACCGCCAGCGCGGCGACGAGGCCGACGGCGACCGCGATCTCGCGCTTGACGCTGGCCCAGCCGGCCGGGCGCTCGCTGGTTTCCCCGTGCTCGCTGCTGTCGGCGGCGGCGCCGGTCATGTCGGCTCGCTGACCGGGAGCACGGCGGCGAGGTCGGCGAGCGCGTGCTCGGCCTCGTCGCGCTGCGCCGCTGGCATCGGGTGGGTCGAGTACCTCGCCTCGTAGAACAGGGCGGTCAGCCGCTCCGCCGGGGGCCTGGGCACCAGGCCTGCCTCGACGGCTCTGGCCAGCAGCTCGTCCGGGGTCTCCGCGACGCCGCGTTCGGCTCCGGCGCCGGCCAGGCTCTGCTCCATGGCCACGTAGCACCGGATAATCGCGGCCCTGGCGTCGTCGAGCTCGCGCAGCGCCGCCCGGCCTGACTCGACGGCCCTGGCCAGATCGGACTCGGCCTCGTCGACGGTCACGTCGGGGAACCCGTCCAGCGCTGGTGACGGCCGGCGCCGCAGCCAGGCGATGATCAGGATCACGATGATCGAGAGGACGACCGCCGCGAACAGCGCGTCGCGCAGCAACAGCGCGACGTCGACGCCGTTGTTGCGGAACGGGTGAATGTGCAGTCGGATCCGGACCGCCCGGTGACTCAGCCTGGGCGCCTGGTGCGCGTCGAGGTTCTCAGGGCTGGTGTTGTACGCGCTGAGGACGACGGCGATCGCGATCGCGATCATGGCTGCCGTGAGAGTTCCCGATAGCAGCCGGTTGATTCTGGGCGCGAGCGTGCCTTGCGGCTTGCGGCGCCAGCGCAGGGCGACGAAGAGACCGCCCAGGACGATTTCGAGCAGCACGCCGACGGCGACCGCGTGACTGGCATGCCTGCCCCAGCCGCCTGGCGGGCCGATCGCGCGGATGCCGGCGACTGTCAGTACGAGGAGCAGCGCGGCGACCAGCGCGCGTGCCCGGGCTCGATCCGGCATGTCGTCTAAAACGGTACTAGTGGCGCGACGGTTCCGTGGTCGCAGGTCGCTGGCTGGCCCAAGGTCAGCGCGGGGTGTCAGGTCCAGGCCGGAAACTCGGCCCGTGCCCGGGGATGATCACCGTGGCGATCTCCAGGATCCGCTGCCTGCTCGCGGCGAGGATGGCCTGGTCAGGGCTGAACGGATCGCGCGCGGGGCCGGCCGCCGCCCACCACGCGTGGGTGCAGACGTAGACCTCGTCCGGCGTCGCCGCCACGGTGCTGATGTCCTGGTGGGTGTGGCCTGGCGTGCCGATCAGCATGATCGACGGGCTGAGCTCGGTGCCCTCGGCGTCCCGGCTGTGCCACAGGTCGCCCTCGTACATCGCCCAGTGGTCGTGAATCCGGGCGGCGGGGAAGAGTGCCGCGTTGACCGTGTGGTCGGGGTGGTGGTGGCTGAACACCACGTCGGTGACCTGCTCGGGAGTGACCCCGTGGCCGGCCAGCGCGCCGAGCAGCGCGTCGCGTGACGACACCATCCCCGGGTCGACGACGACCACGACGTCGCCGTCGGTGATCAGCGTCACCGTGCTGCCGACGTGCTCGCCGTCGTCGGCCTCGCGGGCATAACCATCGTGCAGGATCGCGACGCTGGCGGTACGGTTCGCCGGGAGTGCGGCGTGTGATTCAGGCATGTCCGCAGACGATACCTGGCCCTGCGGCGCAGCACTGGGCGGGGTTTGGGCGTCTAACAGTCGTGGAGGCAAAGACGATGCTCCTGGCTGAACGCCGCGAACTTAGCGTGACTGATCTTTTCCTGGCGCACCACCTGGAATTGGTCAGGCTTGCGGTGATGATGACCGGGGATCTCGGTACCGCCGAAGACGTGGTGCAGGATGTCTACGAGCGGCTGCACCGCAGCTGGCC
Organism: uncultured Actinomycetota bacterium; assembly: GCA_963737865.1. GTDB lineage: Bacteria > Actinomycetota > Actinomycetes > Streptosporangiales > Streptosporangiaceae > Chersky-822. Next base: position 454,115 of record CAVTUG010000008.1, on the reverse strand, counting down.
CGTGCTCTACAACTCCGCGAGCGGCCTGGCGTACGCGCGTGCCAGCGTGCTGAACGGCTGCCGGTCGGCGAACCGGCGCGCAGCGGTGCGCCGCAAGCACGCGGCCCGGCTGTTCGGCGGCGAGCTGTTCACGGCGGACGCCGAGTCGGCGACCGCCGACCGGGGCGCGCTGGCCGAGGCGCTGCGCGCGCTGCCGCAGCGGCAGCGTGAGGTGCTGGTGCTGCGGTACTTCTGCGACCTGGATGTCGCCGAGGTCGCGGTGCTGCTGCGGATCGCGCCGAGCTCGGTCCGATCGACGACGTCGAGGGGGCTGGCGACGCTGGCCGGCGTTCTCGGGGAGGATCTGCGATGAGCAGGTTCGAGCGCAAGCTCCGGCAGGACATGGCCGAGCTCGCCAGCCAGCTCGCGCCCGGTGACCTGCGGCCGCTGCGGCCGCCATCGCTCGCTGAGCTGGCCGGGTCGACGGTCCGGCTCGGTCCCTCGGCGCGGTCAGCCCGGCGGCCCGGCCAGTGGCTCGCCCCGCTGGCCGCCATGCTGGCGGTCGTGCTGGTCGCCGGCGGCCTGCTGGCCGCCAGGAACGTGCTGCACGCGCACGCGGCCGCCGGGACGTCGGCCGCCGAGAGCGGGCCGGCCGACCCGTCGGTGGTCGCGATCACGGGAATGTCTGCGTCCGGGGGCAGCAGCGCGATCAGGATCACCTCCGTCAAGGCCGGCCGCACCGTCAGGTCCCTGCCGATTGCCACTGACGGCAACGGCCTCGCGCTGGCGCCGGACGCCAAGTCGCTGTTTGTCGTCGGCTCCGCGCTGCGGATCAGCCAGGTCGACGTCGTCAGCGGCACGTCGAAGCCGCTGGGCCGGGGCGCCTACCCGGCGGTCAGCCCGGACAGCGCGACGCTGGCGTACGCGAGCGGCGACGACTTCACCGCCGTGGTGGTCAGGAGCCTGCACAGCGACAGCGTCAGGTCGATCAGCCTGCGGCCGCTCATCGGCGCCGGCTCGTCGCTGCTGAACCAGGGCGGCCTGACCTGGCTGGGCAACGGCTCTCAGGTGATCGCCGTGCCAGAGCCCGACCCGGTGGCGATCAGCGGCGCGGGCCTTGCGGTCAGCTCGGGGTCACGCCCGGGGGCTGGTTCTGGGGCTGGTTCTGGGGCTGGCTCAGCGGCGGGCCCGGCCCGGCCGGCCAGGCGCACTGCCTGCGGTCAGCAGAACTCGCCGCACGGGCTCTGCGTGATCGTGGTCGACGTGCGACCTCGCGCGCTCCAGGCATGGAAGGTGTTCGTGCCGCACGTCGTCACGTCCGGCCCGCTCGATGCCCTCAGCGGCGACCTGACCGCCGCCAGCAGCTTCGTCATGGTCCAGTCGGCCAAGGGCGGCGACGTGGTGAACGAGGTGACGCTCGGCCAGCCGGCGGTGACGGTCAGGCGTCTGGTCACGCTGCCGTTCCAGGCGCTGGCCGTCGGCATCGCCCCGCGCGCCGACCGGCTCCTGTACGTGCCGCAGAAGTCGCGGATCGGGGTCTGGGTCGCCGTGATAAGCCACGGCCGGCTGACCCACACCCGCCGCCTGATGGCCGACGTGCCAGGCTTCGAGTTCGACCAGGCCGCCTGGTAACTGCCCCTTCGTGATCACGACGCGCGGTCAGCCTGCCCGGTGAGGACGTCGGCGGCGGTGTCGATGCTGTCGACGAGCGGGTCGAGCAGCGCGGCCAGGATCGCGCCCCGGCGGTCCTGCTGCGTCAGGCGCGCGGTGGTCAGGGCGACGAGCTGACGCTGAGAGGCCCGCAGGTCCGGCAATGGCGCAGGCGGCTCCCCGGCCCGGACCGCGCGGAGGAGCTCGGCCATGGCGTCGCCGACCTGACCCACGACGCCTGCGGCGGCGGGCACCGCGACGTGTTCCCTGGCGTCCTGAAGATGGCTGGCCAGGGCGTGGGTGCCAGCCACGATGCGCCGGCCCGCCGCGAGCACCCCGGCGTAGCGATCGATGTCCGGCCTGAATCTGGCCGGCTCGCCGCGCGCCCGCTGAAGCGAGGCGGTCACTGCCGACTGGGCCCGGCGGGTGTCCGCCGCGAGCCTGGCCAGCCCGGCGCGGTCGAACGCGCTCGGCTCCAGGTAGACCTCCAGCACGGAGGTAAGGAATCGTCTCGCTGCGTCGAACCGGTCGGCCGTGGCCGCCTGCAGGGTCTTGGCCTCCCAGGTCGGCCAGGCCAGATAGGCGCCGATCGCGATCACGCCGCCGATGAGGGTGTCGAAGCCACGGTTCTCGACCGGGCTGACTGGGTTGCCCTGCGCGACCAGGAAGATCACGAGCGAGGTCAGGAACACGGCGTAGACCGCGTAGTTCGCGGCGAACACGGTGTAGCCGAGCCAGGCGCAGACCGCGACGAGCGCGATCAGGGCGGGGCCGTGCGGGTCGAAGACAGTCACGATGAGCGCCGACGCGAGGATGCCGAGCCCGGTGCCGACGGTCCTGGCTACCCCCCGGCTGATGGTCGCGGTGAAGTCCGGCTTGAGCACGATCACCGTCGTCACGGGCAGCCAGTAGCCGCGCTGCCACGGCAGCACCGTGGCGATGGCCGTGGCCAGCGGGATCACGACCGCGAGCCGTACGCCGTGGCGAAAGGCGGGTGACGACGGTGAGATCGCCGCCCAGATGGTCCTGCCCACGGACCGGAGCTGGCCAGGAAGCACGACGAACGCCGTGTAGCTGGCGGCGGCGACCGGGAACTTGCGGATCCCTGCCAGCTCGCCCGTCATCCGGTCGACCGCCCTGAGCTGCCCGGCCAGCGCGGCGATCCGGGCGCTCGCGAACCGGGCGGCCGGATCAGGCGGCTCGCCGCCGTCCCCGCCAGTGGGTGCCGGGCCGGGCGCCCCCATCGCCTGACCGGCCTGGTCGGCCAGATCGGACAGCCTGGCCGCCTCGGGCTCGAGCTCGACGGCCTGACGGAACCGCAGCGCCTGGGCGGTTCTGGTGAGCGCCTGCCCGGCCAGCGTCAGTGCTTCGTCGACCTCGGTCAGGCTGGTGCCCAGGAAGTGCAGTGCGTGGAACTCCTGCCTGATCCGGTCGAGCTGGTCGGCGAGGCCGCGCAGCGGCGCAGCCGCGTCACCAGCCTGCAGCGACGCGGAGATGGCGTCCCTGGCGGTGACCGCCGCGTGCGCGACCTGGAGTGACGGTGCCGACGCGGTCGCGCCCGGCAGGGCGGCGCCGGCCAGGGCGTCGTAGGCGGCGGCCAGGGCCTCGCGCTGGGTCCGCAGCGGACGCGGTGACCGCAGCGCGATCGCGAGTCCGGTCTGCAGCAGGCCGCCGGCCAGCACCCAGCTCGCGTGCAGCGCCGCCACTTCGGGCCCGGCGCTGAGCCGGCCGAAGACGAGCAGGGCGATGGTGGCGTTGACTCCGACCTGCGAGGCCCCTCGTCCGGCGGCGACGAGCAGCCCGGCGAGCATGCCCGCACTGGCGAGCACCAGCAGGTGGACCACGGGCACCAGCCCGGAGATGGAGCCGACGAACGTCGCGCCGCCCATCCCGACGCTGGCGGCGAGCATCGTGCCCGCCGGGGTACGCGGGCCGGCTGTGATGATCGCGACCCCGACCGACAGCGCGCCGAACGCCGCTGTCGCTCCGGCGGCAGGCTGACCGGCGACGATGCCAGCGACCAGGGGGACGAGCACGCCGGCCGTGGCCTTGGCGGCCGCCAGCGGCCGCAGGGCAGCCCGGTCCAGTCGCAGCGCGGCGCCAGCTGCGGTGTGCACCGGTCGTGGCTTAGCTGGCCGAGGCGGCCCGCTCGCGCTTCATCTGCTTCTTATACGAGCGCACCGCGAGCAGCGATTCCTCGTCGGAGATGTCGGCGACCGAGTACCGCGAGCCTTCCTCGCCGTAGTGGCCGGCTGCCTCGCGCCAGCCATCCGGCTGCACCCCGAGCTGCTTGCCGAGCAGCGCGGTCGTGATCTGCGCCTTGTACTTGCCGTAGCCAGGCAGCTTAGTGAGCCGACTGGCCAGCTCGGCGCCGTCGGCGGCGGTGGTCCACACGGCGCTCGCGTCGCCCTCGTAGTCGTTCTCGACGATCTTCGCGAGTTCCTGAGCCCGGCCGGCCATCGCGCGCGGGAACCGGTGCAGGGCGGGCCGCTCGGCGAAGATGTCCGCGAGCGCATCCGGGTCGAAGTCGGCGAGCTCGCGAGACGTCGGCTCGTGACCGAGCCTTCGGGTAAGTTCGTACGGCCCGCTGAAGGCTTTCTCGAACGGCACCTGCTGATCCAGCATCATGGCCAGGAGCAGGGCAAGTGCGTTGCGGGACAGCAGCTCGTTCGCCGCGGGCTCGATGGGCATGGCCAGCGTCATGTGATCCTCCCGGGAGTTCGGACCATCATCTCGCACCGCACCCGTTCGGTGTGCCGTCCGGGGCGCGCTACCTTGAAGGTGGCGGAAGCGGGCTAGCGTGCTAGTCCCGCAGGAGCGGGATCAGCGTCCCGGCAGGGTGAAGGAGTCGGTTATGTCCCGTAAGTGGCAACTGGCGGTCGGCGCGATCGTAGTCGCGATCATTTTGGCGATCGTCGGAGTTCCGCTGTGGGTGCCCGTGGTGATCGTGGTGGCAGGCCTGGCTGTGCCGGTCGTCGGGTACATGATGCTCGACTCAAGCCAGCGCGCCCGGGTTCGCCGGATGCGCGACCGCAAGCAGCTTCCCTAAGCTCCTTCAGGACGGGAGCTGCCCTGGGTAGAGCAGCGCCAGCTCTCGTGGATGGCTGGCGATCAGCGCGAAGCTCGTCGTCGGTCAGCGGCTTGCCCGTGGCTGCCGCGCACAGCTGGACGAGGGTGAACGTCAGCTCTTCGTCAGCGCTGACGTCCAGGCCCAGGCCGTCCATGACGTGCCTGAAGCCCGCCATGCCGCCGTACTCGCCGGTCAGCACGACCCGGCCGGGCTTGCCGTGCCAGTCCTGCGGGAACGGGCCGAGCGTATCGTCGTCGTACAGCTCGTAGTTGTGCCGATCCTTCAGGGCGCCGTCGGCGTGGATGCCCGATTCGTGGGCGAAGGCGTTCCGCCCGGTGCCGGGCTGGTTCTGCGGCAGCGGCTGGCCGAAGGCGTAACTCGCCCACAGGGCAAACCGCCGCGCCCACGACAGGTCGATCTTGTCGCCTAGCTCCACCGTGTCCCGCACGCCGAACCCGTGCTGGAAGGCGAGGATGCAGGACACGAGATCGGCGTTGCCTGACCGCTCGCCGATGCCGTTGACGCAGGTGTTCACCCAGGCGTCCTGGCCTGCGTCGAGGTCGCCGAGCGCGCCAGCGACCGAGTTGGCCACCGCCATCCCGAGGTCGTTGTGGCAGTGCGTCTCGATCGGCATCCCGGTCGCGGTCGCCAGCCGCGCGAACCGGTCCCTGATGTGATGCGGGGTATCGCCGCCGATGGTGTCGCAATACCGGACCCGGGTCGCCCCGGCCTCCTTGGCGGCGAGCGCGAACTCGGTGAGGAACCCTTCGTCAGTCCGGGAACCGTCTTCGGCGTTCACGCCGATGGTGTCGGCGCCGCCCTGCCTGGCGACCGCCACGGCCGCGGTCATCTCGGCGATGATCGCCGAGCGGTCGAGCTTGCCCCGGAACTTGTGCGCGATCATCTGGTCCGAGGTCGAAATCGACAGGTTGTAGTGCCGCAGCCCAAGCGGGAGCGCCCGCTCGACGTCGCCGGTGACCGCGCGGCACCAGCCAGATAGCCGCAACTCACCGAACGCGCCGGCCTGCGCGAGCGCGACATTCGCCCGGACATAGGGCACCTCGTGGAACAGGAACGGAAAGCCGATCTCCGACTGCGCGACCCCCAGCCTGGCAAGGTAGAAGTTCACCATCGTCTTGCCGAACTTCGACAAGCCAGTACGTGCTGTCTGCACCCCGTCACGGTTGGTGACGTCGAGTATGTGAACCTTCGGCATGCCGCTACCTCTCCGTAGCTCCGAGCTGCTGGATTCCAAGGTCGATTATCGGTACTTGACTAGTTCAGCTGTCAATATTGATTATGGTCAACTCATGATCAGGGAGCCCGAGCGACCCCAAAACCAGCCAGCGAAGACGACGCCCGGCCCGGCACCGCCCGGCAACCGCCAGCGACCAGCAGGCCAGCCCGGGCCAGCAGCCCAGTGTCGGCGGCCAGCAAGCCAGTGCCGGCGGCCAGCGGGCCGCAGCGGGGCAGGGCGGGCAGCGGGGCCGGCGGGCAGCGGGGCAGGGCGGGCAGCGGGGCAGGGCGGGCAGCGGGGCAGGGCGGGCAGCGGGCCAAGGCGGGCAACCGGAATGACTCGCGGGCTCAGGTCCGCGGCCTGCCCAGGCGCACCCACGTTGAGGCCCGGCCTGAGCGCTGGCGGGTCAACAGCAGCATGACCCTACTTGCTGCTGTTGCGGGCCGATAACCAACAGCAGCATGGTCCTACCTACTGTTGTCGGGACGACAGTAAGTAGGACCATGGTGCTGTCGAACAACCACGCCCAACAGCACCAAGTAGGGTCATGCTGCTGAAGACGGGGGTGGGCAGGGCGCTGCGTGGTGGGCAGGGTGCTGCGGCGACGGAGCGGAGGCGCCGCGATGCGGCAGGCGAGACGGCGTGCGGCCGCGCGGCGCGCGAAGGCCGGAAAGCCGGGTCCCGGCGCCGCGCAGCTGGGGTTCGTGGGGCAGCTGGGGTTGGTAGGGCGGCTGAAGTTCGTGAGGTGGCGGGGGTTGGTAGGGCGGCTGAGGTTGGTAGGGCGGCTGAAGTTCGTGGGGCAGCTGGGGTTGGTAGGACGGCTGAGGTTCGTGGGGTGGCTGGGGTTCGTGGGGTGGTTGAGGTTTGTGGGGTGGCTCGGGTTCGTGGGGTGGCTGGGGGTGGCGGGGGTGAGGCTGGTGGAGGCGGCGGTATGACTGAGTGGATCGGGGCGGCCGAGGCGGCGCGGCGGCTCGGCATCAAGGAGGCTAGCCTCTACTCCTACGTGAGCCGGGGCGTGCTGACCAGGCGAAAGAGCGAGGGGAGCCGGCTGAGCCTGTTCAGTGCGGACGAGGTGGAGAAGCTTGCCCGCCGTGGTCGGCCGCGCGGCGCCCCCGGTGCGATTGAGTTGGTGATCAAGACCTCGCTTACCGAGATCAGCGGCGACAAGCTGCGGTTCAGGGGTCGGGATGCGCTGGCGCTCGCTACCGAGATCGACCTTGAAGACGTCGCGAGCCTGTTGTGGACCGGCGAGCTGACGCGGCAGGACGCGGGGGAGTGGCAGGCTACCGCCGAGGCGGTCGCGGCCGGATCGGCGGCCTGCGCCGCGCTTCCCCTGGCGACTCTGCCGCTAGAGCGGCTTCAGGTCATCGTGCCGGCGCTGGCGGCCACCGACCCGCTGCGACTGCACCTCGACCCGCCCGCCGTCATCGCGGCCGGCCGCTGCCTGATCGCCGGCATGGTCGAGTGCCTGCCGCCCGCCGCCGTCCACCCGGCCCGGCCAAGCGGCGGGCTACCCCAGCTAACTCACAACGACGGTGCTGCAGCACCGGCAAACTCACAACGACGGGCCTCAGGAATGGCGGGCGTGGGGAAGGCGACGGGCGGGGGTAGCGCGACCGGCGGGGGGAGGGCGACCGGCGGCGGGAGGGCGATCGGCGAGGACGGGGCGACGGGCGGCGGGAGGGCGATCGGCGAGGACGGGGCGACGGGCGGGGGTAGCGCGACCGGCGAGGACAGGGCGACCGGCGACGGGAGGGCTACCGGGGGGTCTATTGCGGAGCGGCTGGTGGGGCGGTTGTGCCCGGTGCCGCCTGGGCGGGGGCTGGTCGATGCCTTGCGCGCGGCGCTGGTACTGCTCGCCGACCATGAACTCGCTGCTTCCACGCTGGCCGCCCGGGTTGCCGCGTCGGTGCGCGCCGACCCGTATGCCGTGGTCGCCACCGGCCTCGGCGCGGTAGGCGGAGCCTTGCACGGCGGGGCCTCGTTCGGCGCGGAAGTTATGCTCCGCTCGGCGCAGGAGCCGGGTGACGCCGTCCGGGCGGTCGGTGACCTGCTGCGGCGCGGCGAGCGGATCCCCGGCTACGGCCATTTCGTCTACAAGACGAGCGACCCGCGCGCCGTCCTGCTGCTCGACCTGCTACGGCGCGCCGCGCCCGACCGGCTCACGGTCGTCGAGGCGGTCGTCGCCGAGGCGCGGCGACGCGCGCTGCCCGCGCCCAACATCGACTTCGCGCTCGCGGCCCTGGTGACGGCGGCTGACATGATCCCAGGCGCTGGCGAGGCGATCTTCGCCGTCGCCCGGACCGTGGGCTGGCTCGCCCACGCGCTCGAAGAATATGCGCGCAATACGCCAATTCGCCCACGCGGCGTCTACACCGGACCGATTGCTGACGATTACGGTACTGTCACGGGTTAAGCCAGTTCAGGGCCTGGGGTTGGGGTATTGACGCAGGTAACAAAGCAGCCAGCGGAACGTCGGCCCAGCGCCGAGGGGGGATGACCGCAGTGGTCGAGATCTCAGTTATCGAGACTCCGTCGCTCGGCGATCGGAGCTACCTGGCGACCGACGGCTCGGTGGCGCTCGTGATCGACCCGCAGCGCGATTTTGACCGGGTGCTGGCCGTCGCCGACGCCCACGGCGCCAGGATCACGCACGTTTTCGAGACCCACCTGCACAACGACTACGTGACCGGCGGGCTCGCGCTGGCCAGAGAAATCGGCGCCGACTACCACGTCAATGCCGCCGACGCGGTGGCGTTCGACCGGGTGCGCATCGCCGACGGCGATCAGATCAAGGTCGGAGACTTGCTGCTCCGGGTGATCGGGACGCCTGGACATACCTTTCACCATCTGGCTTATGCACTCGAACATGCGGGCGAGGTCGTCGGCGTGTTCACGGGCGGGTCGCTGCTCAACGGGTCGACGGGGCGGACCGACCTCCTGGGCGGCGAGCACGCGGACACCCTCGCCCGGGCGCAGCACGGCTCGGCGCGACGGCTCGCGGCCGAGCTGCCGCACACGGCGATGGTGTACCCGACGCACGGGTTCGGCAGCTTCTGCTCGGCGACCCAGACCACCGGAGCGGCGAGCACGATCGGCGCGGAGGTCCTGGTGAACCCGGCGCTCACCCAGGGTGAGGACGACTACGTCCGCACGACGCTGGCCGGCCTGGACATCTACCCGGCGTACTACGCGCACATGAGCCCGGCCAACGCGAGCGGGCCGCTGGCGCCCGACCTGTCGCCGCCCCGGCGGGCGACCAGCGGCGAGCTGCGGCGCCGGATCGACGCCGGGGACTGGGTAGTCGACCTGCGCAGGCGGCCGGCGTTCGCGGCCGGGCACCTGCGCGGCGCGCGCCAGTTCGAGCTCGGCGACTCACTGGCGACCTACCTGGGCTGGCTCATCCCGTGGGGCGCCTCGCTGACGCTGATCGGCGACAGCCCGGGCGACGTCGTCGCCGCCCAGCGGGACCTGGCGCGGATCGGCATCGACCGGATCGAGTCGGCGGCGACCGGCGCTCCGGCGGACTGGGCCGACGGCGAGCCGCTGCGCAGCTACCGGATGACCGACTTCGCAGGCTACGCGGCGGAGCGAGAGCGGCGGCCCATCCCGCTGCTCGACGTGCGCCGGGACAGCGAGTGGACGGCTTCTCGGGTGTCGGGCGCCCTCCATATCCCGCTGCACGAGCTCGAGGCCCGGATGGCCGAGGTGCCGCCGGGCGAGATCTGGGTGCATTGCCAGGCCGGCTACCGTGCCGCCATCGCCGCTTCCCTGCTGGACGCGGTCGGCCGCGACGTCGTGCTGATCAACGACCATTTCGCCGCTGCCCAGCGGACCGGACTCGCCAGCTGAGCCTGCGCGGGAATCTCCGGGCGGTTCCCGGCATTGTCCTGACAGATGCAGTTGCCGGACTCGGGAGTGCTTGCCATGGCCGTTCGCCGCCTGAACCACGCTGTCCTTTATGTCGGCGACGTCGCCGCGTCGGTCGATTTCTACACCTACACACTCGGGTTCGAGGTGCGGATGGAGATTCCGGGACGGGCGGCGTTCCTGCGGGCGCAAGGAACCGCCAACGACCATGATCTCGGGCTGTTCGCGGTTCCCGACGGCACCCCGCAGGAGGGCAGCTACCTCGGGCTCTACCACCTGGCCTGGGAAGTTGGCACGCTCGCCGACCTCGTCGAGATCAGGGACCGGCTGACCGAGCGGGGTGCGCTGGTGGGCGCCAGCGACCATCGGGTGTCCAAGTCCCTGTACGCCAAGGACCCGAGCGGGATCGAGTTCGAGGTCATGTGGCGAGTACCCGCCGACGCCTGGGAGGCCGAGACGGCCAGCGGCGCCATGATCGCGCCGCTCGACCTGGAGGCCGAGCTCGCCCGGTGGGGCGAGAAGGTGACCGGCGCCGCTGCGGGCTCGGTGACCTGAGCACGGCTGGCCGCCAGCAAACTTCATTTCAGAGTGAAATTACGTTGCCTCGGCTCAGCTCGGTATAAAGCGCGGCCGTCTGGGCGGCGATACTTGCCCAGCTGAACTCGGCGACCACCCGCTGCCGGCCGAGCTGGCCCATGGCCGTGGCCCGGGCCGGGTCGCTGACCAGCGAGTTGATCGCCGCCGCCAGCAACTCGGGATCGCCGGGCGGGACGAGCAGTCCGGTCTGCGCGCCGGCGACGACCTCGGGAATGCCGCCGACGTTCGACGCGACCACCGCCGTGCCGCAGGCCATCGCCTCCAGATTCACGATGCCGAGCGGCTCGTAGAGCGAGGGGCAGGCGAAGACGGTCGAGTGGCTGAGGATCTGGATAATGTCGGCCTTGGGCAGCATCTCGTTGAGCCAGATCACGCCGGATCTGGCCGCCCGCAGGTGCTCGACCAGCGCGGACACCTCCTCGCCAAGCTCCGCTGTGTCCGCCTGGCCGGCGCAGAGCACGAGCTGGATGCCCTGGTCGAGCAGCTCGGCGGCGCGCAGCAGGATCGGCAGGCCCTTCTGGCGGGTGATCCGGCCTACATAGGAGACGGTCGGGCGGCCGGGGTGGATACCGTGCCTGGCGAGCAGCTTCGTGCCCTCGTCCGGGGTGTACTGGTCGGTGTCGATGCCGTTCCTGATGACGTGCACTCTGGCGGGATCGACGGCTGGGTACGTGGCAAGAACGTCGGCGCGCATGCCGTCGGAGACCGCGATGACGGCGGCGGCCGACTCGATGGCGATGCGTTCAGACCAGGACGACAGGGCGTAGCCGCCGCCGAGTTGCTCGGCCTTCCACGGCCGGAGCGGTTCCAGCGAGTGGACGGTCATGACGTGCGGGATGCCGTAGAGCATCGCGGCGAGGTGGCCGGCCAGGTTCGTATACCAGGTATGGCTGTGCACGACGTCGACCGCGGCTGCGGCGGCGGCCATCGCGAGGTCCACCGACATGGTGCCGAGGGCTGCGTTGGCGGTGTCGAGCTCTTTCCACGGCTGGTGGGCGACGGCATCGGGGCGGTCGGCACCCTGGCAATGCACGGTCAGGCTGACCAGGTTGTGCAGCTCGCGCGCGAGGTACTCGACATGCACGCCGGCGCCGCCGTAGACGTCGGGCGGGTACTCCCTGGTCAGCAGGGCGACGCTGACCTTGGCGAAGGGGTCCGAGCTCGGTGCGGCCGGGCTGACGGTGGCCGGTGCGGTGGCCGGTGCGGTGGCCGGGCTGACGGGCGGGGTCCCGGTCTTCCCGGTCAAGGATTCACTACCTGGCCCTTGCCGACGACGGTGACACCGCCGGGGGAGACGACGAAACCGCGAGCCCGGTCGTGTTCCTTGTCCACGCCGACGACGGCCCCGTCGGGGACGTCGACGTTCTTATCCAAGATGGCGTTCTTGACCACGGCATACCTGCCGATCCTGGTGTTGTGCATGATCACGGACTGCTCGACGCGGGACCAGCTGTTGATCCGCACACCGGGCGAGAGCACGGAATCTAGCACCAGTCCGCCCGAGACGATCACCCCGTTGCTGACCACGCTGTTGATCGCCCGGCCGACCCGGTCACCGCTGTCGTGGACGAACTTGGCCGGCGGCTGGGACGGGATGTGGGTCAGGATCGGCCACTTGTCGTTGTAGAGGTTGAAGATCGGGTGGACCGCGCACAGGTCCATGTGCGCGTCGTAGTAGGAATCCAGCGTCCCGACGTCACGCCAGTAGCCGAGGTCGCGCGGCTCGGAGCCCGGGACCTGGTTTTCCATGAAGTTGTACGCCTGGGCGCAGCCCTGGGAGACCAGCATGGGCACGATATCGCCGCCCATGTCGTGGCGGCTCTCGTCGTTGACGGCGTCCTTACGCAGGGCGTCGATCAGCACTGCGGTGTCGAAGACGTAGTTGCCCATCGACGCGTAGGCATGGTCGGGGGAGCCGGGGATAGACGGAGGATCAGCCGGCTTCTCCAGGAACGCCTCGATCGTGCGACCGTCCGCCTTCGTCTGGATGATGCCGAAGCCGTGCGCCTCCTCGCGGGGCACCGGGATGGCGGCGACGGTCACGCCCCCGCCGTGTGCGCGGTGCTGGTCGACCATCTGGGTCGTGTCCATCCGGTACACGTGGTCCGCGCCGAACACCGCGACGATGTCGGGGTTATCGTCGAAGATCAGGTTCAGCGACTGGTAGATCGCGTCGGCCGAGCCGGTGTACCAGTGTGGACCCAGGCGCTGCTGGGCCGGGACCGGGGTCACGTAGTTGCCGAGCAGGCTGGACAGCCGCCAGGTCGTCGTGACGTGCCGGTCCAGGCTGTGGCTCTTGTACTGAGTTAGCACGCAGATTCGCCTGATCCCGGCGTTGACCAGGTTCGATAGCGCGAAGTCGATGAGCCGGTATAGACCGCCGAACGGCACGGCCGGCTTGGCCCGGTCGTCGGTGAGCGGGGCCAGCCGCTTGCCTGCCCCGCCGGCCAGCACGATCGCCAGGACTTGGGGCTCAGCCATCTGCGTACCTCCCGGGCGTCGCTGGCATCACCGGCGTCGCTGCCGTCGCTGCGGTCACTGCGGCAGCGGCTTGGTGATCCTTATCTTCGACTGATCGTGCCCGGTAGCTTCCCAATCATCCATGAAAGTGGCCTCAAGGCCATGTTTTGCCGCGAGGTCTACCAGAGTTTGCGTGCGGTAATAGAAGTCTTCGTGCAGGACCTGGTGCTCGGCGCCCTCGGTCTTGTCGAAGGTGAAGTCGAAGAACCCCTCGGCGGTCATCACCCGGCCCACGTGGGCGAAGCACTCGTCGATCACCTCGACTGGTGAGTGCGAGAAGACGCTGTGCGCGTGCACGAAATCGAAGGTGTCCTCCGGCAGGAACGACAGCTTCAGGTCCTTCACCAGCGTCAGGTGCGGCAGCTTCGCGGCGATCCCGTGCGCGGCGATGGTGTCCTGCGCGGCCATCAGGATGTCGGGCGAGATGTCCAGGCCGTAATAGTGACCCGGCTCCAGGTACTCGATGAAGAGCCGGCCGGCTCTCAGATTGCCGCACCCGATCTCCAGCATCCGCATCTCAGGCTTGAGCCCGTGGCTGGTCGCGAAGTCGAACTGGAGCTGTCCGAGTTCCAGCCACGACTCGTGCGTGTGGCTGCCGACGGCCGCCTCACGACTGCGGCCGGCGTCCGAGCGCATCACGGCGCGGTAGTAGCTGACGTGGTCCTCGGTATGCATCCGGAGCCAGGCATCGCGGGTGCGCCGCCTGACGTAGCCCGCGACCCTCGTCGGATGCCGGACGGCGTACCCGATCTTGAACGTCAGCTTGGAACGATCCTTGGAGTGCACTGCTCAGCCTCCGAACGGCTTCAGGCTCAGGTTCCGGCTCAGGCGTCGGCTCAGGCTTCGGCGTCGGCGGACTCGGCAAGCTGCTTGCTCGCCTGGCGGGTGGCAAGCTTCACGGCGAGTACCCGTGCGACACCGACTCCCGCTCCGACGACCAGCGCCCAGGCCACGGCCTCGCCGACAGCCACCTGCGGGTCCTCGGCGGCGTCGGGCGGCTGCTTGCCGGTGACCTTGGTCCAGGCGAAGACGATCAGCTTGCGTGCGATAAAGGCGGCCGCTGCCCCCGCAATTGCGTTAACCGCCTTGTTCCCGTAGTCCCCGCCTTTACCGGGCATTTGTATCCTTCCCATGCGCTGCCGCGTGCTCGCCAAGTTCATCATCATGCCACGCGGGTTCTTGCCCAGCTCGCACCCGCGCATCCTCGACGGCGGCGACCAGTTCGGCTGGCCTTCTGGTCGCGACCAGCCAGTACGGCCTGCTGGCGGGCTGGGTCACGCCGACGAAGGCCGAGCACTTCACGTACGGCCTGATGAGCAGGTAAGCCGCTGGATCGGCGCTCGGGCCGCGCAGCGCGGTCGTCTGCTCGACGTCCATCGCCGACGCTTCGCTGACCTGGCCGATCGGCAACCGCTCGCGCCCGACGGCCAATTCGCTGTCGGTCACGGTGATCCGCACCGAACCCCAGATAAGTAGCGCTCCGGCGAGTATGCCGCCCATCACGAGGTAGACAGCTAGCCCGATGGTTACGCTGAACCCTGCCCACAACGTGGACCCTAGGATGATCACGCACCCAGCAGTGGTAAGCCACCAGCTAATCGGCGCATGCAGTCGTTCTCGGTAGAGCAGCATTAGAACACGGTAGTTGGTTACATGGAGGGATGAGCACGGACGGTGGAGGAACGGCAGCTCGGGCTCGCGGCCTGGCGAGCCGATTGCGTGCTGCGGCAGCGGAGCACACCAGGCGCTCACACGCGCTGATCAAGAGCCGGCTGGCCAGCGATGCCCCCGATGCCCTGGCCGTCGCTCCGGCACCGGCTGTCCCGTTGTCTGCTGACCTGCCTGCTGGCCTGTCTGCGGACCGGGCCTGGCCCGCCGATGCGCCGGCCGACGCGGTGCCGGCCGGTGCCATGGGGGTGTCGGCCTCGCCAGCCGCGCCCTCGACGAGCCCTGGTTTGATGAGCCCTGGTTTGATGAGCCCTGCTTCGATGAGCACGGCCTCTCAGGGGGCCGGGCAGAGTTCGCAGGCCGGCGGGGCGACCGCCTACCAGCCGGCCGGCGACGGTGACGACCGCCGGCGGGCTGGCCATGCTCCGCGCCGCTGACCAGCACGTGCCGGCCCCGCTGCGAACGGTCGCGGCCTGGGCGTGGCGGATGCTGCTGATCGCGGCTCTGGTGTACCTGAGCTTCAAGGTCGCGGTGGCGCTGCGGCTCGTCGTGCTGCCGTTTATCGCCGCGACCCTGCTCTGCGCGCTGCTGCAGCCGCTGGTAGGCAGGCTCTGCCGGGCCGGCCTGCCGAGACTGGCGGCGACCTGGGTGACCCTGCTGGCGACGATCGGCCTGCTCGCAGGGGTCGTCACCCTGATCACCAACCAGATCCAGGCCGGCTATCCGCAGCTGTCGGCCGAGGTTCGCAAGACCGTGAACACGGTGCGGAGCTTTCTAGAGCGCCCGCCCTTCCGGCTGAACAACAAGGACTTCAATCAGCTGTCCAACAAGCTGCTCGACTACCTGGCTCAGCACAAGACCGTCGTCGCCGGCACCGTCCTGACCGGAGGGAAGTATTTCCTCGAGGTACTGACCGGCCTGATCCTGACGATCTTCATCACGTTCTTCCTGCTGAAGGACGGCGACATGCTGTGGAGCCGGCTGGTCAGGGGGTTCACGAGGTTCAGGGGCGCGGGCCAGGAGGCGATCGAGCGGGCCGACCGGGCCAGCGGCGCCGCCTGGCACGCGCTGGTCAGGTACATCCACGGCACGACGATCATCGCCCTGATCCACGCGGTCATCATCGCGATCGCGCTGTGGCTGCTCGGCGTGCCCTTGGTGATGCCGATCGCGATCCTGGTGTTCATCGCCGCCTACGTGCCGCTGGTCGGGATCCTGGTGGTCGGCGCGGTGGCGATTCTGGTCACGCTCGCCACGCAGGGCTGGATCGCGGCGGTGATCCTGCTGGCGGTGTTCCTCGTCGAGAACCAGCTGGAGAGCCATCTGCTGCAGCCTATGGTCATCGGCCGGGCGGTCAGGCTGCACCCGCTCGAGGTGATCATCGTGCTCGCGGTGGGCGGCATCGTGGCCGGCATCCCCGGCGCGATCGTGGCGGTCCCGACGGCCGCCGTCTTGTCCGCCGCCTGGCGGAGCAGCCACGAGCCCCGGCGCCCGCGAGAACTGGTCGAACGGCGCCGAGTCAGACAAGGTACGCAGGAATGATCGACGTGCTGCTGCGGCGAATCGACGAGGGATTGCCGGTGCCCGCCCAGGCGCATCCGGGAGACGCTGGCGTCGATCTCTACACGGCCGTCGACGTGGACCTAGGGCCGGGGGAGCGGGTAGTGGTCTCCACCGGGATTGCGATTGCCTTGCCCGATGGTTATGCGGCTTTCGTCCATCCGAGGTCCGGTCTGGCCGCGGAGTACGGTGTGACGATCGTCAACACGCCGGGGACTGTAGACGCGGGGTACCGTGGGGAAATCAAAGTGATCATGTTCAATACTGATAGGCGCAGGCAGGTCTGCTTGAAGCGCGGCGACCGGATCGCCCAGCTGGTCATCCAGCAGGTGGAGCGTCCGGTCTTTCACGAGGTCGCCGCGCTGCCAGGATCAGGCCGAGGTGCTGGTGGACATGGATCGACCGGCGGTTTCGCCGGTCAGTGACCAGTCCGGTCAGTGCGCAGTCCGGTCAGTGCGCAGTTCGGTCAGTGCGCATGTCAACGAGCAATTGGGAAAGGCAGGAGCGGGCGCGTGTTGCGACGTCGCCGCCGCGATGGCGATGACTCAGCGGGGTTTGTCGATCAGAACGAGCCCGACTTCGCCGGCGAGGAACCCGAGTCCCATAGCGGGCCATGGGACATCGCCGACAACTTCCCGGCAACCGAGCGGATCGACTGCGGCAGCCTCCTGATCCCGGTCCAGGAGGGCTACGACGTCCAGATCAACGTTGCCGAAGAACAGGGCGCCTGGGTAGCCGTCGTCCACGACGCGAGCGGCATGCAGCTTCAGGCTTTCGCGGCACCACGCAGCGGCGGCTTGTGGGACGAGGTCAGGCACGAGATCGCCTCGAACATCGCCGACTCGGGCGGCAGCTGTACCGAGGAAGCCGGCCCCTTCGGCACCGAGTTGTCCGCGCGGGTGCCGATCGCCGAGGAAGGCCAGGCCGAGGCCGAACTGCAGCCAGTCAGGTTCCTCGGCTTCGACGGCCCCCGCTGGTTCCTGCGCGGCGTGGTCTCAGGCCCGGCGGTCAGCGACGAGGGGGAGACGGCATCGTTCAACGCCCTGTTCGCCGACGTCGTCGTCGTACGCGGCGACTACCCCGCGCCGCCGCGCGAGCAACTGGAGATCAGGCTCCCCGAGGAAGCCCGCCGCGCCCTGGAAGAGCAAATGGCGCAAGAGAACCCAGACTGGTACCTCCCCGACCCCTTCGCCCGAGGCCCAGAAATCACCGAAACCCGCTAGCCCCTGGCGGCGGCCCGACGGCGCTAGCCCCGGGCGCGCCAGCCCGCGCCCCGGCCCGTCGCTTCGCTCCGACCGGAACGCATCGTTGTGAGTTTGCTGGTGCTGGGGCGCGGTCGTTGTGAGTTTGCTGGGCCTCAAGTTGAGGTTGAAGGTTCGGCTCGCGCCTCGGGTGGTCGTGGGTTCCGGGGCGCAGCAGCTCGAGGCCGCCGGCCAGGCCCGCTCGGCTGCGGGTCCTCCCCAGCCCGGCGGCTGGTGAGCAGTAGGTAGGCACATACTGCTGTCAGCGCCCAGGTTTCGACAGCAGCATGGTCCTACTTACTGCTGTCAGGACGACAGTAAGTAGGACCATGCTGCTGTTGGTTTCCAGCCTGTAACAGCAGCAAGTAGGGTCTTCCTGCTGTTAGCTCGCGCCCGACCGCTGTCAGCTGCCCCCGCGCCGGCTTGCCGGTATCCCTGGCGGGGCCGCTTGGCCGGTACCGCTCGTGTCGGCTTCCCGGCACCGCTTACTGCCACCTTGCCGGTACCGCTCGTGCGGGCTTCCCGGTACCGCTCGTGCGGGCCTGCCGGTGCCGCTTGCGCCGGCTTTGCCCGGGTGCTGCTTGCGGCCGCTTCGTGGGTGCGCTTAGTGGGTGCCGCCTGATAGTAGCTGGCCCAGCTCGGTCTCGACGTCTTCGCTGGTCACGAACAGGAGCTCGTCGCCTGCCTCTAGCGGATCGTCGCTGTTGGGCACGATGACCCGCCCGTCGCGCAAGATCGCCACCAGCGCAGTGTCGGCTGGCCACGCGATCGCCCCGATGCGCTGGCCCGCCAGCGGCGCGTCTTCGGGCATCGTCATCTCTACCAGACTCGCCGCGCTCTGGCGGAACGTCATCAGCCGCACCAGGTCGCCCACGCTGACCGCCTCTTCCACCAGGGCGGACAGCAACCGGGGCGTGGACACGGCGACGTCGACGCCCCACGACTCGTTGAACAGCCACTCGTTGTTCGGGTGGTTGATCCGGGCCACCACGCGGGGCACGCCGTACTCGGTCTTCGCGAGCAACGACACGACCAGGTTGACCTTGTCGTCCCCCGTCGCCGCGATCACGACATTGCACCGCTCGAGCGACGCGTCGTCCAGCGAGCTGATCTCGCAGGCGTCGGCCAGCAGCCATTCGGCCTTGGGCACGCTGTAGACCTTGATCGCCTTGGAGTTCTTGTCGATCAGCAGCACCTCGTGCCCGTTGTCGAGCAGCTCCTTGGCGATGGACCTGCCGACTGCGCCGGCCCCGGCGATCGCGACGCGCATCAGTGGCTGCCTTTCCCTGGTGCGGTCGGCTTGGCGAACACCGAGGCGATGTGACTGAGCTCTTCTTCCTTGGCGATCACGTGGAGCACGTCGCCCTGCTGCAGGACGGTCGACGGGCCTGGGATGAGGGTCTGGCCGAGCCTGGTGATGAACGCGATCCGCGCCTCGGCAGCGGATTCGAGCGTGCTTACCTTCTCGCTGAGCCAGTCGTCGCAGCAGGCCAGCTCGGCGAGCACGATCTGGCCCGTCGGGTCGCGCCACAAGGTCGCGACCTCTTCGGGCAGCAGCCTGCGCAGCATCTGGTCGGCCGTCCACCGGACGGTCGCGACCGTCGGGATGCCGAGCCGCTGGTAGACCTCGGCCCGGCGCGGGTCGTAGATGCGCGCCGCGACGCTCTTGACGCCGAAGGACTCCCTGGCGACCCGGGCAGCGATGACGTTGCTGTTGTCGCCGCTGCTCACCGCCGCGAACGCGGTCGCCTTCTCGATCCCCGCTTCTACCAGGACATCTCGATCAAACCCCACGCCTGTGACCTTCATGCCGCGGAAACCTGGCCTCAGCCGGCGGAAAGCCTCCACATCCTGGTCGATGACGGCCACGGAGTGGCCATGGTCTTCGAGGATGTGCGCGAGAGTAGACCCCACGCGACCGCATCCCATGATCACGATGTGCATGATCGCCCTTCCAGGAGGCAGTGCCCGACGCTGTCTGCCCGGTCCACGGAAGAGATCGTACCGGCGCGATGGCCGGCGGTCAGTAGCCGGAGTGGTGCCCGTTTTCGTCTCATCGGCCAAACCACGGCACCATAGTCACGTGATACATCGCACAGCGTCGCCGGCCGAGGCCGCATCGTCATCCGTCACCGTCGGCCAGATCGTCGAACTCGACATCGGCGGCGTCGCCCACGGCGGGTGGTGCGTCGCCCGGATCGAGGGTGCCGGATCCGCCGGGACTGGCGGGCTCGTCGTCTTCGTCCGGCACGCCCTTCCCGGTGAACGGGTGCGGGCCGTCATCACCCAGGTCACGGCCAAGCTGGCTCGCGCCGACGCGACCGAGATCGTCAGCGCCTCGCCCGAGCGAGTCAGCCCGCCCTGCCCGTACGCCGTGCCCGGTGGCTGCGGCGGCTGTGACTGGCAGCACGCCAGCCTGCCAGGCGCAGCGCGAGCTGAAAGCCCAGGTAGTCAGCCAGCAACTCAAGCGGATGGCAGGAATCGACCAGCCCGTGACGGTCGAGGCGCTTCCGGGCGAGTCGTCCCCGGGCGAGCACCTTCCGGGCGAGCACCTTCCGGGCGAGTCGCCGCCGCAGGAGACTGGCCTCGGCTGGCGCACCCGGGTCCGGTTCGCAGTGGGCAAGGACGGCCGGGCCGGACTGCACAAGCACAGGTCACACGACGTCGTCCCGGTCAGCGACTGCCTCATCGCCCACTCGCTGATCCGGGAGGCCGAGGTCACGAGGCAGTCCTGGCGCGGCAGCGGGTCGGTCGACGTCGCCGTCGCCCCGCACTCAGGTGACCGCGCGATCCTCCCCGCCGGCCCCGTCGGCCCCACCCGCCCTACACGCCCCGCACGCCCGAATCGCCCCACCCGCCCCGCACGGTCCGCAGCCCGCCCGGCCAGCGCCGCCCAGACCACCCAGACCACCCAGATTACCCAGACCACCCAGGCCGCGCCCCGCTACCTCACCCAGCACGCCGTCGGCCGGGACTGGCGAGTAGCCGCAACGGGCTTCTGGCAGGTGCATCCGGCCGCCGCCGACGTGCTCGCCGACGCGGTACTCGACGCTCTGCGTCCCCTGGACGGCGACACCGCCCTCGACCTCTTCTGCGGCGCCGGCCTCTTCGCCGGTGTGCTCGCCGACTCGGTCGGCCCAGACGGCACGGTGATCGGCATCGAGCAAGACCAGGCAGCTGTACGCGACGCCCGCCACAATCTCCGCCCCACGCCCTGGGCGAGGATCCACCGAGGCGACGCCGCCGAGGTACTCGCCAGGATCGGTCCGCTCAGCGCCCGGCTCGCTGTCCTGGATCCGCCCCGGACGGGTGCCGGCCGCCCGCTGGTCGACGCGCTCTGCGAGGAACCAGCACTCGAACGCATCGCCTACGTCTCCTGCGACCCGGCGACACTGGCCCGTGACCTGGCGTTCTTCGCCGAGCGCGGCTGGCAGCTCGCCGCCTTGCGCGCCTTCGACGCGTTCCCGATGACCCACCACGTCGAGTGCCTCGCCGTGCTGACGCCAGCCGACTGACCGCAGCCGCCTGATCCCGGCCCCGCCGCATACGGCAAGATGACCGGTATGCATTTGCGGATCTTCACCGAGCCCCAGCAGGGGGCGGACTATGCGACGCTGCTCCGGCTCGCTCAGGCAGCCGAGGAACTGGGGTTCGACGGGTTCTTCCGGTCGGATCACTATCTGAAGATGGGCAGCGTCGACGGGCTGCCAGGTCCGACCGACGCCTGGATCACGCTGGCCGGGCTCGCCGTCCAGACCAAGCGGATCAGGCTCGGCACGCTGGTCTCACCAGCGACGTTCCGCTACCCGGGACCACTCGCGATCTCGGTGGCCCAGGTCGATCAGATGAGCGGCGGCCGCGTCGAGTTCGGCCTCGGTACCGGCTGGTTCGACACCGAGCACACCGCTTACGGGATTCCGTTCCCTGGCCTCGGCGAGCGGTTCGACATCTTCGAAGAGCAGCTGGCCATCATCACCGGCCTATGGACGACGCCAGCTGGTGAGACCTACTCGTTCCAAGGAAAGCACTACACGGTCGCCGATTCGCCGGGACTGCCCAAGCCGCTGCAGCAGCCGAAGCCGCCGATTGTCATCGGAGGGGGCGGGCAGAAGCGGACACCCAGGCTCGCCGCAGCCTACGCCGACGACTACAACGCCGCGTTCGACAGTGTAAAGGGCACCCAAGCAGCGTTTGAAAGGGTGCGGGCCGCAGTCGCTGCCGCCTCTAGGCCGGCCGACTCGATGGTGTACTCCACCGCCCAGACCACGGTCTGCGGCCGGGACGAGAACGAAGCTCGCCCGCCGGGCCGCCGCGACCGGGCGGCAGCTAGACGAGCTGCGCGAAAACGCGCTCTGCGGCACGCCTGAAGAGATCGTCGCCAAGCTCAAGCAATACGAGGAGATCGGCGCTAGCCGGGCCTACCTGCAGATACTTGACCTCGACGACGTCGAGCACCTGGAGCTGATCGCCGCCGAGGTACTCCCGGCCCTGTAAAGCCAGCCGCCCGGTCTCAGCAGCCGCCCTGCGGTCCCACCGCGCCCGGACCACTGGCCGGCGTCTCGACCAGGCCGACCGCCGGGCGGACGACGCCGCCGAAGTGCACGACGTACCAGGCGCCGCGCCAGGAGATCAGCGAGGCGATGCCGAACGACCGCACATGGCCGCCCGCCCGGTACACGACCCGGGAGTTGGCGACGTGCCAGTAGCCGATGCTGTTGTAGCAGGCGCCGGGGTCGATCCAGGCGGCCTGGTCACCGGCGACGAGGACCTTCACGAGCCTGGCCGTGCGGGCGTGCCGGCCGAGCAGGCGGTGCGCCGCCTTCACGTCCAGGACGAAGTCGTCCCAGAGCCTGGCTCGCCAGTCGGCGGCGGGATCGGCGATCGCCTTGACCTGCTTGTAGGCGCCCACCGGGAAGAACGCGTCTCGCCCCAGCCCCGGCTCGCCGGTCCTGACCGCGAGCCACAGGTCGGCCACCATCGCGTGGAACGCCAGGCTGCGGGTCTCGGGGTGCTCCCTGGTCTGCTGTCGTGACCCGGCGCCTACGGCGAAGGGCACGGGCACGCCTGTCGGTTTGGGATCAGGCGTCGGCGGGCTCGGCATCGGCGGGCTCGGTGGTGAGGTCGGGTTCGAGGCGGGTGCCGCTGGAGTACGACTCGCCCCCGTGGGAGGAGACGCGGCGGTTCCGCTGCTCGCGGCGCAGGCGGTCGCGGTGAACGCGATCAGGACCAGGCCGGCGGCGAGGTGGGGGTGCCGTGCGATCCTCACGGGCCGAGCATAGTCGCGCCATCGGAGGGCAACTGGCGGGTGATAATCAAGACGCAGGCGGGGCCGAGGGGCCAGGCGGGGGTCGCCAGGCACGGAAGGATGCGCACTTGCGTTCCATGCTCGCCTTCGCCGTCGCGGCCACGGCTGCGCTCGGCTTCGCGGCGCCAGTTCAGGCGGCTCACCCAGTTCGTCCTCCGCACGCCGATGCGGTGCGGCTGACTACCCGAGGCGTGCTGGCCGGGGTGGCGGTTCCCTCGCCGCACTATGGCTGGGCGGTCGGCTACACCGGCAACGGCACGATGATCGCCGCGTGGACGGGCTCGGCCTGGCGGGTCGTGCGCGGCCCGCACGTGGCGGTCCGTTCCCAGTTGCTCAGCGTCGCGGCCTCGTCGCGGCGTCGCGCGTTCGCCGTCGGCGTGGTCGGCACCACCGGAGCGCCGGCGTACGAGCGGTGGAACGGCCATTCCTGGCTCCGGGTGCCGGGCCCCCGGCTGCCCGCCGGCACGGAGATCCCCTCGGTGGCGGTGACGGCCCGGGTGGCGTGGGCGGTGGGCGGCGGCCCGCGCTTCGCCGTGGCGCTGCGCTGGACCGGCAAGGGCTGGCAGCGGGTCACCATGCCGAGCGGGGCTGGCAGTCACCTGGCGGGCGTGACGGTCACCTCGCGGAAGAACGCGTGGGCCGTGGGCTCGACCACGTCGTCGGTGCTGATCGAGCACTGGAACGGCAAGGATTGGCGGCGGGTCGCGACCCCGGCCGTCGGCGGGTCGCCGTCGCTCGGCGGGGTCGCCGTGGTCGCGCAGGACGATGCCTGGGCCGTCGGCGGCACGCTGACCGCAGGCAAGACGCTGATCCTGCACTGGAACGGCCACCGGTGGCGGCGAGTCGCCAGCCCGAGCCCGCGCGGGTTCAGCGAGCTGTCAGCCGTGGCCGGCAGTTCGCGCCGCAACGTCTGGGCGGTCGGGTCGGCGAACGGCAAGACCCTGGTACTGCACTGGGGCGGCCGGGCCTGGCGCCGGGTGCCGAGTCCGAGCCCGGCCAGCTACAACACGCTGCTAGGCGTCTCGGCGCCAGCTGGGCCCGACGCGTGGGCGGTCGGTTACGCGGGCGCCAGGACGCTGGTGCTGCACTGGAACGGCCGGGCGTGGCGTTAGCGGGTCCTGGCTGCCGCTAGATGGTCTGCGCTGGGTGGCGGGGGGCTAGGTGGTCTGCGCTGGGGCGGTCTGCTCGTCGGTGACTTCGCCGGGACGGCCTTGCAGCGTGACGAGGGCAAGCACGGCAACGGCGAACATCAGGCCCGCCGACAGGTACAGCGCTACGTGCAGGCCGGACTGGAAGGCCGAGTACGCGGCGTTGAGCACCTCCTGGACGAGCTTGCCCTGGCCTGCCGGTGCCTGAGACGACGTGCCGCCGCTCGCTGGAGCCTGGCCGGTTTCCACGCCCTGGATGACCACGCCCTGAATGGACTTCGGGATGCCGAGCTGGTTCAGCCGGGCGACCAGGTCCGTCTGCAGGCGTCCGTAGACCAGCGAGCCGAGCACGGCGACGCCGATGACCGCGCCGACTTCGCGGCTAGTGTTCGTCGCCGAGGCCGCCATGCCCGATCGCTCGGGCGGCACGGCGGTGAGCACGGACGAGGTGATCGGCACCACGCAGGTGCCGATGCCGATCCCGGTGAGCGCGAGCGCCCCGGCCAGCGCGCCGAACTGCGGATTCGGCTGGATGATCGCGTTGGTGAGCACCAGCCCGATCGTGAACAGCGCGCAGCCGCCCACCAGCAGCCACCTGATGCCGATCGTGGTGGCCCACCGCCCGGCGAGCACCGAGGCCGCGATCATCAGAGCCGTCATCGGCAAGAAGACTTCGGCGATCTGGTAGCCGGAGAAAGCCGCTACCTCGACCAGGTACAGCGCGGTGAAGAAGAAGATCGCGAACGTCGCGAAGTAGGTGCAGAACGCGACGACGTTCGGGGTAGCGAACCGCGCGATCCGCAGGTACCGCAGGTCGAGCAGCGGGTGCTCAGCCCGGCTCTCCCGCCAGCCGAACGCGACCGTAGCGACGGCGCTGACGCAGAAGAGGGCGATCACGACTGGGTCGGCAAATCCCGAGGTCTCGGCCTGGATGACCGCGAAGATCAGCGCGGCGAGCGCGGCCGCCCCGAACACGCCGCCTGCGAAGTCGATCCGGCCGGGTTCGGGATCGGAGTTCTCCGGCAGGAACACGATCGCCGCGGCCAGCGCCACCAGCCCGAACGTGACGTCGAACCAGAAGATCGCGCGGTAGTCCCAGACGCCGGTCAGCGCGCCGCCGATGACCGGCCCGAGCGCGAGCGACAGTCCGGACACCGCCGCCCAGACGCCGAGAGCGCGATTGCGGCTCTGGTAGTCGGTGTAAATATGGCGCAGCATCGACAGCGTGCCAGGCTCGCTCGCCGCCGCACCGACTCCCATGACCGCCCGCCCGGCAAGGAGGATCGCGAGGGCCGAGCCGGCCGAGATGTCCTTCGCCAGGGCGCTGAGCAGCGCGCCCGCGCAATAGACGGCGACGCCGACGATCATGACCTTCTTGCGGCCGAACTGATCGCCGATCATGCCGAAGATCAGCATCGCGCTGGCGAAGGTCAGCGCGTAGGCGCCGACGACCCACTGCAACTCGGACACCCCCGCGCTCAGCGAGGTCTGGATACTCGCGAGCGCGACGCTGACGATCGTGGTGTCCAGGAACGTCAGGAACAGCACCAGGCACAGTGTCGCCAGCGCTATCGGTCGGCTACGCGCCACGGCTGGCGTGCCCGTGGCCGTGAAGGTGGCGCCGGTCACCCGACCGCTAGCCCTTGCATGCGGTCGGCAGGCCCTTGGAACCGCCGCCGTTCTCGAGCTTGAGCAGGTCGCAGAAGCTCGCTGAGCCGACCTTCCAGATGCCGTCCTCATAGACCGCCACGCCGGGCCGCCCGGACAGCGCGGGCTGGCCGCCGACCAGGATCTCGTACGTGACCGAAGCCTGGCTCGTGCCGGTGAGGGTCACGTGGGTCACCTTGGACGAGGCCGCCTCGGCCAGTGTCGACCCTTCCTGGGCCTTGATGACCGGCGCGAACGCGGCACCATTCTGGAGCAGCTTCAGCCGGGTGGCGGTCGGCGTCTTGGCGTTGAAGAACGTGGCCCAGTTGGCCTCGATCGCCTTCGTGGCGCCGGCTCCGCCGCTGGGCTCGGCGCCGGAGCTAGTCGGTGCCGAGCTTGACGAACTCGAGCTCGGCGAAGGCTGCGGTGCCGAGCTCGTGGAGTGACCGGAACCGCTGGAGCCGCCGGATGGCTTGGCCGAGCTCGAACTGCTGCTGCAGCCAGCAAGCGCCAAGCCGAATACCAGCAGCGCCACAGCGGACGCTCGACCCGCGAGACGGACTCGACCCGCTAGATGGAACTGCAATGGTTGCATACCCGTATTCTGCCGCAGAAGCGGGCGGATGAACTCACGTGACCACTGTTACTTGGTGCGAGTCGCGGCATTTGCCCCACCTAGTCACCCAGTCTCCACCCGCCACCCCCACCCCACCCGCCGCGCCCCCCGTGCAACTCCGCCCGCCGCCGCCCCCGCGCCGATCCCGCGCCCTGATTTCCGCGCCGATCCCACGCCTGCCTTCCGCGCGCTGCCAGTTCGCCGCAAGCGCGGCAGCGTCCCCCGCGCCGGCCCGCCGTTCGCCTCTGCGGAGCGACGGCCTCGGCCTGCTCCCGGCCTGGATAGCAGTAAGGGCCTACTTGCTGCTGTTTCAGCGCCGAATTCGTTCCAGCCGGGTACAAATCGGGCGCGCGGCCCTAGTTCGGTGGTTGCGGGCGGCTGGGGCAGGCTGGGGCGGGGCTCGTGGCCTTAGTTGCCGTTGTCGGGGGTCGCAGTGGCCGGGGATGTTGCTGTTGCTGTTGCTGTGGTTGCTGTGCGGGATACGCGGGCGTTGCGGCCTACGGCGGTGGCGGCGATGACGACGGCGGCGGCGACTATCGCTGGCCAGCCGACCGACTCGCCGAGTAGCAGGGCCGACCATCCGAGCGTGAGCGCGGGCTGCGCGAGCTGAAGCTTGCCGATCGCGGCGACGCCGCCTTTGGCCATGGCCCCGTACCAGGCGAAGAAACCCAGGCACATCGACATGATGCCGAGCCACGCGAGCCCGAGCACCGCGCTCGGGTGGATGTGCGTGGGCGGCCGCTCGATCAGCGCGGCCGCCGTGATCGCTACGCTCACCGGCGTCGCGATGACGATTGCCCAGCAGATCACCCGCCAGCCTCCGTATTCCCTGGCCAAGGCGCCGCCTTCGGCGTAGCCGAGGCCGCCGACGGTGATCGCGACGATGAGCAGCAGATCGGCGGTCCTGACCTGACCGCCGCCCTGGACGACGGCGAAGCCAAGGACGGCGGCGAGGCCCACGGCCAAGGCCAGCCAGTAGCCGCGGCTTGGTCGTTCACTCGCACGCCAGGCGGCCATCCCGGCGGTCGCCGCCGGCGTCAAGCCGGCGATGACGGCGACATGGACGCTGCCGACCTGACGCAGCGCGACCGCAGACAGCAGGCCGAAGCCGACGCCGACGGTGGCCGAGACGATGAGAAACCGGCCGAGGGCCGCGCGAGGCGGAAGCAACGGCTGCCTCCGTGCGGCGAGCACCGCGACCGCGAACACGGTGGCGATCACCGAGCGGCCAACGCCGACGATCAGCGGGTTAAATGACACCTCGGCCGCTGCCGTAGCCGGAAACGTGATGCTGAAGCAGACAACGCCAAGCACGCCGAGCACCCAGGGGGCCGCGCCAGCTACCCGCGAGACCCGCCCGGACAGGCGCGCGGCGGACAGCGCAACGGGTCGGACCGGCGTCTGAACCGCAGCCTGGGCAGGGGTTTGAACGGATACCGCTTCCGACGCCAGTTCAGAAGTGCTTCTATTGTCTCTCATGAACAATGATAGCAATGTGCTCTCGGCCGAAGATGGCCTAGAGCGACTAATTGCCACGTTGCAGCCAGGAAGCAAGCTCCCTTCCTATCGTGAGCTTCAGCAGCGCTATCGTCTGAGCCCGGCAACCGTGCAGCGACTGCTCACGGATCTGGCCCGGCGCGGCTTGGTGGAGACCCGGCCGGGCAGTGGCACCTACACCGCCGAGCGCCGCACGATCACCGCCCCTGCCGATGTGTCCTGGCAGACGCTCGCTCTCGGCAGCAGGATCGGACTCGGCGCCGATCTGGAGCGTCTGGTCGAGCCTGCGCCGGCTGATGCGATCTCGATGGCCAGTGCGTTCCTCGACGAGCGACTGCAGCCGCTGGGCCTGCTGACGGCCGCGGCCAGCAGGTCCGCGCGGCGGCCGCAGGCGTGGAACCGGCTGCCAGCCCAGGGCCTGACCGAATTGCGAGCCCACATCGCGGCCGAGACCGGCGCCCCCGTGACCGAGCAGCACGTGCTCGTCACTCCGGGCGGCCAGGCCGCGCTGTCGGCGGTGTTCAGGCACTTGTGCTCGCCCGGTGACCCGGTGATCGTCGAGTCGCCGACGTACGTCGGCGCGCTGGCGGCGGCCAGGGCCGCTGGCCTGACGCTAGTGCCGGTCCCGGGCGACGCCGACGGCATGCCGCCCGACGGGCTCGCCGATGCGCTGGCCAGGACCGGCGCCAAGCTGGTCTACCTGCAGCCGAGGTATTCGAACCCGGTCGGAACGCTGCTCAGCCGCGACCGGCGGGAAGCGGCACTCGGATTGGTGGCCAGGCACAGCGCGTTCCTGATCGAAGACGACTGGATGCGCGACTTCGACCTCGGCCCGCCGTCTCCGCCGCCGATGGTCAGCCTGGACGACGACGGCCATGTCATCTACCTGCGGTCGCTGTCCAAGCCAGTCGCGCCCGGCCTGCGCGTGGCCGGTCTGGTAGCACGCGGTCCGGCGCTGGTCAGGCTCCGGCGCGGGCGAATCAGCGACGACCTCTTCGTCGCGCCGATGCTGCAGCAGATCGCGCTCGACGTGCTCACCGCACCTGGCTGGTCCAGGCACCTGAGCAGCCTGCGCCGGGTACTTCGGGAACGCCGCGACGCGCTGGCGGCGGCGATCGCCGCGCAGTTGCCTGGGTGTGAGCTGACGGCGGTGCCCGCCGGAGGCGTGCATCTGTGGCTGCGGCTCCCTGACGGCTGCTCGGAGAGCGCGGTCGTCGCGCGCGCGGCGGCTTCGGGAGTGGCTGTGGGTCCGGGCCGGGTGTGCTTTCCCGGTGAGCCGCCCGCCGCCTACCTGCGCCTGAGCTATGCCGGCGCCGATGTACCGGCCCTGATCTCAGCGGTAGCGATCCTGGCCGCAGCGATCCCAGCCGGGGCAGACCTTGGCCCGTCGTTGTGAGTTTGCCCGCGCTTCAGCGGCCAGCCGGGCAGACCCTGGCCCGTCGTTGTGAGTTTGCTGGTGCTGGGGCGCGGTGGTTGTTAGTTTGCTGGGCCTCAAGTCGGGATGGCGGATCGGCTAGTGGTGGGCGGATTCGCGCATGCCCTGGTTGGCCAGGGCGTCGGCGCGCTCGTTGCCTGGGTCGCCGGCGTGGCCTTTCACCCACAGCCATTCGACTCGGTGCTTGCTGGTCGCGGCGTCGAGGCGCTGCCAGAGATCGGCGTTCTTCACGGGCTTCTTGCCCGAGGTGCGCCAGCCGTTGCGCTTCCAGTTGGGCAGCCAGCTCAGGATCCCGCTGCGCACGTAGACGCTGTCGGTGTGAAGACGGACCGTCGAGGGCCGGGTCAGGGTCTCTAGGGCCTGGATGGCGGCCATGAGTTCCATCCGGTTGTTGGTCGTGCCCGCGCCTTCGCCGCCGCAGATCTCCTTGTTGTGCGTGCCGTACTTCAGCAGCGCGCCCCAGCCGCCTGGGCCTGGGTTGCCGCTGCACGCTCCGTCGGTGTAGATCTCGACGACCTGGGCTTCGCCATTGCTCGACATGATCGCCACCTCAGGCCAGCGAAGCGAGCCGGTCGGCGAGCGGCGCCAGCACGTCGGGCGTCGCCTGCAGCGGCAGGTTCACCACGATCAGGTCCGCGCCAGCCTCGCCGTAGGCAGCAGCATTGGCAACGGCTGAGTCCAGATCGGCGGCGGAGTCCATCCTGACGTTAACCGAGCACGTGATCTCGGCTGGGTCTCGGCCGATCTCAGCGCATCGCTCGACCAGCGTCTGCTTGAGGTCGAGCCAGTCGGCCGGGCTGGAAGTAATGGCGTTCCAGTGCTGGGCCCAGCGAGCCGTGGTGCGCAGGGTCCTGGTCTTGCCTCGCCCGCCGATCACGATTGGCGGATGTGGCCGCTGCACGGGCTTGGGCTCGCAGTAGGCATCGGTGAGCTGGACGTATCTGCCGCCGAACGTCGTGGACGGCTGGGTGAGCAGCTTGACGATCGCCTCGACGCCCTCGTCGAACCGGTCGAACCGCTCACGCATGGGCGGCAGCTCGATGCCGTAAGCGTCGCACTCCATCTGGTTCCAGCCTGCGCCAACGCCGAGTTCAAGGCGGCCGCCGGAAATGATGTCGATCGTCGCCGCCATATTGGCGAGCACGGCCGGATGGCGGTAGATCATCCCGGCGACCTGGCAGCCAATCCTGATTCGGTTGGTGGCTTCTGCCATCGCGGCGAGCATTGACCAGCCTTCGAGATTGGAGCCTGTCATATCCCCAGTAAGCGGATAAAAGTGGTCCCAGTTCCAGGCTGACTCAAAGAGCTCGATCTGGTCTGCCTCGCGCCACACCGCGCGCATCTGCGCCCAGGTCTGGTGCTCGGGCCTGGTCTTGATCGCAAAGCGCATTGGATTACTCCTACTAGGCAAAATTTCGGGCAGACGACAGCATGTCGTGATAGGACAGAGCGCGGTGGCTCAGCCATGCTACTGGGTAGCAAGTACGGGCTCCGAGGAATGGCTGCCCGTCTCTCTGACCTCCGGGTCAGGAGCGCTCGCCGCTGGCGCACATCGGTAGATGGCGCACAGCGGCTGCTGCGTGGCGGGTGAGCTGCGCGGGGCCCGGGGATAACGGCGACCGACAGCCGAAAACTGGTAACGACAATCGAATTACATGCCGCTCGCATGGGTTAACACCTGCTGAACGAAATGCGCGCAGTGTTGGCTTAGGCGAAGATAAGCGGTCGAATTGAATACTGGACCCATTGCCGTGCCGGACCGGGAGCCGTCGCGGTTCGCCGAGCATCGAAGCACGATGCGGCCTGCGCTGACCGGAGGAACGTGCCCATGGCGCGCCGACTAGAGCCACCCGTACCAGGCTCGGAAGCGGACGGGCGCGGCGGTGGGGTTGGCTCGGAGGTCGGCGGCCGGGGCGGCGGGGTTGGTTCGGAGGCGGAGCCTAGGCGGACCGTTCCCACGCTCGACCTGACCGCACCGGCCATCATCGGCATCGCGCCCGGAGCTGCCGTTATGCCCGCCATGCCCGCCGTTTCTGGTGCTTCGGTCGCGGCCGGTTCGCCGCTGAGCACGCCCGCGCGTGACCCGCGCAGGGTTGCCGAGCTCGATGATGTTCCTGAGGCGCGTTCGCTCTCCGACGTGCAGTTGCTCAACCGGGTGCGAGACGGCCTGCTCGACCTGCACGAGCGGACGTCCACCGAGGTCGAGACCCCAGCGCCGCCGTCGTCCTTCGCCCAGCCATCAGCACCCCAGCGACCAGCCCAGCCTCGACCACGCCAGCCTCGACCAGCCCAGCCTCGACCACGCCAGCCTGGACCAGCCCAGCCTCTACCACGCCAGCCTGGACCAGCCCAGCGTCGACCACTTCGGCTCGCGGAGCTGGACGGCGACGGACTGGCTGCTATCCGGGCGACGTTCGCTATGGTCGCGGCTGGCGGTGACGATGCGGCGGCGTACTTCTACGGCTGGCTCTTCACGGCGCACCCCGAGCTGCGCGACCTCTTCCCGCCTGCGATGGACGAGCAGCGCGATCGGCTCTTTGCCGCGCTGACGACCCTGGTGGAGAGCTTGCGTTCGCCCGCCGAGCTGACGACCTACCTCGCGGAACTAGGCCGGGACCATCGCAAGTTTTCCGTCCGGCCCGACATGTATGCGGCCGTCGGCGAGGCCCTGGTCGCGACGTTGCGCGCGTTCGCCGGCCCGGCGCTGAGCCCCGGCGCGGAACAGACCTGGATCGGCATTTACCAGATCGCCTCGGAGACGATGATCAAGGCGGCCGAGGTGGCCGGCGCCAGCGTGCCCGCCTTCTGGACGGCGCAGGTGATCGGCCACCGGCGCCCGGCGCCGGGCGTCGCGGTCTTGACCGTGGCACCAGATCAGCCGGTGCCGTACCAGGCCGGGCAGCACGTCAGCGTGCAGACCAGGCGCTGGCCGAAGGTCTGGCGGCCGTACTCGATCGCCGGGCGGCCGCGTCCAGACGGGCTGCTGACCTTCCATGTCAGGGCCATCCCCGGTGGCTGGGTCAGCAACGCGCTGGTGCAGCACACCGCCGTCGGCGACCAGCTGATCCTCGGTCCGGCCGTGGGCCGGATGATCCTGCCCTCCGCCGGGCCCCGTGACCTGGTGTGCGTCGCCGGCGGTACCGGACTGGCCCCGATCAAGGCGATCGCCGAGCAGGTCGTGTTCGACGAGTCCCAGGACGGGACGCGCCGCAACGTCGCGCTGTTCTGGGGCGCAGGCAGTGAGCGCGAGCTGTACGACCTGGGCGAGCTGTGGCAGCTCAGCGACGCCTATCCCTGGCTGCAGGTTTATCCGGTGGTCTCCGGCGACGACGGCTACCCCGGGATGCGGGGCAGCGTCGGCCGGGCCGCCGCCAGGTACCTGCCGCACCTCGACTGCGAGGCGTACGTGGCCGGGCCGCCAGGCATGGTCAGGGAGACCATCGACCTGCTCAGCCAGGCTGGCCTCCCGGCCGCGCGGATCCACTACGACGACGGCGTGATCTCGCCTCGCCGCCGCGTCGGCTCCGGCACCTAACCACGGGGGCACTTAACCACGGGGGCACTTAACCACGGGGGCACTTAACCACGGGCGTCCGGCACCGTCGCGAGCTGGCTCGCGATCAGGTCGCGCTCCTCGGGCTCGGTGACGATGCCGACGGCCTCCTTGGCCAGGCGCAGGTACTCGTCCCGGCTCTGCTGGTCACCGGCCGCCGCGTAGGCGCGGGCCAGGCCCTCAAGCGCCGAGGCGTGCAGCCAGTCGGGCAGCCGCGCCGCCAGTACCCGGTCGTGGGCGGCGGTCGCGTGCGCGACCGCGAGCGCGCCGTAGCCGAGCAGGCTGGCGACATGCGCGATCTGCCAGTCGGCGATGGCCCGGTTTTCCTCCGTGCCGACCGCGTCCCAGTGCAGCCACGAGGCGCACGCGGTCACCAGCATCAGCCGGTCCTGCTCGGGGCTGCGGTCAGGCGTCCCGATCAGCTCCCACGTCTGGTTGAACAGCCGTTTCGCCAGCTCACGCTCCACCGGCTCGGTCAGCTCGGGCTGGCCGTCAGCCGCCTGCTCGGTCATCGGCCTAGTCAACCAGTTCACCGGCCGCCTCGGCGAACACCTCGACGTGCGCCGTCGACGTCCGCGTCGGTGGTCGCCGGGCACATCAGCGCCATGTTGTGAAACGGCGTGAGCAGGATGCCGCGGTTGGCCAGGTACAGGTGCAGGTAGTCGTCAAGCTCGGGTCGGCGGCGGCGTGGGACTCGCCGCCGTTGCGCGGCGGCGCCGGGCAGAAGCGGTACTCGGCCCGGGCGCCGAGCTGGCACGACGTTCCACGGCAGGCCTAGGTCCTCGATGACGCCGGCGGACGCCGGTCGCGTACCGGGTCGCCGAGCGCGATCATCGCCTGCGAACGCGTCTTCGGTCAGCACGTGCTCCAGCGTCGCGCGCATCGCCGCCACCGACAGCGCGTTGCCCGCGAGCGTGCCGCCGACCCCGCCGATGTCGACCAGGTCGGCGGCCTCGTCGGCCAGGATCTGCGTCGGCGAGCTCGGCGCCGACAGGCCGTAGGCGCCGGCCGGCATGCCGCCGCCGATCGCCTTGCCGATGGTGACGATGTCCGGCGCAGGCCCCAAGCCTGCGTGCAGCCGCCCGGTCCCGCGCTGAACGTGTGCGTCTCGTCGTTGATCAGCAGCGTCCCGTACTGCCTGGTCAGCTCGCGTACGGCCGTCAGGTAGCCGGGCTCGGGCAGCACGATGCCGATGTTGGTCAGCGCCGGCTCCATCAGCACGGCCGCGACGTCGCCGTCGGCAAGCTCCCGCTCCAGCGCGTCGAGGTCGTTGAACTCGGCGACCCGGCTGGTGACGGACCGGGTCGACCGGCGGCCCGACGTTGCCCGGCCGCGCGGCGCGGGCCGTCCGGGGTCGGCGACGATGACCGACTCGTCGACGCTGCCGTGGTAGCAGTAGCTGTACACCAGGATCTTGGGCCGGCCGGTGAGCTGCCGGGCGATCCGCATCGCCCACCGGTTGGCGTCGGTCGCGGTCAGCGTGAAGCTCCAGTACTGCACGCCGAACCGGCGGGTCAGCTCGGTCGCCACCCAGCGGCGTCCTCGGTGGGCATCATCGCCGTCGCGCCGCCGAGCTCGCCGAACCGCTCGGCCACGGCCACCTGGACCGGCGCGGGGGAGTGCCCGGCCATCGCGCCGGTGTCGCCCAGGCTGAAGTCGACGTAGATGTTGCCGTCGATGTCAGTCAGCCGGGCGCCGCGCGCGGTCGCCAGGTACAGCGGGAAACCGCCCGCCCACATCCTCATCCACGTCATCGGCACGCCGCCGAGCAGGTGCGCGCCTGCCTTCTCGAAGGCGCGCAGCGACGCCGGGTGGCTGGCCGCGTAACGGTCCTTCTCCCGCGCCAGCAGGTCCCGAGCCGGCCCCTGTCGATCACCGCATCGCTCACTGCTGGCCACCCTCCCCCGACGTGGTGGCAAGGATGCTATCGCGCCCTACCGCACGCGGTTACCCCTGATCACGTTGCGCTGACCGAGGTTGACGATCGGCCGGCCGGTGTTCGGGAGCGGGTGTCGCAGCCGATTCATACCGACCAGATTTTGGAAAACAACGTTGCTACGGGTCCCCCTGGTCAAGGTGAAAGCGGTGTCCGATGACGGCGGGTCAGGAGCGAGCACTGGTACACGGGGAGCACACCGTGTCGAATGGGACCGCCAGGACTTATGGTGATCAGATCAGCCTGGGGAGGAATGGTCGAGATGCGGGTACTAATCTCCGCCGACATGGAAGGCGTGACGGGGGTCACCTGCCCGGACGACGTCAGGCCCGGCGCGCCCCGCTGGGAGTATTTCAGGAAGCTGCTGACCGGCGACGTCAACGCGGCGATCGCCGGGTTCTGCGCCGCCGGAGCCGGCGAGGTGATCGTCAACGAGGCCCACGCGAACAAGCGGAACCTGCTGCTCGCCGACCTCGACGCGCGGGCCGAGGCGATCGTCGGCACGCACAAGCCGCTCGCCATGATGGAAGGGATCGACTCCGGCGTCGACGCGGTCGCCTTCGTGGGGTACCACGCGGGGGCCGGGGTGCAGGGAGTGCTGTCGCATACGTTCATCGGCACGACCGTGCTCGGGGTGACGATCAACGGTGCCCCGGCGAGCGAGGGCATGATGAACGCGCTGCTCGCGGCCGAGTTCGGCGTCCCGGTCGTACTCGTGACCGGGGACGACCTGACGTGCGCCGACGCCGCGCAGTGGGCGCCCTCGGCGCAGCGGGTCGCGGTCAAGCGGTGCGTGGACCGGTATACGGCGGTGTGCCTGCCGCCCGCGCGGACGGCGACGATGATCGAGCAGGCGGCGTCGGCGGCGCTGGCCGGGCTCGGTGAGGCGGTGTGGCCGCAGGTGCCTGCGGGGCCGTTCACCTACGAGGTGGCCTTCGACGCGACGCAGCCGGTGGCCGCGTGCACGGCCATTCCGGGAGTCGAGCAGACCGGACCGCGCTCGGTCGGGTTCACGCTGCCGACGATGGCGAAGGCCATCAGGTGCTTCCGGGTCGTGACCGTCCTTGCCTCGGCGTCGACCGAGGCGGACTACGGATGACCGGGGGTCCCATGGCGGTTGACCGGCCGGGCGCCGGGGCGCTCAAGGCGATCGCCGAGCGGTACGGCTTCGAGTTGCCCGGGGGCGACCCGGCGACGGTGGCGGCGATGGTGGGGGAGTTGCTTTCCTCCTATGACAGGGTCGCCGAGTTGTACGCAGCGAGCGCGCCTGTACCACCGGAGCGGAGCTGGCGGTGGCCGGTGGAGGAGGAGAACGAGCTTGGCGCCTGGTACGCGCTGACGTCGATCGCGGGCGCGGCTTCCGGGCCGCTCGCCGGGCGGACGGTGGCTATCAAGGACAACATCAGCGTGGCCGGCGTGCCGATGATGAACGGATCGGAGACGGTGCGGGGCTTCGTGCCGCGCCGGGACGCGACCGTGGTCAGCCGGGTGCTGGCGGCGGGTGGGACGATCACCGGCAAGGCGGTCTGCGAGGACCTGTGCTTCTCCGGCGGCAGTCACACGTCGCGGACCGGGCCGGTGCGCAATCCGTGGGACCTGTCGAGGTCGGCGGGTGGCTCGTCGAGCGGCAGCGCGGCGCTGGTCGCCGCCGGGGCTGCCGACCTGGCGATCGGCGGTGACCAGGCCGGATCGGTGCGGATTCCGAGCTCGTTCTGCGGGGTGGTCGGGCTCAAGCCGACGCATGGACTCGTCCCGTACACGGGGGCGTTTCCCATCGAGAACACCATTGACCACCTCGGCCCGATCGCCAGGACCGTGACCGATGCGGCGGTGCTGCTGTCCGTGCTGGCCGGGCCGGACGGGATGGACAGCCGGCAGCCGTCCGGGGTCGGTGAGGGGAGCCCCCCGGCGGACTACCTCGCCGGCCTGGACGACGGAGTAGCCGGACTCCGGGTCGGGGTGCTCAGCGAGGGATTCGAGATCCCGGGCTTGTCCATGCCCGGCGTGGACGCGGCGGTGCGCTCGGCCGTAGCCGTGCTCGCCTCGGCCGGGGCCGACGTGGCGCCGGTCAGCATTCCCTGGCACCGGGACGGACTCGCGGTGTGGACCGTGATCGGGACCGACGGCGTGGTCACCCAGATGATCGACGGCAACGGCTACGGGATGAACACCCCAGGCTGCTATGACCCTGAGCTGATCGCGCACTACGGGCGGGGGCGGCGGGCTCGGGCGGCTGAGCTGCCGGTGACCGTCAAGATCACGGCGCTGGCAGGCCGGCACATGATCGAGACGCATCATGGGGCGTACTACGCGATGGCGCGAAACCTGGCGTTCGAGCTGAGGGCGGCTTACGATGCGGCGCTGACCGGCTTCGACGTGCTCGTGCTGCCGACGCTGCCGATCGTCGCTTCGGTCCTTCCCGAGCCAGCTGCGGGGCTGGCGGAGTCGGTGACCAGGTCGACGGAGATGATCGTTAATACGGCACCGTTCGACGTGAGCGGACATCCGGCGATCTCGGTGCCGGCCGGGCTGGTGGCAGGGCTGCCGGCCGGGCTGATGATCGTCGGGCGGCGGTTCGAGGACGCGATGTGCCTGCGGGTGGCGCGGGCCTGCGAGCAGGCGGCTGGTGGCTTCCCGGCTGCGCCCGGGCTCTGACTTCGTTCGCGTGCGGGCGTCAGTAAGCGCCAGGTTGATCCGCGTTGAGATCTTGTGGCTCTGGCTGACGGTGCGGGCTTTTAGGATGGCGCAGGTGACCATCGAAGCCGAAGAAACCGCAGAAGCCAGCGCCAGCGAGTCGGTCGTCCACGCCAGCGAGTCGGTCGCGGCCGTCCGGGTGCTGCGCCGGGTCTTCGGCTACGACTCGTTCCGAGGGGCGCAGCAGGAGATCATCGAGCACGTGAT
This sequence comes from uncultured Actinomycetota bacterium, assembly GCA_963737865.1. Classification (GTDB taxonomy): domain Bacteria; phylum Actinomycetota; class Actinomycetes; order Streptosporangiales; family Streptosporangiaceae; genus Chersky-822. The sequence goes on along the minus strand of CAVTUG010000008.1, from coordinate 416,685 downwards.
CGGCGGCGGCGACGCGCTGGTGCTGATGCCGACGGGCGGCGGCAAGTCGCTGTGCTACCAGATCCCCGCTCTGGTACGGCACGGCACCGGCGTGGTCATTTCCCCGCTCATCGCGCTGATGCAGGACCAGGTCGATGCCATGCGCGCGCTCGGGGTGCGGGCCGGCTTCCTGAACTCCACCCAGGGCTTCGACGAGAGGCAGCTAGTCGAGACCGAGTTCCTCGCAGGCGAGCTCGACCTGCTCTACCTAGCTCCCGAGCGGCTGCGGGCCGAGTCGGCGCTGCGGCTTCTCGACCGGGGACGGATCTCGCTGTTCGCCATCGACGAGGCGCACTGCGTCGCGCAGTGGGGTCACGACTTCCGCCCGGACTACCTGGAGCTGTCCGCGCTGCACGAACGCTGGCCGGAGGTTCCCCGGATCGCGCTCACGGCGACCGCGACGGACGCGACCAGGACCGAGATCGCGGCGCGGCTGCAACTAGCGCAGGCGCGGCACTTCGTGGCGAGCTTCGACCGGCCCAACATCAAGTACCGGATCGAGCCCAAGGCCGAGCCGAACAAGCAGCTGCTTGACCTGCTGCGGAGCGAGCACGAGGGTGACGCCGGCATCGTGTACTGCCTGTCGCGGGCCTCGGTGGATAAGACGGCCGAGTTCCTCTGCCGCAACGGGATTACCGCGCTGCCGTACCACGCCGGCCTCGACGCCCGGACGAGGACCGCGAACCAGGCCAGGTTCCTCCGCGAGGACGGCCTGGTGATGGTGGCCACGATCGCGTTCGGGATGGGGATCGACAAGCCTGACGTGCGGTTCGTCGCTCATCTTGACCTGCCGAAGTCGGTCGAGGGCTACTACCAGGAGACCGGCCGGGCCGGCCGGGACGGACTGCCGGCGACCGCGTGGCTCGGCTACGGGCTGGCTGACGTGGTCATGCAGCGCAAGCTCATCGATTCCTCGGAGGGCGACGCCGCGCATCGCCGCCGCTCGGCACCCACCTGGACGCGATGCTGGCCCTGTGCGAGACGGTCGAATGCCGGCGGGGGCAGCTGCTGAGCTATTTCGGCGAGACGCCGGCGCCGGGCCGTGCGGCAACTGCGACACGTGCCTGGTTCCGGCCCAGACCTGGGACGGCACAGTCGCCGCGCAGAAGCTGCTCTCGGCGATCTACCGGCTCAAGCGAGAACGAAATCAGCGATTCGGCGCCGGTCATGTGATCGACATCCTGCTCGGCAAGAACACCCCGAAGATCGTCGAGCAGGGGCATACCTCGCTGACGGTGTTCGGCATCGGCGCCGAGCTGACCGACAACCAGTGGCGTGGCGTCGTCCGGCAGCTGCTGGCCCAGGGTTTCCTGGCCGTGGACCCGAACTACAGCACCCTCGCGCTCAGCGAGCAGAGCGGACAGGTGCTGTCCGGCGACCGGAAGGTGCTGCTGCGCAGCGAGCCGGCCCGGGCGGCCAAAGCCGGAAGGGCTTCGCGAGCTTCGGGGGGCTCGGGGGGCTCGGGCTCGGGCTCGGGCGGCTCGGGCTCGGGCTCGGGCTCGGCGGTTGCCGTCGAGCTGTCGGCTGGGGCTAGCGAGTTGTTCGAGGAACTGCGGGCGTGGCGGGCTGGTATCGCCCGGGAACAGGGCATGCCGGCCTACGTGATCTTCCACGACGCGACGCTCCGCCAGATCGCGGCGAAACGCCCGACGTCGCTAGGCGACCTGAGCGGCATCAGCGGCGTCGGCGAAGCCAAGCTGGCCAAGTACGGCCAGCAGGTAGTCGACCTCCTAGCTCAGCGCCCCCCCGAAGCCGAGTAGCCCCCCGGGGGGCTAAGGCGGCCGCGCGGCCGCAGCCCGCCGGGCTGGAGCGCCGAGCGCCGCCCCGAGCCGCATCCCACACGAGATCCGACAGCACCATGGTCCTACTTACTGTCGTGGGGACAGCAGTAGGGGGGACCATGGTGCTGTCGAAAATGCCGCGCTGACAGCAGCAAGTAGGACCTTGCTGCTGTCAGCGTTGGCGCACGCCGACCGCTCGCAGCCCGAGCAGCCCGAGCAGCCCGAGCAGCCCGCAAGAGCCGCACCAAACTGGTACGATATCTTGTACCGGTTCGGAGGTAGGGTTATGTCGATCACCGCTAGCGAGGCGCGCAGAGCGCTGTTTCCGTTGATCAAGAAGGTCAACGAGGACCACGACGCGATCGAGATCGTGTCCAGGCATGGCAACGCGGTCCTGGTCTCCGCTGACGACTACGCCGCGCTGCGCGAGGGTGCCTACCTGCTCCGTTCGCCGGCCAATGCCCGCAGGCTGCTGAACGCGTACGAGAATGCGCTGAACGGCGCCGACCTGGTCGAGCGCGCGCTGATCCATCCCGATGCTGAGGACGAGCCCAGGGCATGAGGCTCGTCTTCGAGGACCATGGCTGGGAGGACTACACGTCCTGCCTGCGGACCGACCGCAAGATCCTCGCCCGGATCAACAAGCTGATCGAGGACGTTATGCGCGATCCGTTCAGCGGCATCGGAAAGCCAGAGCCACTCAGGTACCACATGCCAGGGGCGTGGTCGCGCCGGATCGACGACGAGCACCGACTCGTTTACATCGTCACCGACTCCGAGGTCATCGTCCTGGCTGCCCGCTATCACTACTGAGCGAGCCAGTCCGTTTGGGCCGCCCTTCAGCGCGGCAGCAGTTCCGGGTAGTCGGCCGAGACGGCGCCGACAACGGCGAGGCACTCCACGAAGAAGTAGATGGCCTTGAAGAACTCCAGCAAGTCGCCGTCTTCCAGCAGGATCTTCCGGTACATGACCGTTCGCTGGGCGTCGTAACCCCCATGCAGCGCCGTCCAGTCGGCGTAGTCCATGCCGAGCACATAGGTCGCCTCGATGGGGTCGTCCGGCCCGCTGATCCGGCAGTTCGTGACCAAGCCGCCATTCCACTGGACGATCAGGTACGAGGGGCCTCCGCCGAGGTCGCTAGGCAGGTCACGGCATCCGAGCGCCCAGGAGGCCGGGTAGTTAGCCTTGGTCAGCTCGAAGAAGTCCCAGTACATCGGCAGCTTGCCGGCCCGGGCCTGCGCTGCGGGGCCGGCGATCAGGGCGTCCTTGACGGCCTGCGCCCAGCTCGCGCTGAAGAAGCGGGGCTCGCTCACGGAGGTCAGCCGCCCGCGAGAACCGGCTGAACCTGGTTCAGCAGGTCTTCGAGGTCAGGAGCGAGGTCGATGCCCACATCGTTCAGCTTGCGGCGCAGTTGCTGGAAGAAGAGCATCCGAACCTCGGCCTCGGTCCACCCGAGCGGCTCGTAGTAGATCTGGCGGCTCGCCACGCCGGACAGCGCCAGGATCGTCCGCAGGGTGGCATGGATCTCGTGGATCATCTTCGGGTCCTTGCGCACCGCGTCCTGCAGGTAGCGCATGCCGCCCTGCACATGGCGGGACTCGTCGCGGCACGTGGCTGTGAACCCGGTGTAGTACGCGGGCAGGAACCCGCGCCACCGCGCGTAGGACAGCGTCACTTTCATGACGGACAGCGCGAGCACGCCCTCGATCCACAGGAAGTAGTTCGTCCCGTACCGGACGCGCGCTCGTTCGTCGTAGGGGTTACGCCTGACCTCGTCTGCCTGGTACGCCAGCAGTCCGAACGGCCCGACGAACGTCTCGGATACCCAGGGAAACGAGGCGTCGAGAATGTCCATGATGTCGTTGCCCTCAAGGCCGACGACCTCACGGTAGAACCGGTCGAAGAACACCGTATGCCGCGCCTCGTCCTCGATCTGCGCGGCGATGTGGATCTTCTCCTCCTCGCCCGCGCCGATCATGAACACTGGCAGCTCGATCTCGACCTGCCGCTCGCCGTGATGGAAGCCAGAGGCGATGGCCATGAACGACTGCCGCTCGTCCTCGGTCATCTTCTCGGTCCAGTCGATCTTGTCCTGGGTGAAGTCCAGGTCGTAGACGTCCCACCGCTGCTTGAGGTACTTCCGGTACAGCGTCGTGAAGTCTGGCAGTGACTTCAGGTCCTTGTGCACGTACTCGATGACGTCGTCGATGTCGACGTCGAGCACGCCAGAGAGGTCGGACTCCTCGATCTTGCGCACCTGCTCGTCGCTTAGCGCTCGCGGGCCTTCATGCAGCACCGCCGTGGGACTCTTGCGCTCCGCCATGGCGACCGAACCTCCCAGAACCGGGTCAATGAGCGCACCATATCCGGGCTCACCCAATCTTGGAAGAGCCCCAGCTGACCAGGTGGTACACGTATCATACACCTGTCGTGTACGATAGGTGTATGACGAGAGTTCGGACGAACATCGAGATCGAGGTTACGTACCTGCACGCCGTCATGGACCGCTATGGCCTGCATACGAAGACGGAGGCTGTGGAGTTCGCTCTGCGGCACCTGGCCGGGCAGCCTATGACCCGCGACGAGGCTCTGGCGATGCGTGGTGCCCACGCCATCGAGGAGGTTCCGGCGGATAGCTGTCCCGAGGGAGTGGCGTGATCCTGACCGACACCTCGGCCTGGGTGGAGTATGACCGGGCTACTGGCAGCGAGACTGACCGGCGCCTCACGACCCTGATCGCCGAGGACGGACCGGTCGCCGTGACCGAACCGGTCATCATGGAAGTGCTCGCTGGCGCACGGAGTGACGCGCGAGAGGCTGACCTGCGCCGTCTCTTGCTGAGATTTCAGTCTGTGCCGCTTCGATCCGATCGCCGACTTCGACGGCGCCACGCGAATCTACCGACGATGCCAGCAGGCAGGCGTCACTCCCAGAGGTCTTATCGACTGCATGATCGCCGCCGTCGCCTGGCGGCACAGCGCGGCCATCCTTGCTTGCGACGATGATCTCTACCGCGTAGCTCACGTTGCCGGAATCAAGGTAGACCGGCCGCTCGGACCAGGTAGCTAGTGACCCACCAGTCGCGCAATGCAATTGGCTGGTGTGAAAGCGGACCGAGTCAAATCATAGTATCGTCTGCGCTTAGAGAGGACACGGTGGCATGCCAGACGATATATCCGACATTCTTGAAGAGACCTACCAGAATGAGCCAACTGGCGTCGAATTCGAGCGCGAGGATGGTGCCGATGAAGTTTCTTACATCGATAAGCCGTGGCGACCAGAGGAAATCCGTGTTGGGACAAAGCAGTTTTCGCTGCGCAACATTCTAGATTTGATCGATGATGGCGATCTCGAACTTGCCCCTGATTTTCAGCGAAACACGGTGTGGAAGCCAGGTCAGAAGTCGAGGCTGATAGAGTCGATCTTGCTTCAGATTCCTTTGCCTGCATTCTATTTCGCCGAGGACGCCAACGGCATGATGCGGGTTGTCGACGGATTGCAGCGCCTATCGACTGTGCGAAGTTACGTGCGCGGCGAGCCGGTCGGCTTTGCGCTGTCAGGACTTGAATATCTGGTCAACGAGGATCGTAAGCGCTTCGGTGAGCTCAGCCCCGCGTTGCAGCGCAGGATCCACAATGCTCAGATCGTCGTGCATGTGATTGATCCGACGACGCCACCGGGAGTAAAATACGACATCTTTAAGCGAATCAATACAGGAGGAACTCCGCTCAATGGCCAGGAGATTCGCCATTGTATGAGCAAGGAACGCAGCCGGAACTTTCTCAAGCGGTGTGCGCATAGCGAAGAGTTCATTCAGGCCACCGGCGGCAGCCTGCGTGATCACATTCGCATGGATGATCGTGAAGTGGTCCTAAGGTATTGCGCGTTCTCGAAGCTAGGGGTAGAAGGATACGCCGGCCGAGGTCGAGGGTCAATGGATGTCTTCCTTGAGATTGCGACCTTGATGCTTGATGACCCAGAGCAGATTACCGACTCGGAACTGGAGACCCTATATCAGAAATTTTGCTCGGCAATGCTGAATTGCTATACCGTTTTCGGAAACAACGCTTTCCGAAAGTGGCCGTTCGGGGTCACCCGACTGCTCCCTATTAATCGCCCACTGTTCGAGAGTTGGTCCTATGCGCTGGGACAGTATCGCGAAAATGATCTGATGCACCGGAAGGAGGCAATAGTCGAACGTGCGCGTAATTTGATGACGAATAGTCGTGAGTACAATGACGCTATTACCTCCAGTACGGGCGGCATCGCGAAGGTAAAGCTCAGATTCGACGCAGCCGAGCAAGCGGCAAGAGATGGACTATGATCACCAGGCTCGGAATCCGCAACTTCAAGTGCTTCGCGGCGATCGATCTCGAGTTCCGACCGCTGACGATACTTACCGGCATTAACGGCGCGGGTAAGAGCACCATCCTGCAAGCCATCCTGCTGGCTCGACAGGCCGCCGAGAACAGGGAAGTCAATGTCATCAAGCTCAATGGGCCTTATGGACTTGAACTAGGCGAGGCTCATGACGTGCTACATCCAGATGCCGATCCACCTGAAATCGAGATCCTCGTCGGTGAGTCGGCAGACAACTATAGGTATGCACTGAACGTGCCGTACGAGAGAAGTCTCACCTTGCCAGTGAGGCGGGCGCAAGAGGGTGCTCCGGATGTGCTGACGGCGAGGGGCACGGCTTTTACATATCTCAACGCAGAGCGACTTGGCCCGCGGGACCAACTCGACGTCACCGCCGAAGAGGCCAGTCTGGTCGGCGTAGGCGTGCGCGGTGAGTACACCGCCCAGGCACTCGCGATGCACGAAACGGACGAAGTGCGTTCCGCTCTACGTCATTCGCTGACAGCCGATCACGGCGTTACGACGCTGCGAACTCAGGTGGAGAACTGGGCGTCGACGATCATTCGACCTATTCGGATTAGCGCGCAATGGCCAGTCGGAGTCACTTCTAGTATGATCCGTTTCCAGGAACCCGAAGCAATCCAGCAGCAGACTTTGCTAAGTGAGTTCATACGACCCGCCAACATGGGATTCGGGTTTTCTTACGCTCTGCCGATCATCGTCGCTGGCCTTCTGGTTCCCGCTACTGGACTCCTTGTGGTGGAGAATCCAGAGGCGCATTTGCATCCGGCAGCTCAGTCGAGACTTGGCCGTTTCCTCGCTCAGGTTGCATGCAGTGGTGCGCAGGTCATCGTCGAGACGCATAGCGATCATATTATCAATGGCATCAGACTGGCGTCAGCGGAGGATCATGCTATCGCGTCTGAGGCGATAATCGTGCACTTCTTCGATGGCCGCGCCGGAGAGCCTCCGACTGTGATAGAACTTACTGGACGGGGTGGCATGAGTATTTGGCCGAAGGGTTTCTTCGATCAGATTGAAGAGGATCTAGGGAGGCTCGCTCGTGCTAAGCGTCAAGCCGACTGAGCCAGATGAGTCTAATGTCGTTCGCGTGGTGATCGACGAAACCAGCTTTGACTTTCACGGGCTCGGAACTGCCGTGATTGACGAGCATCTAAACGACTTTAACGAGGCGGTTTGGGAGCTGCGTGAAGAAGGTATCGCCACGTGGAAACCTCCCATGATCGAATTCGTGACATGCGTTGACGGGTTGGAGCTCTACGAGTACTTAGCGGGAGCCTACGGCGAGGGCATTGACCGCGATACCAAGAACCGCTTCTTCGGACTTATGTCAAAGTGTCCCGACTGGGACGACTCGATACCATCAGGCACGGACGTGGCACTTGACGGCGCTGAGCCGGTTATGGCCTTGTCGGTGTCGTTCGCTCTTGCGCTCGCCCTTAAACGCCACGGTGTGGGATGTCTTGTTTTCGGACCATGCGCTCGGCGCGGATTCGTAACCGCGTCCAGTGAGTTGGGCCAGGCTGAGATCTTCTTTTTCGCTGCGGCTTCAGAACTAACGGCGTTCTGGCGGAGTCTTTATGAGCTTGAAGATACGGCCGAAGGGGATTTCTTCGTACTGGCGAGTCGAGCTTTTCCAGATCTGATCTTGCATCGCGATCTAAGTTTTCGCCGTTTTGACGGTATTTACCAGAACCTTCGATCGCCAGTGGTTAGGCATCTCTCCGTGCTTAACGATCATTTCATCGAAGCATATAAGGAGGCTAACGGCATAGCTCGCGAAGTGGAGTCTTTGCTAGCTCCGCTCGGGTGCCCAGACATCTCACCGGAGAGCCCGAACACGCATAGAAATCAGCATGCCATGAGAACTCGAGATGTGCAGCACGGCGAGGAATTCATACGTTGTGAGTGGCACACGAAGATCGAGCCGCATCGCAATCGCATCCACTTCGCGTTTGGCGGCTCCTTCGGCCCGAAGGTGTTCGTCGGTATTTTCGCAGACCATCTTCCGACTTAAAGTTGCGTATGGATCGTGGCTGGAACGTGAAAGCTGCTCTCGATATGGCAGCTTTGACGCGAGCCATCGCTGCGCGCATGAGGGCTGCGGCACGCACTCAACTCCAGGCGCCGCGCAGCCGCCGGTACACCACGTGTCGTCGCAGCGACAGATCTTCGACATCGGGGTCATCGAAGTCCCAGCTCGGATCGGTCGTCATGCCGATCCGCTGCATTACCGCCTGCGACCGCACGTTGCGCGCCATGGTCACGGAGACGATTTCCGGCAGTCTCAGTTCCCCGAACCCGAACCCCAGCACCGCCAGCCCAGCCTCGGTCGCGTACCCGCGCCCCCACGCCGAGCGGGTCAGCCGCCACGCGATGTCGACGCCAGCGCCTGGCCCGCAGTCGACCCCGACTCCAATCCCCGCATAGGGCATTTCCTCGTCGACCTCGGCCAGCCCGGCGAACCCGATGAACTCGCCCGTTGCGCGCACCTCGAGCGCCCAGTAGCCGTAGCCATACCTGTCCAGATCATCCTGGTAATTTATCGCCCACGCCGCTGCCTGCTCGGAGGTCAGCGGTGGTCCGAGAAACTGCCGAACCTCGGGATCGGCGTTCATCGCTGCCCACGGTGCCGTATCGGACTCCCGCCAGTCGCGCAGGATCAGTCGTTCAGTTCTGATCAAAAGGTCAAGCCCTTCATTCCCGCTAGTACCGGGCCGGATTCGGCCGATGATGCGGCACCCGCGCCCGCAGTTGCTGGAACTGCGCCGGGCCGGTGCCCGCCTTCTTGAGCCCGTGCTTCCAGGCATGCGCGGTCACCTCGGCGTCCAGCGACCGCAGGTTGCTCTTGAACCGCGCGAGGCTGCTGTCCGACAGGCCGTCCACGCAGCCCAGCATCGCGATCACGTCCACGGCCAGGTCGAAGATCCAGATTTCCTCGGGCGAGTACACCTTGAGGTTCTCGTCGAAGTCGCTCTTGAGAAGTCCCGAGTCGCGAACCCTGACTCCGGCCGCACTGACCGCCGTGGTCAGCTGCTGAATCTGCCGGTGGAACTCCGGATCCTGGTGCACGTAGCTCAGCACGGCCTTCTCACCACTCAGCCCCGGGGCGAAGGTCGTCATCATCAAGTACAGGAACGGCGCCGACGTGTTGCAGTCGTCCACCCCGGCTGGCACAAGAGCACGCGCGCCGCCGAACATGTCCAGGATGCCGTCGAAGCCGCCAAAGTTATCTGGATCTAGGGTCACGCGAGCATCGTAGCCAGCCGACCACGCTGCGGAATAGCAAAAGCCGGACACGGCGTCCCGTATCCGGCTTTGCCTCAGCCTCGAAAGCCGCGCTCAGACCCCGGCCGGCAACCCGGCCAGCGCTTCCTCCAGCGCCGCGTCGGACAGCGCCAGGTCCTGCATCTGCCCGGACAGGTAGTCACCGTACGCCTGCAGGTCCAGGAACCCGTGCCCGCACAGCGCGGTCAGGATGACCTTCTCCTCGCCGGTTTCCTTGCAGCGCAGCGCTTCCTCGATGCACGCGGCGACCGCGTGCGTCGGCTCCGGCGCCGGGATGATGCCCTCGGTGCGCGCGAAGCGCAGGCCGGCCGCGAAACACTCTGATTGCGGCTTGGCCACGGCCTCGATGAGCCCGAGCTCGTAGATATGCGAGAGCAAAGGCGACATTCCGTGGTAACGCAATCCCCCCGCATGAATCGGGTCCGGAATGAAGTCGTGGCCGAGCGTGTGCATTTTCAGCAATGGCGTGAGGCCGGCCGTGTCGCCGAAATCGTACGCGTAGCGGCCCTTGGTAAAGGACGGGCACGCGGCCGGCTCGACCGCCCGGATCACGGGGTTCATCCGGCCCGCCAGCTTCTCCCGCAAGAACGGGAACACCAGCCCGCCGAAATTCGACCCCCCGCCCGTGCAGCCCACGATCAAGTCGGGAGTATCGCCTGCCTCAGCGAGCTGCTTGATCGCTTCCTCGCCGATCACGGTCTGGTGCATGAGCACGTGGTTGAGCACGCTGCCGAGCGAGTACCTGGTGTCGTCGTTGGTCGCCGCCTTCTCGACGGCCTCGCTGATCGCGATGCCGAGGCTGCCGGTCGAGTTGGGGTTGGCCGCCAGGATGGCGCGGCCCGAGTTCGTCTCGTTCGACGGGCTCGCGTGGACGGTCGCGCCGTAGGTCTCCATCAGGATCTTGCGGTACGGCTTCTGGTCGTAGGACGACCGCACCATCCAGACCTCTAGGTCGATGCCGAACTGGGCGCAGGCGAACGACAGGGCCGAACCCCACTGACCGGCGCCGGTCTCCGTCGTGAGCTTCCTGATGCCCTCCTGGGCGTTGTAGTAAGCCTGCGGTACGGCGGTGTTGGGCTTGTGCGAGCCGGCCGGGCTGACTCCCTCGTACTTGTAGTAGATCTTCGCCGGGGTGCCGAGATCCTTCTCAAGCCGCCGGGCCCGGAACAGCGGCGTCGGCCTCCAGAGGCGGTAGACGTCGAGCACTGGCTCGGGAATCTCGATGTGCCGGTCGCCCGAGACTTCCTGCATGATCAGAGCCATCGGGAAGAGCGGCGCCAGCGCGTCAGGTCCCACCGGCTCCCTGGTTCCAGGGTGCAGCGGCGGAGGCGGAGGCGCGGGAAGGTCGGGGATGATGTTGTACCACTGTCGCGGCATCTCCGACTCACCGAGGACGTACTTAACCTGGTTCGTCATGGTTACCTCCGGTATTTCGGATCGGCCGCCTAAGTGGCCCAAAGTGATGGCACGGTGTGGATATGCGGACAACGTTAGCTGACTGTCGAACCGCAGGTCAGGCCGATTAGGTCGATATTGTGTCTCTCGTCTCAGCAGTCCCTGCTTACTCATTGATCCCCTGGATCACGGTCCGGCCACCCTCAGCCCGGATCGGTTGCGAGGGGCTGAGCCGCATGTCATCGTTAGACGGTTGACTCAGGCTGGTCGGCTAGCCTGCAAGGGTCGGTCATGCGGCCGTGGCTGCGCGGCGTAACGGCAAGGTCGCGGACGGTGGCGGCAGCTAGCGACGCGGAGGTACAGGTCTTGTCGGTGCGGGCTGCCTTGCCGGTTCGGTGTGGCTGCTCCACGGACGGGGGGTTCGTCTAATTATGGCCGGGGCGCGCAAAGGCCGGCGTAAGTCAGGGCAGGACGAGCCGCACGACGATGCCCAGTCGTTTTATGAGTCACGGCCCGGTGAGATGCCAGCATCGGCCGACGGGAATGGCGGCAGCGACACCGATCAATGGATGACCCCATTCCGCTCGGTGCAGTCGATCAGGCCAGTGGTCTCCAAGGGCTCCGATCGCTCCGCGTCGCAGCCGGATCAGACCAGGCGAGAATCGCCTCCGCCGCAGCATCGTCCGGAGCCGCAGTACCGCCCGGAGCCGCCGCCCCAGCAACCGCCGTCGCGTCAAGAGCCTCCCAGGCAGCCGCGCTACGAGCCGCAGCAGCAGGGCGGGCCGCTGCCGCGTCGCGAGCCGCGAGCACAGAATCAGAGTCAGAATCAGCAAGTATGGCCCGGGCCTGCGCCTAAGCGGCCGGCTGACTCGGGCAAGCCGGTGTGGCCTAAGCCCGCGTCCCAGCGGCCGTCCGAGCCGCTGCGCCAGCCCGAGCCGCAGCGCCAGCCGGAGCCGCAGCGCCAGCCGGAGCCGCAGCGCCAGCCGGAGTCACAGCGCCAGCCGGGGCCGCAGTGGCAGCCCGAGGCGCAGTGGCAGCCGGAGCCGCAGCGCCAGCCGGAGCCGCAGTGGCAGTCCGGGCCGCCGCGCCAGCCCGGGCCGCCGCGGGCCTCGGAGCAGCCTCGTCAGCCTGAACCTCAGCGTCAGCCTGAACCTCAGCGTCAGCACGAGCCTCAGCGTCAGCACGAGCCTCAGCGTCAGTCCGAGCCTCAGCGCCAGTCCGAGCCTCAGCGTCCGCACGAGCCGCAGCGCCAGCCTGAAGGGCCGTGGTCCGGCGGGCAGCAGGGCGAAGAGCCGACCGTGCACCGGGTCTGGTCGGGGCGTGAGCCGCTGCCTGAGTTTGGCCCGGAACGGCGAGGCTGGCATCCCGAGATCCGCCCCGACGACCGCCGTCGCCTGTTGCGCTCTATGGATCCGGTCGTAGGTCGGCCGGTTCCGCCTCCGGGTCACGACTCGGATCGGCGGCCGCCGCACGACCCGCGGCAGCAGTGGCAGGACGCCGGCCAGGATCCGCGCCAGCAGGACGGATATCGACCGACGGCAGCTGAGTTTCAGCAGGATCGCCCAGACGGTCGCGGTGACCGCTACCCGCAGGGCGACCCGCAGCATCGAGGTCAGGGTCAGCGGCCGAACGGCCACTTCGGGCCAGGCGTCGGCGATCAAGACGGCCGTGAGCGGTTCGACGGTCCAGGTGACCCCAGCTCAGGAGGCTTCGAGCCAGCTGACCGTTACGGGCCGCCTCGGGGGCGCGACGGGTTGGCCGACGACCGGCGCGGTCCTGGGGGTCGGCCTGCTCCAGGCAACGGCTACGGCCCGCCCGGACGAGACCGAGTTGGTCGAGAGTATCCCGGCGACGTCCGTCCTGGCGGACGCGACGGCTATGGTCAGGACGCGCACGGTCCAGCCCGCTACGGTGCGGCCCGGCCCGGGCCGGAGCAGTACGGCGCTGACCGATTCGGCTCGGACCGCCGTGGTCCAGACGGCTACGACGCCAATGGCTATCAGCCGGGGAATGGCTCAGCTCAAGGCGGGCCAGCCGGCCCCGGTGACGCGTTCTACACCGGTCCGAGGCCGGACGGCTTCCGGCCGAACGGAGGCCAGGGCCACGGTCCCGCACCCGACGTGCACGTCACCGGCTATCAGCATGGCGGCTACCGCGCGGACAGCGATGCGTTCCACTCAGGGGAGGGGTATCACGCCGGGAACGGCAGGCCGCTCCGTACCGACCTCAGCGACCAGGGTTACGGACCGAACGGAGCGCACTGGCAGCAAGCGGATCGCGCACCAAGATCGCCGCAGTCCCCGGAGTACGGCTACCCGCAGCAGGCGCAGTACCCGCCTGGCTACCACCCGGCGCAGTATCCGGGCGATGGTTACGTGCCAGGTACCTTCCGGGCCGACTACCAGGCCGACCAGTACCCGGGCAACGGCTATCAGCAGCCTGCTTACCCGCAGGACGGCGCGTATCCAGCCGACCAGTACCCGCCCGGCGCCTACCCGCAGGCCCAGCACCCGCACGGCATGCCTCAGCAGGGTGTGCCTCCGCAGGGTGTGCCTCCGCAGGGCGTGCCTCCGCAGGGCGTGCCTCCGCAGGGCGTGCCTCCGCGAGGCGTGCCTCCGCAGGGTCCGTACCCGCAGGGGGCGAACCCGTCGGGGCCGTATCCGCCGGGAGCGTATCCGCAGGGTCCGTACCCGCCAGGCGCGTACCCGCCGGGCCAGTTCCCGCCGGGCCAGTTCCCGCCGGGGGCATTCCAGCCGGGTGCCTATGCGCCTGGTCCGGTTCCGCCCGGCTATCCGCAGGGCGGCTACCCGCCAGGCGCGTTTGCGAACGGCGCCTATCCGCCAGGCTTCGTCCCGCCACAGGGCTACCCAGGGCCCGACTACCCGCAGGGCGCGTACCCCAATGCGGTCTATCCGCCGGGTGTTTACCCGCCCGGTGTCTACCCCCATGGCGCCTACCCGCCGGGTACCTATCCGGGGCCCGGTGTCGCCGGACCCGACGCTCATCGCGGGTTCCCGCAAGGCGCTACGGTCTGGCCTGGAGAAGTGCTGCCAGCCGATGACCGCGCTGGGCAGACGACCAGACCACCTGGGATCGCCGACCCGCAGCAGCAGGCTGGCCAGCGCGACGAGGCACCCGCGCCACGGGTCCGTCCGCCTGGTCCGCCGGCAGCGTTGCCGCCGGCGGCCGCCGATCAGGTTCCGGACGTGGCGAGCCCGACCGGCGCGGTCAAGCCACCTCCGGCCGTCGACCCGGTGGAGTCGGTACAACCGCCGTCGTTCCCGCTGCCAGCGGCCGACCCGGTGTCGGCCAGCCAGCCGATGACCGAGGATCGGCAAACCCCGCCGATACCGCCTCGGCGGGCGCCATTCGCCATGCCAGCCGCAGCGGAACCAGCGGCCGTTCAGCCGGCAAGGTCCGAGCCTGGTCAGGACAGTCTGATGCCGCCCGCTTCCGAATTGGCTGGGGTGGGCAATCCAGTCATCGCGACGGTCGGCGACGCGACGCAGGTGCAGCCGGACGACGACACGGCACCGCTGCCGGTGATCTCGGACGAGTTGCTTGCCGCTGTCGCTGCCGCTGCTGCCGCTGCTGACGACGACGACGGCCCTCGATTCCGTGACCCGTTCGAGCCTCCGGATCGTGCGCCGTCGTCCGAGCCAGAGTCTCCCGGGCTGTCCGCTCAACCCGAGCAGGGTGAGGCCGAGGGGGCTGGCGCAGCCAAGCTCGATCAGATCAAGGATCTGTACCTGACCGCTGAAGCCATCGGCGAGGACGCGCTCGACCAGCATTTCCAGCAGGTTAGCGATCGTCAGCGAATGCTGATCAAGGAGTATTTCGACCAGATTGTCGGCCGGAACGCAGACAACTCCCAGACTGGCTGATCGCCTGGCACCCAACCGCTATCGGGGCGTTGCGCCGTCCGCTGCACCTCGGTAGTCGCTGATCTCGTCGTTGCCTGGCGGCTCTGGAACCGCATCCCAGGCTGCCGCCAGGTCCGACCGTAGGTGGGCGGCCTCAGTTTCCGGAAGGCGCGGGTCGTTGATCAGCGAGGCTGAGGTCTTGGCGAGTTCCTGTGCCTCGAGACTGGCCGTCGTGTGGAACTGCACCTGGAATGGCAGATCGTTTGCTGGGTCGTGCCACATGGTGGAGACACACCGGTTGGACGTGCTGCCCCAGTCGTTGCGGCGGGCGAGCAGGTGGAACCCGTTCGCCGTGAACACGTCCTGGACCGTCCAGATCCCCGCCGCGTAGCGCTCCTGGTCGAACACGAAGGAATAGGAGATTGCCGCTGGCACGCGCCGGGCCAGTCGGTCCATCGACCGGTCTGGGTAGCGGACCAGCAGGTCGGCGAACCTGGCTCTGAAGACATCGAGCTCGATGAGGGAGCTTTCCTCCAAACTGGGCGCGAGGCTACCGAACTCTAGCTCGCCAGCGATCCGGCGCATCGCGGTCGTGAGCCCGGCGCTTCCGTAGCCACCGAACAGGCTGCGCCCCTCCGCCGCGCGGAACCTGTCGTACGCGTCCTCGGCGACCCGCACCTGATCTGCGGTGAGCCTCGCCGACCCCCAGCTCCACGAGCCGTCGACTTCCATCCGAGGCGCGGCGGGAGCCGCCTGCTGGCCACTCGGCTGAGCGGCTTCGGCGTCGGCCAGTTCGCCGTCAGGAGGCTCGTTAGTGCCCGTCGCGTTAGTGCCCGCCTCGGTAGGTCCCGCCGCGTTAGTGTCTGCCTCGAGGGCCGGTGCGACCGGCATCTCGGGCCAGCCCTCGTCGTCCGTACCGGGCAAGGTCGACCAGGTCATCGAACTGGCCGGGCCTGCTGCGGCGGAGAACCTGTTCGGTGCCTTCGGCGCCAGTTCCAGGTGCTTCAGCCGGTGCGGCGGCGGCTTACGCTCGCCGTCGACGTGATAGGGCGACGACGGGTGGCCGAACGGCAAGAGTTCGAGGCGTCGCCGCAGGTCAGCAAGTGACCCGGGCACCGGCGGCTCGGTCGGCACCGGCGGGGGAGCAGCCACCGGCTGCTGTGGAGGCGCGCTGGGTGCTGGTCCGGCGACGATGGTCGGCGGTGCGCCGACCGGCATGGCTGACGAGGCGCCTGCCTCAGCCGAGGCGCCTGCCTCAGCCGAGGCGCCTGCCTCAGCCGAAGCGCCTCTCGCGGCCGCAACGGCATCAGGCACAGTTACCTGATCAGCCTCGGCGATGTCGGCGCGCGGCGCTGGACCGCTGTCCAGAGCGTCGGTCGGGACAGGCGGCTCGGCCGGAGCCGCAGATCCGGCAAGGGGCACGCTCGCGACTGCCGCCGTCGGCTCGGCGCTCGGGCGAGGGGCAGTCGTGGGTGTCTGAGCGGCAGGTGCAGATGTAGCGACGACGGGCTCAGCGACCGAATCTGTGACGACCGGATCGGTCGCGACCGTCGTGGGCTGGGTAGTGGTGGGCTGGGTCGTAGGTAGGGGCGCAACCGCCGCTGGCTCGGCAACAAATCCGGAGGTAGCCGCCGCGGGTTCGGCAGTCGGCGAGGGCGCGACGGCCATGAACTCGGCCGTCCTGGTTTCGGTGGTAGCAGGCGACCCGGCAGAGCTTAGCCAAGCTGCTCCGGCCGTCGGCCCAGCCGGGGGGTCTGACCCCAGGTCGACGGGCCGCTCACCCGCGCCAGCCAACTCACCTGCGCCAGTCAACCCACCTGCGCCAGTCAACCCACCTGCGCCAGCCAACTCACCCGCGCCCGTCGACCTTCCCGGTTCGGGCTCGGGCGCGGTGCCTGGCGCGAACAGCGCTCCGGGCTGGACTGCGGCGGGCGCGTACCCGGCATCGGGCGCGGCAGTCGCCTCCGGTGCGATAACGGGCTCGTAGACGACCGGTGGCTCCGAAGCGACTGCCAACTCGGGCGGGACGTACGCGGGTACGGCCGGCTGTCCAAGTGCGTCGGCGAACTCCGGTGCGACACCCGCGAAACCAGGCGCTGCAGGTGGTCCATGCGGGTTCAGCGATGCCGGCACCGGGGCTGCTTCCAGTGGGGCAGTTGCAGCGGGTGCGGCTATCGGCTCTTGGGCGCCGGCCGTGCGTGGTGCCTCGGCTGGTCCGGGTGCGGCTGGTCCCGGTGCCCCAACAGGTTCTGGTCTGACCGCAACTCCGGTTGGCCCCGGCGCGCCAGGTGATGTCGGCCTGGCAGACGGTCCCTGGACGGCGGCCGGGCCGGAACCGAGGACTGCTGAGCCGGGCAAGGCGGATCCGGGCGCGGCGCTGACCTCAGGGGTGAACCCGGGCCTCGGACCGCCGGGCTCCACTTGCCAGAATCCGTCTGGCTCGGCGCTCGATCTAACCGGGTCGGTCGACGGCCACGACTGCGACGGGGATAGCGGATCCGAGTGCATCGCCGGGTCGGACTGGGCGACCGACGCCGCCGGCCCGTCAGACGCGGGCGGCGCTTGCTCGAGTCGATTCCCCAGGCCGGGCTGATCCGCTCGGCGCGGCGAATTGGGTGCGAGTGCGTCTGGACCTGGCGGCGGGGGAGTGAGACCGCCGGGCGACAGCCGTTCTGGCACCGGACGCGCGGGGGTGAACATCGACGGTGCCGCTCGCGGCGGAGCCGGAATGGTCGGGTCCGCATACCGGGACCCGCCAGGGTAACCGCTGACCTCCGGGCGCGCAGGAGCATGCCTCGGGGCCGGCGGGCTGTCGAAATCGTAAGGTCGGCTGTGCTGCTCGTGCGGGGCAGTCGACTGCGAGTCCTGGCCGACGGCGGAAGGCTGATGGGGGCGCGGGGGCGCGCTCGCGTGTCGACCCCGTTCAGCTCTTGGGCGGTCGCTCGGAGGGCCACTCGCTGAATACGAGCCCCGGCCAGGTTCCTGCGCCGTGCCGCCGTCCCGACCGTTGCCGTCCCGGCTGGTACCGTCCCGACCGGCTGGGCGGCTCCAACTGTCGTTGCCCCATTGGTCGCGTCCGCTCCAGCGATCATCGCCGTCGGGCCGGCGTCCATTCGGCTGCGTGACCCCCGGTCGATCGCCATTCGGCCGGGCACTGTCGGGCCAGCGACCGGATCGATCACTGCCCGGTCGATCTGTACCAGGTCGATCACTTCCGGGCCGGTCACTGCCGGGCCGGTCACTGCCGGGCCGATCATTGCGGGGCCGGTCGCCGCCCCACCGCTCGCCGGGCGGCGGTTCTGCTGGTGGCCGCTCGGCGGCTGACCGGCTTCCGTTCGCCCGCTCGCCGGGCGGCCGCTCGCCGGGCGGCCGCCGGTCGTCCCACCGATCGCCATTCCGCTGGTCGGTGCCGTTCAGCTCAGAACTACGGTCAGGCCCGCCGTTAACTCCGTAGTGACTCGCGCCATTGCCCGACGGCCTCGGCTCGCGACTAGCGGCGCGGCCGTTCCAGTCAGCTTCCTGCGGGATGCGCCGACTGCCTTCCTGCCGTGGCTGCTGGGGCATCCGCTCGACCAGGCTGGAGAAGTCGAGGGTGCTGTCGCGTGGGTCAAGCTGGTCGAACTGCTCCAGCTCGTCCCACTGCTCATGCTGCCCCGACATGGCCCCTTCTCCCCAGTTGGACGCGTATTCGTCATCGTAGTCTGCGATCACCGGATGGCAGGCCCGATCTGGACCAGCCCGTCACAACAGCAGCAGGACGGGCCACGATGCTGTCACCAGCCCGATCCCGACAGCAGTTTGGTGCTACTTGCTGCTGTCAGGACGTCGTCCTGACTCAATTCCGCTTGGCTTAGGTTGATCTTGAGTCGCGATGGCGCGGTTTAGGGGAGCCCTGGGGCGGGTGCGGGGGCGGGTCGTTGTGTGGGGGAGGGTTTTCGGGTGCTGTCGGGAGGGTTCTCGCTGGGTGGAGGGTTTCCGGGCTGGCCCAGGAGGATTTTCGGTTCGGATGGGGAGGTTTTCCGCGTCGGGGAGAGTTCTCGGGTTCCTGGGGGAGGCGTTCCGCGTCGGGGAGAGTTGACCGCGTGATAGTGCCTGTAAGTCTCCTGCGTGCGGAAACCCTCCTCGTAAGACCGGGAATCCTCCTGCGGCGGGCTGGTGCCGGGCAGCCCCGGTCCTGCTCTGGCAGGGATCGGCGCCTGCGGCGTGCTCAGCTCCGCCGCCGCATGACCGGGGGAAACATGCCTGCCGGGGGTGCTGCTGGCCGGCGCGGACAGGTGCGGGCAGGAACCGGAGGCGCTGGCTGGCCGGGTCTGCCGGGGTCACGCAAACGCGCAGGTCGCAAGCTTGATCAAAATAGGCTAAGTGGCATTGTGTCAGGACGACGGTACGTAGGACCATGCTGCTGTTGAGATACGGCCACCAACAGCAGTAAGTAGCGCCATACTGTCGACCCCCGGCTGCGCCCGAAGGACCCGCGCCCGAAGGACCGCGCCCGGCCGCCATTACGGCAGCCGCGGCTCCGGGGTCCAGGCGGGCATGATCTGCCCGTGCGCGTCGCCGAATCCGACCCGGAGGCCGTCGGGACCAGCCGCCGTGGCGGTGATCACTACCTCGTCACCGTCCTCCAGCCAGCTGCGGGTGCTCCCGTCGGGAAGCTCAAGCGGCTTGCGCCCAGCCCACGCCAGTTCGATCAGCGACCCGAACTGATCGGCCGACGGCCCGCTCACCGTTCCAGAGGCGAACAGGTCCCCGGTGCGGAGCGAAGCTCCGTTCACCGTCAGATGGGCGAGCATCTGCGCGGGGCTCCAGAACATCGTCGAGTACGGCGGCCGGCTTACGACCTGACCGTTGATCCGCACCTCGAAATCGATGTCCAGCCCCCACTCGCCCGACTCCGCGAGGTAGGCGAGCAGCGCCGTATCCAGGCTCGGGGGCCGGACCCGCGCGGCGGTCAAGGCAGCCAGCGGCACTATCCACGGCGAGATCGTTGTACCAAAGGATTTTCCGAGGAACGGCCCGAGCGGAGCCGATTCCCAGCCCTGGATGTCCCGCGCCGACCAGTCGTTCACCAGGCACACGCCGAAGACGTGCTCAGCGAACCGGGCTGCGGGCACCCGCTCGCCGGTCACGCTCTCGACCCCCACCACAAAGCCAAGTTCCGCCTCGAAGTCCAGCCGACGGCACGCCCCGAACAGCGGATCGGGCGCGGCGGCCGGCTTGTACTGCCCGCATGGCCTGCGGATCGGAGTACCGGAGACGACCACGGTCCCGGCCCGGCCGTGGTAACCGACCGGGAGGTGACGCCAGTTCGGCTGCAGCGCCTCTCCGTCAGGCCGGAAGATCCGCCCGACGTTGGTCGCGTGCTGCTCCGAGGCGTAAAAGTCCACGTAATCGGCCACGGCGAACGGCAGGTGCATCAGCACGCCCTCCGCCGGCACGACGAGGTCCTCCAGCGCCTCCCGGAAGTGGTCCTGGCTGAGCCAGGCGACCAGGTCGGCTCTGACCTGCGCCCACGCGGAGTCGCCCGCCGCGAGGAACCGGTTCAGGTTGCCCTCGCTGAAGTCGCCCGCGCGCCCCGGCACCAGGCGCTCGACCGCGCTGCTGAGATCGAGGACCTTGTCGCCGATGGCTACCCCGACCCGGCGCCGGGCCGGATGATGGGAGTTGCTGAACGACCCGTAGGGCAAGGTCTGCAGCCCGAACGGGTGGCCGTCAGCTACCCCTAGCCAGTCGCAGGGGACGGGCAACGCCATCGCGAACCTCCACTTACTCGAGCCCGGATCACTGGAACACCACAGAGAGTCACTGAATTTTGGCAGAGTCCGGCGGGCTCAGCAGACCGAGCGCGATCAGATCGCTGACGGGCTCGTTAATGCTGCACGTTCCGAACGCGGTGATGCAGGCACGAACCTCGTCTGCAGCGTTCTCATCGAGGGCGCCGATCGCGGCCGCCACCGTCGAGGCATCTCGCTCCGCGAGCAGCCTGATGATCTCCGAGGCCGGTGCCGCCCGGCTAGCCGCCTCCGTCGCGAGCAGCACGTTGAGGAAGCCATGGTGCTCGAATCCGGTGTCGGTCGCGGTGTGCCGCACGGCGTGATGCAGTCCGGCGGTGCACTTGAACGGAACCCGGCGTTCGGTGATCGCCGCCAGGCAGTCGGCCAGCATGGCCTCGTCAGGGAACGCCTCGGCGGTGACTCCGCCGGTGCGCAGCTTGGGACGGTAGCCGCGGTCGTCCGCGATGGCGAGCAGCGGCCCGGCCGTGGCCGGGTCAGCGACTGCCTGCACCGGGTACTCGATGTAGGCGGCTGCCGCCGCCAGTGGCACCTCGTCCAGGGCCCGGGCAACCGCCGCGACCGCGTCGAACGGGTCGCTGTCCTTGCTGGCCGGGACCTCCACGGCGCGCAGCCTGATCCTCGGGTCGGCCGCCACCGCGTCGAGCGCGTCGTGCACCGCCCCGGCTCCGCCGGTGACGACCAGCGAGATCTCGATCGACGGAGCGCCCGTCGCGGTCAGCAGGGTCCGCAGCTCGGGGAGCCGAGTCTCAGCGCAGACGAACACCCCGCACAGCCCCCGATACCAGGCCGCCAGATGCTTCGCATGCCCAGTCAGAGCGGCCGACATCTTCAAACTGGCCGGGGGAAACAGCGAGGCATCATCCAGCAGCCCGCCCAGCAAGCGATTCAGGATCACCCGCCCACGCTAGCCGCTGGCCAGCCGCGCTAACTCGCTGACGTCTGGGCCTTGGCCTCGGCTTCGGCGGCGGCGTCGGCCTCGGACTCGGCGGTCTCGTCGCTGTCGGCCTCGGCTTCCTGGGAGATCTCGTCGAACAGGGAGTCGCTGCGCAGCGAGGCTTCGTATGCCTTGGCCCCGCCCCGGGCACCGAGCAGCCGCTTGGTGATGATCAGGTAGGCGACGAGCGCGAGGTTGATGAGGAACAGCAAGACCTTGGTCCAGGTCACCGTTAGCGTGAGGTCGTAGATCTCATAGGGCAGCCCGAGCGAGGTCACGACCATGGCGAAGTACTCGCCCCAGCGCTTGGACAGCCACAGGCCGACGCCCTCGATGAGCTCGACGATCGCGAACAGCGCGACTCCGATCGCGATCAGCGTGAGGGTGCCCTGGCTGAAGTGCAGCGCCTTGCGGAACTCGATCAGCAGGTGCGAGTGGTTGATGTTGAACCCGAGCTGGTTGAACGTGCTCTTGATGATCGGCAGGTCGCGGTTGAACGCCTGCTCGATGGTCTCCTTGGAGTGCCCGAACTGCCAGATGGCGAAGGCGACGCCGCCGAACAGCAGAAACCTGATCACTCGCTCGACCGCGAACACCCGCAGGATCAGCTCGCTGCGGATCTCCCGGCCGCGCTTGACCACGGGCGCCTCGGTGGCCGGACCGGAACTCGCCGGTTCCTCGGTGACGAATGTACCGCAGCGCAGGCATCGCCAGAGTTCGCCCGCCGGTGCCGTGACGTGCAGGTACTCCCGGATCGCCAGCTCATCGGGAGCATAAGTTATATGCCCGATACGCCCGCAACGGTACAAATTCCAGTCCATGCATGCAGCCTACGATAAGTGGCATTGGAGTGCGCTGGCCGTAACCTTGACCGGGCGGCTCGTCCAAGGTGATCAAGCGCAGAGAGCTAAGTGACCTGGTGCACCGTGGCCGCTGGTGAGCTGATCACCTGAGGCCCTGCCGTCCGGGGCCGATCCAGGGCCGGACGGCAGCCGCTGGGCGCCTACGACCAGGCCGTCCGCGAAGGTCACGACCTGATCGCAAAAGAGCAGCAGCGCGTCAGCGTCGGCGCCGAGCGCGACGAGCGACATGTCCCGCTTCAGGTCGCGGACCACGTCAGCGAGCGCGAGCCGGTCGCGCAGGTTCAGGTGGTCGAAGAGCCCGTCGATGACCAGCAGATCAGGCTCGTGCACGCACGCGGCGGCGAGCCGCGCCCGCCGTGCAACGAGGCCGGGGGCGGCCCGGAGCGGGACCTGAGCCCAGGGCACCAGGGCAAGCCGGTCCAAGATCGCGGCGACGAGTAGCCGGCGGTCGTAGCGGGGCTGGCCCGAGCGTCTGGCCGCCCGCTCGACCAGGCCCCGGATCGTGATCGTCGGCCACACCCGCGCGGTGCGGGACGCGGTGCCGACGCTGGACTGGACCGCCGCGCGTCCGGACGCCGTGCGCAAGTCGTGACCGAGTACCTGCAACTGCCCGTACGCGGGGGCGATCCGCCCGGTCAGCAAGCCTGCCAGCGGCCCGGCGGCCTGCCGGGGCGTCACGATTCCGAGCGCAGCGTGTCCGACCGCCGGCGACTCAAGCCTGAAGCTCGCCAGCCGGATCGCATACCGGTGCGCGTCCCTGACGCCTACCCCTGCGGCCATGACCGGGGCGGCAGGCATCGCGGCGTGACCGGACCGCATATCGCCCCCCGATCTCGACGCGGCCACGTGTGTGCCCAAGCAGGCAGTGTTAGCCCAAGCAGCCAGTGTTAGCCCAGGCAGGCAGTGCTTGCCCAGCGTCGCCGCGATCGGGCAGCGACGCTGGTCAAGCCAGCAAAGGCAGGACCAAAGATTGCTTCCGCCTGGTTGTGCATTGAACTCCCCGCGACCGAAGCCTAGCCTCCGCAGCCCCGGAGGTCTCGTAGGCAAGCTACGTTGTGGCTGTGCGTAAGCCGATGGATCTGCCGTTCGACCCGATCGAGCGCGCGGCCTCGATCTGGCAGCGCCGGTTCGGAGACCCGAGCGCCATGGCGGCGGTCACCTCGATCATGCGGGCGCACCAGATCCTGCTCGCCGAACTCGACGGGCTGCTGCGGCCTTACGGGCTGACGTTCGCCCGCTACGAGGCGCTGGTCCTGCTGAGCTTCAGCCGCACCGGGTCGCTGCCGCTCCGCCGCATCGGCGAGCGGCTCATGGTCCACCCGACCAGCGTCACGAACACCATCAACCGGCTGGAATGCGCCGAGCTCGTCGTCCGGCTCCCGAACCCGGACGATCGTCGCGGCACGCTCGCCGAGATCACGCCGGCCGGGCGGAAGGTCGTCGCCGAAGCCACGGCCACGCTGATGGACGCCGAGTTCGGCCTGGGCGGCTACGACGCCGATCAGCGAGCAGCAGTGTTCAGCCTGCTCGAACAGCTCAGGATCGCAGCGGGCGACTTCGCGAGCTAACCCCCGCACCCCCGCACCCTCGCAGCCGACAGCAGCATGACCCTACTTGCTGCTGTTCCGAAGCCGGTTCCAACAGCACCATGGTCCTACTTGCTGTCATCCGGACGACAGTATGTAGGACCATGCTGCTCACGAGTCTGGGCTGCCAACAGCAGCAGGGAGGGACATACTGCTCACCGCGCCCCGGCCGGCCTGAGTGGGTGCGTCGGCGCTGGCGGGTTGGGTGCTAGATGGGCTTTGGGTGCCAGGTTGTGCCGCCGTCGGAGGTGAGGAAGATCTCCTTCAGCGTCGGGTCCGCGGGCAGGGCGACTCCTTCGGTCGCGTTCGTCATGCCGACGTAGCTGAACCCATCCGCTGGCGCCTGGCCGCCCAGCCCCGCCCGGTGCCACGTGCGGGCGTCGGGGGAGTAGTACAGGCCGGCGTCGGTCGCCACGACCAGGGTGGCCCCAGCCGCTCCGATCGCCATGGAACTCGCCGCCCCGGCGATCGGCGGGTGGCTGGCGAGCTGCCAGGTCTGGCCGCCGTCGGCGGACTGGTACAGGGCCGGTCGCCCGCCCGCTACCTGCTGGCACAGCAGATACAAGAGGCCGGCCGGGTCTGGCGCGAGCACCCCGGACGCGTTGCTGCCCGCGTGGTGGCCGCGCCCGTCGAGGCACCCGGGCACGAGATCGGAGCTGACCGGCACGGAGTGCCAGGCACCGCCCGACGGGGAACCCGAGAAGAGCGTGCCGCCCGCGAGCAGGTAGGCGGAATCGTGGGTGAGCTGCAGCCCGCCCGGGATGACCGGCAGCTGGGCTCTGGCGCGCGGCGACCGGCTGCCAGTCGTTGGTGTCGAACGCGGAGCTGTACAGAGCGAAGCTGGTGCACCCAGCCGCGAAGCTGGCACCGCCGCCGGTGCACGACGCGACGACCGCGAAGGCCGAGTCGCCGACCGTGCCGAAGTCGATCACCCGGCCTGGCAGGTGCTTGACCCGCGTCCAGGTCGCGCCGGCGTCCTGAGTGTAGAAGAGCTCAGGACCGTAAGCCCAGCCGTGGTCCGGATCGAGGAACCTGAGCTGGCTGACTCCTGAGTCGCCGTCGGGCGGGCCGGCGGGCGGCGCGTCGGCCTTGGTCCAGGTCTGCCCGTAGTCGGGAGTGCCGGCAACCGTCGTGCAGGCCCTCGCGTGACACCCCGACGCGGTGGTGCCGAGCGCGGCTCCCTGGCTCTCGGTCATGAAGGTCACCGACGTCGGCTCGAAACCTGGGGCGGCCGGCGAGGACGAGCCGGTGACAGACAGGCCAGAGCCAGGCAGGTAAGGCTTGCCTGACGGCGATGGCGACGGCGACGGCGACGGCTTGGTCGGGTGCTGGCCGCTCGGGCGCGGGCTGACGTGCTGCGTCGGGGTCGCCTGTCCGACGTTGGCCTCGCCGCCGCCGTGACCTGGGAGCAGGGCGGAGGCGACGTGCGGCAGCACGGCGGCCGCGACGATGACCGCTGCGACCGCGGCAGCGGTGCTCATGGCGACCACGGCCTTGCGGCGCTGGGCGCGGCGATGCACTCGCTCGAAAGAGCCTGGGCGAGGCGGCAGCAGCTCCACGTCGCTGCTCAGCCAGTCGTCGATCGGATCGAAGTGCTCGCTCATGGCACATCCCCAACGGCTGCCTTGAGTTTGGCCCGCGCGTGGTGCAGATCGGCCTTGACCGTGCCTTCGGGCCGGCCGAGCAGCGAGGCGACCTCCTTGACCCCGAAGCCGGCGTAGTAGTGCAGCAGGAACGCGCTGCGCAGCCTGGGCGGCAGGTCCTCGATCAGCGCCCGGACGTCGACGTCCTGCGACTGGTGCCAGGCGGGCTCGCCCACCCCGGCCGAGGTCGCCGACATCGTGCTCAGCGCCCGGCGCTCCCGGCTGGTCTTCCGCCAGTGATCCCTGATCAGGTTCGTCGCGATCATGTAGAGGTAGCTCTGCGGGTTGTCGAGCTTGGACCAC
The DNA here is from genome assembly GCA_963737865.1 of uncultured Actinomycetota bacterium. Classification (GTDB taxonomy): domain Bacteria; phylum Actinomycetota; class Actinomycetes; order Streptosporangiales; family Streptosporangiaceae; genus Chersky-822. Next base: position 390,815 of record CAVTUG010000008.1, on the reverse strand, counting down.
CTGGACAGCAGGCGGGTGAAGGCTTCGGAGGCGATCTCGTGCGCGGTCTCGTCGTCGTCGACCAGTCGCCTGCACCACCCGGCGAGCCGCGGATAACAGGCATTGAACAGTTCTTCCGCCGCTTCGCGGTCGCCTGTACGCAGCCTGGCCACTGAGCTTCCTTGCCTGGCCGCCGGCACTGACGGCATGGGCCACGACGGGTGGAGGGATGCCACCTCACTGGTGAGATTCAGCATTCGTTTTACCACACATTTCGCCGCGGGCCGGGCCAACGCAAGGTGCCACGGACGGTACTGGTGCGCACCGCGCCTACCTTGAAGACGGCAGTCAGCGGCAGATGGTTGGAAACTGCCTCCGCCTGGCCCCTCACTAGCGCGGCTTACACTGGGTACAAGTTAGTAGGACGTCCTACTATCTCGGCTCGGAGCAGCGTCGCTGGAGGTCACTGATGAGTTCGCAAGGCAGCAGCTACGGCCGGGATCGCTGGCAGCAGCGTTACGACTCATCCAGGCTGCGGGACGCCGACTTCACCACCCTGTCCGGGGTGACCGTCGACCCCGTCTACGGTCCCCCCGAGGGCAGCGTCGTGCCCGGTTTCGAGCGGATCGGCTGGCCAGGGGAGTTCCCCTTCACGCGCGGGCTGTACCCAGCGGGCTACCGGGGCCGCACGTGGACGATCAGGCAGTTCTCAGGCTTCGGCAACGCCGTGCAGACCAACGAGCGCTACAAGATGCTGCTCCGCGTCGGCGGCGGCGGCCTGTCGGTCGCCTTCGACATGCCGACGCTGATGGGCCGCGACTCCGACGACCCGAAGTCGCTCGGCGAGGTCGGGCACTGCGGCGTCGCCATCGACTCGGCGGCCGACATGGACATCCTGTTCGACGGCATTCCGCTGGCCGACATCACGACGTCGATGACGATCAGCGGTCCCGCCGTGCCGGTCTTCTGCATGTACCTGGCGGCGGCCAAGCGCCAGGGCGCGGACCTCTCCAAGCTGGACGGCACGCTGCAGACCGACATCTTCAAGGAGTACATCGCGCAGAAAGAGTGGCTGTTCCCGCCAGAGCCGCATCTGCGGCTGATCGGCGACCTGATGGAGTACTGCGCCGCCGAGATCCCGGCCTACAAGCCGTTGTCAGTGTCGGGGTACCACATCAGGGAAGCGGGATCGACGGCCGCCCAGGAGCTTGCGTTCACACTTGCCGATGGTTTTGGTTATGCCGAGCTCGGCCTGTCCAGAGGGCTCGATATCGAAGTGTTCGGCCCGGGACTGTCGTTCTTCTTCGACGCGCATGTCGATTTCTTCGAGGAGATCGCCAAGTTCCGCGCCGCGCGCCGGATCTGGGCGCGCTGGATGCGCGACGTCTACGGCGCCAAGACCGACCGGGCGCAGTGGCTGCGATTCCACACTCAGACCGCGGGCGTGTCGCTGACCGCCCAGCAGCCGGACAACAATGTGGTGCGAACTGCCGTCGAAGCACTCGCCGCGGTTCTAGGGGGAACGAACTCGCTGCACACCAACGCCCTCGACGAGGTGCTCGCCCTGCCGAGTCAGAAAGCAGCCGAGATCGCGCTGCGCACCCAGCAGGTGATCATGGAGGAGACCGGGGTCACGAACGTCGCCGACCCGCTCGGTGGTTCCTGGTATGTCGAGGCGCTGACCGACAAGCTCGAGGCGGAGGCGGAGGAGATCTTCGCCAAGATCCGCTCGATGAGCCAGGACGGGACGATGACCAGCGGCATCCTGCGGGGGATCGAAGACGGCTGGTTCATGGCCGAGATCGCCGAAGCCTCGTTCAAGTATCAGCAGCAACTCGAAAAGGGCGAGAAAAAGATCGTCGGCGTCAACTGCCACACCGAGAGCGTCGAGTCCCCGATCGAGATCCTGCGGGTCAGCCACGAGGTCGAAGTGGCCCAGAATCGCGAGCTCGCCCGGCGCCGGGCCAGCAGGGACCAGCCCGCCGTCGATACTGCGCTGGCCGCGCTGACCAGCGCGGCCAGTTCCGGGGACAACATGATCCCCCCGATGATCGACGCCGCCCTGGCTGAGGCAACTTTGGGCGAGATCTGCGACACCCTGAAAGCGCAGTGGGGCACCTACTTCGAATCACCCGCGTTCTGACCCCGGTACCGTATGGAGTTATGCAGCAGCCGCGTAATTTCTCACTGCACGGTGCCATCGATCTTGGTGCCAGGCAGGCCGCCGCCAAGCGCAGACAGCAGGCGGAGGAGTCGCCCGATGGCGGGTCGCAGTATGTGATCGAGGCCACCGACGCGACGTTCAACACCGACGTCGTGGCCAGGTCGCAGACGGTTCCGGTGATCATCGACCTGTGGGCCGACTGGTGCGAGCCGTGTAAGCAGCTCAGCCCGGTGCTGGAGCGGCTGGCCAACGAGGCGGCTGGCGCCTGGATCCTCGCCAAGGTCGACGTCGACGCCAACCCGCAGCTAGCCGCCGCGTTCCAGGTGCAGTCCATTCCGATGGTGATGGCCGTGCTCGACGGGCAGCTGGTGCCCGGCTTCCCTGGCGTGCTGCCCGAGGCGCAGATTCGCGCCTGGCTGGGTCAGGTGCTCCAGGTGGCCGCGCAGCTCGGGATGGCGGTGCCGGCCGGTGACGGTCAGGGCGACCCGGCGGTGCAGGGCCAGGGCGGACCTGGCATGGGACCGCTCAGCCCAGAAGACGAGCTGCTCAGCGATCCCAAATTCGCCGCGGCGCGCAGCGCGATGGACATGGGCGACCTGAACGGGGCGGCGAATGCGCTCGAGCAGGTACTCGGCGAGCAGCCAGGGCATCCCGTGGCGAAGGCCTGGCTAGCCCAGGTGGAGCTGCTCCGGCGGGTGGAGTCCTACGACCAGGCCAAGGTGCACAAGGCAGCGGCCGAAGGGCCAGACGACCCGGAGGCGCAGGCGAGCGCGGCCGATCTAGAGCTGGCCGGCGGACAAGTCGAGGCCGCGTTCGACCGGATGCTGGGCGTGATCGGCCGGACGACCGGGGCCGAGCGGGACAAGGCCCGGCTGCACCTGCTCAGCCTCTTCGACATCCTGCCGCCCAAGGATCCGAGGGTGGCGAAGGCGCGAGGCCGGCTGTCGAGCCTCCTGTTCTGAGTCGCTGCTTCTGAAGCGTTGCTGAAATTTTCCTGAATCTGTTTCGCGACAAGGTGCCCAGCGTGCGTGAGCCGCGTCAGGTGGAGCATCATGGTCCCATGCAGGAGGAATCCCGCACTGGCCAGCTGCTCGCGGCCACTCCGATGCTCGGGGACGCCAACTTCAGGCGCACGATCGTGCTGATCGTCGAGGATGATCCCGACGAGGGCACGCTCGGAGTCGTCCTGAATCGTCCGAGCGAGATCCCGGTCAGCCAGGTGCTCGAGCCGTGGACGGAGTTGGTGACCGGGCCGTCGGTGCTGTTCCAGGGCGGACCGGTGTCGCCGGACAGCGCACTCGCGCTTGCGCTGCCGAAGGGGAGCGACGAGCCGATCGGCTGGCGCTCGCTGTCCGGCTCGAAGCTGATGAGCCGGATCGGCCTGGTCGATCTCGGCGCGCCGCCGCAGTTGCTGGCCGGAGGGATCAGCTCGCTGCGCGTCTTCGCCGGGTACGCGGGCTGGGGCGTCGGGCAGCTCGAAGCCGAGATCGAGGCCGGAGCCTGGCTAGTGCTCGACGGCCTGCCGGAAGACGCGTTCGCCGCCGATCCCGACCGGCTCTTCGCCGCCGTGCTGCGGCGGCAGGGCGGTGAGATGGCGCTCCTGGCGACCTACCCGGACGACCCGGTGCTCAACTGACGACACCATGTGGCCACGGACTTGGGCGTGGCCCTAGTTCAGTCGGCAGCGCGGAGTTTAGGCTGGCCGCCAGAGCGTAAGCTGGTAGTCGTGACAGAGGTGATCCAGTGACAGAGGTAACCCAGCAGACGACACCGCGTCTGTCCCACGGAGACGGCGACCACGAGCGGTTCGCTCACTACGCCGACAAGGACCAGATCATGGAGAGCATGGTCAACGGGACTCCGGTGCGGGCAATCTGCGGCAAGGTCTGGGTGCCGACCCGTGACCCGAACCGGTTCCCGGTCTGTCCTGAATGCAAGGAAATCTACGAGTCAATGCCGCCGGCTCAGGCTGACTCCACCGTCATCGGGATAGGTCACCACTGTCGATCCGGACTCCCCCGAGGCCGGGTCCGGCGAGTTCGACGGCTGTCCTGACCGCGCGGGCGACGTCGTAGGTGTCGACCAGCAGCGTCGTGCCCGGGCCAGGCACCTGAAGCTGGACGCTGAAGGCCTGCCTTCACCTCGTTGATTACTCCGGTCCGCAGCAGGTAGCGAAGGTCAGCGCCCTGTTGTCACAGTGGGAGACTAGGGGAGGGAGGTGGCATCGAGTGAGCGTCGCACCGGTAGAACTCACCAGACCAGAGACCGACGAGCGAGCGGCTGTCGACCAGCCGTGGCTGACGATCGTCTGGAATGATCCGGTGAATCTCATGGACTACGTGACATACGTATTCCAGCGAGTATTCGGGTATGCCAAGCCGAAGGCTGAGAAGCTCATGCTCGATGTGCACCACAAAGGCAAGGCTGTCGTCGCCGCCGGGGCCCGCGAGGCCATGGAGCGCAACGCCGAGACGCTGCACGGCTACGGCTTGTGGGCGACGGTGAGTCACGACGCGTGACGAGCGATGGCACCGGACTTCGATCCGGACCCGGAGGAACTGATGGCGGGATTCCGGCGGACCGCCGATGGCGGTGACCGCCCGGTTCGCCAGGCCCGAGGCTGCCATCATCAGGGATCTAGTCGAGCAGGTAGTCGAGCTGGTCGAGCCCGAGGCGCAGACTCGACGGCAACGGGACGAGGGATCAGGTCGCTGACGAGCTCGCGGCGATGGTGGGCCTGAGCGACAGCGACGTCGAGCTGCCCGACGATCCGGTGCTCGCCCGGCTGCTGCCCGATGCCTATACCGGCGACCCTGAGGCCGCGCACGAGTTCCGCCGGTTCACCGAGGCTTCGCTGCGGTCGGCGCAAGGTCGAGCGGCGCAGACGCTCCTGGACACCCTGCCGGCCAGCGGCGGCAGGGTCAGGCTCAGCTCCGAGCAGGCCGAGGCGTGGCTGCGCTCGCTCAACGACGTCCGGCTCGCGCTCGGCGTCCGGCTCGGGGTGTACCGACGACTTCGACGGGCTCAGACGACGGACATCGAGCCGGACGATCCGCGCTTCGCGTATGTGCAGGTGTACCAGTGGCTGGCCTACCTCCAGGAGAGCCTGGTGCCGGCGCTGTCCTGACCAGCGGCTACGATCACGGCCATGCTGACGATCTCGCGGGCACTCGTCGACCAGATCGTCGCGCACGCCAGGGCCGATCACCCGGACGAGGCCTGCGGCGTGATCGCGGGACCGGCGGGCAGCGACCGCCCTGAGCGGTTCATCCCGATGCTCAACGCCGAGCCAGGTCGCCGACGTTCTACGGTTCGACTCCATGGAGCAGCTCCGGGTCTGGCGGGAGATGGACGACCGCGACGAGGAGCCGGTCGTGATCTACCACTCGCACACGGCGACCGAGGCGTACCCGTCGCGCACCGACATCTCCTACGCCGGCGAGCCGGGCGCGCACTACGTGCTGGTGTCCACCGGGGCGCCCGATCGAGAGCGAGTTCCGCTCGTTCCGCATCGTCGACGGCGTGGTGACCGAGGAGGAGGTGCGCGTCCCGATCGGCGAGTCGACTGGTCAGCCAGAGGCGGAACTGATCGGAATGATCCGTGACCGCGGGTCGGTTGGACCGCACGGAGATCCCGCACAGCCCGCGCATGTCTGGAGAGCTAACTGATGGCCATCGAGGTCCGGATCCCGACGATCCTGCGGACGTACACCGGCGGGGCGAAGGCGGTCGAGGGTTCAGGCGACACGCTGGACGCGCTGATCGCCGACCTGGACCAGCGCACGCCGGGCTGCGCGAGCGGCTGGTCGACGACGCCGGGCTGCGCCGGTTCGTGAACGTCTACCTGAACGACGAGGACGTGCGCTTCCTCGGCGGGCTCGGACGCGCCGGTCAAGGACGGCGACACGGTCACGGTGCTGCCCGCGGTCGCCGGCGGGGCCCTGAGCCGGTCGTCACCAGCTAGCAGGCTCGCATGCGCTACGACTCGCTGCTCGACTCGCTCGGCGGCACGCCGCTGGTCGGCCTGCCGCGCCTGTCGCCGGGACCGCACGACGCGGCTGTGGGCCAAGCTCGAGGACACGCAACCCGACCGGGCTCGGTCAAGGACCGGGCGGCGCTGTGGATGGTGCCCGCCGCCGAGCAGGAGGGCGGCTCATGCCCGGCTGCACGGTGCTGGAGCCGACCTCGGGCAACACCGGCATCTCGCTGGCGATGGTCGCCAAGCTGCGCGGCTACAGGCTGATCTGCGTCATGCCGGAGAACACCTCGGCCGAGCGGACGCAGCTGCTGCAGATGTACGGCGCGGCGATCATCTACTCCCCGGCCGCGGGCGGGTCCAACGAGGCGGTCAGGGTGGCCAAGCAGATGGCCGCCGAGAACCCCGGACTGGGTGATGCTCTACCAGTACGGCAACGAGGCCAACGCGCCGGCGCACTACGAGACGCACCGGGCCGGAGATCCTCGCCGACCTGCCGACGATCACGCACTTCGTCGCCGGCCTCGGCACCACGGGCACCCTGATGGGCACCGGCCGGTTCCTGCGCGAGCACGTGCCTGACGTCGAGATCGTGGCCGCCGAGCCCCGGTACGGCGAGCTGGTCTACGGGCTGCGCAACATCGACGAGGGCTTCGTCCCCGAGCTGTACGACGACATCGTGCTGACCTCGCGGTTCTCGGTGTCCGCCGCGGACGCGCTGCGCCGGACCCGGCAGCTGGTCGCCCAGCGAGGGCATCTTCGCCGGCATCTCGGCCGGGCTGCGTGCTGCACGCGGGGCTGGCCGCTGGCCAAGCAGGCGGCTGGCCGCCGGCGAGCAGGCCGACATCGTGCGTGCTGATCGCCGACGGCGGCTGGAAGTACCTGTCGACCGGCGCCTACGGCGGCACGCTGGACGAGGCCGAGATCCGGCTGGAGGGCCAGCTCTGGGCGTGATTCCCGACAGCGTCCGACTCCGCCCAAACCGCTCGACCTTGCACAGGACCTAGATGACGATCTTTGATGAGGCCACTGCGGTCACCCGGCGTGGCGAAGGACGCTACTAGGCACATCCGGACCGGCGGTTCGCGCTGGTCGCGCCCGGCAGCAAGGCGCCGCCTGCGGTCAACGGCGGGGTGCTGCTCGCGACCGTGCTCCGGGCCGTGCTCGACTGCTCGCCGCTGCCGCATCCCGTCGCGACCAGCGCGCACTTCCTCCGCGTTCCGAAGCTGGCGCCCGGCCGAGATCGAGGTGACCTGGCTCAAGACCGGCCGTACGGCGGCGACGGCAAGGGCAACCCTGATCCAGGACGACGAGGTCGTGCTGGAGACCACCGTGACCACCGGCACGGTCCCGGTCAGCAAGCCGCGCGAGGCCTGGACGAGTCCGGCGACGCGGAGAGCTGGCCGATGGCGTCGCGCTGACCTGGACCGGAGCGGCCCCGGAAATGCCGCCGTGAGCGAGTGCGTGAACCTCGGCCCCTGGCCGGGCACGGTCGCCGCCGACGGCACCGAGGGTTACGCCGGCCAGGTTTCGATGCTGCTCGATCCGGCCGTGACCGGCTGGCGGTTCGGCGAGCCGTCGGGGCAGCCCGAGATGAGGGGCTACTTCAGCCTGCGCGAGGAACGCGAGCCAGACGCGCTCATGCTCGCCCTCGCGGTCGACGGCCTGCCGCCCGTCGTGTTCGGGATCGGAGCGACCGGCTGGGCGCCCACAGTCGAGCTGACCATGCACATGCGCCTGGTGCCCGCGCCGGGCCTGCTCACGGTGCATGCCCGCTGCCGCCACGTCAGCGGCGGCTGGTTCGACGAGGAGGCCGAGGTCTGGGACTCCGTCGGCAACCTGGTCGCGCAGAGCCGCCAGATCGCCCGAGTAGGTCGAGGTCCGGTCAAACCACGCAGTCCCGGTTACTGAACCGACTTGATCCGCCACACGAGGGTGGCGCCGATGGCGGCGGAGACGGTGACGCTGGCGTAGAGCGCGTGGTACCCGCCGAAGGTGACGATCAGGGCGGCGAGCAGGCCGCCGACAGCGGCCGGCCCGGCGATCGCGATGTTGATCAGGCCCAGGTCCTTGCCCCGGCTCTCGGCCTTGGGCAGCACCTGCGTGATCAGCGCCTGGTCGACGGCCAGGTAGGCGCCGAAGCCAGCGCCGAAGAGCACGGCGGCAATCTCGGCCGCCGGGAACGTCTCCACGAAGACCAGCAGCAGCGCGGCCACGCCCATCAGCGCGCCTGACACGGTGACGATCATCTTGCGCTTGCCGAGCCGGTCCGAGATCCGCCCGCCGATCACGGCGGTGATCACGACGCAGATCGTGTAGATCAGGATCAGGGTCGTCAGGCCAGCGGTCGGGTTCTTGTAGTGAACCGCGTCGCGCAGGAAGTAGAACAGGTACAGCGTGCCCATCGAGATCGACAGCGAGGCGAGGAACCTGGTCAGCCACGCCCAGCCGAAGTCGGGGTAAGCCCGCAGGTCGATCTTGAACGCCTCGAACAGCTGCCGCGCGGAGAACGCCTCCCGCTGCGTCCGGTCGAGCGGCGGATCGCTGGTGCCGAACACGAACGGCAGCACGAACAGCACCATGCAGATCGCCAGGAACGTATAGCCGGCGGGGAACCCGGTGAAGACCTTCGCGACCAGCTCGACGCCGAGCACCAGCCCGAGCGCCTGAGGCATGCCGACCCAGCCGGCGACGGTCGCGCGCTGGCGCACCGGCACCTGGTCAGGGATCGACGCGGTCAGCGTCGCGTACTGGCCGTTGTTGAACAGGCTGAACAACGTCCACAGGCCGAGGATGCCGAGCACCGTGGTCTGCACCGAGATGAGGGCAAGGCTGATCGCCGCGAGGACGGCCATGCCCAGCGTCCAGCGGTGCCGCCGCCCGCGCAGCCGGCCGAACGCCCGAGAGTCAGATGTGCGGTCCGACATCGCGCCGACCAGGGGAGTGGCGACGATCGCCGCGACCGCCCCGAACGCGTGCACCAGTCCGATCACGAGGAACTTGTCGTGCGGCGCGATGTGCTGCACCTGCTTGGGCAGCAGGATCTGCAGCGGCGTGCCCGAGGCCATCCACAGGCCCATCGCGGCCAGCCCGAGGGACGTGATCCAGAGCTTGGAGACCGGAACGGTAGGCTCGCCGAGGGCGCCTGGTGCCGCACTAGGTTCGGCAACCTGCTCGGCCATGAGTCCTCCGTCGAAGTCCTAAGGGACGCTCTTGATGCGCCAGACCAGGATTGACCCGGCCGCTGCCACGATCGCGGTCGCCGCGAACAGGGTCGGGTAGCCGCCGAGCGAGACGAGCGCCGCTGACAGCGCGCCCGCCACCGCCGCCGGGCCGACGATCGCGATATTGATGATGCCGAGGTCCTTGGCCCGGTCGCTCGCCGCAGGCAGGACCTGCGTGATGAGAGCCTGGTCCACCGCCAGGTAGGCGCCGAAACCCGCGCCGAACAGGACGGCGGCGACGAGCGCGGAATGCCACGTCTCGGAGAAGGTCAGCACCAGCGCCGCGATGCCCATCAGCACGCCCGAGACCGTCACGATCATCTTGCGCTTGCCGATCCGGTCCGAGAAGACTCCACCCACGATCGCGGTGATGATCACGAGAACGGTATAAATCACAATTAGTATGAAAAGGCCCTGTGCTGGATGCGCATAGTGCACTCGGTCGCGCAGGAAGTACAGCAAGTACAAGGTGCCCATGCCGATCGCCAGCGACGCGAGGAACCGGGTGATCCAGGCCCAGGCGAAGTCAGGGTACTGACGCGGGCTCACCCAGTAGGCGGAGAGCAGCGTGCGCGCCGACATCGGGGCGCGATGCTCGGGCTCCAGCGGATAGTCGGGCGTGAACAGCACGAACGGCAAGGTGAGCAGCACGAGCGGGATGGCCAGCGCGAGATAGCCGCCTACGGTGCCGGTGAAGACATAGACCACTAGTCCGGTACCGATCACGAGGCCGAGCGCCTGGGGCATGCCGACCCAGCCCGCGACGGTGGCCCGCTGATTCACCGGTACGTGGTCGGGCACTGCCGCTGAGAGGCTGGCGTACTCGCCGTTCTGGAACGCGCTGAAGAGCACCCAGAAGATGCCGACCCCGACCACGGTGGTCTGGCCGGCCATCAGCGCGAGCGTGATGGCGGCGAGCACCGCCATCACGATCGTCCACCGGTGGCGCCTGCCGCGCAGGCGGCCGAGGCCGAAGGCGCGCGTAGTCCGGTCGGACAGCGCGCCCGCGATCGGCGTGGCGAGCAGCGACGACACCGCTCCGAAGGCCGACACCAGGCCAAGCGCGACGATCTTGCCCTTGGGGTCGATGTTCTGCAGCTGCTCGGGGATCACGACCTGCAGCGGGGTGATCGAGGCCATCCACATGGCCAGGCTGGCAAGGCCCAGCGTGCCGATCCAGCCTCTGGTCACCGGATCGGCAGGCTCCGCGAGCGCACGAGGGATCAGCTGCGGCGATTGCGTCGCCTGCTCGGCCAACGAAGCCTCCTCCTCTGCCATCCGGTCTTGCAGGGATCATGCCGTCTTTTTAACGTTCTGGGTAGATGCCGCGTCGATGTATCTCCGCGAAGACTCGCGTTTTCCGGCGCGTACCTTATAGGCCATGAACCTGACGATCGTGGGATGCTCAGGGAGCTTCCCAGGCCCCGACAGCGCCGCGTCGTGCTACCTGCTCGAAGCCGACGGCTTCCGGCTGCTGCTCGACCTCGGCAACGGCGCGCTCGGCGCGCTCCAGCGTTACTGCGCTCTTGACCAGGTCGACGCGATCTGCCTCAGTCACCTGCACGCGGATCACTGCCTTGATATGTGCTCCTATCAAGTATTCCGAACCTACAATCCGGCCGGTCAGCTGCCGCCGATCCCCGTTTACGCACCTGCTGGCGCCGCGCAAAGACTGGACCGCGCGACCGCTCTGGAGTCCGCCACGCCAATGGCGACCATATTCGACTTTGTCGCGCTCACTCCTGGCACGTGTGAAATCGGCCCGTTCACCGTGGTCACTGATCATATGAACCATCCAGTGGAGACTTTTGGCTTCCGGCTGGAGCACGGCGGTCACGCCGTCGCCTACTCCGCCGACACCGGGCCTGCCGACCAGCTTGTGCGGCTCGCTGCTGGTGCGGACCTGCTGCTGTGCGAGGCATCTTTCCCCGATGTGGATGGGTTGCCGCCCAACCTGCACCTGACAGCGCGCGAGGCGGGGGAGCACGCCGCCAGAGCGGAGGTCGGCGAGCTGATCCTGACGCACCTGGTGCCGTGGACGGACAGCGAGCCTGCGCTGGCGCAGGCCGCGTCGACTTATCCGGGAGCGCTGTCGCTCGCCCGGGCGGGGGCGGTGATCAGCCCGGGGACGTAGCAGGTCAGCAGCGGCGCGCGGAGCGGGCTAATGCAGCTCTCCGGCCTGCGGCGCCCATAGACTGCCGTGACATGCGAGTAGTCGTGACCGGCGGGGCCGGCTTCATCGGATCACACCTGACCGACGCGTTCGTTGCCAGGGGCGACGAGGTGTCGGTGATCGACGATCTGTCGGCCAGCCGGCCGGCGAGGCTGGATGACCGGGCGAACCTGCACAAGGTGAGCGTGACCGACGCCGCCGCCCTGGCCGACGTCATCGGCGCCATCCGGCCGGAGCTGATCTGTCATCTCGCCGCGCAGATCGACGTGCGCGCCTCGGTCGTTCAGCCGCCGCCGACGCGCGGACCAACGTGGTCGGCACGATCAACGTGCTGGAAGCGGCGCGCGCCTGCGGTGCGCGCCTGGTCCTCTGCTCTACCGGCGGTGCGCTGTACGGCCGGGACGCGCCGATCCCGTCGATGGAGGACGTGCTCCCGCTGCCTGAATCGCCCTACGGCATCGGCAAGCACTGCGCCGAGCAGTACGTCGGCCTGTACAACAGGCTGCACGAAACCTCGCATTCAGTGCTGCGGCTGGCGAACGTGTACGGGCCGCGGCAGGATCCGACCGGCGAGTCCGGCGTGGTGCCGATCTTCTGCTCGCAGTTCCTGAGCGGGGTCCGCCCGACGATCTTCGGCGACGGTACCCAGACCCGCGACTACGTCTACGTCGGCGACGCGGTGGCCGCGTTCCTCGCGGCGGCCGACCAGCGCAGGCCGGGCACCTGGAACATCGGGACCGGCCAGGAAATCAGCGTGCTCGCGCTGGCCAAGGTCATCGGCGAGGTGACCGGCAAGGAAGTCGAGCCAGCGCTTGCCCAGGCCCGCCCTGGCGAGTTGCAGCGCAGTGCGCTCGCCGTCGAGCGGGCGTGGCGCGATCTCGGCTGGAGCGCGAAAACCGGGCTGGCCGACGGCGTGCGGACGGTGTGCCGGTGGATCGAGGCCGGGACGCCCGACCGGGCTGCGGCCTGACACCTCGCCGGGACCGCTACGCTTGCCGGCATGACGCGACCCGACGGCCGCCGTGCGGACCAGCTCCGCGAGGTCAAGATCACACGAGGATGGCTCGATCACGCCGAGGGATCGGTGCTGGTCGAATTCGGCGCTACGCGCGTGCTCTGCGCGGCCAGCGTGCTCGAGGAAGTGCCCAGGTGGCGAAGGGGCAGCGGGCTCGGCTGGATCACCGCCGAATACGCCATGCTGCCGAGAGCGACCAACACGCGCGGCGACCGCGAATCGGTCAAGGGCAAGATCGGCGGGCGCACGCACGAGATCTCGCGGCTGATCGGCCGGTCGCTGCGGGCCTGCATCGACCTCAAGGCGCTCGGCGAGAACTCGATCCTGATCGACTGCGACGTGCTGCAGGCCGACGGCGGCACCAGGACAGCGGCGATTACCGGCGGCTACGTCGCGCTTGCTGACGCGATCAGCTGGCTGGCGGGCCGGAAGCGCCTGCGGGGCACGCCGCTGCCGGTGTCGGTCGCGGCTGTGAGCGTCGGCATCATCGACGGCGAGCCGAGGCTCGACCTCTGTTACACCGAGGATGTCGCCGCCGAGACCGACATGAACGTGGTCTGCACTGGTGACGGCAAGTTCGTCGAAGTGCAGGGCACTGCCGAGGGCCAGCCGTTCGATCGGGGGGAACTCGACGCGCTGCTCGACCTCGCCTCGGCTGGCTGCGCCGAGCTGCACGGCGCTGCAGCACAAGGCACTCGCCTCGTCGTGAGCAGCCTGCCCAGGCTGGTGCTCGCGACCGCGAACCCGGACAAGCTCGTCGAGCTGACCCGGATTCTCGCGGCGAGCGAGGTGGAGGTCGAGCTGATCAGCCTCGCCGAGTTTCCCGGTGCGCCGGACGTCGCCGAGACCGGTGCCACCTTCGAGGCGAACGCGCTGCTGAAGGCGCACGCGATCGCTGAGTTCACCGGGCTGCCGGCGATCGCTGACGACTCGGGCATCTGCGCCGACGCACTCAACGGCATGCCCGGGGTGCTGTCGGCGCGCTGGTCAGGACACCATGGCGACGCGCAGGCGAATCTGCGGCTGCTGCTGAACCAGCTGTCGGACGTGCCCGACGAGCGCCGTGGCGCCCACTTCGCCTGCGCGGCCGTGCTGGTCGGGCCGGGCGGCCAGGAGCAGGCCAGCGAGGGCACCCTGCGCGGGCACCTGATCCGGGCGCCGCGCGGTACCAACGGCTTCGGCTACGACCCGATCTTCGTGCCCGAAGGCGAAACCCGCACGACCGCGGAGCTGAGTGCCGAGGCGAAAGACGCGATCAGTCACCGAGGTCGTGCGCTGCGCGGCCTGGTGCCCGCCATCGCGGAGCAGGTCGCTAGATCTTAGGCAACGGCGCAATTTCGCCTGGCGAGGGCAGCGTGACGTGCACCGGCTTGTTGATCGACGTCACCTCCAGGTTGGTGGTGATGATCTGGCCGCGCACGTTGTCGGTGTCCTGCGCCTGCCTGACCATGTGCTGCCCGTCGATCCAGACCTCGAACTGAACTGGGTTGGGCCCGATCGCCTTGAGCGCCGGTCCCATGAGCTTGCGCAGGCTTGGACTGAGCTGAGCCAGCGCGTCCTGCGGGGAGTAGGTACCGACGTACTCGGTGGTGCTCACCCCGTGGATCATCGCTGTGCCCACGACATGCGCGTTCTTCGACGCGGCGAAGAGCCTGGCCTGGTCAAGCGGATTGCTGCTCTCCAGGTTCTGCAGCAGCGAGCCCAGGCTGACTCCTACCTTGGTCGAAAGCTGAGCGAGGTCCGCCTCGACCCACGGCTTTCCGGCTGCCTTCGTAAAAGCCGGATCTTTGAAATAGATCGACTTGTCTGTCAGTATTTCGTCGAGTTCTACCTTCTGCGACTTGGCGGTCGTCGAGTTAAAGGTAGCCTGGATAATCGTCGTCGGCTTGAACTGCATATTGACCGTGCCGGTCAGATTGCCGGCAGCCGTGCCCTTCGAGTGCACGGTGATGTTGGCAGTCAGCGATTTCACCTGCTGCGACTGGGTGGCGGCGAGCTCCAGTGCCTTGCCTGCGGCCTTCGACTCCGGTGAGACCGCCTGGGTGCCCTTGCCAGCCTTCTTGCCGCTAGATCCCGAGGATGAGCACCCGGCCACGGCGGTGACCACCGCCACACCGGCGACGAGCAGCGAGACGGTCACGCTGACCCCAGATGGGCGACGAAATGAGTAATTGCGGTGATTAGCAGAAAGCGCAGATGGCGAAATCATGAGAGAATGCTAGCAGCATTTCATGCCACTCGAAGTGCATAATCACAATGCCGGTGACCGCGCTATTGCGCCAGTTTATCGCGGAATTAAAGCAGGTGTCCGCCGACTGCCTGCCTGTCACGCCTGACGTCGCGCGTGCGGGAACTGCGGTTGCCGTGGCATTGCCCGGCGGGCGCCGGGCACCACCCGGTACGGTAGGGGACGACCGGAGGGATGTGGATTGTGAGCGACGCGCGACTGGAACCCGGGGATGCCGCACCGGACTTCACGCTGCCCGACGCGGACGGGCACGAGGTCGCGCTCTCGTCGCTGCGCGGTCAGCGGGTGATCATCTACTTCTACCCGGCGGCCATGACGCCTGGCTGCACCAAGCAGGCGTGCGACTTCCGGGACAGCAAGCAGGACCTGTCGGACGCGGGTTATGCCGTCCTCGGCATCTCGCCCGACAAGCCGGCCAAGCTCGCCAAGTTCCGTGAGCGCGACGGCCTCACCTTCCCGCTGCTGTCCGACCCCGGGCTCGAGGTGCTCAAGGCGTACGGCGCCTACGGCGAGAAGATGCTGTACGGGAAGACGACGGTCGGAGTCATCCGTTCCACCTTCGTCATCGATGCCGACGGCAAGATCGAGCGAGCCTTGTACGGAGTCAAGGCGACCGGCCACGTGGCGAGGCTGCGCAAGGAACTGGCGGCCTGACTCGCGAGGTAATTTCAGCTTGGCTAAATCGGGAGCATCGGGAAGACTGATCCGCTCCGGGGCCGTAGCCCAATGGCAGAGGCACAGGATTTAGGTTCCTGCCAGTGTGGGTTCGAATCCCACCGGCCCCACACCACCGGCCCCACCCCGCCCGCCGGCCCCGCTCGGCCCGACCCCTCGGCCCCGCCCGCCTGCCCCGCTCGGCCCACCCCGCCCGCCGGCCCAGCCTGGCCCGACCCCTCGGCCTCGCCCCGTCGTTGTGAGCTTGCTGGTGCTGGGGCGCGGTCGTTGTGAGTTTGCTGGGCGTCAAGTTGGGGTTGAGAGTTGCCCGGAATGGGGGAAACGGGGGTTATGAGGCAGGCGGGGCAGGGGCTCAGGGGTGACCCGGGTCGGCGGGGCTCAGGTGCCTGAGCCCGAGGTAGCCGAGGGCGGCCGCCGCTGTCAGGATCACGCTGGCTACTACTAGCGCGAGCTCGAATCCGTGCAGGTAGGACGCGACCGCAGGACCTCGCGCCGACTGGCCTAGGGCGCTGGTGACTGCTGTGATCTGGCCGCCAGCGACGTCGGCGGCTAGCCCGCCGGCCTGGGTCGCCTGGCGGGAGCAAAGAGGCGGATCTGGCGGTGCCAGTCGGAGCTGACGACGCTGGTGGCGATCGAGCCTAGGATAGCCAGGCCCATTGCGGTTCCGAGCTGGCGGCAGGCGTTGAAGAGCCCGGAACCAATGCCGGACGAATCGGGAGGCACCTCAGCCATCGCGGCCGTCGAGCCTGCCGGGACCATGAGCCCGAATCCGACGCCCACCAGGACATAGCAGGTCGCCGGCCAGACGACGGGTGTCGTGGTCGTCAGCTGGCTCATTCCGAGCGTGCCGGCGGCCGCGATCACGCATCCCCAGCCGATCGCACTGGCCTCCGTCAGCCAGCGCGCGAGCTGGCGCCGCGCTGCGCGACTACGAAATACGGGATGCAGAAGAACAGCCACGACAGTCCGACGTGCAGCGCAGACCATCCCTGCACATTCTGGAAATACAAGGTTACGTAGTAGATGAAGCCCGAGAAGGCGAGGTAGGCCAGCAGGTACATCCCGCAGGCGACAGCGAAGCTCCGGGTCCGCAGCAAGGCTGGCGGCGCCATCGGCGCCGGTGTCCTGCGCTCCAGAACCACGAAGGCCACCAGGGCTAGCGCACCAGCCGCGAGGCAGCCCGCCACGACCGGTGAGGCCCAGGTGGCATCGGCCGAATAGACCAGAGCGAGGGTGACCAGGAACAGGCCGAGGGTGCTGAGCGCCACCCCTCGCACGTCGAGCGGGCGAGGCGCGCTCTCCTGGGACTCGGTGACGCCGACCAGGGAGACGGCGATGGCAACGGCCCCGATCGGGACGTTGACCCAGAAGATGAGGACCAGGAGAAGACGGCGAGCAGCAGCCCTCCGAGGACGCTCCCGCCGGCGACGGCCAGGCCGCCGACCGCTGCCCACAGCCCGATCGGTCCGCTTCTGGCGTCCGGGGGATAGGCCGCTGGAGATCAGCGCGAGAGTCAGTGACGACATGACCGCGCCGCCGATCCCCTGGATCACCCGGAACGCGATCAGCATCCCCGCCTGAGGTCGACAGCGCGCATCCGAGAGAGGCGAGCGTGAACAGCGCCATTCCGGAGACGAAGACGCGCTTGCGCCCGAAATGATCGCCGAGCGCACCCCCGGACGGGATCAGCGCCGCGAGAACCAGGGCGTACGAGCTGACGACCCACTCCAGGCCGCTTGGCGACAAGCGCAGTTCTCGTTGCATCGACGGGAGAGCGACGCTGACGATCAGGACATCAAGGACGATCATGCCCTGGGCCAGGCACGCCGCAGCTAGGGTCATCCGCTGGACAGCCCGAGTGGTCAAGGTCGCCGTTGCTTCTGTCTTGGGGTGCTGGCTGTGCCTAGCCTCCCAGCACTCGACGAATTCCTGTCCGCATTCGCTGAATCACGCTGAGTGTCGGCCAACGACTCGCTCGTAAACCGGTGACAGCTAGGCCGGACGGCACCGACGATTGCGCTTAGGCGATGAGCCCTCGGCGGGGACTCGCAGGTCGTCATGGGCATAGAGGTGCGCCACGGCGGCGGGGTCGTCGTCGGCGCATACCGTCGCGACCTCATCGAGCAGTTCGTCGTAGTCCGCACCGGCCGCGCCCTGGTAGGCGGCGCCCATACGTCCCCACTCGTCCCACGGAAGCATCTCGACCTTGTTGAGGGCGGCGAGGTCCTTCACCGCGTTGCCACGGATCTCGGCCGGACCCCAGTCTCGGTCCCGTAGACGCCGAAGCGTGCGGCGTCGATCTCACCGCGCCGGAATGCCGTCCAGGCTTCCCCGCCGCTCAGGAACTCGCCTGGGCGCAGGTCTTCGGGATGATCCAGGACGGCGCCGCCCAGGATCTCCGAATCGATCCTGACCCAGCGCCCAGCTCCGTCCTTGTACTCGGTGATCCAGTGGTCTAGGCCCTGGCCGATCTCGAAGTACGTGGCGAACCCGCAGCGCACCCGGGCCGCGATTCCCCGGTGGCGCAAGAAGGCGCAACTCAGCAGCGCAAAGTGACGGCAGGTGCCGACCACGCGCTGCTCAGGCGGCCTGCTGGTCACCACAGGATCCGCGTTCAGCGCCAGCAGCGCGTCGAGGATCAGGGCCGCAGGACGCAGGTTCCGCTCAGCCAGGCGAGCTTCCCCAAGGCCGAGGTCGTTGGTGGCGTAGGGCTGGACGACCAGCAGATGTACGGGCATGCACACCTGGACCGGATCGTCGCCGATGCCCGCCAGGACCTCCGGCGCCAATCCTCGCAGCCCGGTCAGCGGGCCAGACTCGGCATAGTTGATCTCCCGCTTCACGACGCCTCAGTAACAGGTGAGTGCGGCGTGATCGTGCTGTCCACGCGGCAGCGTACGAATGGTGGCGGGCGAACGCGGCGATGATCCTGCTTGGCATTAGTCAGCGCCGGCTGGGAGACGAACAGCCGGGTGGCCGCGCGGGTGAGGTTCCCCTCGGCGGCGATCATGGTGCAGGAGCGCACCAGTCGGGTGTCGACATCCATTCAGAAAGGTTATCGCCGAAGGAATTGGACGCGAGCCTGCCCAGGGTGAAGGCTGTGATCTTCTGATCCGATCGGTCCCAGCCCGCGCGAGGTGACCGGGTGGCGGCCGGTGGCTGGACCGAGCGCACGCTGAAGGAGTTGTGATGAGGCCGCTCGTGCTGCAGATGGGCGTCACCGTGGACGGGTATGTCGCCGGTACCGGTGCCGAGGGCGACTGGGGACTCCCAGCCGAGCACCCCGAGGTCAAGGCGTGGAAAGTCGCCTCGCTTGACCGGGTAGGAACGCATGTCATGGGCCGCGTGACCTACAAGGAGCTGGCGTCTTACTGGCCGCACCAGAGCGGCGAGTACGCAGCGTTCATGAACAACCTGCCCAAGGTCGTGTTCTCGTCGACACTGTCCGAGGCAACCTGGCCGGATTCGCGGGTCGCCCAGGGTGACCTGCGTGCGGAGGTTGGGCGCTCCAGGCCGAACCGGGCGGTGAGATCATGGTCCATGGCGGTGCGGCGTTCGTGCAGGCCCTGGCCAATGTCGCAGGCTCGACCCCCGCAGATCTCGCCCGCGCGGCGACCGGGCGCGGCGGGACCGGGTCACCGGCAGCCAAGGCCGAGCAGCGGATCATCATCGACCTGCTCGGCCGGATCACGGCCTGACGCCAGCGCCTGGCCGCGCCGGGGCTCAGCTGAGCAGTTCAGCGAGCAGGTTGTCGACCAGGCCGGTGATGGTGTCGCGGAGCGGGCGGACCGCCTCCAGGGAGAGGCCAGCCGGATCGGGGAGATCCCAGTCGAGGTAACGCCTGCCGGGGAAGACGGGACAGGCGTCGCCGCAGCCCATCGTGATGACGATGTTGGCGGCGTGGACCTGGCTGCCGAGCAGGACGAGTTGTTCGACGGCACAAGGAGCGCCGCCTTGTGTCCGCGTTCCGGAGCCCGGAGCCGTGCAGCGAGTGGCTTCTGGGGAAGGGCTACAGTCGAACCCGTGACGCGGAGCACCGAACTGGTCCGGTTGCTTCGGGCGATCACCGCGGGTGATCGGGTGCTCGCCGGTTCGATGCTCGAAGCTGAGCCGTCACTGGTGACGGCGCTTCTGGAGCGCCAGGACGAGTTCTTCGCCGAGCCGTGCCGCGCCCACTTCTACGGGGGAGATACCGCGCTGCATGCGGCTGCCTTCGCTTACGACTGGCAGCTAGCGCGGGACCTGCTCGCGCGCGGCGCCGACGTGCGCGCCCGCAACCGGCGAGGCGCCGAGCCCTTGCATGCGGCGGTCAACGGTGAGCCCGGCGCCGCGCACTGGGACCCGGGCCGTCAGCGAGCGGTTATCGACTACCTGATCAGCGCGGGTGCCGACCCGGACTCGGCCGCTCTGGGCGGAGTGACGCCCTTGCACCGGGCGGTCAGGAACAGGTGCTCGGCGGCGGTCGAGGCGCTCCTGGCCGCAGGCGCTGACCCGCAGCTGGCCAGCGAACGGGGATCGACCCCCGCAGATCTCGCCCGCGCGGCAACCGGACGCGGCGGCACCGGGTCACCGGCAGCTAAGACCGAACAGCGGATCATCATCGACCTGCTCAGCCCAGTCCGGTAGGCTCGATCTACGTAGATGCCAACTACGTAGATCGGAGCTACATGGCTCGCGGATTCGTTGGCAGGGCAGTCGAACTGGCCTTGCTGGACAAGCGGCTCGCCAGAGTGACGGACAGCGGTTCCGGTTCAGCGGTCGCCATCAGAGGCCGCAGGCAGGTCGGGAAGTCCCGCCTGATTCAGGAGTTTTGCGACCGCAGCGGCAGGCCCTACTTGTTCTTTACCGCGACGAAGGGGGCGTCCCCTGTCGAGGCGGTCGCTGCCTTCCGGGCCGAGCTGAGGGACGCGGGGCTGGCCAGCGACCGCGACCTGATACCCGCCGAGGTCACAGCGGGATGGCCGGACGCATTTCGTGCGCTGGCGGCCGTGCTGCCAGATGGCCCAGTGATTCTGGTGATGGACGAACTGCCGTGGCTGGCCGAGCAGGACGATTTGTTCGACGGCGCTCTGCAGACAGCCTGGGACCGCCTGCTGTCCTCGCGACCTGTGCTCTTGCTCCTGCTGGGCAGCGACCTGCACATGATGGAGCGGCTCACCGCCTACGACCGGCCGTTCTACGGTCGCGCTGACAACCTCCTGCTTGGTGCCCTTAACCCTGCCGAGGTCGGCGAGGCGCTCAGCCTGGGAGCAGCCGACGCCATCGACGCGCATCTGGTTTCCGGTGGCTTGCCAGGGATCTTGCGGGCCTGGCCAGAAGGCACGCCGGCCCTTGCCTTCGCGGAAGAAGAGTGCGAGGACCCCGCATCACCGCTGTTCGGCGTGCCAGAGGCGGCGTTGCTCGCGGAGTTCCCCGCACCGGACGTGACTCGCCGGGTCATCGAGGCGATAGGCGGCGGCAACCGGACGTACGCCAACATCGCGGCTGAGGCGGGCAGTCGGGCGGGCATCGTCCCGTCCGGGACGTTGTCGCCCATCCTGCACCGGCTGGCTGAGGAAAAGCGCTTGCTGGCTGCCGACGAGCCGTTGTCGATCCGGCCGGGGAAACCAATGTTGTACCGGGTTGCCGACAGTAACTTGCGGTTCTACCTGGCCATCGGTCGCGCCGCGCAGGAATGGAGCCGACGAGGCCGACCCGCTTCAGGCGTCACCCTGCTGCACCGACGGTGGGCGTCATGGCGTGGCCGGGCAGTTGAGCCGGTGATCCGCGATGCCCTGTCTCTTGCGGCGAGCGAGCTTCCCTGGCCCGAGGCGACGGCAGTCGGCGCGTGGTGGAATCGCGCCTTCAAGCCCGAGATCGACCTCGTCGGAGCGGACCGGGCGCCGGTGGCGAGACAACTTTGCTATGCGGGCTCGGTGAAGTGGCTGGAACGGCCCTTCGACGCCCATGACCACGCCGGCTTGCTGCGCGACGTCGTGGCACTCCCGGGATTCGAGCCAGGACGGACGGGCCTCGTTGTGGTATCGAGGGCGGGCACGGCCGTGGACCTTTCCTCCCAAGTGAACTTGTGCTGGAGTCCGCGAGACGTCGTGACCGCCTTCTCGGCCGGGAGGCCGGCGTTCCCGAGCCCGGAGCCGTGCAGGCCGAGATATAGTGATATTTGATCGTCCGGAAATGCCATAGGCGAACCTCGGCGGCGGCCGTGGTCGCCATTGGTCCGAGATCACGACTGAATGGCAGGAGAGAAGATGCTCATCGGTCCCGGTGGCGGCGGCGCCATCACGGTTGACCCGGCGGCCATCGAGGCAATGGCCGCAACGCTCTCCAGCGTCGCCACCAGCACGTCGTCGGTCCGTGGCAGTCTGTCCGGCGCGGGTGATGCCGCAGCAGGCTGCAAGGATCCGGCGGCAGGTGCGTTCTCGCTCCTGCAGTCGCTGCTGACGGGCGCGATGGGTTGCCTCGACGACTGTGCGACCCGGCTGAGCAGCAACACGACCAGCGGGTCACTCGCTTATACGAGCACCGACGCCTGTCAGATGCCGATGACCATCGGCAGTCAGCCGGTACCCCGCTAGACGATGGCGGCACGCAGGCACGCAAGCACGCACGGAGGGCTGCGGCGATGTTCATAGACGGAGGAGGATCGTCCGGCGGGCTATTCCTCGAGCCGATCCCGATACCGCCGGGTGATCCTGGTGCGCTGTCCAAGGCGGCGGGCACCTACACCGCCGCGCACGGCGAAGTCGAGCGGCAGCAGGCTCGGCTCACTGGCCTGGCCGGTCAGGCTGGCGGCCTGGAGTGGACCGGGTCAGGTGCGGCCAGCTTCGCGACGGCGACGCACGGCCTGGCCGCCGTGTACACGCTGACGGCCGGAGCGCTGGCCAAGGGCGCGACGGCGCTGCGCACGTTCTCGACCGAGCTCACCACGGCGCAGCGAACGGCGCACGAGGCCAATACCGCCGTGGCGACGTCCAACACGGCCGCCCGGGCCTATCTGGCCGCGCAGAGCGCCGCCGAGAAGGCCCAGACTACCGCCGACGACGCGGCCACGACCGCGACGAACGCGAAGACCACGGCCGACGCGAGCCCGCATTCGACCTCCGCCCAGCACGCCGCCGATACCGCGCGCACCTCGGCGAACGACGCGCAGACCGCCGCCGATGCCGCGTCGAGCCGGGCCAGCACCCTGTTCTCCCAGTACGAGACTGACTACTCGCGTGCGGTCACGTTGTGCTCCCAGGCCCAGCAGCAGGCTCAGCAGGCGTACTCCAAGGCGGGCACCGGGCTGAATGCCGCCGCGACCGGCCTGATGGGCAAGCAGATCAAGCCCGTCGGCGCCGGCGCCAAGGGCGACACCGGCGGCTCGGCCTGGACCACCGTCATCGGCGATCTTGCCGACGGCAACGACAAGGCCGGCTGGGGGCTGAATGCCTGGGGTGCGTTCGGCGCCGTGGTCCTGACCAAGACCGGCGTGGTCTACCTGGAGACCCAGGCCGACCTGGGCAAGGCGGTCGACACCTACGACACCGCCATCGACGCCGTGATGAGCAAGCAGGGCTTCTTCAGCAGCGGCTTCTACGACGCTCAGGACGCGTTCAATGCGGCCAAGGACGCGAACGTCAAGGCGATCACCGAGTTCCAGGACGCCATTAGGCCAGCGGTCGGCGACAACGGCGTGATGGCCTTGCTAGGCAAGGCTGGCCTTGGCCTCGGCATGGCGTCCGACGTGATCACGTTCGTCGCGCCGACCGACTCCTTCGGTCCGGACGGACTGCTCGGCGGCAACACCGACCGGGCGATGGCAGCGGCGAACTTCGCCGCGTCCGGGCTGGCCCTGGGCGGCAGCATGGACATCGGCCTGGCGACCACCGCGCTGGCGATCCCCGGCGTGGACGTCGTCGTCGGCGGCGTGCTCGTCGGGACGGCCGCGTACTTCGCTGGCGAGTACGTCTACCAGCACTGGGGCACCATCAGCCACGCGGTGACCAGCTCGATCGACACGGCCGGGAAGTGGGCTGGCCACGAAGTGGATAACCTGGGCCACGCGATTACGCATCCGCTGTCGTGGCTGTGAGGTGCCGATGATCGACGTTCACGTCAGTGGCGGCTTCCTCGAAGTCGTCGTGACCGACGGCGATGCTTTCATGCTCACCAGCAGCCGCGACCCCTGGAAGCTGGCCGTCCCGGTCGACCATGTCAGCCGGGCGGTTGCCGGCCGGAAGCGGGGCTTGTTCAGCAAGAAGCACATCATGGACAAGCGCGGAGGGCTGCTGGTCTGTGCCCGACGCGGTGCGCCCACTATCGACATTTACCTCGACGGCCGGGATGAGTTCCGATTCGTGACGCTCTCCGTTCCAGACCCGCAGGACACCGTGGCGACGATCAAGGGTGCGCTGCGGCAGTACGGGCGATGAGAGCGGCCGGGTGATGAGCGTGACCGGGTGATGAGCATGTTCGGGAAGCGACAGGGGCAGGCCCCTGTGCCGATCTCAGTGCGCTGGCGGCAGGTCTACGACGCCGGCGAGCTGCTGCTAGAGCATTTCACCCAGGCCGAACTCGACTGCGTGGCGCTCGACCCGCACTCGCTGCCCGAGCGTGAGCGCGGCCCGGCGCTGCAGTCAGTCAGCCCGCTGCTAGCACGGCTCCCGGCGAAGTCAGCCGACGTGGGGGTGCTGCCAGGAGCGGCGCTCGACCCGTCCGCTGCCGCCGGGGACACCGGGCGTTACACGGAGATGCTCGCCGCCGCGGCGGCTCGCCTGGACCAGCGCGGGTTCGTCCGGCCTGGCCTGCCTGGTCCGGTGACCAGGACGCTCGCGGACGAGCTTGGTGGCGTGGCGGCGGATCCGGACTATCCAGGTGGCGTGCGCGAAGTGACCATCCTGGGCGACCTGGCGCTCATCACCCGGATGCGGTCGGCACCCGCCTGGGTGGCCGAAGCGCTGGTCTCACCTGACCCGACGCGGGCGGACCAGGCCGCCGTCGACTGGCGGCTGGCGGGCCGGATGTATGCCTCGTACCGTCCTTCCGCAGTGCTGATCGAGATGCCGCCCCGATCCGACGGCGGCCTGAATCCCTTCGCGGCCATGTGGCAGCCGAGCGCGGCCCGCCAGGTGGCCCGGTGGCTCGGAGTCGATCCGATCGACACCGTTGACCTCGACAAGCGGGCCTACCTCCCGCCGGGCGGTCCGGTGCCCTGCGCCGAGGTCTCGGCCGAATTCGCCAGCGTGCACTTCCTGCACGTCGTGCACCCAAGCGGGCAGCAGGTCGTGATCAAGAGCCTGATGACGGCGGCCGCGCCTGGCCGGCACTGGCTGCTCGAAGGCGAAATGGCCATCCCGGTGTCCATCGACCAGCTAGCGCCACGGGTGGACGAACTAGTCACCCCTCCGGCTGACTAGTCCGGCGGTATCCGGTCCGGCCGTGTCCGTGCCGGAGCGAAGCGAGCGGTGGAGCGCACGTATAGCTGCTGGCCCTGGCGGTGCTGCCGTGGCCCTGGTAGCGGGCGACCTTCGGGTACAGGCACAGCGGCCTGGTCTGGGTGACCTGTCCGCTGACCGGGCTGGTCACCGTGCCTGGGATGGTCGCCGGCGGCTGACCGTGCTCGACCCACTTGACCACTGAGGCCAGTGGCTGCGTCGGCGAGGCCGGGGCCGCGCCCGCAGCGCTCGCGCAGTGCTGGGCGCCCGGGGCGAGGAAGAGCCGCGCGAACGTCTCGGTCTGGCTGGCGCCGCCCATCGCGTGCTCGACGCGCTGGTAGTAGTTCACCGTGCCCTGAGGGAAGATCAGCTGATCGCTCAGGCCGTGCCAGATGACGATCTTGCCGCCGTGGCTCTTGAAGGCCGACAGGTTCGGATTGTCGGAGGCGAAGATCGACGAGAACTTGCTGACCGACTCCCGGTAGAGGCGATCGAACTGCGCGAACGTCAGTGTCCGCCAGTCCCAGGACGGATTTCGCTGCAGCCAGGTGCCGAGCCAGCTCACGGTGATGGGGAAGGGCTGGCCGACCGTCGTCCCGTTGCCCGACGCGGTGGCGGCCAGGCCGCCGAGGCTGGTGCCGCGTTCGAGCCCGTACCACAGTTGCCTGCCGTCACCGTCTCGCGGCCCTTGCCAGATCTTGATCATCACGGCCGCGTCGGTGCGCGTGATGACGCCGCATGGGGTCGATTCGCCGATGAGCTTGTCCGGATTCCAGTCGCACGCGGACGGATTGCTGATCACCCCGCCGGTGCTGCCGCAGGCCTGCACGGCCGCGTTCGTGAACGCGATCTGCTTGCAGGACGGCAGGAAGTCGTGGGCCTGGTTCATCACCAGCTGCGGCCAGATCTCGGCGGGGATGAACCGGGTCCAGTTGATCGCAGGCGCGCCGGAAACTATGCCGTTGTAGTCAGCCGGGTAGCGCTGGGCCTCGGTCAGCCCCTCCCGGCCGCCGGTCGAGCAGCCGTTAAAGTAGGAGAACTTCAGCCGCGACGGATAGTAGCCGCTGGTGATCGCCTTGCCGGTCACGGTCATGTCGTGGATGCCCGCGTAGGCGAAGTCGTGGATCAGCGGCCGGTTGAGCTGGTCGGCTCGCAGCGCCCAGCTCGCGGTCTCGCGCTCGGAGAGCGGAACGCCGCAATCGGTTGTGGCCGCCGCGTACCCCTCCTGGATCGCTGGTGCCATCTCGTAGTAGTAGGGCCCGCAGGAGTAGATCGACCCGCCGACCCCCTGGAACCGCCCGTTCCACGACGCTGGCAGCCAGACCTCGATGTGGATCGGGTTGCCTGCCTCGTCCGCCTGGGTGATCGTGACGTCGCAGAACGGCGGCAGCCCCGCCGTTGCCTGCCCGTCCGGCCCGGTGAAGGACCCGCTCGTGTTCATCGACGCCGAGTCGACGACCGCACCCTGCTGGTGCAGGCTGGCGCGGACATGCCGCACGCTGCACCGAGGTCCGGGGAGGGCAGCCGCCTTCGCGGGCCGGTGGATGGCGGGCTGCCGCCCGGCTCTGTGCTCGGCCGCCGTGTGCCGCTGGCCTGCGGCCTGCCGGGGAGAACTGTGCTGGACAGCTGACGCGATGAACGGCCCGGCGCCGCCTAGGAGGGCGAGCACCGCCAGGCCCACTAGAGCTACCCGGATGGGATATTTCCGCGCTATCTGCTGGATTCTCGAAATGTTCATTATGTCGGGAATTCCTGCTCGGAGGCGGGCTAAGCCTGCGAGGTTACCAGCGGGTTTCCCCTGGTCGAGCCAGGCCGCCGAGCTGCGCGGCAGGAGCCGCGCTAGGGCA
Source organism: uncultured Actinomycetota bacterium (assembly GCA_963737865.1). Lineage (GTDB taxonomy): Bacteria > Actinomycetota > Actinomycetes > Streptosporangiales > Streptosporangiaceae > Chersky-822. The sequence goes on along the minus strand of CAVTUG010000008.1, from coordinate 364,098 downwards.
CCGTGTCAGGAAGCTTGCCGGTGGCTCCCAGCTTGAAGGCGATGATCAGCCCCTGCTCGTCCGAGGATTGCTGCTGGCCCGCTCCGGCGATGACGTAACCGCCGTCGATGGTGACCGGCGCGTTCGTCCCAGCTGACATCGGCTTCTTCAGCAAGATCTTGCCGGTACTCGTGTCGAACGCGTACAGGAAGCCGTTCAGCGTTGTGGTGAACACCACATTGTTCGTCACCTGGGCGGCGCCATAGGGCGTGGACGGCAGCTTGTCGTCCCACTCGATCTTGCCGGTGCCCTGGCTGACGGCGACCATCTCGCCGGTTGCCTTGCCGATCGAAGCCCCGAACTGACTCGAACTCTCCGTCACGCCGCTGACCGACAGCGGCACCGCGAGGTCGTTGACGGCGGCGAAGGCGGTCGAGCCGTTGGTCGCGAGCTGGGACTCGACGCCGCCGAACACGCCGGGCTCGAGGGTGAACTCGGCGGGCATCGGGAAGGTCGAGGCCGGCGAGTCGTGCTCGGTGGCCAGGCCGTCGTTCTCGTGCCCGGTGTGGACGCCGACCGGGAGCTTCCACAGCAGCTTGCCGGTCTGCGCGCTGAGCTCGATCAGGATGCCGGCCTTGCCGCCGTCGATCACGACCGGCTTGCCGTCCGCCGTGGTCAGCACCGGTGAGTTCTGCAGGTCCCAGTCGTAGAGGTCGTGCGGGGTGAGCTGGTAGTACCAGAGCAGCTTGCCCTGGGGGCTGAGCTTGACGATCGAGTCGGTGTACAGGTCGGGTCCCGGCCGGCTGGTACCCCACGGGTAGTCCTTCGGCCAGCCGGTCTGCGCGATGGGTCCTGGGTTGGCGATCGCGATGTAGAGGTTGCCCTGGCTGTCGAACGACGGCGGGTCCCACAGCCCGCCGCCCGAGTTGACTCGCGGGTTGCCCCAGAGGTCGCCGACCTCGTTCCACGACCACTCGACCGCGCCGGTCCTGGCGTTCAGCGCGAATAGCGCCGACTTAGCGCCGCCGAGGTACTGGCCGACCGTCGGCTGGACCGGCACGGTCGAGACGTAGACCGTGCCGTGGTTGTAGCCGGGCGCCATGTCGATGCCCTCGCGCTTGTTGCCGATCAGCGTGCGGCTCCACAACTGCCTTCCGGTCGCGGCGTCCAGCGCCACGGCGGCCCGGTCGGTCGCCGCGTACACGACTCCGCCAACGACATTCACGCCGTCGGGGCCGCCGTTGGGCGAGCTGTAGTCGCGGGTCCACAGGACCTTGCCGGTCGTCAGCTTGATCGCCATCACGTTGGACTCGAGATCCTGCAGGTACACGACGCCGTTCACGATGACTGGCGTGGTCGCGTACCCGTCGGGGAGTCCTGCGGCTGCCGCTCCGCCCGTCGACTCGATCGGCACGCACCACGCCACGCCGAGGGACGAGACGTTCGCGCTCGTGATCGAGCTTTCGACGTCGCGGGTGTTCTGCAGGTTGCCGCCGGGCAGCGTCCAGGCGCTCGCGGCCGCCAGGCCGGGCGAGCCGGACGGCGGTGCGCCGACGGCGACTCGCGCTGTGTGCCTGCTGATGCAGCTCGCGATACTGCCGCTACCGCTGCTCGCGCAGCCGCCGGCTAGTAAGCCCGCGACGAGCACGCCCACGGCTCCGACCTGGGCACGTCTCACCGGCCATGTCATTGGACTCATCTCCCGCATCAAGATCCAAAGTATCCACGGCAGATCACGGAAGGGCGTCGCGTCGAGTCCATATATATTCGCTAATTCCGACTGCGTGCGGGCGCTAGCCAGTGATATGTCCTGGCTGGAAAGAAGACGGGGTCGCTGGTATGTTCAGGGCAGGATGCGTAGGGTGAGCCAGAAAGGCACGCTCCATGCCGATTTTTCGCCAGGTATTTGCCTGCTTCCCGGGTCGCAGCTTAGCCCTTCACGGCTGTCGGTACCCAGCGGTCAGTCACGTCAATTTACCGAACTCAGCTGACTGGCGCGTCCCCGCCGACCTTCCTCTCCAGTTCCTGTGGGATGGGAGGGAGGTGTGACGATGAAGGGTCGCGCCGAGCTCTAGCCATCAGCCGATGTACTGACGCTGGCCGAGCGTTGTTCGTCCACGCGCCAGGCAGGCGGCCTCAGCAATGTCTACTTCCGCCGTGGCGGTCACCGGACCTCGGGCTGTCGCAAGCCTTCCTTTACGACAAGCGCGGGCGGGAAGGGAGGTGCCACCCATGAAGGGTTTCGAGCGCCTCTAAAGATCGTGTGACACGACAAACACCGGTTGCGCGGCGCCTCGCGCCGCGCAACCGGTCCTCGTCGAAATGTGAGGGCGCCCGCCTCCGAACGCTGGCCGACAGCTGTCCCCCCGGCTGGCCGCGGCCGACCCCTCCCGGTCACGCGCCGGCTCTCGCGCGGCCTAGCCCCTGATGGCGGCTATCAGAAAATCCAGGTGCGCGGGCAGGGGTTCCTGTTTCGCTGTCACTTGGCTCCAGGCCGGCGGACAGCTCGTCACCCGGGGTGGCGGTCGGTGCGGGCTGGGCATTGGGTGCTGCCGCGCCGCTTCCGGTGCTCGGGCCTGGCGGCCCTGTGCTCCGGGTCGGCTTGCCCTCGGATGAATTCTGGTTTCTGCAGTCACGGGCTGGGGTTGCTGGTTCAGGTAGTCTCACGCCTTCGGGTAGGCGGAGCTTCCCTCTGTCACTGCGCGTGATCACCGGGTTCGCGGCTGCCCACCTGGAATTTCTCATGACCACCAACAGCCCTGGCGTTGCGGGCGGTCATCCACGTAGGCGACAGGAGACCGGTGATCACGCGTAGTGACGCAGAGAAGTCCCGCCTACCCGAAAGTGCCGGGATCACTCCAGCCGGCTGCCTCAGCCCGTGACGGCCGAATCGGAGGTCATCCGGGGGCAAGCCGACCCGGGGCGCAGGGCCGCCAGTCCCGAGCACCGGAAGCGGCGCGGCAGCACCTCCCGCCCCGGCCCGCGCAGGCCGTCACCTTCGGTGCGGAGCTGCCCGCCGGCCTAGACCAGAAGCGGGAAGCCCTCCGCGCACCTGGATTTTCTGATGGCCGCTACCAGGCGTGGCTCAACCCAGCGTGGCCCGGTAGGCGGTCAGCAGTAAGGCCCTACTTGCTGCTGTGCCAGCCCCGAGTTCATCAGCACCATGGTCCTACTTACTGTCATCCGGACAGCAGTAAGTAGGACCATGGTGTCGTTGAAAACCAGCTCGGAACAGCAGCAGGTAGGGACATGGTGCTGCTGGCCCCGGGCACTGCATCGCCAGCCAACAGCAGCAGGTAGGGACATGGTGCGGTTGGCCCGGCAATGCAGCGCCGACGCGACGGAAGCCAGGCGGCGCGGCTCGTCGGCGCGCCCCGGCAGAACGGCGGCGCGGCCGCTGAGCCGCGCTCCGGCAGTGCGGCGGCGCGGCCCGGCGAGCAGCGGCGCGGCGCCGCTCTGGCAGTGCGGCGGCACGGCCCGGCGGGGCAGCGCGGCGCAACGAGGCGGCGCGTCGGGGCAGCGGCGCGGCGCTGCGTTCACCCTCTGGCGACCGCAAGCAGTTGTAGTACCGGCTCGAAACGCCCCGCCACCCCCGGCGGCCCGAAATGCGCCTAATTGGTCCCGCCCCACCCAACTCTCAACCTCAACTTGAGCCCCAGCAAACTAACAACGACCGCGCTCCAGCACCAGCAATCTCACAACGACGGGCCGGGGCGGGGCTGCCGGATGGGGCGCAGCACCAGCAAACTCACAGCGACGGGCCTTGAGACCGCCAGCGCCGGGGCCGGAGCGGAGCCGGAGTGGAGCCGGGGCGGGGCCGGGGCGGGGCCGGGGCGGGGCCGGGGCGGGGTCTCTCAGGCTAGCTTGGTGAGGGCGTCCGCGGCTGCGGCGGCGCCGCCTGCGGCGGCGAAGCAGTCCCGAAGCTGGCGCGCGGCAGCCCGGTAGGCCGGGTCGTCTAGCACCTGGATCAGGCTGTCGCGGAGCTGGTCGGGGGTGACGCGGCCGAACTTCACCCGGAGGCCGGCGCCTGCCTGCGCGACCTGGGTCGCGGTGATCGGCTGGTCGTGCCTGATCGGGGCGACGATTAGGGGAACGCCGTAGCTCAGTGCCTCGGACACGGTGCCCATCCCGCCGTGGCAGACGACCGCGTCCAGGTGCGGCATCAGCCCTAGCAGCGGCACGCGGGGCGCGACCAGAATATGCGCGGGCGGGTCGGTGACGACGCCGGGCGGTGCCACGACGATGCCCTGGACCCGGTCGGCGAGCGGTCGCAGCGCCTCGACGGCCCGCGCGTAGAAGTGCGCGGAGTCAGCCGCGACGTCTTCGGCCAGCGTGCCGACGGTGATGATCACGTGCTGCCTGCCCGGATCGAGCCATTCCCAGGGAAACTCCGGCTCGGGCAGGCTCGCCAGGGCGGAGCCGACGAACGCGAAGTGCTCGCCGAACGCCCGGGCAGGAAACAGCGCCCGGACGGTAAAGGCGAGCACCGAGATAGGGGGAGTAGCGAAGGTCGACGGCATCGTCGGCGAGCCCGCCAGCCGCCGCGCCCAGAGCAGTCCGCCGGCCGCCGGCCGCCGGCTCGCCCGCCGCCGTCCGCGAGCCGGCCGCCGTCCGTCAGTCGGCCGCCAGCCGTTAGCCCGGCATTGTCGGCCAGCGCGGTGACCTGGCCGCGGATCCACGCCTCCACCTTCGGCAGTTCGCCGAACGGCTCGGCGAACTCGATCGGCGAGGTCGCGAGCGTGGCCCAGGGCAGCCGACGGCGCTCGGCGGCGATCACGCCGGCGAACGCGTGCTGGTCGGCGGCCACGACGTCGGGGCGGTAGTCGTCGATCGCCTGGTCGACGGCGGGCAGGATGAACCGGGCGAAGGGGACGACGAATCCCTCCCACAGCGACTTGATCGCGGCCAGGCCCGTATCGAGCCGGCCCCGGTGCAGCCGCATGCCCGTGGGGTAGATGTTCGCGTCCGGACCGAGCAGCGCGTCGCAGCCTGGCCTGCGATCCCGCCCAGGCCACGTCGTGCCCGCGCTCGGTGAGTCGCTGCGCGACCGCCGCCGCCGGATTGACGTGGCCCGCGAGCGGCGGTACGACGAACAGGAACCGGCTCACGGTGAAGTACGGTCTGCGGACTGACGTCCGCAGTCCCTACTTCCGGTGTTTGCCAACCCAATGACCTCCGGTCAGAGCGATCGCTGCTGCTGGTGCTCGGCGGGCCGAAGACCAGGCTCACGTTGTGGCCGCCGAACCCGAACGAGCTGGAGAGCGCGAAATCGATCGTTCACCTGGCGCGGCTTGTCCCGGATGTGGTCGAGCTCGCACGCCGGATCAGGGTCGTCCAGGTTGTAGGTCGGCGGCAGCACGCCCCGGACGAGAGCCGCAGCCGTCACCGCCGCCTCGACCGCGCCCGAAGCGCCCAGCATGTGGCCGGTGAGTCCCTTGATCGAGCTGACCGGCGGGCCGTCGCCGAACACGCTGCGGATGGCCGCCGCCTCGGCGGCGTCTCCTAGCTTGGTGGCGGTCCCGTGCGCGTTGACGTAGCCGACGTCGGCGGAGGTGAGCGAGGAACTGGCAAGCGCCAGCCGCATGCAGTCGGCGGCGCCCGAGCCTTCGGGGTCCGGCGTCGTCGGATGATACGCGTCGGTCGTCATGCCCCAGCCGACGACGTCGGCGTAGCCGGCGGCGCCCCGCGCGCGTCGGCGTGCTCCGGGCGCTCGAGCACGAGGACGCCGGCTCCCTCGCTCAGCACGAACCCGTTGCGACGCCGGTCGAAGGGGCGGCTGGCGGCCAGCGGATCCTTCCAGCCCCGCGCGAGCGCCCAGGCGTTGCCGAACGCGTCGGCGAACGTGGGGAAGAGGTGCGCTTCGCTCGACCCGCACACGACGACGTCGGCTTCGCCGGCCCTGATCAGCCGCAGGCCCTCGCCGATGGACTGGGCTCCGGCGGCGCAGGCCGTGGCGATCGACGAGCTGTAGCCCTTGATGCCGTACCTGATCGCGATGTAGGCGGCCCCCATGCCGGGGAGCATGCCGCCGAGCAGGTGCGGGCTGACGCCGACCCGGCCCCGCTGGGACCGGGCCACGGCCGCTCGCTCGAGGCTGGCGAGCCCGCCGACCCCGGAGACGATCACGCCGATCCGCAGCGGGTCGACGTCCCGGCCGACCTCCAGGCCGGCGTCGGTCATGGCGCTCTGCGCGGCAGCCATGGCCATGACGACGTAGCGGTCGACCGTCCTGGCCTCGGCCGGGGCCAGCGACGCTGGTCGCCGGGATGTCGGGTGCGATGCCCGCCACGTCGAGCACTCCGGCCAGCGGGTGGTCCTCCGGCGGCACGCGGAGCCCTGACCGGCCCGTGCAGCAGCGCTTCGAACACCTCGTCGAGCGTGACGCCGACCGGCGTCACCAGGCCGATCCCGGTGATGACCGCCGTGCTCACGAAGCGCCCGAGGCCGGCCAGGTGCCGCTGCCGCATCAGGAACTTGCGGACCTTGCCGGTCGGCCCGGTCACGATGTCAGCTTCGGGCACGACGACCACGCGGCGCAGCGTCGCGGCAGCGTCTCGCCGAGCGCGGCCCGCACCACGGCGTCGCGATCGGTCGTCCGGGTCGGCCGAGGGAGCGAGCAGCAGCAGCACGTCGGTCACCACCTGGCCGTCGGACTGGCCAGCGACGACGGTGACGTCGCGCACGTCCGGGCAGCTCGCCAGGATCCGCTCTTCGGACAGCGCCGTGTAGAGCCAGTTGCCGTCGCCGAGGTCGACCGCGTCGACCGCGCGGTCGACGTGGTAGTAGTAGCCGTCCTCGTCCCGGTACATCAGGTCCCCGGTGAGGTAGTAGCCACCGAATCGGGTGCGGTAGGTCGTCACCGAGTCGTTCCAGTAGCCGGGGGCCAGCGTCGGCGACTTCAGCCCGACATGGCCGACCTGGCCATCGGGCACCTCCCGGCCGCTGTCGAGATCGAGAAGGGCGATTTCGGCGAAGGCGTAGGGCTTGCCGACGCACCGGCCGTAGCGGTTGCTGCCCGGCCGGTGCACGGCCTGGAACGCCGAATGTCCCATCTCGGTCGACCCGATGCCGTCGATGAACTTCGACCCGGCGACTCGCACCACGCCCTCGCGGGTCATCTGGCAGGTGGCTGCCCGCATTGACCAGCTTGCGGATGTGCGCCTCGTGCGCGCAGTCGCCGGTGTTGAACCACAGCGACACCGAGCTCAGGTCACGCCCGCTGAAGTCGTGCCTGGCCAGCTCGGCCCAGGTCACCGCGAAGCCGTAGACCCCGGTCGGCCTCCAGCGCTCGATCGCGTCGAGCACCGCCGCCCCGCTGTCGGCGAACTGCCCGCTCTGCTCCGACGAGCCGTGCTCGGACGAACCCTGCGCCGACAGGTAGACCAGCTCGTGCCGGTTGCACAGGGCCTGCTGATGGCTGATGATGCCGGCCGCGTGCGCGGCGGGCAGCACGCACAGCGTGCGCTCGGTCGCCTCGGTCCTGGCCGTGGCCAGATGGACCAGCCGGGTGGCGGCGAACAGGCTGGCGTGCGAGTGCACCACGGCCGCGGGCATCCGCGTGGTCCCCGATGAATGCGTGATCGCGATCGGGTCGCTGGCCTCGTGCCGGTAGTGCGCCGGAGCGAGGGCAGGATCGCCTGAGCCGAGGTCGGCCGCGTCGAAGGTCTGCGAGACGCCGACGTCGTGGCCGTCGAAATAGCCGCGATGGTCGTCGTCGGTGATCAGCGCGACCGCGCGGAGCCGCCGGCACGAACTCGACCGCGATGTCGCCTGGCATGTTCCCGTTCATCAGCGCGGGGATAGCGCCGAGCCAGGTCAGTGCCATGAAGCTGAGCAGGCAGTCGGCTGCCGAGGTGACGTAGACGGCCACCGGATCGCGCGGCCCGATCCCGCGCGCGGCGAGCCACTGGGCTCGCGCGGCGACCCGGTCGCGGAGCTGGCCGAGCGTGAACGGGGTCCAGGCCGGGTGCCCGTCGACAGCTAAATCGAAGGTGATGCCTGGCCCGTCGAGCGGAGCGCCGTGCTCGATGAGCTTGACCAGGACGTTGCCCGCTCCGATGGCGGGATCTTCGGCGAGTGCTGCCCTCAGGTTCGGCCCGCGCATGCCGCTATTCCCCTGCGGCCTTCGCAACCGGGGCGCGTTCGGCGACGACGGCGCAGAACTGGCCGACGGTCAGCCCGGCGAGCTTTTCCGTTTCTTCTTCGCCGAATCGGATACCGTACTCGTCCTCTACCCGCAAGGCGAGCTCAGCGAGAGACAATGACGATAGGTCCGCTCCGCGCGGGCCAAGCTGACTATTTTCGTCTAAGCCATCAATATCGCAGTCCATCTCGACCAGCGAGTCGAATATGAACTGGCGGATAGAGTCGAACATCTCGCGCAGTCCTTCCGTAGAAGAATAGCTTGATCAATTAATAACGAGCATCCAGCTGCGATTCGTCTATACCGTACCATGCAGGTCGTTATCGGCCTACCCCTCAATCTTCCGCCCACCAAAGCCCAGTACGCACCCAACGGCTCTGTACCGTTTCACGTAGATGCGGGACAATCTGAGCAAGGCAACTCGCGCGAGGTGGTGAGGGCGTGACCATGAGCCCAGTGGCACAGCAGTTACTGGTTCCGTTCGCCGGCGAGGGCTCGGGCAGTGCCGAGCTCAGCTGGGGCCAGCAGGCGGTCTGGCGCGGCGTCTTAGGCCGCGGCGGGCCGATCTGGAATACCGGCGTCAGGAAGCTAGACGAGGGCACCACCGTCGAGGACGTCGCCGACTTCATCAGCTTTCTCATCGGCAGGCACCAGTCCATGCGCACCAGGCTGCGGACCCAGGTCGAGCCCATGCTCCAGGTGGTGTCCGCCAGCGGTGAGGTAGAACTCCAGGTCATCGACGCCGACGGCGAGGCCGACCCGTTCGCGGTCGCCAAGGCGCTCGAGTCGGAGTGGGAGGTAGGCCCGCTGGACTTCGAGAACGAATGGCCGCTGCGGATCGCCGTGATCAGGCACCAGGGCGTGCCGCTCTACCGCGTCATGGTGATCCACCACTCGGTCGCCGACGGCTTCGGCGTCACCAACATGCTGAACGACTACGCGACCCGCGACCCGGTCACCGGTGCGCCAGGCCGGGCCGATGACGGCGACCCAGCCGATGGCCGAGGCGATCTGGCAGGTGAGCCCGGCCGGTCAGCGCCGCTCCAAGATGGCCGTCAGGTACTGGGAGCGGGTGCTGCGCGCGATCCCGCTGCAGCAGTTCCCCGAGCCCGAGATCAAGCCCGACGCCCGCTACGGGCACCTGGCCTTCGACTCCAGGGCCGCCTACCTTGCGCTCCAGGTCATCGCCGCCCGGACCGGGCTCGACACCTCGCCGGCGCTGCTCGCGGCCTACTGCGTCGGACTGGCGAAGACGACCGGTCACAACCCCTCCGCGCCCCGGATGTACGTGAACAACCGGTTCAGGCCCGGGCTCGGCGACGCGGTCAGTTCCGTCGCTCAGACCGCTCCGTGCCTGGTCGACATGGCCGGCATCACGTTCGACGAAGCCGCCAGGCGGGCTTACCTGGCCTCGCTGAACGCCTTCAAGAACGCCTACTTCGAGCCGGCCGCGATCAGGGACATCCTGGCCGCCGTCAGCGAGGAACGCGGCGGCCTAGTCGACGTGAACACCGTCTACAACGACCGCCGGATGCTGACGCCGAAGGAAGTCGCGCGGGCCAGGATGGCGGACCAGCCGCAGGCCGACCAGGCGCTGCCCACGCCCGGCCAGATCAGGGCCGCCCTGCCGCTGACCACCCTGGAGTGGGAAGAGAAGGACGAGCCGCAGGAGCACTGCCACGTCCACATCCTCGACGCCCCCGACACCATCAACCTCGTGATGCTCAACGACAACCACTACGCGTCACGGGCGATGGTCGAGCAGGTGCTCCGCATCATGGAGGAGATCCTGGTCGAGGCCGCCTGCGACCCGGAGGTCCGCACGGGCGTGTGACTAGCGCCCGCCCTTGTAGACCCTCCAGATCGCGGAGGTGAGCTGATCGCGGCTGGGCTGCAGCGCCAGGTCGAGCTCGGGCACGCAGCCGAGCACGGCGCTGTCCGGCCTGGTCACCCGCCGCGGCGGGGCGACCAGCCGCATCTCCTCGGCCGCGGTGGCGATGATCTCGGCGGCCAGGCCGCAGGACCTGTTCGAGTCGTCGATGCACGACCAGCCTGCCGGTCTTGTCCAGCGAGGCCGCCAGGCCGGCCCAGTCGAACGGGTACAGCGTGCGCGGGTCGAAGACCTCGACCGAGACCTCGCCTGCCAGCTCGTCCGCGACCGCCAGCGCGTCGTGGACCAGATGGCCGACGGCGACGCACGGTCACGTCGCGAGCCCTCCCGGTGCACCCGGCCCGTCCCCAGCGGCACCGGCCCGAGGTCGGCGTAGACGACCTGCTCCCCGCACATTGTGCGCGGCGATCGGCGCGAACACCACGACGGGATCGTCGTCCCTGATCGCGCTGAGCATCAGGCCGTACGCGTCAGACGGCGTCGCCGGGACGACCGTCTTGACGCCGAAGTGCGCGAACAGGCTGTACGGCTGGTCGGAGTGCTGCGCGCCCCAGCCGGCCGCCAGCCAGCGGCCGGCAGCAGGTACGTGACCGGGACCCTGGCCTGCCCGCCGCTCATCAGCGAGAACTTGTTCGCCTGATTGGCGATCTGCTCGAACACCAGCAGCAGCAGGAACGGTATCTGGTACTCGACCACCGGCCGCTGTCCGGCCATGGCCGCGCCGGTCGCGAAGTTGGTGAACCCCTGCTCCGACAGCGGCATTTCCATGACCCGCTCAGGGCCGAATCGGTCGAGCATTCCCGCGGTGATGTTCGTGAGCGCGTGGCGCATGTCCTCGCCCATGATGAAGACCTCTGGATCACGGGCCATCTCATCGCCCAGGGCGCGATTGATCGCTCTTAGGTACGAGAGGCTCGGCATAATTTTCCTACCTAATTTTTTTGGTTTGAAAGTATGCTCAGCGCCGTCCTCGCCCAGACCCGGCCGGCGTCGTCCCGGGCTAGCCGGGGGTCGCCCCGGGCGGAGCGGCACGGCGGTCGAGTACAGGTAGTCGCAGGCCGCCGGCCGGGTCCGGCTTCGGGCTGGCCAGGGCGAACCGCACGCCGCGTCCACGATGACGTCGGTGACCTCGGCGTCGATCTGTCCGCCGGTCCTCATCGGAGATCCGCGTCGCCTGCAGGGCGAGCGGGTCGCGGGCCTGCCATTGCGCCACCTCGGCGTCGTCGCGGTACTGCAGCCTGGCGTGAGTCTCGAAGGTGTGATGGCCGTAGTAGCGGTAGGTGCGGAACTCCAGGAAGGTGGGACCGCCGCCGGCCCTGGCCCGGGCCACCGCGCTGGCCGTCGCGGCGTAGACCACGTCGGGGTCCATGCCGTCGCAGGACTCGGCCGGGATGCCGAACGCCGTCGCCCGTGCGGTGATCGAGCCCGCCACGCTCGCGACCTCCACCGGGACCGTCGTCGCGTACAGGTTGTTCTCGCAGACGAAGATCGCCGGCACCTGCCACAGCGCGGCCAGGTTGAAGCCCTTCGAGCAGCGCGCCCTGGTTGACCGCGCCGTCACCGAAGATGCTGATCGCGACCCGGTCGGTGCCCTCCCTGGCCAAGCGCCCAGGCGGCCCCGGCCGCGATCGGCGCGCCGTGCCCGACCGTGCCGGTCGAGCCGTAGACTCCGGCGCTGAAATCCGACGGGTGGAACGACCCGCCGCGCCCTCGGGCCACGCCGTCGGTCGCGCCCGATCATCTCGGCCAGCAGCCGGCCGGGCTCGCTGCCCTTCGCCAGCAGGTGACCGTGCCCTCGGTGATTGGCCAGCATGATGTCGTCGGTGCGGAGCGCCGCCCCGATGCCGACGGCGACGGCCTCCTGTCCGATGCACGGGTGGATGCCGCTGACGATCTCGCCGGAGCGTGACCAGCTCGATCGAGCGTTCTTCGAACCGGCGGATCAGCCGCATCATCCGGTAGAACTCGACGGCGGCCTTGCGGCCTCCCTTGCTCGGTCATGACCTGCCCCCTCCTACCTGAGGCTTGGCGAACACCCGGACGGACCAGTTCACCGTCACGATGGTCAGCGCTACGACGATGATCATGCCGATCCAGACGTCGTTCTGGCGTGAAGGTCGCCGCTGAACAGCGAGCGCATGCCGTTGGTAGCCCAGTAGAACGGGTTCCACCGCGCGATGCTGACCAGCCAGACCGGTGCCAGCGTCAGCGGCAGCAAGACCCCCGCCAGCAGCATGACCGGCTGGCTGATCGAGTTGATCAGCGGAGGCAAGCGCCCCCACGTTGCGCACGGTCAGCGTGATGGCGTAGGAGACGCTCACCGCCGACAGGGACAGCAGGCCGAGCAGCAGGTAAGCCAGCAGCAGGTCGCCGATCGGTACCCGCAGCCCGAACGGCAGCGCGAGCAGCGTGATCACCACCGCCTGGATCTCCAGGACGGCCACCTCGCGCAGCGCGCGGCCGAGCATGAGGGACAGGCGGCTGACCGGAGTGACCCTGGCCCGCTCGATGATGCCGCCGCGCAGCTCGCGCAGGAGCCCGAAGCCCGTGTACGCGCCGCCGACGATGGCCATGACCGTGAGCAGGCCGGGCACGTAGATCTGGTACGCCTGGGTGTAGGTCGTCACCCCGTCCGAGCGCAGCGCGAGCTTCAGCAGCGGCGCGAACAGCAGCACGTAGGTCACCGGCTGAGCTAAGGCGAAGAAGATATAGGTGCGTGCCCTGATCACCAGCAGCGAGTGCCGCTGGAAGATCAGCCACGTGTCGTGGGCCAGCTTCATCGTCTGTCCGTCTCCGGCCCGTCACGATTCCCGCAGCGAGCGGCCGGTCTTGGTCAGGAAGACGTCGTCCAGGCTCGGCCGGTGCAGCTCGATCTTGACCATGTTCGACGCCGGAGCTGTCCAGCACCCGCAGGATCTGCGGGATGGCCGTGCCGCCGGAGTCCACGTAGAGCCGCAGGCCCTTGTCCAGGGTCTCCAGGCTGTTCACGCACGGCTCGGGCGGTCAGTACCTCGCGCGGCGACGTCGGTCGGGCCGTCGATCGTGACCTCGAGCGCGTCCCCGGAGATCTCGCGCTTCAGCTCTTCCGGCGTGCCTTCGGCGACGATCTCGCCGTGGTCGATGATCGAGATCCGGTCGCAGAGCGCGTCGGCCTCTTCCAGGTAGTGCGTGGTCAGGAAGATCGTCATGCCCTCTTCGCGCAGCCGCCTGACCTCGTCCCACATGTGCGCGCGGCTCTGCGGATCGAGCCCCGCCGTCGGCTCGTCGAGGAAGAGCACGACCGGCGAGTGGATGACCCCGAGCGCGATGTCGACCCGGCGGCGCTGCCCGCCCGAGTAGGTCTTGCACTTGCGGGTCGGCGTACTCGGTGAGCTGGAAGGCGTCGAGCGCGGCGGTCGCCCGCCGCTCGCCCTCGGCCTTGCTGAGCCCGTGCATCCGGGCTTGCAGCACCAGTTCTTCCCGGGCGTTGACCTCGTCCCAGGTGCCGCCGCCCTGCGCGACGTAGCCGACCCGGTGCCTGACCTCGGCGGGGTCGGAGCGCAGGTTCACCCCGGCGATCGTCGCCTCGCCGCTGTCGGGGACCAGCAGCGTCGCGAGCATGCGCAGGGTCGTGGTCTTGCCGGCGCCGTTGGGGCCGAGGAACCCGAAGATCTCGCCCTTGGCGACGTCGAGATCGACGCCGCGTACCGCTTCGACTGTCGTGCCCTTGCGGCCTTTGCCAGCCGTGAAGGACTTCTTTAATGCCTTAGTCTCGATCATCTGCACTCCTGGACACTGTGCTGGTCGAAAAGACCGTGCTGGTCGAAAAGACTGTGCCGGCCGCAGGACTGGGGCGCAGACGACTGGTGAGGTAGCTCACCACGTCCCCGACCGTCAGCCCGATGAGCTGGTCGATATCGAGTGAAGCGGCGAACTCGGAGAGCGCGATGCCCTCTCCGTGTGCGCTTGTGAGCAGCGTAGTGAGCGCCGCGATCTCGACGCTCTCCAGGTGCAGGTCGCCTTCGAGACGGCTGGCTGCGGTGATCGACGCGGCCCAGCGCTCGTCTTCGCCGGTCACGTCCGCGAGCAGGCCGGTAATCTCAGCCAGTAAATCCTGGCCGAGGGGGTCCAGCTCAGCTGTCACCACCACGTCTCCAGAGGTGCGCGCACTCCACGGATGTGTCAAAAGTGCCCCATGTAGCTAAGAAAGCACAAGGGGAGCCGATTTGAAAGGGCTCTTTGTGCCTGCGGGACGTCGGGGTATGATCCGATCATCCCGGCTCGAAGCGGACTTTGCGCGGCCTTTGCGCGCGGACGAATGGCTAGGTGAAATGGCAGGGATCGCCCACGTCACGCGCTTAGGCGCGCCGGTGCTCACATGACAGCTGTGCTCACATGACAGCGGTGCTCGGGTGACGGCGGTCGAGGCGGTTTCGAGTTACCTGCCGGACTACACGGTGCCGATCGAGGAGCTCGGGGCCAGGTTCGAGCTGACCCGGATGCAGGTCCGGCTGCTGCGCCAGTACCTCGGATTCGACCAGGTGCGCTTCGATCCCGGCCACTCGCTGCTCGAACTGCTGCGCGCGACGGTGGCCGGGCTCGACGGGCTGGCCGGGCGCGAGCATCTCGTCAGGTACGTCGTGCACGCAAGGAGCATGCCGGTCGCGGTGCCGTATCCGCTCAACCCGCTGCACGAGCTCTGCGCCGAGCTCGGGCTCGGGCACGCCTGCGCTTTCACCGTCAGCCAGCAGGCATGCGCGACCTCGCTGGTGGCGATCGATGTGGCTGGCCGGCTGCTCGCCGAGGATGGCGAGCCTGGTGCCCTGGCGCTGGTCCTGGCGGGGGAGAAGGCTTTCACCAGGGACGCTCAGCTCGTCCCGGGTACCACGATCTTCGCCGAGGCCGGCGGCGCCTGCCTGGTCAGCGCGGACGGTGCCAGGGACCGGATGCTCGCCTACTGCTCGGCCGCTAGGGGCGAGTTCGACGGCCGGCTCGAAGACCTGCCGGATCTGGCCGCCCAGTACGAGCAGGAGTATCCGGTGGCGCTGGCCGAGGTCATGGCCGGAGCGGCCGAGCAGGCCGGGCTCGGCATGGCCGACCTCAGCCTGATCCTGCCGCACAACGTCAACCTGATGTCCTGGCAGCGGCTGTGCCGCCGGATCGGGTTCCCCGTCGAACGGGTCGTGCTCGACAACATCGCGGCCACCGGGCACGCGTTCTGCGCGGACTTCTTCATCAACTACCAGGTGGCGGCCGCCCGAGGGCTGCTGCGGCAGGGGGAGCCCTACCTTGTCGCGGCGGCTGGTCAGGGCGCGACGTTTTCCGCCATGGTGTTCGAGCACTAGGCGACCGAGGAAGAGGCCACAGAGGATGGGGAGACAGAGGATGGGGAGACAGCAGTGACGACACCGCAACTGGACACCGCCTTGCGGCAGCGAGTATTCGACAGCGCGGGCGAGATCTTGCCGAGGGTGCTCGGCCGCGAGATCCCTGCCCTCACCGACAGCACGGAGCTGATGAGCGATCTCGGATTGCGCTCGGCGACGACGCTGGAGTTGCTGCTGGAGCTCGAGGACACCCTGGAGATCCAGATCGACGTCGAGGAGATCGACGGCCAGAACGTGACGACGATCGGCGCGCTCGCCGACTACGTCGCCAGCCACTCCGTCGCAGGCTGAGCTCGATGTACCGGGCCGGACCGCCGGCGGTCCCAGCTACGGGGGGCGGCAGCCTGCGGGTCGGCGGGCTGACGGTCGATGGGCTGACGGTCGCGCGGGCCGCCCGCCGGATCTTCGAAGGGGCGTCGCCAGCGGCCAGCGACGCGAAGCTGCGGCGCTATCTGGACGACATGGTCAGGCCCTACGGCGTGACGCTGCGGAACGAGCCGTTCGACCAGGGCTGCGGTCAGTCCTACGGCGAGATGGCGGCGGCTCTGCTCGCCGAGCTGACGTCAGCGGACGAGCCGGTAGACCTGCTCGCCTGCGCGTTCACGGTCGGCGACGTGATCCCCGGCCGCACTACCGCCGCCTACCTGAGCGACCAGTGCCCGGGCGCGCCGAGCGGCTTCGCAGTCTGCGACCAGGGCATCGCAGCGCCATACACGGCCCTGCGACTGATGACGGCCTACCGCGCCACGGCGAACTGCCAGCGCTGCGTGCTGGTCGTCACCGAGCAATCTGCCCAGTACTACGACCTGCCAGTGCCCGCCGCCGTGCCCTCGGTCCACGCCGGCGTGACCCTGCTCCTGACCCCACCACCCAGTGCACCAGACCCCGCCCGGTCCGTGCCCGTCACCCCCGACTCCGCCACCCCCGGCTCCGGCCGGGTGCCGATCGATGCCGTGGGGGCGGGTGCGGTGAGCCGGCTGCGGGCGGGGGTCGCCGAATCCGCGCTGCCCGAACTGCTGGCCAGCGAGGTAGCTGCCCTATCCGCGGGCCGGGACGAAGTCACGCTGATCATCGGCGGCGGCCTGACCAGCCTGCGGCAGGGTTCGTGGCGTCCGCCTGCCGGCTGGGAGGTGATCGCCGCGCCGGCCGGGCAGCCGTGCACCGGCACCTGGTGGGAGCTGGCTGGCTGCCTCGACAAGTGGCAGGGCAGCGGCAGGCGGGTGCTGCTGGCCGACTACGACCCGTATCTGCGCTACCTGGGCGCCTTCGGCGTCGACGTGCAGTGACCAGGCCGGACGTCGTGCAGGTCTGGCTGATCAGCACCGAGTTGCCCGACGTGGTGCTCGCCGACGTGGCGTCACTGCTCGACGAAGAGGAACGGTCGCGGGCGGCGGCGATGGCCAGAGCCGCGCACCGACGCCGGTTCCTCGCTGTGCACGGTGCGGTGCGCGTCATCGTAGGCCGCCACCTGGGTACCCGTCCCGAGCGGCTGATGTGGCGGTACGGCCCGCACGGCAAGCCCTCGCTCGCGATCCCGGGCGCCGATCTCGAGGTGAGCATGTCGCACTCCGGTCAGGTTGCGGCCCTCGCGCTGTCGGACTCCCGGCCGGTCGGCGTCGACGTCCAGGTCCTGGCCGACAGCGTCGACGTCCTGCGCATGTCGCGGCGCTTCTACCCGCCGCTCGAAGCCGGGTTCGTCAGCGCAGCCACGGACCACGATGACCAGGTCCGCCGGTTCACCTGGCTCTGGGCTCGGAAGGAGGCCTGCGTGAAAGTGCACGGCGGCCGGCTGCTGCCGGGCCTGAGACTCCCGGTCACCGGCATCGGCTGTGTCGTCGCCGCCGACCCGGGCGGCCCGCTGCCAGGGCCGTACGCGATCCAAAACATCAGCGCCCCGCGCGGCTACTACGCGGCGGTGGCGCTTGAGGGAATCGCTGAGTTTCAGGTGCGCACCTACCGCTGGCCAGCCAGCTGCTCCGCCGGCTTCTAAGCGTGCGGCGCTAGCTTTCTAGCCCTGCGGCACCGGCTTCTAGCCCGGTGGCAGCGCTCCAGCCGTCGCGACCGTCGGTCCCCTGATCCGCCTCGCCGACATGTGCCCGCTATGTCCGCCTCTTCCCGCCCTCGGCCCGCCCGACCCGAACCAACCACCGGCCCGAGAGGATCTCGCACGACGGCGGCAGGCGCGCGCGAGGTAATTTCATCCTGGTTGGGGTTTCTGGGCGGTTGAGGGGGTCCGACCGGCGCTGCGAGGTCGGCCCGAGCAGGCGAGGTTACAGCAGCATGGTCCTACTTACTGTCGTTGGGACAGCAGTAAGTAGGACCATGCTGCTGTCGAAAATCCGCTCCGAACAGCAGCATGTAGGCCCTTGCTGCTGTCAGACCGAGCCGGCGACTCTGACGTCGAGTCCGCCGGATGCGGATGACCGCGCCCAGCCCCAGCAAACTCACAACGACGGGCATATAGCACCTGCAGAGTCACAACGATGGGGCCGTCGTCCGGGCGAGGCTGGCCGCCGTCGGGTTGAGGCCGGGCGGGGCCGGGCGACGCCGGGCGAGGCCGGGCGGGGCCGGGGTTGAGGCCGGGCGGGGCCGGGCGGGGCCGGGGGTTGAGGCCGGGCGGGGCCGGGGTTGAGGCCGGTGGGGGGTTAGACCAGGCTGCGGGCGAAGAGTCGCAGGGACCAGACCATGGCGACCGTGGTCAGGGCGATCACGATGATCAGGCTCAGCCAGACTGTCGGGTCGCCGGGGTGGCCGGCGAAGAGCGCTCGCATGCCGTTGGTGGCCCAGTAGAACGGGTTCCACTCCGCGATCCTGTGCATCCATAGTGGCGCGAGCGTCAGGGGGAGCAGGACTCCGGACAGCAGCATGAGCGGCTGGCTGATCGAGTTGACCGTCGGGCCGAGCGCTGTCTCGTTGCGGACGCGCATCGTCAGGCCGTAGGACAGCGTGATGGCCATCAAGGCCAGCAGGCTGAGCAGGACGTAGGCCAGGAGCACGTCGCCGATGGGTACCCGCAGACCGAACGGCACCGCGAGCAGCGTGATAACTACGGCCTGCACAAGCATGACGAAGATCTCGCGCAAGGCCCGGCCGAGTATCAGGGCGAGCCTGCTGACGGGCGTGACCCTGGCGCGCTCGATGATGCCCGCGCGGATGTCTTCGAGCAGGCTAAAGCCGGTGAACAGGCCGCCGAGGACGGCGGTCAGCGTCAGCAGGCCTGGCACGTAGATCTGGTACGCCTGGGTGTAGGACGTGACGCCGACAGAGCCGAGCGCCAGCTTGAGCATGGGGGCGAAGAGCAGCAGGTAGGCGACGGGCTGCGCTAACGCGAAAATGACCCAGGTGCGCGAGCGGAGCAACAGCAGCATCTGCCGCTGGAAGATCAGCCAGGTGTCGCGGGCGAGTTTCATGTTCCCGTCCTTCCGAACTGATCATGATCACATGATCACAGCCGTCCCGACCAATCTAACAGCTTGAAACGGGTCAAGCTAGACACACGATGGCGAGCGGGTCTGCTCGTCCCACTAATGTGCATAGCGTGATTGGCGCACCAGTGCGCTCGATTCGTCAGTCCTGATGACCTGAGAATCAGCCGTGGCGGAGTTATCGGCCGTTATCTTGACAGGCGACGGATTACGGAGTTACGTTCACGGGCGACTGTCAGCGTGTCACCTATGATTATGGGGGCTGCGACCAATACGGATCTGGGGCGCCTCGTTTGTGACATTCAACGCAGGACGGCACATCCCTGGTGTGAGTCACGTTCACATCACCAGTATCTTGACAGGATTAGGGCCTTCGGTTAGCGTCACGGGCGATTGCACCTCAGCGGACATTTATGTGCAGACAGGAGGTGGCAGCATGTTCATTTTCGTCGGAAGCTCAAGCAACCTGTAAGCCCAGGTAACCCCACTGGCGGACGAGTCATGCCGGAAGCCATTAGTTACGGCCCCTGACCTGGATCTAGTGCTGGCTCTTGACCGTCCGCAGGATTCGCCTGCTGTTCTCTTGACGCGCCCGGGATGCTGAGTTAGCGTCACGGGCGATTGCACTCATGGACATAATTTAAGTGCAGACAGGAGGTGGCAGCATGTTCACTGCGATCGGCGTCGGCGGCACCCCAAGCACTCTGTAAGTTCAGAAAACGTACACTGGTGGACGAGCCATGCCAGGGGTCATTAATTCGGGCACCTGACATGGCTCTCAACGTCATTGCCTTGACGCGCCCGGGATGCTGAGTTAGCGTCACGGGCGAATGCACTCATGTGTGCAATTTTAAGTGCAGACAGGAGGTGGCAGCATGTTCTCCCAGATCGGCCCCGGCAGCAGCTCAGCCAACCTGTAAGACCTGGTAACGCACACTGATGGACGAGCCATGCCAGGAGCCATTAATTCTGGTGCCTGACATGGCTCTAGTGTTTTAGCCCTTGATCGAGCCGGCGAGGCCGGACAGGCCGCCGACGATGCGCCGCTGAGCGAGCACGAAAAAGGCCAGCGCTGGCAGCATCGACAGGGCCGTGAAGGCGAAGATGGCCGCGGTGTTCTGCGAGTACGTCGTCTGGAAGGTCGCCACGCCGAGCGGCAGCGTGAAGTGGTCAGTGCTGGTGAAGACCAGGAGCGGCAGCAGGTAGTTGTTCCAGCTGGTGACGAAGGCGAGGATCGAGACCGTCATCAGGGCCGGTCGTGACAGCGGCAGCAGGACGCGCAGGAAAAAGGTCAGTCTCGTGGCGCCGTCGACGACGGCGGCGTCTTGCAGCTCGCCGGGAATCGACCGCATGAACGGGCGCAGGATGATGATCGTGAACGGCAGCGCGAAGGCCGCTTCCGGCAGCGCCACGCCGAACGGGTTGTCGAGCAGATTGATGTGCTTGAGCAGCAGGTAGATCGGCAGCGAGGCGACGTTGGCCGGGAAGAGCAGCCCGATCGCGAAGACGAGGTACCAGCCTTCGCGGAATCTGAAGTCGTACCTGGACAGCGCGAAGGCCGCCATCGAGCCGAGGGCGACGGCCAGCCCGGTCGCGACGATCGCGATCAGGGCGCTATTGCCGAGGTTCTGCCAGAAGGATCCTGTGGTGAGGATGGACCGGTAGTTCGTCCACACCCACGGGTGCGGCAGGCCGGTCGGTGAGCTGTTGAGCTGCGCGCTCGTCCGGAACCCGCCGATGATGACGAAGAGCATCGGCACGAGCGTGATCGCCACGATGATGAGCGCGACGAGGTAGCTGACCGCCACCGATGGCCTGAGCCTGGGTCGCCGGGCCGGCCCGGACGGTGCGTCGGCAGGGACGCGTCTCGGACCGCTGTAGCCATCGGCAATCACCCCACGGCGCCGGTGAGGGCGCCAGCCGTGTCGCGCCGCAGCGCGAAGCGCTGATAGAGCAGCGCGAAGACGAAGCTGATGATGAACAAGATCACCGCGACGGCGCTGCCGTAGCCGAATTCGAGGCTGCGGAAGCCGTTCTCGATCATGTAGGTGACCATCGTGCTCGACGCGTTCGCCGGGCCGCCGATGGTCATGATCCACACGATGTCGAACAGCTGCAGCGACCCGATCATCGACAGGAAGATCCAGATGCGGATGGTCGGGCCGAGTAGCGGCACGGTGATCCGCCTGGTGACCTGCCAGGGCGAGGCTCCGTCGATAGCCGCGGCCTCGCGGAGCTCGGCCGGGATGCCCTGCAGGCCCGCGAGCAGCAAGATGATCCCGAACCCGATGTACTTCCAGGTGACGACCGCGAAGAGGGTATACAGCACGATCGAGGGGTCGGCCAGCCACAAGCGGATCTGGCTGCCGAGGCCGACGGCCTTCAGCAGCTGGTCGACGAATCCGCCCGGCTGGAGCATCAGCAGCCAGAGCACGGCCGTCGTCGCCTCGGACATGACGTACGGGGCGAAGACCGCCAGCCTGATCAGCGATCCGCCCTTCATCCGGCGGTTCAGCAGCAGCGCGATAGCCAGGCTGAGCGGTAGCTGGATGACCAGCGAGAGCACCGCGATGATCACGTTGTGCAGCACCGACTCCCTGAACACCGGATCATCGAGCACCAGCCGGTAATTGTGCAGGCCGACGAAGTTCGACAGCGCCCCGTACCCGCTCCAGTTGAACAGGCCGTAGTAGGCGGCGACGCAGATCGGCAGCAGCACGAAGAACGTGAACAGGGCGAGCGCCGGGCCGAGCAGCACCACGAGCTCGAGCAGCTTGCGGCTCGGCCTGTGCCAGCCTGGATGGCGCCAGGTCCGGCCGGGCGAGCGCGGCGACGGCGCTGTGGCCGAGGCGGGTGCCGCCTCGGCCACAGCGCTCCTGACGTCGGTCATTACTGCTGTGCCGCCGCCTGGTCGATGGCGGTGACGATGGACTGCGGTGACCCCTGGCCGGCGAAGAAATCGGCGACCGCGTTGTCGAGTGCCTGGCCGACGTTGGTCGGGTAGGCGATGTCGAAGTAGTTCTGCACGTAGCCAGCGTGCTGGCTCAGCGTCAGGATCTGCTTCTCGGCGGTGAGCGTCAGCGCGGGCGCTGCGGCCGGGTTGGCCGGCAGCCCGACGTCGGCCTTGCTGACCAGGCTCTTCTGCACTCCGGGACTGTCGAGGAAGGCGAGGAAGTCTTCGCAGGCCGGCGGCGGCCGTCGTTGTGCAGGAGAATCCGTCACCACCGCCGAGCAGGGCGGTGGAGCTTCCTGGCGCCCCGCTGACCGCTGGGAACGGGAACCAGCCGAGGTTCGACGTGAAGGTCTTGCTCGTCGCCAGGGCGGACATTACTCCTGGATCCCAGTCGCCCTGCAGCTCCATGGCTGCCTTGCCGTTGGCGACCATTCCGGCCGAGCTGCCGGCGCCGACCTGGGCCGGGGTGCCGAGGAAGCCTGTCTGGAACGGCTTGGTGGCCATGAACGACTTGAGGTCATCGCCGGCTTTCATAAAACAGGGATAGTTGGCCGAGACCGCCTTGACCGCCGCCTTCAGCGTCGCGATCGAGCACTCCCGCACCGCGAAGTAATCCCAGTAGAAGGCGTCGGGCCAGCGGTCCTTGCTGCCGACCGCGATGGGCACGATGTGCGCGGCCTTGAGCTTGGTTACGTCCGCGTTGAGCTGGGTGAGCGTTGTCGGCGGGCGGTGATGCCGGCCTTGGCGAACAGGTCCTTGCGGTACCAGAAACCCACCATGTGCAGGTCGTAAGGTACGCCGTACTGCTGGCCGTTCACGGCCCAGCCGGCGGCGGACGGGCCAAGCTGGCTGATCCAGCTCGAGGTGGCCGAGGTCAGGTTCTCGAGCTTGCCCGACTTGAGCTGGGTGGCTTCCTGGCCGCCGCCCCACTGCTGGAAGATGTCCGGCGGGTCGTTCGACGCCAGCGCGAGCGGCATCTTGGTGGGGAACTGCTCGTTCTGGATCGGCACGTCGGTAACGGTGACGTTGTGGTGGCTGGCCTCGAATGCCTTGATGGCCGCGAGGTAGACGCCCTTGAGCGGATTCGCCGTGGCGTTGTTCCACCAGGTCAAGGTGACGGGCCCGGACGATCCGGACCCGCCGCCTGCCGAACTGGTGCCCGAGCTGCCGCTGCTGCAGGCAGCTAAGGTAAGCGCCGCTGCCGCCGCCGTGGCCAGGGCGGCATACGTTCTGGTGCTGCGCATGACTGTCATCTCCTGAACGGTGGGCCGAATCGGGATGAAGCGCCGGCTACAGCCGAGTAGGCCGCTCGGCTGGACGCATCTCTCGAAAATATTCAGCAATATTTCGGTGTGTCGTCATCGTAGAAACCCGCTGGAGTTCGGTCAACCCCTCGTTGTTGATCCCTTTCTCAGGTCTTGGACGGTCCGGCCCCGCGACCGTTAAGCCCTGACCAGGGAGGAAATTACGTTGTGCGCGGGTGGATGCGCGCCGGTTGGCTCGGATCTTCGAAACTGATCGAAACTGAGTTAGCATGTCCTGACCGAATGGTTTCGAAGTATGGGGAGTGGTAGGGACGTGCCGAGCACCAGGGCTGTCGGGACGGGGGAGGCGCATGAGGCGCCAGAACCGAGTGAGACGTCACGAGCGCCAGCGTCGAGGAGGCGTAGCCGGCCGACCCTGGCGGCGATCGCTGCCGAAGCGGGGGTGTCGCTGCCGACCGTCTCCAAGGTCGTCAACGGGCGCCGCGACGTGGCGCCGGAGACCAGGGCGAGAGTCGAGCGGCTGCTTGGCGAGCGTGCGTACCAGCGACCCGGGCCGCGGCGCGGGCGGCGCGCAGGCCTGATCGACCTGATCTTCAACGGGCTCGACAGTCCCTGGGCGGTGGAGATCCTGCGCGGCGTCGAGGACTGGTGCGCCGCGCACGCGATGGGCGCGGCGGTCTCGGCGGTCCGGCACGGCAGCGCCCGGCCGGCGAGCTGGACCAGCGCGCTGGCGAGCCACGACACCGACGGCGTGATCCTGGTGACGTCGGAGCTGACGATGCCGCAGCTGCGTCAGGTGCGCGAGGAAGGCATCCCGCTGGTCGTCATCGACCCGGTTAACCTCCCGGACCCCGACCTGCCGAGCGTGGGCGCCACTAACTGGGCCGGCGGGCTGGCTGCCACCGACCACCTGATCAGCCTGGGACACCGCCGGATCGGCGCGATTACCGGCCCGGCCGACTACCTGTGCAGCCGCGCCCGGATCGACGGGTACCGGTCGGCGCTCGACCGGGTCGGCGGCACGTTCGACCAGGCGCTGGTGCGGCACGGCGACTTCCAGCACGAAGGCGGCTTCCTCTGCGGTGGCGAGCTGCTCGACCTGGCTGACCGGCCGACCGCGATCTTCGCCGGGAGCGACCAGCAGGCGCTCGGCGTCTACGAGGCCGCCCGCCAGCGCGGCCTGCGGATCCCGCAGGACCTGTCGTTGGTCGGCTTCGACGATCTGCCCGCCGCCCGGTGGGTGTCGCCGCCGCTGACCACGGTCCGGCAGCCGCTCGCCGACATGGGCAGGGTGGCTGCCGAGATGCTCGGCGACCTCATCGAGGGCGTGCCGCTTCGCAGCCAGCGGGTGGAACTCTCCACCGAGCTGATCATCAGGGAGTCGACCGCCGAGCTGGCGCCGGGTGCCGGGCCGCGATGACGATCAGCAAGGCGTCCGAAGTCGACGTCGGCACCGAGCGCTGGCGCGACGTCTCGCTGCCTGCCGCCGAGCGGGTCAGCGACCTGCTCGGCCGGATGACGCTGCAGGAAAAGCTGGCGCAGCTGCACAGCGTCTGGCTGAGCGGCCCTGCCGACGGCAACGGCGTCGCGCCGCTGCAAGGTGACTTCACCTCCGGCATGCCCTCATTTCCCGAGCTGATCCAGCACGGGCTCGGCCAGCTCACCAGGGTCTTCGGATCACGGCCGCTGCGTCCCGCCGAGGGCGTGCGGGTGCTTCACGAGCTGCAAGCGCAGATCAGGCAGGCGAGCCGATTCGGCATTCCGGCGATCGCGCACGAAGAATGCCTCACCGGCCTTGCCGCGTGGTGTGCGACGGCGTTCCCGACGCCGCTGGCCTGGGGCGCGTCGTTCGACCCGAGCCTCGTGTCGCAGATGGCGACCGCCATCGGGCGCAGCATGCGCGCGGCCGGCGTGCACCAGGGCCTGGCCCCGGTGCTCGACGTGGCCCGCGATCCCCGGTGGGGCCGGGTCGAGGAGACCATCGGCCAGGACCCGTATCTCGTGGCCGTGCTCGGCACCGCCTACGTCACGGGCCTGCAGACGACCGGCGTGATCGCGACGCTCAAGCACTTCGCCGGCTACTCGGGGTCGCGGGCCTGCCGTAACTTCGGTCCGGTCAGCATCGGCCCGCGTGAGTTCGCCGAGATCTTCCTGCCGCCGTTCGAGCTGGCGATCAGGGAGGGCGGCGCGCGCTCGGTGATGCACTCCTACTCCGACGTCGACGGGGTGCCGCCCGCCGCCGACCACGACCTGCTGACCAGCCTGCTGCGGGACGAGCTCGGCTTCGACGGGGTGGTCGTCGCCGATTACTACGGCATCTCGTTCCTGGAGACGCTGCACGGAGTGGCGGGGTCCCCGGCGGAGGCGGCGGCGATCGCGCTCCGGGCCGGCGTGGACGTCGAGCTCCCAACGTGCGCTGCTACGGCGCGCCGCTGGAAGGCGCCGTCCGGGCCGGTGACGTTCCCGAATACCTGGTCGACCGGGCGGTTACCCGGGTCTTGCGCCAGAAGGCCGAGCTTGGCCTGCTGGACGGGGCCGCCGCTGGCCGCGTGTCCGGTCGCGAAGGCGTGGCCAGGGAGCCCGGGCCCGACTTCGATCCGCCCGGCCACCGCGTGCTCGCCCGCCGGCTGGCCGAGGAGTCGATCGTGCTGCTCGCCAACGACGGCGCGCTGCCGGTCGCCCCGGACCGCCACTATGCGGTCATCGGGCCGCTCGCGGCTGATCCGCTGGCGTTCTTCGGCGGCTATACGTTCCCCAGGCACGTCGGCCATGCCCACCCGGGCACCAGCCCCGGCATCCCGCTCCTGCCGGTGGTCGCCGCGCTGCGGCAGGAACTGCCCGAGGCCAGGATCGACCACGAGCACGGGTGCGACGTGCGCGGCGACGACCGGGCGGGATTCGCCGCCGCGATCCAGTGCGCGACCGAGGCGGACGCCGTGATCGCGGTGCTCGGCGACGAAGCAGGCTTGTTCGGCAGGGGAAGCTCCGGTGAGGGCAGCGACGTTAGCGACCTGAGGCTGCCCGGTCTGCAGGCGGAACTGCTCGACGAGCTGGTCAAGACGGGCAAGCCAGTCGTGCTCGTGCTGATCACCGGACGTCCCTACGCGCTTGGCGCGGTCGCCGGACAGCTGGCGGCCGCCGTGCAGGCGTTCTTCCCCGGTCAGGAGGGCGGTGCTGCGATCGCCGGGATCCTGTCCGGTCGCGTCGGGCCGAGCGGCAAGCTGCCGATGGAGCTCCCGGCGTGCGCGTCGGCTCAGCAGACCTGCTACCTAGGTCCGCCGCTCGCGGCCGTCACCGACGTCAGCTCCGTGGACCCGACTCCGAGGTTCGCCTTCGGCCACGGCCTGTCTTACACCACGTTCGAGTATGCGGACCTGGCGATCAGTCCGGCCGACAGCGGGAGCGAATCCGGTCACGGGAGGCCCGAGCCCGGTAATTTCGGCGAGCTGGCAGCGGAGCCCGGCCCCAGGACGCGAGCGCAGATCCGTACCAGCGGCGCGGCCGAGATCTCGTGCACGATCCGCAACACCGGGGACGTGCGCGGTACCGAGGTCGTCCAGCTCTACCTGCGCGACCCGGTTGCCGAGATCGCCCGGCCGGTCAGGGCCCTGGTCGGCTTCGCCCGCGTCGAGCTGAGCCCGGGTCAGTCCCGCCGCGTGAGCTTCCGCCTGCACGCGGACCGCACCGCCTACCACGGCCGGTCAGGGGAACGGATCGTGGACGCCGGGCTGATCGAGCTGGCAATCGGCTCGTCGTCGGCCGACCTGCGCCTCCACGGCGACCTGTACCTGGAAGGCCCCAGGCGCCAGGTCGGCCCCAGCCGGGTCCTCACCACCCCAGCCACCATCACCGAACCGCGCTAACCCCGCCAGGGGCAGATCGGGAGGGCAGACCCGATAGTTTCGGATAAGTTGGCAGCTGTGCCTGAAGCTTCCGTGCACGGCGATCCGACGTTCTGGGACGAGTTCTTCGCCGACCGGGCGCGCCCGATACCGTTCTTCGTCGAATGGCCGGACGAGAACCTCGCCGAATGGTGCGAGGTCGGGCTGACGGCGCCAGGCCGGGTACTTGAACTGGGCTGCGGTCCCGGGCGCAATGCGCTGTACCTGGCCGGTCTCGGTGCCAGCGTCGACGCGGTGGACTTCTCGGCCGAGGCGATCGAGTGGGCGCGGGAGCGAGCCGAGTCAGCTGTCACTCGTGCGCTCAGGCCGGGTGGCAGCTACGGGCTGGTGTGCTTCACACCCGAAGGTGGTAGCGGTCTGACCGATCAGCAGGCGGAAGAACAGGATACGGTCGGCGGAGGGCTCGGGTTTGCCCGTGAGCAGCTGCTGGATCAGTGGGATCGCGCGCCGTTCGCCGTGCGGGTGCTACGGCCGATGAGGCACTGCCCCGAGAGCGAGCGCCGCTTCGGGCTGGACATCCTGTGGACGCTGCTAGCCGTGAAGGACTCGAGCGTTTAGGCCGACTGTGCGTCGTCGGCCGGGGCGTCGTCGGCTGGGGTGTCGTCGGCGGGCGCGTCGTCAGCTCGCGCGGCCGAGAAGTCCAGCGCGCACGAGTTGATGCAGTAGCGCTGACCGGTGGGATTCGGCCCGTCGTTGAAGACGTGCCCGAGATGGCCGCCGCACTGGCGGCACAGCACCTCGACCCGGCGCATGAGCATGCTGTAGTCGGACTTCAGCTCGACAGCGCTGGCGATGGCGGGCTCGTAGAAGCTGGGCCAGCCGGTGCCCGACTCGAACTTGGCGTCCGACCTGAACAGCTCGGCTCCGCACCCCGCGCAGCAGTAGCTGCCGTCAACCTTGGTGCGGACATACTGGCCGGTGAACGGCCGCTCGGTGTGGCCGCGCCTGAGCACCTGGTACTGCTCGGGTGTCAGGTCCTGCCGCCACTGGTCGTCGGACTTCTGGATCTCCGCTGCCGTCCCGCGATGCTTCGTGCGGCGCATCGGCCCTCCCCGTGTTTTGCTGGGCCAGTCTCGCCTCGGCCTTGTGCAAGGACAACGTCCGGACAGAGCCGCCTGATTCCAGCCAGCCAGCGGTGGACGAGCCGTTACGTTTTGTCCATCTGTTAGCTGTAATGTCGACGTCTTGTGACCCAACTGCCGAACAGTCCGCAAGAGGCCGGTCCGGCCACCTACCCGCAGCGCAGATTCCAGCCGCCTCCGGGCGCGACCGAACTCGTGCTGGTCAGGCACGGACAGTCGCAGGCCTACACCGACGGTGGAGCCTTCCCGCTCGTGGGCGGTCACGGTGACCCGCCGCTGTCGCCGCTCGGGCACCAGCAGGCGCAGCGGGTCTGCGCGCGGCTGGCCGACGCGGGAATCGACGCGATCTACGTCACGCCGCTGCAGCGGACAGCGCAGACCGCCGCACCGCTGCTCGAAAGGCTCGGCCTGGAGCCTGTGGTGGAGACTGACCTGCAGGAAGTCCACCTGGGAGAGTGGGAGGGCGGCCTGTATCGCAAGATGACTGCGCAAGGCCATCCGATCGCGCTGCGGATGTTCACCGAGGGACGGTGGGACGTCATTCCGGGCGCCGAGCCTGCCGAGAAATTCGAGGGTCGGGTGCGCGCGGCCATTGACCGGCTGCTGGTCCGGCATTCGGGCCAGCGGGTCGCCGTCTTCACCCACGGCGGAGTGATCGGCCAGGCGCTGGCGATCACCAGTGGATCACGGGTATTCGCCTTCACCGGCGCCGACAACGCCTCGATCTCCCGGGTGGTCAGCTTCGAAAGCCGCTGGCTGGTACGCAGCTTCAACGACGCCACCCACCTGGACGACCTCCCGTGACCGGCTAGCTCCCACCAACCTGGCATCCAGCGACGGCAGTCGCCGCCGCCTAGCCGTTCCGCCGAGTCCGCCGCCGCGCCCCTGTCCCGCCGTCCCGCCCCGCGCAACCGCGCCGCTCCGCGCAGCCGCCCCGTGCCGCGCCGCGAAGCCGCGCCGCGCCGCCCCGTGCCGCCGTGCCGCCCCGCGCAGCCGTGCCGCCTCGCGCCGCCGCGCTGCTGTTCCGCCGGGCGCCGCCTGGCTTCCGTCGTGTCGGCGCTGCATTGCCGGGCCAACAGCACCATGTCCCTACCTGCTGCTGTTCCGAGCTGCCTTTCAACGACACCATGGTCCTACTTACTGCTGTCCGGATGACAGTAAGTAGGACCATGGTGCTGATGAACTCGGGGCTGGCACAGCAGTAAGTAGGGCCTTACTGCTGATCGCCTACCGGGCCACGCTGGGTTGAGCCGCGCC
Organism: uncultured Actinomycetota bacterium; assembly: GCA_963737865.1. GTDB lineage: Bacteria > Actinomycetota > Actinomycetes > Streptosporangiales > Streptosporangiaceae > Chersky-822. Next base: position 334,835 of record CAVTUG010000008.1, on the reverse strand, counting down.
GGGGCTAGGTCGCGCGGCAGCCGGCACGTCACCGCCGATGGTTCGGCCGTCGCCGGGAGGGGGCAGTCGTCCGCGTCGGGTTTCGACCTTCGCCGGGAGGGGTCAGCCGTCTGCGCCGTGGCCGCCGCCTCCGCCGCCACGGCCGCCTCCGCCTCCTCCGCCGCCGTGGTCGTCACCGCCTCCGCCGCCGTGGTGGTCGTCGGCCGAGGTGGTGAAGCGGGGGTGCCCGTCGGTGCCGCAGGTGGCTGTCACGGAAACTTCGCCGCTGGTCGAGGTGAACGTTACGTGGGCGGAGGCTGCTGGGCCGGCCGCCGAGTCGTCGGTGCGGTAACCGTTGGCCGGGATCCAGCTGGTCAGCCTGACCTGCCCGGCCGAGCACGACGCGAACACCGAGCCGCCCTGGGTCTGGGAGGTGCCGGTGACCGGAGCCTGGTTCGAGCCCGGCGGCGGCTGCGACTTGGAGGTCCCCGGCGGCTTCGGGCTGCCTGACTGGTGCCGGGGCTGACCAGTTTGGCCGGGCTGGCCGGGCTCTGAGGACCCGGGCGACTGGGTCGGCGTCGCCCGAGCTAGCTCGCGCCGAACGTCGGCGTTGGTCTTGGGAGCGCCGCCGGGGCTGATCGCCGTGTTGCCGATGAGTTGCAGCGCCGCAGTGGAGCCAGCCACCGACGCTGCGGCACCAGCCAGCAGCAAGGCTGCTACTCCGATCCCGTGATGGCGCATACCTATACTCTGCCCGATCCTGCCGATCGCTGACGCTAACGGATGCTTAAGGCAACTCTGTCGTGCGCGAAAGCGGCGGGAGCGCATGAACGGCTTGGATAGCGTGACGGCATGCCGAAGGTGCTGATCATCGAGGACGATCCGACGATCCGCGCGGCCGTCACCCGGGCACTCGACCGCGAAAGGCTATGCGGTTGCCGGGGCCGAGACCGCGATGACGGGCTTGCAGCTCGCCGTCTCCGAGCACCCGGATGTCGTGGTGCTCGATCTGAAGCTTCCTGACCTCGACGGACGCGAGGTCCTGCGGATGATCAGGGCGGTCAGCACGGTGCCGATCATCGTGGCGACCTCGCGCGGCACCGAGGCCGACATCGTGCATTCCCTGGATGCGGGCGCCGACGACTACGTGGTCAAGCCCTACGGCGGTGACCAGCTCGACGCCAGGATCCGGGCCGTGCTGCGCCGGGTCGCCGAGCCCGCCCAGGAGCTGGCGATCGTCGTGGGCGGGCTTCAGGTCGACCATCGGGCTCGGCGCGCCACCCTGGACGGCGCCGAGCTCGACCTGACCCCGCGCGAGTTCGACCTGCTCTATTACCTGGCATCGAGAGCCGGGGCCGTCGTCACCAAGCAGGAACTGCTAGTCGAGGTCTGGCAGCTTCCCTACGGCGGCGCCGACAAGAGCCTGGACGTGCATCTGTCCTGGCTGCGGCGCAAGCTCGGCGAGACCGCCGCCGAGCCGCGCTACCTGCACACCGTCAGACGGGTCGGGCGTCCGGCTGTCCGCGCCCGACGACCGGCCCGCCGGGAACGCCGACCCGCCAGCTGAGGCAGGCGACCAGTCAGCTCACGAAGACGACCAGCAGGAAGCCGGCTGATGCGCAGGCGGCTGGCCCTGCTGGTGGCCGCGACGACGGCGCTGACCCTGTTCGCCTTCGTAGTTCCGCTTGCCATCTTGATCCGGATCATCGTGGCCGACCTCGCCCTGGCGAGCGCTACCGACGACGTCCGGTCGCTGAGCACACTCGTCGCCTCGAATCCCGCTGCCGGTCAGGTGCAGCGGGACATTTCGGTGATCACCAACCGGCCGGTGACGGTGTTCCTGCCTGGTCATCGGCCACTGGGCGCGCCGTCACCGCGCACGCCGGCCGTCCGGCTCGCCGAGCAGGGCGGCGGCAGCTTCACGGTGCTCGATCCTGGCGGCCGGGAGATCCTCGTGTCGGTCCAGGGCGTGCCCGGCGGAATCGCGGTCATCAGGACGTTCGTCACCAACGCCGAGCTGACCAGGGGAGTGGCGGAGGCCTGGCTGATCCTGGCGGTGCTCGGCATCGTGCTGGTCGGTATCGGGGTCGGGGTATCGAGCCTGCTGGTCGGGACTGTGACCAGGCCGATCAGCGAACTCGCCCGGGTTTCGCACCGGCTCGCCGCAGGCGGGCTCGAAGCGCGGGCCGACCCGGCCGGGCCCCGCGAGGTACGCCAGCTCGCCCAGAGCCTGAACCATCTGGGCGGCCGGATCAGGGAGCTGATCTGGGCCGAGCGCGAATCGATCGCTGACCTGTCGCATCGGCTGCGGACGCCGCTGACCGCGCTGCGGCTCGAAGTCGAGGCGCTCCCGGAGTCGGCTAACCCGGAAGGGCGGCTGACCCTGCAAGTGCAGGCGCTGAGTGATGCGGTGACGTCGCTGATCGACGACGCCCGGATGCGGGGCAGTGGCGAAGGCGTTAGCCCGGGCAGCAGCGACGCCCGGAAGATCACGGCGGACCGGATCGCCTTCTGGTCGGTGCTCGCGCAGGACCAGGGGCGGCCGATGGCGGTAGACCTGCCTGATAGCCCGGTGCCCGTCGGGGTCGCGGGACCCGAACTGGCGGCTGGACTGGACGCGCTGCTCGGCAACGTCTTCGCGCACACGCCGCAGGGGGCCGGCTTCGGCATCGAGCTGCGGCCGAGGCCGCATGGCGGCGCGACCCTGGCCGTCGCGGATAGCGGACCTGGGTTCGCCAGCGGCGACGTGCTCGAACGAGGGTCGAGCGGCAGCGGCTCGACTGGCCTCGGCCTCGACATCGCCAGGCAGGCCGCGCAGGCGTCCGGCGGCTCGCTGCGAATCCACGGCGGCGCGCCAGGCGCCCGCGTCGTACTGGAACTCGGACCGCCAGCCGTCTAGCTGCGAATGCCCTGGCGACTCGGCCGCCCGTCAGCCCCGACCGCCGGGCGCCCGTCAGCCCGGCCGCAGCAAAGCTTTTGGAGTTCCTTAGCATTCGCACAGCGCCGTGCTATCCCCGCAGAACGCATCCTCAAGTCATCGGCAATCGATACAAGGAGAGTTTCACATGCGGAAGATGGTCAGCATCGGCGTTGGTGCTGCTGCCCTGGCGATGACGCTCGGCACCGCCGCTGGCGTGGCATCGGCATCCAGCTCACACCAGGCGGCCAGCTTCAAGGCGGACGTCCAGTCGGTCAACAAGCACATCACCAGGGCCCAGGCCAAGGCCATCGCGCAGGCCAAGGTGCCGAACAGCAAGGTGATCGAGGTCGAGTCCGACGACCTGCACGACGTCCCGGTGTGGAAGGTCACGCTGACCGTCAAGAACGGGCGGGTCATCGTCGACGTCAGCAAGCGCACGGGCAAGGCGACGATCGTCAAGCACGAGCAAGCGCGGCGATGACGGCCGGGGCGGTGACCGTCGTGACCGCGATGGCCAGCGGGCGGCAGGCGACGACCGGCGCGCGGGCGAGGAGCGGCACGGCAACGACGACCGCCACGGCAATGAGGAGCGGCACGGCAACGACGAGCGGCACGGTCACGACCAGCGCCACGGCCACGACGACCGGCGCGGTCACGACCGTCACGACCGCGACCACGACGAGCACGACGGCTGATCCGAGCCGACGAGCTTTCCAGACATTCCCCCACCGTCGGCTAGCCGGTTCATAACCGGCAAGCAAGTCTGACCGGCCAGTCGGCCAGGCGGGCGGGTACCGTTGTCGCCCCCGGGACGGTACCCGCCCGCTTCTTGCTGTCCGGGCCGGCTCGGGCCGCCTGCCGGACAGCAGGAACCAGGGCCACGCCCGGGTCTGCGGGCACATCCGAACGACAGCAGGGTCCTACTTACCGCTATCAGGACGACAGCAAGTAGCACCATGGTGCTGTCCAACACCAGCCCGCAACAGCAGCAAGTAGGCACATACTGTCCCTGCCCGGGACAGCCCTGCCCGGGACAGCCCGCCCGGGAAGCCCAGCCCGGGCCAGGTCAGGTCGGGCCAGGTCAGGTCGCGGCCCAGCCGACGGCGGCAACCACGAGCAGGGCGACCCAGATGCTCCCTGACCGCAGCGGTCGCACGAAGGTGCAGCGTGCGCCCGGTATGCGGCAGTTGACGGGCATTGACAGCACGATTGAGCCGATTTACGCTCCAGAAAATGGCCGACACCAGCGGGAGGGGTGCCATGCGGAGTCTCAAGAAAGTGCGCGTGCTACCGCCGAAGAAGGATCAGTCCAAGTAGCGCCGACATGTCGCCAGGGCTTCCGTTGCGGCTGGAAGCTTTGGCGACATCATGCCTTGCTGCCGAAAGAATCGGATGAGGCTGCTCGCCGTTGAGGCACGTCAGAACGGCTCCTATAACCTCGACCGGTACCAGCAGGTCGTAAGCCTCGGCGCGGACCTGAACGTACTCAACGGCGAGGGCAGCCCGGGCTTCTGGCCCGCCGGACGGTACCGCCTCGTCGGCTCGGCGAAGCACTCGCCGACATCGTCGACGCGGCCGCCCGCTGGCACGCGCAGGCCAGCTTCGACGGGGTGCTCACGTTCGCCGAGTCGGCCCTGGTCACCGCCGCCGCCGTCGCCGAGGCGCCCGACCTGCCCGGGATCGGCGTTCCCGCGGCCGTGACCAGCCGGAACAAGCTGCTCATGCACCAGGCCCACGCAGCGCGCCGGCGCACCGCATCGCCCGGTTCAGCTACGCGCCCGACCTGGCCGACGGCCTCGCCGCCGCCGAGCAGTGGGGCTACCCGGTCGTCGATCAAGCCAGCCCTCGGGGCGGCGAGCAACTTCGTGTTCCGCGCCGACTCCCCGGCCGAGCTTCGCGCGCTGCTACGACGAGGCCGCCAGGGGCGCGCCGCACGATGAAATGGGCCCTGTTGGAGGCCGACGGGATCGACCTCGGGCCCGCCGGGCCTGGTCGTCGAGTCGTTCCTGGACGGCACCGAGCACCTGATCGAGGCGGTGGCGTGGGACGGGCGAGGTCGTCGCTGGCCTCCGTCGTCGACCGGGTCGCGGCCGCCGACCAGGTCCACGTTCGAGTACAACCGTGCACTAGGCCCCGACGTCGCTCGCTGACAGCAGGTCGAGCCAGGTCACGAGGCCCTGATCGCGGCAGCGGTGCGCGGGCAGGGCCTGCGCCGCAGCGTGCTGCACGCCGAGGTGCGATTCCACGCCGGCGCGGCCGCACGTGCTCGAAGTGACGCCCGAGACCGGGCGGCGGCGGGCTCGAGCGGATGGCCCGGGCCAGCGCCGGCTACTGCCCGATCACCGGCGCACGTCGAGGTTGCCTGCGGACAGCGCCCGCAGCTTGCGCGGCTACCAGCCGACCGGGGTCTGCACCGCGGCCCACCCGCTGATCTGCGGGCCGGGCACGATCACGAGCGTCGTGGTCCCGCCGGAGGTCGACCTCCGCCCCGACTTGCTCTTCTGCCGGATGGCCGCCGAGCCAGGCGACGTGCTCAAGCGGCCGCCCGACGGCAACGCCATCGTCGGCTTCATCGGCGCGAAGGGCCCCACTCGCGCAGGCACGCGATGAGCTCCGGCGGCCCGCCAAGCTGGTCGCGGTCACCGTGATCAGCTGACCGAGCTGACGATCAGCCGACGATGGTAGCGGCGGCAGTGGCGTGACCAGTGTGACGTGAGTCGGAAAGATTGGTCAGAACATTAAGTCCTCGTCCGGATATTGCCGAACGGCAAATCTGTCCTTAGCTCAGGGAAAGGAGCGCGGCGGTCCGCGAGTGGCCGCCGCGTCGACGTCCCGGGAAAAGGGGTGCGAATGCCATCGCTTGTCGCCGTCAAGCACCTCCGGTTACCACAGTCGCGCCATCGTGTTCCTCACGCCTGAGCGCGTGGCGAAGATGCTGGCCGAGCGTCGCAGCTTCCAGATCGTCAAGTTCCGCACGAACTGCTCGGACTGCGTACCGAACCTCTAAACAGTCACAGCCGGCTATAACCGGCAGACCGTGAGGTACCCCTGCCGGAGCGGCTGGCCTGAGAGCTAGGTCGCCGATCGGCTCCGGCAGTGTTAGCGAGCCTCCGGGGTGTAGCAATTGCTCCCCGGAGGCGACCTTTGACACCACCTGGTCCGATGTCAGGCCCGGTGTCGCTGTCCCGAGAGGAGGCCCGTGTGCCCAGCGCAGTCTTCTACAGCAAGGACGGCCAGGCGGACTACCCTGCCCGCCACGGCCGGCATGACGATCAAGGAACTGCTCAGGAACAACGGCATACCCGCCAACGCCGTGCTCTGCTCGGTCGGCGGGAAGATCGTCGCCGAGAAGACGCGCTCGGGCCGGACGATCTCGTAGAGATCCGCCAGGTCCGGCACTACGACCTGGACGTCACCAGGCGCCCAGCGACCCGGGTGCTGCCGTCAGCGAATCCAGCCCGTCTACTCCAAGGCCGTGCTCTTCGACGACGCTGGCTCGCTCGAAGTACAGTCGGAGGACATGGACGCGGCCCAGCTTCACCGACTACGTCGAGCAGATCTTCGCCGCGTCGATCGACCGAGCACGACCTGCTCGCTACCGACAAGCCCGCCGTCGTCGGCCTGTCCGGCGGCCGCGACAGCGTCGCGTTCCTCAAGCTGCTCGAACGCTGCGCGCGACCGGATCGGCCGTTCCCGCTGACCGCCGTGACGGTGACCGGCCTGCCCGACTGGGAGGAGCCGGCGACGTTCGGCGCGGCCAAGGCCGTGGCCGAGTCCCTGGGCGTCGACCAGGTACTGGTCGACGAGGACGCGATCAGGGAGACGTTCCCGCTGCGGCGCAACTTCCACGAGGTCATGCAGGACGTCGTGGGCGGCGGACTCGGCAGATGGTCATGGTCATCACCCATCACGTGATGCGCCGCATGATCGAGATCGAGGGCGAGCGCCAGGGCGTCGGCACGGTCATCCTCGGCCTGAATGGCGATGACCTCTTCGCCACGATCGTCACCTGGCTCACCTCGGGGTTCCTCATGGGCAGCATCCCGAAGCGGACGATCGGCGACGCTGGAGTACGTGTTCCCGCTGTTCCGGATCACGAAGAAGGAGCTGACGCTCTACCTGGAGATCGTCGCGCCCGAGCTGAACCGGCAGGGCACCCCCGGTCGGTTCACGACCGGCCCGCAGGAGCGGTCGATGGCCTACGCCATCACCGACCACCTGCACGACCTGTGGCCCGGCATCGACTACTACGTGTTCGAGGCGTACATCGATCAGTTCGCCGAGCGGATGAGCCAGCCGAGCACGACGAGTGCCGCACCTGCGGGGCCTCCTACCTGCCGCAGCCGGACGTAGTACAACCCGAAGGCGCTGTGCGACGTGTGCCACTTCTTCGCCATGCACGAATACGCGGTGGTCCGGGTCTGACCGCTCACGCGGGTTCGAGCGGGCCGGTTGCGAAGGCGGCCCGCTCGCTGCCGTGGCTAGCCCACGCCGGTCAGCGCGGGGAACCGCGTGCGCACGGCCTCGCGCAGTGCCTCCTGCACCTGGGCGACCGAGCCTGACCCAGGCACGACGGCGAAGCCGCCGAACTCCGGCAGCTCACGGTAACCGCGCTCGTTGGCCCGCAGGAACGAGCTTTCCTCCAGGCCCGCGGGTCGCAGCGTCAGCCGCTGGTAGGCGACTTCAGGCGGCACGTCCAGATAGATGATGAGGTCGGGTCTCGGCAGCTGCCCAGGACGAGCCGCAGCGCGTCTTCGTTCCCCGCTCCGTCGGCCCGGGCCGCAGCGTAATGGCACACGGCCGAGCGGTCCGTGACCACCCACTGCCTGCTGGTCAGTGCGGGCACCACCCGCTCGGCCCAGTCCCGGTACCGCATGAACGCGGTGACCAGGTGCGTGGCGTCCGGCCCGAAGACGTCGTGGTAGTCGGCGAGGCCGAGCCGGCCGGCGAGGTCAGAGAGCAGCGCCCGCGGTCACCGACGGCCCGTCGGCGCCTCGACGGCGACGGTGCGCCCCTGGTCGGCCAGCCACTGGCCGAGCAGCCGGGCCTGCGTCGTCTTGCCCGCTCCGTCAAGCCCGGCCAGACTCACCAGGGTGGCCCGGGCCGCCATGTTCTCGGGTTCGGTCACTCCTTAAGAGTTTCCCGCCTGGCCCGCAATGTCCATTTCTGAGGGGTAGGAAAAATGGCTGATCCCTCCAAGTCGCCCGATCTAGGTGAGCGTGGCCACGCCTGGGTCGGCCCGGCCGCTGCCCAGGGCTCGCTCGATCAGTTCCGTCGGCTGCTCGCGAGCCGGGGCGGGCCGATCGGCGCCGGCGACGAGGCGCTGGTCGCCGCCGCCCGGTCCGGTGCGCACAAGCTCGCTGTGACGGTGCTGAGCGGACTCCAAGCGGCCGGCCAGCCGCTGTCGGCCGGCCAGGTGGCCGAGCTCGAGGCGAATCGCGACCGGATCGCCCGGTACCGGGCGCGCCTGGTCCGTGATCAGCTCCGCCGCGCCGGCCGCCGAAGTCGTCAAGGGCTGGACCATCGCCGACCGCTATCCGCCGGGCCTCCTGCGGTCGGCGGGCGATCTCGACGTCGTCTGCCCGGCCGGTCAGCTCTGGGTAGCGGTCCAGGCGCTGCTCGCAGCTGGCTGGGAGTTCGGCGCCTTCACCATCTTTCCCGAGCGGCCTGGCTCGGTCACCCTGACCACCGGGTGGCACGTGCTCGTCGAGGTCGTCCAGCCGGCCGACTCGCCGTACTTCGCCGAGTTCTACGGGGTCGAGCTGAGGACGGCCGACGTGGCGACCAGCGCCTACCGGCCGGCGCTGCGGCTGGCGGACGTCCGGCAGGCGCCGGTAGCCGCGAACATCCTCGCCCTCGCCGCTGAACGCTGGGAGCGCCCGGCCCGCACCCGCGACGTCTACGACCTGGCGGTGCTGTCCGACGACCTGGACCAGGCGCAGGCCCGGGCGCTCCGCAGCGGGCTGGCAGCCACCGGTCTCGGGCCGGAGTTGCTGGAACTGGTGGCGCTGCTGCGCCGCTCCGGGCTGGCCCAGGCTCAGGCTGGCGCTGACCGCATCGCCGCCTGCCTGCCCGCTGGGACCGGCGGCGCGTGGGCGAGCGCGAGGCGGCTGGCCCGCTGGGCGCGGGTATGGGCCAATCCGGTCCGGGCGGCGGGACTGGTCGCGATGAGCACGGTGGACGCCGATCGGGGTGCGGTGGCTGACCGGCTGGCGCAGCTCGCCGCGCGGCGAACGGGATGCTGGCGGCTGCTCAGGGCCGGCCTGCCGCTGTTTGCGGTGCCGCTCGACGACGTGACCGGCTCGCCTGGCGGCGACAGCGGGGTCACGCTGATCCGGCGCGGCCCGCATCTTGTCGCCAGCACTCCGATCGGACGGTTCCTGATGGCGGCCGCGTCGGTTCCGCAAGCATGGCTGGACGAGGCCCGCGAGGTCGTCTAGGGGCTCGAGGGCGAGGACTCGGCGAGTGCTTCCGGGCTAGCTGACTCTGCGTCCGGAGGTGAGTCAGCGGCCGTCGCCCGCTCTGGCAGCGTGTTCTTCAGATACGGCAGGAAGGCGAATCCGACTATGAAGAAGCCGGCGGCCACGCCCAGGTAGATCAGCCTGAACCCGACGGCGTTGATGATGACGGCGCCGATCGCGATCGAGATGGTGAACGGCGTGGTGACGATGGCGTCGGAGGCGGCGATAGCCCGGCCCTGCAGCTCGGACGAGGTACGACGCTGCACGATCGTCAGCTCGGCGACCAGGACCAGCGGCAGGCCGAAGCCGAGGATGGCCTCGCCGCCGACCGCGCCGACCAGGGTCGCGGTCGCGGAGATGGCCATCGCGACGCCGATCAGCAGGAACCCGGCGCTGGCCACGGCGTACTCGCCGAACTTGCGCATCAGCCTTCCGGCGAGCAGCCCGGCTATGATCCCGCCCACGCCCTCCACGCTGGTGAAGACGCCGATCGTGGCGGTCGTGCGGTGCAGCCCCTGGTCGACCAGGGAGAACATGGCGACGTCGATCATCCCGGCGCCCGCGAAGGCGACCGAGCTCGCGACGACCATCCGCCGGATGTCCGGCTGGTGCAGCACGTGCTTAACGCCGGCGAGCAGGTCCTTGACGGTCTGCTCGAACTTGCCTGCCTCCCGATCTTCTCTGACCGGCCGGACGAGATCGGAAGGCGGCCGGAGCAGCAGGTAAGAACCCACCGAGAAAGCGAACGTGCCCATGTCGGCGAGCGCGACGACGGGACCGCCCAGGGCCGCGTAGACGCCGGCGCCGATGAGCGGCGCGACGATCCGCAGCGCCTGGCTGAGACTGCTGAGCAGGCCGTTGGCCTCGCCTAGCAGCTCGCTGGGCACCATCGAGTGGATGAGCCCGCCCCGCGCGGCGCGGTAGACCTGTCCCGAGGTGCCGTAGATGCCGGCGACGACGTAGATGATCCAGACCCCGCTGCGGTTGTGGACAGCGAGCAGCAGGACCATGGCCGCGCCGGTGATGGAGTCGTTGATGATCAGCACCCAGCGGCGCGAGAACCGGTCGACGACCAGGCCGGTGACCGGGGCCAGGAACGAGGTCGCGCCGAGCAGCAGGAAGATTAATCCGGCGGCGCCGCTTGACCCGGTGAGATCCTTGACCCAGATGCCGAGCACCACGAGCATCGCGGAATTGCCGAGCATATTGACCGACTGGCCAGCGAACAGGATGCGCATATTCCGGTCGGCCAGTATCCGCGTCCGCATTCAGATCCTCCTTGGTCCGCTTCTCAGTCCAGCCGGTTCGGTCGTGGAGGTCAAGTTATCGGTGCCCGCCGACGGTTAACTGGCAGGGCATGGGTCTACGCTCGTGCCGTGCCGTCGCCCTCGGACTCGCCCGTGGACTCGCCCTCGGACTCGCCCGTGCGCAAGACTACGGTCACGCTGGCCGATGGCCGTTCGCTGAGCTATTTCGGTGCCGTTCCCGCCCGGCCGGGTGACTACCCTGACCTGCGCGACCTGCCGCGAGCTGAGGCTTTGCCGCAGGTGCGGTTCAGCCATTTGCTGGGGGAGTGGGTGATCATCGCCAGCCATCGGCAGGACCGTACCTTCCGGCCGGCCGACGACCAGTGTCCGCTCTGCCCGTCCACGGCCGGCAGCCTGACCGAGGTTCCGGCCCCTGAATACGACGTCGTCGTGTTCGAGAACCGCTTTCCGGCGCTGCGCGGCGTTCCGGAGCCCGGGTCCGGGGCCGGTGCCGGTGCCGGTGCTGGGGCTGGGGCTGGGGAGTCTGGTGGCGAGGATCTGGACGGTGCGGCGGCGAGGCTGCCGATCCTGGCCGGCAGGCCAGGCGCCGGGCGGTGCGAGGTGATCTGCTTCAGCCAGCAGCACTCGACGTCCTTCGCCGAGCTGAGCCTGGACCAGGCGCTGACCGTGATGGCAGCGTGGGTCGACCGCACCGCCGAGTTGTCGCGGCTCCCCGAGGTGCAGCAGGTGTACTGCTACGAGAACCGGGGAGCCGAGATCGGCGCGACGCTGTCCCACCCGCACGGCCAGATCTACGCCTACCCGTACGTCACGCCGGTGACCTCGCGCATGATCCGGGCGGCAGCCGACTACCGGCACGCCTGCGGCCGCAACCTGTTCGACGACGTGGTGGCGGCCGAGCGCGAGCAGGCGAGCCGGATCGTGGTCGAGGGCGCCCACTGGACCGCGTTCGTCCCGTACGCGGCCCGCTGGCCCTACGAGGTGCACCTGTACCCGCGCCTGCGGGTGCCCGGCCTGACCGAGCTGTCCTACGCGGCGAAGGTCGAGTTCTGCGAGCTCTACCTTGAGCTGCTGCGCCGGTTCGACCGGCTCTTCGATACCCCGGCTCCGTACATCTCGGGCTGGCACCAGGCGCCGGTCAGGCACGGCCGCGACGACTTCGCCGCCCACCTGGAGCTGTTCACGATGCGCCGCGCCTCGGGCAAGCTCAAGTACCTGGCCGGGTCCGAGTCCGGCATGGGTGCCTTCGCCAACGACATCACCCCAGAAACCGCCGCCAGACGCCTCCGCTCGGCCTGAAGCTGGTCGCCCCCGTGGCGGGTGCCGCGCCGCTGGCATTCCACCCCCAGCAAACTCACAACGACCGCGCTACAGCACCGGCTAACTCACAACGACGGGGCAGGGATCGGGCCGTCCCCAGCGGCGCCGGGCCGATGTCGGCGCTCGCGGGGGCTGGGGTGCGGGTTCAGCGGACGCGGGAGGCGCTGGCTGACGGGGCGGCGGGGGTGATCGTCGGGGCGAGCCAGCCTCTCGCCGCGAAGGCGTCCTGCACCGCCCCGGCGACTTCGCCGACGCGGACGTCAGGGATCAGCGCGATCACCGACCCGCCGAACCCGCCGCCGACCATCCGGGCCCCGAGCGCACCGGCTCCGAGGCTGGCCCGCACCGCCACATCCGCCTGCGGCCACGACACCTCGAAGTCGTCGCGCAGCGACCGATGCGAAGCGGTGAGCAGCGGCCCGATCTCGGCGAGCTGGCCTGTCCCGAGCAGCCGTACTGTCTCGCAGACCCGGCCGTTCTCCGTGACGACGTGCCGGGCCCGGCGCAACAGCACCGGATCAGCGAGAAGGCCGAGCCGCACTACGTCGTCGACGTCGCGGAGCGCCCCGACGCCGAGCGTCCGGGCCGCCGCCTCGCAGGCCGCGCGCCGGGCCGCGTAGCCGCCGTCGGTCAGCTCGTGCCTGGCCCTGGTGTCGATGACGACCAGGTTCAGGCCGGCGGCGGCCGGGTCGAACGGTACTTGCGTCCCTGTCCCGGTCCGGCAGTCGAGCAGCAGAGCGTGGCCCTTTTCGCAGGTCAGCACCGCGAGCTGATCCATGATCCCGGTCGGTGCGCCGACGAACTCGTTCTCGGCGCGGCGGGCCAGCGCGGCGAGCTCTCGCCGCGTCAGGCTGATGCCGTACAACTCGGTCAGCGCGATCGCGACCGCGCATTCGAGCGCAGCCGACGACGACAGCCCGCCGCCCGGTGTCAGTGTTGCGTCGACCGCGATGCTCGCCCCGCCGACCGGATGCCCAGCCGCACGCAGCGCCCAGACCACGCCAGCCGGATAGGCCGCCCAGCCCGGGACCGACCCGGGAACGAGCCCGGCGACCGAAACCGTCAGGTCGTCCTCAGGCTCCTGGCAGGAGGTCAGAGTGAGCGCCCCGTCGCTGGCGCGATCGGCGGCCACGCAGACGGTAGCGTCGATCGCGAAGGGCAGCGCGAACCCGTCGTTATAGTCGGTGTGCTCACCGATGAGGTTCACCCGTCCGGGTGCGCGCCAGATGCCAGCAGGGTCGGCGCCGAATCGCTGCCGGTACCGGCGGGCAGCGCCCTGTGCGGGTCCGTCGCCTCGGCTCGGCTCGCGCATGTCAGGCCTCGCCCGGCCGCGAGCCGCCCGAGACGAGGACGATCGCATCGAGCACCCGGTGCCAGTCGAGTTCGGTCAGCGCACGCTGCGGCACGGAGGCGGCGGCGACCCCGGACATGGCCCTGAGCAGGAGTTCTCGTTGCTGCACCGGCGTCCGGCCTGACCGTTCGGCGAGCAGCTCGGCTTCCGCGCGGAACCTGGCGGTCCGCGCGAATCTAGCCAGCGAAGCCGGCGGAGCCGCGGTGGCTGTCCCTGGCCGGCGGCCAGCGTCGGGGTCCGCCTGATCGGCGAGTTCGACGACCAGTTCCGTGCCGAGCGCACTGGCCAGGGCCGACAGGGCGGTAAGCGTCGGGTTACCGCGCCCGTTCTCCAGATTGGCGATGTACGGCACCGACAGCCCGGCCCGCATCGCGACCGTCGAGATCGTCTCACCGGCTGCCGTCCGCCTGGCCCGAAGCCGGGCTCCGAGGTCACCTATTTCCATGACGCTCGATACCGGACGCGCGGGGCGCGACCCCGCCTGAGAGATGACCACATGAGCAGCAAGCTAAGGCACGCCGCCGGTCGGCGTCCGGTTGCGGTCCGCAATGCCAGTTTCGGTCGGCCCCGGCGAGCCAGCTTCAGTCCAGCCGGAGCGCCTGGCTGACGGTCGGTCGCCGTCCGGGCTGACGGTCGGTCGCCGTCCGGGCGGACCGCGCTGCTGCCATCGATCAGGTTTCAACGGCAGCATCTCCCTACCTGCTATCGCCTCGTGCCGACAGCAGCAAGGTCCTACTTACTGCTGTGCCAGCCCCGAGTTCATCAGCACCATGGTCCTACTTACTGTCATCCGGACAGCAGTAAGTAGGACCATGGTGTCGTTGATAAACAGCTCCGAACAGCAGCAGGTAGGGACATACTGCGCTCGGGCTAGTCGCCGCTGTTGCCCTGGTCGCCGCCGCCCGCGCCGCCGCCCGGGCCGTCCCCGCTGCCATCGCCGTGGCCCGTGCCGTGGCCTCTGCCGTGGTCATGGTGGTCGCCCCGACCGCGACCTCCGCCGTGATCATCGCCGTGGTCGCCGTGGCCGGCGTGGAACCCGGGAATCGCGGCGCCGACGACGGTTACCGCACTTCGGGGCGCCAGCTCACCGCCGGGGAGAACGCGGAGCACGAAGCCTGGTCGCTCCCGCTCGGAGAACCGCCACCGCAGCCGCACTCGCAGACCCTCCCGCCGGAGCTGCCGCACCACGAGCGCGACTGGCTGGCCGACCATCGTGTCCGCGTCGACGTCGATCTTCGTCGCGGCGGCGGGCGCGGCGTGGTGCGCAGGCCGAAGTGCGCCGCCACCGGTCAGAGCGGACGTGATGCCGGTGACGGCCAGCGCGAGCACCACGACGGCGGCGATCGCGACAGCGGCGACTCGCCAGCCCCGGCGAGGTTCGTTCGAATACGAGCGAAGACCTGGCGCCAGCGCTCGGGTAACGTCGGCAGCCGATCCCGCCCCCTGCAGCGCAAAGCCACCACCAGCGCCACCACCAGCGCCGCCGCGAACATCAGCCATCGTCGCCGTGCCCTCGGCCTCGCCCCTGAGCCAGTCCCGCAGTTCCGCCGCCCGCCCGGCTACTACCTCGGCGCTCACCGGTCGCTCGGCCGGATCCTTGGCGACCAGCTGCCCGACCAGCGTCGCCACCTCACCCGGCACCGACTCCGGCAGCGCGGGGAACGGCCGGTCCAGGTGAGCGAGCGCCACCTCGAACGGAGTCCCCGCGAAGGGAGGCTCGCCAGCCAGGCACTCGTAGGCCACCACGCCAAGTGAGTACAGGTCGCTGAGGTAGGTCGCCTGCGCTCCGGCCGCTCGTTCCGGCGCGAGGTAGCCTGGCGTCCCCATGATGACCCCGGTGCTCGTCAACGGCGCCGAGCCCACTGCATGCGAGATCCCGAAATCGGTGATCTTCACCAGCCCCGGCAGGCCCAGCTCCGAGCTACCCGCCCCTGAATCGCTCAGCAGCAGGTTCGCCGGCTTGATGTCCCGGTGGACCAGGCCAGCGGCGTGCGCGGCCTGCAGTCCGGCGGCGGTCTGCGCCACCACGTCGAGGCAGGCAGCCACATCGAGCGGGCGTCCCGCCCTGAGCAGTTCAGCGAGTGAAGGCCCGGCCACGTACTCCATGACCAGGTAGGCCAGCTGCGTCGGCCGACCAGGATCGGGGTCGCCGAAGTCGTAGACCCGGGCGATGTTCTGATGCGAGATCGAGCCGGCGTGCCGGGCCTCGGCCCTGAACCGGTCCAGGCTTTCCTGGTGCCGCGCATACGCCTCGTGCAGCAGCTTCACCGCGACCGGCCGGCCGAGAACCTGGTCGTGCGCTAGCCACACCTCGCTGTAGCCGCCGATGCCGATACATTCCGCCAGCTCGTAGCGACCGTCGACCAGGGAGCTCGGGTTGGTAGGCATTCGCGAGCGCTACCCGAGGTCAGGCGGGGTAATCACCGCCGCCTGCCTTCGCTGGCGGGCTGTCGCCGCTGTTATCGCTGTTGTCGCTGGTCGGGTCGCTGTCGCTGGTCGGGCCGCCAGTAGCGAGCCCGTCGAGCTTGGACCTGAGCTGCCAGCGCGAGCTGGCCTGAAGCTTGCGATACACCCGGCTCAGATGTGCTTCGACGGTCTTCTCGGTAATGTAGAGCTGCTCGGCGATCTGCCGGTTGGTGAGCTGCCGGGCGGCGAGCTGGGCGACCCGCCGCTCGGACGGAGTGAGCGAGCGGACGCCGGTCACCCACACCCGAGGCGGCAGGCCGCCGCCGGCGGCCAGCCTTGCCCTGGTGCCAGCCGCGAGCGCGGTCGCCCGGCATTCGAGCGCGAGCTGGAGCGCCTGCCGCGACACCAGCCGGGCGCGATCGAGCTGGCCGTCGGTCCCGAGCGCGGTCCCGAGCGCGTCGGTCGCCTTGGCGAGTTCGAGCCGGGCTGGACTGCGGCCGAGCACCGTCACGGCTTCGGTGAGCTTCCCGACCCGCGAAGCGCGGTCGGCCAGCAGGGCGGACGTGGTGAGCGCGATCCCGAGCGGCCGGGCCGCGCCGAACGACGTGGCCAGGGCCACCTCGGTCGCGACGAGCGCACGGGCTTCGTCGGGCCTGCCGAGCTGCGCCAGAACTTCGGCCGTGCGGGACCGCCACGGAAGGTCGAGCAGGCAGGGAGCCCACTGCTCGTAACCCTGACCGCACTCGGTGAAGTCGGCGAGCGCCTGCCCGAAGTCGCCACGGGCGAATCGGAGCCTGGCCCGTGCGTAGCGCAGCCACAGCAGGAAGCAGGACTCCGGCGGTGACGCCGCGCCCGGGTGGCCGCACTCGGCTAGCGCCAGTTCTGCCCCGTCCAGGTCGCCCTGCTCGACGAGCAGCTCGATCCGCACGGCCTGCAGCAGCGGGAGCGCGAGATGCGGACCGCTCGACCCGCCGAGTCCGGCGTCGACCTGGGCGGCCGCCTCGGCCAGGTCCCCGCGCAGCAAGGCGGTCTTGGCCAGGTAGCCGCGCATCATGGCGGCGGGCAGCCGCTGACCGCGATCGAGTGCCGTCGTAAGCCCGTGGTCAAGGCTCCGCTCGGCCTGGTCGAGGTCGTCGCAGGCCAGCAGGGCATGCACGGCCACGTAACTCGCGGTCAGGTCGGGAGCTAGCCGGTGGTCGGCGAGCGCGCGGCTGGCGAGGGACCTAGCCCGCTCGGCGCTGCCACCTGGCCGCAGTGCTTCCTCCAGCGCGTTGTGAGCATCGAGCACGTCGCCGTAGGGAGCCCAGACTTCGCGGCCGTGCGCGGCGTTCCGCTCGAACTTCGCGAGCCGGTCGAGTACAAGGTCGCGACGTCCGATCGTGGACCTGGCCGAACCGAGGAGGTCGGCCTCGATCCGGGCGGCGAGCACGGGCTCGTCCGCTGGATCGAGCTGAGCGGACGCGGCGACCAGCAGGTCTGTCGCCCCGGCCGGACGGCCGCACAACATCACGAACCGGGCCAGGCTGAAGCCGCAGCGGGCCTGGTCGACCGGCGTCGAGGCCAGCCGCAGCGCCTCGCGCAGATGCCGGCTGGCGCTGGCGGACTCCAGGCAGTGCGCCTCGCAGCTGCCCAGCCGCCTGCTGACCTCGGCCCGCAGCCCGGCGGCCGGCGGCTCGGCTCTGGCCCGCCGCAAGTAAGCGACTGCTCCCTCGGGGACGCCGCGCTCGAGCACGAGACTGGCCGCCTCCAGCAGGATCGCGAGCCGTCCGGGGTCGCCCTGCGGGACGATGTGCAGCACATGCGACGCGAGCTGCTCCGGCGGCCGGCCGGCTGCCGCCAGGAGGCTTACCGCCCGCTCGTGCGCCCGGCTGCGGGCAGCACTGGACATGGCCTGGTAGACGGCTTCCCGCACGAGCGGATGCGTGAACGCGGGTGGCTGCGCCCGGGAGAAGATGCCCCGTCGCACCAGCCCCTCGGCCAGCCAGGTCGCGCGGTCACCGACACTGGCCAGGTCGGCGGCCACGGCCAGCGCCACGTCGTCCCCGAGCACCGCCACAGCCTCGGCCAGCCGCCGCCCTTGAGCGGAGAGCAAGCCGACCCGGGCGCGGACGTACCGGGCCACCGCGCCAGGACCGGTGGACCGGACGGCCGGCACGGACGCCGCGACCGGGAGCACCCCGTCGGCGTCCAGCGCCCGCACCAGTTCCCGGACGAACAGCGGGTTGCCCCGGGTCACCTCGTGGCACGCCGCGCAGAATTCCTCGTCGGGCGCCTCGCTGAGTTCCTGCCCGATGAGGCCGTGCAGCGCCGTGACAGTCAGCGGCTTGAGCTCGATCACGCTCGCGGCCGGGTCGCAGATGAGGTCGGTCAGCCGCTGGTCGTACGCGGGCACGTTCTCCGGCCGGGTCGCGAGCACGATCGCGACCGGAAGCGTCTCGATGCGTCGCATCAGGAATCCCAGGAATTCCAGCGATGGCGAATCGCACCAATGCGCATCGTCAATGACAAGCGCGATCGGACCCGGCCAGGCGAGATTAGCGATAAGCCAGTACAAGCCGTGCAAGACGCCGAATAGGCCGTGACTCTCATGGTCGCTGTCGCCGGAATTAGCGGGCTCGAACAGGCCCGCGCACTTGGCCGCGGCCCCGGTCAGCAACTCGTCACGGTGCTCGCCGGCCATGCCGAGGAAGGGGTCGAGAAGTTGTCGCACCGTGCCGAAGGCGAACTCTTGCTCAAGCTCAGCGCCCCGGGCGCGAAAGACGGTGAGCCCGGCGTCGCGGCACATCCGGCTGGCCTGGCCGAGCAGCACCGTCTTGCCCATGCCCGGGTCGGCCTCGATGACCGTCAGGCTGCCCAGTCCCGCCGCAGCCGCCTCGAATGCTCCGGAAAGGGCTGTCGTTTCTTCGTCGCGTTCGAGCAGATCCAACGTTGACCGACCCCGGATAGGAGCAATAAGGGTTGGCACCCAGCGTTTTGAAACCTACCCACGAGCAATGAAAGATTAACGGCTTGGTCTGCGGTAAATAACTGGCGGGCCGGGCCGGGCAGGCGCTACCGTCCGGGACTGTGAATCTTTCGCAGCTGCGGGTCGCGCGCGTCTCGCCGGGATTGAACTGGCGAGCGTTCGACGTCGGCCAGGCGGTCGGGTCCGTCCGTGCTTACCTGCGGCCCGACAACCGATGGCTCGTCTGGTTCGACGACTGCCGCGACGACAGCTACGCCCCGCTGATCTCGGCGGTCGCCGACGACGTGCACGCTGACCTGTACGTGATGGCCGAGGAAGATGACCTGGCCGCGCAGCACAGGCTGACGGCGCTCGGCTTCGCCGAGCTCCGTCGCGAGGGCTACTACGTGATTCCGACCGATCCGAAGCTGACCGGCCTTGACGGGCTGGTCGTCGGTGACGACGTGGTCATCGTCTCGGCCGCCGACGTCGACGAGGACGACCTGCGGCTGCTCGACATGGCGCTGCGCGAGGACGTGCCAGGCTCGGACGGCTGGGTCTGGGATCCAGGCGATTTCCGCCAGGAGACCTACGAGTCCAGCAGCTTCGACCCGGCCACCTACCTGGTGGCCGTCGACATGGCCAGCGGCCGGTACATCGGCCTGGCCAGGGTGTGGATGGACCCCGGTCGGCCCAGGCTCGGGCTGATCGCCGTCCTGCCGCCCTACCGGCGCCGTGGGATCGCGCGGACGCTGCTCGGCAAGACGTTCGCCCCGGTGCATCAGCGCGGCCGGCCCGAGGTGACCGCTGAGATCGACGACACCAATGTCGCGTGCCTGACATTGCTCACCGGCATCGGGGCAAAGAAGAGCGGCGGCACGATCGAGTACCTCCGCCGGGGCAGGCACCTGACGCAAGGACAGCCGCAAGGACAGCATGGTCCTGCCTGCCGCCCTAGCCAGAGAGCAGTAAGCAGGACCATGCCGCTGTTACTTGTTCTTCTTGTATTCCTTGCCGAAGTTGACCATGCCCGAGCCCGACGGCCAGCCCGAGTGGGCCAGCGGGTGCGCGAGCTTGGCGTGGTCGCTGTTGCTGTGCTGGCCGACCGGCTGAGGCGAGGTCGACTGGACGCTGTTGATGCCGCACATCGCCGCCGCGCCGTTGGCCGGGCCGCCGACCTGGTCGCTGGTGGGAATGGCGCTCTGCGCGACTCGCTGGCGGGGCCGGTGCTCGAGCACGTTGCGCAGGTTCTTGGCGTTGGCGTCCCGCGCGGTCATCGGCTTCAGGCCGAAGTTGTCCTCGATCAGCGCGAGCGTCGAGGCGTGCTCGTACGGGCCGTCGTTGACGACCTGGCGGTGGGCCAGGTTGGAGACCACGATCGCCGGCACCCGGAAGCCGAGCTGGGTGTAGTCGGGGATCAGCTGACCGTCGGTCGGCGTGGTGCTGTCGCCGGTGTGGTCGACGTTGGCCGGGTTGGTGTTGTCGATGACGTGCGGCGGCGGCACGTGGTCGTAGAAGCCGCCCCACTCGTCGTAGGTGACGACGAAGACCGTGCTGTCGAGGTAGCCGGCGCTGGCCAGCGCGTGGTAGGCGTCCGCGATGAACTTCTCGCCGAGCCTGACGTCGGCCAGCGGGTGGTTGTCGGCCGACGTGCCGTTGCCTTCGGTGTCGAAGGCCGGGTCGATGTAGCTCACGTTCGGCAGCTCGCCTGCCGCGACGGTGTCGATGAACGTCCTGGTCTGCAGCGGGATGCCGGTCGCGTTGGGCTCGCCGTCGTAGAAGGAGTGCCAGAACGGCAGGTACTTGGCGCCCCACAGGCCGAGGAACGGCAGGTCACGGAAGAAGTAGGCGCCGGTCGGGATTCCCTTGCTGTTCGGGATGGGCGAGAGCTGGTCCCAGATGGTCGCCAGCGTGCTGTTCGTCGCGCTGTTGTGGTCGCGGTCGGTCTGGGCGCTGTGCTGGTAGAAGCGGTTCGGGAAGGTCTCGCCCGCGAACGAGCAGAAGTACCGGTCGAGCACCGTGTAGTTTTGCGCAAGCGCGCCGGTGACCGGCAGGTCAGGCGTGGTCTTGTGCTTGCCTTCCTTGTGATGATTGGTGTAGTAGCCAATCGGGAAGGTGTTGGCCTTGGCCAGCGTCACGCCAGGGAGGCCGCCGGGGCTGGTCGGGTCCATCAGGAAGCCGTCGTTCTTGCCGAAGTTGCTCTGCAGCAGGAACCCTTCCCAGCTGTGGTCGGGGTCGCTGTAGCCGCAGCCCTGGAAGTCTGGGGCGAGCGGGTAGTTCGGGTAGATGTTGCCGTCCGGCGCCTTGAAGGTCAGGTCGGTGCGGCCATCGGCGCCCGGCAGCCAGCCGAGGAAGTGGTCGAACGACCTGTTCTCCATCATCAGGACGACGACGTGCTGCAGATCGTTCGAGCCCCGGGGCGTCTTCTTGCCCGGGGCGGCGTTCGCCACAGCCTGGTCCAGCAGCTCTGAGGCGGTCAGCGCCGCGCCGGAAGCGCCCATTAGTTGCATAAAAGTTCGGCGGGTAAGCATGAGTCCCATTATGAGCACGTCTGTGAACGGGAGGCCCTGCTTTGATGGCGGCAGGATGACGCTGCGGTAATCGGGCCGCTGTCCGTGGCATGGTGGAAGCCTCCGGTTGGCCGTCAGGCTAGCCGGGAGGGTCAGTTGCAGGCCAGGATTAGTATGGCCAGGTACACGTCGGTGAGAGCACTCGGAGTGCGCGTTGTTGGAAGAGGCTGTGCTACACCCAGAGAGTCCTGCGGCGCCGGGTTCGCTGAGCTATCTCGACTTGCTCGCGGAGGACGCCGAGCACGAGCCTGCCGATGGCCGGGCCGCCCGGTCCCACCGCACGAGGCGGGCGATCATCAACGCGATGCGCGCGCTGCACTCTGACGGCGAGCTTCGTCCGACCGCTCCCAAGATCGCCGAGCGGGCAGGCGTGTCACTGCGCACCGTGTGGCAGCAGTTCACCGACATGGAAGCGCTGCTGGTCGAGGCGGTCAAGCGGGACAGCGAGATCCTGCGGTCGCTCGTCCGCAAGATCGAGCCTGACCAGCCGCTGGCGACCAGGGTCGACTCGTTCGTCAGCCAGCGGGCGCAGGTCCTGGAGGAGATGACGCCCACCTGGCGGGCGGCCCGCATTCACCAGTCCGCGTCCGCTGAGCTGCGCATCGACCACAGGAAGAAGACCGCCGCTGGCCGGGCCGAGCTTCGAGGCGGTCTTCGCGCCCGAGTTCGATCAGCTCGCCGGTCACCAGCGCGATCAGCTCGTCGAGTCGCTGCACGCGATCAGCATCTGGTCGTTCTGGGAATCGCTGCGTACTGATCTTGGGCTCAGCCCATTGCGCGCTCGGGAGCTTGTGCGCAACACTTTCGCTGCGCTCTTCTCCCAGGCTGGGTTCCAGCTCGCTTACTAGGTGATCACTACCGAGTGATCACCAAGCGGTAGCACCAGGTCACCCCCGCAAGGACGTAGCCACTGGCTATTGAACTTGCACAGATAGTGCAGATATCTTGACCTCACGCCTAGGGGCTGCCTGGCGCGTTCCGTATCGACAATGGTGAGGTCCACATGAGTGCGACCACAGAAGAATTGGTCCCAACTCGCGGCGGGCTGTCCTTCCTCTGGCGCCGTCAGCTCGACTCCTACCCTGAGACTCGGTCCAGGGTCATGTACCTGGCCATCACGGTTCTGGCCACCGTGATGCTGTACTACGAGCTGTACGTCGGCGGGTCGGTCTCCACGCTGATTCTGCAGAACCTGAACATGAGCTTTACCTTCTTCGTCACGACCCTGGCCTTTGGCAACCTGATCGGTGCGTTCGGCTCGCTGTTCGCCGGGCTCACCGACCGGCTTGGCCGTGCCAACCTGGTGGTCTTCGGGTTGTTGTTTACCGGCGTCTTCGTCGCCTTCATCATTCCCGCCGCGACGAGCAAGTGGGTCTTCACGATTGAGGGCTTCGTCGTCGGCGTGGTCGAGGGCATCTGCCTGGTCGCGACTCCAGCCCTGATCCGCGACTTCTCGCCGCAGGTCGGCCGCGCCACGGCGATGGGCTTCTGGACGAGCGGCCCGGTGGTCGGCAGCCTGGTCGTCTCTGTCGTCGGCTCGATCACCGTCTCGGCGACCGCGCTGCCGACGTTCTGGCCGACCGAGTACCGCATCTGCGGTATCGCCGGCCTGGTGGTGTTCGTGATCGCGCTGTTCTCGCTGCGTGAGTTGTCGCCGAACCTGCGTGACCAGCTGATGGTGACCATGCGCGACCGGGCGCTGATCGAGGCCAGGGCCAAGGGCATCGACATCGCCGCCGCGCTCAAGAACCCGTTCCGCCAGCTGCTCAAGGCCGACGTCGTGATCTCCGCGATCGCCGTGTCGGTGATGCTGCTGATCTACTACACCGCTGTCGGCTTCGCGGTCATCTACCTGGAGACCATCTTCGGCTTCTCGCTCAAGAACGCCAACGGCCTTGGCAACTGGAACTGGGGCTTCAACGTCATCGCCGTGATCGCGATCGGCATGATCTCGGACCGGTTCAAGGTGCGGAAGCCGTTCATGGTGATCGGCGGGGTCATCGGCGCCGTGATGGTCGTGGTCTACCTCTTGCAGGCCGGTCATCACCCGAGCTATTACGAGCTCGCGATCATGCTGGCCCTGTTGTCCTTCGGCCTCGGCGTCGCCTACACCCCCTGGATGGCGAGCTTCACCGAGACCGTCGAAGACCGCAACCCGGCCCTGACCGCCACCGGTCTTGCCATCTGGGGCTGGATCATCCGCATCGTCATCTTCCTCGCGTTCCTGCTGCTCCCGCACGTGGTGACTTCGGTGACGCCGCTGGTCAACTACGGCGCGCAGGTGAAGGCCCTGTCGACGAAGTACGCGGGGCCGCTCGCCTTCGCCGCGTCCCACGCGGCGGTCGTCGCCGACGCGCAGAAGTACAGCACGCAGCTCGGATTCGCCGCAGCGAACCCGGACATCGTCGGGATCGCGCAGAAGGACCAGGTCCAGATCGCCAACGCGCAGAAGTTCGCGCCTGAGCTGGCCGTCATCCAGGCCAACCCGGTGCTGTTCACCAAGCTGGCGACGTTCAAGAACCCGAACGCCATCCCGCCCGCGCTCGCGGCTCAGGCCATCAAGGCCGCTGGGGGCGGTGCGAAGGGCCTGGGCATCCTCAGCACGATCAGCGCTAACAAGGCCGCGATCAACGGCGTCATCGCCGTCGCCGGTGACCTGGTGAAGATCCAGCCGTTCGCCAAGCAGCTGACCGCCCTGGCGGCCGTGCCGCCGCAGGTGATCGCGGCCGTGCAGCCCTTCGGCAAGCAGCTGGGGGCACTGAGCGCGATCCCCGCTGCCGACGCCGCCTTCCTCCAGGCGCACGGTGCCGCCGTCCAGCAGGCCGCAGCGGCCGAGGCCGGTCAGTGGAAGACCTGGTACTGGATCTGCTTCGGCGGAATCATCTTCTTCTTGCTCAGCATCCCGCTGCTGCGCGGCCGGTGGAGGCCGTCCGACGCCCGCCGCGACGAGGCCGAGCACGAGGCGATGGTCATGAAGGAGCTTGAGGCCCTGAAGGTCTGACCTTCTGGCACAAGCTGGCAAAGCTGGGCCAGCCGGATTCATTCCGGCCGGCCCAGCGGCATTCTGGCTAGCCTTGCCTCATGGCTGATGACATTCTGGAGCTCGCTGACCGGCTGTGGCGGGGCGAGGTCAGCACGGCCGACGTCAACCCGGTCGGCTACCTGGGCGGGCTCGCGGAGATCTGCGACGGTGTCGCGTTCGTCCCCTCGTTCGCCAACGTGTCGGCCTTCGCGACCGGCGACGGCCTGGTGCTCGTCGACACCGGCAGCTCGTTCCTGGCTGGGCAGATCCACGAGCAGGTGCGGGGCTGGTCCGGCGAGCGGCTGCACACGGCGGTCTACAGCCACGGGCACATCGACCACGTCTTCGGCGTGCCGGTCTGGGCGGCCGAGTCGGCGCGGCGCGGCTGGCCCGGGCCCGAGGTCGTCGCACACGAGGCGCTGCCCGCGCGGTTCGACCGGTACATCGCCACGGCCGGCTACAACGAGATCATCAACCAGCGGCAGTTCGGCGTCCGGCAGCTGCGCTGGCCGGTCGAGTACCGTTACCCGGACCGCACCTACGCCGATGAACTTCCGCTGCACGTCGGCGACAGCCTCTTCTCGCTCCGGCACGAGAAGGGCGAAACCGATGATCACACCGTGACCTGGCTCGCCCAGAAACGGGTGCTGTGCTGCGGAGATTTGTTCATCTGGGCGTCTCCGAACGCGGGCAACCCGCAGAAAGTCCAGCGCTTTCCGAAGGAATGGGCCGCAGCGCTGCGCCGCATGGTCGCGCTGGAACCTGAGTACCTTCTCCCAGGCCACGGCCTGCCTATTATCGGCGTGGAACGAATCAGGCAAGCCCTGACCGACACTTCTGAGTTGCTCGACTCCCTGGTGGACCAGACCCTGGCCGTGATGAACGCCGGCGGTCGCCTTGACGAGGCGATCCATGCGGTGGTGCCGCCGCCCGCGCTGATGGAGCGGCCGTATCTGCGACCGGTGTACGACGAGCCTGAATTCATCGTGCGCAATGTCTGGCGGCTGTACGGCGGGTGGTGGGACGGCAATCCGGCGATGCTGAAACCCGCGCCGGAGCGGGCTCTCGCGGCCGAGCTGGCGGCGCTGGCCGGCGGGTCGCGAGTCCTGGCCGACCGGGCAGCAGCCCTGGCGGGCCAGGGTGACGGCGGGGAACTCGGGCCGAAGCTGCGGCTAGCCGGGCACCTCGCCGAGCTCGGCCTGGCTCGCCGATCCCGGAGACCCGGGCGTCGGCACCGTCCGGCAGTCGGTGTTCACCGCGATGGCGGAGGCCGCGACCTCGACGATGGCAACCGGCACCTACCGCTGGGCAGCCAGCGAGTCAGCCGCGCCCAGCTAGGAGAGCTGGCGAAACGATGGCCGAAGCGTGAACGACTGGCGCGTAGGACAGGCCGTGCGAGATCGCGGGCGCCTCGCGGCCCTGCGCCTCGCGGCCCTGCGCCCTGCCGCTCTGCGTCCTGCCGCTCCCGCGCCCCTGACTACTTTCCTGCGGGACGCACGCAGCCCTGGCCGGGAGTGCTGCCGGGTTCGTGAGGGAGGTTTCCCGCGTGCTGGAGGGTTCTCGTGCGCTGGCCGGAGGGTTTCCGGGTTCCTGCAGGAGCCGTTCCGCATCGGGGAGACTTGACCGCGCTATACGACGGCGCGTCTCCTGCACGCGAAATCTCTCCCGCACCCGCCCGGAAACCCTCCTGCCCGCGACGACCTGCCCGCAGCAACCACCCGCCGCTGGAACAGTTCCGCCAAAGCCACCTAGGTGCCTTCTCGGGCCAGCCGAGCCTGGCCGTGGCTGCCCCGCCCCGTCGTTGTGAGTTTGCTGGTGCTGGCCCTGCCCTGCCGCGCTGTCCTTGGCCCGTTGTTGTGAGTTTGCTGGTGCTGGTCCTGCTCTGCCGCGCTGTCCTTGGCCCGTTGTTGTGAGTTTGCTGGTGCTGGTCCTGCTCTGCCGCGCTGTCCTTGGCCCGTCGTTGTGAGTTTGCTGGTGCTGGCCCTGCCCTGCCGCGCTGTCCTTGGCCCGTCGTTGTGAGTTTGCTGGTGCTGGCCCTGCCCTGCCGCGCTGTCCTTGGCCCGTCGTTGTGAGTTTGCTGGTGCTGGCCCTGCCCTGCCGCGCTGTCCTTGGCCCGTCGTTGTGAGATTGCTGGTGCTGGGGCGCGGTGGCTGTTAGTTTGCTGGGCCTCAAGTCGAGGTTGAGGTTTGGTCAGGACGGGGCGTGCGGGTCCAGTGGGACGCGCGAGACCGAGGTCGGCTCGATGCCGAGGCGACGGTACAGGAGGGTGGCCTGCTCCTGGTGGCGGCGAGCCTGGGCAGGGTCGTCGGCCGTGCGGCTCAGGCCCTGCTGGGCGCGGGCTTGCGCGTCGAGGTCGCCGATCTCGCGGGCCAGGTCGAGCGCTGCCGAGTGCTCGATGCGTGCTTCGTCGAGCTGACCGGCGGCGAGCAGGGCTTCGCCGAGGCCGTTGCGGGCCAGTGCCTCGCCGGCCGGGTCTCCGGCCTCGGAGAACAGGCCGAGTGCCTCGCGCTGGTGGCGGGCGGCCTGGCCGGTGCTGCCCTGGTGCAGCTCAGCCTCACCCAGGTAGGTGAGCGTGTAGGCCTCGGTCGGCCGGTCGCCGGTCTGCCGGCACAATGCCAGCGTCTGGCGCAGATAGGTCGCGGCCTCGTCATAGTGGCCCTGGCGCAGGTGCAGACCGCCGAGATTGCCCAGTGAGTAGGCCTCGCCGGGCCGGGCGCCGGTCTTCCGGAACAAGGCCAGGGCCTGCTCGTGGTGGCTCGCGGCCTGCTGGAACTGACCGAGCCTTCGCTCGGCGCCGCCGAGGTTGTTCAGGGTGCGGGCCTCGCCAGCGAGGTCTCCGATCTGGCGGTACAGCTGCAGGGCCTGTTTCTGGTGGCTGGCGGCCTGCTTGTACTCGCCTCGCCGCATCTGGACGCCGCCGAGGATGCCCGTCGCGCGGGCTTCGCCTGCCCGGTCGCCGGCCTGGCGGAACAGGGTGAGAGCCCGGCGCAGGTGATCCGTCGACTCCTGGTAGCGGCCGCACCAGAGATCGACTTCGGCGAGGCTGGCCAGCACGCGGGCTTCGCCGGTGCCGTCGCCGCTGCGCTGGTACAAGGTCAGCGCCTCGCGCAGGTAACCGGCGGCCTGCTGGTAGCGGCCCTGGCGACCCTCGATCACGCCGAGTCTGGTCAGCGCGGTCGCCTCGGCGGCGAGATCACCGAGGCGACTCGCGGCGCTGCGGGCGTTTGTGTGGAGGACGGTGGCCTCGGCATAGTGCCCGCCGGTATCGAGATAGCGGTACAGGATGGCGGAAAGCCGGATGGCGTGGCCAGGCCAGCCCCGGGCGCAGGAGTACGCGGCAGCGGCGACCAGGTTGGTCCGGTGCGCGTCCAGCCAGGCCCGTGCCGTCGCCGCGTCGGCGAGAGGCGGCATCGAGATGCCTGTCTCCGAGGTGGCTGGCCCCGAGGTGCCTGGCTCCGAGGTGGCTGGCCCCGAGGTGCCTGCTCCGAGGTGGCTGGCCCCGAGGTGGCTGGCTGGCGGTGCCGGTCGGCGGGGCGGAGGATGCCCGTCGCGGCGGCTGCTGTCTGCACATAGTGGTCGAGCAGCCGGGTCAGGGCCGCCTGCCTGTCCTCGTCGCTGTCCTGCGCCGCCGCCAGCTCGGCGGCGTAGGCGCGGAGCAGGTCGTGCATCTGGAACCAGCCTGGCCCGGCTGGCTCGATCAGGTGCGCCCGCGCCAACGTCTCCAGCAGGTCGCTTGCCTGCTCGGCGGTGGTGCCGAGCAGCGCGGCGGCGTCGTCGCGGTGCAGGCTGGTGCCGGGATGCAGGCCCGCCAGCCGGAACGCCCGGGCGGCTGGTGCGCTGAGCTGCTGGCAGGACCAGGAGAACACTACCCTCACGGCGGTGCCCGCGTCCTCGCCAGCGTTCAGCAGGTCGAGTCGGCGCCTCCGGTCCGCCAGGTCGGCGACGAGGCCGGCGAGCGGCGAGGCCGGCCGGGCGTTGGCGAGCTCAGCCGCCACCCGCAGGGCCAGCGGCAGATAGCAGCACTGACCGGCCAGGGTCGCGATCGCGGCCGGGTCGGCGGCGGCTCGGTCGCCGATCAGCGCGCGCAGCAGGTCGGCTGCCTCCGCCTCCGGCAGCAGGTCAAGGTTCAGCCGGGCGGCGCCGTTGCGGGCAACCAGCCCGGGCAATGCGTCGCGGCTGGTCACCACCGTCACGCACGACGCGCTCCCCGGGAGCAGCGGGCGTACCTGGTCGGCCGAGCCGGCGTTGTCCAGCAGCACCAGCATCCGCCGGCCGGTGACCAGGCTTCGGTACCTGGCGGCCCGCTCCTGCGTGTCGGCGGGGATGTCCTTTCCTGCCACCCCCAGGGCCCGCAGGAATCCGGCCACCGCGTCGTCGGCTGCCATCGGGCGGTCCGGGTCGAAGCCGCGCAGGTTCACGTACAGCTGCCCGTCGGGGAACTGGTCAGCCACCTGATGCGCCCAGTGCACGGCCAGCGCGGTCTTGCCGACCCCCGCCGTTCCGCCGATCGCGGAGATGACTACCGTGCCCGGGTCTGGCTGGCCGGGACGATCCAGTAAGGCGGTCAGGGCCGCCAGCTCGCTCGCCCGGCCGGTGAACTGCGGCACGCTGGCTGGCAGCTGCCTGGGCACCTCCGGCGCTGTGCCACTCGGGTTCGCCGCAGGCCGGCGGCAGTGCCGGGTCGGCGGCCAGGACTCGCTGGTGGACCTCCTGCAGCGCGGCGCCGGGCTCGGTGCCTAGTTCCTCGACCAGCACCCGCCGAGCCTGCTGGTACACGGCCAGGGCCTCGCTTTGCCTGCCGTCGCTGTACAGCGCGAGCATCAGCAGCCCGTACACCCGCTCTCGCAGCGGATGGACGGCCGAAAGCCGCCGCAGGTCGCCGACGACGCCAGCGCCCCGGCCCAGCTGCAGCTCAGCCTCGAGCCGCGTCTCGGTCGCCTGCGCCCGAAGCTCGCTGAGCCGGGGTACTTCCCGCGCTGACAGCAGCTCCGAGCCCGCATCGGCGAGGGGCTCGCCGCGCCAGAGCACCAGGGCCTTCGCCGCCCGTGCCGCCGCGGCTGGCCAGTCCTGCCGCCGGGCGGCGCGCTGTGCCTCGTCCAGCAGATCCTCGAAGCGGGACACGTCCAGCTCGGGCGCGGCGACCTTCATGACGTACCCGCCTGGCACGGTGCTGATCCGCTCCCGACCCGCCTCGCCCAGGGCCTTGCGCAGCCGCACGACATAGTTCTGGATGGTCACCCGGGCCGACGTCGGCGGGTCGGACCCCCAGAGCACCTCGGCAAGGTCCGCCAGGCTCACCACTCGCCCGGCGCTCAGCAGCAACGCGGCCAGAACCGCTCGCTGCTTACCGGCCGCGACGGGAAGCACGACTCCGTCGCGGCGCACTACCAGCGGACCAAGCAGGCCGAATTCCAGCTTCGCCTCCTCGATTGAACAGTCCTACCACAGTGTGCGGCTCGTGCTGATCGATTGCTAGTGAGCTGCTGACGGCGCGAGCCAGACTCCGATTCATGCGCGAATCGGTACAGGTGCTCGTGATTGGCGGCGGCCCGGCTGGTGCGACGGTAGCCGGCTTGCTGGCTAGGCAGGGATTCGACGTCATGGTGGCCGAACGGGACCATTTTCCGCGCTATCACATCGGCGAGTCGATCCTGCCGTCGTCCCTGCCCATCCTGGAGCTGCTCGGAGCCAGGCAGAAGATCGAGGAGCGCGCCTTCCAGGTCAAGCGCGGAGTCTATTTCCAGTGGGGTCCCGACGAATGGTCGGTCTATTTCAACGAGCTCGGTGACGACACCGCTTACGCCTGGCAGGTCGTGCGCTCGGAGTTCGACGAGGTTCTCCTTCGCCACGCCGCCGAGCTCGGGGCCGACGTCTGTGAGGGGGTGACGGTCCGCGACCTGACGTTCACCGGCGACCGGCCGGTGACGGCGACCTGGGCGCGCTCCGGCGCCGCCGCCGAGACCGGGACCATCGACTTCGACTACCTGATCGACGCCTCGGGCCGGGGCGGGGTCCTCGCCAACCGTTACCTGAAGAGCCGCCGCTTCAACGAGCTGTTCAGGAACGTCGCCATCTGGCGCTACTGGACTAAGGCGGGCGACTTGCCCGGAAGGGCCGGCGGGTTCGACGGGGGTGTTCTCCGTGCCGGGCGGGTGGTTCTGGGTCATCCCGCTGCACGACGGCACGCAGAGCGTGGGGCTGGTCACCGGACGGGACGCGTTCAGCGCGCGGCGCCAGGACCTCGGCAGCCATCAGGCGGCCTACGACGAGGCCATCGAGCAGTGTCCAGGGGTGCGGCAGGTACTCGACGGCGCCGACGCCAGTCTCGGAAATCCGGATCGAGCAGGACTATTCGTATACCGCCGACAGGTTCGCCGGCCCTGGCTATCTCCTGGCCGGAGACGCCGCCTGCTTCCTCGACCCGCTGCTGTCGACCGGAGTGCACCTGGCCACCTTCAGCGGGATGGTCGCTGCGGCGAGCGTCGGCAGTGTCCTGCGCGGTGAACTGCCCGAGACCGAGGCGTTCGACTTCTACCAGCGGACCTACCGCCGCGCGTACGAGCGGATGGTCCTGCTCGTCTCCGCCTTCTACGAAACCTACCGTGGCAGGGATTACCACTTCTACAATGCGCAGCGGCTGTCGTCGCGAGAGAAGCAGGACCTGCGGCTGCACGAATCCTTCGTCCGCATCGTGGCCGGTATCGAGGACCTGGACGAGGCCAAGGACGCGGCCTACGACCTGGCCATTTCCGAGCTGCATCGGAGACCTGGAGCCAGGCGAGAGCCCGTTCAGGCCGAGGCCCGAGCTGAGCAGGGAGCCGACCAGCCCGCACACCGCGATCGGCGGACTCTACATCCGGACGGCGCCCGAGCTTGGCCTGGCACGAGCGAGCGACCCAGTCAGTGTCGATGCGTGAGGGGCCCATGCGTGAGGGCACTCGGGCCGTGCCTAGTGAGGCTGGCTGGCTGGCTAGCCTCTCGCCTGCCGAGCGAGCCGAATCGGCGGGTGCCTGGATCCAGATCGGGATCTGCCCGGCCCGGCGGCGCGGCCCGCAGGTCTACGCCAAGCTCTTCGCCCTGGCTTCGCAGCTGCTCAAGTACTCGCTGATCTCCAATTTTTTCTATATGAACAAACCCCCAGGGCTCCGGGTTCGTTTCCAGACCGGGCCTGAACTGCGCCAGGAACTGGGAGCCGCACTGCGCCAGCGAATCGGTGAATGGCAGGCCGACGGCATCGCTGAACGCGTGACCGGCGGAACCTACGAGCCAGAGCAGACGCTGTTCGGCGGGCCGGAATCCATGCGTTACGTGCATCGGCTGTTCACCGTCGACGCCCTGGCCTGGCTGGCCTTCATCGGATCGGCGTGTCTGCCAGCCCAGCCGTGCCCGCCCTGGGCTTTCTCGCTGGCGATGATCTCGGGCCTGCTCGACGGCCTGGAGATCGTCGACTGGGAAGACCTCGACGTCTGGGAGCGGATCAGGCGGCAGGCGTACCGGACCTTGCCGGCGGGCCTGGCCTCCGGCACGGTGGCGGCCGCGGCGAGCGGACTTCAGGCGTGCTGGGCGGAGCGCGCGGACTTCCTTGCCTCGCTCTCCGGTGAGGCGGCCACGCTGGTCGGCACCTACCGCCCCGTCCTGAAGGCCGGCGCTCAGGAGTGGAGCAAGGAGTACTTCCACGGCACGCAGGCCAGCATCGGACCCCGGGAAGCGGCCGCGTTCTTCGTAATCTTCCACTGGAACAGAGGTGGCCTGACCAGCACGACCCAAGCCGTCCTCGCGACGGCCCTGTCCGACCGGGCCGGGCGGCTGTGACCCGGCTCTGTGCCGGGCCAGGTGGTGCCGCCCTGCTGCGCTCGGCGGCGCTGCCCCTGGACCGGCTGGCCCTCGGGGCGGCACCGGAGCTGACCGCGCTGCTCGGCCTGCTGGCTCAGCGGACCGCGGCCTACGAGGGGGAGGCCGCGGAACTCGCCAGGCTGATCGGCGAGCAGCTAGTGCCGCAGGATCTGCTGACCGCCCGGCAGCGGGCCGGCCTGCTGGGAACTCGCCGGGCATTGCACGGCGGCTCGATCGTGCCGCCATCCCGCCTCGCCGACGTGGCGAAGCTCGCCGAGAGCAGCCTGGACGACGCCGGCGCGCTGCCGGCTCGGATCCGAGCGCTGGCCGAGGCCTCCGCTGAGCTGTCCGCCCTCGGCGAGTCGGCGGAGCGACAGGTAGCGGGCGAAGAGCTGCGCCTGCTGGCCCTTCCGTGGCGGTTGCTGCACGCCAGCGCCGCCGGAACCTGCGCGCTGCGGTCCGGCGACCTGACTGCCTACGACGACATCGCCCAGCGGGTCGCGGCCGGCGAGCCGTGGACGACCAAGCGGATGCGCCAGCGCAGCGCGTATCTGTGGCGAATGCTGACCCGGGCCGCCGCGAACGCCACCCCGCGCGGCTGGCTGAGCCACGTCAGCGTGCTGCCGGTGCGCCAGCCGGGCGGATGGCCAGGCGGCGGCCAGCTGATGGTGCGGGAGCGCGCGGCGACCGAGGTCGCCGACAACCTGGACCGGTCCCGCCTCCCGCGCACCGAGGCGGACAGCATCGTCGGCGACGACGAGGTCACGCTCGTCTTCTCGGCGCTGGTACAGCCCGGGCCGGCCGGGCTGCGAGCGTGGCGGATCGACGGGGAGGGCAACGGGGAGCTCAGCGAGCTGTCAGTCCGCCGGACACCGCTGCTCGATGCGGTGAGGGCGGCGCTGACGACCAGGCCCAGGTCGGGCGGGGAGCTGATCGACGAGCTGGCAGCCGGGCCGGCGAGGACCCGGCGGCGAGGCCGGCGCTGGAGCGCTTTGTGGCGCACCTCCTGCGGCTCGGACTGATCGAGGCCGTCGGCGGCGTGCGTTCGGCCATCAGCAGCCGGGACCGCCTGAGCAGCTTCTCGTCGAGACCTCCGGGCCGCAGCGCGCGAGGCGACTCTTATGTCGACGTCTACCGGGAGACACGAGGCGGCCTCGACGCCGAGCACGCCCAGCGGCTCGCCGCCTGGCCGCCGTGGCCCTGCGCGTCATGACGCTGACCGACTGCGACGCGCCGCCAGCGGCCGCAGCCGACCTTCCCTTGCTGGACGAGGAGCCGCGCCCGGTACTCGAGCTCGCGGCCGAGTGCGTCCAGGCCGGCCAGCCGGTGCGTCGCGGCTTGCCGCATCACCACGACTGGCCTGCGGTGACAGAGCGGGAGTCGCCCTACGGCCGGTTCATCGGGTGGCTCGAAGGTCAGCTGGACGGCGCCGGCGAGGTCGACCTCACCGAGGCGGCGCTCGACCGCTTCCTGGTCGGCGATCCCGGCCCGGGCTGGCCGCTCGACTGCCTGCTGCGGCCGATGCGCGGTGCCTCGCAGGGCGGAGCCGCCGGCCCGATGGCGCTGCTCGCCCAGTGCCTGCCGGCGGGGCTGATGGACGCCCGGTTCGTCCCGGCCCTGTGCCAGCTGGGCGCGGACGTGCCGCAGGCTGCCGCCTACCACCGGTTCCTCTGCGACCTGGGCGAGCGGTCAGGGGCCTGCCCGGTGGAAGTACTGGCACCGCCGCTGTCACGGCAGGCGGCCAACGCCGTTCGCCGCCCGGCGTACACCGGGGTGTGGACAGGCGACCAGGCCATCGGCGGCTACTTTCATCCTGATGGTTTGAAACCAGATGTGTACCTGCCGTTGTCCGAGATCACCTTGCGCCGGCAGGGCAGCGCGGTGGTCGCCGAGGCCGGCGGCCAGCGGATCTGGCCGGTCTCGCATACGACCCGGGTCGTGCCGGCGCCGTGGGACACCATTCACGGGCTGCTCATGCTGGCGTCGCCGCAGCCGGAACGAGACCGCTGGCGTGGCCTTACCTACTCCCTGCCTGCCTTCCCCGGGCGTGACTACGTGCCCAGGATCACCGTGGGCGGCGGCCTGGTGCTGTCGGCCGCGCAGTGGCGGGTGCCGCAGGCACGGCTCTGGCACCACCGCGACTCGACGCTCGCGAAGGCGGCCGCGCTGCTCAGGATCCGCCGCACGCTGGGGCTGCCCCGGTGGGTGTCGGTGACCGGCGACGTCCATGACGAAGGGCGCGTGGTCGATCTCGACAGCCTGCAGTCCTTGCGGGTGCTCGATCGCGTGACCGCCGGCAGGCCTTCGGACCTGCTGGTCACCGAGTTCCTGCCTGGCCCAGGACCAGCTAGCGGTGCGGGACGAGTCCGAAGGCGGCGCACCCGTCTTCGCCGAGGTGCTGCTGCGGCTGTTCCCCGCGTCGGCTACGAGAGCTTCCGGCTCTGCGCCGGGAGGCGCGCAGGCCCGCCCCGGGCCTCGCGATCGGCACCAACGCTCCGATGGGAGGTGATCACACATGAACGAAAGCAGCCACCGGACTACGACGCCGAAGCTCGATGACATCGACGGCCTCATCAGCGAGCTGGAGGTTGAGGTCCGGCACCTGGGCACTCTGAACGAGGCTCCGGGCAAGAACAGGACCACCAACAACTGCACCCTTCACGACGGCCACTGCTACACCTTCTGATCACCCCCGGCTGGCGGGTGCCTGGTAACTACGGCGCCCGCCAGTCCGGGCAGGCAAGGATTTCGGATGGATGCCACGGTCGGTTCGCGCGTGGGCGTCGAGCTGAGCAGGGAGGTGCTCGCCGGCTTCCCGGGTCGCGACGCGGGGGCGGAGCTGGACTGGGGAATTCCCCTGCTGGCCAGGCTGATGCTTGCGGGCGATGAGGACCGTGCGGTGGCCCGGGCTGTCGTCCTGGCCTGGGCCGCTGGTCACCGTGGCCGGATGACTCATGCCGGGCTCTTCGGCTGCGGCCTGGCGGGCTACGCGGTCGGCCTGGCGCACGCCGCCGTCGTGGACCCGCGCCTGGCCAGGGTCGCGGACGCGGCCCGCGGCAAGGTCGTGAGCTGGTGCGCCGAACGCGGCGCCGCTGGCCAGGGTGGCCTGTCCTTCGTCGACTACGACCTGATCCTCGGCATGAGCGGCGTGGTCCTGGCCCTGGCCTCGCTGCCCGGCTGCCGGCCCGAGCACCTCTCGCCCGGCGTCAGGTATCTCGTCGCCCGGTGCCATGATCCGGCGCTGCCTGGGCTGGTGATCACAGGCGACGGCGGCGATCCCCGGACCAGGTGGTGCATCGGACAGCTCAACCACGGACTCGCGCACGGGGTGCCGGGCGTCCTCGCCGCGCTGGTCGCGGCCTGGCCCCTCACTCGCGCCGCCGATCGCGACGCGGTCGCCGCCGCCGTCGGGACGGTTGCCCGGTACCTGGCCCGGATTGCTGCTGCGGACAGCAGGGGAGTGCTGACCTGGGCGCCCGCCAGCGGGCAGCAGCTTGCTGGCCGGTCGTCGCGGCGGCAGGCGTGGTGCTACGGAGCGCCAGGGATCGCCTGGCAGCTCGCCGAAGCCGGCCGGGTGCTCGATGATCAGGAACTGCGTGCTCGCGCCGTCGCCAGCTTTGCCTCACTGTGCGCGGCGTGGGATGACGACTACTACCTGGCGCCGCAGCCGGGCAGCTCGCGGCTGGCGTTCTGCCACGGTGCGGCCGGGACCGTCGCTGTTGCCCGGGCCTTCAGCGGCAATCTCGGGCTCGCCACCGCCGGCCTGCTCGCCGAGCATCTGTCAGACCTGCTCTCGCGCGAGGCGGCGAGCGTCCGCGAGCTCGCCCGCGCCGACCTCACCTTCCTCAGCGGCGGCACCGGAATTCTGGCGGTCCAGCTCGCGCGGTGCGGAGCCTGGCAGCTCCCGCTCGGGCTCGGCGGGCTGGACGGGCCTGCGGAGTCAGCCGGACCAGGACTCGATCAGGGCGGGTAGCTCGGACAGGTCGCTGATCACCGCGTCGGGGACGACCGGGTCGAACCCGGGGACCTCCGAGTGCGGGATCAGCACCGCGCGCATGCCCGCGCTCTTCGCGCCGTGGATGTCGTCCCAGGGCCGGTCGCCGACGAAGACGCAGCGGGCAGGATCGGTGGCGCCGACCGCTGCCATCGCGGCTCCGAACGCCTCGGGGTGCGGCTTGGCCCAGTCCAGCTCGCTGCTGTAGGCGGCGCCGTCGAGGAGGTCGAGCACGCCGTCCCGGCGGAAGACCTCCTCGTGCCATTCGCGGGGCCACAGCGTGTTCGACAGCACGCCGGTGCGCACGCCCATCGTGCGCAGGCTGGTCAGTACCGGCGCGGCGGCCTGGTCGGTGAACGTGTGCGGCGCCCAGAGCTTCAGGTAGGTGGCGACCAGGCCATCGGTCGGCTCGATGCCAGCCTGCTCGAGCACCTCGAAGATCGTCGCCGTCCGCTGCTCGGCCACCTGGAGCTGCCAGGCCGCCTGCTCGGCCAGGTGCGCCGCCGCCGCCAGCGCGTCGTCGCCGGGGAAATGCGGTGCGCACACCGCCCGCCAGAGCTCCTCGTGGTCGATCGTGTGCCAGGGAGTGAGGGTGCCGCCCCAGTCGAAGATCACCGCGTCGATCGCCACCGTCCGATCGTAAAGGGCAGCCTTACCTAAGCGGACAGCAAAGTACGGCTTTTTATGAGAAACAGAAGCCTTGGCCGGGACGTTGCCGCTCGGTCGTTTTACGTTTGATTCAGGCGCTTAAGGTGACCTGCCAAACGTTCCGGCGAATTCGCCGGATGCGACATAAGAGGAGGATCGGATGCGGAAGCTGCACCATAGCGGCTCCGGCCGCCGGCTAGTAGGGGTCGTTTCGGCCACCGTAGCCGCGGGCGCGATGATCGCTAGCTCGCTTGCCCTGTCAGGGGCGCTGTCGCCAGGCCCGGCGCTGGCCGCCAGGACAATGGCAGCGCATCAGGCCAGGCACCACCACGGCGGCTCCAGCAGCTGCCACCTGGCGCACGGCATCAAGCACGTCGTGCAGATCGCCTGGGACAACATCCACTACTACCGGGACAACCCCAACGTCCCTTCCGACCTGGAGATGATGCCGAACCTCCTGCACTTCATCGAGGGCAACGGCACGATGCTGACCAACAGCCACACGCCGCTGATCGCGCACACCGGCGACGACCTGCTCACGACGGCCACCGGGCTCTACGGCGACCGGCACGGCGACCCGATCGCCAACAGCTACCGGTCCTACAACTCCGACGGAACCACCAGCCTGTCGTCGGTCTTCACCTACTGGACCGGTGCGATCCCCAACGGCACCGCAGCGGGCCGTGACACCAACCCGAACATGGTGTACTCGCCGGTGCCGCCGGCGACGGCGTCTGCGCCGATCGCGCCGAACACCGTGACTCCGGCGCCGTGGGTGCCGTTCACCAAGGCCGGCTGCGACGTCGGCGAGGTCGCGGCCCAGAATTCGGACCTGGAGAACGCTACTCCGGACATCGCGAACCTGTTCGGCCCCAATTCGCCCGAAGCCGCGCAGCTCGCCGCCGACCCTGACTCGTTCAAGGACGCCGAGGCCGCCGACTACGAGGGCCTCGCCGTGCACTGCGCCAGGCACAACGCGTTCTGCACGGACGCCAGGGCGGTCAAGTTCGGCCAGACCACCCCCACCTCGACCGAGGTGCCTGACCTGCTGCCGCAGCAGCCTGGTGGCTACAACGGCTTCGACGAACTGCTCGGCCACAAGTACCTCGCGCCGCAGCTAGGCGCCGGCACTCCTAACCTCACGGACCACGGGTTCGGTGTCACCAACGCGGCCGGCAACCTCGTGGACCTCGACGGCAACGAGCTCGACGGCGGCTTCCTGACCAACCACCCAGGGTTCCCCGGCTTCGGCCCGATCAACGCCGCCCAGTCGCTGGCCTACGGCGCTGACATGCTGGAGAACGGCGTGCCCGTCATCCAGATGTACATGGCCGACATCCACGGCAACGAGGGCATCACTGCCCTGTCCGGTCCGGGGCAGCCGTGCTTCAACCAGCCCGCCGCGCTCGGCAGCGGCAGCGCGTGCTACGTCGCCCAGGCCCAGTACTACAACAACGCGTTCGGCACCTTCTTCGAGCGGCTGGCGGCCGACGGCATCACCGCGAAGAACACCCTGTTCGTGCTCAGCTCGGACGAGGGCGACCACGAGGCCGGCGCCAACGTCGGTCGCGCGATCCAGCCCACCCCGGCCGGCTGTGACGGCGCCAAGGTCAGCGGCGACACCGTGACGACCGACGTGCTGTGCAACTACCCGGCGGGCTCGTTCGGCGAACTGGCCGGCAACATGACCGGGCTGCTGACGGCGGCCGGCAACACCACCCCGTTCACCCTGGAGAACGACACGGCGCCGGAGTTCTACGTCACCGGCAACCCCGGTCCTGACACCCCTGGCGTGCGCTCGCTTGAGCACCTGACGGCTGGCCTGACCGCCAGTAACCCGTACACCGGCACTAATCAGGCGATCACGAACTACCTCGCCGATCCGACGGAAGAGGCCATACTCCACATGGTCGACGCCGATCCGGCGAGGACGCCGACGTTCGCGATGTTCGCCAAGCCGGACTATTTCCTCAGCACCTCGAACGTCACCAACTGCGGCAGCACGTGCGTGACCCAGAACACCGGGTTCGCCTGGGACCACGGTGACTACGCGGCCGAGATCGACACCAACTTCATCGGCCTGGCCGGCCCGGGTGTCCGGCACCTGGGGCTCGACGGCAACGAGCCCGGCGACGGACCGGGCTCGTCCGGCCCGGACAGCGGTCAGATCGAGGTCGTGCAGACCCATCTGAAGGGCCCGTGGACCGACGAGGCCGACATCAGGCCGACGATGCTGTACCTCGTCGGGCTGAAGGACCCCTACATCCATGACGGCCGGGTCGTCACCCAGGTCGTCGCCGACCCCAACCACGCGCTGCGCTCGCCCGGGGTCACGTTCCTCGGCGAGTGCTACAAGCAGCTCAACTCCAGTGTCGGGCGGTTCGGCGCTGACACGCTGGCCGCCGACACGGCGGCCGTCGAGAGCACCAGTCCGGGCGACAGTGCGCTCCTGCACACCGACAGCGCCCTGCGGGCGCTCGAGGTGGCGAGGGACAGGCTGGCGATCAGGATCAAGGATGACCTGGACCGGGCGGAGTTCGACGGTCGCCGGATCAGGCACGTCGACAAGGACCTCGTCGGCTGCCTGGAGATCATCCACCGGGCGCACCGGCTGATGGAGAACGTGGGCTAGCTCTTCTGGCTGGCCGCTTTCCGGCTGGCCGCTCTGGCGGGTGGTGATCCCGGTGATGCTGGGATCACCACCCGTTCGCCTTTTACCAATCGTGACGGACTAGCTCCGAACTGACGGGGTAGGCCTGCGGTGCACCTTGCACTCCTGGGAGACTAGAGGGCAGGCTAGGCGCGATCGCTTCTGGCCAGAAGGGATGTATCTGATGGCCGATCGGGACAGCCAGGCGCAGCTGCGCGCCGCTGGTGCCGGGAATGGCAGAGGCTCAGCGAACGGCGTGGTGACTGGCACCGTTACCACCAACGGCCGGGTAGCAAAGCGCGACTCCGACGACATAGTGGCCGAGATCGAGCGGACTCGGCAGAATCTGGCTCGGACCATCGACACCCTGGCGGACAGGGTCAGCCCGGCCAGCAACGCCCGGCGCGTGCGGGAGCGCGCGACTGAGGAACTGAGCAAGCCTGAGGTTCAGCTGGCCGTCGCCGCGGTCGTGCTCGCTACAGCCGGGATCATGATCTACCGGATCTGGGGGCGACGCCCTAAGTGACGGCCGAGCAGCGCCTATCCTGACAGCGCCTATCCTGGCAATGGATAGCAGCGCCTGCCTTTGAGGGAGCGTGGCCGGAGATGTTCGAGCGGTTTACTGACCGTGCCCGCCGCGTCGTAGTCCTGGCTCAGGAAGAAGCCAGACTGCTGAAGCACAACTACATCGGCACCGAGCACCTCTTGCTCGGCCTGATGCGCGAGGAAGAAGGGCTAGCCGCCCAGACGCTGATGGAACTCGGGCTCACTCACAGCGCCGTCCGGCAGCGGGTGTCGGAGATCGTCGGCCCGGGTGACACTGCGGCGCAGTCTGGGCACATCCCGTTCACGCCTCGCGCCAAGAAGGTGCTCGAGCTGTCGTTGCGCGAGGCCCTGCAGCTCACCCACGACTACATCGGGACCGAGCACATCCTGCTCGGACTGGTCGAAGAGGGCCACGGCGTTGCTATCCAGGTGATGGCCGACCTCGGTGTCGACCACTCCCAGCTCCGCTCCGAGATCATCCGAGCGCTGCCCGAGGTGCGCTCGGCGATCGAGAACGTCGGGTTCGCGAGGGCTCGCAGGGTGGCCGCCCGGCCGGCCCTGAAGGCGGGCAACTCGCCCAGCTCCGCGCCCAGCTCAGCGAGGTCGAGGACCGGCTGACGGCAGTGGAGGCCGAGGCGGCCCGACTGGGCGGCCTGCTGCGCGCGCACGGCATCGATCCTGGCCAGGTCGGCGGCGCTAGCCAGGCAGGCGGGCCGGTCTCCTAGCTGGCGCGGCCGGCTTGCGGACGGACGGGTCGGGCGGTCAGCGTTGGGTGGTCAGCGTCTGCCGAGACCGGTCTGGCCGTCGAGAAATTCCCGGGCGATGTCCAGGTGACCGGCGTGTCGCGCTGTCTCCTCGATCATGTGGAGCACGACCCACCGCACATCCGCTGGCTCATCCCGCCCGGGGACGCCGTGCTTGCCGCGCGGCTGCGCCGAGAGCGGCGTCACCGCCAGCACCGCATCTGAACTTGCGCATTGGTCACGGTAGAAACCGATGATCTCTGCGGACGGCAGGTCGCAGATGAACGCCGCCCTCGGATCATAGGCAGGCAGGTCCTCGTCCCCCGTGATCGGCTCGGGGTCCTTGCCCGCCACGACGCCCTGGAACCAGTGCCACTCCGCGCCGCCCAGATGGTCGACCAGTCCGGCCGGCGTCCAGCCCGACGGCACGACTGGCCGGTGCCACGCCTCCTCGTCCAGTCCTTCGACGATCGAGAGCACCGCGGCACGCTGGGCGTCGAGGAAGGCAAGTACGGCCCGGTCCCCCGCAGCTTCATCCCGATTGCTGGTCATGTCCATCCTCCAGGTAACTGCTTCGGCTACTGGTCCGAGGCGGCAATCAGCGCCGAGTACTCGGCCGCCGACAGCAGGCCAGGCGGGACCTGATCGCCGGCGTCGAGCCTGATCTTGAACAGCCAGCCCGACCCGTACGGATCTGAGTTGACCAGGCCAGGGTCCTCGTCCACCTCGGGATTGGTCTCGGTGACCTCGCCGTCCGCCGGGCAGTAGATCTCGCTGACCGACTTGGTCGACTCGACCTCGCCGCAGGGGTCTCCGGCCGTCACCTTGGTGCCCGGCGACGGCGCCGAGACGTAGACGACATCGCCAAGCGCCCGCTGCGCGAAGTCGGTGATCCCGATCCGGGCGGTCGAGTCGGCGATGGCGACCCACTCGTGCTCGGCGGTGTAGTAGAGCTCCTCGGGAACGCTCATCGTGCCCTACCTTTCTGAGTTAGTGCTGCGCTTCCCTCTTGTAGAACGGGAGCGGTATCAGAGCTGCGGGCTCGGCCTTGCCCCTGATATCGATGGCGAGCCGTGGCTGGCTGCCGGTGCCGTCCTGAGCGCCGGCCGTCTCGGCCGCCTTGGCGGCGTCGGCGGCGTCGGCGTTCAGGTAGGCCATGGCGATCGGCTGGCCAAGCGTGGGGGAGTGCGTGCCGCTGGTCACGATGCCGCTTGGCTGGCCCTCCCACAGCACCTGGAAGCCGTGCCGTGGCACTCGCCTGGTCAGGCCCGCGAGCCCCACGAGCACCTGGCTCGACGGCTGCCCGGCCCGCTCGGCCAGCGCGGCCCGGCCGACGAAGTCGCTCGCCTTGTCCAGCTTGACGACCCGGCCAAGCCCGGCGTCGTAGGGGGTCCGGTCCCTGCCGAGCTCGTTTCCGTACAGCGGCATCCCGGCCTCGAGCCGTAGCGAGTCCCTGGCTGCCAGGCCGGCCGGGATCAGGCCGGCTTCCTGGCCTGCCTCGGTCAGCCGATCCCAGAGCCCGGTGGCATCGCCGGGCGCGGCGAAGATCTCGAAGCCGTCCTCGCCGGTGTAGCCGGTCCGCGCGAGCAGCACGTCCTTGCCGGCCACGACTGCCGGGTAGCTGGCGTAGTACTTCAGGCTGGGCAGGTCGGTGCTGGTCTGAGTCGCGAGGATCGACGCCGAACGCGGACCCTGGATGGCGATGAGCGCGTACCCAAAGGTGCGGTCCGCCACGGTGGCAGCGAAGCCGGCTGCCCGCTCGACGAGTTCGGCGGCCACCGTGCCGGTGTTCGACGCGTTGGCGACGACCAGGAACTCGTGGTCATCGAGCCGGTAGACGATCAGGTCGTCGATCACGCCGCCGTCAGCCGCGCTGATCATGGTGTACTTCGCGCGACCAGGGCGGATCGCCGAGATCTCGCTGACCAGAGCGTAGTCGAGGGCCTGCGCCGCGCCCGCACCGGAGACCAGCAACTCGCCCATGTGCGAGAGGTCGAAGAGCCCGGCGCTCGATCGCACCGCGTTGTGCTCGGCGAGTTCACTTTGGTACCGCAGTGGCATCTGCCAGCCGGCGAAGTCGGTCATGGTCGCGCCAAGGCGCTCATGCACCTCAGCCAGCGGGGTGCGCCGAAGCGCCGCGGACTGCGGATCGGGCATCTGCGACTCCAGTGGGCAGCTGGGAGGTAAGTGCGTCCGGCCGGGCACGCCGAGCCAGGCCGACCAGGCCCGCCTGATCTGACCGGATCTAGGCTGACCCCTGCCGGATTGCCGGGTCGGCATACGACGCTGGCCAAGCCTATCGCTGAGCACATTGGGCCGCCCGCATGGAGGCGACGGGTTTCGACCTGCCGGCGAGGCTGGGACGATAGACCTATGAGCCTGCTAACCGAAGATGAGATCACCGCCGCCCTTGGCCAGGCCACTGGCTGGGAGCGAACTGGCCAGTCGATCACTCGCACCGTGAAGCTAGGCGATTTCCGCGATGCGATGATCTACACCGGCGCCGTGGCGCACCTGGCCCAGGTGGCGAACCATCATCCGGACATCGCCATCTCCTGGAACACGGTCACGCTCACCCTGTCGACCCATTCGGCCGGCGGCCTGACCGCAGCGGACTTCGCCCTGGCCGGCCAGATCAGCGCCCTGCCGTAGCCGGGCCGCTCTTGCTGCCCCGGTGGCTCGCTGCCGTGGCGGCTTGCTGACCTGGTCCCTTACTGGGCCGTGGCCGTGAGATGGGGCGACGCTGCGCACTGGCTCGCGAGGTGCTGCAGCGAGAGGCCGAGCACGCCGGCGAGCGAGGCCACGGTGAAGAACGCCGGGGTCACGATCCGGCCCGTCTCGATCTTCCGCAACGTCTCGACCGGAACGCCGGACGCTGCCGCTATCTCGGCCATGCTGCGCTGCCCGCGAGCCTGACGCAGCAACTCACCGAGTTTCTCGCCGCGCAGGCGCTCCTGCGGGCTCAGTGGCGGACGTACCATGCCCGTGATAATAATACCGGTATAGTTATCCCGCTGCCGCGACCTGGCCAGCCGAGGTAACCGACCGAGCGAACGACTGGCAGGACAAACCCGCGACATGGTTGAGATCAAGACACCGGCCGAGATCGACGCGATCCGCGCCGCCGGGCAGATCGTGGCGAGAGCGCTGGCCGCCGTCCGAGAGCAGGCCGCGCCAGGCGTGCGCCTCGCCGAACTCGACCAGGTTGCCCGTTCGGTGCTCAGCGATGCGGGAGCGACGTCGCCATTCCTGGGCTACCAGCCGAGCTTCGCGTCCATCCCGTACCCCGCCGTGCTCTGCACCTCGGTGAATGATGCCGCCCTCCACGGCATCCCCGACCGCCGCAAGCTGCGTGACGGAGATCTGCTGAGCGCCGACTTCGGCGCGACGCTCGACGGCTGGACGGCCGACGCGGCGATCTCGTTCACCGTCGGCCCGTCGCGGCCAGCCGACGCGCGGCTCATCGACTGTGCTGACGCGGCGTTGCGGGCAGGCATCGCGGCCGCTGTCGCGGGACAAAGGATCGGCGACATCTCAGCGGCCATCGGCAAGATCGGACGTGCCGGCGGATACGGCATCAACACCGACTTCGGCGGCCACGGCGTCGGCCGAACCATGCACGAGTCCCCCTCGGTCCCGAACGAGGGAAAGCCAGGACGTGGCCTGACTCTCACTCCTGGCCTGGTCATCGCGATCGAGCCATGGTTCCTGGCCGGCGGCCACGACAAATACGTGATCGACGCCGACGGCTGGACCATCCGCTCCGCCGACGGCAGCCGTGCCGCCCACGTAGAGCACACCATCGCCGTCACCTCAGCAGGCCCGGTCATCCTGACCACCGAGTAACTCCGGTTCCAGTGCACCCCGGCCCTGCACCCCGGCCGTGCACCCCCGGCTGGCAGGGGAGGGTTTTCGGGTTCCTGGGGGAGGC
The DNA here is from genome assembly GCA_963737865.1 of uncultured Actinomycetota bacterium. GTDB lineage: Bacteria > Actinomycetota > Actinomycetes > Streptosporangiales > Streptosporangiaceae > Chersky-822. The sequence goes on along the minus strand of CAVTUG010000008.1, from coordinate 290,249 downwards.
GCTCCGCGTCGGGGAGAGTTGACCGCGTGATAGCACCCCTAAGTCTCCTGCATGCGGAAACCCTCCCCGGAAGACCCGGGAACCCTCCACGTTGCGGCGCCTGGGCGCCGGGCAGCCTGGTCCTGCCCTCGCGGGGACTGGCACCAGCGGCGTGCTCGGGTCCGCCGCCGCAGGACGGGGAAACAGGCATGTCGGGGGGTGCTGCCTGGCCGGCGCGGGCAGGAGCCGGAGGTACTGGCCGGCCGGGTCCGCCGAGGTCACGCAAACGCGCAGGTCACAAGCTTGCCTGTACCACGGCACCTGACGCCAACAACCACAGCCAAACCAGCACAATCACGAGAAGCGCAGAAAACCAGCATGCTCCGCAACTCCCCAAGCCACCCACCCCAGCCCCGCGCCACCCACGCCAAGGCAATCCCAAAGGTCAACCCAAGCAGGAGCGCGGGGCAATCGACAACAGCAAGGTGCTACTTACTGCTGTTCTCCCCCGAATCGAACAGCACCATGGTCCTACTTACCGCTGTCAGGACGACAGTAAGTAAGACCATGGTGCTGTCGAATCAGTTGCCCCAACGACAGTAAGTAGGACCAAGCTGCTGTCCGGCCGCCGGGGACTGCGGGCTGGGGACTGGGTGCGGCCCGCGCATCCGGTGAGATCCTGTCCTGCGGACGTCGCCGTGCCCCCGTACGGCGCCATCCGCAGGACATTGACCCTGCCACCCGTCACGGCCCCGTCATGGCGCGTGCCAGGTCCTAGCCGGTGAGCTAGGACGGCACCGCGTTCCCCCGGACGAAGGCCCCCCTCCGCGACGTGCGGCTTCCCCCATTCCCCCGAACGGCATCTTCCTGTTACTGCAGGAGCAAGAAGTTGCCGTCTGAGGTTCTAGTTATACACGTTGTGCAGGCGAAACTACAGGCAGTTACAAAAAGGGCCGGTGATCGTCACGCAATGCGATGGTCACTTCGTGCGTGAATGGAACTCAGTGAGCCAATCTTCGGCTCAGCTGAACTCGCACCGCACGTGCTTGATGCCGTTGATGAAGCTGGACAAGAGCCGGTCAGGCTCGCCAACCGAATGGATGTTCGGCACCCGCTGGAGCAGTTCGCGCAGCATCACGGTGATCTCCCGCCGGGCGAGATGCGCGCCGAGGCAGAAGTGCGGCCCCGCGCCGCCGAAGCCCACGTGCGGATTGGGTGACCTGGTGATGTCGAAGCGCAGCGGGTCGGTGAACACGGACTCGTCCCGGTTCGCCGCCCAGTACATCAGCGCGAGCTTGTCGCCCTCGTGCAGCGGGTGACCGTTGAGTTCGGTGTCCTGGGTGACCGACCTGCGCATCCAGATCACCGGCGAGACGTATCGGACGATTTCCTCCACCGCGCCCGCGATCCTGCCCTCGACATCGGCGAGCAGCAGCGCGCGCTGGTCCTCGTGCTCGGTCAGCAGCATCAGCGCGTGCGAGATCGCGTTGCGCGTCGTCTCGTTCCCGGCCACAACCAGCAACACGAAGAACGAGGCGAGTTCGGCGGTAGTGAGCTGCTCTCCGTCGACGTTCGCGGTGGCCAGTGCGGTGATCAGGTCGTCGGCTGGAGCTGCCTGCCGGGCAGCGGCCAGCTCGGTGACCAGGTTGGCCAGGTCAGAGCCGGCCGTCAGGATCTGCCCGATCGCCTCGTCCATGTTGTCGCTGAGGAACTCAGGGTCGCCGCCCGCGAGGATGACGTTGGTGTTGCGCAGCGCCATCTCGTAGTGCTCGTCGCCGATGCCCATCATCTGGCAGATGATCTTCAGCGGCAGCCTGGTCGAGACGTGCTGCACGAAGTCACACGGGCCGGTCGCGACTAGGTCGTCGACGATAGAGACGGCGGTCAGCTGGACGTCTTCCTCGAACTTCTTGATCATCTTCGGGGTGAAGGCCCGGGAGACGATGCGGCGCAGCCGGGCGTGCCGGGGATCGTCCATGTTGATCATGGAGCCGAAGTACTCGTTGAACTCCGGTGGCAGGTCCACCAGGCTGGTCGCGCCACGGGCCGAGGAGAAGATCTCAGGGTGACGACTCGCCTCGACGACATCCGCGTGCTTGACCAGGGCGTAGTAACCGCCGGTATCGGTGTTGAACGGGTTCTCGGGAACCGAGAAATAAGGCGGGGAGTCGAACTCGCGCAGCGCGGCGAAGGCGTTGTGCCGCTCGGTGAGGGGCAGCGCCCAGAACTCGTTCTGCGAGATGTCGAGTTCGCCGGTGACCGGGGTGGGAGGTGCGGCAGGCGTGGTCACGTGGGTCCGCCTTTCGGGTCAGAACGCTTCAATTCCCATGGTGGCAGACAACGCTACGCGGCGGCAGTGGGGTGGGGCCTGAGGGATTTGCCGGGCTGGGTTTGCCGGACTGGGGGAGTCAGCTGACGACGCCTGGCATGTAGCCGAGGACGTCGACGATCTGGCCCACGGTGATCTTGCCCTTCCTGAGCACCGAGGCCTCGGGGCCGGTGCAGTCGACGACCGTCGACAACACCCCGGGCTCGATCATTCCGGCATCCAGGAACACCGACGTATGGCCGGCCAGGTCGCCGATCGACTCCTGACTGTCCACGATCCCGCTGGCGCTGCCGCGCGCGGCCGACGCGATCAGCGGCCCGGTTCGGCTCAGCACCTCGATGGCGACCTCCTGGTCGGGCACCCTGACCTGCACGAACCGCTCGTCGCCGCCGACGTGCCAGCGCAGCGAAGGCGAGGCCGGCACAATGAGCGTCATCGGGCCTGGCCAGAACGACTCGGCCAGCAGCCTGGCATGGTCGGGCGCCTGCATCGAGATTCCGTCGAGCACTTGCTTATTGCTGATCAGCACCTGGAGCGGAGTCGTTTCCGCGACGCCTTTCGCGGTCCTGATCTTGGCTGCGGGAGCCTCGCCAAAGGCATAGCCAGCCACTGCGTACGAAGTGTCGGTCGGCAGGACGATGAGATCCTGGCTGAAAATGGCCGACACGGCAGCGGCGATGCCCTGAGATCGCGCCTCGTCGTCGAGGCAATCGAAGACCTGCACGGCGTCTCCAATCCAGGTTCTGGGCGCAAGCGTCGCCGCTGCGCGCCTCAGGCGGTCACGCTAGCATGACGCGTCGTAGCGGTGCCCGCTTGGGTGAGGCGTGCCTGAGTATGCACTGAAAGTATGCCCTGAAAGTATGCACTGACCTGGGAGCCCAGCTGCGGTGCCGAGCCGCGCGGAGACGTCCAAATGACGCGATTTGAGTACATCAGACCACACTCGGGCAGCCGGCTGCTGACCCTCGCCGATGCTGCCCGGGTCGCGGACAGTCTCCGGCAGGGGTCGCTGGCCGTGCTGCCCACCGAGACCGGCTACATGCTCGCGGCGATCGCGACCTCGATCCCGGCGATCGAGCGCGCTTTCGCGGTCAAGTCGCGCAATCCGGCGCAGGTCATGCACGTCGGCTGCGCCTCGCTCGAAATGGCCGGGCGGATTGGCCGGCTGAACGCCGCAGGCGCTGAGGCTGCTCGGCCAGTTCACGCCCGGGCCGGTCTCGGTCATCGTGCTCAAGACGCCGGTGCTGCCCGACCGGCTGGTCGCAGTCGACGGCACGGTCGGGATCCGGATCCCCGACCACCCCGCCACGCTTCAGGTCATTCGCGAAGTCGGCGCTCCGCTCACTGCCACCAGTTTGAACGCCACCGGTTCTGCGCCGGTGCCGGTCAGCAAGCTCGAGTTGGCCACGCTGAGCTGGCCTGACGACGAGACGGTCTTCGTCGTCGAGGATGACGACTCGATCAGCTACGGCACGGGCTCCACGCTGGTGCGGCTCTCCGGATCAGACCTCGAGGTGCTGCGCCCAGGCCCGGTGACCGAGGAGGACCTCCGCGACGCGCTGACCAGGACCAGCTATCTGGAGACCGCCGTCCGGTCGTGACGGGCGGCGGGCGAGGCGTGCTCCTGGCCGGTGAGCGATCCGGTCATGACCGCGATCGCGACCGGCGCGCCGAGGCCAGCGAGCCAGAGGAGCCCGCAGGCGATGGTCCCTGAACTGGTGCGAACGAGCAGCCAGTCGGACCCCGCGACCTGCCGGATCTCCGGGGACACGTCTCCGATCGGGGCCGTGGTGCCGGCACACGAGGCGATCGCGCGGGCCATCGCCCGCCGCGCGTCGGTGTCGGCTCCGGCCGGCCTCGTGCCGTCGACGAACGCGAGCCAGCCCGGTGCCTGCTCGGCCTCCGCGTCCTTGCGGGCGGGCCTGGCGCTCCGCCAGGCACCGACCGCCGGGGTGCTGGCGCGCACCAGCAGCGAAAGCCCGGCCAGGGCGCCCTCGGTGCAGGCGCGCGTCCAGCCGTCGCTCTCGGTGAACGCGGCGGTGTCGGCTCGCCGCCCCACTCGGACCTCAAGATCCGCGCCGAGCCCGAGCTCGGCGATCGCTCGCTCCAGGAAGCTCCCGGCCAGGGCCGTAGGCCACGGCCGCTGGCGCGGCAGCGGGCCCGCGTCGCGCATGCGCAGCCCGCGCAGGCTGAGCACGACGTCGCCGGCCTCGTCGACGGCGTGCACGTTCCACACGGTGTCGGGCAGGCCGATCGCCGTGGACACCGCGACCGGCGCAGGCTGGTCGCCGGTCCGTGGCTTAGGCACCGCGAGCTGCGCGGCTTCGTCTCGCCTGTCCCGGTCGCCGCGTCCGGCCTGTCGCGGCAGGTCGAGCTGGGCCGCCAGGATCGTCACCGTTCCGGTGATCTCGCAGCCCGCGAAGGTCGCGGCCTCGCAGCCGGCGAACAGCAGCCTGCGGTGCGGAATGCACGCCTGGATCACCTGGAACGCCGCGTCGTGGATGGCCGCGCTGCCCAGCACAAGCTCAGGACCGCTCGTCGCGCCGGCGCCGCTCATCGTCGTGAACCAGGGCCGCTCGTCCGATCCGCACATGGTGCCGGTAGCCGCGCGCGAGCCGCTCATCCGAATCGAGGTCAGCCGCCGGAACCGGCCGGTCTGGAAGCACACCGATCCGTAGACGTCGCCGGCGCCGAGCAGGCTAGCCGCGTCCGCTCTGGTCGGCCTGGGCGACTTATCGGGCCCGGCTGCGGCCCTCTGCGGCGGGCTGGCCAGCCGCGTCCTGCGCCACGCCGAACGTGGCCCGGAAATGCTCGACCGCGAAATCGGTGCTCGCCGTCCTGATCACGACGCTGACCTCGTCGTCGGCGGACTGGGCGCAGATCCTGACGACTGACGGCTCGCGGCCGCCATGCGGCACGATCGGCGCGTTCATGGTGAGCTGCGTCGCTGAGCGCAGCGGCCGGCCAGCCAGCTCGGAGGCGACCTGCGCCATGGCCTCGATCGCCATGGCCGGCGGCATGACCCCCACCCCGTCGATCACGTAGTCGGCCAGGTAGGGATCGGCCTGCTGGGAGATCGATGCCTCGGTGACGAGCTCGGCGCCCGGGTAGCTGAGGCGGACTCGCTCGGCAAAACGGCGCGGCAGCGGCGCTTGCGAGGCATTGACAGCCTCGCTCTGCGCGGCGACCGAGATCGGCGCCGGAGCCTGCTCGCCGACTCGTCCGTGGATGGCTACCCGGCTCGGCTGGTGATCAGCGGCGAGCAGCTTGAGCAGCAGCCGAGACCCGGTAGCGATTGGCGTCGATGCGAAACCAGCCTGACGTAGCTGGCTCGCGAGATCATGCCGCTCGCCAAGACCCGCCCCGGCCCAAGCTGGCCACTGGACGTGAATCGCCTGGCAGCCGGGACCAGCGGCGGCGAGTCGTTCCCCATAATCGGCGAGCAGGGCATCGGAGAGCGCGACCATGGCATGCTCGGCGAGGCCGTAGCGACCGGTCACCGATCCGAACGTCAGCACCAGCTTGAGCTGATCGGCTGGCGTACGCCTGATCCCGTCCCGAGCCCGCACGGCGGTGACCAGCTGCTCGAGCGCGCGGGACTGGCTCAGGACCTGGGCGCTGAGGTCGGCGGGCATCGTCTCGGCGATCGGGCGTGCTGGCGCGGCGACGGCAGCGTGCGCGACGGCGGTGACCCGGCCCATCCTCAGCTCGATCCGGCGCACGGCGGCGTTGAGGGCGGCGGTGTTCGCGAGGTCGACGATCTCGTAGCCGACGGTCGCCCCGCCCAGTCTCAGCTGTTCGAGCGCCTCGATGACGGCGTCGTCGCGGCGCGGATGCTCGCGGCCGATGACCGCGATCGAGGCGCCGGAGCAGGCGAGGACCTGGGCGAGGACGATGCCGGCGGCGCCAGCGTTCCGGCTGATGAGCACGACGTCGTCCTGGCCGACCGGGAAGTCCGTGCCCGGGCTGAGCTCCAGCGGCGACATCGCCGAGCTCGCTGACCGTGCCGTCGGCGGCGACCGTCAGTTCCCGGTAGCGGCCAGGCTCGGTGCCGAGCCGGGCGGCGGTCCTGAGGGCGTCTGCGCTGGCCTGCTGCGCTTGCGCGTGGAACGGTACGCGGACGGACGTGATGCCGATCCTGGGGTGCTCGGCGTGCAGGCTGGACCACAGACCGGTGAGTCCGGGGTCTGAGCTGATCGCGAGCAGTGCCCCGGTGCGGATCGCATCCTGGGCCGCGTGCAGGGCCGTGTCTGCGGTGCCGGGTTCGTGCATCCGCCCCGCGACCAGGACGGTGCGCTCGGCGGCTGGGTCGTACGGGAAGAGCTCGCTGACCTCAGGGAGATCGGTGCCGCCCCCGGTGTAGACGTGCCAGGGCCGGCTGTCGGTGTCCGGGCGGCGGGCCAGTGGCCTGACCGGCTCGACGAGCTGCTCGGCGTAGCAGCGGGCCCATGGGCCGACGCCGGTCAGCCAGCGGCTCGGAGGCGGCTCTGTGGCCCGGGGTGTCGCCGGCTGGGGTGCCGGTGCTGCCGGTGCTGCCGGTGCTGGCTGTGCTGGCTGTGCTGGTGGGGCTGACTGTGCTGGTGGGGCTGGCTTGCGGGGCGGCTCGGCTGGGCGGGTCTGGCATGGACTGGTGATGAATACCGGCTCGCGCCAGAGGTCTATCGGCCTGGCCGGCCGATGCGCGTACAGCAGGTGCGGCCTGGTCAGCGCCCCGGCGGCGAACAGCGCGCTAGCCGCGCGGGCAAGCTGACTCTCGTCGGCGGGGTCGCCGTCGATCGTGACGACCACCGGCTGGCCGGGCTGGCCGGGCCGCTCGCCAGCGGCGTCGAGCTTGGCGACGGCGGCGGTCAGCCCGCGATCCGGACCCGACTGCACGAGCAAGCTTGCGGCGGCAGCACCCGTCTTGACGGCGGCGGCGAGCCGCTCGTCCGCTGGCACGTCGCTGCCGCCTGCGGCCTGGGCTGAGCTGTCTGCCGCAGTCCGGGCGTCGAGCAGCTCGGCGCTGAGCAGTTCGGCGATCTCGCTGGCGCTAGCGAGCTCGCGGCCGGTGCAGCCGGAGATCACGCGGGATCGCGGCGGCGCGTAGTCGAAGGCCGCGAACTCGTTGATGGCCTGGCGAAGGATTCCGGGCGCCGTCGTGGGCGGGGCGCCGAGGGCAGCGGATCGGAGTGCGTTCAGCGCTCGGGCGCCGGCGGCACTCAGGCAGCCTGCCCAGACCAGGCTGGCGAGCTCACCGGCGCCGTGACCGACGACCGTTCGCGGCTGGGCGCCGAGATCGTCTAGGCGGCGCAGCACCGCCAGCGCGCGGCTGAGCTGCTGCGACGGCTCGCCGCCCTCGGCTGGATCACCGGCCAGCAGCAGCGTGACCGCGCCGTCGGCGCCGTCGGCTGCGAAGATCCCTGGCCTGGCGGCGACAGTGCCCGGGACTAGCTGCGGGACTAGCGTGGCCGCCTCGCTCGCGAGCTTGGCGAGCTGGTCCTGCCGGGTCGCGACGATGGCGACCTTGAGCCTGGACTGCTGGGTCGTCTCGGCGGCGAACTGGCAGGCCAGGTCGCTGCAGCTCGGCGTCGGACAGCCAGGGGGCCACGTCGGCGAGCCTGGACAAGATTGCGATGAGCGCGGCCCCGTCGTCCGCGTGGACCAGGAACGTCGACGGCTGTTCGGCGCCCGGTGGCCGCGCAGTCGCGCGGGATCGCGCTCGCCCTGAGCGCACGGTGATCTCAGTTCCCCTGAGCGGACTCCCGAGAACCGCGCGGTGGGCGGGGGTCCGCTGACTGGGTTCTTGGCCGACGACGAGATGTACGGTGAGGCCGTCCGTGCCGCAGGCGCTGACGCCGGCTCGCATCGGGCCTTCGGGCCAGGCTTCCGCGACGGCGGGGAGCCGCAGGCCCGCGCCGTCGTCAGTCAGCAACTCGTGCGGGGTGCCGATGCCCGTGGCCGGCGGGATGACGGCGCTGGCGGTGACGAGGACGGTCTTGATCAGGCCAGCAACCCCGGCGGCGGCCCTGGTGTTGCCGATATTGGCGGAAATCGAGCCGAGCGCTGCCGGCTGCCTGGCCCCGGACCGCAGTACGGCGAGCGCGGCCAGTTCGGCGTCGTCGGCGTGTCCGACAGCCGTGCCGCAGCCCTCGATGAGCTGAACGTCCGCCGGATCAACCCCGGCCATCGCATAAGCGCGGCGCATCGCCAGCAAGATGGTCGCAGGATCGGCGGGAATCGCGTGCGGCCGACCGGGCGATGCCATGCCCCAGCCGTGGACCTCCGCGTAGACCGGGAGGCCGGCGTCCCTGGCGTCCGCCGACCGCATGAGCAGGACGACGCCGCAGCCTTCGCCGGGGAGGAAGCCAGTCGGGTTCTGGTCGTAGATGCGCATTTCCGAGGTCGCCAGCAGGCCAGCCTTCGCCAGCCCGACCAGGTCGAGCGGGTCAAGGCTCACTTCGACGCCGCCGGCGATCGCGAAGTCGATCTCGCCCGTGCTGAGCGCGGAACAAGCCGAGGCGACCGCCGCGAGCGACGAGGCGCCGCCGGCGTCTACCGCGAACCCGCCGCCCTGCAGGCCGAACTGGGCGCCGATGGTCGCGGCGATCGTTCCTGGTGAACAGCCGTCGAGCGTCTCGCCGGTGACCGGCGCGAACGGGGCTAGGTAACGCGCCGCAGCGGTCTGCAGCACCCGGCCGGCCAGCTCCGGCGACGCTCCCGAGGTGTGCAGGGCGTCGGCGAGGACCTGGCGTGCGTAAGGCCAGCGCAGCCGGAGGGCGGCGGTGCGCGAGACGTCGCCGGTGAGGGTGTTGCCGATGAAGACGGCGGCGCGTTCCCTGGGGAGGTCGGTCCCGCCTGCGAAGCCGGCCGCCGCCAGTGCGCGGGCGGCGGTCTCCAGCGCCAGCCAGTGGGCAGGATCGGTGCTGCGCCAGGTGGCGGGGGAGACGCCGAACGCGGCCCGGTCGAACTGCCAGCCTTCGATCAGCGCTGCTCTGGTGCAGTAAGTCGCGTCGGCGGTGACAGGATTCGAGCTGTAGTAGTCGGCCAGGTCGACCCGGCACGGCGGAATCCTTCGGAACGCCCGGCGGCCAGCCGTGACGACCTGGAAAAGCGCCGCCGCGTCGTCAGCGTCAGGGAAGCGGCACGCTAGCCCGACGATGGCGATAGGACCCTGATCGCCTGAAGCCGGGCTGGCCGAGACCGGGCTGGCCGAAACCGGGTCGGGGTCGATGATCTTGACGTTTTCGTCCTCGTAGCTCGCGTCGGAATGCCGATTGACGGTGCTACCGGCATTGGCGGCACGCGAAAGGTGAGATCGACGAATATCCATTATTCCCCCGAATATGGCTCGCCAGCTGCGCTTGCATGTTCGTCTCGCAGATCCTGAGCTGCCCCGTTTGCCCAGGTCAAGGTAGCGGTGACGAGCAGGATCCCGGCCACCCACGCAGCATCGCCAGCCGAACGAGACGTTATTATCGGCGCGCCAGGCGAGGGTGGTCAAGAAAGATTGTGCGTGCGGTCAATAACTTTCCTGGCCGCGCGTTATGGCTATTTCCTGCTCGCGCGAAGTGAGGCTTTCCTGGCCGTTCGCCGCACTCGCTTATGGCTCTCCGCCGGACTGCTCCGTCATGAGGGGAGAGTCCTCACCAGGTAGCGCCATCCGCCCCGACTCGCCGCGCAGTCGCCCGCAGCCGCGCCAATGCTCACACCTCGCTCGAATACCCAGCCCCGCGCTCGAATTGGCCAAAGACCGCAAGCGGTTCCCTCGGCCACACCGAGGTGGGGCGGGGTTGAGGTGGGGCGGGGTCGACGAGGGCGGCGGGATCGAGGAGAGCGGCGGGATCGAGGAGAGCGGCGGGGGCGATGAGCAGCAGGTAGGCACATAGTGCTGTCAGCACCCGGGTTTCGACAGCAGCATGGTCCTACTTACTGTCGTCCTGACAGCAGTAAGTAGGACCATGCTGTCGTTCAACGCCGCCCCGCAACAGCAGCAGGGAGGGCCAAACTGCTGTTGCTTGCCGGCCGGCATCTGCCGGTTGCCGGCGAGCGTCTGCGCCAGGTGAGCAGTATCGGACCGGACGCCGGGATCGTGCCCCGGCGCGCCCCGATGGCGCCCGCCGCGCCCGATGGCGTGCGCCGCGCGCCGATGGCGTCGGTTCCGGGGGTGCGATACTCTGTGATCGTGCGTCGAGCCAACCTGCTCCTTACTTAGCCGCGCTGACCAGCTTTACGTCGGCGCGGCTACCCCTCGTGGATCGAGGGGTTTTTTGTTTGGAGTCCTAGGTTGACTGGGTCATCGCCCAGTCTTTCAGACATCGCGAGGAAGCAATGGCAGCCGTAGAAGGCTCGGGCGTGGCCAGTGCCGGTCACCCCCGGACATCCGCAGCGGACACATCGCAGGAGAAGTGGGATCCGCGGTCGGTCCAGGAGAAGTGGCTAGCGAAGTGGGACGCCATGGGCGCTGTTCCTGGCCAGCGATGATCCGGCTGACCCTCGCCCGCGCCGGTACCTGCTCGACATGTTCCCCTACCCCTCGGGTGACCTGCACATGGGCCACGCCGAGGCGTACGCGGTGGCGGACGCCATGGCCCGCTACTACTTCCAGCGCGGGCTACAACGTGCTGCACCCGATCGGCTGGGACGCCTTCGGCCTGCCTGCGGAGAACGCGGCGATCCGCGACAACTCCCACCCCGCCGACTGGACGTACAAGAACATCGACACCCAGGCGGCATCGTTCCGCCGCTACGCGCTGTCGTTCGACTGGACCAGGCGGCTGCACACCTGCGACCCGGAGTACTACCGCTGGACGCAGTGGCTGTTCCTGCGGCTCTACGAGCGCGGCCTGGCGTATCGCGGCGACGGTTACGTCAACTGGTGCCCGGTCGACCAGACCGTGCTGGCCAACGAGCAGGTGATCGACGGTCACTGCGAGCGCTGCGGCGCCGAGGTGGCCAGGCGGGTGCTGACCCAGTGGTACTTCAAGATCACCGACTACGCCGACCGGCTGCTGGCTGACATGGAGCCGATCGGAGAGAACTGGCCCGACCGGGTGCTGCTGATGCAGCGCAACTGGATCGGTCGCAGCGAGGGCGCCGAGGTCCAGTTCGCCGTCGAAGGGCGCGACGAGCCGGTGACCGTCTTTACCACGCGGCCCGACACGCTGTACGGCGCGACGTTCTTCGTGGTCGCGGCGGACTCGGCGCTGGCGGCCGAGTTGTGCGAGCCTGACCGCCGCGCCGAGCTGGACAGTTACCGGCAGCAGGTGCGGCAAGCTGACCGACATCGAGCGGCAGTCGGCCGACCGGCCCAAGACGGGTGTTTTCCTGGGCAAGTACGCGATCAACCCGGTCAACGACGAGCGGATCCCGGTCTGGGCTGCCGACTACGTGCTGCCGGACTACGGCACCGGCGCGATCATGGCGGTGCCGGCGCATGACCAGCGGGACCTGGACTTCGCCCGGATGTTCGGGCTGCCGGTCCGGATCGTGGTCGAGACAGACGCTGGCCGACCCGGCTGAGACCGGGGCGGCGACGCCTGGCGACGGCGATCCTGGTCAACTCAGGTCCGCTGGACGGCATGACCAAGACCCAGGCGATCGAGGCGATCACCGAGATCCTGGCTGCGAAGAGCCAGGGCCGGGCGGCGGTCAGCTACCGGCTGCGGGACTGGCTGGTCTCCAGGCAGCGCTTCTGGGGTGCGCCTATCCCGATCGTGTACTGCGACGGCTGCGGCGAGGTGCCGGTGCCGGACGACCAGTTGCCGGTGCGGCTGCCCGATCTGCGCGGGGAGGACCTGGCGCCCAAGGGCGTCTCCCCGCTGGCCGCGGCTGACCGACTGGGTCAACACCCAGTGCCCGAAGTGCGCCGGGCCCGCCAGGCGGGACACCGACACGATGGACACGTTCGTCGACTCGTCGTGGTACTTCCTGCGGTACTGCTCGCCGCAGTACGACTACGGGCCGTTCGAAGTCGAGGCGGTGCGCCGGTGGTGCCCGGTCGACCTGTACGTCGGCGGCGTCGAGCACGCGATCCTGCACCTGCTGTACAGCAGGTTCTTCACCAAGGTGCTGTACGACATGGGCATGGTCGACTTCGTCGAGCCATTCACTGGCGCTGGTGAACCAGGGCCAGGTGATCAACCAGGGCAAGGCGATGTCGAAGTCGCTGGGCAACGGCGTCGACCTGGGCCAGCAGCTGGCCGCGCACGGCGTCGACGCGATTCGGCTGACCATGCTGTTCGCCAGCCCGCCCGAGGACGACATCGACTGGGCCGACGTGCGGCCCGAGGCTTCGGTGAAGTTCCTGGGCCGGGTCGTGAGGATCGCGACCGAGGTCGGTGCGACGCAGCCGAGGGAGCGGCGCCCGACCCGGCGAGCGGCAGCGTGCAACTGCGCAAGGTCACGCACCGGACCATTGAGGAAGTTACCCGGCTGGTCGAGTCAGCCAGGCTGAACGTAGCCGTTGCGCGGCTGATGGAGCTGGCCACCGCAGCCCGGCGGGCGATCGATTCAGGCCCGGGCGCGGCGGACCGGCGGTACGCGAGGCAGCGGAGACGCTGGCGATCTTGCTGTCCCTGTTTGCCCCGTACACGGCCGAGGAGTGCTGGGAGAAGCTGGGTCACGAACCGACCGTGGCCTGGCGGGCTGGCCGTCAGGCTGATCCGGCGCTGCTGGTGCAGGACGAGATCACCTGCGTGCATCCAGGTCAACGGCAAGGTGCGGGACCGGCTGGAGGTCTCGCCGCGGCATCAGCGAAGCAGAGTTGCGCGAACTGGCCCTGGCCGCGCCCGGGATCGTCCAGGCACTGGCCGGGCCGTGAGATCGTCAAGGTCATCGTCAGGCCGCCGAAGCTGGTGAACATCGTTCCGGCGGCGGACTGACGCGGCGGTGCGGAGAACTGCGCGGTGACCGGGCTGCGCGGCGCGCAGCCCGGTCACGGGTCACGACTCGACGCAAGCACGGCGACGACCCTGCCCAGGATCTCGGCCTCGTCGCCCGGGATCGGGGTGTAGGCGGGGTTATGCGGCATCAGCCAGACGTGGCTGCCTGAGCGCTTGAAGGTCTTGACGGTCGCCTCGCCCTCGATCATCGCCGCGATGATGTCGCCGTTCTCCGCGACCGGCTGCTGCCGGACGACGACCCAGTCGCCGTCGACGATGCCCGCATTCATCATCGAGTCGCCGACGACCTTGAGCAGGAACAAGGTGCCCTCGCCGACCAGTTGCCTGGGCAGCGGGAAGATGTCCTCGATCGCTCCTCGGCCAGGATCGGGCCGCCAGCGGCGATCCGGCCGACCACAGGGACGTAGGCGGCCTCCTGCGAGGTGATGTCCATGGCATGTCCTCGTCGAAGCCAGGCTCCGGCCGGACCGCGGGATGGCCGGGCAGCCGCACCTCGACCGTGCGCGGGCGGCCCGCATCGCGACGCAGGTAACCCTTGTTCTGCAAGGTGGACAGCTGGTAGGACTGACGCTCGAGGTGCTGGTCAGCCCGACGGCCTCACCGATCTCCCGCATCGAGGGCGGGTAGCCGCGGCGCTGCACGGAATCGCGGATCACCTGGAGCACCTTGCGCTGCCGCCACGTCAGCACATGGTCAGGGTCAGGCTGGTCTGGAAGGTCAGGAACGGGCGTCTGCACGCTACCTCGTGGCTTCCTGCCCGGCTTGGCTGCGCGCCCTGTCATCATCGCTACCTCGTTCGATCCCGCCGTCTTCGGCGGAGACCCCGGTCGCCGCTGGGCCACCCAGCGTCTGTGCTCGGTTTAGCCCTCCATTTTCTGTATCGCTGCTCATCGTGTCCTCCGGTTGGTGGCTGCTGTCATTGCCGACGCTAGCGTTCTGGCACCGACGACATCAAACATCTGTTCGACAGTTCTCGAAAGTGTCGGACCCCTCCGGTATAACTTCTCTCGTACCTTCGTTCGATCGAACATCTCTACGATAGAACAGGGAAGCGATCGAACAGCCGTTCGCCAGTAGGAGGCAGGCAATGGGCATGACAAGCGCAGCCGAGGCGAATCTCGACGCCAGAGTCAGGCCGCAGATCCGCGAAATGCGAGCCCGTACCTCATATCCGAGTCCCCGCCCAGCCGACCAGTCAGGGCAGCGGTCCGCCGCTGGCAGCACCGCGACCCTCACCGCCGAACCAAGCACGCCGGCTTTCCGCCACGGGAGCGCAGGCACCCGAGCCTGATCCGATGGCCTCCGCCCGACCGGGCCTCGCCCACCCAGGCACCGTTCGCCCCTGGGCTACGCACGCCGGCGTCGGGGGAGCCCGCGCCGCCAGCAAGCCGGGTGCGATTCGCCTCACGAGGCGGGGCCGAATTGTCGTCGGCACGATCGTCGCCATTGGCGTGGCCGCCGCCGCTGGAGCCATCTGGCTGGCTGCGGCTGGCCGGGCACAGGCCTCAAGTCAGCTGATCCCGATGCCGCGACTCGGCAACTCGGTGCTGCGCGTCGTCGTCAGGCCGGGCCAGACGCTGTGGGGCATCGCCACGCAGGCCGACCCTGACGCCGATCCGCGCAGCGTCATCCCGGAGATTATCGAGCTCAACTCGCTGTCCAGTACGACCATCTCCCCAGGACAGGTGCTCTGGGTCCCGCGAGGCTGAGTCGCCGCGCGCGCACTTCGGCAGTCCGCAACCAGCAAGCCGCCACCGCACGAATCGGTAACTGGCCGAGCGGGAAATGGTAACTCCCGCCAATCGCCACTATTGTGATCTGCTGTCGCCACAAGCTAAGCCCACGCGAGATCGCCGGCGCGGGCCCGCTTCGCGGCAGACACGGTGGTTGGCGGGTTGTCCGGTTCGTCGTCGGAGGTTAGGTGCGCGCCAGTCGGTTGCCCGTTCGTCGCGGCTTCGCCTCGGCGGGCCTGCTCGGCGCGACAGCGATGCTGGTCGCGATCTCGTGGATGCAGACACCGGCCCTAGCCGTCGGCGCCACGAAACCACATCACAGCGGTCATCACCACCTAGGATCCACCGGATCGACGGGATCCACCGGACACTCCGGGCGCACTGGCCATACCGGTCTCCGCCCCGCTGTCTCGGGTCGCACCGGACGCCACGCCCGGCCGCCGACAGCCAGGGGATCCACGAAAGGTGCCGCGCCGAGAACGGTCACGCCCAGGGGAGGCACGGCGGCCATCCAGGTCGGCCGCCTTCCTGACGCGATCGCCATCGACCAGCGCAACGGCACCGTCTGGGTCGCGAACAGCCTCGACGGCACGGTGTCCGAGATTAGCGAAGCACGACAGGCGGTCATCGCGACGATCAGGGTTCCGGCCAGCCCCGTCGGCGTCGCCGCCGACCCGAAGACCGGCACCGTGTGGGTCACCAGCCTTGGCCCGTTCGGAAACCCTGCCGCCGACAACAGGGTGACCGAGATCAGCGACAGCACGGGAAAGGTGCTGGCTACCTTCAACGTAGGCCGGGCTCCGTTCGGTATCGCCGCCGATTCGCGCACTGGCACGATCTGGGTAGCGAATACCAACTCCTATACCGTCTCCGAGATCAGCGAGGCCCGCCAGAACGTCATCGCCACGATCGGCGTGCCCAAGGACGCCGCGCCGGACGGCATCGCGGTGGACCAGAAGACTGGTGTTGTCTGGGTCTCGAGCCTGCGTGGCCGGGTCGAGGAGATCTCCGAGGCGACGCGGCACGTCAGCGTCCCGATCGAGGTCAGGCACCGGACCTCCCGGATCGCGCCGGGCTGCCCTGGCCGTAGACCAGGCCACGGGTGCCGTGTGGGTCGCTAGTGACGTCTACGACGGCGGATCCAGGTATTCGAGCTTCGCCTCGCAGGTCAGTCCCGCTGAGCAGGCGGCCATAGTCACCGTCCGGGTGCCGGACCGCGTCACCTCGGCTGGGGTCGCCGACGCGATCGCCGTCGACTCGGCAACCGGGACGGTCTGGGTCGCCGAGGACGGCACCGACACGATCACGTTGATCAGCGAAGATGCCGGAGTTGTCGCGCGGAACCTGCCGGTCGGCGAGGATCCGGTCGCCGTGGCCGTCGATCCGGTGTCGAGCACGGCCTGGGTCGTCAGCAATCTCGACGACAGCGTCAGGGAGTTCGCCTACAGCCCGGCGCGGTTCAGCTCGAGGTCGCTGATCACCATATCGGCCGGGAGTAGCATCAGGTTCGTCACCCGGGCGAGGGGCTTCCCGGTGTGCGTCATGACCGTGCACGGAGTGCTTCCCCCAGGCGTGCACGCTCGCCTGGGCCGAGGCACCGTCGTGTTCCACGGCCGGCCGTCGCCAGCCGCCAGGGGACACCAGTACCGGGTAGTCGTGACGGCTGACAACGGCATCGGCGCACCGGGGCGCGGTTCGGCCACGTCGCAGCAGCTAGTCATCAAGGTCGGCTAGCCGCCGGCCCGCTCGGAGGCCGCCCGCGCGTTCCGGGCATCAGGTATTCGCCCGGGCGGCCGTCTGGTCAGTCCGGATCGAGGCGAGTGCCAGCAGCCCGGCCCGCAGGC
The DNA here is from genome assembly GCA_963737865.1 of uncultured Actinomycetota bacterium. Classification (GTDB taxonomy): domain Bacteria; phylum Actinomycetota; class Actinomycetes; order Streptosporangiales; family Streptosporangiaceae; genus Chersky-822. The sequence goes on along the minus strand of CAVTUG010000008.1, from coordinate 273,484 downwards.
CCGCGAATTCCGCCGCAGTGATCCGGCCGGCCAGCTCGGCATCCACGGACTGAACGGCGGAGCGCACAGCCGTAGCCGCAGCCTTGCCCCGGTCGGTCACGCTGAGCGTCAGCCGTCGCCGATCGTCAGGGTTGACCTGCCGTTCGAGGTATCCACGCAGCACGAGCACGTCGATGAGCTGGCTAGCCGCCTGCTTGCTCACGCCAAGCTCGTGGATCAGATCCCCGGGCGAGCCACCCCAGTTGGCCATGCCGCTCAGCACGAACGCGCCGTTGCTCGGCATGTCGTCGAAGCCGGCCCGAGCCAGGCTGACTCGGATCGCATCGCCGTAGCTGCCGCGCGCCGCGCGCAGCAGCGGCGGAATCACCACCTCATCGTGGTTGTGGTCATGACCGCGATCATGATGGTGTGCGTCATGCCCCGCCGAACTGTCTGCTGTCGTCATGCGGCCTACAGTCGCAGCTCCCGGCGAGATAATCAAGTTGATAGACAGTCAAGTAGTGGTACTTTGGTAAATCGCTATCGGAGGAGGCTGGACGTTGGACTGGGATCGCTGGCATCGCGACTACGACGATCCGGCATCCTCGCTGAGCGCGCGGCTCGCGAGCGTTCAGCGGCAGCTGGCGGCCGCGATCGATCGGGCGCCGGCCGGACTGGTCAGCCTGGTTAGCCTTTGCGCAGGCCAGGGACGCGACGTCCTCGGCGTACTGCCGCTCCACCGTCGCCGCGACGACGTGCGAGCGGTGCTACTCGAGTACGACTCGCGCAACGCGAACGTCGCCAGGCGCGAGGCCGTATCGCGCGAACTCTCGCACGTTGAGGTCCGCGAAGCCGACGCCAGTCTGATCGCGAGCTTCAGCGATGCCCTGCCCGCTCAGGTACTGCTGCTCTGCGGCATCTTCGGGAACGTCAGCGACGCCGACGTCGAGCGCATGATCGCCGCCGCCCCGGCGCTGTGCGCGCCCGGTGCGACGGTGATCTGGACGCGGCACCGCAGGTCGCCCGACCTCACGCCCACGATAAGACATTGGTTTGAACGCAATGGGTTCTCCGAACTCGCCTTCGATGAGCTGGACACCGGCGCGCTGGTCGGCGTTGGCGCCCACCGGCTGACGAATGCCAGGTCAGCTGAGTCGCCTGTCGGGCCGCTCTTTACCTTCAGGCCGAGGCAGGCCTGACCCGGCGGGCCGCGCAAGTCCGACGCGCCGGCGCTCGGTGCGAGAACACTGTCAGTGGGGCGTTCTAAGCTAGCTGATGTCTCAGACGGCTTGCGCATCGAGCGGTGTTGGACCACAATATCTAGTACTTACAAGCCTGTAGTTCTTCCACAGCTTGTGATCACGTAGACTTTGGTGTAGCACGGCTTGCAGGGGGTGATCGCATGTACTGCCCGTACTGCAGGTACCCGGACAGCAGGGTTATCGACAGCCGCACGGCCGAGGATGGTGCTGCGATCCGTCGGCGCCGGTCGTGCCCAGAGTGCGGTCGCAGATTCACCACGCAGGAGACCGTCATCCTGATGGTTGCCAAGCGGAGCGGCGTGACCGAGCCGTTCAACCGGGACAAGATCGTCCGTGGTGTCCGCCGGGCCTGCCAGGGCCGCCCGGTCAGCGACGATCAGCTCGCGATCCTCGCGCAGCGGGTCGAGGAAGTCATCAGGGCCCGCGGCCTTGGCGAGGTGCCGTCGCAGGAGGTCGGCCTGGCCATACTCGGGCCGCTGCGGGCGCTCGACGAGGTCGCCTATCTGCGATTCGCCTCGGTGTACCGGAGCTTCGAGTCGCTGGCTGACTTCGAGACCGAGATCTCGGCGCTGCGCGCTGCGCGGGACGAGGCTCGCAAAGACGACGTGCGTCGCGACGCGACCGCACCAGAAGACGATCATGACTGGCGCTCCGCCGACGCTGAACTGGTGCCGGGCTGGTCACCACACGGCGGAGATAACAGCAAGCACTGCACCTAGCCCCCTGGTCAGTACCAGGCGGGCAATCACAACATCATCCGAACCTAGAGCCGGCTGGCTCGTGATGGGATCCGCGCGATTCCGAAGGGGACGCACATGGCTGACGCACCTAGCGGCTCGTCCACGCAGAACGTCAAAGAGCAGAGCAGCAAGGACAAGAGCGGCCGCACGGGGCTGCAGATCCAGCGCATCTACACCCGTGCGGGAGTTCACCCCTACGACGAGGTGACCTGGGAACGTCGCGACGTCATCATGACGAACTGGCGCGACGGATCGGTGAACTTCGAGCAGCGCGGCGTGGAGTTCCCCGACTCCTGGTCGGTCAACGCGGCCAACATCGTCACCACGAAGTACTTTCGCGGTGCGGCCGGCAGCCCGCACCGCGAGTGGAGCCTCAAGCAGCTGATCGACCGCGTGGTCCGCACTTACGGCGAGGCTGGCCGCAAGCACGGTTACTTCGCCACCGAGAGCGACGCCGAGATCTTCGAGCATGAGCTCACCTACGCTCTTGTTCATCAAGTCTTCAGTTTTAATTCTCCCGTTTGGTTCAATGTCGGTACTTCGTCACCGTGGCAAGTTTCCGCGTGCTTCATCTTGGCTGTCGACGACACGATGGAGTCCATTCTCGAGTGGTATCGCGAGGAAGGGCTCATTTTCAAAGGCGGCTCCGGGGCCGGGCGTCAACCTCTCGCGCATCAGGTCAAGCAGGGAATTGCTCGCCTCAGGCGGCACGGCCAGCGGACCGGTCTCATTCATGCGCGGCGCCGATGCCTCGGCGGGGACGATCAAGTCCGGTGGTGCCACCAGGCGCGCGGCCAAGATGGTCGTGATCGACGTCGACCATCCGGATGTCGAGGAATTCATCGAGACGAAGGCCAGGGAAGAGGAAAAGGTCAGGGTCCTGCGCGACGCCGGGTTCGATATGGATCTGGGCGGCAAGGACATCGTGAGCGTGCAGTATCAGAACGCGAACAACTCGGTGCGCGTCTCGGACGAATTCATGCGCGCGGTCGAGCGTGACGCCGGATTCGACTTGCTGGCCAGGCAGACCGGCACTGTGATGGAGACGGTCAAGGCGACGGGTCTTTTCCGCAAGATGGCCAAGGCCGCCTGGGAATGCGCCGACCCCGGCATTCAGTACGACGACACGATCAATAGCTGGCACACGTGCCCGGAATCGGGCCGGATCACCGCGAGCAACCCGTGCTCTGAGTACGTCCACCTCGACAATTCGTCGTGCAACCTCGCGAGCATCAACCTGCTGAAGTTCCTGCGTGACGACGACACTTTCGACGTCGAGCGATTCGAGCGGATTGCCGAGCTCATCATCACGGCGATGGATATCTCGATCTGCTTCGCCGACTTCCCGACCGAGAAGATCACCGTCACCACCAAGGCGTACCGCCAGCTCGGCATCGGGTACGCGAACCTTGGTGCCTTGCTCATGGCGACCGGCCATGCCTACGACTCAGACGGCGGCCGGGCGATCGCGGCCGCCATCACCTCGCTGATGACCGGCACTGCTTATCGCCGGTCGGCGGAACTGGCCAAGGTCGTCGGCCCCTACGAGGGCTACGCGCGGAACGCGACGGCACACAAGCGAGTGATGGCGAAGCACGCTGTCGCGAGCCGGGCGATGGCGGTGCCGGAGGGGACGAACGCGGAGATCCTGACGGCGGCCAACCGGGCATGGGACGACAGCCTGCGGCTCGGGGACAAGCACGGCTACCGAAACGCCCAAGCTAGCCTATTGGCCCCAACTGGGACTATAGGGCTCATGATGGACTGCGACACTACCGGCGTCGAGCCGGACCTAGCGCTGGTCAAGTTCAAGAAGCTCGTCGGCGGCGGATCGATGCAGATCGTCAACCAGACCGTGCCCCGCGCGCTGAAGAACCTCGGCTACGTCCACGAGCAGTCCGAGGCGATCGTCGAATACATCGCCGAGCACGGCAATGTCGTCGGCGCGCCTGGCCTGCGTCCCGAGCACTACGAGGTATTCGACTGCGCCATGGGGGAGCGGGCCATCAGCCCGATGGGCCATGTGAGGATGATGGCCGCGGTGCAGCCCGCGCTGAGCGGTGCGATCAGCAAGACCGTCAACCTGCCCGAGTCGGCGACGATCGAGGACATCGAGAAGATCTACTTCGAAGGCTGGAAGCTTGGCCTGAAGGCCCTGGCGATCTACCGCGACAACTGCAAGGTCGGCCAGCCGCTGTCAGCCGTGAAGCGCAGGCCGGATGTGGCCAGCGCCGGCGTGGCGGCCGCGCAGCCGGCCACGGCGCACGACCAGCGGCCGGTCAGGCGTCGCCTGCCGAAGCAGCGCTCGGCCACGGTCACGCGGTTCTCCGTCGGCGGTTCCGAGGGTTACATGACCGCGTCGAGCTACCCCGACGACGGCGTTGGCGAGGTGTTCCTCAAGCTCGGCAAGCAGGGCTCGACGCTGGCCGGCGTGATGGACGCGTTCTCCGTGGCTATCTCGGTGGGTCTGCAGTACGGCATTCCTCTCGAGACGTGGGTGAGCAAGTTCACCAACATGCGCTTCGAGCCGGCCGGCATCACCGACGACCCGGACATCAGGATGGTCAGCTCGGTCATGGACTACATCTTCCGCCGGCTGGCGCTCGATCACCTGCCGTACGACCAGCGGGCCGAACTCGGCATCATGTCCGTCGCCGAGCGGACTGCGGCGCTGGACGCGGGAGCAGGCGGGGTAGCAGGTGCGAATGACGACGTAGACCCGGAGGAGCTGGCCCAGTCAGCACCGCGAGAGGAGCCGACCGTCACCGCCAGGGCTGAGAGCCAGATCCACCAGGCCGCCCCGGCGCCCGCTCACCGGCCCGCCGCCACTCCGCGCAGCTCCACCGAGCTGATCGAGTCCCAGCAGGGCCGGGTCGCCGACGCCCCGCTGTGCCTGACCTGCGGCACCAAGATGCGCCCGGCAGGAAGCTGCTACGTCTGCGAAGGCTGCGGCTCCACCAGCGGCTGCAGCTAGCCGATCAAGTCGTGTTGGCTCAGCACACTGGGCAAAGTTGCGATAGGTACAACTTCCGCGCTGATGTGAATAACTGAATAACCACAGGTCAGCGGAGGTGATGAGGTCCGTTGCCTCATCACCTCCGTGAACCTGATCCAGGTAGTCCGCCTTAGATCGTCGCAGCACCTGGATACGGTCTCGTCAAGTCGCTGCACGCCGAATCTGTAGCGAAGGGCACTGCGTTGCGCCCGTGAACGACCTGAACGACCGAGACCTGGCCGTCTATCTGAAGGCAGAGCAGGTGCCGGGCGACACGCCGTCCTTGGTGCAGTGGCTGCGCGACCGGGCTACCCCGAGCGGTTCGTGTCTGAGCAGGCTGGCCACGCTTACGCGAGTACGACGGTCTATCGATGCGGACGCGAGCGGTTAGTTGATAAGTTTAATTAGGTATCGCGTAGGTGTATCAAATTCTTGGTCCGCCGGGGGCAGGTATTCATGGCAAGCAGAGGCCACCCTAGCCGGACGAACGTCTACGACCGCCTGGACAAAGCCTTGTCTGAGCTTAACCAGCGACACGGAGGCCTTCCCACCCCGAAGGAAGCCCAGGCCATCTGTGATGCAGTCCAGCGCTGATGGCGGCTGGCGGAGTTCCCGCAAAGCTGTGGACGCCTACCGCGTCGCCAGGCACCAGCGGCAGAGGAGTACCGTACCGTCCGAATAAGTGCACTCCGCCAGTAAAACTGCTGAGCCAACACGGCGAGCGCCCACCGTGCAGGAGGCGGGAGGCCGTCGCGGCGCCTGGTGGTTCGTCAGCCAGCCGCAGGTCGGTTGACACGACCCAGCAGCGACTGTGGTCGTGCCTCAGCGAACACGCTAATGAATCTACTAAACTACCTAATCCGGCCCTCGGTTAGGTAGTTTAGGTAGTTCGTTAGGTGGTCTTTTGCGAAGTTTCACCGATCTTGCGCAGCTGATCGGACAGGTCCCGGCCCGGGTTGTCACGCGCTTCGGGGCGATCGACTATGGCCGTGGTTCCGAGGCTCTGTACAGGGACCAGATGCCTGGTCTGCTCACGGAACTTGAGGATCGGGCTCGGGTACTTAGCATCACTGCTTCCTCTGCCATAGAAGGAGTGGTAGTCGCTGACACGAGCCGTGCTGAGCGGATCATCAACCGGCGAGCGAGCGCACTGCGCAACCGGAGCGAGCAGGAACTGGCTGGGTATCGCGATGCTCAGGACTACCTATTTCGAGAAGATTGGCGTCCGCTTAACTCGGGATTGCTCTTGCATCTGCATCGGTTGCTTTTTGCCCATACCGAGGCGCTGGGTGGCAAGTTCAAGTCCGAAGACAACCTCGTCGTGGACAGATCTTCGGACGGATCGATTGCCGTTCGATTCAAGCCCGTCCCGGCTGCTGACACGCCTTTTGCCGTTGATGACCTCATCCAGAGGTACGCGGCCGCCGTAGCCAAGGGTGAACATCATCCTGTACTACTGTGCGGACTATTCGTACTAGATCTGCTCGTGATTCATCCGTTCGACGACGGCAACGGCCGAGTGGCGCGAGTGCTGACGAATGCTCTGCTCGCGGACCACGGCTACACAGTTGGCCGCTATGTCAGTCTTGAGCAGACGGTGGCTGACTCGGCGGATCGGTACTACAAGGCGCTACTCGACTCTACGCACGGCTGGCATTCGGGCACATGTGATCCATGGCCATGGCTGGACTACTTCACTGAGATCCTGGCTAATGCCTACGTGGTATTCGCAGATCGCGCTGCGGCGGCTAAGTCGCCCGGCACCAAGCAGCAACGGATCCGTGACCACGTCCTTCGTCGCGGGCCAGCCACGTTTAGTATCGCGGACGTCAGGGCCGCAGTGCCGGGCGTAAGCGATCAGACTATCCGGCTGGTACTTGAGCAGCTCAAGGGCGAAGCCAAGATACGAGTCGATGGCAGCGGGCGTACTGCGACCTGGACTCGGAGGTAACCCGATCTGCAGCGATGGCGCTGTCGCCTCGGCATTGAGGCCGACAGCGCCATCACCGCGTGAGTCCCGCCGCCGTCGAGTGGTTAGCAGTGCGGGATGCTGGGTGCCGGGTCTCCGCCCGTGTTGAGCAGGCGGCCGGCTACGTAGCCGTCGGCTGGTGCCTTGGTGTGGTACCAGATGGGGTCGCCGAAGACCGTGCTGCCCTTTCGGTAGCAGGTGACGACGACCTGGCTGCCGATGCTGCCGAGAAGGCCGGAGATGCTCGCGGCAATAGAGGGGCTCTTGCGGATGCGCAGGTTCTGCTCCAGCGAGTAGTACCTGATCTTGAACGTCGGGACCAGGCAGTGCGGCACGTGCGCTGCCGGAGAGTAATGCGCCGCGAGGTTGAATGCCGGTACATATCCAGCCATCGGCGCCGTGACCTGATACCACACGGAGATGTTCTTGTAGTCCGTGCCACTGGTCCAGCAGGCGATGGTGAGCTCGGTCCCGGTGCCGGTCAGTTTTCCCTCGACCTGGCCGTGCATATCCGGAGCCGTGTAAATCCGGATCATGTCAAACAGGGTGTGGAGGCCGTGTCCGCTTGCTCGCGCGGGTGCCGAAACCGGCATCACCGCCGTGGACCTCGCAACGGCGGGCATCGCCGCCGTCGGCATCGCCGAAGCCGCTGAACTGGTAAGTACGAGCGCCGCCACCACGGCCGCTGCGGCACCTACCGCGTGGCAGGCACGCAATTGTCGCCCGCAAACCGCCCTGATCATTCAGCTGCCCCCTTTTGCCGAAATTGTCGCCGGAATGCCGAAGTAACTAAGCTGTGGCGTTCATTACACTGATTCGCTTAGTCGCGCGGCGGCGTATCACTCGGCAATTGTCGGGGAGGCTGGCAGGGACAGGCGAGCATCCACCGCCGGTGTCGTTGAATGCTGCGCCTCTTTTTAGGTTCCGCGTCCTAACCTTTTACCCGGCGACCCGACTTCCAGACGCCGGTGACGTGCTCGGGGTGAGCGAGTACCTGAATGTCGGTCAGCGGATTCCCGGCGACAATCAGCACGTCCGCGTCGTAACCGGACTCCAGCTTGCCGCTGCGCGGTGCCTGCGGGCCGAGCGTCGCTGGCGCGGTCGCCGTGGCGGCCTCGATGGCCTGCAGGGGTGTCATGCCAAGCTTGACGAGGTGCGCGACCTCGATGCCGTTGCCGCCCCAGGAGTTCGGCAGGTCCCGGCCGGTCACGCCGATGTCGGTGCCCATCGCGATCGTGACTCCGGCCCCGATGGCCCGCGTCACGGCTTCGGCGTGGGTCTGCGCGATGGTGACGAGTTTCGCCGCCGCGTAGTCAGGAACGACGTCCAGGTGGCTCAGGATGTCCTCGACGATGGTCCGGGTCGGCACCATGATCGTGCCGGTCTCGCGCATCGCCTGGCAGACCTCGTCGTCGGCGTAGGTGCCGTGCTCGATGCTCTTGACCCCGGCCTCGATCGCCGCCATCATCCCAGGCTTGCCGTGACAGTGCGCCGCGACCGCGCGCTCGGCGAGGCCCGCGATCTCCACGATGGTCCGAAGCTCGCCCACGGTGAACTGCTGGTGGATCGGGTCATCGACCTCAGACATCACGCCGCCCGACGCGCACACCTTGATGACCTTGGCGTTGCTCCGCAGCTGCTCGCGAACCGCGCGCATGCATTCCGCTTCGCCGTCGGCGAGCCTGAGCTCTCCGCAGTGCTGCCCGAAGTCGGTGACCCAGGCCAGCGGGTACGAGTGCAGGTCCGCGTGGCCGCCGGTCGTGCTGAGGATACTGCCAGCAGCGTAGATCGTCGGGCCTTCGACGATGCCTTCGTCCACGGCGCGAGCCAGGTAGATGCCGAGCCCGCCGACTTCCCGCACGGAGGTGATGCCTGCGTCCAGCGCGTTGGCCAGGTCATGAGTCGCTCGCGCGCCGCGCAGAGGAGTGGGCTCCAGCGGCAGCTTGCCCAGATCGAAGCTCCGAGTGCCGAGAAAATGCCCGTGGCAGTCCCACATTCCCGGCATAACGGTGATTGCCTGGTGCACTGGCGCACTCGGGGTGGCGGGAGCGTCGGCTGCGGGCCCGGCGTAGCTGATGGCAGGTCCGTCGATGACCACGACGCCGTCACTGATCGGCTCGCCGCTGCCGGGAATCAGCAGCTCAGCTTCGATTCGTTCCATCCGTCCTCCTCGCGCGATCCTCATCGAAACCATAGCGGAGTGCGGATATCAGGCCCGTACTACCCTAAGTACCGCAACAGACCGCAACGGCTCGCAACAGAGCGCAACAGGTCGTGAACGACCGAAGTCGAGGCGCTGAGATCGCCACATGGTCAAGGAAATCCAGAAAAACGGCCGTGTCTTGGTGCCGGAGTGCAGGCTATAGGTGAGAATAGGCGTGGCGGTGCCAGATTTGACGTCCCATTTGATGGTGTATCGCTAGCTGCGCTCAGGAATGCGCTGTACAAAGTAAGCGGTGCAAGGGAGCGAGATGCCGCCAACGGACGGGTCGTTCTCGCGGTCGGGATGGGAGACCTGCGGGGGTTGGGTGGCTGGGCCGCAGGGCCGGGTGGGTGGGCCGCAGGGTCGGGCGGGTGGGCAGTGAAAACCAGACTTGAGCGCCTGAAGCAGGCGTACACCACCGCACCTCTGTCGCTTAAGGTCCTTATCGTCGCGGTCTGTTGCGTTATCGGCGCTCCGGTTGCCCTGATGATGTCGCCCTACGCGATCATGTCGCGCAGCCGGTCGATCTGGGCGACCGGCTCGGTGACCATCGTCGGCATCCTGCTCGTCTCTATCCTCGGCCACGGCAGCACCCTGCCCAGGCTGACGCTGCTCCTGCTGCCCGTGGCCGCCGCGTTCGTCTCTCATGCCGGAGCACTCGGCCGCGCCCAGATACCGTGCCGCACGCTCGGCTGGGTACTTCTGCTCGCGCTGCTGCCCGGACTCGTCGTCTTTCGCTACCTCGGCTCGGGTACCTCGTTCATCGGACCCATCCTCGCCTGGCTGCTGGCCTCCATCGTGGTCGGCTGGCGCCTGGCGAAGGCCTGGCAGGACAGCCGCAACGGCGGCCAGCCCCAGCAGATGCGAGGCGGCGGCCCGATCCCGCCGCTCGGCTGGGCCCCAGGTCAGCCAGGTCAGCCCAACCAGCGTGGCGGCTTCGGCTCAGGCGGCAGGTCAGGTCGGCCGCTTCGCCCTGGCCAGGCCGGTACCGTCCCCGGCGCAGCCGGATTCGCGGGAGGGGGAGCGGGAGCAGCAGCGGGAGCAGGAGCAGGCCCGCAAGGCACCCGCACCAGACCACTGCCCAACGGCCGCGCCCTGCCCGACCAGGACGGCCGGATCGTTACCGCAGCCAGGGCCGGCCGCCCGCCCGCCGGCGTCCCGGGATCGGGCGCCGCATCCGACCGGCACGACCGAGGCGCCCCCGACCAGCCAGTGATCACCGTCGACGAGGCGATGGCCGAACTCGACGCGATGATCGGCCTGGAAGCGGTCAAGAGCCAGGTTCGTTCGATCGCGGCCTCCATCGAGGCCGCCCGCCGTCGCGCGCTCGCCGGGATCGGCGCCGACAAGCCGATGCAGCATTTCGTGTTCCTCGGCCCGCCGGGTACCGGCAAGACGGCGGTCGCCAGGATCCTCGCGAAGGTCTTCTACGCCTTCGGCCTGCTCGACGCCCCGGCCGTCGTCGAGGCACAGCGCAGCGACCTGGTCGGGGAGTATCTCGGCGCCACCGCGATCAAGACCAACGAGCTGGTAGATTCGGCGCTCGGCGGGATCCTGTTCATCGACGAGGCTTACAGCCTGGTCAATGAAGGCGACGGGCAGAATGATCGCTTCGGCAACGAGGCCGTCCAGGTCCTGCTCAAGAGGGCCGAGGACGACCGGGACCGGCTGATCATCATCCTGGCCGGTTACGAGCGGCAGATGGAGTCCTTCCTCGGCAGCAATCCCGGCCTGACCTCCCGCTTCGCGGTCCGGATCAAGTTCGGCGGCTACAGCCCCGCCGAGTTGCTGCAGCTCGCGGACCTTTCGGTCGCGCGGCGCGGCGAGGTCATCGACGCCCAGGCCCGCTCAGTCCTATGGCGCATGTTCGAGGAAGTCGGCCGCCGACGGCTGGGGGACGAACTCGGCAACGGCAGGTTTGTCCGTTCCCTGCTGGAACGCGCAGGCCAGGCCCGCGACGTCCGCGTCATGGGAGGGAACGGCGAGCCGGCCCCCGAAGACCTGATCACGCTGCGCGGCAGTGATTTCGAGCATGCCTACGGCGAGCTGACCTCCCGGTATCGCGGCTACGACGAGACTCCGACGCTGGAGAGCGCGCTCGCCGAGCTGGACGAGCTGGTCGGCCTGGATCCGGTCAAGCGGCAGGTGCACGAGATCACCGCCCAGCTTCGGGTGGCAAGGCTGCGCGACGCGCACGGCCTGGCGAGCCAGCCGCCGGTCAGGCACTTCGTCTTCGCCGGTCCGCCGGGCACCGGCAAGACGACTGTCGCCAGGATCCTCGCGAGGATCTTCGCGGCCCTCGGCCTGCTCGTCCGCCCCGGCGTCGTCGAGGCGCACCGCGCTGACCTGGTCGGCGACCATCTGGGCTCGACCGCGATCAAGACCAACAAGCTGATCGACTCGGCGCTCGGCGGGGTCCTGTTCATCGACGAGGCCTACTCGCTGTACAACGACGGATACTCCGGCGGCGACGCGTTCGGCGCCGAGGCGGTCGCCACCATGCTCAAGCGGGCCGAGGACGACCGGGACCGGCTGGTGATCGTGCTCGCCGGCTACACCGAGGACATGAGCCGCTTCCTGCGCACCAACCCGGGCCTGGCCTCCCGGTTCGGCGTCAGGATCGCGTTCCCCAGCTACCAGCCCGACGAGCTGGTCGAGATCTCGATGATCTTCGCCCGCCAGGCGGGGGACAGCTTCGCGCCCGAGGCGATCCCGGTGCTGTCGGAGATCCTCGGGCGCGCCTGCGCTGAGGGCCGGATCGACGAACTCGGCAACGGCCGGTACGCACGCTCCTTGTACGAGCGCGCCTGCGCCTCCCGCGACCTGCGGGTCGCTCAGCTCGGCGAGATCGCCAGCGCCGCCGAGCTGACCACCATCGCCGCCCCCGACGTCGAGTCGGCCTATCGCGGCATCGGCGGCTGACGCGAACACAGCCCAGCCGCCAGGTGCGCCTGCTGCGCGGCTCGGCGGGAACCGAGGTAGCCGCCACTCTCGCTATTCCTGCGACCCTGTTCACTCACATCGCACCCCTCGGCCTCACGACAGCAGCAACTAGGGCCACACCCCGCCTGAGCTCCAGATTTAACGACGGCATGTGCCTACTTACTGCTATCAGGACGACAGCAGGTGGGACCATACTGCTGCCGGAAACCACCCGGCAACAGCAGTAAGTACGGCCATGCTGTCGTTGAAGCCTGAGCCCACGGCGACGAATCAGCCTGAGCCCACGGCGACGAAGCTGATCTTGCTGCCTGGCCTGAGCTGGGCCGCCAGGCCGAGATCGGCGCTCACGACTACCGCGATCACCGGGTACCCGCCGACCGTCTGGTGATCCGCGAGCAGCAAGATCGGCTGGCCGTCGCGCGGCACCTGCAGCGATCCCGTCACCAGACCTTCGCTCGCCAGTTCGGCGTCGATCGGGTGCACAGGCGGTCCTTCGAGGCGCATTCCCGTCCGGTTGCTCGCCGCCGCGACGGTATAGACCGACGCGCATAGCCGCCGCAGCGCGTCCTGCGCGAACCAGTCCAGCCTCGGCCCGCCGACTACCCGAAGCCGCGCGACCTCGCCCCGCTCGACCACCGCAGTACCGACCGCGCCCGTGCCGACCGCGCCCGTGCCGACCGCGCCCGTGCCGCCCTGCGGCCGGGCGCCGACGCCACCCGAGAGGCCGTCATCGCCCACTGGCAGGACCGTCCCGGCTCGCAGCGGACCACCGCCCAGTCCCGAGAGCAGGTCAGCGGACCGGCTGCCGAGCTGGGCAGGGGAGGCCACACCGCCACGTACCGCCACATAGGTCCGCAGCCCAGCCGGCGGCGCCCCGATCCCGACCACGGCCCCGTCTGGCACGCCGAACGGCTCACCGAACGGCACCCTGAGCGGGCGACCCTGCGGCGCGGTGGTCACTGTGATCGCCGCAGGCGCTCCGGTCACCGCCAAGGTCAATTCGCCATAGGCGGTGAACGCAGCTCGGCCCAGAGTCAGCTCGATCCCGGCAGCCGCGTCAACGTTGCCGGCTAGCCGGTTGGCCGTGATCAGGCTGGCCTGGTCCGCGGCACCCGACGGTGGCACGCCGACGGCCCCGAGCCCTGGCCTGCCGAGATCTTGCACCGTAGCCAGCGGCCCTGGCCTGACCACTTCGAGCCGAGGTCCGGCCGGCAAGGTCGGCCTGACTTCAGAAACTTCGCCGGCAGCTCCGGGCGATCGCGCAGGCAGCGAGTCCACGGGCCTGAACAGCACCCGCCTCCCCGGCGTCAGCAGCGCCGCCGGCTCCCGCTCCGGGTCCCACATCGCCGTGGTGGTATGGCCGAGCAGCCGCCAGCCGCCGGGTGACGCCGAGGGATACACGGCCGCGAGACCGGCCGCGATCGCGACTGATCCGGCGGGCACCGACGACCTCGGTGTCGTCAGCCGGGGGATGGCGGCCAGCCGCTCGTCAAGCCCGGTCAGGTATCCGAAGCCTGGGGCGAATCCGAGCCAGCCCACCGCATACGTCGGCTCCGAATGCCACCGGATGACCTCGCCGACCGATGCCCCGGTGAGAGCGGCGACGTCGGCGAGATCAGGCCCGTCGTAGACCACGGGAATCTCGACGGCGTCCTGCGGCCCGATCGGCTGCTCGACGACGGGCAGTTCGGCGATCCGGGCCGCCAGGTCTTCCGGTGTTTGCCAGCGCAGTGCACCGGACCCAGGCTCGACGATCACCAGCACAGTCTTAGCGCCGGGCACGATGTCGACCACCCCGGGCAGCTCGGCCCGGGCGATCGCCGCCGCGAGCCAGGCAGGCTCGGCATCGGTGTCGAGCAGCAGGCCAGTGTCACCGGCCGCCCTCGCCGTGATCATGCGAAGGGCACGAGATCCACGCCAGCCTGCTCGAGCGCCTGCCGGACGGATCTGGCCAGCGCCACGGCACCCGGCGTGTCGCCGTGAATGCACAGCGACCGCGCCTGCACTGGCACCTCGCTGCCGTCGGCGGAGCTGACGACGCCGCGCGTCACGATCGAGACGGCCCGCGCGGACACCTCGGCAGGGTCGGTGTGCAGATCGTCGGGCTGACCGCGCGGCACGAGCGTGCCGTCGGTCCGGTAACCCCGGTCCGCGAAGGCCTCGGCGACCACGGCGATACCCGCGTCGGCCGCGAGCGTGGCCGCGAGGCTGTCCGACTGGGTGAGCAGCGGCAGCGTCGGGTCGTAGGCCCGCATGGCGGCGATCAGCGCCGCTGCCTGAGCTGGGTCTTTGCGCACCCGGTGATAGAGCGCGCCATGCGGCTTGACGTATCTGACCCGGGAGCCCTCGGTCCTGGCGAGCCCGTCGAGGGCCGCGATCTGGTAAAGGATCTCGGCGGTGAGCTCGTCTTGCGGCACGTCCATCTCGCGCCGGCCGAATCCGGCGAGGTCGCGGTAGGAGACCTGCGCGCCGATGGTGACCCCGGCGGCAGCCGCTCCGGCACACGCCGCGCGCAGCGTCAGCGGATCGCCGGCGTGGAAGCCGCAGGCTACGTTCGCGCTGGTGATGAGCTGCATCAGCGACTGGTCGTCGCCAAGCTTCCAGGTGCCGAACGACTCGCCGAGGTCGGCGTTCAGGTCGGTGACGGCCGTCGTCATGTCAGACCTGCGGCTCGGGCGGCAGGTTGGAGAGCGCGTGCGCGATCGCCTTGGCGGCGGGGCCCGCAGTCTCGACCGCGTCCATCAGCGCGTGGACGACGTCGTGCCGGTCGAGTCCGAGGTCGAGCAGCCGCTGCGCGGCCTCCCATAGCTCGGGCGGATCGCCGCGCCAGAGCCGCTCGGTCAGGGCCATGTGCTCGTCGAGGTGCTCGGGTGTCGGTGTCTTGCCGCGCCGGTCCTCGTGATCGGCCGCCAGCAGGATGCGCCGGTCTTCTGGGTGCGCCGGATCGAGCACGGCCAGGTTCGTGCCGTGATAGTGCCCTTCGAGCACGCCGAATGCGAAGGCCCGGCGCGGCAGCGCTTCCAGATCGCGGTCTGGCAGCAGGCGGGCGACCAGGCCGGCCTTCAGGCCGTAGGAGGTCGGGTCGCGGTAGACCTTGCTGAACGAGGACATGCTGTCGAACACCGCGTCGAGGGTCTTGCGGATCGCCTCGGCGTCGAGACCGGACTTGGCGCCGGCCCAGCGCGCCCACGACAGCAGCACGTGCGGCATCGCGTGCTGCTCGGTCTTGGTCAGCATGACCTTGCGCGGCAGCCAGTCGAGCAGGAAGGTCTCCAGCTTGGCCGGACTGACCCGCAGCGGCCGACCGAAGTCCTGATCGCAGCCGTAGTCGACGATGTGGTCCACGCACCGGCTGGCGGCCTCGATGTCGGACAGGTCTTCGGCCTCGTCCGAGGCGAGGAACTCGGCGGCCAGCATCGCCCGCCGGTCCGGGCGCCACGTCCGCCGGTTCGCCAGCACACTCGGCTCAGTCAGCGAGGCGACCTTCGGGCCGGTGGGCGGCAGGGTGCGGATCCTGGCCCGCACGAAGGCGTGGTACGAGGGGAACGACGGGCTGACCGGCGGATCGAGCAGCTTCTCGGTCAGCTGGAGCGCCGACTCGAGCAGCCGGCGTGCCGACGGCGGCGACACGCTCCTGAAGCACGCCTGGGCCGGACCTTCGGCCGGCTCGGCCAGCTCCTTGCAGCGGTCGAGCAGTGCGGACACGTGCGAGGTGACCCAGCTGTCGCGCAGCATCCCGCCGGCGTTGTAGTCGACCACCACGACGAGCGCATGCTCCTCGGTCCCCGCATAACTGAAAGTGCAGATCACCTCGTCGCGATCGCAGAAGGCGTCCGAGCTCACGTAGCAGGCCCCGGCTTCGACCGCGCCCGCGTGCTCGGCCCAGGCCGGCCGGGCTACGCCGCTCTCCATGAGCGCTAGTGCCGCTCGCTCGGCCTTGACTGCCTGTCTGGATGTGCCGAGGCAGGCGATGCCTGACAGCAGCGCCAGCGCGGCCGGACTGCCCTGATCGGCGGCGAAGTCGACCAGTCCTTCGCCGACCAGCTCTTCCACCTCGGCGCGTCGCCTGGCCCTGGCTCGGCCGGAGGTCGGCTGCGGCTGCCGCCACCAGGTGCCGAGCAGCTCACTGACCATCAGCTCGGCGTCCAGCGGGCTGCGCACCGCCAGCAGCTCTCGCGCGGCCCGCAGCATCTCGGCAAAAAGGGCATTAGGCGGCGCGGCGCGACGAGGCCGCCCGGCGGAGCCGGTACGACCTGATCCGCCCGAGGGCTCGGCGTGTCGGCTCGGCTGGCTCACATTCCTAGCTTTTCAGATCTGCATCCTGCGATGCCATGCTTAACGCGGCGCGCCGCCGGAATGGCAGCGCAGTCGACAGATTACCCGCAGGAACTGACACCGCTGACCGAGCGTTGGTGCCGCCGCCCTGCCGCTCCGTGACCCGGCAGCATCGCGGCGGCCCTGCCGTCACGAGCTGGACCCACTCCATCCGAATCCGGTCGCAGTGGTCAGTATGCTGGCGAACGGTTCGCTGGACGGGCGTTTGTTACCGACCGGGCATGCCGAAGCGCCAGCGATCATTCGGTCGATACGACATAATTCATATCCAGGGGAGCATGCCGGACGATCGGGTCAGGCACCAAGGGCCGCGCAGCGCCTTCTGTGCCGTGTGGTCGCGCAGAGAACTGGCTGGCTTCGTACTGCAGTGGGCCGAACGTTACTGCAGTGGATGACAAGGGAGTGGCGGCTATGCGGCGTGCTCAACAGGGTCGCGAAGGCTTGGAGCAGGAGAGCTTGATCAGGCGGCACGAGCTCGGGCACAGGACCAGGAAGCGGCTGACCGCAGGCTGCGCCAGCCTGCTCGTCCTCGGCGTGGTCGCGACCGGATGCGGTACGAAGGACCACTCGTCGACGGGCAACACGCCGATGTCTGGCGGTACGGCCACCTTCGCGCTGCCCGCCAACGTGACGCCGAACTACATCTTCCCGTTCTCGTCGGGCTCGGTCTTCACGATCGTCAACCTGGACAACCTGCAGTACCTGCTCTACCGCCCGCTGTACTGGTGGGGCGACAAGGGACTTCCGTACCTGAACGAGAGCCTGAGCCTGGCCGAGGCGCCCGTCTACAAGGGGCAGACTCTCACCATCAAGATGAAGCCGGGCCTGAAGTTCTCCGACGGCACTCCGATCACCGCGAAGAACGTCATGTTCTGGATGAACATGATGCAGGCCGAGGCTCACACCAACTGGGGCGGCTACGTCCCGGGCGGCATCCCTGACAACGTCAAGAACGTGCACGCGGTCGGCACCGACGAAGTGCAGATGACTATCAAGGGCAAGTATTCCTCGGCCTGGTTCACCGGCAACGAGCTGAGCCAGATCTCGCCGCTGCCGCTCGCCTGGGACCGGACGAGCGCGAACTCGCCCAGCGACTGCGCCGACCATGTCTCCGACTGCGCGAAGGTATACGCCTACCTCGACAGACTGGCTCAGAACACGAAGACCTGGGCGACCTCTAGCATCTGGGGCGATGTCGATGGCCCATGGAAGCTGACCGGCTACAGCTCGGAGGGCGTGCTGACCTTCAGCTGGAATCCGAAGTACTCGCTGGCGGTGCCCGACCACCACATCACGACCTTCATCGAGCAGCCCTTTACCTCCGAAGAGGCCGAGTTCAACGTCCTGCAGGCCGGCGGTGATCATCCGCTGGATGTCGGGTACCTGCCCACGGTCGACGCACCCGTGCCGCCGCCGGGCGAGCAGGTCGGCCAGAACCCCGTGGCCGGGTACACAATGCAGCCCGTCTACACCTGGGGACTCAGCTACATCCCCTACAACTTCAACCCGGCCGACCCGCAGCTCGCGGTCTTCAACCAGCTTTACTTCAGGCAGGCGTTCCAGCTTCTCGTCAACCAGCCTGCGATCGTCCAAGGCGCGCTGCACGGCTATGGCAAGGTCAACGTCGGGCCTGTGGGCGACGCGCCGGCCACCAAGTACCTCTCGCCGACCGCGAGAAAGGGCGACCCGTTCCCGTACAACCTGGGCGCGGCGCGAAGCCTGCTGCGCCGCAACGGGTGGGAAGTGAATCCGGACATCGGGGTCACGAAATGCATTCATCCCGGTGCTGCCAAGGGTGAGTGCGGTGCTGGCATCAAGAACGGTCAGAAGCTGAATCTCAAGATGCTCTACGCCACCGGCAACGCGTGGGTGCAGGCGGCGGTGCTGCAGCTCAAGTCGACCGCCTCCCAGGTCGGCATCCAGATCAGCTCGAAGGGCGAGTCCTTTGACGACGTCATCGGCGTGGTCGAAAGCACCTGCGGGCCGAAGCAGGACCAGCCCTGTCCATGGGAGCTGGCCGACTGGGGCGAGGGCTGGAGCTACGTGCCCGACTACCTGCCGACCGGCGACGAGCTGTTCGGCACCGGCTCGGGCGGCAACATCGGCCAGTACAGCAACCCCGCCAACGACGCGCTGATCAAGAAGACGCTGGAGACGCCCAGCCTCAAGGCGATGTACAAGTGGGAGGACTACCTGACGCAGCAGCTCCCCGTGGTGCTGCAGCCGGCGGCTCCGGCGGCGCTGGAGGAAAGCATCAACAGCCTCAGGATCGGCAAGCAGAGCCCGACGCTGGCGCTCACCCCGGAAGACTGGTACTACGTGCGGTGACCGACGTGAGTTGCGGGCGCCGGACCCGTGGTGGTCCGGCGCCCGGTTCTGCTGATCGCCGACGGTGATCACCTACCTGGTCAGGCGGCTGCTCCAGGCGGTCGTGGTGCTCGTGCTCGTCAGCTTGATCGTCTTCAGCTTCCGCTGGCTCCTGCCGGGCGGCTCCGCACGCGCCCTGCTCAGCGCCGGGCTGAACGGCACCGGGCCGAACAGCCCGGTGATCGTGCAGTACTTCAGCTGGCTCGGCCAGGTGCTGCAGGGCAATCTCGGTCACTCCGTGCAGGCCAGCACGAGCGTGGGCGCGCTGCTCGCCGCCAGCCTGCCGCGAACGCTGGCACTCACGCTCACCGCGACCGTGCTGGCGATCGCCGTCGCGGTGCCACTCGCCCTGATCCAGGCGGCGCACCGCGACAAGCCGCTCGACCGGGGCTTGCGCATCGTCACCTACCTCGGCTACGGCGTCCCGCCGTTCTTCCTCGGCACCATCCTGGTCCTGGTCTTCGCGATCCAGCTGCACTGGCTCGGCGCCGAGGGCCCGCAGGAAGCTGGCATCGCCGGGGTGCTCACCGACTGGCGCGCGCTCGCGCTGCCGGTGGTGACACTCGCCATCTACGTCGGCGCGATCTTCGCCCGGTACACCCGGGTCGCGGCGATTGAGAGCCTCGCCAGCGACTACGTCAGGACGGCGCGCGGGGCCGGGGCCGGCCAGAGCCGGGTCCTGCTACGGCACGTACTGCGCAACTCGCTGATTCCGGTCATCACGCTGCTCGGGCTGAGCCTGCCGCAGATCTTCGGCGGCGCCCTGATCGTCGAGAGCCTGTTCAACATCGAAGGAGTCGGCTGGCGGCTGTGGCAGGCCGCGGTCAACCACGACTTCCCGGTCCTGCTCGGCTTCATCCTGGTGATCGGGGTCGCTGCCGTACTCGGGTCGCTGCTCGCCGACATCGGCTACCTGCTCGCCGATCCTCGGGTCAGGGACAGCCGCCGATGAGCAGAGGGAGACACGCGGCGCCGCCACGCCACCCAGCCCAGCGCCGCCCAGCACTGGGTCGGTCAGCACTGGGTCGGTCAGCACTGGGCCGCCCAGCCCAGCACCGCCCAGCCCAGAGTCGGCCAGCCCAGCGCCGGCCGGCACCAGGTCGGCGAGCACTGGGTCGGCGAGCACCGGGCCGGCGAGCACTGGGCAAGACCGGCGACGCAGCGTGGCCGGGCCAGCGGCGCACCGGCCGTCGGCCGGGGTCCATGACCATCGCCGGAGCCGTCCTGATCGGCGGGATGGCCCTGTTCTGCTTCGTCGGCCCGCTTCTGTATCACCCGGACCTGACACATGTGAACCTGTTGCTCAGCAGCCGCCCCCCGGATGGTCGGCACCTGCTCGGCACCGACCAGGACGGGGTGGACGTGCTCGGGCGGCTGATGACCGGCGGACGCATCTCGCTCCTGGTCGGGGTGGTCGCCGGCGTGCTGGCGGCGGTGATCGGCTCGCTGTGGGGAGCCGTGGCCGGCTACCTGGGCGGCGCGGTCGACGCGGTCATGATGCGAGTGGTCGACGCGGGCATCGCGATCCCGGCGATCATCTTGCTGCTGTTGCTGACCTCCGCCTACACTCCGTCGGCGGGCGTCTTGATCCTCGTGATCGCCGCTACCTCCTGGCTGAGCACCGCCCGCCTGGTTCGCGGTACGGCGCTGACCTTGCGGCACCGGGAATTCGTCCAGGCCGCCAGGGCGATGGGCGCTGGCAGGGTCTGGCTGATCGTGCGGCACATCGCGCCCAACGCGCTCAGCACGATCGCGATCAACGTCTCGTTCCAGATCGCCGACTCGGTGGTGGTGCTCGCCACGCTGAGCTACCTGGGCCTCGGCGTCCAGGCGCCGTCCTCGGACTGGGGCGACATGATCGCCGTAGGCGCCCAGACGATCTCGCTCGGGCACTGGTGGGAGATCTACCCGGCCGGGCTGGCGGTCGTCGCGGTCGTGCTTGGCTTCAACCTGCTCGGCGACGGCTTGCGAGACCTGGTTGAGGTTAACGCCCCTCACTGACTGGTGACCAGGCTAAAATGACATTGGCGCTAGTCTGGGTGGCGCTAGGGGCTGCGGTCACGCCAGGGGAGAGCGTAACTGCTGCGGGCTTTCAGGCTAGGCCAGGCATCGACGCCTGGTCGTTCGCCCGATCGCCCCAGCTGCCCGCCAGGTTGCCATCCGACTTCCCGCTGCGGACAGCAGGCCTTCACGGCATGATGCCGCTAGCCTTCTTGTGTTGGATGCCGCGGGGAGGGGATCGTCCTGTGACTGCTTGCAGGGATGCGAGGTGCCCGCGATGAGCAGCGCCTCGACGTCAGTCCCGCAGGCTGGACGGCCACGGCCAGGCGCGCAAGCGTGGGATTCGGCCATGCTGGCCGCGCTGCTCGCCGACGCTCAGGTCGGAGTGGCCTTCATCGACCGCGACCTGCGGCTTCGGAAGGTCAGCAACGCCTTGCTGGCGATGACCGGGGGCTCGCTCACTGATCAGGTCGGGCAGGCGCTGGATCAGGCCTGGCCTCCGGCCATGGCGGCGACCGCCGAGTCGGCGGTGCGCAGCGCGCTCGCCTCTGGCGAACCCGTACTCAACCAGGTGACTTCCGCCGGTCCGGTGCGCCTCGCGCCGGACGATCAGCCGGCGACGGCCGGATCAGGCGAGGGCGTCGACCGGGTCCCGGCGCCGAGACCAGGTGCGTCAGCGGACGCACTTTCCGAGGACAGGACCGGGGCGGGCGACCCCGGACCGGCGGACGCTCGCTGTCGCTGGCTGGCGCTGTCCTGCTATCCGGCCCGGGACACCGCTGGTGCCGCGACGGGCGTGGCGATGATCGCCATCGACGTGACCGCCGATACCGCCGCCGCCGAGGCCGTCCGCCGCACCAACGAGCGCTACCGATCCCTGGTGCAGGCCGGCAATCAGGTGGTCTGGGTGACAGATCCGTCCGGCCAGGTCAGCGAGGACTCGCCCGAGTGGCGCTGGATCACCGGCCAGTCGGTCACCGAGTACCTGGGCGACGGCTGGCTGGCCGCCCTGCACAACGACGACCGCGAGCGGGTCGAGCGCGACTGGCTGAGCTGCGTCAAGACAGGGACCGTCTTCGACGGCAGCTACCGGGTTCGCACCAAGACCGGCTCCTACCGGCACTACGACGTCCGGGCCGTGCCGATCGAGCGCGACGGCGCGATCGTGGAGTGGATGGGCGCGAACACCGACGTCACGAGCCAGCGTGAGGCCGACGAGATGCGCGGCAGGCTCACCGAGCAGCTGTCAGCGGCAGCCTTGCGGACGTCGCGGCTCCAGCAGGCGACCTCGCTGCTCGCCGAGGCGCTCTCGGTGCAGGAGGTCGTCAACGTGATCACCGACGTGGGCCGGTCGGCGATCGGCGCCGACCGGTCGGCGATCGCGCTCGTCGACGGCGAGCGGCTCAGACTGCGGGTCATCAGCTCGGACGGCTCGGCGCCTGTGCCGGGGGAGCTGAGCGGCGAGATCCCGCTCGACGTGCCCAGCGTGATGACGTCGGCGGTGGCGCTGCGCCGGCCGCTGATCCTGGCCAGTCCCGAGGCCCTGCGCAAGCACTTCGAGGCCGAGACCACGGCTGAGCTCTTCCTGCTGCACAGCGACGAGCGGGCGTGGGTCGGCCTGCCGATGGCGACGTCGGGCGCGCCGCTCGGTGCGCTCCAGTTCTCCTTTACCAGGCAGCGGTCGATCGCCGACGAGGAGCGGGTGTTCCTCGAAGCGCTCGCCGGCCAGTGCGCGCTCGCCATAGAGCGGGCGATGCTCTACGAGCGCGAGCACACCACGGCGGAGACGCTGCAGCGCAGCCTGCTGCCCGACACCCTGCCCGAGGTGCCCGGTATCGCGCTGCGAGCCTTCTACAAGCCGCTGTCGATCGAGGTCGGCGGTGACTGGTACGACGCGTTCCGGCTGCCGGACGGCAAGCTTGCCGTGGCGGCTGGCGACGTCATGGGCAAGGGACTGACCGCGGCGGCCGGGATGGGCCGGGTGCGTAACGCCCTGCGAGCGCTAGCGCTCACCGATCCCCGGCCCGCAGCCGTGCTCGCTGGCCTGGACCGGCTGTTCATGGCGACGGAGCTCGACGAGCAGGTGACCACCGTCTGCTACCTGGTCGTCGACCCTGAAACCGGGGAGGGCGTGGCTGGCAACGCCGGGCATCTGCCTCCCCTTCTGCTGGCTCCAGGCCTGCCGCCGAGGCTCGAGCAAGCTGACGCGGGGACTCCGCTCGGGTGGGCCAGTCCAAGGCAGCAGTATCCGTTCCAACTGCCTCAAGGACATACGGCCGTGCTCTACTCCGATGGCCTGGTCGAGAACAGGAAACGTGGCCTCGATACCGGCCTGGACGAACTCGTCGCCGTCGCGGCGCAGGCTCCGGCGGGCGTGGCCGAGAATCCCGACAAGCTGATCGACTACCTCGTCGAGCGCATGCTGGCGGGTTACGAGCAGGACGACGACGTCACGGTGCTCGTGCTCCAGATGCCGCTCAGGGAACAGCACGCAATGATCGCGGCCAGCGGGGGCAGGCGTGGGCGTGGACGCACCTGACCGCGCAGCAGGACGATCAAGCAGGGCCGGTAGTGGGTACGCTTTCCGAGCAGGCGCGTGCGGGGAAGCGGCCGATCGGGGGAGTAGGCGCTTGGACTGGCACACCTACTTTCCAACTCCGCCTAAGGTAGGGAGCGGGAGCGGGTCGGTTAGTGCAAGCGGTCTGGCGAGCGCAGATGGTCTAGCAAGCACTGACCTGGCGGTAGCGTCTAATGGCTATCACATGATCGCAGGAGAGCGTCGGTGTCGCCTGCTATCCCGGTCAGGTTCGCGCTGACCGGGCGAAGGCGGCCTATCGGCCAGCGAAGGAAGGGGTGACCGCGGTGGCAGGCACTGCAAGCTCCGCGGCGCGGAGGCAGCCGACGCCGGCAGGCCGAAGCGCACGCGTTCCGCAGCAATCCCGCGTAGAGCCAGCCGAATCCGCTGGCCCGCGTGCCGATGCCGCCGTCACGCTCGTGACGGCCGATTCCGCGGCTGCCAGCACCAATACCGCGCCCGAGCGAACGGGCTCGCGCAGGTCGCCGCGTCGCGGCGCCAAGAAGGACGCGAGCGCCGGGACGATCTCCTCCCCTGGAGCAGATACTGTTGTTGACCAAGCCATCCCAGCTCAGGCGACTCCAGCGCCTGAAACTCGCCGATCACGCTCAAGCTCCCCCACCAACGGTGGTTCGCCCAGAACCGGGGCGAACGGCACCCGTCGTAAGGGGCCTGACGTGGATGGCAAGACTGGTCCGGCCGGCCTGCATGACCTGGAAGGTGACGTGAACCTGGCGGAAGCGACTGATCTGGACGCTGACTCCGGACTGGGCGGTATGACCGACCTAGACGGCGAGCCCGACCTCGCCGGGGTAGGGGACGAGCTGGACGGTGAGCCTGACCTCGCCGATGTAGCTGATCTCGAGGTCGATCTGGACGACCTGTCTGGTCTGGACGGGGACGAGCCGGACGGAGACGATTCGGTCTCGGACCGCAGTACGGGTACCGATGACGACTCTGACGACAGCGACGAGCCGGAGACTACCGGGGCCGGAGGCAGCGCTGCGGTGACGGTAGGCGTGGTCGCGGTCGGCGTGCCGGTCACCGAGACGCCGGCCGAGGACAGCGAGGACGAGGCATTCGTCTACGGCGACGACGACGAGGACCTGCCAGCCGCGCAGGTCGCCGTTGCCGGTGCTACCTCGGACCCGGTCAAGGACTATCTGAAGCAGATCGGCAAGGTACCCCTGCTGAACGCCGAGCAGGAGGTCGAGCTCGCCAAGCGGATCGAGGCCGGGCTGTTTGCCGAGGAGAAGCTCGCCGACGGCGGCAGGGCACTGCCGCCCGACGTCAGGGGCGATCTGGACTGGATCGCCGAAGACGGCAGGCGGGCGAAGAATCACCTGCTCGAAGCGAACTTGCGGCTGGTGGTGTCGCTGGCCAAGCGGTACACAGGGCGCGGGATGCTGTTCCTGGACCTGATCCAGGAGGGCAATCTCGGCCTGATCAGGGCCGTGGAGAAGTTCGACTACACCAAGGGCTACAAGTTCTCGACGTACGCGACGTGGTGGATCAGGCAGGCGATCACCCGTGCGATGGCCGACCAGGCCCGCACGATCCGGATCCCGGTCCACATGGTCGAGGTGATCAACAAGCTCGCCCGGGTCCAGCGGCAGATGCTGCAGGATCTCGGCCGGGAGCCCACTCCTGAGGAACTGGCCGCCGAGCTGGACATGACCCCTGAGAAGGTCATCGAGGTCCAGAAGTACGGTCGGGAGCCGATCTCCCTGCACACCCCGCTCGGCGAGGACGGCGACAGCGAGTTCGGTGACCTGATCGAGGACTCCGAGGCAATCCAGCCAGGGGAGGCGGTCAGCTTCACCCTCCTGCAGGAGCAGCTGCACTCGGTGCTCGACACGCTGTCGGAGCGCGAGGCCGGAGTGGTCTCGATGCGGTTCGGCCTGACCGACGGCCAGCCCAAGACGCTGGACGAGATCGGCAAGGTCTACGGGGTGACCCGGGAGCGGATCAGGCAGATCGAGTCCAAGACCATGTCCAAGCTCCGCCACCCGTCCAGGTCCCAGGTCCTGCGGGACTACCTGGACTGAACCCAACATCAGAAGCGGCCCGGCACCCCTGGTGGGTGCCGGGCCGTCCTGTGTTGGCTGTGTCGAGAAACTGCCCGGCACCCTGGGAGGGTGCCGGGCAGTTTCGTGTGCTAAGTCGGTGAGTAAGCCTCGGGCAATCTAGCGGTCGCTCGCTGAGTCGTCGCCCGGCTTGGCCGTGAGCCGCGACGTCTCGTCGTGAATCTCCACGGCGATCTTGGCCAGGGCTGGCGCGTGCTGGCGATTGTGGTGTGCGCAGAACAGCAACTCGGCTGAGCCTGGCAGGACCACCCGCACATACGCGGGGGCTCCGCACCGGTCGCACAGGTCGTTGGCGTTCAGCGGCTTCGCTGGGGCCATCGCTCCGGTCATGTCCGCCTCCCTTGCCCGAATACCGCCGACGGGATTGCCGGCAGTTGATACAACCTGCGATCTCTACGCATCACAACACCTAGCCAGTCTCCTGTCATCCCATGCCGGTCTGGCGTACGCCGTGGGCGAACACATTACGGACCGCTGGGTTGATCTTTATACGACTGGCGGCCAAAGAGCAAGTTGCCCCAGGTAGCCGGGTATGTGGCGCGGCGCGGCGACTCGCGATGACAGTAGGGGTCGCTATCCTTGCGGTAGAAAAATTTCGGTGCGCAGCTCGGCCTTCGGGCCGCGGCCCGACACTGAGTCACCGACGAGCGCCGAGTCGCGGGGTTGCACCAGGGGTGCGGAACCGTAGCCCGGCACCGATTAGTGGAGAAGCGCCGTGACCGCCGCTCTGCGCGAGACGCCCCTGTCGGCCAACCTGGTCGACGGATACTCGGCCAGGCACCTCACCGTCCTCGAAGGCCTCGACGCCGTCCGCAAGCGACCAGGCATGTACATCGGCTCGACCGATGAGCGGGGCATGCAGCACTGCCTGTGGGAGATCATCGACAACGCGGTCGACGAGGCACTCAACGCGACCTGCACCAGCATCGAGATCATCCTGCATGCGGACTCCTCGGCCGAGGTCCGCGACAACGGTCGAGGCATCCCGGTCGACATCGAGCCCAAGAGCGGACTGAACGGCGTCGAGCTGGTCATGACCAGGCTGCACGCAGGCGGCAAGTTCGGCGGCAGCTCCTACACCGCCTCCGGCGGCTTGCACGGCGTCGGCGCCTCGGTCGTCAACGCGCTGTCGAGCCGGCTCGACGTGCGGGTCGATCGCGAGGGCTACGAGTGGTACGGCTGCTTCCGGCGCGGCGTGCCGGGGACCTTCGACGGCGACCAGCCGGACGCCAAGTTCACCAAGGGCTCCGGCCTGCGCAAGCTCGTTAGGGTTCCGAAGAGCAGGACTGGCACCAGGATCAGGTTCTGGCCCGACAGCCAGATCTTCGTGCCTGGCGCGCGGCTCGACTACGACTGGCTGGTCGAGCGAGCGAGGCAGACCGCGTACCTGGTGCCAGGGCTCGCGATCTCGATCACCGACGCTCGCACCGAAGGACTCGGGGACCACGAGCGGACCGTGGAGTTCAGCTTCGCCGGCGGCATCAGCGAGTTCTGCGGGCACCTGAGCACCGGCGAGCCGGTCACCGACGTGCTCAGGCTGACGGGCTCTGGCCAGTTCACCGAAACCGTGCCGGTGCTCGATGATCTCGGGCACCTGACCCCGACCGAGGTCGAGCGCGACCTGGCGGTCGACATCGCGCTGCGCTGGGACACCGGCTACGGGACGATCACCCGGTCGTTCGTCAACGTGATCGCCACGCCCAAGGGTGGCACGCACATCAGCGGCTTCGAGCGGGCGCTTCTCAAGACCGTCAACGACCAGCTCAGGAGCACCCGGCTGCTCAAGGCCGGCGACGAGTCGGTGATCAAGGAGGACGTGCTCGAGGGCCTGACCGCCGTCGTGTCCGTCCGGCTGCCCGAGCCGCAGTTCGAAGGTCAGACCAAGGAAGTCCTCGGCACGCCGGCTGCGCAGCGCATCGTGGGGCAAGTCGTCAGCAGTGAGCTCGGCAACTTCCTCGACGGCAGGATCCGTGGCAGCAAGCAGCAGGCCAAGGCGGTGCTCGAGAAGGTCGTCGCGGCCGCGAAGACCAGGATTGCCGCGCGCGAGCACCGGGAGAACCAGCGCCGCAAGTCGGCGCTGGCCAGCTCGGCGCTGCCGGCCAAGCTGGTCGACTGCCGGTCGGCCGACGACCGCAGCGAGCTGTTCATCGTCGAGGGCGACTCGGCGCTCGGTACCGCCAAGCTGGCCAGAGACTCGGAATTCCAGGCCCTGCTGCCGATCCGGGGCAAGATCCTGAATGTCCAGAAGGCCTCGCTGTCCGACATGCTCAAGAACGCCGAGTGCGCGGCGATCATCCAGGTACTCGGGGCGGGCTCGGGCAATGCCTTCGACCTGGAGTCGGCGAGGTACCAGCGGGTGATCTTGATGAGCGACGCTGACGTGGACGGCGCGCACATCAGATGCCTGCTGCTGACGTTGTTCCACCGGTATATGCGGCCCATGGTGGAGGCCGGGCGCGTGTTCGCCGCCGTGCCGCCGCTGCACCGGGTCGAGCTGAGCAACCCCAAGAAGGGCGCGGACAAGTACATCTACACCTACTCCGACGCCGAGCTAGCCGCACCCTGCTCGAACTCGAGCGAAAGGGCCAGCGCTGGAAGGACCAGCCCCAGCGCTACAAGGGACTCGGGGAGATGGACGCGTCCCAGCTCGCCGAGACCACCATGGATCCGCGCCGGCGAACCCTGCGCCGGATCAAGATCGCTGACGCCCTTTCGGCGACCCAGATCTTCGACCTGCTGATGGGTGGCGAGGTCGCCCCGCGCCGCGACTTCATCGTCGGCGGCGCCGCCGAACTAGACCCCACCCGCATAGACACCTAACCCCGCCGCCGGCCGTCCCCGGGGCACCCGTCCGCCGGGTCCCAGGGGCCACCCGTCCGCCCGGCCCCGGGTCCCAGTGCCTCCGTTCGCCCGCCCGGCCGCTGCTCCGCCGGAGTTCCGACGACACCATGGTCCTACTTACCGTCATCAGGACGACGGTAAGTAGGACCATGGTGCTGTTGAATTCCGCCCGGGAACAGCAGCAAGTAGGACCATGCTGCTGTTGCCCGGCCCGGGTGTGCTGGGCGGGCGAGGCGGGGTCGGCCTGAGCGACTCCTAGCTCTGCCAGAGGACCGGGCAGAAGTCGGGGTCGGCGTAGTCCGGGGTGCCCTCGCCGGTTGCGCGCACCACCACGTCGTTGTTGTAGACCACCCTGGTTCCGTCGGCCTTGCGGTACTCCCGCCACTCGTTGTCGCCATCTTGCAGGTGGAACGAGATCGCCCGGCGCGGATGACTGCCGCGATTGTGACCGCTGCCGTGGTAAATACGGCAGTGGTGGAAGCTCATGTGACCCTTGGGGATCTCCATCGGGATCGCCTGCACCCCAGCCCCGTTGAACTCGGCGGTCTGCTGCAGCAGGCTCTCTAGCTCGCTGCGGTCACGCTGAGCGAAGTGCCTGGTCGAGTCGTCGCCAGGCACCTCGCGCCACAGGTGACTGCCGTCGATCATCGTGATCGTGCCCAGTTGCTCAGTGCAGTCGTGGAACGGGATGAACGCGGTCAGCATCTGCTCTGAGCTGCACGTCTGCCAGTAGTGCCGGTCGGCGTGCCAGGGCACCAGGTTGGTGACCTCGCCCGGGTTCGGCGGCTTGTAGATCAGCGTGGACTGGAACACCCTGATCTGTGCCGTCCCTGCGAGCCGGGCAGCGACAGCGCCAAGGATGGGCTTGCGCAAGATCTGGGCGACGGCATCCGACTCGTAGTGGATGTAGTCGTTGTGCCGCTGCACCTGCCCGTGCGATGGCTCCCAGTACGCGAGGTTCGGCGGGCGGTGCGGCAGCGTGCGGTCCCGGTGACCGGCGTAGAACTGGTCGGTCGCCTCGATGAGCGCATCGATCTCGCCGTCGGTGAAGAGCTTGCGGGTCAGGTACCAGCCGTGCTGCTGGTAGAGCCCGACCTCTTCGTCGGTCGGCAGCAGCCCGAGTTCGGGCTCGGTCAGCGTGAAGTGGCTAGTCGTGGTCATGGTTGCACTCCGATCTGTCCGGGCCGGTTCAATGCGTCACGCCTGCGTGCTCGTCTTCGAGCGCCTCGTACAGGGCTCTGATGTTGCGGCTGCCGAAGGTCAGCGCGCCCTTGCGCTCGATCAGCTCGATAAAGAGGGTGTGCCGCTCATGAGTGGACCTGGCGAAGATCTGGAACATCTCGCCCCACCTGTCCCGGTCAGCCAGAACGTTCAGGTCCCGGAGTTCGTCCTGTGACTTGGCGAGCTTGCCCAGTCGCCCTTCCAGAGCCTGGTAGTAGCCTGCCGGAGCCACGAGGAACTCGATGCCCCGGGCGGAGATCTCCCGCACGGCAGTAGCGATGTCGGACGTCCTGAACGCCAGATGCTGGACGCCGGCGCCGTCGTGCGCCTCGAGGAACTCGTCGATCTGGCCAGGCTCGCGGGTGGTATCAGGCTCGATGAGCGTGAACGTCACGGCTGCGGCGTGATCCTGCACGACCTTGGAGAGCATGCCCTGGGAGCCCACCTCGATGCGCTCGTCGTAGATCTGGGCGAGCCCGAACACATCGCGGTAGAAGCGGACTGTCGACTCGAGCTCTCCGGCGGGCAGGCAGACGGCCACGTGGTCGAGCAGGTCGAGCAGTTCGCCTGGCCGCTGCTCGCCCGCGGCGGCCTCGTCCATCTCGATGACGCCAGGGGCGAAATCGCCGCCGGGGTCGCTCCGCTCGACAAGCTTGTGCACGACGTCGCCGAACCCGGCGACGATCGCCGTGCGCACCGTGCCCCCGGACGGATCGGCGCAGGGCGCTAAGACCGGCTCGGAGATCGGGGTCGCCCCAGCCGCCACGAGTTCGGCATAGGTCCGGGCGACGTCGTCGGTGCTGAATGCGATGACTCCGATGCCGTCACCGTGCCTGGCCAGGTACTGGGCGGCCTGGTCGGTCTCGGTGACCGGGGTGGTCAGCAGCAGGCTGATCTTTCCCTGCCGCAGCAGCAGCGAGCACCGCCCGCTGTCGGGAGAACGCCCAGCGACGTGGAAGCCGTAGGCCTCGCACAGCTGAGCTGAGGTCGCGGCGAGGTCGCCGACGAAGTACTCGACATGATCGAATCCGTGGATCTTCATTGCATACCTTTCAATGCCCGATCGCCGTCCTCGAGAGGGCGGCAACTCCGGCTCCATCACCGATGCCCAGGTAGGGCGCTGCAGATTGCTCCTGAACTCGAAGCGGTGCCGGCAGGCGACCAGGACGCAGGGCCGAGCAGCAGCGCCTGTCCGTCGACCGAGCCGTCGAGATAGCAGTTGGCAACGATGACGAGGGCGGCCAGTGCGTCGCCGCCATCGAGTAGCAGCGCAGCACTCGTCATTGCCTCGGTCATGGCCTGTCTAAGTGCGCCGGAACGATCGGGATTGCAGGGACTTCCCGGCATTGTGGCGACCACGGGACCGCGCAGCCCCCATCGCGCGGCTACATACCCGGCCACAGCATTGTGGTTGGACTGGTAGAAGAGCAGCGGTGGCACCCGGCGCCCGGCCGCGACGGCCTCGCCGATGGCCGCTGTGGTGACGAGATCGCCGGTCGCGCTGGTCAGCACGATCGCGGTGTCCTCGCCGTAGCCGGCGAAAGCGGGTGGTTCGCCCCAGAGCCCGGTCAGGCACAGGTCAGCGACGGCCGCGACCAGCGGGCTGAATCCGGAGGTGACGAACCCGGCGACTGCCGGGAGCTCGCTGGCATGCGTGCCGGGCCACTTCGCCTCGGCCAGCAGGCACGCGCTATCAGGCAGCTCCAGCGAAGTGGTCACACCGCCTCCAGCAGGAGGGCGGTATTGGCGCCGCCGAAGGCGGCATTGAGGCTCAGCGCGTGCCGGGGGTGCAGGGATCGCGACGCGCCGAGGATCAGGTCGAGCTGGCAATCGGGGTCCGGCTCGAGAAAACCCGCGTTGACCGGCAGCCGGCCGGCCCGCAGGGCGAGGATCGTGACGACGAACTCCAGCAGCGCGGATGCTTCGAGTGCGTGGCCGTGCACGGACTTGGTCGAGCTGACCGGGACCTCGCTCGCCTCCGCACCGAACGCCAGCTGGATGGCCGCGGCCTCGGACGCGTCGGCGTACGAGGTCCCGGTGGCATTGGCGTTGATGTAGCCGACTTCCGAGCAGCCGATGCCCGCTCTCGCGAGCGCGATAGTGATGGCACGGGCAAGTCCGGTGCCGTCGGGCCGTGGCTGGCAGACGTGATAGCCGTCACCTGCCCGGCCCCAGCTGAGGACCCGGGCCAGCGCTGTCGCCCCGCGCGCCTGCGCTGCGGCCGCGCTCTCGACCACCACGGCGGCGACCCCGTCGCCGAGCAGCATCCCCTTGCGGCCCGCGCTGAATGGCCGGACCTGCCCGTCGATGGCGAGCGTGCGCCCGGCGTCGAAGAGCCAGAACCCGTCGGCGTCGACTAGATAGCCGGCCGCGACCACGACCCGGTCGGCCTGCCCGGCCCGGATCAGCACGGCCGCGTCGATGATCGCCGTGCTCCCGGCCACGCAGGCGGTCGTATAGACCCTCGCGGTGCGCTGTAATCCGGTCGCGGCAGTGACCTCGGCGGGGACGCCGCCGATGACGTCGAGCGAGGCCGGGTCGCGGGCGGCATTCAGGTCGGTGTGCAGCCCGAGCAGCAGGTCAGTCTCCGCTCGCCCGGCCAGGTCGAGTCCGGCCTGCCGGCAGGCCTGCTCGATGACCGCGCTGAGCTCGACGGTCAGCTTGGGCTCGCCGGGCAGCTCGGCGGCCGCTCCGGCCCGGCACCGCTGCGTGTCGAACCGGGTCACCGGCGCGAAGGCCGCGCGGCCCGCGCTCACGCCCTCCAGCAGGGGCTCGGCGCCGCGCCCGAACGCCGACGTAACCCCGATTCCGGTCACGACGATCTGCGCTGGCGGCGATCCGCCTGGCTGGCAGCTACCCATGCTCCGCGCCAGGGAGGGCGTCGCGGAGCGCGGTCACGGCACCGGAGATCGTGGTCATCTGGTCCAGTGTCTCGTCGCTCAGCTCGAGTGTGACCCCGTAGCGCAGCTCGGCCTGCGTGATCAGCCAGGTGAGCTCGAGCGAGCCGATCTGCTCGGCGACCTCGTCTGGTGATCGCTGGCCGAAGGACGCCAGCATCGAGATGACGTCGGCACGTCCCGGCAGTTCTGGCAGGTCCTGTGCGGGCGGCTGGACAGGCTGGCTCATTCTGCGGCTCCGCCCGCTGGCACCGCGATCCGGCGCGCCAGCTCGGTCGTGAGCTGCCCGACGGTCATGAGCAGGACGCCCTCGGCTTCGTCGTCGGTGAACACCACGCCGAAGCGATCCTCGGCCATGACGGTGAGCTCGGCGACGGCGAGCGACTCGAGGTGCAGCCCGGCCGGACCCAGTTCGGTGTCTCCGGTGACTCCGCTGACGTCGTAGTTCATCTGCTTCAGGGCATCGACCACGAAGTCGCGAACGTCGTCCTCCATCTGGTGCGCTCCCCTTTCATCACGGTGACGGCGCGGCGGCGGCCTGCACCGCCGCCCGCAGGACGGCGCGATCTCTGACGTTCTTGCCAGTCGCCGTGCGAGGTAGCTCGCTGAGCACGTAGACGCGGCGCGGCCGCTTGTACGAGGCCAGCTGGTCGGCCATGGCGGCTTCGACGTCGGCGAGCTTCCGAGCCCGGCTGCAGGACCAGGTAAGCCTCGATGGCGCCGTCGAAGCTGACGACGCAGGTCGCTACGGCCGGCACCGCGCCGAGCGTCTGCTCGACTTCGGTCAGGTCGACCTTGAGGCCGCCGATGGAGACCTGGGAGTCGAGCCGGCCGCGGATCGTCACGTGCCCGGTCTGCTCGTCCATCGTGGCGGCGTCCTTGGTGTGCAGCCAGCCGTCCACCCAGCGGGTCTCGTCGACCAGCCCGATATACGGTGACGCCGTCATCGCCACGAGCAACTCGCCGTCCTCCACCCGCAGTCGCATCCCCGGCGCCGGAGCGACGGCGGGAGCCAGGCTGCCCGACAAGTCGGTCGCGATCACGCCGAGCTCGGTCATACCGTACATGCTGCCGAGCGGCACGCCGTAGCCGGCCGAAACGCCCGGCACCCAGGGCCTGGTGAGTTCGCCAGCCACGACCATCCGCGTGAGCTGCGGCAATGGCCTGGGGTCGGCCGACAGAAGCTCCGCATGGAACGGTACGCCCAAGATCATCGTCGGTTTATCGGTGAACGCAACCGCCCCCCGGATACCGTCCACCGTCAGCCGGTCGGGGAAGACGAGCTCGACACCAGCGTGCAGGCAGTGCAGCAGCCCGCCGACGAGCCCGAGCACGTGCACGATCGAGGCCAGCAGCACGATGGCGGTGCCGGCAGGCGGATAGTCCTCGAGCTTCTCGTACCGCCCGAGCTCGTCGACCAGGTCGGCCGAGGTGCGCGCGATGACCTTCGACGGGCCGGTCGAGCCCGAGCTCAGCTGGATCAGCGCATGATCGGTCGACGCGGGCATCCCGCCTGGCCGCGCCGTGGCTGCGGCGGTGACGGTAGCCCAGCCGCTCATCGGCTGGCTCACGACGTCCGTGGGCTCCACCAGGACCTGTGGTGCCAGCCGGTGCAGGGCCTTGGCGACCTCGGCCCGGGAGAGCCGGTGATCGAGCAGGCTGACCTGCCCGCCGATCCGCCAGGCCGCGAGCAGCGCCGCGACGTAGGCGGCCGACGGCGGCAGGTGCAGCGTCACGCTCCCGCCAGGCCGCAGGCCTGCCGCACGGAGCTGGTCCTCCTGCCCTAGCACCAGTTCCCGCAGCTCAGCCCTAGTTAACGGCTCGCCTAAGTACAGGCAGACGTCGTCGCCGACGCCGGCGAGCAACTCGGTGTCCACCCAGCTGGGGGATGCGGCCGGAGGCCGGTGATCCGTGCCATCCTGCGGACGGTCCCAGCGTGACTCGGACATGCGTCACCCCTTGAAAGCCATTTGAATCAACGGAAAGAGAGGTGCTTTTGCCGTGAGAGTTACACAATTGGCGCAACAGGTCAAGCAGTTCTCTGTACGTTATTCGACACCTGCAAGGCGGCAGTGACGTCTGTGACTCGTGAGCATAGAGTTGCTCGTGTCGCTTAATGAGCACCCAGGATTCGGCCCTAGGCAATCTCGTGGTTTCGGCCCAGTATGGGCATTGATGCCTGCACCTCGGGCGTGCTCAGGAAGGAACCGCCAGGCTAGGCTAGACAGGGAGATTCCGATGCCGTTTCACCCGCAGGTGCAGGCGATCTGGGACGGGCTCGAGGCCAACCCCGTGCCGGGGCTGTACACCTTATCGATCTCCGAAGCGCGCGAGCGCGATGTGCGCGGCGCGACGACGACCGCAGGGGCACTCGAACCGGTCGCCGAGATTCGCGACTTCACCATCCCGGGACCGGCCGGGCCGATGGCGGCGAGGCTGTACCGACCTGCGGGAACTGAGCCGAAGCCAGGGCTGGTGTACTTCTTCGGAGGCGGCTGGAGCCTGGGGACGCTTGACACCTCCGACGCGGTCTGCCGGATGATCACCAATCGGGCTGGGTGCGCCAGCGTGGCCGTCAGCTACCGGCTGGCTCCTGAGCACAAGTTCCCGGCAGCGATCGAGGATTGCTACGCGGGAACGGCGTGGGTGGCCGCCCACGCTGACGAGCTCGGCATCGACGCCGGACGCCTCGCGGTCGGCGGCGACAGCTCGGGCGGCAATCTCGCCGCAGCGGTCGCCCTGCTGGGCAAGGACCGGCGGGGACCGCGACTTGCGCACCAGCTTCTCGTGTATCCGAACACCGATTACGCGGCCGATACCGATTCCAGGCGCGAGATCAATTACCAGCACTTCTTTAATTCGCAATCGATTGCCTGGTACTGGGGAATGTACCTGGCCTCGCCGGAGGATGGCCGTAATCCGCTGGCATCGCCGTTGCGGGCGGCCGATGTGACTGGCCTGCCGCCGGCGACCGTGATCACGGCGGAGTTCGACCCGCTGCGGGACGAGTCTGAGCTGTACGCCAAGAAGCTGGCCGACGCCGGGGTACCCGCCGAGATCATCCGCTACGAGGGTGTCATGCACGGGTTCTTCACGATGGTCGGCGTGCTCGACAGTGCCAGGGAGGCGATCGGCGCGGCGGCCGACCGGCTTGCGGGTGCCTTCGCGCTCTAGGTCAGCGGCTCGCGCCTGGACTGGCGGCGTCGAAGGTCGGGGTTAGCCGACGCCGCCAGTGACCAAGCGGGTGCGCTACTAGGCCGAGCCCTCGTCGATCGCGGCGAGAATACCATCCCAGAGCCGACACCGGGCTTCTAGCGCAGCATTGACAGTCTCTTCGCACTCGCGCCACTTGTTGTCGTCGTCGCCGCACAGATCGGCGAGCATCTGCATGGCCATCGGAGTGTGTTCCTCGGCGTCGACCTGAATGTGGCGCCTGAGGTAGTCGACAAAGGTCGACAGCTGGTTGCCGAGATCTCGGTTGACCTCGACGACTTGGTCGAACATGTCAGGAATCAGGTCCTCGCGCCCGAACGCGAAGGCGGCGGCCTGACTGTGGATCGGCAGGGTCTCGATGAAGCCCCAGGTGGTGGTCGTGAAGGCGGCCGACGCCGCCGGCGCGTTCGCCTCCTTGAGAGCGGTCAGTACCGGCGTGCCCGCGCGTACCTGGTCGATGAACGTGTCGATCGCCGTACGGTCGGATCCCGCCTGCGTCATGCCCTCCAGGTAGAGCTCGAAGTGGCTGATGAACCCCTGGCCGAGCTCGTCGCTCTCCTCGACTAAGACGATGTCGTTGATGAGGCGGCGACTGCCGGTCGGCCCGCTGGGCACCCACGGAACCTCGACGCACGTGAGCTGACGCTGCAAGGACTTCAGCAGCGACATGAAGTCCCAGACGGCGAAGGCGTGGTGCTCCATAAAGGTCTTGACCGCGGTCAGGCCGTCGAGCCTGTGATACATGGGGTGGCTGATGACGGTGTTACGCGCCGGGGTGATCGCCTCCTTCAGTCGTTCCACTCCCGGATTTGTCCCATCCCATTCATAGCGCGACATTGAGGTTCCTCTCGGTAGCAGTGCCATGGCGGCGCTGGGCGCTACTGCGACTCTAAGCAGGTTGCAACCGGTCGTATAGAGCACGTTATTGCTAAACCGGCAATTACCAGAAAGGATGGAATCTAACGACGAAAGGACCTAGTTAAATGTGCCCTTCCGTGCGCGCGTCCGGCCCTTCGCTGGCATGACCGCCGAGTTCGTCTGCGTGCGCGACGCCGAGGTACTAGCAAGGGCGGTCCTGCCGCCGATGATCTGGGATTTCGTCTCCGGTGGCAGCGGCGCCGAGCTGACCAGGCGGGCCAACCGGGTCGCGTTCGACCGCGTCGCGCTCGTGCCGAGGATCATGGCCGACGTCTCCGGCAGCGAGCACGCACGCCGAGCTGATCGGCTCCGCCGCGAACCTGCCGGTCGGCGTGGCGCCGATGGCCTACCAGCGCGTGGTCCACCCCGACGGCGAGCTCGGCCTCGGCGGCCGCCTGTGCCGCCGCCGGAATTCCGTACACGGCCGCCATGCTGTCACAGCACCCGGCTGGAAGAGATCGCCGCGCTCGGCGGCTGCGTCTGGTTCCAGCTGTACTGGCTGCGCGACAAAGGCGTGCTGGCCGACCTGATCGCCCGGGCGCGAGGCGGCCGGGTGCCAGGCCCTGATGCTGACCGCCGACGTGCCCGAGCTCGGGCGCCGGCTTCGCGACCTGCGGCACGGATTCTCGCTGCCCGACGGGATCGTCGCGGCGAACCTCGACGGCGACGAAACGGCGAGCCGAGCGACGAAAGCGGGTTCGTCCTCGGTCGCCAGCCACACTGCCGCCGCCTTCGACCCGTCGCTGAGCTGGCGAGATCTCGACTGGCTCCGAGGGCAGACCAGCCTGCCGCTCGTGCTCAAAGGCGTGCTCGA
The DNA here is from genome assembly GCA_963737865.1 of uncultured Actinomycetota bacterium. Classification (GTDB taxonomy): domain Bacteria; phylum Actinomycetota; class Actinomycetes; order Streptosporangiales; family Streptosporangiaceae; genus Chersky-822. The sequence continues at coordinate 236,124 of CAVTUG010000008.1, read as the reverse complement.
CCCCGGTGACGCCGCTCCGGGCGGCGCAGGCAGGGATGGCCGGGATCGTCGTGTCCAACCACGGCGGCCGGCAGCTCGACGGGGCGGTGCCGAGCATCCAGGCGCTGCCGCCGGTCGTCGAGGCGGTCGCCGGCCGGTGTCAGGTGCTGCTCGACAGCGGCATCAGGAGCGGCACCGATGTGCTCAAGGCAATCGCCCTCGGGGCCGATGGCGTCCTGCTCGGCCGGCCCGCGCTCTGGGGCCTGGCCGCCGGGGGAGAGCAAGGCACGCAGCGCGTCCTGTCCCTGCTCGCGGAGGAATTCAGGCACGCCATGACGCTGGCGGGATGCCGCGATCTGGCCAGTGCCGGACGCCTGCGCACCGCCTCCAGCCCGGCGGCCGCCCATGCTGCCGCACAGCCGTAGCCCGCTGCTCAAACCCCCGCAAGCAAAGGAGCCACCGTCATGACCGCTGACGTGCGGCAAGCCAAGGTCGACCTGGTCGCGTCCACGCTGCACGGCTCGCTGGTCGATCCGGCGCTGGAGTCCATGAACTTCCTCAACGAGGTCGCGAGCCGGTACCCGGACGCGATCTCGTTCGCCTCAGGACGCCCCTGCGAGCAGTTCTTCGACGTCGGGCTCATCCACACCTACCTCGACGCGTTCTGCGAGTACCTGACGACTCGAGCGGGCTACAGCGAAGCGAAGCTGAACCAGACGCTCTTCCAGTACGGCCGGACCAAGGGCATCATCCACGACCTGGTCGCCAGGTACCTGGCGACGGACGAGGGCATCACCGTCGATCCAGAGGCGATCGTCGTCACCGTGGGCTTCCAGGAGGCGATGTTCGCGGTGCTGCGGGCACTGCGCGCGGACGAGCGCGACGTGCTGCTCGCGGCGTGGCCGAGCTACGTCGGGCTCACCGGCGCGGCGCGGCTGGCCGATCTGCCGGTCTGGCCGGTCAGGACCGGCCCGGACGGTGTCGACCTGGCGGACCTCGCCGCTCAGGCGGACCGGGCGAGGCAGGCGGGCCTGCGGCCGCGCGCCTGCTATGTGATGCCGGACTTCGCCAACCCGTCGGGCGTGAGCATGTCCGTCCCGATGCGCCAGCGCCTGCTCGAGGTCGCCGAGCGCGAGCAGTTGCTGCTGATCGAGGACAACCCGTACGGCACTGTTCCACGCGGGACCGCACCTGCCGACGCTCAAGGCGCTCGACACCGAGCAGGCAGGTCGTCTACCTCGGCTCGTTCGCGAAGGCCGGCTTCCCTGGCGCACGGGTCGGCTTCGCCGTGGCCGACCAGCTGGTCGGCAACGACCGGAGGGAGTGTCAGCCTCCTCGCCGACGACCTGTCGATGATCAAGAGCATGATCACGGTGAACACCTCGGCCGTCGCGCAGGCGGTCATCGGCGGCAAGCTGCTGGCCAGCGACTGCAGCCTGGCCAGGGCGAACGAACGGGAGACGGCGACCTGTACTCGCCAACCTGCGGCAGCTGCTCGACGGCCTCGGCAGGAGGTTCCCCGCCGACAGCGACCCGCGCAGGCAGGTGAGCTGGAACATGCCCGAACGGCGGCTTCTTCGCGGTGGTGACGCTGCCGTTCCCGGCCGACGACGACCTGATGGAGTACTCGGCCCGGGCCCACGGCGTGCTGTGGACCCCGATGAGCCACTTCTACGGCGGCTCGGGCGGCACGCACCAGGCCAGGCTCGCCTGCAGCCAGCTCACAACCGAGGAAATCAACACCGGCCTAGACCGCTTCGCCGCCCTGGTAGCCGACCGCCTGGCCACCCCCGCCCGCACCCCCTGACCCCGCACCCCCCGCACCCCCTGACCCCGCACCCCGCACCCCGCACCCCCTGACCCCGCACCCGCCGACCCGGACCCCGAACAGCAGTAAGTCCCTACCTACTGCTGTGATCGCAGCCTTCTGAACAGCAGCATGGTCCTACTTACTGCTGTCAGAACGACGGTAAGTAGGACCATGCTGTCGTTGAAATTCCGTCAGCAACAGCACCAAGGGGGACCATACCGCTGTAGCCGAGAGAAAGGGGCGCACCGCCGAGGGCGGCGACGGGCTCCGAGCGCCATATTTCGAACCTGGAGGCCGTGGTGCTGCCAGAAGCGCATATGGTGCCCCAGGCGCGGCGGTGCCGGAGTTGGAAGCAGCTCGCTTGTGCGGAGGTCGCGGGCCGGCGGCTCGGCGGCGGGCCCGGAGCGGCGGGCCCGGAGCGGCGGGTCTGGAGCGGCGGGCCCGGAGGCGGCGGGTCTGGAGCGGCGGGTCTGGAGCGGCGGGCCCGGGAGGCGGCGGGTCTGGGGCGGCGGGCCCGGAGGCGGCGGGGCGGCGGGCCTCGGCTGCGGTGGGCCTGGTGGGTGGCCGGGTCCTGGGGCGGCGGGGCCTAGGGTTGCGGCGCGGGCTGCTTACATACCTTTCTGCGAGAGGCAGCCGGCGGCTTGATGCTCGCCGGCCACCTCCCGCCTCGCCCCGGTCGTCGCTACCTGGGCAGTCGGGCATCGGTATGTGGTGTGGGTAGTCGCCCGCTGGCGGCTACTTGTGTTTCAGTGATGTGTCTTGCCTTGACGATTAGACGGCTCGTCCGGCAATTTCGTTGCGTCGAACACTGAAATTCCCGGGGAACTTGCCGGGACGGATCTGGGTCAATGGCGTGCCCGGTGCGGGCGCCTGCGCCTAGTGAGCGGACACCGGGGTCGATGCAGACATGATGATGGCTGCCGCAATGGCCCCGATGGCCGCTCCTGGCCGTAAGACGTTGGTGGCGGGCCGTGGAGGGGCCCGCCACTACCGAGAATGACCGCCGCACCTTGAGCCAGGCCGAGCCTTAGCTCAGGATGAGCTAAAAGCGCCCGCTGCTCATATCGCCCCAAAGCCTGGCATCAGCCCCAACTCGGCCGTCGCTGCGTCCAGCTTGGGCCGTCGACAACGTCGGCAGCCGCTAGCTCGCCGGGGCGACTCCGCCCACGGCGGCGAGTTGCTCACGCACCCGTTCTCCCGAGCCGTCGCGGCGGCCGGTCGCGGCGGGCAGCTGCACCGGTGTTCCGGCGGCGGTCGCGCCCCGCGCCGGACCCGGGCAGGCCCAGGCGAGAACCAGCGCGTCCTCGCCCTTCAGGAACCGGTGGCAGCGGACGCCGCCGGTCGCCCGTCCCTTCGGCGGGTACTCGGCGTAGGGCGTGACCTTGACGCTCGCCGCAGCCGTCCCCGGCAGCGCGCCGGCGCTGCCCGCGACGGACACGACGACGGGTGCGGACTCTTCTGCCTCGTCGTCAGCAGTCACGGCGCCGAACCACAGCACCTCTGCGCGCGGTGCCAGCCTGACCCCAGCCATGCCTCCGGCCGCCCGGCCCTGCGGCCGGACCGAACCGGCGCTGAACCGCAGCAACTGCGCGTCGCTGGTGATGAACACCAGATCCTCGTCCTCGCTCTCCAGCTGAACCGCCCCGACCACCCGGTCGCCATCCTTCAGCGAGATCACGTCGAAGTCGGTCAGGTTCTGCGGGTAGTCGGGGGTGACTCGCTTCACGACGCCCTGAGCGGTGCCCAGAGCTAGCCCGGCCCCGGCGGCCTCGGCGGCGACGATCGCGACGACGGTCTCGCCGCGCTCGGTGTTCACGAACTCGGCGATCGGCGCGCCGCCGGACAAGCCGGGCGCGTGGGCGGTCGGCGGCAGCGCAGGCAGCTCGAGTACCCCGAGCCTGATGAGGCGGCCATGTGAGGTCAGGACCCCGATCGTCCCGCGCGCGGTCGAGTCGACGGCCGAGACTATGACGTCGTGCGCCGAGCGCTGCTCTGCGGACCGGCCGCCCGCCCTGGCCTGCCTAGAGGCACTGGGAGAGGGGCGGGCGATGAGTTCATCCTGCTGGGTTTCCTCGATGAGCTCGGCCTGACCGCTCGCCGGCTTGCTGACGGCAGTTCTGGCGAGCAGGCCGGCTGAGGACAACAGCACGGTGCAGGGATCGTCTGCCACTTCCAGAGGAACGGCAGCTGTCTTCTGCACGCCGCTGCCCTCTAGGAGCACCGTCCGGCGGGGAGTGCCGAATTTCTCCGCGACGGCGGCTAGCTCGTCGGAAACCAGCTCGCGCAGCCGCTGCTCGGAATCCAGGATCGCGGTGAGCTCGGCGATCTCCTCGGTCAGGTTGTCGCGCTCGCGGTCGAGTTCGAGCTTGTCGTACTTGGTCAGCCGGCGCAGCGGGGTGTCGAGTATGTACTGGGCCTGGATGGCCGAGAGGTCAAAGACGCTCATCAGCCGATCTTTGGCGGCGGCGGCATCGTCGCTCTGCCGGATCACCGCGATGACTTCGTCGATGTTGAGCAGCGCGATGATCAGGCCGTCGACCAGGTGCAGGCGATCCTGGCGCTTGCGCCGCCGGAACTCGCAGCGCCTGCGGACGACCTCGAGCCGGTGGTCGACGTAGATCTGCAGCAGGTCGCGCAGGCCGAGGGTCTGGGGCTTGCCGTCCACCAGGGCCACGTTGTTGATCCCGAAGGTGTCTTCCATCGGAGTCAGCCGGTACAGCTCTTCGAGCACGGCCTCGGGGACGAAGCCGCTGCGGATCTCGATCACCAGCCGCAGGCCCTTGTGCCGGTCGGTCAGGTCCTTGATGTCGGCGATGCCCTGGAGCTTCTTGCCCTGGACGAGGTCCTTGATCCTCGCGATGACCTTCTCAGGGCCGATGCCATAGGGCAGCTCGGTGACCACGATGCCGGTGCGGCGCGGGGTAACCTGCTCGATCCTGGCCGCCGCGCGGGTCTTGAAGATGCCGCGCCCGGTTTCGTAGGCGTCCCTGATGCCGTCGAGCCCGACGATCTTGCCGCCGGTGGGCAGGTCGGGCCCCGGGACGTAGCGCATCAGCTCGTCCAGCGTGGCGTCCGGGCTGGCGATCAGGTGCCGGGCAGCGGCGATGACCTCGCCGAGGTTGTGCGGCGCCATGTTCGTGGCCATGCCGACGGCGATGCCTGCGGCGCCGTTGACCAGCAGGTTGGGGAAGCCGGCCGGGAGCACCTCGGGCTGGGTCTCGGTACCGTCGTAGTTCGGGATGAAGTCGACGGTGTCCTCGTCCAGCGAGCTGACCAGCTCCAGCGCGGGCTGAGCCAGCCTGGCCTCGGTATACCGCATGGCCGCAGGCGGGTCGTCACCACCGAGCGAGCCGAAGTTGCCGTGCCCGTCGACCAGCGGCAGCCGCATCGCGAAGGGCTGCGCCAGCCTGGTCAGCGCGTCGTAGATGGCACTGTCGCCGTGCGGGTGCAGTCGTCCCATGACCTCGCCGACGACGCGAGCGCACTTGACGTGAGCTCGGTCCGGGCGTAGCCCCATCTGCGACATCTGGTACAGGATGCGCCGCTGGACGGGCTTGAGCCCGTCGCGCGCGTCCGGCAGCGCTCGCTGATAGATCACCGAGTAGGCGTACTCGAGGTAGCTGCCCCGCATCTCGTCGGTGACGTCGATGTCGACGATGTTTTCTTCAAAGTCTTCGGGAGGCTGAGTTGTCGTAGTGCGTCGTGCCATGCGGTCATTCTGCCGTGACTGGACGACAGTCGCGGCCTGCCGTGCGCCTCGGCGCGCCGAGGTTCGGCTCAGGTTGCCTTGGGTACACGGATAGCTACTATTCGTAACTGCTCCGGAAAGAGGGCGATGGGATCATCCCCGGACCACGGTCAGCCCGGCGGCTACCCCGGTCCGCCCGGCGGCTACCGGGGCGCGGCGCCGGCGGGTCGGATCAACGGCATCTCGGTTGCCTCGCTGATCTGCGGGCTGGCCCAGTTCTTGCTGTGGTTCTTCTTGCTGGTGCCGGGCTTTATCGCAGCGCTGCTAGGACTGGTTCTCGGAGTGGTGGCCCTAGGCCAGATCCGGCGACGCGGCGAAACCGGCCGAGGTATGGCGCTGACCGGGATCCTGCTCGGGGGCCTGGGCGTAGTCGGCGGCGTAGCGCTGGCGATCCTGATCGGCGTCGGCTCAGCCCACTACCGCAACATGGGCTACTGACCGCGCCACCCCGCCACCAGCGCCCCGGGCGAAGATCAGGTGGCTGAGAAGCCGCCGTCGACGTAGATGGCCTGGCCGGTGATGTAGGCGCTGGCGTCGCTGGCGAGGAACACTATGGCGCCCTCGAAGTCGGATGCCGCACCGTTGCGGCCGACCATGGTGCGCGCCGCGAGAGCCGCGGACCTCACCGGGTCGGACGCGACCGGCCTGGTCATGGGCGTGGCGACGAATCCGGGGACGACCGCGTTGCAGCAGACGCCGTGCCGGGACCAGGCCTCGGCCTGTGACCTGGTCAAGGACATCAGTCCGCCCTTGGAGACGCCGTAGGCACCGCTATTGCCGAACGCCCTGAACGCCTGCTGCGACACCACGTTGACAATCCGCCCCCAGCCCCGCCCGGCCATTGTCGGACCGAATCGCTGCCCAAGCAGGAACGGAGCCGTCAGGTTCACCGCGACGCAGCTGTCCCAGTCGGCCATGGTGAGTTCGGGATGCGGCGGCCTTGGATTGATCGCGGCCGCGTTGACCACGATGTCCGGCTCGCCGAAGATCTCGCTGACGGCATCCGCAACCTGGTCAATCGAACCAGAAGCACCTAGGTCCGCGCTGACCCGGTCCGCCTTGCCGCCGGCCGCTCGCAGCTCGGCAACCGCTGAATCGAGGGCGGCAGGGTCCCTGGCCAGGAGCACCACGCTCGCGCCCGCGCCAGCCAGGGCCCGCGCCATCGCGCGGCCGATGCCCGAGCTGCCGCCGGTGACCAAGGCAATCCTGCCATCCAGGGCAAACAGCCGATGAAGGTAGTCGGTCAAAGCAGGGGTCGAGCCCCCACCAGCCCCAGCGCCATAGCCGCCAGCCGGCAGCCGCTGGTCAGGGCCTCACCCGGCGGTTTCTTGTCGAGCCACGCCGGCAGGAATCCAGCGCAGAACGCATCGCCGGCCCGGTCCGGTCCACGATCCGCTCAAGCGGCGGCGCGGGCACCCGAACGGGATCGGGCCGGCCGTTGGCATAGAAGAGCGCGCCCTGCGCGCCCAGCTTCATCACGACGTGGGGATACCAGGCGTTCAGCACCCGAGCGGCCTGCTCGGGCTCGGGGCGACCGGTCAGCACCCGGCCCTGCTCGGCGTTGACGAACAGGAGCGTCGCGCCGTTGGTCATCTGCAGGAAGGGCTCGGCGCCAGCCCGTTCGAGCGGCGCCGACGACGCGCCGTCCACCGAGATCGTCATGCCCGCCCGCCTGGCCATCGAGATGGCGGCCAGCGTGGCCTGGCGCGAACCAGCATTCAGCAGCGTGTAGCCGGAAGCATGCAGATGACATCCCGGCGTGAACAGGTCCTTCGGCAGATCATCCGGCGACAGCGCCGCGTTGGCCCCCGGATCCGACATCATCGTCTGGTCGCCCTTGTGAGTCACCATCACGACACAGGTGCCGGTCGGCCGCTCCGGGTCCATCACCAGCCGGGCGTCGACCCCGTAGCCCATGAGCTCCATGTCACGGTTACGGCCCGCGATGTCCGCTCCGCGCCGTCCGACAAAGGCGACGTCCGTGCCGTCGACCGCGAGCCAGGCTGCGATGTTCGCACCAGAGCCACCGCCGTGCATGGTGACTGTCGCAGGCGTGTCGCTGGCTTTCGCCAGTGGCAGCATCGCGTGAGCGACGGTGTCCGTCATGAGGTCACCAATGACGACGACGCGCGCCAATGTCGTCCACCACCTTGGTCTGCTGGGTCGGACTTGACGGACGTGGAGCATCCGCTGGAGGAGTCTAGAAGTAAGAACTTAACAGTTTCAGTACTCCACCTGGCTATCTTCGCATCGTGAGTCCGCGATCACTGCCGAAACGGGCCTAACTGACGCTGACGTGCCTGGTGAGGCATGAGGGATGCCGGGTCGCGTCGCGCCGGGCAGCGGCACGGGACATAATCTTCAGCCATGACCTGGACCTGGCAGTACGAGAAGGCAGATGGATCCCTCGCCGTGGCTCGCGGCCTGCCGAAGGAGACCTTCAGCAGTCAGGGCGACGCCGAGACCTGGCTGGGCGAGCACTGGCGCGGTCTGGTGGACGCAGGCGTCGACCAGGTCAGCCTCATGGAAGACGGCAGGTGCGAGTACGGCCCGATGAGCCTGCACCCAGCCGAGAACTGACCTGGCTGGCGCCTACGAGGGCCGGGACTACGGCCGCTTGGACGGGCTCCGCGTCTGCGCCGGATCGGTCACGACCTCCGGGCCCATGATCTCGTCGATCTTGGTCATGATGGCTGGGTCGAGCTTGACCCCGGCGGCCTTGACGTTCTCCCGTACGTGCTCGGGCTTGGTCGCGCCGACAATCGCCGCGCTGACCCCGGGATTCTGGAGCGTCCAGGCGACAGCGAGCTGTGACAGGGTCAGCCCAGCCTCGTCGGCAACTGGCCGCAGGGCCTGGACAGCGTTGAGCACCCCGTCGCTCAGGTACCCGCTGATGAAGCCAGAACCTATCTCGTCCGTCGCCCGCGAACCCGCAGGCGGCTCGGCCCCGGGCAGGTACTTGCCGGTCAGCACGCCCTGCGCGATCGGTGACCACACGATCTGGCCGATGCCCTCGCGCTCGCACAGCGGGATCACCTCGGACTCGATCACCCGCCAGATCATGTTGTACTGGGGCTGGTTCGAGATGATCCGGTCGAAGCCCATCTCGCCCGCGATCCGGAGCGCCTGCTCGATCTCCTCGGCGCGCCACTCCGAGACGCCGACGTAGAGCACCTTGCCCTGGCGCACCAGGTCGTCGAACGCCCGCATGGTCTCTTCCAGCGGCGTGCAGCTATCGAACCGGTGTGCCTGGTACAGATCCACGTAATCGGTGCGCAGGCGCTTCAGCGACGCGTGCGCCGACTCCATGATGTGCTTGCGCGACAGCCCGCGGTCGTTGACCCCCGCGCCGGTCGGCCAGTAGACCTTGGTGAAGATCTCCACCGACTCCCGCCTGACTCCGTCCAGCGCCCGGCCGAGCACCGACTCGGCGGCGGTCGCCGCGTAGACGTCAGCGGTGTCGAAGGTCGTGATGCCTTCCTCGAGCGCAGTCGCGACGCACGCCCGAGCCGCCTCCTCGGCGACCTGGGAACCGTGCGTGATCCAGTTGCCGAAGGCGATCTCGCTGATCTTCAGGCCGCTACGGCCTAGATGGCGGAATTCCATTGACCTACCTCTGATCGCGTCAGAACCGAGAAGTACCTACTAGGTGGAACGCAGTCTCGCTCCGTCGGAACGTCCGTTTCTAGGCGAAGGCGGACCAGGCTGACTGCTCAGATCGCGTCGCCTCGCTGCACCCGCGCCGGTGGGATGCGCGAGCCGCGCAGCCGCAAGCTGCGCTTGGCGACGTACCAGCTGATGCCCTTCGTGCTCTGCCCAGGCAGCCGCTGCTTGGCCAGGTTGGTCACCCGGGTGCCGTGGTACAGCGCCTCGACGGCGATGATGCCGACGATGGTCAGCTCGATGTAAAGGACGATGCCGGAGTTCTTGCTCGACCCGAGCAGGAAAATGATCAGAATGAGTACGAAGACCCCGAACAGGATGTACTCGCTCACGATGAACCGACGTGAGTCCACGTAATCCCTGGCCAGCGCCCGGACTGCACCCCGGTCCTTGGCGGGCAGTGCCCACTCGTCGCCGCGCTTCATCGCGTCCATGCGGCGTTTCTGCTCGGTGCGCCGCTGCTCCCGCCCCTGTGCGGCCGCCGCCTTGCGGTCGGTCGGCGCAGGCGTATAGGGCGTTCGTCGAGCCCGCTCGACCTCGCTCCGCTTGGGCGTCGGCTTGCCCTTGCCAGCCGCCTTGGCCTGCTGATCGGCGGCAGTACTCGCCTGACCCTCGGCAGGTGCGGCAGTGGCACCACTTGAACGTCGTCGCAACACGGGCCCAGCCTACCGGTGCGCCCGGACGAACCACTCAGAACACCAGTTGTGACACTCACCCCGCCCCGCATCCGACCGAATCGACCCGCCCACCCCCCGCTCCGCCCGCGCCCCGCCGACCCACCCGCGCCCCGCGCAAAACCCGCGCCCCGCGCACGCCCCGCCGACCCACCTGGCCCGTCGTTGTGAGTTTGCTGGTGCTGGGGCACGGTCGTTGTGAGTTTGCTGGGCCTCAAGTCGGGGTTGAGAGTTGACGCCGGAGCGGATCGGACGGCCGCTATGGGAGATTTTGCCCATTTCTGGGGTTGCCCGGCCGCGCAAGCCCGGTAAGACCTCCACGACTAGCGCCACCGCAACGACGGAACTCCGCCGTCGTGTCAGCGCTCAGTTGCGGCGAAGGTCCTTCCGGGTGCGGTCGCGGGTGGGCGGAGGGTGGGGGAAGGGGTGGATTGGAGGTTTGACACAGCGGGTACCGTGCATTGTCAGGCTGCCTGGATGACGCGCTAGCCAGTAGGTCATAGGCTGGGAATCCGGCATCTGCGGAAGATCTCCGTTGCTGCACCAAACGGCCGCGGGGCGGCACCAGCCTCGGTGTTGCAGCGGGCGACCAGGACGAGGGGATGGGCCGCGCTTATGGGCGTGATGAAGAGGGTTTCGACGATCTTCAGGGCCAAGGCTAATAAGGCCCTGGACAAGTATGAAGATCCACGGGAAACCCTGGATTATTCCTATACAACTCAGCTCGAATTGTTGCAAAAGGTGCGGCGCGGGGTCGCTGATGTCGCGACGTCGCGCAAGCGGGTTGAGTTGCAGATGAACCAGGTGCAGCAGCAGCAGGACAAGCTGGACCGCCAGGCGCGGGACGCCCTTGCCGCTGGTCGTGAGGACCTGGCGAGGGAGGCGCTGACCCGCAAGGCCGGCGTCCAGTCGCAGCTGGCCGACTTGCAGACGCAGTACTCGTCGCTGCAGGGCGAAGAGGAGAAGCTGACGGCTGCCTCGCAGCGGCTGCAGGCCAAGGTGGACGCCTTCCGGGTCAGGAAGGAGACCATCAAGGCGACCTACACCGCGGCCGAGGCGACCACCCGGATCAACGAGGTCTTTACCGGTATCTCCGAAGAGATGAGCGATGTCGGCCTGGCGATCCAGCGCGCCGAGGACAAGACCGCGCAGATGCAGGCGCGGGCCGGTGCGATCGACGAGCTGATGGCTTCAGGTGCGCTGAACGACGCGCTCGGCGGGACGCCGAGTGACGACATTCAGGCTGAGCTTGACCGGATGGGCGCTAGCGGCAGCGTCGACAGCGAGCTGGCCAGGATGAGGGCCGAGCTCTCCGCCGGCAGCGCGCCTAAGCAGCTAGACAGCGGCGGGCAGGTGCAGGACGCCGTTCCTGGCGGATCGACCAGCTTCCCAGCGCAGCAGCCGAACTCTGGGGAGGGTCAGTGATCATCAGGATCATGGGCGAGGGCCAGCTTCGGTTGCCGGACGGAGCTGCCGACGAGCTGAACCAGCTCGACGTCGCCCTCGAAGCGGCCGTGGACAAGCAGGACGAGGCCGCGTTCGCCGAAGCGCTGCACGTGCTCCTCCAGAGGGCCAGGGAGGTTGGTGAGGCACTGGCCCCGGACGCGATCGAGCCTTCGGACCTGATTCTTCCGCGCGAGGGCGCGACGATCGAGGAAGTGCACGATCTGCTGACCGATGGCGGGTTGATACCAGGATGAGTTCGCAGGTCGTGGGCAGGCTGGGTTGGCAAACACCCGCAATGTGATGACGCTATCGGCCAGCCTGCCCACGACTTTTGACGAGTAGGTGCGCCGTGAGCGGCCTAGACAGCGGCAGTTGCGGGGAGGGATTAGTTTAGCAAAAGGTTGTAGTGGCGAGCAGTCGCCAGGGGCGAGCCGCGTACCCGTCGGGGCAAACGGGAGTGCGGGTCGGATTTACGGGGAGTTGGCCGGTGATGTCGCGAGGCCAGTCAAAACGTGGACGTGCAGCTGTGGATTCTGCCTGCACCGTCGGAGGCGGCCCGTTCGGAGGCTGCCCGTTCGAAGGCTGCCCGTTCGAAGGCTGCACTGAGCTAACTAAGAGCCTGCGTTGAGCCGACCATAGGCTGACGTGGGATGTAATGAAGTAAGTAGGTTCGCACGGCTGCTGGAGTGAAACGGAGGCGGCACTGATGGCTAAAACCCGCTACGCGACCGACCGGGGCCTGATCGCGCGGATGGGCGCGACCATGTTCCTGCTCGGTCTGGTCTTCACTGCGTTCATCCTGGTCATCGTCTTGCTGCTGACCCGGTTCACGAACGTCAGCAACGGCGGGATCATTTTCTTCGCCGTCGCGGTCGCCGTAGCCGTCTCGTTTGGCTCGTTCTACTGGTCGGACAAGATCGCGCTCGCGACCGCCGGCGCCCGGGAAGTGACGCCGCAGCAGGCGCCCGAACTGCACGGGGTGATCGACCGGCTCTGCGCGCTGGCCGACATGCCCAAGCCGAGAGTGGCGATCGCGCCCGCCGACATGCCGAACGCGTTCGCGACCGGGCGGAGCAGCAAGGTCGCCGTGCTCTGCGTGACGCAGGGGCTGCTGAGGCGACTCGATCGCAACGAGCTCGAAGGCGTGCTGGCCCATGAGATGTCGCACGTCGCGCACAAGGACGTCGCGGTCATGACGATCGCGTCGTTCCTCGGCATCATGGCCGGCCTGCTGGTCAGGTTCGCGTTCTACTCCGAGCTCTTCGGCGGTGGCGGCGGTCGTGACCGCCGGGGCGGAGGCGGCGGCGATCAGAACACGATCCCCGTGGTCCTCGTCGTCATGCTGGTCGGCATCGTGGTGTACGCGATCAGCTTCCTGCTGATCAGGCTGCTGTCGCGGTACCGGGAGCTGTCCGCCGACCGGTCCGGCGCCCTGCTGACCGGCCAGCCGTCGGCGCTGGCGAGCGCCCTGGTGAAGGTGAGCGGTGAGATGTCGCGGATCCCGACCAGGGACCTGCGGTCAGCCGAGCCGCTGAACGCCTTTTACTTCGCTCCGGCGCTGTCGGCGCGAGGGGCCGGGGTGAGCCTGTCGAACATCTTCTCCACGCACCCGAGCCTGGAGAAGCGGCTGGCGGCCCTGGACGAGATCTCGAAGCAGCTGAGCAGCCGTTAGGGGTGCAGGAGACAGTGGGACTGCTCGATACGCTGCTTGGGCGGACCAAGCCCGTTCCGCCGAACCTGGATCAGCTGTTCGCGCTGCCGTCGGCCGCGATCACGCTGCAGGCGGCAACCGACTTCGTGCCGACCGGAGTCGGGTCGGTGTGCTTTCGCGCGGTCGAGGGCAAGGCGTTCTCTGACATCGAGAAGGACGTCACTGACCTGCTGAGCATGGGGGAGAACAAGACCCCGATCAGCGTCAGCGCCGACTCGTACGGCTTCACGTGGGTGGTCTGCACGCACGCGGCCGACGACATCGAGGGCCTGGTCACCGACCTGCATGCGGTGAATTCGTCGCTGGAAATCGGCGGGTTCGGGCCTCAGCTGCTCTGCACGATCCTCGGCTTCCGGGACACGAGCGCTCGGGCGGGGTCCAGCTCGGGGCGGCTCGGGCTGGTGTACCTGTACAAGAGGGGCACGTTCTACCCGTTCGCGCCGCAGTCCGGTGAGCGCCGTGACAACGCGACCGAGCTGCGCATCCGGGGCGTGCTCGGCAACGACCTGAAGATCGAGTCCGACCTCGCCCGGTGGTTCCCGGTGTGGGGAGCCCCCGGGCTGTAGCGCTCTAGGGGAGCGCGAGCATCTGGTCTAGGGCCGTCTTGGCCTCGCTGGCCGTCTGCGGGTCGACGGTGATCTGGTTGACGACGTGGCCGTCGACCAGCGACTCCATGGCCCACACCAGGTGCGGCAGGTCGATCCGGTTCATGGTCGAGCAGTAGCAGACCGTCTTGTCCAGGAACACGACCGTCTTGTCCGGATTGTTGTCCGCGAGGCGCTGCACGAGGTTCAGCTCGGTGCCGACCGCCCAGGCTGACCCGGCCGGGGCGTGCTCGATGGTCGAGATGATCTTCTCGGTGGAGCCGATGTAGTCGGCGGCAAGCACCACGTCATGCACGCATTCGGGGTGCGCTATCACGTTCACGCCGGGGATCCGGCGACGCGCTTCGGCAACATTTTCGGCGCGGAACCGGCCGTGCACCGAGCAGTGCCCCTTCCAGAGGATCATCGTGGCGTTGCGCAATGCCTCGGGGTCGAGACCCCCGTTCGGCCTGCGCGGGTCCCAGACGACGCAGTCGTCGGTGCGCAGGCCAAGGTCCAGCACGGCGGTGTTGCGGCCTAGATGCTGGTCGGGCAGGAAGAGCACCTTGCTGCCCCTGGAGAGTGCCCAGGTCAGTGCCCGCTTGGCGTTGGACGACGTGCAGACCGTGCCCCCGTGCCTGCCGGTGAACGCCTTGATGTCGGCTGAGGAGTTCATGTAGGTGACGGGCACGACGTCGTCGGCGACTCCTAGGTCCTCCAGGCTCTCCCAGCACTCTTCGACCTGGTTGTAGGTCGCCATGTCGGCCATCGAGCAGCCGGCTGCCAGGTCGGGCAGGATGACACGCTGCGCCTCCGAGGTCAGGATGTCGGCTGACTCGGCCATGAAATGCACGCCGCAGAACACGACGAACTCCGCCCCGGGCTTGGCCGCCGCGTCCTTGGCGAGCTTGAACGAGTCGCCGGTGACGTCGGCGAACCTGATCACCTCGTCGCGCTGGTAGTGATGTCCGAGCACGAAGGCCCGGTCGCCGAGCGCGGCCCGCGCCTGCTCAGCGCGCCGGACCAGGTCGGGGTCCGAGGACGCGGGCAGCGCGCCCGTGCAGTCGACGCCGCGCTCGGACCTCGGATCGGCTCCGGCACCGAGCACCAGGAGCGGAATCTGGCGGCCGGGCTCGGAGGAGGTACCTGTGGCTAGATCTGCCGGCCGCGCGACGGTGAGCTGGCTTGCTGATCCGGACATACAATCCTCACTTTGCCCAAAAGTTTTCGTCGCTTTGACGATAGCATACTTATCGTCGGTTTGACGATACCCACAGGATACGCCGCCTGTTTGCCCTGAGTTCATTGGGTGCGGACCAGGTCACCGGCCTCGCGGAGGCGCGATGAGACTGGCCTGGCGGCGACCGCGACCTGCGCCGCAGAACAAGTTGGGCGGGCCGGGTAGACATGGAATGAGTGAGGTGGGCATATCGTTGGTGTGATCGACGATGACCGCGCGTCGCGCGTGGTCGCTGACTGCGGGAGCTATCTACATGACAGTTCAGAATGATGTGACGACTCAGGGTGTCGTCCTCACCGAGGTGGCGGCAGCCAAGGTCGGTGATCTGCTGACCCAGGAGGGGCGCGACGACCTGAGGCTGCGGATCGCCGTGCAGCCCGGTGGCTGTTCTGGCCTGCGCTACCAGCTGTATTTCGACGAGCGCGAGATGGACGGCGACATCGTCAGCACCTTCGGCGCCGTCGGAGTCGTGATGGACAAGATGAGCGCCCCTTACCTGATGGGTGCCACCATCGACTTCGTCGACACGATCAGCAAGCAGGGCTTCACGATCGAGAACCCGAACGCGGGTGGGTCCTGCGCCTGCGGGGACTCCTTCCACTAAAGGAAGTTTTCGCGGCGCGGCGCAAGCCTTACCAGCCCATGGCGCTGGTGGCCAGCGATGTCGGCGAGGCTTCGGGGGTACCTCTAGGTAGGCTTAGCCGCCTGACTTAGGCTTCTCATGTGCTCCCGTGCCGCCAGGCAGCTCGCAGGCCATCAGTGCCTTTTCGCTCTGGGCCTTTGCTTACTAGCGGTTCCGTATCGTCAGAAGGACCGCCGTGCGCATAGCTGTGACTGGTTCGATCGCGACCGACCACCTGATGACGTTCCCGGGCAAGTTTGTCGATCAGCTGATGCCGGACAAGCTGGACACGATCGCGCTGTCTTTCCTGGTCGACACGCTCTCGATCCGGCGCGGCGGTGTCGCGGCTAACATCGCCTTCGGTCTCGGCTGCCTTGGCCTGCGTCCGCTGCTCGTCGGCACGGTCGGCGACGACTTCGGCGAATACCGTGACTGGCTACAGCAGCACGGGGTCGACACCGGCGGCGTCCGGGTCTCCGAGCATCAGCACACCGCCAGGTTCGTGGGCACTACCGATGTGGACATGAATCAGATCGCGTCGTTCTACCCAGGGGCGATGACCGAGGACCGGAGCATCGACCTCGGCGAGCTGGCAGGTCAGGTCGACCTCGTGCTGATCGGCGCCAGCGACCCTGACGCCATGCTGGCCTTTACCAAGAGTTGCGTCGCCAGCCAGATCCCCTTCGCGGCCGACACCTCCTGGCAGCTAGCCAGGATGGACGGCGACCAGGTCAAGACCTTGATGGAGGGGGCCGACTACTTGTTCTGCAACGAGTACGAGGCGACCCTCACTATGCACAAGACGGGCTGGGACGTCGCCGAGCTGACCGAGCACGTGGGCGTCCAGGTGACGACCCTGGGCGGCAGCGGCGCGCGGATCGACCGGGCCGGGGAGGAGCCGATCCTGGTACCGGCGGTCCCCGACGTCAAGCCTCAGGAGCCGACCGGGGCCGGTGACGCCTTCCGGTCTGGATTCCTCGCGGCGGTCTCGTGGGGCCTTGGCCTGGAGCGAGCTGCCCAGCTTGGCAACATCATCGCCGTGCACGCGCTCGAGACGACCGGGACGCAGGAGTACGTCATGAGCGCCGGATCGCTGGCCGAGAGGTTCGCCATGGCCTACGGTGCGCAGGCCGCTGCGGAGATCTCCGAGCACGTCCGCTAGCTGGCTGACTGCCCCAGGAACTCGAGCCGGTTCCCGAAGGGATCGCTCGCGTGGAATCGGTCAACGCCAGGAAGCGCGTCGTCCCAGGTGACGGTAACCCCGGCCGCGTCGAGTCTGGCGGCTAGGTCAGATAGCCCGCTGACCAGGATGCCCGGATGAGCCTTGCGCGCCGGGCTGAAGTCCGCTTCGACGCCGAGATGGAGCTCGAAGGTGCCGCTCCTGAACCAGCAGCCGCCTCGGCCTGCTAGCGCGTCGGGCTTGGTGACTTCGGTCATGCCGACGACGTCACCCCAGAACCGGCGGCACGCGTCCTCTGATCCGGCGGGGATGGCGAGCTGGACGTGGTGCAGCCCGATGACCATAGGCTGATCGCTTTGTGTCATAACGCCATCGTGCCAGGGCTCGCGACCCGGGTTGGTAGCGTGACAGGCATGCTTGCCGCCATCGCCCTCGACTCTGCTGGCCGGCTCGCGTCGGGATATCACGGCCCGCCGGAACTGACGCTCGTTCGCGGTCTGACCGAATGGACGATCGACCCGATCGCGCTAGCCGCTCTCGTGCTCGCGGGCGGGAGCTACCTGCTGGCGGTCCGCCGGGTCAGGCAGTCGGGGGAGACCTGGCCGGCGGGTCGGATCGTGGCATTCTGCGCGGGCGGGCTTGGCCTGGCGTTCGTCGCGACGAGTTCGTTCCTGGCCGTGTACTGGCCGGTGCTGTTCTACGTCCGCGCGCTGCAGACCGTCGTGCTGCTGCTCGGGGTGCCCCTTTTTCTCATGCTGGGACGGCCGATCTCGCTGGCCATTGCGGCGCTGCCGACGTCCGGCCCGCGCATCCAGGCCGCAGTGACCGGGCGAGTCGCGCGAGTGGTGACGTTCCCGCTGATCACCGCGCTGGTGCTGGTGCTCACGCCATTCGTGCTGTACTTCTCGCCGTGGTTCGCCGCCGGATTCCAATCCACGGCGGTCCGTGAGGTGACGTACCTCGCGCTGGTGCTGCCCGGGCTGGTGTTCTTCTGGACCTTGCTGCGGGTCGATCCGGTCCCGAGGCAGTACCCGTATCTCGTGGCGCTCTGGGTAACCGCCGCCGAGGTCGTCGGCGACGCCGCGCTCGGGCTCTCGGTCATCGCGGACCGCAGCCTGATCGCCGGCAGCTACTACCACGCGCTCGCCCGGCCATGGGGACCGTCGCTAGCCTCGGACCAAGTGCTCGGCGGCGGCGCGCTCTGGGTGCTAGGCGACATCATCGGCCTGCCATTCCTCGCGGCCATCCTGATCGCCATGATCAGAGAAGACGAATCCGAGGCCCGCCTGGTCGACGCCGAACTGGACGCCGCCGAAGCACTGCTTTCCAGTGCCGCCCCAGCCCTCGACGCCGCACCCCCCAGCGCCGCTGCGTCGAGTGCAAGCGGTCTAGCGGGAGCTGCGACCGTCACTTCGGCGGCGTCGGCGGACGCTGGGCGGTGCGCTACGGACGCGCCCTCCGAGAGCCAGCCAGTGGACCGGCCGAAGCTCTGGTGGGAGGACGATCCGCGATTCGCCGGCAGGTTCGCCACCATAGACCCCGACAGCGCCAGCCCCAGCTGACCCATTGAGCGCTGCACGATCACACTGCCCCGGCTCGGCCAGGCCAGCCTTGATCACGGAGCCCATCCCCAACCCGGAACCCACCGCCGTCCCACCCCGGATTTCCCGGGATCCGACGACAGCATGGTCCTACTTACTGTCGTCCTGACAGCAGTAAGTAGGACCATGGTGCTGTCCGGTATGGCCCAGGAACAGCAGCAAGTAGGGTCGTACTGCTGTCACGCCTCAGCGGCGCTGACCGCTCCGGGCTGCAGCGGCCCTTCTAGCGAATCTGCCGGGCTAGTAGCTGCGGCGGATTCGGTAGGACCAGCCTGGGGTGGGGGTTAGGTCGGCCGTGCCGAGGAACTCGTGGGACTTCAGGCCGCACCAGGCCGGGACGTCGGTTTTCGTGGCCGGGTCGTCGGCGAGGACCTCGACCACGCGGCCGATGGGGACCTCACCTATTCGCTGGGCGAGCAGGATGATCGGCAGGGGGCACTTCTTGCCGAGCGCGTCGATGGTGAGCGCCGGCGTGTGCGTGAGCCCGGCCTGCTCCGCGCCGTGCGAGCCTTGCACCGGTCACCTCCCAGACGACCATGCTCGTCAGACCTGCGTCACGCGGCCGACAGTACCGCGCAGTCGGCTCACGATATCCGGCAACACCGCGAGGAAAGCGTGAACCGACTCTTGCGTCGTACCCCGTGGCAGCGAAACTCTGACATTTCCGTGGGTCAGTGCGCCCATGGCCGCCAGTACGTGACTTGGCTGCTCGGTATCCGAGGCGCAGGCGCTGCCTGACGAGACCGAGAACCCTGCCTTGTCCAGTTCGATCACCATCGCCTCGCCGTCCAGGTACAGGCACGAGAACGTCACGATGTGCGGCAGGCGGGCAACCGGGTCGCCGTGCACGACGGTGTCCGGTACCACCGCAGTCACCCGGTCTCTGATAAGTGCCGTCAGGGATCGCAGTGCCTTGTCGGCTGCCTCCCGATCGGCCTGCGCCGCCTCCAGCGACGCGGCCGCCGCGATGATCGCGGGCAGGTTCGGGAAGCCAGGGACTCGCTGGCTTTCGCGGTTGTCGGCGGGGAGCGGACTCCGCCAGCGGACGGCCTTGCGCACGGCCAGCAGGCCGACGCCCGGAGGGCCGCCCCACTTGTGCCCGCTGGCGGCGAGCAGCGACCACCCGTCGGGGACCGGCATCCGGCCTGCCGCCGCCGACGCGTCGACGAACAGCGGCACCCGGGCCGCCGCGCACTGGGCGGCGGCGTCCTCGACCGGCTGGATGGTGCCTACCTCATGGTTGGCCGACTGCAAGCACGCCAGCACCGTCCGCCCCTGGCCCAGCGCAACTGTGAAGGCATCCAGGTCGACCCGTCCGTCCTGCCCGACGCCCGCGATCGTGATCTCGGTGCCTCCGTCCTCGGCGAGGGCGGTGGCGTTGAGCACGCTCGAATGCTCGACGGCGCTGACCACGACGTGGCCAGGTCCGCGAGTCGCCGAGGTGCGCGCCCGGACGGCGCCGAGCACCGCCTGGTGGACGGCTTGCGTTCCTGACCCGGTGAACGAGACCTCGTCAGCGCGGCAGCGCAGCACCACAGCGACTTGCTCGCGCGCCTGGTCGAGCAGCAGTCGCGCCCGCCGGCCCTCGCGGTGCAGCCGGGCGGGGTCGGCCCATCCGTCGTCGAGCGCAGCGAGCAGCGCGGCCCGGGCGACCGGCGCGATCGGCTCCGCCGACGCGGCATCGAAGTACGCCATACCTCCGACCCTACGGCGACCGCTGCCCCGAGCACCCTCCGGCAGTCACCCAGCGGGGTGGCCATACTCGACCGCCTTTTCTGGCGGGGGCAGCGGGCGGCCACCTGCGGTGGCGTTGTACTGTTTGCACGACAGCCTGTAGGACAGAATCTAGCCCGGCTTGACTCGCCGGCAAACCGCCGCTGGGAAGGCATTCTGTGAGTTCCATCCGCAGTACCCTGAGCCGCACCGTAGGCCGCAGGCGCGCGCGCCCGGGGGACGAGATTCCGCGTGCGCGGACGAGCCAAAGTCGGGCACGGCGCTGGCCGCCACGGCGTCGGCTATCCATGGCCACCATGCTGGTCGGGCTGACTGTGCTCACGACCGGCTGCACCTCGAACGCGTTCACCAGGCAGGGCTTCCTGCCGCCTGTCACTCAGCAGGGCGATGTCATCCTGCACATGTGGCAGGGCTCCTGGATCGCGGCCTGGGCCGTAGGCATCGTGGTGTGGGGCGGCATCCTCTGGGCGATCATCTTCCACCGCAAGCGTGGCGATGTGCTGCCGCAGCAGGTCCGCTACAACCTGCCGATCGAGATCTTGTACACGGTGCTGCCGTTCATCATGGTCGGAGTGCTGTTCTACTTCACGGCCAGGGACGAGAACTACATCGACAGGATCCCCAAGACCCGGATGTGACCGTCAACGTGACGGGCTTCCAGTGGAGCTGGGAGTTCCAGTACCCGGGCTTCAAGGTGCACCACCCGGACGGCAGCACGGCACCGGTGACAGGAAAGGCCAGATGTGGAACCCGACGACCAAGGTGCAGCACCTGCCGTTGCTCGAGATCCCTGAGAACGAGACCGTCAAGTTCAACCTGACCTCGATCGACGTCATCCACGCCTTCTGGGTGGTGCCGTTCGAGTTCAAGCGGGACGTGGTGCCTGGCTTCGCGAACCACTTCGCGATCACCGCGAACAAGACGGGCACCTTCATCGGCCGGTGCACGGAACTCTGCGGCGTCTTCCACAGCCGCATGCTGTTCCGGATCAAGATCGTCACGCCCGCGCAGTTCCGCACGTGGATCCATCAGCAGCAGACGCGCAGACCTTCCGGGGGTGTTCAGTGACCGCCACACACGTCGCGAACCAGCACGGCGCGGTCGCGGCCCCGCCCGGTTACCAAAAGGGCTCGATCCTCGCCGACTGGCTGTCGTCGACCGACCACAAGATCATCGGTCACCTGTACCTGATCACGTCGTTCGGCTTCTTCCTGATCGGCGGCCTGATGGCGCTGCTCATCCGGACCCAGCTCTTCGAGCCGAACAACACGTTCCTCACCGACCAGCAGTACAACGAGCTCTTCACCATGCACGGCACGATCATGCTGCTGCTGTTCGCGACCCCGCTGTTCGTCGGGTTCGCGAACGAGATCATGCCGTTGCAGATCGGCTCGCCTGATGTCGCGTTCCCGAGGATGAACCTGCTCAGCTACTACATGTTCGCGTTCGGCGGCCTGATCCTGCTGCTCAGCTTCCTGACCCCGGGTGGCGCGGCGGCTTTCGGCTGGTACGCCTACTCGCCGCTGACCAGTTCGCTGTACTCGCCGGGACTCGGCGGCGACATGTGGATCATGGGCCTGACCCTGTCGGGCCTCGGCACGATCTTGTCCGGTGTCAACTTCGTCACCACGATCTTCTGCATGCGCGCGCCCGGCATGACGATGTTCCGGATGCCGATCTTCACCTGGAACGCGCTGCTGACCTCGATCCTGGTGCTGCTGGCCTTCCCGGTGCTCGCCGCCGCGCTGCTCGTGCTGGAGATCGACCGCAAGTTCGGCGCTCAGGTGTTCAACTCCACCAGCGGAGGCGCCATCTTGTGGCAGCACCTCTTCTGGTTCTTCGGCCATCCCGAGGTCTATATCGTGGCGCTGCCGTTCTTCGGCATCGCCACCGAAGTCCTCCCGGTCTTCAGCCGCAAGCCGCTGTTCGGCTACAAGGGCCTGGTGGCCGCTACCATCGCTATCGCCGGCCTGTCGATGACGGTGTGGGCGCACCACATGTTCACCACCGGTGCGGTGCTGCTGCCCTTCTTCTCGTTCATGACGTACCTGATCGCGATCCCGACCGGCGTGAAGTTCTTCAACTGGCTGGGCACGATCTGGCGCGGCCAGCTCACGCTCGAAACGCCGATGCTTTTCATACTCGGCTTCATGATCGTCTTCCTTTTCGGCGGTCTGACCGGCGTCATCCTGGCCTCGCCGCCGCTGGACTTCGCGGTCAGCGACTACCTACTTCGTTGTCGCGCACTTCCACTACGTGCTCTTCGGCACTGTGGTCTTCTGCATGTTCGGCGGCTTCTACTTCTGGTGGCCGAAATGGACCGGCAAGATGCTCGACAACCGGCTGGGAGTCTGGCACTTCTGGTTCGTCTTCATTGGCTTCAACATGACGTTCCTCGTCCAGCACTGGCTCGGCCTGATGGGTCAGCCACGACGGACGGCGAATTACGCGTTCCTGCCGCATCTGGCGACCACGCTGAACCAGATCTCGACGGTCGGCGCCTTTATCCTGGGCGTCTCGAACCTCTTCTTCTTCTACAACGTGTATAAGACCTGGAAGCACGGCAAGCAGGTCGAAGTCGACGACCCGTGGGGCTTCAGCAACTCGCTCGAGTGGGCGACGTCCTGCCCGCCGCCACGGCACAACTTCACCTCGATTCCGCGCATCAGGTCCGAGCGGCCGGCCTTCGACCTGCATCACCCCCAGATCCGCGCCGGGCGCGATCCGGAGGAACGCAAGGCGCTCGGGATGGGAACAGGTCATTGACCACCAGATCTGACAAGCGCCCGAGAAACAAGCGCCCGAGAAACGAACTACTGAGAATGGCGGAGATAAGCCGATGAGGGTCGAAGGCTGGCTCTTCCTTGGCTGCGCGATCTTCTTCGGCGTGGCCGACATCTTCTACTGGACGCTGTCCAACGACCCGACCGGCAGCACGGCGCTGGCGCTGGCCGTGGCCCTGGCGTTCCTGATCGGCTTCTACGTGCTCTTCACCGGGCGGCGGCTGCCGCAGCGGCCGGAGGACGACCAGCAGGGCGAGGTCGAGCAGGGCACCGGCGAGCTGGGCTTCTTCAGCCCGCATAGCTGGTGGCCGCTGTTCGTCGGACTGGCCGCCGCGCTGGCAGCGGTCGGAGTGGCCGTCGGGTGGTGGCTCTTCCTCATGGGGATGCTCGCCGTGCTGCTCAGTGTGATCGGCTTCGTGTTCGAGTACTACCGAGGCCGTTACGCGCACTAGAGGCGCTGCGTTCCCCCTGGTATTTTGAGCTTTTCAGGCTTGTCAGGCGGCTGATGTGGACGTTTACGAAGCTCTGTACACTACGCGAGCCATGCGCAGGGTCAGGCCTGACCCGATCCCGCCCGACGTCCAGGCCAGGATCCTGGACGCGGCGATCAGGGCGCCGAGCGGCGGCAACACGCAGAACTGGCGCTTCATGCTGGTCGACGATCCCGGCATCAAGTCGCAGCTCGGGCCGCTCTACCGGGACGCCATGACCCAGCTGTGGTCCACGGCCTACGCGGAGCGCATTGCGCGGGCCAACGAGCAGCCGGACGATCCGGCGAGCGTGGCGCTGCTGAAGGTCGTCAGATCCGCCCAGCATCTCGCCGATCATTTTGAAACGGTTCCGCTCTACCTCGTGGCCTTCACCAGGAACGACTCCAGTGGCAGCTCGATCTACCCGGCCGTGTGGAGCGCGCAGCTGGCCGCGCGAGCCGAAGGGGTCGGGAGCGCTCTGACGACCATCCTGGGGCTGTTCGCCGAGCAGACGCTGCGGATCCTCGGCGTGCCTTCTGGCCACGGGTGGCAGATGTCGTGCTGCGTGTCGTTCGGCTACCCGACCGGACGCTGGGGTGTCGCTGCCCGACGCCCGGTCGGCGAGGTCGCCTACCGCAACACCTGGGGTGCGGACCTCGGCCTCGACATCCCCGAGCCGCTGTGGCACGACGACGCCGCCAGCTGAACGAGCAAAAGCGCGTGGCCCGGATAACCGGGCCACGCGCTTTGTCTGGTTCAGTGCTCTGAGGAGCTGTCGTGGTCCTGGCCTGAGCCGATCGCGGCGTGCTCTTCGTCGGGGTGAGCCCCGTGGCCGTTCGGTCCGTGCCCATTGGGCCCGTGGCCGTTCATCGGCACGCTCTCGGTCACGACCTTGTTCAGGCGGGCCTTAACCCTGCCGAGGCCACCTCGCATACCCGGAGCAGGAACTGCCTCGTCAGCTTCGCTCTCAGCCGCAGGCAGGGCCATGGGCTCGGGCCGCGCGATCTTGGCCCGCTCGTCCTCGTCGAGCGGCCTGGTCTCCTCGATGAATTCACCGCTCGGGAGCTGCCTGATGATGCCGATCTCCACTCCGTGCTCGAGCAGGTGCACGTCCTTGCGCTGCAGGCCGAGGCAGACGCGCTTGGTGAGGATGTAGGCCAAAACCGGGACCGCGAAGACCGCGACTCTGGCGATCTCGGTGATCGTGTACAGCGGCACGTCGAAGTGGTCGGCCAGGATGTCGTTCGATCCTTCGAGCCACAGCACGCCGTAGAACGAGATCATCGCGATGCCGAGCGCTGTCCTCGTCGGCGCGTTTCTCGGCCGGTCGTTGATGTGGTGCTCGGATCTATCTCCGGTCACCCATTGCTCGATAAATGGCCACATTGCGGCTGCGGTCATGACAATCCCGAGCGGTACCAGGGCAGGGATGAACACGTTGAAGGCGAACGTATGCCCGAATACCACCCATTGCCAGGCGGGCATGATGCGCAGCGAGCCTTCGAGGAAGCCCATGTAGAAGTCGGGCTGCGAGCCGGACGAAATCGCGAGCGGGTTGTACGGGCCGTAGAGCCAGATCGGGTTGATCTGGGCGAATGTGGACGCCAGCGCCAGGATGGCGAACGTGAAGAAGAAGAACGCCCCGGTCTTGGCCATGAAATACGGGTACATGGGCGCGCCGACCACGTTCTTGTTCGTGCGGCCCTTGCCCGGCATCTGGGTGTGCTTCTGATGGAACATGATGAACAAGTGCGCGCCGATCAGCGCCAGGAACAGCCCGGGCAGCAGCAGCACGTGCAGGATGTACATGCGCGGGATGATGTCGGTACCCGGATACTGGCCGCCGAACAGGAAGAACGACAGGTACGTGCCGACGATCGGGATGGACTGCAGCACGCCCTGGGTGATCCGCAGGCCGGCGCCCGAGAGCAGGTCGTCCGGCAGCGAGTAGCCGAACAGGCCCTCGAGCAGCGCCAGCGTGAAGAGCACGATGCCGATCAGCCAGTTGACCTCGCGCGGCTTGCGGTAGGCGCCGGTGAAGAAGACGCGGATCATGTGCACCATGATCGCGGCGACGAAGAGGTCGGCGGCCCAGTGGTGAATCTGCCTCATCAGCAGGCCGCCGCGGACGTCGAAGCTGATGTTCAGCGTCGAGGCGTAGGCCTCGGACATGTGCACGCCGTCGAGCTTCAGGTACGAGCCGTGGTAGACGATGTCGCTCATGCTCGGCTTGAAGAACAGCGCGAGGAACGTACCAGTCAGCAGCAAGATGATAAAGCTGTACAGCGCGATCTCACCAAGCAGGAACGTCCAGTGGTCGGGGAAGATCTTCCGGAGCAGAACCCGGACCCCTCTGGCGCCGTGGAACCTCTCGTCCAGCCAGCTACCTGTACCGGACAGCGCCTTGTCGATACTCATGACGAATTTCCCCGCTCCCAGAAACTCGGGCCCACTGGTTCGGTGAAGTCACTCCTGGCCACCAGGAAGCCGTCAGCGTCCACGGTCATCGGGAGCTGCGGCAGCGGCCTGGTCGCCGGGCCGAAGGTGACTTTCGCGCCCCGTGTCGCGTCGAACGTCGACTGGTGGCACGGGCACAGGATGTGATGCGTGGTCTGCTCGTACAGCGCGGCCGGACAGCCGACGTGGGTGCAGATCTTGGAGTAGGCGACGATGTTGTCGACCGTCCAGTTCTGCACCGTCTTGCCGTCCACGGGACTGTTGTTCGTGGTGAACTCGATCTGGCCCGGGGCGAACTTGATGATGATCACCGCCGCCTTGGCGAGGGCGTTGAAGTTGTCCTGGAAGCCGTCGGGGACCACGGTGATCATGCCGCCCGGCGAGCTGAAGTCGCCCGGCCTGATCGGCGTGTTGGCACCGTAGGTCAGCAGCCGCATGCCGTCGCGCCAGACCGTGTGGTCGAGGTTGGTGCGGGGGAGCGGTCCCAGGTCGCGCAGCAGCACGATCGGCGCGATGCCGAGCGGCACCGTAGCGGCGATCAGGGTGCGGCGCAGGATCGGGCGCTTGACGAACTGGCTCGAGTCCGCGCCCTCTTCGAAGGTGTCGGAGAACGCCTGCCGGTCGGCCTCTTCCGAGCGCATCGGGTGGCGCTGCTCGGTGAGCTCGACATCCGGCATCAGCCGCCTGACCCAGATGGTGGCGCCGATGCCCAGCAGCAGCATGGTCACGCCCAGGGTCGCGCCGAGCGCGAGGTTCGAGTGAAAGGTGTCCTCGACCGTGTGGACCTGGAAGATCACGTAGGCCGCGATGAATCCCAGCCCGGTCAGCGTCGCGAGCAGGAAGCACGCGGCGACGATCTTCTCGGCGCGCTTGGCGTCGTCCAGGTCCTCCGGGTCGGCGGGCAGCTCACGGGGCTTGACCTCGGGCCGTCCTGCGGCCTCGCCTGCTGCCGTCTCGGCGAGCAGCTTCCTGGACTCGATCGGGGACGGAGTCCCGATGACCCGGTTCGGTGCGCTGGGGACCTGGTCCTCGGCGCCGTTGTCGCCGTGCTCGTGGTCGGCGTTCGTGTCACTCATTGGGAGTCTTCCTGTGCTTCGCAGTGATCCACAAGGCCGCGAACACCATGAAGAGCAGCAGCCCGAGGAAGGCCACCAGACCCTCGGTCACCGGTCCGACCCGGCCCAGGCTGAAGCCGCCCGGGTTCGGCTCGGTCCGGGTCTGCACGATGTAGGCGATGATGTCGCGTTTTTGCTGCGGGGTGATCGTCGTGTCGTTGAAGACCGGCATGGCTTCAGGCCCGGTCAGCATGGCTTCGAAGATCTGAGTGGGCGTGGACTTGGTCAGCGGCGGAGCGAACTTGCCGTCGGTCAGCGCACCACCCGCGCCCACGAAGTTGTGGCACTGCGAGCAGTTGGCCACGAAGATCTGCTGGCCAAATCCGGGATTGGCGCCACGCTGGCTGACGTCCGCCGAACTGGGAATGGCTGGTCCGCCGCCCAGGGAGGCAATGTAAGCCGCGACGGCGTGCGTCTGCTGCGGGTTCAGCGTCCGCGGCTTGCGGTCGTTCTCGGGGCCCGGCTCCTTGGCCGGCATGCGGCCGGTGCTGACCTGGAAGTCCACGGCTGCGGCGCCCACGCCGATGAGGCTGGGCGCGATGCCCGGGTTACCCTGGGCGAAGTCTCCGTGGCAGGTCGCGCACTCCTGGTTGAAGATCTCCCGGCCCTGGGCGACCTGGGCCTGCTGGCTGATATTCGGCGCGGAAGCCGAGGCGTCGCCAGTCTGGGTGACGACGGCGTAGCCAACGCCCGTGAGCAGCAGCCCGAGCATCACGACGGCGTATCCGGCTGCGGGGTGCCGTCGCCTGGCGGTCATCGGTGTCACTGCGGCCTCTATTTTCCGGTCAGCGGTAGCAGGTAGATGGTGGTGAACAGGCCGATCCACACGACATCGACGAAGTGCCAGTAGTACGACACGACGATGGCGCTGACCTGCTGTTCGTGGGTGAACCGTTTCGCCGCGTAGGTGCGGCCGAGCAGGAACAGGAAGGCCACGAGACCGCCGGAGACGTGCAGCCCGTGGAATCCCGTTGTGAGGAAGAACACAGAGCCGTACGCGCTCGACGACAGCGTCAGGTGCTGCTTGAAGATGAGGTCGAGGTACTCGTAACCCTGCCCGAGCACGAAGTACAGGCCCATCAGGAAGGACAGCACGTACCACTCCCGCAGGCCCCACCGCCGCACGTCGAAGATCGAGCCGAGGCGCCTGATCTGACCCCGCTCGACCGCGAAGACCCCGAGCTGGCACGTCACACTGGACAAAATCAGCACGATTGTGTTCGTGGTGGCCAGGGGATAGTCCAGGTGCGCGTCTGGCCAGCGAAGGCCAAGACCGGTATCCACCGATTTGATGGTGAAGTACATCGCGAATAGCGCTGCGAAGAACATCAGCTCGGATGACAACCATACGATCGTCCCGACGCTGACCAGGTTCGGCCTGCTCGCGGGGGTGCGCGGAACCACGCGAGCCTCTTGTGCTGTCGTCACGCGCCCATTATTACGACACTCGGTAGGCGAACGCGCCGCGACCCCCTAGGTCGGTAGCATCCAGTTATGAAAGTTGTCGTGTATAGCCATGACGCGGACACCCGCGCCCGGGTCCGGCTTGCCATCGGGAAGCGGCCCGCACCAGACGTCCCCGAGGTCGAGCTCATCGAAGTCGCCACCCATCCCGCGCTGATCAGGCTGCTCGACGCGGGCGGCGCCGACGTGATGGTGCTCGATGGCGAGGCCCAGCCATCGGGCGGCATGGGCGTCTGCCGGCAGGCCAAGGACGAGGTCTTCGACTGCCCGCCGGTGCTGCTGATCATCGGCCGCGTCGACGACGGGTGGCTCGCGACGTGGTCCCGCGCCGACGCCGTGGTCAGCCATCCGATCGACCCTTCGGCGCTCGCCGAGGCGCTCGCCGGCCTGATGCGTCAGCGCGCAGGCGACTCAGCCGCCGCGCCCGCGTAGGCTTCCGCCATGGAACTCAAGGCTTCGTGGTCAGGCATCATCGGCCAGCTAGTCAGGGGTGAGTCGCTGCCGCCAGCGCTGGCAGCGTGGGCGATGAACGAGATCATGGAGGGCGCCGCCACCCCGGCTCAGATGGTGGGCTTCGGGGTCGCCATGCGGATGAAGGGCGAGACGCCGGCCGAGGTCGAGGCGATGGCGCAGACGATGCTCGACCACGCGGTGCCGCTGACGATTCCCGGTCGCCTGGTCGATCTGGTCGGCACCGGCGGTGACCAGGCCAAGACGGTGAATATCTCGACAATGGGCACGATCGTCGCCGCTGCCACTGGCACCCGGATGGCCAAGCACGGCAACCGGGCGGCGTCGTCGGACTGCGGAACCGCCGACGTGCTCGAAGCCTTGGGCGTGGTCATCGACCTGCCGCCCGCCGCGACGGAGAAGCTGGCGCAGGAGACCGGCGTGGTGTTCCTCTTCGCGGCGCACTACCACCCGGCTTTCCGGCACACCTCGGTGCCGCGCCGCGAGCTCGGGGTGCCGACGGTGTTCAACTTCCTCGGCCCGCTCGCCAACCCGGCGCGGACCATGGCTCAGGCGGTCGGGATCGCCGATCCCAGGATGGGTCCGGTGCTCTCGGCGGTGCTGGCGCAGCGGGGATGCTCGTCGCTGGTGTTCCACGGTGACGACGGACTCGACGAGCTGACCACGACTGGCCCGTCCCGGGTCTGGATCGTGCGGAACGGCGAGGTCACCGCGACGAGCTTCGATCCGGCCGAGATCGGCATTCCGAGGAGCCGGCCTCAGGATCTGGCGGGCGGAGACCCCGCGCACAACGCCGGGGTGGTCCGCTCAGTACTCGCCGGTGAGACCGGGCCAGTAAGAGAAACAGTTTTGCTGAACGCGGCCGCCGCGCTGGTTGCCGACGCCGGAGCGCCAGCCGCCTCCGAGCTGCCCGAGACCCTGGCGCAGGGTTACGCGAAGGCGGCTGAGGCCGTCGACTCGGGAGCGGCGGCCGCACTCCTGGGCCGCTGGATCGAAGCCAGCCAGCGCCTGGCGGCCTTGGCCTAGCCGAGGCTAGAGGCCGATCGAGAACGCGGCGTCGAGGTCGTGCCGTGAATACGCGCGGAAGGCGATATGCGTCTCGGTGTGCGTTACCCCGTCGATCCGGTTGATCCGGCCCGGGATGACATCGCCTAGTTCGTCGTGGGCACGCACCCGCACCATCGCGACGAGGTCGAATTCGCCGGTCACCGAGTAGACCTCGCTGACCCCGTCGATCGCGGCGATGGCCTCCGCCGTTTCGGGGATGCGCGACACATCGGCCTTGATCAGGACGATCGCCGTGACCATCGCCGCCTCCTTGATCCGCGGAGTATCCGTCGTTGCTGCCGCGTCATCGTATCGGTCTGGCGCCTCGTGCCCGGCGGCCACCCCGCGATCGGGCGCCCAGTACCGACAGCAGGCCGATCAGGACGCCGGCCGCCGTCTTGGCGTCGGCTAGCGCGCGATGCGCCGAGCCGGAACTGGTGCCGAAGTAGTCGGCCAGTGTCGCGAGCTTGTGGTCGGTGACCTCGCCCGGACGCAGCACGAGCCGGGCGAGCACGGCGGTGTCGATAACCGCGCACGACGGCCAGAGCACGTCGTTCTCGGTGCAGGCGGTGGTCAGGAACCCCAGGTCGAAGGGCGCGTTGTGGGCGACAATGACGCAGCCGCTGGCGAACTCGATGAATTTCGGCAGCACCTCGCCAATCGGGGGAGCGTGCCTGACCATATCGTCGCTAATGCCGGTCAGCTCGGTGATGGCCGCAGGGATCGGATGGCCAGGATTGACCAGCGCCGTGAACTCCTCCGGCGGCCCGTCGCTAGCCAGCCGGATCGCGCCGATCTCGGTGATGCTCGCGGCGTCCGCCAGCCAGCCCGTCGTCTCGACGTCGACGACAACCACGTCGGCGCCGGTGATCAGGCCTGGCGGCAGGCGGTCGGGCAGCGGGTCAGGGAGCTGGTACGACTGGGCCGCCAGGCGTCCCTGACCGGCGGCAGCCCGGCTCCGCAGCCGGGCCTTGCGCCGACGGCGAAGCCAGCGCTCGCGACCGATCGGCCAGAGCGCGGTCATCAGTCGTCGCAGGCGCTGCCGAATGCTCACGACGCTACGGTACGGCTCGCTTACGACACCGACCCGAACGGCTGGCCCGAACGCCTGGCCCGAACGCCTGAGCCAAACGACCCGCTGTGCAGCGAAGAACACGCTCAGCGAGCGATTGGCACGAGCCGACCTTCCGATGAGGCGAGAGTTCGCGAAGTGGTTGAATGTGCAGCCTCAGCTTTACTAATGTCGGGCGCGTGCGTAGACCGCTGTCAGCTCACAAAGTCATCACCCGTAGCTCGGCGATCGTAGCCAGCCTGACCGCTGCGGGGGCGCTGCTTACCATGGGCGGCTCCGCAGCAGCTTTTCCTCAGCCGAGCGTGGCTGAGGTTCAGCATGAGTTGTCCGCGCTGAACAGCAAGCTGAGCAAGCTCGGCCAGCAGTTCGACGAGGTGCAGCAGCAGCTCTCGCTGGCCAACCAGCGGCTCAAGCTGCTGAACAAGGAGACGAAGCGCTACCGCGCTAGCTTCGATGCGATGCACGCCCAGATCGACAGGATCGCGGCGGTCGCCTACGAAGAAGGCAGCATCGACTCTCCGCTGACACTGCTCACCTCGAACTCGCCGCAGCAGGTGCTGGACCAGTCGTCCATCCTGGGCGAGCTCTCAGCGGTGGACAGTGCGCAGATCAACCAGTATCTCGCGGCAAGCCGTCAGCTCATTACCGCGCAGCAAGCGGCGAGCCGTACCAAGACCGGCATCCTGCAGCTCAAGCACTCGCTTGGCAAGCGCCTGTCGAAACTGAAGAAACTGCAAGGCCAGGAGGAAGCTCTCCTAGCCGAGCTGACGCCAGTTCAGAAGGTCAAGGTGGCACCGGGCGGTGGCTCGGGCGGATCAGGCGGCAACCCGCCGCCGTATAAGGGTCCGACCGGGACGCAGGCCGACAGTGCCGTCCAGTTCGCGTACGCCCAGATCGGCTGTCCCTACTTTTACGGCGGCACCGGTCCCTGCACCTCGCCGGGCTTCGACTGCTCGGGTCTGATGATGGAGGCGTGGGGTCACGCTGGGATCTCGATCCCGAGAGTCAGCTACGACCAGATGGCCGACCTCCAGCCGGTGTCACTGCACACCGCGTCCGGAGCGTTCACCGAGGCCAACCTGGAGCCGGGCGACATCCTCGGGTTCAACGGCGACAGCCATGTCGGCATGTACGTCGGCGGCGGATATCTGATCGACGCGCCCA
The DNA here is from genome assembly GCA_963737865.1 of uncultured Actinomycetota bacterium. Lineage (GTDB taxonomy): Bacteria > Actinomycetota > Actinomycetes > Streptosporangiales > Streptosporangiaceae > Chersky-822. The sequence continues at coordinate 204,089 of CAVTUG010000008.1, read as the reverse complement.
CGCCGGGTGCGTTTGTCGAGAAGGTCGCGCTGTCCGGCTGGTACATGGAGACCCTCGACGGCGCGGTGCGGCCGTAGGGGATCACTCCAGGAGAACCACAGCGCAGACGCCTAGGCCGCGCCTCGCGGACGTCAGTCCCGGTGGCGTGGCCTAGGCGTTTCCGGTAGCCCGCAGACCTGGACGTAGTAGATCGCTGTGCGTGGGTAGGGTTCAGCGTTGACTAAGGTTGGGGGCGCTATGGCGAAGGTGCTGATCGTCACCAACGACTTCCCGCCGCGCAGCGGCGGGATTCAGTCGTTCGTGCACGCGCTGGCCACCGGGCTGGTCGACGGCGGCGGGGTGGTCGTCTACGCCCCGGCCTGGGAGGGCGCGGCGGAGTTCGACGCCCGGCAGCCGTTCCCCGTCGTGCGGCATCCGACTTCGCTGATGCTCCCAGTGCCCGGCGTCGCGAAGCGAGCGCGGGCGATCCTGACCGAGCACGAGTGCGACACCGTCCTCTTCGGCGCGGCGGCGCCACTGGGCCTGCTCGCTCCCGGACTGCGCGCGGCAGGCGCACGCCGCATCGTCGCGCTGACCCACGGGCACGAAGCAGGCTGGGCCGCCCTGCCAGGCGCGCGGGCGCTGCTGAAGCGAATCGGCAACTCCGTCGACGTCATGACCTACCTGGGGGAATACTTCAGGATCAGGCTGGCGCGCGCGTTGTCTCCGGCCGCTGCCGCCAGAATGGTGAGGCTCGCCCCCGGAGTCGACAACGAGGCGTTCCGCCCCGACGCCGGCAGAGCGGAACGCGACGCGATCAAGGCCAAGCTCGGCATAGCAGCCGGGCATCCCTGTCGTGATCTGCGTTTCCCGCCTAGTACCACGCAAGGGCCAGGACACCCTGATCCGAGCCTGGCCAAAGGTACTCACGTCCCTCGCCCGCCCCTCGCCCCCCGCCCCTGCGGCATCCGCCCCTGCTGTATCCGCTCCTCCAGCGTCCGGCCCTTCACCCTTCGGCCCTTCGGCTCCCGGTCCTTCGGTATCCGGTCCTGGGGCTCCCGGTCTTTCGGGGTCCGGCCCTGGGGGTTCCGGTCTTTCGGCTCTGGGTCCTGCTTCCGGCCTTGGGGTTGCCGGTCCTGGGGCTGTCGGCCCTTCGGTTGTCGGCCGTTCAGTCGGCCTGGACCCCGGTCGGGCAGCGCCGGTGCTGCTGATTGTCGGCGACGGCCCATACGCGGGCAAGTTGCGAGCGCTCGCGAGGCGGGAAGGCGTGGCCGACTCAGTGATCTTCGCCGGCTCCGTGCCCTGGGCTGACCTGCCCGCCTACTACGCGTGCGGAACGATCTTCGCGATGCCCTGCCGCACCCGGCGGGCCGGCCTGGACGTCGAGGGCCTCGGCATCGTCTACCTGGAAGCCTCCGCCATGGGTCTCCCCGTCATCGGCGGCGACTCAGGCGGCGCTCCCGATGCGATCCTCCCAGGCGAGACCGGCTACGTGGTGCGCGGCAGCGACGTAGCTGACCTGGCCGAACGGATCGTCCAGCTACTCGACGACCCCGACGCCGCCGCCACGATGGGCGACAAAGGCCAGGCATGGATCGACCAGGAGTGGCGCTGGACTCTCGTCTGCCAACGCCTATCCCAGATCCTGACTCTCCCGTAGCTTCGCCCAGTGGATCGGCCTGCGCTCTCATCCGGCCATCACCTACCTTGCCGTGAAGGCCGCCCGAAGCGCACGCCGTAAATCATAAAAAATATGCAAAATCATACCGTTATCCTGACAGGCCGCTCGCACCCGGGCGAGCTGGTCGGCTGAGGTCGGTGAGCAGCAGGTAGGGCCATGCTGCTGTAATCACCCGGGGTTCAACAGCACCATGGTCCTACTTACTGCTGTCCTGATGCAATGCCGCTTAGGAAGCGCAGATTATTAACACGCTGGTTTGGCTTTCGGGGTGAGGTCGATTCTGTGTGCGCGGGCGTAGGCGGAGAGCTCGGCTCAGGGTTCTGATCGGGGCGGCGGGTTCGATCGGGGGATCGTGCTGGTCTAGCAGCGGCCGGATCTGGCGTTCTGCTCTGGCGATGGTTCCGGTGACGACTCCGAAGAGCACGGCGAGGACGTGCTGGGGGGTGCGGAAGCGCCGCCGCAGCACGGTGACCAGGGCTTGCTCGGTGAGGGTGAGTGCGGGCGGGTGCCCGCCGGCTGGCTTGCGGCCGGGCGGCCCGCCGCGGCGGACGTAGAGCTCGGCGTCGCGCTGGGCCTGGTAGGGGACCGCGAGCGCGCTGATCATCTGGTTCCAGTCCGCTGGCGGCCATGCCGGTCAGGGCGGGGTGCGCCCAGTCCGGGTGCTCGGGCTCGCGGGCGGGTGGTGCCGGCGGGGGCGGTGGTGCCGGCGGCTCGGGACGCAGGGTGTAGTTCCAGTCGCCGTGCCAGGTGTGCCGGTCCAGGGGAAGGGCGGCCATCTGGCCGTCGCTGACCTTGACCCCGTCGGGGTAACTGCCGGGGTCAAGCGCCGCGCGTACCGTTAACCCGGTGCGGGTGGTGGTAGCGGCGATGGTGTTCACGATGACCTCGTGGCTGGTCAGCGGCCTGCCTCGCCAGTTCGTCGTGATGTGGGAGAACAGCCGGTGCTCGATCTTGTTCCACTTCGAGGTCCCTGGCGGGAAATGGCAGACGGTGACCGCCAGCCCTGTTTCCAGCGCGAACGCGGCGAGCTCGGCCTTCCACGCGCGAGTGCGGTAGCTGTTCGAGCCTCCTGCATCAGCGGTGACCAGCAGCCGCCGGGCAGCCGGGTAGGCGGCCTGGCCCATTGCCTTCCACCAGCGGCGGATCGATTCCACGGCGAACGCCGCGGTGTCGTGGTCGGTGCCGACATTCACCCACCCGGCGTTGGCCGCCACGTCATAGACGCCGTAGGGGATCACCTTGCCCAGGTCCTTGTCCATGAAGTCATGGGTGCGCACCAGAACCGGGCTGCCCTTGGGCCGGTACTCCTTCCCGCCGTTGGCGAAGTCCCCCACCAGTTCCTTCTTCTTGGTGTCCACGCTGATCACCGGATCGCCGGCGTCCTGGTGCTCCCGGGCCTGCCCGCTGATGTAACGGAACTGCGCGTCCCGGTCCGGATGCCGGGCACCTTCGATGGTCTTGGCGTTGCCCTGCAGGCTGAACCCCTCGGCCCGCAGCAGCTCGCCGACGGTATCAGCGGAGACCCTGTGCCCCTGGGCTGTCAGCTCCGCCGCCAGCGTCCGCGTCGACCTCGCCGTCCACCGCAGCGGCGACACCGGATCTCCCCGCTCCTGCGGTTCCACCAGAGCCAGAAGCGCCGGCCGCAGCCCCGGATCCACCTCAGCGGCCCGCTTGCGGCCCCCGCCCGGACGGCGCACCCGGCCCAGCGGCTCAGCACCCGAGTCCAGCTCGGCAGCTCCCAGCGACACCGTGGCCTCGCGGACCCCGGCCGCCCGGGCCACCAGCCGGATCCCGCCATGCCCCAGAGCCCGCGCCTCAGCCCCCATCAGCAGCCGCCGCTGCCGCTCATCCAGATGCGGGAAGACCGACTCGAACTTCGCCGCCAGCATCTCCTGCGACACCATGACCACGCCCATACCACGACAGGATGCCGCAATCCACGAAACTACGCGTTATTTTCCGGCGCTTCCTTAGCTTAGTTTGATCTTGGTGGGGGTCGGGGGTTCAGGAGCCGGATGGCGGGTGGTCCGGTGTGGCGGGTGCTGCTGGCCTGGCCGGGTTTCTTGACGGGGTAGCTGTTGTGGCGTGCTCTTTTGATGGCGCGGGGGCTGGTGCGGTGGCGGCGGGCGGGGGCCAGGTTGCGGGTCCTGGTGATGTCGGCCTGGATGCGGTGCACGATGGCGTGGTGGTGGTCAGGGGGAAAGGCCGCCGTGGCGTGGCGGCGGATGATGCGGACGGTGCGGGTGAACCTGATCCGGCCGGGGTCCAGGCCGGCCTTGGTCGCGGCGGCGGTGATGAGGGCGCTGATGGCGTAGTGGGTCAGGAGGTAGCCGTAGATTTCCTGGCGGACCATGTCGGGGCTGCGTGATCGCAGGACCCGGCCGGGGCCGCGCAGGTGGTCTTGAGCTGGGCGTTCCCGGTCTCGTGCTCCCACCGCTGGTGGTAGGCGGCGGCCAGGTCCGCCGCAGTGGCCTGGGCGGGGCTGGTGATGGTGGTGACCAGGGTGATCCGCTCCCCGGAGCCCCGTCCGGGAACGTCGTACTCGATGACCCGGGCCAGGCACGCGATGTCCGGGTCCGGGTCCTCGTCCCGGCCGGCGGCGGCGATGAGCGCGGCGCGGCGGGCCTGGTCCCTGACCTTCGGGTCGATGAGGAGTGTGTCAGATATTTTGTGCGCGGGATTTTTCCGTGCCGGGTTCCGGATGCTTATCCGGTCTTTCTCAACCGCGCTATCTGAAGTTATTGCGCCCGGTTTACCTGTGGTCTTTGCCTGACCGGGCTTACTGTGCTCTACCAGGGCTGATGCTGCGTGTCCTGGTTTTCTTCCCGTTCCGGCCGAAGCTGGCTGCCATCTCTCGCCATTTCCGGCCGCCTGACGGCGTCGCCGTTCCGTGACGTAAATGTAGCAGCCGGTAATCACGGGCGGGCGCGACACGCCGTGTCTTTTCCTCTGTTTATCTCTCAGGGTGCGTGCGGGCGGTGCGCGGTTCCGGGCGGGCCGGGGTCAGGGGTGCAGGATGGCGGTGTGCTCGGCGATCGCGTCGCCGAGGTCGGCAGCGGCGACAGCGAGCGCGATATGGAGCTCGTCCAGGCCGTCGCGGTCCGGGGCGGCGTCCGCGCAGGCGTCCTCGGCCTCCGGCTGGCCGGCCAGCGCGGCCGCGAGCGCGGCGGCCTCGGCGAGCAGCCCGGCGATCTGCCCGGCGTCGATGGCGTCGAGCGGGACGCTCCCGGCCGGCGTGCCGTTCGGCGGAAGCGGCATCCTGCACCCCCGTTCCTCACATGCGGTCGGCGAACCGGTCCGGCCAGAGCGCGACCATCTCGCCCCAGGCCTCGTGCCAGCCCTGGGTGACGTGCCCCTCGATCAGCCGGGCCGCCCCGTCGCGCTTGTTCTTCGGCTTGCCGGCCTGCTTAGCGCGCTGCTCGGCGCGCTTTTCCTCGATGTCCACGATAGCCAGCCACAGCGCCTTGGCCACCGAGTCGTCGTTCGGGAACTGGGTCCGCGTCTTGAGGACCTTGCGCATCTCCCGGTTGAACGACTCGATCGCGTTCGTCGTGTAGAGCACCCGGCGCAGCGCGGGCCCGTACTGCAGGAACGGGGTGAACCGGTCCCAGGCCCGCTCCCAGACCGCCACCGCCGCCGGGTACTTCCTGCCCAGCGGCGTACCCGGGAAATCCGCCAGCGCCGCATAGGCGGCGTCGGCGTCGCACGCCGTGTAGACCTCTTTCAGCGCCCGGGCGATCGCCTCGCGGTCGTTATAAGACGCGTAGCCCAGGCTCCGGCGGATCAGGTGGACCGTGCAGGTCTGCACCGTGGTGCCCGGCCAGGTCGCGGTGATCTCGTCGCCCAGCCCGGACAGCCCGTCGCAGCAGACGAACAGCACCTCCTCCAGCCCCCGGTTCCGCAGCTGCGCCAGCGCCTGCGCCCACGCCTTGGCGCCCTCGCCCGGCGCGACCCAGATCCCCAGCACCCGCTTGGCGCCGTCCGGGTCGATCCCGACCGCCAGGTTCACCGCCTTGTTCCGCACCGCCGACCCGTCCCGCACCTTCGCGACCAGCGCGTCGACGTAGATCACCGGGTAGAACGGCTCCAGCGGCCGGTGCTGCCACTCCCGCATCCCCTCCAGCGCGCCGTCGGTCACCCGGGAGACCGTGTCGTGCGACAGGTCCACCCCCGTCGTCTGCCGCACGTGCCGCGCGATGTCCCGCACGCTCATCCCCTTCGCGTAAAGCGAGATGATCACCGCGTTCAGCCCGTCCGACCGCGTCGCCTGCTTCGGCACCAGCGCCGGCGCGAACGACCCCTCCCGGTCCCGCGGCACCGCGACCCGCACCGGCCCCACCTCCGTGTTCAGCGTCTTCACGCTCGGAACCGTTCCGCCGGTTCCCGTCCTCGCCCCGTCCAGGTGCGCCTCCAGCTCAGCCGCCAGCCCCGCCTGCAGCACCTGCCCGATGATCCCCGACAAAAGCCCGTCCGGCCCGGTCAGCGCCGCCGGCCCCCGGACCTCGCCCGCTCCGCCAGCCGCCCCGCGAGCTCAGCCACCACATCCTCCGGCAGCACCAGATCCCCGCCGCCCTCACCATCGCGCCGGACTCCGCCGAAGACCCCCCTCCCAGATCCTCGACTTCCCCCGCCGGAGCCTCTAGCATCGACATCTTGACCTCCCCAAGGTCGCGGCCACCCCCTGTGGCCTGCGGAAACACTGCTTTCTACCACCCCCCGCACAGAATTTCTGACACTCTCTCGATGAGCACGGTCAGGTACGACCCGTCGGGCAGGTCCCGCAGCACCGGCAGCCGCACCGTGGAGATGACCCGCCACAGCAGCGCCGCCCCCGTGCCGGCGGCTGCCTGCCAGTCCGCCCACCCGTAGAAATTCCGGTCCGCGATCAGCAGCCAGTCCTCTTCCAGCACCGGGAACAGGCTGCGGGCCAGCGTCCGCTCCCCGGCCCCCTTCCCCCCGATCACCGCCGCTACCGTCGCATGCGAGGCAACCTCGGTGATCGTGACCAGCCGCGCCTTCGGGAACGCCGCCCGGACCCCCTGGCTCCCGCCCCGCCGGTACCCGAACTCCGCCGCATTCAGGTCAGTGTCCGGGACGTCCCACTCCGTCCCGTCGATCGCCATCAGCCGCCACCGCCCCAGGAACGCCCCCGCCGTCACCTCCTGCGCTACCGGCACCGCCACCCGCTCCAGCACCCCCGCCAGAACCTCCCACCCCAGCCGCTGCCGCGCCTGCGTCAGCCCGCCCGACGTCGGCATCCCCCACCCCGGATCCCAGCACCCCCACCCCGCCAGCGTCCCCGCCAGCCGCGCCGCGACCTCCTCATAGTCATCATCAGCGAACAACGCCAGCGCCATCGCGAAATACACCATCACATGCGGCGGCAGCTTCCCGTCCCGCCGCAGCGCACCCCGCCCCGCCGCCGCCACCGCCTCATCAACCGCATCACGCGGCACCCACGACGCCAGCACCCCCAGGGACACCTGATCCGCCAGCCACCCGCCACCGCCACCCGCCGCACCATCAGCCGCCATGCCCAGCGATCATGCCCGCCACCACCCCCAGCACCCCGAACCAACACACCCCAAACCAAGATCAACTTAAGCTAAGCGGCATTGTGTCCTGATGACAGTAAGTAGGACCATGGTGCTGTCGATCATCCTCCCGCAATAGCAGCAAGTAGGGACTTACTGCTGATGGATCCGGCCTAAGACCGGCCGGTGGACCTGCCAGCGGACCTGCAGCGGACCGGCCAGCGAACCGGCACCTAAACGGCCCGATTCCGTGCCGGATGCCGGGTCCGGGGGGTCCGGGGTGCAGGGATGCCGGGGTCCGGGGGTGCAGGGATGCCGGGGTGCAGGGATGCCCGGGGTCCGGGGTGCAGGGATGCCGGGGTCCGGGGAGCCGGGGGTCCGGGTGCGGGGGTGCCGGGGTGCCGGGGGTCCGGGGGGCCGGGGTGTTAGGGGTGCCGGGGTGCAGGGGGTCCGGGGTGTTAGGGGTGCCGGGGTGCAGGGGGTCCGGGGGGGGGCGGGGGGTTAGGGGTGCGGGGTGGGGTTGGCGGGGTGGGGGTTACTTGGTTGGGGGTGGGGTTTGGGTGTAGAGGGCTTCGATCTCGGCGGCGTAGTCCTTGGCGACTATGTTGCGCTTGACCTTGAGTGAGGGGGTCAGGTGGCCGCTGGCTTCGGTGAAGTCGCTGGCCAGGACCGTGAACTTGCGGATCGACTCGGCTCGGGATACTGCCTTGTTGGCGTCGTCCACGGCGGCCTGGATCTCCGCGATCAGGTCGGGGTCGGCGGCTAGGTCGGCTGCCGTGGCGTCGGCGGGCTTGCCGTGCTGGGCCTTCCAGTGGTCGAGCGCCTCGGGGTCCAGCGTGACCAGGCTCGCGATGAACGGCCTGTTGTCGCCGACGACCATTGTCTGGCTGATCAGGGGATGGGCGCGAAGCCTGTCTTCGAGGACGGCGGGAGCGACGTTCTTGCCGCCGGCGGTGACGATCAGTTCCTTCTTGCGGCCGGTCACGCTGAGGAAGCCCTCGTCGTCCAGCGCGCCGATGTCGCCGGTGTGCAGCCAGCCGTCGGCGTCTAGTACCTCGGCGGTCGCTGCCTCGTTGTGCCAGTAGCCACGGAACACGATCGGCCCGGCGATGAGGATCTCGCCGTCGTCGGCGATCCGCACGCTGACGCCGGGGAGCGGCTGGCCTACCGTGCCGATCTTGTTGCGGCTCGGCCGGTTGACGACGGCGGCGGCCGAGGTCTCGGTCAGGCCGTAGCCTTCCAGCACAGTGATACCCGCACCACGGAAGAAATGGCCCAGCCGGTCACCGAGCGGCGCGCCGCCGGACACCGCGTACCTGACCTGACCGCCGACGGCGGCCCGCAGCTTGCTGTACACCAGCCGGTCGAACAGCCCGTGGCGCAGGCGCAGCCCGGCCCCGGCGCCGGGCTCGTCGGCCTGGGCCTTGCTGAACGCGATCGCGGTATCGGCGGCAGCCTTGAAGATCTTGCTCTTCGCTCCGCTCGCCGATGCCTGCTGCTGGGCCGAGTTGTACACCTTCTCGAAGACCCGGGGGACGGCGAGCAGGAAGGACGGGCTGGTTTCCGGCAGGCCCTGGGCGACGGTCGAGGAATCCGGCCAGTGCATCAGCGTCGCGCCCGACTCCAGGCAGCCGACCTCGATGATCCGCGCGAACGAGTGCGCGAGCGGCAGGAAGAGCAGGGTCGAGCTGTTCGCGATGTCGAAGATCTCGGTCAGCGCGCCCTGGACAGCGTTGCGTGCGCCGGACAGCAGGTTGCCGTGGGTTAGCTCGCAGCCTTTCGGCCGGCCGGTCGTTCCCGAGGTGTAGATGATCGTGGCAAGGTCATGGGCCGACCGTCCGTCCATCCGATCGGCCAGAGCCTCCGCGCTGATGTCCGATCCGGTGGCCGCAAGCTCGGTGCGCTCGGTTAGCTTCCAGACCTGCTTGAGGTCGGGCAGCCCGGCCCTGACCCCATCGATGGTCGAAGCGTGCCGGTCGGTCTCGGCGAAGACGGCGACAGCACCAGAGTCCGACAGGATCCACTGCACCTGCTCGGCTGACGAGGTCTCGTAGACCGGGACCGTGACGGCGCCGATCGTCCAGATCGCATAGTCGATGACCGTCCAGTCGTAGCAGGTGCGCGACATCAGTGCGACCCGGTCACCTGGGACGATGCCGGCAGCGGCGAGACCTCGGGCGAGCGAGCGGACGTCGTCGGCGAACTGCCGTGCGGGCACGTCTGACCACTGGCCGCCAGCCTCCTGCTTGCGGAGCACGACCTGATCAGGGCTGCCCGCCGCAGTCTCGAACACGACGTCGGTCAAGGTCGCCGTGGCCGGAACTACTGCCAGGGCAGGGATGCTGAACTCGCGCACCGGGCCTCCTAAAACTGCACTTCGAGCTGACCGTACCCCGAATTGGCTCCCGTCCAGACCACAGGGCGGTCTGGATGACCTCTGCGGATCTGCATACTGTTGGTCAATGCGCCTCCACGTGGTCAGCGACGTACACGGCAGAAGTGATGCGCTGCGCCGTGCAGGCGACGGCGCCGACGGGCTGATCTGTCTCGGAGATCTCCTGCTTTTCCTCGATTACGCCGACCATTCCCAGGGCATCTTCGCCGACCTGTTCGGCGTGGACAACGCGGAGGAGTACATCAGCCTGCGCACCGCCCAGGAATTCGACGCGGCGCGGCAGCTCTCCGCCCGGCTGTGGGCCTCGATCGGGGGCGACCCGGCGACCAGGATCAACGAGGCCGTACAGCAGCAGTACTCGGAGTTGTTCGAGGCGATGCCGACGCCGGCCTACCTCACCTACGGCAACGTGGACGTGCCGCGACTGTGGGCGGAGCATCTGAGGCCAGGGCACCGGGTGCTCGACGGCGAGCGGGTCGAGATCGGCGGGCTGATTTTCGGGTTTGTCGGTGCCGGGCTGCGGACGATCTACCGGACGCCGAACGAGATCGAGGACGAGGCGTTCGCGGCGAAGGTCGAGGCGGTCGGGACGGTCGACGTGCTCTGCGCCCACATCCCGCCGGACATCCCCGAGCTGCTCTACGACACCGTGGCCGAGCGGATGGAGCGCGGCAGTGCGGCCCTGCTCGAGGCGGTGCGCCGCACGCAGCCGCGTTACCTGCTCTTCGGGCACGTCCACCAGCCGCTGGTGACCAGCGTCGACATCGGCCGCACGCACTGTGTCAACGTAGGGCACTTCAGGGCCAGCGGCACGCCCTACGTGCTGGAGTGGTAGCGCGCCCGGCTCGGGCTGATCTGGGGGAGCGGTACGCTCCGAGCATGGCCGACAAGACAAGCTCGACGACGACGATCGAGGCGCCCAAGTCGGAGATCATGTCCGTCATCGCCGATTTCGCCGCCTATCCGCAGTGGGCATCGGGGGTGCGGTCAGCCGAGGTAGTGCAGGCCGACGCCGACGGACGGCCGGCTCAGGTGCGGTTTGCACTCGACGCCGGGATCATCAAGGACAGCTACCTGCTCGGCTACAGCTGGCACGGCGAGGACGAGGTCACCTGGGAACTCGTCGAGCGGGGCAGCATGATCTCGGACATGTCCGGTGCGTACCGGCTGGCTGACGGCCGGGGCACGAGCACCGAGGTGACGTACGAACTGGCGGTCGGGCTCGCGGTGCCGATGCCTGGCCTGGTCAAGCGCCGGGCCGAAAAGACAATAATTGATACTGCGCTGAAAGGCTTGCGCACCCGCGTCGAGCAAGGTGCAGGCGGAAGTGGTGGTCAGTCATGAGCGAGCCGTCAGGCCGTCGGCCGACTGGATCAGGCGGAGGAGGTTCGGGCTCAGGCGACTCCTGGGAGCAGCGCGCCGCCGATCTCGCCAACGATGTGCAGCGCTGGCTGATTCGCTCCGGCGCCCGGAGCATGCGGGACGAGTTCGGAGGCCAGGTCAAGAAGGCGTTCCGAGGCAAGCCGAGCGACCCTGGAGAGATCTGGGCCACGGCTACCACCGAGTCGCCCGACGCGCTGAATGAGGCACCGGAGTGCTCGTGGTGTCCTATCTGCCGGGCCGCGCGGCGGATGGCGCAAGCCCAGGCACAGGCGCAGACGCAGAGCCAGGCAGGCGGCACCAGCACCAGCACCAGCAGTACCACCAGCAGCAGCACCAGCGCGACCGCCACCGCCCGCGACGACGCACTGAACGGGGCCCGCGCAGCGGCGACTCAGGCCGGCCCGGTCCTGGCCGGAGCGGCCAACGCTCTGGTGGGCGTCGCCCGCGATGCGCTGGAGGGCCTGGACGCGATACTGTCCTACCGCCCAGGCGACCTCACGACCCCCAAGTCGGCGAACGGGACCCCAGCCGCCAGCCTGACCAAGCGAAAGAGGCTGAACATGAGCCTGACGATCGGAGTTGATGTCGGCGGAACCAAGATCGCCGCTGGCGTCGTCGATGAGCAGGGCTCGATAGTCGAGATGGTGCGGCGGCCAACGCCGGCCGCGAACGCGGCAGGCACGGTCGACGCGATGGCTGACGCCATCAAGGAACTGCTGTCCAGGCACGAGGTCGAGGCCGTCGGGATCGGGGCGGCCGGCTTCGTCGAGGAGAGTCGGTCGTCGGTCATGTTCGCGCCCAATCTCGCCTGGCGCGAGGAACCAGTCTCGCGCAAGGTCGAAGAGCGAATCGGCAGGCCGGTCGTCGTCGAGAACGACGCCAACGCGGCGGCCTGGGCGGAGACCAGGCTCGGCGCGGGCCGAGGTCACGACCACGTCATGCTGATCACGATCGGCACCGGTATCGGGGCCGGGATCGTGCTGAACGGCCAGGTCTACCGTGGGCGCTGGGGCATGGCCGGTGAGCCCGGTCACTACCGGGTCGTCCCTGACGGGAGACTCTGCGGCTGCGGGAACCGGGGCTGCTGGGAGCAGTACGCCAGCGGCAGCGCGCTGGTGGCCGAGGCGCGGGAGTTCGCGCGGCGTTCACCTGGTGCGGCCGTGCGGTTGCTGCAGCTAGCGGGTGGCAAGCCGGAAGGGATCACCGGTCCTGAGGTGATGACGGCCGCGCGCGAGGGTGATGCCGCCGCGCTGCGGTGCTTCGAGATCATCGGCCGCTGGCTCGGCGAAGGCATGGCCGACCTGGCGGCGATCCTGGATCCCGGCTGCTTCGTGCTCGGTGGCGGCGTGTCGGATGCCGGAGACCTCTTTCTGAGCCGGGTGCGAGCGGCTTTCGACAACGGGCTGACGGGTCGGCAGTTCAGGCCGCACGCCGAGATCGTGCTCGCCGAACTCGGACCTGAGGCCGGGCTGATCGGCGCGGCCGACCTGGCGCGCCTGCGGTAAGCCGAGCCAACCTTAGATGACCGCGCCCTGGTCAGGGCCATCGCGCTTGGACGGGCCATCGCCGAGCTTGATCACCAGGATGACGAAGCCGGAGACGAAGGCGACGACCGACGCTAGCGCGGCCCAGCCCGGGATCACCCAGTCGAGCAGCGTGGCGATCAGCAGGTAGGTCGGACCGCCGAAGAGCGCGAGCCAGGCGCCCTTGGCGACCGGGTCGAGCTTCGGCTGCGGCCCTACCAGCGGCGGGATATAGCGATTGTCGTCGTCATAAAGATCGTCGAGGTCGCCCGCGCGCGGATCATCCGGCGCGTAGTCGCGCGGGCCCGGGGGAGGGCGGCGCCGCTCCACTGGGCATCGAGGTTCTCGTCGTCGGGCGCTGGTGGCTCGGTAACCGGCTGATAAAAACGGGGAAGCCAGCCGGCCGGATCACTCGCCTGCCATTGGCGGGAGTCCGGTGGTCATGACTGCGTTCCCCCTCGGTCTTTTCCTTCGGATCGCTGCCAGCGTCGACTTCGCTGACGGAACTCGCGTCGGAGGGGGGCGGAGCGTCGCCGGTCAGTTCCGAGACGTCGTCCGGCGTCGGGCTCGTCCTCGGTGCCCTGGCGCGGAGATTCTCCCGGTCGGGCCAGGGTGCGTCGGCCGGATCGACGGGCGCAGCAAACTCAAGCCGGGCAACGAGTTCGCGCCACGCGGCCTGATCTCGGCTGTCGTCCCTACCTACGTCGCGCCCCACGTGCGCCCCCCGCATCGTTGCCTGATCATGCTTAGTCGTGCCTGCGGCGGATATCGATCCATCCTGTCATTCCTTTCCCGCAGACTCGTGGGAACGAACGAAATCCAGGCTTCCTGCGAAGATCGTCTCGGCGTCGTTGTCGAGCGTCGCGACGTGATAGCTGTCTGGGCACTCCCGGATCTCCAGCCGGTCAGCGGGCAGCGCGCGCCGCAGGATCTCGACGTTGGCAGGGCCCACCACATGATCAGTTGCGCTCCGGTACACCAGCACGGGCTGGCTGACTTGGTCTAGATGGCTGGTCGTGATCTTCCATAGCCCGGGCAGCGTGGCTGCTGCCTTGACTGGCACCCGGTCGTAGCCGAGCTCGGTACTGCCTGCTTTCTTGATGTCGCTTGCCACGCCTTTGAGCGACGGCAGTACCAGCTTAAGCACTGGCGCCAGCAAGAACAGCTTCGTCTCGGCGGTCACCGACGGATTCACCAGGACTAGCCCGCTGACCGCGGTGCCGCGGAGCTCGGCGAGTCGCAGCGCGAGGCACCCGCCCATCGACAGGCCCATGACGAAGATCTCGTCCGTGGCCGCGCGCAGCTCGTCGAAAGAGCGGTCGACCTCGGCGTACCAATCTTCCCACCTGGTGCGGGCCATCTCCTGCCACGTCGTCCCGTGACCTGGCAGTCTCGGCAGGCTGACCGTGAGGTCGTGGGCGGCAAGGAACTCCGCCCACGGGCGCAGGGACTGGGGTGACCCGGTGAACCCGTGGCAGAGCAGCACGCCGGTCTTGCCACCTGAGTGGCTGTACGCCTCGGCGCCTGGCAGTACTGGCATGGTCCGTTCCTTCCGCAAGCGACTAAAGAGCTCTATTCCCGAATCGTCGCATGTTGGCAACATCCTCGGCGGTGCTGCTGCGTGGATTACCCTGCGCGGGCTGTTCGCAGGAAGACCTCGGCGTGGAATCATGGGCTGATGTTCTACTGGGTGGTCAAGGCGATCCTGGCCCCAATTCTGCGGCTCGTATTCAGGCCCTGGGCCGAGGGGACCCGCTACGTGCCGCGCACCGGCCCGGCGATCATCGCGAGCAACCACCTCTCGTTCTCCGACCACTTCTTCGCGCCGCTGCCGCTGCCGCGCAAGGTGGTGTTTCTTGCCAAGGCGGAGTACTTCACCGGGCGCGGGATCAAGGGTCTGTTCAGCAGGGTGTTCTTCAGCGGGCTCGGGCAGATTCCGGTTGATCGATCCGGCGGGGAGGCGAGCGAGCGGGCGCTCGCTACTGGGTTGCGGGTGCTCGCCTCCGGGAACTTGCTCGGGATCTATCCGGAAGGGACCCGGACGCCTGACGGGCGGCTGTTCCGTGGCAAGACCGGGGTGGCGCGGCTCGCGCTGGAGGCGCGGGTGCCGGTGATTCCGTGCGCGATGATCGGGGGATTCGAGTTCCAGCCGCCTGGGCGGATCGCGCCTCGCCTGCGTATTCGTCCTGGGGTGCGGTTCGGGGCGCCGCTGGACTTCGCTCGCTACTACGGGCTGGAGAACGACCGGATCGTCCTTCGGGCCGTGACCGACGAGATCATCTACCAGATCATGAAGCTATCGGGGCAGGAGTACGTCGACGAGTACGCGCAGCGGCATAAGTCGCGGGTGGCGGGCTCGAAGCAGCCAGGAGGGGCTGGGGCTGGGGCTGGGGCTGGGGTTGAAGCTGGGGCTGGGGCTGGTGGCGGTGCTGCTCGCTCGGCCGACGCGACTGACCTGAACGATGACCTCGCCCAGCCGCAGGAGAAATCGGCCTGAAAGGCACGATTAGTCCTTTTCTTCGCGGCGGACCGCGCGTCCGGACTTCTCGCTAGCCTTCGGGTGGCTTGGCTTTGGCCAAGCTCGGGACTTACAGCAGTATGTTCCCACTTGCTGCTGTTGGGGACCATCGATCGTCAGCACCAAGGTCCTACTTGCTGTCATCAGGACGACGGTAGGTAGGACCATGGTGCTGTTAGAACCGCCGCGTTGACAGCAGCAGGTAGGCACATACTGCTGAGCCAGCGCCAGGCTGGCCCCCTGCGCCGGCTGAGCCCGCTGAGCCTGAGTCGGCTGAGCCCGGCCGAGCCTGCGCCGGCTGGCTTCATCTGGCCCAGTTCAGCGAGCGGCGCACGGCCTCGCGCCACTGCCGGTGACCGGACTCGTCTCGCGGGCCTGGATCGAAGCGGCGGTCGAGCTGCCAGGTGGCGGCGAGCTCGCTGGTAGATGACCACACTCCCGTGGCCAGGCCGGCCAGGAAGCCCGCGCCCAGTGCCGTGGTTTCCGCCACCACCGGTCGCTCGACCGGCGCCTGGAGCTGATCGGCCTGGAGTTGCATGAGCAGGTTGTTAGCCGCCGCCCCGCCGTCGACCCGCAACGCCCCCGGCCGCTCCGCCCCCGCCCCCGCCGCCCGCGCCGGCCCCGGCCCCGCCGCACCCGGCCCCGCCCCCGCCCCGCGCACCGCCGCTTCGGTCAGCATGACGTCGACCACATCTCGTACCTCGAACGCGATCGCCTCCAGAGCCGCCCGGGCCAGGTGAGCGCGGGTGGAGCCGCGCGTGAGGCCGAAGATGGCCCCCCGGGCGTGCGGATCCCAGTCGGGTGCGCCAAGGCCAGTCAGCGCAGGCACGAACACAACTCCGCCCGAGTCATCGACCGACCGCGCGAGGGTCTCGCTCTCAGCCGCCGTATCGATGATTCCAAGCCCGTCCCGCAGCCACTGGATCGCCGCGCCAGTGACGAACACCGAACCCTCGAGCGCATAGGTCAGCGCACCTTGCGCGTCCATCCAGGCCACGGTGGACAGCAGCCCGGCAGAAGACCTGACGACCTGCGACCCAGTGTTCGACAGGACGAACGAGCCGGTTCCGTACGTGCACTTCGCCGACCCCGGTGTATAGCAGGCCTGGCCGAACAGCGCAGCCTGCTGGTCGCCGGCGATCCCGCCGATAGGCACCGAGAGACCAAGAAACGACGCCGGGTCCGTTGTCCCGACCACGCCAGTCGAAGGCACCACAGTCGGCAGGGCGGCGACTGGCACCCCGAGCAGCTCGCACAGCTCTTGCGACCACCGTCCAGCTTCGAGGTCGAACAACAGTGTCCTCGACGCGTTAGACGCATCGGTGACATGCCGTTTCCCGCCGGTGAGCCGGGCGATCAGGTACGAGTCGACCGTCCCGACCGCGACCGACCCTTCGCGCACCCCGGCCCAGACCTCGGGTGCGTGTGCAGCCAGCCAGGTCAGTTTCGTGCCGGTGAAATACGGATCGAGGCGCAGCCCGGTGACCTCGCTCACCCGGCTCTCGTGGCCGGCTTCCCGCAACTCGGCGCAGATCCTGGCCGTCCGCCGGTCCTGCCAGACGATTGCCCGATGCGGCGCCGCGAGCGACTCGCGGCCCCACAGCACCGCCGTCTCGCGCTGGTTCGTGAGCCCCACGCACGTGACCGGCCCACCACCAGCCCCGCTCGCCTGGTACTCCTCCAGCGCGTTCTTGCAGGCCGTCAGCGTGGCATCCCAGATGTCCTGCGGCTCCTGCTCCACCCACCCCGGCTCAGGAAAATACTGCTTGAACTCCGAGTAGCCGCGGCTCAGAACTCCGCCGTCCTGGGCAACGATAAGGGCCGTGACGCCGGTCGTGCCGGCGTTGATCGCGAGGACGCTCATGGGGACTAGTGTGACGGGCGACTGACAGTACGGCGGTGTTTGCCAACACAGTCACGTAATCGAGTGGGCGCTATGGAAGGAGACGCAAATGCGGGTCGGAGTCCTGACCGGAGGCGGGGACTGTCCCGGGCTGAACGCCGTGATTCGCGCGATCGTCCGCACCGGTGCGGCTGACCACGGATGCGAGTTTGTCGGATTCAAGGACGGGTGGCGCGGACCTCTCGAAGCGGACACCCAGCCGCTGGACGTCCAGGCCGTGCGGGGCATACTCCCGCGCGGTGGCACGATCCTCGGATCGTCGCGCACCAATCCCCTGGGGGAGTCGGCCGCCAAGGACGGCAAGACCGGCCTCGAGCGGATCACCGAGAACCTGGCCAGCCTGGATGTAGACGCGCTGATCGCCATCGGCGGCGAGGACACCCTCGGCGTCGCCAGCCGTCTGGCGGAGTCCGGCGTCCGGGTGGTCGGCGTGCCGAAGACCATCGACAACGACCTGGGCGCGACCGACTACACCTTCGGCTTCGACACCGCGGTGAATATCGCGACCGAGGCGATCGACCGGCTGCACACGACGGCCGAGAGCCATCATCGAGCGCTGATCGTCGAGGTGATGGGCCGCAGTGCCGGCTGGATCGCGCTGCACGCCGGTCTCGCAGGCGGGGCGAACGTCATCCTGATTCCCGAGCATCCGTTCGACATCGACGACGTCTGCGACTACGTCGAGCAGCGGTTCCAGGAGCGGTACGCCCCGATCGTCGTCGTTGCCGAAGGCGCGCACCAGAAGTCCGGCGGCGCCGTCGAGGACGCGAAGCTCGACGCGTTCGGGCATGCCAGGCTAGGCGGCATCGGCCAGTTCCTGGCCGAGGAGATCGAGCGTCGCACGGGCAAGGAAGCCCGCGCGACGGTACTCGGGCACACCCAGCGCGGCGGCACCCCCACCGCCTTCGACCGCGTGCTCGCGACCAGGTTCGGCATCCACGCGATCCGCGCCGTCGCCGAGGGCGCGTCCGGGGTCATGGTCGCCCTGCGCGGCACCAGCATCGTGCGGGTACCGATCGCCGAGGCCGTGCTTGGAGCTCAAGTTGGTCCCGCCGGAGCGCTACGCCGAAGCCGAGATCTTTTTCGGATAACCCAGATAATTCAGCAGACCAGCAGCGCGACTCGCCCGGCGACAAGGCACTCGTTCGCCGGGCGAGATGCTTTCAGGACGAGCGGCGCGGCCAGTCATCCGCAAGGCTCGCCCGAAATCGAGCCCGTACCCGCCGTCGCGCGAGTCAGGACCGCCGTGCCCTGAATGCCGCCGCCTTGACCCGGTTCTGGCAGGCGGTCGAGCAGAACCGCCGCGTGCCGTTCTTCGAGGTATCGACGTAAACGCGGTCGCAGCGGTCAGCAGTGCAGAGGCCGAGTCGGCCGTGCAGATCGCTGCCGAGCACTACAGCCAGACCCGTTGCGCAGCCCGCCGCCCACCCGGTCACCAGCGAATCCTGAGCCCCGTGGAAGTGCAGGTGCCACGGCTCTCCGTCGTGCTTGTCCAGCATCGGGCGCGCCCCGGTCTCCGCGAGCAGCGTGTTGACCTGCTCGGCAGCCCGGTCGAGCCGTCCAGTGCTGACATCGTCGAACACCAGCCGCAGCGCCCACGCGAAATCACCGAGCGCGCTCGCCTCGGCGGGGGAGACCTGGCGCGTGTCGGGCCGGCCCGCTCGCAGCGCGGCCGTAGCCAGAGCTGCCAGGCCCTGGTCGTCGGGCGGCAGGTAATCGCGACCGTGCGCCTGCCCGGGAGTGAGCGTGTTGACCAGTTCGACGGCGACGATCACGACGGCGTCGAGGTGACTGCTGAAGTTCACTTGACCAGTTACGTCCTGCTTCTCTAGGCTTATAACCGTCTAAAGCATAGTAGCCAGTTACGGGAGCGTGCAGGTCATGACCCAAACCCTCGACGCATCGGCAGCAAGATCCTGGATCGACCGCTGGGACGCCCAGCAAGAGGTCTATATGCCCGACCGGGAGGAACGCTTCACCGTCCTCATCGACGCCGTCGCCGAATCCGCCGCCCGGCCCGACCCGCTCGTGGTCGACCTCGGCTGCGGTCCGGGCTCGCTGTCTGTCCGGCTGCTCAGGCAGCTACCAGGCGCCACCGTCGTCGCCGTAGACGCTGACCCCCTCCTGCTCGCCCTGGGCCGTGCCTCCCGGACCGGTCAGCCTGGCGAACTCCGCTTCACCGAGCTCGACCTCGCCCAGCCCGGCTGGTCGGTCCGCCTTGGCCTGGAGCGACAGGCGGATGCGGCCGTCAGCACGACCGCTCTGCACTGGCTCGCGCCGTCGGCCCTGGCCGCGATGTACGGGGAACTGGCCACCATCTTGCGTCCAGGCGGCGTGCTCTTGAATGGAGACCACCTCAGGGAAGACGAGAAATCCGCTCCCACCCTCGTCCGCCTCGGCAAGGCCGTCGTCGAACGAGAGGAACGCCGCCGCACCCCCGATGGTCACCCCGAAGACTGGTCGGCCTGGTGGGCAGCCATTCAGGCCGCCCCGGAGCTGGCCGACCTCGTGGCCGAGCGCGATCGCAGGCTCACCCAGTCCGACCACCACGGCTCGCCGTCTGGCCGGCTCGCCACGCACGTCGACGCGCTCCGTGCGGCGGGCTTCGCCCAGATCGGGACGCTCTGGCAGCGCGGCGACAACCGCCTGCTCTGTGCAGTTCGGTGATGGGCAGTCCGATGATGGGCAGTCCGGTGATGGGCAGTCCGG
Source organism: uncultured Actinomycetota bacterium (assembly GCA_963737865.1). Classification (GTDB taxonomy): domain Bacteria; phylum Actinomycetota; class Actinomycetes; order Streptosporangiales; family Streptosporangiaceae; genus Chersky-822. Next base: position 184,464 of record CAVTUG010000008.1, on the reverse strand, counting down.
TGACACTCTGGTCATCTCCCGGGTGGAGCGAGGTCGGATAGGGGACCATCGGACGACTACCCCCCAGATTTGCCAGATGCATAGGTCTATTATATAAATAAGACATGGACCTAGACCGGTCAGCCAACGACCTGCTCGATCTGGTAGCCCTGGTGATCCGGGGGCTGTCGGGTAACCGTGATCTCAGCCTGACGGCCGTCGCGACTCTTGGGTCCCTTGCCCAGCTAGGGCCGCAGCGAATCACGACGCTCGCCGCCGCCGAGGGTGTATCGCAGCCTTCGATGACGCAACTGGTGCAGCGCCTTGAGCAGCGCGGACTGGTCAAGCGCGAGTCCGACCCGTCGGATGGGCGGGCGGCGCTGGTGAAACTGACCGACGACGGCAAGGATGCGCTCGCGGCGCGCCGCCAGCGCAACGCCCGCCTGATCGCGAAGCTCCTGACCGACCTGCCCGAGACCGACGTCGATGCGCTCAGCGACGCGCTGACGGTCGTGCTGCCAGCGATCCGCGCCCGGGTGACGGCACAGTCGCACGGGAGCGCGGGCCGAGAAGGCTCGGCTGACAATGCCAGGGCAGCCGAGACAAGATGACCTCGACCGCGTCGCCCAAGCAGAGCCAGCCCGATCAGGGCCAGCCCGATCAGGGCCAGCGCGATCAGGGCCAACACCGGCAGGGCCAGCACCGGCAGGGCGGACACCGGCCACGCACAGCGGTCGCGGGGCCGTCCGGTTCACCTCGTCCGGTTCACCCCGCCCGGCTCACCCCGCCCGGCTCACCCGCACGGGCCAGGTCGAGGGTCTGCAACAGTAAGTGCCTACCTACTGCTGTTAGCCGTCGGTGGCAGTGAGCAGCATGGTGCTACTTGCTGTCATCAGGACGACAGCAAGTAGGACCATGCTGCTGTTCGGGATCGGGGGCTTACAGCAGTAAGTGGGGTCATGCTGCTGTTCGGCTCGGTCGGGCGGACGCTGCCCCGCTGCCGAGTCGGCTTCAGCCCGCCCCAGCCACCCTGACAGGGTCGGGCCACCCGCAACAGCCGCACTGACTGGGTCGGGCCGTCCGCCCCAGCTGCCCTGACAGGGGCGGGCCACCCGTCAGCCACCGGTGCTGGGCTTGGGCGATGGCTGCGGTTGATGCTGCTGCGAAAGCTGGGAACGCGGGTTCCGGCCACCGTGCCGCGGGGCAGGAGGTACCGCACATAGCTTGGAAATACACCGGCGGGGGGAGGGTCCGGCCGGCTTGCGGGCCTGCGCAGATGGGCCTGAGCATGGCCAAGACCTGTCAGACTTTAGACATGACCGCTTTGCCCATGACCGCGCTTTCCGAATCAGCTGTCAGCATCGCGAGCGAGCCCTGCGTGCTGCTGAAGCTTGGCGAGATCGTGCTCAAGGGCGGGAACAGGCAGCAGTTCGAGCGGCTGCTGCAGAACAACATCCGGCTGGCGGTTGCCGACCTCGGCATCGGCGTGCGGTTGTGGCAGCGGGACGGCGTGATCGTGCTGAACCCGGAGGTGCCCGACGGAGGCGCCCTGGTGCTGGAGGCGGCCGCCGACCAGATCGCCGAGCGCATGCTGGCCGTGATGGGGGTCGTCCGCGTCTGCCGGGCAGCTCGGATCGCCAAGGACCCGGACACCGCTATCGAAGCCGCGACTCAGCTCGCGGCCGGGCGGACCGGCTCGTTCGCGGTGCGGCCCAAGCGCCGGGACAAGCGCTTCCCGATGAGGTCGTCAGAGCTGGCGATCGTGATCGGCACGCAGGTGCGCGAGCGCTACGGCAACCCGGTGAATCTCAAGCATCCCGACTTCACCATCCATCTGGAGGTCGACCAGTCGGAAGTCTTCGTCTACACCGACGGTCTCGCCGGCCAGGGCGGGCTGCCGGTCGGGATGAGCGGCCGTGGCCTGGTGCTGATGTCGGGCGGCATCGACTCGCCGGTCGCCGGCTACCGGATGATGCGCCGGGGGCTGTACTGCAGCTTCCTGCATTTCTCCGGCATGCCGCTGACCGGGCCTGAGTCGGTCTACAAGGCTTACGGCCTGGTCCGGCAGCTCGACAAGTACCAGCGCGGGTCACGGCTCTTCGTGGTCGCGTTCGGCAAGGCGCAGCAGCGGCTCGCCTCGTCCGGCTCTGGCCGGCTGCAGATCATGGCGCAGCGACGGCTGATGCTCAAGACCGCCGAGGCGATGGCGGCCAGGGTCCGCGCGACGGCGCTGGTGACAGGCGACTCGCTCGGGCAGGTCAGCAGCCAGACGCTGACCAACATCACGGCGCTCGACGAGGCGGTCACGCTGCCGATCCTGCGGCCGCTGATCGGCCTGGACAAGACCGAGATCATAGCCGAGGCGCGCCGGATCAGCACGCTTGACCTGTCCCAGCTCCCCGACGAGGACTGCTGCTCGCTGCTGCTGCCTAAGCAGGTGGAGACTCGCGCCAGGGTCGCCGACCTGCACAAGATCGAGGCCAGGCTGGACGTCGACGAGCTCGCCGCCGAGCTCGCCGGGGCGGCACAGGAGTACCGCCCCGGCTGACAAGCGGCTCAGAGGGCGGCGACCGTCGCGGGCTCGGGCACCGTCGCCAGCGTCCTCCCGAGAAGCTTGGGCATCGTCCGCATGAGGTCCGCGAGCTCACCGATGTCCTCGCCGGTCAGTGCCTGGTCACCGTCGCAGAGTGCCTTGGCCGGCTCAGGGTGCACATCCACGATCACCCCGTCGGCCCCGACTGCGATGGCGGCCCGGCTCAGCGGCAGGACGAGATCCCGGCGTCCGCCCGAGTGCGACGGGTCGATGATGACCGGAAGGTGCGACAGCCGCTGGGCCACCGGGACGGCGCTGATGTCGAGCGTGTTGCGGGTCGCCGTCTCGAACGTGCGGATCCCGCGCTCGCAGAGCACGATGTCGAGGTTGCCGCGCTGGGCGATGTACTCGGCGGCCATCAGCCATTCCTCGATCGTCGCATTCATCCCGCGCTTCAGCATGACTGGCTTGCCCGCCGAGCCGACCGCCTGGAGCAACGCGAAATTCTGCATGTTCCGGGTGCCGACCTGCAGCATGTCGGCATACGAGCAGACGAGATCCACGTCGGCTGGATCGACCACCTCGGTGACAATCGGCAGCCCAACCTCGGTCCTGACCTCGGCCAGGATCTTCAGCCCTGCCTCGCCAAGTCCTTGAAACGCGTACGGTGACGTACGCGGCTTAAACGCGCCGCCGCGCAGCAAAGACGCCCCGGCAGCCCTGGCCATCTGGGCAGAGGTCAGCGTCTGCTCCGGGGTCTCCACGCTGCACGGCCCGGCGATCAGCGTCATCGTGCTCGGCCCGATGGGCACGCCGCCGACCGAGATCACCGACCGCTCGCGGTGATGCTCGCGGCTGACCAGCTTGTAAGGCACGGAGATCCGCATGACGTCGCTGACGCCGGCGTGGCTGCGCAGGTTCAGTGATCCGAAGTGGTCGACGTCTCCAACCAGCCCGATAATCGTTCGCGACACGCCCCGGCTGACGAAGGCTTCGCCTCCGGCGCCTCTGACTAGCGTGACGACTGAGTCGATATCGGTCTGTGTTGCCTCGCGAGCCATCACGATTACCATCTCGTCCTCCTGCTTTCCATAATGACGAAAGCCCCCGGCCATTCGGCCGGGGGCTTGGAGATTCATGCCGCTGGTGCGTTTGCGCAGGACCTAGCGGGCTACCTCCCCCGTGCCGGGTGAATAGCCATAAAAGAACCAGTACGCATGAGCCACGCTGCGTAGCCTAGCGCATTCACATTGCGCGACGATGACCGGTCGCTGATCAAGGCGTTCCTACTGGGTGACAGGATGGCTGCTCAGGTTGCGGGATGTCGCCCGCGCGGCCGTCGGCCGACGCGACCGTGCCCGCTACCAGCATGGCTACAGTGAACAGCGACGGGAAGGACAGGTCGGCCGAAGATGAGGCAGCCCGACGTCGGCGGGCGAGGGTTCGGCGCACCCCGTGCGTCCGGTCAGCGACCTCCTAGCGGCGAGCTGGCCGCGCCGATCGTGCGGCGTCCTGCCGAGTCCGGCGATCGCCCTCGGCTGCCACCGGGTCAGCGGGTCCAGGCGGCCATGCCGGTCATGCACTACGGGCCAGTGCCATCCTTCGACCCGGCGAAGTGGGATCTGCAGGTCTACGGAACTACCGCGTCCGGCGGGTCGCGCAGCTGGAGCTGGGAGAGCTTCAGCTCGCTGCCGCGCTGCGAGGTCATCGCCGACTTCCACTGCGTGACCAAGCTGAGCGTGCTCGGGATCACCTGGGCGGGTGTCCAGGCCGCCGAGCTGGTCAGCGCAGCGCCGCCGGCGCCGACCGCCACGCACGTGATGGTGTGGGCCAACTACGGCTACGGCGCTAACCTGCCGCTCGACGTCTTCGCCGCGCCGGACACGTTGCTCGCGACCCACCGCGAGGGCCGGGAACTCGGCCCCGAGCAGGGTAGCCCGGTCCGGCTGGTCGTGCCGTCACGGTACGGCTGGAAGAGCGTCAAATGGGTGCGCGCGATCGAGTACCTGGACTGCGACCGGCGTGGCTTCTGGGAAGAGCGCGGCTATCACAACAATGCCGACCCGTGGCGCGAGCAGCGTTACTCCTACCAGGAGCAGCCAGGCGAGGGTCCGGAACTCTGACCCGTCGCCTCGGGCCGCCTAGTCGCTCACAGACCGCTGAGCAGACCTACGTTCAAAGTGATGGTTGTGCCCTTGGGCTCCGGCGTCGTCGGTGAATAGCTGCCGACTCGATCGCCCGGACCCATGGGGTTCACGGTGACCTGGAAACCTGCCTGCTCCATCGCCTTGATCGCGTCGTGCAGCGACAGCCCTCGGACGTCGGGCACGTTGACGGTCGGCGGTCCCTGCGAGACGTGGACCGTGACGACCTCGCCCGGCCTGATGGGCGTGTTCGCCGGGGGCGACTGGCTGGTGATCGTGCCGACCGGAGTGTCGCTCTTGATGTCCGGCACCTGGTTGATCGTGAACCCGCCCTGCTGCGCGGTGGCGAGCGCGGTGTCGATCGGCTGGCCTACGAAGCTGGCCAGCCCTGGACCCTCGCTGATCGTGATGCCGACCGGCTTGCTCTGCGGCCAGTTCGTGTAGGCGACAGGGGTCGTCGTGATCACGTCGCCGACCGGCACCGTGCCCGAGACCTCCTTGGAGACCTTGCCCGGCCGCAGATGGGCCTGGCGCAGGGCCGTCTGAGCGTTGGCGAGCGGCTGACCGGTTACGTCTGGCACCTGGATCATCAGCGGTCCGAGCGAGACTGTGAGCGAGACCTGCGACCCGCCGGCGACCTTGGAGCCTGGGCGGGGCGAGATCGAGATGATCTCGCCCTTCGGCAGCGGGCTGTGCTCGGGATGGGTGAGCCGCATGCTCAGGCCGAGCGTGTTCAGGTTGCTCTTGGCAGCGCTCACCGACATCCCGCGCAGCGAGGGAACCTTGGTGTACTGGCCCGAGCTGAGCCACCAGGTGAGGCCGCCTGCGACCGCGATCACCACGACCCCGCCGAGTGCGAACCACAATCGGCGGCCGAAGAGGAGCCGCTGGAGCAGCGGTTCTGACCGGTGGGCGAGTGACTGGCGGCGACCGTAGCCGCCCCGGTACAAGTCGTCGTAGGCCCCGTCGTGGTACGCCGCGTTTTGGTAAGGGCCTTCGCCGTAGCGGCCTTGCGCGCCCGGATAGCCGCCACGGCCGGCCGAGCTGTCGGCGTAGTCGCCGAAGCCGGTGCCTGCGGGTACGACCAGGGTGTGGTTGATCGCCGATGACGGGTTCGGCGGCGAGGTCATCGCGGCCGACTGCGGGCTCAGCGACGGGAGCGCGGACGCGCCGACGGCCCCGCGGTCCAGCCCTGCGTAGCCGTCAGGGTCGCCGCGCCCGCTCGCGTGGCGGCCGGCTCCTGCTGACCGGCCCCGTGCGGGCCTGCAGCGTGCGGGCCGGAACTGTGCGGGCCGGAACTGTGCGCGCCTGGGTTCGTCGCGCCGGGCGCCTCCGGGCCGGCTAGATCCTGGGCTGGCGGACCCGAGGCCTGTCCGTAAGGGTCCGAGCCGTAGGGATTCGAGCTGTAGGGATTGGCAGAGTACGGGTTCGCGGCGGGCGTGACCTGACCGTACGAGCCCTGCGCGGGCGGTCCCTGCTCGTGCGGCCCCGGTCCGTACTGGCCCTGCTCGTGCGGCCCCGGTGCGTACTGGCCCGGTCCGTACTGGCCCGGTCCGTACTGGTCCTGTGGGTACTGGCCTGGTCCGTGCTGGCCCGGTCCGTATTGGTCCTGTGCGTGCGGGGCAGGTTGGTACGGATCGGCGACCGGCTGGCTGGACGCATAGGGGTCCGAGCCGTAGGGCTGTCCCGAACTGTAGAGATCGCCGCCATAGGCGTCGGTGCCATACAGCGTCGGGGCGTAGGGATCGGCGCCGAGCTGACCTGAGTCCACCTGCCCGGGCTGAGCGTGCCGTGCTCCAGGCTGCCCCGGAGGAAACTGCCCCGAAGGAAACTGCCCCGGAGCGAGCTGCCCCGGAGGGAACTGCCCCGGAGCGAGCGGCTCAGGAGCGAACTGCCCCGGGCTGCGGTAGGGCGCTGTCCCCGCTACCGCCTGGCCGTTCCTGATCTCGTCGATCGCCCGGAGGAACTGCCCGGCGTTATGCGGGCGCAGGTCAGGATCGCGGCTCGTGGCCATCGCGACGAGCCGGTCGAGCGTCGGCGAGATGCCTGGCAAAAGACTCGATGGCGCCGGAACGACCTCGTTGACATGCTTGTACGCGACCGCGAGCGGGCTGTCGCCAGTGTGCGGCTGAGCCCCGGTCAGCAGTTCGAAGAGCACGATGCCGGCCGCGTAGACGTCGGTCCTTGCGTCCGAGTTGCTGCCGGTCACCTGCTCGGGCGCCAGGTACGCGGCCGTGCCGATGATCATGCCGCCCTTCGTCTGCACCGCCCCGGCGACCGACCTGGCCAGGCCGAAGTCGGCGACCTTGACCTCACCAGACGGGGTGAGCAGCACGTTCTCGGGCTTGACGTCTCGATGGGCGATGCCGGCCTGGTGCGCCGCCGCCAGCCCGCTGAGCACTCCGGTCATGATGTCGAGCGCCTCGCGGGCGCTGAGCCGGCCGCGCTCGATCAGGAACTGGCGCAGCGTGCGGCCCGCGACGTACTCCATCGCGATGTAGTGCAGCCCGCCGTCGGAGCCCTGGTCGTAGACCCCGACGACGTTGGGGCTCGACAGCCGCGCCACCGACCGGGCCTCGCCGATGAACCGCCGTACGAACTCAGCATCGCCCGCCAGGTCCGGATGCGCGATCTTGAGCGCTACGACGCGGTCCAGCCGGGTATCGGTGCCGAGATACACCGTCGCCATGCCACCGCGCGCGATCCGTGACCCCACGTGGTACCGGCCGCCGAGCAGCTGGCCCACAGGTGGCGAAAGGGCGGTATCCATCGGCAACAGTGTAGGGGTACGATGCCCCGCCCGAGCCGGTTACGCAATGGCGAACTAGCTGTCCACGGGGGGTGACGAAGGGCTGGCGTAGCGTCGTCGCGGGATCCGTCCCGCCCGGTAGGCCAGCCGCCCGGCGACGACCGCCGACCGCATCGCCGCCGCCATCAGCTCGGGGTCGCGGGCCCTGGTCACCGCCGTCGCGAGCAGCACGGCGGCGCACCCGAGCTCCATCGCCAGTGCCGCGTCGCTCGCGGTGCCGATCCCGGCGTCGAGGATCACCGGCACGCCGGCGCCCGCGACCATCAGCTCGATGTTGTGCGGGTTCCTGATGCCAAGACCCGACCCGATCGGCGCGCCGAGCGGCATGACGGCCGCGCACCCGGCCTGCTCAAGCCGCCGGGCGAGCACCGGGTCGTCGTTGGTGTACGGGAGCACGGTGAACCCGTCCGCCACCAGGTGCTCGGCGGCGTCCAGCAGCTCGACCGGGTCGGGCAGCAGCGTCACCTCGTCGGCGATGACCTCGAGCTTGACCCAGCTCGGTGCCGAGCGCCTCGCGGGCCAGCCTGGCCGTCCGCACCGCCTCGGCGGCGGTGAAGCAGCCGGCGGTGTTCGGCAGCACCCTGATGCCCAGCTCGGTGAGCAGGTCGAGCACCGAGCCGCCGGAAGCCGGGTCCACGCGGCGCATGGCCACGGTCGTCAGCTCGGTGCCCGACGCGGCCAGCGCCCGCTCCGAGTACGTCCAGGCTGGGCGCGCCGCCGGTGCCCATGATCAGGCGCGAGCCGAACTTCTCCGCCGGCGATCACCAGGGCGTCTTCGGTGAGCGTGGCTCACGTCAGCCTCCCTGCACGGCGGTCAGCACTTCGATCTGGTCTCCGGCCGCGAGCGCGGTGTGCCGGCCAGGACAGGCGGCGCACCACCTCGCCGTTGACCGCGACCGCGATTCCCTGGGCTGCGGCCGAGATCAGTTGAACGGCTCGTTCAAGCGAGATGTCGTCCGGCACCTGATGCGGTGCTCCGTTGATCGACTATGTCCATGTCTGATTCCTGGGTCTGTTCACGTTCGCCGGGCTCCGGTCCGGGCGGGGAACCGTCCGGGCCGGAACGCGCTAGCTGTCTCGGCATGGTCCCGGTCGTCAGGTACTCGACGATGACGTCGGCGGTGACGGGCGCGAGCAGGACGCCGCTGCGGAAGTGGCCGGTGGCCAGCACCAGCCCGGGCAGCGCGCACGGGCCCAGTACCGGGGCGTTGTCGGGGGTGCCTGGCCGCAGTCCGGCGACCGCCTCGGCCAGCTCGAGCTCGGTGATGCCCGGCACGATGGCGCGGGCGTCGCGCAGCAGCTGCCACACGCCGCCGGCGGTCACCGTCGTGTCGGCGCCCAGCTCTTCCTGGGTGGCGCCGACGACCAGCTCGCCGTCTTCGCGCGGCACCAGGTAGACCGAGGAACCCTGGACGATGCCCCGCACCGTCCGGCCGAGCAGTGTGGGCGGCAGGCCGGCCGCCACGGTCGCCGCGTGGGCCGCAGCCGCACGATCTGGCCCTTCACCGGGCGCAACGGCGGCACGGCCTCGGGCGGCAGGCCTTCGAGCCTGGTGCCGAGGCCCAGCCGGCCGCCAGCACGACCTGGCCGGCCCTGATCTCGGTGCCGTCGGCCAGTTCGGCGCCCGCCGCGCGGCCGCCGTGGACCAGCAGCCGGGCCGCGCTGGCCTGGACGACCGAGGCGCCGGCCTTGACCAGCGCCGCTCGCAGCGCCGTGGTGAGCAGCCTGGGATCGACCGATGCGTCGTCTTCGACGAGCAGCCCGCCGCCGATCGCCGGCCCGAGCAGCGGCTCGGCCTTGCGGCACTCCCGGCCGGTCAGCCGCTGGCTCACGGCGCCGAACGACTCGCGCAGCGCCGCGTGCTCGGCCACCATCGCCATGTCGTCGGCGTCGTAGCCGACCAGGAGCGTGCCCGTGGCCCGGAAGCCGACCGGCAGCCCGCTCGTCTCGCCGAGGTCGGCGGCGAAGGCGGGATAGCGCTGCAGCGAGGCGCGGCCGAGGTCGAAAAGCTCCCGCTCGGCGTAGGCGGCCTCGGCGACCGGAGTCAGCATCCCGGCAGCGGCGTGCGAGGCGCCGTGACCGGGTGCGGGATCGGCGACGACCACGCGCAGGCCGCGCTGGGCTGCGCGCCAGCCGATGGACAGGCCGATCACCCCGCCACCGATGACCAGGACGTCAGCGGTCTCGGCAGCGGCTGCGCTTGATCGTGCGCTCCCTTCGCCGGCATGACCCGGATCAGGTTCTGCGGTCGGCGGCTCGTCAGCCGCCCTCTCAGCCCGGTCGGCACCGGACTCCCGCGCGTCAGCTTCAGTTTAGCGGGACAAACCCTGCTCGCGAGCCGGCTGCCGTTCGGCATTGCCGAGCGGGCGCGCGGCCTGGGCGGCAGCGTCGGCGCTCCCGGATGCTGTCCGGAGCTGGCGTGCGCGGACCCGGGTCGACGCCGCGTGCCGCCCTCGGCGGGCTCGTGCCGGTACGATGCTCGGCATTCTGCCAGCCGTGCGGTCGGAAGGTCTGCAGGTGGCTGGCTGAGCGGATTGTCGTTGTCGGTGCCGGGCTGGCCGGGTTGCGGACCTCGGAGGAGCTGCGGTCCAGCCGGGATATACCGGCGCGCTGACCCTGATCGGCGCGGAGAACCAGGCCGCCGTATGACCGCCCGCCGCTGTCCAAGCAGCTGATGATGGGCACGGTCGACGACACGACGCTGCGCGAAGCACTTCGACTCGCTCGGCGCGACTATCCGGCTCGGCGAGCGGGCCGAAGAGCTGGCCGGACGACCTGGTCAGGACCGATCAAGGCGACTACGGCTACGACCGGCTGGTGATCGCTACCGGCTCCCGGCCGATCGGGCTGCCCGGCTCCGGGCCGGCAGCGGTTCCTGCGGACCGCCGAGGACGCGCTGGCGCTGCGGGACGCGCTGGTCCCTGGGGTGCGGCTGGTGATCATCGGCGCCGGCTGGATCGGCGCCGAGCTGGCGACCGCTGCCGCTGCCAAGTCGCTGCCAGGTCACCGTCGTCGAGGCGGCGAGCGCGCCGCTCGCCGGCGCGCGATCGGCGCCGAGGTCGGCGCGCTGACCGCGCCGTGGTACGAGCAGGCCGGGCGTGGAGCTGCTGCACCGGCACGCGCGGTCCAGTCGGTGGAAGACGGCGGGCTGCGGCTCGCCGACGGCACCTGGCTGCCAGCCGACGTGGTTGTCACCGCGCGTCGGCGTCCGGCCCGACGTGGGCTGGCTTGAGTCCTCCGGGATCGAGCTCGACAACGGCGTGGCGGTCGACGCCGAGCTGCGCTCGTCCATGGCCGGGGTTTACGCGGTGGGGGACTGCGCGGCCTACTGGTCGGGCCGGTTCGGCCGCCGGCTGCGCACCGAGCACTGGGACGGCGCGCTGCGCGCACCGGCGGTGCTGGCGGCCAATCTCCTCGGCGGCAGCGAGAGCTACGATCCCGGTGCCCTACTTCTGGTCCGAGCAGTTCGGCCGGATGGTGCAGTACGTCGGCCACCACGCCGGCGCCGAGCGCGCTGGTGCTGCGCGGCGACCCGGCCGAGCGGACCTGGGGCGCGTGCTGGCTCAGCGGCGAGCGGCTGCTCGCCGTGCTGACCGTCGACGTGCCCAGGGACCTGGTGCAGGGCAGGCGCCTGATCGAGGCCGGCCGCCCCGTCGACCCGGCGAAGCTCGCCGACCCGGCCGTTCCGCTGCGCGACGCTGTGGTCGCCTGACCTGCGGCCTCGGCGGTAAGGGACGCCGATCAAGTCGGGCCATACTGTTGTCGATCATGAAGCGGATCCGCCTGGAGCGGCGGGAAACTGGTTGAAAGGCGGACAACAGGGCTGTGAACTCGACGTTCTTCTCTGGTTTGGTTGCTAGCCATGGTGGGGAAAGGATCTGGACGTGGCACAGATCGACCCCCTAGCCGACGCGAACGTCGGTCAATGGTTCACCACCTCTGAGGCAGCCGAGCGGCTGTCCATGCCGGTCAGCCGGGTCAAGCAACTGCTGCGCGACCGCAAGCTGCTCGGCGTCCAGCGGGCCGACGGCTCCTTCGGCATCCCGGCCGCGTTCTTCGACGGCGACCAGATCGTTCGCGGCCTGCACGGCACGCTGACCCTGCTGTACGACTGCGGGTTCAGTGACGTCGAGGCCATGCGATGGCTGTTCACCGTGGATGACTCGCTGCCCGGCACGCCCGATCGAGGCGATCGCGGCACACCGCTGCAGCGAGGTCAACCGGCGGGCGCAGGCACTCGCGTTCTGAGGCTGGCAAGATAGCGGGCGTGAACGAGGTGATCGATGACACCCGCGACGTGACTGGCCTGCGGGCTCGACTAGACGCGGCCCGGCTCTACCTGTGCACTGATGCCCGGGAGCGGCAAGGCGACCTAGCCGCTTTCCTCGACCGCGTGCTCGGGTCGGGCGTGGACATCGTGCAGCTCAGGCAGAAGGGCCTGGAGGCCGGGCAGGAGTTGCGGCTGCTCGAAGTGTTCCGGGCCGGGTGTGACCGGCACGGCGCTCTGCTCGCCGTGAACGACCGCGCGGACGTCGCCCACGCCTGCGGCGCCGACGTGCTGCACGTCGGCCAGGATGACCTGCCGCCGTCGGTCGCCAGGCAGATCGTCGGGCCACGGCCGGTCATTGGGCTGTCGACGCACTCTCGGGACCAGGCTGACGGCGCGCTGGCCGAGCCCGCCGCCGACTACTTCTGCGCCGGGCCGGTCTGGGCGACGCCGACGAAGCCGGGGCGTGCCTGCTGCCGGCCTCGGGCTCGTCAGCTACGTTGCGGGCCTGACCGCGACCCGGCCGTGGTTCGCGATCGGCGGAATCGACGAGTCGAACCTGGACGACGTGCTCGAGGCCGGGGCGCGGCGAGTGGTCGTCGTCCGCGCGATCACCGAAGCTGACGACCCGGGGGCTGCCGCCGGGCGATTCGCCCAGAGGCTACGGGGCTTGTAGAGACAACCTTTCATCCTCGTGGTGCTTGGTGGCTGCTGCCTGGCGGGCGCGGCCGATAACCTAGGGGAATGGCTGGACCATCGCCGCGTCAGGCGACCCTGATCAAGGATCTGCTTGCGTCGGGCGAGCGGTCGTTCTCGTTCGAGTTCATGGCTCCGAAGACCGACGCCGACGAGCAGCAGCTCTGGCTCGCGATCAGGCGGCTCGAGGCGCTGGCACCGACGTTTGTCTCGGTGACCTATGGCGCGGGGGGCACGACCAGGGACCGGACGGTCCGTGTCACCGGGCGGATCGCCGAGGAAACGACGCTGACCCCGGTCGGGCACCTGACTGCGGTCAGCCACTCGGTCGCTGAGCTGCGGCACGTGATCGGCTCCTACGCGGCCGTCGGGGTGCAGAACGTGCTCGCCTTGCGGGGAGACCCGCCGGGTGATCCGAATGCCGACTGGCTGCCTCATCCGGCGGGGCTGCGGCACGCGACCGAGCTGGTGCGGCTGATCAGGGACTCGGGGGAGTTCTGCGTGGGCGTGGCCGCGTTCCCCGAGGGGCACAGCCGCGCGGTCAGCAAGGAGGCCGACGTCGACTTCTTCGTGGCTAAGTGCAACGAGGGTGCCGACTTCGCGATCACCCAGATGTTCTTCTTCGTCGACGACTACCTGCGGTTCGCCGACGAGGTCAAAAGGCGCGGGCTGCACGGTGCCGATCATCGCGGGGATCATGCCGGTCACTAGCGTCCGGGGGATGGACCGGGCCGTGCTGCTTACCGGGGCCAAGTTCCCTGGTGAGCTGGCTGAGCAGCTGCACAGTCATGCCGAGGATCGTTCCGCGGTCAGGAAGATCGGGGTGGAGTACGCGGCCGGCATGTGCCAGCGGCTGCTGGCCGAGGGCGTGCCCGGGCTGCACTTCTACACGCTGAACGGGTCGCGGGCGACGGGCGAGATCTACGAGATGCTCGGGCTGGCCGACAAGGGACGGATCGGGTCGGCGGTCGGGTCCCGCAGCGGCAGTTCAGCGCCCATCAGGATGTAGGGCGGGCTGCCGCCGGGGAAGCTGTAGCCGGTCAGCAGCTCGGAGAACCCCATCCGCCGGTACAGGCGGCGGGCCGTAGTGTCCCGGTCCGGAGTCGAGAGCATGGCCGTGCGTTCCGGGCGGCCGCTGGTCAGGGTCGTGAGCATCGTGGTGCCGATGCCGCCGCGCTGGTGCTGCTTGACGACGTGAACCTCGGCGACCTCGAAGCAGTCGGCCAGCCAGATGGCCGCGCGGCCCGCGCCGAGCGAGCGGCGCAGCGCCGTCCAGACGGCGTCGTACCACCACTGGCCGCCCTGGCCGTGGAAGCCGTAAGCGAAGCCGACGATGTGATCGCCGCCATCGGCGCCGACGGTGGTGCCGGTGGCGGTGGCTGGGGCTGGGGCGGGGGCTGGGGCGGTGCGGGCGTGCAGGGCGCGGAAGTTCGGGTAGCTGGCGTGCCGGCGCATTAGCTCGCGGCGGCCGGGCAGCAGCCCAGGATCGGCCTCCATGGCGTTGCCGTAGATCGCGACGGCGGCGTCGATGTCGGCCAGGAACTGCCGGCCGGTGAGCTCGCTCACACGGATGCCCGTCGCCACCTCAGCAAGCCTACGCGACTGGCTCAAGCGGGGGCTGGGTGGCTGATGGCCGGATCGCCGAAGTGGCTGGCTGGCGGGCCGTTCGGGCTCGTTGCGGTTCATTGTCAGACCCATTCGATACCTTCGAACGCAGTAGCAAAGAGTTGGACAGTTGACCGAATCTATGTTCGAATACTGCTGTGGGAGAGCCCGGTAGCCTCACCCCTCTGGCTACCTGGGTCCGGCCAGGTGCGGCGTGGGGAAGCGCCCTGCCTGGCCGGCCCGCAGCGCGAACGGAGGACGTGACATGAGCGTGAGCACTCAGATCCGCCCGGATCGACTGCGGTGCAGGGTGGCGCCGTCGGCGCTCGCACTGCTTGAGTCCGCTCGTCAGGGACTGGCTGCGGCCGAAGATGACCCGTCGGCCGCAGGCCGTTACGTCGGAGCGCACCTCGCGGCTCTTCGCGCCGCTGCGGCGATCGTGGCCGCCCGCGCCGAGCCGACGCCGCCGCGCCGGAAGCGGCCGCAGAGTGTCTGGGAGTTGCTTCCGCGCGTCGAGCCGACCCTTAGCGAGTGGGCCGCCTTCTTCGCCGCAGGCGCGGGCAAGCGCGCCGCAGCCGAAGCTGGCCTGCTTCGTGCCGTGACCAGCCGCGAGGCCGACGAGCTGCTCCGCGATGCGGAGACGTTCGTGTCGCTGGCCGAGAGCGCGCTCGGTGTTCCCGCTCAGTCGCTGCTTCCGCTGCAGGAGGCTATGTGACCGCCTGATCGTGCTCAGGCGGACTCGACGGCGCCGCGCGCGGCCGAGTCGAGGATGCCCCAGCTGATCAGTTCCTCAGTGAGATCCATGGGCGTCTTGTCGTAGATGACCGCCAGCGAGCGGAGGTCTTCCTGGCGGATCGAGAGCACGCGGCCGTTGTAGTCGCCGCGCTGGCTCTGGATAGTCGCAACATAACGGGCTAGCGGGCCGGCCTGCTCCTTGGGCAGCTGGGCCATCCGCTCGAGGTCAATTACCAGCTTGGGGGCCGGGACCAGCAGTCCGGGCGCGGCATCGCCCGGCAGCAGCTCTGAGACCGGCACCCCGTAAAACTCCGCGAGTTCGGCAAGCTTCTGCACGGTGACCGACCGGTCACCGCGCTCGTACGAGCCCACGACTACCGCCTTCCAACGGCCGCGTGATTTCTCTTCCACGCCATGCAGGGACAGGCCCTGCTGTGTGCGGATTGCACGCAGCCGCGCACCGAGAGTCTTCGCGTAATCAGATGGCATGATCCGGTTCCCTGGCCTTACAACGACGGAAGCGAGAGGTGGTTACGGACAGTGACGGTAGGCCGAGAGCACGACAAGGTCAAGCCGAACGGCAAAAACTGGTCCAACTTACGCGTGCTGTGGCATCTGGACAGACATCCTACCGAGTCGATCATGTCCGGGATCTGGTACCTCACGCAACGCTCCTGCCAGGCATGATGCCCGTGTCGCGGGTGAGGCGCGATCAGTTCCATGTCTGAATTGACACCATAAATGTAACTAAGATCACAGTCTGGTCTCTTTGCCGGTGATCCGAGGCCCCGGCACTTCTGGATTCAGGGAACTTCGGGGGCTTTGCCTGCCGAGCTCCGCTGGTGCCTGGCCCCTGGTCGTTGTTCACAGTTGCTGGTGCTGCGAGCTGTTGTCCTCGGCCCACCAGCAGCGGGGCGGCTCCACATACTGCTGGCGACCCGGCCACGGCCGGTCAGCCAGCAGGGCCAGGCCCGCATGCTCGCTCGGGCGCCGCTGGCCGGCGCGTCGTGCGCCGGTGGCGGCTGCTGCTAGATTGATGCTGTTCGACGTCCTTTAAGGCCCGTCCAGTGAGTCGGGGAAGGAGGTCTTTTTGATGGCTGGGATAGCTCAGGAGCCCGCAGCGCGGGCTGGCAAGGCAGTCCTTGGGCCCGATGAGATCCGCAGAGCGCTGAGTCGCATAGGCCACGAGATCCTCGAGCGCACCGATGGTGCCGGCGAGGTTGTCCTGCTCGGAATACCCACTAGGGGCGTGCCGCTGGCCCGCCGGATCGCCGCGCGGCTGGCTCAGACCGAGGGCGTTGACGTCCCGGTTGGCTCGCTCGATGTCACCTTGTACCGCGACGACCTGCGGCTTCGGCCTGCCCGGGCACTTGGGCACACCGAGGTGCCGCAGGCGGGTGTCGACGGCAAGCTCGTCATTCTCGTGGACGACGTGCTCTTCTCAGGCCGGACTGTCCGCGCCGCACTCGACGCGCTCAACGACATCGGCCGGCCTCGGGCGGTCCAGCTTGCGGTGCTCGTAGACAGGGGTCATCGAGAGCTGCCGATTCGTGCCGACTACGTCGGCAAGAACCTGCCGACGTCCAAGCGCGAGGTGGTCAAGGTACTGCTGACCGAGATCGACGGGGCGGACTCGGTCGAGCTCCAGGACACCGCTGGGAGCAGCGGCGGCGGGGCTTCGGGAGGGCTGCGGTGAAGCGGCATCTGATCTCTGCCGCTGACCTCACCGCAGCGGACGCCAAGGCGATACTCGACACCGCTGAGGAACTCGCCCACCTAGCTGAGCGGCCCATCCCGAAGCTGCCCACGCTGCGCGGCCGAACCGTCGTCAACCTGTTCTACGAGGACTCGACCAGGACGCGGATCTCGTTCGAGGCAGCCGCCAAGCGGCTGTCGGCCGACGTCATCAACTTCTCGGCCAAGGGCTCGAGCGTCGCCAAGGGCGAGAGCCTCAAGGACACCGCGCTGACGCTCCAGGCCATGGGTGCCGACGCCGTGGTGATCAGGCACAACGCCTCCGGCGCGCCGCACCGGCTGGCCGAGTGGGTCGCAGGCAGCGTGATCAACGCCGGAGACGGCACGCACGAGCACCCGACCCAGGCGCTGCTCGACGCGTTCACGATGCGGCGCAGGCTGGCAGGCTCGACGGGCTGAACGTCGCGATCGTCGGCGACGTCCTGCACAGCCGGGTCGCGCGGTCGAACGTCTGGCTGCTGCAGACCCTCGGCGCGAACGTGACCCTGGTCGCGCCGCCGACCCTGCTGCCCGTGGCCGTCGGCACCTGGCCGTGCGAGGTGAGCTACGACTTCTCCTCGGTGCTGCCCGGCAGCGACGTGGTGATGATGCTGCGCGTGCAGCACGAGCGGATGACCCAGGCATACTTCCCGAGCGTCCGCGAGTACAGCCGCCGGTACGGGCTCGACGGCGACCGGATGGCGCTGCTGCCCGACCACGCGATCGTGATGCATCCTGGGCCGATGAATCGCGGTGTCGAGATCGCCGCCGACGTCGCCGACTCGCCCAGGTCGACGATCGTCGAGCAGGTCGCCAACGGCGTCGCCGTCCGGATGGCGGTGCTTTACCTCCTGCTCGGCGGCTCAGGCCCCGAGTCAGGCACCGAGTCAGGTGCCGCACCGAGCCGGCCCCGGCGGGACTAGCAGAGGCGGCGCGATGAGCAGCGGAGCGGAGCAGGGCCAGCGCTGGCTGGTCAGGGGCGCGCGGCTGCTCGGCGGCGAGCCCGCCGACCTCGTGGTCGAAGACGGGCTGTTCACCGAGGTCGCACCGGCCGGGCAGACGAGCCACGGCCAGGGCAAAGGCGCCAGCCAGACGGTGGTCGACGCGGACGGGCTGATCGCCCTCCCTGGCCTGGTGGACCTGCATACGCACCTGCGCGAGCCGGGCCGTGAGGACGCCGAGACCGTCGCGAGCGGGACGGCGGCCGCCGCGCTCGGCGGCTACACGGTCGTGCACGCCATGGCCAACACCGACCCGGTCGCGGACACGGCCGGCGTGGTCGAGCAGGTCTGGCGGCTCGGCCGGCAGGCCGGGCGCTGCGACGTCCAGCCGGTCGGCGCGGTGACCGCCAGGCTCGAAGGGGCACAGCTCGCCGAGCTCGGAGCGATGGCGGATTCGGCGGCCCGGGTCAGGGTGTTTTCCGACGACGGGCAGTGCGTGTCGGACGCGACGCTGATGCGCCGGGCGCTGGAGTACGTCAAGGCGTTCGACGGCGTCATCGCCCAGCACGCGCAGGAACCCAGGCTCACCGAGGGCGCCCAGCTCAACGAGGGCGAGATGTCGGCAAGGCTCGGCCTCACCGGCTGGCCGGCCGTGGCCGAGGAGGCCGTCATCGCGCGGGACTGCCTGCTCGCCGCCCACGTCGGCGCCTCGCTGCACGTCTGCCACGTGTCGACGGCCGGATCGGTGGAGATCATCCGCTGGGCCAAGTCCAAGGGCTGGCGGGTGAGCGCCGAGGTGACGCCGCATCACCTGCTGCTGACCGACGAGCTCGCCGTGGGCTACGACCCGGTCTACAAGGTGAATCCGCCACTGCGCACGGCCGCCGACGTCGCCGCGCTGCGCGAGGGGCTGGCCGACGGCACCATCGACTGCGTGGCCACCGATCACGCCCCGCATCCAGTCGAGGCGAAAGAGACCGAGTGGTCCATCGCATCCTTCGGCATGACGGGGCTGGAGACGGCGATCCGCGTGGTGCACGAGGCCATGGTCGGCACGGGCCTGCTGGACTGGGCGGCGGTGGCCGACCGGATGTCGGCCCGGCCTGCGGCGATCGGCCGGCTCCAGGCGCACGGCGGCCCGATCGCTCCCGGAGCGCCGGCGAACCTCGTGCTGTACGACCCGGCGCCGATCACGACGGTCGACCCGGCGCGGCACGCGTCGCGCAGCAGGAACAGCCCGTTCGCCGGGATGAAGCTGCCCGGCCAGGTCGTCGCCACCTTCCTGCGTGGCACCGCCACCGTGCTCGATGCCAAGCTAGCCCGATGAGCAGCCCAAACGTGACTAGCACCGACGTCGACCGGCCCGCCTTGCTCGTGCTGGAGGACGGCACGACCTTCCACGGCACCAGTTACGGCGCGGAGGGGGAGAGCTTCGGCGAGGCCGTGTTCAACACCGGGATGACCGGCTATCAGGAGACGCTGACCGACCCGTCGTACTGCCGTCAGATCGTCGCGATGACCGCCCCGCACATCGGCAACACCGGCATCAACGACGAGGACCACGAGTCGCGCGACATCTGGGTCAGCGGCTTCGTGATCAGGGAAGCCTCGCCCGATCGCCTCGAACTGGCGCTCAGCCCGCACGCTCGACGCCGAGCTGAAGGCCCGCGAGATCACCGCGATCGCGATCCCGGGCACCAGGGCGCTCACGCTGCACCTGCGCGAGCGGGGCGCGATGCGGGCGGCGATCAGCACGACCACGACCGACCCAGACGACCTGAGGCAGCGCGTGCTCGACAGCCCCAGCATGGTCGGCGCCGACCTGGCCCGGGTCGTCAGCACTCCCGAGCCCTACGTAGTCGAGCCGCCAGCGGGCACCAGGACCAGGTACGTCGTCGCCGCCGTCGACCTCGGCATCAAGGCCGCGACCCCGCTCGCCATGGCCCGCCTCGGCTGCCGCGTCCACGTGCTCCCCGCGACCAGCACCACCCACGACATCCTGCGCACCGGCTGCCAGGGCGTCTTCTTCTCCAACGGTCCTGGCGACCCGGCGGCCTGCGGTTACGCCGTGGAGGCGATGCGCGGCGTGCTCGCCGAGCGGCTGCCGCTGTTCGGCATCTGCCTCGGCAGCCAGCTCCTGGGCCGGGCGCTCGGCCTGGACACCTACAAGCTGCGGTTCGGCCATCGCGGGGTGAACCAGCCCGTCCAGCAACTGCGCACCGGCCGCGTCCACATCACCAGCCATAATCACGGCTTCGCCGTCGCAAGGCCGGACGCCGGAGCCGGTCCAGGACACCTGTTCGAGACCGAGTTCGGCCCGGCCGAGGTCACCCACGTCAACCTGAACGACGGCGTCGTGGAGGGCCTCGCCCTGCGAGACCAGCCCGCGTTCGCCGTCCAGTACCACCCTGAGGCCGCGCCAGGACCACACGACGCGCACGGGCTCTTCGACGAATTCTGCGCGCTGCTGGACGCCGGACGAGGGGCAGGGTCCTGATGGGCAAGCGCCCGGATCTCAATTCCGTGCTCGTCATCGGCTCGGGTCCGATCGTGATCGGGCAGGCCTGCGAGTTCGACTACTCGGGCACGCAAGCCTGCCGGGTGCTGCGCGAGGAGGGCATCCGCGTCAGCCTGGTGAATTCCAACCCGGCGACGATCATGACCGACCCGGAGTTCGCCGACGCCACCTACGTCGAGCCGATCACGCTGGAGATCCTGGAGAAGGTGATCGCCGCCGAGCGACCCGACGCGATCCTGCCGACGCTAGGCGGCCAGACCGCCCTCAACGCCGCCGTCGCCCTGCACGAGGCCGGGATCCTCGACAGGTACGGCGTCGAGCTGATCGGCGCCGACATCGAGGCGATCCAGGCGGGGGAGGACCGCAGGCGGTTCAAGGAGATCGTGATCGGCCTTGGCGGCGAGGTGCCGCGCAGCGTGATCTGCCACAGCCTGGCCGACTGCGAAGCCGGTGCCGAGGACCTGGGCTTCCCGGTCGTGGTGAGGCCGTCGTTCACCCTCGGCGGCACCGGCTCGGGCATCGCCCGCGACGAGACGGACCTGCGGCGCATCGCCGGGGCCGGTCTCGACGCCAGCCCGGTCACCGAGGTGCTGCTCGAAGAGTCGATCCTGGGCTGGAAAGAGTTCGAGCTTCGAGCTGATGCGCGACCGGAACGACAACGTCGTGGTCGTCTGCTCCATCGAGAACATCGACCCGATGGGCGTGCACACCGGCGACTCCGTCACTGTCGCCCCGGCGATGACGCTCACCGATCGCGAGTACCAGCGGATGCGGGACCTGGCCATCGACGTGCTCCGCGCGGTGGGCGTCGACACGGGCGGGTGCAACATCCAGTTCGCCGTGCATCCGCAGACCGGCCGGCTGGTGGTGATCGAGCTGAATCCGCGCGTGTCCCGGTCGAGCGCACTGGCCTCGAAGGCGACCGGCTTCCCGATCGCCAAGATCGCCGCCCGCCTGGCTATCGGCTACACCCTGGACGAGATCCGCAACGACATCACCGGCCTGACGCCGGCGAGCTTCGAGCCCGCCCTGGACTACGTCGTGGTGAAGGTGCCGAGGTTCGCGTTCGAGAAATTCCCCGGCGCTGATCAGGTGCTGACCACGCACATGAAGTCCGTGGGCGAGGCGATGGCGATCGGCCGCTCGTTCGGCGAGGCCCTGCAGAAGGCGCTCCGCTCCACCGAGCAGCGCAGCGCACCCCTGCACTGGGACCGCCCGCCCGGCGACCGCTCCACCGTCGTCTCCCGGTGCGCCGTGCCGCACGACGGCCGCATCTCCACGCTGCATCAGGCGCTGCGCGCCGGCGCCACGGTGGCCGAGCTGGCGACCGTGTCAGGCATCGACCCGTGGTTCATCGAGCAGATCAAGACCATCGAGCTGCACGCGGAACGCATCGTCCGCGCCGGCCCGTCCCTCGATGCCGCCGGCCTGGTCCGGGCGAAATCGGCGGGGTTCTCCGACGAGCAGCTCGCCCAGCTGACCGGGCTGACCGAAGACCAGGTCCGCCTGCGGCGGCACGAGCTTGGCGTCCGGCCGGTGTACCACATGGTCGACACCTGCGCGGCGGAGTTCGCCGCCACGACGCCGTACCTGTACTCCAGCTACGACCAGGGCAGCGAGGTCCCGCCGTCGGACCGGACCCGGGTGATCATCCTCGGCAGCGGGCCGAATCGCATCGGGCAGGGCATCGAGTTCGACTATGCCTGCGTCCACGCCTGCTTTGCCGCCGCCCAGGCCGGCTTCGAGACCGTCATGGTGAACTGCAACCCGGAAACAGTCTCGACGGACTACGACACTTCGGACCGCCTTTATTTCGAACCCCTGACCTTGGAAGATGTGCTGGAGGTCGTTGCTGCTGAGCAGGCGGCGGGGCCCGTCGCAGGCGTGATCGTCTCGCTCGGCGGCCAGACGCCGCTCGGGCTGGCCCGAGCCCTCGAAGCGGCTGGGGTGCCGATCCTGGGGACCTCGCCGTCCGCGATTCACCTGGCCGAGGACCGGTCTGAGTTCAGCTCGGTACTCGCGGCGGCCGGGCTGCTCGCGCCCCGGCACGGGACCGCCCTGTCGGTCTCCGACGCGTCGGCGGTGGCGACCGAGATCGGGTATCCGGTGCTGGTGCGGCCGTCGTACGTGCTCGGCGGGCGGGGCATGGAGATCGTCTACGACGAGCCGACCCTGCGCGCCTACATGGAACGGGCAACCCAGGGCAGTGCTTCCCAGACAGGGGCTTCCCAGACAGGGGCTTCCCAGACAGGGGCTTCCCAGACAGGGGCTTCCCAGACAGGGGCTTCCCAGACAGGGGCTTCCCAGCTAGTGCCCGAGCATCCGGTGCTGATCGACCGGTTCCTCGACGACGCGATCGAGATCGACGTCGATGCCCTGTTCGACGGGCACGAGCTGTATCTCGGCGGCGTGATGGAGCACATCGAGGAGGCGGGCATCCACTCAGGCGACTCGGCGTGCGCGCTGCCCCCGATCACCTTGGGGCACGAGTACATCGAGGCGGTCCGAGCGTCTACCGAGGCGATCGCCAGGGGCGTCGGAGTGCGCGGGCTGCTCAACGTCCAGTACGCACTCGCCGCCGGGGTGCTCTACGTGCTGGAAGCTAACCCCCGTGCCTCCCGCACCGTGCCCTTCGTGTCCAAGGCGACTGCCGTCCCGCTGGCCAAGGCGGCGACCCGGATCATGCTCGGGGCAACGATCGCCTCGCTGCGGGAGGAAGGTCTGCTCGCACCGGTCGGGGATGGCGGCACGCTGCCGCTCGACGCTCCGATCGCGGTGAAGGAAGCCGTGCTGCCGTTCAACCGGTTCGCGGACTCTGCCGGGCGTGGTGTCGATACGCTGCTCGGTCCCGAGATGCGGTCGACGGGCGAGGTGATGGGCATCGACGAGTTGTTCGGCACGGCCTTCGCGAAGTCGCAGGCGGCCGCCTACGGGGCGCTGCCGGTGAAGGGGCGGGCGTTCGTCTCGGTCGCGAGCAAGGACAAGCGGGCGATGATCTTCCCGGTCAAACGGCTCGCTGACCTGGGTTTCGAGATCTGGGCGACACGCGGGACGGCCGAGGTTCTGCGCAGGAACGGGGTCCATGCCACGATCGTGCGTAAGCACAGCGACGGCCGTGGTCCGGCCGGCGAGCCGACGATCGTGGATCGGATCCTCGGCGGACAGGTCGACCTGGTCATCAACACGCCGTTCGGCTGGCCGGGGCAGCCTGGCCCGCGCCGGGACGGCTTCGAGATCAGGACCGCGGCTGTGCGGCGCGGCTTGCCCTGCGTGACGACGATGGCCGGGCTTGCCGCCGTCGTCCAGGGAATCGAGGCCATCATGAGGAACGAGGTAGGCGTGCGGTCGCTGCAGCAGCATGCCGCGAAGATCCGCGCGTCGACAGAGTCTGCGACATCGCCTGCGGGGCAGCCGTGACGGCGAGCGACCTGGAATCGGAGTCTGGCCCCCTGCAGGTCAGGGGCACGGTGCTGACCGTGCGCCAGGTGGACGCCTACCACGCGCTGACCGTGGTCGCCCCTGGCATCGCGGCGCGCTTCAAGCCCGGTCAGTTCGTGGCCGTGGCGGTGGGCGGGCCAGACACGTCGATGCTGCTGCGGCGGGCGTTCTCCATCCACGATGTGCGGCCTGACCATGGCGGGACCGTGGAGTTCGTGTTCTCGGTGTCGGGGCGGGGCACCCGGTGGCTGGCACAGCGCCGGGCTCGTGACCTGCTCGACCTGGCCGGGCCGCTCGGCCGGCCGTTCCCGGTGCCGCGTGACCCGGTGAGCTGCCTGCTGGTCGGCGGCGGGTACGGCAGCGCGCCGTTGTTCGCGCTCGCTGACCGGCTGCGGGAGCGGCGGTGCTCGGTCGACTTCCTGCTGGGGGCCGCGAGCGGCGACCGGGTGTTCGGGGCGCTGACTGCCCGGCGGACCGGGCGCTCGGCGACGATCACGACGGTGGACGGGTCGCTCGGGGTGCGCGGGATCGTCACCGACATGCTCGGCCAGGTGATCCACGAGGCCCGGACCGACGTGATCTACGCGTGCGGCCCGATGGCGATGCTGCGGCAGGTGACCGCGCTGGCCCGGCGGTACGACATCCCGGTGCAAGTGGCCGTCGAAGAGGCGATGGCTTGCGGCATAGGCGTGTGCATGACCTGCGTGCTGCCGGTGGTCGGTGGCGACGGTATCACCAGGATGGTGCGGTCGTGCGTGGACGGCCCGGTGTTCCGGGGCGAGCAGGTCCGCTGGGACGACGCGGGCACGATTCCCTTCGACGCCTTCGGCGCGCCCGGCTGGGAGCCTAAGATGCGGCGGGTGCCCGCAGGTCATCCCGGAACCCAGGCCGACGGCCGAGCGCGCCAGGCCGACGCCAGCCGAAAGCGTGGCTATGGCTCCTGACCTGCGGGTCCGGCTGGGCGCCATCGAGCTGCCCAACCCGATCCTGACCGCCTCAGGCTGCGCCAGCTCCGGGCGGGAGCTCGCCCAGTTCATCGACGTCTCCAAGATCGGCGCGGTCGTGACCAAGTCGGTGATGCTCGCGCCGCGCGCTGGCCGGCCGACGCCCCGCATGGCCGAGACGAGCAGCGGCATGCTGAACTCGATCGGGCTGCAGGGTCCGGGGATCGACGCGTTCCTGCAGCGCGACCTGCCGTGGCTGCTGTCGCGGGGAGCCCGCGCCGTGGTGTCGATCGCGGGCAGCACGGTCGACGAGTACGCCGAGCTGGCCGCCCGGCTCTCCGATGCGGCCGGCGTGACCGCGCTCGAGGTGAACATCTCCTGTCCGAACGTCGAGCATCGCGGCCAGGTGTTCGCCTGTGACCCGGTCGACGCCGGGGCCGTCGTGGAAGCCGTGCGGGCCAGGATGCGGCACGACATCCCGATCTTCGCCAAGCTCTCACCCGACGTCAGCGACATCGTGGCGATCGCTCGTGCGTGCGTGTCGGCCGGCGCCGACGGCCTGTCGATGATCAACACCCTGCTCGGCATGGTGATCGACACGGACACGATGCGCCCCGTACTCGCCGGCCTCACCGGCGGCCTGTCAGGCCCCGCGATCAGGCCGGTCGCGGTCCGCTGCATCTACCAGGTCAGGGCCGCACTGCCCGACGTGCCGATTATCGGCATGGGCGGCGTCGTGACGGGCAAGGATGCGCTGGAGCTGCTGCTGGCCGGAGCTTCCATGGTCAGCGTGGGCACGGCGATCTTCCACGACCCGTCGGCCTGCGCCCGGATCCTCCGTGAGCTGGACGACGAACTCGCCCGGCGGGGCGTCTCCCGCATCTCCGAGGTAGTCGGAGCGGCGCACGAACTGCGCACGGTGCGAGGCGGGTGAGCCCTGCCTGAGGTGAGCCCTGCCGTGACCTGCTCGACCTGCTCGACCTGCGAGATGGAGGGATCATGACAGACCGTGCCCCGATCGCCGTAGCGCTCGACGCGCCGGATCTCGATACGGCGGCGCAATGGGCAGAACAGGTGACGCCCTACGTCAGCACGCTGAAGATCGGCCTTGAGCTTTATCTGAGATACGGCGCCGAGGTCGTCGCCTCAGTGCGTGGTGCCCGTGGCGTGGACGTCTTCCTCGACCTCAAGCTGCACGACATCCCGGCGACCGTCGGAGGCGCGGCCCGCGCCGTCGCCAAGCTGAGGCCCGACATCCTGACCGTGCACGCCGCCGCTGGTCCGGCCGCGATCAAGGCAGCCGTCCAGGCCCTGCCCGACTGCGTCGTCGCCGGCGTGACCGTGCTCACCTCGCTCGACGACACCGACCTGGAGGTCATCGGCCTAGCCGGTCCGGTCAGCTCGGCGGCCTGCCGGCTCGGCGAACTCGCTGTGGAGGCGGGTGCGCGGGCGCTGGTGTGTTCACCGCGAGAGGTGGCTGCCGTCCGGGCCGCCGTCGGCCCGGACATCACGCTGATCACCCCCGGCGTCCGCCCGGCCGGCGAGGCCAACGACGATCAGGCACGGGTGTCGACCCCGCAGCAGGCCCGGCACGACGGCGCCGACCTCCTGGTCATCGGCCGGCCGATCACCAGGGCCGCCGACCCGGGCGCAGCGGCCGCCGCCATAGCCGCCGACCTCCGCCGCCCACCCCCCAACCGCCCCTAAGCCCCACCCCCACGCCCGCGCTCGTCCGCCCCCCAGGTCCGTCCCCGCGCCGGCGCTCGTCGGCCCCCAAGGCCGTCCTCACGCCCGCGCTCGTCCGTCCCCAAGCCCGCCCGCCCCCTAACCTCCCCTCGCCGCGCGGGTGAAGGTGCACCTGCCGCCGCGTGCCTTCCCGAGCGTGGGCTGCCGGGGTTTCGGCCCGCCGCGAGCGGGTCGGCCGTGCGCGTGACGACACCATGGTGCTACTTACTGTCGTCCTGACAGCACTAAGTAGGACCATGCTGCTGCTGAAGCCGAGGCGATGACAGCAGTAAGTAGGCTCATACAGTCGTTGGCTGGGGTCGCGGTGGCGGTGGGCTGTTCGGGTGGACCCTGCGCTGGCCTCGGGGATGGTGCTGGTGTTGCGTAGGATGCACATGCGATAGATGAGATAGTCGGTGACAGTGCGTCTGATGGGGCGCTGGGGCGTCCTTTTTGGATGTTGGCTTAGGAGGAAGACTTACGGTAAGTACCGGGTCGTGTTCGCTAGGTAATATTGGATAAATTGTGACGTCACAAACGGAGGTTTGTGTTGTCCCGGCGAGCCGAACTCGCTAGTTTCCCCTCGCGAACAGAGTTTTTCGATACGAAACCCGAGGTGACCACGCGTGGCTCTTCCTCCCCTGACTGCTGAGCAGAGGGCAGCCGCTCTCGAGAAGGCGGCAAAGGCTCGCAAGGAGCGTGCGGAGATCAAGAACAAGCTCAAGCACGCCTCCACTACCTTGCCTCAGGTCCTCAAAGAGGGCCAGACCGATGACGTCGTTGGCAAGATGAAGGTGTCAGCACTGCTTGAGTCAATGCCTGGCGTTGGCAAGGTCCGCGCCAAGCAGATTATGGAGCGCCTCGGCATTGCCGAGTCGCGACGGGTTCGCGGACTCGGCGCCAACCAGCGGATGGCGCTTGAGAACGAGTTCCGCGAGGTGTGAGTCCGGCGGGCAGCCCACCGCGCGGGGACGAGGGAATCGCATCCGTGACTGATCCGGCTCGACAGCAGAACTCGGGACGGCAGAACACCGGCTGCGGTGACTTCGTTCCCGCGCGCCCGCTCGCTTCTCCGGGGCAGCTAGATTCCCGGGGGGTAGATTCCCGTGGAATGGCGCAAGCACGGCTCACTGTGCTGTCCGGGCCTTCGGCCGTCGGGAAAAGCACAGTGATCGAAGCAATCAGACGGCACAGCCCCGAAGTATGGCTTTCCGTCTCCGTTACGACTCGTCAGCCTAGGCCCGGCGAAGTTCACGGCCGGGAGTACTTCTTTGCCGGCGAGGAAGAGTTCAGGGAAATGGCCGCCTGCGGCCAGCTCCTCGAATGGGCGCGATATGCCGGCAATTACTACGGCACGCCCCGCGAGCCCGTCTCCGAACGACTCGAAGCGGGCATACCGGGCTTGCTGGAGGTCGACGTCGTCGGGGCTAGGCAGGTGCGGGCGGCGGTGCCCGGCGCGCTCCTGGTGTTCCTGGCCCCGCCGTCGTGGGACGAGCTCGTCCGTCGCCTCACTGGCCGTGGCACTGAGTCACCCGAGGTAATCGCCCAGCGGCTCGATGCTGCCAAGGACGAGCTCCTGGCCGAGGATGAGTTCGATATCACGCTTGTCAATACATCGGTCGAGGATGTCTGCACGCAGCTGGTAGCCTTGATAACGGCCAAGCCGGTCAGCTTACCGGCATGCAATCAGGAAGGCAGACGGTGACAGGCACTCCGGCCCCAGAGGGGATCATCAACCCGCCGATCGACGAGCTGCTTGATGTCGTAGACAGCAAGTACGGCCTCGTGATCATGGCATCCAAGCGGGCCAGGCAGATCAACGCCTACTACGCCCAGCTCGGCGAGGGCCTGCTCGAGTACGTCGGACCGCTGGTCGAGACCCGGGTGCAGGAGAAGCCGCTGTCCATCGCGCTGCGCGAGATCAGCGAGGGCATGCTGCACGCCGAGCAGCTGGAGATCCCGGCTACCTGAGGTCGGCACTACCCTGAGGTCGGCACTGCTTGAGGTCAGCACATCTTGAGGTCAGCGTGGTGAGCCGGAAGAGTGTCGTTCTTGGCGTGGGCGCGGGCATCGCCGCCTACAAGGTCTGTGAGCTGCTGAGGCTGCTCACCGAGTCTGGGCACGACGTCCGGGTCGTGCCGACCGCTGACTCGCTGCGGTTCGTCGGCGCCGCGACCTGGCAGGCGCTCTCCGGTCAGCCAGTGCATACCAGTCCCTGGGAAGACAGCTACGACGTCCCGCATGTGCGGCTCGGCCAGGAGGCCGACCTCGTGTTCGTCGCCCCGGCAACCGCCGATCTGCTGGCCCGGGCCGCCTCGGGGATGGCGCCCGATTTGCTGACTAATGTTCTGCTAACGGCGCGGTGTCCCGTGGTGTTCGCCCCCGCGATGCACACCGAGATGTGGCAGCACCCCGCCACCGCCGCCAACGTCGCCACCTTGCGGCAGCGCGGCGCTGTGGTGATCGAGCCCGCGTCAGGCCGCCTCACCGGTGCGGACACCGGGCCTGGCCGCCTCCCCGAGCCTGCGGAGCTGTTCGAAGTCGCCCAGCGGGTGCTGCGCAGGGGGCCAGCCGCTCAGCTCGCGGATCTCGCCGGGCTGCGCGTCGTGATCTCCGCCGGCGGCACGAGGGAAGAGCTCGACCCGGTGCGGTTCATCGGGAACTGGTCGTCGGGCCGGCAGGGCTACGCAATCGCCCGCTCGGCCGTCGCGCGCGGCGCCGAGGTCACCGTTGTCGCCGCCAATACCGGCCTGCCTGATCCAGCCGGGGCGAAGGTCGTCCAGGTGACGTCGGCGGCCCAGCTGCGCGAGGCGATGCTTGCCGCGAGCCGTGACGCGGACGTGATCGTGATGGCGGCCGCGGTCGCCGACTACCGGCCAGCCGAGCGCAGCGCGCACAAGCTCAAGAAAACCGGGGGAGCGCCGGAGCCGATCGAGCTGACCGAGAACCCGGACATACTCCGCGAGCTCTCAGGACCAGCGCGTCAGCCTGGCCAGGTGATCGTCGGCTTCGGTGCCGAGACCGATGACCTGCTTGCCAATGGCAAGGCCAAACTTGCGGCCAAGGGCTGCGACTTGATCGTCCTGAACAGGGTAGGTAACGGCTTGGCGTTCGGCACCGCCGACAACGAAGCCGAGATCCTGGCAGCAGACGGGCAGCACACCACGGTGCCTCGCGGTCCAAAGGAGGTGCTCGCTGAAGTTATCTGGGATCTGGTGGTTGCCAGGCTCGGGTAGCGAGCCGTCGGACGTGCCGCGCGAAGCACTCCGCACCTGCGGTGGCGGCTGGCCGGGGGCTGCCCGGCTAAACTTTGGCGAGGTCCCAATGCGAGGAAAGGTGCCACGTGGCCCGTCGTCTCTTCACATCTGAGTCAGTCACTGAAGGCCATCCCGACAAGATGGCCGACCAGATCAGTGACGCCGTCCTTGACGCAATGCTTACGGGGGACCCGTATAGCCGAGTAGCGGTCGAGACACTCATCACCACTGGTCAGGTCCACGTCGCCGGCGAAGTGACCACGGAAACGTATGTCGATATTCCGACCCTGATCCGCGAGAAAATCCTCGATATCGGATATGACTCGTCAGCCAAGGGATTTGACGGAGCGTCGTGCGGAGTCTCCGTATCCATCGGCTCCCAGTCACCTGATATCGCCCAGGGTGTCGCGCACGCCTACGAGCACCGCGAGGGCGAGGGCGAGGACGAGCTCGACCGCCAGGGCGCTGGGGACCAGGGCCTGATGTTCGGCTACGCGAGCCGCGAGACGCGCGAGCTGATGCCGCTTCCGATCACGCTCGCCCACCGGCTCGCCCGGCGGCTTTCGGAGGTGCGGCGCAACGGCGAGATCCCCTACATCAGGCCCGACGGCAAGACCCAGGTGACCATCGAGTACGCCGGAGTCGAGCCGGTCAGGCTCGACACGATCGTGGTCTCGACTCAGCACGCGCCGGCGATCGACCTCAAGGCCCTGCTGCAGCCCGACATCGAGGAACGGGTAGTCAAGCCCATCGTTGCCGAGCTTGAGCTCGATTGCTCGAACTTCCGGCTGCTGGTGAACCCGACCGGACGGTTCGAGGTAGGCGGGCCGATGGGCGACGCCGGCCTCACCGGTCGCAAGATCATCATCGACACCTACGGCGGCATGGCGCGGCATGGCGGCGGTGCGTTCTCCGGCAAGGATCCGTCCAAGGTCGACCGCAGCGGCGCCTACGCGATGCGCTGGGTCGCCAAGACTGTCGTGGCCGCCGGACTCGCCGACCGCTGCGAGACTCAGGTCGCCTACGCGATCGGCAAGGCGAAGCCGGTGGGCCTGTTCGTCGAGTGCTTCGGCACCGAGAAGCTGTCCGTCGACCGGATCCAGGACGCGGTGCTCGAGGTCTTCGATCTCCGGCCAGCGGCCATCATCCGCGACCTGGACCTGCTGCGGCCGATTTACAGCCAGACGGCCAGCTTCGGTCACTTCGGCCGCGAGGAACCAGGGTTCCCGTGGGAGCAGACGCACAAGACCGACGAGCTGAGGGCGGCCGCCGGGCTGTGACCCAGCGGCTCGTCGAGCGACCGCAAGCAGCCGAGCCGGCACCAGACGCGCCGAAGACCGCGCCGGTGCCGGCGGCGAGCGTGCCGGCGGCACCCGGGTTGGCGGCGAGCGTGCCGGCAGTGACTGGGCCGGCAGTGACTGGGCCGGCAGTGACTGTGGCGGCAGTGACTGTGGCGGCGGCGGCGCTGCCGGTTGCGCGGGTCGCGGTCGACGTGCCCCTGCCGCATCTGGACCGGCTGTTCGACTACCTCGTCCCCGAGTCCTTGGCGCAAGCCGCGGTTCCCGGCTGCCGGGTCAAGGTCAGGTTCGCCTGCGCTGACGACCGGGTACCTGGTCGACCGGGTCGAGGCCAGCGAGCACGAGGGCAAGCTCGCGTTCCTGCACAAGGTCGTCTCCTCCGAGCCGGTCCTGACCAAGGACCTGGCCGCGCTGGCCCGCACCGTCGCCGACCGGTACGGCGGCACCATGGCCGACGTCCTGCGACTCATGATCCCGCCCAGGCACGCGGCAGCGGAGAAGGCCGCCGCTGCCCCCGCCGCGCCGACCGATCTCGTCGCGCCCGCTGCCGCCGCCGCGCCGACCGCCCCCGCTACGCCGACCGCACCGACCGCTCCCGCCGCACCGCCGGCCGACGGCGTGGCGCCAGGGGACGGCGACACCTTGTGGGCTCGGTATCCGGCCGGGCCGTCGTATCTCGCCGCCCTCGCCGCCGGCCGTTCGCCGCGCGCGGTCTGGGCGGCACTGCCGGGCCAGGACTGGCCGGCCCAGGTCGCGCAGGCTGCGGCTGCGGTGCTGGTGTCGGGGCGCGGCACTCTTGTCGTCGTCCCCGACGCCCGGGACCTGGAACTGCTCGAAGGCGCCATGTCCGTCGCGCTCGGCGACTCGGCGTTCACCAGCCTGTCGGCCAGCCTCGGTCCAGCCGAGCGCTACCGCCGCTGGCTCAAGGTGCTCCGACGCCAGGTGACCGTGGTCATCGGAACCAGGTCGGCGATGTTCGCGCCGGTGGCCGACCTCGGCCTGGTGGCGATCTGGGACGACGGCGACGACCTGCACGCCGATCCGCACGCCCCGTATCCGCAGGCCAGGGACGTGCTGCTGGTGCGGGCGCACGCGTCAGGGGCGGCGGCCCTGATCGGGGGATTCGCCGAGACCGCCGAAGCCGCGCAGCTCCTGGCGAACGGCTGGGCCAAGCCGCTGCGCGCAGAGCGGCCGACGGTCAGGCGGCACGCTCCAGCCATCCGTGCCGCCGGTGACGACGACGAGCTGGCCAGGGACGAGGCTGCCCGCATCGCCCGGATCCCCGGTCTCGCGCTCCGGATCGCGCGGGAGGGCCTGGCGACCGGGCCGGTCCTGGTCCAGGTGCCGCGCCGAGGCTACCTGGCCGCCGTGGCGTGCCGGAACTGCCGCACCCGGATCAGATGCCGCTCGTGCGCCTGCCCGGTCGCGCTGTCGGGGCCAGGTCAGCCTCTCCAATGCGGCTGGTGCGGCTCCAGCGCTGTCCAGAACTGCCCCACCTGTGGGAACGCAGGGTTGCGGGCCCTGGTGACCGGGACTAGGCGGACCGCCGAAGAGCTGAGCCGAGCCTTCCCTGGCTTTCCCGTCAGCACGTCAAGCGGAGCGCAGGTGCTCCGGGCGGTCTCTGCTGACGCGGCGCTGGTGATCGCGACTCCAGGAGCCGAACCGCAGACGCCCGCCGGGTACTCGGCTGCCATCCTCCTCGACGGCTGGGCGCTGCTCGGCCGGCCGAGCCTGCGTGCCGCCGAAGAAGCGCTGCGGCGCTGGATGAATGCCGCAGCGCTCGTCAGGCCCGCGCAGGCCGGCGGCAAGGTGGTCGTGGTGGCGGACCCGACCGTTCCTGTCGTGCAGGCGCTGATCCGATGGGATGCCTGTGCTCACGCCGAGCGCGAGCTCGCCGAACGCACCGAATTGCGGTTCCCGCCCGCTGTCCGGATGGCGGCGCTGACCGGGCCGGTCAAGTCGGTCGAGGCACTTCTCGGCAGCGTGACACTCCCCGCAGGCGCCGAGGTGCTCGGCCCGGTCGAGGTCGTCGACCGTGAACCAGACCCGGAAACGATGCGTTTTCTCGTACGGACCTCGTCGCCGGCGGGAACTCAGCTGGCCGTCGCACTCCGCGCTGGCCTGGCCGAACGCAGTGCCCGCAAGGAGCCTGGAGCGGTGCGACTTCAGCTCGACCCAGCCGAGCTGATCTGACGCATGGCCTCCCAGGCCATAGGGTGCTTGAGTGGCAAGTTCAACGCACGGACCGGGCGCGTCGCACGATTCAGGCGGCCAGCATCCAGCTGACCTGCTTGGATTGGAGGGCGCGCGCTCGGCGGAACGGGCGAGGAAGCTCCCGTCGGTGCGCCTCGCGCCACGAGACGACCTAGCAAGCCTCGCGCGGGTCGCGCCCCTGCTGCGCGCCGCCCGAGATCTCGACGACTGGGCGTTGTCGACCGGAAACCTGGCGATCGACGACGAGATCGAACCCTCGGTCGCCGAAATCGCCGCCTCCGCGCTTGACCTCGCGCCGCGTGAGGTCATCGCCGCCTGGCAGGTCGTCGTCGCGATCAAGAACGTGACGGCGGACCACGACGAGAGCGACCTGGACGAGAATTATGCGGACGAGAGCGGAGCCGCGGTAGATCAGCTGCCGGTGATCGCCGGGCTGGCGTCGGTGCTCTTCGAAGGTTCTACCGAAGCCGTGCTGGGCGTCTGGGACGCCGCGCTCGCGGCGATCCTGGCGTCCGAGGATCTCGACGGGATCGCGACCGCCCTGTACACGGTAGGTGGCCCGGTCGGGATCGACGGGTTGTTCGACGCTTACGCGTCTGCCGCTGGGACTGGCCGCACCGGCCGGACCGCCGGCGCCAGCCAATTCGGGCCCGACGGGGCAACTCCCGACGATGCGACGCCGAGCGGAGTGACGCCTGACGCCGTGGTGCTCGACCATGGGGCCGAGCTATCGATCGCGCTCGAAATGCTGGCCGACCTCGCGGTCGTCGAGCTCGGTACCGAAGATTCGGACGGCAGCCTGACCGTCGCGCTGTCTCCGCTGGGCACGTGGGGCGTGCATCGCAGGCTCCGAGCCCAGGGCTGGCACGTCCCGGTGCTCGGCGCAGCCGCGAAGTACGACGCCCACGGCCTGCTCGCCGCGCTGGCGGTGTGCGACGCCGAGGACGGCGAGGCAGAGATCACGACCTGGCTGGCTGCCCGCGAGCCGGCTGCGGCGGCATCGGAGCTGATCGAGGCAGCCGCGTCAGGCTCACCAGGTCAGCGCGGCGCAGCGTTCGCGGTGCTGGACAGGATTGGTCTGGCCGCGCTCGACCAGGTCAAGGCATCGCTGACGCATCCGCTGCTGCGCGCGCATGCAGCGGTCTGGCTGCTTGAGCACGGCGACAACGTGCAGCTTGAGCCGCAGGACCGTACGTGGCTCCTGGTGGATCTCGGCGCGGGCTTGCTCGAGGAAGCCAACCCGCAGGACGTCGTCGCCGAGTTGCTCCCCGACCTGCCGCCTCAAGACCAGGCCGAGATCGTGGCCGGCCTGTGGCAGGTGAGCCACCCCGGCGTCACCGACCTGCTCACGGCCCTCAGCGACCACCACCCAGACCCCAGCGTCGCCCGAGCGGCTCGAAAAGCCGCGTTCAAGGCCCGCTCCCCAGCCCGCACCAAATCCTGACCCGCCCGAGCCGCGCCACCCCCAGCCCAGTCTCGCCCCCGCCCGAGGGTCGTGCGTCCCGAGCGGCGCCCCGCCCGTCCCGGCCCGCCGCACCCGAGGGTGGTGCGTCCCGAGCGGCGCCCGCCCGTCCCGGCCCGCCGCACCCCAGCGTGCATCCCGAGCGGCGCCCGCCCGTCCCGGCCCGCCGCACCCCAGCGTGCATCCCGAGCGGCGCCTGCCCGTCCCGGCCCGCCGCACCCCAGCGTGCATCCCGAGCGGCGCCTGCCCGTCCCGGCCCGCCGCACCCAAGCGTGCATCCCGAGCGGCGCCCGCCCGTCCCGGCCCGCCGCACCCGAGGGTGGTGCGTCCCGAGCGGCGCCCCGCCCGTTCCGGCCCGCCGCCACCCAGCGCCGCCGAGGCCGATGCTGCCCGCGGCCCCGAGGTCGGGCCATTCCCACGGTCGCAACAGCAGCATGTCCCTACTTGCTGCTGTTGCCGGGCCGTTTCGAACAGCACCATGGTCCTACTTACTGCTGTCCTGATGACAGTAAGTAGGACCATGGTGTCGTCGGAGTCGGCTCGCTCGGCGAGCGTGGCCCGGTTTCTGTTGTTGCGCGGACCTCGCAGCGGCGGGACCAGCTGGGGTTGAGGTTGGGTCTTTGGGTCTGCGCCTGGAATCGAGATCTGCGTCGTCGGCTCCGTAGACTTGAGTTGTCCTGGCACCGGTCGCTGCCGGATCGATTACCTAGAGGAGTGCCGTTGAGTATTAAGCCGATCCGCCTGTTCGGAGATCCCGTGCTCCGCACGCCCGCCGATCCTGTCATCGATTTCGACGCGGAACTGCGCAGGCTGGTGGCCGACCTTACCGACACGATGCAGGACGCACCCGGTCTTGGCCTGGCGGCTCCGCAGATCGGGGTCGGCCTGCGCGTCTTTACGTATTACGTGGACGACGAGCTTGGTCACCTCATCAACCCTGACCTCGACTTGTCCGGCGACGAGGAGAGCGACGACGAGGGCTGCCTGTCCTTTCCTGGCCTAGCTTTCCCGACCAAGCGCTTCCACGGCGTGGTCGCCAAGGGATTCGACATGCACGGCGAGCCGGTCACGCTCGAAGGCAGCGGGTTGCTAGCCAGATGCGTGCAGCACGAGACCGACCATCTCGACGGCGTCCTGTTCATCGACCGGCTCGACGCTGAGCAGCGCAAGCTGGCGATGAAGGAGATCAGGGCGGCCGAGTGGTGGGGCGAGAACGCCCCTGCGGTCAAAGTGTCGCCTCATCTGACTCACGGCAAGGCCGTTTAGCCGATGCGGCTGGTCTTCGCGGGCACTCCGCAAACCGCTGTGCCAACGCTGGCGGCGCTGCTGGACTCCGCTCATACCGTCGAGGCGGTGATCACCAGGCCGGACGCACCCGCCGGGCGAGGGCAGAAGGTAGCCCCGAGCCCGGTGGCGCAGCAAGCGGCCGAGGCGGGAATCGAGATCCTGCGGCCACGCAAGCCGTCCGATCCTGAATTCCTCGCCAGGCTGACCGAGATAGCTCCTGACTGCTGTCCAGTGACCGCCTACGGCGCCCTCATCCCAGGCTCGGCGCTGGCCGTACCGAAACACGGCTGGGTCAACCTGCACTTTTCCGTCCTGCCGGCCTGGCGCGGGGCGGCGCCGGTTCAGCACGCGATCTTGCATGGTGACGAGATCACCGGCGCGACGACGTTCAGGCTGGTGGCCGAACTGGATGCCGGACCTGTCTTCGGGGTGCTGACCGAGCCGATCAAAGACTCCGACACGGCCGGTGAGTTGCTTGACCGGCTCAGCGTCAGCGGAGCGGACCTGCTCGTCGCGACCCTGGACGGCATCGAGTCCGGCGAACTCGAAGCGCGGCCGCAGCCGGCGGAGGGAATCTCGCTGGCACCTAAGCTGACCAAGGTCGACGGACAGGTCGACTGGCACCTGCCCGCGCTGGCCATCGACCGGCGGATCAGGGCCTGCACGCCCGCTCCCGGGGCGTGGACGACGAGCAACGGGGCGACCCTGAAGCTGTGGCCGGTACGGCGGTCGGAGTCGCCGGACGACGTGACGCTCGGTCCGGGAGAGCTTCTGGTGCGCGGACAGCGTGTGCTGGCAGGCACGGGCACGAGCCCGGTCGAGCTTGGCGACGTGCAGTACGAGGGGAAGCGGCGAATGCCAGCCGCCGACTGGGCCAGGGGGGCCGCGAATACCGGCGGGACGCTGGTGCTTGCCTGACATGACGGCTCGGCAGGAGACCGCACAGCAGCGCGCCGCACGGCAGCGCGCCATAGACCAGCGCGCCGCAGACCAGCGCGCCGCAGACCAGCGCGCCACAGACCAGCGCGCCACAGACCAGCGGGCCACACAGCAGCGCACCTCACGACCGGGCGCAGCGCGTCGGGGCGTCGCTCCGGCGAGGCTAGTCGCCCACGAAGTGCTGACGGCGGTGCGGACCAGGGACGCCTACGCCAACCTGCTGCTGAATGCCGCACTCAAGGACTCGGGGCTGGCCGGCCAGGATGCCGCGCTGGCGACTGAGCTGGCCTACGGCACCTTGCGTGGTCGCGGGACCTACGACGCGATCATCGGACTGTGCGCCGACCGTAGCCTCGACCAGATCGACCCGATGGTGCTCGATGCCCTGCGGATCGGCGTGCATCAGCTGCTCGGCATGCGGGTCAAGACGCATGCCGCCGTCGCTACGACCGTCGATCTGGTAGTCGCAGTCGCGGGCCGCCGTCCGGCCGGCTTCGCCAATGCCGTGCTGCGCCGGATCGCGCCGCGCGACCGCGAGTCGTGGATCGAGATCGCGGCTCCCGACCGGACCGCCGATCCCGTCGGTCACCTGGCTGTGCGGTACAGCCATCCCCGCTGGATAGTGACGGCGTTCGCCGACGCGCTGGGCGAGAGTCCCGACGGCGACCTGAGCGAGACCGAAGCCGCACTCGCTGCCGACGGCATCAGGCCGCTGGTGCACCTCGCGGCCGTGCCCGGCCTGGCGAGCTCCGCCGAGCTCGTCGCGGCTGGCGCGACGGCGGCGCGCTGGTCCGCCTACGGCGCCTACATCGAGCACGGCGATCCCGCCGCCATCGAGGCCGTCGCGCAGCGCCGGG
Source organism: uncultured Actinomycetota bacterium (assembly GCA_963737865.1). Lineage (GTDB taxonomy): Bacteria > Actinomycetota > Actinomycetes > Streptosporangiales > Streptosporangiaceae > Chersky-822. Next base: position 147,082 of record CAVTUG010000008.1, on the reverse strand, counting down.
CCGGCGTCCAGGACGAAGCGAGCCAGCTGGCAGCCCAGGCCGTGGCCCGGGTAGACGCAGGCCCGCCGGTGTCAGTCGGTGGTGCCCCGTTCTCGGCCGGTGCGGGTGGTGAGCGTTCATCCCCGGCGACGGGTGAGCGCTGGCTTGACCTGTGCGCGGGGCCGGGTGGCAAGGCTCGGTTGCTGGCTGGCCTTGCGGCGCAGCAAGATGCGGTGCTGCTGGCCGCTGACGTGCACCCGCATCGCGCCGAACTGACCAAGGCCGCGCTGAGCCGGGTCACTGCCGGTCAGGTGGTGGCCGCCGACGGTCTCAGGCCACCGTGGCTACCTGCCTCCTTCCATCGGGTACTGGCGGACGTGCCCTGTTCGGGGATCGGTAGCCTGCGGCGCAGGCCCGAAATCAGATGGCGGCGCGATCCCGCCGACATCGCGGCGCTTGGCAAGCTGCAGCGCGAGCTGCTCATGACCTCGATCGACTCCGCCGCTCCAGGCGGCATCGTGGCCTACGTCACCTGCTCGCCGCACCTGGCCGAGACCAGGGAGGTGCTCACCGACGTGCTAGCGGTTCGTGGTCAGGTGGAGGTGCTGGACGCACCATCGATCATGTCTGAGGTTCCTGGCCTGGCTTGCCCAGGACCGCACGAGAAGTACGCCCAGTTCTGGCCGCATCGGCACGGAACAGATGCGATCTTCGTCGCGCTGCTGCGCGTCAATGGCGGACGAGCCTAGGGACTGGCACAGCGGTCGTTCGGGGAGCGCTAGACGCCCGTCGTCAGCGACCGCCCGCGCCTGGAAGCGAGGCGGCTGCTGCCGATGTCGGCCCGCTGCCCCTCGGCGTAGCCGTCACGATAGCCGCTGCCGCTGTACGTGACCCGAGCCTTGCGGGTCACCGGATACGCCTGCTCGACGTGCTGCCGGATCACCAGGGAGCGGTCAGCCAGCACCAGGGCAGTGCGGTCGGACCGGCCCGCGCTGGGCGCGGAAGCAGCGACCATCGCGCCGTGCTCGGCCTGCCTGACCTTGGCGATCACGGCGGTCGCGAAACCGAGCAGCCAGCTGCGCCGCCAGGCGCGGGGGCTGCTGCTCCACTCGGGCACGCGGGCTCCGGCCAGCCCGTGCGCCATCTGAATCAGTACCGAGGTGTAAAGCAGATCGGTGCGCTCGATGTCAGATCCGTAACCGAAGATGTGCACCCGGCTGCCGGGGCGGCTGCTCCCCAGCAGGATCGCCTGGCAGCGAAGCGCGGAGGCGAGACCGCAGAGAAGGTGTGCCTTCTCTCTCGCCCATGGATTGTCGATATCCAGTATCCGGTTGGCAGGCTGATCAGTCTCGGGCTGATCAGCTGCGAGTAGCGCTCTGTCGATGCCGTACTTGGCCATGAGCTCAGCTGCCTTGGCGGTGAACGCCTGCGCCTCGGCCGGGGTGACCGAGTCGTCCTCGGCCTGGGCCAGCAGCTTGCGCACCCGGTCAAGTAGTCGCTCAGGTGCATCGGTCAGTAGCACGCAACCTCCTTGAATCGGTGTCCCGAACACCAAGCGAAATTAGCGGAGGGGTATGACATTGTTCTGCTGCCACGCCTATGACGGCTGGACCGCAGCCTCGTACACTGCGGTGACATGACCGTGCAGATCTCACCGAGCGTGCTTTCGGCGGACTTCGCCCGCCTCGCTGACGAAGCAGCGGCGGTTGCGGGAGCAGCTGACTGGCTGCACATCGACGTTATGGACGGGCATTTCGTTCCGAACCTGACTATCGGCCTGCCGGTCGTCGCGTCGTTGCTCAAGCACGCCGGGCTCCCTCTTGACTGTCATCTGATGATCGCAGACCCCGACCGCTGGGCGCCGGAGTACGCCGAAGCGGGCGCCCGGAACGTCACTATCCATGCTGAGGCCGCCGCCGCGCCGGTCAGGACACTGCGCGAGATCAGGGCGGCCGGCGCACGGGCCGGACTTGCGTTCAACCCGGCGACCCAGGTCGAGCCTTACGCCGACCTGCTCGGCGAGGTCGACATGCTGCTGGTCATGACCGTCGAGCCAGGATTCGGCGGGCAGCATTTCCTCGACCTGGTGCTGCCCAAGGTCGCGCGGGCTCGTCGGCTGATCGCCCGGCATGGCGGCGAGATCTGGCTGCAGGTCGACGGGGGAGTCAGCGAGGAGACGATAGCGAGGTGCGCCGAGGCGGGCGCCGACGTTTTTGTCGCCGGCACGGCGGTCTTCGGTTCGGCGGATCCGGCGGCGGCCGTGCGCTACTTGCGGTCGACGGCGCAGGCCGCGAGCCAGCCCGCCGGGTAGGCGCGGAAACTCTCGCGCCCGGCTGTCGATTCGCGTCACCCTCGTTCGTCGGAAGTGGCGTGGGGGAACTGAACGAACTCAAGAGGAGATGACGATGGCTCAGTACGCGATCTTGATTTACGAGGCCGAGAGCGGTTTCGCGAACGGGGGGCAAGAGGTCTGGCAGCAGGTGATAGAGGCGCACACCAGGTTCGCGACGCAGATCGGCGAGCACGGCGGCAAGCTCCTGGGCGGCGAGGCCCTCGAGCCCACCCCGACCGCTACCTCGGTGCGGGCCGACATCGTGACCGATGGCCCCTTCGTCGAGACCAAGGAGGCCCTTGGCGGGTTCTACCTGGTCGAGGCGCGCGATCTCGATCACGCCATCGAGATCGCCAAGCTCTGCCCGGCGCGGTTTGGCGGGGTCGAGGTCAGGCCGGTCATGGACACTTCGGGCGGCTGACGGGTCGCCATGACCTCAGACGGCGAAGCGGCGGCGGCGGATCGCATCGCGATCCAGGCCGCCGTCGCCGAGGCGCACCGGCGCGAGTGGGCCTTCGTGCTGGCGGCGACCGCGCGGGTCACCCGCGATCTGGACGCGGCCGAGGAGTGTGTCCAGGACGCCTACGTGTCGGCGCTTGACGCCTGGGCGAGGCAGGGCGTCCCGCGAAACCCGGGCGCCTGGCTGACGACAGCGGCGAGACACCGGGCACTCGATTCGCTGCGGCGTGACCGCACCCTTCGGGCCAAGCTGCCGCTGCTCGTCCCTGAGCAGTCCGCCGAGACCGACACGTACGCCCGCGTAGCTGACTCGATCGGTGACGAGCGGCTCCGGCTGATCTTCACCTGCTGTCATCCCGCTCTGGCCAGGGAAGCCCAGGTCGCCCTGACGCTGCGGCTGGTATGCGGACTCAGCACGGCCGAGATCGCCAGGGCGTTCCTGGTGTCCGAGCCGACGATGGCCGCGCGCGTCACCCGGGCGAAGAAGAAGATCTCAGCCGCCCGCATCGCCTACCGGGTGCCTGAACCTGCCGAGCTGCCCGACCGGCTTGACGCGGTCCTGACCGTCGTGCATCTGGTCTTCACGACTGGCCACACCGCCCCGGAAGGTCCAGCCCTGGTCCGGGCCGATCTCGTCGACCGGGCCATCGACCTGACGCGAATGCTCCGCCAGCTGATGCCGGACGAGCGTGAGGTGGCCGGGCTGCTCGCCCTGCTGATGATCACCGACGCCAGGCGGATGACCAGGATCGACTCCGCTGGCAACCTGCAGCTACTCGAAGATCAGGACCGCTCGCTGTGGGACCACGGTCAGATCGCCGAGGGAGCGGCGCTGGTAATCGAGGCGGTGCGGCGTGGCCGGCCTGGCCGGTTCGCTCTGCAGGCGGCGATCGCTGCCGTGCACGCCGAGGCCGCCAGCTACGCCGAGACCGACTGGGATCAGCTGCTTGACCTGTACGACCTGCTGCTCAGTGCCTGGCCATCTCCTGTGGTGGAACTCAACCGCGCGGTCGTCACCTCGATGGTGAGCGGGCCGTCCGCCGCGCTGGAGGAGCTAGCCAGGATCGAGGCTGACGGCCGGCTCGACGGCTATCACTACCTGCCAGCTACCAAGGCGGACCTCCTGCGCCGCCTGCGCCGATTCGCCGACGCCGAGTTCGCCTACCGGCAGGCGCTCGATCAGACGGACAATCCAGCCGAGCGCGCGTTTCTGGCCCGGAGGATCGGCGAGGTGTCGCGTTAGCCGGGGCGTGAATTGCACTACAGTGATCTGCCGTGACTCGAAGGCCGCTCGAAGAGATAGTAGATCCAGGCTGGGCGCAGGCGCTCGCGCCTGTCGCCGATCAGATCGCGAGCGCAGGGGACTTCCTGCGGTCCGAGATCGCGGCGGGACGGGCCTACCTGCCCGCAGGCGACGTGATTCTCCGGGCCTTCAAGCAGCCGTTCGACGAGGTCCGGGTGCTGATCGTCGGCCAGGACCCCTATCCGACGCCCGGCCATCCCGTCGGACTCAGCTTCTCGGTGGCGCCTAGCGTCCGGCCAGTTCCGCGCAGCCTGGTCAACATCTTCCGCGAGTACACCGCCGACCTGGGGCATCCGACTCCGTCGAATGGTGACCTCACCCCGTGGACCGAGCGGGGCGTGCTGCTGCTGAACAGGGTGCTCAGCGTGCAGCCCGGCAAGCCTGGCTCGCACCGAGGTAAGGGCTGGGAGGCGGTGACCGAGCAGGCGATCAAGGCGCTGGCCGCTCGCGACACGCCGCTGGTCGCCATTCTCTGGGGCAGAGACGCCCGCAATCTCGCGCCGCTGCTGCAGGGCGTGCCGCTCGTGGAGTCGGCCCATCCGAGCCCGATGTCAGCCGATCACGGATTCTTCGGGTCGCGGCCATTCAGTCGCGCCAACCAGCTGCTGACCGAGCGCGGCACCGAGGAAATCGACTGGAAGCTGCCCTGACCTGGCCTCCCGCGAGGCACGCCAGCTACCTGGAGATAGCACAATGGTGCTATGACCCCAATGCGGGGTCAACGGGCGGAAGGCTGGGACATGGCTGCTTTGCCGGGCGTTGCGGTGGTCGCGGCTCCGGATGCCGACCGGGATGGCAGCGAGGGCGCCGGGCCAGTGATCTCGGTGTCCGGACTGGCGGTCACCTTCGGGCCGGTGCGGGCACTCGACGGCATCGACCTGTCGATCATGCCGGGCGAGGTCACCGCGCTGGCGGGGGAAAGCGGCGCTGGCAAGACGACCCTCCTGCGCGCGCTCGGCGGCGACATCAAGCCGTCGCGCGGCGAGATTCTCTTCCGCGGCAGGCCGCTGCCCGCTGATCCGCTCGCGGTCGCCAGGCGCGGCGTCGGAGTGGTCTGGCAGGACCTGTCGCTGTGCGACAACCTCGACATCGCGTCGAACCTGATGCTCGGCCGCGAGCGCCGTCGCCAGCTGATTTCCGATATCCGGATGCACGCCGATGCGACTGCCCTGATGTCCGGACTCGGGATCCCGCTGACCGACACGACGCGCAGTGTCCGGTCGCTGTCCGGCGGGCAGCGCCAGCTAGTGGCGATCGCCAGGGCGATGGCCGACAGGCCGCCGCTGCTGCTGCTCGACGAGCCGACGAAGTCGCTGAGCATCAAGCACGCCGCTCAGTTCAGAGAGCTCATCGCCGCGCTGCGGCACCAGACCACGGTAGTGATCGCCTGTCACGACCTTGATCTGATGTTCGAGCTGGCGAGCCGGATCGTAGTGCTCAGGCACGGCCGGATCGTGGCCGAGGTCAACCCGGCGGTAGTCCATCCGGACGAGGTAGTCGCGCTGCAGTCCGGTCAGGAAATTGACTCCTCGGCACGGCGCCAGCTCACCAGGCTGCACGGGCTGACCGGAAAGCTCGTGGCGGCCGACTCGTCGTCGAGCCTGTCGCTGATCTTGTCGGCCCTGGGCGCGGCCCTGGGGTCTGAGCGGCTGTGCATCCATCTGGCCGCTGGCGGCGAGCTGGCCTGCGCGGCGTCGCTTGGACTGCCAGACGCGCTGCTCGACCGCCTGGCGAGGCTGCCGATCGGCGCGAGCGGCGGCCCGGCTGGCCTCGCCGCCGCGACCGAGCGGACAGTGATAGCCGAGAACGCGCCAGCAGACTGGGAGCTCATCGACGGATTCGGGACCGTCACCGGGGTCGCCAGCTCCTGGTCGGTGCCCGTGCTGGCGAGGGACGGGCTGGCCGGAGTCATCACCGGGTTCGATGACACGCCAGGTCAGCCCGAGCGCGATCAGCTTGAGCTGGTGACCGTCTACGCCGGCTATGCGGCCAGCGCGATCGAGCGGGACCGGCTGCTCGACAAGGTGACGGAGCGCAACCGGGTACTCGAGACGATCCGAGAGGTGCTTGAGACGCTGGCCGGTCCGATCCCGGTCAGCGAGGGGATACCGCTCGCGCTCCAGTCGCTGTGCCATGGCCTGCAGTCAGACCAGGTCACGCTGCTGACGTGCCCGGACGGGGCGGAGCCCCAGTGCCGCGGCAGCGCTGCCGGCGACGGCACCCGCGACCCGATGCCGCCAGGCGCGTGGACCAGCGTGCTCGGCTCGCTTGACCCGTCCGACGCCGATTCGCACGGCACGGCGCGCTGGGTGACGGCCGGGGACGGGCAGTGCCATCTCGCGGTAACCTTCGCCGCGCCCGGCGGCCCGAGCGTCCTGCTCGCCAGCTGGAATGGCGGCCCGCCGACGGCGGAGGCGACCGTGCTGGTCGAAGACGCGGCGCATTCGCTGCGCCTGGCGCTCGAACGCGAGCAGGCTGGTCTCGCGCTGCAAGAGGCGACCGCGCTGCGCCGGTCGCAGGAGCTGCAGCGTGATTTCCTGTCCAAGCTGAGCCACGAGCTGAGAACGCCGCTAACTGCCATCCGAGGCTACGCGTCGAGCCTGCTCCAGCCCGATGTGACCTGGGACGCCGAATCGCAGCAGCGCTTCCTCAGCAGGATCGCGGCCGAGTCGGCCCGGCTCGGCCGGCTCGTCGACGACCTGCTCGATTTCTCCGCGATCGAACTCGGCATCATGCGGCTGCACCCTGACTGGAGCGACATCGAGCTGGTACTCGAAGCGGCCGTGGCCTGCCTGCCGCCCGACGGACGGCACATGGTGCACCTCGACAGCGCGCCTGACCTGCCGGTCATCTGGGCCGACCACGACCGGCTCGAGCAGGTGTTCGTCAACCTGCTCGGCAACGCGATCAGTCACAACCCGCCCGGCACTCCCGTGTCTGTTCTCGCGGAGCCTGTCGGCAGAACCGAGGTACGGATCACCGTCACCGATACGGGCGTCGGCTTGCCGGCCGAGATCGCCGCCACGCCCTTCGAGCCGAGGCGCCGTCGCAGCGGCAAGACCGGAGGTGCCGGACTCGGGCTGTCGATCACGCGGGGTATCGTGACGGCGCACGGCGGTCGGCTGGAAGTGGTGCCATCACCGGCGGGCGCGAGCTTCGCCGTCACGCTTCCGGTCGAGGACGGGGCGCTGCCGCTGGCTGGCGGCGAACCGCGTGCGCGCGCCGGATCGGACTCCGGGCAGTGGCTGCGGAAGGAGGCGGTCGGGCGTGGCGGAGCACGTCGCTAGGACACGTGCGCTCGTGGTCGAAGACGATCCCAACATCGTCGACCTGATCAGGTCCAACCTGGCCGTGCGCGGCTTCGACACGGTCGTCTCCGCTGACGGATCGCGGGCTCTGCAATTGCTCGACACCGAGGCTCCCGACATCGTCCTGCTGGATCTGATGCTGCCCGAGGTCGATGGCTTCGAGCTGTGCAGGCAGATGCGGGAGCGGTCCGGCGTCGCGATCATCGTGGTGTCGGCGCGGGGCGGTGAGCGGGACAAGGTGACGGCGCTCAATATGGGCGCGGACGACTACATGACCAAGCCGTTCAGCATCGAAGAGCTGCTCGCCAGGATCACCGCCACGCTGCGCCGCACCAGGCCGCAGGCGCCCAGCGACCTGGTGCCGCAGCTGATCGTGATCGGTGAGCTGCGGATCGACCTGGCCAAGGAGGAAGTGTTCAGGCAAGGCGACCGGGTGCACCTGACGCCGACGGAGTTCGCGCTGCTGAGGGAACTCGTCACGAATCGCGGCAAGCTCCTGACCCACGCGCACCTGCTGCGGCGGGTGTGGGGGCACGGCTACGAGACCGAGACCGAGTACGTTCGCGTCTACGTGCGCAGGCTGCGGGCCAAGCTCGAAGATGACGGCGGTCCGCCGCTGATCCTGACTCAGCCGAGGGCCGGCTACCGCCTGGCATCTGACTAGCTGGGCCATCTGACCCGCTAATACCGGCTAATACCGGCTAGTCTGCGTATATCGGACTAATCCAGCTTCGCGTGTTAACGGATTTTTAACGGGGTCCGACGAACGTTAACGCCGTGTTTCTGCCCAAAGATCTAGGGTCTGGGTGGCAAGCAGGGTGAACGCTTGGCCTTCAGCAGACACTGGCTGCGCAAGTCAAGCATGTTAACGAGGTGAACACATGGAACTGAGTAACACAAGCGGGGGAGGTCGGCGCTCCCGTTCGCAAGGCCACGGCACGTTCCGGCGCTCCCGCACGGTGGCGTGGGTGGGTCTGGCGGCGACCGCTAGCTTGATCGCTGCGGCCTGCTCTTCGTCGACTTCGTCGACCTCATCGCCGGGCGGCTCAAGCGGTTCGAACAAGATTCCGGCGGGGCTGAGCATCAGCTCCTTCAACGTGGATATCGCCTCCACGATGTCCCAGTTCAAGCCGCTGACCGCCTTCGCGACCAAGGGCGTCAACAGCCTGCAGGTGGGAGTGATCCTGCCGGACACCACGTCGTCGACCCGGTACGTCGACTTCGACCAGCCGTACCTGAACGACGCCTTCGCGGACGCCGGATACACCCAGGCGCAGTACCGCATCGACAACGCCCAAGGTAGCGACGCGACCGAGCTAGACGACGCCACCGCCGACATCAACCTGGGGGCCAAGGTCCTGATCATGGACCCGCTCGACGGTCCGACCGGCGTGGCGATCGCGAAGCTCGCCGAGTCCAAGGGCGTTACCCTGATCAGCTACGACAGGGCCACGTTCCAGGGCTCGAACACCTACTACGTGAGCTTCAACAACGAGCTCGTCGGCCAGCTGATCGGCCAGGGCTTCAACGCCTGCGTGACGGCCTGGAAGGTCCCCAAGCCGCAGGTCTTCGTCCTGAATGGCGGCGAGGACACCGACCCCAACGCCATTTCGTTTGCCATGGGCTACAACAAGGTCGTCTGGGGCCAGGAGGCCAAGACGGTAGCCGCGGGCGCGACTAACAGCGCGGGCGACACCCTGGTCGGCGAGAACTTCGCTCCTGGGTGGGACAACACCAAGGGCGGCACCATCTTCCAGCAGGAATTCACCGCTCACTCGAAGATCAACGCCACCATCGAGGCCAACGACGGGCTCGCCAACGCGGTGATCACCGACCTGAAGTCTTCCGGCGTCAAGCCCAACAAGATTCCGACGACCGGTCAGGACGCCACGGCCCAGGGCATGGCCTGGATCCTCCAGGGCTACCAGTGCGGCTCCGTCTACAAGGCGGTCTACAAGGAGGCGCAGGACGCAGTTTCCCTGGCCACCATCCTGCTGGCCGGCGACAAGCCGCCGGCGGCGCTGCTGAACGGGACGACTGTCGACCCGACCGACTCGAGCGTCACCGAGCCGGCGTCGCTGCTGACCCCGGTGTGGGTGACTCAGGCCAACATGGAGACGACAGTGGTCAAGGACGGGTTCGACCCGGCCTCGGCGATCTGCGCGATCGCCGGTGCGAGCCTGTGCACCAAGGACGGGATTCAGTAACCATCTGAATCAGGAATTCGACGGGCCTTCTCGTCGGCCGCTCCGCCCGACCGGGCGGGGTGGCCGACGAGAAGCTCGGATCGGCTGGAAGGAAGAAGCACAGCTATGCTCTGCGGTGCCGGGATACCGGAGCGGATCGGGTCCAACCGGCCCAGCCTAGGCAAGGCATCTGGCGAGTCGGCGCGATGAGTGAGACGAACGAGGCCCTGGACGGTGCGAGCCGTGGCGGGGCAGAGCCGGGACCCTTGCTGAGCCTGCGCGGCATCGACAAGCATTTCGGGCCGGTGCAGGCGCTCTACGGAGTGAACCTGGACCTGTTCGCGGGCCAGATAACCGGCCTGTGCGGCGACAACGGCGCCGGGAAGTCGGTGCTTACCCGCACCATCGCGGGCGTGCACCAGCCGGATCGTGGTCAGATCTCCTTCGAGGGGCGACCGGTGCACATCCGGAGCACGCGGGACGCCGCCTCGCTGGGGATCGAGACCGTCTACCAGGATCTGGCGCTGGCCGACAACCTGGACATCGTCCAGAACATGTTCCTCGGCCGGGAGCGGCTGCGGCACGGCCTGCTCGACGAGGACTCGATGGAGCGCGAGGGCGCACAGACGCTGAGCAGCCTGCGGGTGACCACGGTGCGCTCGATCCGGCAGCCAGTGGCCTCTCTCTCCGGAGGTCAGCGGCAGGCGGTGGCGGTAGCCAAGGCTGTCATGTGGAACTCCAAGGTGGTGTTGCTGGACGAGCCGACCGCTGCCCTCGGGGTGGTGCAGACCCGGAGTGTGCTTGACCTGGTCGAGCGGCTACGGGACCGCGGGCTGGCGGTCATGGTGATCTCCCATAATCTGACCGACGTCTTCGAGATCGCGGACCGGATCGCGGTGCTGTACCTGGGACGGATGGTGGCCGAGGGCCCGGCCTCTGGCTTCGACCGGCAGAGCGTGGTGGAGTACATGACGACGGGCAGCTTCAGCGGCCGGCCGTTCGAGCCAGCCGGATCTGCCAGTGGCGAGGGCTGAGCCCGTGGCCTGGATCGAGAATCCTCTGTGACCGGGGACCCCGGCGAGACCTCGGCCGCGACGACGGACGCCAGCCTGATGGTCGACCTCACCGCCGCTCCGGAGGCCGCAGCGGCCGCCGTCGCACCGGAGATCGCCGCCCAGTCGCTGCGTCAGTACGGCCGGGCCTGGTGGCTGGGTGTCCGCAGCGGCAACAGCGGCATGCTGCCCGTCATCCTGGCGATCGTCATCGTCGCCGTCACTTTCCAGATCGTCACCCCCGAGCACGCCTTCCTGCGGCCGAGCAATCTCGTCTATGTATTCGGGCTGAGCACCGTGTACATGGTGCTGGCGATGGCTGAGACAGTGGTCCTGCTGATCGCCGAGATCGACCTGTCGGTCGGCGCCGTCGCGATGTTCGGCGGCGTGGTCGCCTTCAAGCTTGTCCAGCAGCCCGGACCGGGCTGGCCGTGGTGGGCCGCGATCCTGGCTTCGCTCGTCTGCTGCGGCCTGATCGGCGCGCTCCAGGGGACGCTGACGGCGCGGCTCAAGATCCCGTCCTTCATCGTGACCCTGGGTGGCTTCCTGCTTTTCTCTGGCGTCCTCGTCGTCGTACTCGGCGGGGCCGACGGCAACGTGGACGTCAGCTCGTCGGTGCCCAACCAGCGCGTGATCTATGACCTGGTCCAGGGGCTGATCGTGCCCGCTGCCAGCTGGGCGGTGCTGGCGGTGGTGGTCGCTGTCGCCGGCACCGTGCTCTGGCTGCGCTCGGCCGCCAGGCGACGCCAGGGTCTGGTGACCCCGCCACTCAGCCTGACCGTGCTCAGAATCGCGCTGGTGGCGCTGATCGGGGTGGCTGTGGTCCTGATCTGCACTGTCAATCGCGGAACTTCCCTCGTGCAAGTCGAGGGCGTCCCGTGGGTGATCCCTATCGTCTTCGTCGTCCTCGGCGCCTGGACGATCGCGTTCCAGCGGACTCGGTTCGGCCGCTACGTCTATGCCATCGGCGGCAACCCGGAAGCGGCTCGTCGCGCCGGAGTCAGTCTTGCCGCGATCCGTACCTGGGCTTTCGCGTTGTGCTCGGCGACCGCCGGTCTTGGCGGCATTCTGCTCGGCTCATTTTTCTTCGGCGAGTACAGCACCAATACGGCGGACCCGGGTCAGCTCGTCCTGTACTCGGTGGCCGCCGCCGTCATTGGCGGCGTCAGCCTCTTCGGCGGCCGGGGCAAGGCAATTCACGGCGTTCTCGGCGGCCTCCTTATCGGCGGCATCGCCTACGGCGTGTCCCTGCTCAACCTGGGCGAACTGGCCACGCCGCTGGAATACATCCTGCCCGGGGGCGTCCTGCTAGCAGCAGTGCTGGTCGACGTGCTGTCTCGGCGCGGGGCAGGGAGCGTGACCCATGTCTGACATGCCCGTGACCGCCCCCGAAACCACGGAGACGGCCGAGACTGCCGCAGCCGACGTCCCGCCCGAGCTTCTCGCCCAGTCGCTTAGCCAGTACCTGAGGGCCTGGTGGATCCGGGTGCGAGGCGGCGACAGCGGCGTCCTGCCCGTGGTCGCGGCCATCGTGGTGGTCGCCGTCAGCTTCCAGATCGCGAACCGGAAGTTCCTGTCGCCGCAGAATCTGGTCAACCTCTTCGAGCAGAGCACCGTGTACATGGTGCTGGCGATGGCTGAGATCTTCGCCTTGCTTCTCGCCGAGATCGACCTGTCCGTCGGCCTGGTCATGGCGCTTGGCAGCGTGGTGGTCGCTGAGCTCGTGCAGCCTAGCGGCCTGAACCTGCCGTGGTGGGCGGCGATCATCGTGGCGCTGCTGGCTTGCTCGGTGTGGGGTCTGCTCCAGGGGACGCTGGTGGCGCGGCTGAGGATGCCGTCGTTCATCGTCACTCTCGGCGGGCTGCTGATCCTCGAAGGGTTCGGGATCATCGTCCTCGGCGGGTCACTCGTCGGCATCGGCAACTCCCGGTTCACCAACGAGGTCGTGCTTTACGACATCTTCTGGGGAAGGTTCAGCCCGGTCGTCAGCTGGATCTTGCTGGTCGTGCTCGTCGGAGCCGCCGGCGCCGGGCTCTGGCTGCGGGACATCCGCAAGCGCCAGGCCGGCCTGGAGACTCCGCCGCGCAGTCTCACCGCGATGAAGATCGTCCTCATGGCGGTGGCCGGCATCGCGGTCGTCGTCATCTGCAACGTCAACCGGGCGCACTCCGGGACGATCGAAGGCGTTCCCTACATCATCCCGATTGTCCTTGTCGTGCTCGCTGCCTCGACGATCCTGCTGCAGCGAACCCGCTTCGGCCGTTACGTCTACGCCATCGGCGGCAATCCGGAGGCGGCTCGGCGAGCCGGAGTCAGAGTGCCGGTGGTCCGAACCTGGGGCTTCGTGCTTGCGGCCCTGACCTCCGGGATCGCCGGCGTGCTGTTCGCCTCGTGGCAGGTCTCGCTGACCACCAACATCATCAAGACCGCCAACAGTTATGTGCTGCTCGCGGTGGCTGCGGCAGTCATAGGCGGCACCAGCCTCTTCGGCGGCCGGGGCAAGACCATTCACGGCGTCCTGGGCGGCCTTGTCATCGGCGGCATCTACAACGGCCTCTACCTGCTGGGCGTGTCGAGCCAGTGGATCGACATCGTGGTCGCCGGCGTCCTGCTCGCGGCGGCAACCGTCGACGTCCTGTCCCGCCGAGGCGCCCCGCGCCAGGCCTAGTGCCACAGCACCTGAAAGCGCCCGGAGCCACCAGAACACAGCAGGGTATACTGCTACTGCTAAGCGTGCTCCGGGGTCGGTGAAACTCCGAACCGGCGGTGACAGTCCGCGACCCGGCCGAGGCCATCGGCCGGTTGACCCGGTGGAATTCCGGGACCGACGGTCAAAGTCCGGATGGGAGGCAGCACGCGCACGGCACGCATCCGCGAATGGGTGCGGCAGTCGTGCTGATGCGCTTCTGATGCATCTTGATGCGCCCCGGAGCCATTGCCGACCATGGCAGGCTCGAGGAGAGGCGCATGTTCACTGGAATCGTCGAAGAACTCGGCAAGGTTGCCGGGCTGGACCGGCTGGCCGACTCGGCCAAGCTCACGGTCCACGGCCCGCTGGTCACAGCGACAGTCGAGCCGGGAAGCTCGATCGCGGTCAACGGCGTCTGTGTCACCGTCATCAAGGCCGGTGACGGCCAGTTCACGGCCGACGTCATGGGCGAGACCCTAGCCAGGTCCAGCCTGGGCGCGCTGGCGCCGGGGGGCCGGTCAACCTGGAGCGCCCGGTCCGCGGCCGACGGCCGCCTTGACGGGCACATCGTGCAGGGTCACGTCGACGGCATCGGCGTCGTCATGGACAGCAGGCCAGCCGACAACTGGCACGTCGTGCGCATCTCGATCCCGCCCGAGCTGGCGCGTTATATAGCGATGAAAGGGTCGGTGGCGGTCGATGGCGTCAGCCTGACCGTGTCCGACCTTAGCGGGCTGGCCGAGGAAGGCAACTGGTTCGAGGTCAGCCTGATTCCGGAGACGCTGACGCGCACCACGCTCGGCAGCAGTGCCGTCGGCGACGTCGTGAACATCGAAGTCGATGTCATCGCGAAATACGTCGAGCGGCTGCTGGCAGGAGGATCGCGGTGAGCAGCGAGGCGAGCTGACCCCGCGAAGTGGGTGGTCGACGGAGTGCGCGCTGGACGACGTCGAGCGGGCGGTGGCGGACATCGCCGCCGGCCGGGCCGTCGTCGTCGTGGACGACGCCGACCGGGAGAACGAGGGCGACATCATCTTCGCCGCCAGCAAGGCGACGCCCGAGCTGCTGGCCTTCACGATCAGGTACACCAGCGGAGTCATCTGCGTGCCGATGCTCGGGCGAGGAGCTTGACCGGCTCCAGTTGCCGCTGATGACGACGCAGAACAACCGAGCGGATGCGGACCGCGTTCACCGTCAGCGTGGACGCCCGTGACGGCGTGACCACCGGCATCTCAGCCGCTGACCGGACCCGGACCGTCAAGCGGCTCTGGTCGACTCGGCCACCGAGCCGTACGAGCTGGTCCGGCCGGGGCACATCTTCCCGCTGCGCTACATGCCAGGCGGGGTGCTGCGCCGGCCCGGGCACACCGAGGCCGCCGTCGACCTGGCCCGGCTCGCCGGCCTGGCCCCCGCCGGGGTGCTCGCCGAGGTGGTCAACGACGACGGCAGCATGACCAGGCTGCCTGGCCTGCGGGAGTTCGCCGACGAGCACGACCTCGCGCTGATCTCGATCGCCCAGCTCATCGAGTTCCGCAGGCACCGTGAGCGGATGGTGACCAGGGTGGTGCAGACCATGGTGCCCAACGAGTACGGCGAGTGGCGCGCAGTTGGCTACCTGAACTCGCTGGACGGCACCGAGCACCTGGCGCTGGTACTCGGCGACATCGACGCACCGGCCGGGAGTGGCGGGGCGATCGCACCGGATGTGCTGGTACGGATGCACTCGGAGTGCCTGACCGGGGACGTGTTCGGTTCCCAGCGGTGCGACTGCGGGACCCAGCTCAACGCCGCGATGGCCTCGATCGCGGCTGAGGGCCGTGGCATCGTGCTGTACCTGCGCGGCCACGAGGGCCGAGGCATCGGCTTGCTCAGCAAGCTGCGCGCCTACCAGCTCCAGGACGCCGGCGCGGACACGGTCGATGCCAACACCGAGCTGGGATTCCCGGTCGACGCGCGTGAGTACTCGACCGGCGCTCAGATGCTCGCCGACCTGGGTGTCAGCGCGCTGCGGCTGCTCACCAACAACCCGGACAAGATCAAGGGGCTGGCTGACTTCGGGCTCAAGGTGACCGGGACGGTGGCGCTCCCGGTGAGCGCCACGCCCCACAACCTGCGGTACCTGATCGCCAAGCGGGACCGGCTCGGGCACCTGATCGAGCTGTCGGACTCGACCGGCCTGACTGGCTCGGACGGCTCGGACGGCTCGGGCGGCTCGGGTGGCTCGGTCGGCTCGGGTCGGCTCGGGCGGCACGGTCAGCTCCGTCGGCTCGATCGCGAGCAGCCGATGAGCAGTTCCGGCCGTCCCGATGCCGAGCCGGTGGAGGCCGCCGGGCTTCGACTCGCGATCGTCGCGACCAGGTGGAACGCCGGCATCACCGACCTGCTGGTCGACCGGGCGGTAGCCGCGGCTAAAGCCTGCGGAGTGGACTCCCCGCTCGTACTGCGAGTCGCGGGCGCAGTCGAGCTGCCGGTCGTGGCGGCGGAACTGGCCGGGCGGCACGACGCGGTCGCCTGCCTCGGTGCCGTGATCAGGGGCGGAACGCCGCACTTCGACTACGTCTGCGACGCGGTGACCTATGGCCTCACCCGGGTAGCTCTGGACACCGGCACGCCGGTCGGCAACGGAGTACTCACGTGCGACACCGAAGAGCAGGCCGTCGCGCGCAGCGGCGGTCCTGGCAGCAAGGAAGACAAGGGCTGGGAGGCCGTTATCGCGGCTCTGGAGACCGCTCTGCTGCTGCGGGCCGTCCGGGCGACGGCGCCGTAGCCCTGCGAGCCGTGAGCGGCGGGCTGGCCCACGCCGGAGCGCCGGCCAGCCCGCCCGCGAACGGGCAGCTCTTCGATCGCTAGTTCACGACCACCGGGAACGCGGCGGGACTGCGGTGCCCGGCGGTGTCCACGGCGCGGAGGCCGAACTGCACGTTGTCCTTAGAGATGTCGAGCGTCACCGAGGTGACGTTGCCGACGTTGATCGCGGTGGTCCAGTCCCTGGCCGTCGTCTCCCGCATCACGACCTCGTAGAACGCCAGATCCGGGTCCGGGTTGGCGGTCCACTCGATCGAGGTCAGGTTGGTACCGGGGAAGCCGACCGGCGGCGCGGTGTGGATCAGGAAGCCCTTCGGCGTGGACGGGCCGCTGGCCAGAGACCAGAACAGGGCCATGTTGACGGCAGCGACGCGGCCGACGTACTTGAAGTCCACGTAATCGATCAGGTCACCGAGCTGCACGCCGTTGACTACCTGAACGTTCTGGTGCTCGTGGTTGAAGTTCTCGCGCGGCTCGGTCATGCGGCACGCCGGGTAGCCCTGGCCCTGGAACGACAGGTGGTCGCTGCCCCGCAGGTAGCGGTCGCGCCGCCAGACCGGCCTGATGTTCATGTCGGTCAGGTCGAACGTGGCCACGTCCATGGCGAACCGGGTCAGCTGGCGAGAATGGCTGTCGTTCTCGCCGCCGACCGACTGCATGAGCGAGATCTGGTTGCCCGTGACGTTGGTCGGGATGCCCTCGGAGAACATCCGGATGGTGTGCGGGTCCGGCTTGGTGCCGTCGTGCGCCACGCTCTGGCCCACGATGTCGTTGCTGACCATGCCCTGGACGTCGTTGCCGGCGGCAGCCATCTGCTGGGCCATGAAGGTCGAGCCGTACAGGCCCTGCTCTTCGCCGTCGACGATGCCGAAGACCAGGGTGCCAGGGAACTGAGTGGTGGACATGATCCTGGCGAGCTCGAGTACCACCGCGACACCTGAGGCGTCGTCGTCGGCGCCGGGGGCGTCGTCGGTGAAGTTGAGCACGTCGGTGCACCGGGAGTCCAGGTGGCCGGTGATGACGTAGAACCGCTCTGGACTCGACGTGCCAGCCAGCGTGCCGATCACGTTGGTGATCGAGGTGGGCACGGGGATGTTGCTGGAGACGGGCTGGGTGAAGGTCTGCTGCTGTACGGTCATCCGGCCGCCCGAGGCTACCGCGATGTCGTTCATCAGGCCGGTCACGTAGGCGATCGCCGCGCCGATGCCACGGTTCGGGTCGGTCTGGCTGGACGCCGTGTGCCTGGTGCCGAATCCGGCCAGCGTCGTGATGATCTGCTCGATCCGCTTCGGATCGATCTGCCCGATCATGTGACGCAGGTCATTGAAGTCGTCTGGCCTGGACTTGGCGGTGATGGCTTTGCCGGTGGTGGTAGCACTGGCGATGGCCGTGCTCGAGATGAATGGCGCCGCGACGGCCGTGGCCGCGCCCGCGGACAGGAACACCCTGCGGCTCGTGCCGCGGCGTCCCGAGACTTCGTTGTTCTCCATGGTCCTGAATCTTTGATGAACCATCTCAAAAGTCAAGCTATCGCGAATTTTGCCATCATCTGTTCTCTCGCACCAGGATCAGCAGTCACATTGACCTCACCCGCAACAAGAATGCCATCGCGCCCCGCCGCTCCCGCCCCTTTTCCAGCAACACCATGGTCCTACTTAGTGCTGTCAGGACGACAGTAAGTAGGACCATGGTGCTGTTGGTCCCGGAGGGGTGGACAGCAGTAAGTAGGGCCTTGCTGTCGTCCGGCTGGGCCTTAGCGGGGGAAGATGCGGACCGGGCCCCTTGGGCGGACGGTGACCTGCGATCCGGCGGAGAACTGGTGGTCTCCGCTGGTCCGCACGATCAGCAGTTCGCTCGCAGAGCCCTGCTCGAGCTTGACCCGCAGCACGGCATCGTGCCCGTAGTACTCGGACTCGACGACTTGGCCGGCGTTACCAGGTCCGTCCGCGAGGCTCACCTCCGCCGGGAGCAGCTCGATGTGCTCGGGCCTGATCAGAACCGTGACCGGCTGCGGACCGGGATCGGTCGCAGCGGCCTGCGCCGGGTCCATCGGAAGGGAGCCCAGCACGGTGTCGATGACTCCCGCCCGCCGGATCCCGTCGAGCAGGTTGGCGTCCCCGACGAACCTGGCTAGTTCGGAGTCGGCGGGCCTCGCGTACAGCTCGGCGGGCGGCGAGTACTGGGCGATCTGCCCGCCGCGCAGCACCGCGACCCGGTCGGCGATCGCGAGCGCCTCGTCCTGGTCGTGGGTCACGAGGATTGCCGTGGTCCTGGCCGCGCGGAAGATCTGCTGCACGTCGGCGCGAACGCTGGCTCGCAGGTTGGCGTCGAGCGAGGCGAACGGCTCGTCGAGCAGCACGACGGCCGGCTCGATCGCGAGCGCCCTGGCCAGCGCGACGCGCTGCTGCTGACCGCCGGACAGCTGATGCGGGTAGTACTTAGCGAAGTCGGTCAGGCCCACGGCTTCGAGCAGGGCCATGGTGCGCTTGCCGCGCCGCTCCCTGGCCGGCAGGCCGAAGCCGACGTTCGCGGCGACGGACAGGTGCGGGAAGAGGCTGCCTTCCTGCGGCACATAGCCGATCCGGCGCTTCTCCGGCGGGACGTGCACGGTGTCGCTGTCGACGAGCGAGTCCCCGATGCGCACCGTGCCGGTGTCGGCCCGCTCGAAGCCCGCCAGGACCCGCAGCAGCGTGGTCTTGCCGCTGCCCGACGGGCCGAGGATCGCGGTCATCGACCCCGCCGCCACGTGCAGGTCAAGGTCGGTCAGCACCGCGTGCGGGCCGAACGACTTGCTCAGCCCCTTGATCAGCAGCTCGTTCATCGGCTCACCGGGCCGACGACCGGTCGAAGAACCGGCCGAGCACGTAACTCGGCACCGCCGCCACCGCGATCATGACCAGGGCGAAAGGCGCAGCCTGGCCGTAAGACAGATTTGATTCGTACTCCCAGAACTGGGTCGCCAGCGTCTGCACTCCGGTCGGGATCAGCAGCAGAGTCGCCGTGAGCTCGGTAACAACGGACAAAAATACCAGGCAGAACGCAGCCATGAGCCCTGGCCCCGTCAGCTGCAAGGTGACTCGCCACAGGACGGCCAGCTTGCGCTGGCCAAGTGACCTGGCGATCTCGTCCAGCCTGACCGGCGCTCTGGCGAGGGATGCCTTGACACCCACCAGCGCCAGCGGGAAGAACATGATCGCGTAGCAGATCACCAGCAACGGCGAGGTGTCGTAGCCGATCCCGTGAGCGTAGATCTCCACGAAGTACGACAGCGCGAAGGCGATGACGATGCCAGGGATGCCCAGTACTAGATAGGTAGTGCGCTCGAGGAAGAGCCTGATCCGCCCGTCGTGCCTGACGGCCAGCATGGCCACCGGCAGCGCGAGCGCGGTGGCGATGGCTCCGGCGGCCAGGCCGTAGAGCGTGGTGTCCCACGCAGCGGTCAGCAGAGGGACTCCGTCGGGGATGCCGGGGTCGCCCGGGTCGAACATCCAGTACACGGCCGAGGCCACGGGCACGCCCAGGGCCAGCCCGACCAGGGCGGTGAAGCCGGCCAGGGCGGGCCATCGGGCCCGGCCCAGTCGCTGCGGCGGCACCCTGCGCTGGGCGAGCGCGCCGGTCCGGCTGACCCTGGCCCGGCCTCTGAGCAGGCCCTCGCCGATCAGCACGAGCATGCAGACGAGCACGAGCACCAGCGACAGCGCGCAGCCGGCGGCGAAGCCGACCAGCGAGTGGAACTCGGTAAAGATCTCGGTGGTGAAGGTCTGGTAGCCCAGGATCTCGAACGCGCCGTACTCGGCGAGCAGCACCAGGGCGACCAGCAGGCAGCCGCCCAGGATGGCGCCCCGGGCCTGGCTGAGGGTGATCTTGAAGAACGTGCGGACCCGCCCGTAGCCGAGGCTGCGCGCCACTTCCTCCTGGCCGGGGTCTGCCGATCGCAGGCTGGCCGCCACCGGCAGGTAGACCAGCGGGTAGATGGCCAGGGTCATCACGACGACCGCGCCCCGGAATCCCTGCACCCAGCTCCACAGCGAGAACCAGCCGAAGCTCACCACGAAGTCCGGAATCGCCAGCGGCACGACGACGAGAACTGCCCAGACGCGGCGTCCCGGCAGGTCGGTGCGCTCTACGCACCACGCCGCCGCCGTGCCGATGATCGCGGACAGAACTGTGACGGCGACGGCCAGGCGGATGGTGTTCCACATCAGCTGCCAGGTCAGCTGCCGGAAGATCAGGTCGAGCACCGCCTGCAGGCCGACGCCCCTGGCCTCGACGAGCAGGAAAGCCAGAGGCAGCATGAGCGCAGCCGCGATGAGTGCCGAGCAGATCAGCAGCACGAGCGGGCGGCGGCGACGGCGGGACGTCCGCACCGGCCTGGCCCCGTCGAAGCCGACGGGGCCAGGCTGCGGAGCCGGATCGCGGGTAGCGAGCGCTCCCGGCGAGGTCATGATCGCCTCCAGGTCAGTGCGCTGTATTGGCAAACACCACGTTAGCTCCCGATTCGCCCGTCATAGCAGGCCCTCCTTCTGGAGCAGGGAGATCGCCGTCGAGCCGTCGCCGAGCTGGGGAATCGTGATCGAGCTGGGCTGCAGTTGCGCGAACGGAGTCTCCTTGGCCTGCGGCTCCACGCCGGCCAGCAGCGGGTACTCGAAGCTCTGGGAGTGGGCGATGATCTCCTGGCCCTTCTTGCTCGCCATGAAGGCGACGAACTTCTTGGCGGCAGCCAGGTGCTTGCTGTCCTTCATGACAGCCGCACCGGCGACGTCGATGACGTAGCCCGGGTCGTGCGGGGCGAAGTAGGCCAGTTGCGAGTGGATGTTGTCCGCGCCGATCTCCCAGCGCATCCGCCACCAGTAGTACTGGTTGATCAGGCCGAACGGGACGAGGCCGCGGTTGACGTCGGAGGCGATCGTCTCGTTGTCGGGAAGCGAGTGCGCGGCACCGTTGGCCTTGATGCCCTGCAGCCACCTGAGCGTCTTGGCCTGGCCGTAGGTGCGGAGCATCGAGGTCACGATCGGCTGGAAGTCGGTCTCGCCGGGCGCGAAGGCCAGCTTGCCCTCGTACCTGGGGTTCGCCAGGTCCAGCGCGGTCTTCGGCAGCTGGCTCGCGGAGATCAGCTTCGGGTTGTAGATCATGATGCTCACCCGGGCTGAGATCGCGACCCAGTCCCCCTGCGGGGAGCTGTACTTCGCAGGCATCGATGCCAGCGTCTTGGCTGGCACCAGGGCGAGCAGGCCCTTTTCCTGCAGGAACTCAAGCGGCGGCGAGTTCTCGGTGAAGAACACGTCAGCGGGGGAGTTAGCGCCCTGGAGCGCGATCTGGTTGGCGAGCACGTCCTCGTCGTCGGTCTTGACGTTGACGTGGATGCCGGTGTCCTTCTCGAACGCGGCGACGAGCTCGTTGGTGGTCTGCTCGTGCTGGCCGTTGTAGAGAGTGATCGATTCCTGGGAACCATTAGCTGAGGTCTGCTGGGCCGATGAAGTGCTGCATGCGGCGACTAGAGCGCAGGTGAGCGCGGTGCAACCCAGCGCGGCGACGGTACGGCGTCGAGGCAGCGAAGATCTGAGTCTGGTTGTCATGCGTCCTGTCCTGAAGGGGCCGAGCGGTTCATGCGATCGCAGCGTAACTTAGCTTAGGCTAACCTAACTTGCACGGGAGGTCACTGCCGGGGTAACAAATCGGCGAGTCGCCCCGCTAAATCATCGTGAAGCCATCTGAATCAGGCGATAAGCGGCAGAGTTGTGCCTGCGGCGATGCTGAGTTGTGCCTACGGCGATTAAGGCATCCGTTATCTGGCCGAGCAGAACCGGTGCACCTGCACGTACTGTGTTGGCTATCGCGAGAGCACGAGGGCCGAGGAGACCTGACGTTGCGTGACATCCTTGACGAGGTCGGCAAGTGGTGGGATGCGGGGGACACGTTCGGGCTGGCCACGGTCGTCCAGACCTTCAGCAGCGCGCCCCGTGAGCCTGGCGCCGCGCTGGCCGTGTCACCGCACGGCGAGGTGGTCGGAAGTGTCTCGGGAGGATGCGTCGAGGGCGCGGTCTACGAGCTGTCCGGTGAGGTGTCGGCCAGCGGCCAGGCCGTGCTGCAGCGCTACGGGATCAGCGACGACACTGCCTTCAGCGTCGGCCTGACCTGCGGCGGCATCATCGATATCTTCGTCGAGCCGATCAGCAGGGACAGTTACCCAGAGTTCGGCGAGATCGCCGGCGCGGTCAGGGCTGGCGAGCCCGTGGCGGTCGCGACCGTGATCGCGGGCCCGGGCGAGATCGGGGCGCGCCGCGTGATCTGGCCGCCGATCACGAGCGGACCACGACCGGCTCGCTGGGCTCGGGCGATCGGCTGGACCAGGCCGTGGACGACGACGCACGCGGCATGCTCGCCCAGGGCCTGACCGGGGTGCGGCGTTACGGCCCGCAGGGCGAGCGGCGGCTGGACGACCTGTCGGTCTTCGTGCAGTCGTTCGCGCCCCCGCCGCGGATGCTGGTGTTCGGGGCGATCGACTTCGCGGCGGCCGTGGCGCGGATCGGGAAGTTCCTCGGCTACCGGGTCACGGTGTGCGATGCCAGGCCGGTCTTCGCGACGAGCGCCCGCTTCCCAGACGCGGACGAGGTCATCACGGACTGGCCGCACCGGTACCTGACCGGGGTGGCCACGGACGAGCGGACCGTCATCTGCGTGCTCACCCACGATCCGAAGTTCGACGTCCCGGTGCTGGAGGTCGCGCTGCGGGTGCCCGCCGCCTACATCGGCGCGATGGGCAGCCGGCGCACCCACCTGGACCGGCTCGACCGGCTTCGCGAAGCGGGGATGACGCAGGACGAGCTGGCCAGGCTCAGGTCGCCGGTCGGACTCGACCTGGGCGCGCGGACGCCCGAGGAAACGGCCGTCGCGATCGCGGCCGAGCTGATCCAGCTCCGGTGGGGCGGCTCGGGCCAGCCGCTGACGGTGACCGACGGGCGCATCCACCACGACTCGGGCCAGCTCGCCGGCGAGCATGCCCGGGTATGACCCAGGCGCGTGAGCGGGTGGGCGTAGCGGGATTGCTGCTCGCCGCCGGAGCGGGCCGCAGGCTCGGTCAGCCCAAGGCCCTGGTCGAGCTGGGCGGGCAGACCCTGGCCGAGCGCGGGGCGGCGTTGCTCCGCGACGGCGGCGCGGACCCGATCGTCATGGTGACGGGCGCGGTCGACGTGGACCTTCCTGGAGTGACAGCCGTGCATAACCCCGACTGGCGGACCGGGATGGGTTCGTCGCTGCGGGTCGGGCTGGCGGCGCTGCCGCCCGACAGCTCCGCCGTCGTCATCGGGCTGGTCGACCAGCCGCTCATCAGCCCGCAGGCCGTACGGCGGCTCATCGAGGCGTTCGACGCCGGTGCACAGGTGGCTGTCGCCTCGTACGGAGGCCAGCGCCGCAATCCGGTGCTGATCGGCCAGGCCTACTGGTCCCGCGTTGCGAGCGCCGCCGACGCCGACTACGGTGCGCGCGAATTCCTGCGCGCGCATTCCGACCTGGTCACGCTGGTGGAATGCGGCGACGTCGGGCGTGCGGACGACCTCGACACGCCCGACGACCTACGCCGGATCGCTGACTTGATGTCGGGGGCAAGACCTCGTTCAGACTGAAAGGGTTTACAGAACCTGGAGCCCCCAGGTGTGCGTCACGCTGTCGGCCGGAGCCAGTGTGATCCGGTCGTCTCCGGTGACGAACGCGTTGGGCGGGCAGGTCATCGGCTCGACCGCGAGTGCCTGGCGGCGGTGCGCCGCAGGAAGCGCGTCGCCGGTGAAGACCTGGAGCCAGTCGTAGCCAGGGCCAGCCCACAGGCCAAGCGTGGTGGCCTTGTCCTTCAGGATCACCCAGGCCCGCCCGGCCTCGTCTTTGGTGAGTTCGGTGAGCGCGTGATCGAGCTGGGTGTCGGCGATAGGCCGGGACTCGCGGAAGTCGAACTGGGAGCCTGTGACGTCCTTCGGCGGTCCGGCCGGGAGCAGGCGGTCATCGACGGGCAGCCACTGGCCGGCGGGGAGCTGCAGCTCGCAGCCGTCGATCTGGGGTGCGCCGGTAGTCAGGTAAGGATGGCAGGCAGTGCCGTATGGCGCGGGCGCTGAGCCGACATTGGTGGCCGTCAGCGAAACCCGCAGCCCGGTTTGCGCGTCGAGCCGGAAGTGGGCCGCCAGTTCGACGCAGAAGGGATAGCCATGGCTGCCGAGCAAGGTATGCGTCAGCGTGACCTCGTCGGCGATGTGCGCGGCCGGCTTCCAGCCGACCCACCGGGTGAGGCCGTGGATGGCGTTGCCCCGTGCCGGTTCGCTCAGATCAAGCTGGTGGGTCGCTCCGCCGAATTCGTAGCGTCCGCCGTCGATGCGGTTCGGCCACGGGGCGAGTAGCTGTCCTGCGCCGCCTGGCGGCAGTTCGTTCTCGTCGTAATCGGTGATCAGCGGACGGCCATCGAGGCTGAGCTTGCGCAGTCCGGCGCCAAGCCCGGTGACCGTGGCCCGGTAGCCGCCGGCCTGGATCTCGTACTGCGCTCCGGTGAGGGGTACCGCGTTCGGCTTGTTCATCCCCCTATCTTTGCGGCTACGAGATCGTGGCACCGTAGCCGACGCGAAGTTTAGGTCACGCAGGCCGGCTGCGACGCGCACCCTTGCCGGCGTCGTCCCCGCAAGGCGTCGCGCAGGCCGCCTTGCCGCGACGCTCCCTTGCCGGCGTCGGCCCGGCAAGGCGCCGGCTAACCCGACCTCCACCTGCTGGGACGTTTACCTCATCAGCCCTGTTTTCTCCTATTTCGGTCAACCCTCAACTTCGACTTGAGGCCCAGCAAACTCACAACGACCGCGCCCCAGCACCAGCAATCTCACAACGACGGGCCAAGGCCGGCGGGTCGAGGCAGGTGACAGTGGCCATCAGGAAATCCAGGTGCACGGACGGGGGTGCCTGCCTCGCGGTCACTTCGGCTCGGGGCTCGTCACCGAAGGTGACGGTCGGTGCGGGCCGGGCGGGAGGTGCTGCCGCGCCGCTTCCGGTGCTCGGGCCTGGCGGCCCTGCGCTACGGGTCGGCTTGCCCTCGGATGGCCTTGGGTCAGGTAGTCACGGGCTGAGGTGGTTGGCTCAGGTAGTCGCGGGGCCAGCGGATGCTCGGCGCTTCTCGTGACCGCCGGGGCGCCGAGCCCTCCGGGAACAGCGGTAAGGAGGGACATACTGCTGTTCCCGGCCGGTCTTTGACAGCACCATGGTCCTACTTACTGCTGTCCTGATGACAGTAAGTAGGACCATGGTGCTGTGCGGCCGAGCCGTCGTCCGTCTTCTAGTCGCGTGGTACCAGGGCTCCGGTTCGGACCGAATCGGCGACTAGAACCCCGAACAGGTAGAAATAGGCCGATTCTTCGTCGGAGAAGAGCCGCACTTCGTGGCGTGCTCCAGCTGCAGCATTGAAGACCTCGAAGCCTTCGTCGGTGCGAACCAGGCACATCGCACCGTCTACATCCTCGCCGATCGCATAGGCGGCGGCCGGGATGGCGGCCTGCGCGGCGAGGTCAGAGAAGATCTTCTGCGTCGGCAGCCGACGTTTCGTGGCGCGGCGACGTCGGGGTGCGGTGGCGTGACCGTGCTGCTCGACCGGGTCGAGCTGATCGGTGGGAAGCTCAGGCTGTGGGTGCTGTTCCAAGCGGGGCGCGGGGTGCTGTGCGAGGCCGGCCTGCTGATCGACGTCGGGCTGAGCCGGGTGGGCTGGCATCGGGTTGGCCGGCCTGCCGTCAGCCGGTGCCGGGGCGGTGACCTGCGCGTGCACGTGGTTCTGCGGGATCCAGGACGGCACCGCGCCAGGGGCTGATACCGCCTGCTGTCCGATATTCGAGGCGTCGGAGATCCCGGCCGGCGGTCCGGCCGTCGTCGGCATCTGGGTGATCGGAGGAGTCGGGTCGGTGAGGACAGCTCCAGTTCCCTGGTCCGGCAGCGGCGGATAGTCCGCCTGGATCGTGCCGGCTGGGGCGCTGGGCGGGTTGGGGACAGCAGTGTGTTCCGGCGGCCCGACGTGACCGGCCGGGGCCTGGTCGCCGGACTGCGCAGCCTGAGAGACAGACGTCGGCTGGCTGACAGGCGGCGCCGCATCTGCGGTCGGTGCCTGCTGCGGTGCGCTGGCCGACTGAAGGCGGGCTGCCGAGAATTCCGGCACCGTGGGCATGAGCGGAGCGACTGGTTGCTCGGCGTGTCCGGAAGTTACTGGGTGCTGATGCTCGGGCGCTGCTTGCGCGGGCGCCTGGGGCTCGGCTGTCGAGTTGGGTGCCGGTGCGGGGGTCGAGTCGGCCACGGCGGCTATCGCGATGGGCGCTCCGGTCGCCGGGGGCTGGACGCTGTCCTGTGGGCGATCTCCGGCGGGCTGGCTGGACGTCTCGACTGGCGAGTATTCGGGTGCCCGCACCGTCGGCTCGACGCCCGTCATCCCGGCGGCAGCAGCGAGTTCATGAGTCAGCGGCACTATCGCTGGATGAGCCATCGGCGGCACCGAGACCTGTGCGGGCTCCGCAGACGGTGCGGCGGGTGCTGGTGCCGGTGGGACGACGAGTGGTGCTGCGTGGTGCTGTGCTGTGAGGTCTGGTGCTGTGGGGTGCTGTGCTGCGGGGTGCTGTGCTGTGAGGTGCTGTGCTGTGAGGTGCGGCGCTGGTGCTGACATCTGGGCCTGTGCCGGATCCATCGGCACGGGCTGTACTTGTCCGGCCGAAGCCGGGTCTGCGGCTGCCGAGACCTCTGCTGCCTGTGCCTGGACTGCCTGTGGCTGGAGGGGTTGTGGCTGGGCTGCCTGCGGCTGGGCGGACTGCGCCGGGGCGGTGTCTGCCGGGACGGGAGGTGTCTGGCGAGGCTGAGTCTGGGGGGACGATGCCGGTGCGTGCGGCTCTTGGCTCACGATCGGCTCTGGCGCCACTGCACCGGCGGCCCTGTCGATGAGAGCAGTGCGCGCGTCGGCTGAACTCGGAGCGATGCCGCTTGGCGCCAGTTCGATGACCGGGACAAAGCTCGGCTGCGGCTGCAACTGGACCGGTGCGCTGACAGATTGGTTCTGCGGATGCGCTGGTGCGCCCGGGGTCGAGGTCTGCGCGGTTGGCAACTGGCCATGGATGATCGGCTGACCCACGGGGTTTGGTGGCTGAACCTCAGGCTGAACCCGGGTGCCTGCCTGCGCCGGGGTAGCGGACTGAGCCTGGGCGGCGGGTGCGGCCTGCGGCGGCTGGGTCGGTGCCGGCGACTGGGTCGGTGCCGACGGATGGACCGGCGCCTCGGCTGGCATCACCGTTGACGCCTCGATGAAGGCTTGCTGCGGGCCTGTCTGGTATGGGCCGTGCTGGGATGGGCTTATCTGGGGAGGGATTGTCGGCTGGGGCGCGCTTACCGGCTGGGTGGGCATGGCGACGGGTGGGATCTGCGCCTCGGCCGGGGTCGGGATGGGTACCGCAACCGGTGCCTGGGCCGGGAACGGCCCGGCGACCTGGATCAGGCCCGCCTGCGCCTGATCCGGTGCCGCTACGAGGTTCTGCTCAGGTTGCGGGAGGCGCTCAGGTGCCTGCAGGGCGACGGCTGACGGCGCCATCTGGAGGCGGGTCGAACCCAGCTCGGGTCCTGGGGCCAGCGTCTGCACGGGCGCCGGGAATAGGTTCTGCGCCTGCCCGCCCGCTCCGGCCATCCCCGCGTGCGGCTGGGCTCCGGCCTGCGGCTGCGGCCCGGCTGGCGGCTGCGCCTCAGGCGGGGCAGCCGAGCCGGACTGAGAACGCCGGCTCTGCGACGAGCGCCCCTGACCATTCTTCTGACTCCGGCGGGAAGCGGTGGTGGCCGCTCGCAGGGCCTGGGCCTCCAGCGGCAACGGCGGCTCGGCCACCACGGGAACGGCAACCCCGGACTGCTCGACCGGCCTCGGGAGTCCCTGGTCTGAGCGGATCTGGTCTGAGCGGACCTGGCTATTCAGCGACAGCTCTGGCGAATATCCCAGAGGCCCGCTACCGCCCGAAGGCACGAAACCAGGCGAGCCCGGCTGGCTCTCCGAGCCGCTCTGGCTGCTGCTGTACTGCGACAGATAGTCGTCGAACGGCCTGATCGGCGTGCCGCCGGGCGGGGTGTGCACCGGCCGAAGGTACTCGCCGCTGTCGCCCGCTGGCTTCAGCGGCAGCCGCTGCTCGACGATGTCGGTGACTTCCTGGCGCGGCGTGATCAGCTCGAAGACGCCCCGGTCGACTTCCCAGTAGCCGAGCTGGGCGGCGCGGAGCGCGTCGTGGCCGAGGTAGACGATGTGCAGGCGGTCGGTCAGGTCGTCCAGGACGACGCACCGCTCACCTCGGAACATCCCGACCGG
Organism: uncultured Actinomycetota bacterium; assembly: GCA_963737865.1. GTDB lineage: Bacteria > Actinomycetota > Actinomycetes > Streptosporangiales > Streptosporangiaceae > Chersky-822. The sequence continues at coordinate 118,638 of CAVTUG010000008.1, read as the reverse complement.
CCTCGACTCGTACAGCGACTGCACGTGGGCCCGGTTGACCTGCTTGCGCCAGTGCCCGGTGGCCGGCTCGAACCTCAGATTCTCCGGCGGCGGGCAGGCGGCGAAGAGCACTACGTCGGACTCTTCCGGGCCAATCCCGGCTTCGTACGGCGCTCCCTGAAAACTGGCCAGCACTCGGTACCGCAACGTCAGCTCCCCTCCGCAGGCCTAAGCCACACCTGTCCGTCATATCGGGCGATAAAGTCCTCGGTGCCGGTAACGATGCGGTGAATCTCCGTACCGACCGGGATAGGCATCAGGTCGACGTAGAACTCTGGAATCGGGCGGTGCGGCCACGACGTGTAGCCGGTACCAGTGAACGGCGGTTTACCCGTCCAGTCTCCGCCACGATCGACAGAATACGGGACTTTATAGGCTTCGGGAGTGGCAGCAGGCCAGCGCAGCACGTAGAGCTCGGCCATATCAGGACGGAACTCAGAGCCGTCGTAGCCGAGATCCAGCGCGTCGTACAGGTCCGTGGGGTTGGTGAAGGAGCAGTCGGCCAGGCGGTAGACGAAACCCGCGATGACGGCGCGACGACCGGTCAGGTACGGCTCGACGAGCCGCGGCGGGATCGGCTTTTGCAGCATCGTCCCCGCCTCGATGACCGGTAGTGCCTGAGGGATGTTCCGCACTCGCTCCCCTGGGATCTGATCTGGTGCAGTTCTATGAAACTCTCAAATCGCATGTTGTGTACTCAACTTCAGGCGAGAACCGGCACCGCTTCCACGCACCGGGCGCCAGAGTAGCCGGGCGCCAGAGTACTGGTGCCGGATACGTCCGGCCCGTCCGACTAGATTAAGTTGCCGGAATGCTTCTGGAGAGGCATCTACGCCTCTCTGACCACTGTGTAGGCAAACACTTGCGCCTCACTACAGTTAGGGCTGTGCTGGGGATCAGCGGAGGCGACCCGTCGTTCCGCGACGACGATGGTTCGGCCAGCCCCGAGGTGGTGACTGCGCTCGCCGAGTTCGAGGCGGCCCGCTGCGGCGAGCACTCTGTCCTGACGGCGCTGGCCAGCTGCCGGCTGCTCGTCCCCGTGGTCGCGGTGCTCACCGACCCGCTGCCCGGGCAGCCCGGCGAGAACACGCCGCTCAGGCCGCCGATCAAGGGGGAGAAGGCCAGCGACATGGCCATGCCCACCCTGATCGGACTCGACGGCAGGCGGGCCGTGCCCGCGTTCACCTCGGTCACCTCGCTCAAGCTCTGGCAGGCCGACGCCCGTCCCGTCCCGGCCCAAGCCCGAGCGGTGTGGCAGGCCGCCCGCGCCGAGTCGTCGGCCGTCGTCATCGACGTGGCCGGTCCCGTGCCGTTCGCGGTCGAGGGCGCCAGGCTCGCCGCGCTCGCCAGAGGTGAGCAGCCGCCGCAGCCGGCGCAGGACCCTGACGTGCACGAGGTGGTCGCCGATGTTCTCGCCCATCAGTTGGAAATAGCCTCGTTCGCACTCGAAGCCGCCGACGACGGACACGACCTCGTGGTAGTTCTCGCGCTGACCGCCGAGGCGGCCGCCGCCGGCACCGAGCAGCAACTGGCCGAACTTGGCGGCAGCGTGGTGCAGGCGATCATGACCCGCCTAGGCACCCGCCTGCGCCGGGGCGTCGCCGTGTACCTGGCCGCCAACGACTGACAAGGACGCGCCGCTATCACCGCCGAAACGAGACCCCCGTGACGCTGTCGCCTACTCGGTATCGTGGCCGGTCAAGCTGCGAGGAGACTTATGTGGGTTCCTGTAGGAGGCGTTTCGCGTGAAGGAGCCCTCACCGGACTATCCGACGGCAAATCTCCCGCATGCGAAAGCACTCCAGCAGGACTCTGGGAACTCTCCTGCGTGACCCGAGGACCTGGCCCTGCAGAATCTGCCGCCCCAGCCCGCGCCGCGGGCGCGGGCGCGGGCACGGCTAGCCCATGGCAAGATCGGCTGCATGCTGCGCTGGTTGACGGCCGGGGAGTCGCATGGGCAGGCCCTGGTGGCCATCTGCGAGGGCGTCCCCGCCGGGGTCGAGATCTCGACGGCGGACGTCGCTGCCGCCCTCGCCAGGCGCCGGGCTGGGTACGGCCGGGGCGCCCGGATGAAGTTCGAGCAGGACGCCGCCGAGATCACCGGGGGAGTCAGGCACGGCGCGACTCTCGGCGGCCCGGTCGCCTTCCGGATCGGCAACACCGAGTGGCCGAAGTGGACGACCGTCATGTCGCCCGACCCCGTGACCGGTGAGGAACTCGACGGCCAGGCCCGCAACGAGCCGCTGACCCGCCCGAGACCCGGCCACGCCGATCTCGTGGGCATGCAGAAATACGGCCACGACGACGCCCGCCCCATCCTGGAGCGGGCCAGCGCCCGGGAGACGGCGGCGCGGGTCGCCCTGGGCGAGCTGGCCCGGCGGTTCCTGCGCCAGGCTCTCGGCGCCGAGATCCTCAGCCACGTCGTGGCCATGGGCCCGGTCAAGGTTCCGGCGGCCGCGCCGCTGCCGGGCCCGGCCGACCTGGCGGCGATCGACGAGGACCCGGTCCGCTGCTTCGACGCCGCGACCAGCGCGGCCATGGTCGAGGCGATCGAGGCGACTAAGCGAGATGGTGACACGCTCGGCGGGGTCGTGGAGGTCGTCGTGTACGGGCTGCCGCCAGGGCTCGGCAGTCACGTGCACTGGGACCGGCGTCTGGACGGGCGGCTCGCCGGGGCCATGATGAGCATCCACGCCATGAAGGGCGTGGAGATCGGCGACGGCTTCGAGACCGCTGCCCGCCGGGGCTCGGTCGCCCACGACGAGATCGCCTTCGACCCAGCCACCGGTCACGCCCGCCGCCTCACCAACCGGGCCGGCGGCATCGAGGGCGGGATCAGCACCGGGGAGCCGGTCAGGGTCCGGGTGGCGATGAAGCCGATCTCGACCGTTCCGCGCGCGCTGGCGACCATCGACGTGCGGACGAAGGAGCCGGCCAAGGCCATCAACCAGCGCAGCGACGTCACCGCCGTGCCCGCGTCCGGCGTCGTCGCCGAGGCCATGGCGGCGCTGGTCATCGCCGATGCCGTCCTGGAGAAGTTCGGCGGCGATAGCGTGGCAGAGACCCGCAGGAACCTGTCCGGCTACCTGGAGACACTGATCATCCGATGACCGCACCGAACCGAACAGGCAGCACGGCCTGCCGGCACCCGACCCCGGTCGCGATCCTGATCGGCCCGCCCGGCGCCGGCAAGTCCACGGTCGGCGCGCTGCTCGCGACCCGGCTCGGGCTGCGCTTCACCGACACCGACGCCGAGATCGAGGCGGCGGCGGGCAAGCCGGTCAGCGACATCTTCGTCGAGGACGGCGAGCCCGCCTTCCGTGAGCTCGAGCGGGCGGCGGTCGCGAGCGCGCTCGACCACAGTGACGGTGTCGTCGCCGTCGGCGGCGGCGCCGTCATGGACAGCCAGACCCAGCAGCGGCTCGCCGGGCACCGCGTCGTCTACCTGGAGACCGGGTTCGCAGAGGCCGCCCGGCGAGTCGGCCTTGCCCAGGCCCGCCCGCTGCTGCTGCGCAACCCCCGGGCGACTCTCAAGGCGCTGCTCGACCAGCGCCTGCCGGTGTACCAGCAGCTCGCCTGGATCACCGTCGCGACCGACGACCAGGACCCCGAGCAGCTCGCCGACGACCTCGCCGCCCGCCTGACCAGCCCGAGCGCAAGCGGCGGCACCATGAGCACAGCGCCATGAGCACGGCGCCATGAGCACAGCGCCATGAGCACGGCGCCCATGAGCACGGGCGAGCGTCCGACCCGGATCACCGTCGGCGGTGACCGCCCCTACGACGTCGTCGTCGGCGCCTCCATCGCGGACGAGCTGCCAGGGCTAGTCGGCGAACGAGCCCAGACGGTGGTGCTCATCCACGCCGAAGGACTCGAGCACCTGGCCAGTCCTGCCCGCGAGGTTCTGACCGCCGCCGGATACACAGTCCGCGTCGAGGCCGTGCCAGCTGGAGAGCTGGCCAAGGACATCTCGGTGGCGACGTCACTCTGGTCCGCCCTGGCAGTCCACCGAGCATCCCGTTCCGACGCGATCGTGGCTGTGGGCGGCGGTGCGGTGACCGACCTTGCGGGCTTCGTCGGCGCGACCTGGCTCCGTGGCATCCGCGTGGTACTCGTGCCGACCACGCTGCTCGGGATCGTGGACGCGGCTGTCGGCGGCAAGACGGGGATCAACACGCCCGCTGGCAAGAACCTTGTCGGCGCCTTTCACCCGCCGGGCGGGGTGCTCGCCGACCTTGCCACGCTGGAGACGCTGCCGCCGCGCGAGTACGTGAGCGGGCTGGCCGAGGTGATCAAGGCCGGGTTCATCGCCGATCCGGTGATCTTGGAGCTGATCGAGTCCGACCCCGGCGCTGCCGCCGTAGCGGGCAGCAAGCACGAGCGGGAACTCGTCGAGCGCGCTATCGCGATGAAGGCCGGCGTGGTCGCCGCCGATCTGCGGGAGACCGACGCCGGGCGCAGGGAGATGCTCAACTACGGGCACACGCTCGGGCACGCGATCGAGCGCGCCGAGCACTACCGGATCCCGCATGGAGAGGCGGTGGCGGTGGGGATGATGTTCGCCGCGTCGGTCGGGCGGCTGTCCGGGCGGCTGGACGAGCCGACGGCCAGGCGGCACGCAGAGATCCTGCGTGCGGTCGGCCTGCCCGTAGCCTACAGCGGCGCGCCCTGGCACCGGCTCAGGGAGACGATGTCGGTCGACAAGAAGAACCGGGGCAGCAAGCTGCGGTTCGTGGTGCTCGACGGCCTGGCGCGGCCCGCCATCCTGGCCGACCCGGCCGAAGACCTGCTCGCCCGTGCTTACTCGGAGCTGTGAGATGCGCACCGTCCTGGTACTCAACGGCCCGAACCTCTCCCGGCTCGGCTCCCGGGAACCCGACATCTACGGCACGGCGACTCTGGAAGACGTCGCCAAGGCGTGCGAACAGGTGGCGGCAGAGCTTGGCCTCGCCACCGATTTCCGTCAGACAGACGACGAGGCTGAACTCATCTCCTGGGTGCACGAGGCCGCTTCTGGGCGAGTGCCGATCGTGCTGAATCCCGCCGCGTTCACGCACTACTCCTACGCGCTCCGTGACGCGCTGGCGATGCGCACGGCCCCCCTGATCGAGGTGCACTTGTCGAACCCGGCCACCCGGGAGGAATTCCGGCACAACTCGGTCATCGCCGGCGTCGCCAGCGGGACGATCGCCGGGTTCGGCCTCGCCTCGTACCAGCTCGCGCTGCGGGCCGTGGCCGGGCTGCTAGCGGCGGAAGGCGCTGCTGGCTGATACTTGCGTTACTCGCCGGTTAAGGGAAGCTGCGGAGGCCACAGTGCGCATCGGGATGTCCTTGAACTACTCGGGCGGCTTCGCCGAGACCGTCACCGAGCTGGCCGACTACGAGAAGGCCGGCCTCGACATCGTCTTCGTGCCCGAGGCGTACAGCTACGACGCGGTGAGCCAGCTCGGCTACGTGGCGGCCAAGACCGAGCGGCTGCAGCTCGCGTCCGGGATCATGCAGCTCTACACCAGGACGCCGACGCTGACCGCGATGACGGCGGCTGGGCTCGACTACGTGTCGAACGGGCGGTTCAACCTGGGGATCGGGGTCTCCGGGCCGCAGGTGATCGAGGGGTGGCACGGGGTGCCCTACGACGCGCCGGTCGCCCGCACGCGCGAGACGATCGAGATCTGCCGGGCGGTCTGGCGCCGCGAGCGGCTGGTCTACGAAGGCAAGCAGTACAAGATTCCGCTGCCTGAGGGACAGGGCACCGGGCTCGGCAAGGCGCTCAAGCTGATCAACCATCCGGTGCGGGACCAGATCCCGATCTTCGTGGCGGCGGTCGGCCCGAAGAACACCGAGCTGGCGGCGCGCCTCGCCGAGGGCTGGCAGCCGATCTTCTACTTCCCGGAAAAGGCTTCCTCGATCTGGGGCGCTTCGGTGTCGGCGGGACTGGCTCAGCGGGACCCGTCGCTGCCTGCGCTTGACGTGATCGCGCAGGCGTCGCTGGCGATCGGCGACGACGTGGCTGACCTGGTGGAGTTCGGCCGGCCGACGATGGCGCTGTACATCGGCGGCATGGGCGCGCGCGGGCAGAACTTCTACACCAAGCTGGCGTCGGACTACGGTTATCCGGACGAGGCGGCCGCGATCCAGGACGCGTACCTGGACGGCCGCAAGGACGAAGCGGCCGCGCTGGTGCCCAGGTCGCTGCTCGAGGGCATCTCGCTGATCGGGCCGAAGTCGTACGTCGCGGAGCGGCTCGCCGCCTACAAGGAGTCCGGCGTCACCACGCTGAACGTCCAGCCGATCGCCCGCACCCACGAAGAGCGGGTCGCCCTCATCGAGCAGATCAGGGAGCTGGCCGCCTAGCTGGGTAGAGTCGGGTCATGGGCGCTGGGCAGACCGCACGATCCAGGAAACGGGCAGCTGCCGACGAAAGACCCCGGGTGGTGATCGTCGGCGCGGGCTTTGCCGGGCTCACCGCCATGAGCCGGCTAGCGAAGTCGGGCCTGGACGTCACGCTGGTGGACCGCAACGCCTACAGCACGTTCCAGCCGCTGCTGTACCAGGTCGCGACCGCCGGGCTGACGTCCGCGGACGTCGCGTATCCGACCTGGACGGCGGTGCACAAGACGAAGTCGATGTTCCACCACGCCGAGGTCACGCACGTCGACTGCGACGCCCGGCAGGTGCTGCTCGACGACGGTGCCACGCTCGGCTACGACTACCTGATCATGGCGACCGGGGTGAGCGCAGCCTTCTTCGGGGTGGACGGCGCTGCGGAGCACAGCTTCAGCCTGTACACCAGGCACGATGCGATCCGGCTCCGTAACCAGCTGATGACGGAGCTGGAGAGCCGGAGCGTGCCGGGCAACGAGCGCGATCTGGGCATCACGATCGTCGGAGGCGGCGCCACTGGGGTCGAGCTGGCGGGCACCCTCGCCGAGCTGCGGAACATCGCGCTGCCGGCGTCGTTCCCCGAGATCGACCCCAAGCGGATCTGCATCACGCTGATCGAGCTCGGCCGGCGCTGATCGCGCCCTTCGCGCCGCACCTGCGCGACTATGCCCACCGTGAGCTGCTCGATCGCGGGGTGGACGTGCGGCTGAGCACGAAGATCGAGCGGGTCGATCGGGACAAGGTGACGCTGTCCGACGGCTCCACGCTGGCCAGCGACCTCACCGTCTGGGCGGCAGGCATCTCGGGACCTGAGTGGGTGCACAAGCTCGGCCTGCCGATCGGCCGGGGCGGACGCCTTCTCACCGGCCCCGATCTGCGGGTCAGCGGGCAGGACCGGATCTTCGCCGCTGGCGACATCGGGGTGATCGACGGCGGGCCGCTGCCGCAGCTGGCTCAGCCCGCGATTCAGCAGGGACGGCACGCCGCCGCCCAGATCCTGCGGCTGGAGGCCGGTCAGGCGACCGTGCCGTTCCGCTACAAGGACAAGGGGATCATGGCGACGATCGGCCACCGGTCGGCCGTCGTCGAGCTGCCGTCCCGGATCAAGGTGCGCGGCACCCTCGCCTGGCTGGCCTGGCTCGGCCTGCACCTGGTGTACCTGCTGGGCGGCCGGAACCGGATCTCGGCTCTGGTCAACCTCTCCTGGAGGTACCTGACCTGGAGTCGAGGCGGCGGCGTCATCATCGGGGACGATGACGAGCACCCGAAGCCGCTGCGTTCCCCCTGAGGCTGCCTGAACCGCAGGCGGCGCGTCAGGCTTACAGTTCAGTTATGCCCGAGATACAGCAATCCCGCCGCGCCCGAGCGCAGGAGCAGGTCAGAGCCGTCGGCGCGGATGCCGCCCTGATCACCAGCGGGGTCAACGTCCGCTACCTCACCGGCCTGGTGAGTTCCAACGCCGCGCTGCTGATCCCGGCCGACGGGCCGGCGGTGCTGAGCACCGACGGCCGCTACGCGGGCACCGCCGAGCGCGAATGCGGTGACGTGGAACTCGTGGTGGAGCGTGCCGTCGAGGCGGTGCTGGTGCGTCGCGCCATGGCCAGCGGGTCGCGCCTGGTCGGCTTCGAGGACGGCGAGCTGACCGTGCAGCGGCACGCCGCCCTCGCCGCCCTGGACCGCGTCAGCCTGGTACCGCTCGGCGGCGCGATCGACGAGCTGAGGGTCGTCAAGGACGAGACGGAGCTGGCGCTGCTGGCCAGCGCCTGCGAGATCACCGACCAGGCGTTCCTGAGCGTGCTCGACCGGCTTGCACCGGGCGTGACCGAGCGCGAGTTCGCGGTCGCGCTGGAGCGGGCCATGGTCGATCTTGGCGCCGATGGGGTTGCCTTCGACAGCATCGTCGCCTCGGGGCCGCACGGCGCCATCCCGCATCACGTCCCCGGCGGCCGGCCGATCCAGGTCGGCGACCTGGTCACCGTGGACTGCGGGGCCCGGTACGGTGGCTACCACGCCGACATGACCAGGACGGTCGCGGTGGGCGCGCCGGCCGGCTGGCAGCGCGAGGTCTACGACCTGGTCGCCGAAGCTCAGGCCGCCGGGGTTGCCGCCGCCGCTGTCGGGGCGGACGCCGGTGACGTGGACGCCGTCTCGCGCACCATGATCGGGGCAGCCGGATATGGCGGTAATTTCACCCATGGGCTCGGGCATGGGGTCGGACTGCAGATCCACGAGGCGCCGTGGCTCGGGCACGACAAGACCGGTACACTACTGGACCGGGTTCCTATCACTATCGAACCCGGGATCTACCTGCCTGGCATGGGCGGTGTCCGCATCGAGGACACGCTCGTAGTCCGCGCAGGGACCGGGGCGGCGGGATCGGCTCAGTCGCTCACCACCATTACCAGGGAACTGCTCGTCCTGTAGGCACGTCCTACGAGCCCCCGCAGGGCAGGGCGCCGCGGTCCCGCCCGCATGCAGGAGAAGCAAGCAACGTGGCCACGACGAACGACCTGAAGAACGGCATGACCTTGACCATCGATGGCCAGCTCTGGAGTGTCGTAGAGTTCCAGCACGTCAAGCCGGGCAAGGGCGGCGCGTTCGTGCGCACCAAGCTGAAGAACGTGATGTCGGGCAAGGTGGTGGACCGTACCTTCAACGCGGGCGTCAGGGTCGAGGTCGCGAACGTCGACCGGCGCGAGATGCAGTACCTGTACCGCGAGGGCGACGAGTTCGTGTTCATGGACACCCAGGACTACGACCAGCCGCGCATCCCGGAAGAGGTTGTCGGCGACGCGGCTAACTACCTGCTCGAAGAGCAGATGGCGACGATCGCCTTCAACGACGGCGCCGCCCTCTACGTGGAGTTGCCCGCCGCTGTCGAGCTGACCGTCAGCCAGACCGACCCCGGCCTGCAGGGAGACCGGTCCACGGGCGGCACCAAGCCGGCGACGCTGGAGACCGGGGCGCAGATCCAGGTGCCGCTGTTTATCACCACTGGCGAGAAGATCCGGGTCGACACCCGCACCGGCGATTACCTCGGCCGGGCGTGACGGCCTGCTCGGCGACCGGATCGGGAGCGTGCCATGGCCGCGCGTAGCAAGGCGCGCAAGCGGGCAATCGACATTCTCTTCGAGTCCGAGGCCCGGCGTGAATCGCCGCTCAGTGTCCTAGAGAGCCGAACAATCCAGGCGGATCCGCCGGTCACCAGTTACGCCGCCGAGCTGGTCAGGGGCGTCCAGGCCCACCGCCACCAGATCGACGCGTTGCTCAGCAAATACTCCGTAGGCTGGACGCTCGAGCGGATGCCGGCGGTGGACCGGAACATCCTGCGGGTCGGGACCTACGAGCTGCTCTGGGGCGACGACGTGCCGGCCGCCGTGGCGATCAGCGAGGCGGTTCTGCAAGCTCAGGAACTGTCGACCGACGCGTCGCCGGCTTTCATCAACGGCCTGCTCGGGCGGTTGCTCGAGGTCAAGCCAGAGATCCTCAGCGAGCAGGACGCGGAGTCGTCGGCCGAGCCCGAGTAGCCGGGGTTCCGGCGGCGCAGCTGGCGAGCAGGGTATGCCTCAGTCAGGCCGCCGACCGCCGCCGACCGTCGGGAACAGCAGTAAGGGGGGACGTACTGCTGTTCGGGGCCGGTCTTCGACAGCAGCATGGTCCTACTTACTGCTGTCCTGATGACAGTAAGTAGGACCATGCTGTCGTTGCGGCAGCCCGCTGGAGGTAGTCCGGCCCGCGAGATACCGCCACATCTGGGGTGGCAGGTGCGCTTGGGACGGGAGGTGTGCGATCGGGGGGGCTCGGGGCTAGCGGGGCAGCTAGTTGCCTCGGCCTTCCTGGCGGCGACGCCAGCGCTCTTCCAGGCGCCCACCGAAACCGCCGCCACCGCCGCCACCGCCGCGACGGCCGGCCCGGGACTCGCGCTTGCGCCTGGGGCCGCCGCGATCCTTGATGGATATGCGGCCGGCGGGAAGGCCATTCATCCGCCGGTAGCTGATAGCGGCCCAATAGCAGGAGCTGAGCATGACGATGAAGCCGAGCACGCTCACCGCGATGAACGTCGTCGACACGCCTGCCGGAAGCAGCGCCAGGCCGATCAGGAAGCCGACGATCGCGTAAATGAGCCGACGCCGATAGTGCACATGCGGATCAGCTGCCCGCACCGCCCTGGCGAATCGCGGGTGCTCGGCGTAGAGCGCCTGCTCGATCTGCTCGAGCTGACGCTGCTCGTGCTCGGAAAGCGGCACGGTGCCTCCCAGTAACTCGCGCCGGCCGGACGTGATGACGAGCCCTGCGGCCTGGCTCTCCCCAGAATACGAGGGCCAGCGTGTTCTTTGAAAGGGGACGGCCGAGCAGGCGGTCGACGTTGGTGTGCAATCCCTGCGCAATCCGCGCGCAAACCGTCGCCGTGGTCACTGCAGGAACGTTGTCACCTGCAGTTTTCATACCATCAGCCTAGTCCGGGTGGTCGGGCATCCGATCAGGGGTCGCGTTACCAGGCCGCCGGCGAACCTGCCGGTTCGCTGGACCGACGAGCGTGCCGGGACTGACCGACCCGGACCCGAACCGCAGGGAGATCTGGTCCATGACCGCTTCGGCATCCCGCCAGGAGTCAGGTCGTTCGTCGAACGCGAGCTGCAGGCCGGAGTTGGTAGCGCTGGACAAGCCTGTGGCTCGCACTCCGACGAGACGAAGCAGGGCGCCCGGCTCGAGTCCCGAGCCGTCATAGAGCTCGCACGCAACGGCGTAGATCCGCTGGGCGACGTCCGTTGGTTCGGGAAGAGTCCGTGACCTGGTGATTGTGGTGAAATCTGCCTTTCTGAGCTTGACCGAAATGGTCTTGGCCACCGAATGGGAGGACCGCAGCGATTTCGCTGTGCGGCTGGCTAGCCTGAGCAGTTCGCGCTTGATCGTCTCGGCGTCGCCAATGTCAGTCGCGAAGGTTTCCTCGGCTCCGACGCTCTTGTCTCTCGCCTCGGGCACGACCCTGCGCTCATCTCGGCCCCAGGCCAGGGCGGCCAGGTGCGCCGCGGTTGCCTTGCCGAGTTCGTGCTCCAGGGTGGTGATCGGCGCGTTCGCGAGGTCGCCCACGGTCTTGAGGCCGAGCTTTGCGAGCAGGCGCTCGGTGCGATCGCCGACTCCCCAGAGCGCGGAGACCGGCAGCGGCTGCAGGAAGTCGAGCACCTTGTCGGCCGGGATGACGAGCAGGCCGTCCGGCTTGCAGTGCACCGAAGCGAGCTTGGCGACGAACTTGGTGGTGGCGATGCCGACCGAGCAGGTGATCCCTAGCTCGTCGTGCACCTGCCTCCTGATCATGGCCCCGATCTGCGCGGGACGGCCAGCTCGGCGCAGGGCGCCCGCTACGTCGAGGAACGCCTCGTCCAGCGACAGCGGCTCGACCTCGGGGGTAACGGCCTTGAAGATCGCCATGACTTCCTTCGACACCGCACCGTAGACGTGGTGTCGCGGGCTGACGAACACCGCATGCGGGCATAGCCGCTGGGCGCGGCTCGCCGGCATCGCCGAGCGGACCCCGAACTTCCGTGCGATGTAGTTGGCCGACAGCACGACACCGCGACCAGCGGTGTGCGCGACGATGACCGGCTTGCTGGCGATGTCGGGACGGTCCCTGATCTCGACACTGGCGTAGAACGCGTCCATGTCGATATGCAGGATGTGACAGCCCGTGTCGTCCACGTCGCCTCGCGATCCCACCCGCCGAGAGTATCGAATGCCTCTGACAGTGACCGGCGCTGTCCGTGAGCCGCCGAGGTGTCGTCGGCCGCTGGCGTGACGACGGTTGCCGGGTTCAGGGGATTAGGTCTGGGGGGCTGACGGCATCCAGCCGGTGACCTGACCCAGGTTCTGGCGCAGGTTCTCGGTGAACGGGACGATGGTCGAGGCCGGGAGCAGCTTCGCCTTGAGCCGTATCATCCACGTCGAACTGCGCGCCAGGGAGCGGCGCACCTGCGTGACGTCGGCGCGGACACCGTCAGCGGTGGCTGGAGTCGGGGCATAACGGCACCTTTCCACCACGGTCGCGATGCGGCGGATCGCCTGGCGGGCGTCCTCGTCGATGTCGATGTCGACGTCGGTGCTGAGGCGGTGCGCGACCGCGCGAGGTGACTCGCTGGCGCGGCGGGCTATGCCGTAGTCGTCGAGATCGGCGCAGATCTCCTGCCAGGCGGCGTTGGCGAGCGTGGCGTCGTCGCCGGCCCTGTGCCAGCGCCGGCGTCTGGTCACGCGGCGGGCCGTGCCGGGGATGACGGCCACGATCAGGAGCAGGATGAGCAGGGCGAGCGCGATCTGGCCGATGGGCAGGGGGCTCTTCGCACCCGCCGCGTTGCTGTCTTCACCGAGCGGTCCGGCCACCTGCCCGGGGGCGGTGACGTGGTGAATGATGCTGCCAGGGTCGGTCTTGCCCGGGGCTTTCGTCTTGCCGATCGGGTTGATGCCGGTCTTGGGCCCGGTCGTGCTCACCTTGGTGGGGGAACCGTAGGACGGCTGCACGGCGGTGCCCTGGCCGGCGCTCCCGCCCGGCGTCGGCTCGAACCGCATCCAGCCGAGCCCGGAGAAGTACAGTTCCGGCCAGGCGTGGGCGTCGGCGGTCGTGACCTTCCAGACTCCCGTCTGAGCTTCTGTCCCCGAGGTATAGCCGACGGCGATCCGCGACGGGATGCCCTCGAGTCGCGCCAGCGCGGCCATCGCGAAGGCGAACTGCTCGCAGAACCCGCGCTTGTCGGTCGTGAGGAACTGCAGCAGGCCCCTGGGCGAGTCGGCAAGGTCGGTCTTGAGCGTGTAAGTGAAGCCGCCGTGCTGGAAATAGTTCTCCAGCGCCTGGGCCTTGGCGAACAGCGAACTCGCGTTCTTCGTGATCTGGTTCGCGATCTTCAGCAGCTTCTCGGACACGGGAGACTTGAAGGTGCCGTACAGCTTGGTGACCGAGGTCGGCGCGGTGCCGTTCGCCGCGGCTTCGTCCGCCGGCGTTACGTCAGGCTGGCCGCTGGTCACCGTGTACTTCATGTTCGCGTGGTTGCCGCTGCCCGAGTAGATCATCCCGGTGCTGATCGACGCGTTCCAGGAATCGCCGATGCTGAGCCGCGTCGGGAAGTAGGGCACGGGCAGGAAGAAGATGCTGGACGCGAACCCGGCTCCGGCTCCGTTGACGTTGCCGAGCTGAACCTGGGTCGTGGTCTTCGAGATGTGCACCGTGGGCGAGATGCCAGCCGGCGGCCGCAGCGGAGTGACGCCGACCGCGATCGGTTTCGTCGGGCTGACCAGGCTCCAGATGCCCTTGGACGAGTCGTAGTTGAGCACGTACACCTGCAGGTACTGACCAGGGGTGTTGGCGGCGGTCCGGTAAGTCAGCACGTGGGCGTTGGTCGGGCTGGTCAGCAGCTTGCTGAGCTGGACCAGGGGCAACGGCAGCCCGACGCGTACCGTATTGGTGCCGCCGGTGTGCCTGGCGAACAGCCGGTGCACGTTCAGGCTGGGCAGCAGCAACGGCGCGACGATGGCCGCGCAGACAGCGGCGAGGCCGATCCGGCGTCCGGTCGCGGCCAGGCCGCGAATGTCGGCACCGCCGAGCCGGTCGTCCTCGCCGGCGTAGTGCCAGACGGTGATGATCCTGCCCCAGCCGCGCAGCCGGTGACGGCCGTCGGAGGCCAGCAGCGCCAGATAACCGGTCGCGGCCAGCAGGAAAGTGATGATGCTGCCTGGCCCGGTGGCCCTGGCGGCGGTCGCGATCGGGGCCATGAAGATCACGAGCAGCGGCAGCCCGGCGATCGCCGGCTTGCGCATGCGCACCGCGAGGATGTCCACGACGATGGCGGCCAGGCCGATGCTCGCGGCGGCCAGCAGGACGATCCCCGGGGTGCTCTCTACCGGTGGCGGCTGCTTGGCCACCAGCATGCCGCCGTTGACCAGCCTCGCCAGGTGGTGCAGCGACTTGGCGGTCGGCACCAGCAGCCCGACCGACCTGGCGTGGGACAAGATGAGGTTCAGGTACAGCAGGAGCGCAGCCAGGTAGGTCACGGCGTCGGCGACCGGCACGAGGAACCGCAGCCGGGTCGTGCTGGCCGCGCAGACCGCGATGAGCAGCGCCCCGAGCACCTTGAGCCAGATCGACGGGGCGGCGAGCAGCGGCACGCTGGCCAGTGCGGCCAGCGCCGTCGCGCCGATGGCGGCATGCAGGGGAGCGAGCCGGGTGAGCGTGCCGGCGAGCGCGACGATGATCACGGCGCCCATCGAGGCGAAGAGCCAGCCGGCCTGGCCGATGAGCACCCACTCGGAGAGCGAGGTGAGGATGACCGCGACGGCAGCGGCAATGGTCAGCCGGTGATTCATCGGGTTATTACTCCCAGATTAGGCAGGTCACCCTGCACGGCATACGAGCCGAGCCGCGGCAGGCGCTGCCAGGCGACGGCTAGCGGGGTGGCGGCGTCGACGGTGATCACCCGCCAGCCCGCCGCCTGAGCACGGCCTCTGCTGCGGCCGTCTCCAGGTGCGGTACGTGCGGCGGCGCCTGGCCGCTGGCCTTGCGCCGGCGCGTCGCCCTCGGCCGGCTCAGTCCCGCTCGCCCCAGCCGCCGACTGGCCGCCCTGACCGCCCTGGCCGTTCTGGCCATTAGACCGATGTCGCCGCAGGCGGCTGAGTGCCCGACCAGGTCGAGACGGCCAGCAGCAGCGCGATGCCCTGGCGCCCTTCGCGCCGGGTCGCGGCGATCTCCCTGGCCGCGTCGGCGGACAGCCGCCCGGCGATCAGGACGAGCAGCCCGCCTTCGATGGTGCTGAGCGCGGCCGTCGTCCGCGCGAAGTCCTGATTGCGCGACTGGCTCGACCACCGACAAGGCATCGAGCAGGACATCTTCGAACATCGACGAGCCCGCGAGCGGACCTGAGTCGGTGAGCAGGTGCCCGTCCAGTCCCGGCGCGGGCGAGATGGACGCCGATCGACGCCGCCGCGCTGACCGCGAACTCGAAGGAGGAACTCGGCCCGGTGCCGGTGTGCGCGCTGCGGCGGGCGTCGAGGATCAGCACAGCGCGGTCCTGCCAGCGCTGCTCCTCCCTGCGCACCATGAGCTCGCCGTACCGGGCCGTGGACCGCCAGTGCACCCGGCGCAGCCCGTCGCCGACCCGGTACGCGCGGGGGATAACGTCGTCGTCGCCGGCGGCCGCGGTCATCCTGGTCCGGCCGTCCCCGTCGCTCGACCAGCTACCGCTGACCGACGCGCTGGTGAGCGGGATCACCTTGGGCGTCACCGTCAGCATGTTGGTGCTCGCGAAGTCGGCCGTCAGCTCGACCAGGCCGAAGACGTCGGCGATCCTGATCCGCATGCGGCCCCACGGGGAACTTGCCGCGCACGTCGGACCGAAGCTGATAGCTGACCTCGCGCGACCCGCCGCGCTCGATGCCGTTGACGACGTAACGCGGCCGCGCGCCGAGTGAGTAAGGGAACGGTCTCCTCGGCCAGCAGCAGCCCGGTGGAGATCCGGCTGACGTTCTCCAGCCGCACCGCAACCTTCGGCGGCCTGACCGGGGGCACCCGAGGCGGGAAATGTTGCGCTCGCAGCGCAGCTGATAGCGCGCCCGGCGCGCCGTGACGGCCGAGAAGAGCGGGCAGGCAGATCAGCATCGCTCCGACGCTGACCATCGCGTCGCTGCCCAGGATCAGGGCCGCGATCACGCCCACGATGCCGGCCGTCAGGAAGAGGCACCGCGGACGGTGAACCAGGCGAGTACCGACCGCATCTGTCGCCTCCTTCAGGCCTGCTCTCACAATGTACCTGCCGCGGGATTCTGCCGCTCGCCGCGTGACCGTCCTGCTACCGTTATCTGCCTGGCAGCGGAAGTCGCTCGATGATCTTGGCCAGCACCTGCTCGGGCAGGTCCCTGCCGACCACGGCCTCGGCGGTCGGCAGCAGCCGGTGCGCCAGCACCGGCCGGGCGAGCGCCTGGACGTCGTCGGGGATCACGAAGTTACGGTCTTCCAGCGCGGCGTAGGCCCGGCTCGCGCGCAGCAGATGCAGCGCGGCGCGCGGCGAGGCGCCGAGGCGCAGCGCCGACGACGATCCGGGTCGCGTTGACGAGGTCGATGATGTACTGCCTGACCTGGTCGGCGACGTGCACGTCGCGGACCGCGGCGATCAGCGCGCGCACGTCGCTGCGTGCGCCGCCGGCTTGAGGTCGTCGAGCGGCGACGACGAGCCATGCGCGTCCAGCATCGCCAGCTCGGCCGCCGCGATCCGGGTAGCCGATCGAGATCCGCGCGGTGAACCTGTCCCGCTGCGCCTCGGGCAGCGGATAGGTGCCCTCCATCTCGATCGGGTTCTGCGTCGCGATCACCATGAAAGGCGGCTCGAGCGGGTAGGTCGCGCCGTCGACCGTGACCTGCCGCTCTTCCATGCACTCCAGCAGCGCCGACTGCGTCTTCGGCGACGCGCGGTTGATCTCGTCGCCGAGCACGAGGTTGGCGAAGACCGGCCCCGGCTTGAACTCGAACTCCCGCAGTTCCTGGTTGATAGACGCTGACCCCGGTGATGTCGCTCGGCAGCAGGTCGGGGGTGAACTGGACGCGCCGGACCGAGCAGTCGATCGACCGCGCCAGTGCCTTGGCCAGCATCGTCTTGCCGACGCCGGGAACGTCCTCGATCAGCGCGTGTCCCTCGGCGAGCAGCACGGTCATCGCGAGCCGGACCGCTGTCCGGCTTGCCGACGATGACCGTGTTGATCGTGTCGCGTGATCTGGTGGGCGACCGCAATGAGCTCGTCAAGCGTGCGTTCCGGGCTGCCCGGTCTGCAGCTGACACTCGTCCTCCTAGTTACCTGGCCCAGGCCGCCAGGTGACGTCCATGTCGGAAGCGGCAGGTGCCGCCACGTCGGTGATCACCATTCTGTGCGCCTTGACAGTACGTGGCGTGATGCGTCGAAGTAACAACAGATTGGAAATCACTGCATAACAAGGTTCCCTGCGGCGTGCTGCCGCGAGTCCGGCTGCTAGCCGCACTCGTGGTACGTGATTTTCGCTGACCAGGTTCATCGTCGCCCGAGCGCGGCTCGCGGCAAGGCATTCGTGGTCCGCGCGCCGTCGTGGCGCTCCACTCCGCTCCACCGCCCTGACCACTGCTTATGTGGAGCCGACCGGCCATTTTCAGAGTCTTAGGTCATTGACGGTGGAGGATTGTGGAGTACAGTGGTGCGCGGTGGGGAGACCTATAGCCCTGCTGCTCGCTGGAGTGGGGGACAGTGGAGGTGAGGGCCGGTGTTTCTCGGCACCCACACTCCGCGGCTCGATGACAAGGGCCGGCTGTTCCTGCCAGCGAAGTACCGTGACGAACTGGCGGAGGGGCTAGTGCTGACTAAAGGTCAGGAGCGCTGCCTCTACGTCTTCCCGCAGGAGGAGTTCGGCCGGATCACCGAGGCGCTGCGGACAGCGCCGGTGACGGCGAAGGCGGTCCGCGACTACAGCCGGGTCTTCTTCGCCAGCGCGTCCGACGAGGTGCCGGACAAGCAGGGCAGGATCACGATCCCGCCGGCCCTGCGCGAGTACGCGACGCTGCAGCGCGACTGCGTCGTCATCGGCGCCAACACCCGACTTGAGATCTGGGACGCGGCGGCCTGGGAGACCTACCTGGAAGAGCAGGAGGACGCCTTCTCCGACGCATCCGCAGGAGGTGCTGCCAGGAGTCCTTTGAGACCCGGGCGCCGCAAGGCACCCAGTGCCCGGCGAGGTCTCCACCCGCACCGGACGGCCCTCCGGCTGACGCCACTTCCCCGGCGCCAGGCCACAGCAGGGCCGGTCCGACGGCGCGGATGGCGACCTGGCCGGGCACATCGAGCACGGCACGACTGCCGCATTCCGGCGCCGTCAGGTGGACGCCAGGCAGGAACGTTTTCCGCGATAGAGGGGGCACGATGAGTGCGGCTGCGGGCAGCCATGTCCCGGTCATGCTTGACCAGGTGCGTGAGCTATTCGCTCCGGCGCTGGCGGCGGCCGGCGCCATCCTCGTCGATGCCACCCTCGGCCGGGCCGGCCACACCATGGCGCTGCTGCGCGACCACCCGGACCTCGCGGTGATCGGCATCGACGCCGACCAGACCGCGATCGAGGAGTCCCGGCGGATTCTGGGCGCGAACGCGAGCCGGGTGACGCTCGTGCACGCGGTCTACGACCAGCTCCCGGCGGTGCTCGCGGATCTCGGCCTGCGGCAGGTGCAGGGCGTGCTGTTCGACCTAGGGGTGTCGTCGCCCCAGCTCGACGAACCCGGCCGTGGCTTCTCCTACGCCCAGGACGCGCCGCTCGACATGCGGATGGATCAGGACGGCGCCCTTACCGCGGCTGAGGTGGTCAATACCTATCCGGCCGCTCAGCTGACCCGGATTTTTCAAGACTACGGCGAGGAAAGGTTCGCCCGCCGCATTGCCGCCGCCCTCGTGCGCGAGCGGCAGCGGGCACCCCTCGAGTCGACGTCGAGGCTGGCCGAGATCATCGAGAACTCGATCCCCGCACCGGCCAGGCGCACGGGCGGTAACCCGGCGAAGCGCACCTTCCAGGCGCTGCGCATCGAGGTGAACGACGAACTCGGCAGCCTGCAGCGTGCCATCCCGGCCGCGCTCGACGCCACTGCCACTGGCGGCCGGATCGTCGTGCTCGCCTATCACTCACTCGAAGACCGAATCGTGAAGCGCGAATTCGTCCGGCGTGCAACTCGACAGCACGCCGGTCGGCCTGCCCGTGCCGCTGCCCTCGGCCAGGCCCACGTTCAGGCTGCTCACCTCAGGGGCGCAGCGACCTGGACCAGAAGAACTCAGCGCGAATTCCCGGGCAGCATCGGCCCGCCTGCGGGCGGCCGAGCGAGTACTGGCTGCGGCATGACTCGAAGGGCGGAGCGGCGGAGACGATGACCCAGCGACGTGATAGATAGGACAGCCGGGCCAGTACAGCCATCCACGGGAGCAGCCACCGACGGGGCGACCAGCCACGGCGCGCCCGGGCAAGCGGCCACGGCGACCTGGTGCTCCGGTGCAGGTGCCCAAGAGCCCGGTGCGACCGACCAGCCCGGTGCGCTCACCAGGGCCTCGGCCGGCCCGGCAGGCCCGTGCGGGCGGCCGCCAGGGGGCGGCCGACGTCCAGCAGCCGGGTCAGATTCGCCGGACGTCGTTCGTGCTGCTCTTGCTTGGCCTGCTCGGTGGCGGCCTGGTCTGCCTGCTCGTGGTGAACACGACGCTCGCGCCGGCTCGATCGAGATCAGCAAGCTGCAGCAGCAGAACGCCGCCATCACCTCGCGCGTGCAGGAACTGCAGCAGCAGATCGCGGTCGAGCGATCAGCGGCGCAGATCGAGAAGGAGGCCAAGCGCCTCGGCATGCGCCCAGACTCGGCCCTGGTCTTCGTCAACCTGCGGACCAAGTCGATTCAGCAGCCGTCGGGCGCGGCCCTGCAGGCCGACCAGGCCGCAGCGAGGTCGGCGGCAGCGAGGGTAGCTGCGAGGAACCGGGCAAGGACGCGTCAAGGCGCGGATTACCACCCATCGCACGGGAGCGGGACAGGGCAGTGACGCAGGGACGGGGGAACGACGACGGCAACCGGCGCGGGCCTGGCCGGGGGGACGGCCGGGGTAGCCATCCGCCAGCCCGCCGGCCGGGCGGCCAGCGCAGGCCGGGCGGCCCGAGCCGGCCAGGCGGTACTGGAGCAGCCCTGCCGCCGAGCTCGCCTGCCTCGCGTCCGGGTAGCCGGGGTCGAGCAGGATCTTCGACCTCGCCCGGCTCACCGCGCGCGCAAGGTCGCCCAGTCGCCAGCCAGCCAAGACCGGGAGCATCGCGTCGTCCGGCATCGCCGGGCAGGCCGCGCAAGCTCCGGACCAGCTCGCTGCGCAGGCTGAACGCCACCTTGCTGGCGATCGCCTTCGCGATCTCCCTGATCGTCGGCCGGCTGATCCAGCTCCAGGGCATGAGCGGCTCGCACTACCGCACGGAGAGCGAGCGGCAGAACGTCGCCGCAGTGCCGATTCCGGCTGTCCGGGGGAACATCACCAGCAGCGACGGCGCCGTCCTCGCGATGACCATGCAGACTGACCAGGTCTGGGCCGACCCGCCGGAGATCAAGAAGACGGTGAAGCTGGCCAGGGCCGCGACCGAGCTGGCCCCGCTGCTGCACCTGAGGCGCTCGCTGGTGCTGCATCTGCTGCGGCATCCGACGTCGCCGGAATACGTGCAGCTGAAGGCGTCGGTCGACGTCACGACCGCCGACGCGATCGCCAAGCTCGGCATCGTCGGGGTCGGGCTGACGCCGACCTATAGCCGGGCCTACCCGGGCGGCAGCCTCGCGGCCGGGCTGCTCGGGTTCGTCAACACCAATCAGGCCACCGACGTCATGACCGGCGAGGCCGGCCTCGAGCAGGTCTACAACCACCTGCTGGCCGGACGGGACGGCGCGGCCGACGAGGAGATCGGCCCTGACGGCCCGATCCCTGGCACCTACGACCTGGTGCGCAGGTCCGTGCCGGCGAGCAGCCTGCGGCTGACGATCCAGGCCGACATCCAGTGGGAGGCGCAGCGCGAGTGCAGGCTCCAGGTCAAGGCGACCAAGGCGAAGAACTGCTCGGTGATCGTCATGCAGCCGCGCACCGGCCGGATCCTCGCGCTCGCGCAGTACCCGAGCTTCAACCCCGGAGGGCGGATCGAGAGCCTGGCCCAGACCGAGGACCTGCCGTTGTCCGAGGTCTTCGCGCCGGGCAGCACGGCGAAGGTGATCACGGCGGCGGCAGCGTTCGCCGATGCGGGCGAGACTCCGCGTACCAGCTACCGGGTGCCTGACCAGATCTTCTGGCACGGGGCCTGGTATCGCGATGCCGAGCCGCATCCGACGCAGCGTTACACGATCGCCGGCATCATCGCGCACTCGCTCAACGACGGCATGGTCCAGGTCGCGCAGCACGTTACCCCGGCCGAGCAGTACGCCGAGTTCCGTGCGTTCGGGCTCGGCTCCTACTCCGGACTCAACCTGCCTGGTGAGAGCCCCGGCTTGCTCCTCCCGCCGTCGGAATGGACCGGCGGCTACCGGAACGAGCGCTATCAGATCTCCTTCGGGCAGAGCGTCGGCGCGACCGCGATCCAGATGGCCAGCGTCTACGCCACGATCGCCAACGGCGGCGTCCGGGTCGCTCCGAGCGTCGTCGCCGGTCACACCACGGCGAAGGGCAAGTACGTCCCGGCGAAGCCGCCCGCGAAGCGCAGGGTGATCTCGGCCAGGACCGCACGCCAGCTCATGTCCGCACTTGAGCAGGTGCCGCTGGTGTACAACCGTGGCGGTGAGCCCTGGGGACTGGTCCCTGGCTATACGGTGGCAGCCAAGACCGGCACGGCTCAGGAAGCTGATCACACCTACGGCTCCAGTTTCATCGGAATCGCGCCGGCCGATACCAAGAACAGCCTTGTGGTCGCCGTGAACGTGCAGGACCCGCGCAATGGCAGTTATTTCGGCATCGAAGTGGCGGGTCCCGTCTTCAACGCCGTGATGAAGTTCGCGCTGGCCACGATGAAGATCGCGCCCGACCACGGGCATGTCCCATACGTCCCACTCACGGTGCGCCGAGAGAGGTAATCTCTGCCCGTGCCAGCGGCTCTTCGCCCTCGATACGTCCCGGTGCGATCACTCACCGGGCTTGCCTCCCTGCTTGGCCTGCGCAGGCCAGACGGGTCGGGGCAGGACACACCTTTCATCCATAGCGAACTTCGCGGGGTGACCGGCATCACGCACGATTCAGCGCGCGTGCAGCCCGGTGACCTGTACGCGGCGCTGCCGGGCAGCAAGCGCCACGGTGCCGAGTTCTGCCAGCAGGCCGCTGCCGCCGGAGCGGTCGCCGTGCTCACCGATCCGGCCGGCCGGGACCGGGCGATCCAGTGTGACCTGCCGGTCTTCGTGGTATCCGATCCCCGCGCCAGAATCGGCGAGGTGTCGTCGTGGGTCTACGGCAACCCGTCAGGCCGGCTGCAGCTCATCGGCGTGACCGGCACGAGCGGCAAGACCACGAGCACCTACCTGATCGAGGCCGGGTTCGCGAGCGCCGGACATCAGACCGGCCTGATCGGCGGGGTCGAGATCCGGGTGGGCGGGAAGGCCGAGCCGGCCAAGCTCACCACGCCCGAGGCCACCGACCTCCAGGCCCTGCTCGCCGTGATGGCCGAGCAGCGGGTGACCGCGGCGGCGATGGAGGTGTCCAGCCACGCGCTGGCGCTCGGCCGGGTGGGAGGCACCTCGTACGAGGTGGCCGTCTTCACCAACCTGTCGCAAGATCACCTGGACTTCCATCCGGACATGGACAGCTACTTCGAGGCCAAGGCCGAGTTGTTCACGCCCAGGTACGCAAAGTCCGGCGTGGTCAACATCGACGACGAGTACGGTCGGCGACTGGCCAACCGGGCGCAGATCCCGATCACCACGTTCTCGGTGCTCGGGCGTTCTGACGCGGACTGGCGGGCCGCCAACGTGCGGTGCGGCGCCGACGGCTCGACGTTCTCCGTCATCGGCCCAGGCGGCGTCGAGGCCGATGCGTCGACCTCGCTGGCCGGGCCGTTCAACGTGGCGAACGCGCTCGGCGCCATCGTCGCCCTGGTCGAGGTCGGCATCGGGCTCGACGCGGCAGTCACCGGGGTGGCCGCCTGCCAGGGCGTGCCCGGCCGGCTGGAGCGGGTCGAGTCCGACCAGGACCTGACCGTGCTGGTCGACTACTCGCACAAGCCGGGCGCCTTGCAGGCGGTGCTGTCCGCGCTGCGGCCCGTGACCGCCGGCTCGCTGCGGATCGTCCTTGGCTGCGGCGGTGACCGGGACCGGGCCAAGCGCCCGCTGATGGGGGCCGCCGCCGCCGAGCTCGCCGACGTGGCGATCTTCACCAGCGACAACCCGAGGTCGGAGGACCCGCTCGAGATCTTGTCGGAGATGCTGACCGGCGCGCTCTCGGTGCCCGGCCGGCGACCGGGCGCACGTGATCATCGAGCCGGACCGGGCATCGGCGATCCAGCTCGCCATCGCCGGTGCGGGCAAGGGCGACGTGGTGCTCGTCGCGGGCAAGGGACACGAGCGCGGCCAGGATGTGGCCGGCGAGGTGATCCCGTTCGACGACCGGGAGGTCGCCGCCGAGGTGCTGGCCGGGCTTGCGGGAGGCCAGCAGGGTAATCTCGAGCAGCCACGGCCCGAGCTGATCAGGTTCCGAGCCGAGCCCGAACGAGGGGAGGGCTCGTGATCCCGCTCTCGATCGGGCAGATAGCCGTGCTCACGGGCGGCAGGCTCGATTCGGTGGCCGACCCCGCCGCCGTCGTGACCGGACCGGTCGTCATCGACTCGCGGCACGCTGAGCCCGGAGCGCTGTTCGCGGCGCTGCCTGGGGAACGCGCGGACGGACACGACTTCGCCGCCGTGGCGGTCGCTGCCGGTGCGGTGGCGGTGCTCGGGACCAGGCCGACTGGCCTGCCGGCGGTCATCGTGCCCGACGTGCCCGACGCGCTCGGCCAGCTCGCCAAGGCGGTCGTGGAGCGGCTGCCCGAGCTGACGATCGCCGGGATTACCGGCTCGGCGGGCAAGACGACGACGAAGGACCTGGCCGCTGCGCTGATCGCGACGCTGGGGCCGACCGTCGCGCCGCCGAATTCGTTCAACAACGAGATCGGTCACCCGCTGACCGTGCTGCGCTCCGACGAGAAGACGAGGTACCTCGTCGCCGAGCTGTCGGCGCGCGGCCAGGGACACATCGCGGCGCTGTGCCAGATCGCGCCGCCGAAGCTGGGCGTGGTGCTGTGCGTCGGCAGCGCGCATGCCGGTGAGTTCGGCGGCAAAGAGCAGATCGCCGCCGCCAAGTCCGAGCTGCCCGCTGCGCTGCCGGCGGACGGCGTCGCGCTGCTCAACGCCGACGACCCGCTCGTCGCCGCGATGGCCGCGCGGACGGCCGCCAGGGTGGTCACGTTCGGCGAATCGCCCGGCGCCGACTACCGCGCCAGTGACATCAGCCTCGACCGGCTTGGCCGGCCCAGGTTCACGCTCACGACGCCGGCCGGCTCGGCGCTCACCGAGCTGCGGCTGTCGGGCGCGCACAACGTCACCAACGCCCTCGCGGCCGCAGGGCTGGCCGCCGAGCTGGGGATGAGCACCGACGCCATTGCCGACGGGCTGTCCAGGGCGAGCGCGGCGAGCAAATGGCGGATGGAGGTGACGGAGCGCGCCGACGGCGTGATCGTCGTCAATGACGCCTACAACTCCAGTCCTGAGGCGATGACGGCCGCTCTCACCGCGATCGGGGTCATAGCGGCCGGCCGGCGTGCCTATGCTGTCCTTGGCCGGATGGCCGAGCTAGGCGAGCGATCACGGGAGTTCCACGAGCAAGCAGGAGTGGTCGCGGCTAGGACCGGACTGGCCGGAATCATCGCCGTCGGAGACGAGGCGGCGCCGATTCTGACCGGAGCGAAGTCCGAGCCAGGATTCACCGGCGAGCTCGTCGCGGTTCCCGACGACCAATCGGCTATTGCTGCCATCACCGAACGGCTACGACCAGGCGATGTGGTGCTAGTCAAGGCATCGAGAGCCGCAGGGCTGCAGACGGTGGCCCTGGCGCTGACGGCGCGGTGTTTGCCAACCCAGGAGGCCACTCCGTGAAGACGATCATCGTGGCGGCTGCGGTCTCCGCGATCCTTTCCTTGTTCGGCACGCCGCTGGCGATCAGGTTCTTCCGCAAGCACGGCTACGGCCAGCCGATCAGGGAAGAGGGCCCGTCCTCGCACCAGACCAAGCGCGGCACGCCGACGATGGGCGGCACGGTGATCGTGCTGGCGGCGCTGATCGGCTACTTCGTCGCCAACGTGGTGACCAGGCAGCCGATGACGGTGTCCGGACTGCTGGTGCTCGGCCTGATGACCGGCCTCGGGCTGGTCGGCTTCGTCGACGACTTCATCAAGGTGTTCCGGCAGACCAGCCTTGGCCTGCGCAGCGGCGCGAAGTTCGCCGGCCAGTGCGTGGTGGGCGCCGTCTTCGCGGTCGAGGTGCTCAAGTTCCCTGACGGCTACGGGCTGACGCCGGCCGACCCGCAGCTGTCGTTCGTGCGCGACTTCGGCCCGGCGCTCGGCGTGCTGCCGTTCGTGATCTGGATCGTGATCATGATCGGGGCCACGTCGAACGCGGTGAACCTGACCGACGGCCTGGACGGTCTCGCCTCTGGCGCGGCGATCCTGGTGCTGGCCTCTTACGTGCTGATCGCCAACTGGCAGCTGCGTAACGACTGCACGGTCGCGCTGGCGGGCAACTGCTACCTGGTCCGAGATCCGCAGGACCTCGGCGTGGTCGCGGCGGCCGTGCTCGGCGGCTGCTTCGGCTTCCTGTGGTACAACGCGCCGCCCGCGAAGATCTTCATGGGCGACACCGGCTCGCTGGCGCTCGGCGGGGTACTGGCCGGCCTGGCGGTCTGCACCCAGACCCAGCTGCTGCTGGTCATCCTGGGCGGCCTGTTCGTCATCATCACGATGTCGGTGGTGATCCAGGTCGGGTCGTTCAAGCTCACCGGCAAGCGCGTGTTCAGGATGGCGCCGCTGCAGCATCATTTCGAGCTGATCGGATGGGCCGACACGACGATCGTGATCAGGTTCTGGCTGATCGCCGGCCTGTTCGTCGCGTTCGGCCTCGGCCTGTTCTATATCGAGTGGCTGCAATGGATACCGACGTAGCGAGCGGCTTCGCCGCGTCGCTGCGCGGCCTGGCTGTCTGCGTGGCCGGTCTCGGCGTCTCAGGGCCGCCGGCGGCGAGGACCCTGACGCGGCTCGGTGCCAGCGTCACGCTGGTCGACTCGCGCGACGACGAGGCCCGCCAGCGAGTGGCCGCCGAGCTGAGGGCCGAACCTGGCATCGAGGTGCGGCTAGGGGTGACCGCTGCCGCGACCCTGCCGGCCGGCACCGACCTGGTGGTAACCTCGCCCGGCTGGCCGCCTGACGCGCCGCTCCTGGTCGCTGCGCGCGCCGCCGGCCTTGACGTGCTTGGCGACGTGGAACTCGCCTGGCGGCTGCGTCCGGCCCTGCCCGGGGGTGGCAGGCAGCGCTGGCTCGCGGTCACCGGTACCAACGGCAAGACCACCACGGTACGGATGCTCGCCCTGATGCTGGCGGCGGCCGGCTACCGGAGCCTCGCCGCCGGGAACGTCGGCACCTCGCTGGTCGAGGTCGTCGCGGAGCCCGAGCCGTACGAGGTCGTGGCCGTGGAGCTGTCCAGTTTCCAGCTGCACTGGAGCTCGACGCTCGCGCCGCAGGCCGCCGCCCTGCTCAACGTGGCCGCCCATCACCTTGACTGGCACGGCAGCTTCGAGGCGTACGCCGCCGACAAGGCGCGGATCTTCGTGCCAGGCGCGGTCGCGATCGGCAACGCCGACGACACGGTATCGGCCGAGCTGACCGCCGAGGCGGGCAGCGACGGCAAGGCCGACCGGGTCGTGCTATTCACGCTCGGGGAGCCGGAGCCTGGCGAACTCGGCGTCAGCGACGGCTACCTGGTCGACCGGGCGTTCGGTATCCCGGGTGCCGCCGTGCGGTTGGCCGAGGTGGCCGACGTCAGGCCGCCGGCGCCGCACAACGTGGCAGACGCACTGGCCGCAGCCGCGCTGGCGCGCAGCTACGGCGCGCCGCCCGAGGCGATCGCCGCCGGGCTCCGGGCCTTCACGCCTGACCCGCACCGGATCGCCCTCGTCGGCCAGGCCGCCGGCGTGGACTACGTCGACGACTCCAAGGCGACCAACCCGCACGCGGCGGCCGCGTCGCTGGCCGCCTACCAGCCGGTGGTCTGGATCGCCGGCGGGCAGCTGAAGGGCGCGGAGCCCGATCTCGACCAGCTCGTGGCGACCGCCGCGCCCCGGCTGCGCGGCGTGGTGCTGCTGGGCGCTGACCGGGCCAAGATCGCCGCCGCGCTTGCTCGACACGCCCCGGATGTCCCGGTCGTCGAGGTCGCTGACACCGACACTGGAGCCATGGATCTCGTCGTGACCGCCGCCGCGAGGCTGGCCGAACCGGGCGACACGGTGCTGCTGGCGCCGGCCGCCCAGTCCTTCGACATGTTCCGCGACTACCCGGCGCGCGGTGACGCGTTCGCCGAGGCCGTCGGCAGGATGGCGGCCAGATGAGCGCCCAGCCCGCCGCCAGGCCACGAGCGGCGCGACCCGGCACCTCGGGCAAGCCCAGCCCGGCCAAGCCCAGCCCGGCCAAGCCCAGCCCGGCCAAGCCCAGCCCGGGCACGGACAGCGGCAGGCGTGAGCTGCCTGGCTGGCTCGCCGCGCTCGACCGGCCGCTGACCTCGTACCACCTGATCATCGGCAGCACCGCGTTGCTGCTCGCGATCGGCCTGGTCATGGTGCTCTCCACCACGTCGGCCAGCCAGCTCGACGCGGGCGGCTCGCCGTATAGCGTCTTCGAGGAGCAGTGCGCAGGCGCTGTGCTCGGGCTGGCGATGATGTGGGTACTGTCCAGGACGCCACCCAGGTTCTTCCGATCGGTGGCCCGTCCGCTGATGCTGGCCGCGATCGCCGGCCAGATACTGGTGCTTGCCTTCGGTCCGCCCATCAACGGAGCCGTGCGCTGGATCTCGGTCGTGGGAATCCAGATCCAGCCGTCGGAGTTCGCCAAGCTGGCGCTGCTGTTGTGGGGCGCCGACCTGCTGGCGCGCAAGCAAACGCTTAAGCAGCTGAACGACTGGCACGCGCTGCTGATCCCGCTGCTGCCCGGCGCCGCCGTGCTCGTGCTGCTGGTGATGCTCGGCGACGACCTCGGCACCACGTTCCTGATGCTGGTGATCTTGCTGGCCCTGCTCTGGGTGATCGGGACCCCGGGCCGGCTCTTCGCCTGCATGCTCGGGCTGATCATCTTCGCGCTGCTGGTCCTGATCGTGATCGAGCCCTACCGGGCGGCCCGGCTGACCGGCTATGTCAATCCGACCGGCGGCCCGACGGGGCCGAATCAGCAGGCCATTCAGGGCAAGCTCGCGATCGGATCAGGGGGCCTGTTCGGCGTCGGGATCGGCCAAAGCACACAGAAGTGGGGCTGGGTGCCGAGCGCCAGCACCGACTTCATCTTCGCCATCCTCGGTGAGGAACTCGGCCTGGTCGGGACGGTCTGCGTGGTCTTTCTCTACGGCGGGCTGACCTACGCCGGAATGCGGGTGGCCAGGCGGATGACCGATCCGTTCATGCGCCTGGTGGCGGCTGCGGTCACCATCTGGATCGTGGTCCAGGCCATGGTCAACATCTGCGCGGTCGTCGGGCTGCTCCCTATAACCGGAGTGCCGTTGCCGCTGATCTCGAAGGGGCTGTCGTCGTTGCTGACGACGCTCGCGGCGATCGGCATCCTGCTGTCGCTGGCCAGGCGCGAGCCCGGGGCGGCCGAGGCGCTCGCCGCCGCGGGCTACGGGCCGGTCATGCGGTTCCTGGTCGCGATGGTGCCCAGGGACAAGGTCCGGCCCGCCCCGGTCGCACCGCCCGCCGCCCGGGTCAATGCCAGGCCAGGCAGGCCGCGCCCAGCCGGGGCGCTACGCTCGGCCCGCCAGGCCGGAGCCGGCCGCGACCCGGCCAGGTGCGGCTCAGCGGCCCAGTACTACCGCCCGCAGCCCAGGGGGCCGTCGTCCAGCTCCCGACAAGAACGAGGTGTGATCGTGCGCAGCATCGTGATCGCAGGTGGCGGAACTGGTGGCCACATCGAGCCGGCGATGGCGCTGGCCGACGAACTGCGCCGGGCAGACCCTGACATCGCGATCACCTGCCTGGGGACCGAGCGCGGCCTGGAGACCAGAGTCATCCCCGCGCGCGGCTACCAGCTCGACCTGATTCCGCCCGTGCCGATGCCGCGCAAGATCAGCTCGGAGCTGGCGTCGGTGCCCAGCCGGATGCTCGGCGCGGTCAACGCGGCCGCCGAGGTACTCGACCGGGCCAGGGCCGACGTGCTCGTGGGCTTCGGCGGCTATGTCGCCACGCCCGGGTACCTGGCCGCGAAGCGCCGCAAGGTGCCGATCGTGGTCCACGAGGCGAACCCGAGGCCGGGACTGGCCAACCGGATCGGCGCGCGGCTGACCCCGAATGTCTTCATCGGGCAGGCCGGCACCAGGCTGCCGCACGCCACGCTCGTCGGCATCCCGATCCGGCGCGAGATCGCGAGCCTGGACCGGCTGGCCCTGGCGGACAAGGCCCGGGTGCACTTCGGGCTGCGGCCTGACCTGCCGGTGCTGCTGGTGACCGGGGGCTCGCAGGGTGCGGCGTCGCTGAACCGGTCGGTGTTCTCGGCGGCGCAGGCCATCCTCGGCCACGGCGTGCAGGTGCTGCACATCGTCGGCCCGCGATCGGGCTCGGCGGTCGACGTGCCGGCCAGCGAGGTGCCTTACGTCGTCGTCGAGTACCTGGACCGGATGGACCTTGCCTACGCCGCCGCCGACTTCGCGCTCTGCCGGGCCGGCGCCATGACCTGCGCCGAGCTGACGGCGGTCGGGCTGCCCGCCGCGTACGTGCCGCTCCCGCACGGCAACGGCGAGCAGCGGCTGAACGCGCTGCCGGTCGAGCGGGCCGGCGGCGGCCTCATCGTCGAGGACGCGGCGCTCAGCCCGGACTGGATCCGGAACGTGCTGCTGCGAGTGCTGCTCGACCACGAGCTAGTCGCGTCGATGTCGCGGGCGGCGGCCAGCATCGGCCACCCGAACGCCGACCGGGCGCTGGCCGCGCGCGTCTTCGAGGTGGCCGACGACAGCCGGCACCGGCGCGGCCAGTCGCAGGGCGCGATGCCCGACCGGCGCGCCGACCAGCCTCCGGCCAGCAGGCACCGCGGCTCGCACCGGGGGCGATGATGGGCCTGGTGACGCCGGTCCCGCCGGTTCCGCTGGACCAGCTCGGTGCCGTGCACTTCGTCGCGATCGGCGGGGCGGGCATGTCGGGCGTCGCGCGGATCATGCTGGCCAGGGGAGTGCCGGTATCCGGCTGCGACTCGGCTGCCTCGGCGCAACTCGACGAGCTCGCCAGCCTCGGCGCCCGGGTCTGCGTGGGCCACAGCCCTGAGCACCTGGCGCAGGCCGACACGCTGGTGATCTCGTCAGCGATCAGGCAGGACAACCCCGAGCTGGTCGCGGCCCGCGCGCTGGGGCTGCGGGTGCTGCACCGCGCCGCCGCGCTGGCGTCGGTCATGCTCGACCGCCGCTCGATCGCGATCGCCGGCACGCACGGCAAGACCACGACGACCTCGATGGTGACCACCACGCTGCGCCGCTGCGGAGCCGATCCGGCCTACGTGATCGGGGGAGTGCTGGCCGAGACCGGCGTCGGGGCGGCGGACGGATCGGGCTCGTGGTTCGTTGCCGAGGCCGATGAGAGCGACGGCTCATTCCTGATGCTCGCTCCCGAGGCGGCGATCGTGACCTGCGTCGAGGCCGATCACCTGGACAACTACGGCAGCCTGGAGCAGATCCAGCAGGCATTTGTCGACTTCGCTGGCAAGATCAGGCCAGGCGGCCTGCTGGTGCTCGACTCTGACGACAAGGGGACCCGGCTGCTCGACACGATGGTCAAGGCGATCAGCCTGCCCGTCCGGGTGGTGAGCTACGGCGACGCGGTCGCCGCGGACTATCAGCTGACCCAGATCAGGCCGGTCGGCATGTCGACCGAGTGCGTAGTCGTCCACGACGGCACGCCGGTCACCCTCTCGCTCGCCGTACCTGGTCGCCATAACGCGAGGAACGCGGCTGCCGCGTTCGCGCTCGCCGTCGAACTCGGCTTCGAGCCCGAGGCGGTGGCCGCCGGGCTGGCCAGCTATCAGGGCGCGATGCGGCGGATGGAGCCCAAGGGCGAGGTCGGCGGGGTGCTGGTGCTGGACAGCTACGCGCACCATCCGACCGAGCTTGGCGTGGACCTCGCCGCCGCGAGGGACATCGTCGCAGGCGGCCGCGTCGTCGCTATCTTCCAGCCGCACCTTTTCAGCCGGACCAGGATCTTCGCCGATCAGTTCGCCGCCGCGCTCGACCAGGCCGACGAGATCTTCGTGCTCGACGTCTACGCCGCTCGCGAGGACCCGGAGCCCGGCGTCACCGGGGCGCTCATTACCGACGCGATCCCAGGCGAGCGGGCCCGGTTCTGGCCGGACGCCGCCACGCTGCCAGCTGCCATCGCCGACCTGGCCAGGCCCGGTGACGTGGTGCTGACGATGGGCGCGGGCGACGTCACCAGGCTCGGACCGCAGATCGTCGCCGCCCTCGCCGCGCGGTCGGACAGCGAGCCCAGCCCCGACGGCGGGCGCCGGTGAGCGCGGCCACGCCGGCCACGGCGACCACGCCGGCCGCGTCCTCCAGGGGAGGGCGGCATGATCCGTGGAAGACCGCGTTCTTCGTGGTGGCGGCGGTCGCGCTGGTTGTCGGCGTCGCCTGGGCACTGCTCGGCTCCAGCCTGTTCGTGGTCAGGTCGGTGCAGGTGGAAGGCTCGGGAGCGGCGCTGAGCAGTCATCGCGTGGTCGAGGCGGCCGGCACTCAAGCTCGGCACCCCGCTGGTCCGGGTGGACACCGGCACCGTGGCGCACCGGGTCGCCGCGCTGACCTGGGTACAGTCGGCCCGGGTGCACACGTCCTGGCCGGACTCGGTCGTGATCACGACGGTGCTGCGGACGCCGACCTTCGTGGTGAGGACCGGCCACGGCTACGCCGTCCTGGATTCCTACGGCGTTGTCCTGCGAAGGATGGACAGCCGGGGACACGGCCTCGTTCAGCTGAAAAATTCGGTAGGCGGGCCCGTGTCGGCATTTCGCAATGACGCGGCGGTCCTCGCGGCGGGGGCGGTGGTCAGGCAGCTGCCACGGTGGCTGCGACAGCGCGTCG
Organism: uncultured Actinomycetota bacterium; assembly: GCA_963737865.1. Taxonomy (GTDB): domain Bacteria; phylum Actinomycetota; class Actinomycetes; order Streptosporangiales; family Streptosporangiaceae; genus Chersky-822. The sequence goes on along the minus strand of CAVTUG010000008.1, from coordinate 86,365 downwards.
TCTCGACCCGCGCCGGGGGCACGGCGCGGGTGATCCTGCACCTGCGGCACGGGATCACCGTCGTGTGGGGGGACCGGACCCGGGCGGCGGCCAAGGCTGAAGAGGTGGCGGTGCTGCTGCGGACCCAGGCGAGCTACTACGACGTCAGCGATCCGGGATCGGCGACGACCGGGCAGCCAGTGGCGGCGCAACGAGGACGCTGACCTGCTGGACCACTACGCGTGATTTGACAGCTACTGATAGCAACAGGTTAGGGAGGCCACGGCGAGGTTAGTTGACCCACTAGGGCGGGCAACTCTACTGTCCCTATCAATTGACAGCTTGACATAACTCTAAATCTCAACCTGAGGGTTAGACCTGAGGTCGAGTCCTGACTGGTGAGAACGGACGTGCTGATTCGCGTCGGCAACGGGCATGCTTTGCTTGGGGGTGTCTGCGTGAACGACAACGCTGGCAGGCCGAGGTCGGCAGGCTGACCGGCCGCTACGTACCCAGCTAGATTCCGCGACAGGCAAACGAACGGGAAGGTCCCTCCGTGGCAGCACCGCAGAACTATCTCGCGGTCATCAAGGTCGTCGGCATTGGCGGCGGCGGTGTCAATGCCGTCAACCGAATGATCGAAGAGGGCCTCAAGGGCGTTGAATTCATCGCGATCAATACCGATGCTCAGGCACTGCTGATGAGCGACGCCGACGTCAAGCTCGACGTCGGCCGGGAACTGACCCGCGGGCTCGGAGCCGGCGCCAACCCTGAAGTAGGCGCGAGGGCGGCCGAAGACCACCGCGAGGAGATCGAAGAGGTTCTCAAGGGTGCTGACATGGTCTTCGTCACCGCCGGAGAAGGGGGTGGAACGGGGACTGGCGGCGCTCCTGTCGTGGCGCAGGTGGCGAGATCGCTCGGGGCACTCACCATCGGCGTGGTGACCAGGCCGTTCGGATTCGAGGGTAAGCGGCGCGCGGCCCAGGCCGATGCCGGGATCGCCAGGCTGCGGGGCGAGGTCGACACCCTGATCGTGATCCCCAACGACCGGCTGCTGTCGATCTCGGACCGGCACGTCAGCGTCCTCGACGCCTTCAAGGCGGCCGACCAGGTGCTGCTGTCCGGTGTCCAGGGCATCACAGACCTGATCACCACGCCTGGGCTGATCAACCTGGACTTCGCCGACGTGAAGTCGGTCATGTCCGGGGCTGGGTCGGCGCTGATGGGCATCGGCTCGTCGCGCGGGGACGACCGGGCGGTCGCGGCGGCCGAGATGGCGATCTCGAGCCCGCTGCTCGAGGCGAGCATCGACGGCGCGCACGGCGTGCTGCTGTCCATCCAGGGCGGGTCCGACCTCGGGCTGTTCGAGATCAACGAGGCGGCGCAGCTGGTCGCCAACTCGGCGGCCCCCGACGCGAACATCATCTTCGGCGCGGTCATCGACGACGCCCTCGGTGACGAGGTGCGGGTGACCGTCATCGCGGCCGGATTCGACGAGGCGGCCAACGGCCAGGCCAGGGCAAGCCGGCCTGGCGGCACCTACCAGCAATCGCCGGGCTCGGACGCGTTCGGCTCGCCGTGGCGGCCGGTGACCCTCCCGTCGATCAAGGAGCCGGGGGGTTCGTCGTCGGCACGGCCCGACCAGGTGCCTGAATACCAGTCGTCGTCCGACAACGCGGGAATGGCGAGCGCCGAGGCCTACAGCCCGGCCCCGCCCGTGACCGCGCCCGAGGAACCGAGGACCCCGCATGAGTCCGTCGCCGAGATCCCGGCGCCCCGGTCACCGGAGACTTCGGGTACCTACGACACGCCGAGCGAGCAGGACCGGGATAGTTCTGGCGCTGGCGCACGCACGGAGGGGCCGGGTACGCGACGCCGGTCGGTGGTGTTCGAGGAGGACGACGAGCTCGACGTGCCCGACTTCCTCAAGTGACGGCTGGTCGCGGTGCTGGTGCGGGGCTGGCCTCGGCTCAGCTCGTGCTCGATGCGCGGGCGCTGGGGGCCGGCGTCGCGGCTGTCTTCACGAGCAGGAGCGGCGGGGTCAGTGCCGGGCCGTTCGGGACCTTGAACCTGAGCCATTCGGTGGGCGAGGGCCAGCCGGTCGTTGACCGCAACCGGGGCCTGGTGCTGGCTGCACTGGGCCCGGCCGGTGGTCAGGCGGCCGGGCCGAAGCGGCTCGCGTGGATGCGCCAGGTGCACGGCGCCGAGGTTGCCTATGCCGGTGACCTGGGGCCTGGTGAGAGTCCCGAGGTAGATGCCGTTTATTCGGACTCACCCGACGTCGCGCTGGCCGTCCTCGTCGCGGACTGCGCGCCCGTGCTGGTCGCCGACGCCGAGGCCGGCCTGATCGGCGCGGCGCATGCCGGCCGCCCGGGCATGGCCGCTGGCGTGGTGCCGGCGCTGGTCGCCGCGATGACGAAGGCGGGCGGTTCGCCCGCGCGGATGACCGCCCTGATCGGACCGTCGATCTGCGGGCAGTGTTACGAGGTGCCCGAGCAGATGCGCGACGAGGTCGCCGCTGTCGTGCCGGGCTCGGCCTGCGTGACCAGGCAGGGGACAGCCGGGATCGACCTGCGGGCCGGGCTGCGCGGGCAACTGGCGGGGTGCGGGATCGGAGTCGTCGCCGATGATGCGAGGTGCACGGGCGAGTCGGCTGAGCTGTATTCCTACCGCAGGGATCATGGTACTGGCCGGTTCGCCGGCCTGATCTGGCTCACGGGATGATGAGCACGTGACAGACGGTTTCTCCGGCGCCGACCGGCGACCCGGGTTGGCCGAGAACCTCAGGGCATTGCAGGAGCGGATCGCCTCGGCCTGCGCAGCGGCTGGCCGGTCGGCGGACGAGATCACGCTGGTCGCGATCACCAAGACCTTTCCGGCCTCCGACGTCATGCTGCTGGCATCGCTCGGACTGGCTGACTTCGGGGAGAACCGCGACCAGGAGGCCGCGCCCAAGGCCGCCGAATGCGCGTCGCTCGGGCTCGCGGCCCGGTGGCATTTCGTCGGGCAACTGCAGGTCAACAAGGCCGCCAGCGTGGCCAGATACGCCGACGTAGTGCACTCGGCCGACCGGCTGCGCCTCGTGCGATCCCTGGGCTCGCACGCCGTGCGGGCCGGTCGGCAGCTCACCTGCCTGGTCCAGGTGAACCTGGACGCGTCGGGCTCGGCCGGTGACGTCGGCGGCGGCCGGGGCGGGGCTGATCCAGGTGAGGTGCCGGAGCTGGCCGAGGCGATCGCCGGGCAGGAAGGGCTGGTGCTCGGAGGCGTGATGGCCGTGGCGCCGCTCGGCGGCGATCCTCGGGCGGCATTTGCCCGGCTCCGGCAGGTCGCCGACAGGGTCAGGACTGACTATCCCGCTGCAATGACCATTTCGGCGGGCATGAGCGGCGACCTGGATGAGGCCATCGCAGAAGGCGCGACACACGTGCGTGTCGGTACGGCGTTGCTCGGCGGCCGGCCGCCCTTCGTCAGGTAATGTCCGACGCGTAGCACGCGGCGCAAGCTGGGCTGCTCGGGTTTTATGACGGAGGACAGGCGATGGCCAGCGCAATGCGCAAGATGGCGGTCTATCTCGGCCTGGTTGAGGACGACCAGCGCTACGACGATGCCTACCCTAGCGAGTATGGCGAGACCGACGACTACACGGACTATGTAGCCGAGTACAGCGAGCGTGCCGAAGCGCATGACGTGACGGCCGGATATGTCGGCGACAACGGCGCGGGCACCCGGGTTGCCGCTGACCGGCGCGTCGTGCTCGAGCAGCCGCAGCAGGCTGACCTGGCGAGGATCACCACCTTGCATCCGCGCACGTACAACGAGGCGCGTACGATCGGCGAGCATTTCCGCGAGGGCACGCCAGTCATCATGAACCTGACCGAGATGGTCGATAGCGATGCGAGGCGCCTGGTAGACTTCGCAGCGGGCCTGATCTTCGGGCTGCATGGCTCCATCGACCGGGTCACCAACAAGGTGTTCTTGCTGTCGCCGGCGAACGTCGAGGTAACAGCGGAAGACAAGGCCCGGATCGCGGAACGGGACTTCTTCAATCAGAGTTAGGCAGATGCGAGCTTGGTTACTACAGCGTCACGGCCAGTCGACGGCCTGCGGCGGGCTTGCACGGCAGGGCAGGGCGGACAGGTGACCATCGTCAGGATCGTGCTCTACTACATTCTCTGCGCGTCTACCTGCTGCTTCTCATCGGTCGACTGATCTTCGATCTGGTGCAGAGTCTACAGCCGGTCCTGGACGCCTTCGGGGCCCGTGCTGCGTGGTCGCCGAGGTGGTCTACACGGCTACTGATCCGCCACTGAGATTGCTAAGGCGCTACATTCCGCCGGTCGGCTAGGTAGTGTTGCCCTAGACCTCAGCTTCATGCTGTTGTTCCTGGTGATCTATCGTGTTGCTGTCGGTTGTAGGCAGATCGTGATAAGTAGCCTGCCTAGGGGATCCAAGCGCCAAGGAGACATGGACATGCCACTGACGCCCGCGGATGTGCGGAACAAGCAGTTCAGCACGACCAGACTGCGGCCTGGGTACGACGAGGAAGAGGTGGATGCTTTCCTGGATGAGGTCGAGGCTGAGCTTGACCGGCTGATCCAGGAAAACGAGGAGCTGCGCGCCAAGCTCGCCGAAGTCCTCCGTGGCGGCAAGATGGCCAGCCCGCTCAACTCGCCGCACATGGACGGCTCGGACTTGATGTCCAACGAGCCGCATCGGGTTGAGCAAGAGCGGCCGTCCAGAGCCCATGCCGATGGCACCGACGCGGTCGTCTGCCGAGGACAACATGGACACGGCGGCCCGGGTGCTTGCGCTGGCCCAGCAGACGGCCGACCAGGCTATTGCGGACGCTAGGCGGGAAGCGGACGAGACCCTCACCCGCGCCCGGCGCGAGGCTGACGACTTGCTGACCAAGGCGCGCAGGCAGTCTGAGCAGATCACCAGTGATGCTAGGGCGCGGGCCGAGAGCCTGGAGCGGGATGCTCAGGAGCGGCACCGTCAGGCCATGGGTTCTCTTGTCCAGTCCCGCGAGGAGCTTGAGCGCCGGGTCGATGACCTGCGTGCCTTCGAGCGCGAGTACCGCAGCAGGCTCAAGGCTTACCTTGAAGGCCAGCTGCGTGATCTTGAGGCTGGTGCTGCGGACAGCGGTGTGTTCCCCGCGATCGCTGCGACCGGACCACAGCCCGCAGTCCCGGTGGGGATGGGCGCGCGGATGGACATGCGTAATGGCGGACCGTCGACCCCGACCGGTTCGTTCGCCGGAATGTCAGAGCCAGTCGTTCACAACGGTGGGTACCACCCAGCCGACACCGGCCAGCACGACCGCCGGTAACTGGTGACCGACTCGAACTAGCGAGTGGAGTTCGCTCGTGGTCAAGTTCGGCATCGTCCTGTCGGTCGTACTGAGTGCAATCGGGCTGCTGGCGGCGGGAGTCGTCGCCGGCAGCCTATTGCTTGTCGTGATATCGATCGGCGTGGCCGCGCTAGGCGGCCTGATGTTGCTGCTTGTCGTCGTCATCTGGCGACACGAGATCTTCGGCGCGGAAGCCGAGCCGCACCAGCGCACGGCCGCAGTCCGCGCGCCGGCGCTGGTGGCGGCCGGTGTCGGTGCTGGTGCTGGTGCCGGTGCCGGTGCTGCGGCTCTTGCGGGTGCCGGAGCTGCGGCCTCTGGCGCGGGTGCTAGCGCGGGCGCGGGTGCTGATGCGGCTGGCGTTGAGCCGGTCGCGGCAGGAGCGCGGTCTCGCCGCTCCGCTGGTGCGGCTGGTACTGCTGATGCGACCGGTTCCGCTGACGTCCTCGCGAAGCCGGAGCAGTCGCCCGCCCCCGCTCGGGTCCCGACCTCCCACGCAGGAGGTTCAGCCCGCGAGCGCGGAGCTCGGCACAGCCACGCGGCCAGCTCCGGACGAGGCGACGCTGCGCGCGGCGACGCTGCGCGTGGTGACGCTGCGCGTGGTGACGCTCTCCGTGGCGATGCTGCGCGTGGCGATGCAGTGCGTGGTGACGCTCTCCGTGGCGACGCTGCGCGTAGTGATGCGGCACGGGGAGAGGCCGCGCTCGGCGAGGCTGAAGCGCAGCATGCAGGCGGCAGCAGGTCAGGAAGCCGAGCAAAGCCGAAAGGCCCAGGACGCCCCGGCCAGCACGAGTCCCGCGACCTCGACAAGCGCCGGATCACCACCGAGCAAGCTCCGTCCGACCGGGCAGGCACTGACCGACCCGGCACTGACCGACCCGGCACTGACCGGGCGGGCACTGACCGGGCGGGCACTGACCGGGCGGGCGCAGACCGGTCCCAGAGCAGTCAGCCCAGCGCCGATCGGGCTAGCGGACCTGACCGGGCCGGCACCGACCGGGCCGGCACCGACCGGCCGGCCGACCGGGCCGGCACCGACCGGGCCGGCACCGACCGGGCTGGTACCGACCGAGACCGGGTTGGCTCCGATCGGACGGGCGCTGACCGTGCTGCTCACGAGCGGCAGGGCGCAGATCGAGGCGACTACCGCGACGATCGCGCCGCAGCGGGCCCGCGTAGGCCGAGCGCCTTCAGGCGCGGCGAGTTCAGCCAGGAGAGCTCGCCGCTCGATGCGCGCCCCGCAGCTGCCAGCGCAAGCTCAAGTGCCGAATCGTCGGCTCAAACCCGGTCGGCGGCCAGGGATTCAGCACCAGCCAAGTCACCCGACGCGGCCGAGGTCTCGGCCTCGTCGCGTCCAGGCACGCCCGCGCGGCCCATGCCAGCCGCATCATCTGGACCAGCCGCGCCCGGATCCTCCGCCACGTCCGTGCCTGGGGCGACGGCATCCCCCAAGCCACCCGAGGTTCAGACCTCGCCCGAGCCGTCGAGGTCGGGCTCGGCTTCCGCTACCCCGCCGACTTCCGCTCGGGACGCCAGTTCCCGAACCGAAGCAACATCCTCCACCTCGACCGAGGCATCTTCTAGCCGACAACCACAGTCTGAGGCGCGCCCCGCCGCCAGCGGATCGGTCTCGAGTGCCACTCCGGCTTCGAGTCAGTCCAGGCCAGACAATGCAGCAACCGCCAAGGACACGCCCGCAAGCAGTAACAAGCCCGGCTCCGGACGTCCGGAAATAGCAGCAACACGCTCCGAGGCACCAGCACGCTCTGATGCGGTGACACCGACACGGACAGAAGCATCGGCCTCATCGGCCCGGTCGCAGGCAGCCTCGTCGTCGGCTCGGCCCGAGTCGACTCCAGCAACTTCAGGTCCGCCCGCGACTTCGACCGCCCAGCCGTCTGCCGTCCGAGCGGCACAGCCGCCAGCCTCGGCAGACGATCAGTCCCCGGCTACTCGGACCGGGCAGCCGTCAGCTTCGGGCGGTGATCAGCTCTCGGCTACTCGGGTGGGGCAGCCGTCAGCTTCGGGCGGCGATCAGCCCTCGGCTACTCGGGTGGGGCAGCCGTCCGGTTCGCCGTCGGCTGCACGAGCTGATCAGCCGTCAACAGCGCCAGCCGATCGGTCGCCAGCAGACAGATCAGCCAAGGCCGCAGAATCGCCACCGGACGCCAGGTCCGCTCAGCGGCCAGCCACATCGCCCTCAGTGCCGGCCGCTTCGAGCGGCCAGTCGGCGGCGGTTGCTAAGCCTGCGACTGCTAGTGCTCAAGCTAACGCGACTAGTGCTCAGTCCGCGTCGGCGAGTGTCCAGCCCGCAGCGGCGGGTGGTCAGTCGGCGGCGCCCGGAGGCAAGTCCGCAGCTAGCGGCTCGGCGCTTCAGGTGAGAGTGGTTCCCGGTATCACCAGGTATCACCGTGAGGACTGCATCCTGATCCGATTCCTGGCCCCGGAGGACTTGGAGATCATGAGCCTCCCGGCGGCCCAGAGCGCCGGCCACATAGCCTGCAAGGCATGCAAGCCGGACCAGGCCGAGGCGGTCGCGACCTAGAGCCCCGCGATTCGGACGCTTCACGGGTTCCGGGGGCTCCGAAAGGTGGCCGGATGCTGCACGCGTGAGTCTCTGATGTCTCGCGCCGGGACTGACGAGTGTCCCCGGGCCTCGGCGCCGATCGCTGGCGGTTAGAGGGCGGAGAGTCGCCAGAGTCGTCAGCACCATGGTGCTACTTGCTGCTGTAAGGTCCTGGAAGTTGTCAGCACCATGGTGCTACTTGCTGCTGTTCTGATGACAGTAAGTAGCACCATGCTGTCCTTGTTTCGGGCGCCCTTACAGCAGTAAGTAGGCCCTTACTGCGGTAAGGGCGGCTGGTGGTAGGCGACTTGCGGCTGAGCGGCCAGGCGCCGGCGGCTGGGCCGGCTGGGGCGGCTGGCGGGCGGGGTTGGTACCTCGGCCGTGGAATGGCTGACGTCGATGACCCGCTGAGCCATCGCATCCCGATCAGGATGGCTGCCCATCGGAAGAGTCTGGCAGCGCAGCCATAGCCGGAGCCCGAACGAGATCAGCTCGCTGGCCGGTCACTCGCTGGTTGGTCACTCGCTGGTTGGTCACCCGCTGGTTGGTCACCCGCTGGTCGGTCGCCCGTGCCTTCGGTGTTAGCCAGAGGTGCAGTCTGAGGTCGGCGTCGCGATGCTCGATCATGTTTGGCGGTGCAGGGGTGCCACGCGGTACCTCGCGGAACTCGGCCGCTCCGACGGAACGCCCGAGATCCGACCTCGCGTTGCCCAAAGCGAAGGCTAGCTGCGGATCTGGCGTACGCCAGGCGAGGCTGATGACATCGTCGGCTTCCAGGCCAGCGGCCCGGCGAGCCCGCTGGATCACGCGGCGGGCCGCCCGCACCAGGCCAGCGAGCCGCAGTTCGTCGTCGATGGCAAGGTTCAGGGACACGGTGCAGGCCGGCGCCCTGACCGTGACCCAGCCGGGCGGCGCGGCGACAGCCTCGGGTGAAGCGGGCTCGACGTTCCGTACGTTCAGCTCGCGTGCGACGAGCGCGCGCAGGTCAGCCGGCACGTTCGCGAACCCGTCGGCCGCGACCCGCGCCGTGGCCAGCGGCTGCCAGCCGGCGATCCGCGCGGTCGCACGGGCTGCTCGGCCGGCCCGGACGATCTGCCGGACCAGACGCATCTCGGCCCGCAGCCCGGAGTCGACTAGATGCTCGGCGGGATGTGGCCACGGTGCGAGGTGTACCGATTCGGGCGCATCGGGGCCGCGAATCAGCTCCCAGACACAGTCGGTGATGAACGGCACGACCGGCGCCATCAGGCACGTCACCGTCGCGAGGCACTCACGAAACGTCGCGAGCCCAGCCGCCACGTCGACCGCGCCGGGGCTAGGGACCACGTCAGCCGGGTCACAGCCGTTGGCCGGCTCGGGGCGAGCCGGTGTTTCCACTGCCGTGCGTACCAGCGGGACAAGGTAGTCAGGAAACGCTGGAGCCTGCGAGTCGCGAGATCGAGCCGGTCCGACTCGAAGGCCGCCGTCACCTCGGCGACTACTGACTGCAATTCGCTGAGCAGCCAGCGGTCCAGCGCCGGGCGGAGCCGGGGCGGGAGCGGCGACCTCACGGGCGAAAGCCCGGCCCGGGCCGCAGCACGGCTGGCATAGAGCACAGCGCAGTTCCAGTAAGGCAGGAGCACGGTCCTGACCACGTCCGACAGCGCCCGGTCAGGCTCCGTCCCCAGGCCTCGGGGCGAGGCGGCAAAGTGCCACCTCAGGGCGTCGGCGCCGGAACGCTCGATCAGCGGCCACGGCTCGATCAGCGTCCGCTGCACTAGCCCGGCCGCGCCAGCGCCAGCCCCGGCCGCGACAACCTCAGCTCCCGCCGCGACAGCGCTAGCCCCCGGTTCGGTCGCTGCCAGCGGCACGGGTGAGCTGCCAGTGACAGCCCGCAGGCTCGCCAGCGCATAGTGCCAGCTCGTGACGCGGGCGCCCGCAACGGTGAGCAGCTGGCCGGAACTGTTTGCTCGCTGGCCGTCGAGCGCGAGTGCGGCAGCGTCCAGAGCTGGGTCGATGATCTCGGGTACCCGGCGCGCTCGACGGCCGCATTCGCGACAGCGGATCTTGACCTGGTCGAGTTCTGGACGGTGCGGGTCGAGCCCGGCTAGGTCGCGGTCGGCGAGCGCGGAAAGCTCAGCCAGCGAGGACACGCAGGTCGCGTGCTGGAGGTCGCACTCCCAGATCGGCAGCGGCGACCCCCAGCAGCCGGTGCGGGACACCATCCACTCGCCAGACCGCCCCGCACCCGCTGGCACCTCGAGAAACCAGGCCCGCGTCGCGGTGCTGAGCAGCAGGGTCCCGCATCGCCAGCAGTGCGGCCGGCGGCGCACGCTCGCCCGCGCGGCGAACAGGGCGTCCCGGTCAGCCAGGTATTCCGCGATCGCGGGACCGGCTTCGGCGAACGGCAGTCCGCCGATGCCGGGCAGGTCTGCGGAGAAGCAGCCGTCCTGGCCGATCAGCTCGGGTCCCGCCGACTCGGGCGGGTCAGGCCCGGCAAGCCTGTCTCCGGCCCCGTAGCGGGGCGCGAACGGAGCGATGCCCGTGCCGCTGCGGGCGGCGAGCGCGGGTTCCGCCCGGACGGCGTGCAAGTCCTCCCGGTCGAGTGACCAGACCGGCCGGTAGCGGGCGCCGTCGAGCTCGGCGCCGCTGAATCTCGCCGCGATATGCCATCCAGCTCCGAGCACGCTCGCGAAACGATCTTCAGTAAGAATTACTCGTTCGTCGTGCCCAGCCCGCCTAGCCAGAGCGTAGGTCCGGGCCGGGTCGACCGCGACTCCCTCGCTCGCGGCCAGGATCCAGGGCGAGTGGGTCGACACGAGCAGCTCAGTTTCCAGCAGCTGGGCCGAGGTGGTCGGCGGGAGCTGCTCTAGCCGGAGTTTCGCGACGACGGTCAGGCCAGCTACTGGTGCGTACCCGCCCGGCTGGCGGAGCTCGTGCTCGGCCAGCTGCGTCCGGCAGCGCGGGCAACTGCGGCCCACGCGATAGTCCCGGACCAGGAGTCCCGCGTCGAAGAGCCGTCGCAGGCAGCCCCAGACGACCTCGATCGAGCCGGGGTCCATCGTCCGGTAGGGCGCACTCGGCTCCGGGCGACCAGGTTCAGGGGAGCCGGTCAGGGACAAGCAGCCCAGCCGTTCGGCGATCACCGTCTGGCTCGCGACGTGCCTGAGCGCGGATTCACGACAGCGGGCGACGAACGGCGCGACACCGTAAGAGAGCACCTCCGCCGGGCTCGCCAGCCCCAGCTCCCTGGCCACCGCGATCTCGACGCCCAGGCCGTGGCAGGACCAGCCGTGCCGGTGCCGGACCTGGAAACCCTGCATGCTCCGCAGGCGGCAGTAGACATCGCTGATCGTGCGCGCTCGCAAGAACGACAGGCTCGGCATGCCCGTCGCGGCCATAGGCTCGCTAAGCAGCAGCCAGCGCGGACCGTCGGCCCTCGATGCCACGGATCGGCTCGTCAGCCCGGACTTAGCCCAGCGTTCGGCCAGGTCCTGCTCAAGCCCCGGCAGGTCAGGAACCAACATCGCCCCCCGCGTGTTTGCGAATCGCCCCGGTAACCACTTATCCTCCGGTGACGCCTGTCAACCAAGATCATCGTCTGCTCAATGTCGAGGGAGGCGGGGATGACCGCAGCCGCGCAGTCGGGCGCTGCCGAGTTTCCGATCAGGCAAGGCGAGCAGCGATGGACGGACGACGAGGTCGCCGAGCTGCGTGGTCAGCTCGCCACCGAGGCTGGCGAACTGCGCGTGGAGATCGAGCGAGCCGAGTCCGACATCGCCGCCCGGCTTGGAGACGCGGTCAGCGACGCGGGTGACGACCAGGCTGATATCGGCGCGAAAGCCTACGAACGCGAGCACGAACTGGCAATGATTTACACCGACAGGGAGTTGCTCGCCCAGACCGAGCGGGCGCTGGCACGGATGGAGACCGGTACTTATGGCGCGTGCGAATCGTGCGGCGACGCCATCGGCAAGGCCAGGCTGCAGGCGTTCCCAAGGGCCACCTTGTGCGTGAAGTGCAAGCAGCGAGAGGAACGGCGCTGACCGCCGAGACCAGAGACCAGGGAAAGAGCGAGCCCAGCCTGAGCGCGGCCGCCGAGCGCCAGCCACGGGTCCTGGCGCTGCTAGCGGTCGCGGTCTTCGTGCTCGCCGCCGACATCGTTAGCAAGACGATCGTCGTGTCAACACTCTCCGACCGACCGCCGATCAGCCTGCTCGGCGGTTTCCTGAAGCTCACCGTGTCGCGCAACCCCGGTGCGGCATTCAGCATCGGGACGTCGGTCACCGTCGTGTTCACCGCGATCGCCGTCGGCGTCATCATCTTCATCCTGCGGGCCTCCCGCCGGATTCGCAGCACCGGCTGGGCGATCTCGCTCGGCCTGCTGCTCGGCGGCGCGACCGGGAACCTGATCGATCGCCTGCTGCGATCGCCGGGACCGTTCCGTGGCCATGTGGTTGACTGGATCTGGCTGCCGCACTGGCCGATCTTCAACCTGGCCGACTCCTCGATCGTCTGCGGCGGCGTTCTCGCCGTGCTGCTGGCGATGCGAGGCGTCCACATCGACGGTACGCGGACAGGTGGCACATGACAGTCTCCGGTGAACGCCGGGTACCAGTACCAGACGGCCTCGACGGCGAGCGTCTCGACGCGGCCCTCGCCCGGATGTTCGGCCTGTCCAGGTCCAAGGCCGCCGAGCTGATCGGCGCCGGCGCGGTGCTGGTCGGCGGGCTTCCGGCCGGGAAATCGGACCGGGTGCCTGCGGGGGAGTGGCTCGACGTCACCCTGCCCTCCGTGCTGCCGGACGACCCGCTGCCGGTGACCGACCCGGTGCCCGGGCTCACGATCAGCTATGAAGACTCCGATCTCCTCGTCGTCGACAAGCCGGTCGGCGTCGCGGTGCATCCCACGCCCGGCTGGACCGGTCCGACCGTCCTGCAAGGCCTGCTCGCGGCCGGCTATCAGATCGCGACGAGCGGCGCCGCCGAGCGGCAGGGGATCGTGCACCGGCTCGACGCCAACACCACCGGCCTGATGGTGGTCGCCAAGAGCGAGCACGCCTACAGCGTGCTCAAGCAGGCGTTCAGGGACCGCGAGGTCGACAAGCGGTACGCGGCGCTCGTCCAGGGGCATCCAGACCCGCTCCGGGGCACGATCGACGCGCCCATAGCCCGGCACCCGTCCGGCGACGGCCGGTTCGCGGTGATCGCCGGAGGGCGTCCGTCGGTCACCCACTACGACACCGTCGAGGCGTTCAGGGCGGCGAGCCTGATCCAGGTCAGACTGGAGACCGGGCGCACGCATCAGATCCGGGTGCATATGTCGGCGGTGCGGCATCCGTGCGTGGGCGACCGGCTCTACGGGGCCGACCCGACGCTCGCCGAGCGCCTGGGCATCTCCAGGCAGTGGCTGCACGCGCAGCAGCTCGGGTTCGCCCACCCAGACGACGGTCGCTGGGTGGAGTTCACCAGTCCGTATCCGGCCGATCTCGCCACAAGTTTGGAATTGCTGGCCGAAGAGTCCTGACGTCCGCGAGTCCTGGCGTGTCGACCCGGACTTGGATTATGGTCAAAGCTCAACCAAATCGCGAGCGCGCAGAGTCCCCCCGGGCCAGCACTGCGCGAGCCGCAGCATGCCTGAAGGAGGCGGTACTTCATGGCGGAGACCGACAGCGGCAGTGCGGCATACGGCGGGCGCGGCTTCACTCACCTGCATGTTCATACCGAGTACTCGATGCTGGACGGCGCGGCCCGGCTCGATGACCTCTTCGCCGGGTGCCAGAAGTCGGGCATGAGCGCCATGGCGATGACCGACCATGGCAACCTCTACGGCGCCTACGACTTCTACAAGAAGGCCAAGGCCGCCGGGATCAAGCCGATCATCGGCATCGAGGCCTACGTCGCGCCCGAGCACCGCAAGCACAAGCAGCCGGTCCGCTGGGGCACGCCTGCCCAGCGCGACGACGACGTGTCCGGTGCCGGCTCCTACACCCACGCGACGCTGCTCGCCGAGAGCACCGAGGGCATGTACAACCTGTTCCGGCTGTCGTCGCTGGCCTCGATGGAGGGGTACTTCCGCCAGCCGAGGATGGACTGGGAGCTGCTGTCCGCCCACGGCAAGGGCATCATCGCCACCACCGGCTGCCCGAGCGGTGAAGTCCAGACCCGGCTGCGGCTCGGCCAGTATGACCAGGCGGTGGCGGCAGCGGCCAAGATGCGGGACATCTTCGGCAAGGATAATTTCTACGTCGAGCTGATGATTCACGGGCTGGAGCATGAGCGCCGGGCCGCCGACGGGCTCCGGCGGATCGCCAAGGACCTGGCGATTCCGTTCCTGGCGACCAACGACCTGCACTACGCGAGCCCCGAGGATGCCAAGGCGCACGAGGTGCTGCTGTGCGTGCAGACCGGCACGAACATGGCGGACCCGAACCGGTTCAAGCTCGAAGGCAACGGCTACTACCTCAAGAGCCCGGCCGAGATGCGCGCGGTCAGCGACGACCCGGACTGGCAGCTGGGCTGCGACAACACGCTGCTGATCGCCGAGCGGACGAACGTCGAGTTCGCCAAGGCCAACCTGATGCCCAACTTCCCGCTGCCCGAGGGCGAGACGGAAGTCAGCTGGTTCCGCAAGGAAGTCTGGGCGGGCATGGAGCGGCGGTTCCCCGAGGGCTACGACGACGAGCGGAAAAAGCGCGCCGAGTACGAGCTGTCGATCATCGAGCAGATGGGGTTCTGCGGCTACTTCCTGGTCGTGGCCGACTTCATCATGTGGGCCAAGCGCAACGGGATCAGGGTCGGTCCCGGCCGTGGCTCGGCCGCCGGCTCGATCGTGTCCTACGCGATGGGGATCACCGACCTGGACCCGATCAAGTTCGGGCTGATGTTCGAGCGGTTCCTGAACCCCGAGCGAATCTCGATGCCGGACATCGACATCGACTTCGACGAACGTCGTCGCGGCGATGTGATCAGGTACGTCACCGAAAAATACGGCGACGACCGGGTCGCTCAGATCATCACCTACGGCACGATCAAGGCCAAGGCCGCGGTCAAGGACTCGGCCCGGGTGCTCGGCTTCCCCTACGCGCTTGGCGACCGGATCACCAAGGCGTTCCCGCCCATGGTGCTCGGCCGCGACATCCCGCTGTCCGGCGTCTTCGACCCCGAGAACCCCAGGTATAGCGAGGCGGGCGAGATCCGGGCGCTGTACGAGGCCGAGGCCGAGGTCAAGCAGGTGCTTGAGACGGCACGCGGGCTTGAGGGCCTGATCCGGCAGGCAGGCGTGCACGCCGCCGGGGTGATCATGAGCAGCGAGCCGCTGGTCGACCACATCCCGGTGTGGCGGCGCCCGGCCGACGGGGCGATCATCACCCAGTTCGACTACCCGAGCTGCGAAGACCTCGGCCTGCTCAAGATGGACTTCCTGGGCTTGCGCAACCTGACGATCCTGGACGACGCGCTCGCCGGGATCAAGCACAACAAGGGCGTCGAGGTCGACCTCGAGACCCTCGGCCTGGAGGACAAGGACACCTACGAGCTCCTGGCCAGGGGCGACACGCTCGGAGTGTTCCAGCTCGAAGGCGGCCCGATGCGCGCGCTGCTGCGGTCGATGCGGCCCGACCAGTTCGAGCACATCTCGGCGGTCAACGCGCTGTACCGGCCCGGTCCCATGGGCGCCAACGCGCACAACGACTACGCCGACCGCAAGACCGGCCGCAAGCCGGTTGTCCCGATCCACAAGGAACTGGCCGAGCCGCTCGCCGACATCCTGGACGACACCTACGGGCTGATCGTCTACCAGGAGCAGGTACTGCTCATCGCGCAGAAGCTGGCCGGCTACTCCGTCGGCAAGGCCGACCTGCTGCGCAAGGCGATGGGCAAGAAGAAGAAGGAGATCCTGGACAAGGAGTTCGAGCCGTTCGCCGGCGGGATGCGGGCCAACGGCTACTCCGAGGAAGCGATCAAGGCGGTCTGGGACATCCTGGTGCCGTTCTCCGACTACGCGTTCAACAAGGCACATACCGCCAGCTACGGGCTGGTCGCGTACTGGACGGCGTACCTCAAGGCAAACTTCCCCGCCGAGTACATGGCGGCGCTGCTCACCTCGGTCGCCGGTGACAAGGACAAGTCGGCGCTGTACCTGAGCGAGTGCCGGCGCATGGGCATCAAGGTGCTGCCGCCTGACGTGAACGCGTCCAACGCGATCTTCACCCCGGTCGGCACCGACGTCAGGTTCGGCATGGCCGCCGTCCGCAACGTCGGCACCGGCGTGGTCGAGTCGGTCGTCGAGACCCGCCAGGCCAAGGGCGCTTTCACCAGCTTCTCGGACTTCCTGCGCAAGGTGCCGGTCAACGTCTGCAACAAGCGCGTCATCGAGTCGCTGGTCAAGGCCGGCGCCTTCGACTCGCTCGGGCACCCCAGGCGCGGCCTGATCATGATCCACGAGCAGGCCGTCGACGCCGTCATCGACGTCAAGCGCAACGAGGCGATGGGCCAGGACTCGCTCTTCGGCTTCGGCGACGACGCCGAGGTCGACGTGGCCTTCGAGATCCCGGTCCCCGACGGCGAGTGGGAGAAGCCGACCCTGCTCGGCTTCGAGCGCGAGATGCTCGGGCTCTACGTCTCTGACCACCCGCTGCTTGGCATGGAGCACGCGCTAGCCGCGGAAACCGACTGCTCAGTCGCCCAGCTGCTCAGCTCGACTGAAGATGTGCCGGAACGCACCTCGCGCGGCGACCGTTCCGACGGCCAGATAGTCACCCTCGGCGGGATCTTGTCCGGCGTCCAGCGGAAGGTGACCAGGCAAGGTTCCTCGTGGGCGGCGGCGACTCTGGAAGACCTCGAAGGGGCGATCGAGGTGCTCTTCTTCCCCGCGACCTACCAGCAGTGCATGCACCTGGTCGTGGAAGACGCGATCCTCATCGTCAAAGGCCGGCTCGACCGCAGGGAGGACGTGCCTAAGCTGATCGCGATGGAGGTGAAGCCGGCGGAGCTGCCCGTCGACGGTACCGGCCCTTTCGTGGTGTCGATCCTTGAGTCGCGCTGCGTAGCGCCTGTGGTCGACCGGCTCCGGGAGGTGCTGCGCACCCACGCGGGACCAGCCGAGGTGCACCTGCGGCTGCAGAGCGGCCAGCGCACCAAGGTGCTCAAGCTGGACGACAAGCTCCGCGTCCGGCCGTCACCGTCCCTGGTCGCTGACCTCAAGCAGTTGCTCGGGCCAGCGTGCGTGGGGTAGCCGCCGAGCCGTCGGTAGAATTGCCGGCCGGTGTGCCGGGCAGACTGGTCGGCAAGGCAGGCAGCCTGGCGATCAGAGAGGCGCACCGATGCGGCCATGGGGGCCATGGCGAGGGGTACGGCAGTGGCGCCGCTACGACCCTGCGTCGCTGCGCGAGGAACTGCGTACCAACCTGTGGCTGGTGCCGCTGGTGGAAGTCGTCGTCGCCCTGGCGCTCTTCGCGCTGACGTACTCGCTGGACCGGCTGGCCTTCGACGGCGTTTTCAGGGTTCCGCCGTGGGTGCTCAGCGGCTCACCGGACGCCGCCCGGGAGATCCTGACTACCATCGCGGCCGCGATCATCACGGTCGTCGGCGTGGTGTTCTCGATTGTGATCGTCGCGCTGACGCTGGCCTCGACGCAGTTCGGCCCCCGGATGCTGCGCAACTTCATCCGTGATCCCGGCACGCAGGTCACGCTCGGCACGTTCGTCGCGACGTTCGTCTACGCGATCGCCACGCTGGGGTCGATCGGGCAGGAGAGCCGGGGCAACTTCGTGCCGCACATCTCGATCACGGTGACGCTGGCGCTGCTGGTGATCGACCTCGGGGTGCTGATCTACTTCATCAACCACATCGCGACCCAGATCCAGCTTCCGCAGGTGATCGCGGGCATCGCCGGCGACCTGGCGAACGCGATCGAGACCGAGGCGGGCAACACGGCGGCGACGAATGCCGCGCCCAGCGCCACCGCCACGCTGGCCGCGCTCGGCTCGGCCGGGGGCGTCGTGGTCGCCCCGCACAGCGGCTACCTGCAGTCCATCGACCGGCGGACGCTCGTGCGGATCGCCTCGGCGGCCGACGTGCTGATCCAGATGAGCTACCGGCCCGGGCATTTCCTGGTCCAGGGCCACCCGTACGCGACGGTCTGGCCAGCCGAGCGGGCCGACCTCGTGGCCAGGGAACTGGCCAGGTCACACGTCACCGGTCCTTACCGGACGCTGGCCCAGGATGTGTCCTTCGGTCTTGATCAGCTGGTCGAGATCGGCCTGCGGGCCTTGTCACCGGCGGTGAACGATACTTTCACCGCTATCACCTGCATTGACTGGATAGGCGACAGCTTGTTCAAGGTGACGGGTAACTGGCAGCCGGTGCATGTCTACACCGACGTGGCCGGACGAGTACGGGTGATCACCACCGAGCCGACCTATCAGCGGCTCGTGGGGCGGTCGTTCGAGAAGATCAGGCAGGCCGGGCGGGGGATGCCCGCGATCATGATCCGGCAGCTCGACGCGCTCGCGAGGATCATGCAGCGGGCGGAGGCCGAGGGCGACCGCGCTTTCCTCGCCGAGCAGGCAGCGATGATCGAGCGGCTGGCGACGGCGACGGTGGACGAGCCCGCGGACCTGGCTGACGTCCGCCGGGCCTATCGGTGGGTGCTCGACGCGCGTGAGCCGAGGGTCGGGACTGGGGCGCCGGTGCTTGATCGGCCCGTGCTGGATCAGCCTGCGGGGGAGTGAGTTTTCGCGCGCCCCGCGTGCCCGGCGATCAAATGGTCAGCTTCGTCACGTACGCTGTTCGGCGACATGTCGAGAACAAGTGAGAGCTCGTATCCGCACCAGCCGGAGCCCTGGCAATCGGGTGACCTGGTATCGGCGGCTACGCCCTCGCCCACGGGGGCTGGCGCGTGGCTCGCGGCGGGCGGCGCGCTGGCCGGCAGCCTGATCGTTGGCCTGCTCGGCGGACTGGCCTGGAATCTGCTCGCGCCGAAGGCGACCTACGTGGTGCTCAGCCGAGGCTCGGCCGATGTCGTCAATGCCGAGACGAGAGCGTTCATCGAGGGCGACGCGTGGTTCGTGGCGATCGCCGTCCTCGGCGGGCTGCTGATCGGCTTCGCCGCTTACCGGCTGGCGATCCGCCGCTACGGGCCGGCTCCGATGGCGGCGGTCCTGGCCGGCAGCGTGCTCGCCGGGCTGCTGGCGCGCTGGGTGGGTCAGAACCTCGGGCTGGCCAGCTTCAACAACCAGCTGCTCACCAGCCACCACGGGGCGATCTTGCACGCGCCGCCGGTGCTCGGCGCGCAGGGGTCGTCGATCTTGTGGCTGGCCATCGTGTTCTGGCCGCTGGCGGCGTGCCTGATTCCAGCCGGCGTGCTGCTGCTCGCCGCGCTGCGCGACCGGCAGGCTCCTGGCGCGCCCGGCTCGACCCCAACGCTCGACTGAGGCCCAGCAAACTCACAACGACGGCCCGGGCCTGGGCCTCAACCCCTGATCGAGGCCCAGCAAACTCACAGCGACGGCCCGGGCGCGGGCCTCAACCCTGATCGAGGCCCAGCAAACTCACAACGACGGGCCGGGCGCGGGCCTCAACCCCTGATCGAGGCCCAGCAAACTCACAACCACCGTGCTGCAGCACCAGCAAACTCACAACGACGGGCCGGGGTCGAGCTGGGTCCGGGCCGGGCGCGGGCCTCAACCCCAGACCCGGACCCCAGACCCGGACCCCAGACCCGGACCCCAGACCCGGACCCGGACCCGGACCCTGGGCTGGGCTCGTGGGCGGCTGACGTACCGCGAGTTCTCCTTCGCAGAAGGCGGCGTTCACCGAGGCGACATCTCGGCGCGATTGGGTGAGGCACTCGGGGTCATCGCTCGCGCGCTGTGAACGGGGGATCGATGGATCGAGTGGTCATCGTCGGCGGTGGCATCCTCGGACTGATGCACGCCTTCTTCGCCAGGCGGCGCGGCTACGAGGTTGTTCATCTGGAGCGCGAGGCGGGGACGCGCGGAGCGAGCGTCCGCAACTTCGGGCTGGTCTGGGTGAGCGGCCGCGCCGTCGGCCCGGAGCTTGACCTGGCGCTCAGGGCCAGGGAACTCTGGGAGGAACTCGCCAGGGAGATCCCTGGCACCGGGTTCCGGCCGCATCCGTCGCTGACGCTGGCGTCGACAGACGCCGAACTGAACGTGATGCGGGAGGCGGTCGCGCTGCCCGACGCCGGGGAGCGCGGGTTCGAGCTGCTCGACGCGGCTGCCGCACGATCGGTCAACCCAGCCCTGGCCGGTGAGTTCGCTGGCGCTCTGCTGGGCGGGCGCGACGCCATCGTCGAGCCGCGCCTGGTGCCCGAGGCCGTCCGGGCTCGCCTGCTGGCGGCTGGCTCTGGGTACACCTGGCTGCCGGGGCGGGAGGTCGTGGAGCTCGGCGCCGACCGTGTGCGGGACCACACGGGCGCCTGGTATGGCGGGGACCTGGTAGTGCTGTGCCCAGGCGCCGCGCACACCGGGATTGCCGGGCCGCACCTGGCCTCGTTTCCGGAGCCGCCGGTGCGGCGGGTGCGGCTGCAGATGCTGCAGACGGAGCCCTTCGCTGGGCAGCTCACGACCTCGGTCGCTGACGGCGACTCGCTGCGGTACTACCCGGCCTACGATCTGCCCGCGCGGGGTGCGCTTGCGCCGCAGCCGCCGGTCGCCGCTGTCGCCGCCGCCCAGCTCCTGATCGTGCAGCGGCTCGACGGCTCGCTGACTATCGGTGACACGCACAGCTACGCCGAGCCGTTCCCGTTCGACGTCGACGAAACCTTCTACGATCATCTGCGTGGCCAGGCCGAACGCTTGCTCGGCGTGGCGCTGCCACCGACCAGGCTGCGCTGGGCGGGGGTCTACAGCCAGGTCACCGGGACCGACCTTTATCACCGGTCGCAGGTGTCTGAGCGAGTCGTGCTCGTCACCGGTCCAGGCGGTCGGGGAATGACCTGCTCACCCGCCATTGCCGAGGAGACTTACCAATGAGCAAGATCAAGATCGCCTGCCTCGACCTGGCGGGTACGACGGTCGCCGACGAGGGCAGCGTCATGGCCGCGTTCACCGCCGCGATGGAGCGCTTCGGGCTGCGGCCGGGCGCACCCGGCTACGAGCAGGCCAGCCGGATCGTGCACGAGACGATGGGCCAGTCCAAGATCGAGGTGTTCCGGCGGATCCTCGACCACGAAACCGATGCCCAGGAAGCGAACAGCCTCTTCGAGCTGAACTACGCCGCCTCGGTCAGGGATGGCGCCGTCGCGCCGCTGCCGGGCGCGGCCGAGACGCTGACGGTGCTGCGGGCCTCGGGCATCAAGGTCTGCCTGGCAACTGGCTTCTCGTCCGGGACGAGGGACGCGCTGCTCGACGCGCTCGGCTGGCGCCCGCTCATCGACCTCGCGCTCTCGCCCGCCGACGCCGGCCGTGGCCGGCCGTGGCCTGACCTGCCGCTGACCGCGCTGCTGCGGCTCGGCGGGGAGCGGTGTCGGAGCTGGTCGTGGCCGGCGACACCGCGAGCGACGTCGAGTCCGGGCTGCGCGCCGGCGCCGGGGTGGTCGCCGGTGTCCTGACCGGCTCAGGCACCCGCGAGGAGCTGGCGAAGGCCGGCGCGCCGCACATCATCGACTCCATCAGCGACCTGCTCCCCCTCGTCGGCATCCCGGCATAAGGGCTGCCGACGAGGGGAGCGTCGCCGCCTCACCGTTGCTTGTCATTAGAAGGCCGCAAGGGTCGGAGCAAATCAGCAGTAGGTAGGGTCATGCTGCTGTAGCCTCCGGCCGGGAACGCTCGGGTCGGGTCCGGGAGGAGCGCGGGCCGGTAAACCTGAGCTGTCGTGCGGGCGTCTTACTTGCATTCCGGTGGTGACGCCGGTTATCGGCGAGAGGGTTCGATTAATGAACGCGAGCTGGGCCGGAGCCGGAGCGGATCGGCGGATGGGCGAGGGAGCTAGGCCATGGGCGTGAGCTGGAACCGGAGCGGATCGGCAAAGGCGGTCGTGATCGGCGCGGTGGTGGCAGTGGCCGCGATCTCCGGCCTGCCCGGTCAGGCGATCGCGGCAGGAGCGGCAGGAGCCGGCCCGGCGGCACCGGCGGCACCAGCCGCAGCTCCCGGCACTATCGCCACCATCGCGGGCGGCGTCGGCGGCCCGGGACCAGCGCGGTCGGTATCGATCGAGCCGTGCGGCCGGCCGACCTTCAAGGTCAGCTGCGGGCTCGCGTTCGCGTCCGGTCGGCTGTACTTCACGGACCTCACGTCCGGCGGCCTGTCGCGCCGGAGTGGTGCGCTCGGTGCGCATCAAGGGCGGCAGCCTCACGACCGTGGCTGGTGACGGGCTCGCCAACCTCGCCGGCGACGGCGGCCAGGCCCGGCAGGCCGGGCTGGTCCTGCCAGCCGACGTCTCGCTTGACGGCTCAGCCAACCTGGTGATCGCCGACAAGACCAGCGTGCGCGTGGTCGCGGCCGGGTCAGGCACTTTCTACGGCCAGCCGATGACAGCCGGGCACATCTACACCGTGGCGGGCGGCGGCGCGAGCACGAAGAACGGCGTGCCAGCGACAACCGCGTCGATCAAGCCGAAGGGCGCGATCGTCGACCAGGCGGGCAACCTCGTGGTCTGCGGCGCCAGCTCGATCCGGGTCGTAGCGGCCAGCTCAGGCACTTTCTACGGCCAGTCGATGACCGCCGGTGACATCTACACCGTCGCAGGCGGCGGGTCGAGCCTGACCGACGGAGCACTCGCCACCGCCGCGCTGATCAGGCCGTTTGGGGTGGCTCTCGGGGCGCAGCGGCAACCTGCTGATCGCCGATGCCAGCGGCACGTCCGGGATCAGGCTGATCGCGACGACGACCGGGACGGTCTACGGCCACTCGGTGACGGCCGGTCACCTTTACCTCATCGCCGGCGGCGGGGACGCGCTGCGCGAGAAGGTACCGGCGACCCAGACCGACCTGACGCCGCTCGGGCTGGCGCTGGACAAGCACGGGAACATCGTGATCGCCGACTTCGGGAACAGGCTGGTTCGCGTCATGGCCACCAGCACCGGCCGGTTCTACGGCCAGCCGATGAAGGCGGGTTCATCTACGCCGTGGCCGGCGGCGGCACCAGCACCCGTAACGGCGTCAGCGCCACGTCGGCCAGGCTCAGGCACCCGCTCGCGGTCACGGTCGACAGCGCGGGCAACATCATCGTGGCCAGCCAGGGTTTCCGCCTGCACGCGGTCGCCGCGCGCACCGGCGGCTTTCTACGGGGTGCACATGTCAGCCGGGCACCTGTACGCGGTGGCCGGCAACGGCCAGGCGTGGTCCGCCGGAGCAGGCGGGCCGGCGACCAGGGCGCAGATCTTCACGAACGGGCCGGTCACTTACGATCGCGGCAACCTCGTGCTCTCCGGCTGGCATCCCACGCGCAGCAGTCTCCACGCGAAGGTCAGGCTCGTGCCGGCGAAGTCCGGCACGTTCTTCGGCCATCGGATGAAGGCAGGGCATATCTATGTGATCGCCGGCACCGATCGCAGCACTCAGAAGCGGTTCGGCATCCTGGCGACGCAGTCCTCGCTCGAGATCGCCGGCGGCCTGGCTGTCGACGCGCACGGCAACCTGCTGATCACCGGCAGCTTCTACGTCGCGGTGCTCGCGGCCCGCGCCGGCACGTTCTACGGGCAGCGGATGCGGGCCGGCTTCCTGTACAAGATCGCCGGCGACGGCGACTTCCAGCACCCGCACGACGGCGGCCCGGCCCTGAAATCCGGGATGGATCCAGGGCCGCTCGCCGTCGACAGTCACGGCAATGTCGTCTTGACCGACGTGCTGCGCATCAGGGTCGTGGCCGCGCACACCGGCACCTTCTACGGCGTCCCGATGAAGGCTGGTGACATCTACACCATTGCCGGGAACGGCGAGCCGGGAACGGGCGGCGCCCTCGCAGGACGCGCAGCTCTCGCTGACCTTCGGGCTGACCCTTGACGGACAGGACGGGGTGATCCTGGCTGACCGCGATCGGGTCCGGATGATCGCTACGGCGACGGGGACGTTCTTCGGAGTGCCGATGACCGCTGGCGACATCTACACCATCGCCGGGACCGGCTCAGATGGCTCCGCACCGGACGGCGTCGTCGCTACCGCCGCCGACCTCTCGCCCGAGCTGCTGACTACCGACCGATCGGGCAACCTGGTCTTCTTCGACGACCCGACCCGCAGCCTCAGGGTGGTTGCGGCCACGTCCGGCACCTTCTACGGTGTCCCGATGACCGCCGGTCACCTGTATTCGATCGTCGGCGGGAGCAGTACGGTCTGCGGACTGATGTCCGCAGACCGTACCGCCGGTGTTTGCCAGCACAGCGGCAGCCCCGATGCTGACCTTGGCGTGTCCGGCCTCGCGCACGCCGGGCAGGGCATCACGTTCGCCGACGAGACCGGCGTCAGGGTCAGGTTCGTGGCGGGCTAGCGCGCACCGGGCGGCGCGGCCACTCGATCGGGAGGATGACGTTGCGGTCGGCCGCCGTGCCCGCTCCCGCCCCGCCGCCGGAGTTGATCAGGAAGCTGAGCTGCCAGTCGTTGGCCGCCAGCTCGCGGCCCAGCGCCGCCAGCTCGTCCGGCGTCCCCGAGCCGCCGTAACCCGCCGGGGCGGCAGTATCGATCACGGTGCAGCACGAGCGCCAGGCCGCGTCGGTCTCGACCAGCTCGATGATCCGCGCCTGCTGCGGCCAGTCGATGTGCGAGGCGGTGGTCATCTGCCAGAACCCGCCGGTGCCGCCGGCGTCGAGTGACCGGGGTCACGGCGTGGATGTGGGTGTGGCCGTTGACCCAGGCCACCACGCACGGATGCGCCAGCAGCACCTCGCGCAGCTCGGCGCCCAGCACCCGGCGGTCAGCGCCTGGCGGGCCGGTGTCGTTGACCATCGTCTCGATCGGGTGGTGGCTGAACAGCACCACCGGCCGGGCGGCGCACCGGCCAGCTCGGCCTGCAAAGCCAGCCGAGCTGGGTCGCATCCAGCGAGCCCTGCCAGCCGCCGTGCGGGTTCACGGTGTCCATCACCACGCACCGCACGACGCCGTGGTCGAACGCGTAGTACGCGGTGCCCGGTGTCGGCGTTGCGCTGGGAGTAGCCGTGCCCGACGGGCTACCTGCCGTCCGGAAGTGCTCGCGCACATGGTAGGCCCTGGTGACCGGTGCCCGGCCGGGATCGGCGGTCACCGCGAGCTGCCGCCCCCGGCTCAGCTCCATCAGCGCGTCGGCCTTCGCGGCGCTCGAACCTCCGCCAGCGCTCTCGGCGGCGTCGAGGTCGTCGGGCGGCGTGACGTACTTCACCGCGCCGGACGGGAAGTCGCGCAGCCAGCCGGTCGGGCGGTACCGTGCCCTGCAGCATGTTGTCGTGGTTGCCGTGCACGGCGTACCAGGGCAGCCCGAGCCCGGCGGCCCGGAACGGCCGCCGGGCGGCGGCCAGCACGCCCGGCACCGCGGGAAAGCCGAACCGCGTCCGGGGCAGATCCGGCACCCCGCCCTCCGGATGCCAGTACCGCTCGTCCTCCACCTCGGGACCGGCCACCCCCTCGTACCGGTCGGGTCACCGGAGTCGGGCACCACCCGCTGCCGCCGTCGAGCAGGTCGATGTAGGCGCGCAGCTCGTTGCGCTGGCAGTTGTCGGTCGCGTCGCCGGTGACGATCGCGAAGTCGACCGGTGCGCCGCGACACCGGGCGCCGCCGTGGCCACCGGCGCACCGCCCGCACCATCGCGTCGGCGACCTGGTAGGTGAACAGCTCCTGCGCCCGGTAGCATGCCGATGATCCCCACCTCGGCCCGCATCGGCGAGTCGGGGTCGGAGAATCGGTCCAGCAGCTCGGCCCGCGCCGGGGACTGGTGGTCCATCACGTGGGTGTCCGACAGGTGCGCCAGCACCAGCAGCGGCCGGAGGCTGCGACCGACCGGACGGCCCAGGCCGACCGGACCGGCCAGGCCGACCGGACCGGCCAGGCCGACCGTCGGCGGCCAGTCAGCTGGCGGTTCGCCGCCAGCTCCGGCCGCACCACGTGCGACTCACCCTCGGCGGCGACCAGCTTGCGGTAGCCGCCTGCCTCGGGCTCGCCGGGCACGAACCGCGAGCGCGCCGTCGTCACGGCCGGGCGGCGACGAGCACGGCCTCGCCCGGGCAGGCTGATCCGAACCGAAGCGCCGGGAACGAAGCCACCCGAATGCAGCTCGGATGATCGACCTTGACGGTCACATCGCCAGACAAGCCGCACGCTGATCCTGCTCACCGACGCCGAGGAACGCCCGGTCGGTCACGATCCCGTTGCCGCCAGGCACCGCCTCGATCCGCAGCCCCTCCGGCCGGACCAGCACGTCGACTGCTCCCGCGAGCCCGGCCGCCGCTCCGGCCTGCACGGGCACCACGGTCAGCACCTAGCCGCCCGCCGTCAGACCAGGCAGCGTCGGTCGCAGCTCGCCGGGAATCCGGTTCATCGTGCCCACGAACTCGGCGACGAACGCGGTGCCGGGATGCGCGTACAGCTCGTCCGGCGCGGCGACCTGCTCGAGCCTGCCCTGCCGCATCACGCCGACCCGGTCGGCCATCGAGAGCGCCTCCTCCTGGTCGTGGGTGACGAACAGCGTCGTGATGCCGAGCCGCTGCTGCAACGCCCGGATCTGCTCCCGCAGCTGCAGCCGGACCTTGGCGTCCAGCGCCGACAGCGGCTCGTCCAGCAGCAGCACCTGCGGCTCGATCGCCAGCGCCCGGGCCAGCGCGACGCGCTGCTGCTGGCCGCCGGACAGCTGGTGCGGGTAGCTGCCTGGCCTGCTCGGTCAGCCCGACCATCTCCAGCAGCTCGGCCGCGCGCCGGCTGCCGTCGGCCGCCGCCGAGCTTGCGCATCCGCAGCCCGAACCCGACGTTGTCCAGCGCCGACATGTTCGGGAACAGGCTGTAGCTCTGGAACACCATGCCCATGTCCCGCTTGGCGGCCGGCAATCCGCGACGACGTCCTTGCCGTCGACCATGACCGAGCCGGAGTCGGCCGTCTCGAACCCGGCCACGATGCGCAGCGCGGTGGTCTTGCCGCAGCCAGACGGCCCGAGCAGGGCGACGAACTCACCCGGCGCGATCTCCAGCGACAGCCCGTCCAGCGCCCGCGTCGGCCCCGAAGCGTCCGGTCAGCTCGCGGAGGGTCACCGACAGGCACGGCGGACCGCGGCCAGCTCCCAGGCCGCCGCCGCGCCCCGGCGGACCGCTGGCCGGTGGTGGTCGTTCGTGGTCATCGAGACTCTCCCGTTTCGTGGCGGCCCACGAGTAACAGAGCGCGACCTGCGCCGCCGCCGCGCCGCCGCGCGCGCCTGCTGCCGCCGTCACGATCGCCAGCAGGAAGATCCAGGTCACGAACAGCGCGAGCAGCGAGGCGGCCGACCGAGACCGGGCCGCTGGTCTGCTCGAAGTTCACGATCCAGACCGGGAACGTCTGGTACAGGTCGAGGCTGGCCATGGTGAACTCGCCGAGCACCAGCGCCACGGTCAGCACCGTGGCCGACAGCAGCGCCGTGCGCAGGTTCGGCAGCATGACCCGCCACAGCGTGGTCAGCCAGCCGGCCCCGAGCGAGCTCGACGCCTCGACCAGCGTCTTCAGGTCCAGCGCCCGCAGCCCGGCGTCGATGCGACCGGTAGGCGAACGGCATCGCCAGCATCACGTACACCAGGCCGAGCAGGTACGGCGTGCCCTTCAGGGCGGCGGGCGCGACCTGCAGCACGCCGACGATCAGCACCACCGGCGGGATCACGATCGGCAGGATCGTGATCGCCTCGAGCAGGCGGCGCAGCCTGGGCAGCCGCAGGTGCACGTAGATGGTCGTCGGCACCATGAGCACGAGCGTCAGCACGGTGGTGATCACGGCGAGCTGCACCGACAGCATGAGCGCGTCGGAGAACCCGCCCTGGCGAGGCCACCTGCGTGAACGCCTTGCAGCCCGGCGAACCGCAGCGCCGCGTACAGCGGGATCAGGAAGTACAGCCCGGCCAGGACCAGGATGACCCAGCGCCAGACGGGGGGCTGCGCCGCCGCCGGCGCCGGGCGCGGCCGAGGGCCCGGGCGCTGGCAAGCCCGACGTCGGCGTCGGCTATCGCAGCCATCGTGCCGCCCTCCGCTGCAGCAGAGCGTAGATGATCATGACGATCGCGATGATGACCACCATGCCGAGGCCGAGCGCCTTGCCGACGTTCTGCTGGCCCGCGAGCACGTTGCCGTTCAGGAACGAGCCGATCTGGATCGCCGTCAGCGGGATGCGTCCCGCTGGTCAGGCCTCGGCCGTGGCATAGGCGGAGAACGCGCTGCCGAACAGCAGCAGCACGCAGCCCAGGAACGACGGCGCCAGCACCGGGCCGCCGATGTAGCCGCCAGTACTGCCAGCTGCTCGCGCCCAGGTTCTCGGCGGCCTCGCGCCACGCGGGCCGCAGCCCCTCCAAGGCGGGCAGGATCACCAGCACCATGAGCGGGATCTGGAAGTACATGTAGACCAGCGGCACGCCGCCGACCGTGAAGAGGTCAGAAGCCGTTGTTGTACGGTGTCGAAGCCGAGGTCGGTCAGCCACCGGTGACCAGGCCGGTGGTGCCGAGCGTGGCGATGAACAGGAACGCCAGCGGAACGCCGCCGAAGTTGGCGAACACGCCTGAGGCGGTGATCGCCACCCGGCGCAGCACAGCGCCGCGCTTGGCGGTGTGGATCGCGTAGGCGATGAGGAAGCCGAGGATGCCGGGGACGATCGCGGCGAGCAGCGACAGCTCGATGCTCGGCGCCGAAGCCCGTCAGGTAGATGCCGTGGGTCGCGACGTCGATGTTGCTGAGCGTGAACTTGCCGGTGACCGAGTCCTGGAAGGCGCCGATCGGCGATGGCGACCGTCGGCAGCACGAGGCCGAGCACGCACGTAGACGGTGAACGGCACGACGCCGGCCAGGTCGCGGGCCCGGCGCAGCAGGCTCGCGGAGCGGCGCGGCGCGCCGCGCTCGCCCCCCGGATCCGATGGGGAGCGGACGCGCGCGGCGCGGTAGCACAGTCAGTCTGGTCGGTCATGGCTAGCCGAGCACTTGCCTTGGCCCACTCCTGCGCGACCAGGTTCTCGGCCGTGCGTGCTCCTGCGCCTGCGTCGGGAAGGTCAGCGTGAGCGGACGGCGCCGGCGGCAGGGCGGCGAGCGCCGTCTTGTCGACGGTGCCGTTCGCGATCAGGTGGGCAGCTCGATCGGCCGGGCCGTGCCCTGGAGCCACAGGTTCTGGCCGGTCACCGCTGTACAGGTACTCCTCCCACAGCCGGGCGGCGGCCGGGTTCGGGGCGTCCGGCGTTGATCGCCTGGTCGTAGTAGGCGGCGAAGGTGCGCGTCGCGTCGGGATCACGATCTTGAAGTCCGGGATCGGACGCGACTTGACCTCGGAGGCCAGCAGGTAGTCCCACCAGACCAGGATCGGGGTCTGGCCGTTCTGGACGGTGCTCGGGCCCGCCGACGACCGGCTGGAAGTTGCCGTCCTTGTGCAGCTTGGCGAAGAAGGAGATGCCCGGCTGGATGTTGCCGAACGAGCCGCCGTTGGCCAGAGCCGCCGCCCACACCGCCGAGAACGCCGCGCTGGCCTGGGTCGGGTTGTTGTTGATGGCGATCTGGTTCTTGTACATCGGCTTGAGCAGGTCCTTGAACGACGTCGGCGGAACCTTCACCTTCGCCGGGTTGTAGCCGATGGCCACGTAGCCGCCGTAGTCGCCGTACCAGGTGGCGTCGGTCGACTTGGCGCTGGCCGGGGAATGTCGGTCCACGACGCGACCTTGTACGGGGCCAGCAGGTTCTTCTGGTCGGCCTTGATCGCGAACGCGGTACCCATGTCGAGGACGTCAGGTGCCCGGCTCTGGCCCTTGAGCTGCGACCATGGCGTTGATCTCGTCCTGGCTGGAGCCCTCGGGGTTGGCATCGTTGATCTTGATGCCGTACTTGGCGGTGAAGTCCTTCATGATGTTGCCGTAGTTGGCCCAGTTGGACGGCAGCGTGATGACGTTGAGCTCCCTTCCTTCTTGGCTGCGGCGACCAGCGCGCTCATCCCGCCGCCCTTGGCCACCGACGTCGCATTGGCCCAGTCGGTGCCGCCGCTGCTGCTGCCGCTGCTCGAACCGCTCGACGCAGCCCGCCGCCAGCAGCGCGCCGCTGAGCGCGAGCGCTGCAACGGCGTAGTCTTCTTTTCCGCACTATTCCCCTCCGGCTGAGTCGACCCGTTGGTCAGGACGTGAGCAATCGTGGCGGTCGTTACATGAATACTGCTGTTCGCGCGGTTATATTGTCGCCTCCAGATAATGAAGCCTGCACTCGTCCCGGCGAACATCTGATGGCGAAAAACCGACTGTCTGAAACGTCGCATGACGGGAAATGTCGCGCTGTCCATGCCAGATGCCGATGTCTAATAAGCTTTCCGGTGAACGGATGGGATCCAGCACCCATTCCGGCAGCGTACGCCCCTCGGGACGGCTGGGCAGGCCGGGGCGCTCATCGCCGCCCGACGATGCCGGCGTTGTTGTGCAGGCTCGCCGGCACGATGGGCGCCCGCAGCGATGAGCCTGGGCAGGAACTTGTCGCTTGCTTGCTGATACCGCCGCCCACGATGATCAGGTCGGGGGAGAGCAGTTCCTCCATCTTGTCCAGGTAGGTGTCGACCCGGCCGGCCCACTTGGACCAGCTGAGGTCGCCGACCTCGCGGGCGTGCTCTGAGGCCCGCTTCTCGGCGTCGTGGCCGTGGATCTCGATGTGCCCGAACTCCGTGTTCGGCACCAGCACGCCGTCGTAGAACAGCGCACTGCCGATGCCGGTGCCCAGGGTGAGCAGCAGCACGGTGCCCTTCTTGTCCTTGCCGGCGCCGAACTGCATCTCGGCGATCCCCGCCGCGTCCGCGTCGTTGATCACCGTGACGTCGAGGCCAGTCGCCTGGCCGAAGAACTCGACCGCGTTCACGCCGATCCACGAAGGATCAAGATTGTGCGCGGTCTGGATCGTGCCGCTGGGTGACCACACCGGGGAACGTGATGCCAGCCTTCCCGGTCCAGCTGAAGTGGCCGGCCACCTCGGCGACCACCTTCGCGACGGCGTCCGGGGTCGGCGGCTGCGGGGTGGCGAGCTTGAAGCGCTCGGCCGTGAGCTTGCCGGCCGTAACGTCGACCGGCGCCGCCTTGATGCCGGTACCGCCGATGTCGATGCCAAGTACGTCCGCCATGCCGACTCCGTTCTGGATGCTGTGCAGGTGCTCGGGGGTAGCTGTCCTAGATGCCCCAGTGTGCCTGCTCCAGCGCCGCGACGTCGGCTTGTGCGCCCTGAAGCTTGATTCCGGCGGCGCCGGTCCGGCCGAACGTCCACATCAGCAACTCGGCTGGCGGGCCGATGACGGTGACGACCGGCGTCCGGGGCCTGACCGTCATCCGCACCGCGCGCTGGTCGTCCTTCTGGGTGTCGTCCCTGGCGAACTCGATCCCCACCGGGACCTTGCGCAGCATCAGCCTGCCCTGGGACAGCTGACTCCAGACGGCGTCGGTCAGGCCCTCGGCCAGGTCGCGTGGCTCCCAGCCTGGCTGCGCCCGCCTGATGTCTTCGTGGTGCACGAAATACTCGGCGAAATTGGCCTTGGCATCGATACCGGGGATCCCGAATAGCGAAAGCCGGGGCGGGCCGCTCCTGATCGTGTCGACCAGCTTGGCAAACGGAATCTTGGCCGCCAGCTTGTGCTGAGCCCGCGAGGTATACCTGGCAAGGGGGCCGCCGAGAATGCCGACGCCGGCGTCTGGCCGGTGCTCGCGCAGTACAAGATGGGCCGCGAGATCGCCGGTACTCCAGCCCTCGCAGAGCGTCGGTGCGTCCGGGCCGAGCTTGTCGAGCAGGGCGCACAATGCAAGGCGCTCATCTCGGGCATAAGTCATTACTCGATAGTAGGCCACAGTCCTCCGCCAGCGCGGGCAGGGCGCGCCGCCCGGTAGCGTTCGATGAGGCAGCAGGAGGGCAGGGCAGGATGACAGCGACCAGTGAATCCGCGATCGCGACGGCGCCCGCCCCGGCGGGGACCGCCCGGGCGAAGCGCGAGCTTGCCGTGCTGCTGCTCGGCGGTGCCGTCGGCGCGAGCCTGGCGCTGCTCGCCACAAGGCAGGAACTGGCCAGGGTCATCGTCACTCCGCCGCGTCCGCTGCCCGTCACCATCATCCCGCTGAGCTGGCAGGATCTGCTTCCGGCGATGGCGGCCCTCGCGGTGGCCTCGCTGGCCAGCATGGCCGCCGTGCTCGCCACCCGCGGGCTCGCCCGCCGGATCACGGGCCTGCTCGCTGTCGCACTCGGGATCGGCATCGCCGTGCAGGCGGCCGGCCGGGTGACTGCCGCCGCCGTGCTCGCGGCGGCCAGGCACGCCAGCATTTCCTCGGCCGGGGCGGTGGGCGGAACTGCGCCGGGCTCGACGACGTCGGGGACCGACGCTGGCCAGGGCGACGGGGCGCTGACCGGGTTCCCGTCGCACGTGGTCTTCTCGGGATCGGCGTGGCGAGGCCTGATGCTGCTCGGCGCGGTGCTCGTGGTCGCGGCCGGCCTCGCGATCGTGATCAGGGCGACCAGGCTGCCGGCGATGTCGGCCCGGTACGAGCGCACCGGGAGCCGGCCTGCGGCCCGCGAGCTGGTTCGGCGACGCCGCCGAAGCCCGCGAAAATGGCTCGGACGAACGACCGGGTCGAGGCGGCCAGGATGTGGGAGGCACTGACCGCTGGCGGCGATCCGACGGCCCGATCAGACGAGGATGCCCGCTAGCTCGGCTGCCTCGCCGCAAGCCACGGTGCGGAGCTAACCGGCTCCGTTGCGCAATCAAGGAAACAGGGGCGGCGGTCGGCGGACAATTTCCTCTCGGTACGATCGGGGGCGCAAGCATCCCACCCCGAGGGGGCAGCAGACCACGTGAGCGTGCTCGATGACATTCTCGTGGACGTGCGCACCGATCTCGCGGCGCGGCAGGAGTCCGCGCCGCTCGAGAAGCTGAAAGAGGCGGCGAGGAAAGCGCCGTCGCCCCGCGACGTCATGGGCGCGCTCCGTACCGACGGCGTCGCCGTCATCGCCGAGGTCAAGAGGGCAAGCCCGTCCAAGGGCGCGCTCGCGGCGATCGCCGATCCGGCCGCGCTGGCGACGGACTACGAGGCCGGCGGTGCCAGCGTCATCAGCGTCCTGACCGAGGGCCGCCGGTTCGGCGGGAGCCTCGCGGACCTGGCCGCGGTCAGGGACCAGGTGTCCGTCCCGGTGCTGCGCAAGGACTTCGTGATCAGCTCCTACCAGCTCTGGGAGGCCCGCGCCTACGGCGCGGATCTCGTCCTGCTGATCGTCGCCGCCCTCGAGCAGAACGCGCTCGTGTCGCTCGTCGAGCGGGCCAGGTCGATCGGGCTGGTGCCGCTCGTCGAGGTGCACGAGGACGCCGAGCTCGACCGTGCGCTAGAGGCAGGCGCCGACGTCATCGGCGTCAACGCCCGCAACCTCGCGACGCTGGCTGTCGACAGGTCGGTGTTCGCGCGGCTCGCGCCCCGGATCCCCGAAGAGGTGATCAAGATCGCCGAGTCGGGCGTGCGGGGCCCGCACGACCTGCTCGCCTACGCCGCCGCCGGCGCGGACGCCGTGCTGGTCGGCGAGAGCCTGGTGGTGGGCAAGGACCCGAGGTCGGCCGTCGCCGACCTCGTCGCGGCCGGCTCGCACCCCGCGCTGCGGACAGACCGAGGAGGAAGCTCGTGACCACCGCACCGGTATCGCAGGCGCCGGTATCTGAGCTGCCCGGCCATTTCGGCCGGTTCGGCGGCCGGGTGGCGCCCGAGCCGCTCATGGCCGCGCTCGAGGAGCTCACCGCCGAGTACGAGGCCGCCAAGGCGGACCCGCAGTTCCAGGCCAGGCTCGCCGAACTGCGCACCAATTACATCGGCCGGCCGTCGCTGCTGACCGAGCTGCCGAGGTTCGCCGAGCACGCCGGCGGCTGCCGCATCTTCGCCAAGCGCGAGGACCTGAACCACACCGGTTCGCACAAGCTCAACAACGTCATCGGCCAGGCGCTGCTCACCCAGCGGATGGGCAAGCCCCGGATCATCGCCGAGACCGGGGCGGGGCAGCACGGGGTCGCCACGGCGACCGCTGCGGCGCTGCTCGGCCTGTCCTGCACGGTCTACATGGGCGCGGAGGACACCCGCCGCCAGGCGCTGAACGTCGCGCGGATGCAGATGCTGGGCGCGGAGGTCGTGCCGGTGACGGCCGGCAGCCAGACGCTCAAGGATGCGATCAACGCGACCTTCCGTGACTGGGTGTCCAGCGTGGACAGCACCCACTACTGCATCGGCTCGGTCATGGGCCCGCACCCGTTCCCGACCATGGTCAGGGACTTCCACGAGGTGATCGGGGTCGAGGCCCGGGAGCAGGTCAGGGCCGTGACCGGGGCGCTGCCCGACGTGGTGATGGCGTGCGTGGGCGGCGGGTCCAACGCGATCGGCGCGTTCTACGCGTTTATCGGGGATCCCGGCGTGCGGCTGATCGGCTGCGAGGCCGGCGGCGATGGCGTGGAGACTGGGCGGCACGCCGCGACGATCTCCGGCGGGTCGCCTGGATATATCCACGGCATGTACACCTACCTCATGCAGGACAGCGACGGTCAGACGCTG
Organism: uncultured Actinomycetota bacterium; assembly: GCA_963737865.1. Taxonomy (GTDB): domain Bacteria; phylum Actinomycetota; class Actinomycetes; order Streptosporangiales; family Streptosporangiaceae; genus Chersky-822. The sequence continues at coordinate 51,830 of CAVTUG010000008.1, read as the reverse complement.
CCGACGCACTCGATCTCGGCCGGCCTTGACTATCCGGGCGTCGGTCCCGAGCACTCGTGGCTGCACGAGACGGGCCGGGCGCAGTACCGCCCGGTCACCGACCAGCAGGCGATGGAGGCTTTCTCGCTGCTCTGCCGGACCGAGGGAATCATCCCGGCGATCGAGTCGGCGCACGCCCTGGCCGGCGCCCTGGAGGTCGGACGCGAGCTCGGCCGGGACGCGGTCATCGTGGTCTGCCTGTCCGGCCGAGGCGACAAAGACGTGGACATCGCGGCCAAGTGGTTCGGCCACCTAGCCGGAGAGGCTGGCCAGTGAGCACCGCCCCAGCGAGCAGGGTTACAGCGAGCAGGGTTACCGAAGCGTTCAGCGCTGCGGCGGCCGAGAGCCGCGCCGCCCTCATCGGCTATCTCCCAGTCGGCTTCCCGACCGTGCCCGACGCCATCGCCGCCGCGAAAGAGATGGTGCAGGCAGGCTGCGACATCCTCGAGATCGGGCTGCCGTACTCTGATCCGCTGATCGACGGTCCCGTCATTCAGGATGCGGTGCACCAGGCTCTCGTCAACGGCACCCGCGTCGCCGACGTCCTGCACAGTGTCGAGGCCCTCGCGGCCGGCGGCGTGCCGGTCCTGGTGATGACCTACTGGAACCCGATCGACCATTACGGCGTCGACGCGTTCGCCCGTGACCTGGCCAGCGCCGGCGGCAGCGGCCTCATTACCCCGGACCTGCCGCCCGAAGAGGCGTCCGAGTGGATCGCGGCGGCGGACAACCATGACCTGGACAGGGTGTTCCTGGCCGCGCCGAGTTCACCTCCGGACCGGCTGAAGCTCATCGCGGGCGCCAGCCGTGGCTTCATCTACGCGGCGTCGGTCATGGGCATCACCGGCGCCAGGGCAACGGTCGGCGAGGCCGCCGAGGGCCTGGTCTCAGCCGTGCGCGAGCACACCAAGCTGCCGGTAGCGGTCGGCCTCGGCGTCAGCTCAGGCGCCCAGGCCAAGCAAGTCGCCAGGTTCGCCGACGGCGTGATCGTAGGCTCCGCCTTCGTCAAGCGCCTGCTAGACGCCCCCGACCCAGCCGCCGGCCGCGCCAGCGTAAGCGCCCTAGCCACCGAACTAGCCCAAGCCGTCCGCTCCTAACCACGGAACCGCTCCAACCGCAGCACCACCCCCGCCCCCTCAGCATCACTCTCGCCCCTTCAGTACCACCCCGCCCCTTCAGTACCACCCGCCCCGCATGACCACCCCCCGCAGCACCACCCCCGCCCCGCAGCACCACCCCCGCCCCCTCAGCATCACCCCCGCCCCGCAGCACCACCCCGCCCCGCCGCCGGCGGCCGCTTGCTGCCGCTCCAGATGGTCTGCGGGGCCGGTCTAACAGCAGCTTGGTACTACTTACTGCTGTTCCGGCTCGGTGTCTAACAGCAGCATGGTCCTACTTACTGTCGTCCTGACAGCAGTAAGTAGGACCATGCTGCTGTCGGAACCTGGCGACCGACGGGGCGTGGCCCGCTTTGCTGTGGTTCGGACGACGGCGCGCTCTGGTGTGGCTAGGTGGCTGAGTGCTTCTCGGGCGAGTTCGGGATAGTCGGGGGTCAGCTGTGGAAGGTGTCGAATTTGCGGAGTTCATGCGGTCGGTGCCAGGTTTTTCGCTCGTGCGGGGGTGTGAAACATAGAATTTACCGACCGGTAACAAGAGGCCCTGACCAGGTATGATGTCATTGAAGCGCTCAGTGATCTGCAGATGAGCTGAGCCCGGTAGGCGGGCCAAAGTCGTCCCACCGTATTTCCGCACGGTGATTCCGCACAGGTGCGGCGGACGAGACGACTGGAGCGTTGATGCCCCGTCCCCAAAATCCGGCTACTCTACCGACTGGCGCCCGCCCCGACGGGTCGCCCTCCGTTCGCCTGAGCCACAGTTCCCTTCCTGCCGAGTCCGACCCCAGCAGCGGCACCACGACGACCGGCCTCTACGACCCCGCGTTCGAGCACGACGCGTGCGGGGTGGGCCTGGTGGCCGATCTCACGGGTCGGCGCAGCCACGACACTGTCACCAGGGCGCTCACTGTCCTGGCCAACCTGGACCACCGAGGCGCCAAGGGCAGCGACCCGCTCACCGGGGACGGCGCCGGCATCCTCACCCAGGTGCCTGACGAGTTCTTCAGAGCTGTCTGCGATTTCGAGCTTCCGCCGCCTGGGCACTACGCGGCGGGCATCGTCTTCCTCCCGCGCGATAGCGCGGGCGAGGCCAGCCCAGCCAGCCAGAAGGCCGCGCGTCACAGCGCGAGAGCCCGCATCGAGGCAATCGCCGCCGAAGAAGGGCTCGTCGTCCTGGGCTGGAGGGTCGTCCCGCACGATGAGGCCGCCTGCGGCAGTACGGCGAGAGCTGTGTTGCCAGACATTGTGCAGTTGTTCCTAGCTTCGGCCACGGGCGAGCACGACCGGGAACTCGACCGGCGCGCCTACTGCCTGCGCCAGCGCGCCGAGCACGAGCACCCGGGCGCCTACTTCGTCACGCTGTCGTCGGCCACCATCGGGTACAAGGGAATGCTGACAGCGACCCAGCTGGAGCGGTTCTACCCGGACCTCACCGACGTCAGGTACCGGACGGCCATCGCGCTGGCGCATTCCAGATTCTCCACGAACACGTTTCCCTCGTGGCCGCTCGCGCACCCGTTCCGGCTCATCGCGCACAACGGGGAGATCAACACGATCCGGGGTAACCGGAACTGGTGGCGGGCCCGCGAGGCGATGCTGGCCAGCGATCTCATCCCGGCCAGCCCGATCCCGGCCAGCCCGATCCCGGCCAGCTCGATCCCGGCCGGGGCCGACGGCGGCGGGCTTGAACGCCTGCTGCCGATCATCGACCAGGCCGACAGCGACTCGGCGAGCTTCGATTCGTGCCTGGAACTGCTGCAGCTGGCCGGGCGCTCGCTCCCGCACGCCGTGCTCATGATGATCCCTCAGGCGTGGGAGAACGATGAACGGATGCCGCGCGACCTCAAGGCGTTCTACCGGTTCCACGCCTCGCTGATGGAGCCCTGGGACGGCCCTGCGCTGATCGCGTTCACCGACGGAACGCTGGCCGGTGCCGTGCTCGATCGCAACGGCCTGCGCCCCGGCCGGTACTGGGTGACCGACGACGGACTGGTCGTGCTGGCCAGCGAGGTCGGCGTCCTTGACCTGGACCCGGCCAGGATCGTGCACAAGGGCCGCCTGCAGCCAGGCAAGATCTTCCTGGTCGACACCGCAGCGGGGCGGATCGTGGAAGACGAGCAGATCAAGGCCGAGCTTGCCGCCGAGCACCCGTACGACGACTGGCTGCACGCGGGCTTGCTGCACCTGGACGACCTGCCCGACCGGATCCGGGAACTGCCCGGCAGCGCCGAGCTAGCCGCCCAGCAGCGATTGTTCGGTTATACGCAGGAGGAACGCAGGGTTGTCCTCGGGCCCATGGCCGTCACTGGCGCAGAGCCCATCGGGTCGATGGGTGATGATACGCCGCTGGCGGTGCTGTCGGACCGGCCAAGCCTGCTGTTCGACTACTTCGCACAGCAGTTCGCGCAGGTGACCAACCCTCCGCTCGACGCGATCAGGGAGGAGATCGTCACCTCGCTCGCGGCGGCGACCGGGCCTGAATACAACATCCTGGCGCCGGGTCCGACGTCGTGCCGGCAGATCGTGCTCCCCTATCCGGTGCTCAGCGACAGCGACCTCGCGAAGATCGTGCACATCAACGAGGACCGGGACCTGCCAGGCTTCACCGCCCACGTGGTGGACGGACGGTACCTGGCCGGCGGCGGCGGTGCGGCGCTCCGGATGCGGCTGGCCGAGATCCGGTCCGAGGTGACCGAGGCGATCAGGGCCGGCGCCAAGATCATCGTGCTGTCGGACCGGCGGGCCGTCGAGGGCGATCGGGCAGGCGAGCGCCGGCTCGCGCCGATCCCGTCGCTGCTGCTGACCGGCGCGGTCCATCACCACCTCATCGCTGAACGCAGCCGCACTCAGGTCGGCCTCGTCGTCGAGGCTGGTGACGTCCGCGAGACCCACCACGTGGCGCTGCTGATCGGCTACGGCGCGGCGGCGGTCTGCCCTTACCTGGCCATCGAGACCGTGCAGGACCTGGCCCGCAGCGGGCTGCTTGAGGGCGTCAGCGGGCGCAAGGCGGCGGCCAACCTGATCAGGGCGCTCGGCAAGGGCCTGATGAAGATCATGTCCAAGATGGGCGTCTCCACGGTGGCGTCCTACACCGGGGCTCAGATCTTCGAGGCGATCGGCCTGGGTCCCGAGGTGATCGGCGAGTGCTTCACGGGGACATCCTCGCGGCTCGGCGGGATCGGGTACGACCAGCTCGCGGCTGAAGTCTCGGCGCGGCTGAGCTTCGCCTACCCCGAGCGGCCGGCCGGGTCGGCCGCGCTGGCGCTGGAGTCGGGCGGTGAGTACTTCTGGCGGCGCGATGGGGTGCCGCACCTGTTCGGCCCGGAGGCGGTGTTCCGGCTTCAGCACGCGACCCGGTCGGGACAGGAGGAGATCTTCCGCCAGTACAGCCGCGAGATCGACGACCAGTCGGCGCGGCGGATGACGCTGCGCGGGCTGCTCTGCCTTGCCCCTGACCGGCCCCCGGTGCCGCTCGACGAGGTCGAGCCGGTGGCGGCGATCGTGCGGCGGTTCTGCACCGGAGCGATGTCGTACGGGTCGCTGTCGGCCGAGGCCCACCAGACTCTCGCGATCGCGATGAACAGGATCGGCGGCCGGTCGAACTCCGGTGAGGGCGGCGAGGACGCCGACCGCTACGCGGCCGATGCTAACGGAGACCTGCGCCGGTCGGCGATCAAGCAGGTGGCGAGCGGCCGGTTCGGGGTCACCTCCGAGTACCTGGTGAACGCCGACGACCTGCAGATCAAGATGTCCCAGGGGGCCAAGCCGGGCGAGGGCGGGCAGCTGCCCGCGCACAAGGTCTACCCCTGGATCGCCAAGACCAGGCACTCGACGCCCGGGGTCGGCCTGATCTCGCCGCCCCCGCACCACGACATCTACTCCATCGAGGACCTGGCCCAGCTGATCTATGACCTGAAGAACGCGAATCCGGCCGCCCGGGTGTCGGTCAAGCTGGTCGCCGAGGTCGGCGTCGGCACGATCGCGGCCGGGGTCGCCAAGGCGCACAGCGACGTCATCCTGATCTCGGGGAGCGACGGCGGCACGGGCGCGGCGCCCTGACGAGCATCAAGCGCGCGGGCGCGCCCTGGGAACCGGCCTGGCCGAGACGCAGCAGACGCTGCTGCGCAACGGCCTGCGCGACCGGGTGATCGTCCAGGTCGACGGGCAGCTGAAGACGGGCAGGGACGTGATCGTCGCGGCGCTGCTCGGGGCCGAGGAATACGGATTCGCGACCGCGCCGCTGGTCGTGGTGGGCTGCGTGATGATGCGGGCGTGTCACCAGGACACCTGCCCGGTCGGGGTGGCGACCCAGAATCCTGAGCTGCGGCTCAAGTACGGCGGCAAGCCGGACTTCGTGGTGCGGTTCTTCGAGTTCGTGGCCGGCGAGGTCCGCGAGTACCTGGCCGAGCTCGGCTTCCGCAGCCTGGACGAGGCGATCGGGCACGCCGAGCTGCTGAGGCCGGTCGCCCCCGCAGGAACCGCCGAAGGCGCCTACCTCGACCTCACCCCGCTGCTCGCGGTCCCGCCGCTGCCGGAGGGCGCGGCCCGCAGGCGGACGACCCGCCAGCGGCACGGCCTGGCGCAGGCGCTGGACAAGACGCTGATTCAGCTGGCCGAAGGCGCCCTGGAAGAGGGCAGGCAGGTCCAGCTCGACCTGCCGGTGCGCAACGTCAACCGGACCGTCGGCACGATGCTCGGCTACGAGCTGACCAGGCGCTGGGGTGGCGCCGGGCTGCCGGACAACACGATCGTCGTCTCGCTCACCGGTTCGGCGGGGCAGTCGCTCGGGGCGTTCCTGCCGTGCGGGATCACGATCAGGCTGGCTGGTGACGCCAACGACTACGTCGGCAAGGGCCTGTCGGGCGGGCGGATCGTGGTCGTGCCCGACCAGGCGGCGACCTTCGCCGCGCACGAGCAGATCATCGCGGGCAACGTGATCGGCTACGGGGCGACGAGCGGAGAGCTGTTCCTGCGCGGAGTCGTGGGGGAGCGGTTCTGCGTGCGCAACTCCGGTGCCGTGGCGGTGGCCGAGGGCGCGGGCGACCACGGCTGTGAGTACATGACGGGCGGCCGGGTGGTGGTGCTCGGGCCGGTCGGGAGGAACTTCGCCGCCGGGATGTCGGGTGGCGTGGCGTACCTGCTCGACCCCGATGCTGACCTGATCAACACCCAGACGGCCGACCTCGAGCCGCTGAGCGAAGGAGACGTGGAGTTCTTGCACGACCTGATCGGCCGGTACCACGCGAGCACGTGCTCGCCGGTCGCGGCGCAGTTGCTCGACGACTGGCCGGCAGCGACGGCCCGGCTGCGCCGGGTGATGCCGAGGGACTACAAGCGCGTGCTCGCGGCGACGAGGCGCGCGGAGCAGGACGGGGTGGACGTGGCCGAGGCGGTCATGGCGGCGGTGCGGGCATGAACCCGGGCACGAGCCCTGGCACGAGCCCTGGTGTTAGCCCTGGCACGAGCGACTCTGGGCGTTACTTCGCCACAGGCCGGCGGACCGCGCCCAGGCGGCCGGTCGACGTCCGGATCCAGGACTGGCGCGAGGTGTACGCACCGATGGGCGACGACGATCTGGAGCGTCAGGCTGGACGCTGCATGGACTGCGGCATCCCGTTCTGCCATCACGGCTGCCCGCTCGGCAATCTGATCCCCGAGTGGAACGCCCTGGTCATGCAGCAGCACTGGCGCGAGGCGATCGAGCGGCTGCACGCAACCAACAACTTTCCCGAGTTCACCGGGCGGCTGTGCCCGGCGCCGTGCGAGTCGGCGTGCGTGCTCGGCATCAGTACCGATCCGGTCGCGATCAAGCAGGTCGAGGTCGAGATCATCGACCGGGCGTTCGCGCACGGCTGGGTCAGGCCCGAGCCGCCGTCGCAAGCGGCGCTGGCTGCCGGGCGGCCAGTGGCCGTGATCGGCTCTGGTCCGGCCGGCCTCGCGGCGGCGCAGCAGCTCACCAGGGCCGGGCATGCGGTCACCGTCTTCGAGGAAGCCGACCAGGCTGGCGGGCTGCTGAGGTACGGGATCCCGGAATTCAAGTGCGAGAAGCGGCTGGTGGACCGGCGGCTCGACCAGCTCCGCGCCGAAGGCACGAGATTCGAATGCGGAGTGCGGGCCGGGGCTGATGTCACCGTAGCGCAGCTCAGGGCCCGCTTCGCGGCGATCGTCCTGGCGTGCGGGGCCCGGGTAGGGCGCGGGCTGCCCGTGCCTGGGCACGAGCTCGCCGGGATTCACCAGGCGATGGAGTATCTGACGGCCTCGAACAGGGCCGTAGCCGGGGCCGGCCGCCCACCCGGGGCCGGTCAGACCTCAGGGGCTGGCCGCGCGGACGAGGAGCTCGGTGCGGAATCGGCAATCTCCGCCCGTGGCCGCCGGGTGGTGATCATCGGCGGCGGCGACACCGGAGCGGACTGCCTCGGCACCGCACATCGGCAGGGCGCCGAGTCGGTGGTGCAGCTCGAGATCCTGCCGAGACCGCCGGACCACAGGTCAGTCGGCCAGCCGTGGCCCACCTACCCGCTGATCTACCGGACGTCCAGTGCGCACGAGGAAGGCGGCGAACGGGTCTACGCCGTGTCGACGCAGGAATTCCTGCCCGACGACAGCGGCCGGGTACGGGCGCTGCGGCTGATCGAGGTGGATCTGGACGGCGGCAAGCTGGTGGCTCGTCCGGGCACCGAACGTGAGCTGGACTGCGATCTGGTCCTGCTGGCGATGGGCTTCACCGGTGCGCAGGAGACCGACCTGCTCGCGGATCTGGGGGTGCGCCTGGACGAGCGCGGCCGGGTGCCGCGTGACGATCAGTACTCGACTTCAGCGCCCGGCGTCTTCGTGGCGGGCGATATGGGCCGGGGCCAGTCCCTGATCGTGTGGGCGATCGCCGAGGGCCGCTCGGCCGCTGCGGCAGCCGACCGCTACCTGACTGGCGGGACCGCCCTCCCGGTCGCGATCCCAGCCTCGGCGGCGCCCCTGCGCGCGTCGTAAGGGGCGGCTCGGGCAGCCGGGCGCCGGCGGTGCGGCCGCGCGGTGCGGCCGGGCGGTGTGGTCGCGAGCAGGCCCGCGGCAGCGGTAACGTCACGAAGCATGCCGCTCGCTTCCCTGCCAGGTCCATTCGGCGGCATCTGGCACCTTGGGCCGCTCGCCGTGCACGGCTACGCGTTCTGCGTCGTACTTGGCGTGCTAGCCGTGCTGTGGCTCGCCGAGCGGCGGTACCGGGAAGCGGGCGGGCGTCCCTGGCAGATCGTGGACATCGCGACCGTAGCCGTGCCGGCGGGGCTGGTGGGAGCCAGGATCTACCGCATCGCGGTCGACTCCCAACTGTACTTCGGCCACGGCCGCGACTGGCTGGGAATCGCGCGGATCTGGGACGGTGGTCTCGGCCTGCCAGGCGCGGCCGTCGGCGGCCTCGCGGCCGCGTACTTCTGGTGCCGCGCGCGGGAACTGGCGCTCGGACCGGTGCTAGCTGCCGCCGCGCCAGCGGTCTCCATTGGCGCCGCGATCAGCATGCTCGGCAACTGGTTCGACCAGAGCACCTACGGCCCTCCGTCGGGGCTGCCGTGGGCGGTGCCCATCTCGCCCGCGAGCCGGCTGCCCGGCTATCAGGACTTCGGCACGTTCCAGCCGTTGTTTCTGTACGAGACGCTGTGGAACCTGGCCGTCGGAATCGCCCTGATCTCCATCATCAAGCGGCACAGCGTGACGGGAGACCGCGCGTTCGCCGGCTGCGTCGCTGGCTATGCCCTCGGCCTGCTGGGCGTGGAATCCTTCATCCTGACCGGACCGCACGGCCACCCCGACGTGCTCATCAAGCAGGTCGCCGCCTTCGCGGTGCTAGCTGGGGCGGGTGCCTACCTGTACCTAACTCGATCCAGACTGGGCCCCGAGCCGCTCACCACCTCGGCCCGTCATCTGACGGACCCCGATACGGTCCAGCTCTCAGGCAACGAGCGGCCGAACCTCAACGCCTCCCGGGTAGCAGGCAACGGCCGCAGTCCAGCGAAAGCAGAGCAAGTCCCGCCCGACTAGCCCCGGCCCGATCTAGCCCCGCCCCGGCCCCCCGCCCCCGATCTAGCCCCTGCCCCGATGCCCGAATTGCACCTTTTGCGGTGCCCCGGGTGGGATTCGAACCCACACTTGATGGATTTTGAGGCCATTGACTCTGCCGTTGGTCTACCGGGGCTAGGCAACTTGGGCACGACGATACCTAGGAGGCGCGCCGTGCATCTGTTCAATGTAGCGGCTATGGATAGGCTTCAGTGGGTGAGCCAGACTCCTTACCGTGTGGTTATCGCCGAGGACGAGGCCCTGATCCGGCTAGATCTCAAAGAGATGCTAGAAGAGCCAGGTCAGGACGCCTATGTCGTAGTTGGCGAAGCGTCCGACGGCGACACCGCCGTCAAGCTAGCAGCTGAGCTGCGCCCAGATCTGGTGATCATGGACGTCAAAATGCCGGTGCTTGACGGTATCTCCGCCGCTGAGCAGATTACGGCACGTCGACTGGCGCCCGTGGTCATCTTGACGGCGTTCTCCCAGCGTGATCTCGTCCAGCGGGCCAGTAGCGCCGGCGCGATGGCCTACCTGGTAAAACCCTTCACCAAGGCTGATCTCATCCCGGCGATCGAGATCGCAGTGACGAGGTTTGCCGAGGTAAACGCGCTGCAGGCCGAGGTCGGCAGCCTCCTCGAGCGCCTGGAAATGCGCAAGCTGCTCGACCGCGCCAAGGGCGCCCTGCAGTCGTCCAGAGGGATGACCGAGCCAGAGGCGTTCCGCTGGATTCAGAAGACCTCGATGGACCGCCGCACGACCATGCGGGCACTGGCCCAGGAGATCCTCGACGAATACCTGCAGGTCGCCAACAAACCGACCAGCACCGACCCCGCAGCCCCATCCAGCCAGGACACCGCGCCCCCCGCCGCCAAGGCAAGTCCGCCAGCCCCACCCAAACCCAACCAACCCACGCCAATCCCACCCGCGCCCGCCCCACCCGCGCCTAGCCCGCCCGCGTCCGCGCCACCCGCGCCTAGCCCGCCCGCGTCCGCCCCGCCTGCGCCTAGCCCGCCCGCGTCCGCCCCGCCCGCGCCTAACCCGCCCGCGTCCGCCCCACCCGCGCCTAACCCGCCCGCGTCCGCGCCACCCGCGCCTAACCCGCCCGCGCTGGCCGACCCGACGCAGGCGCCCGCCGACGGCGACCCGCCCGCGTCGGCCGACTCAGCTGACCCGCTCGCCGAAGGCGACCCCGAGAGCAAGGACGCCGCTGCCTCCACCGACCCCCCGCCGACCGAGGGCCGCGCGAGCTAATCATTCCTACGGCCCGAACAGCAGCATGTCCCTACTTGCTGCTGTTGCCGGGCAATTTCGGACAGCACCATGGTCCTACTTACTGCTGTCCTGATGACAGTAAGTAGGACCATGGTGTCGTCGGAGCCAGCTCGCTCGGCGAGCGTGGCCCGGTTTCCGCTGTTCGCAGGCGAGCGTGGCGCGGTTTGGGCTGTTGCGCAGGCGGGCGTGGCCCGGTTTCCGTTGTTCGCAGGCGAGCGTGGCGCCGTTTCCGCTGTTCGCAGGCGGGCGTGGCGCGGTTTGGGCTGTTGCGCAAGCGAGCGGGGCCAGGTCCTTACCCCCGCGCAGACCCGGCGCCCGCTCGCTTGCTGCCGCCTGCTGCGGTAGGCAGCGACGGAGCGGAGCCTGGCGACTCCTTTGGTGCCGTGTCGGCCTTCCCCGGGCCGGCACGTTCTCTACTCGGAATCATCAAGCTCCGGGGAACACCGTAGCGAGCGCCGACTGGCCGCGTAGGGACACTGCCAACACGCGGCCGGTATGAACCAAACATCCGTTCGGCGATGCCAGTGGGACTAGTGCGTTACCTGAGACAGTCGCAGCTCAGGGCGCTGCGGACGGAAGTCATCAGCTTGAGACCCTCCGACGGCGAGCACCGTCAGCCCCCAGCGGACCCGCGGGCGCCGCCAGCGCCGCCCGCCCCGCCCGCCCCGCCAGCGCCACCCGCCCCGCCAGCGCCGCCAGCGCCGCCCGCCCCGCGAGCGCCGTCGGCCTCGGCAGCGCGGCCGGTTCCCCGGGCGGGGATCGCGTCACGGAGCAGGCAGCTCAGCCTGGCGGTGCAGACTCGGCGGCCGTGGTCGTCGGTGATCACGATGTCGTAGGTGGTGAGCGTCTGCCCGCCGTGGACCTGAGTGGCCACGCCGGTCACGTAACCAGCTGCGGCGGCCCGGTGGTGGGTGGCATTGATCTCGATCCCCACGGTGAACTTATCCGGCCCCGCGTGCAGCGCCGACCCCACCGAGCCGAGGGTTTCGGCGAGTACGCAGGAGGCGCCGCCGTGCAGCAGGCCGTACGGCTGGATGTTGCCCTCGACCGGCATCGTCCCCACGACTCGCTGCGCCGTGGCCTCGGTGATCTTGATGCCCATCCGGTGCACGAGCGTGTCCTCGTGCGCGAGGTTCACATCGCTCCAGTCCGGCTGATCGCTGCTCGCCTCGCCCGTGTTCGCCACCATCGCCGCCTTCCGCCCGTTCCGCTGGCATCAGGTCAGCGTAGTGCTCGCAAGGAACGGGGCTCGCTGTCAGTACGTCGCACTAGGATTACCAGGTGGCTGCGAAGACTGATCCCGTGAAAAGCACCGCCCCCGCGACCAGCGCAGGTGAGAAGCGCGATCTGCTTCTGCTGCTCGACGGGCATTCTCTCGCCTACCGGGCGTTCTTCGCGCTGCCGCTGGAGAACTTCTCGACCACGACCGGGCAGCCGACGAACGCCGTCTACGGGTTCACCGCGATGCTCATCAACGTCCTGCGCGACGAGAAGCCCAACCACGTCGCGGTCGCGTTCGACCGCAGCGAACCCACCTTCAGGCACGAGCAGTTCGTCGAGTACAAGGCGACCCGCAAGGAGACCCCGGCCGATTTCAGGAACCAGCTGAGCCTGATCTTCGAGGTACTCGGAGCGCTCGGCATCAAATGGCTGTCCAAGGCCGGGTACGAGGCCGACGACCTCATCGCCACGCTCGCGACGCAGGCCGCCGCCGACGGCATGCGGGTGCTGATCGTGACGGGGGACAGGGACGCGTTCCAGCTGGTCAGCGAGGACATCACGGTCCTGTACACGATGCGCGGGATCAGCGAGATGGCGCGGTATACCCCCGACGCCGTCGCCGCCAAGTACGGGCTGACCCCGGCCCAGTACCCGGACTTCGCCGCGCTGCGCGGCGACCCCAGCGACAACCTTCCTGGCATCCCCGGCGTCGGCGAGAAGACGGCTACCAAGTGGATCGCGGAGTTCGGCTCCCTCGGCGCGCTGGTCGACCGGGTTGACGAGGTCAAGGGCCGCGCGGGCGACAACCTTCGCGAGCACCTGGACAGCGTGCTGCGCAACCGCAGGCTCACCGAGCTGACCCGCGAGGTGCCGCTCGACGTAGGCCCGCACGACCTCGTGCCCGCTACCTGGGATCGAGACCAGATCCACCAGCTCTTCGACACCTTGCAGTTCCGCGTCCTGCGTGATCGCCTCTACAGCACCTTGCCGAACGGCATCTTGGGACAACTCACCGCTGTTCCCTCGGCCAGCGTGCAGGGCGGATTCGACGTGGACGTGGCCAAGCTCGGTCCTGGCCAGGTAGCGGACTGGCTGTCCAGCCACGCGAAAGCCAGCCGGATCGGCATCGCCCCGAGCGGCAAGTGGGGTCGGGGCACCGGCGACGTCGTCGGCCTCGCGCTCGCGGCGCCGGCCCAGGGAGACGACCCCAGCCCGGCCGCTTACCTCGACCCGATCCAGCTCACGATGCAGGACGAGCAGGCGCTCGCGGCCTGGCTCGGTGACGAGCACGCGCCCAAGGCGATGCACGACGCCAAGGGCCCCATCCACGCGCTTGCCGCGCGCGGCTGGGCGCTGCGCGGGCTGACCAGCGACACCGCGCTCGCGGCCTACCTGGCGCTGCCCGGCCAGCGTTCGTTCGACCTGGCCGACCTCGCGCTCCGCTACACCGGCCACGAGCTGGGCGACGCCACGCCGGCGACCGGCCAGCTGACGCTGGACATGGCATCGGACGAGGCCGAGCAGGAAGCCGCGACGACCCTCGCCCAGCGTGCGCTCGCCACGGCCGAGCTGGCTGACGCGCTCGACGCGGACCTGGACAAGCGCGGCGCCACCGTGCTGCTCGCCGAGGTCGAGCTGCCGCTGGTCTCGGTGCTCGCCCGGATGGAGCACGCCGGGATCGCCGCCGACATCGATCACCTGGCCGAGATGTCGGCTAGCCTCGGCGCGGACGTCAAGGGGGCCGAGCAAGGCGCCTACGAGGCGGTCGGCCATGAGTTCAACCTGGGCTCGCCCAAGCAGCTGCAGGAGGTGCTCTTCACCGAGCTCGGGCTGCCGAAGACCAAGCGGATCAAGACCGGCTACACGACCGACTCCGAGGCGCTGACGGGCCTGCTGGCGCAGAGCGAGGAGCCGCACCCCGTGCTCGTGCACCTGCTGCGGCACCGGGACGTCGCCAAGCTCAAGAGCATCGTCGACTCGCTGATCCCGATGGCCGGGCACGATGGCCGCATCCACACCACGTACAACCAGATGATCGCCGCGACCGGTCGGTTGTCCTCGACCGACCCGAACCTGCAGAACATCCCGATCAGGACCGAGGAAGGCCGGCGGATCAGGCACGGCTTCGTCGTCGGCGAGGGCTACGAGTGCCTGCTGACCGCCGACTACAGCCAGATCGAGCTGCGCATCATGGCGCACTTGTCGGGGGACGAGGCGCTGGCGTCGGCGTTCAGCTCCGGGCACGATTTCCATTCGGCGACGGCGTCCCGGGTGTTCGCGATCCCCGCCGAGGAGGTGACCGGCGACCTGCGCAGCAAGATCAAGGCGATGAATTACGGCCTCGCCTACGGCCTGTCAGTCTACGGACTGTCGCAGCAGCTCAACGTCGCTGCCGAAGAGGCGCGCGGCTATATGGACGAGTATTTCGGGGTGTTCGGCGGGGTGCGCGAGTACCTGCACGCGATCGTGGCCCAGGCCCGCCAGGATGGCTACACCGAGACGATCCTGGGCCGCCGCCGCTACCTGCCCGACCTCACCTCGGACAACCGGCAGCGCCGGGAGATGGCCGAGCGGATGGCGCTGAATGCCCCTATCCAGGGTTCGGCCGCCGACATCATCAAGGTCGCGATGCTGCGGGTCGACCAGGCCATCGCCGAGGCTGGCCTGGCGTCGCGGATGCTGCTCCAGGTCCACGACGAGCTGCTGTTCGAGGTCGCGTCAGGAGAGCTTGACCAGCTGCGCGAGCTGGTGCAGGTCGCCATGGGCGGGGCCTTCTCGATGACCGTGCCGCTCGATGTGTCGATGGGCACGGGGCGGAGCTGGGCCGACGCCGCCCACTGAGTGCTTCGTACCGGGACTCGCCTAGAAGCGGCGGGTGGCGGAGCGGGATTGCGTTAACCCTGCTGCTGTTCGACACCCATGGTCTGGGGATCGACTAGTGGCAGGGCGATGATGTGGCCGAGCGGCTCAGGCCCGATGTACTGCTGGCATTTGCAGTCGTCGTACGCGCAGGTCGAGGTCTTCTGGTTGTGGAAGCTCAGATGGTGCGAGCAGCCGCAGACCGGCTGGGGCTCAGGCGGGCCAGGCGCGGGCAGCGCGGTACCGCGCAGGCGAGTCTTGGCCTCGATGATGTCCAGCCTGCGCTTGTGGTGCCGGTTGATCGCCTCGCGTACACCTCCGGCGATGCCGCCGCCGAAGATGAAGACCAGCCACCACCAGCCCTCGATGAACTTCAACAATGCACTCACGACGAGAACTAGGGTACGCGGTATTTGCCCGGGGGAGCGACCCCCGGAGCCTCCCGAAGCTGAACACCGTCCTGGGTTCGGTGAAATCGCGGGCGGTTGGTCCTGCTTGCAGGTAAATGGAGGTAGGCGCGCGGGTGGATGACTGGCGTCTAGACTCCGGAGCCGATTGACCGCCCGGCCAGGCTCTCATATGCTGATCGGTGCGTTGTGATCTTCCGCAGTCCGCCATGGGCCGACGCCTCGGGGTATACGTGGAGCCCGCGATGTTTCGCCCAGGCACTCCAGCCTCAAGTCGGACGCGCTGCGCACTGCGCGCCCAAATCAATCCTGTCCGTATCCGGAGCCCACTCACACATGACGACCAGCAGCACGCAGGCCACCTCGACCCCCCAGGTTGCCGTTAACGACATCGGTTCGGAGGAAGCTTTCCTCGCCGCGATCGACGAGACCATCAAGTACTTCAACGACGGCGACATTGTCGACGGGACTGTCGTCAAGGTCGACCGGGACGAGGTCCTGCTCGACATCGGTTACAAAACCGAGGGCGTGATCCCGTCACGGGAACTGTCGATCAAGCACGATGTCGATCCGAACGAGGTCGTCAAGACTGGCGATCACATCGAGGCACTTGTCCTCCAGAAGGAAGACAAGGAAGGCCGGCTGATCCTGTCCAAGAAGCGCGCGCAGTACGAGCGCGCCTGGGGCACGATCGAGAAGATCAAGGAGGAGGACGGCGTCGTTACCGGCACCGTCATCGAGGTCGTCAAGGGCGGCCTGATCCTCGACATCGGCTTGCGGGGCTTCCTGCCCGCCTCCCTGGTGGAGATGCGCCGGGTCCGTGACCTGCAGCCTTATGTGGGCAAGGAGATCGAGGCCAAGATCATCGAGCTGGACAAGAACCGCAACAACGTGGTGCTGTCCCGCCGGGCCTGGCTCGAGCAGACCCAGTCCGAGGTTCGCCAGAACTTCCTCAACACCTTGCAGAAGGGCCAGATCCGCAAGGGCGTCGTGTCCTCGATCGTCAACTTCGGTGCGTTCGTCGACCTCGGCGGCGTGGACGGCCTGGTGCACGTGTCCGAGCTGTCCTGGAAGCACATCGACCACCCAGGCGAGGTTGTCGAGGTCGGCCAGGAGGTCACGGTCGAGGTGCTCGACGTGGACATGGACCGCGAGCGCGTCTCGCTGTCGCTGAAGTCCACGCAAGAGGATCCGTGGCAGCAGTTCGCCCGGATGCACCAGATCGGCCAGGTTGTGCCTGGTCGGGTCACCAAGCTGGTGCCGTTCGGCGCGTTCGTGCGGGTCGAGGAGGGCATCGAGGGCCTGGTCCACATCTCCGAGCTGGCTGACCGGCACGTGGAGATCCCGGAGCAGGTCGTTCAGGTGGGCGACGAGATCTTCGTGAAGATCATCGACATCGACCTGGACCGGCGGCGGATCAGCCTGTCGCTCAAGCAGGCGAACGAGGGTCAGACCGGCGAGATTACCGGCGACGACTTCGACCCGACGCTGTACGGCATGCCGGCCACCTACGACGAGCAGGGCAACTACGTCTACCCAGACGGGTTCGACCCTGAGTCGGGCGAGTGGCTGGAGGGCTTCGAGGCTCAGCGCGAAGAGTGGGAGCGGCAGTACGCCGAGGCCCGCGCGCGGTTCGAGGCGCACCAGCGGCAGGTCGCCGAGGCCCGGAGCCGGGCCGAGGAAGAGGGCGGCGACGACGGCTCGGGCGCGAGCTCGCACACGTCGGGCTCGCCGGACGACGGCGACGGTGGCGGCGGCGCGCTGGCTTCGGACGAGGCGCTGGCGGCGCTGCGCGAGAAGCTCTCGGGTGGCCGTAACTAGCTCGAACTGATAGCCGTTCATCGTGGCGGGTTCGCTGGCCTTTCTGGTCGGCGAGCCCGCCACGCTTGTGCGCGGGAGTGAGGCGGTTGGTGCTCAGGGTCGGATTGACCGGCGGGATCGGCTCTGGGAAGAGCGAGGTGTCGCGGCGGCTGGCCGGGCGCGGCGCGGTGCTCATCGACGCCGACGCGATCGCGCGGGAGGTAGTCGAGCCCGGCACCCCCGGGCTGGCTCAGGTGGTCTCGGCGTTCGGCGCGGGCGTGCTGCGGCCTGATGGTGCGCTGGACCGACCGCGGCTCGGCGAGCTGGTCTTCGCCGATCCGCAGCAGCTGGCCCGGCTCAACGCGATCGTCCATCCCCTGGTGGGTCGGCGGATGGCGGAGCTTGAAGCTACCGCCGCTGATGCGGACGGAGCGGTCGTCGTGCACGACGTGCCGCTCATCGCGGAGAACAACCTCGCGGCCGGGTTCGACCTGGTCGTGGTCGTCGACGCGCCCGAGGCGACCCAGCTAGACCGGCTGACCGGGCAGCGCGGCATGGCGCGCGAGCACGCCGAGGCGAGGATGGCCGCCCAGGCGACCAGGGCCAGGCGGCTGGAGATCGCCGACGTGGTGATCGACAACTCCGGGTCGCTGGAAGACCTGGACCGCCAGGTCAGCGAGCTCTGGGAGCGGCTGCGTCGGCAAGCGAGCTGACTCGGGCGCCGAATTAAGCTATATCGCGTAAGCTTACGGGCTGCGGACCAGCCAGCACAGGGTCGGTCTGGTCGACGCGACCGACGAGGAGGCGGCGCTTGATCGAGGTACGCGACGTTACGAAGCGCTTCGGCGACAAAGTAGCCGTCGACAATCTCAGCTTTACCGTCGAGCCCGGCCGGGTGACAGGATTCCTGGGACCCAACGGCGCGGGCAAGTCCACCACGATGCGGATCATCCTGGGCCTTGACCGGCCGCAGTCCGGGCACGCGACGATCGAGGGCCGGTCGTACCGTGACCTGCCGGACCCGCTGCGGACCGTGGGTGCGCTGCTCGAGGCGAAATCCGTGCATACGGGCCGAAGCGCGCGCAACCACCTGCTTTTCCTGGCCCAGAGCCAGGGACTGCCGTCGAGCCGGGTCGGGGAGATGCTGGAGCTTGTCGGCCTGCAGGAGGTCGCTGGCAAGCGAGCGGGCGGGTTCTCGCTCGGCATGAGCCAGCGGCTCGGGATCGCCGCCGCTCTGCTCGGCGACCCCCGGGTGCTGCTGCTGGACGAGCCGGTCAACGGGCTCGACCCGGAGGGCGTGCTGTGGATCAGGAACCTGATGAAGCACCTGGCCGGCCAGGGCCGCACGATCCTGGTATCCAGCCACCTGATGAACGAGATGGCGGTGACGGCTGATCACCTGATCGTGATCGGTCGCGGCAGGCTGATCGCCGCGTCGAGCACTTCCGAGGTCATCGCGAGCGGCACGCAGAAGTCGGTCCGAGTGCTCACACCAGACGGAGACAGGCTCACCGAGCTGCTCGCCGCCGAGGGCGGCACGGTCCTGCCTGGCGACGCCCGGCCCGCCGACGGCGTCGCGGACGGCGCGCAGGTGCTGATCGTCACCAACGTGGAGGCCCGGCGGATCGGCGAGCTCGCCGCGACCGGCTCGGTGGTGCTCTACGAACTGACGCCGCAACTCGCGTCGCTGGAAGAGGCGTTCATGGAACTGACGTCAGGCAGCCTGGAGTTCGGCGTGCATGGCAATGACGCGTTCGCTGCGGGCGCGGGGGCGGAGGTCGCGCGATGACCGTGTCGCCTGCTACTCCTGCCTCGTCGGCCGCGCTAGCCGGAGTGACGGGGCCCGGCGGCGTGCCGCTGGCCGCACAGGCGCGGCGGCCAGGCCGGTTCGCCGGGCTGCTGCTCGCCGAGTGGACCAAGATCCGCTCCGTGCGCTCCACCCGGTACACGCTGGTCTTGTTCGTGGTGCTGACGGTCGGGCTGACCGCTGGCCTGACCGCGCTGATCGTCGGCAACTGGGGCGGGCCTCGCTCGGCCGATGGCGACGCCAGGATCGTGGCCGACCCCGTCGGGTTCATCCTCGGCGCCGGGATCGGGCTTGGTCAGCTGACGATCTGCGTGCTGGGGGTGCTGCTGATCACCACCGAGTACTCGACGGGCGTGATCAGGGCGTCGCTGCTCGCGGTGCCGAAGCGGCTGCCCATGCTGTTCGCGAAGATCACCGTCTTCGCCGTGCTGCTGCTCGTGCTGGCCGAGCTCGTGGCGTTCGGCTCGTTTTTCGTGGGCTCGGTGCTGCTGCACAGCAAGGTCCACGTGTCGCTCGGCGATCCGAACGTGCTGCGGTCGATC
The DNA here is from genome assembly GCA_963737865.1 of uncultured Actinomycetota bacterium. GTDB lineage: Bacteria > Actinomycetota > Actinomycetes > Streptosporangiales > Streptosporangiaceae > Chersky-822. Next base: position 32,722 of record CAVTUG010000008.1, on the reverse strand, counting down.
GTCGGCGCTGGCCTGTACCTGACCGTGCTCGGACTGTTCGCGCTCGGGATCGGGGCGCTGATCCGACACAGTGCCGGAGCGATAGCCACGGTGATCGGGGCCGTGCTGGTGCTGCCGATCCTGACCAGCCTGCTGCCGGGGGACTGGGGCGCGCACGTCAACGCCTACATGCCCGAGCAGGCTGGCATGGTGGTGTTCGTGGCTCACTCGCCGCCTGATCAGCTGCTGTCGGCGTGGCAGGGGTTCGGCGTCTTCTGCCTGTGGACGCTGGTGCTGCTCGGGGCCGGGGCCTGGCTGCTGCGGCGTCGCGACGCTTAACCCGCTGGTGCTATTTGAAGTAGGCCGTGGAGTCCTTGCGCCAGAGCAGGACGACGGCCGCGAGGCCGACGAGCCAGATCAGCAGTCCGAGGATCAGGCCGACCTGGAAGCCAAGCTCCCGCAGCGAGGTCAGCAGCTCGATCGTGCTGAGGGCGAAGAGTATCGAGGAGACGATCCTGGCCCACGGCTTGCCGGCGCCGTTCGACCTGGCCATCCAGATCCATAGTCCGATGCTGATGATGCCGATCGCCGCGATGAGGACGACCGAACCGATGACGATGCTGTGGATCTGATCCGAGGTGAGCTTGGGCTTGTGCTGCTGGCGCAGCTGCGCCCGCTCGCTCGGGATGCCGATGAACTGGACGACGACGCCGATCGCGCTGAGCACGGCGCCTGCGTACATCAGCTTGATCGCGGACCGCACGGACGATGGTGCCCGCTGATCGGCGTCACCGGCCGGATACGGCTGGAACATGGCTGGCTTCGCGTCCTTTCGCAGGTAGACCATGGCGCCGGAGACTACGGCCAGATTGTCAGGGCCTCAGCCTACAGTGGTGATGTGCATCGTGAGGAGAGCCCATGCGCCCGGTGACCGACCTGCAGCGACGAGTCGCGCCGTTCGACGTCGTGACCGACATGGTCCCGGCCGGAGACCAGCCGACCGCGATCGCCGACCTGGAAAAGAGGATCAGGGCGGGGTCCAGGCATGCCGTCCTGCTCGGCGCCACCGGCACCGGTAAGACCGCGACCGTGGCCTGGCTGGCCGAGCGGCTGCAGCGGCCGACGCTGGTCATGCTGCCCAACAAGACCCTGGCCGCGCAGTTCGCGAACGAATTGCGCGAGATGCTGCCGAACAACGCGGTCGAGTACTTCGTCTCCTACTACGACTACTACCAGCCCGAGGCCTACGTCCCGCAGACCGACACCTACATCGAGAAGGACAGCTCGATCAACGACGAGGTCGAGCGGCTGCGGCACTCGGCCACGAACTCGCTGCTAACCAGGCGCGACACGATCGTCGTGGCCTCGGTGTCGTGCATCTACGGCCTGGGCACCCCGCAGGAGTACGTGGACCGGATGGTCAAGCTGAAGATCGGTGACCTGGTCGAGCGCGACCAGTTGCTCCGCAAGCTCGTCGGCATGCAGTACCTGCGCAACGACATGGCGTTCACCAGGGGCACCTTCAGGGTCAGGGGCGACACCATCGAGGTCATCCCGGTCTACGAGGAGCACGCGGTCCGGATCGAGATGTTCGGTGACGAGATCGAGCGGCTCATGACCTTGCATCCGCTCACTGGCGAGGTGCTGACCACCGACAACGAGCTGTACATCTTCCCGGCGTCCCACTACGTGGCTGGCCCCGAGCGGATGGAGCGGGCGATCACGGGCATCGAGGAGGAGCTCGCCTGGCGGCTGTCCGAGCTGGAGCAGGCGGGCAAGCTGCTGGAAGCCCAGCGACTGCGGATGCGGACCACCTATGACGTCGAGATGATGCGCCAGGTCGGCAGCTGCGCCGGCATCGAGAACTACTCGCGCCACATCGACGGCCGGTCGGTCGGCAGTGCGCCTAACACGCTGCTCGACTACTTCCCGGAGGACTTCCTGCTGGTGGTCGACGAGTCCCACGTGACGGTGCCGCAGATCGGCGCGATGTACGAGGGTGACGTGTCGCGGAAGCGGGTGCTGGTTGACCACGGCTTCCGGCTGCCGAGCGCGATCGACAACCGGCCGCTGACCTGGGAGGAGTTCGGCGACCGGATCGGGCAGACGCTGTACCTGTCGGCGACTCCAGGCCCGTACGAGCTCCAGCGAGTCGGCGGCGACGTGGTCGAGCAGGTGATCAGGCCGACCGGGCTGATCGACCCTGAGGTCATCATCAAGCCGACTAAGGGCCAGATCGACGACCTGGTCCACGAGATCCGGCTCAGGGCCGAGCGGTCGGAACGGGTGCTCGTCACGACGCTGACCAAGAAGATGTCCGAGGACCTCACCGACTACCTGCTTGAGCTGGGGATCAGAGCGAGGTACCTGCACAGTGAGGTCGACACGCTGCGCCGGGTCGAGTTGCTGCGCGAGCTGAGGCTCGGAGAGTACGACGTGCTAGTCGGCATCAACCTGCTGCGGGAGGGTCTCGACCTGCCTGAGGTCTCGCTGGTGGCGATCCTTGATGCGGACAAGGAAGGGTTCCTGCGTTCCGGCACTTCCCTGATCCAGACGATCGGCCGGGCCGCGCGGAATGTCTCCGGTCAGGTTCACATGTACGCGGACAAGATCACTCCGTCGATGAGCAAGGCCATCGACGAGACGAATCGCCGCCGGGCGAAGCAGATCGCGTACAACACCGAGCGCGGCGTCGACCCGCAGCCGCTGCGCAAGCGGATCGCCGACATCACCGACCAGCTTGCCCGCGAAGACGCCGACACCGAGAAGCTGCTGGGTGGCAGCGGACGGCGGCAGAGCCGGGGCAAGGCACCCGTGCCCGGCATGGTTGCCCGCGCCCGGGCGGCGGCCGCGTCCGGTGGGGTCTGGAACGCCGAAGGCCAGGCTGGCAGCGGCGGCGCGGCTCGCGACGACCTGATCGCGCTGATCACGGCCCTGACCGATCAGATGCACGCTGCTGCGGCTGAGCTGCAGTTCGAGCTGGCGGCAAGGTTCAGGGACGAGATCCGCGAGCTGAAGCAGGAGCTGCGCGGCATGCAGGCGGCCGGGGTCTAGCGCCCGCGACCGGACGCAGCCAGGCGCACGGCCACTACGGACTGTAACGGCGTAAGGTCATAGGCGTGTTCGTGAGCCTTGCTGCGGCGCTGGCGGCTGCGTTCTGCTACGGCATCGGTGCGGTGATGCAGGCCATCGCCGTCCGGGCCGCGTCGCGGCGTCCCGTCCTCGTCGCCGCCGGGGTCGCAGGGCGAGTCGATCCGGGCCTCGTCATCCGGATGTTCCGGCAATGGCCATTCGTGGTCAGTCTGCTCATCGACTTCGCCGGGTTCGTATGCCAGCTGATCGCGCTCCGGCGGCTGCCGATCTTCGAGGTCCAGGTCATCATTGCGGCCAACCTCGCGGTCACGGCTGTCTTCGCCTCCTGGCTCATGCACACGGTGCTCAGCATGCGCGAGTGGGCGGCCGTGCTGGCCGTGGTCGTCGGCGTCGGCCTGCTCGGCTCGTCGGCGGGCGCGGAGGGAGCGACCAGCGTCGGCATCGACTTTCACCTCGGGCTGATCACGACCCTCGTGATCATCGCGATCGCCGGGGTGGCGGCCGCGAGGCTTCCAAGCCGGTCCCGCACGCCGGTGCTCGGGGCGATCGCCGGGCTCGGCTACGGCGTGCTCGCGGTCTGCGCGAGGATCCTGCCGGGCTTCACCCCTCATGTCCTGATCCGGTCGCCGGCGGCGTACACGCTCGCAGCGGCCGGCATCATCTCGTTCATGCTGTACGCCTCCGCGCTCGAGAGCGGGAGCGTGACGGTCGCGACGGCTGCGGTGATCTTGCTGGAGACGGTGCCGCCGGCGCTGGTCGGGGTGCTGTTTCTGGGGGACACGACCAAGCCTGGGCTGGTCGGTCCGGCAATCGTCGGGTTCATCCTGGCGCTGGTGAGTGCTGTCGCGCTGGCTAGATTCGGCGAGGCTGGAGTCGACAAGGAGGCAGCCCAGGCTCGCGAGCGCGATGCGGCCGGTGACTCCGACATCACGCTGGAGGCCCTGGAACTTACCGGCACCGTCGCGACCCTTGCCTCGACCCCGGCCGTCGACGACGCCCGTCCGGTCGACGCCACCAGCCGAGTTCATTCGGCCCGGTCGAGCGGTTCAGCGCAGGACGGTGGTGGTTCGGGTGGTTCGGGTGGTTCGGGCCGGTCGGGTGGGTCGGGCCGGGTCGGTGGGTCGGGTCGGTCTGGTGGTTCGGGGTGGCCGACGGGTGCGGCTTGGTCTCTCCGGTCGGCGGGCTCGGCCTTGGCTGACGAACCAGTTCGGCCTGGCGAGCCAATTTCGCCGGACAGACCGTCCCAGCCAGTGGGACAGCCTCAACCAGCGGGACAGCCTCAGTCGGCGGGACGAGCGCAGCCGGACAGACCGTCCCAGCCGGAGGACAGCGTGCCTGGGCGAACTTCGGGTCAGCCTGGAGACCAAAGTCTGGTCGGCTCCGTTGGACCCTCTGGCCCGAACGGCACCGGCGAGGCGAGCACCGCTCACGCGCGGTCGCCGGTCCTCGGGTCCGTGGGTCCGGAAGGCCCCAACGGCACGGGCGAGGCCGCCGGCCACGAACTTCCAGCGCCTGGGTGACCCTGACAGCAGCAAGGGCCTACTTGCTGCTGTTCGGAGCGGGTTTTCGACAGCACCATGGTCTTACTTACAGCTGTCCTGACGACGGTACGTAGGACCATGCTGCTGTCGTCAAGCCAGTCCCGCGACCGCCCTGGCAGCGTCGGCCCCGGCCGGTCCGATGCCCTAGCAGCTCCTATCGCACCGTCGTTGTGACTCTGCTGGTGCTATGGCGCCGTCGTTGTGAGTTAGCTGGGGTGCTGGGTGCCCGGTCGGCGCAGGAGGGCGGCGCTCACGGACGGGGCGAGGGTGAAGATTGGGTAGCTTTCGCCGATCTCGGGGTGCAGGAAGCTGGCTTCGACTGGCTGACCCGCCCGCAGGCCAGCGAGGTCGGCGCGGCTGTTCAGGTACAGGCCGGTGGAGAGCCAGGGTCCTTCATCGAGCTCGACCAGGGCAGGAACGGCAAGCGGCGCATCGGCCTCCCGCCCATGCACGATCGCCCAGCTGACGAGCCGGCCGTGACCGGCGGCTTTGGCCCAGGTCAGCGAGTCGTCCGAGCCGCACTGCGGACACGTGCCCGACGTCGGCGGCTGCCAGGTAGAACACGCGCCGCAGCGCTTGATCATGAGTTCGTCGCGGCCCGCCCCGGCGAAGAACTCAGCGCTGCGCTCGTCAGCCCGCACTATCCCGATCCCATCCGCACCCCCGACACCGCCGCCAGGTACCGCAGTTGCGGGAGCTGGCGCTGGGGCGGGAGGATGCTGCTGGGGCTGGGGACGCTGCTGGGGCTGGGGATGCCACGCTCGCTGGGGCTGGGGATCGCCGCTGGGGCTGAGGATGTCGCTGGGGCTGGCGGGGAGGTGGCCGGATGGGGTGTGCGGGGCTCCCGCCGGGGATGCGGGCTCAGGATGAGGGTCCCGTGGTGAGCCAGGATCCCGCCGTTGCCGCTCACCAGGATCAGGTCACTGGCCTCCGCCTGACGAGCGCCACCATCGCCGCGAGCCTGGATGACGGCCTCCGACAACGGCGTGAAACCCCACATGTAGTAGCTCGACAGCTGCCCGCCGCCGGTGTTCACCGGAAGGGACCCGCCAGGACCTAGCGCCCCGCTCGCCGCGAACGCCCCGCCCTCGCCCTTCGCGCAGAACCCGTAGTCCTCCAGCGTCACCAGCACCGTGTAGGTGTAGCAGTCGTACAGCTGGCACATCGTGATGTCAGCGGCACTCACCCCAGCCATGCCCAGCGCGGCCCGCCCAGCCTGAGCCGCCCCCGTCACCAGCCCGAACGGGCCATCGGCGCTCATCTGGTGACCAGGATGACCCTGTCCCCAGCCCCAGATATGCACCGGTCGCGCGGGCCCGGCCGCCGCCCGCTCAGCCGACGTCACGATCACGGCGACCGCGCCGTTGGACACCAGCGAGCAGTCGAGCAGATGCAGCGGATCGGCGACCCAGCGCGACTCCTGATGATCGGCGAGCGTGATCGGGTCGCGATGCTGTGCCATCGGGTTGCCGGCCGCCCACTGCCGCTGCGCGACCGCGATGGCGCCGAGCTGCTCACTGGTCGTCCCGAACCGCTGCATGTGCCGCCGCGCGGCGAGCGCGTAGAAGACGGTCACGCTGCGGAACCCGTAGCCACCCGCCAGGCCGGTCAGCCCGGTCCGGACGGCGTCAGCCTGGCCCGCCCCCGGCGCGACCACCCGCCGTCCCGAACGCGGCACCCGACGGCACTCCCTCCCGTAGCGGCGTGTCGGCGAAGACACAGGCCACTGTGCGCGCGGTCCCGCTGGTCACGGCCAGCGCGGCGGTCTGCACGGCCATCACGGCCGACGCGCCGAAGCTGTTCACCACCGATAGCAGCGCCAGATCGCGCAGACCGAGCGCGGACGCCAGGCCGACATCGAGCCCTCCGGTGATGCCCGGGCAGATCAGCAGCCCGTCGACGTCGGCCAGCGCAAGGCCAGCATCGGCGACCGCCAGCCGCACGGCCTGCGCCGCGAGCCGTCGCTGACTCAGCCCGAACACGCGCCCGAGCCTGGTCATGCCGAGCCCGGTGATCGCGGCTTCCGGAGCTGATCCGTTCACGGGCGCAAGGCTCCATTCACCGGCCGGTCTTCTGCGCGCCAGGGATCATCACCCGGCGGCACACAGCAAGGACTTACTATATTGAACGGCTCGCACCGGGCAGTCGTCGTGCCAGAGGCCAGCCATCCTCTGGGCGACGCGCCATCACGCGGAGCGTCGGTGCAGGTCAAAGCGACACCTTCCTGATATTCTGATACCCCGTGGGCTGGCGGGGTCAGCACCGCCGGCACGGACCACGGGAGCCGACTTGGCGACGCCAGCGCATTCCGCACGATCAGTCTTGACCACGCACGTCTTCGTGACCGGGGGCGTGGCCTCCAGCCTCGGCAAGGGATTGACCGCGTCCAGCCTGGGCCGGCTGCTTAAGATGCGTGGCCTTCGAGTCAGCATGCAAAAACTCGATCCCTATCTCAATGTCGATCCTGGCACCATGAACCCGTTCCAGCACGGTGAGGTCTTCGTGACCGACGACGGCACCGAGACCGATCTCGACGTCGGACACTACGAGAGGTTTCTGGACACCAGGCTGTCCGGCTCGTCGAACGTGACGACCGGGCAGGTCTACTCGACCGTGATCGCCAAAGAGCGGCGCGGTGATTATCTGGGCGACACCGTCCAGGTGATCCCGCACATCACCAACGAGATCAAGAGCCGCATCATCGACATGGGCGGCCCGCAGACGGACGTCGTGATCACCGAGGTGGGCGGCACGGTCGGCGACATCGAGTCGCTGCCGTTCCTGGAGGCGATCAGGCAGATCCGGCACGAGATCGGCCGGGACCGGTGCTTCTTCCTGCACGTCTCCCTGCTGCCCTACATCGGGCCGTCCGGCGAGCTGAAGACCAAGCCGACGCAGCACTCGGTGGCCGCGCTGCGCAGCATCGGCATCCAGCCTGACGCGATCGTGTGCCGGTCCGACCGTCCGATCAGCGGCGGTCTCAAGCGCAAGATCAGCATGATGTGCGACGTCGACGAGGAGGCCGTCGTGTCGACGCCCGACGCGCCGTCGATCTACGACATCCCGAAGATCTTGCACGCGGAGGGGCTCGACGCTTACGCGGTGCGGCGGCTGGGACTGCCGTTCCGCGATGTGGACTGGAGCGACTGGAACGAGCTGCTCGGGCGGGTGCACCGGCCGGCCAGGAGCGTGACGATCGCGCTGGTCGGCAAGTACGTGGACCTGCCCGACGCGTACCTGTCGCCGGCCGAGGCGCTGCGCGCCGGCGGGTTCGGCAACGACGCCAAGGTCGACATCAGGTGGGTGCCCAGCGACAACTGCCAGACCGCCGAGGGCGCGGCCAGGCACCTGAGCGACGTCGACGGCGTGCTGATCCCTGGCGGGTTCGGGGTCAGGGGGATCGAGGGCAAGATCGGCGCGGTGAAGTACGCCCGGCAGAACAAGATCCCGGTGCTCGGCCTCTGCCTCGGGCTGCAGTGCATGGCGATCGAGGTCGGCCGGGACGAGGCGAGCCTCGATGGCGCTAACAGCGCCGAGTTCGACCCGGACACCCGCTACCCGGTCGTCGCGACGATGGCCGACCAGGAAGACGTCGTCGCCGGCGAGCGCGACATGGGCGGCACCATGCGGCTCGGACTCTATCCGGCGGTACTCGCCGAGGGCAGCATCGCCCGGCGGCTCTACGGCGCCGAGATAGTGCACGAGCGGCACCGGCATCGCTACGAGGTCAACAACGCCTACCGGGCCACTCTTGCGCAGGCCGGTCTCGTCTGCTCGGGCCTGTCTCCTGACGGCAGGCTGGTCGAGTTCATCGAGCTGCCCGAGTCCGAGCACCCGTTCTTCGTCGGGACGCAGGCGCATCCTGAGTTCCTGTCCAGGCCCACGAGGCCGCATCCGCTGTTCAGCGGCCTGATCGCCGCCGCGATCGAGCGGTCGCGGACCAAATCGACCGGCCAGTCCCAGTCGGTGGCCGCGGCGGCCGGCGGCCGTTCGGTCACGAGCGCATGAACACCGACTCGTGGCTGACCGACGCGGCCGAGTTCTGGCCGGTCGCGAGCAGCGAGGTGCTCGCGGCCAGCAGCATCGTCACGGTCCGGCGCGACCCGTGCGGATGCCCGACGGCGCGGAGGCGGCCCGCGATGTGGTCGAGCATCCAGGTGCGGTCGGCATCCTCGCGATGGACGATCAGGAGCGGGTCTTGCTGATCCGCCAGTACCGGCACCCGGTCGGCCGGCCTGTGGGAGATTCCGGCCGGACTGCGTGATGTGCCCGGTGAGCCGCTGGAGAAGACTGCCCAGCGTGAACTACTTGAGGAAGCCGGTTACCTGGCCGCAAACTGGCTTGTGCTCGCTGACGTCTACACCTCGCCAGGGATCAGCAGCGAGCGCCTGAGGGTCTTCCTGGCGACGGATCTGACGCGGGTCCCTGACGGTGAGCGCGACTACGTCCCAGACCACGAGGAGGCGCAGATGGAGATCGAGTGGGCGCCGCTCGACGTGGTGATGTCGCGGTTCTTCGCAGGGGAGCTGCACAACGGAGTGACGGCGATCGGCGTGCTCGCGGCTCATGCCGCGCGGCAGGACGGATTCGCGGCTCTGCGCGGAACGCACCAGCCCTGGCCAAGAACGTCCTGCAGGAACCAGATCGACGTTAGGAAGGATAGTGGGGGCCATGAAGGTAGGCATTCCGAAGGAAGTCAAGAACCACGAATACCGGGTGGCCATTACTCCGGCCGGAGTGCACGAGCTGGCCAGGTCAGGTCACGAGGTGTTCATCGAGCAGGACGCCGGAACTGGATCGGCCATCCCTGACCTGGACTTCGTGGAGGCCGGCGCTCAGATCCTGCCGACCGCCGACGACGTGTGGCAGACCGGCGATCTCATCCTGAAGGTCAAGGAACCGGTCCAGGAGGAATATCACCGCCTGCGCAAGGACCAGGTCCTGTTCACCTACCTGCATCTGGCGGCCTCGAAGCCGTGCACCGACGCGCTGGTCTCCTCTGGCATCACCGCGATCGCCTACGAGACCGTCCAGCTGCCAGACGGCTCGCTGCCGCTGCTGGCGCCGATGTCGGAGGTGGCCGGCCGGATGGCGCCCCAGGTCGGCGCGCACCATCTGCAGCGGGACGGCGGCGGCCGCGGCGTGCTCATGGGCGGTGTCTCCGGCGTCTACGCGGCCAAGGTAGTCGTGCTCGGCGCCGGGGTTTCCGGGATGAATGCCGCCGCGATCTCGCTCGGCATGCAAGCCGAGGTCATGCTCGTCGACAAGAACGTGGCCAGGCTGAGGTCGGCCGACGCTATCTACCAAGGGCACCTGCAGACGGTTACTTCCAACACCTACGAGATCGAGCGGGCCGTCATAGATGCCGATCTGGTCATCGGAGCGGTGCTCGTGCCCGGGGCCAAGGCACCGATGCTGATCAGCGATGACCTTATCGCCAGGATGAAGCCCGGCTCGGTCCTGGTGGACATCTCCATCGACCAGGGCGGATGCTTCGAGGGCTCGAGGCCGACGACGCATGCCGACCCGACCTACCTGGTGCACGACTCCGTCTTCTACTGCGTCGCGAACATGCCGGGCGCGGTGCCGCACACGTCGACCTTCGCGCTGACCAACGTCACGCTGCCGTACGTCATGGAGATCGCCAGGTACGGCTGGCGCGAGGCACTCCGGCGCGACCCGTCGTTCGCGCCGGGCCTGAATACCCACGATGGCGCGATCACCTGCGGTCCGGTGGCGCAGGCGCACGGAATGCCGGTCCAGCCGCTGTCCGAGGTGCTGGCCTGACCTCGGTGACCACGGCGGTCCGCCGGTATCTCGACCATCTTGCCGTCGAGCGGGGGCTGGCTGCCCACACCCTCGCCGCCTACCGGCGTGATCTGAGCCGGTACGCGAGCACCCTGGCCGATCTCGGACGGGCCGAGATCGGCCAGGTCAGCACAGCCGACGTGGCTGGCTACGTGGCCGGACTGCGGACCGGCGACGCCGATCACCGCCCGCTCGCCGCCAGCTCAGCGGGTCGTGCCGTCGTCGCGGTGCGCGGCCTGCACGCGTTCGCCCACGCCGAGGGGCTGGCCGACGCCAACCCGGCAAGCTCGATCCGGCCGCCCGTTCCGCCCCGGCGGCTGCCGCACGCCATCTCGATCCCGGACGTCGCGCGCTTGCTGCAGGTCGCGGGGGACGGGCCGGCGCAGCGACGGGACCGGGCGCTGCTCGAACTGCTCTACGGCACCGGAGCCAGGATCTCCGAGGCGCTGAGCCTCGACGTGGACGATCTGGACCTGACCGGCGGCATCGCGACCGTCAGGCTCATCGGCAAGGGGGACAAGCACCGGATCGTGCCCATCGGCAGTTACGCCTGCCGGGCGCTCGAGGCCTACCTGGTCCAGGCCAGGCCAGCCCTGGCCGCCGCCGCCGCCCGCAGTGGTCAGCCCGGTGGTGGTCAGCAGAGCCGTGCGGTCTTCCTGAACGCCAGGGGCGGGCGGCTGACGAGACAGGGCGCGTGGGGCGCGCTGCGCGCGGCGGCCGCCAAGGCGGGCCTCGCCGAGGTCTCGCCGCACGTGCTGCGTCACTCGTTTGCGACGCACCTGCTCGACGGGGGTGCTGACGTCCGGGTGGTGCAGGAGTTGCTGGGGCACGCCTCTGTGACGACGACGCAGGTCTACACCCTGGTCACAGTGGATAAATTGCGCGAAGTATATGCAGCCTCGCATCCGCGTGCACTTGGCTAGGAATAGTCGGCTGGCGGCCTATCACCAGCCATCTGACCAGGCCATTTTCGATGCCGCAGGCCGCTGAATTGCCCGCAAACGGTGAGTCGGCTTGCCGAGCCCCAGGCCAGGGCCTAGAGTCCCGAAGACAGCAGTCAGCAGCGTGCGTGGCTGCCGGGGAGGTGCAGTGTCGTGGCAGCGTCAGTGCTATCGGAGGTAACCACCGGTACGCTCGGCCCGACTGGACGCCCGTTTCCGGTCTTCCCTGAGCCCGAGCCATTGCTCAGGCATGGCCCGGCCCGCGTCGTCGCGGTGTGCAACCAGAAGGGCGGGGTTGGCAAGACGACGACGACGATCAGCCTGGGAGCGGCGCTCGCGGAGGTGGGTCGCCGGGTGCTCCTGGTGGATTTCGACCCGCAGGGCGCGCTTTCGGTCGGGCTCGGCTTCCAGCCGCACGAGCTGGAAGCCACCGTCTACAACGTCCTGATGGAAGCCGGCGTGACCGCGCGGGACGTGGTGTTCGCGACCAAGGTCGAGGGCATGGACCTGCTGCCGAGCAACATCGACCTGTCCGGGGCAGAGGTCCAGCTGGTACACGAGGTCGGCCGTGAGTTCATCCTCGGCCGGGAGCTGGCGCCGCTGCTGCCCGACTACGACATCGTGCTCATCGACTGCCAGCCGTCGCTCGGCTTGCTGACCGTCAACGCTCTCACCTGCGCCGACGGCGTGCTGGTGCCGCTGGAGTGCGAGTACTTCGCGATGCGCGGCGTGGCCCTGCTGATGGAGACGATCGACAAGGTCTCGAGCAGGCTCAGCCCCAAGCTGACCATGGACGGGCTGCTTGCCACCATGTACGACTCGCGTACGCTGCATACGCGGGAGGTACTCGCCGGCGTCGTGGCTGGCTTCGGCGACAAGGTGTTTCATACCGTTATCAGCCGGACGGTGAGATTCCCTGATGCGTCGGTTGCCGGAGAGCCGATCACGGTCTTCGACCCGACTTCCAACGGCGCGGCTTCGTACCGGGACCTCGCCAGGGAGGTGCTAGACCGGTGGCGGAGGGCCGATCTAGAAGGTCAGGCCGACGTCGGGTAAAAGTTCCCGGCGTCGCTGAGCTGCTCCGCCCGGCTGTCGTCTCTCCGGTCAGCGCTGAACTGCTTGACGCTTCGCTGCGTCAGGCGAGCGGCAGGGAAAGTCATAGCAATAAGATCACTGTGTATCTATCTAGCGCCGAACTGCTCGATCTCGAGCGAGCCAAGCTGACCTTGCGCGGATACGGCATCGCGGCCGACCGTGGCCGGATCGTCAGGGAGGCGCTGACGGTCATGCTCGCGGATCTCGACGCCGGCGGCGAGGACAGCCTGATGGTGCGCCGGCTACGTGAGGGACGTTGACCACCATGCTTACAAGCGGGCCTGGCGAGGGTCCGCAGGCCCAGCCGAAGGGCTTCCAGGTCCACCTGGACGTCTTCGAGGGGCCGTTCGACCTGCTGCTCGCGCTGATCGGGAAGCATAAGCTCGACATCACCGAGATCGCCCTGTCGACGGTCACGGACGAGTTCATCAGCTACATCGGGGCGCTGTCCGATCAGTGGGACCTGGACCAGGCGAGTTACTTCCTGGTCGTGGCGGCGACGCTGCTCGACCTCAAGGCGGCCAGGCTCCTGCCGTCCGGTGAGGTCGACGACGAAGAGGATCTCGCGCTCCTCGAAGCGAGAGACCTGCTCTTCGCCCGGCTCCTGCAGTACCGCGCGTACAAGGAAGTAGCGGCGATCTTGTCCGGCAAGCTGGCTGCGGAGAGCCGCAAGTTCCCCCGGCGAGTTCCGATGGAGCGCAGGTTCGCCGAGCTGCTTCCCGAGGTGCTGATCGGGCTCGGACCCGACCAGTTCGCGGCGATCGCCGCCGCCGTGCTCGCGCCGCGCAAGCCGCCCGTCGTGTCCACGGCGCACCTGCACGCGCCTCGCACCACGGTCGCCGAGCAGGCCGCGATCATCGCGGTCAGGCTGCGCGAGCTTGGCCGGGCATCGTTCAGGGAACTGTCCAGGGACTGCGAGGACACCTACGAGGTGGTCGCCAGGTTCCTGGCCGTGCTCGAGCTGTACCGGGACCGGCGAGTGACCTTTGAGCAGGAGACCCCGCTCGGCGATTTGTACATCAGCTGGTCACCCGAGGATGATTCGACTGAAACCGAGCCAGCTGACGACGCGGATGACGACGCAGCGATGGCAGATGACAGGCAGACATGACTGAGCAACCGCGGCACGAGGCCGCCCCCCAACCGGCGCCAGCACCGCCGAGGCTGGCGCCGACGTGTCGCCAGCGCGTCAGGCGCTGTTCGCGCTCGCCGACCTCAAGCCGAGCCTCGAGGCGATCCTGCTCGTCGCCGACGAGCCCGTGCCGCGCACCGTGCTGGCCCAGGTACTCGAGCTGCCGCAGGAGATCGTGGAACAGGCGCTGACCGAGCTCTCCGACCGGTACACCAGGGAAGGCCGGGGGTTCGACCTTCGCGAGGTCGCCGGAGGCTGGCGGTACTACACCAGGTCCGAGTTCGCCCCGGTGGTGGAGAAGTTCGTCCGCGACGGCCAGGAGGTCAGGCTGACTCAGGCGGCGCTTGAGACGCTCGCGGTCGTGGCCTACCGGCAGCCGGTGGGCCGGGGGCAGGTCTCGGCGGTGCGCGGAGTGAACTGCGACGGCGTGATGCGCACGCTTACCCTGCGCGGCCTCGTGGAAGAGGCGGGGAACGACCCGGAGACAGGGGCGATCTTGTTCCGCACCACCTCGTACTTCCTGGAACGGCTCGGCCTTGCCGGCCTCGACCAGCTTCCGGAGCTGGCGCCGTTCCTGCCTGAGCACGTCGACGACGAGCTAGAGGCGGGGCCGAGCCGTGCGAGAGCGTAACCGGAAGGGTCGGCCGGCCTTTCGTCAGCCGGCGCCTCGGCACCCGCCGGACGCGAGGCCAACTTCGACGACGACGACTGGGGTGAGCCAGGTCAGCGCGACTCGCTGGTCGACGTCCCTGACGGCATCCGGCTGCAGAAGGTGCTCGCCGCAGCGGGCGTGGGCAGCCGCAGAAGCTGCGAGGAGCTGATCGGAGCCGGCCGGGTCGAGGTCGACGGCGAGGTCGTCCGCCGGTTCGGCGCGCGAGTGGACCCGCAGACTCAGATCATCCGGGTCGACGGCAGGCGCATCCCAGCCAGCGCCGACCTGGTCTACCTGGCGCTGAACAAGCCCCCAGGCGTCGTGAGCACGATGTCCGACGACCGAGGCCGTCGCGACCATCGCGGACCTGATCGGTGACCGCAGCGAGCGGCTGTTCCACGTCGGACGGCTCGACTACGACACCGAGGGCCTGATCCTGCTGACCAACGACGGCGAGCTGGCCCACCGGCTCGCGCATCCCAGGTACGGGGTGCTCAAGACCTACCTGGCCGAGGTGCCCGGCCCGCTGCCGCGCGACCTCGGCCGCCGCCTGACGACCGGGGTCGAGCTCGACGACGGAGCCGTGGTCGCCGACCGGTTCCGGGTGGTGGACCAGGCGAATGCCCGCGCGCTCGTTGAACTGACGCTGCACGAGGGACGTAAACATGTCGTGCGCCGGATGCTCGCCGCCGTCGGTCACCCCGTGAGCCGCCTGGTCAGGACGCAGGTCGGTCCGGTCAGCCTGGGCAATCTCCGCTCGGCGGCCACGAGACGCCTGACGACCGCCGAGGTCGGCGAGCTGTACGCCGCCGTCGGAATGTAGCGTCCAGTCCGAATTGCGGGTGCGAGCCGGCCGCCGCCGTCACAGCGCGCAGGCCTGGCCGCCACGTTGAGTGACCCTTGGGGTAAGGAGAGGTTGTGAAGGTCAGAGCAATAAGGGGCGCGGTCCAGATCGATTCGCCTGACCGTCAGGCGATCCTGGATGGCACGGCCGAGCTCGTCACCGAGGTGATGGGGCGCAACGGCCTGACCACCAACGACGTGATCAGCGTGATCTTCTCGGCGACTCCTGACCTGACGGCGGAGTTCCCCGCGCTCGCGACGCGCTCGATCGGCTTCGCCGAAGTGCCGCTGCTGTGCTGCAGCGAGATCCCCGTGCCCGGTGCCCTGCCCCGGGTCGTGCGGCTGATGATGCACGTGGAGACCGGGAAGAGCCGCTCTGAGATCCAGCATGTCTACCTGCGTGGCGCGGCCGCGCTTCGCCTGGACATCGCCCAGTGAATCGCCCAGTGAATCGCCCAGTGAAGAGCGCCGTCGTCGTTGGAACCGGCCTGATCGGGACGTCGGTCGCACTCGCGCTGCGCGCATCGGGCACCCAGGTGTGGCTCAGCGACACCGACCGTGGTGCCGCGATGCTGGCCGCCGATCTCGGGGCGGGACAGCCGCTGCCTGCCGACGGCAAGCTCGCGACCCCGGCTGACGTCGCCGTGCTGGCGATGCCGCCCGTCATGGTGGCGCCGGCGCTGGCTTCCGCCCAGCGACTGCGCCTGGCCAGGTGCTACACCGACGTGGCCAGCGTCAAGCAGCTGCCGCTGCAAGGCGCGGCCGAGCTGGGCTGCGACCTGTCGAGCTACGTACCCGGCCATCCGATGTCGGGCCGGGAACGGTCAGGTCCGGCGGCAGCCAGGGCTGACCTTTTCACCGGCCAGCCCTGGGTCATCTGCCCGATCGCGGAAACCTCGCCCGAGGCGGTCGCGACGGTCTCGGAGCTGATCCGTAGCTGCGGCGCGCAGCTCTCCCAGATGTCCGCCCGCGAGCACGACCAGTGCGTAGCCCTGGTCTCGCACGTGCCGCACGTGGTCGCGGCCGCCATGGCGGCGCAGTGCGCGGACGCCGCGTCGCACGCCCTGGCGCTCGCGGGACCGGGCCTGCGCGACGTGACGAGGATTGCCGCGAGCGACGCGAGCCTGTGGACCGAGATCCTGGCCGCGAACGCGGTCGGGGTTCGTGACATCCTCCTCGGCGTGTCCAGCTACCTCGCCGCGGCCGCCGCCACGCTGACCGACATCGGCACCGGGCACGACGAGGCAGTGAAGCAGCTCACCGCGATCCTGGAGAGCGGCCGCGAAGGCGTGGCCCGGATTCCTGGCAAGCAGGGCGGTCCGGCGCCGTCCTATGCGACCGTCCAGGTCGTCATCGGTGACCGGCCAGGCGAGCTGGCGAGACTGTTCGTCGCGGCTGGCGAGGCGGGTATCAACATCGAGGACGTCCGGATCGAGCACTCACCCGGCCTTCCGGTGGGCGTTGCTGAGCTCTCGGTCAAGCCCGACGGCGCGGAACGGCTGTCGGCCGCGCTTGCCGCCGGCGGCTGGCCGGTAGCATCGC
The DNA here is from genome assembly GCA_963737865.1 of uncultured Actinomycetota bacterium. Classification (GTDB taxonomy): domain Bacteria; phylum Actinomycetota; class Actinomycetes; order Streptosporangiales; family Streptosporangiaceae; genus Chersky-822. The sequence continues at coordinate 16,096 of CAVTUG010000008.1, read as the reverse complement.
TCGGGTGAACGAAACGCCGCCAGGAGCCCGCAGCGCAGGACAGCTCGGGCAAGGCCGAGACGACTTTGCCGCCAGTGGTCTGGTTGTCGCTGTCGACGGACCGTCCGGGTCGGGCAAGTCGACCGCCGCTCGCGGTGCCGCGACGGCCCTGGGTCTGCGCTACCTCGATACCGGCGCCATGTACCGGGCGCTCACCTGGTGGATGCTCGAGCACCACATCGACCTGGCCGACACCGACACCGTGGTCAAGCACGGCGTGCGGCTGAGCCTGGACATCGGCACGGACCCGGTGACCCAGTCCGTCGTGGTGGACGGCGCGGACGTGACGGCGCCTATCCGGAGCCGCCGGGTCTCCAACGCGGTCAGCCAGGTAGCCTCGATCCCGCAGATCAGGCAGCACCTGGTGGCGATGCAGCAGCACATCATCAGCCAGGCGGTGGCGGAGGCTGGCGGCATCGTGGCCGAGGGCCGGGACATCGGCACGGCGGTGGCACCCGACGCGGCCGTCAAGGTGTTCCTGACAGCCAGCGAGCGAGCCAGGGCCGAGCGCAGAGCGGCCGAGCTGGCCGCCCCGGCCGAGTCAAAGGCACCCTGCGGCGCCACCACCCCTGGAACCCCCGAAGCCACCACCCCCGAAGCCACCACCCCCGAAGCCACCACCCCCGAAGCCACCACCCCCGAAGCCACCACCCCCGAAGCCACCACCCCCGAAGCCACCACCGCCGAAGCCACCACCGCCGAAGCCACCGGAGCCGTACCTGGCGCCGACGTCACCCTCCGTGAGCAGGCCAGGCGCGACCAGCTCGATGCCCCGCAGAGCCAGCGGGCGGACGACGCGGTCGAGGTCGATGCCACGGACCTCAGCCTGGACGACGTGATCGAGCTGATCGTCGGCCTGGCCAGATCGAAACGAGCGACCGCATGACCAGCGAACTCCTAGGCGAGCCGACCCCGGGCGACCAGACCGCCGGCGACCAGACCGCAGGCACCAGTGACGACACCAACCTCGTCGTGCCGGTGCTTGCGGTCGTCGGGCGTCCCAATGTCGGCAAGTCGACATTGGTGAACCGGATCCTCGGCAGCAGGCAGGCGGTCGTCGAAGACACTCCCGGCGTCACGAGAGACCGGGTTGCCTACGAGGCGATGTGGCGCGGACGATCTTTCACCCTGGTGGATACAGGTGGCTGGGAGCCGTCAGTCGAGGGAACGCCTGTGCTGGCCGCCAAGGTCGCCGCGCAGGCGCGCGTCGCGGTCGACGCCGCCGACGCGGTCCTGTTCGTGACCGACGCCGTCGTCGGCGTCACCGACGCCGATGCGGCCGTGGCCGCCGTGCTGCGCAGGTCAAGGAAGCCGGTCGTGCTCGCCGCCAACAAGGTCGACGACGCGCCAGCCGAGGCCGGAGCGCACTCGCTGTGGTCTCTTGGCCTGGGCGAGCCCTATGCGGTCAGCGCCCTGCACGGCCGGGGGAGCGGTGACCTGCTCGACGTGATCCTCGACGCGCTGCCCGAGGCGCCGCCCGAGCGGCTGACTCCGGAGGCCGGACCCCGGCGGGTGGCACTGATCGGCCGGCCCAACGTCGGCAAGTCGAGCCTGCTCAACAAGCTGGCCGGCGAGGACCGGGTGCTGGTGGACGCGATGGCGGGGACGACGCGGGACCCGGTGGACGAGCTGATCGAGCTGGGCGGCAAGACCTGGCGGTTCGTCGACACCGCCGGGATCAGGCGCCGGATCAGCCACGTCAAGGGAGCCGACTACTTCGCCGCTTTGCGCACCGAGCGGGCGCTCGAGCGAGCCGAGGTCGCCGTCGTGCTGGTCGACGCGAGCGAGCCGCTGGCCGAGCAGGACCTGCGCATCATCTCGATGGTCATCGAGGCCGGCCGCGCGCTGGTCATCGCTTACAACAAGTGGGACCTGGTCGACGAGGACCGCCGGTACTTCCTGGACCGGGAGATCGACCGGCAGCTGCACACCGCGCGCTGGGCGCCCAGGGTCAACATCTCGGCCGCGACCGGCTGGCACGTCGACCGGCTGGTCCCCGCGCTGGAGAAGGCGCTGGCAGGCTGGGAGACCCGCGTCCCGACCGCCAGGCTGAATGGCTGGCTCAGCGCGCTCATCGCCGCGACCCCGCCCCCGGTGCGCGGCGGCAAGCAGCCGAAGATCATGTTCGCGACGCAAGCAGGGATTCAGCCGCCTCAGTTCGTGCTGTTCACCTCGGGATTCCTGCAGGCCGGCTACCGGAGGTTCATCGAGCGCAGGCTCCGCGAGGAGTTCGGCTTCGAGGGAACGCCAGTGCACGTCACGATGCGGCTGAAGGAAAAGCGCCGGGGTACCTCAGCCGGCTCGCACAGCCGCGCAGGCTAACCGAACAGGCGCCGCCTCACGACGAGCCTGGCCAGCGACAGCTCGGACGACCAGCGGTCCGCGCCAGCTGCTTGGCTAGCAGGTCGAAGGACGCGGCGGTGTTGGCGTCGTCGGCGTGCGGGGCGCGGAACTCCGCGACCGCGATCGCGATGTCGGTGAGGTCCCAGCGCAGCCGGTAGAGCTCGAGCGCCGGCTCGCTCGGCGTCACGCCCGTGGCCTGCCGGTACGCGGCGAGGATCGACCCGTCACCGGGATCGAGGTTGCACAGGTCCCGCTCGGCCGGCGCGATCAGCACGGTGTCCCAGTCGATCAGCAGCCAGCCATCCGGTGTGTGCATCGTGTTGCCCCGATGCGGCTCGCCGTGGGTCAGCACCGGAGGCGCCGCCGCCGCCCGCACGTCGGCGACCAGCGCGTCGTAGCGAGCGAGCAGCCGCCGGACCGGGCCAGCGCAGGTCGCGATCAGCTCGGCGGCAGGCCGGGCAAAGGGCCCGAACTCGGGGTCGAATCCCTCCCCGGCGCTCAGCCCGTCGCTTCCCGGCCCGCCGCTTCCCAGGCTGGCGTCAAGCTCGCCGCGGAACTGCAAGGCCAGGTCGTCGGCCAGCGCGTGCCTGCTGACCGACGACGGCGCGGTATGCATGGCGACCAGAAGCTCCAGCACGCCTAGCCGGTGCGTCTCGGTCTCGAATGGCCCCCACTCGTAGCTCTGACCAGCCACGAACGGGTAGAGCGCCAGCGAGAAGGCGTCTGCCAGCCTGGTCAGCGGCTCGCCGTCGGCGGTCGGGATCGGGGCGACGACGAAATCGAGCCCCGCATCGGCAAGCTCAGCGGCGCAGGCCAGCGCCGCGTGCAGCCGCCGGTACACCGCATCGAGCGGCTCGGCCCGCGTCCACTTCTTCACCGCGAGCTCGTCGACCGTGGCGAACCAGCGGTCGCCTGCCGGCCCGGTGACCTCCCAGTGGTGACTGCCGAACCCGAGCGGCAGGTACCGTATCGACACTGCCGCGCGGCTCCAGTGCCGCGCCAGGGCGGACACGAGCAGGTCGGACCGCAAGCCGTCAGGCGGGGAGAGCATCGGACCAACGTAGGCCAGCCCGGCGTAGTCGGTCGACGCAATTTCGGCACCTGACTGTCGGACCGTCTCGTTAGGGTGGCGCTGTCATCGAAGTCCCGTTGACATCCCAGTGCCGATCGCAGGGAGCTGTGATGCCCGCCGAACCTCTCAGTCAGCTAGCCCAGGCCATCAAGGCCACCGGCCAGGTGGTCGACGCCATCACGCCCGAGCAGTGGCAGGTCCAGTCGCCGTGCCCGGACTGGACTGTCGCCGAGCTGGCCCGCCATCTCATCGCCGGCAACTTCCGGTTCGCTACCCTCGCGGACGGCAAGCCCAGGCAAGACGCCGCCGACCTCGCCCAGTTTGATACGGTGCTGGCCGATTCGGGGCTGGCCGATGCGGGGCTGGCCGCCGCCTACCACGCATCTGGCCAGGCCCTGCTCGAAGGCTTCGGCGCGCCGGGAGCGCTCGAGAGGATCGTGACCGTGCCGATCGGCCAGCTGCCGGGCATCGCCGCGCTGCACATGCGGGTGACCGAGCTCCTGGTCCACGGCTGGGACCTCGCGGCCGCGACCGGCCAGCGCGCCGAGTTCCCGGCCGACCTTGCCGAGGCCGAGCTCGCCTTCACGGTTTCCAAGCTCGGTGACGTGCCGGCCGATCAGCGGCCGTTCGCACCCCCGCAGCCCATCGCCGACGACGCACCCGCGATCGAGCGCCTGGCCGCGTGCCTTGGCCGGGACGTCGCCGCCGTACGGTCTGCGGACTGACGTCCGCAGACCGTACTTCCGGTGTTTGCCAGTACAGCTGACGGCAGCACCGGCCACTGCTCCAGCGTGGCGGAGCCAGCGCCAGCCGTCCAAGGCGCGCTCGATACGATCGGCGTGGTTCTAGAACGGCGACTTCAAAGGGCAGGGCACACATGCGTTACCAGTCACTGGGTCAGTCTGGGTTGCTCGTATCCGTGGTGGGTCTAGGGTGCAACAACTTCGGAAGCAGGCTGGACCTAGCCGGGACCCGGGCCGTCGTGGACACGGCCATCGAAGCCGGGATCACCCTGTTCGACACCGCCGACATCTACGGTGGCGGCGGACGGTCAGAGGAGCTGCTCGGTGAGGTTCTGCAAGGCCGGCGCGACGAGGTTGTGCTCGCGACGAAGTTCGGTCACCAGTCGGCCGACATGGGGTACGGTGCCGCAGCTGGCGCCAAGGGCGGCCGAGGTTACATCAGGCGCGCGGTCGAGCATTCGCTGCGCAGGCTGCGCACCGACTACATCGACCTGTACCAGATCCACACCCCCGACCCGCGCACTCCGCTCGCCGAGACCATCGGCGCCCTGACCGAGCTGGTGACCGAGGGCAAGGTCAGGTACCTGGGCCATTCGAACTTCAAGGGCTGGCAGCTCGCCGAGGCGGCTGCGATCGCCGACCGGCACGGCCTGGCACCCTTCGTGTCCGCGCAGAACCACTGGTCCCTGCTCGAGCGGGCGGCCGAGGCGGAGGTCGTGCCGGCCGCCAGGCACTTTGGTCTCGGCGTGCTGCCGTACTTCCCGCTGGCGAACGGGCTGCTGACCGGCAAGATCCGGCGCGGCCAGCCAGCGCAGGAGGGCACGAGGCTGGCGGGCCGGGACAGCTACGTCACCGATGCCAAGCTCGACATCGTCGAAGGACTGGCGGAGTGGGGCAAGGTCCACGACGTGTCCCTGCTGACGATCGCGATCTCCGCGCTACTGGCTCAGCCAGGGTGCGCGAGCGTGATCGCCGGGGCGATGTCGCCCGAGCAGGTGACGGGCAACGCGGCGACCGCCGAGTGGACGCCGTCCGCCGAGGAGCTAGCCGAGATCGACGCGATCACCCTGGGTCTCACCGGCTAGCCCCGGACGCTCGCCGGTAGAGCGCCCGGATGCTGCCGGCGAAGGCCGATGAGTAGGAGATGCTCGGGGAGTCACCACCGCGCTGGTAGCCGCCGATCACCCCGATGATCGCGCCGGAACCCTGCCTGGTGCTGAAGTCCCTGAGCATCGGCCCGCCGCTGGTTCCGAAGGTGAAGCCGGGGCAGACGAACATGACCTGGTGCAGCGAGCCTGGATGGAAGGCCAGCGCGTGCGCCCAGCACGCGACCCGCCGGTCGTGGCCATCGGGGTAGCCGATGGCCCGGATGCGCAGGGGCAGCCTGGACCCGAACCTGACCTGCTCAGCCCCGGCGGCCCGCTCGACCGATCCGGGCGGTCCGCCGGGATTGGCCGGACTACGCGAGCCGCGCGTGGCTACAGCCAGCCTCGTCACGGCCAGGAACGCGACGTCGTCGTCCTGGTCTCGGTGCTTGGCCCAGTGGACGTCGACATATTTCCTCGTGACAGCCCATAGGCCGTGCGGGAACCGGCCGTCCTGGTAGCCGGGCGCGAACACGATCCGGCCGGCCGGGTTCAGCTTGACGCCGAGCATGCAGTGCGCGGCCGTGATCAGCAGGTCCCCAGATCGGCTGGCGACCACGCTGGCCGTGCAGAAGTGCCGCCCGAGGTGCTCGCCGTGGCGGGTGAACAGCGTTCCGACCGGGTCGGCAGTGCGCTTAGCTCCGGTGATCTGTGTCGGGCTGGTCGTTACGGGCGGGTGCGACGCGGCGGGCGGCGCGGAGGGCGGAGTGGCTGGCGGCTGACCTGTGATCGGAAGCGCCTCGGCGCGTGTCGCCGGCTTCAGCGTGGGCGCCTTCAGTGTCCCCGCTTTCAGTGCCCCCGGTTTCAGCGTCCCCGGTTTCAGTTTCGCCCCGGGAGTGCGGGGATCGCTCTGCTGCCCGCGTCGCGGCCCGATCGGTCGCCGGTGCGGAGCTGAGCGGCCAGGTCAGTGCCAGAACGGTCCCGGCTGTCAGCGCCGTGAACAGCACGAGCAGGACGCCGAGATACCGCGAATGCTGCCTCATCGTGGCGCCGGTGCCATTTCGGCCGCACAGTGCTGAGCTGTCGTCGTCGGCCCTTTCCCGACCGGCAGGTTTGCGGGCAGCATCCAGCTTCTTGCGTGCGGACCGGGATAGGCCGAACCAGATCGTGTCGTCATTCCCTCCCCCGAGGACACGCATGCTGTTTCGGTCCTATCCCGTTTCCGCTGAAATAAGCCGGAGGTGACCAGAGCCGGTCCTGCGCATTGCGCCCCGCTTGCCGAACGATGACTTAGCTGACCGGCCAGATGATCCTGAGGCCAGTCGACTTCCGCGACTACCCATGATGGCGGCACCCGCCGGCAAACTCGCGTGACACTCCGTGCGCCCGCTCCGCCGGCTGGCGAAGCGGGCGCGGCCGGCTAGGGCGTGAGCCGGTGCAGGTCGCGTGGGAAGGCCGTGACCTGACGGACGTTGGCGGCACCGGTGAGCCGGGCCGTCCAGCGTTCGAGCCCGATGGCGAATCCGCCGTGCGGCGGCATGCCGTGACTGAAGACCTGCAGGTAGCTGGCGTACGGCGCGGGGTCCTCGCCCCGGGCCGCCAGGGCTGCGAGGTAATCGCTGACGTTGTGCAGCCGCTGCCCGCCGGTGACCAGCTCGAGCCCGCGGAAGATCAGGTCGAAGCTGTTGGAGCGACGGGGTCTGTCCTGGTCGTGCTGGGTGTAGAAGGGGCGCTTGGCCATCGGATACCCGGGCACGAAGAGGAACTCCGACCCGTGCTCCCGCGCCGCCCACTCGCCAAGCCAGCGCTCGTCGGCGGGGGAGAGGTCGGGCTCACCACGCGGGTCCCAGTCGGTTTCGCGCGCGATCAGCTCCTGAGCCTGCTCGAAGTCCAGTTCCGGGATCTGCTCAGGTACCTCGGGCAGCTTGATGCCGAGAAGCTCGACCAGGTCGCCGGCGTGCTGGGCGACGGCTGACACCATTCCGGCGATGACATCCCTCAGCATCGCCATCACGTCGCGGTGGTCGGTGATGAAGCCGAACTCCGCGTCCAGGCTGGTGTACTGCGCCAGGTGCCTGGCCGTGTCGTGCGGCTCGGCCCGGAAGACCGGACCGACCTCGTAGACCCGTTCGAACACCCCGACCATCGCCTGCTTGTAGAACTGCGGCGACTGGGCCAGGTAGGCGGGCTGGCCGAAGTAGTCGATGGCGAACACATTCGCGCCGGACTCGGTCGCCGATGCGACGATCTTGGGCGTGTGGACCTCGGTGAACCCCAGCCCGTCGAGCGTCGCGCGAAAGCCGGCCTCGCTGGCGGCCGCGAGCCGCAGTCCGGCGCGGAGCACAGGGTGCCGCAGGCTGGTCGGAGAGTGGTCCAGGATCGTCGGCAGGCTGGCCGTGATCGCCGGCCGGTACAGGTCGAACGGAGGCGGCTGCGCCGCCTCGCTCAGCGGAATCACCGTGGGCACGGTGATCTCGGCCTGGTGCGGCGCCTGCTCGGCGGCGACGACCTGGCCGCTGACCTGGATCACCGTTTCTTCGGTCAGGTGCTGGGTCGCCTGAGCGTCCTGGTCGGTCAGCACGACCTGAGCCAGGCCACTACGGTCTCTGACGATCAGGAAGGTGACCGACTTGAGGTCACGCCGGCGATGCAGCCAGCCGGCGATACACACGTGCTCGCCGACGTGCGAGCCGAGCTCGCTGGCAAGAATGCGGGCTGGGGTGATGCGGGCTGGGGTGATGCGGGTAGAAGTCATGAGGCACTCCCATAGTTCGTCGTGCCCCTTGGGAGTGCGGGCGAGAAGGGAACTCGCGGTGCCACCACACCTTCGCCGCGCCGTCACCTGCAGGTGTCGCTCGCTGGCCACAGCTAGCGTGGCGGACCCTGCTAGCGGACCGCAGGCTTGACCGCAGGCTGGGTGGCACGGCCTCTTGCCCGATGACGGGGGCTAGCCGGCGGGGCATAGGACGCTCGCTGGCGGCGAGCATCGTTCCTCCCCGCGCTCGGGAGGGTCTTCGCCACCTGAAGCAAGACCGCCTTCTCAGCTACCGGCGGTTCTCTGTGCTCGCCCGACCAGGCGCTACTCTTCTCCGTCAGCGCGTTGCCAGCAATCCTATCCCCGCACCCCCGCCCACCCCGACCCATTTTTCCGCAGCCCGCGCAAGCACCAGGGATCCCCGGTGTCGTGCTGGCAGCACCAGTTCCGGCGCTGCTCTAGCGGGACGCTCGGACCGCGAGCGGTCGGACCGCGAGCGGTCGGCATGCGCCAACCCTGACAGCACCAAGGTCCTACATGCTGCTGTCAGCGCGGCATATTCGACAGCACCATGGTCCCCCCTACTGCTGTCCCCACGACAGTAAGTAGGACCATGGTGCTGTCGGATCTTGCGTGGGTGCGGCCGCCTCAGCCCCGGCCGACCAGGCCGACCCGGCCGCCCTAGGGTGCGGGCCGGCTGGGTGGATGATCCGGCATTGTTGGGGTGCGGGCGGCCAATCCTGGTGCACAGACTGCGCTATGATCAACGGGTCCGACAGGGCGACGGGACGTGGCCCAGCTTGGTTAAGGCGCTGGTCTGGGGGACCAGAGAGCCCGGGTTCAAATCCCGGCGTCCCGACTTCTTTATGATTCAGCCAGCTTCCACTGTGATGCTGGCCAAGTTGTCGGTCAGGTTCGGCTGACTTCGCATGATTGGCGACGCTTCGGGCACCTCACTGTGATGCAGGTCACCCAAAGTGCCAGGTCTGCTGGCGAGCCGAGACACGATTTTCCGCTGCGTCTGGGCCGTGTCGGCGGCGGCACTTCACGCGAGCACGGTACGTTGCCTTAGCGATGAGGACCGACGGAATGAGGTCATCCCGGCAGCGCAGGTACAGTGCCGACCCGGCGATGGCCACCCGGATGGCTGGCCGACCGCACCGCTTGCGCCGGTGGCTGCGGCGGATCGTGCTGACCGTGTGCGCGCTGTTGCTCGTGCTGGTGCTGGCGGCTGGGGCCATCATGCTGATCACGCCGTCCGTGGACAGCGCCTGGTCGCTGGCGAGGGGGCAAGCGAACGCACATAACTCGTCGTTTCCTGGTCCGCCGGTGCCGAGCAAATTCACGCGGGCGCTGATCGCGACCGAAGACCACAGATTCGGCTCCGAGCCCGGGGTCGATCCGATCGCGATCGGCCGGGTGCTGTTCGCTGGCCTGACGGGCGGCGGCGATCAAGGCGGCGCGACGCTGTACCAGCAGCTGGCCAAGCTCCTGTACACCCCTGGCCAGGGCGGCATTCCGATCGAGATCAAGCAGATCGCGCTGGCCATCAAGCTCAAGTACTCCTACACCGACCCGCAGGTCCTGCGCATGTACGAGGCGATCGTGTACTTCGGGCACGGGTTCTACGGGCTGCAGGCTGCGAGTTGCGGATACTTCGGCGTTCGGCCACGGCAGATGACATGGCCGCAGGCCGCAGTCCTCGCGGGATTGGTGCAGGCACCATCGGCCTACGACCCGCTGGAGTTCCCGAGCCTGACCCGCTCCCGCGAGCAGCACGTCATTCAGCGACTCGTGGCCACCAAGGGGCTCACCCCCCGCGAGGCCGGCAAGGTCCTTTCGATCTCCATCGCCGGCCTGACCGCGCACTCCGGCGGCTGCCGCACCTGACCTCAGCTGCCGGGACGCCCCCCGCACTTGACCTCAGCTGCCGGGACGCCCCCCGCACCAGGTCCGGAGCGCCCCTTTGGCCCTTCCTGCTGCTGTCGCGGGCTGATCAGGACCGGGTCGGCCGTGGATCGCTCGCGACCTGCGGCCGCAGGAGACCAGGTGCAACTGCGCCGGGTGCGGCGAGAATCGGCGCATCAGGACTGGGCGCGGCAAGGCCCGCCGCGTCCGGGGCCGACCCGAGCGCGCCCAGCGCAACTCCCGGCGCAACTTTCCCCAGCGCCGGGTCGGCGGCTGCCTCGCGTAGGTCGGGTCGGCCCTGACGGTGCCGGCCTCGGCGGAGCCTGGCCAGGTGTACCTCGGGCGGCACCCAGATCCACTTGCGATAGGACCAGAACCTGAACAGCGTTCCGATGCCGACGCCGACGAGGTTCGCGACCGTGTACCAGAACCTTCCCGACAAGCCGAGCATGTCGTTGATCAGGCCGATGCAGGCGTACTGGATGATCAGTCCGACGCCGTTGAGCAGGAAGAAGGTAATCGTCTCGCTCCGGGCTCCGGCACCTTGGCGGTGCCGGAAACTCCAGTAGCGATTACCAAGGAAAGTCGCCACCGTGGCCACGACGGTGGCGATAGTGACCGAGGTGAACTTTCCCAGCCCGAGTTCGAAATGAAAGCCATAGGAGCCGACCAAGACGACAATCAGCCCGATGCCGCCAACGATCAGGAATTTGGCGCCCTCATGAATCTGCTGGCGAAACCGCCGGTACGCGATTGTGACCGATAGCGCCGCCCGGGACGCCGGGGTGGCGGTGCGGCCACCGCTCAATGCGGCTTTCCGACCTGGCTGCCACTGGTCGAGCTGCTCGAGCTGGTAGAACTCGCGACCGGCGCTAGTACTGGCTCAAGCGACTCGTGGTCGACGGTGGGAGCCGAGGGCTTGTCGGTCCAGACCCACTTGCGGTAGGAGAACCAGCGGAAGATCGTGCCAAGCCCGATGCCGACCAGCAGGCCGACGTTCGCCGGCAGCTTGTCAGTCATGCCGAGCACATGCACGACGAAGCCTACGCAGGCCAGCTGAATCAGCAGCCCGACTCCGTTGAACGCGAAGAACAGCACCGTTTCCTTATGCACGGTCGTCCGCTCGCGGTGCCGGAAGGTCCAGTAGCGGCTGGCAACGTAGGCGAAGGCCGTCGCCGCGACCGTGGCGATGGCGGTTGCGCTGAGCCAGCCCATCGTGCTGTGAGACTTCAGCAGGTTAGTGCCGCCGTCGGTGATGATGACACCGATGATGCCGACGACACCGAACTTCGCGCCCTCATGGATGAGATGCCTGAAGCGCAGATAGAGTCTCCGGGCACTATCCACCGAGGTGGCCTCCGTTCGATTGCATCACTGTCTTTTGCGACACCTCGCGGTGCTACCCGCGTAGTCGGGCATCGAAAGCATCGAGCGCAAGATTACCGTGCTGACCGCGATACGTGGTCTCAGCCAGTGATTCGCGCATGCCGATGTTGGACGGCATAGCGAACTGCGTAACCTATCGTGATGTTCTGGGTGCAATGTGTAGTTTGCTCGATAGGTGGCCAGGCCCTGCGCAAGCGAAATCTGTTCGGACAATGTCAGACCCGCCAGGTAGGGTCGCGGGCGTGGCTGAGCACGAGATCCTGATCCGGGCCAGGGGTCTGACCAAGAAGTTCGGCGAGTTCACCGCTGTCGCGGGCATTGACTTTGAGCTGAGCCGGGGCGAGGTGTTCGGCTTCCTCGGACCCAACGGCGCAGGTAAGTCGTCGACGATGCGCATGATCGGGTGCGTGTCGCCGCCGTCCGGCGGAGAGCTGTCCATTCTCGGCATGGACCCGGTCAGGGACGGCCCGGCGATCAGGGCGCGGCTCGGCGTCGTTCCGCAGGAGGACACACTCGACGTCGACCTGACTGTGCGCGAGAACCTGCTCGTCTACGGCCGCTACTTCGGGCTGCGGCGAGACGTGATCAGGGAGCGCACAGCCAGGCTGCTCGACTTCGTGCAGCTGGCCGAGCGCGCCGACGATCAGGTCGATCCGTTGTCAGGCGGGATGAAGCGCCGGCTCACAATCGCGCGCTCGCTGATCAGCGAGCCGGAGATCCTGCTGCTCGACGAGCCGACCACCGGCCTTGACCCGCAGGCCAGGCACGTGGTCTGGGACCGGCTGTACCGCCTCAAGCAGCAGGGCGTCACGCTGGTGCTGACGACGCACTACATGGACGAGGCCGAGCAGCTCTGCGATCGCCTTGTGGTCATGGACAGCGGCAAGATCGCCGCCGAGGGCTCGCCGCGCGAGCTGATCAGCCGGTATTGCACGAGCGAGGTCCTCGAGCTCAGATTCGCGCTGGATGAGCAAGAGCAGGCGGCCGACAAGCTGGCCGACGTCGGAGCCGAGCGGATCGAGGTGCTCGCTGACCGGATTCTGCTCTATACCGACGACGGCGACGCGACCCTGGACGAGGCCAGGGGCACCGGGCTCGACCCGGAGACCTCGCTGGTCCGCCGGAGCACGCTAGAGGACGTCTTCCTGCGGCTGACCGGTCGCCGGCTGGAGGACTGATGACCGAGACTGCCCAAACCGGCCAGTTCGCCCTCGGCCAGGCCTATGCGGTCAGGCAGTTCAAGTTCTGGCTGACCAACTACCGCAGGACGTGGAAGGGCTCGGTCTACTCGGACATACTCAACCCCGTCCTGTATCTGGGCGCGCTCGGCCTCGGCCTCGGCACGCTGGTGGACGCCCGTGGCACCGCCAGCCTCGGCGGCGTCAGCTATCTCGCGTTTCTGGCCCCCGGACTGCTTGCGGCTTCGGCGATGCAACTGGCGATGAGCGAGTCAACCTATCCGGTCTTCGGCTCGGTGAAGTGGCTGAAGACCTACCAGGCCGCGATCGCTTCCCCGCTGTCGCCCACCGACCTGCTCTACGGCCATCTGATCTTCACCACTATGCGGCTGATGGTGAACTCAGGGGTGTTCCTGATCGTGATCGCGGCTTTCGGCGCCGTCAGGTCACCCTGGATCATCCTCGCGTGGCCGGTCGCCATCCTCACGGGGCTCGCCTTCGCGACACCGATCGAGGCCTACGCGATCTCCTGTCAGAAGGAGAACTCGTTCGCCCTGTTGTTCCGGTTCGGCCTGATACCGCTGTTCCTGTTCTCCGGAACCTTCTTCCCAGTGACTCAGCTGCCGGCAGTCATCCGGCCGCTTGCTTACGTCACCCCGCTGTGGCACGGAGTAGAGCTGTGCCGCTCGCTGAGTCTCGGCACCGCGACACTCTGGCCGTCGGTCGGCCATGTCGTCTACCTGGTCGCGATCGCGTTCGCCGGCGTCTACGCGGGCCGCAAGACGTACCGCCGGAGGCTCTATGCCTGAGCTAGCCCAAGCCATCCAGCTTCGCATCCTCCCCCCGGCGATGCTCCGCGCGAGCCGCCTCGGCCTAGGGGGCAAGGGCAGCACACGCCTGATCGAGCGGCACGCCAGGGTCTATCGGCACACGTGGGGGATGCTGATCTCGGGTTTCTTCGAGCCCTTGTTCTACTTGCTCTCCATCGGCGTCGGCATCGGCAAGCTGGTCGGGACTGTCACCGGCCCGAGCGGTCACCCCGTCGGCTTCACGAGCTTTGTCGCCCCCGCCCTGCTCGCGACTTCAGCGATGAATGGTGCCGTGGCCGACTCGACGTTCAATCTCTTCTTCCGCCTCAAGTACGCGAAGCTCTACGACGCCGTCCTGGCGACTCCAATCCGCGCCGACGAGGTCGCGCTGGGCGAAGTCGGCTGGGCACTGATCCGTGGCGGCATCTATGCGGTCGCCTTCATGATCGTCATGCTCGGGATGGGACTGGTCCACTCCATCTGGGCGGTTTTCGACGTCCCCGGCGCTCTGCTAATCGGGTTCGCGGCCGCCGCCGCTGGCATGGCAGCGACCACTTTCATGAAAAGCTGGCAGCACTTCGAGTTCGTGATGCTCGCGACGCTGCCGATGTTCTTGTTCTCCACGACGTTCTACCCGCTGGGCGTGTATCCGAGAGCGATCCAGATCCTCGTCGAGTGCACCCCGCTCTACCAGGGCATCGTGCTGCTACGCGGCCTGACCCTCGGCGTCGTCGGCCCCGGCCTCCTCATCAGCGTGGTGTATCTGCTGATCCTGGGCTGCGCGGGTCTCCTGATCGCCGGCAAGCGCATCCGCAGCCTCCTGCTCACCTGACCAAACCCGTCAAATCCCCCCTCGGCCCGCGCCCGGCCCTGCTCGCGTCGGCATCCGGCCCGCCCGGCCCTGCTCGATCCGCGCCCCGGTGAGTTGGTCGGCCGAGGTCGGTGAGCAGCAGGTAGGCCCATGCTGCTGTAGTCAGCCTGGGTTCAACAGCACCATGGTCCTACTTACTGCTGTCCTGATGACAGTAAGTGGGACCATGGTGCTGTCGGTCATCCCGCCGCAACAACAGTAAGTCAGGACATACCGCTGGAACCTGCCAGCGGACCGGCACCGAAACGGGCCGACCCCGTGCCGGGGTGGGGGTGCCGGGGGTGCCGGGGGTGCCGGGGGTGCCGGGGGTGCCGGGGGTGCCGGGGGTGCCGAGGTGGGGGATCGCAGGTCAGGGATGGAAAACCCCGCCGCCCCTATTGGGGCGGCGGGGCGAGTATGTGCTGGCTGGCCGCAACGGGGGCTTCGACCAGCCAGCAGGCCTGGCGGTGGGGGGAGTCCGCCAGGCGCTCCAGCCGAGCTGGGCCGGCCACGGGGGGGTAACCGGGGGCTCAGCTGGCTGAGCTGGCGGTGTCAGCCCGGGGGCTTTGGCTGACACCAGGTGTAGTGATGCGAACGTTTGCGTAATGTGCTTACGTACCGTGTACGTCGCGATCACTATGTAAGACGCCGTCCGCTCGCAGATAGTTTCGTGATCTGCGTTACACACCGGCTCCACATCGGCGTGCAGGTCTCTGCACACTGTATCCGCTGTTCGCACAGCTAGTCGCAGATCGCACGCACAGCAGGGATTCGGGCGTCGGCAAGCGCCCGGCAAGCGCCGGCACGCGCCCGATCCGGGCACCGAAAAAAATTGGGCAGGCCCTTAAAACGAGCGAGCGAGCGCGCCGCGGAGCGGGTCGAGGCCGATCGAGCCGAGGGCTCGGACCGGCCCTAAGCGAGCGAGCACGTAGCGGAGCGGGTCAAGCCGAGGGCTCAGACCGGCCCTAAGCGAGCGAGCACGTAGCGGAGCGGGTCGAGCCGAGGGCTCGGGCAGGCCCTAAGCGAGCGAGCACGTAGCGGAGCGGGTCGAGCCGAGGGCTCGGACCGGCCCTAAACGAGCGAGCGCCTCGCGGAACGACTCTGGCCGAACGACCCGGGCCGAAGGGGTCGGGCCGAAGGGGTCGGGTCGGTTTTAGAAACGAGCGAGCGCCTCGCGGAGGGGGTCGAGGCCGATCGAGCCGAGCGCCAGTGCCTTGCTGTGGAACTGCTTCAGGTCGAAGGCGGCTCCCTGGCGCGGGCGGACGTCGTCGCGCGCGCTCAGCCAGATCCGCTCGCCGAGCTTGTACGACGACGCCTGACCGGGCCAGCCCAGGTAGCGGTCGACCTCGAACCGGAGCATCTTGTCGTCGGTCTGCACGCGGGAGCGCAGGAACTCCCAGACGAGCGAGGCATTCCACGCCTCACCGGGATGCCACGGCGAGTCAGCCGGGATCGGGATCTCGGCGTGCACGCCGAGATCGACCACGACCCGGCACGCGCGCAGCAACTGGGCGTCGAGCATGCCGAGCTTGTTGCCAGGATCGGACAGGTACCCGAGTTCGTCCATGAGCCGCTCGGCGTAGAGCGCCCAGCCCTCGCCGTGTCCCGAGACCCAGGACATCAGCCGCTGCCAGCGGTTCAGTGATTCGCTGAGGAACACCGTCTGCGCCACCTGCAGGTGGTGACCAGGCACGCCCTCGTGGTAGATCGTGGTCAGCTCTTTCCAGGTCGAGAAGTCGTCGACGCCCTCGCCGGGTGCCCACCACATCTGCCCTGGGCGGCTCCAGTCCTCGGTCGGCGGGGTGTAGTAGATGCCGCCGTCGTTCGTCGGGGCGATCATGGCTTCGATGCGCAGCGCGGGCTCGGGGATGTCGAAATGCGTGCCGTTCAGCTCAGCAATACGTAACGAACCAGGCGTCAACAGAACA